>CAXXLV010000001.1:0-1000457 GCA_963664305.2 uncultured Aliarcobacter sp.
GATAATGCATAACTTAATGTTGCTGCCGTTCCACCTACATCTGCTCCCATATCTTGAGTTAATGTAAATAGAGTTGCAAACGATGCACTTGCTGTATCTGATACTACATCTGTATTTGTATCTATTGTATCAGCATCTTGTGTTGTTAATGTTGGTATTGTTGTTTCTGTTACACCTACATTTACTGTTGGAGTAGCATCATCGAAGCTTATTGCTCCAGAAATATCTATTGTTTCTGAATCTGTTCTTTGATCTCCATCTCCATCTGTGATTGTTGCACTTGCTGTTAAGTTAATTGCTCCAGTTTCATTTAATAATAATCCTACATTTGTTACTGAATTATCATCTGTTAATGTATCTGCATCATTTCCATCTACTTCTGTTAAATGATCGATTGGTCCATTTTGAGTTAGAGTTACTGTTCCTGTACTTGCATCAACTGCTACTGTAAAGATTGGCTCTGTTACTCCTGCTACTGTACCTGTTACAACACCATTTACTAAAGATAATGTTATCTCTTCTCCATTACTTGTTAAGCTTGTTGTTGTACCTTCTGCTAGTGATAATGCATAACTTAATGTTGCTGCCGTTCCACCTACATCTGCTCCCATATCTTGAGTTAATGTAAATAGAGTTGCAAACGATGCACTTGCTGTATCTGATACTACATCTGTATTTGTATCTATTGTATCAGCATCTTGTGTTGTTAATGTTGGTATTGTTGTTTCTGTTACACCTACATTTACTGTTGGAGTAGCATCATCGAAGCTTATTGCTCCAGAAATATCTATTGTTTCTGAATCTGTTCTTTGATCTCCATCTCCATCTGTGATTGTTGCACTTGCTGTTAAGTTAATTGCTCCAGTTTCATTTAATAATAATCCTACATTTGTTACTGAATTATCATCTGTTAATGTATCTGCATCATTTCCATCTACTTCTGTTAAATGATCGATTGGTCCATTTTGAGTTAGAGTTACTGTTCCTGTACTTGCATCAACTGCTACTGTAAAGATTGGCTCTGTTACTCCTGCTACTGTACCTGTTACAACACCATTTACTAAAGATAATGTTATCTCTTCTCCATTACTTGTTAAGCTTGTTGTTGTACCTTCTGCTAGTGATAATGCATAACTTAATGTTGCTGCCGTTCCACCTACATCTGCTCCCATATCTTGAGTTAATGTAAATAGAGTTGCAAACGATGCACTTGCTGTATCTGATACTACATCTGTATTTGTATCTATTGTATCAGCATCTTGTGTTGTTAATGTTGGTATTGTTGTTTCTGTTACACCTACATTTACTGTTGGAGTAGCATCATCGAAGCTTATTGCTCCAGAAATATCTATTGTTTCTGAATCTGTTCTTTGATCTCCATCTCCATCTGTGATTGTTGCACTTGCTGTTAAGTTAATTGCTCCAGTTTCATTTAATAATAATCCTACATTTGTTACTGAATTATCATCTGTTAATGTATCTGCATCATTTCCATCTACTTCTGTTAAATGATCGATTGGTCCATTTTGAGTTAGAGTTACTGTTCCTGTACTTGCATCAACTGCTACTGTAAAGATTGGCTCTGTTACTCCTGCTACTGTACCTGTTACAACACCATTTACTAAAGATAATGTTATCTCTTCTCCATTACTTGTTAAGCTTGTTGTTGTACCTTCTGCTAGTGATAATGCATAACTTAATGTTGCTGCCGTTCCACCTACATCTGCTCCCATATCTTGAGTTAATGTAAATAGAGTTGCAAACGATGCACTTGCTGTATCTGATACTACATCTGTATTTGTATCTATTGTATCAGCATCTTGTGTTGTTAATGTTGGTATTGTTGTTTCTGTTACACCTACATTTACTGTTGGAGTAGCATCATCGAAGCTTATTGCTCCAGAAATATCTATTGTTTCTGAATCTGTTCTTTGATCTCCATCTCCATCTGTGATTGTTGCACTTGCTGTTAAGTTAATTGCTCCAGTTTCATTTAATAATAATCCTACATTTGTTACTGAATTATCATCTGTTAATGTATCTGCATCATTTCCATCTACTTCTGTTAAATGATCGATTGGTCCATTTTGAGTTAGAGTTACTGTTCCTGTACTTGCATCAACTGCTACTGTAAAGATTGGCTCTGTTACTCCTGCTACTGTACCTGTTACAACACCATTTACTAAAGATAATGTTATCTCTTCTCCATTACTTGTTAAGCTTGTTGTTGTACCTTCTGCTAGTGATAATGCATAACTTAATGTTGCTGCCGTTCCACCTACATCTGCTCCCATATCTTGAGTTAATGTAAATAGAGTTGCAAACGATGCACTTGCTGTATCTGATACTACATCTGTATTTGTATCTATTGTATCAGCATCTTGTGTTGTTAATGTTGGTATTGTTGTTTCTGTTACACCTACATTTACTGTTGGAGTAGCATCATCGAAGCTTATTGCTCCAGAAATATCTATTGTTTCTGAATCTGTTCTTTGATCTCCATCTCCATCTGTGATTGTTGCACTTGCTGTTAAGTTAATTGCTCCAGTTTCATTTAATAATAATCCTACATTTGTTACTGAATTATCATCTGTTAATGTATCTGCATCATTTCCATCTACTTCTGTTAAATGATCGATTGGTCCATTTTGAGTTAGAGTTACTGTTCCTGTACTTGCATCAACTGCTACTGTAAAGATTGGCTCTGTTACTCCTGCTACTGTACCTGTTACAACACCATTTACTAAAGATAATGTTATCTCTTCTCCATTACTTGTTAAGCTTGTTGTTGTACCTTCTGCTAGTGATAATGCATAACTTAATGTTGCTGCCGTTCCACCTACATCTGCTCCCATATCTTGAGTTAATGTAAATAGAGTTGCAAACGATGCACTTGCTGTATCTGATACTACATCTGTATTTGTATCTATTGTATCAGCATCTTGTGTTGTTAATGTTGGTATTGTTGTTTCTGTTACACCTACATTTACTGTTGGAGTAGCATCATCGAAGCTTATTGCTCCAGAAATATCTATTGTTTCTGAATCTGTTCTTTGATCTCCATCTCCATCTGTGATTGTTGCACTTGCTGTTAAGTTAATTGCTCCAGTTTCATTTAATAATAATCCTACATTTGTTACTGAATTATCATCTGTTAATGTATCTGCATCATTTCCATCTACTTCTGTTAAATGATCGATTGGTCCATTTTGAGTTAGAGTTACTGTTCCTGTACTTGCATCAACTGCTACTGTAAAGATTGGCTCTGTTACTCCTGCTACTGTACCTGTTACAACACCATTTACTAAAGATAATGTTATCTCTTCTCCATTACTTGTTAAGCTTGTTGTTGTACCTTCTGCTAGTGATAATGCATAACTTAATGTTGCTGCCGTTCCACCTACATCTGCTCCCATATCTTGAGTTAATGTAAATAGAGTTGCAAACGATGCACTTGCTGTATCTGATACTACATCTGTATTTGTATCTATTGTATCAGCATCTTGTGTTGTTAATGTTGGTATTGTTGTTTCTGTTACACCTACATTTACTGTTGGAGTAGCATCATCGAAGCTTATTGCTCCAGAAATATCTATTGTTTCTGAATCTGTTCTTTGATCTCCATCTCCATCTGTGATTGTTGCACTTGCTGTTAAGTTAATTGCTCCAGTTTCATTTAATAATAATCCTACATTTGTTACTGAATTATCATCTGTTAATGTATCTGCATCATTTCCATCTACTTCTGTTAAATGATCGATTGGTCCATTTTGAGTTAGAGTTACTGTTCCTGTACTTGCATCAACTGCTACTGTAAAGATTGGCTCTGTTACTCCTGCTACTGTACCTGTTACAACACCATTTACTAAAGATAATGTTATCTCTTCTCCATTACTTGTTAAGCTTGTTGTTGTACCTTCTGCTAGTGATAATGCATAACTTAATGTTGCTGCCGTTCCACCTACATCTGCTCCCATATCTTGAGTTAATGTAAATAGAGTTGCAAACGATGCACTTGCTGTATCTGATACTACATCTGTATTTGTATCTATTGTATCAGCATCTTGTGTTGTTAATGTTGGTATTGTTGTTTCTGTTACACCTACATTTACTGTTGGAGTAGCATCATCGAAGCTTATTGCTCCAGAAATATCTATTGTTTCTGAATCTGTTCTTTGATCTCCATCTCCATCTGTGATTGTTGCACTTGCTGTTAAGTTAATTGCTCCAGTTTCATTTAATAATAATCCTACATTTGTTACTGAATTATCATCTGTTAATGTATCTGCATCATTTCCATCTACTTCTGTTAAATGATCGATTGGTCCATTTTGAGTTAGAGTTACTGTTCCTGTACTTGCATCAACTGCTACTGTAAAGATTGGCTCTGTTACTCCTGCTACTGTACCTGTTACAACACCATTTACTAAAGATAATGTTATCTCTTCTCCATTACTTGTTAAGCTTGTTGTTGTACCTTCTGCTAGTGATAATGCATAACTTAATGTTGCTGCCGTTCCACCTACATCTGCTCCCATATCTTGAGTTAATGTAAATAGAGTTGCAAACGATGCACTTGCTGTATCTGATACTACATCTGTATTTGTATCTATTGTATCAGCATCTTGTGTTGTTAATGTTGGTATTGTTGTTTCTGTTACACCTACATTTACTGTTGGAGTAGCATCATCGAAGCTTATTGCTCCAGAAATATCTATTGTTTCTGAATCTGTTCTTTGATCTCCATCTCCATCTGTGATTGTTGCACTTGCTGTTAAGTTAATTGCTCCAGTTTCATTTAATAATAATCCTACATTTGTTACTGAATTATCATCTGTTAATGTATCTGCATCATTTCCATCTACTTCTGTTAAATGATCGATTGGTCCATTTTGAGTTAGAGTTACTGTTCCTGTACTTGCATCAACTGCTACTGTAAAGATTGGCTCTGTTACTCCTGCTACTGTACCTGTTACAACACCATTTACTAAAGATAATGTTATCTCTTCTCCATTACTTGTTAAGCTTGTTGTTGTACCTTCTGCTAGTGATAATGCATAACTTAATGTTGCTGCCGTTCCACCTACATCTGCTCCCATATCTTGAGTTAATGTAAATAGAGTTGCAAACGATGCACTTGCTGTATCTGATACTACATCTGTATTTGTATCTATTGTATCAGCATCTTGTGTTGTTAATGTTGGTATTGTTGTTTCTGTTACACCTACATTTACTGTTGGAGTAGCATCATCGAAGCTTATTGCTCCAGAAATATCTATTGTTTCTGAATCTGTTCTTTGATCTCCATCTCCATCTGTGATTGTTGCACTTGCTGTTAAGTTAATTGCTCCAGTTTCATTTAATAATAATCCTACATTTGTTACTGAATTATCATCTGTTAATGTATCTGCATCATTTCCATCTACTTCTGTTAAATGATCGATTGGTCCATTTTGAGTTAGAGTTACTGTTCCTGTACTTGCATCAACTGCTACTGTAAAGATTGGCTCTGTTACTCCTGCTACTGTACCTGTTACAACACCATTTACTAAAGATAATGTTATCTCTTCTCCATTACTTGTTAAGCTTGTTGTTGTACCTTCTGCTAGTGATAATGCATAACTTAATGTTGCTGCCGTTCCACCTACATCTGCTCCCATATCTTGAGTTAATGTAAATAGAGTTGCAAACGATGCACTTGCTGTATCTGATACTACATCTGTATTTGTATCTATTGTATCAGCATCTTGTGTTGTTAATGTTGGTATTGTTGTTTCTGTTACACCTACATTTACTGTTGGAGTAGCATCATCGAAGCTTATTGCTCCAGAAATATCTATTGTTTCTGAATCTGTTCTTTGATCTCCATCTCCATCTGTGATTGTTGCACTTGCTGTTAAGTTAATTGCTCCAGTTTCATTTAATAATAATCCTACATTTGTTACTGAATTATCATCTGTTAATGTATCTGCATCATTTCCATCTACTTCTGTTAAATGATCGATTGGTCCATTTTGAGTTAGAGTTACTGTTCCTGTACTTGCATCAACTGCTACTGTAAAGATTGGCTCTGTTACTCCTGCTACTGTACCTGTTACAACACCATTTACTAAAGATAATGTTATCTCTTCTCCATTACTTGTTAAGCTTGTTGTTGTACCTTCTGCTAGTGATAATGCATAACTTAATGTTGCTGCCGTTCCACCTACATCTGCTCCCATATCTTGAGTTAATGTAAATAGAGTTGCAAACGATGCACTTGCTGTATCTGATACTACATCTGTATTTGTATCTATTGTATCAGCATCTTGTGTTGTTAATGTTGGTATTGTTGTTTCTGTTACACCTATATCAAGAGTTGGTACAGAATCATTTACAACTATTCCAAATGTACCAGTTGCAGTATCTCCGTCAACATCAGTTACAACATAATTAACTGTAAAATCAATGTTATCTTCTGTAGTAGCATCTGGATGACTTATTGCTGCAATTTGATTAACATCATATGTATATGTTCCACCTGCATTATTTAATGTAACAGTCATAACAGCAACACCATTTTGAGAAATAGTCATTACATTTCCAGCTACACTTGAAGTTAATCCTAAAGTAGCATCAGCTGTAATACTTGTTAGAGCAACAGAACCTGCCCCATTTAATCCAAAATTTACTGCTAATGGATTCCCTATACTATCCACACCTAAAGTATCATCATCTAATGAAACCAAAGGATTAGCACCAGTAGTAGGAACATCATCAATACTATTAGTAAGAACTGTTTCATCAATAACCGTAGTAACAACTTCAGCATCTCTTAAATCAGTAGTGATATTAGTTTCACCAGCAGTTCTATCTTCCAATCTTAAAGGAACAATTCCAACTGGGTCAGTTGTTGTTTGATCACCACCAGCAGCTGCTGCATCTAAGTTTTCGATTTGAGCTAAAGTAAGATTAGCTTGTTCATTATTTTGATTTGGAGTATCTTGTAGATTACTTGTTGCTTGTTCTAATAAGTCGCCAACTTCATTGTTTTTAACAACAGTATCTTCTGGAATTTCTCCAGATAATAATGTAATATCAAAAAGTTGTTCATTACTTCCAACTACTTGGATTTCTGATGAATTATCAACTAAAGCAACTCTAATTAAATTAGAATTACTATTTGATGAACTTCCAACTATCACATCACCTTCGCTTAGCATAGCGCCCACTTTAGCAACTTCTAAAGTTCCATCTGGATGTTTTATAAAAAACGAACCATTTTCGAATGTAATTTTTCCAATTGTATTAGCCATAACTCAACTCCTTAATTGATTTTTATATAATTGAGTATATAGCTTTTTATTAAACTTGTCTATTGTACTTGGGTGCAAAAAAAGAGGAATTTTTTAGTTTTTTATACTTCTTTTATAAATCTTTTTTCTATCTCTTCTTCACTTAATTGAAGGTTTTCTTCATTTAAAAATCCGAAATAATAAGTCTCATCAGCTTTTTGTACTTCTATAACTAAGATATTTTCATCTTTGTGATTTAAAACAAATTTTTCTATAGCTTCAAGTGCAGAATTTTTCCAATATTTTTCAATTTCAGCATTATTTCCTGCATCAAAAAATAAACAATCTTCACACATTGAAAATATATAATTTCCTGCACCTTCATAAATTTCAAAAGAGTTATTATCATTATCTAATTTTTCATTTGTGAAAGGGCAATATAATTTAAATGTTCCCATTTTTTTTGGGTTTATTACAATTTTATTCAAAATTTAATCCTTTTTTTGTGGAATTATACAACATCAATAATTTATTTCAAAACTACTTTTATATCATCCATACTTTTAAAATCTATAAACTCATTTAATAAAGCTACTAATTGCACAACCTCACTATTTTTCATTCTAATACAACCACTTGATTCATAACTTCCAATAGTTTTTTCATTGATTGTTCCGTGAATTCTAAAAGTTTCTTTTCCATCAACCTTATGAGTTAGATTTATTTTTGCACTTCCCATATAATTTAATTTATCTCCACCTTTAACAACTTTAGGAAGTTCTATTCCTCTTTTTTTAAAACTTTGTATCGTATCCTCTGTTGGATACCAAACTGGATTTAAAGTTATAGAAGTGATTTGTCCAACTCCTAAAGGTTTTTTTATATCTTTTCTTGCTGTTGAAACTTTATAAGTCTTAAGATTTTTAGTTTTATTATCATATTTTGCTTTTACATACATCAAATTTTTTGAAGAATCAACTTCTATTATCAAAGTATCATAAGCTCCCATTTCGGACAATAGATTATCTACTTTTTTAAAAGTTGATAATTTTGGAGTATATCTATCAAAAATTTTTGTTCCAATAGTTGAAAAATCACCAAGAAATTTCTCTTCATCAAAAGAAAATTTTTTTGTATTTATTTGTTCTTTTAAATATTTTGAAGATTTTTCTAAAAACTCTTTTGTTTCTAAAATAGAATCTTTTTCATTATTTGCATATAAACTAAAAGAAAAAACAACTAAAGATAAAAAAATCTTTTTTATCACTCAGTTGCCTCATGAATAGATTGTTTTACAGAGTGATAAACATCACTTGAAGTATCTTTTGTAGCTTCCCAAGCTCTGTTACTATCTTGTTTTATTCCTGTCCAAGTTGCACAACCTTGAAATATAACTATAAGAATAGTTAATAATACATATTTTATCATTACTTAACTCTCCTAAAAAATAAAATTATATTTATAGTTATACCATTTTTTAATATTAAAGAAAATTAAGCATTTAGGGCATTTCATTAATTAGTTTTTAGATACAATTGCCAAAAAAATTTAGGATTATTATGACTGAACAATTAGAAACTTCTTTATGCCATATTGCAAAATTTGCACCATTTGATGATGTTAGTGGTGCTTCACATTTTCCAATTTATAATACTGGAACTTTTGATTTAAAAAAACAAACTGGCGATAAAATCTATGATTATACAAGAAGTGATAACCCTACTAGAGAAGTTTTAGAAAACCTTTTTACTCATGTTGAAGGTGGAGCTGGTTGTGTTTGTACTCACACTGGAATTGCTTGTGTATCTTTATTATTTGAAACTGTTTTAAAAGCAAATTCACATATTTTAGTTGAAGCTGATTGTTATGGTGGAACATTTAGACTTTTAAAAATCTTTAAAGAAAAATATAATATTACAGTTCATTTTGCAAACTTTTTAGATTTTGAAATGTTAGAACATATTTTAAAAACAAATCCTATTGATTTAGTTTTATGTGAAAGCCCAACAAATCCTGGTTTAAAAATTATAGATTTAAAACAAGTAGCTGATTTATCTCACAAATACAATGCTTTATTTGCAGTTGATAACTCACTTGCTACATTTATTTCTCAAAGACCTTTAGAATTTGGAGCAGATTTTTCACTTTTCTCAACAACAAAATATATTTCAGGTCATGGAAGCGTAGTTGCTGGTGCAATAGTTGCCGCAACAAAAGAGTTAAGCCAACAAATCCACTACTATGCAAATGCTCATGGAAGAAGTCAAAATCCAATGGATGTATTTTTAATTAGTCTTGGAATTCCAACTTTAAAAATAAGAATGATTGAACATGAAAAAAATTCAATTACAATTGCAAAATTCCTTGAAGAACAAGATTACATAAAAAAAGTAACTCACCCTGCACTTCCATCACACCCTCAGTATGAATTAGCTAAAAAACAGATGCAGTTTATTCCAGGTGTTTTTTGTGTAGATTTTTCTAGTGTTGAATTAGCAGAGAAATTTATTGAAAATACAAAAATATTTGGTGAAAAATGTTCATTTGGAAGTCCAGATAGTAGAGTTGAAATTCCTGCAAAAATTTCACACGCAAGTTTTTCTAAAGAAGAGTTAGCAGCTATTGGAATAAGTGATAGTACAGTTAGATTTTCTATTGGTTTAGAAAGTATAGAAGATTTAATAAATGATATTAAACAAGCAGTAAAATAGATGAATCAAGAAGTTTTTTGTCACATTCCTTGCGGTCAAACATTACCTTTAAATAATGTTCATGCTGTATCAGTTAGTATGCCAACACTACAAGATGTGATTGATTATGAAGAACAAACACCAGAGATTTTAGAAAAAATCACTATTGCATATCCAAGATTTATTATTCATCCATATTTAAAACTTTTGGCAAATTATCTAAAAGAAAAATATAAAGTTTGTGATAATTATGAAGTTGTACTTTTAAGTTCACAAAAGGCAGTTGATGTTGTAAGTTCAACATATTTTATTCATAATAAAATAGAAATAAATGAACCTTTTGGAGTAATTTTAGTACAAAAAGGAACAACGCAACTTCAAAAAGTTTTAAAA
This sequence comes from uncultured Aliarcobacter sp., assembly GCA_963664305.2. Lineage (GTDB taxonomy): Bacteria > Campylobacterota > Campylobacteria > Campylobacterales > Arcobacteraceae > Aliarcobacter. The sequence goes on from CAXXLV010000001.1 coordinate 10,358, forward strand.
TTTATTCAACATGTGGGATATAATTTATCTTCTAGACTTGCAGAAGATTATTTATATAAAGTTGGATTAATAAATAAACTTCATAATGAAGATTTAGAAAATGAATCAAAAGCAAAAGAGATTTTGATTTCAAACTTAGCAAATGCTTATAAACAGCCACTTGAAAATATCTGTTTAAATCCTTCTGGTATGAATGCAATGTATTGTGTTTTAAAAGGAATTAAAAATATTCAAGCAAAAAATGGAAGACCTATTTTAGTACAACTTGGATGGCTTTATCTTGATACAATGAATATAGTAAATCACTATTTTGAAGAGAGTAAAATCTTTTATGATGTAACAAATCTTGATTTATTAGAAGAGTTTTTAAAAAAAGATGGTTTAAAAGTTTCAACAATAGTTACAGAAATCCCAACAAATCCACTAGTACAAACAGTGGATTTAGAAAGATTAAAAAATCTTTGTGATACATACAATATTCCTTTGGTTATTGATTCAACATTTGCAACGCCATATAACTTAGATTTGAACTCTTATGCAGATATTTATATTGAATCATTAACAAAATTTGCTTGTGGAAATGCAGATGTTTTGATGGGAGCAATTATTTTAAATCAAAACTCGAAAATATCTCATATTTCTCAAGAGTTTTTCAAACATGCAGATGAGCCATATATCAAAGATATTCAAAGAATGGCTTTTCAAATCAAAGGTTATGAAAAAAGAGTAAAACAAATAGGAAGTAATACAAAAAAACTGGTTGAATATTTTCAAAAATCAGATTTTATTGATGAAATATTTTATTGTTTACAAGAAAAATATGCAACAAACTATAAAAAACTGATGATTGATGAAGATTCATATACAGGAATAGTTTCTGTTACATTTAAAAAAGAGTTTGCTAAAGTTTATGACTCTTTAGCTTTTGCAAAAGGTCCAAGTCTTGGAACTGAGTTTACACTTTTGATGCCATATACTTACCTTGCCCATTATGATTTAATTACTTCAAAAAAAGGACAAGCGTTTTTAAAACAAATTGGACTTCCTATAAATCTTCTTAGAATTTCAGTTGGAACTGAAAATATAGAAGAGATAAAAAAAGAGTTTGAAAAAATAAACTCTTTATAAATTTAAAAAAATAATCTATAACCAACCCCATATTCAGTTAGAAGATATCTAGGATTAGCTCCATTATCACCAAGTTTGATTCTTATATTTTTAATATGATAATCTAAACTTCTATCACTTTGAATAATTGAAGATAAAAAATCTGTTAATTTTTCTCTTGTTATTGTTTGATTTTTATTTTTTATTAAATATGAAAGTATTTCAAATTCTGTTTTTGTTAGTTTTAAAGGATTATCGTCAAATAAAATCATGTTTTCATCTATTTTAAAAAGAGTGTTTTTTGGCTCTTTTAATGCAAAAGTTGAACTATTTTTTATTTGAACCCAAATTCTAGCCTCTAACTCCTCAGGATCAACTGGCTTTACCATATAATCATTTACACCTAATTTAAAAGCTTGTAGTTTTGTATTTCTATCAGAATAAGCACTTATAATCAAAACAGGAAGATTAATCTTATTTCTATTTAAAAATTTCAACACTTCAAAGCCATTAAAATCTGGTAAATTTATATCCAATAAAACTACACAATATTTATTAATACTTATATTTGAAACAGCATCTGTTACTGTATTTACAATATCAACACAAAAATCATACTCTTGAAGAAATTCTTTAATTAATAAAGCACTACTTTCATCATCTTCAATCAATAAAATCTTATATTTCATAATATACCCTATACACTTATTCCTTGTATTTTATTAATATTTAACTTACTTTAGTATTTAAATTATAAATATTTATTGATTTTATAACTAATAAAACTCTTTAAAAAGATCTAAAAAAATATTTATAACATATCCATTCATTAAAAATAAATAATAATTTTTATCAAAAAGCAAAGTTTTATATATTAAAAAAAATTTAAAACTTTTATTTAAGTTAAACTCAGATTCCTCAGTTTTTACCTTCAGTTACCTTAGATTTGTAATATAAGATTATGTTATTAGATTTCATTTAAGATACATTTATTTGAAATATAAGATTAACTTAAATAGGAGTTTTTATGTTAACAAAAATAAATACAAAGAAAAAATTATTGATTTTCCCTGCCATGTTTATCTTTATAATGCTTTTGTCAGGAATTACTTACAATTACTTTAGTAAGTTTGAGAATTCAGAAACTAAAGTAGCTTTAGAAACTGAAGAATTTATTCAACAATTATTAAAAGGAAGAATTGCTGTTTATCAATTTTTACGTACACCAAATGATGAAAATGCACAAAAAGTAAGAGATAACTTTGATAATTTAGAAAAAAATGTTTTAGAATTAAGAGAAGAAGTTACTGTGGAGAAAAATAAAATCTTATGTGCTGAAATAATCAAATATTCAAAAGAGTATAAAAATAATTTTGATTTATTTGCTCCTACTCTCATAATTGATTTTAAAAATAACAAATCTGAATCAACAGATATTAAAATTATAATAAAAAAAATGGTTGATGTAGGAATCTTATTAGAAGAAAAAATTAATGAAATAAATAAAAGTGCGTTAGACATAAAAGAAAAATCTCACGATACACTAAATAATGTCTTAGTATTAATAGTTATATTTTCAATATTATTTTTTATATTTGTATCTTTATATGTTTCAAAAGTAATTATTCACTCTTTAGACAACTTCAAATCAGGATTAATATCGTTCTTCTCATACTTAAATAGAAGTTCAAATCAAATCTCTTTATTAGATGATACAGCAAAAGATGAATTTGGTGAAATGGCAAAATTTGTTAATGACAATATCAAACAAATTGAAAAAACAATCAACCAAGATAACCTATTAATTGATGATGCAAAAATAGTAATGAGTAGAGTAAATAATGGATGGTATGGACAATTTATTGAAAAATCAACAGCAAATACATCATTAGAAGAGTTTAAAAATAATGTAAATCAAATGATTGAAAGTACAAGAAAAAGATTTGAAGAAGTAGATGTAATCTTAGAAGAGTACTCAAAACTTGATTATAGAAAAGCATTAAAAATGCATCCAAATGATGAAAAAGGTGGAGTGTTTGAAAGATTAGTTGTTGGTATTAATACTCTACAAGATTCAATCACACAAATGCTAGTAGATAATAAAACAAATGGATTAACGTTAGATGCAAGCTCGGATATATTACTAGTAAATGTAGATAAATTAAATCAAAGCTCAAATGAAGCAGCAGCTTCTTTAGAAGAAACAGCAGCAGCAATAGAAGAGATAACATCAAATGTTAGAAATAATACAGAGAATATTGCAAAAATGGCTAAGCTTTCAACAGAAGTAACAAACTCGGCAAATCAAGGTGAAAAATTAGCAAATCAAACAACTAATGCAATGGATGAAATCAATAATCAAGTTAACTTGATTAATGAAGCAATTACTGTAATTGACCAAATAGCATTCCAAACAAATATTCTTTCTTTAAACGCAGCAGTAGAAGCAGCAACTGCTGGAGAAGCAGGAAAAGGATTTGCCGTTGTAGCACAAGAAGTAAGAAACTTAGCATCTCGTTCAGCAGAAGCAGCAAAAGAGATAAAAACAATAGTAGAAAATGCAACAAGTAAAGCAGATTATGGGAAACAAATAGCAGGGAATATGATAGAAGGATATAAACAATTAAATGAAAATATCCAACATACAATAAATTTAATCTCAGATATTCAAAACGCTTCAAAAGAACAATTACTAGGAATTGAACAAATAAATGATGCAGTAACACAATTAGACCAACAAACACAACAAAATGCAATGGTGGCAAGTCAAACACATGATGTAGCAGTAATAACAGACCAAATAGCAAAACTTATCGTAAATGAAGCTGATGCAAAAGAGTTTGTAGGTAAAAATGAAGTAAAAGCAAAAGATATAAATTTAGGAAATAAAAAAGAGAGTTTCATACCTGCAAAAAAAACAACTTCAAAACCTGGGGAAAAACAAATCAAAGCAAAAATAAATGATGAAGAATGGGAAAGTTTTTAAACTCTTTCCCAAATAAAAAAACAAGGTTCGAATATGCTTGATGATATGGAAATTATAGTAGAAAGTACAGGTGCCTTAGTATATATAATAGATTTATCAACTCACGAAGTAATTTATGCAAACTCAAAATGCAAAAAGGAGTTTGGAGAAGTTACTGGAAAAATTTGTTATGAAGTTTTACAAAAAAATCAAATAAAACCTTGTGAATTTTGTCCTCTTCAACAACAAAATAAAAATCCAATTTCTTTACCTTTTGGAACAACTTATGAATGGGAAAATAAAAACTCTATAAATGGAAAATATTATCTATTCACAGATAGAATCACAAAATGGAAAGATGGAAGAAAAGTAAAAGTTCAAATTGGAATTGATATAACTAAACAAAAAAGTTTAGAAAAACAGATGATTAAAGAAAAAGATACTTTTATAAAATCATTTAAAACTATAATAGATTCAACAATAGAGGGAATTATAGTTTATGATGAAAACAAAAAGTGTTTACAAGTAAATGCTGTTGCACCAAAACTTTTAGGTTATAAAAAAAGTGAAATGATTGGGAAAGATGCCCTTGATTTTATTGCTCCTTCTTCTTTTAGTTTAGTAAAAGAGGTGATAAACAATCAAAACCAAGAACCCTATGAAGCTCAAATGATAAGAAAAGATGGTTCAATATTTCCTGTAATTTTAAGAGGAAAAGATTTAGATTTTTTAGGTAGAAAAATTAGAATTTCTGCAATCATTGATATAACAGATATCAAAAAAAAAGAAGCTGAAATTTCACAACTTGCTTATTATGATAATTTAACTGGAATTCCAAATAGATTTTTATTAAAAGAGTTATTATTTCAAATGACAAAAAGAATAAAAAGAACTGGTAATTTTGGAGCTCTTTTATTTATTGACTTAGACCATTTTAAAATCATAAATGATACAAAAGGTCATAGTATTGGAGATATAGTATTAATTGAGACTACAAAAAGGATTCAAAATGTTTTAAGACAAAGTGACATATTAGCTAGACTTGGTGGAGATGAATTTATAGTTGCTATTGAATTTTCAAATAGTGATAAAAATTTAGTATTAAATCATTTAAATGATATTTCAAATAAAATTCTTGAAGAGATAAAAAAGCCCTATTTTATCTATAATTATGATTTTAGATTAACTGCAAGTATAGGAATAATTCTATTTAAAGATGATTTTTACACTATTGATGATTTAATGAAATTTGCAGATACTGCAATGTACACTTCAAAAGAAAAAGGAAGAAATACTTATAGTTTTTTTGACCCAAAATTACAAAAACTTTTAGAAGAAAAAACCGACTTAACAAATAAACTACGAGAAGCTATTGATGATGACAACATACTAATTTATTATCAACCTCAAATAAGCCATAAAAATAATAAAAGTAAAATTTCAGGAGTAGAAGCTTTAGTAAGATGGAATGAAAAAAAGAAAGGAATTATAACACCTGATAAATTTATACCTTTAGCAGAAGAGACAGGATTAATAATACCTTTGGGAAAATTAATTTTAAAAAAAATATTTATACAACTAAAAAAATGGGAAGATGATTTAGAAAAAAAAGATTGGAGAGTATCAATTAATATAAGTTATAAACAATTTGAAGAAAAAAATTTTGTTGATGATTTAAAATTTTTAGTAAAAGAGTATAAAATAAATCCAAAAAAAATTAGATTGGAATTAACAGAAAATCTATTAATAAAAAATACCCAAGAGACTTTAGATAAAATAAAAGAGTTACACCATTTAGGAATAAGTCTATCTATTGATGACTTTGGAACAGGTTACTCCTCTTTGGCATATTTAAAACAACTTAGTATAAATGAATTAAAAATTGATAAATCTTTCACAAAAAATTTATTAAATGATACAAATGATTTAATTATAATAGAAACTATCATCTCTATTGGCAAAAAATTTAATCTTGATGTAATTGCTGAGGGGGTAGAATCAAAAGAAGAGTATCAAAAACTCTTATCTATGGGATGCAAACATTTCCAAGGCTACTTTTTTGGTAAACCTGTAAGTGCCAATTTTTTATAAAAAATCAAAAGGATAAAGTTGAAACTTGTTCTAATCTTTTTATTATTTATCTCTTTTTTATATTCAAAAGATTTAAAACCTATTTCTATTCAATTAAAATGGAAACACCAATTTCAATTTGCAGGATTTTATGTAGCAAAGGAGTTAGGACTATATGAAAAATATGGCTTAGATGTTAGTTTTGAAGAATTTGATGGAAGTTTTGACCCATTAAATAGAGTTTTAGAACAAAAAAGTAATTTTGGTATAGATGATTCCTCGTTGGTGTATCATAAACTAAATGGAAATGATGTTGTTGCTCTTTTTGCTATTTTTAAAACTTCTCCTATTGCCCTATTAAGCCAAGAAAAATTCAATACCATTAAATCTTTAAAAAACAAAGATATTGAATTTTCATCAAATGAAATTTCAAATATTTCAATTAATGCTATTTTTAAAAGTCAAGATATTCACGTAAATAATATAAAACACACATTCTATTCAAAAAGTTTTAAAGAAAAAAAATCTGATGCTATTGTTGGATATTTATCAAATCAACCCCATATTTTGGACAAAGAGAATATAAAATATAATATTTTTTTACCAAAGGATTATGGATTTGATTTTTATGGAGATATGATTTATACATCATTAGAATTTGCAAAACAAAATCCAATTATAGTAAAAAATTTTATTGAAGCAACTAAAAAGGGATGGGAATATGCTTTTAAAAATATTCCTTATAGCGTAGATTTAATTTATGAAAAATATAACTCTCAAAATAAAAGTAAAGACTCTTTATTTTATGAAGCAAATATACTCAAAGAGTTTAGTGATTATGAAAATAAAGAGTTTGGAGAAATTGATAAATTTAAAGTAAAAGAGATTGCAAATACTATAAAACTTATCTATCCCCAAAGATTTAGGAATAATGATTTAAATGATTTTATTTGGAATAACAAAGTTGCTTTAATAGATTACTACAAAAAAAATTATTTACAATTTAATAAAGATTTTACTGTTTGTATTCAAGATAATCTTTTCCCAATTGATGGAATTGACAATAATAGACTGGTGGGAATTTCTGGTGAAATATTAAATACAATTTCTGAAAAATTTGAATTTAATTTAAAACCAATAAATGCAAAGAATTACCAAGAATCTATCCAAAATGTTTTTGAAAATAAATGTAACATTCTTACAATAAGTGCAGAAGATTCATATAAACAATATAAAATCATGGATAGAACCAATTTTTATTTAGAATCAAATTTAGCCATTATTACAAAAATTGACAAACCATTTATAGAAAATAACAATAATTTAAATGAAAAAAAATTTGTTGTTAGATATGAAGTTATAAAAAAGTATTTACTCTCTTATTATCCAAATATACAAGTAGAAATTATTAAAGATTTAGAAAGAATTTCTACAAAATTAAAAGATGATGAAATAGATGGATTTATAACTGATAATATAACTGTTGATAGAATGATTCAAAAACTAGGTTTCAATGAATTTAAAATTTCAGGATTTATAAATAAAGAACCAATAAAAATCGCATTTGCAGTTTCTAAAGATAAACCTGAATTACGTGAAATATTAAATTTAGGTTTAAGTTATTTTTCAAAAGAAGATATAGAAGCTATTGAAGAAAAATATAAAGTTACTAGATATTCAACTATTATAAATAAAAATCTGATTTGGAAGATATTAATTCTATTTACAATTATCTCTTTAACTATTTTATTTTCTATCTTTTTTTTAAAAAGAAAAAATGATGAATTAAATGAATGGTTAAATTCAACAATTGAAGGTGTTGCACTTTTTGAAAATAAAAAATTATTAAGGGCAAACACTCAACTTCTAAAAATTTTGGGTTATGATAATTTTAAAGAGATACAAAATAAAACATATTTTGATTTTATTTCTCCAAAAGACCATCATATAATAAAAGAAAAATTAAAAGAAGATCAAGAAGCTTATGAACTTACATTTATAAAAAAAGATGGTTCTTTAATGGATGGATTGGTAAAAGGTCACAATATAAAAGGTTCAACAAATAAAAGAATTAGTGTAATAATTGATATAACCGAATTAAAGAAAACTCAAAGAGAGTTAAAAGAGTTAAATCAAACTCTAAACTTGAGAATAGAAGATGAGTTACAAAAGAATCATGAACAAAGAGTTATTATGTTCCAACAAGCTAAACTTGCAGAAATAGGTTCTATGATAAATATGATTGCTCATCAATGGAGACAACCTTTAAATAATATCTCTTTACTTGTTAATACAATAATTATCAAATATAAAAAGGATACTTTATCTGTTGAAATGTTAAATAAATTAAAAGAGAATTTTCAAGAACAAATAAATTATTTATCAAATACCATTGATGATTTTCAAAACTTTTTTAAACCAAAAAAAGATAAAGAAATTTTTGTTATAAATGAAATTATTTTATCAACTTTAAATTTGATAAAACCCAAATTTGAAAAAAATAGAATAAAAACTAACTTTAATTCAATAACAAATATCAACTACTTTGGTTACAAAAATGAGTTAGCCCAAGTATTATTAACTATTTTAAATAACTCTTTAGATGCTTTTGAAGAGAATAATGTTTTAGATAAATTAATAGAAATTGATTTAGAAACCCTTAAAGAAAATATAATCATAAAAGTAAGAGATAATGCAGGAGGCATAAAAGAGGAAAATCTAAAAAAAGTTTTTGATTTATATTTTTCAACAAAAATAGAAAAAAATGGAACAGGATTAGGATTATATATCAGTAAAACTATTATTAATAGACATTTTAAAGGTGAAATTAAAATCCATAATATAAAAAAAGGAGCTGAAATTATTATTACTTTTCCTAAAAACAACATTTAATAATTTTTAAGGAATAAATATTGCATATGAATAAAAATGCAAAAAATGGCTTTCTTTTATACACTTAAATCTTTAAATACGAAAGAAATAATAAAAATGAAAATAAAATATAAACTACTTTTCCTATTTTTTGTTGCACAAATAGGATTTATCATCATTGCAATTACGGCACTAAATTCTGGAACTGATTTAACAATAATCTTCACCTCACTTTTTTCTCTATTTTTAGGATTGATTTGTTTTTCATTTTTTCGCTCTATCACAGAAGATTTTAAAAATTTCAACAAATCATTTGAAAATTTTTCAAACTTTATAAATTCAAAAAACAATAAATTTATTCCTTATGAGATAGAAGGTAATAGTGGTGTTGCTCAACTATCAAGAAAATTAAATGAAATATCACTAGAAATTGATAAAAGAATGAAATATGACATGAAAGTTTTAGGGGAAATTGTAATAACTATGGACAGAGTTGAACAAGGAATTTATAGTTCAAGAATAAAATCAGAAACAACAAATCCAATGATTATGACGCTAAGAAACACTATAAATAAAATGTTAGATGAAGTTAGCAAAGATATGAACAATCTTGTAAATATTTTGGATTCTTATTCAAAAGATGATTTCACAAAACAAGTTGAAATTGATGAAAAAGTAAAAGGTGAAATGTTAAAAGTATTAACAAGCATAAACTTTTTAGGAGAAACCCTAAGTCTTAATGCTAAAAAGAATTTAGATAATGGTTTGATATTAGAAAAAAATTCTAAAAACATGATTGAAAGTGTAAACTTCTTCGGACAAAAAGCAAATGAACAAACTTCTTCTTTAGAAAAAACAACAAATACTCTCTCACAAATTACAGATACTACAAAAAATAATACAGAAAATGCACAAAAAATGCATGAGTTAGGAAAAGTAGTAAAAGTTGCAGTTACAAATGGTCAAGATTTAGCTTCAAAAACTGCTAATTCTATGGACCAAATAAACAAAGAAATTACATTTATAACAGAAGCAATATCAATTATCGACCAAATTGCATTTCAAACAAATATTTTATCACTTAATGCAGCCGTTGAAGCTGCAACTGCTGGAGAAGCTGGACGTGGATTTGCAGTTGTTGCAGCAGAAGTGAGAAATCTTGCAAACAGAAGTGCAGAAGCTGCACGTGAAATAAAAGGAATAGTTGAAAATGCTACGACAAAAGCAAATGAAGGGAAAAAAATAAGTGATATGATGATTGAAGGTTATGAAAAATTAAATATGGATATCAATCAAACGATAGAGATTATTCAAGATGTAAGTAGTTCAAGTAATAAACAACTAGAAGGTATTGAAGAAATAAATAGAATGATAAATGTATTAAACCAATTATCCTTAGAAAATGTTAATCAAGCAAAAAATGTTGCAAAAATTACAACTACAACACAAAAAATGGCTGAAGAACTTGTATCTGAAGCAAAAAATAAAAAATTCTAATCAAAGGAGTTTATTATGAGTAACAATGAAACTTTATTAAGTGAATATGCTTTTTTAGTAAGTGAAACTAATGAAAAAGGTATTATAACTTTTGCAAATAACGATTTTTGTGAAATTGCCGGTTTTACATTGGATGAATTAATAGGAAAACCTCACAATGTTGTAAGACATTCAGATATGCCTAAAAGTGCTTTTAAAGATTTATGGGAAACTGTAAAAAAAGGAGAAATCTGGACTGGTTATGTAAAAAATAGAACTAAAGATAATGGTTATTATTGGGTTTTTGCAACGGTTTATCCTTTTGAAGGTTGTGATGGAGAAAAAGGTTATTTAAGTTGTAGAAAAAAAGCTTCTCAAGAAGAGATAGAAATTTATGAAAATCTTTATAAAGAGTTAAAAGAAAAAGATTAAAAACTCAAACATTAAATTAACAATTTTTTTCTAAAATTTCACAAATGGTCATAAAATAATTTATCAACTATACAAAATAAATTTTATGTACAAACAGTCTCATCCTACTAATTTTCTGAATGTAATCTCTAAATTTAATAAGAAGTGACCATTTTATTTAATACAAATTTTTATTTATAAAATAACAATTATCTAAAAATGAACTATTCAAAATATATACTATTATAGAAATCATTAATACAAAAACGACTATTCCATAAAAGTATCCATTGTTTGAAAAACTTTTAAAAATATTTCTTTTATTAAACTTTTTTCTAATCAAAGATGGTTTGTTAAATTTGACCATTACATTTTCACAGGCAACTTCACAAAGTCCACATTGAACACATCTTATATCAAAACCTGCTTTTATATCAAGGTCATCAATAGGACAGATTTTTACACATTTTTCACAACTTATACAACTCTCTTTATCAAAAAACTCAAAAGTTTGTTTTTTCTCTTGTGGCAAAATCGCACTTACAAAAAAATAAGGGCATAAAATAGAACAATACCACGCACGAAATACTAAAAATATACTTGTAAATCCTGTTGTTAAAATTCCAACAAAAATTGAAGCTGTATCAAATTTTGTAAAATTTAAAAACAAATCAACAGCTGATGTAAAATACGAAATAGTTGAAAATGCCAAAATAAAAGCAAATGACATAATCGTAAAAAAAAGGACAAAAGGATTTTTTAGTTTCATAGCAATAATCGAAGCAAGAGAAGTTGGACAAAAATATCCACAAAAAAATCTTGATATTGTTAAATTTAATCCTACTAATAATCCAATAAAAAGAGAAATTACAATATAAATCAACTGATGAGTTGAAGCTTCAAAAGCCATGAATAAAAACTCAAATCTATGAAACTCAAAATTGAACATCAACAAATGAATATCATTAAAACTTAACCATGGAAATAGAATATACAAAAAAAAGGTAATCAATAATGATGGAACTAAAATCTGTTTTTTTGCCATAAGTCTATCCTTTGTTCAGGTGGTAAAGTACCATTTTCATATAGATTGTTTTTTAGATTATTTATCAATCTACTAATCAGATTTTCGTTAAAAGTGTGATATCTTTTTACAAGTTCGCTTTTTTTATCAAAAATCAAAATATAAGGCACACTTTTTGTCACTCCAAAATTTTTAGAATCATTAAGTGAAATAGATATTGTTTTTAGATTAGAAGTTTGTTTTATTGAAGTTGGAATATCTTCATCTACAAAAAGTAAAGTTATGAAAATCTCACTATTTTTTTCTCCTAAAGAGACTAAATAATCATTTGTCTTAATACAAACAGGACACCATGAAGTTACAAAAGCAACTATATTTATTTTATCTTTTTCTAAATTTTCTAAAGAAAAAGAGGTAGCAAGAGCCACCTCTTTTAGTATTAAAAATAGAAAAATTATCTTGACAATTTTCATTTATTTGTATCTTTTAAAGAAAGAATCCAATCCACAAGTATTAAAGCTTCATCAGCTGTTACATCTTGAGCTGGCATTGGAATAACATCATATTTATTTACACTTCCATATTGAATAGAGTGAATTAAAACATCTTTGTTTCTTTCTTTATTTGAAACTTCTAAATAAGAAGGTCCAACCAATTTAACATCTACACTATGACAAGCTAAACACCCTTTTGATTCAGCTAAAATTACTGGATTTTTTAAATCTATTGCAGGCTTATTAGCTAATTCTTCTTTATATTTTTTATATTCTGCAATTGAAGCTGTCATAAACTCAGAAGTAGCTTGAGCTTGAAGTGCAAGTGGTTCTTCAAAAGATACAACTCTTACACCTTCTCTTGTTGTTGCCATTAAAAAAATTGAAACTACCACAAGAGCTATTGCTCTTAAAGCTGTTTGAGAAGTTACTACCTCATCATTAAATTTATTTAATACATATAAAAATGCAATAATTAAAAATATTGAAGAGATAAATGGTAAATAAATAAATCCTGTATGCATTAAAGCTTCACTAATACGTGCTGTAAATACAAATGGTAATAAAGGCATTACAACAATATTTAAAGGAGTTGCAAGTAAGAACCATTTTTTACCTTGGCTAATTGCAATTTTTCCTATTTCAATCTCACCTTTTTTTACCCATCTAGCACCTATAAATATCATAACAACACCTGTTGCCATAAATGCTGTTAAAAAGAAATTTAAAAGTCTAAATCCAGTAACAGGAGTAAACATAATGTCCCAAATATTATTTATAGTTGCAAATAATTCTGGTTGCATATAAAGATTTGTCATTGACATAAATACAAAAGGTAAAGTAAAAAATGCTAATACAGCTGATAATCCAATTGCTATATGAAAACCTTTATGATTTTGTAAAGCATGCCATGAAAATTTATAAGCATAAGAAAGTAAAAAGGCAATGATATTTCCATAAATAATATGTAAAATATGTGGACTAACTTTCAAAATTGCTGTATAAAAAAATCCTGTAAAAAGTACAGAGATTACAAGTAAAGGAGCAACTCCCCATAAAGCACCCATATTTTCTGATACTGTTGTGTAGTTTGTCATTCTATATGCAAACTTATCATAATTTGAATCTTTTTTAAATACACCCATAATATTATAAATAACAGAAGCAGTTGAAGCACCAATTAACATATAAATAAAACAGATATGAACAACAAAAACTATAATTCCTAAAATACTAAAAAACTCTAAAGGAAGTCCTAAAGTTGGTGTAATTAATGGAATATCAAATGGTAATTTCCAATTCATTTTATAACTCCTTTAGTATTTAAAGATTTAATATAAGCTGCAAGTGCATCTTTTTCAGCTTCAGTTCCAACAAATGGAGGCATATATGGAGTTCCACCACCAGGAAGATTATTTAACCTATTTCTAATAGCATCATGAGACCAACCTGTTGTTAAGAATTTAAGTCCATTAATACCATTTTGGGTATGACAGATACGACACTCTATTTGGAAAATAGACTTCCCTACTTCAATAATATTTGATTTATCTTCATTTACTCGTTTTTTCTTTTCATCTAAAAAAACAGCATGTTCTAAAATACCAACCTTATTTAAGTATGGAACATCTGTAACTCTAATTCCATTTGAATACATATAGTTATAAATTAAAAAAGGTTTTCGTATAAACTCTCTTACTCTTTCTTCATATCCCCAAAGTACTAAAAATCCAGCAACCATTAAACTAGCTGCTAAATAAGGCATTCTTTTTGGAGAAAAGTAAGCAATAATTGTTGTGATAATAATACTTCCACCAATACCAATAGCAATAAGATACATTAAATCAAATCTATCTTCAAATGCTCTTGTCATAACAGCTGTTGGTATCATGGCAAGTGCTGCTGCTGGAATTTCTGTGTAATACCAATAACCAAAGATTGCACTAATAGGCACTGTAATCAGCATAATTCCAGCTAAAAATTTTACTAATCTTGCTTTTGCTTCCTTGTCTTCTTCATTTTTTGAAAAAGTTGCGATGATCCAAGTCCACATTATTGCAAGTGCTGCTGCAAATGCTATTGATGTAAATGTTCTAAAGGCAAGTGAAGGCCACCAAGTTGGATTAAATAAAGCATTGTTATAGTTTACATTTCCAGGATAAACTTGAGGGTCAACCCAAGGTTGTCCATCAAAATTTGGAGTAAGCATAAATGCTAAAATTGCAGTGATAATAACCATAGTTAACCATGAAGAAATAGCATAATAAACACCAATTCTTATAGTTTTAGCTCTACCTTGTGGTGTTTCTTGATTTTTTTTCCAACTCATAAATAGTAAAAGTAAAAGTACAACTTCAAAGTTAAATACAATCCACTCTATAAACCATTTCCAGAAAAATACTCTAATAAGCCCACCTATTGCATTTGGACTTAAAATATTGGCATGAATCCACATACCAACACCTGTTAATGCTCCAACTGATGTAGATACAATAAAGAAAACCATAACAACTTTAAATGTTAAGTTATATGCTGCCATATCGTTTTTCTTATTTGCCCACCAAGCCATTGCAGCTAATACAATAGATCCACCAACTGCTCCTCCATGAGATACAAAAACATGAATAATTGCGTTTATAGCCATTAGCATTCTTTGACCTATAAAAGGCATCTCAAAAATGGGGTAATCAAACATACCCAAATCCTCCCTATATATATATTTGCTTATGCAAATGCTATTTTAATGCTACTGTGTTAATTATTCGTTTGTGTTTTTTAGGGATTTTAAATGTTGATTTTATAACCATTTACTCTATTTGAGATAATGATATCATTTCCTAGAATTTGTCTAAGTTTATGTATATGAAAACGGATTACACCATTTTTATTATTACTATTTGCAGGATAAACTCCATTTTCTAAATTTTCAGAAGAGACAAAAAAACCTCTAAATTTAAGTAAATAATCTAAAATTAAAAGAGGTTTTTCTCCTAAATGAACTTCTGTTTTATCAATCAAAATTTTTTTATGAAATATCTCATATTCGATATTTTTTCTTATATGAATAGAATCTGAATAAATTTTGAATTGTCTTCTAATAAGTGCTTTTATACGCAATAAAATCTCTTTTTCATCTATATTTTTTATAATACATTCATCACAGCCAGATAAAAAAGATGGTTTAATAATATTTGGAATTGAAGCTATAACCATTTTCATAGTCATATCATGATATTCATTTAATAATTGAATTAACTGAAATCTAGGAAGAGATTTTTCATTTATATTTATTAGATACAAATCATATAAATTATTATAAATACATTCCAAAAATTCACTATTATTACTACAAATATCTACTGAAAAATCATTATTTCTTAAAATTTCTATAATTTGAGAAATCGAATTATCACTACTTTCTAAAACTAAAATTTTTAATACCTTCAACAACTCTCTCCAATTTTACGATTAATAAAATTGTAAAATAAATCTATTAATTATCTGTTAGTTGAAATAGTATAGAATCACAAAAAAATTATATTTGGTAAAAAAATGATAAAACAAGCACAAAAAAACAATATAACAAATATCTCTTTTCTTATATTTAATGCTATTCACAATATTGCAAACACACTAACTGGTGAAAATGAAGAAAAAAAAATACTAAAAACTTTAGACTTTTATATAACTATGGAGATTAATAGATTAAGTTATAACAATATCTATACTTATGAAATAGAAAATCAAATAGTTGCTTTGATTCTTGTTTATAATTCAAATGATGTAAAAAAGCTTGATACTCCTATTTTAGAACATCTAAAAACAAAAAATATTTATTTAGACTCATTTGAAAAAGAGTGTTTTGAAGATGAATTTTATATAGATACAGTTAGTGTTAGTCCAAATTTTCAAGGAAAAGGAATAGCAAAAGAACTATTTATTTATATAGAAGAAAAAGCAAAAGAGTTGGGATTTGATAAAGTTTCATTGCTTGTTGATTTTGAAAATCCAAAAGCTTTAGCTTTATATGAAAAACTAGGATTTCAAAAAAACAATATTTTAGAAGTTTCAAACCACAATTATCATCATATGATAAAAATGGTCTGAATTATTTAAAAAGCTTTTGAATTTAAAAGTAAAAATAGAGCTAAAATAAACATAAAAATTGGAGCAATAATTTCTAAAATATTTGCAAATTTTTGTGATTTATTTGAAACTTTATGAAGAGTTACTCCTAAAAAAGATGAAGCAAAAATCACTGTTGCCATTCCTAAACTTATACTAATACTTGACAAAATCACGGAAAAATATGTTTTTAATAAAAACGCATAAACAAAAAGTAAAACTGTTCCAGGACAAGGTATTATTCCAGCTGTTAAAACAAAAATCAAATCTTGTTTTTTACTTCTTTTTGTATCTATTATTGGTTTATTTTGACTTGTTCTTACAAAATTCATATTTTGTAGATTTAGTGAAAATTTTGTAGTTTCTAAAGGCACACTACAAGAACAACAAACACATGATTTTTTAGTTAATTTTCTATATAAAATATATAAAGCTAAAAGCATTATAATAACTGCACAAAATGCTGTTATATAAGAAATTGAATTTTCCATAAATCTATTTAAAACACTTTCAAGTACAAAAACAGAAAATAAAACTAAAATCAAAGCTCCAATAATATGAACAAATGCTGTAACCAATGAAATAACAAAAGCTTCTAAATAAGAACTTTTTTGAGAAGAAAAATATGAAAATGCTAAAGCTTTTCCATGACCTGGACCAAAAGCATGAATAACTCCATATAAAAATGAAGCCATAAGTAAAAATATTAAAGCAAATTTATCTCCATTTTCTATATCAACTAAATACCTTTTTATATTTTTTACAAATTTATCCAATAAATTTTCATCTTTTATTTGTTCGTTCTTAACTTGAACTATCTCTTCTTTTTTATCTTCAATTTTTTCTTCTTTTTTTACTTCAGTGATATTTTCTTGAAGAGTTAAAGTTGGAGCATTTATAGTATATGAAACTTCATTTATATCAGTACTTTTAGAGATTTTATAAGGAATATTAAATAACTGTTTTTTATCTTCAAATACAATTAGAAAATAACTCAAATCATCAAAAATCTTTATTGTTAAAATATTTTTATCGTAAATTTTATAGTTTAAATCGATTTTATAATCAAATGATAGATTTGAATTTTTGTAACTTAGTTTATAATCTTTTACTTCAAAAGGAAGAGAGTTTTTATTTTTTTCATTAGTATAAGAGATTGTTGTAAGAAAATTTTTTGGTTTTATATAATCAATTAAAGATTGTTCGATGAGTTTCAACTCTTTTTCTTCAAAAGTTCCATTTAAATTTAAATCATAAATTTTAAATAACTCTTCTTGAAACTCTTTTGCAAAACTCCAATTTACTTTTAGAGTTTTTATATACTCTTTATCTGCTTTTACTTGTGTTGTAACATGAGTTTTTGGACTATAAATGGAGCATAAAGAACATCCAAAAAGGATGCCTTTAAAAAAAATCAGTATTAATAAAAGACGAATCATTTATAACTATTTGCTATTTCATTTGCCGTTTTTAATAAATCATTTGACCAGTTTTCAGATAAAGGGTCAATTGCAACAACATTTGCTCCAATATTTTTAGAGATAGTTTGTGCACTTTTTTGAGAAAATTGAGGAGAAACAAAAACTATTTTTATATTATGTTTTTTAGCCTCTTCTATTAATTCAACTAATTCATTAGGTTTTGCCTCTTTTCCTTCAATTTCAATAGAAATTTGTTCTAACTCATATCTTTTTGCAAAATATCCCCAAGATGGATGAAAAACCATAAAAGCTTTATCTTTATATGGAGATAATATATTTTTAATCTCTTTGTCTAACTCATCAAGCTCTTTTATAAATTCATCATAATTTGTTTTATAAAAATCACTATTTTGTGCATCTACTTTTATCATAGCTTCATAAATATTTTTTGCTTGAATTTTTACTAAAATAGGGTCTAACCAAATATGTGGGTCTAAACCCGTATGGTCATGAGCATGTTCTTCATGTCCATCTTCTTCATGGTCATCATGTTTTGCTTCATCTTCATGCTCATGTTTTACATCAGAATTTACTTTTTCATCATGATGTTCATGTTTAGGCATTTCCATTTTTTCAATACCAATTGTTGTATCTACAAATAGAGTATTTTTTGCACTTTGTTTAAATTTTTCTAACCAAACTTTTTCTGTTGTATCACCTGCTAAAAAATAAACTTTTGAAGCAACTAAAGATTTCATTTGAGATGGTTTTGGCTCATAATTATGAGGAGATACTCCTGGTTTAACCATAACATTTATCTCATATTTATCTTTTACAATTTTTTGAACAAAATATTTTTGAGGTAAAATATTTACAGTTAACTCTGGCTTGTTTGCATATAGAAATGATACAAATATCATAAATAAGAATATTACTCTTTTCAAAATTTTTCCTTTTAAATTTGCAACTAGGTTGCAATAATTTTTGTGATTTTAATCCAACTTTTCTTTAATGCAACTTAGTCGTAAAACTAATTTTAAAAAAAAATTGCTATAATCTTAACTATGAATATATTAGATAATTTAACAAACATTACAAATATCAAGCTTACAAGTGCTAGAAAATCTATTTTAGAACTTTTGGTAAATTCAAATAAACCTTTATCATATGAAGATATGAGAGAGTATATTTCTATGGACAAAGCAACATTTTATAGAAATATTACTATTTTTGAAGAGGAAAATTTGATTAGTTCTTTTGAATCAAATGATAAAAAAAGATACTTTGAGATTAAAAAAAATCAACATTCTCATTTTATCTGTTCAGAGTGTTCAAAAATAGAGTGTATTCATGAAAAATTAGATTTTGTTATGCCCGGATATAAAATCGAAAATATTATTATCAAAGGTATATGTAAAAATTGTATGGAAGGAAAAGAATGATAAAAAAATTTTTAGTTATTGAAGACTTTATTTCAAAAGAAGCATTAAGTGGAATTATTCTATTTATTGCAACTGTTGCAGCTGTTATTGTTGCAAATTCTAGTTTAGGTCAAGAATATTACAATTTATGGCATATGCCATTAGGAGTGACATTAGGTGATAGAACTATTTCTATGACTTTAACTTATTGGATAAATGATGGTCTTATGGCTCTATTTTTCCTTATGGTTGGACTTGAAATAAAAAGAGAGATGATAATAGGTGAACTTTCAAGTGTAAGTAAAGCCTCTTTCCCAATTGTTGCTGCAATTGGAGGAATGGTAATCCCAGCTTTGATTTATGTTGGATTTAATACTGAAAATCCTATGGGATTTGGTATTCCAATGGCAACAGATATTGCCTTTGCATTAGGTATTTTAATGCTTTTAGGTACAAAAGTAAATCCAGCTGTTAAACTATTTTTAGTAGCTCTTGCTGTTGTTGATGACTTAGGTGCTGTTTTAGTAGTTGCAACTGTTTATACAAGTGAAATTAAATTTGAATATTTTTTACATGCAGGAATTGCATATGGACTTATTTGGTTTTTAAATTATAGTGGTGTGAAAAAAATCTTACCATATTTGATTTTAGGAATTTTCTTATGGATATTTATTCATGAGATTGGAATTCATGCGACAATTGCTGGAGTTTTACTAGCTTTTGCAATTCCTATTAGTTCTAAAATAGATGAAAAAGAGTTTATTCAAAAAACAAGAAATTCCGTTGATGAATTTGAAAAAAATATAGATGAAATTCCTATTTTAAATCATCATCAAACAGATGCATTAGAGAGTATTGCTTATGGATATGATAAAGTTCAAAATCCATTAGTTAGACTTGAGCATAATCTTCATGGTTTATCTGCATTTTTTATTATGCCATTATTTGCTTTTTCAAATGCGGGAGTTTTAATCGATTTCTCAACAGTTTCTGCAAATCTAATGATAGTTTCTGGTGTTGTTTTTGGTTTATTAATTGGAAAACCAATAGGTATTTTTGGATTTACTTATCTTTTAACAAAACTAAGAATTATCAAAAAACCTGAAAATATCAGTTGGTTTGAAGTAATTGCAGTTGGTTTCTTAGGTGGTATTGGATTTACAATGTCAATTTTCATCACTCATTTAGCTTTTGTTGATGAAGGAATTATTGCTGCTGTTAAACTTGGAATCTTCGGAGCTTCATTTATAGCTGCGATATTTGGTATTTTATTAATTTTAGCAAGTAGTAGAAAAAAATATAACTCTTAAAAAAATAAAAACTCTTTAAGAGTTTTTATTTTTTTCCTAAAACTCTTTTCATAAATAAAGAAGCTGTCAAATCACCTGTTACATTTATTGTAGTTCTACACATATCCAATATTCTATCAACTCCTAAAATAAGAGCTATTCCTTCAAACGGAACTCCAATACTTTGTAAAATTGTAGCTAAGATTACTATTCCAACTCCTGGAGTACTAGGTGTTCCAATAGATGCACCAACTGTAGTTATTGCCAATACAACTAACTCAAAAAATGATAAATCAATTCCAAAAAGTTGAGTTAAAAATATAGCTGCACTTACTTGATAAAGTGCGGTTCCATCCATATTTATAGTTGCACCTAAAGGAATTACAAATTTTGAAATAGTTGGAGGAATATTTAGTTTTGTTTCTGCTGTATTTATAGATAAAGGCATAACAGCAGCTGAACTTGAAGTTGAAAAAGCCATAAGTTGAACCTCTTTTATCTTTCCTAAAAATTCAAAAGGTTTCATATTTGATGTTAAATATACAATTATCAAATAAAAACTCAAAAGTAATACTAAGCCAAATAAAACAGTTAAAATATACATAAACATTGAAGAAATTGCTTGAAAACCTATCTTAATGGTAATATTACATATAAGTCCAAAGACAGCATAAGGAGCTAATTTCATAGCCCATTCAACTATTTTCATAGAAAAAGCTTGGATTGATTTTGATAAATCAACTAAAGGTTTTGACTCTTCTTCTTTTAAGTTTAAAAGAGCAATTCCTATAAAAATCGCTAATATCACAAAAGCTAAGATATTTCCTGCTAATTCAGCTTTTGCAACACTAACAGGTATTAAATCAACTATCATATCTGGAATTGAGATATTTTCTATTGTTTTTGCTACTTGAGTATTTGCTAGATTCATTTGAGATATAACATCTTTAGAAACATAAGAGCCAGGATTGATTATAGTTGTATTTATTATTCCTAAAATTACTGCAACAAAAGTTGTCAAAATAAAATAAGGAAAGATATAAAATCCCAATTTCTTTAAAGTTTCTATATTTTGAGCACTCATTATTCCTAAAATTATTGAGCTAACAACTAAAGGAATAACTATCATTTTTATAAGAGCTAAAAAGATATTTCCAATAAGTGCTATCCAAGGAGCCAAAATAAAAGAAGTTTTTTCATCAACTATTGCAAATGCACTAGGAGATAAAAGTAATCCTAAGATTAAACCTAAAACCATTCCAAGAATTACTTTAAACCACAACTTTTTTAGCATTTTTCTCCTTGGTATTTAATTTTTAATTATATTAAAAACTTTCCCATTCTTCGTCACTTTTATTTGAAGAAACTACTACTTTTTTTTCAATCTTTTTTTCAATTTTAAAATCATCTTTTAAATCTAAAACTTTCGCTTTAACACTATCTTTTCCAATAAATTCTTTATCGTTTGCATTTTTTACAACTCTATTTGCAATAACTAATGTACTTTGAGCAACTTGTTTAGTTTGCATTGCTACATTTGCATTTTGTTGTGTTTGTTGGTCGAGTTCAGCTACAGCACCATTTATTTGCTCAATTCCAGCAAGTTGTTCTTTTGAAGAATTTTCAACATCTTTAATTAAATCTATTGTTTTTAAAATAGATTCATTTAAACCTTTATATCCAACTATCATATTATTTGCAATTTGTTTTCCATCATCTGCTTTTGATGTTGCAATTTCAACAATATGTTTGATTTGTTTTGCAGCTTCAGCACTTCTTGATGCCAGATTTCTCACTTCTGCTGCAACAACTGCAAATCCACGTCCTGCTTCACCTGCAGTTGCAGCTTCAACTGCTGCATTTAATGAAAGAATATTTGTTTGGAAAGCTATTTGATCAATAATAGAAATTGCATCAGTTATTGCATTCACTTGAGTATTTATCTCTTCCATTGCTAATGTTGTTTGATTTGCTAACTTTTCACCTTGACTTGCTGAAGTTGTAACTTCATTTGCATAACTTGACATTTCAATAACTTTTTCATTATTGCTTGCAATATTTGAAGTTATCTCTTCAAGAGCTGCTGCTGTTTCTTCTAAAGAAGCTGCTGCTTGAGTAGATGAAGAACTTAGAGTTTCAACATTTGACATTAAAATATTTGAACTATTTTGAAGTGTTAAACCATTTGATTTATTTTCAACTAACATATCACTTATTATATCAGCTAGTTTATTTAAACCTACCGTAACTTCACTATTACATCCTTTAATTCTATGTGTAAAATCAAGTTTTGAATACTTTTCAAGAGCAAGTGAAATATCATTTATGTTTGTACAAACTTTAACTTGTAAGTTCAATAACATTTCATTGATTTCTTCTCTTAAATTTTCCAAATTTGCTGATTCTGTTTTATTTAAAAGTCTTTTATTTAAATAACCATGTTTTATATCTTCAACTATATTATGAACTTCTTTTAAGAATATGTTATCAGAGTCAATTATTGATTTTGTTTTAGAGATATTTACATTTATAACTTTTGACATTTTTCCAAATTCATCATTTGTTGAATCATCTAAAGTTTTTACATTATTCGTTTCTTTATTTAAGTAAGCAAAAAAAGACAACAATCCATTTTGGAAATCTTCAATAGAAGATGAAATTCTTTTTATTAAAATACCAAAAATAATTAGATTTAATCCAATAATTAAAAAACCTAAAACAACTAAATTCATTTGAGTAAAATCTATTGTACTTTCTATTTCTAAAGATTTTTCACTATTTTCTTTAAAATTATTTGTTATCCAAACTTCTAATCTATCTGTTAATTTTTCAGCAAATGGGTCAAGTTCTTCCATGATTTTATTTCCTTCTTCAGGACCGTATTTTACGTAAGTATTTGCCATTTTTAGCCCTACTTCATAAAATTTATTAAAATCAATTTTAAACTCTTCTAAATCTTTACTCAACTCTTTTTTATCTTTATATTCAATTAACATTTTGTCTAATAATTCATTTGCTTTTGTCGAATAATCTTTTGCAATATTGAATCCATCATCAAATCCTTCTGCTCCTCTTGTAGCAGAAACATCAGTTAGCCATTGCTGAACTTGAATAACATCTTTTTGTAATTCTAAAAAGTTAAAAACTCTTGGTAAAATGTCATGTTCTTTCTCTTTTACCCTATTTTCTACAGAAGATAGTTGCAAAATATTTACAAATAAATTTACAACAGAAATAAATACTATTAAGACTCCCGATGAAATCAGTATTTTCTTAATCGAATAATTTTTTAACATAAAAAACCTTTAAATCCAAATTTGGGGCGGAAGTCTATAATAATTTTTCTTAATATTTTATCTTGGATAAAAACAATTATTTATATCTATTGTTATTCCATTTATATATTCTGGACAATCCGTTGCCAACCAAACAATAGCTTTTGCAACTTCTTCTGGTTGGGCAAATCTATTTGTTACAACTGCTGCTTTAAATGCAGCTTTTCTAGCATCATCATTATCTTTTTGCATATCAGTTTCAGCAGCACTTGGAGCAACACAATTTACAGTAATTCCATGAGGTCCTAAAAGTTTTCCATAGATTTTTGTAGCATTTATAAGTGCAGCTTTTGCCATACCATACCAAACATCTGGATGTCCTATTTGTCCTGCAATTGATGCAGTATTTACAATTCTTCCATATTTTTGTTTTTTCATATGCTCAGAAAAAATATTCATTAATTCAACTGGAGTATATAAATCTACATTCATTATATGATCACGTGCCTCTTTTGGATAGTTGTTATAAGTATATTTTGGTTGCATATATCCTGCATTGTTAATTAAAATATCAATATTTCCAACTGTATTTGCTAATTCTTTTAATCCATCAACATCTGATAAATCATATTCAATACAAGTAACATTTTCAACACCAACTAATGGACAAGTTTCAAAATCTCTTGCAACAATAACTATTTCATATCCAAACTCTAACATAGCTCTTGAAACTGCTAATCCAATTCCTTTATTTCCACCTGTTATTAATACTTTTTTTGACATTTTCTCTCCTTATATTTTCTCGTAATTATAAAACCATTGATTTTAATCATTTTATTAAAATTTAAATTGTGTTAGAATAAAAAAGTTTTTAATTTTAAAAATATATCAGGAATTTAATGAATCAACAAAATGAACAATCGCTACTTAGTATAATCAAATATTCACCTCTAATTATTATTATCACAATATCAATCATACTTTCAAGTTTTATTTATAAAGAAGAAAAATCATCTTTAGAAAGAGAACAACTTAAAATTCGAGCAGAATATATAAAAAGTCATAAAGAAAAAATAGAAAAAGAAGTTAATGGTTTATATGAATTTATTGTAAAAACTCAAAAAAGAACAGAAGAAAAATTAAAAGAAAATATCAAAAATAGAGTTTATGAAGCACATAGTATTGCTATGACAATTTATAATGAAAATAAAGACAAAAAGTCAAAAGAAGAAATTATAAAAATGATAAAAGATGCTCTTGTTAATATTAGATTTAACAATCAAAGAGGTTATTTTTTCATCTATTCTTTTGATTATGAGTGTATTTTATTACCAATAAATAGAAAACTTGAAGGAACAAGTTTTTATAACTTTCAAGATGGAGATGGTAATTATCTTACAAGAAATATAATTGAACAAGTAAAAAAAGAGAAAGAAGGTTTTTTAACTTGGTCATATCAAAAACCAAACGATAGTACAAAAACTTACAAAAAAATTGGTTTTAATATCTATTTTGAGCCTTATGATTGGTTTATTGGAACTGGTGAATATTTTGTAGATTATGAAAATGATGTTAAACAATCAGTTTTAGAATATCTTTCAACTATTGCACAAGATAAAAAAGATTACTTTTTTATTTTAGATTTCAATGAAAAAATACTATTTCATTTCAAAAAAGAGTTGATAAATAAAAAAGCAAAAGATATAAAAAATATTGATGTAAGTAAAACATTTGATGATATGGTAACTATTGCTAAACTGGGAGAAGGATTTCTTACATATAACTATCAAGATTTATCAAATGGTACTTTTATGACAAAAACCTCTTATATAAAAGGTTTAAACAATTGGCAATGGCTAATTGGAAAAGGTTTTTATCAAAATGATTTAGAAGAAATCATCCATAAAAAAATAGTTGATTTAGATAATGATTATAAAGAAGAGATGACAGATATTTTTTCAATTTTTCTTTTCTTCACTATTATTCTGATTTTTATTTCAATCTATATTTCTAAACTTTTAGAGAAAAAATTTGATATCTATAAAAAAGAGATAAATAAATATATAAAAGAAAATAGTAGACAACAACAGATTTTAGCCCAACAATCAAAAATGGCTGCAATGGGAGAGATGCTTGGAAATATTGCACATCAATGGAGACAACCATTATCTGTCATTTCAACAGTTGCAACAGGAATGAGATTACAAAAAGAGTTTGGAAAATTAGATGATAAAAATTTTGAAGAAGCAATTGATTCTATAACAAATTCAACAACATACCTTTCACGAACAATTGATGATTTTAGAAACTTTTTTAGAACTGATAAAGATGAATCTTTTTTTATAATAAAAGACTCTTTTGAAAAAGTTTTAAAACTTACTGATTCTCAATTTAAAAATCATGATATTACTATTAAAAAATATATTGAAGATATTGAAATTCATGGTTTTGAAAATGAATTTATTCAAGTTTTAATAAACATTTTAAATAATTCAAAAGATGCACTCTTAAATAAAGATTATCAAAGATATATAATAATTAGTGCTAAAAAAGAGAATAATATGTGTATTATCAAAATTACTGATAATGGTGGAGGAATAAAAGATAAAATTTTAGACAAGATTTTTGAGCCATATTTTACAACTAAACATCAATCATCTGGTACAGGAATTGGACTTTATATGACCAAAGAGATAATTGAAAAACATATGAGTGGAACTGTAAATATAAATAATGTAAAAATTTCTCCAAATGAATTTGAATATTCGGGTACAGAGGTAGTTATAAAACTAAAAATTTAATTACAATTAAATTTATTTAATCATCTTATTAGAACTTGATTTATGTTAAAATTTGGCAAATGTGAAATAGGAAATAAATGACTTATAAAAATGAAAAATATCTTATAAATATAATAAAGTATACGCCTTTAATATTTATCATCTCTCTTTCTTTAATCATTACTCTTTTTTTATACTTTGAAAAACAAAAAGAATTGGAAATTGAGAAAAAATCAATAGAAAAAGAATTTATAGAAAAAAATAAAGAACTTGTAAAAAATGAAGTTGAAAATCTTTATGACCAAATCATAAGAACTCAATCCAAAACTGAAAATAAATTAAAAAATAGTATTAGAGAAAGAGTTATAGAAGCAAATAATATAGCACTTAGAATTTATAATGAAAATAAAGATACTAAATCAAAAGAAGAAATTACAAAAATGATAAAAGATGCATTAGTTGATATTAGATTCAACAATGGTCGAGGTTATATTTTTATTTATACTTTTGATTATGAGTGCATTTTACTTCCTATAAATAGAGCTAATGAAGGACAAAGTGTATATGATTTTCAAGATTCAAATGGTTTTTATTTAGGTAGAGAAATTGTAAAAAGTTTACAAAATAAAGATGAAGCTTTTTTAACATGGTATTATCCAAAACCTGATAATTTAGACAAAAAAGACCTGAAAAAAATTGGTTTTAATATCCATTTCAAACCTTATAACTGGTTTATTGGAAGTGGAGAATATGTAGAAGATTTTGAAGAAAACATGAAAAAAGATGTTTTAGAACACATTTCAAATTTAAGAGCAAATAAAAATGATTATTTTTTTATCTTAAATTATAAAGATAAAACTGTCTTTCAAAAAATTGATGATTTAGTTGATAGAAGTTTTCAAAAATTTGATAATAAAGATGAATATTTATTATTTGATGAGATTTGGGATTTATCAAAAAATGGTGGTGGATTTATCACATATGATTATAAAACTTTAAATGAAAATATTTCTTTAACAAAAACAAGTTATGTAAAAGCATTATTTAGTTGGAATTGGATTATTGGAAAAGGTTTTTTCCATAATCATATAAATAGTATCATTGAAGAAAAAAGTTTTGAATTAAACAAAAAGTTTAATGAAAAAATAAAAAATATTCTATCAATTAGTGTAATTTTAACAATTTTATTATTGATTATCTCAATTTATATTTCACGAAAATTAGAAAAAAAGTTTTTAGACTACAAAATAGAATTAAAAAAACAACAACATATCCTTGCTCAACAAGCAAAAATGGCAGCAATGGGAGAAATGCTTGGAAATATTGCCCATCAATGGAGACAACCATTATCAGTTATTACAACTGTAGCAACTGGTATGAAACTTCAAAAAGAGTTTGAAAATCTTGATGATAAAACTTTTGATGAAGCAATAGACAATATAACTAATTCAGCTAAGTATTTATCAAAAACTATTGATGATTTTAGAAACTTTTTTAAATCAGATAAAAACGAAACCTATTTTAGTGTAAAAGAATCTTTTGAAAAAGTATTTAAACTAATAGATGTACAGTTTAAAAATCATGAAATTATTTTCATAAAAGATATAAATGATTTCCAAATTTATGGTTTTGAAAATGAATTTATTCAAGTGTTAATAAATATTTTAAATAATGCAAAAGATGCTCTCTTAGATAAAGAAAATCCAAAACTTATTTTTATAACTACAAAAAATGATAAAAATAATCTAATCATAACTATAAAAGACAATGGTGGAGGAATTGAAAATGATATTTTAGACAAAATATGTGAACCATATTTTACAACTAAACATCAATCAACAGGTACAGGTATTGGACTTTACATGACTGAAGAGATTGTCGAAAAACATATGAATGGGAGTTTAGATATACATAATTCTACATTTATTTACAATAACATTGCATATACGGGAGTTGAAGTTACGATTTTATTAAATCAAGAGAATTGAGTTTAACCATTAATTAAACTCATAACTCTTTTTCTTTCATCAATTTTACAATTTGTTATATCTTTTTTAGTTTTTGAATTAATTATACAAGTTAGAGTTTTATCTAACAAATTAGTTCTATCTTCCAATTTATCATTTTTTGATGCTTCTATTCTTTTTATATATTCAAAAATCAGATTCTCTTTCTCTTTTTCTAATTCATGAATATTTTCATTTGCATATAAATCAAAAATAATAAAAAATGGTATTAATTTATTCTTCAAAGAAGCCCTTTTCTTGAATAATATCATACATAAATATAATAAATCATTAAGAAAAATAACTTCTTTTTTTAATCTATTTTTCTAATAGATATTCGTATTTTTTATCAGTTAATAATTTCATAAAAGCAACTAATGCTTCAATTTTTCTATCATTTAAAGCATTTGCTTTTAATTCTTTTAATGAAATAGTATCTTTAACCTCAGCATCATCCCAAACTTTTCCAGTTTCTGGATTTATAGTTCTATCTTTATTGTTGTATTTATCATAAAATTCAACAACAGTTTTTAAATCTTTAAATACACCATTATGCATATAAGGAGCAGTTACAGCTACATTTCTTAGCGTTGGAACTTTATGTTTTCCTTTTTGATTTATATCTGTTACATTTGGATTTGCTAACAAACCTTCATCGATAGCTTTTACACCATTTTTAGCTCTTAACTCTTTATTTTCTGGTGTTCCGATATTATGATATTCATAATTTGTAAAAGTTTCTCCCTCTTTATCTTCACCTTTTAATACATGGCAATTTGCGCATGAGTTATTATTGTTTGAGAAAAATATTGATTTTCCTAAATCTTCAAGTGGAGTTAAATCATATTCACCTTTTAAATATCTATCATATTTTGAATCAAATGGAGAAAATTCTTCTGTTCTTTCAAAACTTGCAATTGCAACAGTCATCGCATCATAAGCTTTATTTTCATCTTTGAAAATATCTTCACCAAAAATATTTTTAAATGATTTTACATATAAATTGTTTTCTTTAATTCTTTCAACAACTTCTTTTTTACTTGCCATTCCCATTTCAATTGGATTAAGTGGAGGTCCACCAGCTTGTTCTTCTAAAGTTGCTGCTCTTCCATCCCAAAACTGTCCACCAACATATTTTTGTTTTTTCTCATCAAAATGAAATTTTGGAGAAAATTTTGCATAAGATGCAGTTGGAGCTTCTCTATCACCTAAAGATTTTCCATCATCACCAAGTGAAGCCATTTTTGAAATACCATTTTCCCTATCATCAACAAATCCTGCGTTTGGATTATGACATGTTGAACAGCTTTGTGTTTTATTATGCGATAAATTCACATCAAAATATAAAGATTGACCTAAAGCCTCTTTTGATAAAACATCACTAGCATTTAGACTTGAAAAAGCTAAAAGCACCGAAATTAATAAATTTGATTTTTTCACTAAATCCCCCTTTTTTTTAGTAAATTTGAAAATGGTCTTAAAATTAAATCTTTTAAAGATATATAATCATTCATTTGTTCACGTCTTAAACCAAATTTTAAAACTCTCACATCTTTTGACAAAAATAAAGAACCAAAAATTCTGTCCCATATAGCAATATAACCACCATAATTTTTATTAAAATGCTTTTTATCATGATGGATTTGATGCTGTTTTGGAGAAAATAACCACTTCTCTAAAACAGCTCCATATGAAAATGGCACATGTGAATGTCTTAAATTTGAACCAAATATAGAGAATATAAATAAAAATATATTAACTCCAAAAACCATATAAATATCTATTTTTGCTCCAAATAGATAAATAAAAACTCCTGTAACAACACCTACACTTAAAGAGTATCGAAGTCCAAAAAGAAAATTTTCAACGGGATGAACTCTATAAAATGTTACTGGTGTTAAAACCTTTGCACTATGATGTACTTTGTGAAATTCCCAAAGAACTGGAATAGTATGTAAAAATCTATGTAACCAATATCTTGTAAAATCACTAACAATAAAAACACTAAGTGTGTACATCAAAACGATTTGTTTATATGAAAAGAACTCATTTTCATAATAATCAAAATATAAATACAACTCTTTATTTACAAATAAAGCTACACTTTTTGCACTCATTATAAAAGGTATTAACAACATCATATTTATAAAATATGATAAAAAAATATAGTAATAATCAAGTTTTGCACTTGGATGTAACCACAACTTTGAAGAAGTGATTACCCTACTATTTTTTTTAGTCACATAAAAATAGATAATTGCTAAAAATATTGAACTTAAAATATAAAGCCAATATAGTCTTTTACTTGGATTTGTTAAATAATCAAGTGCAAGAAGTTCATCCATCTAATCAATCTCCATCCGCATCTAAAACATTAGCTGTAAGTCCTAGTTTTACAATCAATGATAAATAATATGCATTGTGTAATTCTCTTAAACTAGTAAATAAATCTTTTGCATCTGAAAAATCATCTTTTTTCAATTTCATTAAATTTGCTTTTGCTTCATTTATTTTTAAAAGTGCAACTTCTAACTCTTTTTGTGCATCTAATTTTTTAGAAACATCTGCAAATCCATAATAATCTTTCTTCTCTAAGATTTCTCTATGTGCATCTAAAATTGCATCAATTGCTGCAAACGAATTTTGACTTAAGAAATATTCAGCTCTGTCATTTTTTGGGTCATTTTTGAATTTTGAAGATAACCCACCAGCATTTCCAACTCTCCACTCTTTTAATCTATATGAACTTGCAATTAAAGTATTAATGATAATTGCATTTTCAAGTTTTTCATCTTTTGGTTTTGATGTTAAATACTCTTCATATGCACCTTTTATATCTTCTAAATGAGAAATTAAAGAATCCAAAATAACTTTTGCCAACTCTTTTTCTCTTTGTGTTACCTCTTTATCATTGTATAAAACATACTCTAATGCATTTACAGTTTTAAAAGAGTTTTTAAATAAAGCTTTTTTTGGCTCATCTTTTCCTTCAATAACCCTTTGTATTTGAGAATTTAAATCCTCTTTTAGGTTATTAAAAACATCCATAAATCTTGGTGTATCTAAATAAGTATCATCTAATTCTCCAGCAAAATAAATTGCTTCAACTTTTTTCCAAGATTTGATAAAATTCGTAAAATTTTTATCATTTATATCTTCTTTTAAAGTTTTAGCATCTTTTATTGCTACTTCTACATTTGGAATAGATACATTTTTAACTATATTTAAAAGTGCTCTATCTTGTGCAAATATCATTGATGTACAGAAAAACATCAAAAATAAAATCTTTTTTATCATTATAATTCCTCTAAAAATTTAATCAATTTTTCTCTTTGTTCTTTTGGTAAATTCATATAGTTTTCTTTACTATTTTTTGCTTCACCACCATGCCATAAAATTGCCTCTTGAAAACTTCTAGCTCTTCCATCATGTAAAAGTCTAGGTTTTTCTTTATTTATTTTTTCATGTAAAGCTAATCCCCATAAAGGAGCTGTTCTCCATTCACTTCCACTTGCCATAAATTCAACTCTACCATCAGCTAAATCATCACCCATATCATGTAATAAAAAATCTGAAAATGGTGACACTTTAAAATCATATTTTGTATCAAAACTTGGAATGTGACATTTTGAACATGAAATTGCTTCAAATAAAACTAAACCTTCTTCATACTCTTTTGTTTTTTTAGGCGAATATGCTTTTATATTTTTTAAATAGTAAGAAACAGCCTCTAATCTTTCATCTGGTAAATCTATCTCTTCTTTAGCTTTAGGAGCTTCATTACACTCTTTTTGAAATTCTGTACAATTATCATTTGGGAAAATAGTTGTAGTTAATCCCATATCATTGTTTGCAGCACCGGCAACTTGTTCTTTTAAAAATGCCACACTTGCTTTCCAAGTATAAATTCCAAGCTCTGTTTTTTTTGTAATATTTGAATAAACATAATTTGCTCGACCAGATATTCCATCATTATTATCATCATTTTCATCAATGTGTTTTAAAATATCATCTTTTGAAATAAGATTGATTAATCCCATTCCATTTAAACTAGGTGCAATTCTATATGAAATATTTGCATCTTTATGCAATTCTCCATAATTTAAATTTTCTAGATTATATTTTGGTTTTAATAAAGTTTGTTTTTCACCATCAGGAAAACTCACTTCAATCTCTTCAAAATCTATTTTGATTTTTCCTTCAAAATCTACTCCAAAAATACCATTTATAGCCAACTGATTTCCATAAACTGGTTCAGGAATAAAACCTTTATATTTCAAAAGTTCTTGATGTTCAGGACTATTATCTGATCTTATTGATAATCTTGCAACTAATGATCTTGAAGTCATATTTTGCTCTGCAATTAGAGTTCCTCTTCCATTTTTAGGATGACAATTTACACAAGTATTTGCATTAAAAAGTGGTCCTAAACCATCACGTGCCGTTGTAACACTTGGAGCTTCAACCCATGGAATTGTAAAAAAACTTCTTCCAAGAATAAATTTATCATATTCACTATCACTCAATGATGAAATAGGATTTAGCAATAAAGAACTATTTTTATCACTTGATAAAAATTTACTATCACTATTAACTGCAAAAAGCCCTGTAGCAAATATTGCTACAAGGCTTTTTAATAAAATTACTTTTTTAATAGTTAAAAAATTAGATTTTTGTTTCTTCAGCATCCGTTACATCTTCAGTAGTTAGACTAATTCCATTAGCAGCTGCAACATTAACCATTTCATCACCAAGTTTTCTCATCTCATTTTTAAGTTTTACAATAACTTTTGATTGTTCATTTTCTGGTCTGATTTGATAATCAAAATGAGCTTTAGTTTTTGCAACTTCATCAATACTATTGATTTTATCTTCAATAGATGCCATTAATTTTTCAATTCTAGCTTTTGTTTCAGCATCAGTTGCATCTAAAAGAGCTTTTCCATATTTTTTACCATTATAAGTTGCAGTTAAAATATTTTTAAACCCTAAATAGTTATTTGCAATATCTCTGTGTGTATTATCTGAAAAACAAGAGTGTTCATCTTCTTCACTTGGAGTTAAAACTGCAACTGCAATTCTTTCATTTGCTAATTCAGATTTAATAAATACTCCCATTCCTGCAATAATTTGTTTCATTGCTTCAGAACTTTCAATATTTTTTGAAGCTTCTTTTCCTTTTAACTCACCTTTTAATGCAGCTTGGTATAAACCATTATTTCCTTTTACATTTTTTTCCCAAGCAGAAGTAATAACAGCTAAATCATCTACAAGTTTTGTTGTTGATGCTTGTAAATAAGCCAATCTTCTTTTTGCATTTTTATCAGTTGTAAAATCTGTAAGTGGTCTTTGTCCCGCTGTCATAGCACCTGGAGTTACAGCATCTGTCATAAAGTTTGAATAATCTTGGTCTTGTCCCCATAATAAAAATTCAATTGCATGGTAACCAGTTGAAACATTTGCATCACCACCATTTTCATTTAATTCACCTAAAGCATCAGCTGTAATTTTTGTTACATCTACTTCTTTTGATTCTTCTCCACCTGGATTAAATTTTCCAACAGTATCAATAATATTTCCTGAAGTTAATTTTCCATCAGCATCAATTGTATAATCAATCATATTTTCATCTAATGGCCAAGCATTAATTTGTCCTTCTAATGAACCATAAGCTTCAGAAACCCATCCCTCTTCTGCATCAACAGGACCATTTGCAAGTCTAAAGATTTCAGTTTGTCCATAAGACTCTCTTGATTCTAACCAAGCTTTTTTTGCAGCATCAAGATTTACTTGTGTAGGATTTTTGCTAAATGTATCTATTGCTGTTTTTAAAGCTTTTGCATCTTTTAAAGCATCACTATAATTTGCTAAAGCAATATCTGAATATGCTTGTAAGATAGATTTTACTTGAGTTACTTCAAGTTTTTTTGGTTCAGTATTAGTTGCAGCATTAGAAGTTAATGCAATAGCTGCAACAACAGAAAACGAAACTAACACTTTTTTAGTTAAATTCATAATCTAATTCCTTTTGTTAATTTTAATATTAATTATCATAATGAATTAAATCAAAAAAAA
Organism: uncultured Aliarcobacter sp.; assembly: GCA_963664305.2. Classification (GTDB taxonomy): domain Bacteria; phylum Campylobacterota; class Campylobacteria; order Campylobacterales; family Arcobacteraceae; genus Aliarcobacter. Next base: position 45,168 of record CAXXLV010000001.1, read on the forward strand.
ACTTTATCCTCTCTTAAAGTGATAATTATTATCATAAATATTTAGAATATACTTTTTAAATTATTTATAATATCTTTTGTTTTCTCATCTTTTATATTTTTATCTAGAACTTTATTTAATTTTTCTTCTATTTTATCTCTATTTTTTTCTATCTCATTTTTTAATAATTCTTTAGTATCTAAAGAGATATTTGGTTTTTTCATATCACCTTTTAATGTAATTAAAAAACTACTAGTTTTAATTTGAGTATTTAATTTTGCATCAATTAAATTTTTCTCAAAATCAAGTAATGCATCTGTTGTATTTATTTGTGTATTTGGACTTTGCATATTTAGATTTGATATAACTTGTTTTTCATTTATATTACTATCAATTTTAACTGTTTCATATATCTCTTTTGTTAAATCGAATTTTGCTAGTTGACTTACAATATTTGAATAATCATTTGGTAAAAAATGTCCATTTAAAAGATTTGCTTTTAATTTTCCTTTTTTTGTCAATAATTCATATTCTAAATTTACATTTGCTTTTGAATCAAATATCTCTGGTTTATTCATTCTATATAATAACTCTTTCATATTTGCGTCATCTAATTTCAAGTTAAAAATGTCATCTTTTAAATTAAAATCCAATTTTCCACCAGCAAAATTTGAATTTCCAGTTAAGAAAAGAATATTATCCACAGATTTAACCTCACCTTTTAAATCTATATCTCCTCTTAAATCTGTATTTGTTAAACCTTTGATTTTTTCTAAAGCTAATATATTTAAAAAATAATCACTAGTAAATGATTTATTATCTAGATTATAAACTGCTTTTTCTAAATTTAATTTTCCAATATTTGATAAAACATCAATTTTAGAAATAGCTTGATTTGGAACTAATGAAGTATTTATTGTTGAATCAAAAGTTATTACATCACTCAACTCTTGTTTATAAACTGCATTTACAACTTCATTTATGATTTTTGCATTTGATATTTTTGAAACTATTAATCCATCTAATTTTTCTAATGAACTGTTTTTAACATCAGCATTTACATTAAAATCACCCGTTAAATAAACTGGCTCATTTAACATATGTAAAACTTTTTCTATTTTTGCATTTTCGATTTTAAAATTAATATTTTGAGCAATAGAATCTTTTAAATCTAATTTATATGTAGTTGTACTTTCAAAAATATTTGAAGTTCCATCAATTGATACAACAGAATTTTCCATAGAAACTTTACCTATATTTGAAAATTCTCCATTTAATTTTCTTCCTAAAATCCCCTCTAATCTATTTAAATTTTTTATATCAACTTTATAGTCACTAAAAAGTTTTTTATTGTTTAAATCTATTATTGTTTTATCTAAGTAAATATCTGCAATAGATGTTAATAATTCAGATTTTACTTCTGCCCTATTTCCAAATAAAGAAGCATTTATATCCCCTTGGAAATTTATTGGTGAAGATAAAGTTTGATTGAACTCTTTATTAAAAATATCATTATTCAATATACCTTTTGATAGATTTGCTACAAAAACTCCATCTAAATTGTTTACATCAATATTTTTAATATTTGCGTTAATGTTTAAATATCCTTTTAAATATTGTGGTTTATTTGCTAAAGCTAATAGTTCTTCAATTTTTCCATCTTTTAAATCTATTTGAACATTGTTTACTTCAAACTTATTTAGATTTATATAATATTTTGTTTGACTACTTGCAAGATTTGAGAATCCTTGGATAATTGCATCTTGATTATTTCCTTTAAAAATACCATTTGTATAAAATTTTCCTTTTAAATCTTGATGCATTAAATTTTTTAATGTAGATAAATCATCAATTTTTATATCATATTTTAAATCTACACTCTTTTTAAAAATTGATAAATCACCAGAAATATTGATATAAGAATCTTCATTAATAACGGCATTAAAATCTATAGATTTTAGGGTTAATATAAAATTATTTACTTTTAACTTCACTTTTTCTTGTTCATTATTTACTTTACTTTCTATATATGAAGAAATGATGCTATTTCCGTATTTAGTAAATAAAGTTCCATATATTGAACCAATAATCAAAACTATTAAAATTGTTAATGAGAAAAATAATTTTTGCATAAGCACAACCCTTTTGATAAAGTGAGAAAATTATAACAAATTGTTTATAAAAATAACTATTTAAAATCGCTTTAGCTAATTTTTAGTTTTCTTTCTTTATAATCTCGTCCACAAAGTGTTAAGTAGGGATACGCAAGCCGAACAGACTTTGGAAATAAAAATTTATATAAGGAAAAAGAAATGAAAAAAATCGTTCTTTTAATGCTAGCTATCGCTGGTTTTGCATTCGCTGCTGATGAAGCTGTTGTAAATGAAACTTTAAAAGCATACTCTGTAGTTGCTGCTGGAATTGGATTAGGTCTTGCTGCACTTGGTGGTGCTATTGGTATGGGTAATACTGCTGCTGCAACTATTGCTGGTACTGCTAGAAACCCAGGTTTAGGTGGAAAATTAATGACAACTATGTTCATTGCTTTAGCGATGATCGAAGCACAAGTTATTTATGCACTTGTTGTTGCTATGATTGCATTATATGCAAATCCATTTTTAGGGTAATCTTTAAATCTACAGATTTAATAAAACTCGAAAGGTCAAGAAGTTTTCTTCTTGACCTTTTTTTTTGTCTATTTGACACCTTTTTGACACTCTTTAAAAGTAAAATTCCTTTTTAAATATAAAAAGGAAAAAAGTTGAAAAGCACTACTATAAAAAATAAACTTCTTATTTTGACTCTTCTTAGTATTTCTATCTCATTTATTATATTAGGATTTTATAACACTTATAATAATTACAGTTCAGAATATAATTTAATTAAACAAAAAGAGTTAGATTTAGCACAAGAAACTTCAAAATCTATTAACAATTATTTACAATCAAAAATCGATATTGTTGAAGCTGTTGCAAGCGAAATCTCAGCACTACCTTTAGATGTAAAAAATAAAGAGATTATTGATAAATTAAGATTAGGAAATCTTGCTGGAAAGTTCTCAGGATTATATCTTGGAATTGGAGAAAATGGTAATTTTTTACAATTTGATGGTTCATTTAGAACTCCTCAAACACATGATTATGATTCAAGAAAACGACCATGGTATAAAAAAGCCGTAGAAACAAATAATTCAGGTATTAGTGAACCTTATATAGATTTTTCTACAAAAAAACTAGTTATTTCAGTATCAGCACCTATAAAAAAAGATGGAAAAATTATTGGAGTTATTGGTTCAGATATTTCACTTGATACAGTTATAAATACTGTTTTAAATATAAATCTTGAAGAAGAAGGTTTTGCATATTTAACTGATTCTTTAGGAAAAACAATAATTCATAAAGATGAAAAAGAGTTTGAAAAACAAAGTGAAATATATCAACAAGTAAAATCAAATAATCAATTACATTTTTCTGAAGCATTACTAAATAATAATCCTCAATTAATCGCATACTGTAATATCCCTATTACAGATTGGAAGTTGATTATTCAACTAGATAAAAACGCCATTTCTAAAAAAATCAATAAAAATCTAGTAAAAGAAATATTTTTATATGTTTTCCTACTGATTATTATTCTTGGAATTTTATTTTATGCTTTAGTTAAAATTTTATCTCCATTAAAAACTTTTGAAAATGGATTAAATTTCTTCTTCAAATATCTAAAAGGTGAAGAAAAAAATATCATTAAGTTAAATATTAATACAAATGATGAATTAGGGAAAATGGCTTTTGAAATTGATAAACAAATGGAAATTATTGCAAAAAATTTAGAAGAAGATAAAGCTCTTATAGATGAAGTTAAAAATATCGTAAATAGAGTAAAAGAAGGTAATTTAGATTTACAAATAAAACAAGAAAGCTCAAATGAATCTCTTAATGAATTAAAAAGTATGTTAAATGATATGATAAAAACTATTAGTGTAAATGTTAATCAAGATATTAATAGTATTTTAACTTCACTTGAAGAGTATTCAAAATTAAATTTTGTTAATAATGTACAAAATCCAACAGGTAATGTTGCAATTGGGTTAAATAATTTATCAAATATTATAAATCAAATGCTTCAAGAAAATAAATCAAATGGTATTGTCTTAGATGAAAGTTCAAATCTTTTACTTAATAATGTAAATTTATTAAATAAAGCATCAAATGAAACAGCGGTATCTTTAGAAGAAACAGCTGCAGCTCTAGAAGAGATAACAAGTACAGTAATAAATAATACAGAACGAATTTCAATAATGGCAAATCATTCAAAAGAGTTATCTATTTCTATAGAAGATGGACAAAAACTTGCAAATATCACAGTTGAATCAATGGATTCAATTAATGAACAAACACAAGCAATTGCAGATGCGATAACAATAATTGACCAAATAGCATTCCAGACAAACATTCTTTCTTTAAATGCAGCTGTTGAAGCAGCAACTGCTGGTGAAGCAGGACGTGGATTTGCTGTTGTTGCACAAGAAGTTAGAAATTTAGCATCAAGGTCAGCAGAAGCTGCAAAAGAGATTAAAGAGCTAGTAGAAAATGCAACAAGTAAGACTGATAGTGGTAAAAAAATAGCTGATGACATGATAAAAGGATATGTTAAATTAAAAGAAAATATATCTAAAACTACTGAAGTTATCCATGATATTTCAATTTCATCAAAAGAACAAAGAACCAGCATAGAACAAATAAATGATGTAGTTACAAAACTAGATAGACAGACTCAAAACAATGCCTCAATAGCAACTCAAACACATGATATTGCAATAAACACATCAAATATTGCACAAAAAATATTAGCAACAGTAAACGAAAAAAAATTTAGAGATAAATAACTAAAACTATCATAATACTTGATATGAATTTAAGTATTATGATAGTAACATTTCAATCCTATTTGCGGACGTGGTGGAATGGTAGACACGCCATCTTGAGGTGGTGGTGAGCTAAGCTTGTGCGGGTTCAAGTCCCGCCGTCCGCACCAAAAAATTAACTCCTAATCATTTTATAAATAAAATATATTCAATAATAATTATTATCAATTAACTTATTTTTTAGTTTCATTATGTAAAACTCGTTGTAAGGATTTTAATAAATCTAAATCTTATTTTAAGGGGTGTATTATGGGTGGAAAATGTCCAATAACAGGTCTTGGTGGTGGTAATCCAGCAACAAGCAATAAAGGTACATATAATAAAGATTGGTGGCCAAATCAGCTTAACTTAAAAATTCTTTCTCAACAATCCAATAAAGTTAATCCTTTAGGAAAAGATTTTGATTATGCAAAAGAGTTTAAAAAACTTGATTATTATGCATTAAAAAAAGATTTAACTGAACTTATGACAGATTCACAAGATTGGTGGCCTGCTGACTATGGGCATTATGGACCATTATTTATAAGAATGGCTTGGCATAGTGCAGGAACATATAGAACAGGTGACGGTAGAGGTGGAGCAGCAACAGGAAATCAAAGACTAGCACCTTTAAATAGTTGGCCAGATAATGCAAACTTAGATAAAGCAAGAAGACTTTTATGGCCTATAAAACAAAAATATGGAAATAAAATCTCTTGGGCAGATTTGATGATACTTGCAGGAAATGTTGCATTAGAATCAATGGGATTAAAAACATTTGGATTTGCAGGTGGAAGAGTTGATGTTTGGGAACCAGAAGAAGATATCTATTGGGGAAATGAAAAAGAGTGGCTTGCAACTAGCGAAAAAGAAAATAGTAGATATTCAGGAAATAGAGATTTAGAAAATCCACTTGCAGCTGTACAAATGGGATTAATCTATGTAAATCCAGAAGGACCAGACGGTGAACCAAATGTTTTAGCTTCAGGGAAAGATATAAGAGAAACTTTCGCAAGAATGGCAATGGGAGATAAAGAAACAGTTGCTCTTGTTGCAGCTGGACATACATTTGGGAAATGTCATGGTGCAGGAAGTGCCTCAAATGTTGGACCAGAACCAGAAGCAGAAGGAATTATTGCTCAAGGTTTAGGATGGTTAAGTAAATTTCTAAGCGGTAAAGGTGATGACACAATTACAAGTGGAATAGAAGGTTCATGGACTGCAAATCCAACAAGATGGGATAATGAATATTTTGATATTTTATTTGCTTATGAGTGGAATCTTGAAAAATCTCCAGCAGGAGCTTGGCAATGGAGTCCAGTTAATCCAAAAGAAGAACACCTAGCACCATCAGCACATAATCCAAATAAAAAAGTTAAAACTATTATGACAACAGCTGATATGGCTATGAAATTAGACCCAATTTATGGACCAATTTCAAAAAGATTCCATGAAAATCCAGAAGAATTTGCAGATGCATTCGCACGTGCTTGGTTTAAACTAACACATAGAGATTTAGGGCCAAAATCGAGATATTTAGGACCTGAAATTCCAGAAGAAGATTTAATCTGGCAAGATGTTGTTCCAAAAGTTGATTATGAATTAATAGATGATAATGATATTGAAAATTTAAAAACTAAAATCTTATCTTCTGGTTTAACGATTTCTGAGTTAGTTTATACAGCTTGGGCATCAGCTTCAACATATAGAGACTCTGATAAAAGAGGTGGTGCAAATGGTGCAAGAATTAGACTTGCTCCACAAAAAGATTGGGAAGCAAATCAAGGTACAAGTGTAGTTATTTCTAAACTTGAAGAGATTCAAAAAGAGTTTAATAATTCAAATTCTAAAAAAGTTTCTCTTGCTGATTTAATAGTTTTAGCTGGAAGTGCAGCTGTTGAGAAAGCTTCAAAAAATGCAGGTTTTGATATAAAAGTGCCATTTAATGCAGGTAGAACTGATGCTACACAAGAACAAACTCATGTTGATTCATTCTCTCATTTAGAACCAATTGCAGATGGTTTTAGAAATTATCAAAAGAAAAAATATGCAGTTAGTGCAGAAGAATTATTGATTGATAAAGCTCAACTTTTAAGTTTAACTGCACCAGAAATGACTGTTTTAGTTGGAGGAATGAGAGCTTTAGGAGCAAATTTTTCTAATTCTAAAAAAGGTGTATTTACATATAGAGTTGGAACTTTGACAAATGACTTCTTTGTAAATTTACTTGATATGAATATGACTTGGAAAAGCGTAAATGAAGATGAAGAAGAGTTTGAAGGAAGAAATAGAGCTTGTAGTGAAGTGAAATTTACAGCAAGTAGAGTTGACTTAGTTTTTGGTTCAAACTCACAATTAAGAGCAATAGCAGAAGTTTATGCACAAGAAGATGCAAAAGAAAAATTTGTAACAGATTTTATTAATGCATGGACAAAAGTTATGAATCTTGATAGATTCGATTTAAATAAGTAAAAGGGAAACCTTTTACTTATAACTCTTTTTTTATTTCCATTTGAGGAAAAAGTTTTTCCAATAATAAATATTATTAATAATGTTTTAAGTTTATTCCTATATAATTCCAATACAAAATATATAAAAATTTATAAAATAAAAAAGGATTTAAAAAATGTTAGTTACAAAAAAAGCTCCAGATTTTACAGCAACAGCTGTACTTGCAGATGGTCAAATTGTTGAGAATTTTAATTTATATGAAAATATTGGTGAAAAAGGTGCAGTATTATTTTTCTGGCCTTTAGATTTTACGTTTGTTTGTCCATCTGAAATTATAGCTTTCTCTAAAAGAGTTGATGAATTTGAAGCAAGAGGAATTCAAGTTATAGGTTGTTCAGTTGATTCTCAATTCTCTCACTTTGCATGGAGAGAAACAGCAGTTGAAAATGGTGGAATTGGAAGAGTAAAATTCCCAATGGTTGCAGATTTAAGTAAACAAATTTCTAGAGATTATGATGTATTATTTGGTGATTCTGTGGCACTTAGAGGTTCATTCTTAATTGATAAAGATGGAACTATCAGACATGCAGTAATCAATGATTTACCACTTGGAAGAAATGTTGATGAAATGATTAGAATGGTAGATGCAATGTTATTTACAAATGAGCATGGTGAAGTTTGTCCTGCTGGTTGGGCAAAAGGTGACGAAGGTATGAAAGCAAATACTGCTGGTGTTGCTGAATACTTAGCTAAAAATGAAAATAAATTATAGGATTCATCATGGGAAAATATTTAGAATTAAATCAAAATAATATAGAAGATACGATAAAAGAAGGTGTGTCATTAGTTGACTTTTGGGCACCTTGGTGTGGACCTTGTAGAATGTTAGCTCCAACTATTGACCAATTAGCTGAAGATTTTGAAGGAAAAGCAAATATTTGTAAAGTAAATACAGAAGAAGAACCTGATTTAACTGCACAATATCAAGTAAGATCTATTCCTACTATTCTTTTCTTTAAAGATGGAAAAGTTGTTGATCAACTAATTGGTGCTACAAATAAAACTACTCTTGAAGAAAAATTAAATAAATACTTATAAAATTTGAAACTAAAGACAATTTGTCTTTAGTTTCCCTCCGAATATCCCAAAAAACCTTAAATAGCCACTTAAAGTCAAGTTTTACTAATTATAAAAATACTATAATTCTCAAAAATCTATAAAGGAATTTTATGTCAAATTTTTATAAATATCTATTTATAATTTTATTTTTACCTATTTTAATATTTGCAGAAGATATTCAAACGCCAACTACTCCTATAAAACTTTTAACAAAAGAGACTCAACAACAAGCAACTTTAAAACCTATTGAGCAATCTAATAGCGAAGAAATCACACAAAATATTGAAGAACAAATTGATTCACAAAGTAAAATAGTTGATGAAATCATAAATAATATAAATAATGAATCATATTTAGCAACTTTACCTGATAAAAATTATTATGATAATGAGATTAATTTTTTAACAAATAGAATAAATGCAAATAATCTTCAAGGAAATTCACTTGCAGTTAAAAGAGATGAAATAAAAGTTGAATTTTTAAAAGAAAAATCTACTTATGAAACAACTCTAAAAAATATCATTATTGGAAAACAAGAGTTTAGAAATAAAAAATATTTTGAAGATCTTTTAAATACAAATATTAAATTTATTCAAACTTTTAATTTAGATGAATATAAATCTTTATATGAAAGTGAATTAAAAAATGTAAATACAAATAAAGTTTCTTCTGATTTAGTTGATAATTATATAGAACTTTACAATCAAAAACATACTCAACTTTTTGTTTTGCAATACTTATATTCAAATATACAAAAATTTAGAGCATCAAACTTTTTTATTGATGAGTTTAATCTAAAATATTTAATGAATAAAATTGATAATATAAAAGGTATATCTTTTATCTCTTCATTAACTTCTTATCATTTAAATTTTTCAATTGGTGAATTAACTATTGCTTCATTGATAATTCTATTTTTTAGATTAATAAATAGATATTTAATAGTTTTAATCACAAATTTTTTATCAAGATTTTTTATTAAAAACAAAAATCAGAATTTAGAAGAAAATATTTTATATCATCTAAAAGATGCCATAAATTCACCTTTAATTTATAGTTTATATCTTTTCTCATTACAACTTTCAATGTTTATTTTAGTAAAAGACCAAACTTTCATAAACAACGTAATGCCTTGGATAAATACAATTTATATGGCTTTATTAACTTGGGCAATTTATGCGATTTTAGACAATAGTATCTCTATATATGCACAAAATTTACTTGAAAAATATCAAAATGTAAGAAAAGAGATGATTGTTTTTATTTTAAAAATAATCAAAGTAGTGTTAATTTTGATAGTTGTTTTATTTTTATTTACTCAACTAGGAATTGATGTAAAAGCCATTGCAGCTTCTCTTGGAGTTGGGGGTATTGCTATCGCACTTGCTGCAAAAGATACACTAGCAAACTTTTTTGCTTCATTAAATATTATGACTGATAACTCTTTTTCTCAAGGTGATTGGATTAGAACAGATGATTTTGAAGGAACTGTTGTTGATATTAGAATGAGAACAACAAGAATTAGAACATTTGATAATGCGATGATTACTGTTCCAAATTCACAAATCGCAAATGCTCATATTATGAACTGGTCAAAAAGAAAAATTGGACGAAGAATAAAAATGAGTATTGGTATAACATATGAAAGTAAAATGGAAGATATTGTTAGATTAAAACATGATATTCAAGATATGTTATTAAATCATCCAAAAATTGCATCTAATAAAACGATTAACATCTCAAAAACAAAAGCTTTTGAAGCTATAAAAAAAGAGGATTTAGAAGGTATAAAAAATACTTTATTAGTTTTTATTGATGAATATTCTAGTTCATCAATTGATATTTTAATTTATTGTTTTTCAAAAAGTCCAGTATGGGAAGAATGGTTAGAAACAAAAGAAGAAGTTATAGTTGAAATTGCAAAACTTGTAGAAAAGAATAACTGCGAATTTGCCTACCCTACTCAAACTCTTCATATAAAAAACGAAGAAAAAATAGAAGAAATTTAAACTTCTATTTTTCTACTAATAAATCAGCTTTTGAACGAATCTTTTTTTTATATAAAAACTCTTTTTCTCTATCTGTAAACTTTTCTTCTTTGATTGGTTCTCTTACTTTTTCTTTTTTTACTTTTTTCTCTTCAATTTTTTCTTCATTTTTAAACATTGTTAAAAGTAGATATATTGAAAAAACTAAATTAAAAATAATAATCACCCATTTTGAAATAAGTGCAATTTCTAAATATTGAAGTTTATCTTTTAGTTTTAAATACTCAACAACATCACCATAAATTATATTTGCAAACAAAGCAATGATTAAAAGAAGTGCAACAAATGTGACTCTTTTTCTAAATTTGAATAAGTAATACCAAAAAACTGCGGATTTTACTTGCTTGAACATCTTTAATTCCTAGACAAAAAAGTTTAAACCAAGAGCAGCAAGTGCAACCACTAAAGATTTTGTTTTTAAATCATCAACTATTTTTCTCTCTTCATCAGCAATTATTATTTCTAACTCTTCATCACTATAATCATCAAAAGTTTTATGATTTTCAACAAGTCTAGCTTTTGTTGCAAGAACAGCTTTTTCTCTAATTTTTGAATTTATTGCATCTTTTAATTGTTGGCTTTTTATTTTTGGATAATCAAATGCTTTTGTGGCATTTTCACTCGCTATATTTAATAACTTATTAGAATTTTCTTTTAATTTATCTTTTATTCCCATGTTTTTTCCAATTAAATTTATTTTATTCTAGCATTTAACAATTAACAAAATTTTAAAAAAGTGATTTTTTATAAAGATAAAGATATTAAATAATGGCTTTAAATAGCCATTATTTATAAAAAGTTTTCTAAATTTTAGAAAACAACTTAAAGAATATACTCCCAACGTGGATAAGCTGCTGCTATTGCTTTCATTTCATCAAATTTAAATACTTTGATGATTTTGAATCTTCCACTTGTTAAAAATGCTTTTATTCTCATTTTTGAATCCTAGTATTTTCGTATGAAAATAATATTAAATTTTAAATAATAATATACTTAAATAATATATATTTTTATATATTTTTTTTAAATTTATGATATACTTTTGCATATTATTTTTGGAAGTAAGATGGATAAGGATAATTTCAAATTATTATTAAAAAAGGCAAACTTCAATAAACGCACATTTTCTGAGCATTTGGGGTTAAAATATCAAAGTGTAAACTCGTGGGGAAACAATGGAAGGAACATTCCTTATTGGGTTGAGTCTTGGCTACATTTGTATATTGATAACAACAAATGTAAACAAATAAAAGATATGTTAAAAGATAGTGGGATTTGTAATCAGTAAATTATTTAATCTCTTAAAAAATAAGTTTTTTAAAGAGAAAGCCGTAACAAAGTCTTATTTAAGTATACTATACATTAAATACGCAAATTTTAAATAAGGGAAGATTATTGGAAGCACAATATGAAAAAATCATTGTACTAATTATTGTAATTACAGCTTCAGCAATGACATGGAAAATGGTAAAAGATTTTTATAGCACAAAATTTCATAAAATTTTTGCCCATTTAATAGCAGTAATCACTGGTTCGTTTATGCTGTTATCTTCAATGATTTTATTTGTACCTAAAAACTATCAAAGAGGCGCAGGCCCCGAAGTAGAACTAACTTTTGTAGGTGTTTTAACTGTAATTGTAATGTTAGCAGTTTTATATCTATTCTTCAAATATATACCAAATAACAAAAAATAAATTTTAATTGTAGGAATTACTATGCAAGCATTTTTAGAAGAGGCTAAAAAATCTAGCCGAACTATTGCAAATCTAAGTACTGCTGTAAAAAATAAAGTTTTAAACGAAATGGCAGATGCTTTAATGAATCATTGTGATTTTATAATATCACATAATGAAAAAGATATGAGTGAAGCAAGATTAAATAATTTAGGAGAAGCTTTACTTGATAGATTACTTTTAACAGGTGATAGAGTAAAAGATATGGCTGATGCAATTAGACAAATTGCATCTCAAACAGAACCTGTTGGAAGAATTTTAGATGGTTGGGTTACAAAAGATGGATTAAATATTCAAAAAGTATCTATTCCAATTGGAGTAATTGGAATCATTTATGAAAGTAGACCAAATGTAACAAGTGATACAGCAGCTCTTTGTTTTAAAAGTGGAAATGTATGTGTTTTAAAAGGTGGGAAAGAAGCCGAACACTCAAATAAAGCAATTGCTATGGTTTTAAGAGAAGTATTAACAAAAAACAAACTTCCAGAACAAGCTATTTCACTACTTCCTGATTCAAGTAGAGAAGGTGTTGCAAAACTTATAAAACAAGATAAATTTGTTGATTTAATTGTACCACGAGGTGGAGAAGCATTAATAAGATTTGTAAGTGAAAACTCATCTATACCAGTTATTAAACATGATAAAGGAATTTGTCATATTTATATCGATAAAGATGCAGCTGCTGCAAAAATCATTGATATAGTAACTAATGCAAAATGCCAAAGACCAAGTGCTTGTAACTCTATAGAAACTCTGTTAATTCACGAAGATATAGCTCCATACATAATAAATGGATTAGAAGATGCATTTTCAGAAAGAGGAACTATTTTAAAAGGTTGTGCAGAAACTTTAAAATACATCAAAGTAATTCCAGCAACTTTAGAAGATTTTGATACAGAATATTTAGCAAATATTTTAAATATTAAAATTGTAAAAAATATGGATGAAGCAATTACACATATTCAAAGACATGGTTCAGGACACTCTGAATCAATTTTAAGTGAAAACTATACAACAGTAAATAGATTTTAAATGAAGTTGATGCTGCTTGTGTTTATGCAAATGCAAGTACAAGATTTACTGATGGTGGAGCATTTGGACTTGGAGCTGAAGTTGGTATTTCAACAAACAAACTTCATTCAAGAGGACCAATGGGAATAAATGATTTAACAACATTTAAATATAAAGTTTACGGTTCAGGTCAAATTAGAAATTAGGAAAAAAATGAAAAAAATATTTTTAACACTATGTAGTGTTTTTGTTGCTCTATTCTTTTGGTACTTTTTAGGAGCAAAAGCTATATTAAAAGATGATTCAAACTCTTTTTCAAAACTTCAATGTGTTTCGTATGCACCATTTGCAAAAGATGAATCACCTTTCTTATTTGATAAAGGTTTAGTAATTTCAGAAGAACAAGTAAGAAATGATTTGAAACTTCTTTCTAAATACACAACTTGTATTAGAACTTATTCAACAGTTGGTTTAGAACTTGTTCCAAAAATTGCACGTGAATTTAATCTTCAAATGCTAATGGGTGCATGGGTTAGTTCAGATGAAAAACAAACAAAAGATGAAATATCAACTCTAATTAAATTAGTAAATGAAAATCCTGAAATTGTAAAAGCTGTGATTGTTGGAAATGAAGTTTTATTAAGAGGAGATATCTCTGATAAAAAACTTTATGAATATATTCAAGAGGTAAAAACTGCTCTTCCAAATGTAAAAGTAACTTATGCAGATGTTTGGGAATTTTGGTTAAAACACCCAAGTATCAAAGAAGTAACTGATTTTGTAACTATTCATATTTTACCTTATTGGGAAGATGACCCAATGAATATAGATGAATCAATCAAACATTTAGCTGATGTTAGACATGAAGTTGAACAAATTTTAGGAACTTCAAATATTTTAATTGGTGAGACAGGTTGGCCAAGTGAAGGAAGAATGAGAGAAGATGCCTTACCAAGTAAAATCAACCAAGCAAAGTTTGTAAGAGATTTTGTCTCTTTAGCTCAAGAGAAAAACTGGAATTATAATATCATTGAAGCATTTGATCAACCATGGAAAAGAGTTAGTGAAGGTGCTGTTGGTGGTTTCTGGGGATTATTTGATAAAGATAGAGAAGATAAAAATGTATTTAGTGGAGATGTTTCAAATTTCCCAAATTATAAATATTTAGCATTAGGTTCATTAGTTTTAATCCTTATTTTTTCTTTATTACTTAAAGATAAAAATATTTCAACTAAAAAAATCTTCCTATTTACTTTTGTAAATACTTCTTTTGCAATACTTTATATGTTGCAAGTTGAACAATATAATATTATTGCTAGAAACTATTTAGAGTTTTTATGGGCATTCTTTGTATTATTAACACAAATTTTTGTTTATTATTTTATGCTTTCATACATAATAAAAGAAAAAAGAACAGATGTTATTCCAAGTCTATTTTTCTATTTAGCTTCATTTATTGCTTTCATTTTAACTATGAATTTAGCTTTCAATGGAAGATATGAAAATTTTGAAATTTATGGATTTATCATTTTAGCTATTTCGTTTATTTGGTTATATAAAAATCAATATTCAAAATTAAATTTTGGTAAATTTGAAAAAGTATTAGCGGTAGTTTTAGTTATTGGTTCGATTATTACAATATACAATGAAACTTTTTTAAATATTTTCTCTAATATTTGGGTTATTTTAGCATTAGTATTTGCTTATATTTTAAATAAAGGTACAAGTAAAAATATCTCTTTATGTGATTTAAAAGAGTTAGGAATTTATACATTAGTATTTGCAGCAATATTCCTTGCATTTAAATACGGATTTGTATCAAATAAAGCTCTAGCAATTGAGTGTAATCTAAACTCTGCATCTTTATCTTGTGAGATAAAAGATTTTATGGGAGCAGCTGTTTATTTTGGTTATATTGGATTTGTTACTATTTTAGTAGCTGTGATTGCATTTATAACAAATAAAAAGTCATACTCTTTAATTGCCCTATTCTTTAGTGTTGGTTCACTAATTCTTACAAATACGTTCTTAGGTTCGATTTCATTTTTAATAGCTGTTTATCTTCTTACTAAAGATAAAACAAAAAGTTTAAATTAGATTTTTTTAGAAGATTGTGCGAAATGCACAATCTTTATTTTTTATTTGATGGAGAGATGTTTGGTGCATCTTCTTCATTATCTTCACTACCAATTATCTCTTCAATTGGTTTTACAGGGAAAGATGGAAGTTTAAATTTATCATCTTTAATATCTACATTAAAAACAGCAAATTTTGCTTGTTGAATTTGAACCATACCTAAAGATTGACTAACTTGTTTTAATGGTACAGTTTTATAAACCCAAATTTTATCTTCACCTAATTGCCAAACATCACATTTGTATCCTAATATCTCTTCAGTTCCTAGATTTTTAGCACCCATTTGAACAAAAGAATCATAAGTTTTAATATTTTGAATTGGATTTTCTTCATCTAAAACTAACTTTTGAGAATAGATAACCTCATCATTAAAATCAACAGTAAGTAGCTTTTCATTAACAATTTTAGAGATAGTTCTTTCTTCTTCTTTTTCTCCCATTATTGTTTGAATAATTCTTTCATCTGTTAATTCTAAATTACCAAAATCTTTAAAATACAATTTACTAGTTCCACTTATAGTATCACCTTTTGCTCCACCTTCAGTATTACCAATAATTTCATATTCAACAATTCCTGATTTGATGTCATATCTGTTTCCTGCAAACAAATCAACTAAACCTACTAACAAAAATATAAGTATATATTTTAATTTTCCCACACTTTTTTCCTCTTATAAATTGGCGAAATTATACTGCTAATAAAAAAAATATGCAATATATTTTTTAGATACCACCAAATAAACACCATATTTTTTTAAGATAAAAAAAACAAAAGGAGCTTTATATGTCTTATTCTAAAAAAAGATATTTAGTATACTCTATTAGCACAATTTTAATAATGCTAATACCATTTATAACAATAAATGACAATCATTTATTATTGTTATCTTTTGACAAATTACAATTTCATTTTTTAGGAATTGTATTTAATGTTAGTGAACTTTATGTAATGCCATTTTTACTTATGTTCCTATTTATAGGTATTTTTGCTATGACTTCTATGTTAGGAAGAATTTGGTGTGGGTGGGCATGTCCGCAAACTATTTTTAGAGTTATCTATAGAGATTTAATAGAAAGTACTATCTTAGATTTAAGAAGAATTAAAAACAAACAAAAAGAGATAGACTACAATAAAAAATCAAATCAAATTAAAAAATATATATCTTTAATTTTATGGGGAATTATTACTTTGATAATCTCTTCAAACTTTATGTTATATTTTGTTCCACCTGAAGATTTTTTTGCTTATATACAAGACCCTTTAAATCATAGTTTTATGATTTTATTTATTATAAGTGTTGCCCTATTTTTAATCTATGATATTGTTTTTATGAAAGAAAACTTCTGTGTTTATGTTTGTCCATATTCAAGAATTCAATCAGTTTTATATGATAACAATACAAAACAAGTAACTTACGATTTTAATCGTGGTGGAAAAGTTTATGAAAATGGTGAAAAATCTATTTTTAAAGTAAAACAATGGAGTAATAATGAACAATGCACAACTTGTGAAGCTTGTGTAAAAGTTTGTCCAACTCATATTGATATTAGAAAAGGTTTACAAGTTGAATGTATAAACTGTCTTGAATGTAGTGATGCATGTGCAACTGTTATGCAAAAATTTGGAAAAGAATCTCTAATAAATTGGGGAAGTACAAATAAAGTAATAAATAAACAAAACATCTCTATTTGGACAAAAAGAAATATTACATATTTTGCTTCTTTATTTTTATGTATATTTTTAGCATTTTATTTCTCACTGGAAAAAGAAGATTTTTTAGTAAATGTAAATAAAACAACAGAACTTTACAAAAAAAATGAAGATGGAACAGTTTCAAATAACTATATTTTAACTTTCCATAACACACAAGATAAAGCTTTGACTTTTGATGTAAAACTAAAAGATGATAAAAACTTTAAAATAAAAAGATTTGAAAAGTTCCCATTAGAAGCTGGAACTAAATCTAAAAAAATATTAATTATTGAAACGACTAAAGATTTTGATAAAAACATAAATAAAACATCAAATGTTTATATAGAAATATTTTCACAAGATAGTGAATTTAAAATTGTAAAAAAACTAGCTTTTATTCATCCATAATCTAAATAGCTTTTTCAAAAAAGAGGGAAAAACAAGCTCCCTCTTTTTTATTTTCAACTAAAATTTTTCCAGAAAAACTCTCTTCTATAATCATTTTTACTAAATAAAGTCCAAGTCCAGTTCCTAGTTCTTTTGTCGTAAAATATGGTTCAAAAATCTTTTTTATATTTTTTGCTTTTATTCCACCACCATTATCTAAAACTCTTATTTTAACCTCAGCAGAATCACAAAAGATATCTATTTTTATTTTTGGATTTTTTTTATTTTTTAAAACATCTATTGAGTTTGAAACTAAAGAAAAAACAACTTGTGAAAGTTCATTTTTAACTCCAAAAATCTGAATATCCTCAAAAGTTTCAAAATTCACTTCTAACTCTATATTATTACTTTTTAAATCTGCACTTAATATAGTTATTGCATTATTTATAGCTTCTTTTACACTAAATAAAATTTTTTCTTTTGATTCAACATAAAACTCTTTAAAATCATCAATTGTTTTTGATAAAAAAACTACTTGTTCATTTGCTTGATTTATTTTTTTATCAAAATAGATTTCATCTAAATTTTTACTTTCAAATCGCTTTTTTAAATTTATTAAAATATATGAAATATTGTTTAATGGTTGTCTAAATTGATGGGTAATATTTGCTATCATTTCTCCAGATTTTACAAATTTTGATTGCTGTAAAACCATCTTCTCAAAGTTCTTATTTTGTATTTTCAAATCATTATATTTATATGCAATTGAAATCGTAAAAAGCATAGCTTCAATTGCAAAAACCACTAAAACTAAATCAAAATATCCCATTTGATTATAAAAATTTTTAAAATCAAAAAAGAAAAGTAAAATACAAAAAATTGACCAACCAATAACATATATCAATGTTGGTTTAAAACCTTGTTTTAAATTAAAAATAATAGATATAAATAAAATGGCATAAATAATTGTATAAGGTAAATATTCAAATAAAATATAGTGATAAAAAGCCGTTAAAATTACTACATTTAATAAAAAAGTATTAAATACAAGCTCTTTAAAATTTGTGATTTTTGGTAAAAAATTTCCTTCATAATAATTTATTGCAAATATAACAGCGAATATAGAAGCTATAACTAAAGAAAACTCTTGGACAAGAATATTTATTTCAAAAAGTTTACTATATGAGATTATAAAAATCAAAGAAAATATCTGCATAAAACAATAACTAATATAAAATATCTCTTTTGAATATAAATATCTAACAAATGTATATACAATTGTCATAATTAATATTCCAAAAGTTATTCCATAAAATAGAACTATATTTATATCAAACATCAATTTTATAACCACTGTTTGTAAGATTTAAAATCAAATCTTTTGGAATTTTTGTTTTTATATTTTTAACTAATGTTTTCAAAGCATCTTTTGTCATAACACTATCCGCCCAAACATAGTTTTCAATCTCTTCATAAGTTACATATCTATTTTTGTTTTTTATTAGTAATTCTAAAAATAAAATCTCTTTTGTTCTTAACTTTACTATTTCATTATTTATTACTAAATTTTTATTAAATGTATCAAAATATATTTCATCATCAATTTGCACAATATTTGAAACATCATCTTTCAATGAATTAACACATAAAAACAATGCCTCTTCAAACTCTTTTTCCTTTACAGGTTTTACAAGATATTTTACAAGTTGAAGCTCTATTGCTTTCAATAAATACTCTTTATCACAAAATGCTGTAATAACAATAATTTGTGTTTTTTTATCTTTTTGTCTTATTCTTTTTACAAATTCTAAACCATTTAATTTTGGCATTTGAATATCTGTTATTATAATATCTGGTTTATATTTTTCATAAAGTTGCAAAGCAATTATCGCATCACTTGCTTCATATATAGTTTCAAAAAAGTTTTCTAGATATTCAATCCCGTTTTCTCTTGCGATTTCATCATCTTCAACATACAGAATTTTTATATTTTTATTGATATTTTTTAACATTTAAAATTATATCTTATATATGATTATGTTAGAATTCCGCCATGAGAAAATATAATTTTGAAACAAAAGAAGTTATTGTTACAACGACTTTTTCAACACCTTTTGGTGAAATGTTTGCAGCTGCATCTAAAAAAGGAATTGTAATACTTTCTTCATTTACACCTTTTCATATTGAAGCAAAAATTGAAGTTTTAAAAAATACATTAAACGCAGATGTAATTCCAGGAAACTGTGAAGCTTTTGAAATTTTAAAAATTCAATTAAATGAATATTTCAACAAACAACGAAAAACATTTGAAATTCCACTACAACTTGTTGGTTCTCCTTTTCAGATAAAAGTTTGGAAAGAATTACTAAATATTCCTTATGGAAAAACTATAAGTTGTGATGAAATAGCTAAAAAACTTGAAGATGAAAAGTTATCAAAAGCTGTTTCAAATGCAACTTTACAAAATATGATAGATATTTTAGTTCCAAGTTTTAGAGTAATTTTAGATGAAGTTAAATTTTCAATTGATGAAAAAAACAATTTTTTATTAAAGTTAGAAAAAGAATGATAAGCAAAACAATTTTTAGACAATATGATATTCGTGGTATTGTAAATGAGGATTTAACCTATGAAAATGCCAAATTAATTGGTTATTATCTAGGATGTCATATAAAAGAAAAAACAAAAACTATGCCATATATTGTTGTTGGTTATGATGTTAGAACTCACTCTCAAATGCTTTTTAATGGATTAATTTCTGGAATTAATCTCTCAGGTTGTAAAGTTTTAAATATTGGACTTGTAGCAACTGGAGTAAATTATTTTGCTTCTTTTCAAGAATTTTTAATAGATGATAAAAAAATAAAACCTAATGCTTCAATTATGATTACAGGAAGTCATAATGCTAAAAAATATAATGGATTTAAAATCACCATAAACAACGAACCATTTTTTGGAGATGAACTAATCTCTTTATATGAAGAAATAACAAAAAATCCAAATATACAAATTCCAGACAATTTTGATTTTATAGAACTTGATGCTAAAAATTTATATATAGATTTTATGGTTAATCAGTTCTCACACCTAAAAGATTTTAAAATTCCTTTTATTGTTGATTGTGGAAATGGAGTTGCAAATACTGTTTTATGTGATATTTTAGATAAATTAAATCTAAATTATAAAGGAATTCATCTAAATCCAGATGGAGAGTTTCCAAATCATCATCCAGACCCAACAAATGAAAAAAATTTAGAAGATTTAAAAGCTTTATTGATTGATGATTATAACTTAGGTTTTGCCTATGATGGAGATGCAGATAGAATTGCCGTGTTAACTCAAAAATATAATATAAAAGGCGATATGTTAGCCCTACTTTTTTCAAAAACTATGAAAAACCCAGTTATTATTGGAGAAGTAACATATTCACAAAATATTTTTGAAGAGTTAAATCATGAAGCAAAAACTATTATGAATAAAACTGGTTATTCAAATTTAAGACTAAAACTAAAAGAGTTAAATGCTGATTTAGCAGCTGAAGTTTCAGGACATATATTCTTCAATGATAGATATTATGGGTATGATGATGCAATTTATGCAACATTTAGAGTAATAGAACTTTTGTATGAAGGAATAAATCTAGATATTGAATTAGATAAACTTCCAAAAGTTTATACAAGTTCAAATATTGAAATAAATGTAAATGAAAAAGATAAATTTTTAATCATAAAAAAAATTGATGAAAAATTAAAAACTATTCAAAGAGGTTTTCCAATAATCAAAGATATAGTCAAAATAGATGGTCTTAGAATAAATTTTGAGTATGGTTTTGCTTTGATTCGTGCTTCAAACACAAATTCTGTAATAGTTACAAAATATGAAGCTACAAGCTACGCAACAGCTGTTAGTTACAAGGTTGCAGTTGAAAATATTTTAAATGAGGTAATAAATGAAATTAATAGCTCTACAAATTAAAACATCAAATAATTTTCAAGAAAATCTTGATAATTTAAAAGAATTAATAAATTCATGTGAAGAAAACTCTTTAATTTTAGCTCCTGAATTAGCTTTGAGTGGATTTTCTTATGATAGAATGGACGAAGCTTCATCTTTTTCAATAAAAGCTATTGATGAAATAAAATTATTAAGCCATAATAAAATTATTTCTTTAACATTTATTACAAAAAAAGATGGGAATTTTTTTAATACGTTATATATATTTCATAATAAAAAAATCATTCATACACAATCAAAAATAAAACTTTTTCCTCTTGGAAATGAACTAGAATATTTTAGTTCAGGAAATTTAAATGATTTAAAAATCTTAGAAATCAATGGTATTAAAATAGCAACTTTAATTTGTTTTGAATTAAGATTTCCAGAATTATGGGAAAAAATAAAAGGTGCTGATATTATATTAAATCCAGCAATGTGGGGATTAAAAAGAAAAGACCATTATGAATCTATTTCAAAGGCATTAGCTCTTGTTAATCAATGTTTTGTAATTGCTTGCAACAGTGCAGATGATAACATGGCAAAAGGTAGTGCGATTATAAGTCCATTTGGAAATGTAATTAAAGATGATTCAAAAATTAAGATTGAAAGTGATTTTGATTTTGAAGAGATAAATAAAGTTAGAAAATATATTGATATTGGATTAAATAAAAAGTGATTAAAAATAGATTAGTATTAATCTACTTTTAATGAATTTCTAATTTCCTCTAAAGGAACACCACTTTTTTTAGCAAGAAGTGCTAATTTTGTAATTCTTCTAATATGTGAAGGTATTACTTTATATGTTGTAAAAGTTGATGCTTTTACACCTATTTCCTCTGCAAATTTACCTTGAGAAGAGAACCCTATCTCTTTAATTATTTTCTTAAATTCTTTTTTTTCCAATGTCTACTGTTCTCATAAAATTTTTTTGGAATTATAGTTTGAATAAACTAAATAAATTATTAATCAATCCCCAAAAAACAAGCAAAACATAGTAATATTTGACAAATTTTGAATTTTTAGCTACAATTGACCCCTTTAAAAAAGAAAAACAAAGGAGAAAAAATTGAGATTAAGAGTAATTTTACTTATTCTACTATTCATTTCTAATGTTTTTGCATCAGATTTTGATATTAAAAACTTAACACAACAAGAAATTGAAACATTAAAAGAAATAAAAAGACAAGGCCAAGAACATGGGCTTAGTTACTCATTGATGGCAATTGCAATTAAAGAGTCAGGACTAGGGAAAGTGATGATAAATTTAGATTCAAAAGATTTTGGAATTTATCAAGCTAACATAAAAACTGTAATTAATAGACAAAATGTAAAAGATACTTCATGGAATAGAAATATGTTTGCAACAAAATTAATTTCAGATTTCCAATTTGCAACAAAAAATGCAATTGATGAATTAGTTTATTGGCAAAAAATCCACAAAAATGATTGGTCAAAAGTTTGGAGCAGTTATAATGGTGGATGGAAATACAATAGTAAAGAAGCAAAAGAATATTCTCAAGAAATAGCTGCGATTATTAGAGAACTAAGAAAAATAGACGTTTAAAAATTTTTAACTAGGAATTTCCTAGTTAATCTCTTCCAAATAAAAATCTTTATAAAAAATCAAAAAACTTTTTAATTTAATTGATAATCATTCTTAATATTAATAAAAGATTAAGTTTTATTCCAATATTATTTCAATAATGATTATCAATATAAAGGATAAAAAATGTTTGAAAATTTTGAAAATAAAAAAGATCTTGTAAAACCAACTGGTTGTACTTGTTAATAAAGGGTTTATAATGAGTATTCTAATTATTGGAGGAGATCAAATCTCTCAAATCTCAACAATGCTTACTGAACTTGGTGCAAAAACAATAAATCATTGGGATGCTAGAAAAAAATCATCTGCACCCAAAAAGAAAGTACCACAAGATACAGATTGTATAGTAATGCTTACATCTTTTTTGAATCATAACACAATGTTAAAATATAAAAATGAAGCAAAAAAGAAAAATATTCCATTTATCTGTGCAAAAAGATCAATAAATTGTGTTTATGATGAATATATAAAAATAATGGGTATAAAAGATTGTAAAGAATGTTATGCAAATTGCGATAAGGAATTAAAATGTTAGAAAATAATTTAATAGGTTTTTCTCAAGAAAAAGAGTATTTACCAAAGGATTTTGATGAATTTAACTCATTAAATAGATTGAGACAATTGTTTCTAAACTTAAGTAACAATATTTTAAATTCTTATTGTCATTTTACAAAATATGAACAAAAAGCTTTATCTAATTATGATTTAGAAAAAGCATTTACATATAAAATAAAAAAAATGCAACCATTAAGTTTTATAAAAACAAATAGACAAACAAGCAAAAGCTTTAAATTTTGTCTAAATTCAACAAAAATAATTAACAACTATTTTAATACAAACAAAGAATCTATTTTTATTTCAAACAGCAAACTTTTACCTTTAGCAAAACTAATTTCAGTATGTTATGTAAATAACAAACTTCAATTATTGATTGATAAACATTTACTATTTCATGAATTCGTTTTAAAAAAGATAAAAAAACTTCATAATGATAAAACTGTTATAGATTTAGGTAATGCTATCTGTATCAAATCTGATGATTTTGTAGGACTTAAAATCTATACTTCTTGGAAAGATATTGAGGTAAAAAAACCAAATATAAAAGATGAATTGGAAAGTGCAATTAAATCTATAAAAAAAGGCGAATATTTTCAAATATATTTAGCCTATCCAAAAAACAATGAATTTACAAAACAAATACCTGTTTATGTAGATGAGTTAAAAAATAAAGAGTATCAAATAAAAGCTATTCCTTACTCTTTAAGATCAATTATAAAAAATTAATACTATTTATTAGGAGAACATAAAATGGCAACAGCAATATTTTTTGCAAGTAGTACAGGAAATTCAGAAGAAATAGCAAATAAAATTGCTTCTAAATTAGGAGATATTGAAGTTTTTGATTTAGCTGGAACTAAAATTGATAAAATCAATAACTATGACAAATTAATTCTTGGGGGCTCAACTTGGGGTGATGGAGAATTAAATGATGATTGGGAAGATGCATGGGGCGATTTTTGTAAATTGGATTTATCAAATAAAACTGTTGCTCTTTTTGGTTTAGGTGACCAAGAAAGTTATAGTGATGAATTTTGTAGTGCAATGGGAATTATTTATGAACAATTACAATCAAACAATGTAAAAGTTGTTGGTTTCACTTCAACAGATGGATATTATCATGATGGTTCAAAAGCTCAAATTGACGGTAATTTTGTTGGATTAGTAATTGATGAAGATAATCAAAGTGATTTAACTGATGAAAGAATTGAAAATTGGGTAAATGAAATTAAATCAGAAATTTTATAATTAAAAATAGTATATTAAGAAATTCTTAATATACTACTAATCTTGACAACTTTCGCAAGTTCCATATAATTGCATAGAGTGACTTGTTATTTTAAATTTATTTTTTTTAGCAATTTTGTCTTGTCTTTTTTCAATTTCATCATCAATAAATTCTATAATTTTGCCACAACTTGTACATATTAAATGGTCATGATGAGATTTTGAATTACTTTCGTATTTTTTTCCATCTGTTCCAAAAGTAATTGAAGTAATTAAATCTACTTCTTCTAAAAAACTAAGAGCTCTATATACAGTTGCAATTCCAATGTTTGACTCTTTATAATCTTTTTTTATTTGATTATAAATTTCTTCAGCAGTTAAATGTTCTTTTGCATGTAATAAAATATTTAAAACGATCTCTCTTTGCTCAGTATATTTAAGACCTTTTTGCTTTACTATTTTTTTTAATTCATCAATTATTTCTTCATTATTGTTTTCAGTTAACATTAAAATCACCCTTAAAAAATTATAACTTTTTAGTATATCTAAAACTTCCCCTAAATTACAAATCAGTTTATTGATAGTAATCAACTATAAGAAAGGGTAATTATATTATAATAATCATTATTAATCCTATCTGAGAAAAAAAATGACTTTAAATGAATTAAAATTGAATGAAAGTGCTCAAATTGTTGCAATAAATTGTGACAATATTTTAAAAAATAGACTTTACTCTTTTGGTATAGTAAAAGGTTCAATTGTAACAATCGAAGGTTTAACTCTTACAAAAAGTACAATCGAAATAAAAGTTAATCAATCTAAAATCGCATTAAGACTAAGTGAAGCTTCAAAAATTGAGGTTGAATATGCAAGATAAAATTATAACAATTGCATTAGTAGGTCAACCAAATGTTGGTAAGTCTATGCTTATCAACTCTTTGTCAAATGCTAGATTAAAAGTTGGAAACTTTTCTGGAGTAACAGTTGCAAAAGAAGAAGTTTTTTTAGAATATAAAGGTTATCAAATTCAAATTATTGATTTACCTGGTGCTTATTCATTAAACAATTATACATTAGAAGAAAAAGTTACTAAAGAGTTTTTAGATAATTCTCCATACGATATCATTTTAAATGTTTTAGATTCAACAAACCTACAAAGAAACTTATTTTTAACTGCAGAACTATTAGCTTTAGATAAAAAAATGATAATTGCACTTAATATGAGTGATGAAGCCCAAAAAGAATCAATAATTATTGATGAAGTTCAACTGAGTAAAATTCTTGGTAAACCTTGTATAAAAACAAGTGCTGCAAAAAAAGTAGGTATTCAAAAACTTTTAGATGAAATTGTATTTAAATATGAAAATGAAAAACTTCCAACAAAACTTTTCTTTTCAAATGTAATAGAAGAAGAGATAGAAGCTATTTCTAAATTATTAGAAGAATGTAATTATAAAACAAATCAAACTTATAGACAAATAGCAATAAAACTTTTAAAAGAAGATGTTCAAACATACAAACAACTAAAAGAAGAACCAATTTGGATAAAACTACAAACTGTTTTAAGTGAAGCATTTAAACATTTATATATTCATTATGAAACAAAAAATATGGAAGATATTTTTAATGATGAAAAATTTGCTTTTGCAAAAGGTGCAACAACAGAAACAGTAAAACAATCTTTAAAAAGAGAAAAAACTTTAACTGAAAAATTTGATTCATTTTTAATTCATAAATTCTTCGGATTACCTATATTTTTATTTTTAATGTGGGGATTATTCCAATTAACTTTTGAAATTGGAAGTATTCCAATGGATTTAATTGATGCTTTTTTTGCAAGTATTATTGATAAAACAAAAGAAGTTTTAGGAGATAATCAACTTTCTTCAATCATTGGAGATGGTGTAATTGCTGGAGTTGGTTCAGTTATTTTATTTTTACCAAATATTATGATTTTATTTTTTGGTATAGCTTTACTTGAAACAACTGGTTATATGAGTAGAGTTGCTTTTTTACTTGATGGTTTCTTTCATAAATTTGGACTTCATGGAAAATCTTTTATTCCTTTAGTAACTGGTTTTGGTTGTTCAGTTCCAGCTTATATGGCTGCACGTACTTTAAAAAATGAAAGAGATAGACTTTTAACTTTATTTATTATTGGATTCATGTCTTGTGGAGCAAGACTTCCAATATATGTACTTTTTGTTGGAGCATTTTTTGGACAAAGTAATGCAGGAAATGTATTGTTTTTAATTTATATTTGTGGAGCAATTTTAGGTTTATTTGCAGCTAAAATATTAAAAATTGTTGTATTTAAAAGTGAAGACGAACCTTTTGTTATGGAAATGCCAAAATATAGAATTCCTTCATTTAAATTAATTTGGCACACAGTTTCAAATCAAGCTTTAATGTATTTAAAAAAAGCGGGAACATATATCCTTGCTGCATCATTACTTATTTGGTTTGCAAGTAATTATCCAAAACATCTTGACGTGGAAAAAGATTTTAATTCAAAAATAGAATTAGCTCAAAATGATGAAGAAAAAATAAATCTACAAAATGAACTAAGTCTTTATAATCTTGAAAATTCTTATCTTGGTTATCTTGGAAAATTTAGTGAGCCTTTATTTGAACCATTAGGATTTGATTGGAGAATGTCTGTCGCTCTTGAAACTGGACTTGCTGCAAAAGAGATTGTTGTTTCTACTTTATCAATCCTTTACGGTTTAGGAAGTGATAATAATGAAACATCAGATAGTTTAGTAGAAAAAATTAAAAACAACATTCCTTTTGCTTCAGCGATGTCATTTATTATATTTGTAATGATTTATTTACCTTGTTTAGCAGCTTCTATGGTATTTGTAAGAGAAGCAGGAAATTGGAAATATTTATGGTATCTATTTATTTTCACAACATCAACTGCTTGGATAATGTCTTTTATCACGTATAACGTAACAAAATTACTGATAAATTAAAAAATAAAAAAGTATTTATTTCAATTCAAATTGAGATGAATACTCTTTTCCACTATAAATTATTTTGAAATCCCATTTTCCACCTTCTCTACCATCTAGATATCTATAATCATAAGCAGAACTATCTCCAGCTGGAATTAACATTTCTCTACTTCTTGAGATTTCACCTGTTGGACTTATCCAATTAATTGTTATTTGTTGATCTTTTTCTATATCTCTTATAACTTCGAATTTACAAATAATTGAATTTTCATCCTCTAAAATTAAACAATCAACGTTTGGATTATATGATTGTTCTTGTGTAGAATTTGTTTCTACAGGTTTTTCTTCATTTGGTACTACTGTAGCTTCTGCAAAAAGTGTTGCAGTTAATATTAAAAAAGATACTAAGTATCTATTCATTTTTCTCTCTTTCATCTTCTTCAAGATTTGTAAATTTCATTAATAAATGTTTTATTGGAGCGTAAAAAGTTGTCATTGAAACAATTGCAGCTACTAACTGAATTATTTTAAAAAAACCACTATTTTCTCCAACAGTAAATAAGGCTAAGTAATAACTAAAAATAAAAGAGATTATAGCACAAATAACAATGCCTATTATAACAAGTAGATTATAATTCATATTTTTTCCAGATAGGTGTTTCATTTAATGTTGCTCTATTTTCTAAAACTTCAAAAGGTGAATAAGCAACTTTATATCCCATTGAAAAATGGTTTTTTATCCAATAACCCAAATAAATATATGGAATATTAAGCTCTTTAGCTATTTTTATTTGAGCTAAAATAGAAAATTTACCTATTGATAAATCTGAATAATCATGATCATAATAACAATAAATTGCAGAAATAGACTCTGGTAAAATATCTACTAAAGCAACTCCTATTAATTTATCATCTCTTACATATAAAAATTCTTTTGCATACTTTTCTGTAGCTTCAACATATGATTTTGCATAATCTTCTGGTTCAATTGGAGTATAAGGCCAATCTTTTTTATCATTCATAAATCTATGATATTTATCATACAAATTTAGATGTTCCATTGTCATAGAAGGTGGTCTTATATAAAGTTTTGTATCTCTGTTTTTTGCAATTACTCTTTTTTCTGATTTCGAAAATTTATAATTTTTAACATCAATTCTCATAGAAACACATTTACTACATGTTTTACATTCTGGAACAAAATGCATTCGTCCAAATCTTCTCCAACCACGCTCTAACATTTTTTGATATTCAGAAGTTGCACATGAATAAATATATCTATATCTTATATCTGAAAGTTTTTCATCATAATAAGAACAAGCTCTATTCTCTTCTAAAAATTCAACATCTTGATTCAAAATTTGCATGGCTATTCGTTTATTTTTTCTTTTATCTCTTTTGCAGTTGAAAAGATTTTTTTAATTTTTTCATCATTTGATAAACTATCATCAATAATATGTTTTACAAATGCACTTCCAACAATCACACCATCAACGTCTTTTGCTTTTTCTTTACAAGTTTTTTCATCAACACCAAAACCTATATAAAGAGGAGTTTCTGAATATTTTCTAACATTTTCTATAATTAAAGATAAATCTTCTTTTTGTCCACTTCCTGTAATTCCTGCATATGCAACCATATAAATAAATTTTTTAGCATTTGTTACTAACTCTTTTATTCTTTCTTCACTATCTGTTGGTGCAACAAATGAAATATTTGATTTATTATATTTAGCAAATAATTCTTCATAATTTTGTGCCATTTCAAAAGGAAGATCAGGGATAATTGTCCCTTGAATATTATATTCAGCTGCTTTTTGTAAAAATTTTTCCATTCCATAATGATAAAATGGATTCATATATCCCATCCATAAAGTATCAATATCTTTTCCAATTTTTGAAGATACTTCAAATAAATCTTTTAATTTAAACCCTTTATTTAAAGCAATTAAATTTGCCTTTTCAATAACTGGACCATCTGCCACTGGATCAGAAAATGGAATTCCTAATTCTAAAATATCTACACCCGCTTCTTTTAAACTGTATGCTAAATCAATTGTAAAATTATTACTTGGAAGTGATGCTGTAATGTAACCTACTAATTTTTTCAAAATCTCTATCCTATTTTTTTAACTATTTTATCAAAAATCTACTTTTAAACTATTAATTACTCTTCAGTATTATCTTTTTTATATCTTTTCATAACTAAATTAAAAATTCTTTGCATATTAACAAAAAATCTTGTTGTATATGTCATTTGAGTATTTTCAATCTCATCACCTAATTTTATATTAATTGCTTCTGACTTTTTCATTGATAAAACTTGAGATGGAAATACACTTCTATGTCCTGTCATCAAAAAAGCTAGAATAATTGATATTGCAGCATAATGACCAACATCCATCCCAAAAAGTTCAACCGACATTATCATGGCAGCTATTGGAGCACTTGTTGTTCCTGCTAATACACTTACGAATCCAAGTGCGGCAAATAAGGGTATATAGCCATCAACTAAATATCCAAAGAAGTTACCGCTTGTTGCACCTACATAAAAAATAGGAGTTATTACCCCTCCACTTCCACCAAAAGACAAGGTTAAAGAGGTAAAAATCGTTTTTAATACAAAGGTATACCAAGGAATATTTTCATTTATCATTTTATCTGTTGATAAAGCATCTTTTATAGTTTGAAAACCTATTCCTAAATAATGTTCTCCAACAATTAATGTCAAAACTACTATAAAAATTCCACCTAAAAATGCTTTTAAAATATAATTTATTTTTATTGCACTAATGTATTTATGAAAAGTACTTAAAGTTGTGATTATAAAATCCGCAACCAATCCAAAAAAGATTCCTGCAATTATAACTTTTGAAATCAATACATAATTAAAGTCAAAATTTGAATAAAAAGCAATATTAAAATATGTATAACTTATACCTAACATTTTTGCAACAAAAAAAGCAGAAAATCCTGCAACTATTGAAGGCAATAAAATATCATACATTAAACCACCCACAATCAATATTTCCACTCCAAAAATTGCTCCTGCAAGTGGTGTTCCAAAAACAGATGCAAAGCCAGCACTAATTCCACAAATTACAATTTTTTTTCTATCTCTTGCAGAAAATCTTAGTTTCATTGCAATAAATGAAGCTAATGATGCACCAATTTGCGCACCAGGTCCCTCTTTCCCAACTGAACCTCCTGCAAAAATTGTAAGAACTGTTGCAAAAAGTTTTGTTGGTACAACACTTACATTAATCTTTCCAGAATTTTTGTGAATTGCTTCAATTACCTTTTCTGTTCCATGTCCTTGAGCACTTGGAGCAAATTTCTTTACTACAAAAACTGTTATTGCTAAAGCAAAAGGTAAAAGATAATAATAATCAAAAGGCAATAATGACCTTGAATTCTCACAATATGTTAAAAGTTTTAAAAATAGTGATACTACTACACCAATAAATGCACCAATTAAAGAAGATAAAAATATCCATTTTGTAATACTTGCAAACATAATTGTTTGCTCTGCTAAATGTTTTTGAATGTTTGATTCGTTATTCATAAGAGTACTTTTTTAGTTTTTTTGAGTTTTATAATTTTAATTCTAACAAAACCGTTATTTAGTTGTTCTTTAAATTTCCTTTTTTATGGACAAATATTAAAATTTTTATTAAAAAAGTTTGTTTTAGATATAATCTTTAAAAATTATTAATCATTATTTAGGAAAAGAAATGAGTATTATCAAAAATGATTTTGAAAAAATAAATATAACAAAAATCAAAAAATCAAAGAATCAAAAAAAACTAACAGTTATTACAGCATATGACGCACTTTTTGCAAAACTGTTTGAAGAAATTGCAGATATGATACTTGTAGGAGATAGTCTTAATATGAGTTTTGCTGGTCGTCCAGATACTCTTTCAGCCACTCTTGAACAAATGATATATCACACAAATGCAGTTTGTAATGGAGCAAAAAATGCTTTTGTTATTATGGATATGCCATTTGGAACTTATATAAATAAAGATGAAGCATTAAAAAATTCTATTGAAGTTTATAGACAAACAAATGCAGCAGCAATTAAAATAGAAGGTGGAGAAGATAGAGCCGATATCATAAAACATCTTACATCAAATTCAATTGCCGTAATGGGACATATTGGACTTATGCCTCAATATGTAAGAAGCGAAGGTGGATATAAAGTTCGAGGAAAAACAAAAGAAGATGAAGAACAACTTATTCGTGATGCAATTGCTGTTGAAAAAGCAGGAGCATTTTCAATTGTTGTTGAAGGTGTTATGAGTGATGTTGCAAAAAAAATTACAGAAGCTGTAAATATACCAATTATAGGAATTGGAGCAGGAAATGTAACAGATGGTCAAGTTCTTGTTTGGTCAGATATGTTAGGTTTTTTTGAAGAGTTTAAACCAAAATTTGTAAGACACTATTTAAATGGTGCAGA
Source organism: uncultured Aliarcobacter sp. (assembly GCA_963664305.2). GTDB lineage: Bacteria > Campylobacterota > Campylobacteria > Campylobacterales > Arcobacteraceae > Aliarcobacter. Next base: position 77,433 of record CAXXLV010000001.1, read on the forward strand.
ACTTGTGAAAGAAGCTGTAAATCAATATAGAAGCGATGTTCAAGATTCATCATTCCCTTCTAAAGAGGAAGAGTATTAATATATGGAAAGATTAGTTGAAGTAGAACAAATATCTTTTGAAGAAGATAATAATGAAATAAGCCTCCGTCCATCTTCTTGGGATGATTATATAGGTCAAGAAAAAATAAAAAAGAATTTGAGAGTATTTATTGATGCTTCTAAAAAAAGAAAAGAAGCATTAGACCATATTTTATTTTATGGACCTCCAGGTCTTGGAAAAACTACTTTATCTTATCTAATATCAAATGAAATGAATACAAATATAAAAGTTACAGCAGGCCCAATGATTGAAAAAAGTGGAGACTTAGCTGCAATTTTAACTAATCTTGAAGAAGGAGATATTTTATTTATTGATGAGATTCATAGACTTTCTCCTGCTGTTGAAGAAATCCTTTATCCAGCAATGGAAGATTATAGATTGGATATCATAATTGGTTCAGGACCTGCTGCACAAACTGTAAAAATAGATTTACCAAGATTTACTCTAATTGGTGCAACAACACGTGCAGGAATGCTTTCAAATCCATTAAGAGAAAGATTTGGAATGCACTTTAGAATGCAATTTTATACACATGAAGAACTTGCAAAAATTATTCAAAAAGCTGCAATTAAACTTGGTAAAAATTGTGAAGATGATGCTGCATTAGAAATTTCAAAAAGAAGTAGAGGAACACCTAGGGTTGCATTAAGACTTTTAAGAAGAGTTAGAGATTTCTCTGAAGTTGAAAATGAAAAATATATTCATATAAAAAGATGTCAATATGCTTTAGATGAACTTGGGGTTAATGAAAGTGGATTTGATGAAATGGATATAAATTTACTTGAATTATTAATTTCAAATAGAGGAAAACCTATGGGGCTTTCTACAATTGCAGCAGCACTTAGTGAAGATGAAGGAACAATAGAAGATGCAATTGAACCTTATTTACTTGCAAATGGATATATAGAAAGAACTGCTAGAGGAAGATTAGCAAGTGTAAAAACATATGAAATGTTTAGACTTTCATATCCAGGAAGTGAAAAACTTGATGATGATTTAAAACAAGGTAAATTATTTTGAAAGCAGCCTATTTTATAATTGCAATTGCAATAGTAATGATTTTTTTTATGGTTGAATTATTCAATCCATTTTTAAAAGCAATTTTTGTATCAATATTATTAACTGTTGCAACAAGTTCTTTAACACTATTTTTAGAAAAAAAATCAAGAAGTAGAATAGCTGCAACATCTTTTATTACAATTGCACTTGCAGCACTATTTTTTATTCCTATTTTATATTGTATTTTCTCATTTATTAATTTCTTCAATCAAGTTGACCAAGAACTATTAGTAAAAAATCTAGACGATATAAAAACTTTTATACAAGAAAAATCTGTAAATCTAGCTTTTTTGAACAATTTTTTAGATAATCTTAGTTCAAAAATTGATGTAGGGAAAACTGTACAAGATATATTTGCAATTAGTGCTTATTTAGGAAAGAATTCTGCAAAATTTATGATAGATATGGTGATGATTTTAATATTTTTCTTCTTTTTTACACTTTATTCAACACCTCTTCTAACTTTTATAAAAGAACTATTACCAATTAAAAAAGAGGATTCTGTAATACTATTTAGTGAATCATCAAATGTAATGACAGTTGTTTTATACTCAATTTTAGTTACTGCAATATTTGAAGGTTTTTTATTTGGTTTTTTCTTAACTTTTTTTAACTATGATGGATTGTTATTTGGAGTTTTATATGGTTTTGCATCTTTAATTCCAGTTATAGGTGGAGTTATAATGTGGCTTCCAATTGTGATTTATGAAGCAACAACAAATTCAGTAACAAATGCTTTAATCATTGCAATTTATTCAATAGTAATAATTTCAATATTTGCAGATACATTTGTAAAACCAATGATAATAAAATATATTAATAAAAAAGTGGTAAAAACACCTACAAGTGTAAATGAACTTTTAATCTTTTTCTCTATTGTTGCAGGACTTTCAACATTTGGCTTTTGGGGAATGATTATCGGGCCAGCTATGGTAACTTTTTTTATTTCAATAATGCATTTATTAAAAAAATATTCTGATGATTTTAAAGAAAATGTATCTTATGATTAAGATACATTTTTTTAAAGATTAATTATCTCCACTCTCTCTTTCTCCACCATAAGAAGAAATTCCATAATCTAGGTTAGCAACTGATTTAAATCCTAAATCAAGCATTATTCTTTGGCAATATGCACTTCTACTTCCACTATGACAATAAACAATAACAGGAATATTTTTTTGATTATTGATTCTTTCTAAAGCATGATAAAATGATGTAGTTGGTATTAAATAATCTGTTCCTTTAATTCTTGTTCCAACCCACTCCATCCATTCTCTTGTATCAACTAAGTTGAAATCAACAAATCCTAAATCTCTTGCTTCAAGTAGTGATTCAAGTTCTAAAGAATTTATTTCTTCTTTAGTTAATAAATTAGCACACTCCTCTTTTGTTAAACCTCTAGAATGTGTTGCTATTGCATCATGTACATCAATTTGTTCTTTAATTTCGTTTGCTTTTTGTTCTGTACAAAAAATTCCACAGTGACATGAACCTTTTGATGGTATTTCATTTGTTAACGCAGGAGTACAAGGACAAAGTCTATTATCACTATTTTCTTGTTCTGTTGGAGTTTCTCCAATAACCATAAAACATGGGCAAAATCTTTTTCCATAGATTAACTTGTTTCTAGTTAATCCCATTTGTATAGATTCATTAACTTCATCATCTGGATTATAAACTAATCCATGTTCATCTAAGACCTTATTTGTAAATTGTTTTGTTAATTCAAGTTCTGTTTGAAATTCATCACTATTTATATCTATTTTTCTAATCATAAATTATCCTAATATTTTAAAGTTTGTAATAGTAATATAATTTATATTAATATTTGTATTCAATGCAAGAATTGATATTTATATAATAAATTCATTTATCAATCATAGATAAATATAGTTTTTCAACTTTCTCTCTTGCCCATGGAGTTTTTCTAAGAAATTTTAAAGAAGATTTAACACTAGGGTCATAATTGAAACAATTAATATTAATTCTTCTACCTAATTCATCCCAACCATAGTAATCAACTAAAGAATTTATTATCATTTCTAATTTTATTCCATGTAATGGATTATTTGGATTATTGTTCAATTTTATTCCTAATTTTTGATAATTATAACATATAAAAGCCATAGATAAAGTAGATAAAAAGTGAGGCAGAAAGCGGGGCAAAAAAAAAGCTTCTGCTAAAAAGAACTTAAAGAAGTTCAAATTAGCAAAAGCTTTGAAAAAAACTCAAGAGCTGGCAGCGGCCTACGTTTCCACCAGGGGACCCGGCAGTATTATCGGCGATGAAGTGCTTGACTTCCAGGTTCGGAATGGGACTGGGTATTTCCACTTCTCTATAGCCACCAGCAAAGTTGAGTAAAGAAGATATTATAAAAAATATACTCTTCACTCAACTCGTTTAGGAGTTAAGAAAAAATAATGTTAAAGTCTTTTCACAATATATACTAAATATAAGAAATATATTTAATAAGATAGTAAACCAAAGAATTGTTTAAAATAAGCCAAACGTTCTATTAGTACTGGTCAGCTAAACGCCTTACAACGCTTACACATCCAGCCTATCAACCAGCTAGTCTTGCTGGGAACTTCAGGGAAAGTTAATCTTAGAGTTGGCTTCGAGCTTAGATGCTTTCAGCTCTTATCACATCCGTACGTAGCTACCCAACGATGCTCTTGGCAGAACAATTGGTACACCAGTGGTACGTTCATCCCGGTCCTCTCGTACTAGGGACAAATCTCTTCAACTTTCCTACGCCCACGGAAGATAGGGACCGAACTGTCTCACGACGTTCTGAACCCAGCTCGCGTACCGCTTTAAATGGCGAACAGCCATACCCTTGGGACCTACTTCAGCCCCAGGATGCGATGAGCCGACATCGAGGTGCCAAACCTCCCCGTCGATGTGAGCTCTTGGGGGAGATCAGCCTGTTATCCCCGGCGTACCTTTTATCCTTTGAGCGATGGCCCTTCCACACAGAACCACCGGATCACTATGACCGACTTTCGTCTCTGTTCGACTTGTATGTCTCACAGTCAAGCTAGTTTATGCCATTATACTCAACTGGCGATTTCCATCCGCCATGAACTAACCTTTGTAAGCCTCCGTTACTTTTTAGGAGGCGACCGCCCCAGTCAAACTACCCACCAGACATTGTCCTGATACAAGATAATTGTACGCAGTTAGTAACTCAAATATTCAAGGGTGGTATCTCAAGGATGGCTCCGACTCTACTGGCGTCTAGTCATCATAGCCTCCCACCTATCCTGCACATGAATATCCAAGCTACAGTGTCAAGCTGTAGTAAAGGTGCACGGGGTCTTTCCGTCTTTCCGCGGGTAGGAGGAATTTTCACCTCCACTACAATTTCACTGGATCCCTGGTTGAGACAGCTCCCATCTCGTTACGCCATTCATGCAGGTCGGTATTTAACCGACAAGGAATTTCGCTACCTTAGGACCGTTATAGTTACGGCCGCCGTTTACTCGGGCTTCAATCAAATGCTTCGCTTGCGCTGACATCATCAGTTAACCTTCGAGCACCGGGCAGGCGTCACACCTTATACATCCACTTACGTGTTAGCAAAGTGCTGTGTTTTTGGTAAACAGTCGGGAGGGACTCTTTGTTGCAACCTCTTTCGCTTTTTGAAGCAAGTTCATATACAAAAGTAGGCACACCTTATACCGAAGATACGGTGCTAGTTTGCAGAGTTCCTTAACCAGGGTTCTTCCACGCGCCTTAGAATACTCATCCCACCCACCTGTGTCGGTTTACGGTACGGGCAACATATAATATACTTAGTGGCTTTTCTTGGCACGACAGTATCATCGATTCTCCATCTCCTCCGAAGAGTGTCAAGAGCCTGTAAGATCTCGGCCTAACGTTACCCGGATTTGCCTAAGTAACAGCCTACGTCCTTCGAGCCACTATTCCATCAGTGACCTCGATTAACTCTATGCGTCCCCACATCGCGCTTATATGTTGGTATTGAAATATTAATCAATTTGCCATCGTCTACCCCTTTCGGACTCGACTTAGGACCCGACTAACCCTACGATGACGAGCATCGCGTAGGAAACCTTGGGTTTTCGGCGTTGAGGATTCTCACCTCAATTATCGCTACTCATGCCTGCATGCTCACTTCTATCCGCTCCAACGCTCCTTACCGGTACATCTTCTACGCTGAATAGAACGCTCTCCTACCACTCAATTAAAAATTGAATCTAAAGCTTCGGTGTACATCTTAGCCCCGTTATATTTTCCGCGCAGAATCACTAGACCAGTGAGCTGTTACGCTTTCTTTAAAGGATGGCTGCTTCTAAGCCAACCTCCTGGTTGTCACAGTAACTCCACATCGTTTTCCACTTAGATGTAACTTAGGGACCTTAGCTGTTAGTCTGGGTTGTTCCCCTCTCGACGATTGATTTTATCACCCACCGCCTGACTCCTGTGATTCCACATATGGTATTCATAGTTTGATAGGGTTTGGTACCGCGGTAAGCAGCCCTAGCCCATTCAGTGCTCTACCCCCATATGCTACAACACAAGGCTATACCTAAATATATTTCGGAGAGAACCAGCTATCACGAAGTTTGATTGGCCTTTCACCCCTATCCACAAGTCATCCGGAGACTTTTCAACGCCTATCGGTTCGGTCCTCCACTGGCTCTTACACCAGCTTCAACCTGCTCATGGATAGATCACTTCGTTTCGGGTCTGCAGCATCTGACTAAATCGCCCTATTAAGACTCGCTTTCGCTACGGCTTCGTACTTGACTTAACCTTGCCAGATACCACAACTCGCAGGCTCATTATGCAAAAGGCAGTCCATCACCCTGATAAATCATAGGGCTCTGAATGATTGTAAGCTAATGGTTTCAGGTTCTATTTCACTCTCCTCGCTGGAGTACTTTTCACCTTTCCCTCACGGTACTTGTTCACTATCGATCTGTAAGTAGTATTTAGGATTGGAGGGTGGTCCCCCCAGTTTCAGTCAAAATATCACGTGTTCCGACCTACTCAGGATACCAATAGAGCTATTGAGAATTTAAATTACAGGAGTTTCACCTTCTATGCTACACTTTTCCAAGTATTTCATCTATCCTCTTTAGTCTCACGTTATGGTCCTACAACCCCCAATGCAAGCATTGGGTTTGTCCTAATCCGCTTTCGCTCGCCGCTACTGACGGAATCTCGTTTGATTTCTCTTCCTCTGGCTACTGAGATGTTTCACTTCACCAGGTTAGCTCCCCGTAGGGTAACATATATCTCTATATGCTGGGTTGCCCCATTCAGAAATCCCCGGATCAAAGCTCTTTGGCAGCTCCCCGAGGCTTATCGCAGCCTAATACGTCTTTCATCGCCTCTTACAGTCTAGGCATCCACCATTAGCCCTTAATAGCTTATTAATAAATAGAGTTAAACTCTATCGCTTTTTGATAATATTCTTTGGCTACTATCTTATTAAACATATTATTTAAAATATATCCAATAAAATAATGTTGTGTTCTATCTAATTTCTTAGATATGAAATTTTTTTTGTTTTAAATTATTTAACATTTCTGTTATCTAATTCTTACGAAAAAATTAAAGACTTTAACATTATATTTTTAAATATCGTTTTGATTTTGAAAATCAAATATAAATTCAATCTCTTATTGAACTTATATTTAACTTTTAAATCAGATGAACTTATTAGTTATAGGTGGTGGAGAATAGCGGGATCGAACCGCTGACCTCCTGCGTGCAAAGCAGGCGCTCTCCCAGCTGAGCTAATTCCCCAACCTAAATTAATCTTTACTAGATTATTTAATGGTGGGCCTATCAGGACTTGAACCTGAGACCTCACGATTATCAGTCGAGCGCTCTAGCCAGCTGAGCTATAGGCCCCTTTACTACCTATTTAAATAATCTTTATAAACCGAATATAAAATCTCTGGAAGTAAGAAACGAATCTTACTTCTCTCTCTGAAAGGAGGTGATCCAACCGCAGGTTCTCCTACGGTTACCTTGTTACGACTTCACCCCAGTCGCTGAATCCACTGTGGAAGGTAGCTACTTTAGCATCCCCGCTTCGAATGAGTTCAACTCCCATGGTGTGACGGGCGGTGAGTACAAGACCCGGGAACGTATTCACCGTAGCATAGCTGATCTACGATTACTAGCGATTCCAACTTCATGTAGTCGAGTTGCAGACTACAATCCGAACTGGGAGATATTTTTGAGATTTGCTCCACGTCACCGTATTGCTGCTCTTTGTATACCCCATTGTAGCACGTGTGTAGCCCTGGACGTAAGGGCCATGATGACTTGACGTCGTCCTCACCTTCCTCCTACTTGCGTAGGCAGTCTCCTTAGAGTTCTCAGCCGAACTGTTAGCAACTAAGGACGAGGGTTGCGCTCGTTGCGGGACTTAACCCAACATCTCACGACACGAGCTGACGACAGCCGTGCAGCACCTGTATATAAGTTTCTGCAAGCAGACACCAATCTATCTCTAGAAAGTTCTTACTATGTCAAGTCCAGGTAAGGTTCTTCGTGTATCGTCGAATTAAACCACATGCTCCACCGCTTGTGCGGGTCCCCGTCTATTCCTTTGAGTTTTAATCTTGCGACCGTACTCCCCAGGCGGTACACTTAATGTGTTAACTGCATTACTGCAAGGTCGAGCCTCACAACAACTAGTGTACATCGTTTAGGGCGTGGACTACCAGGGTATCTAATCCTGTTTGCTCCCCACGCTTTCGCGTCTCAGCGTCAATAATGTTCCAGTAGATCGCCTTCGCAATCGGTATTCCTTCTGATCTCTACGGATTTTACCCCTACACCAGAAATTCCATCTACCTCTCCCACATTCTAGGTATACAGTTTCAAAAGCAGTTCAATAGTTGAGCTATTGGATTTCACTTCTGACTTATATACCCGCCTACACGCTCTTTACGCCCAGTGATTCCGAGTAACGCTTGCACCCTCCGTATTACCGCGGCTGCTGGCACGGAGTTAGCCGGTGCTTATTCATATAGTACCGTCATTATCTTCCTATATAAAAGGAGTTTACGCACCGAAATGTGTCATCCTCCACGCGGCGTTGCTGCATCAGACTTTCGTCCATTGTGCAATATTCCCCACTGCTGCCTCCCGTAGGAGTCTGGACCGTGTCTCAGTTCCAGTGTGACTGATCATCCTCTCAAACCAGTTAGGCGTCATAGCCTTGGTGAGCCATTACCTCACCAACAAGCTGATACCATACAGACCCATCCTTAAGCACTAAAGCGTTTCCCTTGCATACTTATGTATTAAAGGCATATAGGGCATTAGCAGTCGTTTCCAACTGTTATTCCTTTCTTAAGGGCAGGTTATCTATACATTACTCACCCGTGCGCCACTTAGCTGACAAATATAGCAAGCTATATCCCGTTCTCGTTCGACTTGCATGTGTTAAGCACGCCGCCAGCGTTCACTCTGAGCCAGGATCAAACTCTCCATAAATTATAGAGTTTTTGAAACTGACAAATTTTATAACTCTTCAATTACAAAATTATCACTCAAATTTTATAGACAAGATTTGTTTTACCAAATTTCTTGTTTTTATATTTTTTAACATTTATTCTTATTTTAAATCTAAATAAACATAGATTTTTTATAAGAGTTCTATATTCGGTTTATAAAGATTACTTTACAAACTTTCATTCATTTTTAAAGATCATTCCAGACTCGATTGAATCGTTTCTCTTCAAGCTTTTCGTTTGAAGCGTTCCAGTCAAATTGGACGGGAATTATAATAGATTTTTATCTACTTGTCAATACCCTAACGCTGAAATGTAGCTTAAATTTTGAAATTTATGCTCTTTTTTCTCTTTTTACTTGTTTTTTGTGATTTTTACTATATTTTGCTTGGGAATATTATCATTTATCACTCTTGACAAATCAATATATATGTTATATTATTACAGACCGATTAGTCTGCAAGGAGTTTTTATGCCATTTATTAGAATATATGTTGATAAATCTATATCTAAAGAAAATAAAAAAGAGATATCAAATGCAATTCATAATAGTTTGATTGAAAGTTTTAATATACCTATAAAAGATAAATTTCAAGTATTTATTGAAGTAGATAAAGAAGATTTAATTTTTCCAGATGAATATTTAGGAAATAGTTATTCAAATATTCTATTTATTAATATTACTTGTAAAAAAGGTAGAACTAAGGAACAAAAGAAAAAATTATATAAGTTGTGTGTAGAAACTATTAGTGAAAAAACAAAAATTAAAAAAGATGATGTTTTTATAACTATTATAGAAAACAATCAAAATAATTGGTCATTTGGTAATGGTATAGCACAATTAATGGAGTAATTAAATGAATAAAGTAGAAAATATCTATAAAATACTAGATAATGCAAATGTTGATGAAAAAGTTGGTGTTAAATTAGCAAGAATCTGTGAAGGTGAAACTTTTAATTTATATGTATTAGAAATACCTGCTAAAAAAAGAGTTGGTGCTCATTATCATACTATTGGAAATGAAACTTATCAAATTATTCAAGGAAGTGGTTCTATGATGATAGGGAAGAAAGATAGTGATACTATTATATGGAGTGAACCTAAAAATATGAATGAAGGTGATTGTTTAAATGTTAATGCAAATGAAATCCACCAATTAATAAATCTTACAGATAAACCACTTATTTGTATAGTTGGATGTTCAAATTCTCATATTACAACAGATAGAATAATGGCAAAAGGATATGAAAAAATATAATATGAAAACATTAAGAGATAATTTATTAGACATTGCATATGAAGAGTTTTATACTAATGGATATAGTGCAACAGGATTAAATAAGATTTTAGAAAAAGCAAATGTTGCAAAAGGTGGTTTATATCACCATTTTAATTCTAAAAAAGATTTACTTATTGCAATTATAAATGAAAGAATTTGTCCAAACTCTTTAAAAAAATATGCAAATTTAGATGAAATAGAAAAAAATAAGTTAAATGCTTTACTTGATATACTAGAAAGTAGAAATGAAAACTTTAATAAAGGATGTCCATTAGGAAATTTAATTTTGGAACTATCTAATATTGATGATGATATTTTGAAAGCTTTACAAAACTGCATTAACTCTTGGCAAAAAATATTTGAAAATGTAATTTTTGAAGCTATAAAAAATAAAGAAATAAAAGATATATCTGCATATGATACATCATTATTAATTATATCAACTATTCAAGGGGGATTGTTATTGTCAAAACTATCAAAATCAGATGTTGAATATAAGAAGTGTATAAAACTATTAAAAGAAATATTAATTAAATAAAATGGCTCCGGCACCTGGATTCGAACCAGGGACCAAATGATTAACAGTCATCTACTCTACCGCTGAGCTATGCCGGAATTTGATTTTTATTTATTGTAAGTTTTAATTTATAAATGGCTCCGGCACCTGGATTCGAACCAGGGACCAAATGATTAACAGTCATCTACTCTACCGCTGAGCTATGCCGGAATCTATAAATTCTAATTATTAAAGTCAAAGTAATGGCTCCGGCACCTGGATTCGAACCAGGGACCAAATGATTAACAGTCATCTACTCTACCGCTGAGCTATGCCGGAATTTATGACTTTAACTTTAATGGGGTGGAATTATAGTAAAAAAAGTTTTTATTGTCAAGACTTTTTCATACATTTTTGTAAAAATCGACTCCACTACTATTTACAATTGATATTTTCTTTTCTTCTAAAAGTTTTGACAAAATATCTTTTGATTTATCATCAAACATATTTTCTATATCTTCTTTTGTAAGAGGTCTTCTCTTTAACATAAAAAGTATTTCATCTTCACTATAAGTTTGAATCAATTTTGGTCTATTTTTAAAAACTATATTTACATTTATATTTTCAAATCTATTTGCAACTTTTTCTAAAAATTCATAACTAACTGGATTTACTTTATATGCAGGTGGTCTATCAATAGTTCCAATATCAACTCTTTTAGGATTAATTTGTTTTACAGCATTAAACAATAACTCTATTTCTTCATCTTTATCATTTACATCTTTAACAAATAAAATTTCTAAAACAAAATCTTTTGTAGTTTTTTGTGAGAATTCAATCATTGAAGGAACTATTTTTTCAATTTCTACACTTTTGTTTTGTCTATCAAGTTTTTTAAAACACTTTTCACTTACACAATCTAAAGATAATTTAACTATATCAATTTTTAATAAAGCATCAAAAATCTCTTTTTTATAAATCGTACTTCCATTTGATAAAATCAATGTTTTTGTTTCACCTTTTATTTTATTAATTTCATCAATTAAATCATTTAATTTAGGATATAAAGTTGGTTCACCATTACATGTTATTGTAATTACATCTATTTTTGGATGATTTTTAAAACTATCTTTTATTGCAGTTATGATTTTTTCAACACTTGGAAATATATCCATTTTTTCAATAGTTTTAGCTGGTTCTAATTCACAATATAAACAATCAAAATTACACTGTTTTTTTGATGGAGATAAATCAATACCTAATGATATTCCAAATCTTCTTGAGGGAATTGGTCCAAAAATAATAGAATTTGAATATGACAAAATAAAAATCCTTTTAAATAAAAAAAGAGAAGCTAAATAGCTTCTCTTTTATAATAATTTTCTAAAACAAATTTGTTTTATGCTTTTTTTGAAACTCTTTGACACTCTTTTACAAAGTGAATTGCATTTTCAACAGGAACGTCAGGTAAAATTCCATGACCAAGATTGAAAATATGTCCTTCACCCTTCATTATGTTTTGAATTGCTTCAACACACATTGTTGTTGCCTCTTTAGAATATAATCTACAAGGCTCCATATTTCCTTGTAAAACATATTTATCACCTAATTTTTCTTTTGCAAGAGCCATTGGTGTTCCCCAATCAACTCCAAATACATCGAAGTTTCCATAAACTAAACCTCTTTCAATAAATGCAGCTATTCCTTTTGGGAACATAATAACTGGAATATGAGGATATTTCTCTTTTAAATATTCAGCTATTTCTACCATATATTTCCATGAAAATTCATCATATTTTGAAGGTTCAATTGCCGCAGCCCATGAATCAAAGATTTGAACTACATCAACTCCAGCTTCAATTTGTTTTTCCATATAAAACTTAACTACATCAGTTACACGTCTAAGGATTTTATGTAAAAATTCTGGATTTGAATACATCATTTTTTTACAAAGATTGTATGTTTTTGTTCCTTGACCTTCTATCATATAAGTTGCAAGTGTCCAAGGAGCACCTGTAAATCCAATCAAAGCTTTATCTTCTGGTAATCTTTGTTTTAAAATTTTAATAGTCTCATAAACATAAGTTAATTTATTTGCAGCTTCTTCTCCACCAATTAAAGCATCTAAATCAGCTTCTGTTTTAATTGGTTTATCAAATACTGGACCTTCACCTTTTAAAAAGTCTAATTTCATTCCCATTTCATTTGGAACAACTAAAATATCACTAAATAAAATAGCAGCATCAACTCCTACAATATCCAAAGGTTGAATTGTAACTTCAGCTGCAAGTTCTGGATTGTGGCATAAATTTAAAAAATTCCCAGCTTTTGCTCTTACTTCCATATATTCTGGTAAGTAACGTCCAGCTTGTCTCATCATCCAAACAGGAGTATAAGGAGTCTCTTTTCTAAAACATGCATCTACAAAAATTTTTGACATTTTAATCCTTAGAAATAGTCCCCATTTTAAGGGACCAATTATTTATCATCTACTTTTTTTAAAGTAGCAAAAAATTTAATGTTTTCCAACTTTATTTAAAAAATAAAGTCCTAATGATAATAGTGCAATTGAAACAGCAAAATAAAGCATCTCTAATGCACCATCATATTTTGTATGTAAAACTTTTTGAAAAAAGCTTACAATTAATACCATAACAATTACTTTTGCGATTTTATCTTTTAATTGATCTAGTGAATGAATTGCTAAAATATTACTACCACTTTTTTCAGCCGCATCAATTTTTGAAATAAATAGTTCGTAAATTCCAAATGCAAAAATTAACATAACTACAGCAATTAAGTATAAATCAACCGCACCAATAATTTTACTAACTATTTCTTCATGAAAATCTTCAGGATGTAAACCATTTAAATAAACATCCATTGCGTATTTAATAACCTCATAAATATCCATTGAAGCAACAACAAAAAGTATTATCGAACCTAATAATCCAAATATTACTGCAAGCAAAACAAAAAGTCTTGCTTGCCACATTGTAGTTTCAAAAAATTTTTCTAGCATACTAAATATCATTTTCCATATCTATCCATTTAAGAGCAATTCTAACTGCATTTGTTGCAGCCCCTACTCTTACTTGGTCAGCTACGTTGAAATAATGAACAATGTTTGAAGCATAAACATCTTTTCTAATTCTTCCAACATAAGTTAAATCTGTATCTGTTGAAATAATTGGCATTGGATATTTTTTGTTTGGTAAATCATCAATTACTTTTAGATTTTCAAAGTTATTTAATGCATTTCTTACATCATCTAAATTAACTTCTACATTTTCACCAAATGTAACTGTAATTGATTCACTATGAGATCTTAAAACAGGAACTCTTACACAAGTTGCAGCAACTTGAATATTTTTGTGCATAATTTTTTGAGTTTCATTTACCATTTTCATTTCTTCTTTAGTAAATCCATTCTCTTTTGCAACATCAATTTGAGGAATTACATTTAAAGCTATTTGATAAGGGAAAGCTTTAATTTCTGTTTCATCTAATCTAAATGCAAAAAAATCTTGCATTTGTTTTACAAGTTCTTCCATACCAGTTTTTCCAGCACCTGAAACAGCTTGATATGTTGAAACATCAACTCTTTTGATTCCATATAAATCATCTAATGGTTTTAAACTTTGAACCATTTGAATAGTTGAACAATTTGGATTTGCAATAATTCCAGTTTCTCTCCATAATTTAATATCTTCTGGATTAACTTCAGGAACAACTAAAGGAACTTTTGGGTCCATTCTAAAGTGACTTGTATTATCAATTACTACAGCCCCTGCTTCAACTGCAAATTTTGCAAATTGTTCAGAAACACTTCCACCTGCACTAAAAAATGCGATTTCAACATCATTTTCTTCAAATACAGTTTCAGTTAATTCTAAAACTGTAACTTCTTTATTCATATATTCAATTTTTGAACCAGCACTTCTTGCACTCGCTAATGGTATTAATTTATTTATTGGGAAATTATTTTCTTCTAAAACTCTAAATAACTCTTCACCAACTGCACCAGTTGCTCCAACAACTGCAACATTAAATTTTCTCATTTCTTATTCTTCCTCATCTTTTTCTAAATTATCATCATTTTTTTCTAAATCTAAAACATCTAATAAAGTTTGATTTTTTGTATTTGTAGAAATCTCAGTGTTTGTTTCTAAAATTTCTCCATCTTCGTTATATCTAATAACATTTCCATTTTCATCAAGTTCTATCTCTTCATCCTCTTTTGGACATTTAGCAATAGACACAACTTTATCATCTTTATCAACATTTACAATAATTACACCTGAAGTATTTCTTCCAGCTTTTCTAATTGTATTCATATCAACTCTAATCATTTTTCCAATTGAAGTTAATAACATTAAATCTTGTGAATCATCAACTAAAACTTCACCTACAATATTTCCAGTTTTTGGAGAAAGTTTCATTGCAATTACTCCAGAACCTGCTCTGTTTGTAAGTCTATACTCTTCAACTGTTGTTCTTTTTCCAATTCCTTTTTCTGAAACTGTTAAAATTTCTTGATCTTCAGAAGTAATTACATCAGCATCTACAACAAAGTCAGTATCAATTTTAAATTTAATACCTCTAACCCCTCTAGTACTTCTTCCTTGATCTCTTGTTTTATCAAGTTCAAATCTAATACATTGACCAAGACTTGTAAATATCATAATATATTGGGTTTGTGTATCTGCAATTTTTGCTGTTACGATTTCATCTGCATCATCAAGAACGATTGCTCTAACTCCATTACTTCTGATATTTGAGAATTCATTTAATGATGTTCTTTTAATAACCCCATTTCTTGTGAAGAATACAAGTGATTTACTTTCATCAAAATCTGGTGTTGGAATAATTTCCATGATTTTTTCATCAGGTCTTAAGTTAATTAAGTTAACAACTGCTTTACCTTTAGCAGTTCTACTTCCTTCAGGAATTTTATAAACTTTTAACCAATATAATTGTCCCATATTTGTAACAAACATTAAAGTATCATGGGTATTACTTACAAAGAACTTCTCAATAAAATCATCATCATGCGTAGTAACGGCAACTTTACCTTTACCACCTCTTTTTTGTTTTTCATAAGATTTAATTGGAACTCTTTTTACATATCCATTATGAGTAATTGTTACTACCATTGGCTCATTTGGAATTAAATCTTCCACATCAATTTCATCATATGAATCTTCAATTTCTGTTCTTCTATCACTTGAGAATTTTTCTTGAATTTCAGTTAATTCTTCTTTGATAATTTGATTTAATTTCTCTTCAGATTTTAAAATTGATTCTAATTCAGCAATTAATATCATAAGTTCAGCATATTCTGCTTCTAATTTATCTCTTTGAAGACCTGTTAATCTTCCAAGTCTCATATCTAAAATTGCTTGAGATTGAATTGGGCTTAGTCCAAATCTATTTTGTAAACTATCTTTTGCTTCTTGATCATTTGCACTAGCTCTGATGATTTTAACAACTTCATCAATATTGTCTAAAGCAATTTTTAAACCTTCTAAAATATGTGCTCTTGCTTTTGCTTTTTCTAAATCAAATATTGTTCTTCTAATAATTACTGTTTTTCTATGAGATAAGAAAATATTTAATAATTGAGGTAAATTAAATACTTTTGGCTCTTTATTATAAACAGCTAAAAGAATAATTCCAAATGTTGTTTCCATTGGAGTTGATTTGTATAAATTGTTTAAAACAATTTCACTCATCGCATCTTTTTTAAGTTCAATTACAACTCTAATACCTTCTCTATCAGATTCATCTCTAACTTCAGAAATTCCTTCAATTTGTTTGTCTTTTGCAAGATTTGCAATAAGTTCAATTAATCTAGCTTTATTCACTTGATAAGGTAATTCATCAAGAACAATAATCTCTTTTTTACCTCTTGTTTCAATGTGATGCTTAGCTCTAATTCTAACTCTTCCTCGTCCAGTATTATATGCATCAATAATTCCACGTCTTCCAAAAATTGTTCCACCAGTTGGGAAATCAGGACCTTGGATAAATTGCATTAATTCATCTGCAGTTGCATCTGGATTATCAATTGTATATAAAACTGCATTTAATAATTCATTTATGTTATGTGGAGGAATTTTTGTAGCCATACCAACTGCAATTCCTTCACTTCCATTTAATAAAAGAGTTGGAACACGAGTTGGAAGAACTGATGGTTCTTTCATAGTATCATCATAATTTGGAACAAAATTTACAGTATCTTTGTCTAAATCTCTTAATACTTCTTCAGCTATTCTAGTCATTCTAGCTTCTGTATATCTCATAGCTGCTGCACTATCACCATCGATTGAACCGAAGTTTCCTTGTCCATCAACAAGTGGTGCTCTCATTGAGAAATTTTGAGCCATTCTTACTAAGGCATCATAAACAGAAGTATCTCCATGTGGGTGGTACTTACCAATAACATCTCCAACAATTCTTGCAGATTTTTTATAAGCAGATTTTGAAGTAATACTTAAATCATGCATTGCATATAAGATTCTTCTATGCACTGGTTTTAAACCATCTTTTGCATCTGGTAATGCCCTACCTATAATAACACTCATAGAGTAATCTAAATAAGAGGCTTTTACTGAGTCTTCAATATTTACATCTATAATATCTTGATTTTCGAAAAGGTTTTCCATAAAAAAAGGCCTTTGTAATATAAAATTGATTTATTTTATCTAAATTGCGCTTAGTACTTCTTGTAATAAGTTTTAATAAAATTAAATTATAAAAAAAGGGGACAAAAGTTTAAACTTTCATCCCCTAATATTTTTAATTAAAATTAAAAATTATTTTTCGTTATTGTGTTTTACAATGATAGAATAAATTTCGTCTTTTAATTTTAATTTTTCTTTTTTCTTAGATTCAATTTCAAATTGATCAGCATGTGATTGTTCAAGTTTAGCAATTAAATCATCTAACTCATTGTGCTTCTCAAAAAGTTTGTGAAAATGTGTGTCTTTTTGCTTTAACTCTGTAATTACATCTCTATATTCGTGAAACATTCTTGTATCCTATATGTTTAAATTTGAATTCGGCGATTATACAGTCAATGTACTTAATTTTTTGTAAAAAAATAATATATTAACTTCTATAATCTGCATTAATTTCTACATATTTGTAACCTAAATCACAACCATATGCAGTAAATTTACCATCACCTAAACCAATATCACAAATAATTTTATATTTATCTTTTTTTAATACATCTGCTGCTTTTGCTTCAGTTTGAGCATCAAAACAGATTTCACCTTTGTTAAATACTACAACATCATTGTAAGAAATTACTAATTTTTCATCATCACAATCAATTCTTGATGCACCAATAGTTGATGCAATTCTTCCAAAATTTGGATCTTCTCCAAAAAGTGCAGTTTTAACTAAAAGTGAATTTGATAATGCTTTTGCTGCAATCATTGCTTGTTCATTTGATACAGCATTGATTACTTCAAATGCCGCAACTTTTTTAGCACCTTCACCATCTGCTACCATTAACATTGCCATATCATACATTACAAGTCTTAGTGCTTCTTTAAATGCCTCTTTATCGTAAGCATTTGATTTTCCATTTGCTAAAACCATAACTGTATCATTTGTTGAAGTATCACCATCAACAGAAATTGCATTAAATGTTGTTTCACTATTTGCTATTAATGCTTCTTTTATATCTTCAAAAGGAGCAGTGGCATCTGTACAAATAAAACAAAGCATAGTTGCAAGATTTGGATTTATCATACCAGCACCTTTTGCAACAGCGCCTATTTTAAAAGAAGTTCCATTTTCAAGTTTTACTTCATACATACAAGTTTTTGGATATGCATCTGTTGTCATAATAGCTTTTGACAAATTTTCACCATTTTTAGCCGTTAAATCAAACTTTTTAGCACCAGCTACTAATTTTTCAATTGGTAATGGATTTCCAATAACACCTGTACTACTCATTACTGGATTTATTAAATCAAAATCAAGTTGAGAAAATAGAGTATTAATCGATTCAATACCTTTTCTTCCTGTTAATGCGTTTGCATTTTTTGAATTTATTAAAACAAAATTTGTTTTAAAATTTTCACCATATTGTAAAAAATGTTTTAAAGGTGCAGCTTGAAATCTATTTTCTGTAAAAATTGCTGCAACTGTACAAGCTTCTTTTGTATAAATAAATCCTAAATCATTATTCCCATTTGGTTTAAGACCTGCATGAATTCCATCACAATAAAATCCATCAATTTGATCAATATAACCTTTAATTGGTAAAATAGTAAACATTTTATATATCCTCTGGTTGTTTTGTTAAGTTTATAATTCTTTTAGCTCTTGTTATACCTTTTTGAGAACCAACTAATAATAACTTGCAATTACTATTTATTGCTGTTGTTCCTTTTGGCATTTGAATAAATTTTCCATTTCCTTCAGTTATACCAATAACCGAAACTTTTAATCTATCCCTTAATCTTAAATCTTTTAATTCTCTATTTATTACCCATGAATTTTCTCTAACAAATACTTCTTCCATATCAATTGGAGTGTCTTTTTTATATAAAAACTCATCAAGAACATTTTCCATATCTGGTCTTATTGCCATGGCAGTAACTCTTTTTGCCATTAAAGATGGTGTTGCAACCACTTTATCCGCTCCAAGTTTTTTCAATCTGATTTTTTCATTTTGAGTTTCTGCATTTGAAATAATCAAAAATGGTGGTCTTCCTAACTCTTTTTCATATAATCTAACAGAAGCAATTAAAGTAATATTATCTGAAATATTTTTAGATAAAGATATCGCTCCTTTTGCTGAACTTAGATGTGATTTTAAAAAGGCAATTTCTTTATATGGTTCTTCTTTTACATAATATGGATAATTGTGTTCTTTTGCAATTTGTTCAATATCATCACTTGGGTCAACAACAACAAAAGGTATATGATTTTCCCTAAATTGTCTAGCCAATTGAGCTGTATATTCGTTGTGATAACATATTACGAAATGACGTCTTAACCTTGCTATTTTATAAAGCATTTTTCTTTCCTTTAATAATTCTAATAATGAACCATTTGCAATAACATCAATTACAATACCCACAGAAAATGTTAAAATCAAGAATCCTGCAATCATTAATGTTACAGTAAAAACAATACCTTGATTACTAAAATTTGCTTCGTTTAATGCTCCAAATCCAGTTGTTGTAAAAGTATAAGCTGATTGGAAAATTGCATGCATAATTGAATAATCTTCAATATAAACATAACCTAAAGTTCCTATCATCATTACAAGCTGAATGAGAATTAATGGTAGTCTAAAAGGTTTTAATTGGGCATAAATAAGTGGGTTTAAATCATATTGAGGTTTGGCTGCTCTTATTTCCCAGCCAATAGTTTTTTTTATCTTACTAAAGATGCTCATGAAAGCACTATTCTAGCGCCTTCTTATGAGTGTTTTTTAAGAGTTCTTAACTCTTTTGCAGAAATTTTTAACTTAGTAGTAGTTCCATCTTCTAATGTAACTCTAACTGTTCTAATATTTGGTAAAAATCTTCTTCTTGTTCTGTTTTTTGCGTGACTTACGTTGTTACCAACCATTGGTCCTTTTCCAGAAATTGCACATTTTCTTGACATTTGTCTTCCTTACGTAGTGAAAAATATTTGCGTATTGTATCTTAATTTTCTTAAGGTAAATTTAAACATTTTCTAAGATATATTTTATTTTATCTAAATTAGCCTGTAATTCAAATTCTTTTGCTATTTTTCTATTCTCTTTTTTTATCTTTTTTAACTCATTTTTATCTAATAAAACAGCATCAATTTTAAAAGCAATACTTGGGTCAGTCGGTGAATCCATTGAAGCGAAAACATCTACAACTTCTTTTGCATCATTTTCAATGCTTAAAAAAACAACGCATTTACAATACATTGCTTTTATTACATTTAAAGAAAAAGATTTATTATAAGTTGGCAATAAAAATATATCTGAAGCTAAAAACAAATCATCAATATTTGAATAATTTTCCAATAAAATAATCTTATCTTGTAAGTTTTGATATTTTGGAAGCTGAAATTGTAAAGCTGTGATTTGCTTTTGCTCACCTGTGATAATTATCTTAAAATCAGGATAAGTTATAGAAGAACAAATATCTAAAAACTCTTTTATTCCAGAAGTTTTAAAGTTTTTTGCAGTAAATAAAATCAATTTTGTTTTTACATCTATTTTTAACTCTTCACAAATCTTAGCTTTTACATCTTTTGGTTTTTTATATTCAATATTTATTGAAGGATAAATTACTTTTATTTTTTCATGAGAAACTTTTGTTTTTGCAATAATTTGATTCATCGAAGCAAAACAATTTGTTATGGTAATTTTTGAATTTTTAATATTTTCAATTGATTTTTCATCTAAATTACCTGAATGAAAATATACATCTGCATATTTTTTTTTATTGAATAATGAAGTTAAAAAATTTCCTTCTTTTAAAACTTCAATATTTTCTTGCTTTTTTAATTCTTCAATTAATAAATTTGATGATTTGTATGAAATTGTTGTTTTATTCATAAATTACTTTTCTTCACCTTTATTATTTAATTCATATAATTTTGCTTCTTTTAGAAATGCATAAAAAGCATTATTAATTGCAGCTATAAATCCTCTTACTCCATTTAAAAATCCTCTTTTTATAAAGAATGATTTAAAGAAAGATAAGGGGAAGACAAAAATTAATTTTACTAACGAAGCTCTTTTTTTCTTGTCAAATTTTTCTTGTGCTCTCAATGATGAATACTCATTAATTTTATTTAAGTGGGTAGCTAAATCTAAAGTTCCATAATCATAAATAAAACCTTTTGCTTTTGCTATTTTACCTTTTATAACTATTGATTCATGAACTAATTTATCAGGATAATAACCAATACTTTTTCTAAAAAATCTTATTCTTCTATTAAATTTTGACTTTTCACTATTAAACTTTCCAAGATATAAACTTGAAATTTTAATATCTAGTCCATCAATTTTATTTTCTTTTATAGTATCAATTATCTCTTTTTTAAGCTCATTTGTTAATTCTTCATCAGCATCAAGGTTTAAAACCCATTCATTTGAGCATAAACTTTTTGCATACTCTTTTTGTTTTGCAAAGCCCATCCATTCATGAAAATAAATTTTATCAGTGTAATCCTTTGCTATTTCTAATGTTGAATCTAGACTTCCACTATCAACAACAATTATTTCATCAAAATCTTTTACACTTTCTAAAACTCTTTTTATATGTTTTTCTTCATTTTTGCAAATAATATAAACCGAAGCTTTAATCATAATTTATTCCTAACTCTTGATACTTTTAATAGAAAATCTACAAAACTCTCTGTTCCTAAAATTCCTACTCTTTTAATTGTAAAGACATCATCATTCTTTTCAAATAATCCTCTTTTTACAACCGTAGCATTTTTATATCTTGCATTTTTAACTGCCTGAACAATTTTATCATCAAATTTTCCATAAGGATAAGCAAAAGCTTCACAATCTTTATTTGTAATTTTTTCTATCTCTTTTTTTGATTCAATTAACTCTTTTTCTAATTGAATACTATCAATTTTAGATAGATTTACATGAGATAAAGTGTGAGAACCAAACTCTATTAATCCTGAATTTTGCATCTCTAAAATCTGTTTTTCATTTAAAAGTTTTGATAAAACAGAAGTATTTTTTTCTTCCCAGTGATTAGTTTCTTGATTTGGAACTAAATAAATAGTTGCTTTAAAACTATACTTTTGTAAAATTGGAAAAGCATTTAAATAATTATCTTCATATCCATCATCAAATGTAATAACAAATGATTTTTCAGGAATTTCATCCAATTTTACAAGTTCTGAAATAGTAAATGACTTCCAATTATTTTTATAAAACCAGTTCATTTGTTTTTCAAAATCTTTTGGCTTTATTCTCCATTTATTGTGTTTTTCATTTCCTATATGTTCACCAATACTATGATACATAAGTACTCTTACTTTTTTGTAACTTTGTGGTATTCTCCACCAATTGTATCTTAGAGATATTATTAAAATCAAAAGAACTAAAAAAATTAAAAAATAAATCATCTACTTCACTTTATAAGACTTTTGTACGCTTCAACATATTGTTTAACCATTTTTTCTATACTATAATCTTCTTTTGTCTCTTTAATTTTTGAAAATAAATTTACATATTTTTCATAGTTTTTATACACATCTTCTAGTTTATTAACAAAAGCATTTACATCATTATTAAAAACTAATTCTTCACCTAATATCTCTTTGTGATTTGCAATATCAGTTGCTACTAAAACCTTAGCATAAAAAATTCCTTCAATTAAAGCTAAAGACAATCCCTCTTCACTTGAAGATATTATTTGCAAATCACAGTTATATATATAATCTTGAACATTTCTAACAAAACCTATTAACTCTATCTTATTTTCTAGATTAAATGATTTGATAAGATTTAATAATTCCTCTTTTTGCTCACCTTCCCCAACGATATTTAATTTAAAATCAAAATTAACTTTAGAAAGTGCTGTAATTAAAGTATGAAAACCTTTTACTGGAGCTAATCTTCCAACTCCAACAATATTGAATTTATTTTTATTTTCAAATTCTTTTACTTCTTTAAAAGGGATGCCATTTAATATTGTAATGTTTCTTTTTGCATTTGTATAAATTCTAGTCTCTTCAGAAACTGCAACTCCCAAATCAGCCAAAGAAAATTTTTTCTTTATAACTGGATTATGACGACTACCAATAATTGGTATTTTTTTCTTCATAAAAAGTCTTGCATTATACATAATTTCAAGTTCTTTTGTATTATGAATATGTATTACATCTGGATTAATCTTTTCTACAATTTTTGCTACTTTATATAAAAAGAAAGGATTATGTCTATTTTTTTCAAAATCTAAATTTATAAAATTTACACTTTCATTTATATATGGCTTGATTTTATCATTTGTTAATAGATAAACTGTATGTTCTTTTGATAATTCATTACACAAATCTACACATACTTTCTCAGTTCCAGCAAATTGTACCCAATGTAATGTATGTAAGATTATCATATTTGATTTCCTTGTTTAAATTTATATTCACTCCACTCATAATTATTTGATTTATCATCTTTAAACAATAATTCCAACATAAATTGAGTTACTCTTTTTGCATTTACTATTTCATAAGTTTTTTCTTGACCTTTTTTAGCAATTAATTCATATTTTTTATCTTTTAAATAATATTTTAATTTTTCAAAACAATCATCTGGCGTGTCAAAATAAACAATTTCTTCTTTATCTTTATAAAGTTTTTCAAATCCTTTTATTCTAGGAGAAAATGTACAAATCCCTGAACCTAAAAATTGTGCCATTCTATCTGAAGCTCCAAGAATTTTTTCTTGATTAACTTCATTTAAATTATCATCTCTATTAAAATTTATTGCTATTTTAGTTTGAGCTATAGCTTTGTGAAAATCATTTCCAAAAATTGCAGGATTTCCAAGTGAAGCATATACTTTCAATTTTATATTTTCTTTATCACAAAAATCTTTTAATAAAACTGCAAATTTTGTTCTAACATCTTCATTGTAATCTCTTGCGATATATATTACATCATTTATTTTTTCTGATTCTAATTTTTTATCAAATGCTGGATCTGAAATGTTTGGAAAAAATGAAAAAACTGTATTTTGATATTTCTTTGACAAATTTTGTAACTCTTTTGCATTTGCATAATAAAAAACATCTATACAGTCTAATTTATCAAAAAATTCATCTTTCTCTAACAAATGATCTACATACCATTGTACAATTTTAATATTTGGCAAAATTTCTCTAATTTTAATTAATGTCTCTTTATCTATTTTTTCAGCTTTTGCTAAAAATAAAATATCTGCATCTATATTTTTACAAATATTAATCAGCTTTTGATTCATTTTTTTTAATCCACTATCTTTTATTCCTAAAAAACGTGAATTTCTCTCTACATCTCTATAACTAAAATCATAAACAAAGTGTCCATTTTGAATCAATCCATGACTTATTTTTCTCTCAAGTCCATAAAAGAAATTACCATTATCTTTTTCGTTAAAGATACCACAATGAACTATTTTATAATGTTTTTGCATTAATGCACCCTTTGTAATATTCTAATAAATTTTTTGAATAGTCATTGAAATCAAATTTTTGTTTAAAATGATCATGTTTTGATTTAAAATCTTCACAAATATTTTCATAATTGTTATAAATTTCACTAATTTTAGTTGAAAAATCTTCAATTTTCACTAAATAGTCTTTATCTAAGACTTCAACAATTCCACCAACAGGAGTAGAAATAATAACTGAACTATTTATTATTCCTTCAAGTAAAGTTAAAGGTAAACCTTCTGTTAAAGATGAAATTACTTGAAGATGACTACTTGCCAAATATTCTGGAATATTATTTTTAAAACCTAAAAGTGATACCTTCTTTTCTAATTTATTATCAATAATCAATTTTTCTAATTTTAATTTTTGAGAACCTTCACCAATAATATTCAATTTAAAATCAAATTCTAACTTTGAAACTTGTTCAATTAATTTATCAAAACCTTTTATTGGGTCTAATCTTCCTACTGCTAAAATTGTAAAAATCTCATTTTTTTCAAAAATTAAATTCTCACTTTTTTGTATCCCAAAATATAAAATTTTACTAGGATGAGTAATAGTTTTTGCAACTTCAGATGAAACACTAATTACGTTTTTAACTTTATTGAAAATTTTTCCTTTTCTTGTATTGTGTTTTGTTGCAATATGAATAAAAGGAAATATTTTATTTAATAAATAAGTTATTTGAGTGGCTTTTGCTCCATGTGTGTGAACAATATCATAAGTTTTAATCACATTCAAAACTTCCAAATATAAAAAAGGGTTATATCTTTTATCATATGATTTATACTCTACAATCTTTACATTTGAAGAGACTTTATCTTTATATCTACAACCATTTGGAACAATCAAAGCACATTCATAATATTTACTAATTTCATTTAATGAATCAACAACTATTTTTTCTACGCCACCATAAATAGATGAACATGAAAAATAACAAATTTTCATCTATTTTTTCCTTTTTTCATTTTTAAAATAAATGCATATAATCCTTGTCTACCACTCACCATTATTCTTGGTATCTCAAAATTAGAATATTTATTTTTATCAAAAACTCCATTTACAGTTGTTGTTGCATTAGTATAACCTGCATTTTGAACTATTTCTACAGAATCTTTATCATAAAAACCAAATGGATATGCAAACGAATCACATTTAATATCGAAAATTTCTTCTATTTGTTTTTTTGATTCTATTAATTGTCTTTCTTTTTCTTTTTTATTTAATTTTGGTAAATTTACATGATCAAGGGTGTGCGAACCAATTTCAATTAATCCACTATCAAGCATAGTTTTAATTTGTTCATTACTTAACATCTTTTCCCTATTCAATTCACTTGAAGCTTTATCTAAATCTTTATCTGTTGCCCAATTATTTTCAAATCTATTAAGTACGATATAAATCGTTGCTTTAAAACCATACTTTTGTAAAAGAGGAAAAGCATTTGTAAAATTATCTTCATAACCATCATCAAAAGTTAATACTACAGATTTTTCAGGGATATTTTCTAATTGAACTAACTCACTTAAAGTAAAACTTTTAAATCCATTTTCTTTTAACCAAATTAATTGTTTTTCAAATTCTGCAGGTTCTACTCTTAACCTATTAAATTTTGATTCATTTTTTGGTAAATGTTCACTTATCATGTGATACATTAAAATTCTTGGATAAACATATGAAATATTTTTTCTCCACCATGAAAATCTTAATGAAAAAAATATAAAAAATAAAAGTAATAAACAAATTATATAAATCAAGCTGTTTTCCTAAAACTATCAGCATAAACAAAAAAAACAAATATTGTTAAAAAACTAAGTAATTCTTTAGAACCATAAGCACCAAAATCAAATTGTGTAACTACTATAAAATAAGTTGCAATAGGAAATAAAATAAAATTTTTACTTTCATATATTTTTTTTAAAACTTGAAAAATAGTAAATAAACAAGAAATCAATCCAAATAATCCCGTATAAAGTAATATTTCTAGAGTTGAATTATGAGGATCTGGAAATTTATTTAAAAATTCATTTGGTAAATTTTTAAATGAATTTAAACCATATCCAAAAAAAATCTTTTCTTTTATAAACTCAATAGTATATAACCATATTGTTGTTCTATTACTTGAATTTCCATTTAAAAGTTGTTGAAATCTATTTTGAAAAGAATCAAAACTAAAATATAATAAAATTAAAAAACTTATAAAAAATAAAAAATAAACTATATGAGAAATTTTTATATTTTTATAGTTTATTATCAGAAATACTATAAATGAAAAACCACCAGCAACCCAAGAAGACCTTGAAAATGAAAAAATCATAAAAAATGAAAATAATATTAATAAAAATATAGAGAGTGTTCTTTTATATTTTAATAAATAAAGAGTTAATATAAATCCCATTCCCATCATTAATCCAAATGCATTTCTATTATTGAGAGAACCTTTTATCCCTTCTTCCATTAAAATATTTGGATTTTGAATAATTTGATAAACTCCAGTTAATAATAAAAATAAAAAGGAACATAAACTGATTATTAGAATATTTTTTTTATTAAAAAAATTTAATTTATAAAAATATGCAAGTATCACGAACATCAGTCCATATCTAAAAATAAATGAAAATATTGTATGCCAAGATTTTTTATCTAAAAATTCTGGATTTAATAAATTTGAAAGTATCATTGCAAAAATTATAAAACAAAATCCTATAAATAAATTTTTAGTTATTTTTAAATTATCAATTAGAATATTAAAATTTTTTGTAATAAAAAGATGATATATAAAAAATATTGAAATTAAAATAATTGAAATTTGAAAAATTGCATTTTTAAATGGTATTGAAAGAATCCAAATAAAAATTAAAAAATTAAAAATACTATTATAATTTATTTTACTGTACTGACTTAGCATAAATTCTTTCCCAAATAATTTTTCTTATAATATAAAGAATTACATTATATCTTAGTAATCTTAAACTTCAAAGAAATAGGCTTTTATATAGAATTAAAGTAAATATTAGATACATTTCAAAATTAAAAAAAGGTCAATAATATATGCTCTTCAATAGTTATGAATTTATATTTGCATTTCTACCAATAACATTTTTTATATACTTTTACCTAAATAGTAAAAGATTAACAGTTGCTTCAAAAGGATTTTTGGTATTTGCAAGTTTGTTTTTTTATTCTTGGTGGAATATTGGTTATTTGCCTCTAATTTTAATCTCTATGTTATTTAATTACACTGTTGGAAATAGTTTATCTAAAAGTGATTATGGAAATAAAAATGGTTTAAAAAAAACATTTTCAAATAAATCTATTTTAGTTTTTGGAATAATAGTGAATTTATCACTTCTTGGATATTTCAAATATGCAGATTTTTTCATTGAAAACTTTAATTTAGTTACTTCTTCAAATGTAAATCTTTTACATTTAGTTTTACCTTTAGCAATATCATTTTTTACTTTTCAACAAATAGCTTATTTAGTTGATAGTTATAGAGGTGAAACAAAAGAATATGACTTTTTAAATTATGCTCTGTTTGTTACTTTTTTCCCACAATTAATAGCAGGTCCTATTGTTCATCATAAAGAGATGATGCCTCAATTTGCATCTTCTTGGAATATGGTGAAAAATTATAAAAATATTGCTTTAGGTCTTTTTATATTTTCAATAGGATTGTTTAAAAAAGTTGTAATTGCTGATACCTTTGCAGTTTGGGCAACAGCAGGATTTGATACGGCAACAACTTTAAATCTTTTTGAAGCATGGGCAACAAGTTTAAGTTATACTTTCCAATTGTACTTTGACTTCTCAGGTTATACAGATATGGCAATAGGAGTAGCTTTACTATTTAACATTAAACTTCCTATTAATTTTAACTCTCCATATAAAGCTCTAAATATTCAAGACTTTTGGAGAAGATGGCATATTACTTTAAGTCGTTTTTTGCGAGATTATATTTATATTCCTCTTGGTGGAAATAAAATATCTTCTTTTAGAACATACTCAAATCTATTAGCAACATTTGTAATAGGTGGACTTTGGCATGGAGCAGGATGGACATTTATATTCTGGGGATTTTTGCATGGGATAGCACTAATTATTCATAGAATCTGGTCAAACCTAGGCTTTAAAATGAATACAATCCTTGCATGGTTTATAACATTTAACTTTGTAAATATAGCATGGGTATTTTTTAGAGCAAAAGAGTGGGATGATGCTATTAAGGTTTTAAAGGGAATGGTTGGTCTTACTGAAATTATTCTATCTGAAAAATATAGTCTAAGTTTTTCTTTTTTAAGTAAATATGGAATTATTTTTGATAAAGTTACGGAAAACATTGGAGATGGAAGTAGAAGTTTGATTTGGATTTTATTTGGAACATTTTTTATTTTATTTTTTAAAAATTCTATAGAACAATCTAAAAAATTTTTAATAACTAATAAAACACTAACTCTAACTATTATTTATTTTTTAAGCTCTATTTTATCACTTAACCAAATTTCAGAGTTTTTATATTTTAATTTCTAAGGTAATAAAATGAAAGCCAAAAAATGGATTAATAAATTTATTATATTTTCTTTTTTGATACTATTATTAATTGTAAGTATAAATTATATAATCGATCCACTATGGACTTTTTCACATTCTAATAGATTTAATAACACTCAAGATGGCTTTGATGAAAGACAGCAAAAAAGTAATTTTATTTTTAATAATGGATTAAAAGATTTTGATGGAATTCTTTTAGGAAGTAGTAGAACAACATTTATTAATCAAAACAGCTTTAAAAATATGAAAATTTATAACTATTCATTTAATGCAATGAAACCTAATGAATATAAAGACTATATAAATTTTGCAAAAAAATGTAAAGGTAAAGATTTTAAATATATTATTATAGGTTTAGATTTTTTTGGAACAAATCTTTTAAGTGAAGTAAAAATAAAAGAGCCTAATTATTATATAAATACAACTCAAAATTCATTTTATAAATATAAAATGTTATTGTCTTTTTCAACTTTAAAAAAATCTTTAAAAAATATCAAAAATTCTTTAGTTGGTGAAAAACTATTTTATGATAGAAATAATATAAAATATCAATCTGTAGTTAGTGAAAAAGAAAGAATAAAAAAATTTTCAATGAACATGATATCACAACCTTCAAATTTTGATGATTCAAAATATTTTTATAATAGTGAATATATAAATATTTTAAAAGAATTAAAAAATGAAAATCCAAATACAAAATTTATAATTTTTACTTCAGCCATTACTTCTAATTTATTAATTTCTATTTTAGAAGATAAAAAAAGAATTAATGAATATGAAAGATGGTTAAAAGAAACTCTGGAAGTATTTGGAGAAATAAATCATTTTATGACAATCAATTCCATTACAAAAAATTTAAATAATTATCCAGATGCGGATCATGCTTACCCAAATATTGTTAGTCTTATTGCCCAAAAGATATCCGAAACAAACAGTGAAGACATACCAAAAGATTTTGGGATTTTACTCACAAAATCAAATATAGATAATTTTTTTAAAAATTTAAAAATTGAGATAAATAATTATAAATAATTATAAATAATTTTTATATAAACTTAGAATAAACTTCTAAAGTTTGATTTACCATATTTTCTAAAGAAAAATTAGAAGCTATATAATTGTATCCATCAAAACTTAGATTTCTCGATTTTAAAATATCACTTGCTAACTCTTCTTCAGCACCTACTTCAAAGAAAAAGCCATTTTCATTTTCTATAATTATATCTTTTACACCACCATGGTTTGTAGCAATTACTGATGTATTCATTGCTATTGCTTCAGCAACTGCTCTTCCAAAACTTTCAGGTTTTTTTGATGAACTAACAACAACATCACTTAAAGCATAAATTTCTGCTATTTTGCTTTGACTTCCAATAAAAATGATATTATCTTCCAAATTCAATTCTTTTATCAAATTTCTCAAAGAATTTAAATAATCTTCCTTATCACTTCTTGTTCCACCAACAATCAAAGCTTTTAATTGAGGAATTTCTTTTTTTACTAAATTTATTGCTTTGATAAAAGTCTCATAATCTTTTAGTTGAGTTATTCTTCCAACACTTGAGATTATAAATTTATCTTTTAAATCATATTTTTCTTTAAACTCATTTATAAAATTTATATCAATATTTTTAGGATTAAAAAGTTCTAAATCAATTCCTCTAGGAATTACTGTAATTTTAGATTCATTTGTTTGATAATTTTTTTGAATATACTCTTTTATGCTATTACTAACACATATAACTGCATCTGCTTTCTGCATAATTGAACTATAAAAACCTACACTATTAAATCCATGAACTGAACTAACTACTTTTATTTTTAGACTTTTATTTGCAAAATAAACAAGCCATGCAGGAACACGACTACGTACATGAATAATATCAGGTTTTATCTCTTTTAATATTTTTTTTAAACCATTTATTCTTGAAATTGCAGTAAAAATATTTTTACTACAAACATCATATTTTATAAAAGTTCCACCATCAATATTTATTTGATTTTCAAGTTTTCCACCTAAACTTATTACAAAAGAAGTTATTCCTTTTTTAACAAATTCACGATTTAGTTCTACAACCCCTCTTTCTACTCCACCTTCATTTAGTTCAGGTAATAATTGAACAACTCTCATATACTATATTTTCACTTTTTTTAATAATTTTGCAAAATTAATTTTTTCATTATCCATATCTTCAATTATATTTACCAATCTATGAAATTTAGTATTCTCTTTCTTTGAATCTAAATCTATAATATTAATTTTTGCATCACTATTTGCTCTAACTTCACTTAACATTGATGTTGAATCTGTTGTAATGAAAAACTCATCACAAACTGCTATAAAATCTCCAATTGGATTTATATTTGGTTCTTTTGAATAAATAAGCTTATAATCAAATTTATATTTATCAAGTAAGTTTTCAATCAATTTTGGAGTTCTTCTTGAAGTTGTAACATATTTTAAATATTCAGGATATTTTTCAAATATATAATCTAATTCATCTTTAATTAATTCATATTCCATGTGAAATACGTCATTATCTCCACCAATAATTACAGCTAAAGATTTTTTATCTTCAACTTTTTTCACATAACCTTTTTCTTTAGGATATGATAGATTTAAAGGAAGAGTCAAAATGTTATCTAATCTTACTGGATTATCATGTTCTTGAGCGATTATATAATAAAAGTTTTTGAATTTATAAGATTTTGGAAGCATCAAAGCAATTGATTTTTTATTATATTTTTGACCTATAAATTTGTTAAAGTAATAAGTTCCTGAACCAGTACTAACAACTGCATCATAAAAATCAAAATAATACTTTTTATAATCTTCAAATAAAAAGTCCGTAAAAAAATCAAACTTGTCAAAGACATAAGATAAAAGCTTATGAAATTTAGATTTAAACTTCACTTCTAAAATATCATAACTTACATCTTTAATTTTACAAAAAGCAATTGATTGATTTAAGTGTCCTGGCTTACCATCACTTATTATTAGAATTCTTTTCATATATCTCTCTATAATGACTTTTAAATCTTTTATGTGGCCAGAACCACTGTTTTTTATCTTCTTTTATTATAGCAGATATTGCATTAGCTTCTAATTGAGAAATAATTTTTATATCATTTTTTTCATCATCAGTTTTTACAGGAACAATTGGTTCATAAATTTTTATTTTATATGTGTAATCTTCTTGATTAAAAATTGCAAGTGGCACAATATAAGCATCAAATTTTCTAGCTAATAATGCACTTGAAGCTGATTGGTATGCTCTTCTACCTAGAAATTCAACCTCTTCTCCGTCTCTTGAATTTATATTTTGGTCAATAATTAAAGAAACTGCCTCTTTTTTCATCATTGCTTTTACAAGTTTCTTTAAAGCACCATCTCTAAAAACTATTTTACTTCCCGATGCTTCTCTTGCTTTTACTATAAATTCATCAATCTCACTAAAATTTGATTCTCTAGCTACTTGATGTAAAGGTGTCACAAATTTATTTATATAGCAACTTAACATCTCCATATTACCAAAATGTGCAGAAATCAAAATAATTGGTTTATTCTCTTTTTTTAGATTTAAAAGTATCTCTTCATTTTCTATTTTAACTGTTCTTTTTAATTCTTCATCAGTCACATCTAAATTTTCTATTAAAGATTGAACCCATAAAACCATATTAAAATATGAATATTTTTGAATACTTTTTATTTCATCATTAGATAAAGAATTATTAAAAACGAAATTTAAATTTGTTTCTATTACTTTATTTGTATTTTTTGCAAATAAGTAACCACAATATGCTAAAAATCTAAAAAAAGCTCTTCTTATTGATTTTGGTAGTTTTCTTAAAATAAAAACAACTACCAAAAAAAGTCTATAAACTACTTTTTTCATCATAAAATCTTTATTTCTAAATTTTCTGGACTTTCAAGTTTATCAATATTCGATTCAATCAAAAATGATTTGTTTGGTAAAGTTATCTCTAAAAGATTATCTTTTAAAGTATACTCAACATTTGGTCTTGAGAAGTCTTGATTTACTGCTAAATTTAATGAAATCATAAATGACATCCATTGCATAACTCTCAATGATGGTAATAAATCCTCATATTTTGAAATATCACTTTTTGTTGGAAGTGATTTTTTTGAAAATTTTATTGTATGAGCAACTATCATTCTTGATGTATGTAAAAAATCATAATTTAAACCATTTAAAATAAAATCAAAAGCATTATCATTTGATTTATAAAAATTCAGTGTTGAACCAATCGAATGAAGTTTTGAAGAAATAACAAGTAAACTTCTAGATTTTTCATCTAAATTATGAAGAGGTTTTAAAACATCAAATATTTTTTTTGCATTATTACCTAAATATGCACTTTGTTTATCATCAATTTGAAATCTATCAAGTAAACTTCTAACACTTACATTGAAATTTTCAGGGAATTTATGATTTGAATTTCTCAATAAATCAGTTAAATAAACTCCTTCTCTAACTCCAACTCCTGATGTTACAACTTTTTCAATTTTTAATTCATCTAAAATTGTCTTAAAGATAAATGCTCCCTCTTTTATTGTATCAAATCTATCTTTTTTTACCCCAAAAGATTTTAAATCGTCATTATCTCTTGCTCTTGAAATTCTATCAAATAGAGAAATCTCATTTCTTACATCATATGTAAAACCATGTAAAATATCTAATGGATATTGATTTTTAGCCATAATTAATTTAGATAAAGCTCTAATACTTCCACCAATTCCTACAACTTTTTGAGGAATTTCAATATCTAAATCAAAAATCTTTTTTAAATTATCTAAAATATATTTTTTTGCACCTTCAATATTGTTTTTATTAAAATAAAGTTCTTTTATTCTTACAGTTCCAATATTTAATGAAATTGATTTTTCAATTTTTCCATTTTTAACAAATGAAAATTCTGTTGAACCACCACCAATATCAACTGTTACAAAAGTATCATCATGTAATAAATTCGAAGCTGCGACTCCACCAAAATAAGCTTCTTTTTCCCCATCAATTACTTTGATATTTAAACCTAATTCATTTTTTACTCTGTTAATAAAAACTTTTGAATTTGGCGCATCTCTTAGTGCAGATGTAGCTACACATATAATTTTTCTTGATTTTAATGCATTTGATATATTTAAAAAAGATTTTAAAGATTCATAAGCTCTTTGCATAGGTATATCTTGAAGATTACCATCATTTTCATAACAACCCTCAGATATTTTTACCCTACTTTTAGTCTCATTTATAAGACTAAATGCAAACCTACTACTTTTCTGTAAGACAACCATCCTCATTGAATTTGAACCAATGTCGATGATTGTAGTCACTTTAGACATTAATTATCTTCTTCCATTAATTGTTCGTATTTGAACTTTAACTCTTCCATTGTCTCTTCATTATCTGGATCAATGATAATACAGTCAACAGGACAAACTTCAACACATTGTGGTTCTTCATAATGACCAACACACTCTGTACATCTATCTGGATCAATTACATAAATTGGATCACCCTCTTCAATAGCATAATTTGGGCACTCTTCTCTACATGCATCGCATGCTATACACTCATCAGTAATCATTAAAGACATATAATTTCTTCCTATTGTAATTTAATTGTCTTGGAGTTATAACCTAAAATTCTTTAATAATTTCTTTAAGTAAGTTATATCTTTCTTCATTTTTTGTTATAAACAAATATTCGTTTGTTTTATAAATGTACAAATCTTTACAAATATACAACGCTGCAGCAATATCAAATTCTCTTATATTTCCACCATATAAAACAAATTCATAATTAAAAGCATTACTTAAACTTAGTGCTACGGCTCCTAAAGTTCTAAATTTTATATGATTTGAAGCTAATTTTTCACAAATTTTTGGATAATTATAAGCTCTTTCAAAAATTGATATTTTATTTTTTGGAACTTCTATCACATTTTTATATTCCATTTTTTCTAAAGAAAAAAATCTAATATCATTTTCAAATGCTCTGTAAGTAATAATGCCAGAAATTAAATTTGTAACAAACCCTGCAACTGTTTCATTATTTTTTTGTAAAGCAATAGAAGTTCCATAATATGGTAAATTTGAATAAAAATTATTACTACCATCTAATGGATCAATTACTATTGTAAACTCTTTATCATTTGATAATAATCCTGATTCTTCAGAATAAATATTTCCAAATTTTTCAAGTTGTTTTATAAAAATATTTTCTGCAGTTAAATCCATATTTAAAGAATTATCACCACCAAAACCAAAAGTATTTGTGTATTGAAAATCATTTAAAGATAGATTATTATTTATGTAAGTATGTAGTTCTTTATTTGCAAGCTTTACAGCCTCTATAAAAGAATCTTTATATAAGGCTGTAATATTTTTCATTTTATTATGCTAAATCTCTTATGATAGCTTTTGCAGCTTCTCTTCCATCAACTGCAGCAGTTACAGCTAAGTGAGCACCTCTTCTACAATCTCCACCAGCATAAACTTTTTTGTTTGAAGTTTTGAAATTAGAATCAATTACAATTCCACCCCATGAATTTGTTTCAACATTTAATTCTTTTAAAAATGCTGGAACTTCTGGAGAGAAACCAAGTGCTAAAATTACAATATCAGCTTCTTCAAGATATTCACTACCTTCATTTATTACAACTTTTTGTCTTCCTGAAGAATCTGGTTCACTCATTGAAGTTTCAAGTAATTCAACTGCAACAGCTAAGTTATTTTCTACTTTGATAGATTTAGGTGCAACATTAAATACAAATTCAACACCCTCTTCTTTAGCATTAACAACCTCTTTTTTAGATCCAGGCATATTTTTTTCATCTCTTCTATAAAGACATTTAACAGTTTCTGCACCTTCTCTAACTGATGTTCTAACGCAGTCCATCGCAGTATCTCCACCACCAATAACAACAACTCTTTTATCTTTAACATCAATGTAATTTACATTATTGTTTCCAAGATTTCTTTTTTGAATTCCTGTTAAAAAATCAATTGCGAAATATACATTTGATGCATCTTCACCATCAATTTTAACTTTGTTACTTGCTGTTGCACCAATACCTAAGTAAATAGCATCAAAATCTTTTTCTAAATCAGAAATTAATTTATCTTTACCAATCTCGCAATTTGTATGTAATTTCATTCCAGCTTCAAGTAACCAGTTAATTCTTCTATCAACTGTTGTTTTATCAAGTTTAAACCCTGGAATTCCATACATTAAAAGTCCACCTGCTCTATCTGCTCTTTCAAACATTTCAACTTCAAAACCTTTTCTTAAAAGGAAAGTTGCTGCAGAAATTCCAGAAGGTCCAGAACCAATAACAGCTACTCTTTTTCCATTTTTCTTAGTTGTAAATTGAGGTTTTAAACCATTTTCAAAAGCATTTTCTGAAATATATGTTTCAATAGCACCAATTGAAATTGCACCATGTCCAGTATTTAAAGAACATGCACCTTCACATAATACATCTTGAGGACAGATTCTTCCTAAAATTTCTGGGAAAGGAGATGTTTCATTTGATAAAGCAAATGCTAAATCTGGGTTTTTCGTTGCTGTTTGTTTTAACCATGCAGGAATATAATTTCCTAATGGACAACCAGTATGACAATATGGGTCACCACATTGCATACATCTATCAGCTTGTTCTGTTGCTCTTTGTTTAGTAAATACTTGATAAACTTCATCAAAGTCTTTCAATCTTTGAAGAACATCTCTTTTTTCAGGATTTACTCTTTCAAATTTTGTAAAATTTAACATTCTATTAATCTCCCTTGTCCGGATCCAGTGGTAACACTGTCATATTTTTTGGTTTTACCATCCAGAAATTTCTAATTTCTGCTCTAAAATTTTGTAAGATATATTCAGCTATTTCACTTTGTGTTTCGTGTAAATAATCTAATAATAATCTTTTTAAATATAATCTTTCTCTTTCAGTATCATCTGTATCAACTCTAACTGGTTCGATTAACTCTTGATTCATTTTATCAACAAAAGTTTTTTCTGGGTCGTAAACAAATGCTAAACCACCTGTCATACCTGCTCCAAAATTGATTCCAGTATTTCCTAAAATTACAGCAATACCACCAGTCATATATTCGCATGGATTATCACCAGTTCCTTCAACAACTGCTATAGCTCCAGAGTTTCTTACTCCAAATCTTTCCCCAACTGCTGCTCTAACGTAAAGTTTTCCACCAGTTGCTCCATATAAACAAGTATTACCAGCACCTGCGAAACTTGGCCCTTGATGTGCTGGATTAATGATGATTTTTCCACCATTCATACCTTTTCCAACATAATCATTTGCTGCACCTTCAAGATGTAAATTCATACCTTTAGATAAGAATGCACCAAAAGATTGACCAGCAATTCCTTTTAAATTAATTGTAATTGAATTTTCTGGAAGTCCTTTATCACCATAGAATCTTGCAATTTCTCCAGAAATCAATGCACCAAAACTTCTATTTAAATTAGATATTTCAGCACTTACTTTTACAGGAGAACTTGGATTTTCTATAGTTCTATGAACTTTTTTCAATAATTCTTTTTCAAATTTATTATCATCAAAAGGAGCATTTGTATCTTTTTGACAAGTATCAATTCCATCAACTCTTCTTAAAATATTTTGGAAATCAAATTTTTGTGCAAATTTATCATCAATAACTTTTAATAAATCACTTCTTCCAACAATCTCTTCAATAGTTTTATAACCTAAACTTG
This sequence comes from uncultured Aliarcobacter sp., assembly GCA_963664305.2. Lineage (GTDB taxonomy): Bacteria > Campylobacterota > Campylobacteria > Campylobacterales > Arcobacteraceae > Aliarcobacter. Next base: position 115,361 of record CAXXLV010000001.1, read on the forward strand.
CAAGAATATTTCTAACATCTTCAGCTATAAATGTGAAATAAGAAATTAATCTTTCAACTGTTCCTGTAAAGTGGTCTCTTAATGTCTCATCTTGAGTTGCAACCCCAACAGAACATTTATTTGTATGACAAATTCTTAAAATTTTACATCCAAGTAATGTTAATGAAGCTGTTCCAAATGCATAAGACTCTGCACCTAACATTGCAGCTTTTACAACATCAAGACCTGTTTTTAATCCACCATCTGTTTGAACATGAACAAACTCTCTTAAATGGTTAGCTTTTAAAGCATTATGTGCTTCAGAAAGTCCCATTTCCCATGGATTTCCTGCATGTTTAATTGATGTTAATGGAGCAGCACCTGTTCCACCATCTCCACCAGAAATAATGATTTTATCTGCATAAGCTTTTGCAACACCGGCTGCAATTGTTCCAACACCAATTGAAGATACAAGTTTTACTGTAATTTTAGCTAATGGATTAATTTGTTTTAAGTCAAAAATTAATTGAGCTAAATCTTCAATTGAATAAATATCATGGTGTGGTGGTGGTGAAATTAAAGTAACACCTGGAACTGTATGTCTTAATGTAGCAATAAGTCCTGTTACCTTATGTCCTGGTAATTGTCCACCCTCACCTGGTTTTGCACCTTGAGCAACTTTAATTTGTAACTCTTCTGCACTTCTTAAATATGCTGGAGTTACCCCAAATCTTCCTGATGCAACTTGTTTAATTTTAGAATTTCTAATAGTCCCAAATCTTTTTGCATCTTCTCCACCCTCACCTGAGTTAGACATACCACCAATTGTATTCATTGCTGTTGCCATTGCTTCGTGAGCTTCAGGAGAAATAGAACCTAATGACATAGCAGCAGTTGCAAATCTTTTGAAAATATCTTCTTTTGATTCAACTTCGCTAATATCAATAGCTTTTCTATCAGAATTAAATTCTAAGAAGTCTCTAATAAACTTTTTATCTCTATTTTTTACTAATTCTCTTAATCCTTCAAAATCAGTAATATCTTCTTTTGAAGTAGCTTGTTTATTATGCATAGCTTTTGTAGTTGCTGGACCATAATCATGGTATTCCCCACCATTTGAATATTTATAGAATCCACCTAAATCAAGAGGGAAAACTGTATTTTCTTCTTTAAATGCATTATGATGAGATTTATTAATTTTTTCTTCAATATCACTATAATTTAAACCAGCTAATTCACTATGTGCACCTGTAAAACAGTCATTAATGATTTCATCACTTAAACCAATAATATCAAATAAACCAGAATTTCTATACGAAGCTATTGTACAGATTCCCATTTTTGACATAATTTTTAATAAACCTGCATTTACAGATTTTTGTGTATTTTTTAAATATTTTTGCATTTCATATTTTGTTGGTTTTTCTCTTTGGAAAAATGCAACAGTAGATGCATACATCATATAGGGATAAATTGCTGTAACACCAAATGCAATTAAAACAGCTGCCATATGTGGGTCATAAACTTCACCAGTAATTGAAACAATAGAAGCTTTATGTCTGATTCCCTCTTTTAATAATTTTTGATTTACGTAACCAACAGCCATTGCTGCAGGGATTACTTTCTCATTTTCATTAACAGCTCTATCATCTAAAATAATTACAGATACACCATCTTCTTTAACAGCCTTAACAACATAAGAAGCTAATTTTTCTAATGATGCTTTTAAATCTGATTTAAAAGTTGTAGAGAAAATTCTATTTTTATAATATTCTTCATATCTTGGTGATTTTTCATCTCCAAAAGAGTAAAGAACATCATATTTTTCTTTCATTAAAATAGGACTTGTTACTTTTAATCTTCTTGCATATTCTGGTTTTTCATCTAAAATATTATGAATTTTACCAAAACCAGTTTCTAAAGACATTACCACTTTTTCTCTATATGGATCGATTGGTGGATTTGTAACTTGTGCAAATTTTTGTCTAAAGAAATCAGTAAAATTTCTATTTACTTTTGAAAAACATGCTAATGGAGTATCATCTCCCATTGATCCAACTGGTTCTTTTCCATCTTTTGCCATTGGCTCAATTACTTGGTCTAATACTTCATATGTTACATTAAAGAATTTTTGTTTTTTCTCTAAATTTTCTAATTTGTAATCTTTAACATTTAAGAATGTATCTTCAATATACTCTTGAACATAATCCATATCATCATTTAACCATTTAGAATAGTGTTGTGATGATTTTAAATAATTATTAATATCTTCTTCTTTTAAGATTTTTCCATGTTTAAGGTCAAGTGCAATCATTTGTCCTGATTGTAATCTTCCTCTTTCAAGAATATTATCATCTTCAATTTTTAATGTTCCATACTCAGATGTAATATATAATTTATCATCTTTTGTAATAACATATTTAGAAGGTCTTAATCCATTTCTATCAATTAAACAACCAATATGTCTTCCATCTGTTAAAGAAACAGCAGCTGGCCCATCCCAAGCTTCCATCGCAGTTGATGTATATTCATAAAATGCTCTTAAGTTAGAATCCATATGAGGAGCATTTTGCCAAGGAGCAGGTACTAATGCACGTGCAGCTTTGAAGAAATCTACTCCATTTGCTAATAAAAATTCGAACATATTATCTAAAGATGTAGAATCTGAACCAACATTTTGTAAAATTGGTAATAATCTTTTCATTTCGTCTTCAGAGAAAATTTCTGATTTTAATTGTTCTGATTTTACTTCAACATTAAATCTATTTGCTTCAACTGAATTTATCTCACCATTATGAGCAATTGCTCTAAAAGGTTGTGCTAATCTCCATAAAGGAAGTGTATTTGTTGAAAATCTTTGGTGAAATAATGAAAAAGAAATTTTAAAATCTTCATCTCTTAAATCAATATAAAAATGTTTAATGTGCGTAGGCATAATTAGCCCTTTATACGCGATAACCTTTGACGAAAATGTAGGAATATAAAAATCTTTCTTCTCTATTAATTTATGCTCACACTCTTTTCTTGTTAAGTATAGCATTGCATCAAATCTTTTTGATGACATTAAAGTATTTGGCGTAACAAATACTTGAATAATATTTGGTAAGCTTTCTAAAGCTTGTTGACCTAAAGCGTCTGTATCAACAGGTACAGTTCTTGTTAAGATAACTTTTAAATCATTCTTTTCACAATACTCTTTAAATGTATCAATATCTTCTAAATCTTTTGCAAAAATCATTGCTACTGCATAGATTTCTGGTAAATCAACACCTTTTTGTGTCGCTATTTTTCTCATGAAAGAATCTGGCATTGATAATAATAAACCTGAACCATCTCCAGTTTTACCATCAGCTGCTACTGCACCTCTATGCATCATTCTTTCAAGTGAAGTAATTGCATCTTCTAAATTTTTATGACTTGGTCGATTTTTCATATCAGCTACTAAACCAAACCCACAATTATCTTTAAAAGATGTTAGTAAGTCTAAATTGCACCCCATCATTTTCCTTTATATATTTAATCTTTTTATATTCCGTAGTAAAGTTGGATAATAATATACTATAAATTAGTTTAAATGTAGTTAAATACACAGAATATTGAATCTCTTCAATCTGACATTATACATTATTATATAGTATTAAATTGTTAAAAATTTATATAAATTTTATACAAAAGATATTTTTTAACTAATTGTATATTTTGACTTAAAAATTTTTATTTACAATTTTGTACATAATAGTTACATAATTTTTAACTATAATTTTTTATATCAAAATTAAGGAGAGCAAAGATATGAAAAAATTAGTTTTAGGAACAATTGCAGCAGCGATGTTAGCAACTTCAGGATTAGCAGCAGACTACACAATGAAAGTAAGCCACGTTGTTAGTGCTAGTACACCAAAAGGAAAAGCAGCTGATTTCTTTGAAAAAAGAGTTGAAGAATTAACTGGTGGAAAAATTGATGTTCAAGTATTCCCAAATTCTCAATTATATGGTGATGGTGAAGAAATTAAAGCACTTGTAATGAATAATGTACAAGTAATTATGCCAAGTTTATCTAAATTTACAAGTGTTGCACCACAAATGCAATTATTTGATTTACCTTTCATTTTTAGAGATAAAGCACATCTTTATAATGTAATGGATGGAGAAGTTGGTCAAACTTTAAAATCTTTTGTAGATGCTAAAAAACAAATGATTGCTATGGATTACTGGGATGCAGGATTCAAAGATTTCTCAAGTAGCACAAAACCTTTAGTTGTACCTGCTGATGCAGAAGGAATGAAATTTAGAATTCAAAGTTCAAAAGTTTTAGAAGCACAATTTAAAGCTGTTGGTGGAAATCCACAAGTTTTACCATTCTCTGAAGTATATTCTGCTTTACAACAAGGTGTTGTTGATGGAACTGAGAACCCATTATCTAACTTCTATACAAAAAAATTCCACGAAGTTCAATCTAGTCTTACTTTAAGTAACCACGGTTATTTAGGTTACCTTGTTGTTATGAATGAGCAATTCTGGAATAAATTACCAAAAGATTTACAAGACAAAGTTTCTCAAGCTATGAAAGAAGCAACTGAATTAGAGAGAAAAGAGTCTGCTGTTGAAGATGCTAGAATTATGGAAGAGTTAACTAAATACTCTAAAGAGACTGGAAAACTTCAAATTATTGAATTAACACCTGAGCAAAAACAACAATGGCAAAAAGCTATGTCAGTTGTTTATCCTAAGTTTTATGACGTAATTGGTGAAGATTTAATTAAAAAAGCAATTGAAACAAAATAATAAAGTTAAAATATGAAAAAATTCTTTGAAATTATCGACATAATTGTAGGTACTATCAACCAAACAATGGCAGTTTTTGGACTGTCATTGGGGGTTTTACTTGCATTTATCAATGTTATATTAAGATATGGTTTTGATATGAGCATAACTTGGGCCGCAGAACTTACAAATTACCTTTTTATTTGGTCAGCCCTTTTTGGTGCAGCATATGGTTTTAAGCAAGGTGCACATATTTCAGTAACTTTACTTATTGAAAAATTTCCTCCAGTTATTACAAAATTCTTTTTGATTTTTGCAAATTTTATTTCAATTGCATATCTAGCGTTAATATCATATTTTGGATATGAATTAATACTTATGTTAAAAGATTTTGGAGAAATGAGTGTTGATTTAGAGATTCCATTATGGGTTCCTCATTTAGTACTTCCAATTGCATTTGGACTAGCAGCATATAGAACAGCTGAAAAATTAGTTGAAATTTACTTAACAGATTCTAAAGATATTCAACTATTCAATGAACATGAAGCAGTAATTCATGAAGTAACTTCTCATAATAAAGGAGAAAAATAATATGGTTATTGCAACACTGTTTATTTTACTTTTCGTACTTATGCTTTTAGGAGTACCTGTTGCAGTTGCTCTTGGAACAACAACATTAATAACTTCATTTTTCTTTACAGATATGGATTTAATGGGAATTCCATCAAAAGTTTTTGATGGTTTAAATAAATATACACTTATGGCTATTCCAATGTTTATCTTAGCTGGTTCTTTATTATCAAGAGGATCATCAGCTACAAGAATAATTGAATTTGCAAAGAGTTTAGTAGGACACCTTCCTGGTGGGCTTCCAATTGCTGCAATTCTTGCATCAATAATCTTTGCAGCTGTTAGTGGTAGTTCTCCTGCAACTGTTGCTGCTATTGGTTCAGTTATGTATGGAGCAATTAAACAAGCAGGATATAACGAACAATTTGCGATTGGTACAATTGCTACATCTGGAACATTAGGTATTCTAATTCCACCATCAATTGTTTTCATCGTTTTTGGGGTAACTGCTGACCAATCAATTGGTAAATTATTTATGGCAGGGGTAATTCCTGGACTTATGATTGGTGTAATGATGATGGTTGCAACTTATTTCCTAGCTAAAAAAAGTGGATTTAAAGGTGCAAAAAGAGCAACATTTAAAGAACAATTTATAGCATTTAAAAATGCTTTTTGGGCTCTTTTAATTATCGTAATTGTTATTGGTGGAATTTATGGAGGAATCTTTACTCCAACAGAAGCTGGAGCATTCAGTGTTATGTATGCTTTCTTTGTATCTTTCTTTATTTATAGAGATACTAAATTTAAAGATTTATATAAAATCATTTTAGATTCAGCACAAACAAGTTCTATGATTTTCTTTATCATTGCAAATGCTATGCTTTTTGCTCACTTCCTAACAGATGAGCAAATTCCTCAACATATCACAGAAATGATTATTGAAGCAAATATGGGACCTTTAATGTTCTTATTAATTGTAAATATTTTACTTTTATTAATGGGACAATTTATGGAGCCAAGTTCAGTTGTTATGATTACAGTACCATTATTACTTCCAATTGGTGTTGCATTAGGAATTGATCCTATTCATCTTGGTGTTATTATGGTTGTAAATATGGAAATTGGTATGATTACCCCACCTGTAGGACTAAATTTATTCGTTGCAAGTGGTATTACGGGACTTAGTCTAAAACAAGTAATCATTGCTTCTTTACCAATGACTTCTATATTATTAATTGGATTATTACTGATTACATATATTCCAGAAATTTCACTGTGGTTACCACGTTTAATGTATGGATAAAAAAGAAGAGATTTTTAATCTCTTCTTTTTTAAACTAAAAAATTCTCAAAAATTACAGCTGAAACTTTATCTTTAATCTCTTCAAAATCTTTTTTATTTTTAATTGTCCACATTATAACTTCTAAATTTCTTTTTTTACAAAAACTATAAATCGAACTATCTATTAGTTTATCTTCCAAAGATACAAAATTTGGTTTTGTTTTAAAATATCTATATAAAAAAAGTAAACTTTGATATTTTTTTAATTTTTTAGGAAAAGATTCAAAAATCAAACCTCTTTTCTCATTTGTTTGATTATTTTTAAACCAAATCAAAATCTCTTTTTCGAAAGAACAAAAGAGATAATTATTTGGATAATGTTTTAACTTATCTATTAAAATATTTTCTAATAAACCAATATTTTGATGTTTTTTTATCTCTATGATTAAAGGTATTTTTCCTTTTATTAAATTCAATACTTCATCAAATAAAGGTATTTTTTCTTCTGTTTCATATAATTTTAATTCTTTCAAAAAAGAGAACTCTATCTCTTCAATTTTCTCTTTTTTATCACATAATCTTTTTAAATCATCATCATGGAAAACTACTATTTGATTGTCTTTTGTTATATTAATATCAAATTCAATTGCATAACCTTTTTCAAGTGCTTTTTTAAAAGCTAATAAAGAGTTTTCAGGAGTTACTCTTTTTTCATGCAAACCACGATGAGCTATGAGTTTGTTTTTAAACAAACTCATAATTTATATCTTTTATTGAAGTATCTTTAGGTACAAAAATAGCGAATTTTGCACCATCTTTTGTATTTCTTACTCTTAGTTTTCCTTTCATATTTTTATCAACAATGATTTTTGACATATAAAGCCCTATTCCCGTTCCATCACTTGCTGATTTGGTAGTAAAATATGGTTCAAAAATTTTTCCTTTTGGTTCAACTAAAACTCCACCACCATTATCTTCAACATATAAAACTACATAAGTATCTTCTTCATAAGCACTTATTTTTATAGTTGGATTTTTTATATTTTTTTCTATTAAGACATCTTTAGCATTATTTATAATATTCAATAAAACTTGCTGATATTCATTTAAATATGTACGCAAAACAATGTTTTTATCAACATTTACTTCAACTTTAATATTGTAATTTTTTAGAGTACTTGAAACAATATTCATAACTAACTCAATAACTTTATATAAATAAAATTCCTCTTTTTCTTTTTTAGGCATAAAAAAGTTTCTAAAATCATCTATTGTTTGGGACATATATTCCAAAACTTTATCAGCTTCATGAGATTTTTGTTCCATTGTTTTTTCATCAAGGGCATTGATACTATATTTAAATTTTATAAACATCAAGATAGATGAAAGCTCACTTAATGGCTGTCTCCATTGATGTGCAATATTTGAAATCATCTCTCCAAGTGCTATAAATTTTGATTTTTGAACTAATAACTGCTCTTTTTCTCTATTTTTTTCTATTTCATTTTTTACTTTTTCTTCTAAAGATTGATTTAGTTCTTCCATTTCTTTTGCATTTGATAAAACTTTATTTTCATAATTTTTAAGTACATCATCAATCTTTTTAGATATAAAAATTGAGATTAAAATGGCAATTGATAAAAACATTACAAATAAAACTATATTTTGAACTATTTGATTTTTTACTCTTTTTTTAAACTCTTTAGTTTTTGCTGCAAGCTCATTTTCCATATCATCTGTATAAACACCAACAGCTATAATCCAATTCCATTTTTCATAATATTTAAAATATGAAATTTTTTGTTTAATCTCTTTTGTATCAGGTTTTTTATATGAATATTTTGTAAAAGATTCACCTTTTTGTCTTATATCTCTTAAAAAATCTTCTCTAAATTTTTTACCATCTGTATCAGTATAATTTGTAGAAATATAAGTTCCTACTAAATCTAATCTATTTGGATTTACAATCAATTTTGCAAAATCATCTCCACCTTGCATATTTTTAACTTCATAAACAAAAAAATAGTTACTGGTATTTTCTTCAAAAGTGATGTTATTAAAAAGTCTAATAGCATCCATTTTTTGTTCTTCATCATCTAAATTTGATTTAACAATATTGTAATTCATAATATCAATAACTGTATTTATCTCTTTTTTTAAGGTATTCTTTTTATCTGTATAATATTCTTCTTGGTATTTTTCCATCTCTATATCAAAATCATTATATGTATTTTTTACATAAAAATATGACATTGCAAAAACCATTGTTGACATAATTATAATAAATGTAAAAATAATAATTTTTGATAAATTTTTTTCAGTAATTAATCCCAATTTTAAACCTTCTTAACCTAATTTAGCTATGATAACATAATTTTTATAATAAGGATTTTTAGATTATGCAAAATGATTTTATAAATAAACTTAATGCCTTTACTGTTTTATATGCTGAAGATGAAGATGGAATTAGAAACAATATTCAAGAAATTCTACAACATCTATTTAAAGAAGTTTATAGTGCAAAAAATGCAAGTGAAGCTTATATGAAATATATTGAGAATAATCCAGATTTAATTATTACAGATATAAAAATGGGGAATGAAACAGGTATTGACCTTGTAAAAAAGATTAGAAAATCTGATTCAAAAACTAGAATTATTATTACCTCAGCATTTACCGATTTAGAATATTTACTTCAAGCAACTGAACTTCATTTGATTAAATACATTGTAAAACCAATAACTCAAGATAAGTTAATGGAAGCACTTGGAGCTTTTGTAAATAGTTATGATAATTCAAAAATTTATAATCTAATTCCTAACTGGATTTTTGATTATAGCAAAGCCGTAGTTTCAAATGGAAAAGAAGAGTTTACTCTAACTAAAAAAGAGAATAACTTCCTAAAATTACTTATTAGCAAAAATAGAATAATCACTTATGAAGAATTAGAAACAAATATTTGGGATGAAGATTCTGTTATGACTTCAAATGCAATGAGACTTTTTATCAAAAACTTTAGAAAAAAACTTCCTAAAGATTTTCTAAAAAACGTTCAAGGAGTTGGATATAAATTAGTTAGAGATTAACTTTATATCCTCTTTTTCTTCATCTTTTTGAACTTCTTTATTTGAATTTTTTTCTAACTTATCTAACTCATAAAAGTAAGAGTGTCCTAAATAAATTATAAAATAAACTGCACTAAATAAAGTTGCAAAAGGAACCATAGAAACTAAATATAGAAATAGTGTTCTAAGTCTAAAACTATTTGCTTCTTTTTTATAAATCTTTTTATATTGTTCTTTTGTCAAAATTGTTGAACTCACATCAAAATTTAAAAGCTTATGAAAGAAATAATAAAGTGGTAAAGCAAAAGCAATTATATTTAATACTGGAACAAAATAAACTGGTATTAAAATCAAAAATAATAACACCATCATCGATAAACTTTTGAATAATTCCCACAATGATAAAAATAGTGTTCCATATCCATTTAATGTAAGATGAGAATAATATCTTTTATGTAAAATTCCCAAAATCATTGGTGTTAAAAAACCTATAATAATAATTGATAATATCACTGAAGCTTGTAAAATCAAAACTGTACCAATTGTATAAAGTAAAAAACCAGCTAACCAAGAGGTAAAAGAGTATTTAAACAAAAATATTATTAGATATGTAAACCAAACAAAATAAAAAGGTGCATTTTCGTCAATAACAACTTCTTGACCATTTTGTGAAGCTTGTGCTATTTCTTGTAAATTTGATATCCCAAAATCTGCAGCTGCAAAAAACATAGAATATAAAATCAACATTGTTATAAATAAAGGTATCAGTGCAATTTTTAACATTGAACTTGTAAAAAAATCTTTTATACTTTTAAATATCGTTTCTATTTCATTCATATTAATTTTCCTTTTTATCAAATCTTGTTCGATATTCACATTTTCGACAAAGTTCTTCAACTAAAATATTTTTTTTAAATCCATTTTGAATATCTAAAACTTTTTTTGATTTTAATATATCATCTATTTGTGTATTGTTTGTATTCCCTAGATTTATAACTGCATTTTGGTCTAAACAACAAGGAATTACATCACCATTTGTTAAAATCCCAAAATGTGAATCTAAACCATAACAAAAACCTTTTGTTGAAACTATTTCATTATTTAAAGATGGCCAGTTAAAATATTCATCAAAATTAAAAAATATTTTTCTATCTATTCTTATATTTTTAAGTCTTTGTTTATAAACTTCTTCTATATTTATTTCTGTATTAAATGCTTCATTTATTTTATTAAAAACTTTTGTATTAAACTCTTTTGCACTTTTTTCTTCATCCAAATTCCAAATTCTAAAATTTATAAAATATTCATGTTTTCTACTTTGAGCAAACTTTACAAAATTTATAATTGGTTCTAAATATTCATCTAAACTTTTTTTATGAGAATTTGCATTATATGAATTTATTGAAAAATTTATTTGCTTAATTGTAGGATTTAAAAGTGTTTCATAATGTTTTTCATTTATATTATTTGCTGTTGTAGTAATATTTACTTTTAAATCATGTTTTAAACTAATATTTAGATATTCATTTAAATTTGATAAAACAAGTGGGTCACCAACAACATGATAAGCTAACTCTTTTGTATATGGTTTTAGTTGAGAATTTAAACTATCAAAATGTTCTAAACTCATTATTCCATTTGGTAAGGTTTTTGGAGGACAAAATGTACACTTTAAATTACAGATATTTGTTATTTCAATATGTACTTTTTTAAATTTTTTAATAACTTTTTCCTTATTTTAATTTCCAAATTGTACCGAATAGTTATTAAAAATAATCAATTACTAAATTGAGTTTAACTATAATCTATCTCACTATTAATAAAGGTAAAAACATGGAAATGATTTTAAATGAAAATGATTTAGTAGTTGGTGCTAGATTTGAAAATGGAACTATTCAAGATTATGTTGATGAGAAAAAAACATATGGATTGATTAGAATTGAAGATTCTACGGCAAATTGGTTCTTATTTAACAAAGAAGAAAGTGAAGAAGATTTACAAAAACTTTACAAAAAAGTTTTAAAAGAAGAACATTTTATAGAAGATGATTTTGGTGAAGAGATAGTTGTTTTCAATAAAATTGGAGATAAACCATTTGAAGCATTCATCGAAAAAATTGATGAATACCTTGGTGATGAAATGGGAAATTTAATCTAATTATCAATAAATAACTTTTTATAAATAATGTCAAAGTTTTGAATTGGAATAAGATTAAAATCACTTTCCTTTTCATTTGACCAAAATAGATATTTATTTCTAAATTTATTGTGACTACTTATAAAAAATATGTTAAATGCAGTAGCTATTACATTGTTAGTTTTTTTATCAATAAATTTATACTGATATTTTCCATATATTTTTGGCAAAAATGTATCAACTAATGTTTTTGTTATCTCATATTTTGGACTTTGTTCCTCGACTTTTACATTTTCACTATTATATGTATTTAAATAAACTCTTTGAGTATTATAAATATATCTATTAAATTTATATGCATAAGTTGAAATATCTATAAACTTCTCAACATAATCCTTATGAAGATTTATTATTTCATTTATTTCGCCATCTGTAATATTTGTTGAATATTTTAAAGGATAAACATAAACACCTATCATAGATAAGCTTTCAACTTTTAAGTTTTCATTTTTAACAGGTTTTGAATATATTTTTGAATCCATTTGAGTTAATGAATAAAAATTTTTAACACTATATTTTATAAAAATATCATAATAAGCAAAACTCAAAAGAGTAATTAGCAAAACAAAAAATAGTATAACACTTTTTAAAATTCTAGATAATATAAAACTAATAAAGAAACAAAAAGAGATAAATGATAAATTTGATAAAATAAATAAAATATTCTCAGGAACAACTAACTCAAAAGACGGCATCTATCTCCTTAATTTAATAAATATGGTAAATCTCTTTTTAATGATTCTAATAAATCTTCATTTAAAAAGAATTTTGAATATCTTGTTTCTGGATTTTTATAACAAAATGCACAAACATATCTATTTTTCTTTATTAACTCAACACTATCACCTAAATTTTTTCTCAATGATGGATTGTTTTCATAATAATCATACATAGCTTCTAGATTATTTGCTATATCATTATCTTTGATAAATACCACACTGTCTTGCATAAATTCAATAACATTATCTTCATCACTTACTATATTTAAAAATGCTTCTTTTACATCTTCAAATCTCATATCAAATTTTGCACCAACTAAAAGTACTTCTTGTAAATTTGTTATATCATTTTTTTGAAAATAGTATTGTAATAAAAGATTTAAATAGTGTTCTTGTACATCACTATCATAATCTTCTAAAACTTTAAAAATCTCATTTGCATCATTTATTTTGCCATTTTCTATTACACTATTGTGTAAAACACCTATTTGTCCAATAATCTCATGTAATCTATCACTCATAGATTCCCTTTTGTAATTTTATATATTGTATCCAAAATAGATTTTAATATTATTATAAAATATGCTATCATAAGTAATTAAATAATTAAATTACAAATTAAAACAAGAAAATCAAATGCAAAAATTAATGAAACTACTATTTTTATCTATCCTATTTTTAACTTCAACACTTCATGCTCAATTAGAAAAAGTATCTTTACAACTAGAATGGAAACATCAATTTGAATTTGCAGGATTTTATACGGCATTAGAAAAAGGTTACTATAAAGATATTGGATTAGATGTAGAGATAAAAGAGTTTCAAGATGGAATAAATATAAGTCAAGATGTACTTGATGGAAAATCTACTTTTGGGATTTCCTCTTCTGCTTTGATTTTAGAAAAATTAAAAAATAAACCTGTTGTTTTAATTGCTTCTTATTTTAAACAAAATGCTTTAGCAATAGTTACAAAACCAGATATAAAAACTCCAGCTGATTTAAAAAACAAAAAAATCATGGCTTTAGATTGGGAAATGGGACATACAAGTTTAGGAGTTATGTTAAAAGATTATGAAATCTCTTCTGATGATTATACTTTAATACCTCATGATTTTAAAATTGATAAATTTATAAACAATGAAGTTGATGCTATGAGTATTTTCATAACTTCTCAACCTTTTGAATTAGATAAATTAGGAATTGAATACAATATTCTAAATCCTGCAAATTTTGGTATTTATTCTTATGATGTTGAACTTTTTACAAGTGAAAATATAATAAATAAAAATCCAAAATTAGTTGAAAACTTTGTCGAAGCAACAAATAAAGGTTGGGAATACGCCTTTAAAAATAAAGAAGAGATTGTTGATTTGATTTATAACAAATATACTAAAAGAAAAACAAAAGAATCTTTATTATTTGAAGCTAATAAAACAGAAGAAATATTTAAAACAAATATATTTAAAATAGGTGCTGTTGCTCCTGAACTTATAAAATTAAATGCTGATTTATATACAAGATTAGGTTTAGTTGATAAAAATTTCAATATTACTTCTCTTTTAAATTCTTATTATATTTTAAATAAAAATAAAGATTTAATATCTTTTACTGAGGAAGAAAAAGCTTACTTACAAACTTATCCAACAATAAAAGTTCACAATGAAATGAATTGGCCACCTTTTAATTATAATATAATTGGAACACCAACTGGATTTTCAATTGATTATATGAATCTTTTAGCTTCTAAATTAAAAATAAATGTTGAATATATTTCTGGTTTTACTTGGAATGAATACATTGAAAAATTAAAAAAACAAGAAATTGACGTCATGTTAAATATGGCGAAAACAAAAGATAGAGAAAAAGATTTTATATTTACAACAAATTATGCAAAAGCAATAGATACTATTTTTACTAAAAAAAATAGCAATTTAAAAAAGATTGAAGATTTTGAAGGAAAAACACTTGCAGTTATAAAAGGTTTTTATGAAGAAGAACTTTTAAAAAGATATTATCCAAATATAAAACTATTACTTGTAAATGATTCAATTGAGGCGTTAGAAAAAGTTGCTTTTGGTGAAGCTGATGGTTCAATTGATAATTTTGCAGTTGGTAATTATCATATAGAAAATCGTCATATTTCAAATTTAAAACCTGCTTTTTCTATAAATGACGAAAGATTTAATTTGGATATGTTTATTGCAACAAATAAAAACAATGAAATATTAAGAAATATTTTAGAAAAAGGTAAAGAAAAAATAAGTGAAGAAGAACTTTTAGAATTAAAAAGAAAATGGATTAATCCTAAAGAAAATGACAAAAACTCAACTGTTTATTTAAATCAAGAAGAAAAAGCTTATCTAAATAATAAAAAAGTAATTACAATGTGTGTTGACCCAGATTGGGAACCTTTTGAAAGAATCAATAAAAAAGGTGAACATGAAGGAATTGCAGCTGATATTATAAAAATCATCTCTGAAAAACTAAACATTGAATTTAA
The DNA here is from genome assembly GCA_963664305.2 of uncultured Aliarcobacter sp. Classification (GTDB taxonomy): domain Bacteria; phylum Campylobacterota; class Campylobacteria; order Campylobacterales; family Arcobacteraceae; genus Aliarcobacter. Next base: position 130,437 of record CAXXLV010000001.1, read on the forward strand.
ATTAATTCCGACAAAAAATTGGGAAGAGAGTATAAAATTCTCTCAAGATAAAAAATGTGATATTATGAGTTTTTTAAATGAAACACCAAAAAGAAAAGAGTGGCTAGATTTTACTGAACCAATTTTTGAAGACCCAAACGTAATCGTTGGAAGGCTTGAGAATGATGATATAAAAGATTTATCAAAGATAAAAGCCTCTATTGCTTTACCAAAGGGTACAGCAATGTCAGAATTATTTGCAAAAGATTTTCCAAATTTAGTAATAGTTCCAACAGATTCTGAAGATGAAGCTTTTAAATTAGTTGAGAATAAAAAAGCTGATTTAACTATGCGTTCATTGATTATTACTGCATATACAATTAAAAAAGACAATCTATTTAATCTTAAAATTGTTAATCAACCAAAAGGTTATGAAAATTACTTAAGAATTGGTGTAGAAAAAAACAACTCTACTCTTTTAAGTATTTTAAATAAAGTAATTTCAAATTTAGATAAAAAAGATATTGAAAATATCGTAACTAAATGGGTTGTAATAAAATATGAAAAAGTTGAAGACTATACATATTTTTGGATACTTTTAATTATCATTTCTATTCTATCTATTTTCTTTTTATATAGACAATATTTACTAAAACATACAAATAAATATTTACAAGCTGAAATTATAAAAAGAACTCAACAACTAGAAGATTCAAATCAAATCTTAGCAGAGAAAAAAGATGAACTTTATAATCTAAACCAAAATCTTGAAATTAGAGTTAAAGAAGAAGTAGAAAAAAATAAATTGATTCAAGAAAAACTTTTTAAATCTGATAAATTGGCTTCAATGGGAGAAATGATAAGTAATATTGCTCATCAATGGAGACAACCTTTATCAATCATATCTACAATAGCAACTGGAGTAAAACTACAAAAAGAGTTAAACTTGCTTAATGATCAAGATTTATTAAAAGATATGGAGTTAATAAATAAAAATGCACAATATTTATCTGAAACAATAGATGATTTCAGAAATTTTATAAAAGGTGATAGAAAAATTCAACTTTATAATCTTAGTGATACAATTAATCAATTTCTTCATATTATTGATGCTTCTATAAAGAATTCAAATATAAATTTAGTTATAAATCTAAAGAAAAATATTTTAATTGAAGGTTATCCTAATGAACTAATTCAATGTCTAATTAATATTTTCAATAATTCAAAAGATGCGTTTTATGAAATAAAACAAAGTAATCCACTTTTTTTCATAGAAACAAAAGAGGAAAATGGTTTTGCTATAATAAATTTAAAAGATAATGGTGGTGGAATTGAAGAAAACATCATCTCAAAAATTTATGACCCATATTTTACAACTAAACACAAATCGCAAGGTACAGGACTTGGTTTAAATATGACTTATAAATTAATAACAGAAAGTGCTCATGGAAAAATTGATGCATCAAATGTTACTTATAAATTTGAAAATAATACCTATAAAGGTGTAGAGTTTAAAATCACTCTGGAAATTAAAAAAAATTAAATATTTTAGGAATTAACTAATGAATTTTTCTAAACAAAATCTTTTAATCATTGAAGATGAAAAAGATACTTTAGAGCTTATGATAGAGATATTTGAATCAAAATTCTCTTTAGTTTATAGTGCTAGTGATGGATATAATGCAATTGAAGTTTTTAGAAAAAACCATATTAATGCTATTTTATGTGATATAAATATTCCTAAATTAAATGGATTAGATTTTATAACAAAAATAAGAGAGATTAACTATCTAATCCCTATTATTATAATTTCAGCCTATTCAGATACAAAAATTCTATTACAAGCAAGTAATTGTAATATTCAAGGTTACATTACAAAACCCTTAACTTCAGATGATGTAGCTACCATTTTTAAAAAAATTTATTATCATCAGAACCATGAATTTATAGATAAATTAATTCAATTAAGTGAGACTGTAAGCTTTGATTTAATCAATTCACAAATTATAAAAGATAACAAAATTATAAAACTCACAAATAAAGAGACTGGATTTTTAAAATTACTATTACAAAAAAAAGGACAATTAGTTCCTTATAAAACTATTGAAGAAATTATTTGGTACGATGAAAATAAATTGATGTCAAGTACAAGTTTACGTACACTTGTGAAAAACATAAGAAAAAAACTTTCAGAAGATATTATTGAAAATGTCCCAAAAATGGGTTATAGATTAAATATTATTTAAATTAATATTTAAAAACTTTCAAGGTTTCTAAAATGCAAAAAGCAGAAAATGCAAAAATCAAATCTATTGAAAAAAATGATTCTTTAAGAGCCATTTTAGATAGTTCACTCGATGGAATAATGGCATTTGAAAGTTATTATGATGAAAATGGTCAAATCATTGACTTTATATTTACACTTGCAAACAAAGAAGCTTGTAATATTATTAATATGAAAGAAGAAGATTTACTTGGAAAACCTCTATCAAAAACTCTTTCAGGTAATTTTATACCTTTAGCTTCACTAAATAATCAAACACTTTTTGAAAATTATAAAGAAGTTGTTTTAACTGGAAAATCTAAAACATTAGAGTTTTATTTTGATAATAATGGAATAAAAGATTGGTTTAAAAATAAATCTGTGAAATTAAATGATGGTTTCGTATGTACTTTTGCAATTGTTACAAAAGAGAAATACTTTCAAGAAAAATTAAAAGAAGAAGTAGAAACACAAATACAAAAACAAACTAAACAAGAACAAATTATTATCCAACAATCCAAAATGGCTGCACTAGGAGAGATGATAGGAGCAATTGCACATAATTGGAGACAACCACTAAATACAGTATCTCTTTTAACTGTTACTATTACTGAAAAATTAAAAGCTATTAAACTTTCAAAAGAGCAAAAAGAGTATTTTGAAAGATGGGTTGCAAAAGTAAATAAACAATTAAAATTTATGTCTCAAACAATCGATGATTTTAAAAATTTTTATAAACCAAATGAGAACTATAAAGAAATAGAATTAAAGAATGTTATAAAAAAACTTGTGTCATTAATTGAGCTCCAATTTAATATTTATGATATAAAAATAAAAATTGATATCCCAAATGATATTTCATTTATTTGTTTAGAAAACCAATTACTACAAGCTCTACTAAATATACTATTAAATTCAAAAGATGCAATTTTAAGTAATAGTATTGAAAATGGACAAGTAATTATTAGTGCAAAAAAACAAGATTCTTTTATCTGTCTTCATATAAAAGATAATGGAGGAGGAATAAAAGACAATTCTATACTAGAAAGAATATTTGAACCATATTTCACAACAAAAACTCATGATAATGGAACAGGAATTGGTTTATATATGACTAAAATTATTATTGAGCAAAATCTTGGAGGTTCAATAGAAGTACAAAATATAGAAGAAGGTCTAGAATTTATAATCTGCTTACCTTTATAATTTAATTATTAAACAATAAAAAAATTATTTTCTTAAAAACTCACAAAAAAACCACACTTTTTATATACAATAATCCTTCGTTAAATTATGAAAAAGAGTTAATATTACAAATTAACATTTTATAGCTACTAAAAAACTTTTTCATGAGTTATTATCTTAGATTATTAAAAAAAGGGAGTTTTATGTTCGGAGCAATTTCAAATAAAGAGTTAGAACTAATTGATAACTATTTTAAACAATTTATCAAATTTATCTCTTATGAAAAAAGTGAATTTGATTATATAGAATCAACAGGAAACAAAAAACTTGATGATATTTTAAGAAAATGGAATGAAGAAATAAAAGTCTTTGATAAAAGAAACAAAGATGATATGAGAGTTTTAGGAGAAATTGTATTAACTGCTGATAAAGTAGAACAAGGTTTATTTAACTGTAGAATAAAATCAGAGAGTTCAAATCCAACAATTTCTACATTAAAAAACACTCTTAATAAAATGCTTGCAAGTATAAATGACTCAAATTCAAGAATTTTAAGAGTAATTAATAGCTACACAAATAATGATTTTACTGATAACATAAAAGTTATAGATAAATACAAAGATGATATGAAATTATTAATGGAAAATATTAATAAATTGGGTAAAGCTTTAGAAGTTAATGCAAGAAATAATTTTGAAAATGGTGAAACATTACAACGCAACTCTTCAATTATGACATCATCTATGAATAATTTAGCCTCAAAAGCAAATGAACAAGCAGCTTCTTTAGAACAAACAGCAGCAGCAGTTGAAGAAATAACAAGTATTACAAGAAATAATGCTGAGAATGCTTCTAAAATGGCTGCATTAGGACAAATAGTAAGAAAATCTGTTTCTACGGGTGAACAATTAGCAAGTAAAACTGCTATCTCAATGGATGAAATAAATGAAAAAGTAAAAGCAATAAATGAAGCTATAACAGTGATTGACCAAATTGCTTTTCAAACGAATATTTTATCTTTAAATGCTGCCGTAGAAGCTGCAACTGCTGGAGAAGCTGGAAAAGGATTTGCAGTTGTTGCGCAAGAAGTAAGAAATCTAGCAAGTAGAAGTGCTGAAGCAGCTAAAGAGATAAAAAATCTAGTTGAAGAAGCAACATCAAAAGCAAATGATGGAAAAACTGTTTCAGGAGATATGATAGAAGGTTATAAAGAATTAAATAAAAATATTTCTGAAACAATTCATATTATTGAAGATGTATCAAAAGCTTCAAAAGAACAAATGACTGGAATTGAACAAATAAATGATGCTGTAAATATGTTAGATAGAGTTACTCAAGAAAATGCATCTGAATCAAATCAAGTAAAATCAATTGCACAAGATGTATCACAATTAGCAAATGAATTATTAGCAGATGCAAAAACTAAAAAGTTTAACTAAAGGGATTTAAAATGGCAAATGATAAAGAAACGGTTTTAGATAAAAATGCATTTTTAGTAAGTGAAACAGATGTTAAAGGTATAATAAGATTTGCAAATGAGGATTTTTGTAAAGTTGCAGAATATTCTTTAGATGAATTATTGGGAAAGCCTCATAGTATGGTAAGACATAAAGATATGCCAAAAAAAGCATTTAAATCTTTATGGGATACTGTTCAAAGAGGAGAAATTTGGACAGGTTATGTAAAAAATGCAACAAAATCTGGAGGATATTATTGGGTTTTTGCAACAGTTTATCCATTTGAGAGTTGTGATGGAACAAAAGGATATTTATCTTGTAGAAGAAAACCAACAAGAGAAGAAATAGAAAAAGCTGAAAAACTTTATAGGGAATGGAACTCAGAACATTAATATGAGTAATCTCAATTGTCTTAGTAAATTTAATTTTATCCCTAGTGATTACAATATTTTAATTGTTGAAGATTCAACTTCAATGATTAAAATCATAAACAACGTTTTTATAACTCAAGGTTTTAACACTTTTTTAAGTTCAACAATAAAAGAGGCAAAAGAGATAATCAATAAAAACAAGATTGATTATATAATCTTAGATATGAATCTCCCTGATGGTCATGGTTATGAAATAATACAACATGTATCAACATCAATTAAAATCATTGTTTTAACTTCAATAACTGATTCTCAAGTAAAAGAGGTTTCCTATCGAAAAGGTGTTATTGATTTTATAAATAAAGATAAAAACTTTTTATATAAAATATCTGAAATACCTACTTTGATAAAACAAATAGAAAAGAATAAATCAAAAACTATTTTAATAATTGAAGATTCATTTGTAGTTAGAGAACAATTAAAAGATATATTAATTAACAGAAATTACAATATTTTAGAAGCAAAAGATGAAAATCAAGCATTCGCAACTCTTGGTTCAAATAAGATTGATTTAATTTTATTAGATTTAGAACTAGAAAAATCAAATGGTTATGATTTTTTAATAAAAAATAAAAAATTAATTCTTGAACAATTAAATATAAAAGTAGTGATTATTACAGGAAATATTTCATCAAATCTTATAAGAGACTCTTTTAGATTAGGTGTAAAAGAGATTATCAAAAAACCTTTTTCTATAGAAGAACTTATTTTAAAAACAGATATGTTCATAAATGAAAAAGATGTTGAAGATGAAATGATTTGCTCAAAAAGACTTCTTGAACAATATAAAAATACAGTTGATAGAAGTTCAATAGTTTCAAAAACCGATGCAAAAGGAATTATTACTTATGTAAACGAAGCTTTCTGTAAAATTTCTGGTTATAAAGAAGAAGAATTGATTGGAAAATCTCACAATATTGTTAGACATCCAGATATGAATTTTTCAACATTTAAAGAGATTTGGAAAACAATAAAAGATGAAAAGAAACCTTGGACTGGAAAAATAAAAAATAGGAAAAAAGATGGTAGTACATATTGGGTACAAACTATTATAAATCCTATTTTAGATGAAAAGAACAATGTTATTGAATATATTGGAATTAGGACAGATATAACTGAAATTGAAGAGACTAAAAGATACCTAAAAAATCAATATAATATTTCTCAAAATAATTTTAATGAAATAAGAAACCTTTCTAAATTATATGAAAATGCAATTGAAGAAAGTAATATAATTCTTAGAGTAAATACAGATAAAATTATCACTTATGCAAACGAACAATTTTATAAAATAAGTGGTTACACAAAAGAAGAGTTAATTGGAAAACCTTATGACTATTTAGATAGTGTTATTTTATTTGAGAATAAAGAAGAGGATTCTTTATGGGAAACGTTAAAAAATAAAAAAATTTGGAAAGGACAAATAAGTAATATATTTAAAGGTAATAAAATTCATCATTTCTTAGCTACTGTTGTTCCTATTATAAATCTAAATGGAAAAATATTAGAATACATGAGTATTAGAAAAGAAATTACTGAAGTTATTGAATTACATAAAGAAATTGAAAATACACAAAGAGAAATCATCTACAAAATGGGAGAAATTGCTGAAAGTAGAAGTAATGAAACAGGAAATCATGTAAGAAGAGTTGCAGAGTATTCAAAACTTCTTGCAAAATTATATGGTTTAGAAGATAAAGAGTGTGATATTTTATTTACAGCTAGCCCAATGCACGATATTGGAAAAGTTGCGATTCCCGATTCAATATTAAATAAACCAGGAAAACTAACTGAAGATGAATGGAAAATTATGAGAAAACATACTGTTGTTGGCTATAATATTTTAAAAAACTCAAAGAGAGAAATTTTAAAAGCAGCAGCAATAGTTGCACGTGACCATCATGAAAAATGGGATGGGACAGGATATCCACAAAAAATAAAAGAAGAAGAAATTCATATTTATGGAAGAATTACCGCAATTGCTGATGTTTTTGATGCTTTAGGAAGTAATAGATGTTATAAAAAAGCTTGGGTAGATGAAGATATATTCAAACTTTTTAAAAAAGAAAAAGGAAAACATTTTGATCCTAAACTAGTTGATTTATTTTTTGAAAATATCGACAAATTTAAACAAATTAGAGATAAATATAAATAACAAATAGGATTTTTCATGAAAACAAGATATATAAAAACAAATATATTCTTTTTTATCATTTCTTATATACTATTGTTATCTTTTATGTTTTTTACAAGTTATAAATTTTTTTTAACTAATTTTATAACTTTAGAAAAAATACAAAATGATAATAATATAAAAACATTTTTAACTACAATAGATAGTGAATTAAAAAATTTAAAAAATACAACAAATGATTATTCAAATTGGGATGATACCTATGAATTTATTCATGATGAAAATAAAGATTATCTATATGAAAACTTTAGAGAAGGTTCACAAACATTAGCCAATTTAGATATTGATGGAATAATCTATGTAAATGATAAAAATAGAGTTATTTATTCTATATATGAAAACAATGAAATAAAAGAGAATAAAGACAAGTTTGAAAAACTTGTTCTTAATGATTTTACAGATAAAAAAGATTTAAATACAGTTATAAATTTTAATTCTAAATTCATCTATTTTTCAAAAAGTCAAATTTTAAGAAGTGATTTAAAAGGTGATTATAGAGGATATATTGTCACTGTAAAATTTTTAAATAATGAGTTTATTGATAATAATCCAATATTTCATACTTTTGAAATATCAAATAAAAAACTATCAAGTTATGACGATGATTTAAAACTTTCTACTTTTGAAAATATAAAAATAAAAACAGAAACAACTCTTGATGATATTATAAACACAATCTCTTTTTTTAATTATGATAAAAATTTTATTATTTCAATAATTACATCAAATAAAAGAGACTTAGTTAAAAGTGGTGAAGAAACTATCTTTATATTCAATTTTATCGTATCAATTGTTCTTTTTTTGATTTTCTTTTTTATATATAAAAATCAATGGCTTATTCAAAATCAAAATGAAATGTTAAATAAAGAAGTAGAAAAAAGAACAAAACAATTAGACAAAGCATTTAGAAAATTAAAAAATAAAAATAGAGAACTTTATAATCTTGCACATATTGATGCTCTAACAAAGATTAGAAATCGAAGAAGTTTTTTTATAGATAGTATTGAAGCTTTAGAAAACTCAATAAAAAAGAATAAAGAGTTTTGCGTTCTATTAATTGACCTTGACCATTTCAAATCAATTAATGATACATATGGTCATGCATCAGGAGACAGAGTTTTAATTGAATTTTGTAATATCATAAATGAAATTATTGATGAAAAAGCAATTTTTGGAAGAATTGGTGGAGAAGAGTTCTGTATAACATTTATAAATAAAAGTATTGACGAAATAACTAATATTGCTGAAACTATAAGAAATAACTGTGCTAATACAAAAATTATCCTAGAAGATAATAAGATTTTAACTTTTACCGTTTCAATGGGATTAAGTTGTAGAGATGGTTTAGATGATATTGATAAAATATTACATAAATCGGATGAACTACTTTATGAAGCGAAAAAAACAGGAAGAAATCGTTTAATAAGGAACTACAATCCAATTTAGAAATTATTAATCTTATGTAATTACTTTAAAGTGATTATATAAGTTCTAACAGAAAAACAAATAAAAATGATTTTAAATATGATTAAAAAGTGGATGGGGTAGAAGGATTCGAACCTTCGAATGACGGTACCAAAAACCGTTGCCTTACCGCTTGGCGATACCCCAATAAAAGGTGATTAAAGAATGGAGCTGGTGAAGGGAGTCGAACCCCCGACCTGCTGATTACAAATCAGCTGCTCTAGCCAACTGAGCTACACCAGCATTCTTTATTATAAATGGTGTCAAGAGAGGGACTCGAACCCTCGACCTCCGGCTTATGAGACCAGCGCTCTAACCAGCTGAGCTACCTTGACACAAAATTGGTTGCGGAAATAGGATTTGAACCTATGACCTTCGGGTTATGAGCCCGACGAGCTACCTAGCTGCTCTATTCCGCGATATATAAAAGAACTATCTTAACTTTAAAAGTTAAGTGGAGCGGGAGACGAGACTCGAACTCGCGACAGTCTGCTTGGAAGGCAGAAGCTCTAGCCAACTGAGCTACTCCCGCATAAACTTTAAAAACTCTTTATTTTTAAAGGACTGAAATTATAATCGAATTATTATTAAAAAACACTTAATTAAAACTCTTATTACAAATAGATTATTAAAAAAATTTTAATAATCTATTATATTTGATATGTTATAACCTTGCATCAGCCTTTGGTAAAATTGATTTTATATCAAATACTACTTTATTATCAGTTGATATCTCTAATCCTCTATATTTCTCATGTCCTACAGCTACTATTATTGCTTTATAATCATTTAAATCATAATTTTCTATTAAATCTAAATCATATTCATGTTTTACTTCATTTTTATCTGCCCAATAATCTGCAACTTCAACAACACATCCATATTCTTGCATTTCATGAATTATATCCACAACTTTTGTGTTTCTTACATCTGGGCAGTTTTCTTTAAATGTCATTCCTAGAACTAATACTTTTGAATCTTTTATTTGAAGACCTTTTTTTATCATTAGTTTTATTGTTCTTTCTGCTATATATTTAGCCATTCCATTATTTATTTGTCTTGCACCTAAAATAAGGTTTGGTTTATATCCTAACTCTTCTGCTTTATAAGTTAAGTAATATGGGTCAACACCAATACAATGACCACCAACTAATCCTGGAGTTAGTTTAATAAAATTCCATTTAGTTGCTGCTGCTTCAATTACTTCATTTGTACTAATATTCATTGTATTAAAAATAAGTGATAATTCATTTATAAGAGCAATATTTACATCTCTTTGAGTATTCTCAATAACTTTTGAAGCTTCTGCTACTTTAATTGAGCTTGCTTTGTGAGTACCTGCTATTATTATTGATTTATAAAGTTCATCTACAACATCTGCAATTTCAGGTGTACTTCCTGATGTTACTTTTAATATTTTTGTTACTGTATGTTCTTTATCTCCTGGATTTATTCTTTCAGGAGAATAACCACAATAAAAATCAGAATTAAATTTTAATCCAGAAGTTTTTTCTAATTCAGGAACACATACTTCTTCTGTAACACCAGGATAAACTGTTGATTCATAGATTACTATATCATCTTTTTTTAAAACAAGTCCAACAGTTTGAGAAGATTTAATTAAAGGAGTTAAATCTGGTTTATTATTTTTATCAATAGGAGTTGGAACAGTTACTATGAATACATTACAATCTTTAATATCATTTATATCTAAAGAAAATTTCATACCATTTTTAATTGCTTCATTCACTTGTATTTCATTTAATTCTTCTGTTCTATCAAATCCATTATTTAATTCTTCTATTCTTTTTGCATTTATATCAAAGCCTACCACTTGATATTTTGAAGAAAAGGCATGAGCTAATGGTAAACCTACATATCCTAATCCTATTACACAGATTTTTTTCATCTATTTTCTCTCTTATGTCTAATATAACTTTCTAAAATGATTTTATTTCATCTTAATATCAATTAATTCTTTAAATTATTCTCTTAATCAAATAAATTTTATACTATTTTTAAAATTATTTTAATCTAATCATATATAATTTATATGGAGTTTATGTTTTTGATTATATTTGAATTAATCTAATAATCTTATTAGATTAATTTTATGATAACTAATGAGTTTTCATAAAATATTTAGATACTAGTTTAGCTGATGATTAAATTCAGGAACTATCTCTTTTAATTTTGCTATTTTATCTTCACAAACTAATAACTCATCAATTTTTTGATTTAATTCATTTATATCAAAATAAGTTGGACTAGCAACTGTAATTGATTCATATTTTGTTTTTTCGTCCTCATGAAGGACTCAAGGTTACGTTCAATACCCATTTTTACGATGTCTTTAGATTTTTCAGTACCGTCATAGTACCGCAAAAACTGTACATTTCGTAAAATCGTGCTTCTTTTATCATGATGCCAATAATAGGACTCAAAGATAGCCTAAAAATCGTTATTTTAAAGACTTTTTTATTTTTTTGTACCGCAAACCATACCGTAAAAAATAAAAAGAACAATAATTAAATATTTTTTATATATTTACTCAAATAATTATTAAAATATGAATTATACAATTAACAAGTTATCCAAATAGCTTTTTACTTATAAAATAAAATTAAAGCCCATAAAATGGACTTATCCAGTTATCTTAGTTATCCAAGCGAATATATATCTACAAATTCAGCTGATGGTTAAATTCTGGAACTATCTCTTTTAATTTTGCTATTTTATTTTCACAAACTAATAACTCTTCAATTTTTTGATTTAATTCATTTATATCAAAATTAGTAGAACTTGCAACCGTAATTGATTCATATTTTGTTTTTTGGTCACTATCATTTATCAATAACTCTTCATATAGTTTTTCACCTGGTCTTAACCCACAAAACTCTATATTTATTTCACTTCTTCCACTTAGTTCTATCATTTTCTTAGCTAAATCAACTATCTTTATAGGTTCACCCATATCAAGAATAAATATCTCTCCACCTTTTCCAATACTTGCTGCTTGAAGCACAAGTTCGCAGGCTTCTGGAATTAACATAAAATATCTAGTAATATCTGGATGTGTTACAGTTATTGGTCCACCTGCTTCTATTTGAGCTTTAAACTTTGGAATAACACTTCCACTACTTCCTAGAACATTTCCAAATCTAACAGCAACTATTTCTGTATTTTCTGAATCTACATTCTGAGCATATAATTCACAAACTCTTTTTGTAGTCCCCATTACGTTTGTTGGACGAACAGCTTTATCTGTTGAGATTAAAACAAATTTTTCAACTTTGTACCTTATAGATAAATCTATACAATTTTTAGTTCCAATTATATTATTTGAAATACCTTCTAAAATATTGTGTTCAACTAAAGGTACATGTTTATAAGCAGCTGCATGAATAACTATTTGTGGTTTATATTTTTCAAAGGTTCTTTCTAAAAACTCTGTTTTTCTAACTGTTTGCATAACTGGAATTACATTTTCATCTTTTAATTCTTCCATTATAGAATAAAGATTAAACTCACTGTGATCTAAAAGTATTAATTGTTTTGCACCATAAGATTTACATTGTCTACTTATTTCACTTCCAATACTTCCACCAGCACCAGTTATTAGAACTACTTTATCTTTAATAAAATTTTCTATTTGATTTTTATCTAAATCTTTTGGATGCCTTGCAAGTAAATCTTCAACTCCTATATCTTTTAACTCTTTTTTATCATTTGAAGAAGAGAGTGTATTTATTATTTTTATATCTGAAATATTTAAAGCATTTAATTTTTCATAAATATTTATTAACTCTTTTTGAGAATAATCTTTTGAAATAATTGCTGCTTCAATACTTTTTGTTTTTATAACTTTTTTTAAATCCTCAAAATCATAAACTTTTAGATCAAAAATATATGTATTTTTTAATATTTTACTTTCATCAATTATAGCAACAGGTGTATAATGAAAATTTTTTTTATCACAAAGTAAATTCTTAACAGTAGAATTCGCTCCAATAATCAAAGTATTTTTATATTTTGTACTTCCAGCACTTTCTAAAATAATTCTTTTTGAAAGACGTAATAGTGTAATAAAAACTAAAGAGAGCATAAAATCTATTATTATTATACTTCTAGCAAGTGGTTGCATATTTTCTTTAAAAATCAAAAATATTATAAAAAATATAGTATAAACAATAATATGTGCCAATAGTATCTTTTTTACTTCATGTAAAGAAAAAAATCTCCAAGCAGTTCTATAAAGCCTAAAATAGACAAAAACTAAAATTTTCATTGAAAAAAGTATTATAAAAATTGAGAAAAAATTATCGATAAAATTTGATGGTATTTGAAAATTAAATCTTAGATTATATGCTAAATAGAGCGTAAAAAGTGAAATAATAATATCACTTAACAAAAAAAATGCTATTCTTTTTAATGGAGATGGCTTTAGCACAAAACTGTCCTTAGTTAATAAAGTTTTGCATTATAATCAAAAGGTGATGAAATATCATTAAAATTTAATAATTTTTTATCAGCACTAGAGAGAATTACACAGTCTTTAGGTATTTTCCAATCAATATTCAAATATTTATCATCATATTTTATTCCAATACTTTGGTCTGGTGCAAAATATCTATCTATTTTTATATTTACAATTGCATCATTACTCAAAACTGAAAAACCATGTAAAAATCCTCTTGGAATAAATAACTGTTTTTTGTTTTCACTACTTAATTCTATTGAAATATATTTTCCAAAAGTTGGACTCCCAACTCTAAAATCAACAGCAACATCTAAGATTTTACCTTGCAAAACACTAACAAGTTTTGATTGTACATAGTTTAAAGTGTTTGTATGTAGTCCTCGTATAACTCCATATTTACTATATGAAATATTATCTTGACAAAAATCTATACTAAAACCTAAAAGATTTTCAAAAGACTCTTTTTTATAAGATTCATATACAAAACCTCTATCATCAGAATGAATTATTGGTTCACAAACTATAATTTCTGGAATTTGAGTTCTTTTATAGTTCATTATTCAAATCTTTTTTTGCTATCTACAAACTTCATACTTAATATTAGTAAAATCATGGATAAAATAAAAGCCACAAAAATATTTGATACAAAATAAACTATTAAAAATAGTATCAAATTTAACCCAATAGAATAATTTGTAACTTTATAATGACTCCAACCTGCTTGTGTTAATCTTTGATAAGCATGTTTTTTATGAGCTTGTGATAATCTTTCACCATTTAATTTTCTTCTAATCAAAGTCAGAGTGGCATCAAACCAATAAACTCCAAATAATATAATCCATATCCAAAAGTTTGTTGATTCTTTATTTGCATAATATATTGTGAAAATTGCTATGTTATATCCAAGAAGAGTACTTCCAACATCTCCCATAAATATTTTAGCTTTATTCCAATTCCAATATAAAAATCCTAAAACAGCAACAGATAAAACTAAAAAGTAATTTCCACCAAATAAAACAAATCCAGCAAAAGCTAAAAATACAGCTTCACTTCCTGCATAACCATTTATTCCATCTAAAAAGTTATAAAGATTTATAAACCAAATAATCATAAAAAATGCAAAGATATTTGTAAATATTTGATTTGATATATCAAAAACACCAAAAGTAAAAGTTTCAAATCCACCTAAAAAGTATAATCCACTAATTGCTACTAGAGATTGGATTATTAACCTTAACTTTGGACTTAATTCATATATATCATCAAAAAAACTTATTATAGAAATAATTGCACCACATAATAATGCATAAAAAAAATTTTGCTCAATTTGATTTGTAAAAAATAGATATATTAATCCAATAAACCAAGTAAATGATATAGCTATTCCTCCACCATGTGGTGTTGGTATTGTATGAGAACTTCTTTCATTTACTGTGGCTACTAATGATTTTTTTATCATATAGTTTTTTATAAAATATGTAAGTGAAAATGAGACTAGAAGTAGCATGATGTAAATCATAAATTATCCATAATATTTTTTAATTTTTCTTGTATTTTATCTTCCATAAAATTGTCTTCAACAAACTTTCTACCTTTATTTGAATACTTTTCATAAAGTTTACTATCTTCTTTTAATTTCAAAATAGCCTTTTTTAATACTTCTTCATTATCACACTTTACAACAATGCCATTATCTGATAAAGAAACCAAGTCATTTTTTATATTCGTTGCATTTATGATAGGTTTATTAGAATACAAATATTCGACTAACTTCACCGATCCTATTCCATACTTATATATTTCTATGTTAGGATTACCTTTGTACAATACGTCACATTGTGACATTAAATACATAGTTTTATTTTTTTCTAATTTACCAAAAAAATTTATATTTTTTATATTATTTTTTTGTGTAAATTCTTTTAACTCATCTAATTGTGGTCCATCTCCAACCATCAAAAAAAAGATATCTGTATTTTCTTTTAGTAAATTAGCGGCTTTTATTAAATTTATCACACTATTTGAGTGACCAATACTACCAATATATCCTACAATAAACTTATTTTTTGGTAAATCTATATCAAATTTTTCAAGCACAAATGGAACAAATGGCTGAGGAAGATACTCTATTTTTTTATTTTTATATCCACTTTTATCTACAAATTCTTTTAAGTTATCAAGAGGAGTTATTATCAAATCACTTTGTTTATATGCTTGAAGTTGCAAATATCTAAATACTATACTCAAAGGATTATATTTACTAACACCATTTAGTATTTGTAAAGTAAGTGGCCAAATATCTCTTTCTTCAAAAATAAATTTGCTTTTAAAATAATTTTTTATTTTTATACCATTGTATATACTAAAAGGCTGAGGAGAAGAAACCCAAATAATATCAGGCTTAACATCAAAATCTTTATAGATATTATTCAAATTCTTTGAAAATTCAAATATATTTTTTATTCTATCTAATCCATTAGCTTGATATTCTTGTGTTTTTACCCAAATATATTTTATATCATTATGAAATTCTTCTTTATAAATATCTCTTACTTCAACTTCTTTTAGTTTTAAATGATTAAAAGAAGAAGCAAAAATTGTAACTTCATAGCCTAAATTTTTTAACATTTTTGCTATTGTATGTTGTCGAGTATGAAATCCATATCCATATGGAAAAGCGTAGTGATTTATAATCCAAATTTTTTTTTTATTTTCCATATTCAATTCTCTTTTTTACTTTGAGTAAATTTCTCAAATCTAAGCTCTCTAATCCCATAATTTTTTTATTATCTTCAACATCTCCTATAATTATGGTACCAATCCCAATAGTTACATAATTTCCTATTTTAACTTTTTGAATAATACTAGAATTTGGACCAATCCAACAATTTTGTCCAATCGTTACAGAACCACTTATCTCTACACATGCTGTTATAATGGTATTTTTACCAATTTTACAATTATGAGCTATATGAACTTGATCATCAGTTTTTACATTATTTTCAATTATTGTTGTCCCTAATGTAGCTCTTGCTATTGTATTTTTTGCCCCTATCTCTACATTATTTCCTATTATTACATTACCAATATGAGGAATTCTAACAGGAGTACCATTTTCTTCAAAATCAAATCCAAATCCATCTTCACCTATAATTGTACCTGACTTTATATAACAACTTTTACCTATAACTGTGTTATCATAAATCACTACATTATTGTTCAGTACTGTACCTTCAGCTATTTTTACACTATCACCTATAATACAGTTAGATCCGATAGAAACATTTTTGGCAATCTCACAATTTTTACCTATTTTCACACTGCTATCTATATTATAATCTATTTTTTTTATAAAAAATTCATTAACAACCTTTGCAAAGCTAAGTCTAGGATTATCAACACATATATATGAAAAAGACACATTATCATACTTTGTATCTTTTGGAAGTAAAATGAGTGATTCTACCTCTATTTTTACATTTTTAGTTTTTGAAAAACTAAAAGAATAATGTTCCAAATCATTTAATGGCTTCACATATTTTAAAACTATATTCTCACCAACTAATTCTTCATTTAAAAAGTCAGCTATCTCTTTTGCTTCTACTCGATAACCCATCTAATTACCTCAAAACTTTCTGCATAATGGGTACCTATTTGTATACCTCTAGTTCTAGCAAGAGAAAATATAAACTCTTCACTCATATAATCTCTTTGACCTTGTGATTTATACTCTTTTAAAGCATCACTCTTTGATTGAATATGCTTTTTGTCAAGTTTTATAAATGTTGTAGTATCAAAAGTAAGATTATTCCATATAAGTTCATATCCTAATATTGTAGTATTCTTAAAAGCTCTCAAGCCCTCTTGCGCTATTGTACTGTGGTCTTGATGTATATCGTTTAATGATGGCATAAGTACTAAATCAGGCTTTAAATTTTTTCTATGCTTTATCAGATCTTCAAGTATCTCTTGCCTAGCATAGTTAAGCTTTCTTACTTCATAATTGTAAATAATTACATTTTCTTTTTTAATACCTAATTTTGTTGTAGCATTTACTACTTCAATTTTAAGTATATCTTTTGGAAAACCTTCTGGTACTGAGGTTTCCGCCGTAGAAAATGCAAAATAATAAACATTTGCACCTAATTCTATAAGTTTATTTATAGTTCCACCTGCACCTAATTCTCCATCATCTGTATGGGGTGCTAATACATATACATTTTTAAACTTATTTAACATTTAATAACTCTTTTATAATATTTTCACTAGCTTTACCACCACCATATAAATCTAATTTTGAATTTTCTTTATTAAATTCAATATTATTCTTATAAGCTTCTAATATTTTTTCTTTATCTGCCCCAATCAATGTATTTGCTCCACACTCTACCAGTTCAACCCATTCTGTTTCATCTCTTAGAGTTATACATTGTTTTTCAAAAAAATATGCCTCTTTTTGAAGTCCTCCACTATCTGTCATCACAAAATCACAATTATCTATCAGCCATACCATTTCAAGATAACCAATAGGTTCAATAATAGTAAGATTTTGTATATTTAATTTTAAATTTTCTAATGTTTTTTTAGTTCGTGGATGAAGTGGTAAAACCACTTGTTTTTCTTTAGCTATTTCTTCTAATGCTTCAAATATACTTTTTAATCTAGTTTCATCTTCTGTATTTTCTGCTCTATGAATTGTACAAAGTATAAAACTATTTTTTATTTCAATATTTGGTTTTACTGCTAGATTTTTATAAAAAATTGCTCCATCTTGCATAACATCACCACTTTTTACTATCTTACAATCAAGATTTTCATATCCTTCATCTTTAAGATTTTGTATAGCAGTGTCTGTTGGACAAAATAACATATTACTTACTCTATCTGTAAGTATTCTATTTACTTCTTCAGGCATTTTCATATTAAAACTTCTAAGCCCTGCTTCTATGTGAGCTAGTTTTATATGAAGTTTACTTGCTACTATCGCACCAGATAATGTAGAGTTTGTATCTCCATACACCATAATCCAATCAGGTTTTTCTTTGAGTGCCACTTCTTCTATCTTTTCTATCATCTGTCCAGTCATGGCACCGTGTGATTTTCCACCAATACCTAAAAAATAGTTTGGTTTTGGTATTTGCATCTCATCAAAAAATATATCACTCATATTTGCATCATAGTGCTGTCCCGTATGAACGATAATCTCTTCTATCTCTTCATATTTTGCTATCTCACGACTTACGCTTCCTGCTTTTATAAATTGCGGTCTTGCACCTAGTATTGTTAGTATTTTCATTTTGTCAACTCCTCATACACTTCAAACAACTTCTTCTCTTCAACTTGCCAATTATACTTTGTAAGAACAGCTTTCTTCCCATTTTTTCCCATCTCTTCTGCTTCTTTTGGATGCAACATAATATACTCAATAGCTTCAGATATCTCTTTTGGTTCAAGTGGGTTTACACATATACCACAACTATTCCCTTCTACTATCTCTTTCCATAGTGGAAAATCAGAAGTGATTATAGGCAATCCTGCACTCATATATTCAAACATTTTATTTGGTTGTGCATCTATATGATTTGGTAAAGGATGAAAAGTAACTATTCCAGCTTTTGACCGACTCATCACATTTGCCACGTCATCTCTTCCTAAAAAACCAAGTTCATCTACTTTTTGCCACCCACTGTAGGCTTTTACTTCTTCTTCTACTGATTTTTCAGAAAAAGCACCTACAAGATTGAGTTTTGTTTCACCTGTGAACTCCATGGCATGTACGACTTCTTTAATACCACGTATGTGAGCTATTCCACCCACATAACAAACTTCATCTTTTTTCTCACTCCAAAGTGTTTCATTTGAAAGTTCATCCAAGATTGGAAAGTTATTTATATCTGTACTATTTTTATTTATTTTTAAAAATTTATCTCTAATGTATGGTGTAGCAGTAACGATATAATCAAATTTTTTACAAGCATATTTTTCATATATTTCAAAACTATATGAGAGTGTTATTTTTGCAGGTTTATTTAAATATGGTTTTCCAAGCAACTGTTTTGGCAAATCTTCATGGGCATCAAATATCACTTTTTTACCCAACTTTTTAAGCTTCAATCCTATAGGTATAAGCTCTGGGTCATGAAGATGATATATATCGCTATCTAGCTCTTTTGCTTTTTCAAAAACCTTTTTAACAGTTTTTGTCATACGAAAAATTCTTCCACCAGTTTTTGCACCTATATCAAAAATATCTATACTATTTTTAGATTCTTCCCCTTTTCCATCTGCTACAACGAGACTAACTTTATGATTCCCATTTTTAGCTAAAGATGTACACATTTTTAAAAATATTCTTGTATCATATCTACTATGTGCTGATGTTAGGTGTGTTATTTTAATTTGCATGTATTGTCCTACTATATAAATATTTATTTTTTTCTAAATTCAATTTTATTATTCTGAATATTTAATGTAATTATAACTATTATAATTATAAACAAACCATGAGTAAGTAATGTTGTAGATAAATCTGAACTAATAAAAAATGTAAATACGGATAAAAAAGCTAAACTAATTTTAATAAATTTCTCCTCTTCATTGAATATAAAATTATTAATAATATTTAAAATAATTGTTGCAATAAGTGTATAAAGTACAATGCCTAATAATTTTGCATGTACGAATGCCATTGGAATAAATCCAATATTTAGTGAATTACCAGATATTTTTAAATAATCACCCATTAATAATGAAACTTCTTTATTAAAAGGATATGTAAAAAATGATTTTAATATTCCATTTGACCAATAAATACTATCGATAAAGGAAAAGAAATCAAAATATGCAAAATTTAATACTGAAGGAAGGAAAACTAATCTTCTTATTAAAAAGGACATAATCCAAATATCTCTTGTCAATAAATGAATCAAAATAATACTAAAAAAAAACATTATTATTCCAAATAGTATAATTATCCTATTCCAATTGAACCTATATATAATATAAATAAAAATTACTAAAAACATACTAAGAAAAATACTTTTGTATCCTGTAAATAAGTAAAATATTAGAAATATTGATATTGAGAATAACATCATATAATAATTCTTTTTTAATAGTGCCCATGAAAAAACAAACACCATAAAAACTTTAAAAACCCAATTATTTATATAACCAAAAATTCCTTTATTAGTAAGATCACTAAATTTTTCTCTAAAATCATATACTTCTCTTATATCAACTACAAAATTACCTTTGGTAACATATATTATATGTATTAAAACAACAATTATAATTATAAAACTAAATAATAATATATATTTTGGAGATATTTTTATTTTAACTAACTTGTTTATATCATAGTTTTTAGTAAAAACTAGTATCAAAATATAAGGTATTAACAAATAAAATAAATATTTTATACTTATATTAGTATAACTAAAATATACAATATTTGGTAAGATATATAAAAAATATAAAAATACAAAAATAGTAAATATCCTCAAATCTTTTTTATATAATAAAATCATATAAATACCTAAAGCTAAAATCCATCCTAAAATGTAATCTATTAAATTAAAATTTATTTTATAGAGATTACTGATGTTAATTCTTATAGATATTAAGTAGTAGGCATATTCAAAAATCAGCTTTAATATTATAACCAAAAATACTTCATAAATTTTTGATATTTGTAAATTACTAATTTTCATAATTATCTGCTTTATAAACTACAGAAAAGATTATATATAAATATATCATATATAATAAAAATTGATGTATAGTATAATACTTAAGAAATAAATATAATTCAAATTTATTATAATAAGATATAGAAAAAAAAACAATACTAGTACACAAATATAAATATTGCCAAATTGCTAATAATTTAAGTTTATTATAACTTACTAAAGAAATACTGATTGTTGATACTACAAAAGTGACAAAAAAACTTATTGCTAAATACTTGCTTATTTCACCAGATATAATCCAATTTTCCCCAAAAATAATTTCAAAAGTAATAGGTGCAAATAAATAAATTGCTATCGATATAGGTAAAGATATAATTATTAACTTTTTAAATGTACTTATAAGGAGGGGTAAATTCTTTTTATTATTTTTTATATTCTGAGATACTTCATGAAAAAAAACTTGTGATATTGAATTTGCCATTAAAGAACTTGGTAAATATACAATTCTTTGAGCAAAAAAGAAATAACCAGAAATTGATAAATCAAATATTTTTGGTATCATAAAAAATGGTATTTGAGTAGTTATATTATTTGATAAAGTAGAAAATAAATTATATCTTGGAAAATTTTTATATTTCTTTGCTAAAATTATAATCTTTATTATTGATATTTTGGAAATTAAAACTCTATCTTTTAATATATTTTTTAAAAGCTTCATATTTGCAAACATATTTGAAAACAATTGACCTAAAATAAGTCCACTAGCTCCTAGTTTTATAAATCCAATACTTAATTGAAAGATAGCTAAAACAATAGATTTTAAAATAGTTGCATTTCTTAAATCTTTATAATTCTTTTTTCTATTATTAAAATAGTTTAAAATATTATACAGACCACTAAAAAATATAGCAATAGGTATAAAATATAACCAAAAACTTATTTCTGTATTTCCCAAAATAGAAGAAAAATAATCATTAAATATTAGAATAATAATAAATAGAAAAATAGATATAACACAAGTTATAATGAAACCTAAAGCAAATATATTTATAGCATCTTCATCTTTTTTTGGTAACATAATAGCTAATTCATATCTTCCATTAACAATATTTCCCAACATAGATATAATTGCTATAAATAATGCAAATATTCCAAAATCTTCTGGTGTATATATTCTTGCAAGTATTGGACTAATCGCTATTGGTATTGCTTGAGCAATAGCCGTACCTGTCATAAGAGTAACTATATTTTTACTAAATTCTGATTTAATTTTTATCATTTGTTCTTTGTTCATCTATAACATAAAGATGCATTACTGTTAAAACAAACCAAATATATGAATATGTATAGCTATGAAATAATAATATATTAATAAACATATAGAAACCTAAATAAAATATAAAATCAGAATTTTTATTATGCTTTTTCCAAGGCTTATATACTTTTATTAATCTTGAAAAATAAAAAATTGTGAATACCATAAAAAATATAATTCCAAACTGTCTTAAAAAAGAAAGCCAATTATGCATATAACTACCTAATCCACTTTTGTAAACACTATCAGAATGAATAATTGTTTGTCCTAAATATTGTCCAAAAAAATAATTATTTTTAATTGCATCTAAACCATATTTAAATTGTTCCATTCTTTCACTAAAAGAACTATCTTTTCTAATAACTGTAAATCCAAACATCCTTGTATCAATTCTGATAATATCAAAAGAATACAAAAGCAAAAAAAATATAATAAAAAACAAAAATAAATAAAAGAAATTTTTAAATCCTATTTCTTTGATTAAAAATATTAAATATACAATAAAGAATGAATAAAAACTTGCTCTAGACTTAATAATAAATAATAAAAGTAATATAAAAGTCATAATTAAAATTTTTAAATATTTTTTTTCAATTAAAAAAACTATATATAATCCAATTATTGGTAAAACAGCCCCTATTAATTGATGTCTTAATTTATATTTTAATAAATTATAATCAATATTCAATAAAATAAACCAGACAAGTATAAAAAAACTAATATACATTAAAACATAAAAATATTTTTTATTTATATTTTTATAAAAAATTACACCTAACATAATATTAAACACTGAATATAAAATAACTTTAAATTGAAACCATATACCTGCATCTGTAATATATTCCATTCTATAAAAATGATAATATATTAAATAAATTATCATATATGTTATCAAAAAAAAGAACCAAATAAAGTGTTTATAATTCTTTTTAAAATAATTTGATAAAGAAATTATTAATATTGAAAATGATAGAATCAATACAATTATAGATAATAAACTTTGTTCTTTTTGTGTATTAAAAGACTGAATCATTATATAAATAACAAAATAATAGAGTAAAACAATTATAGAAATACTATTTAAATAATTTTTACTAATTACCATTAAATTCACTTTAAATTTTTAGTTGTTAATAAGAGGTAGAATAACACAAAAAGCATCATGAAAACACCTAAAATATAAATATCATCTCTAACTTTAAATCCTAAACCAATATAAACAAAAATCAATTGTAAAAGTATTAGAATTGTTGATGTTTTTCTTACATTTTTATGCTGTTGAAATAAAATTACATGATGAATATGCGTATTGTCTGCTTTAAATGGATTTTTCTTTTGGCTAATTCTTCGTACCATCACAATTAAAGTATCTAAAATAGGAACAGCAGCAAGAAGTAGTATTGAAACTGCACTCACATAATTTTGATTTATTGAATATATAGATAAAACTACAATCACAAAACCTAAAGAAAGGCTTCCAGTATCTCCCATAAAAATTTTTGAAGGATACCAATTAAAAATTAAAAATCCTAATAAAGAAAATATTAAAGTTATAGAAATATAAAATAAAAAATTATCACTATATTTAAAACCAATATATGAGAATGAAACTAATATAACTATTCCTATTCCTGCAGAAAGTCCATCCAAGCCATCTATTAAATTCATAGCATTAATAAAACCTACAACTGCAAAAAGTAGAAATATATAAGATACAAAAGGTGACATAATAAAATCAATTTTTGCAAAAACACCAATTGAATGTATGAAATATCCATCAAAATATAAAAAAGTAGCAGATATAATAATCCAAAAGAATTTAATTTTAGAAGAAATATTTTTTACATCATCGTATACACCAAGGAAAAAAATAATAAAAAAAGCCAAAATTAAATATAAAGAAAGTTCTACATTAAAAAAAAACAAACCTATAATAAAAGATATAACTATAGCTATTCCACCAGCTCTTGATTTTTCAATTAAATGCAAACTTCTACTGTTTGGTTTATCTATTAATCTTAATTTATAAGAATAACGTATTAAAAACTTATTAATTAATATTGAGATAAAAAAAACAGCTATTAATATAAATATATTAAGATTCAAATTTCTCCCTTATTTACTAAAAGATTTAATTATATAACAAATAGGCTTTTAATAATTTAAATTTTGTTTATTTCAAATAAATACTTACGTATAACAATTCTTTCATCATATTCTTCAACAATTTTTTTTCTTCCTGCTATTCCCATTCTATTGCGAATATTTTCATCTAATAAAAACATTCTTTTCATTGTATTTTCTAAACTTTTACTATTTTTTACATCGCATAAGAAACCATTTATTTCATCATCTACAACATCTTTACAGCCTACCGTGTTTGTTGTAATGAGAGGCTTAGCCATACTTGCACTTTCTAAAAGAGTTCTTGGAGTACCTTCCCTATATGATGGCAAAACAATACAATCTGCTTGCTTTATAATTTCTTGAACATTATCAGAAGTTCCTAAATAATTTATAATTCCTTCATCTATCCATTGATTCATTTGTTCTTTAGGTACTGATGTATTATTAACAGCATCTAAAGAACCTAGAATCTGAAACTCTACATTACTATATTTAATTTTTAAACTTTTAGCTGCTTCTACATATTCTCCTATTCCTTTATCCCAAAGAATCCTAGCAATAAGTAGAAATCTAAAAATATTATCTCTCTTTCTATATAATATAGGAGAAAATCTATTTACATCCACTCCACTTCCAGGAAGGATATCTGACTGTTTATTAGAAACAATCTTATATTTCATAAACAATTCTTTATCATCACTATTTTGAAAAAAAACTTTTGATGAGTTTTTTAATGACAATTTATATAAAAGCTTTACTATCTTAGTAACTATACTTTCTTTTATGAAAACAGTACCTAATCCAGAAATATTATTTATCGTTTTAATTCCTAGTAAATGACAAGCAATATTTCCATATATATTAGGTTTTATTGTATAGTTTAAAACTATTTCTGGTTTTATTTCTTTATATAATTTATAAAACTGCCACAAGGTTTTAATATCTTCTTTTGGATTTGTTCCTTTATTACTTATATAAATATCATAAAACTCAAACTCTTCTTTTAATTTTTTACTATAACTATCAGTAGGAGCTACTAAAATTACTTGATAACCTTCTTTTTTCAATGCCCGAGCTAAATTTAATCGAAAATTATAAATATTCCATGAAGTATTAACACAAATTACTATTTTTTTATTCAATATCTAGAACCTTCTTAAATTTATTAATTATTTTATCTATTTTAAACTCTGTTACTCTTTGTAAGTTATCATTTTTTATTTTATTTATATCAATATTCCCATATAAATAGTATCTAATCTTTTTAATTAATAAATCTTCATTACCTACAGGATAAAGTAAACCATATCTTTCATTGTCTAAAATCTCTCTTGGCCCACTTTTACAATCACTTGAAATAACAGGTAATCCACAAGCTAAAGCTTCAACTAATACATTAGGAAAACCTTCTGTTTCTGAATTTAATACAAATAAGTTAGAGTTATTTAAATAATAAAAAGGATTTTTAACATTTCCTAAAAAGTGAATTTTTTTTGAAAGTCCTAATTTTTTAGACAAATCTATTAATTTATCTTTTAATATCCCATCACCTAAGAAAATCAATTCTAGATTATTATCTTCTTTTTGAAGTTTAAAAAAAACATTTATTAAATCATTATTTCTTTTTAAAGGAATAAGTCTTCCTACAGAGATAATGTATTTTTTATTTTTATCAAAAAAGAATTCACAATCATCACAAGTTTCTTTTCTTTTCTCAACATACTCTAAATCTATAGGATTATTTATTACTTCTGTAGAAGTAGTTATTTTCATAAGTGATTTCAAGTCATTATCTACACCTTGTGAGTTTGAAATGATCAAATCAGCTTTATTAAATAACAATTTAATTAAAAATAAATTTATTTTCCCACTTAAACCTTCATTTTTATATCTTGAAGTAGTACTTCTTATATTTATAATAGTTTTGTGTTTTACTCCAAAAAGCTTAGATAAAATATTTATATAATTTGCACGGTATAAAAAAGACATTATAGTATCAATATTATTTTGCTTAATATATTTTGCAAGTTTAAATGAGAAGAAAGGAATAGTTAAAAACTTAGAAATTGAAGTGCTTGTTTTTAATGAAAAAATCTTTAGATTTATATTATTTGGTATTTCATATTGAATACCATCTTCAAGTAAAATAAGATGTACTTTTATTGAATTATCTTTTTCTAATTCTTTTAAAAGTAAAGATACAACTCTTTCTGCACCACCAATATTTAAATTATTTATAACTATTAAAATATTTTTCATCTTTTATTAATAAGCTCCAAAAGTTCTGTCTTAAAACCTTCAATTACTTCAATTGAACCATATTTACTTAAATGATGAGAATCGGAATAAATAAGATGTCTTTTTTTATCAAGATTATTACAAATATCATCTTTACATAAAACTTTTGAAGGATCAAAGAAAATAAACTTTTTAGTTCTATTTGATGCCTCTTCTAAATAATTATTAAACTCTTTTATCTCAGTTGTTAAAGAAGAAGTAAAGTTTTTTTCTAAGTCTTTATTATTACTAAAAATTGGATTAGGTCTACTAAAAATATCATATAAATTTTTACCTGCTTCTGGTACTTGTCCTATTATAATTAATTTTCTATCTCCAATCATTTCTTTTAATTTATAGATACCTTCTAATATATCATCATAAGTAACTTTTTTATTTAACCTAACTTTATTTTCATCTAATAAATCTGCTCTATTAATTTGGCTTAACCACTTAGAAGAGAGAATTAAAACACTACTTTTTGTACCATTCTCTAAAAACTCAATACCTTGCTTTAAAGCTTTTGAACATATTTCATCCCAATCAATGCCCTTTGTTGTTCTAGTAAAGTTTGGAAGCATAATACAACTTGTTCCTGAACTACTATATAAATTTAAATTATATGGTTTTGCAATAACTTTGTAAAAACCTTCTAAATAGTGTCTTGCATGAGAATCACCTATTACTACTATATCTGCTTTGTTTTTGGTTTGAACAGCTCCTGTATAAGGATAACCTTCACCACCATAAAACTTTTTATGAAAATTTTTTGTATCACCTACATTTTCAAAATTTACAATACTATTAACTCTCCAACTCCAGCCATTAAAATAATACATACTAAACCCAATTATATTTATAAATAAAAATAGTGATATTAAAATATTTTTTATACTTTTTTTACTCATATCGACTGTTTTATTTCTAAAAGGTTGTTCTACATACTTATAACTAAGAGTTGCAAAAAATAGACATAAAAAAGTGATAATTAAATTATCATATATTGTTACGCTATCTGATATATAATTCCAAATTACAATTATAGGCCAATGAACAAGATATAAAGAATAACTAATCAATCCAATATTTACAAATAGCTTATTTTCTAAAATAAAACTAAATCTACTATTAATAGATGAATATATAATAAAAGCTGTTCCTAAAATAGGAAGTATAGCACTATAATAAGGGAAAATCATATTTTCATCAAAATATAAAATTGAATATAAAATAAAACCTAAGCTTATTAAAAAAAGAATATCATAATAAACTTTTTTTGATAACTTATAATGAATAAACCAAACTAAAACTGCACCAAATAAAAACTCAAAAAATCTAAAAGGAAGTAAAAAGAATATTGTTGATTTGCCATCTGAAAATAAATCTTTTGCAAAAGGAAGAAAATGGTTAATTAATGTAATATTTCCATCTTTAAAAATATATGTAAGTAAAAAAGTGATTAAAAGTACACTAATAAATAAAATAAAAAGTACTGATTTTCTTTTTATTTTTACTAAAAAGAGTAAAGTAATCGGCCAAATTAAATAAAATTGTTCTTCTATACTTAAAGTCCAAGTATGAAGTAAAGGTTTAACTTTAGATGAAACATCAAAATAATCAGACTCTACCCAGAAAAAAAAGTTTGAGATACTCAATAAAGAAGTAACTAATGATCCTCCATAACTACTTAAATGAGTTGGAGAAAAAATAAAACTAACTACAATTGTAGTTATAAATAAAGTAACAAATAGGGCAGGAAACAATCTTCTTATTCTACGAATATAAAAATTCTTAAAATTAAAAGAAGAAGTTTCTTCTATCTCTTTTTTAATAATGCTCGTAATGAGAAAACCACTTATTACAAAAAATATATCAACACCTACAAAACCACCACTAAGATATTTTGCATCCAAATGAAAAATTAAAACACTTAGAATTGCAATAGCTCTTAAACCATCTATATCTGCTCTATATTTTATATTATTCAATCATTTTCCTATTTTAAACTTAATTAATTATATAGTCTAAATATTTATCACCAATTGTCTGCACACTAAACTTTTTTGCATATTCAATTAATTCTAATTTTTTTTCAGAGCTATTCTCTTTTTTTAACTCTAATATCAATGTTTCAATATATGCTTTTTTATTATTTAATTCTACTAGTTTTCCGTATTTACCATTTTCAAGTATCATTTTAGGTCCTCCTGGACAATTTGTTGATACTACGGGTGTTCCAGCACTTAATGCTTCAACTAAAACATTACCAAAACCTTCCCATTGAGAAGATAAGGCAAATAAAGTTGCTTCACGATAAAAGGGAAAAATATTTTCTTGGAATTCTTCTATTTTAATAAAATTATTCAAATTTAATTCTTCTATTTTTTTTTCTAATTTAGCTTTTTCACTTCCTTCACCAATTATTACTAATCGTGCATTATTAATTTTTTTAACTACTTCTGCAAAACATTCAATTAAGAAAGTAAAATGTTTTAATTTATGTAATCTTCCAACAGAAACTACTGTTTTATAATTCTTATTTAAAAGCCATTTATTTGTACACTTCTTTTCTAAAAGTTCCTTATAATCTAAGGGAAGGACAGGATTTCCTATAACTTTTATTTTATCTTCTTTTATAATATTCTCATTAATTAAGTCCATTTTCGTATCATATGAGTTTGCAATTAAATTCTTTGCTTTTAAATAAGATATTTTCATAAGATACTTATAAATTAATTTTTGAAAAAGAGGTAGTTTCTTCATTCCTGATAAAGTACTTGCTTCTCTAAATGTAATGTATTCTATTTTTAATCCATATGCTGAAATACCTATTAAAATATTAACATCTCTAATTACAGAAAGGATACATGAATTAGTATTATCCTTTAAATATTTTCTTAATTTAAAAACAACATATCTACTTCTTGAAATATTTAAATCAATGATATTTACACCTGAGTGTACAAGATTTAAATAACTACCTTTTTTTTTAAAAAGAACTAAATCAACTTCATGACCAATTGAATTATAATAATTTGCTAAATTAACTGCTACTTTTTCAGCACCCCCACCATTTAAACTAGGAGATATAATTGAAATTTTTTGGTTATTTTTTTTCATTTTAATAACTTTTCAACTTGTTGTATTAGCTTTTTTATATTAAACTCCTCAAAATTAACTACAAAACCTTTTGTATTTTTTTGAATTTGCTCAATTGCTTTTATAGTACTTTCAATTGTATAATTTGAAACAATTTGATTATTGTTTTCTAATAACTCAAAAAGTTCTCCACCATCTGAAATATGCCAAATAGTCTTTTTTAAAGCCATATAATCAAAAATTTTAGAACCAAAAGCATGGGAATTATCTAAAGAATTAATAGAAAGGCAAATATCACACTGACTTATCTTATTATATATCTCTGATTGAGAGACTAAAGCATTAAATTCAAAATATTTTTCAATTGTTTTATAATATTTACTATTGCTAAACTTATTTAGATTGATATTTGAATATAGGACAACTTTTAAATTACTAAAAGAATTTTTTTCTAATGTTTCAGCAATTAGTTCTAAAGCTTTCATTCTTGACTGAGCAAGTCTTCCTGCATATAAAATAATAATTTCATCTTTAGAATTTATTGATGCAGTAGTTGAATAGTCATCTACATCATATCCATTATAAATAGTATTTATTTTATTTGCACTTTCAGGATATAAATTTTGTAAATTTTTTGTCATATCTTCTGTAACACAGAGAATTTGATTTGATAATTTTACAACTTCTGTTTCTTTTTTAAGAGATGATTCCTTTGCTTTAAAAGAAGATAATGCTTTTAAGGTATAGGTTAAATTATAATTCCAAGGATCACGATAATCTACAATCATATTCAAAAAAGGATTTTCACTTTTTAATATTGCGGCAGAGTATAAAAAAGAGTGTGGAGGACCAGTAACAATAAGATTTTTAATACTGTTTTCTCTTATTAATTTATTTGCTTTTTCAAAAAAATCATCACTATTATTATCTGCAATATCTAATTTATTTAATATTTTATTTCTAAAAATAGTAACTACTTTACAAAATACTTTTTCTAAAAAAGTTTTATTTGTTTTTAGACATTTAGTAGGATATGAATCTTCAAAATAACTAATCTTTATATTCTCATGTTTTACATCATGATTCCAATTTACTAAATCCTTATAAGGATATTTACGAGCTAATACAAATACCTCATAACCAGATAAAGCTAAATACTTTGAAAATTTTGCCCATCTTCTTGTCCCAATATTTCCCATAGGTGGAAATTTATAAGCTACGATTAATACTTTCTTCATATCTCTTCTTTAAAAAATATTTTTTTAAACTGATTTTTATTCATATATCTAATTAACTGTTTAATTGATAAACTCATATCTAAAACTTTTGGATTGGTCTTTAAATCATTTTTGTCCATATTTGAAAGGAACCAATTTTTCAGATTACCTCTAAACCAGTAATCCTCTGGCAATAACCACCCCATTTTATCTTTTCTCCAAACAATATTATCTGGTAATTTATTCTTAAAAGCGAGTCTTGCTATATATTTTGTCCAACCATTATGCATTTTATAACAAGAAGGTATACTTGCTAGAAACTCTACTAAACGATAATCCATAAAAGGCATTCTTGATTCAATTGAAAATGCCATTGATGTATGGTCAGCATAGTGAATTAATGTTACTAAAGATGAATGTAGATCAAAAGCAAGTTGTTCATTTAAATTTCTAAAAGGATACTTCTTCTTTAAAATGTTAGATACTGTAAAAATAGTTAGTTTCTTTCCAATAATATTACTTAATAGTCCAACAAAAAAACTAACTAAAATTGTTCTTTTTGAAAAAGGCATTTTCAAAAAAGCATATGTTTCTTTAAATAAATCTATAAAACTTAAAGAGATAAAATAGTTTTTTAAATATCTACTATATCCTGCTAATTGTTCATCTGCTCCTTGTCCATCTAATGTTACTTTAACATTAGTAGAAGATACAAGTTTAAAAGTATGCCAGCTTGACATAAGAGTTGTTTCTGGTGGATTTTCCATCATATATATAACTTTTTTATATTCAGAAGGGATATTTTTTTCTAATGGTTCTATTTGATTAGAATTTACATTTAAAAATTCTGCGATTTCATTTATAAACTCACTTTCATCACAATGTTGAGTTCCTGAAGTATGATATATGCTTGAAAAAGTTTCTTGAAGTTCCTCATTCCCTTGCTCTTTTAATAGCTTGTTTACTAAATAAACTATTGAACTACTATCTAATCCTCCAGATAAAGCAGAACCAATTTTAACATCTGCTCTTAATCTTACTCTAACTGCATCTTCTAGTAAAAGATAATACTTTTCAGCATATTCTTTTGCTTTTTCTAAACTAAACTTTTCTACTGAAAGGTTAGGTTTAATTTCCCAAAACTTTTTTATTTGGAAATTAAAAAATAGTTCATCAATTGTTCCTAAAAAATAAGATGAGAAATCAAAACGATATATATTTTTAAAAGCTGTTTCTTTTAAATATTCTTTAGGACCTTCTTTTATATAACTATTTAAATAAGATTCATTTTCTCTTTTTAAAACTGAAGGATGCTCTAAAATTGACTTTATCTCAGAAGCAAAAATAAAGTTATTTTCATCTTTATAATAATATAAAGGTTTTATTCCAAACCTATCTCTTGATATAAAAAATTTCTCTTCTAAAGTATCATAAAGAACAAAAGACCACATTCCATTAAATTTATTAAGACAATCTTCTTTCCATGCATCATAAGAAGCAATTATTACTTCTGTATCTGTATTATTAGAGAAATCATATCCTAAAGAGACAAGTTCTGATTTTAATTCTAAGAAATTGTATATTTCTCCATTATATACAATCCAATATCTATCTTGATAACTCATAGGCTGATGTCCAGCAGTTGATAAATCTTGAATAGATAATCTTCTATGTGCAAAAGAAAAGTTTATATTAGATTCGATAAATTCTATTTTATCAGAAGATATATTATTAGTACAATTTCCTGCAATTAAATAACCTTCATCATTAGGACCTCTATGATGAATTTTATCATTCATTTTTTTTATAGTATTTATATCTATTAATTCATTTCTTTGAATAATCCCTACTATTCCACACATTAAATACTTTCCTTAATATTTTTTACCTTGATATCAAACTTTATGTTTAATTTATTTTCTAACTCTTCCATATTTGAATAAGAAAACTTTCCATATTCAGCTAAAATTTTTTTTCTATAAAAATATTTTAACTCTTTTTTATCATTTTCATTAAAATAAAAATAGGTCTCATAATCTTGATTCAATCTATCATAAAAAGTAGAAGAAGCATAGGTAACTGCTACTTCTGCTTCACTTAAACTTGAAACATTTTCATCACTTGTAGGACAATGGATATACTCACTACTTTCATAGTAAGGAGGTATTATTTGATAATTATTAAATAATTTCTTTTCAAAAGGATGAAGATATACACATAAATGTAACTTATTTAATGTTGCGTAACTTTTTAAAAATGTGATAATTTCATTTATCTTTTTCCATCTACTATTATCAATATATTTACTTTCTTTAATTCCTTCAATATCATTTGTCTGTTTTAGTCCATCTATTCTTGCCCACTCTCCTGAAGAATAAAATGCTAAATCATATTTAAAATTACTAACATTTTTATATTCAATATTCATTTCATTTCCCCATAATTGGACAGAAGTATTTTCCAATTTCAACCATTTTATTTTTTTGTAATATTCAAATTCTTTTAATTGTCCTTTACTACATAATATAATTGTAGTATTTCTATAACAATCATATCTACATGTATTATAAACATAAGAACTAGACCAACAATAAAAAAAGTTAATACTTTTATCTCTTAATGTAACATACAATAGTAGTAATATATGTTCTAATTTTTGAACATTAAATAGATATACATTTTTTCTTTTTGAATTAAATAAATTAAAGGTATTCATTGAAAATGAAATTAAAAAATTAAAATTTATTTTCTGACTAAAATACAAAAGCAGAAAAGGAATAATTAGCCATAAAGAAAAATAGATTAAAATAAATATAAAAAAACTATAAAAAGAGTTTATTAATATACCTTGAGTATAAACAATATTATCAATTTCTAAAGGTTCATCTATATATTTATTGATAAATTGACTTCTTTCAATACCTTTTTTATCGATATAAATATTTTCATTTTTATTAAATTGTTTAAATTTTACATATTTCAAAGTAATAAAAAGAACATAAATATATCTTAAAATATTAAACTGTTTTTTAGGAATAGATTTTGTCAAAATAATCTTGTATAACCTGACTTTATTTATACCAAATAATTTTTTAATCAATATTTGTACTATTTTATTCAAAAACTTTCCTATTTAATCTTGATAAGTAATTTTATTTAAAAATAAGTTTATTTTAATACCCAAACTTATTTTTAAATTAATGTAGCATAGAATTAACTCTTTTTCTTTAGTAAGAACCATGTAATATCATCTTGGGGGAAGTTATTATCTCTATGATATACAAATCCATAATCAACTAGCTCTAAATCATTATATTTTTCTAACATTTCGCCTGCAAAATCTCTTTTAAATAATTTATTACTATGTCCTCTATAACCTATTGTTACAGGACTTGGATTATAATACTCAGCAATTAAAATATACTTATTTGAAGTTTCATATAATTTTTCATACACTGTTTGTAAAAAATCGGGATTTATATGAATTAATACACCTTTTATAAAAACAAAATCTCTTTTTCTATCAGGTTCAAAGTTTAAAATAGACTCATGGTAAATTTTATTAATGAAATCATGTTTTTCTAACTCTGCAACTGCATTTTTATTAATTTCAATTGCTGAAATATCTATTGAATTAAATAATTTACTTATTGCATGTAAATTCAATCCAATATTAGAACCAAATTCGATTACACTCTTAACATCATCACATTTTTTAAATATACTACTAAATAAAGGAATATTATTTTTTATTAAATCCTTATTATTTCTTGCTATATATTCATTTCCCCATTCTTCTGATGCCCAAAATTCTTCTTGTTCTGTTTTATACTTCACTATTTTCTCCTATTAAATTTAATCTATCTGCGAATTTATAATCTTTCTCTGCTTTTTTACCTAAAATAGTTTTTAGATATTTCGGAGGTAAACCATAACCAGGTCTTACACTTTTTATATTATCTTCAGTAAAGACTTCACCTTTTTTTATATCTTTAGAGACATATAAACTTCTTGCGAATTGTCTTGAGTTTTTCTTTTTTTCAGTTAAAGTATAATCTACTTTTCCTATCAGCTTTTCTGCTTGTCTTACTGCTGCTATCATCTCTTTAAATTCTTCTTTATCTAAAGAAAAGTCACAATCAGGACCACCAATAGATTTATCCAAAATAAAATGTTTTTCAATCACTTTAGCACCTAAAGTAGTTGCTACAATAGGAGCAGTAATACCTAAAGTATGATCAGAAAAACCTGCTATTACACCAAATGTTTCTTTAAGATTAGGAATCATTGCTAAGTTTGCATCTTCTAGTAAAGCAGGATAAGCACTGGTACATTTTAATAAAACAATATTATTATTTCCTACTTTTCTACAAATATTTACCACATCTTGTATTTCATCAATTGTTGCTATCCCTGTCGAAATAATTATAGGCTTTCCTTTTGATGCGGTATATTCAATAAGGTTATAATCAGTTATTTCAAATGAGGCAATTTTATATGCGATAGGATTAAATTGTTCTAAAAAATCTACTGCTATTTTATCAAAAGGAGATGAAAAAATATCAATATCAATACTTTTTGCATAATCAAAAAGCTCTTTATGCCATTCCCAAGGAGTTAAAGCTTCACTATAAAGTTCATACATAGATTTATTATCCCAAAGTGTTCCACCTTTTATAATAAAATCATCTCTTTTACTATTTAATGTTAAAGTATCAGCTGTATATGTTTGAAGTTTAATTGCATTTGCACCAATATCTTTTGCTGCTTTTATTGTTTCTTTAGCTAAATCAATATTACCACCATGATTAGCACTAAGCTCTGCAATAATATAAGTAGAACTACTTGATAAATCAAAGTTACCAATTTTCATTTACTTGCCTCTTCTATTTTTAAAATATATTTTTTCCCTTCTTTATAAAAAAAAGCAGGATAACTGTCATTATCAACTATTCTTAAAAGATTAAATTGTTGATCAATACTTTTATGTATATCTAATTCACTATCTTTACTATCTCTTTTTTCATAAAAAGTTTCAATACCTTCTTGTTTTACAGGTTTTTTATATTCATCATATTTATCTAAAAAATCTATGCACATCTCTATTATAAAACTTGCTTGCTTTCTTCTTAGTTCTTCATTTAACTCAAAACCTGTTAAAGAAAGAGTTTTTTTCATATAAATATCTCCGTTATCCACTCCAGAAGAAGCTTCAAACATAGAAAAAACAATATTGTTTTTTCCTTCTAAAATTTGCCAAAACATAGGAGCCCAACCTTTACCTAACGGTAAATCACTAGCGTGAATCACAATATTATGTTTGGATAATAGATATTCTTTTGGTATTATTCTATGATAACTTAAGATAAATATTACATCATATGAAGACTCTATTTCTTCATGCCTAAAAAACAAGCTTGCATTTTTAAGTATATTCTGTAACTCTTTAGCATAATCAATAAACCATTGATTTTCTGAAGTTAAAATAGCAACTTTCAATATTATTCCTTATTTTCTATTAATGATAAAATTTCTTTTGCAATAAAAAAATGACCTATTTCATTAATATGCATTCCATCAGCTAATAATGCATCTTGATTTGATTTTGTAAATTCATATAAATCTATAATATATATATTCTCATAATCTTTTTTTAATTTATTAAATATTTCATTGTATTTATCTATATTATATAATATATTTGTATATTCATTTTGAACAGTTAATGAAGGGTATGCTATATTAATAAAAAATATTTTTTCACAATTTGAAGTTTTGTTTATATTATCAATAATTTTTTTTAAATTTTTTTCAAATTCATCTATTTCAACCATAACATTTTTACGAATTTTTGTTAGGAACTTTCTTTTTTTTCCTAAATAAGATACAAACTTCTGAACAATTTTTCCTACTAAAGGAAAAAAAGTTAAAAATTCAAATATTTTTTTCTCATATTTATTAAAAATTCTAGGTGCACAATCTACTATACCCAATTGAATAATATAAACATTAGCATTTGTAGCTAAAATATGATTATTTATTGCACTTGAAGAAGAACAAGTTCTTGATGTATTAGAAGGTGTTCCATAATTAATAACATATACATTATCTAATGAATTTTGTAAAAAATACTGATATATATTTTCTAATTGTATATTCTCTAAAAATCTTATTTGACTTAGAGAATCACCTATAATAACAACTTTTTTATTCAACTAATCCCCCGTATAAATTTATATAATAACATAAACTCTATTAAAATTTATTATTATTTTAGTTTTTGAACCTAAATACTTTTCTATGATTTTTTTTATTAATAATTAATTTTTTTATATAAAGAGATAATTTATTTCTATTAAACCTTTTTATTGCAAAAAAATTCTTTTTTCTTACATAGTTAAATATTTCTTTTTGATTATCTGCTGTTTTAATGGCTATAAAAGGTATTTCTAAAAAGAAAACTTCGTTTAATATTACACTTGGAGTTACAATTGCAATATGACTTTTTTTTATAATTTTTGCAATCTGATTTGAATTTACATATAAATTAATCCATTTTTTATTCTTACAATATTGTATCAATTCATTTAGATTTTTATTTGCATTAGTTGTTACAAGATTAACTTCTATCTTTTTAAATTTACTTAATACTTCTAATATTTTAATATTAATATTACTATGATCTGCACCACCCATTCCAATAAATACTTCAATATTAGTACTTTTATAGATTTTCTTTTTTTCTGAAATAAATTCTTCTCTTAAAAGAGTATATTTACTTCCACACCTGAGTTCACAATTTGGAGGTACTAAATTCTTATATTTACTTTCTTTTGCATTTATATTATGATTTAATAAAATATCACAATAGTGTTTTTCATAAGTATCATCAAAAGAGAGTATTATTAAATGTGGAAAAATAAGTTTTAATTCTTTTTCAAAGTTAAAATCAATTCCATAATGGTCAATTATAAGTAAATCAATTTTCAATTCAATAATTAAATCTTTTAATTTAGAAAAACTATTATCTTCTAAAACTTTTAAGATATAACCTTCTTTTATAATTTTATAATTTAAATTTCCAATTAAATCACATGCCGCAAAAAAAATAGTATTATTTTCTGTTTTATATTTAGAAGCTAATACTAAATCTCTCATTAAATGTCCAGACCCAATATAAGAAGAGGAATCTGAACGAAAAAGAATATTCATCCTACTTTTCTTTAATTTTTGTGTATAAATTTAAATCATTTATTAATTTTTCATCAGTTTTATATTTTAAAGTAAGATGAGAATTTAAACTTGAGATTTCATTATTTTTATCTAAAAAATCAAAAAGTCTTTCTAATGAAAACTCTAAATTATTTTCACTAAAATACTCTTCTATTTTATTAAACATAAGTAAATCTTCATCATAATCTAGAGTTAGTCTGTAATCTCTAACTAAATTACTTGGTAACTCAACAAAATTTAAATGGAAATACTCTGCATTATTTTGAAAATACCATGTCATATATTCTGAATACTTTGCATTAGGAAAATATTTTTTAACTTTTTTTAGTGCACTTGTATTAATAATTTCTAGATTTGTTCCTACTGCTGCATCTTTTGCCGTTGTATAATCTGCTCCTAATTTAAAATGTTCTGCTAATAGAAAATCAAAAATCTCTGAACTTATATAAGGCATATCTGCTGTAATTCTTACAATTACATCTATTTTTAAAGTATCAATTACATCTAAATATCTTTTGATTACATCGTCTGGATCACCTGTATGGAAAACCACACTACTATTGTATGTATAGTTTGATAATTCTTTATCTTGTTCATTATCTGAAGTAGCTAAAATTACATGATTTAAGTTATCAAACTTCATTGTATTTTTTAAACACAATTCAACTGAAGATAAATCTCCAATTTTTAAAAGTGCTTTTTGAGGTAATCTTGTTGACTTTAAACGACAAGCAATTACTGCTGCAATATTAGCTTTTTTAAAATCTTCTTTCTTTAAAGTTTCATTTTCACTTTTATCAGTATTTAAAATATGATATGTTTTTAATAACTCTTTTATTTCATGAGATAATAAACCTTTTTTATTTGTTCTTCTAAAAATAATATCTTCATCAAAATTAATTAAACTATATTTTTCTTTTTTTGATTTTAAAATAGGAACTTGATAAGTTGTATTAATATAGTTTTTTTCTGCTTCATTTAAAAAAGGGCTATCTAATAAACTATAATATTTTTTTTGTTTTCCAATCAAATTTTTATAATCAGAAATTACAACACTAGAAAAATGATCATATTTTGTTTCTAATTGACTATGCATAATATGTTTCTCAATATAATTTGCACCATTCATCATTGCAATTAAAGGTAAAAGAATTGCATCTTCGTCTTTTCCATTTATATGGTCTGCAAAAACAATTTTATTAGCGTAGTTTTCTTTTAAGTAGCTGATTTTTGATAAACCTGAGTCTTCTAATTTTGTAGGATAAGCTTGAAAACCTACTTCAAGAAGAATTTCATTTGAGTTTAAAGAATTAAATCTATTTAAAATACTATCAATATCTTCTTTTTCTCTACCAGCTATATTAATAATTAATTTCTGAGAAGATAAATCTATTTTTTGTAATTCTTTAAAAATAATATTATTATCTAAAATAGATGTTTGTAACTTAATTCCCTTTACTTTACTTAAGTTCTCTTTTATTATTTCAATACCATATTCATCAAATAGATCAATCCATACATCTTTTGTTTCAAAAGCTTTGTCAATTATTTTTTTCCACTCATCTTTATTAAAAAACAATTCTGTATATACCTGATACCATTCATAATCTTCAGTTGCGATAGTGTTATATTTAAATGGCTGAAATTTTATTCCAAAGTTATCTTCTTTTTTAAATTCTTCATACTCTTTTAATAAAGAAAATAAATAGTTTATATCTCCTGCATGAGTATTTGCTACTTCTAAAATATTATACATTGATTATTTCCTTTAAAGTTTTAATTACAAATTCTTGCTCTGTATCACTTAATAAAGGATAAAGAGGTAAAGAAAAACATTGTTCATAGTATTCATCCATAATAGGTGTTATTTCATTACCATAACCTAAAGATTTATAATAAGGTTGTTTATTTATAGGTATATAATGAACTTGTATTCCAATATTCTTTTCTCTTAATTTAAAAAATAATTCTTCTTTTGTAGTATTACTTTTTGAGAAATCTACTTTTACTACATAAAGATGATATGAAGATTTATTATCAAAGAAGTATAAAGGATTAATATTTGTGTTTTTAAAGGCTTCATCATACTTTTGTGCAAGTTTTTTTCTTCGTTCTATAAAACTATCAAGCTTTTTAAGTTGAGACAAACCTAAAGCACACTGAATATCTGTTATTCTATAGTTATAGCCTAATTCTACCATTTGATATTCCCAAGGTTTCATATCCTCAGTTTTTGACATTCCATGAGATCTTAATAAAAGAAGTTTTTCATAAATTTCTTTACTATTAGTTGTAATAGCACCACCTTCTGCAGTAGTAAGATGTTTAACTGGATGAAAAGATAATATACTACAATCACTATTTGTACAACTACCTGCCTTAATATTATTATCAATTGCCCCTATAGAATGAGCACAATCTTCTAAAACTTTTATATTATAAGTTTCTCTAAGATATTTTAATTTTTCCTGATTTATAGGGTTCCCTGAGAAATGTACTGCATAAATAGCTTTAATTTTAGGATCATCTTTCAGTTTTTCTTCACACAAATCTAAATCAATATTACCATCAGAACATATATCTACAAATATCGGTTTTGCTTGTGCATATAAAATTGAGTTTGAAGTAGCTAAAAAAGAGTTTGGTGTTGTTAAAACTTTATCTTCTTTTTCTAATAAACATAATGAAGCAATATGTAAAGCAGCTGTTCCATTAGCAACTGCAACACAATATTTTGCTTCACAATAAGAAGCTATAGCTTCTTCAAATTGTTTTATTATTGGTCCTGTTGTTAAATAATCTGATTTTAGAGTATTCACAACTTCTAAAATATCATTTTCATCTATATATTGTTTACCATAAGGAATAAAACTATTATTCATTTTACACTCTTTTTACTAAGTCTAAAAACTCATCATTTGTTAGCCATTGAGTATTATTTAGAGAATTATATTCAAAACCAATTCCTATATCTTTACCTACTTCACCTAATGCGTTTTTAGTAAAGTTAACAATATGACTAAATTGAATAGTTGGAGTAATTACATAATAGTCTTCAAATTCTACAACTCTATCATCTGCTGTAATCATAACTTCATGCATCTTTTCACCAGGTCTAATCCCAATTATTTTTTGAGGTAAATTAGGAGCAAGTGCTTTTGCTAAATCAATAATTTTCATTGAAGGAATTTTTGGTATAAATATTTCACCACCATACATTTTTTCAAAATTACCAAGAACAAACTTTACACCTTCTTCAAGTGTAATTAAAAATCTTGTCATTGCTTCATCTGTAATAGGTAACTCTTTTTCTCCTGAATCTATTAATTTTTTAAAGAAAGGAACAACTGAACCTCTACTACCAATTACATTCCCATACCTTACTACAGAAAATCTTGTTTTTCTTTTTCCTACCATATTATTTGCAGCAACAAAAAGTTTATCAGAAGCTAATTTTGTTGCACCATATAAATTAATTGGACTAGAAGCTTTATCAGTTGAAAGAGCAATAACTTTTTCTACTTCATTTTTAATGGCAGCTTTTATAACATTTTGTGCTCCATCAATATTTGTTTTAATACATTCCATAGGATTATACTCTGCAACAGGAACATGTTTTAAAGCAGCTGCATGAATAACAAAGTCTACTTCTCGCATAGCTTCTTCAAGTCTTTGTGCATCCCTTACATCTCCAATAAAATACCTCATACAAGGGTCATTAAATGTTTGTTCCATTTCATATTGCTTTAATTCATCTCTACTATAAATTATTATTTTATTTGGTTTATAATTTTTTAAAATAATTTCAGTATATTTTTTACCAAAACTTCCTGTTCCACCAGTTATTAATATATTTTTATTGTTAAACATTATTGTAATCTCCCATTTGTATTAATATCTAAAATATTACCTTTTTTAAGTTTTATAACAACATCACAATTTTCAATTGTACTTAATCTATGTGCTATCATTATAATTGTTTTCTGTCCATTTAATTTATTAATAGCATTCATTACTTCTTTTTCAGTTTCATTATCTAAAGCACTTGTTGCCTCATCCAAGAATAATATATTTGGATTATGATAAAGTGCTCTAGCAATACCTAGTCTTTGTCTTTGCCCACCAGAAAGTCTTACACCATTCTCTCCAATTAAAGTTTCATATTTATTATCTAAACTCTCTATAAAATCATTAACTTGTGCCAGTTCTGCTACTTTCTTTACTTGTTCGAAATCAATATTATTTTTTTCTATCCCAAATGCAATAT
Source organism: uncultured Aliarcobacter sp. (assembly GCA_963664305.2). GTDB lineage: Bacteria > Campylobacterota > Campylobacteria > Campylobacterales > Arcobacteraceae > Aliarcobacter. The sequence continues at coordinate 173,119 of CAXXLV010000001.1, forward strand.
TACTTGAAATTGTATCATCTGCTAAAAAAATATTTTGAGGAACATAACCTATAGAATTTTGCCACATTCTTATATTTTCATTATTTAAAACCGTATTATCAATTTTTATTTCACCTGAAGAAGGAGAAAGGAGTCCTAGCATAACATCTATTAATGTACTTTTACCAGCACCAGTAGTTCCTATTATTCCAACTGTAGTATTTGCTTTTATTTTAAAACTGATATTACTTAAAGAAGGTTTTAAACTATTAGAATAATAAAAGTTTATATTTTTTAACTCTATAGATTCTTTTAAAAGCATATTTCTGTTATCAGATTTAATTTTAATTATCTCTTCTTGCAAATCTTCTAAAATATTATCAAGAATAGAATTACCAAATTTCATTGTTGAAATAGAAGAATAAATATTATTAAAAGCAGGCTTTAATTTTAAAGCCCCTAAAGAATACAAACCTAAAATAGGTAATATGTTTCCTAAATTAGTTTCTTCACTACTTAAGCCATAAATAGCTACAGCTAAAATTGCTCCAAAGGCTAAAACTTCTACCATAAAGTTAGGAATCATTGAAATTGCTTGAGAAATTGCTGCATATTTTGAGAAATTAAAAGATGGTGTTTCAAAACTTTTTAAATAAACTTTTTCTCGACCTAATAATTTTAAATCTTTTATCCCACCTATAGTTTCTGCTGTAATTTTGAATCTTTGAGTATTTGCGTGAGATCGCTCTACACTTAATTTTGATAGAAATTTACGAACACTTAAATACATAAGAATATAAAAACTACCAAAAACAATTGACAAAATCATTGCCAATGTAAAATCAACTAAAAGAAGAAAAAAAGTAAGAATAATTGCAATAACTCCATAAGTTAAAACTTTAAAAGCAGGCATTATAATTTGCCCTATTAATAAGTCAGTTTCTGAAAGTATTGTCTTTGAAATATCACTACTATTTCTCATTAAAAAAAAAGAATATGGTTGATGAATATACCTAACTAATAATTTACGAGCAATTGAGTGTCTTCGTAAGTTTGTAAAACGAAATTGAGCATACTGAGCAAAAATTCTAAGTAAAGCACTTAGTAAAAGCATAACAAAAGCAAAAACACCTAAAAAAATCAAATAACTATTTGTATTAGAGAATTTTCCCCATTGAAAAACTGTATAAAGGTACTCATTTGTATATACTTTTTGAGGATCTCCTAAAACAGCTAAAAAAGGCATTATTGAACCAACACCTAATACTTCAAAAAAAGCCATGAAAATCATAAGTAAAAGAAGATATATAGCTTTTCTCTTCTCATTATTATCAAATAATAGCCATATTTTTTTATATGTTTTTATCATTTAAAATTAAACCTTATTTGAGATATTAGAAATGAATTTATCATTTTTATTTTATTTACCATTATTAATTCCACCAAAAATTAAATTATCTATAAAATAACTTGCTTGTTCCAAACTTCCATCTAAACTATGATGGTCATCATCTGCATAAAGCATTTTATCATCTTTTATAGCATAGCAATATTTATCATCACAATATAAATCTTTTGGGTCAAGAATATTTATATTTTTATACTTCTTAGATAAATTATAAATGAAGTTTCTATATTCTCCTGCCCTATTTAAATATGAATCTAAAGTCAATCTACAATTATTTGGAAACAAATTAAAAGGTCTTATCATACAATTCTTTGGAGAAAATCCAAGTTCTGGATTTTCCATAAGATAATAAAACTTTACTTTCTTATTATTCTCAAAATATGAAAAAGTTTTTTCTACTACTTCAAAAAAGTTCTGCTTTTGATTATAATCTTTTAGATTATCAAAAAAGTCTTCATAATGGTAATTCCAATTTTTTCCACCTCTTTCAATAACTCCAAAACCTACATCATACATATAACCCATTCTAGTTGTCAGAATAACTTTTTGAATATTCAAGTTAGTATTTATTAACGCATAAACAGTTTCGATTTTTTTCCTACATTGGTTTAAATCAGCAATACTTTTACCCATAGGTCCATTTAAGTAAGTAGGGCAAGATGAATTTGCTAAAAGTATAGTTTCATATCCATACTTTTTAAATTCTTCAGCAAATCCATGATATGAAGTATGAGCATGGCTATCTCCTATGATTAAAACATATTTTTTATATACTTCATCTGAAGTTGATTTTATATAGTCATTTAATGGTTTGTATCCTAAAGTTTTCGTAAGTAAAGATACCCCTAATTCATTCTGTGCTGGAGTTCTAATAAACTGTTTTACAAACTTTTCATTTAATTCAAGATGAGTTCTATTTGGTAATCCATCTTTTTTTGCAATATAATTTCCCAAAATACTAATAATCAAAACTATTATAATCAAAATAAATGCAAACGAGTAACTGCTTTTTGCTCTTGCATAAATTTCAATATACCTATATGTAAAATATGCTAACAATATAGATAAAAATATAAGTATTAATCCCATATTTATATCTATTTCAAATCCAAATATATGTGCAAAACTTATTATTACATAATGCCATAAATATAAAGGAAAACTAATAAGTCCTATAAACACTAAAATACTATTAGAAAATATTGTTTTTGTTTTATCATAAGATAAGCTTAAAATTAATATAGCACTAAAAAAGACTATTATAAATGTTTTATAAGTATTAAAAGAAATATTATTGTATGAAATTATAATTGAAATGAAAAATGATATATATATTAAAGTCTTATATTTATTCAATATCTCAAAAACATTTTTATGTTTATAAGAAATTATAAATACTAATCCGCCAAGAGCTAATTCCCAAACACGAGATAAAGTGTGATAGAATTTATCAAATTCACCTACTAAGGATAAAGCAAAAAGTATCAAAAATAGTATTGTTAATGAATGAACTATATTTAATCTTATTTTATATAAAAGTATTAAAACAATTGGCCAAAATATATAAAATTGTTCCTCAATAGCTAAAGACCAAAAATGTAAAAGTGGTTTTAAAATTGCAGATTGATCCCAATATCCTACTTCTTTAATTAATCTAAAATTTTCATAAAACAATGCTGATGATTTTATATGTGCCCCAAGTTGTTTTAATTCACTTGGAAACATAAATAAGTAGCCAACAGCCAATGTTATAATAAGCACTACAATTAAAGTTGGAAAGATTCTTCTTACACGGTTTCTATAAAATTCTTTTAAAGAAAAAACATTTGACTCTAATTTTGTATATATTATTTGTGTAATCAAATATCCTGACAATACAAAAAAAACATCAACGCCAACATAGCCAAAAGAAAAACTCTCTGGCCATATATGAAATAAAAGGACTAGAGATATTGCAATACCTCTTAATCCATCAATAGAAGGATTATATTTTAAACTATGATTAACTACTGGAATAAATGTTCTCAACTTTATAAATTCTCAACAATATATTCTATTTCCTCATCTGTTAAATAAGGATTCATAGGTAAACTCATGATTTCGTTTGACACATCTTCAGAAATTGGGAAATCACCTTTTTTATAGCCAAGATATTCAAAACACTCTTGTAAATGTAATGGCATTGGATAATGCACTGCTGTTGGAATCTCAGCAAGTTTTAATTTTTCTTGTAAATTATCTCTATTTTTTAATCTTACAGAGTATTGAGCCCAAGCAGATGTAGCCTTTTCATCTACAAATGGAAGTACTAAATTTGCTTTAGATTCTAATGCTTTTGTATATTTAGAAGCTACTTCTTGTCTTAAAGCCAAATCTTTTGGATAATATTTTAGTTTTACATTTAAAACAGCTGCTTGTATAGTATCAAGCCTTCCACCCATTCCTATATATTTATGATGGTATCTTTTTGATTGACCATGAAGTCTCAAACTTTTCATTTTAATTGCTATTTCTTCATCATTTGTAAAAACAGCTCCTCCATCTCCATAGCACCCAAGAGGTTTTGCAGGGAAAAATGAAGTTGTTGATATATCACCTAAATTAGAATCCATAATTCCACCATAAGTACTTCCAAAACTTTGAGCACCATCTATTATTACTTTTAAGTTGTGTTTTTTAGCAATTTCACTTATTTTATCTATACCAGCTGGTTGCCCGTAAAGTGATACAGGAATTATTGCTTTTGTTTTAGGTGTTATTTTTTCTTCTATTAAATCAGGATTTATATTGTAAGTTTTCTCATCAATATCAACAAATACAGGAGTTGCTCCTAAAAATGCTATTGTTTCAGCAGTTGCAATAAAGGTAAATGGTGTAGTTATTACTTCATCTCCTGGTTTTATATCAAGTGCCATCATAGCAAGTAATAATGCATCTGTACCATTACTACAAGATACAGCATATTTTACACCTGTAAATTCTTCAAGATTCTTTTCTAACTCTTGAACTTCATTTCCCATAATAAAGTTACAATTTCTAGCAACTTTTAAAATTGCTTCTTCTATCTCATCTTTATATAATTCATGTTGATAGTGTAAGTTTGCAAAATCAATCTTCATTTTCACTCTTCTATTAAAATTAAATTATCATTTTCTATTTTATATTTACTATTATCAAAGCTATCAATAGCAATATTACTTTCATCAAATTTTAAAGTATTTCCAGCTTTTGAAACCCAACCAATTTGACGTGCAGGAACTCCTACCATAAGGGCATATGGCTTAACATCTTTATTTACAACTGTTCCACTTCCAATAAGAGCATATTCACCAATAGTTACACCACAAACAATAGTTGCATTTGCTCCAATAGAACATCCTTTTTTAAGAATTGTTTTTTTAAACTCTTCACGTCTAACAATAAATGCTCTTGGATTTGTAACGTTCGTAAAAACCATTGAAGGTCCTAAAAATACATCATCTTCTACTTTTACACCTTCGTAAATAGATATATTGTTCTGAACCTTTACACCATTTCCAATATTTACTTTAGGTCCAACAACGCAGTTTTGTCCAAAAGAACAATTACTTCCAATATTTGAACCACTTAAAATATGTGAAAAATGCCATATTTTAGTATCATCCCCAATAATTACATTATCATCTACATAAGATGACTCGTGAGCAAAATAAGAAGCCATTAGATTAATACCTTTTTACAGAAAGGATGATATTCCCCATTTAATCCAAGAGGAGTTAGTTTTCTAATAACTGAAACAATATTTATAGAATTTCTAGCTTCCTCAAGTCCGAATCCACCACCATTTAAGATATGTTCATAAGATCTTGTATGTAAATCTGTAAATCCTTCTGAGAATTCAAACTCTTCACCATCAACTGTTATACTTCTAAAAGTTGTTTTTCCACTAGCTTTTATATCTTCTGGAATATAATTGTAATTTACACTTAAAAACCATCTTACATTTGCATTTTTAAGTTTCATAAATCCTGCATTTGCATCTGCTTCTTTTAAATGAACAATATTTTCCTCTATAGGTCCAAATATCCAAGATAACATATCAAAAAAGTGAACACCAATATTTGATGCAATTCCACCTGATTTTGCTTCATCACCTTTCCAAGAAACAAAGTACCATTTTCCTCTACTTGTAAGATAAGTTAAATCTATATCATAAACTTTATTTGGATTTTGTTCTAATTCTTTTGCTATTTTTTCTTTTAATGCAATGATTGAATCATGAAGTCTTAGTTGTAAAATATTATAAACCTTTTTACCAGTTTCTTCTTCTATTATTTTTAATTGATCGATATTATGTGGATTTAAAACTAATGGTTTCTCACATATTGCATGAGCACCATTTTTAAGTGCAAATCTTATATGAGAATCATGTAAATAATTTGGAGTTGTAATTCCAATATATTCTATTTTTTTATTACCATCTCTATGCCATTTATCAACAAATCTATCAAATCTTTCAAACTCAGTAAAAAAATGAGCTTGTGGAAAGTTACTATCCATTATTCCAATACCATCATAAGGATCAAGAGCAGCAACTAAATCATTCCCTGTTTCTTTTATCGCTTTCATATGTCTTGGTGCAATATATCCTGATGCACCTATAAGTGCAAAATTCTTTTTATTTGGCATTTTATAATCTCCCATCGCTATCTTTTAAAATACCTTTGATATCATAAATAACTTGATTTTCATTTTCAAAAGTTAAAGTTTTATATTTATCATGTGATACTGCCATCACAACTGCTTCATAATCATCGAAATTAACATCATTATCTAAATTTAAATTATATTCATGTCTTACTTCTTCTTTATCTGCCCAATAATCTGACACAGTAATATCACATCCAAATTCTTTCAATTCTTCTATTACATCAATTACTCTACTATTTCTTATATCAGGACAATTTTCTTTAAAAGTAATTCCAAGAACCAATACCTTTGAACCTTCTATCTTATGACCTTTTTTTATCATAAGTTTTATAACCTGATTTGCTACATAAATTCCCATATTATCATTTAATCGTCTTCCAGCTAGAATAATTTCAGGGTTATAACCTATACTTTGAGCTTTATGAGTTAAATAGTATGGATCAACACCAATACAGTGTCCTCCTACAAGACCTGGTCTAAATGGTAAAAAGTTCCATTTTGTTCCAGCAGCTGCTAACACATCATTTGTATTGATTCCAAGTTTATTAAAAATGATTGCTAATTCATTTACAAAGGCTATATTTATATCTCTTTGAGAGTTCTCTATAACTTTTGCAGCTTCTGCAACTTTTATAGTAGGTGCTAAATGAGTACCTGCTGTTATAATACTAGCATATAGTTCATTCACTTTTTTACCAATTTCAGGGGTACTTCCTGATGTTACTTTAAGTATTTTAGTTACAGTATGTTCTTTGTCTCCTGGATTAATTCTTTCTGGACTATATCCACAGAAGAAATCAATATTAAAAGTCAATCCTGAAAATTTCTCTAGAACGGGAACACAGTCTTCTTCTGTAGCTCCTGGATAAACAGTTGATTCGTAGATAACAATATCATCTTTTTTAAGCACTTTTCCTATCGTTTCACTAGCTTTTATAAGAGGAGTTAAATCTGGTCTTTTATTTTTATCTATTGGTGTTGGAACGGTTACTATGTAAATATTACAGTCTTCTATATCTTTTGTATCAAGAGTAAATTTCATACCATTTTTTATAGCTTCTTTTACTTGATTTTCTGATAATTCTAAAGTTCTATCATAACCACTCGACAATTCATCAATTCTCCATTTTGATATATCAAATCCTACTACTTGATATTTTGAAGAAAATGCATGAGCTAGAGGAAGCCCAACATATCCAAGACCTATTACACAAATTTTATTTCCCATTTTATTTAACTCCTTTAATATCATTTATATACCAATTCAAAGATTCTTTTAATCCATCTTCTAAACAATGCGTAGGTTCATATCCTAAAAGCTTTTTTGCTTGATCTATATTTGCATTCGAATGCCTTATATCTCCAACTCTAAAATCTCTATAAATCGCATCCTTGATTTTTAATTCTGGTAATTTTTCTTCTAAACCTTTTTTTATTGCACTAAAAAGATTATTTAAAGTTTCTCTGCCACCTGCAGCTATATTATAGGCTTTCGCAAAAGCTTCAGTATTTGTTGTGATTCCGGCTAATATATTTGCCTGAACAACATTATCAATATATGTAAAATCTCTACTTGTCTCACCATCTCCATTTATAAAAACATCTTCATTGTTTAACATAGAAGATATCCACTTTGGCATTACAGCAGCATACGCACCATTTGGATCCTGTCTTTTTCCAAAAACATTAAAATATCTAAGTCCTATTGATTCAAATCCATAACACTTATAAAAAACACCCATATAAAGTTCATTTACATATTTGGTAACTGCATAAGGAGATAATAAATTTCCAGTTTTATTTTCTATTTTCGGTAATTCTAAACTATCTCCATAAACTGAAGAGCTAGAAGCGTAAACAAATCTTTTTACGCCATTATCTTTAGAAGCTGTAAGCATATTTAAAAATCCACTTACATTTGAAGCATTCGAATTTATTGGATTATCTATTGATCTAGGAACAGAACCAAGTGCTGCTTGATGAAGGACAATATCTATATTCTTTGTTATTTCAACACAAGTGTTATAATTTGTAATGTCACCTTCTAGAAAATTAAAATTATTCCATTGTTCTTTTGATATAGAATTTTTTACATGTTCTAAATTGTGTTTATATCCAGTCGAAAAATTATCAAGCCCAACTACTTTTTGATTTAATTGTAAAAGTGTTTCAATTAAATTCGAACCAATAAATCCCGCACAACCTGTAATTAACCATGTTTGTGGATTTTCTACTAGTTTTTGTTTTATCTCATTATATCTCATTATATCTCATTCTTCTTACTTTTATACCCATCTGGATTATTGCTTTGCCATCTATAGCTATCAACACACATATCTTCCAAACTTCTTTCTGCTTTCCATCCAAGTACTTCTTTTGCATAAGATGGATTTGCATAACAAGTTGCTATATCTCCTGCTCTTCTATCTACTATTTTATATGGAATTTTTTTTTCACTTACTTTTTCAAAAGTTTTTACCATATCAAGTACACTATAACCTATTCCTGTTCCTAAATTTACTATTAATGGTTTCATTATATCTTTTGAGTTTAAATAATCTATTGCTTTTACATGTCCATTTGCCAAATCAACTACATGGATATAATCTCTCACACCTGTTCCATCATGTGTATCATAATCTGTTCCTAAAATATTTAAATATTCTCTTTTTCCAACAGCTACTTGAGAAATATATGGCATTAGATTATTTGGTATTCCATTTGGCTCTTCACCTATCAGTCCACTTTCATGTGCTCCAACTGGATTAAAGTATCTTAAAATTACAATTTTAAAAGAGTTATCTGAAAGATATAAATCTTTTAAAATTCTTTCTATCATATATTTACTTGTACCATATGGATTTGTTGTATTTCCTATTGGAAAATCTTCTTTTATAGGATTAGATTTAGGATTTCCATATACAGTTGCTGAACTTGAAAAAACTATTTTTTTACAATTAAATTCTTTCATAACTTCAAGAAGTCTAATAGTTCCAACAATATTATTATCATAATATTCTAAAGGTTTTTCTACTGATTCTCCAACAGCTTTTAATCCAGCAAAGTGGATAACAGAATCTATATCATATTTCTCAAATACTTTTTTTAAAAGTTCTTTATCTCTTATATCACCCTCTTCTAAAGAAATAGATTTATTTATAATTTTTTCTACTCTTTTAATACTTTCTTTTGAAGAATTTGATAAATTATCATACACTACAAAATCATAACTCGCTTCACTTAAAGCAATAAGAGTATGAGAACCTATATATCCAGCTCCACCTGTTATTAATATAGACATTTATTTAACTCTTTATTTTGCAATGTATTTTCCTAATTAAAATTTTAGTTGGATATTATATCAAATCAAATTACTCTTTTTTGACTTTTTTTAATCAAAAAAGTAATTCAGATCTAAATCTCAATTAAATCTTATTTATTGTGTATTTTTGTAACTTTTGTGATTTATAGTTAATATTGTATTCAAATAATGCTGATAATTTGGTTATTTTTTATATTTATCTCAGACTTTATAAAAATAAAATTAGAGATAAATAGCTAATTATAATTACAATAAAAATTCAATGTAATATATCAAATTCCATTTTCATAGATTTATTTATCCTACAATAAAATATAATAATATAACACAAAAGACTCATAAAAGACTTTCTTTTCATTTTTTATATGAGATTAAATAAAAATTTTATCCAATAATTGTTACTTGTTTCACAAAAAAAGTTATTTATCAATCATTTTGTAGTTATAATTTAACTTTAATGACTCAAAAAATGGAGAAATGCAACATAAAAAGATGGAATATGAAACTATAAAAAACCCTAAAACTCCACAAAAAAGACTATAAAAAAATCACCTCAATTTTTAATTCCTCCTTATCCTATATTCACTTTTTTTCTCAATTCCACTAGAATAAACAATACTGTTTTCATAAATCCCCTCACAAACCTCAATAGCCTCTTTAGTACTTAAATTCAATTCTCTTTGTAAAAAATCAATTACATTTTTTGGTTTTTGTTTATTTGTAGTGTTATCTATTTTATTATCTTCTGTTATTATAAAATTTGAAATATCAAGTTTATAATTATCTTTTGCAAATTCAAGGATTAAATTTGCATCAAGTTTTTCTTTTAGTTCTTGCAAATTTATTTTAGAAGTTAAATCTTCATTTTGCAAATTTACCTTTTGTTGTTGAATTGGTGATTTTGCTCTTTTAATTTCTATTTGATTTTCTTTTTTATTTTTTAAAATTAAAGCAGCAATTTGTCTATTTGCTTCAGTTACAAACTCTTCATTTCCACTTGGTTTTATATTTTCTAGTTTCCAGTTTTTTGCAAGGGCTATTTCAATCATAATTTTTACTTCTTCTTGTATGTTATTTGAATTAAAATTAGAGATTATTTGATCTTCTAAATCAACAATTTTAATATTTTTTGAGAAGTTAGTAATAATTACTTGATTATCTATTTTTTTAATATAATAGCCTTGTAGTTTATCTTTAATTAGATAATCATAGTGTTTATAAAAAAGTTTTTGTTGATATGATTGATAAGTAAAAGAGTTTATATTATCAGTAGTTTTTTGATTTTCACAAGTATAAATATCTTGCAATAGTTCTTTTGATTTTTTACTTTTTCTTTTATAGATATTTTCAATTCTAGTTTCATAATAGCTTAGTAAAATATCTTCTAACTCTTTTTTTGATTTATGTCTTGGAAATATTCTATTTTTATCATCATTTAGAATAAATCTTGAAAAATCTTTACCATTTAGATTTAATGAGTTTGATTTTTTATTTCTTTCTTGTAGGTTTAATATTTTTATATATTTATATGTTTTACTTCCAGCTATTTTAAAATCTATATTTTCTTTTAGCTGTAGGTTATTTTGTAAAAAGTATAAAAGTTCATCTGGTGTTTTTATATCTTTTAAAAGTTCTATCCAATTAGCTCTAGTAATTGCTATTTTACTTATTATTTTATCTTCAAGATTATTTTCATCTTGGATATTTGAATTAGTATTAGTTTCATCATTTTCATCTTTTCTAGGAATTTCAAAGTTATATTTTTTACAAACATAGCTTTGTAAAACATCATCTAAAAAAGAGTTATTAAAAAATGGTGTTCTTAATTGAGTATCATCAACTGGATTATATTTAGCAATTGCAATATGAATATGTGGAAATCTTTTTTTATTTTTTTCATTTATTTGAATTTTTGGCAAGTGAGCTTCAGCATATGCTATTACTTCGTTTTCTAAATCATAGCCACTTGTGTGATGTTTTAAATATATTAAAACTAGTTCTTTAAAAAGTTCATCTCTTTTTTTATCATCATCTATTTTATTTAATTTATCTATATCTTTTTGAGAAAAAGATAGTGTTATATGAATATAGTTATCTTTATAGTTTTTATATTTATTTAGATATTTTTCTGTTTGTTTAAAAGTTTGAAGATTTCCATACAGTGGAACTACTTTATCTTTTTGATCTCTTGAGTAGATACTATCTTTTCTAGCACCTGTTATTAAATAATCTGCAAATCCTTCTTTGGCTCTTGAAATTCTAGCTATCATTTAAAACTCTTTATCTAAAATTGGATCTAATTGATTTTCAATAATGATAAGTTTATTGATTAGATTTTTATAGTTATAAGAATCAAGTTTTTTTAATTGGATTGAATAATTTAATCCATGAGTTAATTGATTAATGTTTGTACCAATTTTATTTATATTCCAAATTAACTCTTTTATATCTTTTTTATTTGATGGTTTTACATTAATATTTGAAGATTCAATATATTTAATTAAAAACTGTGTGCTATTCATATTAAGAGCTTTTGCTTTAAAATCAAGTAATTGTTTTTGTTGTTGTGATAATCTAAATTTAAACATTTTATCTTGCATTAAAATCCTTTACACATTTGAAAGTTAGTAAGACCCTCAAAGACCAACTGATTTGGTTTAAGACCTAGACACAACTTACTTAAGATTCCATATGTCTTGATTGTCCATTTTTTGTCTTATTTTTGATACATTCTTCTTCCTTTTATTTTAAATCTAAAAGTTCCTTTGCTTTATCTGTTGAGATTACCTCACCTGTTTCTAATCTAGCTACTAAACCATCTTCTTCTAGTTTCTTAACAAATCTAGACACAACTGGCTGTGCTAAAGTTAATCCAAAACTTATCTCTGTGATTTTCTTAGCTCCATGGTCTATTAAATAACACATAATAGCTATATCTCTTACTGTTGCTCTTGGGTCATACTCTTTATCTAGTCTCTGACATAAAACTAATAACTCCCTTGCCTTCATCATAATATTCTCCTTTATTATAAAAATGAAAGTAATATTAAAAAATAGTGACTTAAAATTAAATAGAAAAGGATTGTTTTTGTATTTAAGGGAATTCGGTAATTGTTAAAAAGATTGTATTTTAATATTAAAAAGTTATTGTTTTTGGAAATAAGCTCTGATTGATTTTTGTACTCGCATTTGTACTTTCGGATTTTCCGTTTTAGAAAAACCTTCAAGAAGCTCGATTTTATGGTGGTCATGAAGGACTCGAACCTTCGACCACTCGGTTATGAGCCAGTCTTAAAAATAGGCTTGTTATCGTACTTTTAATAAACAATTGAAAGACATAAAAATATCATAATGTACCTTCCAATGTACCTAAAATTAAATAATACTTGTTGTTGATTGTTCATAATTAAGTGGTGGGTCATGAAGGACTCGAACCTTCGACCACTCGGTTATGAGCCGAGTGCTCTAACCAGCTGAGCTAATGACCCACTTAATGGCGGACAGTGAGGGATTTGAACCCTCGGTACCGTTGCCAGTACGTCTCCTTAGCAGGGAGGTGGTTTCAGCCAGCTCACCCAACTGTCCGTTGTTGAGATGATTTTATTATCATAAAATCAGGACGGTGATTATAATAGTATGTCACTTAAAACATTCTTAAAATTTAAAGAAGAGAAATTAAATATTTTTCAATATCTCTTCTACAACTTTTTTAGGATTATCTGACTTATAAATTGGTCTTCCAACAACAATAAAATCTACTAAATTTTCTTTTGCATATGGAATATCAGCTACTCTTTTTTGGTCTCCACTATCTTCACCAAAAGGACGAATTCCAGGGCAAAGAGTAATAAACTCTTTTGAAGTATTATTTTTGATATCTAAACTTTCAAATGCTGAACAAACAACTCCATCTATTCCTGATTCAAATGTATCAATTGCAAATTGTGTTGCTTTTGTACTTATATCTTCGTTGTAGATTGCTTTAAAACTATCATTATCAAAAGATGTAAGCGCTGTTACAGCTAATACTAAAGGTTTATTAGGGATATCTTTTATTCTATTTATAACTGTTTTCATAGCTTCAACACCTGAACTTGCGTGAACATTAAACATATCTACAAGTCCAAAATTAGCTATTTCTTCTGCAGCATCAGCCATAGTATTTGGAATATCATAAAGTTTCAAATCTAAAAAGATTTTAAAATTTGGATTTATAGCTTTTAAATCTTCTAAAAATTTTTTACCATCTCTTATATAACTTCTAAATCCTACTTTTAGCCAAACATCGAAATCTTTTATTTGTTTAACTAATTCAAGATTTTGTTCAGCTGTTGCTAAATCTAAAGAAACACATAATTTCATATTTAAGCCTTCACAACTTTATCAAGTAATCCATTTACAAATTTTGGAGCACCATCACTTGCTAATTTTTTTGATAATTCAATTGCTTCATTTATAACAACTGCTTTTGGTAAATCTTCAAATAAAATTTCAAAAATTGCTAATCTTAAAATTGATTTTTCAACAGAACCTATATCTTCTAAAGTTCCTTGATTTAAATGACTAATTATTTCAGCATTAATTTTTTCTAAATTTTCTATAGTTCCATTAAATAATCTTAAAGCAAACTCTTTTTGGTTATTTCTTATTTTTTTCTCTTCTAAAATTTCATCAAGAAATTTTGCAATTCCTTCATTTCCTAAATCATAAGCGTACAATAAACCAATTACAGACTCTCTTGCTTGTGTTCTAGTTGCCAAATCTATTTCCCCATTTCATTATATAAGTCTAACATTTCAATGATTGTAACCATTGCTTCTGCACCTTTATTTCCAACTTTTGAACCAGCTCTTTCAATTGCTTGTTCAATTGTATCTGTTGTTAAAACTCCATTAGAAACAGGTTTTCCATATTTTAAACCAACAGTTGCAATTCCTTTTGTAGCTTCTGCAGAAATATAATCAAAATGAGGTGTTGCACCACGAATAACTGCACCAACACAACATACTGCATCATATTTTCCACTTGATAATGCTTTTTCTAAAGCAAATGGAATCTCAAAAGCACCAGGAACTAAAATTAAATCTAAATTATCTACATTTCCACCATGTCTTTTGAAAGCATCTTGTGCACCTTCTACTAATCTATCAGTAATTATATGGTTAAATCTACCATTTATAATTGCAATTTTCTCTGTCCCTTTTAATCTTAAAACACCTTCAATTACTTTCATCTAATTCTCCAAATTTTTCTAAATAGTTATTAATTATACCCTAAAGCATCTTGTATTGCAAAAATGTCACCAACAAGCTTATACATATCATCTACTTTAAGCATATTTGGTCCATCACTAAGTGCTACTGATGGATCAATATGTGTTTCAAAGAAGAAACCATCAACACCTACAGCGGCTGCTGCTTTTGCCATTGTTGGAACAAATGCAGAATTTCCTCCAGTAGTTCCACCCGTACTTGGGATTTGAACAGAGTGTGTTGCATCAAAAATAACTGGTGCATATTGTTTTAATAAAACTAAATTTCTCATATCAACTACTAAAGCACCATATCCAAAAGTATTTCCTCTTTCACAAAGCCATACTCCAGCTTTTTCAGAGTTTTCATAACTTACTTCTGTTATTCCTCTTGTATTTAAGATTTTTTCAACAGGATGTTTCATAGCGTCTGCTGCTAAGAATTGTCCTTTTTTAATATTTATTTTTGCCGGCGTTTTTGCAGCAGCAACTAATAAATCAGTTTGTCTACATAAAAAAGCAGGGATTTGTAAAATATCAATAACTTCACCAGCTGGTGCTGCCTGATATGATTCATGAATATCTGTTACAACTTTATATCCAAATTGTTTTTTTATTTCTTCAAATATTTTTAATCCCTCATCAAGTCCTGGTCCTCTAAATGAACTTATACTTGTTCTATTTGCTTTATCAAATGAAGCTTTAAAATAAAATTCAACTCTTTTATCTTCACTCAATGGTTTTAATTTTTCAGCAATTCTCATTACTGTATCTCTATCTTCAAGTACACAAGGTCCCGTTAAAATTTTCATAAAATTCCTTTTAAAATTGTTTGTTTTTCTTTACCTGTTAATGCATAATAAAATTCATAAATATTTTTACAGATATATTCAATATCATTTTTTGCGTGTTCATCACAAGCAAGTAAGATTTTATCGCCTATTTTTATCTCTGTTTCCCATTCAGGGAGAAGCATTATATCATTTTCTCGTTGAAGTAACAAAGGCACAACATTATTTCTTAACTCTTTATTATGTAATGAAATACCAAACAGACTTAAAAAAAGTGATTGATTTTTCAATAAATAGTTGTAAACCTCAGGAGCATAAAGCTCTGAAATTTCAAATTCAATTAACAATGGTTTTTCATCTATTTCTCTTACTAATCTACTTACTAATTTTGATGCCCATTCATTATCTTTCTTAATTATTAATCTCAAAAACTTATCACTTAACGGCATAACTAAAGCATTTGTAATTTTATTTACTAAGATTTTTGATGGAGTAAAAATATGATTTATATTTGCATTTCTAAATAAAAAATCATCTATCATCTCATTTTCTCTAACAATAGTTACAATATGTGGATTTAATTTCTTTGCAGTTGCTAAAATAGATAAGTTTGTAGTATCATCATCAGTAACAGCTGCAATTGCAACAGCTTCTTTTATACCAATATTTAACAATAACTCTTTATCATCTGCATTTCCATAAACAATATTTGAAATCTCATCTTTTGAATATTCAACATTTTTATTTTTGTCAATTTCAATTAATTTAACACCAATATCATTTTCATTTAATTTTTCAAAAATCTTTCTTCCCATTCTTCCATAACCGCAAACAATATATAGTCCTTTGGGGAAAATTGGTAAAGATGCATTTAAATTATCAATTCCATAAAGCCATTTTTCAAGTTTGAATAGATTTGGAGACCAAAGAGCGAGATTTATTTCAGAAGAAATAATTGAAAAAGGATTTACAACAATCTCAGCATCTAAATCTTTTAGATTTTCTGTATGATTAGTTGTTGTTGATTTAACTGCCACTTTTATATTTTTATTTAAAGCTTTTGCAATAAGTGTAATTTTTAAATTTAAAGCATCATCTTCAAATAAAGAAACAATAGCTTTACAATTTCTTTTTTTTAATCCAGCAATTTCCAAAACTTTTACAGAATAACTTTCACTATATAAAACAGGAACTGTTGGAGTAAAATTTTCCAATATTAAATTATGAATTTTTATTTTATCTTTTTCAATTACAACTGTTCTAAGACCCTGTTCCATTGCTTTCATGATTATTTTTCTAGTAATTTGGTTATAACCTAAAACTACAATAAACTTTTCATTTAAGTTCTTCACTTGTCTTAAAAACTTTGCTTTTTCAATCTCTTGCAAAAACTGTTTGTCTTGAAATAAAGAGATTAAAGAACCAATACTATAAAACCAACCAAGAACAGTTAAATAAATAGAAAACGTAACCCAAATTCTTTGAGGATAAGAGAAAGTAAAAGGTGTTTCTCCAAATCCTATTGTTGTTGCTGTATAAGAAATAAAATAAAAAGCATCAAATATTGTCATTTTATAAGGATTCCCATTTGCATCAACACCATCTATTAGTATTAATCCTAAAATAGAAATTGTATAAGTAATTAAAATTACTAAAAAAGGTCTCCTCATTTTTTGTAAAATGATAAATAATGAATTATTTCTCAAAATTTAATCTTTATCTTTTTGATTTTAATGTATCGCCAACATAAAGTGCAACTGAAGTAATATTTGCCAACAATGCACCACCAGATAAAGAAACTATTCCAGCCATTATTTCTGGATTCATACCTGTTGTGTAAACTGCAATTGTCCAAACAACAGCAGCTGCAATCAGCTGAATATCTGCAACTAAAGAAGTTGCAAGTAAAACTGAACCTAATTGAGTTTTATCACCTAATTTTAAAATCGTTGCTATTAGATTTATAACAATTGCTGCAAATAATTCATATTTACTATGACTTTCTATTACGTGAATTTCTCCATAAAAAAATCCAAAATTTAGCGTCATTGCTAAAATTATAAAAAATCCTGAAATAACCTTATCTAAGTTCATGATATTCATCCTCCATATCTTTTCCAATTTTTAACTTTCTTTTAAATACCTCATCCATATTATCAAATACTCTTGAGTTTTTATCTACAAAAATTAATCTATGTTTATTTAATTGGCTTATCTTTTTTAATCCCATAATTGCTAATAAACCTTTTACATTTTTTAGTAAATTTTTATGATAATTTGATACATAATTTGCATGTTTAAATACAAAATATTTTCTTCTTTTTTTTATATTTTGTGTTGCCAAACCAACTGGACACTCTCGTCCTGTTGTTCCAGAACAATATCTTGCTCTAATGCACCCTGCACTCATCATAAAACCACGAGCAATTTGAACAAAATCTGCTCCTAAACTCATAATTATAACTATATCATCAGGTGTTAATATTTTACCACTTGCTATAATTTTTATTTTATCTCTTATTCCATAATCACTTAAAACTTTATCTACTAAATAAATAGAATCTCTTATTTCAAGACCAACTCTTTCCATCATTTCAAGAGGTGCAGTGGCACTTCCTCCACTTCCTCCATCAATAGTGATAAAATCAGGATAAGCATCATTTCCTAAGTCTATTCTTCTTTTTATCTCTTTTGCATATGGTTCAATATTTTCTAAATCTGAAATTACGATTTTCATACCTACAGGTTTTTCTGAAAGTTTTTGTAATTCACCTATAAAATCAAACAACTCTTCTATTGAATTTCCATAAGGAAATCTATTTGGAGAAAAAACATCTTTATAAGCTTCAACATTTCTATAATATGCAACAGCAGGTGTTACTTTGTGGCCTGCAAGTTTTCCCCCTGTTTGTTTTGCACCTTGAGCTATTTTGATTTCTGTCATTCGACAAAATCTCATAACTTTTTGATATCTTAAAGGATCAAAATTACCTTGTTTATCTCTAGCACCATATAATCCTGAACTTATTTGAAACACAATATCAGGCATATCAGATGGAACATCTTTTGGAAAGTTTTCTAAAGGAGCTTCCCAATTTGGTCTAAAAAATTGTTTTTTCTTTAAATCTAAAATATATGTTTCAGCTTCTGGGTCATTTTTAAAAACCAATTTTCTATATACTTCAGCTGCTAAAGCTCCATTAAAAAAGAATTTTGCAATTTTTTTGAAAGTTTTATTTAATGAAGAACTATCAACAACTGTCATAAATGATGAATCATAACTCTCATATGTAGTAAAGAAATTTGATGTAACTCCACCCTCACCTGAATTTATAGGAAAACCTCCTAAATATGCACCTTGAACAAATGCTCGTGTACCTTCAGGAGAAATAGAACCATCACTCATGGCAGACCTTGCAATAATACTTTTTGCTTTAAAAGGTTTTTTTCTATTTTCACCAAATGTAACTTCAAATTTTTCTTCTACTTCATTATCGTTTAAAACAATATTTGAATGTCTAATCATAAATTTTGGTTTTGGTAATGGTTGAGAAGGAGAAAAAGAGGCGTAATTTGGTAAATCACGTGCTGCTTTATAAACCCAATCTAACTTATCTTTTGATTCGTAAAACTTTTCATCACCAAAATATTGTCTAAAAGGTTCCCTTGCTTCTTCAAATAAGTATCTTAATCTTCCAATTATTGGATAATTAACTAAAAGTTGATGTTTTCTTTGTACATATTTATCATGAATAAACCATGCAATTATAATCACAACAAAAACAATCCAAAAATCTTCCCAAAATGTTAAATCCATTTTATTCCTTTTTTCCTGATACTAAAAATCCACTAAAAATAATCAATAGTATACCTAAAACAATTAAAAATGAAGGGAAAGAATCTCCTAAAATAAGTCCTAAAATTATCGAAAATACTATATTACTATATGAAATTGTTCCTATTATTCCAGCTTTAGCAAAAGAATATGCCTTTGTCATATATATTTGAGCGAATGTTGCAAAGATTCCTAACAAAATAATAAAAATCCAATCTTCACTTTTAGGCATTGTAAAAGTCCCTAACATAAAATCCAAATGTGGATTTGAATAAAAGCTTCCAATTATTAATAAAATCATAGGTCCTATTGTTCCAATTGTCATAAAAGATAAAACAATTGCTCTTGAATCATAATAAGTTCTAAGTTCTCTAACTGATGTATAAGCAAGTGCAGCACCTACTCCTGAAAGAATTCCTAAATAATCAGTTTTTTCTAAATTACTACCATCAAATTCTGTTATGAATACTATTCCTATAAATCCTACAAAAACTCCAAGCCAACCTTTAAATCCTAGTTTCTCTTTTAAAAACAAATATGCAAATATTGCTGTAAAAATAGTTGAAGTCTTTGAAAAAGTCATAGCTTCGCCAAGTGAAATCTCTGAGATATTATAAAAGAAAAATAAAAGTGCTACAAAACCAGCAACTCCTCTAAAAACTAATAACCAAAATTTCCCACCTTTTTGTTTTAAAGGTGAATTATATATAGAAATTAAAATTAAAAATACACCAAAAACATTTCTAAAAAACACCACCTCAACTGAACTCATAGTATCACTTAACTCTTTAGCAGCAGCTCCCATAAGTGCGAATAAAAGTGAAGCAAAAAGCATATATTTTATGCCTTTATTAACCTGTTCTTCCATCAAATTCCTTATTATAAAAGGAAGATTGTAGTTATTATCCAATTAAAAAAAGATTATTACATTCAAATTTTAAAGCTTGTTTTAGATAATATAATTGCTTTATATCACTAATCTTGTAGGGGAAATATGGAATACTTAAAAATTATTGGGGGTAAAGATATTTCAGGTAGTGTTGAAATATCAGGTGCTAAAAATGCAGCTTTACCTTTAATTGCTTGTACTATCTTAGGAAAAAATGAAATAACTATTGGAAATCTACCAAATGTTGTAGATATTAACACTTTTTTAAAACTTATAAAAAACCTTGGTGGAGATTTTGTTAAAGATAAAAACTCTGTAAAAATAAATACTTCAACAATTAATAACACAAAAGCTACTTACGATATTGTAAAAACTATGAGAGCTTCTATTTTAGTTTTAGGACCGATTCTTTCTAGATTTGGACATTGTGAAGTTTCACTTCCTGGTGGTTGTGCAATTGGTCAAAGACCTGTAGATTTACACTTAAAAGCTTTAGAGCAAATGGGTGCAAAAATAGAAATTTTACATGGTTATATTCGTGCAACTGCTCCAAATGGATTAAAAGGTGCAAAAATTGTTTTTGATAAAGTTACAGTTGGTGGAACTGAAAATACAGTTATGGCAGCAGCTTTAGCTTATGGAACTACTACAATAATTAATGCAGCAAAAGAGCCTGAAATTGTGCAACTTTGTGAAGTTTTAGCAAATAGTGGCGTTAAAATTGAAGGTATTGGAACTTCAAAAATTATAATTGAAGGAACTGGACAAAAACTTCTTGATATTAAACCATTTGATGTAATTCCTGATAGAATTGAAGCAGGAACTTATATGTGCGCAGCAGCTATTATGAATCAAAAACTAAAAATTGATAAAGTTATTCCTCTACATTTAGAAGCAGTTATTTCAAAACTTGAAGAAATGAATTTTGAAGTTTTACAAGATGATAATAGTGTTACAATTTTACCTACAGATGAAATTAAACCTGTAAATATTATTACAACAGAATATCCTGGTTTCCCAACTGATATGCAGGCTCAATTTATGGCACTAGCTACGCAAGCAAATGGAACAAGTACTATTGATGAAAGATTATTTGAGAATAGATTTATGCACGTTAGTGAATTATTAAGACTTGGTGCAGATATTCATTTAAATGGTAATATTGCAACAATCAATGGAAAAAGTGGTACTTTAAATGGAACTGATGTTATGGCAACTGATTTAAGAGCATCTTCTGCATTAGTTTTAGCTGCACTTGTAGCAAGTGGAGAAACAAATATCCATAGAATTTATCACCTTGATAGAGGTTATGAAAATCTTGAAGGAAAACTATCACTTATTGGTGCAGATGTAAAAAGGTTTGCTGAATAACACATCTTAAAAAATGATATGTAAAAAATCATTTACTTATCATTTTTTTTAAGTATAAATTTACTAAAATCCGAACAACTATGAAAAAAGGTACTATTAATGAAACTAGAAATCTCTTTATTTAAGTTTGATAAAAACTCAGATTATCTACCATATTACACTAAACATTTTTTAAAAATCGAAAATGAAAAAAACTTATTAGATATTTTAAATACGTTAAATAAAAGTGAAAAATTAGGATTTGAAAACTCTTTAGATTTTGATTTAGTTATAAATAATACATATGTAAAAGCCTCATTAACATTAGAAGAACTTGTTGAAAATTTTGGAAAAGAATTGACTATTGAACCTATTTCAACAAGAAGAGTTTACAATGATTTATTGATTGATGACAAAGATTTTGTAGAAAAAATTGAAATCTTTAAAAATTTTCTTGATGAAGAAGATAGAAAAAATTATTCAAATCTAAAACAATATTTTTATGCGTCAAATACACTTAACTATAAAAGTGACTATGTTGGTGATTCAGCTTTGATTTTAGCATACGATTTAATTCAAAAAAATCCAAAAATAAAAGAATATATTTTAACAACATTAGATAGTGTTGAAACAGGTGCTTCATTTCATACAAGTTTAAAAAACAGAATTTATAAGTTAGAAGATATTGTTGAAACAAAAATTCAAACTATTCAATCAGAATTAGGTTATTTTGAAGAACTAGAAAAACAAAATTTTAGAATAAATAAAACTCTAATTATTGATTTTGGAAAATTTGAAGATAACTTTGAAATATTACATGATTTTAAAGATTTTAATATTGCATATTATCCATCAAATGACTCTAAACAAACTAAAGATTTATTAAATAAACTAAAAGCAAATCTTTTAAATCTTGATAGTATGAAATTAGATTTAGCAAAAAATACATTTAATAAAAATCCGCAAATTACGTATCATGTAGCTTCAACAATTTTACTTGATGCTTTTGATAATAATGCAGATTTTTTAGTTGTTGATACAAACGAAGATTTTTATATTTTTGATTACAATAGAAAAGAGATTGAAAAGCTTTGTGGAAGAGATATACTAATTCCGATAATTCATAAAAATGAATTACAAAAGCTTGTTTCTGGAGATCATAAAGAAGCAAAAAAAACATTAGAAAAACATCAAATTAATCCTGAAATTATATAAGGTTCAAAAGTGAGATTAGATTCTGAATTTAGTATTTATGCTACTCTTTTAATTATCTGTTTATTACCACTTTATATTTACAGAAAAAGAATCTTCTCTCCATCAAAATCTCAAAAAGGAGATTTTGATACTTTTTTAAATGATTTAAAAATTCATATGAAAAATAATCATCCAAAAATCCATATAAATTATTCAATTGTTGAAAAAACTAAAAATGAACCAAATTTAACAGTTAGAGAAACTTTTATAATTGAAAAAGTAGTTGAACAGTTTTTCAATTTTGAATATAAAAGAACTACGCAAAAATCTGTAACTAGAGATAAACTTTGGGCAAATTATGATGAAAAATCTATTCCTAGTGCAAAATTACCAAGTGATTGGCAACAAAGAAAAGAATTAGCTTGGAGAAGAGATGATAAATGTTGCAATAGATGTGGTTGCAACTTAAATTCATTAGGTGATACTTACACAAGTTTTGTTAAAGAGATAAAAGATGGTGGAAGTTATACCTTAGAAAACATCATTATTTTATGTGTTGATTGTAACAAAGTTATAAACTCTACAAATCCAAAAAACACTATGGATGCCTTAATTTTAAACGATAAACTACTTCGTCTTGTAACAACAGCTTAAAATAAAAACTACTGTCCTAAAATTTCTTTTACTCTTTTTTCATGTTCACTTTTATCAACTACAATTTCATTTTCATTATTTAAATCTTTCAATTGTTTACTCAGTTGTATAATCTTTTTTTCTCTTTCTTGTGACTCAATCTTTTTCTTAATTGCATTCTCTTTTAATCTAATCAAAGAATCTTGTAAATATTTATCCTCTAATTCTTTTAATTCAGCTAATTGATTTCTAACATATGTAATATCTTTTGTTTTTGGAATCATATAAGGAGTAACTATTACAACAAGATTATTCTTTTTAGTTTTTGTTAAATCATTTATAAATAAATTACCAAAAATTGGAATTTCTCCTAAAACAGGTACTTTTTGAATAGTTGATTCATTTTTATTTTCAATTAAACCCCCAATAATAACACTTTCACCATTGTTTAAAATTGCAGTCGTCTTAATCTCTTTTTTCAAAGTATCAGGATTTCCACTACTCGTTTGTGTTGTTTTTATTCCTTCTAATAAAGTATTAATTTCTAAAGTAACTTTTGATTCACTTGATATTCTAGGCTTTACTTTTAATGTTAATCCAACATCTTCTCTTTGATAATTTGTTCTTTGAGTTCCTCCATCAGTTACAGAACTTGAAGTTTGTACAGATATTTTTTCACCAACATAAATAGAACTTTCTTTGTTATTAATAGCTAAAATTGAAGGTTCAGATACAATATCTAAAGCTCCATTTTGTTTTAAAAGATTAAGTGAAGCACCAAGAGCAAGGCCTGATTTTATATCTGGAATATTTAAATCAATTATATTTAACACATCTGTAATTGATGTTGAACCACCATTTAAATTTGATGAAAAAGTTGCAAGACTATTACTTCCACTTGTTCCTCCAAAAATTCCATATTGAACACCAATATTATTTACTAATTCATCATTTACTTCAATAATTCTAGCTTGTACATAAACTTGTGTTTTTTCTTTATCTAATTCATCTATTAATTTATTGATATATTCCACTTCATCAGTATGTCCCATTACTATTATTGCATTTGTTTCTTCATCAACAGAAACTAAAGGTTTTTTATTTACATCACTATAAATTTTTTTACTAACTATTGAATCAAGAATTTTTATCACATTAGTAGCTTCTACATTTTTTAATGAAAATATTTTTATCTCTTTTTTTATTAAGGAACTATCATTATCAACATTTTTTATATAATTTACCAAATAATTGATATTTTCTTTTTCTCCAATTATTACTAAAGTATTATTATCTTTATTTTCTACAATTGATATTTTTGAATTTTCTAATTTATCATCAAATTTTGATTTTGCAATCTCTTCTAAATTTTTCTTTGCTTCATTTACATCAATATTTTTTAGTTCAACTACAACACTATCTTTAGACACAAAATTATCTAATTTTACAACTCTTAACATATCACTATTTTCAACTAATTTATAACCTTTATCTTCAAGGACAAATTTTAGTATTTTTATTAATTCATCTTTATTGATAGGTTTATTTGAGATAAAATCAACATTTCCTTTAATCTCTTCAATTATTAAAATATTTTTATTTATGATTTTGGAAGAAATTTTTATTAAATCCATTATGTTTAAATCTTTGAAATTTATATTTATTTCACCATTACTTATTGCATTTATTTGTATTAAAAAAACACTTAACCATAAAAATTTATAAACATATCTCATAATTTAACTCCATCAATAATTTTTAATCAAAAAATTATTGTAACTTTAAATAATAAATTAAATTATTTTATAACAATATTTCTAGAAAGTAAAGGTAAAAGTAAATTAAATTGTTCAGTTGTAAGTTCTATTTGTAAACTTACATTTGTAGAAAAATCTTTCGATTTTATATTGATATCTTCTTGATTTAAAAGATACTCAAGTTGAGAAAGTTCATTGTATTCACACTCTAAAGTTTTAGTTATAAGTTTTTTATACTCCTTAAAAGTTGCTATTTTTATAACTTCATTTACACTATCACCATAAGCTCGAACTAAACCACCAGTTCCTAGTTTCACTCCACCAAAATATCGTACAATTATCACTGCACTATTTATGATTTCAGCTCCAGCTAAAACAGCAAGAGATGGTTTTCCACTTGTTCCTTTTGGTTCTCCATCATCACTACTATTCTCAACTATTTGTTCAAATTCATTTAGATATCTATAGGCATAAACAAAATGAACTGCTTTTGGATGTTCTTGTCTTAATCTATTCATTACTTCACCAAATATTTCATAAGGCATTAAAAAAGCAATAAACTTTGACTTCTTTTCTTCAATTGAACAACTAAACTCTTTTTGAACAAACTTCAACTATAATTCCACCTATGAGATTAGATTTATATTTAACTACAACTTTTAATGTCCAAAGCCGAAATAAAGCAAGCGAACTAATAAAATCCAACAAAGTTAAATGTGATGGTGTGATTATAACAAAACCATCTTTTAATGTTGAGGAAAATCATAAAATAGAACTTTTAGAAGAAGATTTTTATGTATCTAGAGCAGCTTATAAATTAAAATATTTTTTAGAAGAATTAAAAGATTTTAATTTGAAGAATAAAAATGCTTTAGATATTGGAAGTAGTACAGGTGGATTTACACAAATTCTTCTGGAAAATGAAGTTTTAAAAGTAACTTGTGTGGATGTTGGAAGTAATCAACTACATGAAAAAATAAAAAATGATAAAAAAATCTCATTTTTTGAAAATACAGATATAAGAAATTTTCAAAGTAATGAAATATTTGATGTTATTACGTGTGATGTATCATTTATCTCTATCCTAAATATAATTGAAGATATAAATAGATTAGCTTCAAAAGATATTATTATTCTTTTCAAACCTCAATTTGAAGTTGGAACAAAAGTAAAAAGAGATAAAAAAGGTGTAGTAAAAGATAAAGATGCTATAAAAAAAGCAAGAGAAATTTTCTTAGAAAAAACAAAAACATTAAACTGGAAAACAGTATATACAAGTCTTAGTAAATTACAAGGGAAAGATGGTAATGAAGAAGAACTCTTCTACTTTAGTAAATAAAAAAACAATCACTTCAATTGCTATTGGGGGATTTGATGGTATGCATGTTGCTCATCAAGAACTTTTCAAGAATTTAGATGAACATGGTGCAATTGTATCTATTGAATCAGGATTTGCAAATCTTACTCCAAAAATATACAGACAAGAATATAGTGATTATCCAATTTATTATTATGTACTTGATAATATCAAACATTTAGAAGGCGACCAATTTATTAAACTATTAAATGAAGAATTTCCAAACTTAAAAAAAATAGTTGTTGGTTATGATTTTTGTTTTGGTAAAAATAGAAGATATTGTATAGAAAAATTAAAAGAACTTTTTCACGGTGATGTAAAAATTATTGATGAAATAAAAATAGATAATATTGCTGTTCACTCAAGATTTATTAGAGAATATATAAAAGATGGCGAAATAGAAATGGCTAATAAGCTTTTAGGAAAAGAGTATAAAATCTATGGTCATCAAATCAAAGGTCAAGGACTTGGTAGCAAAAGTTTTGTACCAACAATAAATCTAAAAGTAGAACAATTTTTGCTTCCTAAAGAGGGAGTTTATATTACAAAAACTATTTTAAATGAAATAGAATATAACTCTGTAACTTTTTTAGGTCATAGAGTTACAACTGATGGAAGTTATGCTGTTGAAACACATATTTTAGATGAAAATATTATAAATGACACATATACTATTCAAATAAAATTTATTAAAAAAATCAGAGAAAATCTAAAATTTGATAACTTTGAAGAGTTGAAAAATCAAATAGATAAAGATATAGAAACAACAAAAAATTACTTTATTAATATTTATTAATATGCATTTAGATAAAATATTAGAATGATAGATAAAGTATTTAATAAATCAATTACCAAACAGTTTGAATTCGATGAAGAAGTAGCATCAGTATTTGACGATATGTTAAATAGGTCAGTTCCTTTTTACAAAGAGATGCAAAGATTATCAATAAATTTTGCTTGCAATTTTTTAGAAGAGAATGATGTAGTTTATGATTTGGGTTGTTCAACAGCTTCAACTTTAATAGAATTAAGTAAACATTGTAAACATAATCTTAATCTTGTTGGTATTGATAATTCTGAAGCTATGCTAAATAGAGCTAGTAAAAAAGCCAAAGCATTTGGAGTTGATATAAATCTCATAAATGCAGACTTACATGATGTAAATTATGAAAATGCAAAACTAATTCTTTCAAACTACACTTTACAATTTATCAGACCACTACAAAGAGAAAAATTAGTAAAAAAAATATATGATTCTTTACAAGAACAAGGTATTTTTATCTTTAGTGAAAAAGTTATCTCTTCAAATTCAACTTTAAATAAACAATCTATTGATGAATATTATGAGTTTAAAAAAACTCAAGGATATAGTGAATTTGAAATTGCTCAAAAAAGAGAAGCTTTAGAAAATGTATTGATTCCATATACAGAAGAAGAAAATAAAAAAATGATTTTAGATGCTGGATTTGCTCACTGTGAAACTATTTTCAAATGGGTAAATTTTGCAACATTTATAGCAATAAAAAAATAAAGGATTATGATGTTAAAAGTTGGAGATATTGCACCTAGTTTTTGCGCACCAAATCAAGATGATGTGGAAATTTGTTCAAGAGATTTAGCAGGAAAATGGATAGTTTTATATTTTTATCCAAAAGATTTAACTCCAGGTTGTACAACTGAAGCTTGTGACTTTACAGATAAACACTCATTTTTTGATGATTTAGATGCAGTAATTTTAGGTGTTAGTGCAGATGATACAGAAAAACATAGAAAATTTATTGATAAATATGATTTAACAATAACTCTTTTATCAGATATAAATAAAAAAATGTGTGAAGATTATGGAGTTTGGCAATTAAAACAATTTATGGGTAAAGAGTTTATGGGTGTTGTAAGAAGCACTTTTATCATAAATCCAGAAGGAAAAATTGCTGCAATTTGGGATAAAGTTAGTGTTAGAAAGAAAAAAAGTGTAAAAGGTGAAAAAGTAGAGATTTTACATGTAGATGAAGTTAGAGAAAAACTTCAAGAATTACAATCAAATTAATAGGAATAAAAATGGGGAAAATATTTAATAAAGTTTTATTATTAGGTGCTGTTTCTTTAATGTCAAACACATTATTGGCACAAGAAACTATTTGTTTCAAAAATGGTGTTGATAAACCTTCAATGATAGAAGAGATTGCACTTGATGGTGATGTTTGTAAAGGAACTTTAACTGTTAATGATATGAAAAGTAATGGTTGGGATGTTTTAGATATAAAAATTTCAACTTCTCAAAATAAATTTAATTATTCGTACTATTTTTATAAAGGAAATACTACAACTTCAAAAACTATTCTTAGCACATCTGTTGCTCAAGAGCAAGCAAGTTCTAATGAATTTTCAATAAAACCAATGGGTACAAAAATTACAAATATTGAAAATAATAGAAGTACTATAAATATAGGAAACTTAATTGTAGGACAAACAGGAATCGTTGTACATATTTATGATAATGACAAAAGACAAATCATTTCTAATACAAAAGTTATTAGTTCAAATGCAAACTCTTCTGTAATAGAATTTTTCCCATTTGATGACTTATTACAAGAAGCACTTCCTACTTCAAATAGACAAGTTTCAATAAATGATGTTGTTGTATTAAATTACATGTATAACTCTTCACTTTTAATTGCTCCTACACTTGATTCTTTCCAATCTGTAAGAAGTAATTTTAAATCAAATAACTTTGTACATTCAGATATTTTTGCAGCAAAATTAAAAATTACTAATACTCCATTCCCAACAAAAGAAGACATACAAAAATTTGCAATAGAGCAAAATCTAGGAACAATTTTCTTTGTATTAAACAACAAAGTATTTATTGTTGATACAAAAACATTTACTATACTTGCTAGATACAATTTTGCTTATGAAAATAAAGATACTCAAATGCCATTTTACACAAGAGTTGAAGAGATTGAAGGTTCAATATTTGATTTCTCATTCTTCTCAAGTAATGAAGATTTAACTTATGATGAATATTATGAAAAAGTTTTAGGATTAAAATAATGATTGATAAAAAACATTTAGATTACCTTACTTCTATTGTAGGTGAGGAAAATATAAAAAGCGATAAAGCTCATTTAATCGCTTTTTGTTATGATGCAACAAGAACAAGATTTGAACCAGATGCTGTTGTTTTTCCAAGACATGAGCAAGATGTAAGTGATATTTTAAAATATTGTAATGAACATCAAATTATCATTGTTCCAAGAGGAGCAGGTTCTGGATTTACAGGTGGTGCACTTCCTGCAAATGGTGGAATTATTCTTTCACTTGAAAGACACATGAATAAACTTCTTGAAATTGATATGGAAAATATGGTTGGTGTTGTTCAACCAGGACTTATCAATATGCAATTTCAAAAAGCAGTAGAAGAAGTAGGATTATTTTACCCACCAGATCCAGCAAGTGAAGAGTATTCAACACTTGGTGGAAATGTAAGTGAAAATGCAGGTGGAATGAGAGCGGCTAAATATGGAATTACAAAAGATTATGTAATGGCCTTAAGAGCAGTTCTTCCAAATGGAGATATTATAGTTGCTGGTAAAAAAACTATTAAAGATGTTGCAGGATATAACACAGCTGGGATTTTAATAGCAAGTGAAGGAACTTTAGCAGTTATCACTGAAATTACTTTAAAATTAATTCCAAAACCAAAATACAAAAAAACATATATGGGTGTTTTCCCTTCAGTTGATAGTGCAATGACAGCAGTATTTAAATCGCTTGCTGCTGGTGCAAATCCAGTTGCTATGGAATTTTTAGATGCACTTGTAATTAAAGCTTTAAGACAAAAATTCCCACAAATTTCACTTCCAGAACATGCAGGTGGAATTTTAGTTGGTGATGTTGATGCAAGTAGTGAAGCAGAAATTGAATCTCAACTTCAAACTTTAAAAGAGTCATTTGCAGCAAATGGTTCTATTGATTTTATCATAGCACGTGATGAAGAAGAAGGTAAAAAGCTTTGGTTTGCTAGACGTAATGCAAGTCCAGCAACAATGATTTATGGAACTAAAAAATTAAATGAAGACATTTCAGTTCCTAGAAGTAAATTACCAGTTGCATTAGAAGGAATCTATAAAATTGGTGAAAAATATGGATTCAATGTTCCTTGTTTTGGTCATGCAGGTGATGGGAATATTCACGTAAATGTTATGGTTAAAGACAAAACAAATGAAAAAGAGATGGAAGATGGACATAAAGCAATTGAAGAGATTTTCCAATATGTTGTTGATTTAGGTGGAACATTAAGTGGTGAACACGGAATTGGAACATCAAAAGCTCCATTTATGCATATTGCTTTTACAGAAGCTGAAATGAATCTATTTAGAAGTATTAAAAAAGCTTTTGACCCAAATAATATCTTAAATCCATTTAAAATGGGACTTTAATGATAAATGAATAATATAGAAGAAGAAAAAAGCTTTTTAAAGAAATTCATAAGAGGTTTAGATTCATTTTTTAATGATGACACAACTTATTATGCTGCTTCTTTAAGCTTTTTTACTATCTTCTCTATTTTACCTATAATTGCACTTTTTATTGCAATAATCTCAAACTTTTCTGAATTTGATAACTATCTAGATATTTTTATAAACTACATTTTTAGTCTTATCAATCCAACTCATTCAACTGACATTGTTGAAGCTTTAAAAAAATATATATCAAATTCTAATCAATTAGGAGTATTAGGTATAGTTTATATGATTTTTGTATTTATAATGTTCTTTAAAGATTATGAGTATATTGTAAATAAAATTCATCATGCAAAAAGAAAATCAATTCATTTTTCATTCATATTCTATACTTTATATTTAATAGTTGTAGCTTTATTATTTACCATTTCAAATATTTTTCTATCTTTATATAAAAATGCAATTCTAGATATAATTATTTCATATGTTTTTGCTTGGCTTATATTTTTTAGTTTATTTAAATTTAGTGTTAATAAAAAAATAGATGACAAAGCTGCTATTATATCTTCACTTTTAACTTTTATTGTATTAACTGTTACAAAGAATTTATTTATTTACTATGTAATTTATAATAAAACATATACGACGATTTATGGTTCACTGGCAACTTTACTTTTTACTTTCTTTTGGATTTATATATCTTGGATTATTTATCTATATGGAATAAAAATGTGTCATAAATTAAATATGATAGAGGAATTAAAAAAAAGAATTTAAAAGAGTAGAAAAACTTCTACTCTTTTATTAATTTGAAGGTAAATCTATTTGAATAGTATTTTGAATTAATACTTTATAAGTTGAATCTTCGCTATTAGAATATACATTATAATCAATGCTATCAATACTTTGAGTTCCTGAAGAACTCCATACACCACTATCTGAATCAACTAAACTTACATTATCAGTAGTATCACCAATAATTTTTAAAATACGCTCTCCTGATGCATCAGTCATATCAACAACATCTGTAAAAGATAATTTTATTAATGAATTAGAATTAACATCTGTAGCTAAATCAATTCTTTCTATATCTTTAATATTAGAGTTATCCACTGTAGAAAAATCTATCTCACTTCCACCTAATAATTTCAAAGTATCAATTCCATCACTACTATCTACTTGAATATTTGTTTCAAGAGTATCTCCACCATTTGATTCAGTTGAAGTTACTAAAGCTTCAATGCTATCTTTTGGAATTTGATTATCACTTACAAATGTATATTCACCATGTCCATTTTCATCTAATGGAATTAAAACCGTTTGTCCACCTATATTAACACTAACATCAGATAATGTTTCACTTCCATCTGTATCAGTTAATAAAGCATCTACAGATATATCATATTCATAAGATGTAACCACATTATCAACTTCTTTAGTATATGGTTCAACCTCTTCCATGATAGTTGCTTCATATGCATCAATTTGTATTGCTGAAGATCCATTTCCAGCTGTTCCTGTATGAATAATTTCAAAAGAATTAAATAAAGTTGAATTAGAATAAGAGTGTTCACCATCAATCAATGTATTTCTTCCAACTTCATTTCCATCACTATAAAATATAATTTCACCATTTGCTTGACTTTGTCCATGATTATTTTCATTTGCAGTCAAATTAATATTTAAACTTATAATACTAGTATCTCCGCCTAAAGTTAATATTCCTGTAGTTTCTTTACTTCCTTTATTAAGAATAATCTTATCATTTCCATTTAGTAAGATATTTATATCAGTATTTTTATAGTAATTATCTCCTATATTAAATATCCCTTCTGCTTCATTTTTTTCAGTATCAATAACTGTAGAAATTCCTATTTTATTATATTTAATAATCTCATTAACAATTGTATTTAAATTTACTTCAGAAGCAGTAGTATCAATTGTTGGTGTTTCTATTGGTGTTTCTGTTAGAATTATATTATTTGAAACATCAATAGTATCATTTGCTACAACTGTTTCATCAATAACAGTAGTAACAACTTCAGCATCTCTTAAATCAGTAGTGATATTAGTTTCACCAGCTGTTCTATCTTCCAATCTTAAAGGAACAATTCCAACTGGGTCAGTTGTTGTTTGATCACCACCTGCAGCTGCTGCATCTAAGTTTTCGATTTGAGCTAAAGTAAGATTAGCTTGTTCATTGTTTTGATTTGGAGTATCTTGTAGATTACTTGTTGCTTGTTCTAATAAGTCGCCAACTTCATTGTTTTTAACAACAGTATCTTCTGGAATTTCTCCAGATAATAATGTAATATCAAAAAGTTGTTCATTATTTCCAACTACTTGGATTTGACCTAAATTATTTACCAAATTCACAAAAATTGAATTTATATTACTGTTTGATGAACTTCCAACTATCACATCACCTTTACTTAGCATAGCGCCCACTTTAGCAACTTCTAAAGTTCCATCTGGATGTTTTATAAAAAACGAACCATTTTCGAATGTAATTTTTCCAATTATATTTGCCATAGCCATCTCCTTAGTAATATAATATATTTATATCTAAGTATATAGCTTTTTCAAGATATTGTCTATTGTACTTAGGTGATAGAAGATAAATAAAAGAAGCCATAGAAAAAGAAGGCAGAAAGCGGGGCAAAAAAAAAGCTTCTGCTAAAAAGAACTTAAAGAAGTTCAAATTAGCAAAAGCTTTGAAAAAAACTCAAGAGCTGGCAGCGGCCTACGTTTCCACCAGGGGACCCGGCAGTATTATCGGCGATGAAGTGCTTGACTTCCAGGTTCGGAATGGGACTGGGTATTTCCACTTCTCTATAGCCACCAGCAAAGTTGAGTAAAGAAGATATTATAAAAAATATACTCTTCACTCAACTCGTTTAGGAGTTAAGAAAAAATAATGTTAAAGTCTTTTCACAATATATACTAAATATAAGAAATATATTTAATAAGATAGTAAACCAAAGAATTGTTTAAAATAAGCCAAACGTTCTATTAGTACTGGTCAGCTAAACGCCTTACAACGCTTACACATCCAGCCTATCAACCAGCTAGTCTTGCTGGGAACTTCAGGGAAAGTTAATCTTAGAGTTGGCTTCGAGCTTAGATGCTTTCAGCTCTTATCACATCCGTACGTAGCTACCCAACGATGCTCTTGGCAGAACAATTGGTACACCAGTGGTACGTTCATCCCGGTCCTCTCGTACTAGGGACAAATCTCTTCAACTTTCCTACGCCCACGGAAGATAGGGACCGAACTGTCTCACGACGTTCTGAACCCAGCTCGCGTACCGCTTTAAATGGCGAACAGCCATACCCTTGGGACCTACTTCAGCCCCAGGATGCGATGAGCCGACATCGAGGTGCCAAACCTCCCCGTCGATGTGAGCTCTTGGGGGAGATCAGCCTGTTATCCCCGGCGTACCTTTTATCCTTTGAGCGATGGCCCTTCCACACAGAACCACCGGATCACTATGACCGACTTTCGTCTCTGTTCGACTTGTATGTCTCACAGTCAAGCTAGTTTATGCCATTATACTCAACTGGCGATTTCCATCCGCCATGAACTAACCTTTGTAAGCCTCCGTTACTTTTTAGGAGGCGACCGCCCCAGTCAAACTACCCACCAGACATTGTCCTGATACAAGATAATTGTACGCAGTTAGTAACTCAAATATTCAAGGGTGGTATCTCAAGGATGGCTCCGACTCTACTGGCGTCTAGTCATCATAGCCTCCCACCTATCCT
The DNA here is from genome assembly GCA_963664305.2 of uncultured Aliarcobacter sp. GTDB lineage: Bacteria > Campylobacterota > Campylobacteria > Campylobacterales > Arcobacteraceae > Aliarcobacter. Next base: position 207,805 of record CAXXLV010000001.1, read on the forward strand.
GCACATGAATATCCAAGCTACAGTGTCAAGCTGTAGTAAAGGTGCACGGGGTCTTTCCGTCTTTCCGCGGGTAGGAGGAATTTTCACCTCCACTACAATTTCACTGGATCCCTGGTTGAGACAGCTCCCATCTCGTTACGCCATTCATGCAGGTCGGTATTTAACCGACAAGGAATTTCGCTACCTTAGGACCGTTATAGTTACGGCCGCCGTTTACTCGGGCTTCAATCAAATGCTTCGCTTGCGCTGACATCATCAGTTAACCTTCGAGCACCGGGCAGGCGTCACACCTTATACATCCACTTACGTGTTAGCAAAGTGCTGTGTTTTTGGTAAACAGTCGGGAGGGACTCTTTGTTGCAACCTCTTTCGCTTTTTGAAGCAAGTTCATATACAAAAGTAGGCACACCTTATACCGAAGATACGGTGCTAGTTTGCAGAGTTCCTTAACCAGGGTTCTTCCACGCGCCTTAGAATACTCATCCCACCCACCTGTGTCGGTTTACGGTACGGGCAACATATAATATACTTAGTGGCTTTTCTTGGCACGACAGTATCATCGATTCTCCATCTCCTCCGAAGAGTGTCAAGAGCCTGTAAGATCTCGGCCTAACGTTACCCGGATTTGCCTAAGTAACAGCCTACGTCCTTCGAGCCACTATTCCATCAGTGACCTCGATTAACTCTATGCGTCCCCACATCGCGCTTATATGTTGGTATTGAAATATTAATCAATTTGCCATCGTCTACCCCTTTCGGACTCGACTTAGGACCCGACTAACCCTACGATGACGAGCATCGCGTAGGAAACCTTGGGTTTTCGGCGTTGAGGATTCTCACCTCAATTATCGCTACTCATGCCTGCATGCTCACTTCTATCCGCTCCAACGCTCCTTACCGGTACATCTTCTACGCTGAATAGAACGCTCTCCTACCACTCAATTAAAAATTGAATCTAAAGCTTCGGTGTACATCTTAGCCCCGTTATATTTTCCGCGCAGAATCACTAGACCAGTGAGCTGTTACGCTTTCTTTAAAGGATGGCTGCTTCTAAGCCAACCTCCTGGTTGTCACAGTAACTCCACATCGTTTTCCACTTAGATGTAACTTAGGGACCTTAGCTGTTAGTCTGGGTTGTTCCCCTCTCGACGATTGATTTTATCACCCACCGCCTGACTCCTGTGATTCCACATATGGTATTCATAGTTTGATAGGGTTTGGTACCGCGGTAAGCAGCCCTAGCCCATTCAGTGCTCTACCCCCATATGCTACAACACAAGGCTATACCTAAATATATTTCGGAGAGAACCAGCTATCACGAAGTTTGATTGGCCTTTCACCCCTATCCACAAGTCATCCGGAGACTTTTCAACGCCTATCGGTTCGGTCCTCCACTGGCTCTTACACCAGCTTCAACCTGCTCATGGATAGATCACTTCGTTTCGGGTCTGCAGCATCTGACTAAATCGCCCTATTAAGACTCGCTTTCGCTACGGCTTCGTACTTGACTTAACCTTGCCAGATACCACAACTCGCAGGCTCATTATGCAAAAGGCAGTCCATCACCCTGATAAATCATAGGGCTCTGAATGATTGTAAGCTAATGGTTTCAGGTTCTATTTCACTCTCCTCGCTGGAGTACTTTTCACCTTTCCCTCACGGTACTTGTTCACTATCGATCTGTAAGTAGTATTTAGGATTGGAGGGTGGTCCCCCCAGTTTCAGTCAAAATATCACGTGTTCCGACCTACTCAGGATACCAATAGAGCTATTGAGAATTTAAATTACAGGAGTTTCACCTTCTATGCTACACTTTTCCAAGTATTTCATCTATCCTCTTTAGTCTCACGTTATGGTCCTACAACCCCCAATGCAAGCATTGGGTTTGTCCTAATCCGCTTTCGCTCGCCGCTACTGACGGAATCTCGTTTGATTTCTCTTCCTCTGGCTACTGAGATGTTTCACTTCACCAGGTTAGCTCCCCGTAGGGTAACATATATCTCTATATGCTGGGTTGCCCCATTCAGAAATCCCCGGATCAAAGCTCTTTGGCAGCTCCCCGAGGCTTATCGCAGCCTAATACGTCTTTCATCGCCTCTTACAGTCTAGGCATCCACCATTAGCCCTTAATAGCTTATTAATAAATAGAGTTAAACTCTATCGCTTTTTGATAATATTCTTTGGCTACTATCTTATTAAACATATTATTTAAAATATATCCAATAAAATAATGTTGTGTTCTATCTAATTTCTTAGATATGAAATTTTTTTTGTTTTAAATTATTTAACATTTCTGTTATCTAATTCTTACGAAAAAATTAAAGACTTTAACATTATATTTTTAAATATCGTTTTGATTTTGAAAATCAAATATAAATTCAATCTCTTATTGAACTTATATTTAACTTTTAAATCAGATGAACTTATTAGTTATAGGTGGTGGAGAATAGCGGGATCGAACCGCTGACCTCCTGCGTGCAAAGCAGGCGCTCTCCCAGCTGAGCTAATTCCCCAACCTAAATTAATCTTTACTAGATTATTTAATGGTGGGCCTATCAGGACTTGAACCTGAGACCTCACGATTATCAGTCGAGCGCTCTAGCCAGCTGAGCTATAGGCCCCTTTACTACCTATTTAAATAATCTTTATAAACCGAATATAAAATCTCTGGAAGTAAGAAACGAATCTTACTTCTCTCTCTGAAAGGAGGTGATCCAACCGCAGGTTCTCCTACGGTTACCTTGTTACGACTTCACCCCAGTCGCTGAATCCACTGTGGAAGGTAGCTACTTTAGCATCCCCGCTTCGAATGAGTTCAACTCCCATGGTGTGACGGGCGGTGAGTACAAGACCCGGGAACGTATTCACCGTAGCATAGCTGATCTACGATTACTAGCGATTCCAACTTCATGTAGTCGAGTTGCAGACTACAATCCGAACTGGGAGATATTTTTGAGATTTGCTCCACGTCACCGTATTGCTGCTCTTTGTATACCCCATTGTAGCACGTGTGTAGCCCTGGACGTAAGGGCCATGATGACTTGACGTCGTCCTCACCTTCCTCCTACTTGCGTAGGCAGTCTCCTTAGAGTTCTCAGCCGAACTGTTAGCAACTAAGGACGAGGGTTGCGCTCGTTGCGGGACTTAACCCAACATCTCACGACACGAGCTGACGACAGCCGTGCAGCACCTGTATATAAGTTTCTGCAAGCAGACACCAATCTATCTCTAGAAAGTTCTTACTATGTCAAGTCCAGGTAAGGTTCTTCGTGTATCGTCGAATTAAACCACATGCTCCACCGCTTGTGCGGGTCCCCGTCTATTCCTTTGAGTTTTAATCTTGCGACCGTACTCCCCAGGCGGTACACTTAATGTGTTAACTGCATTACTGCAAGGTCGAGCCTCACAACAACTAGTGTACATCGTTTAGGGCGTGGACTACCAGGGTATCTAATCCTGTTTGCTCCCCACGCTTTCGCGTCTCAGCGTCAATAATGTTCCAGTAGATCGCCTTCGCAATCGGTATTCCTTCTGATCTCTACGGATTTTACCCCTACACCAGAAATTCCATCTACCTCTCCCACATTCTAGGTATACAGTTTCAAAAGCAGTTCAATAGTTGAGCTATTGGATTTCACTTCTGACTTATATACCCGCCTACACGCTCTTTACGCCCAGTGATTCCGAGTAACGCTTGCACCCTCCGTATTACCGCGGCTGCTGGCACGGAGTTAGCCGGTGCTTATTCATATAGTACCGTCATTATCTTCCTATATAAAAGGAGTTTACGCACCGAAATGTGTCATCCTCCACGCGGCGTTGCTGCATCAGACTTTCGTCCATTGTGCAATATTCCCCACTGCTGCCTCCCGTAGGAGTCTGGACCGTGTCTCAGTTCCAGTGTGACTGATCATCCTCTCAAACCAGTTAGGCGTCATAGCCTTGGTGAGCCATTACCTCACCAACAAGCTGATACCATACAGACCCATCCTTAAGCACTAAAGCGTTTCCCTTGCATACTTATGTATTAAAGGCATATAGGGCATTAGCAGTCGTTTCCAACTGTTATTCCTTTCTTAAGGGCAGGTTATCTATACATTACTCACCCGTGCGCCACTTAGCTGACAAATATAGCAAGCTATATCCCGTTCTCGTTCGACTTGCATGTGTTAAGCACGCCGCCAGCGTTCACTCTGAGCCAGGATCAAACTCTCCATAAATTATAGAGTTTTTGAAACTGACAAATTTTATAACTCTTCAATTACAAAATTATCACTCAAATTTTATAGACAAGATTTGTTTTACCAAATTTCTTGTTTTTATATTTTTTAACATTTATTCTTATTTTAAATCTAAATAAACATAGATTTTTTATAAGAGTTCTATATTCGGTTTATAAAGATTACTTTACAAACTTTCATTCATTTTTAAAGATCATTCCAGACTCGATTGAATCGTTTCTCTTCAAGCTTTTCGTTTGAAGCGTTCCAGTCAAATTGGACGGGAATTATAATAGATTTTTATCTACTTGTCAATACCCTAACGCTGAAATGTAGCTTAAATTTTGAAATTTGTCGGCTTTACTATTCTTTTATTGCCTTTTTTATTCTTTTTCTTTTATTTGCTATGTTTTTCTTGTGTTTTTGTTGTTTTCTATTATTTTTTACGAAGAATTATTTTAAAAGTTTATATAAAAGGTAAAAAACCTTTTATATTTTTGATTGTAGATGGATTATAAGTTAGAGATAAATGTAGATAATGCATCAATTTCTGCATCAGTTTTTGAATCAATTTGTGTTTTCATTATATTTTTCATTACGCCACCATATGTTCCAGCTTTATAACCATTTAATGCATTAATAATTCTTTCTTTATCCCAACCTGCAATAATTTGAGATTTTCCTAAAGCTTCTTTTTCAGCTTTTTGTCCATGACAAGATGAACATGTTTTAAATAATAGTTCTCCATTTGGTCCTTCTTCAACTGTTTTTGAAACTTCTTGAACTTCATTAGTTGCATTTGATATTGCTTCTTTTACTTCATTTTGTGTTTCATTTACTTTTTCAGCTACATTAGATACTTGAGTTGCTATTGTTTCTTTAACTTCTTGTGCAACAGGCGCAACAGCTTCTTTTAAATCTTGAACTGTATTCTCAGTTACTTTATTTGTTGCTTCTTCAACTGTTTTTGAAACTTCTGTTGCAGCAGTTGTTACTGTTTGAGATACTTCTTTTGCTGCTTCATTTACAACTTCTTTTGTTGTTTCTTGTTTTGTTGTAACCTCAGCAGTTGCTTGTTCTGTTTTTTTATCTTCACCACATCCACTTAATAGTAATACTGCAATTGCAGCTGAACTTAGTAAAATTTTATTCATTTATTTTCCTTTTCTATCATATTATTAAAATTTTATTTTTTATTATAACTAAACTATTGTATAAAAATTGTGTCAAAGACTTTTATATGTAAATACAAAGTCATTATCAAAATCAATTTTTACAATTCCACCTTTTTTAAGTTTTCCAAATAATATCTCATCTGTTAAAGGATTTTTTATCTTATCTGAAATAACTCTATTTAATGGTCTTGCCCCCATTGCTTTATCATAACCTAATGTTGCTAACTCTTTTTTAGCTTTTGCACTAATTTCAATTTTTATTTTTTTATCTACTAATTGTTTTTCTAAATCTTCTATAAATTTACCTGCAACTTTTGCAACAATATCCATACTTAATGAATCAAATGTCACAACTGCATCAAGTCTATTTCTAAACTCTGGAGCAAAGAATTTATTTATTGCTTTGTTTTCATTTAGTTTTTCATTTTTTGCAAATCCCATTACATTTGCTTCTGTTGCACCTAGATTTGATGTCATAATTAAAACTACATTTTGGAAATCTGCTTTATTTCCACTATTATCAGTTAATTCAGCGTTATCCATAACTTGAAGTAAAATTGACATTAAATCAGGATGAGCTTTTTCAATCTCATCTAATAATAAAACTGTATGAGGATGTTTTCTTATAGCTTCTGTTAAAAGTCCACCTTGTTCAAATCCAACATAACCAGCAGGTGCTCCAATAAGTCTTGAAACAGTATGAGCTTCCATATATTCACTCATATCAAATCTTTCAAAATGAATACCTAATTGAGTTGATAGCTCTTTTGCCACTTCAGTTTTACCAACTCCTGTTGGTCCACTAAATAAGAAACTTCCTATTGGTTTTTTATCAAGTCCAAGCCCAGCTTTATTTCTTTTTATTGATTGAACTATAGTAGTTATTGCTTTATCTTGACCAAATACTCTTTTTTGCATATTTTTTTCTAAAGATTTAAGTAGTGTTAAATCTGATTTTGTTGCACTTCTTTCAGGAATATGTGCCATTTTTGCAACTGTTGTTTCTACATCTTTTGAAGTAATTGTTATATTATTTTCAGATTTTGTTTTCAAACTTGTTGATAAACTGATTTTTTTAGAAGCTCCAACCTCATCAATAACATCAATAGCACAATCAGGTAAAAATCTATCTGTAATATATTTTTTACTTAGTTCAACTGCGCTAGAAATTGCACTTTTTGAATATTTTACTCCATGGTATTCTTCATATTTTGATTTTAAACCTTCTAAAATTAAAATTGAATCTTCAATACTTGGTTCTTCAACATCTACTTTTGCAAATCTTCTACTAAGAGCCTTATCTTTTGCAAAATCATTTCTAAATTCACTAAAAGTTGTTGCACCAATACATCTTAATTTTCCATTTGCAAGCATTGGTTTTAAAATATTTGAAGCATCCATGGCACTTCCACCAACACTTCCAGCGCCAACAATAGTGTGAATTTCATCTATAAATAAAATTGCATTTTTAATTTTTGATACTTCTTTTAAAAGAGTTTTTAATTTTTTCTCAAAATCTCCTCTATATTTAGTTCCTGCTAACATAGAACCCATATCTAAAGAGAAAACTTTTGATTTTAATAAAAATTCTGGAACTTGTTCTTGTGCAATTTTTAAAGCTAATCCTTCTGCAATTGCAGTTTTTCCAACTCCAGGTTCTCCTACAAGTATTGGATTATTTTTCTTTCTTCTACTTAAAATTTCAATTACTCTTGAAACTTCTTTTTCTCTTCCAATAACTGGGTCTATTTCACCTTTTTTTGCTAAAGCAACAAGTTCAGTAGAATTTTTATCTAAAACTTTATTATCATTATCTACACCATTTTCTGAACTTTCATCTTCGTCATCATTATCTTTATGTGAAATCTCTTCAAGAATATCTACTCTTTGTATTCCTAATTTTTTTAATAAATATGTTGCATATGAATTTTCATCTTTTAAAATTGCAACAAACATATCTTCAACATTTGCATTTGTTTTTCCACTTGTTTGTGTATGCGAAACCATATATTCAATAGTTGAAGCTAAAGATAATGTTTCCATTGGTTCTTCATTTATATTTTGGTCTTCTGGAAATTTTGGAGTATTATCATCAATATATTTTTTTAATTCATCAAATAACTTATTTGTATCAACTCCTAAATCTATAAAAAGATTTTCTATTGTTTGGTCATGTATTAACATTAAAAAGATATGCTCAACAGTTAAATATTCATGTTTACTACTTTTTGCATAACCAACCGCTTGTGCAAAAATATTTCTTAATTCTTTACTTATCATTGTTTTATTCTTCTTCCATAACAGCTTTTAAAGGAAAGCCTTTTTCTCGAGCCATTGTTTTTACTTGTGCCACTTTTGTTGAAGCTATTTCATGAGTATAAGTTCCACATAACTCTTTTCCATTATTATGAATATTAAGCATAATAACTGAAGCTTCATCTAATGATTTTCTAAATACTTTTACTAAAACATCTACTACAAAATCCATTGTTGAAAAATCATCATTTAAAAGAAAAACATTATATTTCTTTGGCTCTTGTAAATCTAAATCATCATTTAATTCTATTTCTATTTCATTACTCACTTCAAACCTTTGTTTTGATAAAATCTCATTTTTAATAAAAAACAACCTATTATAACAAAAAAGAGATAATTATGAAAAAAGATATCAAATATTATATAAACAAATCAATATTTATTAGTGCAACAAATACTGATGTTGGTAAAACTTATGCATGTGAAAAGTTTTTAAAATTTTTTGCAAAAGCTGGTTTAAGAGTTGGTTATTTTAAACCTTGTGAAACAGGAGTTATTGATAAACCACTAGATGGTTCAAAAATGTTTGAACTAACAAAAGAGTTAAATAAAGATTTTGAAAATGTAACTTTAAATGATGTTGTTCCATATCAATTTAGACTTCCTGCAGCTCCTTATGTTGCATCAAAAGATACTATTATAGATATAGAGTTTTTAAAAGAGAAAAAAAAATATCTACAATCTTTTTGTGATATTTTAATTATTGAAGGAGCAGGAGGACTTATGGTTCCTGTAAAAGAAAACTTATTTATGATTGATTTAATAAATATATTTGAAAGTGAAGCATTTTTAATCACTCCTTCAAAACTTGGATGTATAAATGACACCCTACTCTCATGTGAAGCTTTAAAAAATAGAAATATTGATTTTGAATTTTTTATAAATCTATTTCAAGATATAGATACATTTGATGAAGTTTCAAAACCATTTTTAATTGACTATTTTGGTGAGTTAAATTTCTTACAAAATTTATAAAAACTAGAAAAATTGGAAAATTTTTCCAATTTTTTTTTAATTTACGATTTTTTTAGTCTTAATTTTCACTAGTTTTTTAATACTTTTTTACATTTTTTTCACACAACTTTAAGTTTTCTTTCCCTAACTTTAGGGTTTTATTAGAGTTTTTTAATTCTAAACTTAAATTTATTTACTATTTCAAAAGACATAAAAACAATTCATTTTAAATTGTGTATAAATTCTGTATTAGTTTTCATGTATAATATTACGTTTACTAAACATGGAACAAATAGCATTAAAATCAAATTATGAAAGGTAGATAAAAAATGACTTCTGCAATAGATTTATCTAAATTAACAGCAAATGATGATTTAACACCAATTTTAGGTGGATATTGGCCTGGTATCCAAATTTATTACCCACCAATTAAATTCAATCCATTAGATGGAACATATGAGAGTATGGAACAAGCAAAACTAAGATTACAAAAACACGCTTATAAAACAAAAGCTCATACTGTATTATTTGACTTAGAAGATGGATGTAGACAAAAAGCTATGTCAAGAGAATTATTAATTCAAGAGTTACCAAAATTTCCTGAAAGAAATTTTCAAATAGCTGTAAGAATAAATCCATTCAGAACTGATGAGTATGAAGAAGATTTAAAAATGTTAAAACAAATTCACCAATATATAGATGTTATCGTTTTAGCAAAAGCTGGAGAAGTTTATGGTTCAGCTGAAATCAGAGATTTATCTTCTTGGTTAGTATCTATTGGAAGTAAATTAACTATTCAACCAATCGTAGAGCATCCAAAATCTTTACAAATTGCTGATAGATTAATGGAACATTCAACTGTTAAACACATCGTATTTGGTATTCACGATTTTTCAAAAGCAATGGCTTATAAAATCACACCAAAAGGATGGATTGATGAATTAGAAACTTTCTTTAATATGCTTACAATGGAAGCAAGAATTAAAGGGAAAGGAGTTATCGGAGGAGTTGAAGTTATGTTAACACCTCATTCATTACCAGATTCTTGTGTTGAGAAAAAAGATATTAGAAGATGGTTAGATTTACATGGTGACGAAGCTAGTAGACATGTTTATGCTCATGCAATCAGAGAAAATGCAATGGGATTAACTGGAAAACAAGTTATTACTCCAAATCATATTAATGTTTGTAAAGTTGCATTTACACCAAGTCCAAATGAAATTGCAAAAGATGTTTCTATCTTAAAAGCTGCAATTGATGCTGATGCATTATTAAGTGGAGCTATTAGATATGAAGGTGAGATGTTAGATCCACCAATGTTCGGTAAATCTCTACAAAATATCTTAAGAGCTTATGCTTTAAGAAGTTTAGAAAAAGAAGATGAACTATTTGCATTATCTGTATTAAATAGAATGCCAATTCATACGTTTAAAGAAAACTGGCCATACGGTCAACTGTAATTTCGTAAGGAGATTTATTATGAGTGAAACAATTAAAATAGAAGTACCTGAATTTTTAAACATTGGGGTGGCTTGTACATCAGCACATGTTGGAACAGCAAAAGAAAACAATATTGCGATGGTTATTGAAGATGATAAACTAGGAACTGATGAAATAACTTATAAAGAGTTAGCAAAAAAATCTGACCAAGTTTGTAATTTCTTTACGGGAATTGGACTAGAGCCAAGAGATAGAGTATTAGTTTGTTTAAAAAACTCTTTAGCATACCCTATTTCATTTTTTGGAACTATGAAAGCTGGAATTATTGCAGTACCTACTTCAACACTTTTAAGTGGTAGTGAAGTTAAATATCTTGCTGAAGATTCTCAAGCAAGAGCAATTGTATTAAGTGCTACTATGTATGAAAACTTAGTTCCATATTTAGAAAATTTAGATAATTTAAAAACTATAGTTGTTGCAGGAATTGATAGTGTTGAAAATCTTAAAAAACCAAAAGATATTAATGTTTATTCATTGAATGAAATTTTCAAAAATACAGATGCAACACCAAATCATTATAATTCAAAATCAGGTGAACCTGCGTATTTAGTATATACATCAGGAACAACTGGTTATCCAAAAGGTGTTTTACATTCACATAGATCACTAATTGGAAGAAAACCAGCAACTGATTATTGGTTTGATTTTAAAGAAAATGACAGAATCATGCACTCTGGTAAATTTAACTGGACATATGTTTTAGGTTCAGCTTTAATGGATCCATTATTTAATGGTCATACAGTTATTGCTTACGAAGGTGCAAATGATGCTTCAACTTGGATTGATTTAATTAAAAAACACCAATGTACAATTTTCATTGGAGTTCCAACAATTTATAGACAAATTATCCAAAAAACAGATTTCACTCTTGATGATTGTCCATCATTAAGATATTGTATGTCTGCTGGAGAGCATTTATCAGATGAAATGTTAGGATTATGGAGAGATAGATTTAAACAAGATATTTTCGAAGCAATTGGAATGTCTGAGTGTTCTTATTATATTTCTCACTCTAAATATAATCCAATTAGACCAGGAAGTGCAGGATTCCCACAACCAGGACATATCGTAAAACTTTTAGACCCTGAAACTTTAGAAGAAGTTGGAGTTGAAGAAGAAGGTATGATTTGTATTGGTGAAGATGATCCAGGTTTATTCTTAGAATATTGGCAATTAGAAGAAGAAACTGCAAAATCAAGACATGATGGATACTTCTTTACAGGAGATTATGCAAGAAAGGATAAAGATGGATATATCTGGTTTATCGGAAGAAAAGATGATATTATCAATACTTTTGGATTTAGAGTATCTCCACATGAAATCGAAAGAGTTGTAAAAACTCATGATGCAGTTGCAGATTGTGTTGCATTTGGTTTAGATATCGGTAAAGATAAAACAATAGTTGCAATTGCAGTTATTGGACATGAAGAATTAAGTGAAGAAAAACAAGCAGAAGTTTTAGCATTTGCTCAAGCAAATCTTGCAAAATATAAAGCTCCAAAAGAGATTTTTGCAATGACTGATTATCCAAGAACAAAAAATGGAAAAGTTCTAAGAAAACAACTTGTTAAACAATTACATGAACAATATCACGCAATTGAAACAGGAACAAAAGTTGTTGAGTATAAAGCAAGAAGATCAATGTTATTTGTTCCTCCATATAACAAAAATAATGTTGAAAAAGCAAAAACAGTTTTAGCTGATAGTGTTATTTTTGATTTAGAAGCAATTTTACAAGAGCAAAGAGAACCTGCTAGACAAACTATCAAAGAAGTTTACAAAGATAGCGGTGCTAAATTTGGAGAAAGTGAAAGAGTTTTAAGAATTAATAATCTTGGAAGTGAAGATATTAAAAAAGATTTAGAATTAGCTAAAGAGATTGAAATTGATGGATTATTATTCTCTAAAATTCAATCTAAAGAGGATGTTTTAGAAGCAGTTAAATTAATTGAAGAAGTAAATCCTAATTTAACTTTAATGATTATGATTGAAACTCCATTATCAGTTTTAAATATTCATGAAATTTGTGCAGCTAGTCCTAAAGTTGAAGTTGTGGTTGTTGGTTCAAATAAACTTGCAAACAGACTTCAAATTGATATCAAAAAAGGTTCAAAAGCGATGTTTAATTACTTATCGCAAATTGCCTTAGCTTCAAAAGCATATGGAAAAACTGTAATTGATGGACCACACTTTGATGTTCATGATGAATTTGCTTGTGAAGATTCAACAAAAGATGCATTTAATTTAGGATTTGATGGTAAATCATTAATTCATCCAATTCAAATTGAATATATCAATGATATCTTTACTCCAAAACAATCTGAAGTTGAAGATTATGAAAATATGATTGCAAAATATGAAGAAGCAGCTAAAGAAGGAAAAGAAGTTATTTTACATAATAATAGATTAGTTGACTCTTCTAAAATTAAATGGGCAAGAAAAATGATTACATTGTATGAAACATACAAATCATTAGGTCAAAATTTATTTGGTAAATAAGGAGTTTAATTTGTCTAAAATAAATATGGGTAATTTTTTTGAAGATTTTTCAATCGGTCAAAAAATAGTTCATCCACTTCCTAGAACAATAAGTGAAGGAGATGTATCTTTATACATCGCTTTCACTGGTTCTAGATTTGCTCTACACTCTTCTGATGTAGTGGCAAAGGAAATGGGATATGACAAAAGACCAATTGATGATATTTTAATGTTCCATTTAACATTTGGTAAATCTGTACAAGATATCTCTTTAAATGCAATTGCAAATTTAGGATATGCAGAGATGGCTTTCCCAAATCCTGTATATGTTGGAGATACAGTTTCTATGACTTCAACAGTAATTGGATTAAAAGAGAATTCAAATGGAAAAAGTGGAGTTGTTTACGTTCACTCTATTGGTGTAAATCAAAATGGTGCTGTTGTACTTGATTTCAAAAGATGGGTAATGGTTCATAAAAAAGACCACTCTACTTTAAGTGGAGTTAATGAAGTTCCAACTTTTGCAAAAACAACACCTATTTCACAAATTAATATTCCAACTATTAAATGTGTTGATACAGATTCAACTGGTGGAAAATATTTCTTTGAAGATTATGTTGAAGGTGAAAGATTAGACCATCCAGAAGGAATTACAGTAGATAATAGTGACCACACTTTAGCTACTAAGTTATATCAAAACAATGCTAAAGTACATTTCAATGACCATATGATGAAAAGCACACCAATGGGGCAAAGATTAATGTACGGTGGGATTATTATTTCAATGGCAAGAGCTATTTCATTTAATGGTTTACAAAATGCTCAATGGGTATGTGCTATAAATAGTGGAGCTCACGCAAACCCTACATATGCAGGTGATACTATTTATGCTTATACTGAAATTTTAGAAAAAATTGAAGTAAATAGAGATGATATTGGATTACTAAGAGTTAGAACAATTGGATTAAAAAATACTGAACCAAAAGAAGTTTTAAATCCAAAGAGTGAAGATGGTAAATATTTACCAAATGTTGTACTTGATTTAGATTACACTATTGTAATTCCAAAAAAAGTTACTGAAAAAAAATAAAACAAATTTAATTTTAACAAAAAGGAAAAAATATGACACACCCAAGCGAAGCTTTATTTGAAAATGGTAAATCTTTACCAATTATCCCTACTTGTGAACACTTTGCAGGAAGCGAAAAGCTAATCCTAAAAGGTTTTGAAATGCAAAAAAAATTAGGTCCAGTTTTTGATATTACTTGTGACTGTGAAGATGGTGCTGAAACTGGTAAAGAAGTTGAACATGCTCAAATGATTGTTAGAGTTGTTAATTCTGCAGAAAATCCTTATGCAATGGCTGGAACTAGAATTCATGACCATTCACACCCAGATTGGAGACAAGATGTTGATATTTTAGTTCCAGGTGCAGGAGAAAAATTAGCATATATTACATTACCAAAATCAACTTGTTATGAAGATGCAAAAACTCAAATTGAATATATTCAAAAAGTGGCTAAAGAAGCTGGTATTTCAAGAGAAATTCCAATTCACGTATTAATTGAAACTCATGGTGCATTACAAGATGTAGAAAAAATTGCTACATTACCTTGGTTACAAGTTTTAGATTTTGGATTAATGGACTTCGTTTCAGGATACCAAGGAGCAATTCCAGCTATTAATATGAGATCTCCAGGTCAATTTGATCATAGATTAATTGGTGCTGCAAAAGCAAGAGTTGCACAAGCAGCTATCCAAAATAAAGTTATTCCTGCACACAACGTAACATTAGATTTAAAAAACCCATACCAAACTTATAAAGATGCAGAAAGAGCAAGAAATGAGTTCGGATTTATGAGAATGTGGTCAATTTACCCAACACAAGTACAAGCTATCGTTGATGCAATGAAACCAGACTTTACAGAATTAGAAGCTGCTCAAAACATTTTAATTAAAGCACAAGATGCTGAGTGGGGACCAATCCAATATGATGGTGAATTACACGATAGAGCAACTTATAGATACTTCTGGGAATTAGTTCAAAGAGCTAAATTCTCTGGTGCTAAATTATTTGATGAAACTGAAAAAAGATTCTTCGCTTAATATTTTAAACATAAGCCCTTTGGGGGCTTTTGTTTCTTTTCTAAACAAACAATTTCTACATAAATTTTTAGGTATATCAAAACTAAACACTTTTTATAAATATTCATATTTTTATTAGTTTAAAAAAGTCTATTTTCATAAGTGCATTGGTATAATAATTGAATTTCTAAGCAAAAAGGAAAAAAATGAGCAAAAAAATTACAGAACAAGATATTATAGACTCAGTTGCTTCAGCATGTCAATATATTTCGTTTTACCATCCAGAAGATTTCGTAAAAGGTATGGTTGAGGCGTATGAAAAAGAACAATCTGAATCAGCTAAAAATGCAATCGGACAAATTTTAATTAACTCTAAAATGTGTGCAATGGGTCACAGACCACTTTGCCAAGATACAGGAAGTGTTAATATTTTCGTAAGAGTTGGATTAAAAGCTAACTTAGACATTTCAAAAAATTTAGAAGATGTTTTAAATGAAGGTGTTGCAAAAGGTTATACTGACCCAGACAATACTTTAAGATATTCAGTTGTTGCTGATCCAGCAGGAAAAAGAACAAACACAAAAAATAATACTCCAGCAGTTATCCATGTTACAGTTGATAATTCTGATGAATTAGATATCACAGTTGCAGCTAAAGGTGGAGGTTCTGAGAACAAATCTAAATTTGCTGTATTAAATCCTTCTGATTCAGTTTATGACTGGGTTATGGCTAATGTAAGAGAAATGGGAGCTGGATGGTGTCCTCCAGGAATCTTAGGAATCGGAATTGGTGGAAATCCAGAAAAAGCAATGCTTTTAGCAAAAGAGTCTTTAATGGGTCATGTTGATATTCATGAACTACAAGCAAGAGGTCCTCAAAATGCTTTAGAAGAATTAAGATTAAAACTTTATGAAGATATCAATAAAGTTGGAATTGGTGCACAAGGTCTTGGAGGATTAACAACTGTTTTAGATGTTAAAATCTTAGATTACCCTTGTCACGCAGCTTCATTACCAGTAGCTATGATTCCAAACTGTGCAGCAACAAGACACATTCACTTTAAATTAAAAGGTGATGGACCAGCTGTATTTAAAAAACCATCTTTAGATTTATGGCCAGATATCAAACTTCCAATGGATACTATTAAAAGAGTAAATATTGCTGATTTAACTAAAGAAAACTTATCTCAATTTAAATCAGGAGATACTTTATTATTATCTGGAAAAATTTTAACAGCAAGAGATGCTGCTCACAAAAAAATCGTTGAGTACAAAAATGCGGGGAAACCACTTCCAAATGGTGTTGACTTAAAAGATAAATTTATCTACTACGTGGGACCTGTTGATCCAGTTAGAGATGAAGTAGTAGGACCTGCGGGACCAACAACATCTACAAGAATGGATAAATTTACTAAAGATATGATGGAAATTGGTATCATGGGTATGATTGGTAAAGCTGAAAGAAAACAACCAACAATTGATTTAATTAAAGAGTACAAATCTATTTATTTAATTGCAACTGGTGGAGCAGCTTATTTAATTTCTCAATCAATTAAAGGTGCAAAAACTTTAGCATTTGAAGAACTAGGTATGGAAGCAATTTATGAATTTGAAGTTGAAGATATGCCAGTTACTGTTGCAGTTGATACAGAAGGAAATTCTATTCATACAACAGGTCCAGCTAAATGGAGAACTATCTAATCTAGTTTACAAAGGGGATACCCTTTGTAACACTTTCCTAAAATAATCCTTATATCAACAAACTATATTTCTTTTTTGACTTTTTCAAGACTAACTTTATGCTATTGTTCCAACCAAAGAAAATATTATAGGAAATAATATGAATTTATTAGAAGATTTAAAAGACTATTTAGGCTTTGCTGTAGCAGGTAATTTTGCAAATCACTTAGGTGAAGCAGGAGAAGCTGATGAATTTTCTGTAATAAAAACAAAAGAAAAAGATGCACCAAAGGGGATGTTCCCTTTTTATATAAAAGGACATAATAGTTTTTTAGGAACTTATCCAATTTGTGATGAAATTATCTTAACTCATGGTAGAGAAAATGATAATTTACAAGTTGAAGCTGAAGTTGCATTAATCTGCGATTTTATTTATGAAAATGATAAAGTTATTGATATAGTACCAAAATATTTTTCAGCATTTAATGACTGTTCAATTAGAATTCAAGATGGAAATAAACTTAGTACTAAAAAGAATTGGGGAACGAATACAAAAGGAATTTCTCAAGATATTATCGAAATTGATAATTTCTCACCAAAAGGTGTTTTAAGTAAATATCATATTTCATCATTTATAAAAAGAGATGGTATTGTTTATGATTATGGAACTACAAGTGCCGTAAAATCATATAGCTACTTCTTTGAACAATTAAAAGATTGGATGATTGATATTTTAAATACTCAAGAAGATTGTGGACCACTTGAAGAATTAACACAATTCTTAAAAGTTGCAGCTAAAGATTCAAAAGGTATTTTAATAGCAGCAGGTGCAACAGCATATACAGAGTTTGGAAAACATAACTTTCTAAAAAAAGGTGATGAGATTTTTGTTTATGTTTATAATGCACACGCACATAGTTTTAACGATATTATGAATGATATGTGTGGAATGGATACTTATTTAGGTCAGTGTTCAAAACTTCATCAAATAGTTCAATAAAAGATAGATTTTCTATCTTTTATTAAGTTTAGACTCAATATATAAAACATCATTTAAACTATCAAATACTTTTATAGTTCCCTCTTCTATTTCACTTGCTGTTTTTCTTAGGTGTTGATTTTCTATTTTATTTGCATTACTAGTTACATACTCTTGAACTTTTTTATGTACATTTTCATGATTTTGTTTTAAAGTATTCCACTCTTTCATTTTCGTAAATTCTTCATTTTGTACTTCACAAGAACTAATCCATTTCCCTAAATTACAAGATTTACAATCAACTACTGTACAATCTTCATAACTATCTAATGTTTTAAAATAACCCTTTTTAAAATTTATGTGGTCATTTTTATATTTTGATATCTCTTTCATCAAATTAATATTTTCAACCATTTCATAATATTTTTCATCAATTTTTGATAGAGATGTAATCTCTAGTAATCTGCTTGAAAGTTTTGAAACTTCACTTGATAATAAATCAATATTTGAAGCTGTCATTGCATTTTTTTGTGTTGCACTATCTAATCTTGAAATAGTGTCATTTATTTGAATAATTCCTGTTTCTTGCTCTTTACTAAATTGAGTTACACTATCTATAATCTCTTTTGTTTGAGAGATTTTTGAACTAAGATTTTCATAACCTTTTATCATATCATCAGCAATAACTTTTCCTTCATTTGATTTTAAACTTGCACTTTCAACCAAATTTTTAATCTCTCTTGCTGCATCTGCACTTCTACTTGCTAAGTTTCTAACTTCTGCTGCAACAACAGCAAAACCTTTTCCAGCTTCACCAGCAGTTGCTGCTTCTACTGCTGCATTTAAAGATAAAATATTTGTTTGGAAAGCAATTTGGTCAATTACAGTTATAGCTTCATTGATTGCTTTAACTTTTTCATTTATCTCATCCATTGATAAAGAAGTCTTTTTAGCTGCTTTACTTCCATGTGTAGAAGCATCATTTAATTCATCTGCAATTTGTAACATTTGATTCATATTTTCATTATTATTTTTAATATTTGCCGTAATTTGTTCAAGTGCAGCTGAACTTTGTTCTAGAGAACTTGCTTGTTCTGTTGATGAAACTGCTAATTCAGTTGATGAATTTGCTAAAACTTTTGTATTTTTTTCTAAATCATTACCAGCATTTGTTATCATTGCAATTAATTCTGAAGATGATTGACCAAGAAGAACAGTAGAAGAACAAAGTGTTCCAAAATCTCCGTACATTCCTCTTGTATGAACTTCATCTAATCTAAATTTATAATTTCCTTGAGAATAGTTATTTAACAATAAATTTAAACTATCAATTTTTAGTTTAGTTCTATTTATCATTTTATTTATAATTTCAACTAAAGAGGCTAACTCTTTAGATGAAGCTTTTGTTTTGATAGAATATTCAAAGAAACCATTATTTACTTTTTCCATAATATCAGTAATTTCAATAACAACTTTTTTATCATTTTCCATTATTTGTTCAATTTTTTCAACTTGAATGTTCATATTTTGAGTCATTAAAGCAAACTCATCTTTTCCTTCAATTTGATTTAATCTAATTTCATCTTTTTCTCTCATAGAATAAGAGAAGAATTCATTTAAATTATCTTGGAATTTTTTAATAGAATTTGAAATTTTATTTGTCATTAATGTAATTACAATAAATAATATTACAAACATAACTACTAATACCAATAAGAATAAAATCACTTGATTATCTAATGTTGAAACATTTGATTTAATATCAGTTATCATATCATCAACAATTTGATTTTTTATTTTTTCCAAAGAATCTAATCTTTTTGAAGATGATTCTTCCCATTTTAAACTATCTGAACCATAAATATTTTTTGATAAAGTTTCAATTGCTCTTAAAGTTTTTGTATCCATCTCTTTTGTTTCATTTAATCCACTGTTATCATATGCTTTTGCCATATATGCATCAATAGTTGATTCAATTACATTTAATAACTCTATCTCTTCTTTTGAAACACCTTCTAATCTTTTATATTCTTTTAGTGCTCTTGAAATTTTTGTATGACTTTTTTGAATTTTATTTAAAAGATTTTCATCTTGATTTATCACAAAATCTTTATAAAAATGAATTAATCCGCCAAATCCAAATGCTTCTTTAATTGAAGATAATAAAACATCTTTTTCTACTTTTGATATTAAAATAGCTCTAAATTTATCAACTTCTTTAAAACTCTCTGTTTGAGCTTCGTTTTTTAATAACTCAAGTTCTGCTGCTGTAAGATTTTTTATTAAAACTTCAATATATGCGTTTTGAGATGCAACAAAAGATATAAAATCATTATAATTACTATTTGAAATAGAACCTTGTTCAAAAATATTTTTTACAATATTTTTTTCACTGTAAGATTTTTCAATAACATTTACTAAAGATACATAAGCTTGAGAAGATTTTGATAACTCTTTACTATTTGAATAAATAAGTAAATCATCAAAAAATGAGATTAAATTTGAACAATTTTTATCATAATAACTAACTAACTCACTTATACTGATTTTTAAATCTATTGTTTTTTTTCTATTTTCAGCTAATGCTTCTAAATCTTTTTTATATAGATTTATTTTTTCTAAAAGATTATTATCATCTTTTATTAATTTAAAACTTTCTACAAAAGTATTTAGTAATTGTAGATTTTCATCACTATTTTTAATTTGAGTTAATAACTCATCTTTTTTATTTTTACCATAACTATTCAAATACAATATTGATAGTTCTCTTTCTTTTTGAAAACTAGTTAGTAAAGTAGAGATTTTAACAGTAAACTCTATATAACTAGAAGTTCTCGCCATATTTCTCTCTTTCTCAATTTTTGTTGAGATTAGAATAGAAGATAAAATAAATATTGTAATTAAAGGTAAAAGCAATATTAATAATATCTTATTTTTTAGTTTTAGATTATTCATTTTTTCTCCAAAAAATTATCTTCTTGGAAATATATTCTTTATTATTTAAATAAAAGGTTATGTGAATGAAGCTTGTAATCAAGCTGTAATCTTTAAATTATTTTGAATTATTTTTTAAAATATTAATTACATTTTGTATTATTTTATTATCAATAAAGTTCTTTTTATTATAATTTTAAAAAATATAAAAGGATTTAGAAATGCTAAAAGAATTTAGAGATTTTCTTATAAAAGGAAATGTTGTTGATATGGCTGTAGGATTTATTTTTGGAGCTGCATTCGCAACACTTATAAAATCACTTGTTACAAATGTAATTATGCCTCCAATTGGATTGCTACTTGGAAGAGTTGATTTTTCACAATTATTCATTTCTTTAGATGGTATTTCGTATGCAACACTTGCCGATTTAGAAAAGGTAGGAGCACCAGCTATTAAAATTGGAGTATTTTTAAATGATACAATTTCATTTGTGATTTTAGGTTTTGTGATGTTTATGTTTATAAAATCATATAATAAATTAAAAAAAGAAGAAGTAAAACCAGCACCTACAACAAAAGTTTGTAGTGACTGTGCTATGGAAATTCCAGTTGCAGCAAAAAAATGTGGACACTGCGGTAATACAGCAGTATAAAAACTAAAAATTAAAAGGCATTTGCCTTTTAATTATAAATCTACTAAAGCCTTAAATGTTACTCCACATCTTCCAATGTTTTCAACATTTATATGATTTCTTTCATTAATTCTATCATCTTCAATAAATTGATATTTTAATTCTAAAACAACAGGTGTAGTATCTCCTGGAATTTTATAAGTATCATAATATTCACAAAATAATGCACTTTGAGAAGAAGCAATCATGGGAGGGAAACCTTCCATTACATTTTTTACTTCAATTTCAAATTTCTCAATTTCACTAACTTCTTTTCCAAGAGGTGTTGCACATTTTTGTACATATTCAACATTCTCTTTATTTGCAAAACAAATAGTTGCTTTTTTTGTTTTCAAAATATTTGCTAAACTATCTTTTGGACTTCCATCATCTTTTTTCCCAATTGCCACAATCAATAGAGCAGGATTTGAAGAAATAGGAATAAAATATGAAAATGGTGCTGCATTTAATACACCTTCATCTTCTGTAACAATCCAAGCTATTGGTCTTGGAATTACTGTTCCTGACATTATTTTGTATCTATTTAAGTCATCAATATCTTTATAATCTAAAATCATCTGTTCCCTTTTATATTTTAAATTCTTGTTCTACATTTTTTGCTATTAACTCACCTTTTAAAGTTAAAAATGAATCGCTAACAAACTCTTCAGTTTTTAGTTTTTTCAATAATTTTTTACCCTCTTTTAAAGTGAATAATCCTGTATTTTCTAATTTTAAAACTATATCGTTCAAAGATTCATTTGACTCTTTTTTTAAAATTGCTAGTAGTAAAATTTTTTCATTTATATCCATTTTAAAATCCTTGTGTAATAAAAAGCAAAGGCTAAAAAACCAATTCCTAAAAGTATAGTAATTATATCAGTAGAAATTAAACTTGCCATTAATCCAATAAACAAAGTTGTAACGACACATGAGAGCATAAAAATCATATCATTATATGAAATCACCCTTCCTATATATTTTTCATCACAATTATTTTGTAATAAAGCATAAGTAAATGACCATAAAGTCGTAGTACTAAGCCCAACAATAAATAAAGAGATTAATGAAATATAAAAATTACTTTGTGTTAAACTCCATAAAATTATTGATAATCCTTGAAAAACTAATAAATAGTGTAAGTTCTCTTTTGTAACATATTTTGAAATAAACATTGGGCCAAACATAAGTGCAACTGCTCTTACTGCATTTGAAAGTCCAATTGCAAGTGGAACAGAAATAATATATTTATACTCATTTTTTGCCAAAATAGTTATCAATGCGTCAAAAGATGTAAGTCCAACACTTGAATGTAAAAATATCAAATGAAGTATTAATTTATTGTTTTTTATATAAATAAATCCATCTTTTATTAGTTGAAATATTTTATCTGTTGTTTGGCTAGCTTTTACAACAAAATCTATTCTAATAAAAACAAATAATGCTATTGCAAAAATTACAGCATCTATAATAAAAGCTGTTTTATGTCCAAAAGAGTTTACAACAAATCCACTAACAGCCATTCCAACAGCATAAGTAAATGACCAAATGATTGAATGTATTTCATTTGCCATTTGAAGTGGTTTTCCATTTAAAAGTTTTGCTAAAAGTGACATCTCTGTTGAAAAAAACATAGAAGCTGCACTCATTCTAATAAATATCAAAATCATCAAAAACCAAATTTGTTCTTTATTATCAATAGTTAAAAATAAAATTGTCATCAATAACTCTGTTGATAATAAGAAAATCATTAAAGGTTTGATTTTTACCCTATCAATAATTGCCCCAGAAATTGGAGCAATTAATATTGCAGGAATAAAATGCATTGCAGTTACTACTGAAATTGCCATTTCAGTTGAGCCAAAATCAACAAGCATTGTATATATTGCTACGTTTGAAAACCAAGCACCAAAATATGCTATAAATTGAACTAAAGATAAATCTCTTATTATCTTATGTTCACGAAATAATTTACGATAATTCAATTTCTACTAAGACCTCTTGATACATTGCAGAAAATGAACTTTCATCTTCATTTGCAGGTGTTAAATAGTTAGCATTTTTATTTCCTGCAAAAAAGAATGCACAATTTTCTTTTATATCATCATCTATTTTTACTATAAATTTTGCACTTCCATATTTTGATGAAATATTTACAATATCACCATCTTTAAACTTTGTAGAAGAATTTAAATAAACAAAATCATCTTTTGAGAATTGAGAATTTAATGAATTTTTATTTTTTGCAGTAATAAAATAGAAGTTATTTTGCGTTTTTTCTTTATAAAGTGGTTCAACATCTAATTCGTCTAAAAATTCAAATGTTTCAAACTCTTCTAATTTTGGTTTATGATTTTCAAAATAAGAGATTATTTCATCTTCACTTTGAAGTTTTTCAAAACTAAATTTTTCTAATAAAAAGTTTGTTAATTCATATTCGCTAATACTATCTTGTGTTTTTTCTTTTACAATTTGAGAAATAGATTTTAATTCATGTCCATAAGATAATCTAACATCTCTTTTACTTAAAAATGAAGTTGAAGGAATAATTAAATTTGCATATTCACAAGTCTCATTTAAAGTTGTTCCAAAATATACCACAAAACTATTTTGTAAACCTTCTATCACTTTTTTTGTATTTGGATGTGAAACAACTGGATTTGCACCTTGAATAAATACTAAATCAAAAGAAGAAAAATCAACTTTAGGAATTGAAACTTTTTTATTATTTCCTTTTATTTCAAAAGGTTTTTTATATCCAAAAGCAGAATCACTTAAATACCAAACTCCTCCTGCATCTTTTTTATGATATCCCATAAAAGCTGCAAAAGAATCAATACATCTTGTGATTTGAGCTCCTTCAAAATATTTTTGAACTCCAAGCCCTACCATTATTGCAACAGTTTTATTCTCTATTAAATCAAAAAAGTCATTAACTTGTGAAAGAGGGATTCCAGTTGTTGCTTCATAAGAAACAACTGGTCTTCCCCTTGAAATATCAAAAAAATCATCTGCATTGTTTCCAAATTCTTCAATAAACTCTTTATCTTCTAAATCTTGCATATGAGCAAATCTTGTAAGTAATAAAGCTAATTCATAATCTGTTTTTGGATTTATTTGCATATGAATTTTTGATTTCTTTGCTATATCTGTAGAAACTGGGTCAATTGTTACAAAAGTTTTATCTTTTACTAAATTATACATATGAGATGAAGTAACACTAAAATTTCTTCCCCAAACAACTATTACATCAGCATTGATAAGTTTTTCTAAAGGAGGATTTATAACATTTGTACGCCCTGCTTCAATTCCAGCACCACCTCCACCATCACATAAACTACCTCTTGTTAAAGTTGAACCATATAAAGTAAAAAAGTTTTTAGTTACACTTTGCATAACTCCAATATTTCCACTTCCCTTATAAAAAAGTGTTTTTATTGGTGTTGTTTGTTTTAATTTATCAACTAAAATATTTAAAGATTTATCCAATGAAATCTCTTCACCTTGATAAATTGCTTTTTCTAAATTTTTTTCTTTTAATAAATTTGCAAAATTAACACATAACTTTCCATTTGTAGTTTTATGTTCTTTTGAGCCTTTTATATTATCTTCAATTATTTGTCCTTGACATGCATCGTAACAGTCAAGTGGACATGCTACTTTATTATTTGAATTCAATTTTTACCAACCTTGAAAATTGTTGAGCATTTGTTACAATCAATTCAACTTTATATGCTGAAATATTTGTACTATCTGCTACATCATAAATTTTTGATATTTTTATATCACTTTTAATTCCATCTAAATATATCTCTTTATTTTTTATCTCTTCAATTTGTGCAATAGGAACAAAAATTTCTAATTTTCCTTTTGATAAATCTTTTGCTTCATAAAGTAAAGTTCCAGGAGTTACATAATCTCCCTCTTTTACAGCTATATTAAAAACATAATTTGATTTTTCAACCAATTTTTTATTAGAAATCGTATCTTTTAAAGTTTCTATTTTTATTAGCATATCTGCTTTTGAACTTTCAAGATTTATCACTTTTAATTTTTGTGTATCTTTTTCAAAAGCTGATTTTGATGTTACTTGATTTAATCTATCATAATTATTTTGTTCGATTTTTAACATCTCATCAATAAATCTTAATTTATTTTTTGATTGTTCCAACTCTACTTTATCAACATTTGAATCCAATTCTACAATAGTTGTATTATTTGCTTGTAAACCTTCTATTTTAGAATTTGAGAAAACAACCTTTCCTGCAGTTGCAGCTTTTACTTGATAACTCTCTATTGGTTCTAATTTTGCATAATATTCATTTGCAAAAATAGATGTAATCATAATCATTGATAATAAAAAAACTTTCATATTTTTCCTTATAATTTTAATTGTTTCAAAATATTAATAATCTCTTTTTTTAATATTTTGGAATCTTCTTCTTTTTCCAATCTAAAAATCAATTCATCTAATCTGGAGTCAATTTTTAAATATATTGCTAAAATTTTGATTAATTCATTTTTGCTTTTTGATTCTTTTACTTTTTTTAATAAAGGATAAGATTCATCTTTATTTTTTCTTTTTGAAGTTATAACATAAAAATATAAACTTACTGTTAATAATGAAAAAATAACACCCAAAACAAAATATAATATTTTATCTTCAAGGGAAGTTTTTTCAATTATTTTTACAACTTCCTTTGTTTCAGTGTTTTTATCTGCTTTTTCTAAAAAACTCTCTTTTACTTTCTCTTCTTCGACTTCAATTTTATAACTTTTAGTTGTCTTAGTTACAACTTTTTCTCCATTTTTATCAAAATATTCAAAAGTTATACTTGGAATTTCAAAAGATTTATTAGAAACTATAGAAAATGTTTTTTCATAAGTTCCCTCATACTTATCATCTGAAATATATGTTTTTATTTCTGGTTTATTTTCATAAATTGTTACATCAGATAAAGGAAGTTTAATATCTGAAATGTCATCAAAATTCCCACTTCCTGTTATTTTTAATTTATAAGAAACTGCTTCCCCTGATTTGATTTTTTCTTTATCAATTGTTGACTCAATTTCAAAGTCACCTATAATTTTTATATTTTGGGGTAACTCTTTTATTTTAAGATTTAGTTCATTTGAATATATATTTATATCTTTTGTTGCAGAAAAATATGATTTGAAACTTTCATCAATCACTTGAGCTTGAAATAAAATTGGATTTATAAATAAATTTCCACTTTTTAAAGGTGTCAATAAAAATTTTAATTCTATAACATCAAAATCATTCTCTTCATATTTTTTTGAATCATCAATTTGTTTATACCAAAAACCATCAAAATTTGGTTTACTTAAAGATAATCCAACTATTTTTGCATCTTTTTTATGTTTAAAAATAATTTTTAAAATAAAATTTTCACCAACATAAAACTCATTTTTATCAGTTTTAATACTCAAATCAAAAATATCAGATTTTGTTTTTGAAGCTTTTTCTATAATTATATTTTTTTCTTTAGTTTTAACTTTTTTCCCATCAACTTCAAATTCTAAAGATGGAAAAATAAAATCTTTTGTTGGAAATAAAGAGTATCTTTTTTTTATAACTTTTGAAACTTTTCCATTAATTATATTTGTAGAAACTGAACTAGAAATCTCTTGTACAAGATTACCATCAATTGAAGATAAATCAGGAAATTTTATCTCTTCTGCTGAAATTTCAATAGTAAAAACTAAAGGTTCACCCAAAGTAACTTTTTCATTTACATATAAATTTACACTAGCAAAAAGTGATATTACAAAAAACTGAAATAAAAAAAATATTTTAATAAGTTTCATTTTTAAAACTCTAAAGTTCCCTCTATCGCAAAATTTGCTTTTGAATCAAGTTCAGCATGAGATAACACAGAAACTTGTAAACCAAATTTTTCATAAATTTCAGAAATTCTTTTTCTAAGAACAGGATCAACAACCATACAAACTTTTGAGAAACCTTTTGCTTCCACTGTATCTAAAAGTTGTTTTGTTTTTGTAACTAAATTATTAATCTCAGCAATTGAAAGCATCAGTTGTGAAACTCCATGATGGTCTTGAAGTTTACCAATAAATTGTTGTTCTAGCTCAGGTTTTATTGTAACAATATGTAAAACATTATCTGTGTCTTTAAATTTTTGAGTAATCAATCTATAAAGTTTTGCTCTTACATGCTCTAATAATATCTCAGGAACTTTTGTAAACTCTGCAATATCTGCTACAGCTTCAATTATTGTTAACATATCAACAATAGGTATTTTTTCATGTAATAAATCTTTACAAACTTTTAATAATGCTCCATATGAAGTAACTTTCATTGCCTCATCTATAACTATTGGGAAATCTTTTTTCAATCTATCAACAATATCAACAATGTCCTGTCTTGTTATAATATCTTCTGCATGTCTTTTTATAATTTCAGAAATATGTGTTGAAATAATAGTAGGAGCATCAACAACAGTAAATCCTTTCATCAATGCTTCTTCTTTTAAATCTGGTGTAATCCAAGTTGCATCAAGGTTAAATACAGGCTCTTTTACTTTTAAACCTGCAAGTTTTTCATTTCCTAAACCGCCCATCGCAAGAAACTTATCAACTTCAATTCTTCCTTTTGCTAATGGGATTCTTTTTAAATATAGTTGATACTCATTTGGCCCTAAATTTGCATCATCTGAAATTCTAATTTGTGGAATAACAAAACCTAATTCACTTGCAATTGTTTTTCTAATTGCTTTTATTTTATCCAACAACTCAGAATTTCCTTGAACTAATTGTAATAATCTAATTCCAAGTTTTAACTCTAAAACTTCTAGTTTCATAATATTTTCAATAGTTTGATTTTCATCAGGAACAGCAGCACTTTTTTTCTTCTCTTTTAATGAAGAAACATTCTCATCAATTTTTGCTTTTACAGCTTGTGGTTTAAATAATCTAGTAATTGCATTATCTTGTTTATTTTCAATCATTGTTATTACATATCCAATGAATACCATCATTAAACCCATTACCATTAAAATTCCAGCAGGGAATCCTGGTACAAAACCAAATAAAATCATACCTAAACCAACAAGAATTAAAGACTTACTATCTTTAATAAGTTGATTAACAGATTGACTTGCGAATTTATCTTCATCCATATTAGAACGAGTAATTATAATAGCAGTTGCAGTTGATAAAATTAAGGCTGGGATTTGAGCAACTAATCCATCACCAATAGTTAAAATTGTATAAATTTCACCTGATTGAGCAACACTCATATCATGCTGGAAAAGTCCAATTAAAAGACCTCCAATAAGATTTACCATTGTAATTATGATACCAGCAACAGCATCACCTTTTACGAACTTAGAAGATCCATCCATTGCCCCATAGAAATTTGCTTCAGAAATAAGCATTTTTCTTCTTTCTTGAGCCTCTTTATCATCAATAAATCCAGCATTTAAATCTGCATCAATTGCCATTTGTTTACCAGGCATAGAGTCAAGTGTAAATCTCGCTGTTACTTCAGCAACCCTTGTTGCACCTTTTGTCACAACCATAAAATTTATTAATACTAAAATGATAAATACGATTACTCCAATAACCATATTTCCACCAACTACGAACTCTCCAAAGGCAGCAATAATTGAACTAACTGCATCTGGACCATTATGTCCTTCACTTAAAATAGACCTAGTTGTTGCAATATTTAAAGATAACCTAAATAAAGCCAAAATAAGAATAAGTGTTGGAAAGGTTGTTAAATCCGATGGTTTTTGTATATATAAAGAAATTAATAAAATTAATAAAGACAAAGATAAAGATATTACCAAAAAGAAATCTAAGATTCCTTTTGGTAAAGGCACAATTATAATTGCAAGAATAGAGATAAAAAGAGCAACGACAATTAAGTCTTTAGAAAATATCTTTTTTATGTTCATATATTAATTTTTATTAGTTAATTCATAAAATTAACTAATGACAGTTGATTTGTTTTACTTATTGTTGAATAAAGTGCTGTATAAGTTAATTCTAATGCTTTTGCTTGAAGAGCAACTTCAGTTAAATTAGAAGAACTTAAATCCTGTGACACTATTTTATATTGAGTCAATTTAGAACCAATACCTTCTAAAGATGTTTCAAATATTTTATTTCTACTTCCTAATTCAGCATGGGCAATATTAACTCCATCATATGCTTTTTTTAATTCATCCAAACCTTTGCCTATTAAATCTTTTGACTGTGCAGTTGTAATAGGATTACCACTTGAATCAACTTTATTTAAACTATTTACTACATTATCAATTAAATCAAAAATATTTGTTTTTGCTTCAAATTTAGTACCATCTGCTGTAAAGACTGGAGTTGAATAAGTATTATTTACAGCATCAAAAGTTACAGCCATAGTATCAGTAGTAACATTTCCATCTGGATCATATTTTGTTAAAGTATCATTTGTTGGAGTATTTAGTTTCCACTCATTTCCATCTTGATCAATGATTCTGTCAGTTGCACTAAATGTTAAAGATTCACCTTTATATGCAGTTGCAGAAGAATACATCATCATATCAAAACCATTTACACCTCTTTCTCGATAAGAACCTTCTTCAACAGCTATACTTCTTAATTTATTATCACCAACATAAGTTACCTTACCATTCGCATCTTTTTCAAAAGGCTTAATTGAAGAATCTGAACCTGTAAAAACATATTCACCTTCAACTTGTGTATTTGCTAAATCATAAAGATTTTCTTTCATCCCTGCAATGTTTATAGCAATTGATTTTAAACCATCTTCGCCTGTAGTATCAGTATTTGCTTTTATTAACTCAGAATTTATATATTCTAAAATTTTTTTAATTTCAGCCATACTAGAATCTGCTGTATTATTTTGAATAACAGTTCTTTCTATTTGAGTTTCAATTCCTTCATAAGTTCTAATCTTATCATCAACTGAAATAATTCTTGAATATAAAATAGAATCATCACTTCCATTTTCAAGCTGTTTTCCACCATACTGATAATTAAGTTTTCGTTGTAAGGTATCTAGATTATCTAATCTGTACATCATTTGTTCTGTTTGATTAATCATTGTAAAACCTTTCTAAAATTTGCAATAGTATTATCAAAAGACATAGTTTCTTGAGTATCTTGTGTCAAGAATTCTCTTATTTTTTCTTTTTTACCCATTGCGTTATCAAGTTCAGGGTCCATACCTGTTTTGTATGCACCAACTCTTACTAAAACTTCATTCTCTTTTATTAGTGATAATACTCTTTTTAACTTTAAAAAATCATTATAATGTTCTTTTGTAACAACCTTATCCATTACCCTTGAAGCGGATTTTAGAAGATTTATAGGTGGATAAAATCCTTGTTCAGTTAATTCTCTTGTTAATACAATATGTCCATCTAAAATTGACCTACTTTGATCAGCAATTGGATCATTCATATCATCACCATCAACTAAAACAGTAAAAAAAGCAGTAATTGAACCTTTTTGATTATTTCCTGCTCGTTCCATTAATTGAGGTAATAAAGAGAATACAGAAGGTGGATAACCACGACTAACAGGTGGTTCTCCTGTACTTAAACCTATTTCTCTTTGTGCCATTGCAAACCTTGTCACTGAGTCCATCATAAGTAAAACATCATGCCCTTTATCTCTAAAAAACTCTGCAATTGCCATTGCTGTAAATGCACCATATTTTCTCATTAAAGCAGATTCATCTGATGTTGCAGTTACTATAACTGTATTTTCAAGATTATTATTTAAATTATAATGAATAAATTCAGGAATTTCACGTCCCCTCTCTCCAATTAATGCAACAACTTTTATCTGAGCTTCACAACCTTTTACAATCATTCCCATTAAAGTTGATTTTCCAACTCCAGAACCTGCAAAAATACCTACTTTTTGACCTTTTCCACAAGTAAGCATAGAATCAATTGCTTTTACACCCGTTCCAAATCTTTTATCAATAATTCCTCTTTCAAGTGCTGGCATTGAAAGTTTATTTATTGCAGCATTTTCTTCTAAATTTCTTATTTTCCCTTTATTATCTATTGGTTCACCTAAAGCATTTACAACTCTTCCTAATAAACCATACCCACATTTAACATTAAGTCCATCTTTTTGTAAATATACTTTATCATGAATTCGAAAACCTTCAATAAAAGAGAAAGGAACAATAGTAAAATTTGTATCGTTAATTGAAGCTACCATTCCCAAAACTGTGTATAAATGCTGAACTGATTCTATTTTTACAATATCTCCAACAGCAACTTCAAGACCTGTTGCAGTTAATGTTGTAGTTGAAATATTTGTGATTCTTCCAAATGCGATAGATAAGTTTGTTGGATCAATTTTATTTAATATATCATCTATATTCATTACATCTCATCACACATTTTTTTATAAAGACTATCTGATGTATCTTTAACTTCTTTACATTTTAATATATATTCATCTTTTTTTGTTTTATTCCCTAAATTATCATATAAATTTAAAACATCATAATAAATTTTAACCTCATCATTTGGTTTAATTTTTCTTGTATTTTCTAATGCTTCAAGAAGATAATCAACAGATTTTTGATAGTTATTATTATCTTTTTCAATTCTAGATAATTCGTTTTCAACAAAAGGTGAATATATATAAGCTTTAAAATCTTTTTGTTTATTATATAACTTTTTAATCACTTCATTTGCTTGTTTTTTATCTTCATTCTTCATTAAATACAAATAATAATCATGATAAAAATCAATAATTACAGGATTTGATTCATTTAACTTTATAAAATTTGGATATAAAGATGCATAAATAAAGAATTTTTCCATGAAATTTGGATTATCTTTTATTTTATTAATTTGATATCTATAAATAAACTCATTCGCTAAAACATTTTTATCATCAACCATTTCAACCTTTGATGAAAAATCAAAGGCATCATCAATTAAACCTAAAGAAAATGCCATTCTTTCAAGATATAAATATATATTTGCATCCCTTGTTTTATTAAACGTCTCTTTTATTTGATGATAAGCTCTTTCATAAGGAGCTTCTACTAGACATTCAAAGAAGTTATATTTAACACTTTCATCTTCGATTAATTTTTCCAAAGTTTCACTTCTCGAAGTTCTTAAAATATCATTTAATTCTGAACATTTACCTTGTGATAAATAATCCTTAATTAAATCCATATTAACTTCATCAAATATGTCATCTATACTGTCATAACCAAATCTTTTTACTATTTCATTTGATACTTTTCTATATACTTTTTCTGTTTTTAAAACTTGTTCAAATTTTCTATCATTTTTATCATTCATCAACTCTTGTAACAAGGCTTTTTGTTGCATTGCTTCTATGTCTTGATATTTTGTTGCAACTGCACTTGGAGTTAAAAATCCTTGTCTCATTAATATCTCATCTATAAACATTTTTGAGTTTTTAGCATGGATTCCTTGAGGATAATCATTAATAACATCTTTATATAAGTCTTTTGCTTTTTCCAAATAATAATTTGTTTTATCATACATTAACATATATGTATTTGCTAATTTATATTTAAAATCTTCAATTGCATCATCTTTTGTTGTTCTTTTTAATAATTCAGTTAAAATTTCTGCTGCATGTTCTGGCATTCCAGCTTTTATTAAACGATTAACTTTTTTATTTGCAAGATAAGAATCATTTGCATAAAACTCTATATTATTTTTTAGAACTTGTGTAATTAGCTCATTTGCTTTATCAAATTTTTCATCTAAAATATAAACATCAAATAATTCATCAGCTACTAAAGTCGCTACTTCTTTATTATTTGTAACAGTTAAAATTTCATAAAGATACTTAATTGCTTTTGTATAATCTTTTTGATATTTATAAACTTTTGCAAGAGAAATTTTTCCATAGGTTTTTGTTAATTCATCATCAAAATTATCAATTATTACTTGAGCAAAATATTTTGCATCATCCATTTTATTTACTTCTAGTTTTAGTTCTACTAATAACATATAAGCTTTTGATAAATCATTTTGATTAATTAATGAAGAGTTTATTGCATTTTCAAGTTCTGTTGAGGCTTCTAAAATCAACCTTTTTGATTGTTTTTTTAAAGCTAATTCTGCATATAAAATCATAATATCAGAAGTTAAAACTTTTACTTTATTTTTTTCTTTAAAATCTTTTATTTGAGAATATGCTTCATCTATCTTATCATCTCTTGCTAATAACCTAGCATTTTGGATTATATCAAAACCATCAGTAATAGATTGTTTTCTCTCTTCAGAAATCTGTTCCCCTGATGAATCAATAAAGCTATAGTAAAAATCTTTTTTTGCGTATAAAATATTTACTAATAAAAAAATTGTTAATATTAATTTCAATTTTTACCTTTTTCTTTTTAATTCATAAATATAAGAGAAAATTTCTGCCATAGCCTTATAAAAACTACTTGGTATCTCTTTATCAACTTCTATTTGTTCATACAAAGATCTTGCAAGTGCTGGATTTTCTATTATTGGAATCTTATTTTCTTTTGCTATATCTCTTATTTTTAAAGCAATAAAATCTATTCCTTTTCCAACAACTACAGGAGCTGAATTAACTTTATTATCATATTTTAAAGCTATTGCATAATGAGTTGGATTTGTTATTACAACGTCTGCATTTGGTACATTACTCATCATTCTTTTTTGTGCCATTTGCATCTGAATTCTTCTAATTCTACCTTTTACTTGAGGATCTCCCTCCATATTTTTAAATTCATCTTTAATCTCTTGTTTACTCATTCTTAAAGATTTCATATAGTAGTATTTAGAAAAATAAAAATCAATTATAGCAAAAATAACCAGAATAAAAAGAATTGCAAAAATAAAATATATTGTTAACTGTAACATCGTATTTATTGTTGCGTTTGTTTCCTGACTCATCATCATCAAAAATTGTTTGTTAGTTAATAAAAAAATTACAAACATTACAATCATAATAATAGTCAATTTTAAAGTTAATTTTAATGCTTCAATAAGTTTTTTAAAACTAAAAATATTTTTTATCCCTTTTATTGGATCCAACTTCTGTAAATCAAATTTTAAAGGAATAACAACAAACCCAAATTGCATCCAATTAGTTACTAATGCTAAAACTAAAATTAATATAAATAATGGTGCTAAAGCTTTTAATAAAGTAATCGTTACAGTATAAGTTATAGAAAAAAGAATTGGACCATCTAATTCTTGACCTATAAAACCATATGAATACATCATAAGTTTTTTTATTTCAATTAATGAAAAAGAGGAAAAAAACAATAAATAAACAGATCCAAAAAGTAATATTGTAGCACCTGTTACTTCCATTGATTTATGGATGTTTCCCTCATTCTTTGCATCTTCTAGTTTTTTGGATGTGGGTTCTTCTGTTTTTTCTTCTTCGTCAGCCATAATTTATTCCTTAAACTACTGCAATTTATCTATAAAATATTGTGTAAATGCTTCAGAAAAAACTTCCATTCCAAGAATTAGAAAAATAAAAATAAATGCAAATTTCAATTGAAAAGTAACAACAAATGGAGAAAAAGAAGGCATTGATTTAGTTCCATATCCATAATAAACATCCATAATAAATCCAATAAAAAATAGTGGTAAAGCAAATGCAAATGCAAATGCAAACATTCTTTTCACTTCATCAATAGCAAGTTGAATTCCATTATAAGAAAATATATCAAAAGTTCCCAGATGAATCATAGTAAAACTTTTTACTAAAATAACTAATGTCATTTCATACATTCCTGTTTGAAAAAAAAGCATTAATGCAATCCAAAAAAGTAATTTAGCAACTAATCCCTCTTGAGAACCAGTTGTTGGGTCAAACATTGCAGCCATTGATAATGCAGTAGAATATTCTACAAACTCTCCAATAATTCTAACTGCTGAAAAAATAATATTTATAAACATTGAAGCAACTAAACCCAAAGTTAATTCAGAAATTAAACTTATAATAAAATTATCTGCTGTGATATTTGTGGCAACATTTATTAGAGGGAAAATAAATACTGTTATATAAAAAGCAAAGGCTACCCTGATTGTAGGATTAATTGAAGCATGACCAAAAACTGGCATGAAAGCTACAAAGGCAAGAATTCGAGCAAATAGAAGAAGAAATTGAAACAGAACCTCTTCATTTAATAATGATAAAAAAGCTTCCATTACATATAATCTATATTTTCTTCTCTATTTTTATTCTCTTCTTTTAATTGTAATACATTTTGTGTATCCATTTGTCTTTCAAATCTTCTCTCTTGATTAGATTGACTATTTTGATTATTTGAAGATTGACTATCACTTTGAGTAGAAGAACTAAAATCTAAATTAAACTCCGTATAATCATTAAATGTTTTATTTAAAGAATTTCTTAAAACATTTTGATTGTCTACAAATGTATCTAACGTTGTAGGATTTGAAATGCTCATACTAATTGATAATCCATTATTTCTATCATTTTTCATTAAAATTGCAATATTTCCTAAATCTACTGGATTTAAGTTAATTCTAAAAACTGTAACTGGAGGTTTATAATTTTCATACATTTGTCTTGCAATATCAGACATCATTGTTGACATTTGTTGTTTTGCACCTATAATTTTCGACTGGATATTATATGACAATGGAGAATTAACGTTAACTGCTACATCATCTGAAACATTTAAAGTATTATCTAGTAACGCTGCACTTGCATCTACCGATTTTGTAATTAAATTTTTAATATCAACTGTTCTAATATTTTTTTCATTTAATAAAGAATCTAAAATATTTTTTTTATCTAAAGTATCTAAATCTTCTTTTTTAACTATTCCCAAAGTTTCTTTTTGGATATTTTGTTCTATATCCAAATCTTCTAATCCTAAATCTAAAATATTTGCACTTTTTTCAATATCTTTTAAAGAAGCACCATCTTTCAATAAACTAATTGCTTCACCTTTATTAAATAAAACTTGATTATTTAATAAATTTTTCTGTTCACTCAAATAAATATTTGAAATTAACTCTTTCGAATTTACTTCACCTTTTAATAAAACTATTTCTGTTTCATCTGAAGTTTTTAAATTTGCTTTTTCCATATTTTTTTGAATTAATATATCCATTAAACTTTTTTTCTCTTCAGGTTTATTCTCTGGATCTATTATATTTTTTGATACAGTTTGATTTTGAGTATTTTCAATTTCTAATAAACCGCTATCATCTACAATATTTTGTGCTTCAGTATTAGTAATTTTTGTTTCATTTTCTAATAATATATTATTATCAACTATTTTATTTATAATTGATTCATCTAATAAAGTTGAAGTTTCTTCTATTTTGTTCTCATCAACTTTAGTTTCTGATTTGTTATTTACTATATTTTCAACTAATATTTCTTCTTTTATATTATTTTCTAACTTCGTAACTTCAAATTTATTTTCTTTATCTTCAGTGTTGTTTTTTTCTAATTTATTTTCTTTATTTGTTACATTATCTAAAACTAACTCTAAATCTTTTTTTGTATTAGTTTTTGATTCTTCCACAATTACATCATTTTCTGGCATTGTTATTTGAAGATTTTCTTTAATTTCTGGTTCAGTTGTAAGTTCTTCAACAATTGAATTATTTTGTAAATTTGTTTGCTCTTCTACTTTTGTTTCAATATCTGTATTAATTGGCTTATCATCTTTAACGGGTATTTCTAATTCCGTTTCTGTACTAAGTAATGGTTCTTTTTGATTATTTACTATTTCTTCAGATAACTCATTTTTAACAAGTAATGAATTTTTAACATCTTCATTTTTTGAATTATCAATATTTTCTAAATTTGAAGTTTCTATTTTTGAAGGAGTTTCTTGTAAAATATTCTTTAATGTTGATTTTGTTCCATCTTCACTTAATTCATTTTTTGCTTCAATTATTAATCTATCTAACAATGAATTTGAGCTTGTAGAACTTGTTTTTACTTCTGCTTCTACTTTAGTAGTTTCAGTTTTTACTTCTTTTAATAAATTTGTTTCTTTATTTAATTCAGGTTTATTTGACTCAACTTTATGTTGAATGTTTTCATCTTTACTAAAACTTTCTTTCAATAAAGAATCAAATAATGATGGCTGTTCTTTTACACTATCTTTTTCAGCCGTAGAAGAAACATCAGGAGTAGAAGTTTTTGTTTTTATTAAAATATCAGTAACATTTGCCATAATTTTTTACACAGTTAATATATCTAAAGTTTTAGAATCTATATTTTTATGAGTATTAAATGAAGAAACATTCGCTTCATATGATCTCATTGCCTCAATTAAATCAACCATTTCTATAACTGGATTTATATCTGGATAAGCTACATATCCTTGTTCGTTAGCATCTGGATGATTTGGCTCATATTTCATTACAGGTTTTGCATCAGATTGAAGTATCGATTTAACACCAACACCTCTTAAAGAAACATCAGAGCTTGCATTATTTGTCGTTTCTACATCATTTGAATTTGTTTTTTTATTAGTATTTGAAATCAAAACATCTTCAAAAACAACTTGTTGCTTTTTATATGGTCCACCTTCAGCAGTATGAGTTGTTTTTGCATTTGCAATATTTGCACTTACAACATTGATTCTTGTTCTTTGTGCACTCATTCCAGATGAGGCAACATTATAACCATCAAAAAAACCCATGACTACTCCTTATTAAACTTGCATTCTCATTATCTCTTTATATGCACTAATAGCTTTATTATTAACTTCTAATGCTAATTTCATAGATAATTCTGCTTCTTCTATTCTTTGAACTGCTTCTTGTAAATTTGTTACTTTACCAGTAGCTATTCCTTCCATTGCATCATAACCTTTTACTTGTTGGTTATTTACATCAGAGATAGCATCATTTAGCATACTTTGAAATGATTTATCTTCATTACTATTCTCTACATTATTACTATTATTCATTCCTAATACATTTAAAGAATTAGCAATTGATGAAATATTCAAAATTTACTCCTTATTTTGCTTTTGTCAAGTTTTTTTCATTTGTATCTATGATATCTTTCACAGATAATTCATCTAACATAACTTGTATTTTTTCTTTGTTATATTTAAAATCAAATTCATTTCTTTTATTTTCAAGACTAAACAAACTTATAATTAATGAAAGCATCATATTACTTATGCCTTTTAAAATTATCGTTACTAAAATTATACCTAATAACATCTCTGTTGGAGTAAATAATTCTGCATTAATTGTAAAAAATATTAAAGTTGCAAAAAAACCAGTAGCTATATAAAGTCTAAAGATGCCACTATTTATTACTGTTTGAGAGAATCGTTCTATTATCATATAATATCTTTAACAATAAAAATAAAAATTATTGAAGCTAAATTTAGCACTTAGAACAAACCTTTAATGAATATTTTGTAATATTTTATCGATAATTATATGCAACTGCCTAGTCGTTTCATCTGTTGAAAACTCATTAACAAACAACTTTCTTAAACGTCCAGTTGTTGAAATATTTGCTGAAGTTGAAACGTTTCCTATATATTCTACCATAAAATCTTCTCTTAAACTATTTTTTTTTCCTAAATTTACTAAAGAATTGGCAATAGTTTCTCCAATTTGATGAGTTCTTGTGTGATTAAAACATAACATTAATTTATTTTTATCTAAAGATAACATTTTCATTAAAGAATAAACATCTGTTAAAGCACTTGGGTCAGTTGTTGTAATTGCTAAAATATTATCAGATACTGATAAAAATTCTCTAACATAATCATTTAATCCAGCACCCGTATCTATTAATAAAATGTCATACCTATTAAGTGCTAATATATCTTTAACTATTCTTGAGAATAAAAAACTATTTTTATTAGAAGTATATTGATATCCACTTTTTCCAGCTATTAGTGAAACATTTTCATAAATTGTTTTAGTAATTACTTCATCTAAAGTTTTAATACCATTTATATATTCAAAAAGTGTATTTTGAGGTTTTAAATCAAATAATACTTGCATATTTGCAAGACCAATATCTGCATCTAAG
This sequence comes from uncultured Aliarcobacter sp., assembly GCA_963664305.2. Classification (GTDB taxonomy): domain Bacteria; phylum Campylobacterota; class Campylobacteria; order Campylobacterales; family Arcobacteraceae; genus Aliarcobacter. The sequence continues at coordinate 246,850 of CAXXLV010000001.1, forward strand.
ACTGCAACATTAAATCCTCTACGAGCAAGTAAAAAAGCCATATTTGCTGTTATTGTTGATTTTCCAACTCCACCTTTTCCTGAAGTAATTGTTAAAAGTTTTGTTTTAGAGTAGTTTTTTTTTACCCCACTTGTAAGTTTTACTAATTTACTAGCTTGAGAAGATATAGTATCAAACACTATTATCTCCTAATACATTGATTATTCATAAAACAATCAATTAAAAAAGAAGAATCTGAAACAATTAAATCATCAGGAACATTTTGACCAATTGAAAAATATGTAATTGATTTTTTTGTTTTATGTGCAAAAGATATCAAGTTTCCAAAACTTTTTGTTTCATCTAATTTTGTAAATGTTAAATAATCAATTGATAATCTTGAATAATTTTTATAAATCTCAAGTAAATCACTATGTTTAACATTTGCAGGAAGAACTAATATTTTTTCTATTGGTAACTCTTCTACTCTTTTTTGATATTCATTTATTAGTTCAATTTTATCAATATCATATTGACTAGATCCTGCTGTATCAATAAAAATATAATTACAATCTTTTAATCTTAAAAGTGCTTCAGATAAACCTTCAGGTTTTTTTACTATTTCTAAAGGTAATCTCATAATATTTGTATATGCTTGTAACTGCTCAATTGCTCCAACTCTAAAAGAGTCTAAAGTTACAATCCCTACTTTATAATTTTGTCCTAATTTATAAGCATATCTTGCTGCAAGTTTTGAGATAGTTGTTGTTTTTCCAACACCAGTTGGTCCAACCATCATTATGATTTTTCTTTGATGTTTTCTTAAAGGAACTTCATGTTTTATTGGAATTACTCTTCTTAGAATTAATTTAAAAAAATCATTAACTTTTTTTGGATTAGACTTTAATGCAATTGGAAGTTGTTTTATAGTCTTCTTCATAATTGTATAAGTCATTTCTTGATCAAATTCATTTTGCTCAAATATATTATACATTGATGCAAATTCAGGAGGAATTGTTAAATCATAAAGTTGACTTTTTGGATTCCAAATTGATTTTTGAACTTGTTCTAAAACACTTTGCATTTTTAAAATTTCTTCTTTGAAATCATATACTTGTGTTTTAATTGGTTGGGAATTTTCAGATGCTTTACTAATTGCTGATTTTGTATAGATTAAATTCTTTTTTTTATCTTCATCTTCAATAGCAACAACAACTTCATACATATCTTTCGATGTACCTTTTGCATTTGCTATTTTTTTTGTTGATATTACAATTGCATCTTCTCCACACTCTTCTTGAGCTAATCTTAGAGCAATTGTAGGTGTTTCTCCTAAAAAAGAGAGCATATTCATTTTAATCTTCCATCTTTATAAATTTGTTCGATTGTCCCATCTATATTTTTTATACGAATAAATTCGTTATTTTCATAAATGATTTTACCTTTTTTTTCTATTTTAACTCCACCAAAATCAAATACAACAGACTCATTTTCATATTTTTTAACATCTTTTGTACAAATAATTGTATTTTGATTTATATAGTGTGTTGTTATGTAATCTCCATTTTGTAATTCTGATAATTTTAATGGAATACAATATTTATTTACTTCAGAAACATTTTGTAATTTAACTTTACTACTATCTAATTTTTCTTCATAATTTATTGCTTGTGTTGATACTAATACACTTACAGCAAATAAATTAACACTTAATAAAAAAGATAGAAAACTAAGCTTTAATATCAAAAATTCTTCCTCCATTAGCTGCACTAATTTCTGAAACTAATTCTTTATACATTTGTTGGACTGGTAAAACAATAGAGGCTAATTTTTTATTTAATTCATAAAGTTCTTTTAGTTGAATTTCAAGAGAATCAACGCTACTTCTATAAATATTCACATCTACTCCTTCTTGAATTTTTTTCACTAATTCTTGATTTAATAAAGCTTTTAGATTTGTAATCTCATCAATTAATACATGTTTTCTATCATTTCTTTTTAATAATTCTTCATGTTTTGCAGCTTTAATATCTGATATATCTTGATTTATTGATTCTTTTAATTCATTTACTAATGAAGACATTTTATTTACTATATTTTCAACCATGAATGAACCTTTTTATTTATTATTTTTACTTAAAAAATCAAATAACATATCACTTATTCCTAATGTCCCACTTGAACCATCAGCTACAGATTGAATATACATACTCTTGATAATATCTGAACCTGGACTTTCACCTGCAATATTTGTAGAACGTAATGAAACATCTAATATTTGATTTAAGAAAAATGATTCAAAATCATTACTAACTTTTCTTAATGTTTCTTCATCATTAATATTTTCAGATTTTATATTATCAAACTTTTTTGTTTGTAAAACATCACTATTGATTAAGTTATTGCTATTTATTTCCATTATTCCAACCTATCAAAGAAATTTTCTTCACTTAATATATCTTGTTGATTATCCTGAGAAAAGAATCTCATTTCAACTCTTCTATTATCAGCTGCAACATCACTTTTTGGATGATAAGAACCATATGCTGAAACTTTTAAAGTTGCTGGATCTATCTTATTTTTTATTAATTCTTTTACAACAGAAATTGATCTTAATGCAGAAATATCCCATGCATCTCTTGGTATTTTATCACTAATTACTCTATTTGTATCAGTATGACCAATTATTTCTATATTAAATGTTTGAGGCATCGTTCTAATAACCCTTGCAATTTTTGAAATAAAGATTTTTGCACTTTGGTTTGTTAATTCATATTGACCATCTTCAAACATAATTGTTGAAGGAATATCCAATGTAAATTCGTTTTTACCTTTTTCTATACTAATTTCTTGAGATTCAATATTTTGATTTGAATTTAATTCCTCAACCATTTGAGAAACTTCTTGAACACTATTATCAAATGAACTCTCACTTGATTCATTATTATTTTGTGACTCTGAATTTGTACTATCTTTTGTAGAATACGAATCACTTTGTGTTTCAACATCTGTTGAAGCATCAATAAATCCCATTGCCTTCTTCATAATATCGAAATATTCTTCAACTTTCTTTTTATCCATTACTGCCATAGAAAGTAAAAGAATAAAAAAAGTTAGTAACAAAGACATTAAATCCCCAAATTGAACTAACCATCCAGGTAAACATTTTGGGCATTCAGGACATTTGTTTTTAGCCATAATTATACTTTATTCTATAACTTCAGTTAAAATTGCATTTAATTGCATTTTTATATTACCAATTGATTCTTCTGCTGCAATCATTGCTGCACCATGAATTATAACTTCACAAGCTGTAACTTCAACACTATGTTTTTGAGACAACTTATTTTCCATAATTCCAGCAAATAATGTACCTAATAATGCTCCATACATTGTTGTAAGTAAGGCAACTGCCATTGCAGGTCCAACAGAAGCTGGGTCAGATAAGTTAGCAAGCATTGCTACAAGACCAACAAGAGTTCCAATCATTCCCATAGCTCCAGCTGTTCCACCAATATTTCCAAAAATACTAATCATTACAGAATGTCTTTTTTCCATATGTTCTAATTTTAATTCCATTAAAGGTTGTAATACATCTGGTTTAGTTCCATCAACTAATAATTGAAAAGCTTCTTTAAAAAAAGGATTTGTTTCTTGTAATACTTTTTGTTCAATTTGCATTACACCATGTTTTTTTATTTCTGTTGCATAAAATACAATTTTTTCTACTAATTCTGGTAAAGGCTCTACTTTTACTCCATTCATAGCAATTTTCATTGCAGGTACAATTCTTTTTAAATCTTTTCCTTCAAACTGTCCAGCAGTAACTGCAATAGTTCCACCAAAAACAATTACAACAGATGGAATATCAATATATGGACCAAAACCAACTCCACCTAAAATAATTGCAAGTGCAACTAACGCCCATCCTGCTCCTAAACCACCAACTGTACTCTTATCCATAAATTACAATCCTATTTGATTTAATCTTAATTCTTCATTTCCAATTTTTTTAATTTTTAAGCCAAATTTACCTTCAACGATTACAGCTTCACCTTCTCCAATTTTTACACCATTTACCAAAATTTCTAAGGGTTCATTTACCATTTGTTCTAATTCTATGATTTCACCAACATCCCATCTTAGAATATCTTTTAATAAAACAACTTTTGTTCCTAATCTAACACTTAACTTTAATTTTACGTTATAAAGAAGTTCAAGATTTTTTGGAACTTGCATTGACGATACTGAAGCACTACTTACATGCGTAGGAGAAGATACTACTTGTGCAGGTTTAACTTCAGTTTCAGTAGAGGTAACTACTCCTGTAATAGAAGAAAAAAATGGCAAAATAAATTCATCAAAAGAGATTATTATTGGTAATTTCTCATTCTCAAGAGAAATTATAAATTCAAAACAATTGTTTTTTGAAGATAAAATTGAACCTTCAACAATTGAAGCACTTTTTATTTCTGATTTCAATGAACCAACATCAGGAAGACCTTGAGCATTTACAGCTGTACAAAAACTACCACAAATATTTGAAACAATTTCATTAACAGCATCTGTTATTTCATCATCAATGTGCTCTTTCAAATCTCCCATACCACCAAGCATTAAATACTCAAATTTAGTTGCTGTAAGTGTTGGTATATAAAATAATACTTGAGAAGAAACACCTTTTAAATCAAATTTTACATTACACTCAACCAATTGCGTAGAATCAAAATTCTCATTTACAAGTTTTGAAACTGAATCTACTTGAGAGTTTTTTGATAATAACTGCTCTAATGTATTTGAAAGTTCATCTTTAAAGATGTTTGATAAATCTGATGCCAATTAACTACCTTATTCTTTACTGTTTTGTTCTAATTCTTGTAAAATATATGCTTTTACTTTCATCATATCCTCAGTTGGATATTTATATTCAGCATCTCCTCGAGTAACTTTCACAAAAAAATCTTTTGAATTTTTGTTATAACCAAATCTCACATTATCTAGTATAACTTCATTTTTTTCAGCTATATTTTGGTTTCCGATTGATTTTTTATATTCATCATCTTGAATTACTTTGTTTTTGTCGTTAACTTCGCTAACTTTCTGAACTTTTTCACTATTATTTAATTTTGCATTGTCAATTTCAGCTATTCTTCCAATTTCCATGAGGTTCTCCTAAAAATAACAAATATTAATTATTATAGCAGAAAAAAATTAAATTATTTAAGATTTTTTGGTCAAACTATAGAGATTCTAGGTACTCATCAAATCCAACAAGTTTAAAATCTATTAAAGAATCTAAATAAGGTTGAGTTAAAAATTGTTTTGCACTTGATATTTTAAGTTCTTGTATTAACTGTATTGCAGTTAAGAAATCTGCATCAGGATCATTTAAAATAGCTTTTATTAATGAAATTTGAATTGAAGCATCATTATATCTTCCTGCTTCTAAAAGTGCTGCAACAATCAAATACATTGTATATTTATCTTCTAATTTATATTCACTTTGTAAATATTCCAATGTTTTTATAGTTTCGTCAGGAAGATTGAAATGTAAATCTCTCAATGCTTTTGTTCTAAGATAAGAAGGAGTATTTTTACCTGTTATTTTTAAATCTGCTTTAGTAAATATTCCCAATGCTTTTAATATATCAATATAATATCTAGTAATAATCAATGGTCCATCTAAAAAATTGTTATTTAAAGTTAAAGGAATTGAATCTTGTAATCTTGAATGATAAACATAATCACTCTCTTTTTCTCTTCTTTGTACAAGTCTAATTAAAAATGTTAAAGGATCTTTTATATATTCATCCAATAACGGCTGATTTAATAAAGGTTGATTTTCATTCATTGCCTTTAAAAATTCCAATGATTTATAAAAAATTGTATTCTCATAGTTTAATGGTTGATCAGCGAAAGTAAATTGTGGATTTAAAAATAATCTATAAATCTCTTTTCCAAAATAATTATACAAACCATTACTAGTTTTAATAGTTGTTTCAATATATTCTTTATCTTTAATTTTTACATTTATTCTATTTGCTGATATTAAAAACATTGTAGAATAAAGTTTATTTCCTGGATTTAATTTATAGGCTTTTTCAAAATATTTAAAGGCATTGTGAAAATCATTTATCTGAGCACAAGAAAGTGCTAAATTATAATAAATATATGATTTTGTATCTTTTGTTAACATTTTTTTTAATTCAGAAACTCTAATAATTGGGTCTTCTTTAACTATCTTTAAAAATTTTGAATTATAATCAACCATCTCTTCTAAATTTAGAATACTCTCTTTTTGACTATATATAAATCCTTTTACTGTATCATAAATAATTTCTTGAGAATCTGAAAAAATAAAAGGAGCAAAATAAAAAATAAAATCAATCTTTCTTGATTCATCAAATTTTAAAACAGAATCAAAATACTGCTTTGAAGTAAATTTATTTTTATTGAAATAAATTTCTAGAGGTAATTCTATATTAGCTTTAAATGTACTTCTTCTTTCATTTATTAACTCTAATGTTTCTTTTAATTTATCTAATTGATTTAATTTTAAATCTGTAAAACTTAAAATCCATAAAATTTTATCTAATGTATTTGGATTAACATTTTGTTCTTTTGCTTTTCGTAATAATAATGAAGCTTTTTCATAATCTTTTAGTTTTATATAAACAAGTGCTTTTTTTAAATCCATTGTATAATCCATTGAATTTAAAACTTCTAGCGCATTTTCATACTCTTTTAAAATTATATATGTATCAGCCAACATTCTTTTAGTATGTTCAGAAAGGTTTTTATATTTTTTAGAAACTTTTACAATAGTATCAAGATACTTATTGTCTTTTGAAATTTGATATAAATAATAACAAGCTGACATATAAGAAAAAGTATCAGCTTTTACATTATTTTCATTTTCATATATCTTATTTAAATAAACAATTGCATTATCAATTGATCCCAATTTATAATATGCTATTCCCATGTTTAAAAAAGATGGTATTTGAAGTATTTTAGAAGTTTTTTTAAATAATTCTATAGCCTCTTCATACTCATTTTTACTTAAATGTAAAACTGCTTTATTAAAATCAACTTGTAATGCTAAATTTTCTTGTGATTTTTCTAATTTCTCAAATTGAAAAATTATTTCTGGCTGAGATTCGATTAAATCATTAGCATTCAAAATAGAATTAAAAATATAAATAGTAAAAAATGTTTTGAACAATAATTTTATCAAAATATTAGCCTAAACCATTGCATTAACTTGAGCATATAATTCTTCATTTCTTTTTTCTAAATCATCAACTCTATTTTTTAAATTCATATTTTCTAATCTTAATTCTTGTAAATCGTCTCTTGCAACTTGGAGATTACCTTGATTATTTTTTAATGTATTTGCACTAATCTTAACTTGTTTTTCATATCTTTCAATAAGGCTCTCTAATTTAGCCATATCTTCTTCTATGATATTTTTTTCTTCATTTAATTTTCTATATAAAGATTTGTACACATTAGCACTTGAAAAGAAATATAATAATAATACGCCAAGTACTGCAATTAATAAAAAATTTTCCAAAATTATCCTACCAAATTAAATAGAGTAAATTAATTACTCTATTTATAAAATTATCTTTTTAAGTTTATTAATGTATTTAATAAATCGTCAGATGTTGTAATTGATTTAGCATTAGCTTCAAATGCTCTTTGGAATACCATAAGATTAACTAAACTTTCACTTAAATCAGCTGTACTTAATTCTAATGTTTTTCCCATAACAGAAGCTGTTTTATTATTATTTAAATTGTAAACAGGATCTCCTGATTCATTTGTTTTTGCTAATAAGTTATTCCCAACTGGATTTAATCCTCTATTATTATTAAATACTGCAATTGCAATTTGTCCAATTGCGAACTCTGCACCATCTTGTTTCATTGTGATTAAACCTGTACTATCAACTGAGAATTCTCCAAATGCTGAATCTGAGATTCCTAATGTATCAAGTCTTAATTGTAAGCTTCCTTTTGATGATGTTTGATCAACTTTATTTACTATTTCAATAAACTCAGCTCCAGCACCTTTTCTTCCTGAATAATTTGCATTTACATCTATTGGAGTTAAATTCCCAACTATTCCAGCTGCTGTTCCAGTATTATCATCTGAAACTTTTAACGTACCTGTAAATTCAACATCATAATTTTCATCTAATGTTTGAATTACTAAATTACCATTTACATTTCTTGCTTCAACATATTTTGATAAATCTGGATTAGCATTTATTTGAGAAACAAAATCATCAACAGTAGATGCATTATCAATTACCATTTCAACAACTTGAGGCGGTGTTGCACCATCATTTGGAACAGGAATATTTTGTCCTAATTCTTTATCAAAAATTGTTATTGCATAAGTAAAGTCTCTTTGTGTTCCATCTAATATTTGAGTTGGAGTATACACATCTTGTTGTTTACCAGTTATCAATTTTGATAAAGCGTCTCTTGATGTTTCTAATCCAGCAATTCCAGAACCTTTTTCAGCTGAAGTGGTTGTTTGGTAATTTCCTTGAATAGTTACACCACTAGCTACTTCACCTACTTCAGAAATTTTAAATTCTTCACCAGGTATTAATGATTTTATTTGAATAATACCTTTTAACATATCTCCTGAATTTGTTGATGCAGTATAACTTTCACCTGTATTAAATACATCTGCTCTTCCTGAATCAATTGCCATTGTAGCAACTAATCCAGGTATTTGAGATATTTGATCTGCTAAAGCTTTATAAGTCGCTATCTTCCCTGCAGCTTTATCATATGCAGCAATTGCAGCTTCATATGCTGGTGTTGTAGGAGATGGAGCCGGTACTAATGTTGAAGGGTCTGTTAATCCCTCAGCTGTTCTATCTGCTACACTTAAAGAATCCCATAAATCTTGTCTAAATGATTGAGTTGATGAAGTAACTAAGAAATTTTGTGAATATTTATTTCCATCGATATATACATAAATTTGATGCCCATCACTACCTATTATTGAATCTGATCCAGATTTAAAATTAATTTGAGATGTTTGAGCAATAGATGTTGCAGATAAAGCATCTGGTTCATCTTTTAATTTTTGTAACCAAGAAGTATAATCTTTAATTGCTTCTTCAATATCTGATACTTTTGCTGATTTAGTTTTTGCACCATCACCACTAAATACAGTCGTTGAATCAGATTTTGCCGTTAAACTATAATCAGTTGACTTTGCTGTAACTGTTTCTACATAAGTACTATGTCTAATTACTTTTGAACTTAGTAATTTTGTATAATCTGAAGTGAATACACTTGTATTTGGATTTGTACTAGTTACATCTTTTTGACTATCAATTGGACTCATCATCCAACCTTGAACTTCATTACCACCAGCATCTTGAAGGGTTCCATTGTCACCCATTCTAAAGTTTCCTGCTCGTGTATAATAAGTCTCAGCTGTACCTATAGTATTTTTATTAATAACACTAAAAAATCCATCACCATCTAATGCCATATCATAATTTACACCAGTTAATTTAGTACCACCCTGAGTGTATAGCTTTTCAGAATCAAGTATTAATGATCCTTTTCCTATTCTATCTTGATACATTTGATCCGCAAAAGAAATTCTTGAAGCTTTATATCCAATTGTATTTACGTTTGCAATATTATTAGATTCATTATCTAATGCTTTTTGTTGTGAGGCTAATCCTGAGATCCCTGTCCAAAGTGCACCTATCATGATATATCCTTTATATTAAGGTTTAATGAACTTTATATATGTTCATATATTAATACTTTAATTAAAGTACTAATATAAAAACACTATCTTATCATATCTATAGCAGTTTTTATAAACTCATCTGAAGTAGTAATAGATTTTGAATTTGCTTCAAATGCTTTTTGATAAATTAATAATGTACTTAAAGTATTTCCGAAATTAATATTAGCATTTTCTAAAGAATTTGAAACTAGTGTATTCATTTTATCAGCATTATATGGTGTTCCTGATTCTTTAGTTTCTCTAAAATAATTTCCACCCTCTGCGTCTAATCCTTGCACATTTTTAAAGTTTGCTGTTGATATTTTTCCTACTAAAAAATCATTATCACCTTCAGAAACGTAAACAAATCCATCATTTGAAATTGAAACCTCACCTTTTGCATCAGGTACTAATCCTAAAGAATTTAATCTAAGATTTATTTCACTATTACCAATCACTGCATTATTACCATATGCCAAAATATTTGTTATTTCCAAAAATTTTCCATCAGCTTTTTCAATAGCATTTTTTAATGCATTTCTAGATGTCTCCACCATAGCTAAACCTGAACCTAAAGTTGGATTTTGTAATTTAGATACAGGTGCATATTCACTATTTACATTTGCATCAATAAGTGTAAACTCTTTTCCTGCAACTAATCCTTCAATAGTCAATATTCCTGTGTTTGTATCTACACTTGATTTAAATCCCTGACTATTTGAAATTCTGTCTGATAAATTTTTTAATGTTGTTTCTATATTTGTATCAAAATTTTCTCTTATTACACTATTATTAATTTTCACAGATATATAATCATTTTCATTTGTTAATTGACTTAACAATGAAGAAAAATCAACTTGCGAAATCTGAGGTAAAGAAGGCACTGATACTGCATCAGGGTTAGATTGGAAAAGTTTTAATTTTTCTATATAATCACTTCGTAATAATTCAGCATCGTTTATTTTTGAACTTGCGGTTTTGTAATTATTACCTTTTTGTGCATCTAAATCATCTATTGCTGATGAATAAAAATCTGTTGATTTTGCATTTACATTATATACTGTAATATCATTACTAATATCTAAAGAAGTGATATTTCTTGAAAATTCATTTGAAAAACTACTATCTGCAGCATTTGTTGAAACAACTGTTCTATTTTGAGGTAATAGTCCTAATACCTTCAAATTATTTTGTGATTCTAAAATTCCATCTTCTGCTTGTTGAAAATTACCTGCTCTTGTATAAAATGTTTCACCTGTCATTCTATCAGTTAAAATAAAAAAACCGTCCCCCTCTATTGCAACATCCAAATTCACATTTGTTTGTTTAACATATCCTTGAGTAAATTGTTTATCTATACTTTGAGTTCCAACACCTTTTCCATATCTTGATTTGTACATTAAATCTTCAAATGTTATATCATCAAGTTTATGTCCAACAGTATTTGAATTTGAAGCATTATTTGATTCAACAGAAATCGCTTTGTCGAAGGTAGATATACCTGTCATTCCATTCCATAATGCTCCAATCATTCTTTTTCCTTAAAAGATTTTTGTTATTGATGAAAATGGTAAGCTAGTTAGCTGATCAGAATAAACTGCAGTTGATACTCCTGCTAATACATAATTATGATCAGTAATCGATTCATTATTTTCATCTAAAATTGTTAATTTACCATCACTTACTAATGGTGTACCTGGAGAAGTTAATACAATTTTTTTACCTGTTTTATTACCATTTTCATCTAATATTTCACCATTAACATTATAATTAACAGTTGTATTTTTTGTTGAATCAGTTGGATCTTGTAATATAACTTTATCTTCAAGATATAAAATTTGTTGTGCTTTTACTTGAATTTCCCCATCAACATTCTCTATTGATCTAACAGTATATGCCTTTGTTATACCATCTTCTCCAACATTACCATCTTCAACATTTTTTCCAATAATACCTGTTGCATTAGATAATGCAGTTTGTGAATAAGCTGTTTGCATTGCTTGCATCGCTTTAATCATTTCTTGATTTGTATTTATTGTAGACATTTGCATCTGAGTTGATAACATCTGTGCAGAATCCATAGGTTTTGTTGGATCTTGCAATTTTAACTCTTGAATCATTAATTTTAAGAAGTCATTACTTGTCAACTGATCATTACTAATTGCAGTTGTATATGAATTGCCATCAACTCCAACATTTGAACTTACTGAAACCTCTGCCATTTTATTCTCCTAAATCATATGTTCTTCAAAGAAGTACCTAACTACATTATCAGAATCCATTGAATCTTGAACTCTCACAGCCAATTTATCATCAATTACAATGATATCACCTGTACCAATAATTCTTGAATTGACATATATCTCTCCACCTGAACCAGCTGGCTTATGTAAAGAAATAATATCTCCATCTCCCAATCTAAGAAACTCGGAAATACTAATATTTGTATTACCTAGCATTACATCAACAACTATTTCGGTATCTACTAATAAATCGTATTCTCTTTCACTAATTTCCATATTAAATACTTTGTCAAATTATTTTACTAAATTATATCATAAGTTTAAGAATTTATAGCCTATAAGATTATTTATAGCTATATTACTAAATCTAATGATTCTAACATAGAAGCAACTTTTGCTTCTATATTTCCATCAAAATTACCTAAATCACTAGCTATTACAACTCCACCAGCTACAACATTTGGATCTTGATGAAGTTCAATAAAAGCTTCCAAATTTAGTTGAGATTTCAAAATTGCATAATCTTTAGGATTTAAATGTATCTGTACTTTTGATGCTGTTTTTATTTTTTCAAGAACATGAGAAATCGTTTGTTTTGCAATTTTTGCAGAATTTTCTCCAACTTCAATATTAATAATCTTTTGAGCAATTGCAATTGAAGTTTTTAATAATTTAGTTTCCATTTGAAAAGTTGCTTGTTCAAAAAATGCTGCATAATGTTTCAAATCTTTTATTGCTTGAACAACTTGTGCATCTACATCTTTTCCTTTTATTCCATCATTTTCAATATTAGTCACTTTTTGAGAAATTTCATTTAATTTTTGACTTAAATTTCTTACTTCTATCAATAAAGGATCAACTTTTCCATTAATTTCTCTATCATCTAAAATTGCATTTGAATTAGATACAGTATTTGTTTCAACTGGACTATTTATAAAACTACCTAATTCATATTTTTGAACTTCGTCATTTTTGCTTATAATTTTAGCACTTGAATATACATTATCTGCCATTAGTTATTCTCTCTATCAATTAATCCATCTTCTATAAGCTTTTGAGCAACATCAAGCATTTTTCTTTGTGCAGCTTCTATATCTTTAATTTTAACTTTTGTAGTCATTTCAAACTCTTCTTTAAATCTATCTCTAGCTCTTTGTGACATTGAATTTGTTACTTTTTCCATAGCATCTTCAGTTGCATTTTTCATCGCAATTACAACATCATTTGTTTCAACATTTTGCAAAATTTTCATAATATGTTCTGTTTCTAAATTTAATAAATCTTCAAATACAAACATATTTTCTTTTATTTTTGTTGCTAATGAAGTATCAATACCATTGATATTTTTTAAAATATCTTGTGCTTTTGGACCTAATTTATTTAACATATCTGCAACAACTTTTACTCCACCAACATCAACAATAGATGATAGTAAAGATTCTAGTTTTTTCTCTAAAACTACAGAAATAGTTCTTACAACATCAGGAGAAACATCTTTGATTGTTGCAATCTGAATTGTAACTTTAACTCTTATCTCTTCATCTAATTGCATTAAAACCTCTGCAGATTTTGCAGGATCCATATGAGATAAAATAACAGCAATTGTATGTGGTGATTCATCTTTAATGAAATCACTTAACTGTTTTGGATTAATTCCATCAAGATACGAAAATGCTTGCGAAGCAAGTTTCATTTTTGAAAGTTTTGCTAAAACTTCATCAGCTTCTGCTTTTCCTAATGATTTATATAAAATATCTCTTGCAAAATCATATCCACCAGAACTAATAAAACCTTTTGTTCTTACATATAAATGGAACTCTTCAAGTATTGCTAAAGATACTTCTTTATTAATCGATGATATTTGAGTAATTGCAGTAGAAATATTTTCTACCATATCTTTTTCTAAATGCTGAAAAATTTTAACTGTAGAATCTTCACCTATTAAAACGAAAAATCTAGCTACTTTTTCTAGCATTGACATTCCTTTTAGAATGTCATGTTCATTTCTACTTTCTGCCATTTATTAGCCTTTTATTTGAAATTACTATTTCCTTCATTTAATAATAATTCTATCATTCTAGCAATTTCTGCTGGATTATTATTTATGTCTTTGTCTAATTCTTCTATAAATACTTCATATTTTGCAGCAGATTCTTCATCAAGTCCTTCAATATTATTTAATATTTGACTTTTAACTTTTGATTTTAATCTACCTTGTGCTGTACTTGCATCAAATTCATTTTCATAATCTGTTAACATGTCACTAACTAGATTTTCATCATTACCATCAACTTTTTGTTTAGTTCCATCACCTAATATAACAATTTCATTTGAAGCAATGAATTTTTTATAAAACACAAAAAGTAATATAGCAGCAATTATATATTGAATATATTCACTAAAATCTTTTAAAAGAGATCTTACCATTGTTACAGTATCAACAGAATCTTCTGTAACAACTACAGCATTTCCATTTGCATCAACAGTTTGAGTAATTTGATCTAAAGGTTTAACACCAATAAATTTAAAATCTTTAACTGTAACTTTATCTCCTCTTGCTTTATCATAACCAATTGTATCTTGAACAATTGACTCTAATGAAGTTATAAATTCATCTTTATTAGGAACATCTTTTAAAACTGAAGAATCAAAAGTTACAGCAGCGGTTATTCTTTTAATATTCATATAATTATTATCTTTTTGACTAATTACTTTCTTAGATATTTCATAATTTGTAACAGTATTTGTACCTTCACTATTTGAAGCAATGTTTGAATTTCCTGTAGCTGTTGATGGAGTTTGAATATTATTATCAACACCGGCAACTCCACCGTTAGTAGAAGGCATACCTTGTGAATTTGAAGTATTTTCAATAACCTGTTGAGAACGAATACTTCCTTCTGGATTATAAATTTCCTCTTCAATATCTTTTTTAATAAAATCTAAAGACATTGTAACTTTTGCAACAACTCTACCCACTCCAACAAATGGTTCTAAAAGAGCTACAATTTTTTTAGAGTATTCATCTTCTAAATCAGTTTTATATTTATTTTGTGTAGTTGATTTTTGGTTATTAATATCATCAGCTGACATTTCTAATAAACTTCCATCTTGATCAATAAGTTGGATATTTTCTTCTTTTAGATTAGGAACTGCAGAAGCTATAAAATTCTTTATCCCGTCAATTTGTTTTTGAGTTAAAAAAACACCTGGCTTCAAAGATAACATTGCAGAAGCTGTTGTATCAGATTTTTTTTCAGTAAAAATTGTATCTTTTGGAATTGCAACTTTTACACTTGCTCTTAAAACACCACTTAAAGATTCTAAAGAACGAGATAATTCACCTTCTAAAGCTCTTAAATATTTAACGTTATTTTCAAAATTTGTAGTACCTAAAGAAGATTTCTCAAAAATCTCCCATCCTACATGTTTACTAGTTGCAGCTTCACTTGTTACTAACTTTATTTTAGCAATATTAATAAACTCTTTTGATGTTTTTAATGTAAGATTATTTCCTGAACCAACAACAGAAAATTGAATCCCAGAAGCTTCAAGCTCATCACTAGCAAGCATTACTTGTGATTTAGTTAAATTTGAAGCAATTGTGTAATTTAGTTTCTTATCTTCTGCTTTGATACTTGAATAAATTAATAAACCAACTAATAGTATAAATAGTAAAGAAAATCCCCCTATTATTACTGCTCTTTGAGCTGTGTTTAAATTATTTATAAACTTTAAAAGTTGATCCATAAAATGATTATCCTAATTAATTTTTTGCAGAAGATTCAATTACTGATCTAAATAATCTAGAATCTTTTTTTATAGACGATTGTATTGCATCGAAAATAATTTTATTTTTTGATTGTTCACTCATTTGACTATCTAAATTTACATTATTACCATCATTTTGTTCTTCTAAACCTTGAACTTGAACTAATCTTGGATTTGAAATATTTGATAAAGAATTTATATTAGAAAGATGTTTTGAATCTGTTTGTTTTAATTGTAAAGTATTATTTAGAGCTGAATTTTTAAGTTCATCTTCAAAAACTAAATCTTGTGTTTTGTAATTCGGTGTGTTTATGTTTGCAATATTGCTTGATATAACTTTTTGTCTTTCACCTCTAAAATTTAATTGTTGAAAAAGTGTACTAGTTACGCTACTTGCTTCCATTATTTAGTATTACTCCCAATTTTCTCAATTAATCCTGCATTAAGTTCATCTATTGATTTAACTGCTCTTTGTGATTGATCAAATCTTCTATGAGCATCGATTAATTCAACCATTGCAGTAACTGAATTTACATTAGATTTTTCAACAGCACCTTGAACAATCATATTATCATTATTTCCAAATATTTCCATTTCATTCTGATTTTTTACAGAATAAGTATTATCACCTATCTTTTCAAGATTTGTATAAGGAATTTTAACTACTCCAATTTGTGATTCAAAACCATTTTCAACAACTATTGGTTCATTATCTGAATTTAATACATTATTACCATTTGAATCAACTAAAAAATTATCTAAATTTTTAAATGCCCCATCTCTTGTGTATACAATATCTCCATTTTGATTTTGTATTTTAAAAAATGTATCAGGAGCATTCATTGCAAAATCTAAATTATTTCCAGTCATTACAACTGGACCACTTTCAGGATTAATATATTTTGAATCAATTTTTGGAATATTATTTGTAACGATATTATTAATAGTAGGTGCTTTATTTTCAGACTGCATTCTTTCTAAATAATAATTAAAAGTAGTTTCGGTTGTTCCCTCTTGTTTAAATCCAAAAGTATTAACATTTGCTAAATTATTACTAATTTGATCCAATCGATTAATTTGATTAACCATTGATGCGGCAAGAGGATAAACACCTTGATTCATTACTACTCCTTTAAAATCTATTTATTATTTGAAAATTCAGCTATTAATTTATCTAAATCATCACCAATTAAATCATCAGTATTATCACCATGTATATGTTTTGCAACAGCGATATCTTTAGAATTCCCATCATCTTCAAATAAATTATTTAAATATAATGAAAGTTTTCTTATAACAGCCATTACTCTTTCTATTTTTTGTCTATTAATGTCATTAAATTGCATTAATTCCATTGCTTGGAAAATTTGGTTATCTTCATCATTTAAAAGATTTTTTACACTTTTTAAAGATTCATTTGTTGTTTTTGCATTATTTAGATGTTCATCAAAAACTTTTATATTTGGAAATTTATTAGATAACGAATTTAATAAATTCATTTGAGAATTAACAAAACTCTCATAATCTTTAAAAACTTTTCTAATTTCATTATTGTTATCCAATGTAAAACTTAAAACATCAAATATTTGAGAAACTTTTTCCTCTGAATCATTTGCAACTTGTGTTAACTGATTAACAACTTTTGTATCTTTTTCTGCAGGTAAAGGAAATACACCTTCGTTTATTTTACTTGAAGTCCAATCTTTCACAATATCATCTTCACTTCGTTCTAGCCGTTTTTCTGGATAATCGTTTTTTACTTCTTCAACTTTTATTTCTGGTATATCTAAAGTAACTTCTTCCTCAACTGGTTCAGATGAAGATTCAATATCTTTGAGTAAATCCTCAATTTCGCTGTTTTTAATAAATGCATCATTTTCAGAATTGCTCTTAATATCATTTACAGAGACAACAGTATCATCTATATCTTCAGATTTATCATCTATCTCTTCTTTTATATCTTCAGTTTGAGACAATAATTCTTCTATTTCTTTTGTATTTACTTTTGCAGGTTGAGAGACTTCTTCAGGTTCATTTTCATCATCAACGATATCCAAACCATTCATCAAAGCTTCAATCTCTTCTTGACTCATACTCATGATAAGACCTTATGTTATTTTTTTAATACCCCATCAAGTTTTTCTTTCAAAACTTCTGCATTAAATGGTTTAACTATATAATTATTAACTCCTGCTTTTAATGCAGTAATTACTTCACCTTTTCCACCTTCTGTTGTAATCATAATGATTGGAGTTTTTTGATGAGTCCCCTCAGATCTAACTTTTTTAACAAGTTCTAAGCCATTCATATTTGGCATATTCCAATCTGTCAAGATAACATCATAATGAGCTTCACAAAGAAGTTTCCAAGCTTTAACCCCATCTTCAGCTTCATCAAAATTTTCTTTCGAAAAGCCTAATTGCATAACAACATTTCCAATAATTCTTCTCATTGTTGAGCTATCATCAACTATTAGAATTTTCATTAACTATCCCTTGTAATTTAATTAAATATTTTCAGTAAATATGCATTATATATTATTTGTTTTAAATTTACACTTAATATTTATAAAAAATAATTTAAGTGATTTATCAAATTTTAATTATTCTTAAAATATAATTAAGAATATGTAAAAATAAAGGATTTTCTATGATTAGAGGACTTTACACTGCTGCAACTGGAATGAATTCTATGCAACATCAAATTGATGTTACTTCAAATAATATCGCAAACGTTAATACAACTGCTTTTAAACAAGATAGAGCGGAATTTCAAGATTTAATGTATGAAACATTAAATTATACAGCTGGAAGAACAACTCAAACAACATTAAATCCTACAGGTATAGATGTTGGATTAGGGGTAAGAATATCAAATATCCAAAAAAATTTCACTGAAGGTGATTTAAAAACAACATCTAATACTTTTGACTTAGCAATTGAAGGAAAAGGATTTTTCCAAATTACACTACCAAGTGGTGAAACAGCTTATACTAGAAATGGTAATTTCAAGTTGAATGCTGATGGTTCTATTGTGAATGGGAATGGATATCTATTATCTCCTGAAATTACTGTCCCTGATAATGTAACTGACGTAACTATAGGTAAAGATGGAACTGTAACTGCAACAGATGCACAAACAGGTGATACTGTTGATTTAGGACAAATTACTCTTGCAGATTTTATTAATCCAGCAGGATTAATTCCTCTTGGAGAATCTTTGTATATGCAAAGTGATGCTTCTGGTGATGTACTAGAAGGTAATCCTACAACTGACCAATTTGGAAGTGTACAACAAGGTATGATTGAGCTTTCAAATGTAAAATTAGTTAATGAAATGGTTGATTTAATTACAGCACAACGTGCTTATGAAGCGAACTCTAAAGCAATTACTACAGCTGATAGTATGCTTGATACGGTGAATAGATTAAAAAATTAATTTAACTAGTTGATTTTATAAAAATGAATTTAGACGAATTAAAACAAATTAGAAAAAGAAATTTTTTAGCTCATAAAAAGAAAAAAAAAGAGTATTACTTAAAAAGTAAAATTGCAAAAAAAGAAATTGATTATGAAGCTGAACTTAGTAGTGAAAATTTTTTTTCCAAAATAAAAACTATTGCCCATGAACAAAAAGTTTATATGGATAATAGAAAAGATGCGATAATATCGAAAATAAATGATTATAAAAATACTAAAAAAGAGTATTATGAACAAAATAAAGAAAAAAGATTAGAATATAATAAAGAGTATAGGGAAAAAAAGAAAGAAGAACTTAAAGCATATAGAAAAGAGTATTATAAAAAATTAAAAGAAAAACAACTTAATAATTGTGAAGAAGAGTAAATATGGCAGAAGATACAAAAGTAATAGAAGATGAAGGTTCAATTATAGTAGAAAATGGTTCTTTAAAAAAAGATAGCTCTGGAGAAATAAATATTCCCCTACAAGAAAATGATAATTCAGACATTAAAGAAATTCAAGAAGAATTTGTAAAAAAGCCTAAAAATAATCCTCTAAAAAAAGTTTTAATAGGAGTTATTCTTTTACTTGTTTTATTTATAATTATTGGTGCTGTCCTTTATTTCTTAGGTTTCTTTAAACCAGAAGAAAAAGAGATTGTTCAAGAACAAACTCCTGTAGCTGTTGTTCAAGAAATGCCTAAAGAGGAATATAAATTTGATATCAAAGATATAAACTCAAAAAAATTAAATGAAGAATTATCTTTTCTAACAAATAAAAATCTTAATCAAGAAAAAAATGAAGAGGCTGAAAGAATTGCCAATGAAAAGAAACTAATAGAAGAAGAAAAGAAAAAAGAAGAAGAAGCTTTAAAAGCCCAAGAAAATACACTTGAAAAAGAAAGAATAGCATTAGAAGAGAAAAAAATAGCATTAGAAAAAGAAAAAGCTGAATTAGAAGCTTTAAGAGAAGAAGCTTTAAAAATTAAAGAAGAACTTGTTAATAAACAAAGTCAAAATGAAAATAATATTGAACAAGAACAAGCTTCTAATGATAATGTGGAAGTAAAACAAAATGATACGGAAGAAATGATTTCAAGTTCTAAAAAGAATATAAATTTGTCAGAAGATGGTTTTTTAAAGTTTATCAATGTAGCTAAAATAAAAGGTCCTTTATATAAAAAATATTTAGATAAAGTTACTTCAATTAATCCAAATATACTTTTATGTAGAGATGATAAAAATAGAATAGAAATCTATTACGGACCATTCAAAGATGAAAATGAAAGAAGAGAACTTCTTGATAAATTATTATCAAATAAATTTGACCAAGCTTATGAACTTGAATTTACAAAAGATGAATTTAATAGAAGATGTAATTATTAAAATTAAGAATTTTCTAGAATATCAAAAGAGTTAATTACATTAATTCTTTTATTTTCAATATCTACATTTAGAACAAATTTATCAAAAATATGAGGTATTAAAAAAACTTTTGGATAACCTTTATTTACAAGTTCAATATCAGTTGTAATTTCTAAATAGTCATTTAATGGATATCTTTGTAATTCTTTTACTTTACCTAATTTTAAATCATTTTCAAACACTTCACATGAAATTAAATCAAACCAAAAAAATTCATTTTTGCCTAATTTACAACTTTCTTTTGTTTGTTCAATTGTTGAATATAACTCTTGATTTGTAAGTTTTTTTGCAGTATCAACATCTTCATAATTCTCAAATTTAACCAATTCTCTTGAAGAGTTGTATTCTAAAACTTTTAGTTGAAGATTTCGATTTGTAGTAAAAACAGCGCCTTTTTTAAATTGCTCTGGAAAATCAGAGTCTATAAAAAGTCTTAAATGACCTTGTAGACCTACTGCTTTCCCAAGTTTTGCAACATATACATTACTATTATTCATAGATTTATTTTACTACAACTTGTATTTTATATGAAACACCATCTTTTGCTTTACAACCATTTGCCATAGTTTTTAAAGCATTAATCATATTCCCATTTTTACCAATAAGTTTTCCAATATCAACACTATTTACACTTATTGTTATTTCAGCAAAATTATCATCAATTAACTCTTTAGTTACAGTAACATCTTCTGGTACTCCAACAATCAGTTTTGCATAATTTTCTATGAATTTAGTAATCATTTTATTTTTCTAATCTAATTATTTTGAAGCTAATTTTTTAACTTTTTCAGATGGTTTAGCACCAACACTTAACCAATAGTTATATCTTTCTTCATCAATTTTTAAAACTTTTGGCTCAACTACTGGGTTGAAATAACCAATTGATTCAATCCATCCTGAATCTCTTCTTTTTCTTGAATCTGTTACAACGATTCTATAAAATGGTTTTTTGTTTCTTCCCATTCTTGTTAATCTAATTACTGTCATGTTTTCTTTCCTTTTTTGAATTATAGTATTGAATTCTAAACTCTTTTTGAGTTTACAGCTCAATACTATTTATATTTATTTATCTTGGAATTTTTGGCATTCCACCAGGTCCCATTTGAGACAACATATTTTGTAAACCTTTCATACCACCTTTAGTAGAAAGTTGTTTAGCCATTTTTGAAGCATTTTTAAATTGCTTCAAAATTTTATTTATTTGAACTTCTGATAAACCAGAACCTTTTGCAATTCTTTTCTTTCTACTTGCATTCATAAGTTCAGGGTCTTCTCTCTCTTTTAATGTCATAGAGCTAATTAGAGCTTTAATTCTTTTAATTTCAGCAGAGTTCTCAAAATCCATATCTTTTAAAGGTCCAGCCATTTGTGAAAGACCTGGAATCATTCCAATAATAGATTTCATAGAACCTAATTTACTCATCATTGAAAGTTGTTCTAAAAAGTCATTGAAATTGAATTGACCTTTTTTAATTTTTTTACTTACTTCTTTTGCTTTTTTCTCATCTATAATTGCAGAAGTTTTTTCAGCAAGTCCTTCAATATCTCCAAGACCTAAAAGTCTTGAAACAATTCTATCAGGAATAAAAACTTCAAGGTCTGGCATTTTTTCACCAATACCGATAAATCTTAATGGAACTTCAACTTGGTGAGCAATTGATAAAGCAACTCCACCTTTTGTATCACCATCATATTTTGATAAAATAACTCCATCAATTCCAATTTTTTCTTTAAAAGTTGTTGCTGTTTTTGTAGCATCATGTCCTGTTAAAGAATCAGCTACATAAAAAATTTCATTTGGTTTAACTGCATCTTTTATATTTTTTAATTGAAGCATTAATTCTTCATCAATTGCAAGTCGCCCAGCTGTATCTACTAAAAGTACATCATAATGTTCTTTTGTAGCTTTCTCTTTTGCTGCAAGTGCAATTTTAATTGGATCTTTTTCAACATCATCAAAATATATATCAACATCAATTTGTGCTGCTATTTGTTTTAATTGCTCAACGGCAGCAAGTCTTTGTAAATCACAAGCAGCTACTAAAACTTTTTTCTTTCTTGTTTTTAAATAGTTTGCTAATTTACCTGTTGTTGTAGTTTTACCTGAACCTTGAAGTCCTGTCATTAAAACTATTGTTGGTGGAGTAGAAGAAAAAACAAAACCTTGATTTCCAGATGTCGTTAATAAATTTGTTAATTCACTTTTTAAAGCTCTTAAAAAAGAATCTTGTCCAATTCCTGCATTTTTTGTTTGTAATTCAATTGCACTTATAAGTTCTTTTGTAGTTTTATGATGAACATCTGCTTTTAATAAAGCTTTTTTTAATTCAGTTGTAGCTTTAGTTAACGCTGCAACATCATCTTGATGTCTTATTTTATTTACTGCATTTCTTATCGAGCCTGTTATTGAATCAAACAAAATATATCTCCACATTTATATTTAAAGTTTGGGATTTTACTAAGTTTTTACTTTAAGTTAGTTTAAACTTTTTGTCTATTTAAGTTTTTTTTTAGTTTTTATTTTTAACAAAATCCCATAATTTGGGAATTTGTATTTTTAGATAGCTTAATTTTTAATTAAAATCATACACTCTGAACTCTTTTGGTTCATTTGCCTCAAATGTATAATCAAAAATTTTTGTTATTTTAGAATGAAGTAAAACCCTATTTACATTAGAACTTACTCTTCCATAAATTGCATCACCAATAATTGGTAATCCAACAGAATTAAGATGAACTCTAATTTGATGCGTTCTTCCTGATTCAATTACAATTTTTATTTTAGATTTATTACCTTCAACTAAAAGTGGATAAACTGTACTTTTTGCAGGTTTACCTCTTTTTGCATCTATTTTAGATTTAGCCATTCCTCTATCTTTTGTTGTCAAAATTGGTTTATCAATCTCAATTTCATCAACAACTTTTCCTTCAACAATAGCAACATATTCTTTGTAAACTCTATTTGCTTGAAACTCTTTGATTGCTTTTTTCTGAAATTCTTCATTTTTTGCAAACATCATAACACCACTTGTTTCTTTATCAAGTCTGTTTAATAAAATTGCATTTTCAAATTTTTTAGCAACGTCATCTGCAGTTAAAAATGCAGGTTTATCTACAACTAAAATATCTTTATCTTCAAAAATTACTTTAATTTTATTTATCTCTTTTACTGTAAATTTTGTATCAGTTCTAATTTCTCCACGAGCAATTAAAACTTTTTTATCTCCAACTTTTACAACACCTCTATCAATTAATTCTTTTGCTTTAGAATTTGATATTTTTTCTTGCTGAGCTAATAATTTATACGCTTTATCATATGTTACAGCCATTTATCTATCTCCTTTATTATAGGTTCAATCGAACCTGCTTTTGTTAAAATTGGTTTTTCTAAATCTCCAATTTTCCCTAAATAATCACCTATTTCATCATTATCTATTAAATAATAGTTTTTAATACAATCAAAAAGAGATTTTTGATTAAATATATTTTTTCCACTAATAATTTTACAACCAAAAAATGCAGGTTCTATTGGATTATGTCCACCAATTTTTTCAAATGCTCCACCCAATACGACAACATCACTTATTGCATAAATATCATTTAAAATACCCATTTTATCAACTAATATTATATCAGATTCAAAATCTTCTTTTTCACTAAATTTATGATAAGAAAGGTTTTTCTCTTTTACAAATTCACTTAATAGTAAATCTACTTTAGCAAATCGTTCTGGATGTCGTGGAACAATTACTAATTTCCCAAACTCTTTTTTATATGATTTGATAATCAATTCTTCTTCATTTTCATGAGTACTTGCAGCCGTTATCAAAATGCCACTTGGCTTTTTCAAATCTATCTTTTTTTGTGGTAATTGTGCTAATTTAATATTTCCAATTACTTCAATATTTTTAGCACCCAACTCTTCTAATCTAATTCTATCAATTTCACTTTGTGCAAAAACTTTATCAATATTTTCAAATATTTTTTTATAAAAAAAACTAAATCTTTTATAAGAATTATATGATTTATCTGAGATTCTTGCATTTATTAAAAAAGTTTTTGCACCTTTATTTTTTGCAATTAAAAAAAGCATATACCAAAGTTCAGCTTCCATTACAACTAAAACTTTTTGTCTATTTATCCAAAAAGGTAAAAAAATTTCAAAGGGAAGATATCTTACGTTTGATGTAATTGATTTAGCTTCTTCAAATCCTGTATTTGTAATAACAGAAATATTAGCTTGCTCTTTATACTTTTCAATCAAAGGTTTAATAGCTTTAGTTTCACCCATTGAACATGAGTGAAACCAAACTCCATTCTCTTTAAATCTTGAATTATCTTTTAAAAAGAACTTTGCTGGAATTGCTTTTTTATATTTAGAATTTTGTGATTTAAATATTAAATAAGGAATTGCAAGTATATAAATAACACTTAAAATTAAGTAATAAAATATACTAAAAAGGCTCAAATTAAGCCTCTAGTTCTTCAGCTTCTTTATAAAGAATTCTTCCACAATGTGGACAATTTATAATCTCTTCTGATTTAATTACTTCTGCATATGTTTTATCATTAATTTTCATAAAACAACCATAACAAGCTTGTTTTTTTACAGGTACAACAGCTGAATCTTTAGCCCATCTTTTAATTTTTTCATAGAAAGTTAAAATTTTATTATCAAATTTTTCTAATAATTCACTTCTTTCTTGATATACAACATTTCTTTCTTTATTGATTTCTTCAATTGTATTATCTACTGCAACTTGAATCTCTTTTATATCTTCTTCTTCAGTTGCTAATTTTTCTTGTAACTCTTTTAAAGTTGCTTCTTTATTTTTTGCAAGATTATCTAATCTATCAATCTCTTCATTTGCAAATGCAATTTGTTCTTTTGCTATTTCTTCTTCTAATTGTAGAGCTTTTAACTCTTTCTCATTATGAACATCTTTATTTTTTTTAGCAATATTTTCTAACTTAGTTTTTAATTCTGCTAAATGAATGTTGTTTTTTGTTCTTTTTGATTTAACATCATCAACTTCTAAATAAATTGAGTTAATTGATGCTTTGATTGTTGCTGCCGTTTCAACAAATGTTGCTAACTTAGCTTTTTCATTTTCAATTTTTGGCTCAAACATACTAATTGCTGTATCAAATTTTGATAATTTGATTAAATCCTGTAAATACTTATTCAACCGTTTCTCCTTCTATAAAAAACTCAAATGGATTTTTTGAAGCTGTTATTATAGCTTTTAATTTATTTTTTTTCAAATATTCTTCTAAAAGTCCCTCTAATAAGGTACTAAAATATCTTTCACTCTCATAGTGTCTTATGTCAATAAGTGATAATCCTCTAGCTTTTGCTTCCATTGCATCATGATATTTTATATCACCTGTAAGAAAACAATCTGCATGAACATAATCAATTAATGACATACCTGAACCTGTAACTATTGCAATTGTTTTTATAAAATCATTACACTTTACAGCGTTTATTGTTTTTAAACCTAATTTTTTTGATACATATTTTATTAACTCATCAAAATTCATGTTTACATCACATGTAGAAACAAACTCTAATGATTTTTTTATTTTAAAGCCTAAAATCTCTTCTACTACATATCTATTTAAATGTGTTTTATCGATGTTTGTATGCATAGAAATCAATGCCACATCTTTTTTTATTAGCTCTTTTAAGATTTTTGTACTATATGTATCAAAATTTACTCTTTTAATTCCAGAAAAAATCAAAGGATGATGAGTAATAACCAAAGATTTTTCTTTTATATTAGATACTAATTCTTCATCCAAATCTATACTAATATAAATATTTTCAATTTCATCATTTTTTGAACCTACAAGTAAACCTGAGTTATCCCATTTTTCTTGTAGTTCAAAAGGAGAAATTTCATTTAAAACATCATATATTTCTTGAAGTTTCAAATTTATTTTCCTATTCTTTTAAGTCTTTCAGGTTCTTGTTCTTTATATAAAACTGCACAACCTTGAGCTAATTCTCTTACTTTTAAAATATAATTTTGTCTTTCAGTTACTGAAATAGCTTTTCTAGCATCTAGTGTATTAAATGCATGAGAAGCAATCATACATTGATCATATGCAGGAAGTGGTAATCCAGCTTCTAGACAAGCTTTACACTCATTAAATGCATCATCAAAATGTCTAAATAACATCTCTGTATTTGCAACTTCAAAATTATATTTTGAAAACTCATACTCACCCTCTTTATGAACATCAGCATAAGTTGTTTTTCCAAATTCATTTTCGTTCCATACTATATCAAATACAGAATCAACACCTTGTAAATACATTGCAAGTCTTTCTGTTCCATATGTAATTTCAACTGCAACAGGATCACATGCAAGTCCTCCAACTTGTTGGAAATATGTAAATTGAGTAACTTCCATACCATCAAGCCAAACTTCCCAACCAAGTCCCCAAGCTCCAAGTGTAGGAGATTCCCAGTTATCTTCAACAAATCTAATATCATGTCTTGAAACATCTAAACCTAAAAATTCCAAAGACTGTAAATATAAATCTTGAATATTATCTGGACTTGGTTTTATTAAAACTTGAAATTGATAATAAGCACCTAATCTATTTGGATTTTCTCCATATCTTCCATCAGTTGGTCTTCTACTTGGTGCTACATATGCAGTACTCCAAGGTGTTGAATCTAAACTTCTTAAAAGTGTAGCTGGATGAAAAGTTCCAGCTCCCGCAGGAATATCATAAGGCTGAACAATATTACAACCTTGTTTTGCCCAAAACTCTTGTAATTTTAATAGCATTTGTGAAAATGTAATCATCTATTTAATTCCTAACTCTTTATTTATTTTATTTTTGTCAAAACCACAAATCCATCTATTTCCTATCAAAATTACGGGAGCACCAGAACAATGTTTTTGACAATTTTTTAATGCTTGTTTATTTTTAGATAAATCTATAAGGTTATATTTTAGTTTTTTGCTTTTGAAATAAAATTTTGCTTCTTCGCACCATTTACAGTTTGGTACAGTAAATAGTGCGATTGGCTTCATTATAAAATTACTTCAACGTCTTTAGAATCACTTTCAACTTTTTTTGCTTGAACGATTCTATCTTCTTTTAATTTTGTAGATAATTCTTTATCTGTAATAGCTAAAATTTGCATAGCTAAATATGCTGCATTAACTGCACCACTTCTTCCTAATGCAACAGTACCAACTGGCATACCTGCTGGCATTTGAACAGTAGAAAGCATAGCATCCATACCATCCATTGCTCCACCTTTCATAGGAACTCCAATAACTGGTTTAGTTGTACTTGCTGCAACTGCACCAGCTAAGTGTGCTGCCATTCCTGCAGCTGCAATAAATGCTACTGCGCCTTTTTCTTCAGCTTCTTTAATATAATTTTTTGTTCTTTCTGGACTTCTGTGAGCTGAAGAAACTACTAACTCATACTTTACATTAAATTTTTCAAATGTATCAGCACAATGTTTCATAATTTCATAATCTGATTTACTACCCATTAATAT
The DNA here is from genome assembly GCA_963664305.2 of uncultured Aliarcobacter sp. GTDB lineage: Bacteria > Campylobacterota > Campylobacteria > Campylobacterales > Arcobacteraceae > Aliarcobacter. Next base: position 275,033 of record CAXXLV010000001.1, read on the forward strand.
TGATATAAAATTCATTATTTTTTCCTTTTTATTTTTTTAAAAGTGCAAGATTATATCAAAAATTTTCTAATAGTTTTATAATCCTATCTATTTTTAGTTTTCGCCATGACTCTGATTTATAAATTGTAAGTTTTTCATTTTCGTAAATAAATTTTGATAAGTTTTTTGTTTTGTCTTTTACAAATATTGGTTTAACATATTTATAATACTTTATCTTTCTTTCAAAATCTTTATCGGTAAAAAATGCAACTGTAGGAATCATAAAAGCATCACTTATATGATAAGTTGAAGTATCAGTTGTAATAACTTTATCCATATTTGAAACTATATAAATAAAATCATTTATAGTTTTTGATTCTTTTGATAAATCTATATAATTATCTTCTTTTATTTTAGAATCTATTTGTAAAGTTGTAATTATCATATAATCATCAGCTTTTGCTAATAATTCTTTTAATAAATCTATTGCAGTAGCTTGAGGAATTGATTTATTTATATTTGCAGAATAAGGATGAAAAAGTAGTAGTTTTCCTTTTCTTTTTGCTTCATCAAGTTTTTGAATTAATGTATCTTGAGGTTTATAATTGATTAAATCTAATACATTATATTTATCTTCTTCATTAATTTTTTTATAATTAATTCCAAATTTATATAGCCATGCATCAACATTATTTAATTCTTCTAATAATTTATCCATATGCATACTATTATCAATAAAATAATCATATTCACAAAGTTTTTTTGATGTTATACTTAAAGGGAAAATATTACTAATATATTTTTGAGTTTTATAAATATCTCTATCTCTTGTATAATAACTGTTATTTGAAGCATTTATATAAATATCAAATTTAATATTTTTATATAACTCTTTTAATTTATTATACAAAATTCGTAATGCAGTACAAGATGAAATTATCTCACTAATTGTAGTACCAATTCCACCAATTAAAGCGATAGAAATTTCATCTTTTTGAATATTTTTTAATTGCGTAAAAATATCAGTTTCTTCAAAATCAAAAAAATCTATATTTTTTTGTTCTTCTCTTTTTTTAGCTTCATCAGTATTTGGAATTCCTAATTCAATTGGGAAATTTGGAAGATTTCTAATATTTTTTTCATTAAGATTCTTTGCAAAATATTTTGTTTTATCTACCCTTGAAAAAATCTCTTTTATATCAACAAAATCATCATATGTTGTAATATAAACTGTTTCATTTTCAAGTTCTGATGGAGTTTTTAGTTTATAATAATAAACCATTGTTCCATCAGTTGTTTTTATATTAATATTCTGAGTAACCCTAAAAAAAATCATTTCTTTTAAAAGCTTATTCTACAATATTATCTTCAACGTTCTCAATTCTAAACATTGTTAAATAAGGAAGTTTTCCAGGAAGTTTTATTTTATTTACATTACCACTATGAACAGATTCTAACTCTTTATTTGTTTCTGTTAAAATTTTTTTGAAATTAATATAATACATTCCATCTTTTTTGAAGATTTTACCAATTTCATTTTCACATTCAACTAACTCTTCACCCATTGGAGTAAAGATTTCAATATCTTCATTTGGATAAACTTTATATTTACATAAGAAATGTTCTTCATCTTCAGTTACAAGTCCTGTTACTTCATAAGAACCTTTACTTAATGCATAATCATGATTTTGAGAATCTGTTTTCTCAAATGGTCTATGAATTAAATAAGCATCAGTAAACCCTCTATTTTTTGTAGTGTGTAACTCTTTTTGATATTTTTCTGGTTCAAATTTACCTTCATAATAATCATCAATTGCTTCTCTATAAGCTTTTGCAGTTACTGCTGCATAATATGGAGATTTAGTTCTTCCTTCAATTTTTAAACTATCAACTGCCCCACTATCTAAAATTTCTTTTATGTGAGAAGCTAAATTCATATCTTTAGAGTTAAAAATATATGTTCCAACACCTGGTTCTTCTTCTAATCTAAATAATGTATTGTGATCTTCATTTGCTGCATATAATGTATATTGGAATCTACAATCATTTGCACAACTTCCTCTATTTGGAACTCTACCCATTTGAACTGCACTTACTAAACATCTTCCACTATATGCAAAACACATAGAACCATGAACAAAAATCTCAATTTCCATATCTGGTAAATGTTTTTTAATTTCAATAACATCTTTTAATGAAATTTCTCTAGCAACTACAATTCTTTTTACGCCCATATCCCAATAAACTTGTGCATCAAGATAATTTAAAACATTTGCTTGTGTTGATAAATGAATATCAATCTCAGGTGCGATTTCTCTACATAATTTTACAACACCTGGAGCTGCAACGATAAATCCATCTGGTTTTAATGCAGCCATTGTAGCTATGTGTTTTTTTAATAAATCAATCTGAGAATTGAATGGAAATCCATTGATTGTTGCATATACTTTTTTTCCTCTAGCATGTGCGTAATCTATTCCCTCTTTAAATGTTTCAAATGTGAACTCTTTTCCAGCTCTAATTCTTAAACTAAAGTGACTTACTCCTGCATAAACGGCATCAGCGCCATATTTGATAGCAATTTTTAATTTTTCTAAATTTCCAGCAGGTGAAAGTAACTCTACTTTTTCATTATTCATAAAATTCCTTTTAATATTCTAATAATATTTTCTTTTTAAAATACAATATTATACCTATTTTTAAATAAATATAAATATAAGACTTAATCTATCTGATTTTGTTATGATTTTTGAAGTGTTTGAGAAAGCTTAAAAGCTTTCCCATTCGTCATCATCTTTTGTTGATGAAGTAATATGTGCAGTATTTTTAGTTTCAATAGTATGTTTAACTTTTGGAGTTTCTATTTTAACTTGTGTTTCTTTTTTTTCTACTTTTTCAATTACTTTTGTATCCATTACATTATCTCTTTTTATTTGATCTAAAGATTTAAATACATCCAATGTAGCTTTATCTAATTTTTGAGATAAAGTATTTAAAACATCTTTATCAGAGTTTGGTTTACAATCTTCATTTACATAATCTTGAACACTATTATGAACAAGGTCATGATTTGTTTTTAAACTTTTCCAGTTTTCAGTTTTTGTAAATGCTTTGCCACTATTTTCTTGCTCTAACATCCATTTTCCTAAATCACACTCTGATGATTTTGTTACACTCCATGTAACTTTAGAACTACCAACTTTATCAAAATTTGTTAATTTAAATCTAATATGATCATTTTTTAATTTAGAGATTTTAAATACTAAATCAATATCTTCAATCTCTTTTTTACTCATTTCTTTAAATTTAGCTCTATCTGCAATTTTTAGTAAATTTTCTGATAAGCTTGCTACTTCATTAGCTAAACCACTAATTATTGTCGCAGAATTTGCATTTACTTGAGTTGCTTGGTCTAAAGTATTTATCGTATCATTGATTTGAACAATACCTTTTTCTTCTTCTTTACTTCCTTGAGAAACATCTTCTATTAATGTAATTGTTTCATTAATTTTTGAATTAAGTGTAGAATAACCACCAATCATCTCATTAGCAATTGATTTTCCTTCATTTGCTTTTGCTGTTGCTATTTGAACAATATTTTTTATCTCTTTTGCAGCTTCAGCACTTCTACTTGCTAGATTTCTTACTTCTTGAGCAACAACAGCAAATCCTTTTCCAGCTTCTCCTGCAGTTGCAGCTTCAACAGCCGCATTTAAAGAAAGGATATTTGTTTGGAACGCTATTTGGTCAATAACTGTAATAGCATCATTGATTGATTTTACTTGTTCATCAATATCATCCATTGCTCTATTTGTTTTAGAAGCTAATACTTCACCCTCTTTTGAAGACAGTTGTAATTCAGCTGCTAAATTTGACATTTGATGTACTTTTTGTACACTTGATTTTACAATTGATGTAATTTCTTCAACAGCAGCTGCAGTTTCTTCTAATGAAGCTGCTTGTTCATTTGCAGAAGCTGAAAGTTTATTTGCGGCATTTGATAAAACATTTGTATCTTCATTTAATTTTCTTCCACTTGTTACAATCATAGATAAGAATTCTGATACAGTAACTCCAATTAACTGTGTACTTGCAGCTAATGAAGAAATAATACCATTTACTTTAGTTGTATCAATTTTTGAATCACCTATAGAGAAATTTGAATTTCCATATTCAATTAAAATATTATTTAAACCTACAAGATTTTCATTTGTTCTATCAATCATAGAATTAATTGAATCTCTTAATTTTTGAATTTGAGGATTTGAAGATGTCTTTTCTATTTTATATACATAGAATCCATTTATTACTTTTTCAATAACTTCATCAACATTCTCAATTACTTTTGCATCTTCTTCATATCCAGCTTTTAATTTTCCTATATAACCATTAAAGCTATCAACTAATTGTCCAATTTCATCATTTGATTTCTTTTCAATATGGTCTGCATTTGTATTTCCTTCTGAAATATTTACTACAGCTTCATTTAAATTTTCTAAAGGTTTAATTATTGTTTGTTTGATGAAATAATTATAAATTAAATATATGATAATAATAGCAATTAAAGAGAAAATACTCATACTTACAATAATATTATTTATTTGTGTATTTGTATTTTTTTCCATTAATGCAACTTCATTTTCTATGTCATCAACATATGCGCCAGTTCCAATAATCCAATCCCAAGGCTCAAATCTTTGTACATAAGAGAATTTTTCTTTTGGATCATTCTTTTTCTCTGGCTTATCCCACCAATATTTTACTAAACCACCAGCTTTATTTTCATTTGAAACTTTTGCCATCTCAACGAAAAGTTTTTTACCTTTTGCATCTGCACTATTTGATAAATCTTGTCCATTTAAAGCAGGTTTAATTGGATGCATAATCATCTTTGGTTTTGAATCGTTAATCCAAAAATAATCATTATTTGCATATCTCATTTCAGAAAGTGTTTTTAATGCTTCATCTTGCATTTTAGTAGTTACATCATCAACATATTCACCTGTTCCAATTACCCAATTATATGGTTTAAAAAGTTTTACAAATGAAACTTTAGGTTGAGGAGTATTAAATCCTGGCTTTGGCCAAACATAATCAACAAAACCTTCTCCATTTTTCTTTGCAACATCTGCAAATTCAAAAAAGATTCTTTTACCTGCTTCATCTTTATAATCAGCCATATTTTTACCATTTAATGCTGGCTTAATAGGGTGTGTTACAATAACAGCATCAGTATCATTTACCCAAAAATATCCTGTTTTTCCATATCTAGTTGCATCAATTATATTTTTTAATCTATACTTTAATGCTTCTTCAGATAATGAACCTTTTAATTTATCATACTCTGATTCTAAAATTGAAAAAAGAAAATTTGTTTGTGTTTTTAAATCTTCTTGAACTTCAACTTTAATCTTATCAATTGCAGTTCTACCATAGTAGGCTTCCACTGTTTTGATAGCTAAAGAAACATAATTTTTTAATTCTGCTTCTTTTTTAACATATGCTTCTTCTTTAAATTTTTCAATGTTTTCTTTCGAAAACTTTTTAATAGAATATATTGAATCAATAGTAATTGCTACTGAAATAACTATTATTGAAATTAAAGAAAGGATTAAAATTTTACCTTTTATAGACATGTTAGAAAACATTCAACTCTCCATAGTTTTTATTGTATATATAATATCTATTGTAGTGCTAATTTGTCAAGTTTTTGTTAATTTAATAAGTTTTTTGCAAAATCAATTGCTTCAGAAGTTACATTCTCACCACTTATCATTCTTGCGATTTCATTTATTCTTTCTTTATTATTTAATAATTTTACAGTTGATATTCCATTATGTTTATCTACCAAAAAATGTTGATTTGCACTTGAAGTTAATTGAGGCTGATGAGAAATTGCAAAAATTTGGTAAGATTTACTTAATCTCGTAAGTACTTTTGATATTGCATCACTCTCTTTTCCACTTAAATTTGCATCAATTTCATCTAAAAATAATATTCCATTATCAACAATATCAAATTCGCTCATTGATGTAAGAAGAGCTAATCTTAATCTATTATATTCTCCTGAACTGATTGTTTCTAAAGAGACTCCATTTAATTCAAAAAAAACTTCATCAATTCCTGTAAAATCAAGATTTTTATTTTTTAATATAATTTTTGCATTACTTAAATACAAAAATTTTAAATATTCATTTATTTTTTCTTCTAAAATTAAAACAGAATCTTTTCTATATTTTGAAATTAAAGATGCCAATTTATCTATTTCATTGTTTAATTCTTCATATTTTTTTTCTAGTTTTTCTTTTTGAAAGAAAATATTCTCATAAGATTCTAATTCAACTTTTTTTTCTTCTTTATATTTTAAACACTCTTCTATTGAACCAAATCTTTTTTGTAAAGATGATAGCTTTTCAATTCTATCCAAAACTTTTTCGATATTTGTATCTTCTAATTCATGTAATGTATCAGAAAACTTTTCAAATATATTATTTAATTCATTCATAGCTTCATCAAAAAAATTAGAATCAACTTCCATCAATTCTAAAGCATTTATAACACTATGATTAAATTCAAATATTGGTGATGCTTTTTTAATCGCAACTTCAATTTTTTCTTTTTTTGCCAATTTCTTTTTTAACGAATTTAACTCTTCATATTCATCAACTGATGGATTAATTTGTTCAATTTTATCAATCTCAAATTTTGCAAATTCTTTTAAATCTTCAAGTTTTTTTTCATCTTCTTTTATTTTATCTAACTCTTTTTTTGTCTTTTGTAACTCTTTATATAAACTATCAAAATTATCTTTTATCTCTTTAAACTCTTTAGTACTTTTTAGAGTTAATTTATCTAAAAAATCTATCAATTTTGGACTATCAAATTCTGATGTATCTTTTAAATTTAAATGTTTTATTAATCTTGTAGAAAAATCAGAAAGATTCTTTTTTGAAATTGTTTGATTATTTAAAAAATATCTTACTTTATCTTTTTTAATACTTTTTATTACAATTTCATCATCAACTGAAATATCAAAAGTTTCATCACAAATATTTGTTTCACTTAAAATAACTTCACCAATATTTGCTTTTACTTCTGATAATGCAAATAGTGATAAAATTGATTGCATTAAAATAGATTTACCAGCACCACTTGGTCCTGTAAAAATATTTAAACCTTTATCAAACTCTAAATCAACTTCATCAAAAGACAAACACTCTTTTAAATAAACTCTAGTAATCAATTTTTAATTTCCCCATCTTAATTTCTCATTTAAAACTTCAAAATAATTTCTTTGAATTCGATGTAACATTTTTGCTTTTTTATTTGCTATATTTATTTTAATTGATTGATTTTGTTCTATTTCATAAATATCTTGTCCATCAACAATCACAACAGCACCTTGATTGTCCATAATTTTAAACTCTATTTCAAAATATGCAGGCATTACAAGAGGTCTTTGAGTTAGCGAATGAGGAGCAATAGGTGTAATAATAAATGCCTCTGTTAAAGGATAAACCAAAGGTCCTCCAACAGATAAATTATATGCCGTTGAACCAGTTGGTGTTGAAATAATTACACCATCGCCATAATATGTATTAAAAGATTTTCCATCTATTTTACCTTTGATTTTTATCATTGATGAAATAGATTTTCTTGAAATTACAATATCATTAAAAGCAACAAATTTGTTTAAATTTACGCTTCCTTCAACCATCATTCTATTATCAATTTTATATATATTATTTTTTAAATCTTTAATAAATTCTGGTAATTGCTCCATTGAAATATCTGTTAAAAATCCTAATGTACCAAGATTTATTCCTAAAACTGGTTTATCATATTTAAATGATTTTCTAACTACTGAAAGTAAAGTTCCATCTCCACCAACAGAGATTAGAAAATCTACTTTATTACATAATTCTTCTAATGAATAACCTTCTAATCCAATCATTGCAGCAGAATTATTTTCAAGTAAAATTTCTATATTTGAATCTTCAAATAATTTTTTTATTTCATAAAAAGTATTTTTTAATTCAGGACTTGATGGCCTTAGAATAACACCTGCAGTTTTAATAGTTGGCAATAGTTCATGATTATTTTCTATTCTCAAGTTTTATCCATTTTTTAAATTTATTTAAAATATTTTGATTTATTCTATCTAATTAATATATAAAATAATTTAAATAAATTTAATTCAAAAAAAAAGGGATATGCAAATGCACATCCCTTTTTAATTTTAAGAAAAGTTAAAATTAACCATTTCTCTTTTTCATAATTTCTTCTGAAACATTTTTTGGAACTTCAGAATAGTTATCAAAAATCATTGAGTATGTAGCTCTACCTTGAGACATAGATCTTAAGTCTGTAGAGTATCCGAACATTTCTGATAATGGAATCATTGCAGTAACTAATTTGATACCAGCTCTGTCATCCATAGATTGAACTTGTCCTCTTCTTTTATTACAATCCCCAATAACATCTCCCATATAATCTTCAGGAGTTTCAATTTCAACTTTCATGATTGGCTCAAGAATAACTGCACCAGCAGCTGCACTTCTACAAGCTTGTTTGAATCCCATTGAAGCAGCTAATTTAAATGCCATCTCAGATGAGTCAACGTCGTGGTAAGAACCGTCATAAACAGTAACTTCGATATCAACCATTGGATATCCAGCTAAAATACCACCTTGCATTGCTTCCGCACAACCTTTTTCAACTGCAGGAATATATTCTTTTGGAATTACCCCACCTTTAATATCATTGTTGAATTTAAAGTTTTCTTCGCTTCCAACTAATGGTTTAATTTCTAAGAATACGTGACCGTATTGACCTTTACCACCAGATTGTTTTGCATATTTATATTCTTGTTTAACAGCATTTCTGATAGTTTCTCTATAAGCAACTTGTGGTGCTCCAACTTCAGCTTCTACTTTAAACTCTCTTTTCATCCTGTCAACAATAATTTCTAAGTGTAATTCACCCATTCCAGAAATAATTGTTTGACCAGTTTCTTCATCAGTATTTACTCTGAATGAAGGATCTTCTTCAGCTAATTTTCCTAAAGCAATACCCATTTTCTCTTGGTCAGCTTTTGTTTTTGGCTCAACTGCAACAGAGATAACTGGTTCTGGGAATTCCATTCTTTCTAAGATAACAGGATCTTTTTCAGAAGCTAATGTATCTCCAGTAATTGTATATTTTAATCCAACAACAGCTCCAATTTCTCCAGCATAAAGCTCTTTAATCTCTTCTCTGTTATTAGCATGCATTTTAAGTAATCTTCCGATTCTTTCTTTTTTCATTTTTGTTGAATTTAATACATATGTTCCAGATTCTAAGATTCCTCTATAAACCCTTGCAAATGTTAATTGTCCAACGAATGGGTCAGTCATAATTTTAAATGCTAATGCTGCAACTTCACCATTATCACTTGAAGGAACGATAACTGCTTCACCATCTTGAGTTTCACCATTAATATCAGCAACTTCTGTTGGAGCTGGTAAATACATAGCAACTGCATCTAGTAAAGTTTGAACCCCTTTATTTTTGAAAGCTGTTCCACAAGTCATTGGAGTAATTTCCATTGCTAAACATCTTTTTTTAAGTCCTGCAACGATTTCTTCTTCAGTTAATTCAATACCTTCTAAGTATTTTTCCATTAATTCTTCAGAAGATTCAGCAGCAGCTTCAACCATTTTTTCTCTATATTCATTAGCTTGATCAACTAAATCAGCTGGAATTTCTTCAACATGGTAGTTTGAACCCATTGCCGCATCATCATCCCAAACGATTGCTTTCATTTGAACTAAATCTACAATACCTTTGTAGTTTTCTTCTGCACCAATTGGAATTTGAATTGGAACTGGATTTGCTTTTAATCTTTCAGAAACTTGTCTTTCAACGCTAAAGAAATCTGCACCAGTTCTATCCATTTTATTAACGAATATCATTCTTGGTACTCTATATTTATTAGCTTGTCTCCAAACTGTTTCAGATTGTGGTTGAACCCCACCAACAGAACAGAATACTGCAACAGCACCATCAAGAACCCTCATAGATCTCTCAACTTCAATTGTAAAGTCAACGTGACCCGGAGTGTCAATGATGTTTATTTGTAATTGTTCTTTAGTTTTTGGGTGTGTCCAATGACAAGTTGTAGCAGCAGAAGTAATTGTAATACCTCTTTCTTGCTCTTGCTCCATCCAGTCCATTGTTGCAGCACCTTCGTGAACCTCACCAATTTTGTGTGAAACACCTGTATAGAATAAAATTCTTTCAGTAGTTGTTGTTTTTCCTGCATCAATGTGAGCAGCAATACCGATATTTCTAACTCTGTTAAGTGGTGTTTTTCTTGCCATATTATAATCCTACCATCTGTAGTGTGCAAATGCTTTATTAGCTTCTGCCATTCTATGCATATCTTCTTTCTTCTTGAAAGATGAACCTCTTTCATTAGCAGCTTCGAATAACTCGTTAGCTAATCTTTCTACCATAGTTCTTTCATTTCTTTTTCTAGCATATTCCACTAACCATCTTAATGCTAAAGTTTGTCTTCTTACAGCTCTAACTTCAACAGGAACTTGGTATGTAGCCCCACCAACTCTTCTTGATCTTACTTCTAAAAGTGGTTTAACATTTTCAATTGCTTTTTCGAATAAATCAAAACCTTTTTCTTCACCTCTCGCATCTAAGTTTGCGATTGCACCGTATAAGATTTTTTCAGCAGTTGATTTTTTACCATCTAACATAATTGCATTAACAAATTTTGTGATCACTTTACTATTGTAGATAGGATCAGCCATAATTTCTCTAACTGGAGCTTTTCTTCTTCTCATTTTTTTATCCTTCTACTTATTTTTTACCGGCTTTTGGTCTTTTAGTACCATATTTAGATCTTGCAACAGTTCTGTTTGCAACACCAGCAGTATCTAACGCACCTCTAACGATGTGGTATTTAACCCCAGGTAAATCCTTAACTCTTCCCCCTCTTACTAACACAATTGAGTGTTCTTGTAAGTTGTGACCTTCTCCACCGATATATGAAATAACTTCAAATCCTGTTGTTAATCTAACTTTTGCAACTTTTCTTAAAGCCGAGTTAGGTTTTTTAGGTGTAGTTGTATATACTCTTGTACATACTCCTCTTCTTTGTGGACACTCTTTAAGTGCTGGTGATTTAGATTTTTTAATCACCTTTTTTCGCTCATTTCTTACAAGCTGATTGATTGTAGGCATTTCTTTCCTTTATATAAATTGGTTTGAGTAATTATAAGCTTTACTCAAGCTTCTCGTGCAAATCAACATTAAGTTGAAACGATACTCCGATTCTAGGAAACTTGGTAGAGTTTTCTAAAAAAGTTCAGGATTATACTTAAAATAATATTAAAAATATCTTATGCTAAATTATTTGTTATATTAAGTTTGAAGTTATCTTTTTTTACTAAAATTCGAAAAAATAAAAAAGGTAAAAAATATATGACTAAACAATTATTCCCTTTAGCGTTGGGAGGTTTAGCAATAGGAACTACTGAATTTATAATTATGGGATTACTTCCTGATGTTGCAAATTCAATAGATGTTTCTATTCCTGTTGCTGGACACCTCATCTCTGCTTATGCATTTGGAGTTGTTATTGGAGCTCCAACATTAGTTGCACTTAGTGCAAAATTTCCTCCAAAATATATACTAATTACATTAATGATTTTATTTACAATATTCAACGCTTTCTCAATTATTGCACCTGATTACAATACACTTTTAATATCACGATTTTTTGCAGGCCTTCCCCATGGAGCATTTTTTGGAGTTGGAACTGTAGTTGCAACAAAATTAGCTCAAAAAGGCAAAGAAGCACAAGCTATTTCATCCATGTTTACAGGACTTACTATTGCAATTTTACTTATGGTTCCATTTGTTACTTTTATTGGGCATAGTCTTCATTGGAGATATGCTTTTGCAATAGTTTCATTACTTGGATTATTAACAATTTTATCTTTATATCTTTGGTTGCCAAAATTAAAACCTTTAAAAACTGTAACTTTCAAAGAAGAGTTAGAATTTTTCAAAACAATTAAAGCTTGGCATATTTTAACTATTGTTGCGATTGGTTTTGGAGGACTGTTTACTTGGTTTAGTTATATTGCTCCTCTTTTAATTCATGTATCACAATTTGATGCTTCAAGTGTTTCATATTTAATGATTGTTGCTGGTGCTGGTATGGTTGTTGGTAATATTTTAGGTGGTTATTTAGCTGATAAAAAAGACCCTGCAATCGCAACTATAATGCTTTTATCATTTATGGTTATTTCACTTATTTTAGTATTCTTTTTTTCAGAGAATAAAATCATTTCTGTTCTTCTTACTTTTATTTGTGGAGCTTTAGCTATGTCAATTGGTACACCAATTAATATGGTAATGTTAAAAAGTGCAAAACACTCAGAAATGTTAGCTGCTGCATTTATGCAAGCTGCATTTAATGTTGCAAATTCGTTGGGAGCATTTTTTGGAGGAATACCTCTATTTTTTGGTTTGTCTTATAATTATCCTTCACTTGTAGGTGCAATTATGGCTGGAACTGGTGCTTTATTATGTGTAATGTTTTATAAAAAATATCAACAAAGTTTTTAAATCATCTATATGATGATTTTGAACTTTTTATTTTTACGTTATAAAAACCATTATTAGCTAAAAATATTCTTATTTCTTGGTCTATAAACTTATTTTTTGGTCCTTTTATTATCTCTAATATTGGTTCATTTTCTTCATTAAAGTTATCAAATTTTAGTTCAAAATATGGTATCAAATTTCCACAAACTGCACGAAATAGCATCGTTGAAATATTCTTTTTAAAAATAAATCTTTTAGTTTCTTTATCTTCAATAATTAAAGGTGTATGAATAAGTCTAATTTCTTGTTCTTCCATAAAAAGTTCATTTTTTGATTTAGCTGATAAATAATTTATTTCATTTATAATATTTTCACAAAACTCTTCAAATTCAAAAGCTGAAAAATCAAATTTATCTTCAAATTTAAAAAGAGGTTCTAATATCTCTTCAATCTCTTTTTTTTGTTGTTCTTCATCATACAAAACTTTTGATGTTTTTATTAGTTTATTCTCTTTAAAATATTCAGTATTAAATCCAATAGCAACACCATATCCATCATTTGCATAGGCTCTCCATTGACTTAATAAATCTTCACCTTTTGAAAAAGAAGCGATATAAACATTTGGTTGTTTTTTTTCATATAATTTTAAAAATGTATTAAACTTTTCATAATTATTTTTTGTTGTTAATTCTTGAATTCTTTTTAAAACTTTTTCTTTAATCCAATGAATTTCTTTATAGTCATTTAAATTATAAACTGAACTAAGCCATAAAGTTTTATTTTGTATTATTGCTTTAAAAGCATCAACATTACAATAATGATACATGATGTTTCCCATGATAATCTCCTGTAATTTTAATAACTTATTTCTCTTTATAAATCCCTGCACCTATTAGTTGATTTTCGCCAATACCAATAACAAAAGATGTCTTTAATGTTTGTTCATCTTTTGTAGGATGATCCCAAACATAATCAACCCAACCTGAACCATCAGATTTTACTTTATCTATGAAATTTTTAAATAATTGATTTCCAGCTTTATCTTTATATTTGTAAAGATTTTTTCCTTTTAAAGGTTTTTTAGGATGAGCAGTAATAACTCCATCAAAATCATTTGCCCAAATGTATAAATCACCATTTACAAATTCACTTTCAGGTTTATTAAATTCTTCAACACAAGCTGTTACACCAACTTTTTTGCAAAATTCTAAACCTTTCATAACAAGTGCTTTTGCTTCATCTTGTGTACTTGCATTTGCAAATGAAGAACATAATATAATTAAAGTGGCTAATTTAAATATTTTATTCATAACTTTTCCTTAGTTATTTTATAAATCTTTACGATTAATTAATAAATTCTATTCTACCTTAAAATCTAAAAAACTATATGTTTATTTCTAATTTTTTAGATTCTAACTTATAAATTGTGGGAGTTAATTGTTGAATAAATGATTTATGATGAGAGATTATTACCATAGATTTTTTTATTGAATTTAAAATATTTATAATTCTTTTTTCAGAATTTTCATCTAAGGCATTTGTTGGTTCATCTAAAAGTAAAATTTTTGGTTTAGTTATCAAAATACCAGCAAGTGCAACAATTTTTTGTTCACCACCACTTAATTCATAAATTATTCTATCTTTTAAGTGTGATATTTCTAACTCTTCTAGCATTTCTAAAGCTTTTAGATAAGCCTCTTCTTTTTTTGTTCCTGTAGTTCTTAAACTAAACATTACATCTTCAATAACAGTTGCAGATAAAAAGAAACTGCTAATATCTTGAGGTAAATATCCAACTTCAAAACGAAAATTTCTATAATCTTTTTTATTTTTAATCAAATTATGAAAAAGATATAACTCCCCAGAATAAGACTCGTCAAGTCCTGCGATTATTCTAAGAAGTGAACTTTTACCAACACCATTTGAGCCAATAATTGCAACTTTTTCTTCATGTCCTACACTTAGATTTATATTTTCAAATAAAAGATTACTTCCATTTGAATATGAAACATTTTTTAATGTTATAGAACAACTCATGCAAAAACCTTCAAAATAAATGTTATTAAAACTGTAATTATTAGATAAAAATCAAATTTATTTAGATTAAAACTATCACTTAAATAAATCTCTCCATTAAAACCTCTTAATTCAAAACTATCTTTTAAATTTTGTGCTTTTTGGATTGATTTTACAAATAATAAACCTAAAATATTACCATAGGTTTGATAGATTAAAAGATTTGTTTTACTATGAAAACTTCTTGTTACTAGTGTAGTTTTTATATTTTTAAAATCATCTTGCAACTCAACTATCATTTTCCAAGTAAAATAAAACGTTGAAACAAATCTACTTGAGAATTTTAATAGATAAAATCCTCTTACAATATCCAAACCTTTTGAATTAAAAAAAAGCAACAGATTAAAAAATATAATCATATTAGTTCTTACATAGATATTTAAAGCTTCAACTAAACTATTTTGAATCCAAACAAATACAAATATTGCAAATATAAAAAGGTTTAGAAATAGTAGTTTTTTTAATACTTTAAGAAGATTATCAAAATTCACAATAATCAAAAAAATTAAAGGAATTAAAAAATAAAACTCAAAAGTAGAAAAACTCAAAATCAAACTATAAACAAATGCACAAATAAGTGAAATTGCAGGATTAAAACTTATCAATTTTTCACTCTTTTTAGAACCATAAAAATCAAAGCAATGATAATTAATCCAAATATAACTTTAAATATTTCAAAATAATCAAGCTGTTCTTCTAAAACTTTTATTTTATTCTCTAAATCTCTATTTTTTTCTTTAAGTTTTTTTAGTTCTTCACTTTCACTACTTTTATCTTCAGTAATTTCATTTTTTGCTACTATAGTTTCTTTTATCTCTTTTGTAACTATATGACCTGCGCCTGCATCAACCAATACAATTAACTCTTTTTGATTTGTTTTAAAATTATATTCACCATTTGAATCTAAACTATCACTTAATAAAATATTGTTTTTTTTATCTTTTATTTCAACTTTACAATTCATACATGGTTTTGCATTTGCAAAATATGAACTTATAAAAAGATTTTCATTTTCAAAATCCGTAAAAAGATTTATTTTGTGTGCAAATAAAAATATTGGTAAAATTAAAAAAATCAAATATCTCAACATAAACTAGTATCCTTTAAAAGAGTAGGCATTACTTTTTTTATATAAAGTAATAAGAAAAGAGTTATTATACCTTCTAAAATCATTGTTGGAATATTTACAGCGATTACAGAATATCCAACTGCTAAATATTCTTCTTTTGATAAAACTAAAATTATAAATAAAAAAACTGATGAAATAAAAACACCAATAAATCCAACTAAAAAAAATCTAATTTTTTCATTTATCTTTTTCATAATATTTAATTTAAAGATTAAATATACCATATATGCTGGCATTGCCATAATTATTATATTTGCACCAAGTGAAGTTAGCCCACCAAAACCTAAAAGTAAAGCTTGTAATATTAAAGCAATTGATATAGATAAAAAAGCTAAATTTCCTAAAAAAATTCCTATAAATCCAAGTAACATCAAATGAATTTGTGTAGGACCAAAAGGTATATGAATAAATGAAGTTACAAAAAATAGAGCACTCAAAGCTGCTACTAAAGCTATTTTTTCATTTGATAATTTTTTTAATGCATAAGCACAAAATAAAGTAGCTACAACACCTGTTGTTATAGCTACTTCAACACTAATTATTCCATCTGAAATATGCATAAATTATCCTAATAAGCTTTTATCCAAAGTAAAGCACCATTTTCAATAGGATATTTTTTACCTTCAAACTCTTTTTCACCCTCTTCTATTAAAGCTGCAAATCCCCACCAACCTTTGTGATTCATTACAAAAGAAAAAACTCCATTGTCATCAGTTTTTACTACTTGTGTAATATGTGCATCTGTTGGAGCTTTTAAACCAAATTCATTATAAAGTTCAACTTCAACTTCTACATTTGAAGCAGGTTTTCCATTATGTAAAACTTTCCCTTGAAAAATATTTCCAGAATATAAACCAAAAGGTTTTACCATTGGTATAATCTCATATTTTAATCCAAGAGGCGTATCCCAACCATCTTCTATTCCAAAAGCACTTACAATTAATTTTGGTACATGAGAAATAAATTTTTCTTCAGCTGGTTCAAAATATGGTTGTGGCTCTGTAAAAAATTTATAAATACCAGGTTTTTTGATTTGATAATTTGTACTCCAAGCTTTATGCTCTAATTTTTTTGTTTCAACTAAAGGTAAAACATTTTCTTTTGATTCTAAAAATATACCAATTGGTTTTTCCATTGTCATTCCAGTTTGTTCAAATGGATGAATAAACATAACATCAATTTTTAAATTTGAATCTTTTTTTTCATTAATATAATCACTGCTAGGAATTGATGTTAAAAAATGTGCATTTGCAAATATTCCCATAATTAAAATCATAAAACTTTTTTTCATTAAATTTCCTTGTCTAAAATTCTAGTAGGATTATATTTATATGCTAGTTACATAAAAATAAATTACTATAATTCTTATATACTTTTAGAACAAAATATATTTATATATAGAACTATATATTATTTTTATATAAGTTATATATTTTATATAAATAAATATTTTGTTATAATTTCAATCTATAAAATATAATATTATATATTTATATATAGAAATAATTAAGGAAATGCATGTCTTACGTTGTTTATAGTATTAAAGGTGGTGTTGGAAAAACAACATTATCTGTTCAAATCTCTCAAATGTTAGAATTTACATATGTAACAAATGACTCCCACTCATCAGCTCACAACCTAATGCCTGAAGAAAAAGGGTTTTTAGTTTCAAGTGAAGAGTATGAAGAAATCCCATTTGATGAAAATGTAGTTTATGATTTTGGTGGATTTAAAGATAAAAGAATAAATGAAGTAATAAAACAAGTTAATAAAGTAATCATTCCTACATTAACATCAATTGTTGATGTACAAGCAACACTTGCAACACTAAAAGATGTTATGGAAATAAATAAAAATATCATTATTGTAGTTAATAGAACAAAAAACAATAACAAAGCCACTGAACTAAAAGAGTATTTAGAAGAAGAACTAAAAAAACTTTATGGAAAAGTTGAAATTCCTATAATATTTGTAAGGGAATCATCTATTTTAGAAGACTCTTTATTTGATTGTGAATATGTAGAAAACAAAGCTGGAAATAATAGATTTAAAAGACATATTTATAGAAATGCAATAGAAGATATGATTAATCTAAAAAACGTTTTAAAGGCTTAAAATGGGATATGCAGATAAATTAAAACTAAATTCATCTAAAATCAAAACTGATGAAAAAGTTTTAGAAGAAAAAATCTCAAAAAAGAAAATAGCAGGACGACCTAAAAAAGCTGTTGAGGAAGTAAGAAATACAGCTATTCCTGTTGCACTTAATCAAAAAGAAAAAGATTGGATTGAAGAACAAGCTTTAAAAATGTCAAAAGAAGTAGGAGTAAAAATCACTACTTCTGCTTGGATGAGAATGACTTTGTTAAAAGATATGCCAGATAATTAAACTTCAATATAATTTGATAGTTCAATTAGGTTCATATCAGGGTCACGTAGATAAATGGATTCAATTTTTCCATTTGCACCTGTTCTATTAACAATTCCTTTTTCTATTTTTATACCTATTGATTCTAAATATTTTTTTACTTCACTAAGTTTTGAATCAATAATAAAACATAAATCTGCACTCCCCTCTTTTACATTAAAAGCTTTAGGCTCAAATTCATTTCCTAATTTATGTAAATTTATTTTTTGATTTCCAAATTTTAAAGCAACTCTATTTTCACCAAAAATCTCTTTTTTCATTCCAAGTTTTTCATAAAATTCAACAGTTTTATTTATATCTTTTACAGTCAAAACCAAATGGTCAATATTTGTTATTTTAAACATCTTATTCCTTTTAAAAAATTCTTCTTCTTTTTACAATTAAAAGCATAATCATAAATAAAATAGCACAAAACATATATATAACAACATTCCATCCAAATTTTTCATATATAATTGAAGGAATATAAGAACCCATTGCTCCACCTAAATAATAAAAAGTAAGATACATTCCTGATGTTAAAGATTTTTGTGAAGATTTCATAGAATTAGCTAATCCTGTACTTACAGTATGAACAGTAAACATTCCTAAACAAAATAAAAATAACAACATAAACATTGTAATAATATTTGGAACAGTTAAAAATATAGTTATAAATAAAAAGAATATCAAACCAACTAAAATAGTGTTTATTTCATTTCTAAAATATTTGATAATCTTTTTTGAATTTAAAGAGACTAAAATTCCCATTCCATATCCCAAATAAAGTAAAGATATTTGAAACTCTGAAGTCTCTGAAGAGATATCTTTTACCCTAAATGGTAATACATTTAAAACTCCTGCAAAAACGAAAAATACACAAAACATCAATAAATATATAGTTGAAAATCTTTTATCTTTTAAAATTGATAATACATCACTTATTTTAGGTTTTACAATTGTAGCTTCACCCTCATAAGATAATTTATTTACAAAATAAATTGAGATTAAAATAGCAAGAGATAAAGAATAAAATACATATTGATAAGAAAAATTAGTTGCTATAAATCCTGAAAAAATTCTTCCTACTAAACCACCAAAAACTGTAGCTGCAACATAAATCGACATATTAAATTTAACATTCTCTTTATCGATATTTGCCAAAATACTCATAAGTGAAGTAAGAATTGCTGGAACAACTAAGGCTTCAATTGTTCTAAAAAATAAAAACCATTCATAATTAGTAGATAATCCTAAAAAGATATTCGTAACAAATAAAACTATTGAAGAGTTTATTAACATCTTTTTAGCATTTACTTTTTCTAATAAATATCCATAAATTATTGGTGAGATTGCTAAAAATAGCATGATAATTGCCGTAAATTGCGAAGCTTTTGTAATAGAGACATTAAATTGACGAGCAAGAAGTGGTTGTAATGGTTGAGTTGCATACATCACAGATAAAACAATGATAATACAATAAACAATAATAAATAAATCAAATTTTTTCATTTTTTCTCTTTTAAATTTTTATATTAATTAAATAATCACTAATTTCAGGGATATTATCTTTTTTACAAATCAAACATGTAGAAAAATTTGTATTAGTTGAATCAACTTTTGTCATTTTCAATTTATTTTCATATCCATATTTTTTTATTAGATTAAGTGGAAGTATTGATTTTCCCATTCCTAATTCAACACAAGCTAAAATTGTTTCATAATTTTCAATAATCACTGTTTCAAAACTGTTATTTCCAGTACTTCTTAGAAAAGCAGCTAAATATTTATAATAAACACAAGAATTTATATATGTAAACACACAATTTTGACTATTATCATCAAGTGACTCAACAATATAAAGTTCTTCTTCATACTCTTTTAATATCAATATATCTTTATGTTCAGGCTTACCACAAACAAAAGCTATATCAATTTCATAATTAATAATTGCATCAATGATTGATAATGAAGTATTTGTGTAGAGTTCAACTTTCATATTTGGAAAATCTTTTTTTAGATTTGAAATAAAAGGTACCAATCTAATTGGAGCATTTGCTTGGGTTGAAGATATTTTTATTATTTCTTTTTTATTTGAGTCATTCATTTTAAGAAGAGTTTTCTCAATCTTATGAATAATTTCTAGAGCATTTGGATAAAGTTTTTCACCCTCATAAGTAAGTTTAACTCCTTTTGAGAGCCTATAAAACAGAGGATAACCTAAATTTTTTTCTAATTGTTTTATTCTTGATGTCACATTTGACTGAGCACAATCAAGTTCAATTGCAGCTTGAGAAAAACTATTATTTTTAACAACAGAAACAAAAACTTTTAATAAATTTGAATCCATGATATTTCCTATTATAATTAATAGTTATTAGTTATCAATTTTTAATAACTATAAGTGATAATTTATAACAATAAAAATAACAAAATGGTTAAATGTTTTTTAATGAAGTATTGTTTTTTTGATATATTGATTTTTAGTAACAAGATATTAAATATATCAATAATATTATGTTCTATTTTAATAAAATACGATTTTTATGCGATTATTTTTTTATATTATAGTTAATAACTAGAATGTAAAAAGGATTAATTTATGAATAACAAAGAAATAAACAAAATTAAAGAAATTGAAGAAATCGATAAAACAATATTAAAACTTTTTACGAAAAGAAATAAAATAATAAAAAACTCTTCTGATTTAAATTTTTCATCTTATGATAAAAAACTCATAGAGAAAATTAGAGATGATAATTTTCTTAAATTATTAGAAATATCACCAAAACCTTTAGATGAAGAAAATGAAAAAATAGTTTATTTAGGGCCAGAAGGAAGTTATACTCAAGAAGCAGCTATTAATAAATTTGGGATAGATAATAATTATTATTCTGTAAATTCTATAAAAAATATTTTTTATGAAGTAAGTGAAAATAGAGCTAAATATGGAATTGTTCCTATTGAAAATAGTTCAAATGGAATGGTTGGAGATACAATAAATTCATTTAATACTTATAATTTAAATATCATAGGTGAAACTGTTATTGATATTCATCATACACTTGTTAGCAATTGCAAAAAAATTGAAGATATTAAAATAATTTATTCAAAAGATATTGCTTTTGACCAATGTTCAATTTTTTTAGAGAACTATCATCTAAATGAAGTACAATATGAATATGTTGATTCAACAACAAAAGCAGCAAAATTAGCTTCTCAAACACCTAATAGCGCAGCAATATGTTCTAATCTTGCAGCAAAAACAAATAATATTCCTATTTTATTTAGTAATATTGAAGATAATAAAGATAACAAAACTAGATTTTTTGTCATAAGTAAACAAATTACAAAAAAAACAGAAAATGATAAAACTTCTATAATAGTTCAATTACCAAATAAATACGGATGTTTAATTGACTTTTTAAATGATTTTAAAGAACATAAAATAAATCTAAATAAAATAAAATCCCACATCGTAAAAGGTATTTCAACTTTTTTTATAGAATTTGATGGGCATAAAAATGATTCAAATATAAAAAAAGTTTTAAATAAACACAAAAAGAACATAAAAGTTTTAGGTTCTTATAAAAAAGAAATTGAAGATATTTAAGCCTGCGATAAATTTGCGATTGAATTTCTATAATCTTCTCCTTCATAGTTCTAATTTTTTAGAATTATATTACTGTAAGGAATAAGGAGAGAATAAGTATGAAAAGAATTACAAGATTAAGTACAGTTGCTATATTAAGTTTATCTTCTATGGTAACTTTTGCAAATGCTAGTGAAAATTTAGCAGATGCATTTACAAATGGTAAAATTAAGGGTCAAATAAAATCTGTTTACTCTAATTCAAATTTCTTAGGAAATGTTAAATCAGATGACATAACAACTATTGGTGGTAGTCTAGGTTTTATAACAGATGATTTTTATGGATTTAATGCTGGTGCTACATTCCAAACTTCTCATGTGTTAAATCAAGATAATAATAACAATGTTTTTAGTTCTGATTTAGATGCTCAAGGTTCAGTTTTATCAGAAGCTTATGTTAGTTATAAATTAGCAAATACAAGTGCTAAAATGGGTAGACAGTTTATTTATACACCTCTTGTAAGCAGTGCTATAGATGGAAAAGCATCTGAAAGTTTAATAAAAGATTCTTTTGAAGCTTATGTACTTACAAATACAGATATTCCAGATACAACATTAATGGGAAGTTATATTGATAAATATCAAGCAAAAGCTACATCTGGAGATATTAGAAGCTTTGAACAATTTGAAGATGGGGCTTATACTTTTTATGCAAAAAACACATCAATAAAAGATTTAACATTACAAGCACAATATCTTAAAGTAAATGCAATTGCAACTGATTCGGATATACAAAATTTATATTTCCAAGCTGATTATATGTTAGCTGGGCATACATTATCAGCTCAATATTTATCATCAACAGATGAATCAAAAGCTTCAAATTTAGAAGATGCAGAATTATTTGGACTTAAAGCAACTGGACCAGTAGGTTTAGGAAAATTAGGTTATGTAGTTGCATATAATTCAAGTACAAAAGATGGAGAAGTAAATTTAGGAAAAGGTAGTGGAACTACAGATACACCTTTTACAGCTATGCCAGTTAATGGTGGAGGTGTTCCTTCAAGAGCGGATACTGATACTATTGTAGGAGGATTAATTGTACCTGTATATGATGTTACTTTTGTAGGATATGCTGGTAAATCATTCTCAAAAACTCATGTTCTTGGTGATGTAACAGCTACAGGAGCAATGGCAATTTATCCATTCTATAAAAACTTTTTATTAAAAGCTAATTATGAACATGTTGAAGTTGAGAAAGTAATTACTGAAAATACTGATGTATCTAGAATTTATTTATCTTACTCATTTTAATGTAAGGATTTAATAAATGATATCTATAAAACAACCAATACTTGGTATTTTATCTACTATTTTAATAGTTGCTTTTTCATTAATAATTAGTACAAGCTTTGAATTATCAACATTTGGTTCATGGATTACTTTAATTATTATGGTGATGGTACCAGTACAAATAATAATGACTTTATTTATGGGAAATTCTGTTTGTCAATTTATAGATGTTTTATCTCAACCCAAAAAAGCTTTAATAAACTCAGTTATTATGATTAATTTTGGGGTAATTGTATTTGTAATTATTCAATTATTATTTGAAGGTTTAGGTTCAAAACCAACACCATTTTCTATAATGTATTGTATTAATACAGTTATCATAACTTTTTGGTTGGTTGTAGTATTTGCTGGTTGGCCTATTAGATTAATCTCAGATAAAGTAATAGCAGGAATTGTTCTCTTAGTTAGTGCAATGGTAATTAGTTATATAACTTTTAAATTACTGTATGATTTTTCAGATTTTGAACCTGCTCCATTTTATAATGTAATGCTAGATCCAAAAGGTTTATTTGGAGCATGGGATATATTATCATTTATGGTAACAACATTAGCAGTAATTTTAGCTTGGGTTATATTAGATTTTTTCCCAATCGGACCAAAACCTGAGAATCCAATATTAAGAATTTTAACTGTTACTTTTCCAGTATTAATAGTTACTTATATTTTTTGGAAATTAGGTATAAATTATATTGGCGATCCAGTTAAATTTATGGTGGATGTTACTATTTCTTTTATTTTTGGAGAGTTTATTGTTTTACTTATGATGGAAACAGCACCCGTTCAAGCAGTAAAACAACCAATAAAAGGAATAATTTTAATTATTCTTGCAATTATTCTTGCATTTATTTGTAATTTTATTTATACACATGTAATAACAAGTATATATCCTCAAATAAGTTCGGGCGCGCCGACTTATGATATAGAAATGTGGAAAGCATCAGCAATGTTAGCAATAACATTTCCAATATTTGTTCTATTTAGTCAGATATTCAACTTCTGGCCATTAAGAGATAGTTCAAAATAAATTAGTGTATATCTAATTTTTTATTTGATTGTACCCTTTTAGTTCTCCTTAAATAAAAAAGGTACAAACTTAATAAATATATAAAGAGTTATTTTCTTTATATATTTATATATGAAAATATATATAAAACTACAATACTAATAAAATACATCTTAAAACTATAAAATATATTTAATTTAAATATCTCTCTTGCATCAAAATTATATCTTGAAACTATAGTCAGATTAGAACCACTAAAAGGTGAAGTAGCAACTGTAGTAGCCCAAGCCATCAAAAAAACTAATGCCAATAAAGTATGATTTACTTGATTTAATAAATCTCCAACTATTGCAATTGTAATAAGAGGATGAATTCCTATAAATCCTAAAAAAATAAAAATTGCTAATAAAATAGAAGCAATAATCCAATCAAATTGTTCAAATGGAAGTTCTAAATTCAATCCTAAAAGAAATGAGCTCATTATAACACCAAACATTCCAGCAACTAAGAAAAGTGAAATTTCCCCTTTCATTTTGGAAGTTCATAAAAAATATGAGTTTTTATCTCAATTATTGCTTTTTTCATATTTATTTTAATTGGTAAAATTACAAATACCAATAAAAATGAGAATAGAGATATCAAAATAATAACTTTAACATTAGGGAAAAAGTAATTTGTCATTAATACTAAAAAAGCCAAAGACAAAGGTAAATATAAACTACTTAAAGAAATAGGATAACCTTCAAATTCATTTATTAAATTTTTTTTATCATTTTTCACTTCAATATAAGTAATTAAAAATCCAATTATAGACAAGATTAATCCATTTATTAAAATTATTGAAGTATTTAATTTTGGCATATAAACAACAGCTGCTGCAAATGCAACAAAAAAAGGTGACCAATATGCATCATTTGCAAAAGAACGGCTAAGCAATATGATTTGAGTATTTGTTAAAATGTTTTTCTTATACATCTTATCTGCAATTAAAATAAGAGCTGAAAGATTTATAACTGATGCAAATAAATGAACTCCTAAATAAGTTTTTATAAATGAATTTATACCTTTTGGTGGAATTTCATTTATATCTGTTTTATTTGGAATTGCTATTAACCTCAAAAAACCAACTCCAATTAATAATGTAATTAAATATTGATTTACCGTAAAAATATTATAAAAATTTATTGTAAAAGAATTAAATAAGCATATTAATAAAAAAATAAAACTCAACGATAATAAAATCAACAAAAGTTTTTTCTTTTGTAAAGTTTTAAAAAATATAAAAAAAGAAATCCAAGCACATAAACCTGAAATTATCAATAAATCTTTATAAAAAAAGTATGCACAAATACTTAATATAAAAGACAAAAATATTAAGATACCTATTAAATATGAACTATTCATAATTAAATAAATAAAAAATAAAGAACAATTGGAATTATAAATAAACTAGCTATATTTCCAATTGCAACTATAGAAGCAACTGCTCCTGAATCATGACCATATTTTTCAGCCATAAGTGAATTTACTACAGCAGGTGGCATTGCACCAAAAAGTATCAATAAACTCTTTTGCAAAGGTGTGTATTCAAAAAAATATATTGCAATTAATGCCATAATTATTCCAGAAAGAGGACAAAGAATTGCCCCAAGTATTCCTATTTTTAAATGAGAAAAATTAATATTAGATAACCTAACTCCCAATGAAAACAAAATCAATGGAATAGAAATTTGAGATAACATAATCAATGGTTCATTAAATAATTGTGGTAAATGAAATCCAAAATAGTTAAATAACAAACCAATAATTGTTGCTAAAATCACAGGATTTTTAAATAGATTTATTAGTTTTACTTCTCCACCATACATTACTATCGCTATTGTGAATTGCCCAATAATTTGAATTATAGATAAGGCTATAAATAAAGCCATTGCTTCATGACCAAAAGCAAATAAAGCCAAAGGTAAACCCAAATTTATAGAATTATTAAACATCATAGAAGGTAAAAAAGTTCGTGGATTGATTTTTAAAATTTTTGTTAATGGATATAAGATTAAACCTGAACCTAAAACCACTATAACTGCACCAAATGAAAAACTTGTTAATGTTGTAATGGAAGGTAATTTTTCACTTATTGCATAAAAAACCAATATTGGTATAAAAACATCAAGATTTATTTTATTTGGTATTTCCATACTAACTTTTTCTTTTTTAGCATAAAAATATCCTATAAGTGCAATCAATATTACAGGGAATATAATTTCAAAAATTTTAAGTACCATTTTTAAAATTCTTCAAATTATTTTTTATAATAAATAAATTCTAACAATGTAGAAATTGTTCTTGTATAGGGAGCATCTAAACCTAAAGCTTCACAATTTTTTATTACTACATTACAAATTTCATCTAATTCTAATTCTCTATTATTTTCAACATCTACTAACATTGATGGTTTTATTGAATCAAATTTTGTAATTAATTCAAACATTTCATCTACTTCTTCTTTTGGAATTTTTATTCCTTTATTTAAAGCTGCTTGAGCTGTTTCATTCATCAATCCATAAACAATTTTTGATAACTTTTCATGTTGCATAATAACACCAGTTTTTTCTCTTAAAAGTGCACAAATTGCATTTACACCATTATTGATTATCAATTTTTTCCAAAGTTCAAGATTTATATTTTGAGATATTTGTGTTGGAATTTTTGCTTCGTTAAATACCTTTTCTAATTTTTGTAAAAATATTTGATTTTCTTCAGTTTTTTCAATAGCACCTAAAATTGTTTCAGCTGTTCCAGTAGCACTAATAAATGCAGGACTTACAATATGAGCGCCTATTTTTCTCGTAAGTCCTGCAATTATATGTGTTTTAATCAAATTAGTAGAAAGGATCTCTTCGTTATCTACACCATTTTGAAGTGAGATAACGTAGGGAATGTTTTTTTCATTACCAAACCAACTCTGCAAATGTTTTGATAATGATATAGTTGAAGTCGATTTAGTGGCAATTAGAACAGCATCAAAAGAAAAAATGTTCATCTCTTTAACTTGGGAGAGTGAATGTGAGATAACTTTTTTTTGAAAATGAAATTCTGGGTGATGCAACTTCAACTCATTTTGCTGTAAAGCTTCTAACTGCTTTCCTCTTGCAACAAAGACTACATCATGTGCTGCCTCGATTAATCTTGCGCCAAAATAAGAGCCTATACCACCAGTACCCAGAATTAAAAATTTCATTTTATACCTTTTGATTATTTCTCAGAAAAGAAGTTTAATAATAGATTATTAAATCTGTCTTTATGTTCAATTTGCGTCCAATGTCCACATTGTCCAAAAACATGTAATTGAGATTTTAATATAAGTTGATTTAATCTAATTGAATTTTGTAAAGGAATAACTTTATCTTCTCTTCCATGTATAATTAAAACTTCTTTATCAATTTTTTTGATGTCATTTTCACAACTCATCATAGAATCAACACCATTTTGTCTAGGAGCTGGGAACATTGAACCAAATGATTCTTGGAATCCTGGTCTAATACTTGCTTCATATCTCATCTTTGCTAAGTCATCAGTTACAATACTTCTATCATAAGCAAAAATATCAAGTAATTCTTTCATATTTTCAATACTTGGAGTATATCCCCATGCTTTATCTAAACCATAAGTCAAATCAAAATAAACCCCAACGGCACCCATTAAAACAACTTTATTAAATCTATTTGGATATTTAATAGTTAAAGCTAAAGCTAAAGCTCCACCAAAAGAGTTACCAACTAAATTTGTTTTTTCAATACCTAATGCATCCATTAAATCAATAGTTTGTTGAACCCATGTATCCATATTATATGTAATACCTTCTGGTCTATCTGAGTATCCAAACCCAACCATATCAGGAGCAATAACTCTGAATTTTTCAGCTAAAACTGGCATAGTACCTCTCCAATTAGCATAAGCTGAAACACCTGGTCCTGAACCATGAATAAACATAATTGGTTCACCACTACCTAAATCATGATAATTTGTATTAAAACTTCCTGTTTTAATATTATTTGCAATTTCTGGATTTGACATATTTTCTCCTTAATAATTTTATAAATTGAACTCTTTTGCTAAGAGTTCATAAGATTTCATTCTATCTTCAAATGAGTAAGTTACATTTACAATCATAACTTCCTCTACACCATACTCTAAAGCTAATTTTTCTATTTTTTCTTTGCACTCTTTTGGAGTTCCTAAAATCATAGAATCTAACGTTTCTTTATAATAAGCTTTATCTTCAAAACTTAATTCTTCATACAATTTTTCAACATCACTTGGGCTATGTAATCCATCACGAGTAGGATGTCTAAATGCCTGAACTTTCCAATATGTATGCGAACATGCTATCTCTTGCGCTTTTTCTTTTGAATCAGAACAAATACAAGCAACAGCAATCATTGCTTTTGGTTTTTTAAAATTTTTAGATGCTTTAAAATTTTTTTTGTAACTATCTATAATTTGTATTGGTCTATCATGAGTTCCAATAAATAGTGCTAAACAAAAACCAGCACCTAATTTTCCAGCTAAAATACTACTTCCATCACTAGAACCAAGTAAATAAACAGGTGTAGAATTAACATTTTTAGGAGATAGATTTACTCCATAAAAATAATCATTTTTAGGAACTTTATCATCCAAATAATTTATAAGATCATAGGCTTTTTTAGTATAATCTCCACTATTTGAATTATGTAAGGCACGAGCAGCTAAAAAATTAGCGCCATTTGCTCTTCCAATTCCTAAATCAATTCTATTATTATGTAAAGCACTTAGTGTATTAAAAGTTTCAGCAACTTTAAATGCACTATAATGATTTAACATAACACCACCACTTCCAACTCTAATAGTTTTAGTTGCATCTGCAATTGTACTTACCATTATTTCTGGACATGCACTTGCATATCCAGGAGTGTCATGATGTTCTGCACACCAATATCTGTAATAACCTAATTCTTCACATCTAGTTGCTAGTTTTATAGTGTCAAATAAGGCTTCTTTATCTTCTTTTCCATCATGTATTGGTGATTGATCAAGTACACTTAATTTTAAATTCATAATAAATTTTATTTACCTAACTTTTTGGCACTTTTCCCACCAATACCAAAGTGTTGTTTAGGCATTTCATTTATAATTACCCTAACACTTTCAATTGGTGTATCAAGAGATTCAGCAATCGCAATACTTACTTTCTCAATCAATGCCTCTTTTTTTTCGTCACTTCTACCTTCAATAATATTTATTGTTGCAATTGGCACGAGTTTTCCTTATACAAATTTCATTGATAAAGTTCCTAAATCTTGGAACTTAACAGTTACATTATCGCCTTTTTTTACACTCATTGCAGCTGTAATTGCACCTGAAAGGATATACGTTCCAGCTTTTAGGATTTCACCTCGTTCACTTAACATATTTGCTAACATTGCAATTGCAGTTGCAGGATGTCCTAAAACAGCAGCACCAGCTCCAAGTTGAACAACTTCTCCATTGATTTCCATTACAACACCTAGAGTTTTTAGGTCTAAGTCTTTAATATCTCTCATTCTTCCACCAGTTACATATCTTGAAGATGAAGAGTTATCAGCAATTACAGATTTTAAATCAAATTTAAAATCTTTATATCTTGAATCTATAATTTCAACAGCTGGCATAACAAAATCAGTGGCAGCTAATACATCACCAATATGACAACCTGGACCTTGTAAATCATCTTTTAAAATGAAAGCTATTTCAGCTTCTACTTTTGGATGAATTAACTCATCAATTTTAATTTCAGCTCCATCACCATATGCAAAATAATCAGCTAAATAACCATAACAAGGATTTGGAACACCCATTTGTTTCATTTTAGCTTGAGAAGTAAGACCCATTTTCATACCAACAATTTTATGCCCTCTTGCTTCTTTTGCTTTTCGTGCTGTCCATTGAATATCATATGCATCTTCATATGTCATTTCTGGATAATCATCTGTAATTTTAGTAATTTCATGTGCATTTAGCTCAGCATCTTCACAATGCTTTGCTAATTTTTCTATTGTTGCTTTATCTAATGCCATTATATTAATCCTCTCTCTCTTGCCATATCTAATGCTAAGTCTTCAATCATATCTTCTTGACCACCTACCATTCCTCTTCTTCCTAGTTCTAGTAAAAGTGTTCTTGCATCAATTCCATATTTTTCTTCTGCACGTCTTGCAAATAATAAAAATGATGAATAAACTCCAGCATATCCTAAAGTGATAGAATCCCTTGAAATTCTTG
The DNA here is from genome assembly GCA_963664305.2 of uncultured Aliarcobacter sp. Lineage (GTDB taxonomy): Bacteria > Campylobacterota > Campylobacteria > Campylobacterales > Arcobacteraceae > Aliarcobacter. The sequence continues at coordinate 305,480 of CAXXLV010000001.1, forward strand.
TAGGTTTTCCCATAATTGGTAATGCAATATCTTCAGCAGCATCTTCAATTTTATGTAAATCAATTCCAGTTTCAACACCCATTCTATTTAATACTGCAACTAAAACTTCAGTTGCTGTATTTCCAGAACCTGCTCCAAATCCAGCAAGTGATGCATCAATTCTTGTTGCTCCTGCTTCGATAGCTGCAAGTGAGTTTGCTACACCCATTGACATATTATTATGCCCATGGAAACCTAACTCAATATCATCACCAAACTCTTTTTTAAGAATTGCTATTCTTGCACTTACATCATCAGGAAGTAAATATCCAGCTGAATCCGTTGCATAAATAGTTTTTGCTCCATAAGAAACCATTTTTGCTGCTTCTTGAAGTAATTTTTCAGGAGTTACCATATGAGCCATCATTAAAAAACCAACAGTATCTAATCCCATAGAAACCGCTGCTTTTATATGTTGAGCAGAACAATCTGCTTCTGTACAATGAGTTGCAACTCTAACAGTTGAAATTCCTTTTTTAACAGCTCTTTCTAAATCTTTTACAATTCCAATTCCAGGAAGTAAAAGAGCAGAAATTTTTGCATTTTTTACATTTGATACTGCACACTCAATCCACTCTTCATCAGTATGTAAACCATATCCATAATTAAGTGAACTTCCACCTAAACCATCACCATGAGTTACTTCAATCATAGGAACACCAGCTTCATCCATAGCTTTTGACATTGCAGCCATTTGGTCTAATGTAAATTGATGTCTAATAGAGTGCATTCCATCTCTTAAAGACATATCATGAATTGTTACTTTTTTACCTTTTAAATTCATGTTATTCTCCTTTGATTTTTTCAGCCATTTTTTCTGCAATGTTTGTTGCAGCAGCTGTGATAATGTCTAAGTTACCTGCATATTTTGGTAAATAATCTCCTAATCCTTCAACTTCTAAATAAATAGAAACTTTTTTACCATCAAAAACTGGTCCATTTTTTAATTTATATCCAGGTACAAATTGTTGTACTTTTTTTACCATTTCATGAACTGATTTAGTAATTGCTTCTTTGTTTGGTTCAGCAACTGTTTGACAATGAACAGTATCTCTCATCATAAGTGGTGGCTCTGCTGGATTTAAAATAATAATAGCTTTACCTTTTTTTACATTTCCAACTCTTTCTATTCCAAGTTTTGTTGTTTCTGTAAACTCATCAATGTTTGCACGAGTACCTGGACCTGCTGATTTAGAAGCAACTGTTGCAATAATCTCTGCATAATCAACTGCTTGCACAGAAGAAACAGCTGCAACCATAGGAATAGTTGCCTGTCCACCACAAGTTACCATGTTTACATTTTGTGTATTTTGTGCTAATAATTCATCAATATTTACTGAAGGTACACAAAATGGACCAATAGCTGCAGGCGTTAAATCAATTACCATAACTCCAAGTTCAGCTAATTTCCTATTATTTTCACCATGAACATATGCAGATGTTGCATCAAAAGCAATTTTCACCCCATCTTCTTTGATAAAAGGAAGTAATCCGTCAACACCTTCATGTGTTGTTTTCATTCCAGCATCTTTTGCTTTTTTTAATCCATCTGAATCTGGGTCAATTCCAACCATCCATAGTGGATTTAAGATTTCACTTCTTTGAAGTTTATACATTAAATCTGTACCAATATTTCCAGATCCAATTAATGCGCAATTTATTTTCATCATTATTCCTTAAAAATTGTCCCAATTTTGAAGGGACCTTTTCACTTAACGACTTCTTTTAACACAATGGCAAAGCCATTGTTAAAGAAGCAAACTCTAAAGAGAACAACGAGTTGTTCTTATCTTTATACAAATCTACAAGAGGCAGAACCAATTCCACCAATGTTTATAGTCATATTATCACCTGGTTTAATTGTTACCATTGCACATAATGCACCAGATAAAATAACCTCTCCAGCTTTTAAACCAACACCAAAAGAACCTAGTGTATTTGCAAGCCATGCTACAGCATTAACAGGACTTCCTAGTGCTGCTGCACCAGCTCCTGTGTGTAATAATTCTCCATTTCTTTCAAGTGTAATACCACAAGTTGTTAAATCAACATCTCTTGGGTCAACACCTTTTCCACCAAATACGATATATCCACAAGAAGCATTATCTGCAACTGTATCTTGAATTTTTATTTTCCAATCTTTAATTCTTGAATCAACGATTTCAAAACATGGCATTACAAATTTTGTAGCTCTTAACACATCAGCTGTTGTAACACCTGGTCCCATTAAATCTTCTTTTAAAACGAAAGCTATTTCACCTTCAGCTTTTGGTTGAATCATTCCTTTTGTTACATTGATTTCATCACCATCAGAATAAATCATATCAGATAATAGGTATCCAAAATCTGGCTGATGAACACCTAACATGTCCATAACAACCTTTGAAGTTACACCAATTTTTTTACCAATAATTCTTGATTTATCATCTTCCATTCTTCTTTTTAAAAAGTAATGTTGAATAGCATAAGCATCTTCAATTGTTGCATCAGCTTCTCTTGAAGAAATTGGTTCAATTGTATAATTACCTTTTAAAGCATCATATAGCTCATTTCCATATTTTTCTATTTTTTCATTTGTCATTGCCATAATCAGCCCCTTACATTTTGATACAAATATTTTTTAATTCTGTATAGAATTCTAAAGAGTGATGACCACCTTCTCTTCCAATTCCAGAACCTTTCATTCCACCAAATGGTGTTCTTAAATCTCTTAAGAACCATGAATTTACCCATACAATTCCTGAATCAATTTTTGAAGCAACTCTATGAGCTTTATCCAAGTCTTTTGTAAAAATTGTAGAAGCTAATCCATATTTCGTATCATTTGCCATTCTAATTGCTTCTTCTTCCGTATCAAATGGTTGAACATGACAACAAGGTCCAAATACTTCCTCTTTTACTACAGTTGCAGTTTCTGCTAAACCTGTCCAAATAGTTGGTTCTACCCAGAAACCATCTTTTAAATCACCTTCCATTTTAGGAGCACCACCACCTAAAACAACATTTGCACCCTCTTTTCTTGCAATTTCATAATATTCTAATACTTTATCTCTATGTGCAGCACTTACAACTGGTCCCATATCAACTGACTCATCATGTTGAACACCTACTTTTAATTTTGAAGCAGATTCTTTTAATTTTGCTAAAAATTCATCAAAAATTGGTCTTTGAACATAAACTCTTTCTGTTCCTAAACAAACTTGACCTGAGTTAGCAAAACAAGATCTTGTAGTTTCATGAACAGCTTTTTCCATGTCACAATCAGCAAAAATAATAGCTGGGTTTTTTCCACCAAGTTCTAAAGATACATCTCTTACACCTTTTGAACATGCTTGCATAATCATTTCACCAGTTTTTGTTTCACCAGTAAATGTTATTGCATCAATATCTGGATGAGAAGTAATTAAATTACCAGTAATTGAACCTTTTCCTTGAACAACATTATAAGCACCAGCTGGAACTCCAACTTTACTCATAACTTCACCTAAAAGTGATGTTGTTGTAGGAGTAACTTGAGAAGGTTTAACAACAACTGTATTACCACAAGCCATTGCTGGACCTACTTTCCAAGTCATTAATAATAAAGGTAAATTCCATGGAGAGATTACACCAATAACACCTTTTGGTTTTCTCATAGAATAATTAAATGCAGTTTTTCCATCTGGAGTGTCCATTCTATAAGCTTCATCTGCAACAGCCTTCATTGTGTCAGCAAATACTTTGAAGTTTGCAGCTCCTCTTGGAATATCAATATGTCTTGCGATTGAGTAAGGTTTTCCTGTATCTAAACATTCTGCCTCTAAAAAATCATTAAATCGTCTATCAATCTCATTTGCAATTTCATACATCATAGCAATTCTGTCATTTAATTTCATTTGCCCCCATTCTCCTGTAAGTGCTGCTTTAGCAGCAGCAATTGCAGCGTTTACTTCAGGCTCTCTTCCAAGTGCTACTTTTGAAATTATTTCAGCAGTTGCAGGGTTATAATTATCAAAAAATTCTCCACATTGAGAATCCATAAATTGTCCATTAATATAGTGTTGTACTTTTTTCATTATTTTAATCCTATCTTTTCAATTGCATATTTTGCACATATAATATCTTCTTCTTCAGTTCCACCAGAAACACCAATTGCCCCAACTTTTACGTTTTCATCATCAAAAATTGGTAAACCACCACCAAAAGGAATTAATCTTTCTCTGTTTGAAAAACCTTGTTCCAAATGAGGCATTTGTTTAAAAATCTCTGTCCATTGTGCAGTTGGAAAACCAAAACTTGCACTCGTAAAAGCTTTGTTTTTTGCTATATCTATCGAATGGATAAATGAATTTTCCATTCTTAAAAAAGCCATTTCTAAACCTTTATTATCAACTACGCTCACATTTATTGATATGTTTAATTCTTCAGCCTTTTTAACTGCAAAAAGACAAGCTTCCATAGAAGCCTGTCTTGATATAGATTTTTCTGTAATTATCTTCATTCTTATTTATATGCCGATAATGTATACGCCGTTGTGAACGCACCATTTTCTTGACCTGTATGATAGAAAATCCCTCTCCATAATTCATCTTCAGTCCAAGTAACAGTTGGCATATCTGGTTGCATTAAATATCCAAGTCCAGCAAATGTTTCAAGTCTATGTCCAGATGGGTCAAAGAAATAAATTGTTTCACCTCTTGTAATTCCATGTCTTTGTGGAGTAACATCAATTTTTACATTATGCATTGCCATAACATCTGCTGCTCTTAAAATATCATTCCATCCATCTAAGAAAAATGCAAAGTGATGCATTCCAGTTTCAGGACCAGCAACAAATGCTAAATCATGAGGAGTTGAAGTTCTTGCCAACCAAGTTGCAGCTTGAAGTGAACCTTCTGGTCCTACACAAACTTGTTCCGCTAAATTAAATTCTAAAACTTCTTGGAAGAATTTTGTTCCAGCCATAACTTTTTCTGGTCCTTCACACATTAATAAAATATGGTCTATCCAGTGTGCTTTGATACCTTTTCCATTAAATGGCCAAGGTCTTGGATTTGTATCTCCAACTTCTTTACCTACAAAAGTTTTTTGGGCATATAAATTAAATTCATGTCCACTTGGAGCAATAAATTTTAAAATTCTTCCACATTCAGCAACACTTCCAGCTGGTAAAATTTCAGTTGAAACACCATATGCTTCAATTTTTACTTTTAAATCATCTATATCAGAATCTTTTTCAACTTTATAAGCAACTCTGTTAAATGTAGCCTCTTCGCTTGGTCTTAAAACTAAGCTATATTTATCCCATTCATCCCAACATTTTAAATATAATGTACCATCCGCATCTTCTCTAGTAACATCCATACCCATAATTTCTACATAATATTTTCTTGATTCGTTGATATCTAATACATTTAAATCAACATGTCCAATTCTCATAACTCCACTCATTTTCTCTCCTTAGTTTTTAAGATCCAAATCTATACATTTGTTTACTTTTGTTTTTTGCTCTTGATATGAATTCTATTTCCATATCATCTCTTGGAAAAACTTTACAAGCTAACACAATATTGTCATTTTCTTCTTCTTCTGATATATGTTTTCGGTTCATTTTTTCTTTACTATATTCACCATGATAAACTTTTATTTTACATACACCACAAGCTCCATTATGACAACCACTTGGCACTAAATCTGAATGTACATATAAGCCATCCATTAAGTTTTTATTCTCAAGGCATTGTTGACTTCTGTCTTTGTCTTTAACAAATACATTATGTTTCAAATCTTATCCTTAGTAATAAATTTAAAAAGCTTTTGACTTTTTAACTATGGGAACTTTACTTTAAATAATTCGCATAAAAATCGCAATTATCTCTTTTTTCAAATTTTTTTGTTTTTTTCTTCAAGAACTTCAATAAGTTCCTTAACAGCGTTAATTGATTCACTAAATTGTGACTGTTGTTCTTTAGTTAAATCCAGTTCAATTATCTTCTCAACACCATCTTTGCCTAAAATTACAGGAATTCCTGCAACAACATTTTCATATCCATACTCACCATTTAACATCACAGAACATGGATAAATTTCTTTTTTATCATTTAATATTGCATCTATCATTACGGCTGTTGAATTAGCAGGTGCAAAGTAAGCAGAACCTGTTTTTAGTAAATTTACTATTTGTGCTCCACCATTTTTTGTTTGATTGATAATTTCATCTATATCCTCTTTAGATAAAACCTCATCCAAAAATTTATTTGATACTTTTGAGTAAGAAACTAAAGGAACCATTTCATTCCCATGTCCACCCATCACAGAAGCAGCTATCTCATTTTTTTTAGAATTTAATTTTTCATATATAAAATGGCTCATTCTTGCACTATCTAAAATTCCAGCCATTCCAAAAATTTTATTTCTTGGCCATTTTGAAACTTCAAGTGCTTTATAAACCATTGCATCTAAAGGATTTGATACAATGATAATTATTGCATTTGGGTTATATTTAATAACATCACTTATCAATGATTCAATAATCCCTGCATTTATATGTAATAAATCATCTCTACTCATTCCAGGTTTTCTAGCAATTCCAGCAGTAATAACAACAACATCACAATCATAAAAATCTTCACTTTTAGATATTGCAAATATTTTTGCTTTATCATTTGTTGCAAAAGTAGCTTGTGAGATATCTAACATCATTGCAGTAGTTAAATCTTCACGAATATCTTTTAGTAATATTTCTGAACAAATATTTTTTAAAGCTAATGTATAAGCTAAAGTTGCACCAACATTCCCAACACCAATTATTCCAACTCTTTTACTCTCCACATTTCTCCTTTTTATTTTTTAGAAATGTTATATAAATCCAATCGCTTTCTAATCGCTTAATTTTTGTTAAATTTCGATTTATGTTATACTTCAAATAAATCGAAATTAGAGTATATATGGCAAAAAAATTTTCACTTACTTTTATAATAATAGGAATAATTGGAGTAATTTCTCTGGATAAATTAATAGAGATATTTTCTAAAAACAATGAATTGTCTCAAGAAGGTCCATTTTCAATTGCAATCTTTTTTATGATTACAACAGGAATTATTTTATACTTCATAATACATCATATGGAAAAAGTAATTGAAAAAATAGATAAATCATATAATGAATTAAAAAGAAAAGATAAAAGTAGAATTGCACCTTATGAATTTTCCCTTGATAATTCTGTTGATTCTATTCACTGGTTAAATTTAGATGGAAAATTTTTATATGTAAATGAATCAACATGTAGAATGGAAGGTTATACTAAAGAAGAATTTAAAGATATGTATTTGGAAGATATTGACCCATCATTTGATAGAGAAGGTGCTAAAAAATGTATGCAAGATATAAAAAATACTGAAAATTGGAGATTAGAATCTACTCATAAAAGAAAAGATGGAAGTATATATCCTGTAGAAGTATCTGGACATGCATTTATTTTTGAAGGACAAGAATATATTTGTGCTTTTGCAAGAGATATCACTCAAAGATTAGAAGATAAAAACAATATAACAAAAATAAATCAAGAACTACAAAAATCTTTAGCAGAAAAAGAGATGTTATTAAAAGAGATTCATCATAGAGTAAAAAATAATATGGAAATCATTTCTTCTTTATTAAATATGCAAGCAAGAAGAAGTGATGATATAAATTTCAAAAATGCAATGAAACAAAGTAGAAGTAGAATTCTTACAATGGCTCTTGTTCATGAATTTTTATATTTAGGTGAAAATTTAGCCTACATAAATATTCAAGAATATATAAAAAAATTAGTTCAAGATATAAAAGAATTGTACATTTCTCAAAATACAAATTTAGAAGTTGATTTACATATTGATAATTTAATATTTTCAGCAAATAGATGTATTCAAGTAGGAATGATTTTACACGAATTATGCGTAAATTCTTTAAAATATGCTTTTGAAGAAAATAGAAAAAATCTTTTATGTATTCATATAAATAAAATCAATGATGATATTAATATAAAAATTAGAGACAATGGAGATAAAGAAATTGATATAACTAATTTACAAAAAAGGGACTCTATTGGATTACAATTAATTTATTCAATAGTTGATTTTCAATTGCATGGAAAATTAGAATTTAAAATAAATAGAGGATTGGAATGTAATATCACATTCCCAGAAAAGGAAGAGATATGATAAAAACAAAAATACTTATTGTAGAAGATGAACCAATAATTGCTTTAAATTTACAAGAAACTCTAGAAGAATTAGGTTATGAAACTTTTGGTATTACTAATAATAGATGTAGAACTTTAGAATTACTAAAAAGTGAAGAAATACCTGATTTAATATTAATGGATATTTATTTACAAGGCCCTACAACTGGAATACAATTAGCTAAAGAATTAAAAAATTCATTACCAAATGTTCCTATAATCTTTTTAACAGCAAATTCTGAATATGCAACAATCAAAGAAGCTTCAGAAACTTTTGCTTATGGATATTTAGTAAAACCTTATAAAAAAAATACTCTGTTTGCGACTATTGAATTAGCATTAAAAAAAGCAAAAGAAGAACTTACTCAGAAATTAGATTTTGAGTCATTAAAAAATATAAACAAAACTTTAGAGCATAAATTAACACTGAATCAAGAATCAAAGTCAAGAACAATTAAACTCAAATATGGTTATTTATTTGATAAAGAAAAAGAAATTTTGTATTATGGAGATGAAGTAGTAAAACTAACAAATAAAGAAACAGATATCATCAAAGCTTTATGTAAAACTCCTGGTCAAAAGATTTCTCAAGAACAATTAGAATATGCAATTTGGCAAAATGAACCAGCTGGTTATGCTGCTTTTAGGTCTGTATTATTCAGACTTAGAAATAAAATACATAAAGATTTAATAACTAATCAAAATAACACAGGATATAGAATAGAACTTTTATAATTCTATTTTATATCAATGAATAAATCATTTTTATACTAAGAGCTAAAGGTATTAAAGAGAATAATTTTTTCATCAAATCTACATTTATTTTATGAACTAACATAACTCCAACTGGAGCAGTTAAATAACTTGCAAAGGCAACACAAATAAGTGCAGGGATTGAAACAAAACCTAAAGTATAAGTCTCCATTGAAGTATGACTCCAACCGTTTATTATATATCCTATAGTTCCAGAAATTGCAATTGGTAAACCAATAGCTGAAGATGTAGCAATTGCTTTTTTGATATCAATATTTTGAATTAATAAATATGGAACACTCATTATTCCTCCACCAATAGAAACAAGTGAAGATAAAGCTCCAATTGCACTACCTGATAAAATATGTGTTTTTGCTGTGAAAATTTTATTTTCTGGTTTTGGTTTTTTACCAATAAACATCATAACGGCTGAATAAAACATAAAACAAGCAAAGATTATAGATAAATAAAATGAGTCTAATTTTGAAGCTATAAATGTGGCTAAAAAAGTTCCTATAATAATACCTGGAACCATCATTTTAACAACATCCCAAACTATTGCTTTTTTCTTTTGTTGAGCTTTGATACTTGAAATTGAAGTAATAATTATAATAGCCATTGAAGTTCCTAAAGCTAAGTGAACAACGCTATTTTCAGCTATTGTATTATTTGCTAAAAACATAGCTGTTAAAACAGGAACAATAATTCCTCCACCACCTATTCCAAAAAGTCCAGAAACTACTCCAACAAATGAACCTAAGGCTAAAAAATAAATAATTGTTTGAATATCTAACATGATAATCCTTTAAAATAAAAAAAGATACAACTTTATAGTTGTATCTTTTAGATAGATTTAAAAAGTGGACTTTTTATTTTATCGCTGTGCAGGTCAGCTTTTGAGAAGAATTTTTCAGTATGTATATCTTTTTCAAATAATCTTCCTTGCATAAGTGCAGTAATACAAGCTTCACTCATCATTGGAGGTCCGCATAAATATGCTTTATTTCCTGCAAATTGATTATTATAAAGTTTTTTAGCTACATCATTTGTAAATCCAATTTCACCAGCCCATGATGGATTTTCATTATTTGATAAAACTGGAACATACCTAAAATTATCATATTTCTTTTCTAAATCTCTGAACATATCAGCATAATAAAGTTCTTCTTCATTTCTTGCACCATGAAACAAAGTAATTGGTTGAGTACAACCATTTTCTAACTCATCTAAAATCATAGATTTTGGACTTGAAAGTCCCGAACCACCTGCAAAAAATATCATTGGTTTTTGTGCTGATTTTTTTACAAAAAATCTTCCAAAAGGACCAGTGATTTTTCTTCTATCTCCAACTTTTACATTTTGATGAATCCAAGGTGTTGCTTCACCATCAGGAATAAGTCCAATATTTAATTCAATTACTTTTCCAGTACTTGGTTGATTCGCTAGTGAAAATGCTCTTGGTTCATCAAATCCTGGAACATGATAATTTATATATTGACCAGCTTGAAAATCTAACTCTTCATCAAGTTCAATCCAAAGTCCTAAGATTCTTGGAGTTAACATCTCTCTTTTGATAACTGTTCCCCAAACATCTTTAACTTTTATACTTCTAGCATCAACATCCACATCAATATCAGCTTCAATAACAACATCATTAATTGCTGTTGCTGTACAAGCCAAACAAAAACCATCTTCTCTTTCACTCTCCATCAAAGCAAAATATGAAGCATCACCTAAATCAACCTCTCCTTCTAAAACCTCAACTTTACAAGTTCCGCAAAGTCCGTGATTACAAGCATGAGGAAGATAAACCCCTTGTCGTAGAGCTGCATCAAGAAGGGTTTGCCCTTCTTGAACTTCTACTATATCACCTGTTGGTTCTATTTCTAATTTACAAGCCAATTTATGCTCCTACTTTACCTATCAAATCTGGTGTTTTAAAAGTGATAAATGATTTATGTCCAACACCATTTTCTTTTAAACTTTTTGAAAAATCAGGTGTTATAACTTTTCCATCAACTTCCCAAATAACTTCTGTTTTATCAAAATCTAAATCTTTAAAATCTAGTTCAATTTTATATGTTACTGGAATTAAATCAGAAATTATCGCACCAAAAGGCATTTCAGGAGGTAATGGAAATGCTCTTGGAGAGCTAACTACTCTATGTCCATACCAATATAGATACACTAATTGATTTCCATGAAATTTATCTACACTATCTTTCATTATGATTGGATATTCTCCAATTGATTGAATTGCCATTTTTTCTCCTTTTATTTATTTCTTAATTTGTTCCACATAGCTTCATCAGGAGAACCTATATAATCCATATTATCTACACCATGTTCTATTTTGTACCATTTTAAAACTTCTGGAATAGTAGCTCCACCACAGTTTCCTTGGAATATTTGATGTGGAGGTAACCAAGCTTGAACATATTTTTCAGGCTGTGCATCAAATATATCTTTACATCCATCAGAACAAGTATGGAAAATTTCTCCATTATATTCAGATGTTTTATGTGTATAAACATGTGGATTTCCACCTTCGATATCTGTAAATCCTAATGGAATTTGACAAGTTTGACAAATCAAAGGTAAAGTTTCAGAATAATATCTTTCCCCTTTTTCTTGTAAAGCTATATATCTTTCAAACATTGGTCTATAATATTTATCAAAAGTATCTGGATATTTTTGACTTAACCAATTCATTTTTTCTTCGTCTGGCATCCAAATATGAATATTTGCAGCATTTGTATGATTATAGAAAATATTCCATACTTGATGAGATAAATGCCCTTTTTCAGCAATAATTGTATTTACTAATTTTTCAGGAATTTTAATTCCATATTTTTCTAAATCTTTATATAAGGCCATACAGTTTTGTTCGATATATAATTCAACTGCTTCTGCCCAAGATGTTGGAGAGTTAGGTAGCATATAATCCATCATCATAGCTACAAGACCTAACATTCTGTAACCTCTCCATAACCATTTATCCATCCATTTTTGAACAATTGGAACATTATCTGCATCTTGTTCTAACATGAATTTAATAGCTGATAATCCTAAAGTCATATGTCTTGATTCATCACTTTGTGCAGAAAAACCAAATGTAACTGTTGCCATATCTCCATTATAAGCAGCTCCACTCATAAATGGAACAAATAATAAACTTGTTAATACAAATTCAAAAGAGAATGAAATAGCTGTTAAATATTCAAAAGGTCCTGCTGTACTTGCATCATCTCCAAATGATTTTGGAACTGATAAATACCAAACTCTATCATGCATTGTTCTAAAATTATGAAAACCATTAAAATATTTATTATAATGACTCATTGTATGTACTTGAGTTTGGAAATGTCTTAACTCATCAATAGCTTGCATTTGGCATGCAATTGAAGCACCCTCACCTTTAAAAGCACGTGCTGCGTGAGAAAAACCTTGAACAACTTTATATTCAAGTGGTGTTACACCTGTTAAAAATAGTTTTAGTGCATTTACATATCTTGCATCTGAAATATTTTTTTGTGCATTGTTTTGAGCAAAAGCATCAATAATTGAATAAAGTTTTTTATCTTTTTCAGCTTGTAATTTCCAATAAGAATCCATTGTCATTCTAAATGGATCTTCCCATGCTTCCCAATCATGAATTTTCAATCCTTCCATTTTTAAAAAAGGAAAAACATCTTCTTCTTTTTGGTAAGTTGGATCCCAACCAAGTCTAGTCATATATTTATATGCATCTTTTTTATTTAATCTTTTTTTTCTAGGTTCTACACTCATAATATCTCCCTTATTTTTGTATTAGTTATTCCAATAAACGATGAATTCATCATCTGTTTCTTCTACTTGTCCACCTAAAGAAATAAGTACTAATTGTAATTCTTCAGGATCCCAATCTCTTCCTAAAGCTTCTGATACTGTAGAAGCTTTTACAGTAATTTTTTCTGGTCTCTCAATTTGAATCATTGCTGGTTTATTAGTAATTATTACACCTTCATTATCTTCTTTGATTGCTTCTGCTATTGTTCTTCCATCTTCTGTAGATTGAAGACATAATAATGCTATACTTGATGACATACGTTTCCCTTTTATTATTAATTTTTATAAATTTATTTCACAGTTTTTTAATCTAACTATTAACTCTGTTTTAACATTAGATATAAGTTCTTTAGGATTGTTTGAAAATGAAGCTAAAGGTTCCATCGCATTTTCCATAATCTCTATGTCTTCTTTTACCCAACTAGTTAATAAATCTCTATTTTCAGTTGATTCTTTTGCCATAACTTTTATAACACTATCTAACCATTTAACTGTTTCTTCATACCATGAAACGATAAATTCATTTAACATAGAAATAGTCATTTCATCATTTTGCGCTAACTCTTTTGAGAATTCATTAATCATTAAAGGAATTACAAAACCATCAAAAACAACATTTTGTTTAACAAATAATCTAATTGGATCTTTTTCAACAAAAGAATCTTCAACTGCTTTTCTTAAACCTTGCCAATTAGGACAATTTAACCAAGCATCTTTTCCAGCTTCTAATTTTGAAACATCATTATCAGAAAGAAGTAGAATTATTTTTGTTATGTGTTGAGCCATTCCAAGTCTATCTTCAGCTTGAAATAAACAAGCACTCATCATAGCCGTCCCATAAACTCTATCTACAATACAAAGATTATTCATATTTGCACCATACTCATAATGTCTTAATGGAGTTAAAAAATCATATACCTTTTGTAAATTATCTTTTTTTATAAAATTAACTAAACCTCTTTTTTCAACAAATTCAAAACTTTGTTCATTTGCAGCATTTTGAGAAGCTCTTGTTGATACATAAGACATATAATGAAATTTTCTTGGATCCAATAAGTCATACCAATCATTCATTTTGATTTTTGTTCTATTTTTATCATATATTTCAAATTCAGGTTCCCATTGTGGCCTATAATGAAAATTCTCAGTTGGTTGTGCATCATACATAGCTTCTTCATATCTTGAAGCTGGTCTATCTTCACCTAATCTTTGTGCAACATGACCAAAAGTATGTCTTATTGGTTCTATTTCAACACTAGCTATATTTAATTCCATATTTTCTCCTTAGTTTAATTTAACCCATATTTCCAATTTTCATTGTCAATTAATAATTCATCTTCTTGTTCTTTTGTAAAAAACGATACTCTATTATTTTGACAAAATTCAATGAAAGCTTTGTATGGTAAAAGTAATTCAACATTCATTACAGCTTCACCTACTGCAAAATTAAATTCAACAAATCCATTATCTTTTATATTTATGATTTGTACAAATTTTTTTTCATTTGGCATAAGTTCATACATAAAAAACTCCTAATTAAATTACTCTTTTAGTTTCAAGAACAAGTGAATACTATGTAAATTAAATCGCAAATTATTCGCAAAAAAAAACAAAAAAAATAAAATTGGATAAAATACATACAAATAAAAGGATAGAATATGAGTTCAATGAAAAGGCGCATTTTTGATAATAAAAATATTCCTACAAAATTTTCAATTTTCTACTTGATTGTTGGAATTATTGGAATAATTTGTATTGATAGATTTTTAAATATTTATTTCACTTATAATAAACCAACTGAAGGAACATCTTCTACATTCAATTTTTTATTTCTTTTTTTACTATTTAGTGTAATTGTTCTTTTTTTGATTTTAAATCATATGCAAAAAGTTATTTTAAGAATTGATAAATCATATAAAGACTTAAAAGAGAAAGATAAAGAAAGATTAATGCCCTATGAATTTGCATTAAATAATTCTGTTGATGGTATTTACTGGTTTACTATCGATGCAAAAATTGTTTACTTAAATGATGCAGCTTGCAAAATGTTAGGTTATGAAAAAGAAGAGTTATTAGGAAAATATCTTGAAGTGATGGATACAAATTTCAATCGACAAACTGCTGTTGATATTATGCATAAAATAAAAAATACAGATAATTGGATATTAGAAACAACTCAAAGAAAAAAGAATGGTGAAACTTTTCCTGTTGAAGTTTCAGGTCATGGTTTTACTTATGGTGGGCAAGAATATATTTGTGCATTTGGAAGAGATATTAGTCAAAGACAAGAGATAAACAAAAAAATCACAAATATAAATTTAGAACTTCAAAAATCTTTAGATGAAAAAGAGATTTTATTAAAAGAGATTCACCATAGAGTTAAGAATAATATGGAAATTATCTCATCTTTATTAGCAATGCAATTAAGACGAGCAAAAGATGATGAAGTAAAATATATATTAAAACAAAGCAAAAGTAGAATCAACACTATGGCATTGGTTCATGAATTCTTGTATTTAGGAGAAAACTTAGCTTATATAAATCTTCAAGATTATATAAAAAGATTAGTTCAAGATATAAAAGAGTTATACATTTCTCAAAATACAAACTTAGAAGTTGATTTACATATTGACAAACTAATTTTTTCAACAAATAGATGTATTCAAATTGGAATGGTGATACATGAACTTTGTGTAAATGCTTTAAAATATGCTTTTAAAGAAGATAGAGAAAATTTACTTTGCATACACATAAAAAAATCTGAAGATAAAATCCATGTAAAAATCAGAGATAATGGAGAAGGATTAAAAGACATAAATTCTCTGTATAAAAGTGAATCTATTGGTATGCAATTAATTCACTCTATTGTAGAAGATCAATTAGATGCAAACATTGAATTTAGAAATAACAATGGATTAGAGTGTAATATTATATTTTCAAAAGATGAGGATGAAGAATGAATAAAATTAAAATATTAATAGTTGAAGATGAATCTATTATTGCATTAAACCTTAAAGAGACTATTCTTGATTTAGGATACGAACCTTGTGGAGTAGCACCTAATAAATGTAAAACTATGAAAATTCTTGAAAAAGGAATTATTCCTGATTTGATTTTAATGGATATTTATCTAAAAGGACCTACAACAGGAATTGAACTTGCGAAAGAATTAAAAACTTTATTTCCATATATTCCTGTTGTTTTTTTAACGGCAAATTCAGAAGTTAGTACAATAAAAAAAGCATCTGAAACTTTTGCATATGGTTATATTCTAAAACCATACAAAAAATCCAATTTACATGCTGCTATTGAAATAGCTTTGAAAAAATCTGCAGAAGATAATATTAAAATGAAAAAACTTGAAGCTACTGAAAATGTTAATAAAACTTTAATTCATCAACTTGAATTAAATAATGAGCAAAGATCTCGTACTATACAATTAAAATATGGATATTTATTTGATAAAGAAAAAGAAATTTTATATTATGGTGATGAACCAGTAAAATTGACTACAAAAGAGACTAAAATCATAAAATATCTTTGTGAAAGCCCTGGTCACAATGTATCTCAAGAACAACTTGAATATGCAATTTGGCAAGATGAACCAGCAGGTTATGCAGCTTTTAGATCTGTATTATTCAGACTTAGAAGTAAAATCCATAAAGATCTAATTTCTAACCAAAATAATACTGGTTATAAAATAGAACTTTTATAAGATAGGTATTTTTTACCTATCCATATTTATAATCTCATTTTTCCCTAAAAAACTTTTATTATTAGCTTCACTAAATATATTTTTTGCAATTTTATCAGTTTGAACTGCAATATCATGTGTTTGGTCCATAATTTGACTATTCTGTTTTGTTTTTGAATCTAATTCATCAATTATATTATTTACCTCCAAAATACCCTTTTCTTGTTTCATACTTAAATTTGTAATTGTCTCTATCATCGTAGATGATTTATTAATATTTTCTAAAAGCTCGGAATAGCCTTTAATCATATTACTTGATATATTTTTCCCTTCATTTGCTTTTATAGTTGCATTTTCAACTAATTGTTTTATCTCTTTAGCTGCATCTGCACTTCGACTTGCAAGATTTCTAACTTCTCCTGCTACAACAGCAAATCCTTTTCCACTTTCACCAGCTGTTGCAGCTTCAACTGCAGCGTTAAGTGATAATATATTAGTTTGAAATGAAATTTGGTCAATAATCATTATTGCTTCATTTATTAAATTTACTTGACTTGTTATTTCATCCATTGAATTTGATGTATTTAATGCTAGACTTTGTCCTTCTTTTGCTGAAACATTTAACTCATTTGCATATTTACTTAATTCTGAAATATTTTCATTACTTTCCACAATCACAGATGTGATATCTTTTAAAGAAACATTTGTTTCATCCAATAACAAAGTTGTATCTTTTGCCGATTCATTTAATTTATTTATACAGTCTATTAATTTATTTGAAGCACTATCTAATGTAATTCCTCTAAGTAAAGATTGTTTCAATAATTCTGAAATCTCTTCTGTTAAAAAATTAATATTTTCTATAAACTCAGCTATTTCGCCTTTTTGGTTATTAATTTCAACTTTATTTATAAACTTATAACTACTAAACTCTTTTAGAACAAAAGATATTGATTCAATATTTAATCTCAATTCATTTATCATCGAATTAAAAGCATTACATAAACTCTTTAATTGACTATTATTTGGGATTTTTTCAACCTTAACATTTAAATAACCTCTATTTATTTTTGAAACAACATCTAAAACATTTTCAACTGTTTCATTATCTTTTTGTATACCATTTCTTATTTTGATTATATTTTCATTTATAATTTTTGACATTTTGCCAAATTCATTTCTATTACTCTCTTTCAATAATTCTATATTGTCCGATTCCTTTGATAAATATTTAAAAAAAGACAATAATCCATTTTGAAAAGTTTTTATAGAGTGTTTAATATCTTTATACACTAGATATGATATTGATACTGCAAAAATCAAACTAATTATAAAAATTATAAATATAATTTTTAGTATATAATTTTTTACATTTTGAGAATTTTCATAAAAAATTTTTCCATTTTTCTCTGATAATTTTGTTAATTCATCCATTTGTTTATATAAAATTGAATCATGTGGAAGAGCTTTTTCTTTTATTATTTTTCCAGCAAGAGCCATATTTCCAGATAACATAGCATCTACAACTTCTGTTCTTATTGGAATCCAAGTTATAAATTGTTTTTTTGCTTCAATAATTTTACTTTTATCTTCTAATAAAGAATTTTCTAATACATTAAAAAGTTCTAACAATTCCTTATCCATTTTACTTATTTTATCAATTGCTAATTGTTTTTCTTCATTTGAAGGAGTTAAAGCTATATCTTTTACTGCACTAATTTCTAATGCAATTTTAAAACTTATAGCTTTAGTTATATTACTAACTTGATAGGGATAATTATAAAACTTTGAAATTATCATCGATAAATCTTGAATTTTAAATATCGAATAACAACTAATAAAAATCAACATACTTATAAGGATTATAAATCCTGAAATAATTTTAGAATTAATACTTAAATCATTTATTTTGTTCATTCACTAACCTTTAATTTAATTGTGAAATATTATTTAATTCTAATCGCTTTATATTCGCAATATACAAAAATTTAAAAGCGATTAGAATGCGATTTTTTTTATATATATTAAATAAAATTTATAAAGGATTTTTAATGGACTTAAAAATATCAGGCAAGATAGCTTTAATTACAGGTTCTACTCAAGGAATTGGTTTTGAAACAGCAAGAAAATTAGCACAAGAAGGTGTTAATGTTATTATAAACGGAAGAAATGAAAAAAAAGTTAATAATGCTGTACAAAAAATAAAAGCTGAATTTCCTAAAATTAAAGTTGTTGGAATTACTGCTGATTTAAAAGATAATGAAGGTTGTAATAAATTAATTTCTAAAATCCCACACATTGATATTTTGATAAATAATTTGGGAATATTTGAACCAAAAGAGTTTAAAGATATAACTGAACAAGAATGGTTACATATGTTTAATGTAAATGTTATGAGTGGTGTAAGACTTGCTCAACACTATTTATCATCTATGATAGACCAAAATTGGGGAAGAATTATATTTATTTCTAGTGAATCAGCTATTCAAATTCCAAAAGAAATGATTCATTATGGGATGACAAAAACAGCTCAAATATCTGTTTCAAGAGGAATCGCTGAATTAACTCAAGGAACAAATGTAACTTCAAATGCAATATTATTAGGACCTTCAAAATCTGAAGGTGTTGTAGAATTTATTGAAAATTTTGCAAAACAAAACAATATAAAATTTGAAGAAGTCGAAAAAGATTTTTTCAAAAGTGTAAGACCAACTTCTCTTATTCAAAGATTTGCAGAGGTTGAAGAAGATGCAAATATGATTGTATATATTTCTAGTGCACTTTCTAGTGCAACAAATGGAGCAATTCTAAGAGCTGATGGTGGAGTAATTCAATCAGCATTTTAATAAAAAGGGAATAAATGAAAAGTTATAAAATATCAATAATCAAAGGTGATGGTATAGGACCAGAAATCGTTGATGAGGCAATAAAAGTATTAAATGCAGTTGCAAAAAAATGTGATTTTGAATTAAGTTATAAAGAGTATTTAATGGGTGGTATCGCTATTGATACTACTGGTGTTCCATTACCTCAAGAGACAGTTGATGGAGTTTTAAATTCTGATGCATGTTTATTTGGTGCAATTGGTGGAGAAAAATGGGATACACTTCCAAGAGAATTAAGACCAGAAACTGGATTATTAAAATTCAGAGAAGAGATGGGTGTTTACGCAAACTTAAGACCTGCAATTATTTATGATGAATTAGTAAATGCATCAACTTTAAAACCTGAAGTAATTCAAGGCGTTGATATTATGATTGTAAGAGAATTAATTGGTGGAATCTATTTTGGAAAACCAAGAGAAAATGATGGATTTAAAGCATTTAATACAATGGTTTATACAAAACCAGAAATTGTAAGAATTGGTAAAACAGCATTTGAACTTGCAATGAAAAGAGATAAAAGAGTTTGTTCTGTAGATAAAGCAAATGTTTTAGAAGTTTCTCAACTTTGGAGAGATACTATGAATGAATTATCTAAAGATTATCCTGAAGTAGAATTAACTCATATGTATGTAGATAATGCAGCAATGCAACTTGTAAGAAATCCAAAACAATTTGATGTTATCGTAACTGGAAATATTTTTGGAGATATTCTTTCTGATACAGCTTCAATGGTAGTAGGTTCAATTGGATTACTTCCGTCAGCTTCAACAGGAGATAAAACAGCGATTTATGAACCAATTCATGGTTCAGCTCCTGATATAGCAGGAATGGGAATAGCAAATCCAATAGCAACAATAGTAAGTGCAGCAATGATGTTAAAATACTCTTTAAATGAGATAAAAGCAGCAGATATGATAGAAGAAGCAATAAAAGCAGCATTAAAAGATGGATATAGAACAAAAGATTTAGCAGCATTTGATGCAAAAGAAGTATTAAATACTAGTGCCATGGGTGATATACTTGTTAGATATATAGAAAAATAATTTTCTCTATATATCTATATATAATTTATATAATTAATTTTTTGGTAGTAGTTTAATTGGAACGATTTGAAATTCATCCATATTCCAAACATTGTTTTTAACATATGGTTCATTCTCTAACCACTCATCAATTTCTTCATCTGTATCAAAATCAACAAGTAAAGTTGAACCAACCATTACTTCATCTTCAATTAATGCACCAGCACTAATAATTTTACCTTCAGCCATTAATTTTCTTGTACCTTCAACGTGAGCATCTCTTACAGCTAGTCTTCTTTCAAGAGCATTATCGTTATCATAGGCAATTACTAAATATTGCATGGTATATATCCTTTTTTATTTAATTTTAGCATTCTATCATAAAAATAAAATGACAAAATTAAATTATTACAAAGTAGTTGCAAATAAAAATGTTAATGGATAAATAATTACGTTTAAATATCTAAAAAGGGACGTAATATTTACATTTATTGAAATTAATTCATTGATACTTTTGCCATTTAAAAGATTTTTCATCAATGATAATTTAAAGCAAATATCAAAAAACTTTAAAATTAAAATTGAACTCATTAAAAATCCAAAATTATTAAAATAAAAAGATAAAAAAATAGTATAAAAAAATGATGGATGAAAAAGGAAATATAAAAAAATATTCTTTCTAAAGATAAAAAAATTGTTTTCAATTAATTCATATAATGTATATGATTTCTGCCATGTAGTCTCAAATAATTCAAGAAGAACAAAGATAAAAAGTAAAGGGATTATTTCCATAGTTAGTTATTTCAATAAGGCTTAAAAAGCCTTATTGTTTGTATTATGCTTCTTCAGAAAATTTAATTTTTTGGTTTTTATATAAACCTGTTCCAACTGGGATTGTTCTACCAATTACAACGTTTTCTTTTAAATCTTCTAACATATCCATTTTAGCACTGATTGCAGCTTCTGTTAAAACTTTTGTAGTTTCTTGGAATGATGCAGCAGAAATAATAGAATCAGATGTAACAGCCGCTCTTGTGATACCTAATAATAAAGGTTCAGCAATTGCAGGATTTCCACCTAGTTTTATAATTTTTTCATTTTCGATTTTGAATTTCTTTTTAGAAACCATATCTCCAACGATAAATTTAGTATCTCCACCATCTAAAATAGAAACTTGTCTTAACATTTGAGATGTAATAACCTCAATATGTTTATCAGCAATATTTACCCCTTGAGATCTATAAACTTGTTGTACTTCAGATACAATGAAGTAATGTAAAGCTTTTTCTCCAAGAATTCTTAAAATATCATGTGGAGAAATTTGACCATCAGTTAATGCCTCACCAGCATGAACAAACTCACCTTCATGAACTAAGATTTGTTTAGATTTCTCTACTAAATACTCAGCTGTATTTCCTGATGCATCAGAAATTACAATTTTTTGTTTATTTCTTAAAGATTTACCAAATGATACAACACCATCAAATGATGCTAAAATTGCAATATTTTTTGGACGTCTAGCTTCAAATAATTCAGATACTCTTGGAAGACCCCCAGTAATATCTTTCGATTTTTGTGTAGCTTTTGGTGTTTTACCAATAATATCTGCAACTTCTACTCTTTTACCTTCAGCAACGTTTAAAGAAGTTTTTGGGTCTAAAGAATATCTAATAATTTCTTTATCATCAGTTGCTAATACAACTGTTGGTTTATATCCACTTGGAATATACTCATTAACAACAAGTTTAGAAGTTCCTGTTAATTCATCGAATTGCTCAGAAACAGTAACACCAGGAATAATATCTTCAAATGAGATAATACCTGCTTTTTCAGCAATTGTTGGGTTTGCATATGGATCCCATTCTGCAATTACAACTTGCTCATTTGTTGCTGGTTCAGAAATTGTTGAATCTTTTTCTACTTCTGTACTATCGTTTAATGAAATTAAAGAACCTCTTGCAATATAGTGTCTTAATGCTTCTCTATCATCACCATCAACGATTACTGCAAATACACCTTTTTCACTAATTACATCACCAGATTTAATATCTGGTCTTCTTTCTAAATAATCACCTGTTAATTTGTAGTATTTTACAAATCCTTTTGAACCAGAAATAATTTTAGAAGTAATAGGTGCTCCATCTTCTACTTTTAATTCAGAAGCAAATGGAATCCTATTTGGTACATTCCATCCATCTTTAATCATCTCAACGATAGATTCATTTTTATCTACTTCTTCACCATCTCTATATGGTAAATATAATTTACCTTCAATTTTTCCTGAAATACCAGCTAACTCATTTGCTTTAGCAACATCATTTTTTCTTAAATAATATTTTTTAGTTTCAGTTCCATTTGAAATTGTTAAAATTGTTTCTTCATGTAAAGTCTCAACAGTTACTTTACCTTTAAATGGTGCATTGATTTTTGGCTCAACTAATAATAATCCAGCATTTCTTCTATTTGCAACAATGATTTTTCCATCAGATTTTACATATTTTTTAATATTGTAATATCTAATAAATCCTTCTTTATCAGCTTTTAACTCTCTTTCTGTTTGAGTAGCAGATGCAGTTCCCCCAACGTGGAATGTTCTAAGTGTCAGCTGAGTTCCTGGTTCCCCAATTGATTGAGCAGCAACAACTCCAACAGCCTCACCTGGTTTAGCTTTTCTTTGCTCACCTAAGTTTAGACCATAACATTTTGAACATAATCCATTTTCAACTTTACAAGTTAAAGGAGTTCTAATAACTACTGATTTTACTTCTGCTTCAGTTACAACTTTAGCATCTTCTTCAGTTATTAATGTACCCTCTGCAAATAATATTTCATTTGAAATTGGGTCAATAATATCTTCAGCAATTACTCTTCCTGTAATTCTTTCTTCTAAAGACTCTATTAATTCATTTCCAGATGTAATATCTGTAATTTCAATACCTTCATGTGTACCACAATCTTCAATTGTAATTCTAACATTTTGAGAAACGTCGATAAGTTTTCTTGTTAAATATCCAGCATTTGCTGTTTTTAACGCTGTATCGGCAAGACCTTTTCTAGCTCCGTGAGTAGAAATAAAGTACTCAAGTACGTTTAGACCTTCTCTAAAGTTTGAAATAATTGGAGTTTCAATAATAGAACCATCTGGCTTAGCCATAAGTCCCCTCATACCTGATAACTGTCTAATTTGAGCAGCAGAACCCCTAGCTCCTGAATCTGCCATCATATAAATAGAATTGAATCCATTTTTATCAGTTTTAACTAATTCCATCATCTCAGAACCAAGTTTATTGTTAACTTCTGTCCAGATATCAATAATTTTATTATATCTTTCTTGCTCTGTTAATAAACCTTGAGAGAATTGTTTTTGAACTTCAATAACTTCTTTTTTAGATTTACCAATATGTCCAACTTTTGTTTCAGGAACTCTAATATCATCAATAGAAATTGAGATACCAGCAATTGTTGCATATTTGAAACCTAGATTTTTTAAGTTATCTAAGAATCTTGGAGTTACTTCATATCCACCATGTTTGTAAATATAATCAACTAAAGAACCAATATCTTTTTTCTTTAAAATTTTATTCCATAAATTAACTGGTACAAAATCAGGTAAAATTTCATGAATAATTAATCTTCCAACTGTTGTGTGAATAACTTTATCATTTAATTTTGTTCTAATTTTTGCATGTAAATCAATTTTACCCATATCTAATGCAATTTTAACTTCATTTACATCAGTGAATAATTTATGTTCACCTTGAACACCATCTTTTTCTAATGATAGGTAATAAATACCTAAAATCATATCTTGAGAAGGAACTGCAATTGCTCTTCCAGATGCTGGTAAAAGAATATTCATAGAAGACATCATTAAGATTTTTGCTTCTGCAACTGCTTCTTGAGATAATGGTACGTGAACCGCCATTTGATCCCCATCGAAGTCCGCATTGAAGGCAGCACAAACTAATGGATGTAATCTAATTGCTTTCCCATCAATTAAAACTGGGTGGAAAGCTTGAATAGATAATTTGTGAAGAGTTGGAGCTCTGTTTAATAAAATTGGATATTCATCAACAATTTCATTTAAACATTCCCATACTTCATTAGCTTCTGATTCAATTAATCTTTTTGCAGCTTTTAAAGTAGTTGCATAACCTTTTTCTTCTAATTTAGCCATTAAATGTGGTTTAAATAACTCTAAAGCCATTTTTTTAGGAATACCACATTGGTCCATATTTAAAGTAGGTCCAACAACGATAACAGATCTTCCAGAGAAGTCAACCCTTTTACCAAGTAAGTTTTGTCTGAATCGTCCTTGTTTACCTTTGATAATTTCTGATAAAGATTTTAAAGGTCTTTTATTTGCACCTTTAACTGCATTTGCAGTTTTTCCATTATCAAATAAAGCATCAACTGCTTCTTGAAGCATTCTTTTTTCATTTCTAATAATGATTTCAGGAGCATCAAGTTCTGTTAATCTTTTTAATCTGTTATTTCTATTAATTACTCTTCTATATAAGTCATTAACATCTGAAACTGCAAATTTTCCACCATCTAGTGATACAAGAGGTCTTAAATCTGGTGGAAGAACTGGAAGTTGAGTTAACATCATCCATTCTGGTCTGTTTCCAGAATTTAAGAAGTTTTCAACAACTTTTAATCTTTTGATAATTGTTTTTCTTTTTGCTTCAGATTTTGTTGAATCCATTTCTTCTTTTAAAACAGTTAATAAGTTGAATAAATCAAGATTTTCTAATAAATCTCTTACAACTTGTCCACCCATATTTGCTTCAAAACCTGTGTGTTCAAATAAGTCAGAGATAGTTCTATATTGCTCTTCATTTAAAATATCATATTTTTCAACTTTTTTAGTTTTTTCATTATCGTAGAATGCTTCACCAGCTTCACTTACGATATATGCTTCATAATATAATACTCTTTCTAAATCTTTAAGTTTAACACCTAATAATGTACCAATTCTTGTAGGTAATGATGAAACCATCCAAATATGAGCAACAGGAGATACTAAATCAATATGTCCCATTCTGTGTCTTCTTACTTTTGATGAAGTTACTTCAACTCCACATTTTTCACAAACAACACCTTTGTATCTCATTTTTTTGTATTTACCACAAAGACATTCATAATCTTTTACTGGTCCAAAAATCTTAGCACAAAATAAACCATCTCTTTCAGGTTTTAATGTTCTATAATTAATAGTTTCTGGTTTTTTAACTTCACCACAAGACCAAGATAAAATTTTTTCAGGACTTGCTAATCTTAATTGGAAAGCCGCGAAATCTTGCGGTCTTTCTAATTCTTTAATTTCAATTGGTGACAACATTTTTTCATTATTGCTCATTGTTTTCTACCTCTCCAAAAATCTCTACATCTAAAGCTAGAGCTTTTAACTCTTTTGTTAATACGAAGAATGTTTCAGGTACTCCTGAATTTGGAACATTTTCACCATTTGCGATTGCTCTATAAGCTTTTGTTCTTCCTTCAACGTCATCAGATTTTGTTGTTAACATCTCTTTTAATACGTTTGTTGCACCATATGCTTCAAGTGCCCAAACCTCCATCTCTCCAAATCTTTGTCCACCAAATAGAGCTTTTCCTCCAACTGGTTGTTGAGTAACTAAAGAGTATGGTCCAGTAGATCTTGCGTGAACTTTTTCATCAACTAAGTGGTGAAGTTTAAGCATATACATATAACCTACGTTTACTCTTTCTTTCATTTTATCACCAGTTTTTCCATCAAATAGAACACATTTTCCATCTGTATCAATTTTTGCTAATTCAAATAATTTTGCGAATTCTTCAGCTTTAACACCATCAAAAATTTGTGTAGCAAATCTTACACCTTTTGCCCAATCTTGTGCAAAAGATACTAATTCTTCATCATTTAAAGAATCCATAAATGCTTTACCATTCATTAATTTTGCAACAGAAGCTATTTCAGTCATTTTAGCTCTTAATTCAGCAATAAAGTCAGCTTTTTTAGCTTCAAAAATATCTTGAATTTGAGCACCTAGTTTTTTACCAACTAATCCTAAGTGAACTTCAAGAATTTGTCCAATATTCATCCTAGAAGGTACCCCTAGTGGGTTAAGAATAACATCAACTGTTGAACCATCTTCTAAGTAAGGCATATCAACTTTTGGAACGATATTAGAAACAATACCTTTGTTTCCGTGTCTTCCGGCCATTTTATCCCCAACTTTGATTTTTCTCTTAGTTGCAATATAAACTTTAACTTGTTTAATTACACCTGAAGGTAAAATATCATCATGTTCTAAAATTTGAAGTTTTTCTTCGTGCTCATCTCTTAAATGTGCTTTTTGTTTAATGAAATGTTCTTTAATATCATTATAAGCTTTTTCAATCTCTTTTGAATAAGAAGAAACAACTTTTTTCATAGCAAATCTGTTAACATTATTTAATACATCAACAGGAATAGTTTCACCTTTTTTATATGTAACATCATCTAATTCAACATCTTTAATTAGAGTTGATTTTAATAATAAATCATTAATTTTTAAGATTTCTTCTCTATCAAGCATTAATAATTTATCATGATGTTTTAAATCAAGTTCAGCTTTTTCTGCTTCGATTTCAGCTATTGCTCTTTCGTCTTTTTCATAACCTTTTTTAGTAAATACTTTAACATCAACAACAGTACCTTCCATTGATGTTGGACAAACTAATGATTTGTTAATAACGTGTCCAGCTTTTTCACCAAAAATTGCTCTTAATAATCTTTCTTCTGGAGTTGGTTTAATTTCACCTTTTGGAGTAACTTTTCCAACTAAAATCATCCCAGATTTTACATAAGTACCAATTTTTACGATACCTGAATTATCTAGATGAGTAATTGATTCTTCTTTAACACCTGGTAAATCTCTAGTGATTTCTTCATTACCATGTTTTAATTCTCTACATTCAACTTCTTTTTCATAAATATGAACAGATGTAAATGCATCTTCTTCAATTAATCTTTCACTTAGGATAATAGCATCCTCGTAGTTATATCCATTCCATGGCATGAAGGCAACCATTGCATTAACACCAACAGCTAATTCACCTTTATCCATTGATGGACCATCAGCAATTACTTGACCTTTTTGAACAAAATCACCCTCTTTTACACCTATTCTTTGACCAAAAGAAGTATTGTTGTTTGTTCTTACATTTTTATTTACAATATAATGATCAATGAAAGCACCGTTTTCATCTTCACCTCTAACATAAATATTTTTTGCATCAGCTTTTTCTACAAGTCCAGCTCTATTAGCTTTAATTGCTTCCCATGCATCTCTTGCAACGATTTTTTCTAAACCTGTTCCAACAACTGGAGCATTTGGTCTTAATAATGGAACAGCTTGTCTCATCATGTTCGATCCCATAAGTGCTCTGTTGGCATCATCGTGTTCTAAGAATGGAATTAAAGAAGCAGCAACTCCCATAACCATTTGAGAAGAGATATCAATTAAATCAACACTGCTTCTTTCCATAAGTAGGATTTCACCATCTTTTCTAACTTCAATTAGAGGCTCAACAATTTTTCCATTTTCATCAACTTTTGTTGATCCTGGAGCAATTACAAGTCCTTCTTCTTGAGTAGCTGTATAGTATGAAATTTCATTAGTTACAACACCATCGATAACTTTTTTATATGGAGCTTCAATAAATCCTAAATCATTTACTTTTGAGAAAGTTGATAAAGTATTAATAAGACCAATGTTTTGTCCCTCTGGAGTTTCAACTGGACAGATTCTTCCATAGTGAGTTGGGTGAACGTCCCTTACCTCAAATCCAGCTCTTTCTTTTACTAGACCACCTTCTCCAAGTGCAGAAAGTCTTCTTTTATGAGTAACTTCTGATAATGGATTTGTTTGATCCATAAATTGAGACAATTGCCCAGATGTAAAGAACTCAGTAATTGTTGAAGTAATCATTTTAGAGTTAACTAAATCATGTGGCATAATATCTTCTAATGTACCAGATAAAGTAGTCATTTTATCTCTAATTGCTTTTTGCATTTTGATTAAACCAGCATGTAATTCATTTGCTAATAACTCACCAATTGCTCTAATTCTTCTATTACCTAAGTGATCTCTATCATCAATATGACCATGTCCAGATTTAACTTTTACTAAATATTGAACAGTTTTGATAACATCTTCATAAGTTAAAGTAGTAACATACTCAGGTACATTAACACCTAATTTATGATTCATTTTCATTCTTCCAACTTTTGTTAAATCATATCTTTCTGGATCGAAGAATAATTTTTTAACAAAATCTTTAGCAGCTTCTTTAGTAACAGGCTCACCTGGTCTCATAACTTTATAAATTCTGATTGCTGATAAATCATTTTCATCATCAATTTGCTCAGTTTGTTTTAAAAGTTTTAAAGATTCTGCATCAGCTTTAAATGCGTTAATAATTGAACTATCAATTCCTGGTGCTAAATCATTTGCAATATCAAATGATTCAAAACCTAAATCTAAAAGTTTTTTTAATTTTATTTCATCTAAATTTGTTAATGCATCAAATAATACTTCTCCAGATTCTGGATCATAAATAGTATTAGCTGTACATCTATCCATTAATTGCTCAAGTGGGTATTCGATTAATTTTAATCCACCTTCGATTAATGCTTTAGCTTTTCTTGCTGTTAATCTTTTTCCAGCACCAATAACTAAATTACCTTTATCATCTTTAACGTCAAATTCAATTCTTCCCATAAAATCATCAGGATTAAATTCTGTTAAGAATTTGTTGTTTTTAACTTTAATATTAACAATTGGATAGAATAATTTAATGATATCTTCTTTAGAGTAACCTAATGCTCTAAATAAAATAGTAACAGGTACTTTTCTTCTTTTATTAATTCTTACATATAATACATCTTTTGCATCATATTCAAAATATAACCAAGAACCTCTATCAGGAATAATTTGTCCAGTGTAAATCAGTTTATTATCAGCAGTGTTAGATTCTTCTTCTTTAAAAATTACACCAGGTGATCTATGTAATTGATTAACAACTACTCTTTCAACACCATTAACAATAAAAGATGTTCTATCAGTCATTAAAGGAATTTCTCTAATAAATAGAGATTGTTCTTTCATATCTTTAACACCGATTTTTTCACCAGTTTTTTCGTCTAAATCCCATAATGTTAATCTGATATTGATTTTAAGAGGAATAGAATATGTTAATCCTCTAACCATAGATTCTCTTACATCATATTTAGGTTTACCTACTTCTGAACCTAAGTAATCAAGAGTTATTCTGTTTTGAATGTCATGTATTGGAAAAATAGATTTAAATACTTTTTCAATTCCAGCAGCAGATCTATCTTCTTGACCAATCATTAAGAAAGTATCATATGAAGTTTGTTGTAATTGTAATAAGTTTGGAATTTCAATTTGTTGTGGATTTTTTGCAAAATCAACTCTAAGTCTATTACCAGATTTTAAAGAGTTTAACATTGTCGGCCTTGTTATAAAATTTGGTTAAGTTTGCTTTTTATTTATATAAAGCACAAAAGCATCCATAAAGGATAAGGTTAAAATTTCCTAAAATTTTAACCTTAACCCTCAAAGATGCTGAACTTATATACAGGGAAAACCCTGTATAACAGTCAATAATTATAAATAATTATTTAATTTCTACTTTTGCACCAGCTGCTTCTAAAGCTGCTTTAGCTGCTTCAGCGTCAGCTTTAGAGATTCCTTCTTTAATTGTTGAAGGAGTTTGCTCAGCTGCATCTTTAGCTTCTTTTAATCCTAAACCAGTTAATGCTCTGATTTCTTTAATAACATTGATTTTTTTGTCACCTGAATCTAAGATAACAACATCAAATTCAGTTTTTTCTTCAGCAGCTTCAACAGCAGCTACAGCACCACCAGCAACTGCTACAGGTTGAGCAGATACACCAAATTTTTCTTCAAATTCTTTTACTAATTCTGATAATTCTAATACAGATAAACCAGAGATAAATTCTAAAACGTCTTCTTTAGAAATTGCCATTTCATTTTCCTTATTATATTTTTTTATTTTTATATTAATAGCTTAAATAATTAAGCTGCCTCTTCTTCTTTTTTTCTTCTAAGTGCATCAAGACCGATAGTAAAGTTTCTAACAGGCCCCATCCATACAGATGCAAGCATACCAAGAAGTTCTTCTCTTGATGGTAATTTAGCAAACGCATTAACAGTAGCAAAGTCAGCAATTTTACCTTCGATAATCCCTGATTTAATAGCAAATTTTTCTTTGTTAGATGATGCAAATTTATCAGCTACTTTACAAGCTGAGATTTGATCTTCTGACCATAAGAAAATGTTTGTACCACTTAATTCAACATCACCAAGTTCTGCATTTTTAACAGCAACAGTAACTAAAGTATTTTTAGCAACTTGAACTTTAGTATTATTAGCTCTAGCTTCTTTTCTTAAAGATTCTAATTCTTTATGAGTTAATCCTTTGTAATCACAAACAACAACCGCTAAAGAAGATTTGAACTCATCTGTTAAAAAATTAATAATTTCTGATTTTTCTTGTCTAGTCATTTTTTTCTCCTCCCTTCAAAACATCGACTTAGGCGGGACTTACAAGAAACGGAGGTGTCTCTTACCAGCTGTCTTCAGTTTTATTTCAGTGCTTTGAATAACACTCAATAATAAAGATTAAATCTTCATTATTGAATGCTAAAAAAAAATTAGATAAGGTAAACCTTATCTAATTTCCATAATTTCCATGTTATCTAAAATAATAGATGGACTCATTGTTAACGATATAGCTGCATTAGTGATATATCTACCTTTTGCAGTTGAAGGTTTAGCTTTATTGATAGCTGCGATAAATGCTGCTGCATTTTCTCTAATAGCTTCTGCTGAAAATGAAACTTTTCCAATTCCTGCTTGCATATTACCTTTTTTATCAACTCTATATGTAACTTGACCACCTTTAGCATCATTAACTGCTTTAGTAACATCCATAGTTACAGTTCCTGTTTTAGGATTTGGCATTAAACCTTTTGGCCCAAGTATTCTTCCTACTTTACCAACAATTCCCATACAATCAGGAGTTGCGATTAAAACATCAAAATTGATGTTTCCAGCTTGAATAGCTTCTGCTAAATCATCATTACCAACAACATCTGCACCAGCAGCTTTTGCTTCATCCAATTTTAAACCTTTTGCAAATACTGCAACTCTTACAGTTTTACCTGTACCATTTGGAAGAACAACTGCACCTCTAATCATTTGGTCAGCATGTCTTGGATCTACATTTAAGTTAAGTGCAATTTCAACACTTTCGTCAAATTTAGCTGATTTTAATTCTTTTACTCTTTCACAAGCTTCAGCTAAAGAATATTTTTTATTTTCAATTTTCTCTGCTAATGCTTTATATCTTTTTGAAACTTTTGCCATTTTTATCTCCGCAATTTTATTATTTTGCTACCGCCATTATAGAGTCCGGTGGTAAGACTTTCTCAAAACAGAATTTATTATAATTCTGTTTCAATACCAATTGATCTAGCTGAACCAGCAACAATTTTAGCTGCAACTTCTCTATCATCTGTATTTAAATCTTTGATTTTTAAATCAACGATTTCCATAATTTGATCTTTAGAAAGTTTTCCAACTTTGTTTTTAAGTGGATTACTTGAACCAGTTTTAACACCAGAGATTTTTTTAATTAAATCTGTCATTGGTGGTTGTTTTAATTCAAATGTAAAACTTTTATCT
This sequence comes from uncultured Aliarcobacter sp., assembly GCA_963664305.2. Classification (GTDB taxonomy): domain Bacteria; phylum Campylobacterota; class Campylobacteria; order Campylobacterales; family Arcobacteraceae; genus Aliarcobacter. Next base: position 337,663 of record CAXXLV010000001.1, read on the forward strand.
GTATAAACAGTGATAACTACAGGAATTCTATATCCTGCTTTCTCTTTTGTTTTTTCATTAAAAGCTTTACAAAATTCCATAATATTAACACCTCTTTGACCTAAAGCTGGTCCAACTGGTGGTGATGGATTTGCAGCACCCGCAGGTATCTGTAATTTAATTAGCCCTTGAATTTTTTTAGCCATGCTATTCCTTTAAAAATATTTTAATGATTAGACATTAGGTAAAAAAACTATGTTAAGAAGCTAGTTTTTTTGCCTAATGCCTATATTTGAAATATCAAATAACTCTTTCTACTTGAGTATATGATATTTCCACAGGAGTGTTTCTTCCAAAAATAGAAACATTTAATTTTAATAATCCAGAAACCATATCGAAATCTTCAACTATTCCATTGAAGTTTGCGAAAGGTCCTTCATTAATTCTCACCATTTCACCTTCATCAAATGAAACTTTTGGTTTAGCCGCTGCTCTATTTTTTACTTTTTCTAAAATAAGATTAATATCTTTATCTGATAAAGCTGTTGGTTTTTTAGATTCACCGATGAATCTTCCTACTTTTGGCATTGATTGAATTCTATGCCATAATCCTGTATCTAAATCAATTTTTGCAAAAGCATATGCAGGATATAAAGGTCTTTCAACTATTGTTTTTTTACCTTTTTTAATTTCAATTAAATCTTCAGTTGGAACTAAAACTTCTGCTATTCTATCATCTGCCATTTCTTCAGCTAATTTTACTAAAGCTTTTTTAACAGATAATTCACTACCAGAATAAGTTTGTATTGCATACCATTTATGTGCCATTTGGTTCCCTTAATTTATTATTGAAGATAAGCTTAATGACATTATTCCATCAATTAGAGCTAAGAATAAAGTAATTACAGTAACCACAATAAAAACTGATAAATATGCTGATCTTATTTGTTCTTTTATAGGGAAAATAACTTTTAGTAATTCTGCTTTTGCATTAGCATAATAATTTTTAATTTTATTCACAGTTGGCTCCAATTTTGATTACTACTATTTAAGCTTTTAAATTCTTTCAAAAAAAGAGAGTACTTCTTTTAAAAAAATTTAGTGGCAGGCCAGGGGGGATTCGAACCCACAACCATCGGATTTGGAATCCGGCGCTCTACCATTGGAGCTACTGACCTACGAGATTAAAAGACTTGTAGTTTCCTACAAGTCTTTTATATTAAGATTTTAATTTTACTTCTTTGTGTAAAGTATGTTTTTTTAATCTTGGACAATATTTTTTAACTTCAAACTTTTCAGTGTGAGTTTTTGGGTTTTTCCAAGTAGTGTAGTTAATATCTCCACTCTCTTGGCATTTTAATCCAATTTTAATTCTTACTGCATTTGCCATTTACTAAATCCTTATTCAATGATTTCAGCAACAACTCCAGCACCTACAGTTCTACCACCTTCTCTAATAGCAAACTTTGTACCTTTGTCTAGAGCAATTGGAGCAACTAATTCAACTGTCATTTCTACGTTATCACCAGGCATAACCATTTCTACACCCTCTGGTAAAGTACAAGAACCTGTAACGTCTGTTGTTCTTACATAGAATTGTGGTCTATATCCTGAGAAGAATGGAGTATGTCTTCCACCTTCCTCTTTAGAAAGGATATACACTTCGCATCTGAATTTAGTATGTGGAGTAATTGTTTTAGGTTTACATAAAACTTGTCCTCTTTCTACTTCTTCTTTTTTGATACCTCTTAAAAGAATACCGCAGTTATCACCAGCTTGACCTTGTTCCATTTCTTTTCTGAACATCTCAACACCTGTTACAGTAGTTGTTTTAGTATCAGAGAATCCAACGATCTCAATAGTTTCACCTACTTTGATTGTTCCTTTTTCAATTCTTCCAGTAACAACAGTTCCTCTTCCTGAGATAGAGAATACGTCTTCAACTGGCATTAAGAAATCTTGATCAACATCTCTTTCTGGAGTTGGAATATAAGTATCTACTGCTTCCATTAAAGCAACAACTTTTTCTCCCCAAACACCAACTGTACCAGCTTTAGCTTCTTCTAATGCTTGGAATGCAGAACCTGCAATAATTGGAGTGTCATCACCTGGGAAATCATAAGTAGATAATAATTCTCTAATTTCCATTTCAACTAATTCTAACATTTCATCTCTATCTTGAGGGTCAAGTTGATCTTCTTTGTTCATAAATACAACGATGTATGGAACTCCAACTTGTTTAGATAATAAGATGTGCTCTCTTGTTTGTGCCATTGGTCCATCTGTTGCAGCAATAACTAAGATTGCTCCGTCCATTTGAGCAGCACCAGTAATCATGTTTTTAACGTAGTCCGCGTGTCCTGGACAATCAACGTGTGCATAGTGTCTATTTGCTGTTTCATACTCAATGTGAGAAGTAGCAATAGTAATTCCTCTTTCTCTTTCTTCTGGAGCATTGTCGATTTGATCATAATCTTTCATCTCTCCACCATATTTAACTGCAAGAACAGCAGAAATAGCAGCTGTTAAAGTAGTTTTACCGTGGTCAACGTGTCCAATTGTACCGATGTTAACGTGTGGCTTATTTCTTGAAAATTTTTCTTTTGCCATAGAATTCCCCTTCTAAATTTTTGGTTATTGCCCTCTGAGTAGATAAGCCACTAGGCTTCTCTATTCAGAGGGGATTTATTATCAATTTTATTAAAAACAAAATCGTGTTGCGTATTATATTTAAAAAATACTAAAAAAAACTTTAATGGGAGATAAATTATTATAGAGTTATAAAAAATCTGTGCTTATAACTCAGCTCCCAGTAATCAATAAAAATAAATGGAGCGGGAGACGAGACTCGAACTCGCGACAGTCTGCTTGGAAGGCAGAAGCTCTAGCCAACTGAGCTACTCCCGCAACATTTGCGTGGTGGTGAGAGAAGGATTCGAACCTTCGAAGCCGTAGGCGGCGGATTTACAGTCCGCAGGATTTGACCACTCTCCAACCTCACCGATTAAAATATTATTGTTCTGGTCAAGCGCTGTTCTTAAAAGATTACGCACGACATAAAATGGAGCTGGTGAAGGGAGTCGAACCCCCGACCTGCTGATTACAAATCAGCTGCTCTAGCCAACTGAGCTACACCAGCGCCAAAAAATAAAATGGTGGTTCGAGACAGAATCGAACTGTCGACACAAGGATTTTCAATCCTTTGCTCTACCGACTGAGCTATCGAACCACTGAAATTGGAGTGTGATTATACTAGCTATATTATTAATTTAAACTTAAACTACCAACTAAATTTTTAAATTCATCTCCACGATGAGCATAAGACTTAAATTGATCCAATGAAGCTGCAGCTGGAGACAATATTCCTATGCTTTTTTCATTCATACTATCATTCATTTTTTCAACGGCAATACTTAAAAAATCACATTTTTCAACATTTATTGAATATTCTTTACAATAATCAACTATTTTATCTGTATTACTTCCAATTGCATAAACAGTTAAATCTAGTTCTTTTATATTTTCAAATAAAGGTCTTAAATTTGCACCTTTATCATCGCCACCTAATATAAGATGTAAATTATCTTTTCTATATGGTGTTAAGCCATTTATAGTTGCATCAACATTTGTTGCTTTACTATCATCAATCCATAATCTATTTTTTTTATCAAAAAATTCTTCTACTTTATGTTTATCTATTTTAAATTGGTTTATTAACTCATAATTAATTTCATCAAATATAATCTTTCTTGTAGCCATTGCTAAAATTGCATCTAAAAGAAATGGTTCTTTAAAATTTATTTTAGATTTATCAAAACCAAAATGATTAGATAATTCATCACTATTATTATATGTAATTACATGTGCATCAGTTTTAAAATTTTTAAATTCAGCTGGAATAATTGCTACATCATTCTCATTCATTAACTCAAGTGGTTTTAATTTTGCATTTTTATACTCTTCAAAAGAACCATGCCAAGTTATATGATCTTCAGTTATTGGTAATAATAAATAAATATTAGGTTTTGATTTATAAGTATAATGTAATGTAAAAGATGAAGTTTCTAAAATCCATATCTTTTTATTTTCATCTAAATGACTTAATGGTATTCCAATATTCCCACCACAAACAGAATCATACTCATTTAATAAATGTTGACACATTTGTGTTGTAGTTGTTTTTCCATTAGTCCCAGATATCCAAATTGAAAAAGGCATAACTTCTTCAAATAAGTCATAATCACTAATCACATTATTTGAATTTAAAACCATTTGATTGTAAGGTGGAATTCCAGGACTTACAACTGTTAATTCATCAGAATCTTTATCATAAGTATCAAAATCTTTATCATCATAAAGTGTAGCATTAGGAAATTTATCTTTTAAAGCTAAAGCTGTAATTCCTTTCCCTAAAATTCTTATTTTTTTGTTATTTATTTTCATTACTTTTTCTTTATCTGATTTTTAAACTTAATAAAGCTACTAAGTTTGTCATAAATGCAATAATCCAAAATCTTACAATGATTTTATTTTCTTTCCAACCTTTTTTCTCGAAATGGTGATGAATAGGTGCCATTAAAAATATTCTTTTTTGTCTTAATTTATAAGAGCCAACTTGTAATATTACAGATACTGTTTCTAATACAAATATAAATCCAATTGCTAATAATAATATTTCTGATTTCGCAACTATTGCCATGTATCCCATAAATGCACCTAAAGGTAAAGAACCTGAATCACCCATAAATATCTCTGCTGGATGAGAATTAAACCATAAGAATCCAATCAATGCTCCACATATTGCGCTTCCCATGATTGCTAATTCACCTACAGTTTGAATATTTGGTAATAATAAATAAGTTGAAAATATCGCATGACCTGTTACATAAGCTAAAACTGATAATGTAAAAAATGCAAGTATTGAGGGAACTGTTGCCAAACCATCTAGTCCATCAGTTAAATTAACAGCATTTGATGTACCAACAATAATAAACATCCAAAATACAACTGCTAAAATTCCCATATCAAAAACTGGATATTTGTAAAATGGTGTATATAACTCACTTGAATGTCCATAATGATAAGCAATAAATGAGATAATTGCAGCACAAAGGAATTGTAGCATCAATTTTGCTCTAGCACTTAAACCAGCAGAGTTTTTCTCTTTTGATATTTTTGAATAATCATCTTGTATACCAATTAATGAAAAAAGCGCTAAACAAAGTAATCCACCAACAACATAATAGTTACTTAATTTTGCTGTTAATATCGTTGCAATAATTGTTGCAAATATAAATACAACTCCACCCATAGTTGGTGTACCTACTTTTGTTTGATGAGATTCTGGTGCATACTCATATATAGGTTGAGAAGCTTTTTTTGCCCTTGCCCAACGAATAAATTTTGGCATTAAATACATTGTTAAAACAAAAGCTATAAAAAAACTCATTCCAGCTCGAACTGAAATATATTGAAAGATATTGATATCTAGATGTCTGTAAAACCAATAAAACAAACTTGAACCTTGATTTTGATATAATTGCGCGATTATAATATATAATACTTTTTAAAAGGTTTAAATAATGACAAATAAAACACTACTTATAATAACTGATGGAATTGGTTATAACTCATCAAATGAGTATAATGCTTTTTTCAGTGCAAATACTCCAACTTATGATTATTTATTTAAAAATGTTCCTTACTCATTAATTCACACTTATGGAAATTTTGTTGGTCTTCCAGATGGACAAATGGGAAATAGTGAAGTTGGACACATGACTATTGGAAGTGGAAGAATTTTATATCAAGATTTAGTAAAAATAAATATTGCTATTGAAAAAAATACTTTAAAAGATAATGAAATTTTAAAAAATAATATTAATTCATCAAATAATATTCATCTTCTTGGATTATTAAGTGACGGTGGTGTTCACTCTCATATTGACCACATTATTGCAATGGCAAAAATTGCAAAAGAATTTAATAAAAAAGTATTTATACATATTATTACAGATGGTAGAGATGTAGCTCCTGATTGTGCACAAAAATATATAAATCAAATTTTAGAGATTTGTGATGAAGATATAAAAATTGCAACTATTGCTGGAAGATATTATACAATGGATAGAGATAATAGATGGGATAGAGTTAAAAAAGGTTATGATGCAATGACATTTGCAACTCCTTCAACTACAAGTGACATTTCATCTTATTTAAAAGATTCATATGAAAACCAAATCTTTGATGAATTTATTGTTCCAACTGCATTTGAAGGATATGAAGGTATAAAAGAGAATGATGGAATAATTTTTTGTAATTTTAGAAGTGATAGAATGAGAGAAATTTCTTCTGTTTTTGCAAATAAAAATTTTAATGAATTTGATACATTTAAAGGTTCACTAAATCTTGCAACTATGACACAATATGATAAAAATACACCTATTCCAGTTTTATTTCCTAAAGAATCTCCAAAAAATACTTTAGCTGAAGTAATTTCAAATGCTGGTTTATCTCAACTTCATACTGCTGAAACAGAAAAATACGCTCACGTTACATTTTTCTTTAATGGAGGAGTTGAAGAACCTATGTTAAATGAAACAAGAGTTTTAATTCCTTCACCTCAAGTTGCAACATATGATTTACAACCTGAAATGTCTGCACCTCAAGTTGGAGATGCTGTTAGAACTGCTATGAATAATAATACAGATTTTATAGTTGTTAATTTTGCAAATGGTGATATGGTTGGGCATACTGGTGTATTTGATGCAGCTGTAAAAGCTGTTGAAGCTGTTGATTATGAATTAGGTTTAATTTTTGAACTTGCAAAAAAACAAAATTACAATATTGTACTAACATCTGACCATGGAAACTGTGAAATGATGAAAGATGAAGATGGAAATATTCTGACAAATCATACAGTTGGAGATGTTTATTGTTTCGTTTATGCAAATGATGTAAAAGAGGTTAAAACTGGAAGTTTAAATAATATTGCTCCTACAGTTTTAAAATTGATGAATTTAGAAATCCCTCAAGAGATGGATGAACCATTAATATAAAAGATTTGTTGTGTCATATATAAATATAAAAAATTTAAAAATTTATACAGATGAAAAAACATTAGTAAATTTATCATTTAATATTACTAATTCAACTGCATTAATTGGTGAAAGTGGAAGTGGAAAATCTTTAACGCTAAAAGCTTTATTGAATCTTCTTCCAAGTTCAATGAAAATTGATAAAGATATAGATTCTGATTTTGAATTAAATTATGACTCAATTGCTTTTATTCCTCAAAATCCTTTCACCTCTTTATCATCAATGACAAAAATAAAAAATCAATTCTTTTGTAGTGAAGAAAAAAAAGAAGAAGTATTAAAACTTTTAGATTTAGATAAATCAATATTAAATAAATTTCCTCCTCAACTAAGTGGTGGACAAATTCAAAGAGTTGTAATAGCAATTGCTTTAAGTAGAAATGCAAAAATACTTCTACTTGATGAACCAACAACTGCATTAGATTTTGAAAATAAAAACAATATTATTAATATTATTAATAATTTAAAAAAACAATTAAATGTTTTAATACTTTTTGTTACACATGATATTGATTCAATAAAAGATATTTGTGATGAGATAATTATTATTAAAAATGGAGAAATTATTGAAAATGGTTTAACAAATATTGTTTTATCTTCACCAAAAGAAGATTACACAAAAAGATTGATTAACTCAACTTTTAAAAATAAAAATTTTAGGAATTAATTATGATGAAATATATTTTTGGTCTTTTAGTTATTGCTGGATTGGCCATTTTTGCTTGGCTTTATAATTTATATGATGAAATTAAACATGATGTTGATTCAGTTGTAAATTATTCACCAAAACAAAGTACACAATTTTTTGATAAAGATGGAAACTTAATAGCAAATACTTTTAAAGATGAAAATAGAGAATATGTAAAATATGATGATATTCCAGCAAGAATTATTGAAGGTTTAGTTGCAATTGAAGATACACAATTTTTTGAACATGATGGAATAAATCCTGATGCAATTAGCCGAGCAATGATAAAAAACATTAAAGCCGGTGGATATGTTGAAGGGGCAAGTACATTAACTCAACAATTAATCAAAATGCTTGTTTTAACAAGAGAAAAAAAATTGATGAGAAAAGTAAAAGAAGCACTACTTGCTATTAGACTAGAAACTGTTCTTACAAAAGAAGAAATTTTAGAGAGATATTTAAATCATGTTTATTTTGGACATGGATATTATGGAATTAAAACTGCAGCAAAAGGATATTTCAATAAAGATTTATATGAATTATCTTTAAAAGAGATGGCAATTCTTGTGGGACTTCCAAGAGCCCCAAGTTTTTATGACCCTACAAAAAATTTAAAAATTTCACTAGCACGTGCAAATCAAGTAATAACAAGATTAAATACACTTGGATGGATTAATAAAGAACAATATGAAGAATCTATGAAAGAAACTCCTGTTATTTTTAATCAGACTTTAACAAAAAATAAAGCACCTTATGCAGTTGATTATGCAATTAGTTTATTAATAAATGATATTCCTGATATATTATCTGGTGGATATAAAGTTTATTTAACTATAGATTTAAATGCACAAGAAATTGCAAGAGATGCGTTAAAAGAATCTTATGATGATGCAATTAAAAGAGATTTAGATTTTAGAAAAAATTCAAAAAATCCAAATGATGATTCATATGTTAAAGAATTAAATGGTGCAATGATTTCTATAGAAAGCAGTACAGGAAAAATTCTTGCTTTTGTTGGTGGTGTAGATTATAATCAATCAGTATTTAATAGAGCTTATCAATCAAAAAGACAAGCAGGAAGTGCTATAAAACCATTTTTATATCAAACAGCATTAAATGAAGGTTATAACCCTGCTTCTCAATTATTTGATATTTCAAGAACATATAATTACACAGTTGGTGGTGTTCAGAAAAAATGGCAACCAAAAAATTATGGTGGAAATTTTGAAGGGATAGTTAGTCTTAGAGACTCTTTAGTTGCATCAAGAAATTTATCTACTCTAAATTTAGTAACAGATGTTGGTGTTCCAGTTGTAACTGAAGCACTAAAAAAATATGGATTTAATGATATTGTTGACAATTTATCTATAACTTTAGGTTCAATGAGTGTTTCTTTAGTTGAATTTAGTGAAGCTTATAGTTCTTTTGCAAATAATGGAACTCAAGTTAAACCATATATAATTGAACAAATTGTAAATAAAGATGGAAAAACTGTAACTTTTGAACCACAAACAAAAGAGATTAATACTCCTGAACAAAATTATCTAATGACATCAATTTTAACAGATGTTGTAACTAGAGGAACAGGGAAATCTGCTCAAGTTCCAGGTATTGAATTAGCTGGAAAAACAGGTACAACAAATAACAACGTTGATGCTTGGTTCTGCGGTTATTCTCCATCAATTCAAACTATTGTATGGTTTGGAAATGACAATAACACTCCAATGAGAAAAACAGAAACTGGAGGTAAAATCGCTGGTCCGGTATTCTCATATTTCTTTAAAAAATATTTAGAAATTCATCCTGAAATTCCAAGAAATTTTGTTAAACCTAATAATGTTTATAGCACTGTAATTAATGGAAAAGAAGAGTTCTATACAGATGTTTCACCTGTACCTGAAATTGATTCTTTAATACAACAACAACCTCTTAATCCAAATGAAGAAGTTTTAGAATTCTAAAACTTCTTTCTATTTAAAAATATGTTTAATCTTATATAGTAAAATATTTTATAAAATCAAGGCAATAAAAAAGGGCAAGTTCAAATGAACTTGCCCTTTTTTTATTACTTATATTCTTAGCAAGAATATGTAGTTTTAAATTCGAATGCAGTTGGTCTTGCTTCGTAAGGCCAAACTTGAGTTTCAAATTTATAGTGTTGGTAAGTATCAATCATTTCTTGACTAAATACTGGTTTTAAGAAATCATTATCTCTAATTAAAGCTTCTAATGCTCCTCTTAATGTGTGAGGCATTTGAGGAATTTGTCTTTCTCTAATTTCATCTAATGATAATTCAAATAAATCGTCATCCATTGGACCAACTGGCTCATATTTATTTTTGATACCATCTAATCCAGCCATTAACATAGCAGCAAACGCTAAGTATGGACAAGAAGTTGAATCTGGGAATCTCATTTCAATTCTAGTTGCTTTTTCACCAGCACCGTAAGGAATTCTACAAGATGCAGATCTATTTTGTGATGAATAAGTTAAGATTGAAGGAGCTTCGAATCCTGGAATTAATCTTTTATAAGAGTTAGTTGATGCATTAGTAAATGCTGCAACAGCTCTAGCGTGTTTAAATACACCACCAACATAATGTCTAGCAGTTTCACTTAAATTACCATATTCACCTTGTTTGTAGAATAGGTTTTTACCATCTTTCCAGATTGATTGGTGTACGTGCATTCCATTTCCGTTATCACCATATAATGGTTTTGGCATAAATGTAGCTGATTTACCATTTAAGTGAGCTACCATTTTGATAACATATTTTAATTTTTGTACATTATCAGAAGCTTCAATTAAATCTCCGAATACTATACCGATTTCATGTTGACCTTGAGCAACTTCGTGGTGTCCTAAAACAACTTCAAGACCAACTTGCTCTAATACTGTCATCATTTCAGCTCTTAAATCTACACCTGTATCAATTGGAGCTACTGGGAAATATCCACCTTTAGTTCTAGGTCTATGACCCATATTTCCACCTTCAATATCTACAGAATCATTCCATTCACCATCTTCTGAATCAACTCTGTAGTATGACTCATTAATTGTATCTTTGATTTTTACATCTTCAAATACAAAGAATTCATTTTCAGGTCCGAAATATGCAACATCTCCTAATCCTGAATCAGCTAAATGTTTTAATGCTTTTTTAGCAATAGATCTTGGACATTTTTCATAAATTTCATTTTTATAAATATCATAAACATCACAAATTACAATGATTGTAGAATCAGCTGTAAATGGATCTAAAAATGCTGTTTGTACATCTGGTTTTAAAAGCATATCTGATTTGTGAATTGGTTGCCAAGCTTCAATTGATGAACCATCAAATGGCATACCATTTTCTAAAGTAGAAGCACTTACTGCACTAAATTTGTATGTAACATGGTGCCACATACCTTTCATGTCTGTAAATCTGAAATCTACAAATCTAACATCATTTGCTTTACTATACTCGAAAAATTCTTCAACACTATTAACGAACTTACCCATAGGTTTAACTCCTTCAAATTATTTGAGTAATTGTACCAAAAAATATAAAAAATAAAATAAAACAGCTGTATATTTTATATACAATTATATTTAAAATAATATGCCTTATTAAAAATTTATATGTTCTCTATCTCTACTATCAAAAGTTACACATTTTGAAAAACCAATATCTTTTGATAATTTTGTAACTTCATCATATTTAAAACCTATTTGTTCTAAATTATGAGCATCAGAACCAAATGTAATATCTATACCCATTTCATATGCCATTTCTAATAATTGCTTTGAAGGATAAGACTCATTTATTGGTTTTCTAAGTCCTGCTGGATTTATTTCTAAAACCATATTTGATTTTTTGATTTCAACTAATGCGTCTTTTGCAATTAATCTAATATCTTTTTTTGGTAAAAATTTAAATACTTTAATCAAATCAAAATGACCAACAATATCAAAAAGTCCAGTTTTCGCCATTGATTTTATTGCATCAAAATATTCAACCCAAATTGAATCTATATCTTTTGATTTATAAACACCTATAAATTCAGGATTATCAAATCCCCACATATCATCTTTATTTCTTAAAAAGTGAACAGAACCAATTAGATAATCCACTTTAGCTTTTAAAATTTCATCTAATAAATATCCCTCTAAATAATCAACTTCATATGCAAGTAAAATTTTTATTTTATCTTTGTATTTTTCTTTTGCTTCATTTATCCATTTTTCATACAAACTTTTTTGGCTTATATCCATTCTATATTTTGGATCATAATTCATTGGAGCATGGTCAGAAAAACCATATTCATCAATTCCAAGCTCTATTGCTTTTTCAATATATTCATCAACAGTTCCGGTTGCATGATTACATAAAATTGTATGATTATGTAAATCTACTCTCATCTACTTTTACCCTATTCCTTCCATCTTTTTTTGCTATATATAAATATTTATCTGCATCTTGTATCATATAATCAATATTTTTACCAAAATCCAAACTACATCCAATTGATATTGTATAGTTTAGTTCTATATTATCAATTTTAATTACATTGTTTTCAAAATCTTTTCTTATATATTCTAATAATTCTAATATCTCTTTTTCACTTCTATTATAAAAACAAATACAAAATTCTTCTCCACCTAAACGGCTAATTAATGCATTTGTTGTGATATTTTTATTTAAAACACGCGATACTTCTTTTAAAGCTATATCTCCTATATCATGTCCATATGTATCATTAATCATTTTGAAATGGTCAATATCAATAATTGAAATTGCAAAAGTTTTATTATTTGTTTTACAATTTTCATAAATTTTATTTCCAACATCAAATAGATATCTTCTATTATAAAGTCCAGTTAAATAATCTTTATTTGCTTTATTTTTTATTTCATCAAATAACTCAAGAACTTCTATATTTGAATTAATTCTTGCAAAAAATTCTTCATTTGAAAAGCCCTTATATAAAAAATCATTCGCACCATATTTTAAAAATTTTGCAGGTATTCTTTTACTTGAATCATTTGAAGTAACTATGATAGACAGCTCATCTTTTGAATAATCTCGTCTAATTTTTTTTGTTAATTCTAAACCATTCATTCTTGGCATTAAATAATCAGTTAAAACAATTTTTATATCGCTATTTTCTTTTAATACTTCTAAAGCTTCATCCCCATCAAAAGCACTTAAAGCAACAATTTTATATCTTTTTAATAAATCAATAGTTTTTTTTACAAATGATTTTGAATCATCAACAACTAAAACTTTTACATTTTTATTATGTATAATTCTTTTTACAATTGATGTTGCATAAGTAAGTGCAGAAAGCCCATCTTTGATAATATAATCAACTATATTTTTATCTCTAAATTTCTCTTCAATATCAATACTATCACTACCTGTTAAAACAACAATAGGTATAAAAAATTTAGATAAGAAATCTATTACTTCACCATTTGGTGCATCTGGAAGTCCTAAATCAGCCAAGATAATATCAATTTTACCTTTTTCTTGTAAAAGTAAATTTGCACTCTCTTTCATACTTTTTGCAATGAAAATATCTATATCAAAATCACTTTCAATTAAATTTTTCAAAGTATTACAAATAGAAGAGCTATCATCGACTATTAAAACTTTATATTTCATAATAAAATACCAGAACCTTTTATTGCAGTACTTCTATCTTTTGCATATACTCTTTGACCATTGATGATGTCATATTTCCAAATTGGAGCTTGTGCTTTAAAATCTTCAACAAATTCATCTATTAATTCTAAGGCAACTCTTCTTTTTGGACTACAAACAGCTGCAATATATGAACTTTCATGATTTAAAACATCACCTCTACTATGAGCCATTAAAACTATTGCATCTTTATTATTTGCTTTTTTTTGCCATTCATCAAACCAATGATTTAAGATTGGTTCATATATGTCAAAACTCAATCCCTCAATTTGATTTTCATCTCTTACAACTCCAACAAAAGTTATAATTGCTCCATAGTTAGAATTTTTATATTTTGAATACCATTTATTTGTAATCTCTTCAACGGGTAAACTTCCATTAAAAAGTTCTAAAAACTCTTTTCTATTTTCCATATCATCCACCACAAACAGGAGGTAACAATGAAATTCTATCTCCATCATTTAAATTTATATCTTTTGAAATAACTAATGTATCATTTACAGCAACAGCACAAGTTTCTAACCAATTTGAAACAGAACTATCACTTTTTAAAATTTCACTTAATTGAGATAAATTATTTATATCTAAATTCATATCTTCTTTATTTATTGGTCCTAAAAATTCAACTTTTACCATTTTAATCCCTTCTTATAATATTTATACTATTATATCGACTTTCATTTTAACATAATAAGGACAAAATTTTTATGATATTTTCAAAAATTGATTTTATAAATTTATTGCCTTTTCATATATTTATAAAAAAAAATATAAAATCATCTCAATTAAAATCTATAATAGAATATAAAAAATCATATCCAGCATATATCAGTAATAAATTTAAAAAAAGAAAAGTTGATAGTGCTTTTATCTCTTCAATTGCTTCAAGAAATGAAAAATCTTTAGATTTTGGGATTGTTGCACGAAATGAAGTTTTATCTGTTCTTTTAATTCCTGGAGTTGAAGCAAAAGATTATCAATCAAAAACTTCAAATGCACTTGCTGATGTTTTAAATTTAAAAGGTGAAGTAATTATTGGAGATAAAGCTTTAAAATTTTATCACGAGAACCAAAATACTTTAAAAATTGATTTAGCCAAAGAGTGGCAAAAAAAATATAATCTTCCTTTTGTATTTGCTGTTTTGTGTTATAACAAACATGAAAAAAGATTAAAAAAACTGACAAAAAATTTCAATAAAAAATATATAAAAATACCTCAATATGTTTTAGAACAATATTCAAAAAGAAGTGGTGTATCAAAAGAAAATATTTTAAAATACTTAGAAAAAATTGATTATGATTTGGGTTATAAAGAAAAACGAGCTTTAAAACTTTTTCTAAATTTAACTAAAGAAAAAAGGATATAAATGACATTATTTGATTCTCTGATTTTGGGAATAATAGAAGGTATAACAGAATTTTTACCAATATCTTCAACTGGACACTTGATTGTTGCAAGTGAATTTTTAGGTTTAGAACAAACAAGTATAAACAAAGCTTTTGAAGTTATCATTCAATTTGCTGCAATATTAGCAGTTATTCTAAACTATCCATCAAAATTTACTTTTTCACATATAAATTTATGGACAAAAGTTTTAATCGCTTTTTTACCTATTGCGATAATTGGTTTTATTTTTTCAAAACAAGTAAAAGAATTATTCTCTATAGAAATCGTTGCATGGATGTTTATCATAGGAGGAATTGTTTTTTTAATTGTTGAAAAATTCTATGATGAAAAAGCAACTCACACTTTAGATGTTGAAAATATTACCTATAAACAAGCAGCTTGGATTGGATTTGCACAAATATTTGCATTGATTCCAGGAACTTCTAGAGCTGGATCAAGTATTATTGGAGCTATGCTTGTTGGATTAAATAGAAAAACAAGTGCTGAATTTTCTTTTTTACTTGCTTTTCCAGTTATGTGTGCAACAACAGCCTATGACTTATTAAAACATCATGATGAAATTTTAGTTGGAGGAAATTTTTTAAATTTAGCAACTGGATTTGTTGTATCTTTTATTGTTGCATTTCTTGCAATAAAACTATTCCTAAAATTCCTTGAAAACTTTACGTTTATTGCGTTTGGAATTTACAGAATAATTTTTGGAATCTTACTTCTTATTATTTTCTAAAATAATATTTACTATTAAAGCAATTGCATTTGGACTTATAGAACTTATAAGTTCAATGCTAATTTTATGAATATCTGATTTTAAAACTTCAAAAAAATACTCTTCACTTAACTCTTCTTCCCTCTGTAAAAAGCATAAACCTTTATCTTTTAAAACCTTTGCATTGTAATACTGATGATCACCTGCTGCATGTTTAAAAGGAATAAAAAAAGTTGGTAATGAATTTGCACATAATTCCCAAAGAGTTGATGCCCCAGCCCTACTTACTGCAAAATCAGCTTTTGACATTTTAGAAGGTATATCTTTTGAAAAATCAAATACATCGGCATTTATATTTAACTTTTCATATTCATTTTTTACTCTTTCAAAATCACTTTTTCCGGTTTGATGAATTATATTAATTCCCATTTCATTAAGTTTTGGAGCAACTTTTAAAGCAAAATCATTTATACAAATAGCTCCTTGAGAACCACCAAAAAAAGCTATTGTTTTAATTTTTTCTCTAACTCTTGCACTATTAAAAAACTCATTAGAAACAGGATAATCTTTTACTAAAGAATTATCATCAAATGAAGAAAAAACTTCTGTTGCAAATTTTGAAGTTATTTCATTTAATTTTCCCATTTTTGAATTTTGTTCATGGATATATAATTTACAATTCATTTTTAATATAGAAGCAAAAGTTGCAGCTGCTGCTGAAAATCCACCTACACTAACAACTGTTCTAATATTATATTTAGAATACAAACTCAAACAATATAATGTTTTTGAAAAGATATTAAATAAAGAGATAAATTTACCAAAACCTTTTTTATTTACGACACCTTTAGTATCTAAAAAAATTGCCTTTTTTAATCTTCTATCATGTTCAAACCAAGCTTTATCTTGACCATTTGAAGAACCAATAAAAATTACACTAATTCCTCTATTATGAAACTCTTCAATAAAAGCATCTGCAACTTTTAAATGTCCGCCTGTTCCACCACCAGTTATAACAACTGTTTCCATCATTTAACTTTCACCTTTTTTTTAACTTCTTCATCTTTAACAACTCTACTAATTGATAAAACTAATCCTATGGAAACTGCCATTGCAAGCATAGAAGAACCTCCATAAGACAGAAATGGCACAGCAATACCTTTAATTGGAATCATTCCTGAAATTCCATATGAATTTATTAAAAATGCAATAATAATCATTAATGCAATTCCTAAAGTAAATAAGTGATAAATTGGATTTTCAACTCTTCTACTTATTCTAAAAATTCTCCAAATAATTATAAATAAAATTGACGTTATTCCCATTAGACCAAATAAACCAACTTCTTCAGTAATTCCTGCAAGAACAAAGTCAGTATGAACTTCAGATAAAAAACCAACTTTAATATCTCCAAGAGCAATTCCTTGTCCAAAAAAACCACCATTATGAATTGCATTTAAAGAGTGAGAAACCTGATATGGTTCAGGTAATTCATCAATTCTAAGATATGGTTCTGCCCATGCTGGTAAAACAGATAAAATTCCATCTTGTACCATAGCCCACCAAGAGTGAATTCTTTTTATCCTATGAGGGGCAGCAATAATTAATCCAACTAACCCAACTAAAGCAATTGCACCTAAAGCTAAGAATATTTTAAATGATCTATTTGCAAATATTAATAATGCAACTAAAATTAATCCCAATAATACTACTTGACCTAAATCCTTTTGTAAAAAAGCAATTACAAAAACAACAACAAAAAAAGTCAAAAAGTATGGTGCAAGAAGTAGAACTTCATCTTTTAAGCCAATTTTCTTAGGTTGAAATATAACCTTTCTATGAAATGACCATGATAAAAAATAGATAAATCCTATTTTAAAAAACTCAACCGGTGATAGAGAAAAACCAGGAAGCCTAATCCATCTATTTGCTCCTCCAGAAGCAGTTACTAATGAACCTGGTAAAAATGGCATAGCAATCATCAAAAGGAAAAATACTATAAACAAATTCATACCAACTTTTTCTACTATCTTATCTGGATCTATCATCGAAAAAGTCCACATGATTAATATAGAAATAATTCCAACTAATCCTTGTCTTATGAAAAAATGAAATTCATCATAACCAAAAAATTCTACTGTATAAATAGTTAAGGAATAGGAAAAAACTATACTTATTATTATCAATAATGACACCAATATAAACAATGTATAATCGGCTTCACTATTATTTAAATTATTACTAATTGATTTAATCTTACTTTTGTTAAAATTCATTTCTCATTATATAATAATATGGATAAATATGTCTTCAAATAAAATTGAAAAAGTCGATAAAACAAAAAAAATAGTTATACTATTTTTACTAATATTCTTATTTCTTTGCATTCTAATGATTTCAGTGTTTAGAACTATCTCTGAGAAGAGACATCTTCCTTCATTACAAGGTGAAAAAAATGAACTTGCAGTTAGAGGAGATATAGTTAGTGAAGATAATTTTAAAATTGCATCTTCAAAAAAATTATATAAAGCTGCAATTGATACAAGACATCTAGACCCAAATAAAAAAGAGTTATTTCTTAATCTTTTTTCTATCTATAGTAATACAGATTATCAAATTTTAAAAGATAGATTAATTGAAGGAGAAAAAAATCCTGGTAACTTAGTTTTATCTTATGGAATTGACTCAAGATCAGCAAAAAACTTAAAAGAGTTAGCATTTAAATTAGTTCAACTTGATGTTTTTACAAGTAGAATGGTAAATGGAACAAAAATTTTAAGAGGATTAACAATTAGTGAGAGTGGCGAAAAAAGAACTTTCTCTTATAATGACACATTAACTCCTGTAGTTGGTTATATTTCAAAATATGAATCAGAACTAGGAAAAACAAAAGTAAATGGAATAAAAGGTTTAGAAAGACATTACAACAAAGTTCTGAATCAAACTAAAGATGGAGTTTTACAAGGAGATAGAGACGTTTTATCATATATTTCATTTGATAAAAATTCAATCATAAGAAAAAGAGTTGATGGTGCAACTTTAAATTTAAATATTCCATTAAAACTTCAAAAAAACAATGAAACAACTCTTGATGTATATAAAGAAAAACTAGGTGCAGATGAAATTATTGTATCTATTATGGAGAGTAGAACAGGTAAAATCCTAACAATGGCTTCTTCAAATAGATTTAATCCAGAAAAAATTAGAAAAGAAGATATTGGTTCGTTAAATGTTAATGCTGTTGAATATCAATTTGAACCAGGTTCTGTTATAAAACCTCTTTCAATTTCAATTGCAATGGATAAAGGTTTAATCAAAAAAAATGAAAACTTTCCTGCATATAACACAGGTGGAGGAAAAGGTGTTTATAAAATTGGAAGATTTAATATCAAAGATGACCATGCCTTTTCAAAACACTATTTATCACTTGATGATATAGTTATGTTTTCTTCAAATATTGGAACTCTACAAATTGCTCAAAGATTAACTGGTCCTGAATTTTTTGAAGGTATGAAAAGATTTGGTTTTACAAGAAAAACAGGTATTGACTTACCTTATGAGAAAAAAGGTGTAATGCCTAAAGTTTGGCAATTTTCTGCAGGAGATAAAGAAAAAAGAGACAACGTATTTAAAGCAACAGTATCTTTTGGTCAAGGTATGACAGCAACTTTTATTCAGTTATTAAAAGCTTACTCTATTTTTAATAATGATGGACAAATGATTACACCAAGAATTGTTGATTATTTAACACATGATGGAAATAAATATAAACCATATGAAGATAAACCAGAAAAAATTGTTTCTAAAGAAACAGCAGATGCAATGAAAAAAATGTTAATTAAAACAGTAACGGATGGAACAGGAAGATCTGCAAAAATTGATGGTTTAGAAATAGGTGGAAAAACTGGTACTGCTCAAATTGCAAGAGGTGGAAAATATCTTAAAAAATATATTTCTTCATTTTTTGGATTTGTAAATGATGATAAAGGAAATTCATATACAATAGGGGTAACAGTTATAAATCCAATTTCTACTGGTACGCATTGGTATTACTACTATGCATCTTGGTCAGCTGTACCTGTGTTTAAAGAAATCGTTCAAAACTTAGTCAAATTAAACTATTTAACACCTAAAGAAGGTATAATTCCAGAAAAATAATAAGGATTAATATGTTTGGATTCAAAAAAGAATTAAAAGAATACAATTATTCAAAAGAAGAATTATCAAAATTTAACTATGCAAAAATCACTACAGAAAAAGGTCTAATTTGGATAAAACTTTTCAATGAAGCAACACCTATTGCTGTTTCAAATTTTTCAACTTTAGCAAATGATGGTTTTTATAATGGATTAAATTTTCATAGAGTAATTCCAGGATTTATGGCTCAAGGTGGTTGTCCTGAAGGTTCTGGAATGGGTGGACCAGGTTGGTCAATTAAATGTGAAATTGATGCACCTAAACAAATACATAATAGAGGTTCATTATCTATGGCTCACGCAGGTAGAAATACTGGTGGAAGTCAATTTTTTATATGTTTTGTTCCTTGTCCACATTTAAATAATCATCATACTGTATTTGGTGGAATAGAAGAAAATGATACAGATAGCTTTGCAGCACTTGATGCAATTAAACAAAATGATAAAATCGTTTCAATTGAGATTCTTGAAAAAAGAGATTAATAACTCATTCTTTAGAACAAAAAAATTAAAAGGGGAGAGACAAAGATGTTTCTTCCCTTTTTTTGTGTAAAAAAGGACAAATATATTCTAAATAAATCAAGCCGTAAACAAAGAGAAAGCTAAGAAGTATATTTTGAAGTAAGAATACAAATAATTAAAAAAGAGCCCTTGTAAGCCAATTATTGATTAATAAAAGATACTTGTGTTATATGTTAACTGTAATAAACAAAAACAAAAGAACTGAATAAACAAAACATAGATAAAGTAGATAAAAAGTGAGGCAGAAAGCGGGGCAAAAAAAAAGCTTCTGCTAAAAAGAACTTAAAGAAGTTCAAATTAGCAAAAGCTTTGAAAAAAACTCAAGAGCTGGCAGCGGCCTACGTTTCCACCAGGGGACCCGGCAGTATTATCGGCGATGAAGTGCTTGACTTCCAGGTTCGGAATGGGACTGGGTATTTCCACTTCTCTATAGCCACCAGCAAAGTTGAGTAAAGAAGATATTATAAAAAATATACTCTTCACTCAACTCGTTTAGGAGTTAAGAAAAAATAATGTTAAAGTCTTTTCACAATATATACTAAATATAAGAAATATATTTAATAAGATAGTAAACCAAAGAATTGTTTAAAATAAGCCAAACGTTCTATTAGTACTGGTCAGCTAAACGCCTTACAACGCTTACACATCCAGCCTATCAACCAGCTAGTCTTGCTGGGAACTTCAGGGAAAGTTAATCTTAGAGTTGGCTTCGAGCTTAGATGCTTTCAGCTCTTATCACATCCGTACGTAGCTACCCAACGATGCTCTTGGCAGAACAATTGGTACACCAGTGGTACGTTCATCCCGGTCCTCTCGTACTAGGGACAAATCTCTTCAACTTTCCTACGCCCACGGAAGATAGGGACCGAACTGTCTCACGACGTTCTGAACCCAGCTCGCGTACCGCTTTAAATGGCGAACAGCCATACCCTTGGGACCTACTTCAGCCCCAGGATGCGATGAGCCGACATCGAGGTGCCAAACCTCCCCGTCGATGTGAGCTCTTGGGGGAGATCAGCCTGTTATCCCCGGCGTACCTTTTATCCTTTGAGCGATGGCCCTTCCACACAGAACCACCGGATCACTATGACCGACTTTCGTCTCTGTTCGACTTGTATGTCTCACAGTCAAGCTAGTTTATGCCATTATACTCAACTGGCGATTTCCATCCGCCATGAACTAACCTTTGTAAGCCTCCGTTACTTTTTAGGAGGCGACCGCCCCAGTCAAACTACCCACCAGACATTGTCCTGATACAAGATAATTGTACGCAGTTAGTAACTCAAATATTCAAGGGTGGTATCTCAAGGATGGCTCCGACTCTACTGGCGTCTAGTCATCATAGCCTCCCACCTATCCTGCACATGAATATCCAAGCTACAGTGTCAAGCTGTAGTAAAGGTGCACGGGGTCTTTCCGTCTTTCCGCGGGTAGGAGGAATTTTCACCTCCACTACAATTTCACTGGATCCCTGGTTGAGACAGCTCCCATCTCGTTACGCCATTCATGCAGGTCGGTATTTAACCGACAAGGAATTTCGCTACCTTAGGACCGTTATAGTTACGGCCGCCGTTTACTCGGGCTTCAATCAAATGCTTCGCTTGCGCTGACATCATCAGTTAACCTTCGAGCACCGGGCAGGCGTCACACCTTATACATCCACTTACGTGTTAGCAAAGTGCTGTGTTTTTGGTAAACAGTCGGGAGGGACTCTTTGTTGCAACCTCTTTCGCTTTTTGAAGCAAGTTCATATACAAAAGTAGGCACACCTTATACCGAAGATACGGTGCTAGTTTGCAGAGTTCCTTAACCAGGGTTCTTCCACGCGCCTTAGAATACTCATCCCACCCACCTGTGTCGGTTTACGGTACGGGCAACATATAATATACTTAGTGGCTTTTCTTGGCACGACAGTATCATCGATTCTCCATCTCCTCCGAAGAGTGTCAAGAGCCTGTAAGATCTCGGCCTAACGTTACCCGGATTTGCCTAAGTAACAGCCTACGTCCTTCGAGCCACTATTCCATCAGTGACCTCGATTAACTCTATGCGTCCCCACATCGCGCTTATATGTTGGTATTGAAATATTAATCAATTTGCCATCGTCTACCCCTTTCGGACTCGACTTAGGACCCGACTAACCCTACGATGACGAGCATCGCGTAGGAAACCTTGGGTTTTCGGCGTTGAGGATTCTCACCTCAATTATCGCTACTCATGCCTGCATGCTCACTTCTATCCGCTCCAACGCTCCTTACCGGTACATCTTCTACGCTGAATAGAACGCTCTCCTACCACTCAATTAAAAATTGAATCTAAAGCTTCGGTGTACATCTTAGCCCCGTTATATTTTCCGCGCAGAATCACTAGACCAGTGAGCTGTTACGCTTTCTTTAAAGGATGGCTGCTTCTAAGCCAACCTCCTGGTTGTCACAGTAACTCCACATCGTTTTCCACTTAGATGTAACTTAGGGACCTTAGCTGTTAGTCTGGGTTGTTCCCCTCTCGACGATTGATTTTATCACCCACCGCCTGACTCCTGTGATTCCACATATGGTATTCATAGTTTGATAGGGTTTGGTACCGCGGTAAGCAGCCCTAGCCCATTCAGTGCTCTACCCCCATATGCTACAACACAAGGCTATACCTAAATATATTTCGGAGAGAACCAGCTATCACGAAGTTTGATTGGCCTTTCACCCCTATCCACAAGTCATCCGGAGACTTTTCAACGCCTATCGGTTCGGTCCTCCACTGGCTCTTACACCAGCTTCAACCTGCTCATGGATAGATCACTTCGTTTCGGGTCTGCAGCATCTGACTAAATCGCCCTATTAAGACTCGCTTTCGCTACGGCTTCGTACTTGACTTAACCTTGCCAGATACCACAACTCGCAGGCTCATTATGCAAAAGGCAGTCCATCACCCTGATAAATCATAGGGCTCTGAATGATTGTAAGCTAATGGTTTCAGGTTCTATTTCACTCTCCTCGCTGGAGTACTTTTCACCTTTCCCTCACGGTACTTGTTCACTATCGATCTGTAAGTAGTATTTAGGATTGGAGGGTGGTCCCCCCAGTTTCAGTCAAAATATCACGTGTTCCGACCTACTCAGGATACCAATAGAGCTATTGAGAATTTAAATTACAGGAGTTTCACCTTCTATGCTACACTTTTCCAAGTATTTCATCTATCCTCTTTAGTCTCACGTTATGGTCCTACAACCCCCAATGCAAGCATTGGGTTTGTCCTAATCCGCTTTCGCTCGCCGCTACTGACGGAATCTCGTTTGATTTCTCTTCCTCTGGCTACTGAGATGTTTCACTTCACCAGGTTAGCTCCCCGTAGGGTAACATATATCTCTATATGCTGGGTTGCCCCATTCAGAAATCCCCGGATCAAAGCTCTTTGGCAGCTCCCCGAGGCTTATCGCAGCCTAATACGTCTTTCATCGCCTCTTACAGTCTAGGCATCCACCATTAGCCCTTAATAGCTTATTAATAAATAGAGTTAAACTCTATCGCTTTTTGATAATATTCTTTGGCTACTATCTTATTAAACATATTATTTAAAATATATCCAATAAAATAATGTTGTGTTCTATCTAATTTCTTAGATATGAAATTTTTTTTGTTTTAAATTATTTAACATTTCTGTTATCTAATTCTTACGAAAAAATTAAAGACTTTAACATTATATTTTTAAATATCGTTTTGATTTTGAAAATCAAATATAAATTCAATCTCTTATTGAACTTATATTTAACTTTTAAATCAGATGAACTTATTAGTTATAGGTGGTGGAGAATAGCGGGATCGAACCGCTGACCTCCTGCGTGCAAAGCAGGCGCTCTCCCAGCTGAGCTAATTCCCCAACCTAAATTAATCTTTACTAGATTATTTAATGGTGGGCCTATCAGGACTTGAACCTGAGACCTCACGATTATCAGTCGAGCGCTCTAGCCAGCTGAGCTATAGGCCCCTTTACTACCTATTTAAATAATCTTTATAAACCGAATATAAAATCTCTGGAAGTAAGAAACGAATCTTACTTCTCTCTCTGAAAGGAGGTGATCCAACCGCAGGTTCTCCTACGGTTACCTTGTTACGACTTCACCCCAGTCGCTGAATCCACTGTGGAAGGTAGCTACTTTAGCATCCCCGCTTCGAATGAGTTCAACTCCCATGGTGTGACGGGCGGTGAGTACAAGACCCGGGAACGTATTCACCGTAGCATAGCTGATCTACGATTACTAGCGATTCCAACTTCATGTAGTCGAGTTGCAGACTACAATCCGAACTGGGAGATATTTTTGAGATTTGCTCCACGTCACCGTATTGCTGCTCTTTGTATACCCCATTGTAGCACGTGTGTAGCCCTGGACGTAAGGGCCATGATGACTTGACGTCGTCCTCACCTTCCTCCTACTTGCGTAGGCAGTCTCCTTAGAGTTCTCAGCCGAACTGTTAGCAACTAAGGACGAGGGTTGCGCTCGTTGCGGGACTTAACCCAACATCTCACGACACGAGCTGACGACAGCCGTGCAGCACCTGTATATAAGTTTCTGCAAGCAGACACCAATCTATCTCTAGAAAGTTCTTACTATGTCAAGTCCAGGTAAGGTTCTTCGTGTATCGTCGAATTAAACCACATGCTCCACCGCTTGTGCGGGTCCCCGTCTATTCCTTTGAGTTTTAATCTTGCGACCGTACTCCCCAGGCGGTACACTTAATGTGTTAACTGCATTACTGCAAGGTCGAGCCTCACAACAACTAGTGTACATCGTTTAGGGCGTGGACTACCAGGGTATCTAATCCTGTTTGCTCCCCACGCTTTCGCGTCTCAGCGTCAATAATGTTCCAGTAGATCGCCTTCGCAATCGGTATTCCTTCTGATCTCTACGGATTTTACCCCTACACCAGAAATTCCATCTACCTCTCCCACATTCTAGGTATACAGTTTCAAAAGCAGTTCAATAGTTGAGCTATTGGATTTCACTTCTGACTTATATACCCGCCTACACGCTCTTTACGCCCAGTGATTCCGAGTAACGCTTGCACCCTCCGTATTACCGCGGCTGCTGGCACGGAGTTAGCCGGTGCTTATTCATATAGTACCGTCATTATCTTCCTATATAAAAGGAGTTTACGCACCGAAATGTGTCATCCTCCACGCGGCGTTGCTGCATCAGACTTTCGTCCATTGTGCAATATTCCCCACTGCTGCCTCCCGTAGGAGTCTGGACCGTGTCTCAGTTCCAGTGTGACTGATCATCCTCTCAAACCAGTTAGGCGTCATAGCCTTGGTGAGCCATTACCTCACCAACAAGCTGATACCATACAGACCCATCCTTAAGCACTAAAGCGTTTCCCTTGCATACTTATGTATTAAAGGCATATAGGGCATTAGCAGTCGTTTCCAACTGTTATTCCTTTCTTAAGGGCAGGTTATCTATACATTACTCACCCGTGCGCCACTTAGCTGACAAATATAGCAAGCTATATCCCGTTCTCGTTCGACTTGCATGTGTTAAGCACGCCGCCAGCGTTCACTCTGAGCCAGGATCAAACTCTCCATAAATTATAGAGTTTTTGAAACTGACAAATTTTATAACTCTTCAATTACAAAATTATCACTCAAATTTTATAGACAAGATTTGTTTTACCAAATTTCTTGTTTTTATATTTTTTAACATTTATTCTTATTTTAAATCTAAATAAACATAGATTTTTTATAAGAGTTCTATATTCGGTTTATAAAGATTACTTTACAAACTTTCATTCATTTTTAAAGATCATTCCAGACTCGATTGAATCGTTTCTCTTCAAGCTTTTCGTTTGAAGCGTTCCAGTCAAATTGGACGGGAATTATAATAGATTTTTATCTACTTGTCAAGAGCTTTTTGTATGATTTTTTATTTTTTTTTATTTTTTTAATAATTTACAATATTAACTTAGTGTATTTAATAAAATTCTTTTAAATATCTCTTTTTTTATTATCTTTTTACTCTATAAATCCAGTTTTTGGATAGATTTTTATCTCTTTTTCTTCTCCATTTTCAGATTTAATACTTATTTTGCACTCTTTTTCAATTTCATATTCATAAAATTCATTTTCAAAACTTGATAATTTTGAATATATTCGTCCGTCACTTCCAAAAGATAGTTGTCCTAAAGATGTTGTACTATTACAATCAATATTTACATCTTTGATATTAAACTTTTTAGTTAATAAAACATATTCACTATTTTTATCATTCTCTTGACAATAATTTGAACTATATATATTTTTATTTGTTAATGGATCTTTTAATGTATCTTCAACACTTGGATGTCCAGTTTTGTTTTTATCACTATAAATTACAAAATATATACCATCATCTGTATTTCTACATCTAAAAAATTTTATTGTCCATCTTTTTTTATGCCACAGATTATCATCTTCATCAAATTTATCATCTATCATTGCTTTAAATCTTACATAAGATAGATATAGGGAAATTTTGTTTGTAATCTCTTCAAGTTTATTTGGATTAGTTTTTGGAATAAAAATAGTATATAAAAATCCTATTAGAGTTATTACTATAATAATTTCTAAAAGGGAAAATGATTTTTTCATTTTAATTTTTTAATATAAACTACGAAAAGTTCTCTTTCATAATATTTTATACTTATTTTTTCATCATAATTATAAAACTTCTTCATCGATATATAATAATCTTGACCTTGATCTATTCCATAAAATTTTAATCTTAATAATAAATCATCGTCACCAATTAAATTATCAATATTTCTTTTTTTCAATTCTGCTGAGAGTTCTTTTATAAAATGATATTGATAAACGAAATGTTTTGTTTGATTTGGTAGTAACATATATAAAGGTTTATTAATAAATGTTAATATTACATTTATTGACAACATCCCAATAATCAAAATTGCTAATATATTATATATTTTTCTAAACTCTTTTAATCTTACTCTGTAAGAGTGTAAAAAAGTTTTTAACATCAAAGGAATAGATATTACTACAAATGGTGCAAAATCTTCAATATAAACTCTTTGTCTAAAAGATATAATTACAGATAACAATAAAGCAGTTACTGAAATATACCAAGCTAAACTTTTTTCTTTTTGTATTCCTGCTCTATACATTGTGTAAATAAAATATAAAAAAAGAATAGGTGAAAATATTGTTGCATAAATTGCAACTGTATCAACTAAAAATCCTTTTGGTTTTCCATCAGTTGAAAAACCATATATATACATAGAAAGAACAAATAATATTAAAGAAAAATATAAAAGCTTTTTATCCTTTTCTTTTAATGAATAAAAGAATAGAGCTAAATATAAAATTGCAAATGAATTATCAATAATAAAAAATATAATTAATAATATATAAGAATGTCTATTTTGTTTTTTATAATAATATACATATAAAAGGGTACAAAAAGTTACTATTATTGCACTATTAACTAATAATGATGCACTAATAACTCCTGGTAACATCATAAAAATCAATATACCAAGAAATCTATCTTTTTCATATTTAAAATAATTATCTGTAATTTGATACATCAAAACTACACTTAGAAAATAAAAAAGTATAAATGGTAATCGTAAAGCTATATCATTTTGCCCAAAAAAATAGATGGATGTATTTGTAATAATTGTTAGAATTGAATTATTTACAAATACATTAAGAGCTTCTTTATATGAAATACTAAGTGATAAATCTGCTTTTAAAATTAGAACACATACTAATATAAATAATATAGTGTAAAAATAGTAGCTATATTTACCTGTAGTAGTCATCATATTTTATAATTTTAAGAAATTGTCAATTATTTTATATCCATGTTCACTCATAATTGATTCAGGGTGAAATTGAACACCATAAATTTGTTTATCTTTTATTTCTAAAGACATAATTTCATTATCATCTTCACTATGAGAAGTTACGATTATATCTTTTGGAAGATTTTCTTTTGAAACAATTAAAGAGTGGTATCTTGTTTGAGTAAACTCTTTTGGAAGTCCTTCAAAAATTTTTGTATCTTTATCAACTTTTATTAATGAAGTTTTCCCATGCATCATGTTTTTTGCTCTTACAACATCTGCTCCAAAAACTTGTCCTATTGCTTGATGTCCTAAACAAATACCAAAAATTGGTTTTTTACCTGCAAAATATTTAATTACTTCTAAACAAACTCCAGCATCATCAGGAGTTGCTGGACCTGGAGAAATTATAATTTTTTCAGGATTTAAAGCTTCAATTTCTTCGATGCTCAATTCATCATTTCTAATAATTTTTAAATCTGCACCTAATTCTAGACAATATTGAACTATATTGTAAGTAAATGAATCATAATTATCAATCATTAAAATCATTTTATATCTATTCCTAATTTCTAATTTGTTTTATTATATCCATAAAAGAATTTGTTTATCTTAAAATATTGTATATTTATTTTATGATAATCATTCTTAATATAAGACAAATTAAAGTTATTAAAGACTATTATTTCAATAATAATTATTAATATAGAAAAGAGAGTTTAGTTATGATAAAAAAATTGACAATAAGTGCAATGGTCTTAGCAACTTCTTTATTTGCAGCAAATGAAGTAAATGTTTATTCTCAAAGACACTATGATTCAGATAAAATAATATATAAAAAATTTGAGCAAGAAACTGGTATAAAAGTAAATGTTATTACAGCTCAAGCAGAAGAACTTGTTGCTAAATTAGCAATTGAAGGTGCAAATACACCAGCAGATGTTTTAATCACGGCAGATATTGGAAATCTATATCAAGCTAAAAAAAGAAATTTATTACAACCTATAGAGTCTAAAATATTAAATCAAAATATTCCTGAAAATTTAAGAGACCCTGACAATAATTGGTTTGCCCTTACAAAAAGAGCAAGAGTATTTGTTTATAATCCAAAAACAGTTAATCCTGCTGATTTAAGTGATTATTTAAGTCTTGCAGATCCTAAATTTAAAGATAAAGTTGTAACTCGTTCTTCGACAAGTGGTTATAATAAATCTTTATTGGCTTCAATTATTGCAAACTATGGAGAAGAAAAAGCTTTAGCTTTTGCAAAAGGTTTAGTTGAAAATATGCCTTATAATCCAAAAGGTGCAGATAAAGACCAAATTATAGCTGTTGGTGCTGGTGATGCAGATATTGCAATAGTTAATACATATTATTTAGGTGTGATGTTAATTAGTAAGGATAAAAAAGACCAAGAGATTGCAAAAAGTTTAAAAATCTTTTTCCCTGCACAAAATACAACAGGAACGCATATGAATATCACAGGAGCTGGTGTTACAAACTTTGCTTCAAATAAAGAAAATGCAATTAAATTTATTGAATATCTAAGTTCAGTAGAAGCACAAGAAATATTTGCAGAAGCAAATCAAGAATTTCCTGTAAATCCAAATGCAAAAGCTTCTGAAATTGTGCAATCATGGGGAACATTTAAAGAAGATACAATTTCATTAAATGAAGTTGGGAAATATAATAAAAAAGCAATTGAAATAGCGACGGAAGCAAATTGGAAATAAATAGATATAAACGTTACGTTGCTCCATTTATTGGACTATGTATCGCTTCACCAATATTAGCACTATTAATTTATTTCATCCTAAAAAACGAATTTGACTTTAATTTTCTATTAGGAAAATTAATGGGACAATATATAACTAATACAACAATATTAGTTATTGGTACTTTCTTCTTAGTTTTAATCATAGGAACTATTACTTCTTATTTAAGTGCAAGATTTGAATACTTTGGAAGCAAATTTTTCTCTATTTGTTTTATTTTACCACTTGCATATCCAGCTTATATTTTAGGTTATACATATGTTGGTTTCTTTGAATTTAGAGGAATTTTATCAGAGATTGTGGGAAGTAAAAGTGCTAGACTTGATATTTTAAATATGTATGGAGCAATTTTTATTTTTGGAATTGCAATGTTTCCATATGTTTATGTATTAGCTAAAGTATCTTTTGGCTCAATTTCATCAACTGTTACAGAACTAATATCTTTACATAAAATAAATCCTATTAAAGCCTTTTTCAAAGTATATTTACCCTTGGCTTATCCAGCTATTTTTGCTGGTTGTCTTTTAGCAATTTTAGAAACATTAAGTGATTATGGAACAGTTTTATATTTTGGAATAGATACTTTTAGTATAGGAATATTTAAAAGTTGGTTTGGATATGGAGATTTTATTCAATCAATAAATGTTGCAATAATTTTACTTATTTTTGTATTTGGTATTTTATGGACAGAAAGTTTAATTAGAAAAAAATATAGATTTGTAAGTTCAACTTTTAGTGGGAAAAAAGCACCTAAAATAAAACTTACTGGAAAATACAATTTTTTAGCATTTTTTACATCTTTTATAATTGCTTTAATAACTCTATTTATTCCAACTATTATTTTAATTTATTGGTTCATTTTAGATATTCATACTTTAGATTTTTCAACATTTCACTATTTATCAAATACACTTACTTTAAATCTTATATCATCTATATGTATTATTCTTTTATCATTTTTTGTTGTATATATGCTTAGATTTTATCCATCAAAAATTGGTAATTTTACACATAAATTATCTGTTCTTGGTTATTCTATTCCAGGAGCGATTGTTGGTATTGGATTATTGGTAATTGCTAATTTTATTGACCAAAGTTTAAATCATGCATTTTTAAATGGTACTTTTTTACTTTTAATTTTTGCATATACTACAAGATATTTTGCATCAAGTATTGGCTCAATAGAAAATGGTTTTAGTAAAATTGATAGTAGTATTGATGATGCTAGTAAAATATTTGGTAAAAATGAAATAAGTAATATTTTAAAAGTATATTTGCCATTGATGAAACCTTATATTTTAAGTGGTTTTCTAATTTTATATATAGATATAGCAAAAGAATTACCAGCAACTTTAATTTTAAGACCATTTAATTTTGATACTTTAGCTATAAGAATTAGTGAATTAGCAAGTAATGAAATGCTTTATAAAACAGGTTTTCCATCTCTTGTACTTGTATTAACGACTGCTGTTGCAGTGTTACTTTTAAATTCTAAATTTGTGAGAAGAAAAATATGAATGAAATAGTTCAAATAAAAAATTTGCATAAAGTATTTTGTAAAGGAAATATTTGCGTTGCAAATAGAATTAATTTGTCAATAAATGAAGGTGAGATTTTTACAATCTTAGGTAAAAGTGGAAGTGGGAAAACTACCTTTTTAAGAATGATTGCAGGACTTGAAACTCCAGATGATGGAGAAATCACTATAAATGAAAATATTGTTTTTTCAAAAAACAAAAATCTTGAACCAAAAGAAAGAGAAGTAGCAGTTGTTTTTCAAAATTATGCACTATTACCGCATCTTACAATTGCTTCTAATATTACTTTTGGAAGTGATGCTTCAAAAAAAGAACTTGAAGAAGTATTAGAAAAAACAAAATTAAAAGGTCAAGAAAATAAATTTCCTCATGAATTAAGTGGTGGTCAACAACAAAGAGTTGCACTTGCGCGTGCAATTATCAATAAACCAAAAATCTTACTTTTAGATGAACCATTAAGTAATGTTGATACGGAACTTAGAAGTCATTTAAGAAGTGAATTAAAAGAGATGATTAAATCATTTAATATTACTGCTTTATTCATTACTCATGATAAAGAAGATGCATTTTATCTGTCAGATAGAATTGCAATTATGCATGAAGGTGATATTTTACAAGTTGGTACATCAAAAGAAATTTATCATAATCCAAATGATTTGTATTGTGCAAATTTTTTAGGAAAAATGACTCAATTGGATAATAATAGTTATATTAGACCTGAACATATTGAAATTTGTGATAATGGAGAATTTGAAGCAACTATAAAAGATATCATTTTTTATGGAAGTTTTTATGAAATAAATATTTCTACAAAAGAAAAAAATTTATTTCTTCATAGTTTTGATGATAATCTTCAACTTGGTCAAAAAATAAAATATAAGCTTAATGGAAAAATTCTAAATTTTTAATAAAAAATAAAATAATAAATTTATTTTTTATATTGTAAAATCATTTTATGATTATTAAAAAATTACTTATTATTTTATTATTGTCAATTTTACCCCTATTTTCAATAGAAAATAAGAAAATTAATTTATATCTTGATTGGTTAAATCAATTTCAATTTGCAGGTTATTATATTGCAAAAGAGAAAGGTTTTTACAATAATTACGGTTTTGATGTAAATATAATTGAATATAAACATAACAATATCCCAAATGAAGTAATGAATAATCCAAACTCTTATGGTATTGGAAAATCTTCTTTAATTATTGATAAATATGATGGAAAGAATATTATTTTATTATCAAGCATATTTCAAAATTCTCCTTTAGTATTAATTAGTCTAGAAAAATCACTTATTAAAACTCCAAAAGATTTAAAAAATAAAAAAATAATGATTACAAATGATGCAAAAGAAACTGCAGCATTAAAAACATTAATTAGCTCTCAAGGAGTAAATGAAGAAGATTTAATACTTCAAGAACACTCTTTTAAACTTGAAGATTTATTAAATGGAAAAACTGAAGTTATGGCATCATATTTATCAAATGAACCATATATTTTAGAAAAAAATAAAATCCCTTATAATGTAATAAATCCAAATGATTATAACTTCAATTTTTATGAAGGTATTTTATTTACTTCTGAAAATGAGTTACATACAAACCCTACTCGTGTACAAAATTTTAATGAGGCTTCTTTAAAAGGTTGGGAATATGCTTTTAAAAATATTGAAGAAACTGCAAAATTAATATATGAAAAATATAATACACAAAATAAATCTTTAGATGCTTTGATTTACGAAGGAAATGTATTAAAAAAATTATCTAAATTTGATGATGGAAAATTAGGAGATATAAATACTGAAAAAATTGATGAAATCAAAAGATTTTATAACTTTTTAGGATTGAATACAAATAACAATAAATTTGATACAAATTCAATTATTTTAAACAAAACAGATGTTATTTTTAACAAAGAAAAGTTAGATTATTTAAAAAATAATCATTTTACTCTTTTAGTTGAAGATAATAAAATCCCTTTTTCTTTTAAATTAACAAATGAATTTAAAGGTATAGAAATTGATTTTTGGAATTTAATTTCTGAAAAATTAAATAAACCATTTAATATTGAAGAAGTAATTGACAATAAAATGTTTAATATTTTTTCAAATACGATTAAAGCAAAATTTATTTATAGCTATGAAGATTCAAATAAAAACAATGACTATTTATTAAGTAAACCTATTTCTAATATTCCTCTTGCAATAGCAACAAAAAATGATAAAAATTTTATAAATTATTTTTCAATTTTAGCAAATAAAAAAATTGCTGTATTAGAGCAATTAAAAATGAAAAATTTATTAGAAACTACTTTCCCCAATATTCGTTTTGTTGAAGTACCTTCATCAGAAAGTGCATTTTATAAGTTAAGAAATAATGAAGTTTTTGGTTTTATTGATAATATATATTCTTTAACTCACTATATAAATAAAAATCATTTATTAAATATGAAAATAAATTCAACGATAGACTATTCTTTAAAAATGTATTTACAGATTGAAAAAAAAGACTCTAAATTTTTGGATTTAATTAATAGTGCAATAAACAGAATAACTAAAGATGAAGAAAAAATTATATTAAATAATTATCAACAAATTTTGTACCATGATAGAATAGATTACATCCAATTTCTGAAATATATTTTACCTCTAGTTATTTTACTTTTAGTATTTGTATTTTTTAATATTAAACTAAAAAAAGAGATTCATAGAAGAAGAGAAGTAGAAGCTCAACTTCTTAACTTTGCAAATAAAGATAGTTTAACTAACATTTTTAACAGACGCAAGATTGAAGAAATTTGCGAAAAAGAGCTACTTAGAAGTAAAAGATACGGTACACATTTTTCTATAATATTCTTTGATTTAAATGATTTCAAAATAATAAATGATAAATTAGGACATCACATTGGAGATGAAGTTCTCGTAAAAGTTGCAGATATAATAAATAAAAATATAAGAGAAATAGATAGTTTTGGTAGATGGGGTGGAGATGAATTTCTAATAATACTTCCTCAAACAAATAAAAATCAAGCAAAAACTATAATCTTAGCACTAGAAAACAATATAAATGATTTAACGTTTAGTTTTAACAATGAGTTAAAAGTAAGTTGTAGTTTTGGAATAAGTGAATATGAAAAAGGTGATACATTGGATTCATTACTTAAAAAAGCTGATGAATCAATGTATACTACAAAAGCTATATATAAAAAAGAATTAAGTAAAAAAACTTAACTCCCTATTTTTTATTCAGAATCTTCTACAGCTCCAACTGGCTCTAAAGCTGCTAAATAATCTTTAAATCTTGTTTGACCTAAATTATCAGCTTTGTAATCATTTATTAGTTTTTCAACATAATCAACAACACCTGTAGCTGGAACTTTTACTCCAATTTTTCTTGAAAGTCTACTTTTACTTGTTCCTTCTAAATTTCCACCTAAAAGAACTTCATAACCTTCAACTCTTTCACCTTCGTGTCTTATCATTCCACCGACAAATCCAATATCAGAAATTTGAGGTTGAGAACAACCATTTCCACATCCTGAGAATGAAATAGTTACATCTTCAAT
This sequence comes from uncultured Aliarcobacter sp., assembly GCA_963664305.2. Lineage (GTDB taxonomy): Bacteria > Campylobacterota > Campylobacteria > Campylobacterales > Arcobacteraceae > Aliarcobacter. The sequence goes on from CAXXLV010000001.1 coordinate 372,667, forward strand.
AAATTCTGGGAATCTATTTTCAAGTTCAACAACAACTTTTTTTGCAAACTCTTTTGTTTCAGTAATACCAAATTTACAGAACTCTTTTCCTGTACAAGATTGTAATCTTGCTCTAAAAGGAGTTGGTTGATATGGATATCCTAAAGCTACAAATTCATCAGCTAAAGCTTGAACTACCTCATCTTTAACACCATAAACTACAAAATTCTGAGTTGCAGTTAAAGCTAATCCTTCAGCATTATATTTTTCACAAATTTCATACATTTTAGCAAAATCAGTTCCTGGAACTCTTCCTGAATTAGTTGCAAAACCAACATAAGAATATCCCTCTTGTTTTGATTTATTAATTCCAAAATGATTTCTATTTTCAAATGAAGCAATTTTTGGTTCAACTAAACCTTCTTGTAATTTATAACCAATTACTTTTTCAATTTCATCAACGAATTTTTCAATTCCCCAATCATTTAATAAGTGTCTAACCCTTGCTTTATTTCTATTATCTCTATTTCCATTATCTCTAAAGATTTCAGCACATGCAACTGCAACATCTAAAACTTGTTCTGGTTTTACATATCTTGAAGCCCTTGTAGCAATTTGTTTTGATTTTGATAAACCACCACCAATTGTTAAATCAAATAAAACTTCACCATTATCTGCTTTAAATGCAGTAAAAGCAACATCTTGGATTTCATGAGCTGCACAATGACATTTACATCCACTAATACCTATTTTATATTTTCTTGGGAAATTGCAAAATCTATCATCATTTTTATCAAAGTAAGTATCTACTTGTTTTACAAGTTCTCTTACATCATAAATCTCACCCTCATCAATTCCACTCACTGGACAAGTCATAATTGGTCTTGGTCCATCTCCTGAAGCCATTCTTGAAGTTAAACCTGCACCTTCTAATAATTCAAAAATTGCTGGCATGTCTTTGATTTGGATATAGTGAAATTGCACATTTTGTCTTGTAGTAAAATCAACTAATCCTTGTGCATACTCTTGTCCAATTTGTGCCATAACTTTTAGTTGAGCTAAATTCATTTTAGTATCAACTATTTTGATTCTTTTCATAAAATATTTTTTATCTTCTCTGCCATCACTATTTACATGAGGATACATTCCATACCATTTTAATAAACCAATATATTCATCTTTTAATGGAATACCTTCATTTGCTTCTTTATAAATATCTTCTATAACTCTTAAAGGATTTCTTGAAGCTTTTAATTGCTCTAATGCAGATAACTCTTTTGCCATAATTTTCTCCTAAAATTTTAAAACTATATAATATCTCAAAATCATTTTATTTTAGAAATTATATCTTAGATTTATAAAAAATAAATTAAATTAATCTTGATTAAAATACTATAGTTTATTTAATGATTAATTTTAGGGCTATCCAATAATAAAATTAATATATTTTATATCTTTTTTCTTATCATTATTTTCCAATTTTATTTAACAAATAAATTTATTTATCTTTTAATAAGTCCATAAAATAGAGCTTTTAAGGAATAATTTTTCCTTTAAGTTTCATTTCAGAAAATTTCTTTTTTTTATGGTTTATAATTGCAATATAGAATAAGAAGATAATCTTAGATGATTCATAAATCTTCCTATAAATCTTATTCTATCTAAATTTTTCAGGAGAATAAATTGGGTGCTTCATTTACAAATGAGCCAAAAAATTTTGTTCCTTTTCTTGACTTATTAAAACAATTAATAAGAGTTCCATCAGTTACTGGTGCAGAACACTCTTTTTTACTTTATTTAAAAAGAGAGTTAGAAGAAATAGGTATAGAAACACAATATTATGATGGTCTATTAGTTGCGCAAGGTAAAAATCCTACCAAAGGAATGTTAAGTGCACATATTGATAGACATGGTGTAATTTGTACAGGACCAAATGAATTTCAATTTGCAGCATTTCTTGCTAAAAATCGTTCAGATTTAAGAGGAAACTCATTATCAGAACAGACTTATCAATTAATTGCAAAAAGATATATAAATCAACAAGTGCAAGCTTATGAACCATGGAGTGGAAGTTATCTAGGAATTGGTAGAATTAATGATGCTTACATGTGTGAAGAAGTTAATAATCTTATTTTTAAAATAGAAGGATTATCACATTTACAACCAGGAACACCTATTGCATTTAGTGATAAGTTAAAAAGAGATGATGATTTAATATCAGCGCAACTTGACAATGTAATTTCAGCAGCAATTATAATTTATTTATATCAAAATGGTTTTCAAGGTACAGCATTTTTTACTGCTCAAGAAGAGGCTGGTAAATCTTGGAGATACGTATATGAATGGTTTAGAAAAAATAATGTGACAACTAATGAATTATTGGTTTTGGATACAAGTCCTTATGATACAAGAGTTGAGGCAGATGTTCAACAAGTAGTTTTAAGAAATAGAGATGCAAATGCAAAATTTAAATCTCCTGTTTTAAAACAGCTTAAGAATTTTTGTCATAAAAATGGTATTAATTTCTCATGTAAAGATAGTTTTATTCAAGAAAAAAATAAAATTAGAAAAGAAAAAGGTTTACCACTATTAACTTTAGGAAGTACAGAACTAGGAAGAATAGTAATGGAATCTAAAGGAACAATTCAAGGAACAACATTACAAATACCAACAACAGGTTATCATACAGTTGAAGAAACAGCATCAATAAAATCGGTTAAAACGATTTTACATATCTTAAGCAGTTTATATATTGATAAAAGTGCTTAATAAAAATAAAGAAATATATTAATTTAGAGGAATTTGAAATTATGGATTTAGCTATTATTTACGAATTAAGAGCAAACGATGTAAGCGAAGAGCATATTGAATTAATCATGAATAGAGTAAAAAATAGATTGACGGAAGAGAATATAGATAAAGAATTAGTAAAGTTAGGTTATCCTAAAATATTCACTGTAGATTATGATGAATATGATAACTATAATTTTGATGACGACTATAGTCCTAGTCACAAGGGAAATTATGAAGAAATTGACTAATAAAGAATTAGTAAAATTATATTACGACGAATTGTGGAATAAACAAAATAAAGATTATATTGATATTTTATTTGATGACAATATAACTTTTCATGGTTCATTAGATATAGATGTAAAAGGTAAAGAACAGTTCAAAACATATATGGACACAATTTTAACTGGTATTCCAAATCTTTTCCATAGTATTGTTACTATGGTTAGTGAAGGTGATACTATTGCCGTTAAAGCACTTTACAATGGTAGACACACTGGTAAATTATTTGAATTTGAACCAAGTAATAATAAAATTGCCTACAGTGGTGCATCTTTCTTTAAATTTAGAGATGGAAAAATTGTAGACGTTTGGGTTCTTGGCGATTTAAAAAATCTTATTAAACAACTTTCATAAACAACCGTTTATGAAAGCCTACTTTATACTTACAAAATTATTTTTCAAATAAAAACAACAGTTTTTTTCACTATAATTACGCCAAATTATTAAATAAGAGATTAAATGAAATTAGATGAAAATCAATTAAAAGAGTTTCAAGAAAATGGTTTTTTAGTTTTAAAAAACTTTGCACCAATGGAACTTTGTGATGCAATTTTAGAAAAAGCAAAAGAGCATTTACACAAAAAGCAAGCTCCTATTGAAACTGAACAAGAATATATGAATTTAGATGACAACAATATAACAGTTAGAAGACTTAGACAAGTTTATGATAGAGAAGAAATTTTTAGAACTTGGATGACAAATGAAAAAATCAGACCTATTTTAAAACAGATTTTAAATGATTCACCTGTTTTAACTTTAGCTCATCATAACTCAATTATGACAAAACTACCAAAAGAAAGCACTAGAACTTATTGGCATCAAGATAGACGTTATTGGAATTTTGAAAACAATAATTTAGTTTCAGTTTGGCTTGCACTTGGTGATGAAAATCTTGAAAATGGATTATTAGAGTTTATTCCAAAAAGTCATAAAATAGATTTTTCAAAAGATAGATTTGATGAAGTTGATAATTTTTTAGACGAAAATGAAGAGAATAAAAAACTAATAAAAACAAAAGTTCATACAAATTTACAAAAAGGTGATGTGGTTTTATTTCACTGTAAAACACTTCATCATGCAAGTAAGAACAATACAGATAAAGCAAAAATTTCTTTTGTTTATACAGTTCGAGCAAAAAGTAATAAACCAATAGCAAATACAAGAAGTGATTTTAAGGAAATAATACTTGACTAATTTAATAGACTTAATAAAAGAAAAAACAAATCTATCAAATAATGTAATTTTAAATATCATCAAACTTTTAGATGAAGGTTGTACTATTCCATTTATTGCAAGATATAGAAAAGATTTTACAAATGGTGCGACAGATGAAGAATTAAGAATTTTTGAAGAAGTATATGAATACTCAAAAAAACTATTAGCTAGAAAAGAAGAGATAAAAAATCTACTTGCTGAAAAAAATTTTTTAGATAATAAAGTTCTAAAAAATCTTGAAAGTGCAACTACACTTCAAGCTTGTGAAGATATTTATGCTCCATTTAAAGAGAAAAAATCTTCAAGAACAACAACAGCTATTGAAAATGGTTTAGAACCATTGGCAAATATTATTCAAAGTATGAAATATTCACTTGAAGAGATAAATCAAAAAGCAAAACAATTTTTAAATGAAAATGTTACGAATATTGATGAAGCACTAAATGGTGCAAAAGATATTATTGCTCAAAGATATGCAGATGATTTTAAATCAAAAGAGGTTTTAAGAAACCTGATAGCAAATTGGGGAACGTTAGAAATAAAAGAGACTAAAGAACTTGATAAAAATGGTCTTTATGCTTCTTTTGCAAACACAACTGAAAAAATAAAATATATTAAATCACATAGAGTTTTAGCAATTTTAAGAGCTGTAAATGAAAAACAACTCTCGATAAAAGTTGAAATTGATGAAAATCATATTTTAGAAAATATTAAAAAATATAAAATACCAACAAATGCAGAAAGTTCAAAAGAGTTAGTATTTGAAGCTTACAAAGATGGATTAAAAAGGCTACTTCTTCCAAGTTTAAAAAGAGAAGCAATAACAAATCTAAAAGAAAAAGCAAGTAGTGAAGCCATAGAACTTTTTGGAAAAAATCTAAAAGAACTGCTTCTAACTGCACCACTAGTTAATCAAGTGATTTTAGGAATGGACCCTGGGTATAAAACTGGTTGTAAATTGGCAGTTATTGATGAAAATGGACTTTATTTAGATAGTGCTGTTATATATCCTACTAAACCAAAAGAAGATATAATAAGCTCATCAAAAGTTGTTTTAGATTTAATCAAAAAATATAAAATCACAAGTATTGCAATAGGAAATGGAACAGCTTCAAGGGAAACTGCAAACTTTATAAATGAACTAATAAAACAACATGACTTAGATGTAAACTATGCAATCGTTAGTGAAATAGGAGCTAGTGTTTATTCTGCTTCAAAAATTGCCATTGAAGAATATCCAAATCTAGACGTTACTATTAGAGGTGCAATTTCTATTGCTTCAAGGCTTCGTGACCCTATGGCAGCTTTGGTAAAGATTGACCCAAAATCTTTGGGTATTGGTCAATATCAACATGATGTGAATCAAAAAGAGTTAGCTTTAAAACTTGAAAATATAACAATTGACTTAGTAAATAAAGTTGGAGTTGATTTGAACTCTGCTTCATATAAACTTCTATCTTTTATATCTGGTATTACTGAAAAGTTAGCAAAAAATATTGTTGAACATAGAAATAAAATCAAAAAGTTCAATACTAAAGATGAACTGCTTAAAGTAAAAGGTATTGGAGAAAAAGCATATGAGCAATGTGTTGGATTTTTAAGAATCAAAGATGGAAAATCAATCCTTGATAATACAGCAATTCACCCAGAAGATTATGAAATAACTGCAAAACTGCAAAAAAACTACACTATAAAAGAGCTTGAAGAGATAAAAGATTTTGAAAAAGTTTCAAAGGAAATAAATACAAGTTTACTAAAACTAAAAGATATCGTAACTGAACTTTTAAAACCAGGATATGATGTAAGAACTGAGTTCAATCAAGTAAAATTTGCAAATGATATTTTGGATATCAATGATTTAAAAGAAGGATATATTTTAAGTGGAATAGTAAGAAACATCACTGACTTTGGTGCTTTTGTTGATATTGGACTAAAAAATGATGCCCTACTTCATATCTCACAAATAAGTGAAAAAAGAATCTCTCATGCAAGTGATGTTTTAAGTATAAATCAAAATTTAGAAAATCTAAAAGTAATAAGTGTGGATTTAGAAAAACAAAGGGTTGGGTTGAGTTTAAGATGAATGAAAAAGATTTTATAATAGATAAATTAAATAATGCATCACTTATTATTAAAGATGCTCACTCTTTTTTATTTTTAAATTTTGAACAAAAACATAAAATTGATGAACATAAATTAGGCTTAGGTAGCTTTTCTACAGCAATATCATTATTTGCATTAATTAATTTTGTATCAAAAGTATATTTTATATTAAACAAAGGTGATGAAAAAATTGTAAATCAATCTAACATTGATGAATATAAAAGATTAGAAAATATTTTAAAAGAAAATAAGAAAGAGTGGAAAAATATTAAAAAATATTTTAAGAAACCTCGAATTGGTGAGATAAATGAAACTGATGCTTTTATTTTTCTAATTGAAAACTGCCCTATTGATTTTGGAATTGATAAAACAAATAAAAAACAAATTTGTGAAGTTTGGCAAAATTATAGAAATAAATTAACTCATTTAATTTCATTAAAAGGGAATACTGTAAATGGTCAAATGTTAATAAATTTAGTAATTCATCCTACAAAAGAAGGAATGTATCAAGAAATACTTAACCATATTAAAAGTAGAATAGAAATAGATAAAGCATTTGATATTGAAGAAGAAAAAACCAAAAATAATATTCTAACAAAAAAAGCTGAATTAAAAAAAATCTTTGGAAATGAATTTTTACAAGTTATGATAAAAGATAAATGTCATATTGAAAGATTAGTTATCACCTCAGAAATACTTATTGAATGGTTAATTGAAGAAATTAAATCAGACAAATTTTCTGAAAATTATAATTTTTTAATAAATTGGTTAGAAGATGAGCTAAAAACTAGAGAAAACTTCTAGTTTTTATCAAAATCCCGTAACCAAAAAATCAACTGCTCCAATAATCTCTTCTCTTTTCTCTTTCAAAGAACAGATTTTATTTCCCAAAATTTCCATTGGAATACTTGCAAGTTCAGCAGTTGATAAAATCACATCTATTTGATTTATTGTAAATTTTGGATTTAAAAAATTTATTGATTGATTTGAAATTACCAAAGGTATCACTACTCTTGTAGTTAAATTTTTTAAAATATCATTTTGTATATCCAATAGATATGGAATATTTTGTCTTGATTTTTCATTTAGATTTTCATAAACATCAAATTGAGCCATCAAAAACTTCTTAATCCATCAGAAAACAGTCCATTTTGAGAGATTCTTTGATTATAATCTTCTATTGCTTCTTTGTTTTCTTTTTCCCAATTTTGAATTTCATGTTGTTTTATTAATTCTTCAAGAGTTTTTTCAACATTTGCAGAAATATTGATTTTATATTTTTTTGCTTTTTCTAACAATTCTGAATTTATAGAAATATTTGTAGCTTTCTTTTTTGCATCTTTATTATATATGGCTGTCATTATACATCCTTTATACACATATTTTATGTGTAAGTATAACATAGATTATACTATTTTAAAATGAAAAGATAAGACTAGAAGAGTTTTTATAGTTTTTAAATGTAATTGTATATCTACTTCAACTAAATAATATTTAAACTAAAAATTCTGGTTCGTGGAATAGATAACCTTGAGAAAAATCTATTCCTAGAGATTCAACAACTTCTTGAACTTCTTTACAGTGTACATACTCTGCAACAGTTTGAATACCAAGTACTTTTGCAAAATTTACAATAGTTGAAACTGTTAATCTGATGTTATCATCAATGTGAATATTTTTAATCAATGAACCATCTATTTTTATAAAATCGACATTTAATTTTATAATATATTCAAAATTTGAATATCCTGTTCCAAAATCATCAATAGCAACTTTACAACCAAGTGCTTTTGCTTTTTTTATAAATTCTCCAACTTCTTCAAACTTTTCAATTCCTTCTGATTCAACTATCTCTAAAATTACTCTTTTTGCCAAATTCGTTTCAGTTAATTTTGAAAATAAAAAATTTACCGTTTTTTCATTTTTTATATCTTCAATCATCAAATTAATAGAAAAAACCATATCTTTATCTACAAAATAATTACAAGCCTTTTCAATTATTTTTTTTGTCATTTGAGGATAAAGTCTTGCTCTTTTTGCATGTTCTAAAAATATAAATGGAGATAAGATAGTTCCATTTGATAATTTCATTCTCATTAATATTTCATATTTAATTTCATTAGATTTGTTATCAATAATTTTTTGAGCATACATTAAAATATTCTCATCTTTTAATGCTTGTTTTATATCTTTTGTTAGTTCTATATTTCTTTTTAGTTCTTTATATATAGGCATCTCTTCATTAAAAATTCCTATATCAATATTAATCTTTTTTGCCCAAAATAGTGCAATTTCGGCATGAGTTAATAACTTCTCATCATTGTCTGCCATACCTATTGTAAAAGAGATATCAAAACTATTATCATCAATAATAAAATTTTCTCTATCACATAAAATATTAAGATTAGAACATGTTTTATATAATTCATCCATTTTGAAATTTCCAAAAGCCATAAAAGCAAAAATATCACCAGAAATTCTATAAATATTCAGATTTATACTTTTAAATATTAATAATTTTTTTGCAAATTCTTTTAATATTCTATCCCCTATTTCCATTCCATAAGAGCTATTTATGTCTTTAAATCTATCAATATTTATAATTGCAAGTTTAGGATTAATACAAGTTTTCAAATCTTTTAAAAGTTTTTGTCTATTTGGTAAAGAAGTTAATTCATCAGTAAATTGTTCATAAATTAATTCATCTTTTTCAAATAAAGAAGTTACATCATTTCTTATTGCTATATACTCTAATATCTCATTGTTTTTATCTAAAATTGGAATTATTGTTGAATCAACATAATATCCTTGTCCACTTTTTTTTCTATTTTTTATTATGCCTTTAAATATTTTTTTGTTTTTGATTGTTTCCCATAATTGTTTAAAAAACTCTTTTTCAATATCTGGATGTCTGATTATATTATGATTTTGTCCAATTAATTCTTCTCTTTTATATCCTGAGATTTCACAAAATTTATCATTTACATACGTAATAATTCCATGTAAATTTGTTTTTGAAACAACAGAACTTGCATCTAAAGCTTTTTTATACTCTTCTAATAACAATATAGATTCAGATAAATTCTCATAATTTTCATTGTACATCCACATTGTTTCATTTATTTGTTGAATATAATTATCTTTTTGTTCAACAATTAATTTCTGATTTAAAAGCTCTTTTTCTAATCTTTTTATTTTTTCAAGATTCTTTAACTTATTTATTATGATTTCTTTACCATCTATCACTATCTTTTTTAAATTCACTTCAACATAAAAAATTTCATTGGTAAAAGTTTTAGATAGCCATTCAAAAGTATGTTCACCATTTATAAGACAAAGTTCAAGCATTTTATTGGCTTTTATTAACGATAGTTCACCATCTGGTTGATATTCAGGAGATAAAATAGCAGGATGTAATTCAAATAATTCTTCTTTTGAACTTACTTCAAATAAATTAAGAGCTGACGAATTTCCATAAATGAAATGTTGCCCTTCTATAAGAAGAATAGGTTCTGAAATAGCATTGAAAATTGCTTCAAAAAAAGAATTATTTTTTTCCAATTAGAATCCTAGATATAATTTTTAAATTATATTATTTTATTATTTATTCTAACATTATACAAAAAAACTAGAGATATTCTCTAGTTTTTAAAAGCGATTGTATCTACCTCAACTAAAACATTTTTTGGTAAAGTTTTAACTGCAACTGTACTTCTTGCTGGTGCAGTTTCACCTTTGAAATATTGCCCATAAATTTCATTGAAAGCAACAAAATTATCCATATCTGATAAATAACAAGTTGTTTTTAAAACATTTTCAAAAGAACTTCCAGCTTCTTCTAAAACTGCTTTTAAATTTTCCATAACTTGTTTTGTTTGTTCTTGAACTCCACCACTTACTATTTCCATAGTTGTTGGGTCTAATGCAATTTGTCCAGAAGTAAAGATTAATTTATCAAAAGCTGTTGCTTGATTGTATGGTCCTATTGCACTTGGTGCTTTTGGTGTAGAGATTATAGTTTTCATTTATTTCCTTTGTCTAAATCTTTATTGAATTTTTTAGTTGCGTATTATACAAGGTTCTTACTTTCTCTTGGGAAAAACAATTCAAAATCTTTTTTAATATGACATAAAACTTCATGATTTGCTTTTATAAAACCTTTGTATTCAAGTGCAGCTAAAACTACTGCTTTTGAATATGTAAGTACACTTTCATCTTCCAAATATTTTTTTACATCTATCCATTTTGCATCAAGAATTTCATGGGTATCTTGAATATTTATTTCTAAAGTTTTTGGATTTGCTGTACATAAAACGTATAAATTTGATTTATGAAATTGATGTGGGAAAAAATGTCCTAAAGATATAATCGATTCAAATTCTACAATAACACCTGTTTCTTCAAAAACTTCTCTTGCAACTGCTGTTGAAATCATCTCACCATTATCTATATGACCACCAGGAAGTTTGTAACCTAAATTTAAAACCTTTTCTTTTATTACTAAAATTTCATTATTTTCATTTATTACTACTGCTCCAACACCTAATGTATGATTTGCACAAGTTGGTATTACTGTATTTTCTTTTAATCTTTTTACTATAAGTAAATAATCTTCATCGCAAGAATGAAATATAAAACCTCTTTTTGTAGCAATTGGTATAAAATCTGATTTTTTTATATCGATATAAATCCAAATTAAATTTCTTTTATTTTCAAGTTCACTGATTAAAAAATCAAGATTTATTTCAAACTCTTCTTTTGTATTTGGTAAATCTTTTTGCTCAATAGTAATTCCATTATAAGGGTCTAAAATTGTATTAAAACACCCTATTTTTTCTAAACTCGTATTATTATTCATTAATTACCCTTTATATTGGGAAAATGATAACTAAAATGAGATTAATTCAATTAAAGAGAAAGCAATAAAAAGCATTAAAAATCCAATTGAAACATCTAATATTTTCCAAGTAATAGGTTTTTTAAATAGAGGTATTAAAACTCTAGCTCCAAAACCAAGCAATGTAAACCAAAATGCAGAGGCACTAACAGCACCTATTAGAAAATAGATTTTTAAACTATCTTCAATATTTGCACCAATTCCACCAATCAATAAAACCGTGTCAAGATAAGTGTGTGGATTTAAATAAGTAAAAATCAAAACCATCGAAATAACTTTTTTCAATGGATTTGTTTTTATTTCATCATCAATTTTCATACTCTCATTTTTTAAAGCACTTTTAAAAGATAAAATTGCATAAAAAATTAAAAAAGCTATTCCAAATATTGCAATAGAATTTATAAGTATTTGATTTCCCTTTATAAAAAATCCTAAGCCCATTACACCAAGAAAGATAAGTAAAAAATCTGATAAGATACAAATGATAATAGCTGGTAAAACATATTGTCTTAAAAGCCCCAGTTTTAAGATATAAGCATTTTGAGCTCCTATTGCTACTATCAAAGAAATAGTTACAACAAAACCTTTAAGAAAAATTTCAAGCATTTAAATAGACTTTACTTAAATTAACTATTCCACTAACGATAAATTGAACTGCTATTGCTCCAACAATTAGTCCCATTAGTTTTGTAATGATATTTTGACCTGTTTGTCCAAAATATTTTTTTATATAAATTGAGTTTTTTAATATCAGATAGAACAATAAAGCATTTATACAAAAAGCCATTGAAATAGAAAATAAATCAAAAGCAGTTTGAGCTTGATGTTTAAAAATAATAATTGTTGTAAATAATCCTGTTCCAAATGCAATTGGAATTCCTATAGGAATTACAGCTAACTCTTCATCATTTTTTGTAGTATCTTTTCTATTTTTATTTTCTGTCGCTTTTCCATTTACCATTGAAATTGCCATTAAAATAAGAATAATTCCACCCATAACTTTTAATGAATTTTCATCAATACTAAAAAGTTTTAAAATCAAATCACCAGTTATTAAAACTATAAAAAAAGCTACTAAAATAGTAATCGTAGATTTATATGCGATTGTTGAGATTTGAGTTTTTGTGATGTTTGTATCTAAAATTGACAAAGCAATCGCACTTATTCCAATTGGGTCTAAAATTGCAAAAAATGTGATTGTTTGTTGTAAGAAAGTTGCTAAGGCTAAGCTATCCATTTAGCTTAACCCACCTTTTAATGCCATTCGTTTTTCTAATCTATGACCAATAAAACTTAATATAGAAGTAATTGATAAATAAACTAATGCTATAACTATCCATGTTTCAAATGGAGAGAAAGTATTTGCAACTATCTCTTTTCCAACTTTTGTTAAATCTGTAATTGAAATAACAGAAACTAAAGAAGAATCTTTTACTAAAGATATCATCTCTCCAACAAGTGTTGGTAAAGCTCTTTTAAAAGCTTGAGGTAAAATGATATATCTCATAGCTTGATAATTTGAAATACCTAAAGATTTTGCAGCTTCTAATTGTCCTTTATCTATTGATTGGATAGCTCCTCTTAAAATTTCAGCCATGTAAGCTCCAAAGAAAATTCCAAGAGCTAAAACCCCAGCTACAAATCTGTCAAGTTCAAAAATATTTGCAACTATAAAATAGAATAAAAATATCTGAACTAAAAGTGGAGTTCCTCTAACAATCGTAATATAAACACTTGCAATATCTTTTAGAAATTGGAAAGAAGACAACTTCATAAAAGCTACAATAGTTCCCAATACAAAAGTTAAAATTGCAGCAAAAAATGAGATTTTTAAAGTAACCCAAAGTCCTGTTAAAACAGGTCCTATTTTAGTTGTAGTTTTAGATGCGATATTATCGCCTTCATAAATATCTTCTCCAACTTTATATGAAATTTTAAAACTATCATCCATATTTAATTTTATTTGTTCATCATCTTTTGACTTCACATAATAAACATTATCTATTTTTTCTAAAACTCCATTTGCAGGTGCTTCAACATATTTTGTTTCATCATACATAAAATAGTTTGGAATGGTATTCCATTTCCAAACATAGTTCATATTTGCAGCTGCTAAATATAATAGATATCCAATAACAACATAAAAAAGTAGAGCAATAAAATGCCCTAAAGTCTTATTTTGTGCTAATAATTGTTTTCTTTTACCCATAAATTATTGAACTCTTTTTAACCAGTCAGTATCAACTAACCATTTTTGATATAACTCATCTGAGAAACCAATAACTTTATCCTCTTTCATTTGTCTTAAGAAATTATTTAACCAATTTATAAAATCTGGGTCACCTTTTCTAACAGCAAAACCTAATGGTTCATAAGTTAAAGGAGTATCTAAATGAATTAATTTATCTTTACCTTTATCACTCATAAATAAAACATTATAAGGTTGGTCATATACCATTGCAGCAGCTTTTCCATTTAATACTTCAGCAGCAGCATCTACTTCTGTTTCAAAAGTTACAATTTTTGCATGTTTAAAGAATTTTTTAGTAGCAATTTCACCTGTAACTCCAAGTTTTGTAACAATTGTATATTCAGGTTTATCTAAATCTTTTGCAGTTTTAACTTTACCTTCTAAATCTTTACTCATCATTACAGTTTGTCCAACTACAATATATGGGTCAGAAAAATTAACAGTTAGATTTCTTTGTTGAGTTATTGTCATACCTGACATGATAATATCACATTTTTCAGTTATAAGTGCAGCAATAATTCCATCCCACGCAGTTGGAATAAGTTTTAGTTTAACACCCATATCTTTCGACATTTGTCTTGCAATATCAATATCATAACCAATAATATTTCCCTTTTTATCAGTCATCTCAAAAGGCATATAACCAGGTTCAGTACATACTTGAAGTTCACCCCTTTGAACAATTTTATTCAATGTTGAATTTTGCCATAGATTAATATCTGATGCAAAACTATTTACAGTTGCTAATGCCACAAGTCCTAAGATAAATTTTTTCATACTATTTCTCCTTGTTTAGTTTTAATTTAATGAGTTAAAATTTCATTTAAAAATTTTTTTGCTCTATCACTTTTTGGATTGTTAAAAAACTCTTCTGGTGTACTTTGTTCAATAATTACACCATGGTCCATAAATACTATTCTATCTCCTACTTCTTTTGCAAAACCCATTTCATGAGTTACACAAACAATTGTAAAATTCTCTCGTGCTAAATCTTTCATTACAGATAAAACATCTCCAATTGTTTCTGGATCTAAAGCACTTGTTGGTTCATCAAATAAAATTATCTTTGGTTTCATTGCTAAACTTCTAGCAATTGCAACCCTCTGTTTTTGTCCACCACTTAAATCGCTTGGATATGAATTTGCTTTATGTTCAAGTTTAACTTTTTTAAGCAATTCAATAGCAACTTCAGCAGCTTCACTTTTTTTTGTCTTTTTCACCAACGTGGGAGCTAGAATAATATTTTCTAAAATAGTTAAATGTGGAAACAAATTAAAATGTTGAAAAACCATTCCTACTTCGCTTCTAATCATTTGAAGATTTTTTTTACTTCCATGAATATCTATATTATCTACGATAATAGTTCCATCATCAATATCTTCTAAACCATTAATACATCGAATTAGTGTTGATTTCCCAGAACCACTTGGTCCACAAATCACAACAATTTCACCCTTTTGTACACTAAAATCAATATTTTTTAACACATGAAATTTGTCGTAAAATTTATTGATTTTTGACATTGAGATTATATTTTCAATCATTAAACCTCTCTTTTAATTTTACTAAAGAGTAATAATACTAAACTTATCATTAAATGCAAACATCATTTATATATAATAATTATACAATTTATATATAATTTAATCTAAGAAAGTTTATAATCCACTTTTTTATTTGGGAGATATTAGATGCAATTATCAAAAACAAAAGAATTAAAAGCTGATTTATTATTATTGTCAGTTGCTATTGCTTGGGGTGTAACCTTTTTAATGGTTCAAGATGCTATTAATACAACACCTGTTTATTCATTTTTATTTTTTAGATTTACTTTAGCCTCAATTATAATGTTTATTATCTCTTATAAATTTCTAAAATATACTAACTTAAAAACTATGTTTTATGGAATAGTTTTAGGTATTTTTTTATTTAGTGCCTTTGCAACTCAAACTTTTGGATTAATTTATACACCAAGTTCTATCGTTGCATTTATTACAGGATTAAATGTAATTTTTGTACCATTTTTAACTTATCTATTTTTTAAAGATAAAATTAAAATCAACGTACTTATTGCAACTTTTGTTGCTGTAATTGGACTTTATTTATTAACTATGTCAGGAACATTAACTTTTGAAAAAGGTGAATTTTTAACTCTAATTTGTGCTGTTTTATTTGCACTTCAAATTATCTTTACAGGAAAATTCTCAAAAGAGGTAAATGTATTTTTATTAGTTTTATTCCAACTAATCACTGTTTCTATTTTGTCTTTAATTTTTTCATTATCACTTGATAAAGTAACATTTGATATTCCTTATGATTTTGCATTTTTTAAAGCTGTAATTATCACTGCAATCTTTGCAACTGTTTATGCTTTTTTAATACAAACTTATATGCAACAATTCACAACAGCAACAAAAACAGCAATCATTTTTACTATGGAGCCAGTAAGTGCTGCAATTTTTGCGTATTTAACTGCAAATGAAATTTTAACAATCATTCAATTTTGTGGGGCTGTTTTAATAATTATTGCCACACTAATTGCAGAAATAAAATTTAACAACAAAACTAAACATAACGTATAGGTAAATAATAGTCTAAAATAAACTCTTCATCGCTACTTAAAAAATGATTTTTATGATAAATAGTGTATGAAGGGCTTGGCGTTGTTTCATATCCACTTTCTATTAACCATGTATGATAAACCCATTGAATTAATTTTATAACATCACCATACTTTCCAGTTAATGAAAATTTTGCATAAATACCTTTTGGAATTATCAAAGTAGGAAGTGATAAATCTTTTAGTTGTTCTTCTTCATTTTCTAAAACTACTATTGCAATATATTGACACTCTTCAAGTGGAGTAATAATTGGATTATCATGATGTAAAGCCATTTGTTTATACTCTTTAATATCATTTGTATAAATCCATGTTTGAAGTTTTTGCCATGTTTTTTTAATACTTCTATCATAACCTTTATGTCTTATATAATAACCTTTTATTTCAGGCATTTTTACAATAGTTTGTTCTATCTTTGAAAAATCTATTGTTTCATTGTTTGTAGATATTTTTTCAACAATTTTATTTGAATACTCTTTATAACCACCATTTTTCCACATCTTTGGAGTCATTAAAAATCTCTCTTTAAATGCTCGTAAAAATGAAGTTTGAGAACTATATCCTGTCATTTTTGATATATCTGTAATAGTTGAATATTTATTTGTTATTAGTAAATTTGCAGCTTTTTCAAGTCTTATTGATTTTATACTTTCATAAATATTTTTTCCAAATTCCTCTTTAAATATTCTATGAAGATGGAATTTACTTATATCAAGTTCCAAACTTAGTTCATCAATATTTATATTTGTTTCTATATATTTATATATATAATTCATCACATCATTTGCGATTCTTGCTCGTTTTTCATAAGTTGATTTTTTCATAAAAACAATTATAACAATAAATGTATATAAAAATAGCAAAAATAGATAATAATAAAAGCATTTTATGTAAAGAATAAAAGAGAAAATTGCTGTATTCTTTCAAAAAAAATTTAAAAGGATATATATGAAAAGATCATTTATTAGAGAAATCCTTGAAGCAATCGATGAAGAGACTATTTCCTTTGCAGGTGGACTTCCAAGTGAAAAACTATTTCCAGCTGAAGATATAAAAATAGCAACATTAAAAGCTATGGAAAATCCAAAAATATACCAATATGGAATTAGTAATGGAATTAATGAATTAAGAACTCAAATTGCAGCTCGTTATACAAAAGAGGGATTTCCTACAACTAAAGATAATATTTTAATTACAACAGGAAGCCAACAAGCTATGTATATTCTTGCTAAATATTTTGAAGGTAAAGATATTACTATAGAAGAACCTTCATATTTAGGAGCAATGAATATATTTAGACTAAATCACTTAAATATGCAAGGTGTAAAACTTGAAAATGATGGAGTTAACGTAGAAGCATTTGAGAATAGCTTTAAAAATACAAAATTAACTTATCTAATTCCAGATTTTCAAAATCCATCTGCAACAACTTATAGTGAAGAAAAAAGAGAAAAAATTGCAGATATTATAAAAAAATATGATGGAATTTTAATAGAAGATTCTCCTTATGGTGAACTTTTCTTTGATAAAAAAAATGTATCTATGAGTTCAAAACTTCCTAAAAACTCTTTCCACTTAGGAAGTTTTTCAAAAACTTTAGTTCCAAGTCTTAGAATTGGTTGGATTAGAGCTGATGAAGAGTTATTAAAATCATTAATGATTATAAAAGAGAGTATAGATTTACACTCTTGTGGAATTTCTCAATATATCTTAACTGAATATTTAAAAGATGAAGAAAAATATGAAAAACATCTTCAAGATATTAGAGATGATTATGAGAAAAAAGCAAACTTCTTTTCAGAACAATTAAATCTAATTATGCCTGAGTTCAAACATGAAAAACCAAGAGGTGGAATGTTCTTATATGGAACTTTTGGAGATGGAATTGATACATTTGCACTTGTTCAAGAATGTTTAAAAAAGAAAGTTGTTTTTGTTCCAGGAAATCAATTTTATATTGATAAAATTCCAAATGGAGAGATAAGATTTAACTACACTCATTCTAATTTTGAACAAATTGAAAAAGGTATTAAACTTATTAAAAGTTGTCTATAAAAAAGGCTCTAAAGCCTTTTTTATTAGAATTTATAAGAAACATAAAGTCTTGATCTATAACTCTCTTCAGCCAATTTATCATAAGTAGCAACTACTAAAGTTGTAGATAAATTTTTATTAAAACTATATTTAGTTACAAAATCTGTTTCAGATGCTCTTTTTTCATCACCTGTTTTCCATGCATAATATTGTACGTCAAATGATAAATCATCTAATATCTTATATCCAGCAGCTAATTTATAAGCATCAGTATCTGCTGTATAAACTCCACCATAAATCCATGAAGCAGTATATAAATAATCAGCTCCATTTCCAATTCCAGGATAGATATCACCACTTTCATCAATATTTGTATATGCAGTACCTAAAGATAATTTTCCTAAATTAACATCTAAATTAATTCCGTATTCTTTACCTCTTGAATTTGTATCTTCACCGTTATCTGTTTGATATGATTGAAGTCCAATTGTGAATGGTTTAATATCATATGCTGTAGCGATATAAAATGCTTTTGTATCATCAGTAGAATCATTACTATTTAACTGTAAATATTGAGTATCTACATTTAAATTTTCAATTGATTTATTATTCACATATAAAGTATAAGCTCCATCTTCAATTTGTTCGAAATCAGAAACTTTTTTTACTTCATTTCCACCTGATGCAATATTTGTTCTATATTGTTCTTTATCAACATATGCAGCTAAAATTGTTGTATTTGGTAAATCACTATTTGTTACAACAACTCCTTCAAATGCCTCTTTAAATATTCTAGAACCAGAACCTTCTAATAATGGAGTTGAAATATATTGTCTTCCAACTTTTACACTTGAATTATCAATTGTATATTGAATATAAGCTTGTGATAATACAGCTCCCGAAACATTTTGGTCTTTATTATATGCAGTTGTTGCATTATCTAAATCATCAGCAGTTACAGTTGAAGCTTGAACTGTAACACCTGCATTAAATCCATAAAAATCTCCAGTTACATATGATAAATTCCCACCATTAGTCCAAATACTAACTTTTTTGTCAGATACTTCTTTTTGAAAATATTGAGATTTGATTTCACCACTTACTTTTCCCTCTTCAAATGCCTTTGCAAGAGTATCAGCACTAAATGCTTGTGTAGATAAAATTAAACTTGTAACTATTCCTAATTTTGTTATTTTTCTCATGTTTTTTCTCCCCTGAATTAATTTTTTTCTAAAGGAAATTTATCATTTTGAAGTGTGTATAAAGTAGCTAAAAAGAGTTTACTGAAGGAAAAAAAAGATTAATTTTTAGAAATAAATCTAAAATTAATCTTATATAATTTTTGCTTTTTTTGCTCTTTTGTAATAAAAAAAGCATAAAATTGAAACTAGAAGTAAAAGTATGATGATAATATAATGTAAATACTCTTTTATCAATCCTTCATTATCTCCTAAGAAATAACCTAGCATTGCTAAAATTATAACCCAAATTCCTGCACCTAAACTTGTATATAAACAAAATACAAAAAGGTTCATTTTTGCTAAACCAGCAGGGAAAGAGATATATTGTCTAATTACAGGTATTAATCTTCCTGAAAAAGTTGAGATATGACCATGAGCTTTAAAGAATTTTTCCATTTTTACAATAGTTTCTTCTTTAACAAAAAAATATTTACCATATTTTATTAAGACTTTTCGCCCTAATTTTATAGCAAGATAATAGTTAAACAAAGCGCCAGCTAAAGAACCTAATATTCCAAAAAGAATAACTAGATACATATTCATTTCACCCTTGTATGCCAAATAACCTGCTGGTATCATAACAACTTCTGAAGGAAATGGGAAAAAAGAACTTTCTAAAAACATCATAATAAAAATACCTATATAGCCTAAACTTCCTACAGTTTCAACTATAAAATTGATTATATTAGCTAGCAAGAGGTTCCTTTAGATTAATTTCTTCCATTTTGAAATAGAATTATTTATAAGTTCAAAGATTTTTTCATTTGTAGGTTCAGTTTCATCAAAATAGTCAGATACAATTTTTAGAACATAATAATCTTTGATATTTTCTTTACAAATTTCAGAAAAAAACAAAGCTTGTTTATCCACAAGCAAAGTATCTAAATCTTCATCTGTTTCAAGATTTTTTTCTACAGTAGTAATATTAGCAAAGTTCAAACCACCAACAAAACGGTTTGTACAAAAAAGTGTTCCTAAAGCAATACTTCCATCACTACAAGAAGCTATACTTAAATCAAATGCTTTTGAGATTGAGTAGTTTTTAAAGATATAATCTAATGACTTAACTATTAAATCTTTACTTGTTCCAGATATTATTAGTAAAGTATCATCGTTAGAATATATTTTGTTTTCACAAGTAGTTTCTAATTCTTTTAAATTAAAAAAATCGATAATCGGTTTTGCTTCGATTATCGATGTTGTGTGAATTAAGATTTGAGACATAAATCAGAACTAAGACTAAGTCTTAATTTACTATTTTTTTAACTCTTTAATTCTTGCAGCTTTACCTTTTAATCCTCTTAAGAAGTGAAGTTTAGCTCTTCTTACTCTTCCTTTTCTTACAACTTCAAAAGTTTTTAAAGACTCAGAGTATAATGGGAAAATTCTTTCTACACCAATTGAATTTGCACCGATTTTTCTAACTGTGAAAGTAGCATCAACACCATTTCCACTTCTAGCAATAACAATACCTTCAAAAAGCTGAATTCTTTTTTTCTCACCTTCTTTAATTTCAACACCAAGTCTTACAGTATCTCCTGCTTTGAACTGTGGAATTTGTTTTTCTGCAATTTGCGCTGCTTCAAAGCTTGCAATGTATCTATTTTTCATTGTATTTCCCTTTGGCGAAAGTGCCCGCATTTGCAACTTGCGGGGTATCACACTTTTATTTAAATTTTTTGTTTGTAACTAAACCTGGTCTAAAGTATTTTGTTTTGCAAATAGCCAGATTGGTTTTTAGGTCGGCAATTTTACTATGGTTTCCCTTTAAAAATTCTTTAACTACACTTAAATTTTGAAAATTTTCAGGTTTTGTAAAAGATGGTGCTTCAAGCATATTATTTTCATAGCTTTCAACATCCAAAGAATCAGCATTTCCAAGTACATTATCAACATTTCTAGAAATTGCATCTGCCATTACTGTTGAAGCTAATTCTCCTCCTGTTAAAATATAATCACCAATACTAAATACTTCATTTGCATATTTTTCAATAACTCTTTCATCAATTCCTTCATATCTTCCACTTACAAATACAATATTTTTTTTCTTTGCTAATCTTTTTGCATCATTTTGTTTAAATGGTTTTGCAGCTGCTAGTGGAAATATAATATAGGCATCTTCATTTTTCTTTTTTATTTCATCTAAACAATCAAATAATGGTTGACAAAAAAGAAGCATACCTGCTCCTCCTCCTACAATTTGGTCATCAACCTTTTTATGTTTATTAGTTGTAAAATCTCTTGGATTATAAAACTCGTAAGATATAAAATTTGATTCAACTGCTCTTTTTAAAATAGAATCTTGAAAATATGGTTCTATAAGATTTGGGAAAAGTGTTACAAATGTAAATTTCAAAATAAAATCTAGCCTTTTTTAGTTGAAATATTAACATATTTATTTTTATTTATAATTAAGCATTTATTCTTTACACTTCCCACCTTATTTAAATAAAAGGTTATTACTTGAAATTACTAAACGGTTTTGGGAAAAAGTATTTTACACTTTCTTCAATACAAGCACACTCTGTTGCACCAAAATTACATAGTATTGTTACATCTAGTAAAAATTATTTAAATAAAAAATTATCGATATCTTCAGAATGTGATGAAGAGGAAGAATCACCTCCAAATCTTCAAGAAAATTTATCATTACCTATTTTATTAAATTCGAAACCTTGTCACTGTGATTGTTTTTTTAAAAGAAGAACTGCACTAGCAGTAAGTCTATTTAAATTTATTCCAAGATGTCCATTTTATTGCACATTTTTTGCTTTTAGAAGAACGGGTGTTCATCCTCCTATTACTTAATTAATCTAACAACTTAACAAAAATATTTAAACAATAAATTATTAATAATCAAAGGATTAATTATGCAAAAAAATTATGTAATAGGATTTCCAAGAATTGGAGAAAAAAGAGAACTTAAAAAAGTTTTAGAAAAATATTGGTCAAAACAAACTGATTTTAATGAAGTAAAATTTGTAGCAGAAAGTTTGAAAAAAAGACATTGGAATTATCAAAGAGAAGCAAAGATAGATTTTATCTCTTCAAATGATTTTTCATATTATGACAATATGTTAGATACATCTATATTATTAGGTGCTATTCCAAAAAGATTTGAAAACTTAAAAAATGAAGAACTATATTTTGCAATGGCAAGAGGAAATGACTCTTGTGTCGCAATGGAAATGACTAAATGGTTTAACACAAACTACCATTATATTGTTCCTGAAATTTCAAAAGACACAATATTTAGATTAAATAGTAAAAAAGTAATTGAAGAGTACAAAGAAGCACTTGATTTAGGAATTAAAACAAAAATAAATCTAATTGGAGCAATAACATATCTTGGACTTTCAAAAAGTGTAGATAATAGTGATATTTTTTTACACATTAATAATGTAGTTGAAGTATATAAAGAATTATTGTTAGAAATTTCAAAACTAGATGATGAAATTATCGTTCAATTTGATGAACCATTATTTGTAAAAGATTTAGATACAAAAATTTTATCTTTAATCAAACCAGTTTATGATGCCCTAGCTTTGGTTGCATCAAATATAAAAATAGTTGTAACAACATATTTTGAACATTCAAATGAAGCAACAAAAATATTAGTTAATACTCCAATTTGGGCATTAGGTTTAGATTTTATTCATGGAAATAAAAATCTTGAAGTTTTAGAACTTATCAAAAACTCAAATAAAATTTTAATTGCAGGAGTAATTGATGGAAGAAATATTTGGAAAAGTAATTTTCAAGATAAAGTAGAACTACTTGAAAAAATCTCAAAAACTATAAATAAAGAAAATATTATAGTTGGAACTTCTTGCTCACTTTTACATGTTCCATTTACTTTAAATTATGAAGAAAAATTAGATAAAGAGATAAAATCTTGGTTAGCATTTGCAAATGAGAAGTTAAAAGAGTTATCACTTGTATCTAAACAATTTTTTGACTTCAAACTAAATTTAGAAGAGTTATCTACAATAAAAAGAAATATTGAAGATAATAATCAAAGAAAGATTTCTTCAAAAATTCACAATATTAAAATTCAAGATGAAATAAAAAATCTTAAAAATTTTGAAAGAGTAGATAAGTTTCAAAATAGAATAAAAGTTCAAAGAGAATTTTTCAAATATGATTTTTTAACAACTACAACTATTGGTTCATTCCCTCAAACTCCAGAGATTAGAGAAAATAGAAAACAATATAAAGTAAATGCCATTTCAAAAGAGCAATATGAAAATGAAATCAAAAAATATATTGACGATTGTGTAGCTTTTCAAGATGAAATTGGACTTGATGTTCTAGTTCATGGAGAACCTGAAAGAAATGATATGGTTGAATATTTTGGAGAATTAATGGATGGATTTGTATTTACACAAAATGCCTGGGTTCAATCTTATGGTAGTCGTTGTGTAAAACCACCTTTAATTTATGGTGATGTTTCAAGACCAAATCCAATGACTGTTGAGTGGATAAAATATGCTCAAAGTAAAACTAAAAAAGTTATGAAAGGTATGTTAACAGGACCAGTTACTATTTTAAATTGGTCATTTGTAAGAGATGATATATCAAGAAATGAAGTTGCAAAGCAAATTGCATTTGCTATAAACAAAGAAGTAGATGATTTACAAAATGCTGGAATAAAAATGATTCAAGTTGATGAAGCAGCATTTAAAGAAGGTTATCCTTTAAGAGCTGAAAACATTAAAGCTTATGAAAATTGGGCAGTTGATAATTTCAAATTAAGTGTTAGTTGTGCAAAAGCAGACACTCAAATTCATACACACATGTGTTATAGCGAATTTAATGACATTATTAAAACTATTGAAGCTATGGATGCTGATGTTATTTCAATCGAAACTGCACGTAGTGGAAATAGACTTTTAAAAATCTTTAAAGAAGTAGCTTACAAACAAGAAATTGGTCCTGGAATTTATGATATTCATAGTCCTAGAGTTCCAAGTGTTGAAGAGATGGTGAAACAAATTGAAGCTTTAATCGAAGTTTTACCAAAAGAACAATTATGGATAAACCCTGATTGTGGATTAAAAACTAGAAAATGGCCAGAAGTAAAACAAAGTCTAAAAAATATGGTTGAAGCAGTGAAAATTGTTAAAGAAAAAAATTACTAGAGCTTTTGCTCTAGTAAGAATATGTTTTGTTATAACTTAATTATGATAAAACATATTTTTAGATAATATTCGGGAATTATAAAAATGAGAAAAGAAACTATGATTACATTAAATGATATAAAAGAAGCAAAAAAAAGATTATCAAATACAGTTCACGCAACTCCACTTATGAAAGCTCCTATTTTAAGTAAAGAAAAAAATGCAGAAATTTTTCTAAAAGAGGATAACTTACAATTAACAGGAAGTTTTAAAATTAGAGGTGCTTTTAATAGAGTTGCTTTGCTTGATGAAACTAGAAGAAAAAATGGTGTTGTTGCAGCAAGTGCAGGGAATCATGCACAAGGTTTAGCTTTTGCGGCACAACACTTCAATTGTGAAGCAACTATTTTTATGCCAGAAGCAACTCCACTTACAAAAGTTTCAGGAGTTAAATCTTATGGAGCAAATGTTGTTTTAACTGGTGAAAATTTTGATGAAGCATATGCAGCAGCTACAAAATTTGCAAAAGAAAACAATAAAGAGTTTATTCATCCATTTGCAGATGATGCTGTTATTGCAGGGCAAGGGACAATTGCATTAGAAATTTTAGAAAAAATTGACGATATTGACCACATTATTGTACCAATTGGTGGTGGAGGTTTAATCTCTGGAATTGCAATTGCGGCAAAAGCAATCAATCCAAATATTAGAATCACAGGTGTTGTTGCAAGTGGTGCAAGAGGGATGAAAGACTCATTCGAAGCAAGACTTCCTATAGATTCTTCAAGTGTTAGAACAATTGCAGATGGAATTGCAGTTCGTGATGTAACACCAAAATTACTTGAAATCATTTTAGAATATGTAGATGAAATTGTTGAAGTAAGTGATAATGAAACTGCTAATGCAATTTTATTTTTATTAGAAAAACATAAACTTATGGTTGAAGGTGCAGGTGCTGTAGCAACTGCTGCAATCATGCATAATAAAGTTAATGTTGAAAATGAAAAAGTTTGTGCAATAGTAAGTGGTGGAAATATTGATGTCACTATGTTATCTTTAATTATTGATAAAGGATTAGTAAAATCATTTAGAAAAATGAATCTAATCGTAACACTTATGGATAAACCAGGTGCTTTAATGCATTTAACAGAAATTTTCAAAACTTGTTCAGCAAATATTGTTCAAATAGATTATGATAGAAACTCTATAAAACTGGAGTTTGGTGAAGCTCATGTTACAATTGCACTTGAAACAAAAGGTGAAGAGCATCAAGAACTAATAAGAGAAAATTTGAAACAAAATGGTTACAGATATAAACAAATTTAAGTTAATTTTTTGTCTTTAGAAAGATTTTAGAAAATAAATACTATAATGCACGCATAATTTAGTACATGTAGAAACAAAAAAAAAGGAAGAAAATGGAAGGAAGACTGTTTACATTCTTGGGTGCAATTGGTGGGCACGGGCAAGAGTGGATAATCTTATCACACTTTGTTCTAGTTATTGGGATAATTTTCTTAATTTCAAGAGCAGCTACTAGAAAGTTACAATTAGTTCCAACTGGATCTCAAAATGTAATGGAAACGTTTGTAGGTGGTATCGTTGCAATGGGAACTGATACAATGGGTGAAAAAAACGCTAGAACTTATATGCCTTTAATTGGTTCTTTAGCTTTAGTAATTTTTGTTAGTAATATGATTGGAGTTATCCCTGGTTTCGAAGCTCCAACTTCAAATATTAACTTTACATTATCTTTAGCTTTAATAGTATTTGTTTACTATAACTATTTAGGTATTAAGAAAAATGGTTTCGTTGCTTATTTTAAACATTTTATGGGACCTATGCCTGTGTTAGCTCCATTAATGTTCCCAATTGAAATTATTTCTCACTTATCAAGAATTGTTTCATTATCATTCAGACTTTTTGGTTCAATCAGAGGAGATGATATGTTCTTAATGGTACTTTTAATGTTAGTACCTTGGTTATTACCTCTTCCTGGGTTCTTCTTATTAACTGCGTTTGGTTTCTTACAAGCGTTTATTTTCAGTATATTAACTTATGTTTATATTGCTGGTTCTATTATGATGGAACACGAAGAACACTAAAAATTTTGATAAAAAATTTTGAAAAGGGAATAAGTTTTTACTTATTCCCTTTTTTTATATCTTTAAATAGAAAGACTTATGAAAAAATATCTTATAACTGACCCTCAATATTATACTAATGATATAGAAATATTTAAAAAAACTTTGATAAAAACCTTAACTAAACATAAAATTGATATTGCTTGTTTTAGAAATAAAGAATCTGAAAATTTTGAAGAATTGGCAAAAATCTTTATAGAAATTTGTAAAAAATTTAACGTTAAAGAAATACTTATAAATTCAGATTATTTGTTAGCTAAAAAGCTAGGTGCAACAGGAGTTCATCTAAATTCAAAACAATTTGATAAAATCAAAGAAGCAAAAGAAAAAAATCTTTTTACAATTATCTCTTGTCACACTTTTTTAGAGATTGAAGAAGCTATGAAATTAAAAGCAGATGCGATTACTTTTTCTCCTATTTTTAATACACCAAATAAAGGTGAACCTAAAGGAATAGAAAAGTTAGAAGAGGCAACAAACTTATATAAAGATATAAAGATTATTGCTCTTGGAGGAATAGTTTCAAAAGAACAAATCTCTAAAATAGAAAATACAAAAGCCTATGGTTTTGCTTCTATTAGATATTTTGTTTAAATCTCTTTTAGTGTGCAATTATTAGGTTTTAAATATACTAGATATGATTTCACATTTGATGTTTGAAATATCTCTTTTATAGCTTTTTTATAATATGAAACTTGAACTTTATGTTCATCAAGTTCTTCTTTTGTTGTCTTATAATCAATAATATAAAAACAATCTTCTTTAAATAAAAGTAAATCTATAATCTTTATCTCTTCTTTATAAATCAAAGATTGTTCTGAAATAAACATTGAATTTTCTAATAAAGATTTAAAAATTGAATTATTCAATAAAAATCTCAATCTATTTTTTATATCAAAAAAATCTTCTTCACTTAAATAGTTTGAATATCTAGTTTGTACTAAATCCATAGAATAGTCTAAATTCTTTTCATCAAATTCATTCATCATTTCCAAACAATAGTGAGTTGCCAATCCAAAATATTTTGCATGTAAATGGTCAACTTCTAACTCTTTTTCTTTTGAGATTTGTTTTTCTTGTGTTCCTAAATCTAATGGAGTATATGAAACAATATTTTTTTCATCTTTGTTTATTACAAGATTAATACTCTCTTTAATTTTTCCAATTTTACAAATATTCATATTTAAAATATCAAAAACAGAAGATTTAACTTTTTTAAATATAATCATATTGTTTTTAGCACGAGTTAAAGCAACATATAAAATATTTATTTCATCTTCTAGACTTAGTGCCTTTTCTTTTGCTATTGCTTTTTCATAATCTTTATCAAAATTTTCATAACCTTTTATTTTGTAAAAAATATTTTTTAGTTCGAGATTTTCATACTCAAATAAAAGTGAAGATTTATCTACATTTTTTCTTTTAATTCTATCAAGTAAAATAACAGTATGAAACTCCAAACCTTTTGATTTAAAAATAGTTAATATTTGAAGTCCAACTGATTCACTATTTTCCATATTTGCATCTAATTTATCTATCTCATAAACAAAATCTACAATATTATTAAAACTTGAACTCACTTCAATTAATTTAACAACATTTTCATCTATGATTTTTAATTTTTTTGATAACTCTTTTATAATTTCTTGAACAGATTTTTCTTCCAATTCAATTTGTAAATCCAATTCATTTAATATCTCTTTTCCAATAAGCGCATTTACATTCTCTTTATAAATTTCCTCTTTGAAATAAAGATATTTCATAGCATTAATAACAGCTTTTACATTTTGTTGATTTATTAATTTTGAAGTCATTTCAGTTGATATTTTCATATCAGGAAACTTCTGTTTTAAATAATAATATAAAGACAAAACATCATCATTTGTATAAGTTAGAATTGATATATCATTTGGATTAACTCCTAAATTAATCAACTCTTCAATCTTTTTTGCAATATTTACAAATTTTTCTTCTTCATCTAATGCTTCATCTTCACAAACTTCAACATAACCATCTTTTGCAACTGATTCTTGTTCATAATATTCATAATTACTAAGATTTAAAAAAAGTGAATTTACATAAGAGATAATATTTTCACATGAACGATAATTTGTATTTAAAACTTCTACTTCTAAAACTTTATTTGTATTTGCTACATAATCAAAAAGTTCTCTTTTCCCACCTCTAAATCTATAAATAGATTGTTTTATATCCCCAACATAAAAAAATGTTTTAAATTTCGTTGTATCACCAGAAAGTATCTCTTTTATTAAAGGTTCTAAAATTTTATATTGTAAAAGTGAAGTATCTTGAAACTCATCCATCAAAATATGTGAATAAGTTGAATCAAGTCTAAAATATAAAAAATCTTTATCAATTTTTGTTGATAATAATTCATAAACTAAATTTGAGATATCGTTAAATTCTAAATAGTTTTTATTTTTGTTAAACTCAAATTTAAAATCTTTAAACATTAAATAGAGTTCAAATAGTTTATTTAAACTGTACCCTGCTCTAATTTTATAATATATTGTTATCTCTTTTTTTAACTCTATAAAATAAGATTCTATTGTTTCATTTGCACATTTTTTAAAATATGAATATTCAGCTAAACAATCTTTTTCAAGCCATGTTCTTCCAAATAAATCATCAAATTTCTCAAAATCAACAGCTTTTTTTGCACTTGGGCTTGCAACACTACAATTTAAAATAAACTCTTTTATTTTAAAAGCATTTTCTAAAACTTTCTCTTTTTGGAAATCTATTAATTTAGCATCAATATTTAAAATATCTATTTTTTCATTTTTTTCTAAAAGTATTTTAAAAAGTTCAAAAAGAGAATTAAATTTCTTTTTTTCATAATGGGAAAAATCTATCAATGTTTCAAACTGTTTTAAATCAAGTGATTCTAAAAATTTTAAACTAAGAGTTTCAATATCATCTTCTTTTATTTCAAAATCATCTGAAATACCAATATATCCACAAAACTCTCTTAAGATTTTATTTACAAATTTATCAATAGTAAATATTGATAAGTTTGCACTTGAAAATGATTTTACTAAAAAACCTTTTTTACCTAAAATCTCCTCTTTTGAAAGATTTGATTGTTCAATAATTGCATTTAGATATGCTTCATCATCACCTAATGTAAGAAGTGTTTTATATATTCTTTCACTCATTTCATTTGCAGCTTTATTTGTAAATGTAAGAGTTAAAATCTCATTTGGTTTTGCACCAAGCAATAACAAAGAAATGTAACGAACCGTAAGAGCAAATGTTTTACCACTTCCTGCACTGGCTTTTAAAGCTAAATATTTTTTCATAAAAGAATAATACTAAAGTAACTATTTCATTTTAGTTAATAAGATACTTTTAGATATAATCTTGCTTTAAAAATTACATAGGATTGTAAATATGCAAACTGATTATCCATTTTCAAAAGAACAAAAAGTTCAAACACTACTTGATGCAATTCCATATATTAAAAAATTTTTTGGGAAAACTATAGTTATCAAATATGGTGGTTCTGCTCAAACTAGTCCAGATTTAAAAGAAAAATTTGCTCAAGACATAGTTTTTCTTTCATTATTAGGTATTAAACCTGTAATCGTACATGGAGGAGGAGCAAGAATTACTGAACTATTAACAAAATTAAATATTCCTTCTCATTTTGTTGATGGACATAGAGTTACTTGTGAAGATAGTATGAGAGTTGTTGAAATGGTATTAAGTGGAGAAATTAATAAAAATATCACTTCTTTATTAAATCATCATGGAGCAAAAGCTATTGGAATTTCAGGAAAAGATTCAAGTATTATAAATGCTGTTCCAAAAGATGGTGGGAAATTTGGTTTTACAGGTGAAATTACAAAAGTAAATGGCTCAATGATAAATAATTTAATAAAAGAAGGATTTATCCCAGTAATTGCACCAATTGCAGATAGTGCTGAACCAAATCATCCAGGATTTAATATAAATGCAGATATCGCAGCTTGTGAAATTGCTGTTGCTATTGGAGCTCAAAAAGTTTTATTCTTAACAGATACAATTGGAGTTTTAGATAAAGAAAAAAATCTAATTCAAACTTTAGATAAACAAAGTGTTGAAAATTATAAGAAAAATGGAACAATTGCTGGAGGAATGATTCCAAAAGTTGATTCTTGTATTGATGCAATTGAAAATGGCGTAAACAAAGCTCATATAATTGATGGAAGAGTTGAGCACTCAATTTTATTAGAGTTATTTACAAGTGATGGAATTGGAACACAATTTATTAGAAAAGACAATCCAAATAATGGCATTGACTTAGAGAAATTATTAGAGAATTAAGGGGTATTATGAATTTTATAGAAACAAGAGGAAACGATGGAATTAAACCTATCGAAGTTCCATTTAGCGAAGCGATATTAAATCCAAGTACTTCTTTTGGTGGATTATATGTACCAAAAGAACTACCAAAACTAGAAGAAAACTTTTTACAAAATCACATAAATTCAACTTACAAAGAATTAGCTTATGATATTTTAAAAGCTTTCGAAATTGATATTGAAGAAAATGAAATAAAAAAAGCTTTAGATTTATATGACAATTTTGATGATGCTTCAAATCCTTGTCCTGTTGTAAAAGTAAAAGATGATTTATTTGTTCATGAACAATACCATGGACCAACACGTGCGTTTAAAGATATGGCATTACAACCTTTTGGTTCAATTTTAAGTTCAATTGCAAGAAAAAGAGATGAAAAATATTTAATTCTTGCTGCAACTTCAGGTGATACTGGACCAGCTGCTCTTAATACTTTTAAAAATAAAGAAAATATTCAAGTAGTTTGTTTATATCCAGATGGTGGAACTTCTGATGTTCAAAGATTACAAATGGTTTGCGAAGATGGAAAAAATTTAAAAGTTTTAGGAATTAAAGGAAATTTTGATGATGCACAAAATGCACTTAAAAATCTTTTAGCATCAAAAACATTTAAAGAAGAATTAGAAAAAGATAATATTAAACTTAGTGCTGCAAATTCAGTAA
This sequence comes from uncultured Aliarcobacter sp., assembly GCA_963664305.2. Classification (GTDB taxonomy): domain Bacteria; phylum Campylobacterota; class Campylobacteria; order Campylobacterales; family Arcobacteraceae; genus Aliarcobacter. The sequence continues at coordinate 404,374 of CAXXLV010000001.1, forward strand.
ACTTTGGAAGAATTATTTTTCAGATAATTTATCATTTCTGGTCATATATCCAACTTTTAAAACAAAATGAAATCAAACTTGGAGAAAAAATATATTTAGTAGTTCCAAGTGGAAATTTTGGAAATGTTCTTGGAGCATTTTATGCACAAAATATGGGTGTACCAGTAGAAAAACTTTTAGTTGCTTCAAATGAAAACAACATCCTAACAGAATGGATAAATACAGGTGTTTACGATATTAGAGATAAAGAATTAAAACTTACTAAATCTCCTGCAATGGATATTTTAAAATCTTCTAATATTGAAAGAGTTATTTACTCTTTATTTGGTGCACAAAGAACAAAAGAATTAATGGAAGATTTAAATGAGAAAAAAATCTTCAAAATGAGTGAGAATGAAACAAAAGAATTAAAAAGATACTTTTCTGCCGTTTATTCTGATGATACTTTTGGTACAAGAACAATTAAAGAGTTTTTAGACTCAGGATACTTAATGGATCCACATACTGCAACTTGTATAAAAGCATATAATGACTTAAAAGAAAAACCTTTAAAAACAGTTATTTATTCAACTGCTGAATGGACAAAATTCTCACCTACAGTGTTAAATGCGTTAAATCAAAATTCTACAAAATATGCTGATAAAGAGGCTTTAGAAGAGATTTCAACAAAATATAATGCTAATTTACCACAAACTATCAAAGATTTATTTAGTGCAAAAATAAATCATTCTTTAGTTATTAATAAAGAAGATATAGAAACTGAAATAGTAAATTTTATTAGAAAATCATAAGATTTTCTAATAATAATCTAAAAAAACACTTATTTTGTAGTGTGTATTTTTTTCCCAAAAAACACTATAAAAACTAGCTTTCATGACTTGAATCAATACATTTTAAGTAATTCCGTAATATAATATCCAAATTCTAAAATTAAAAAAAAGGAAGCCAAATATGTCTAAAGAAACAAATAGACGAGATTTTATTGGTTACTCATTTGCTGCAGTTGCTGCAGTTGGTGGTGCCGCGTCGCTTGTTGGTATGAAGCAAGTTTGGGATCCACTTCCAAGCGTACTTGCTGGTGGATTTACAACTGTTGACCTTACTACACTAAAAGCTGGTGAGCCAGAAACATTTGTGTGGAGAGGAAAACCTGTTTTCGTACTTAAAAAAACTGCTGAAATGGAACAATCTCCAAGAGATTTACACATTGGTGAAGATAGATTTATTGTTGCAATTGGTCTTTGTACTCACTTAGGTTGTATTCCAGCATGGAAAAAAGATACGTGGAAATGTGCATGTCATGGGGGAGAGTATAACTCTAGTGCAAAACAAACTTTTGGACCACCACCAAGACCACTTGATTTACCACCATTCAGTGTAAAAGGATCTACTATCGTTTTAGGTGAAGAAGGTCCAGAATACAAAACTATCGCTGAAACACTAAAAGCTTAAGGAGTTATGAATGGCAAAATTTGAAAAAGCTAACTCTGTTGGTGAATGGTTAGATCAAAGATTAAATCTAACAACATTCAACAAAGTTATGATGACTGAATATTGGATTCCAAAAGATATTAACTTCTTATGGGCAATGGGTGTATTATTAGCTACTACTTTTGGTATCTTAGTAATCTCTGGTTTATTCTTAATGATGTATTACAAACCTGATGTTAATTTAGCATTTGATTCTGTTAACTATACAATTATGCAAGAAGTTGCATTTGGTTGGTTATTTAGACATATGCATGGTGTTGCAGCTTCTGTTGTTTTCTTAATCATTTATATTCACATGTTTACAGGTATCTACTATGGTTCTTATAAACAAGGTAGAGAAATGATTTGGATTTCAGGTATGTTATTATTTATGACATTCTCTGCTGCTGGATTCTCAGGATATATGTTACCATGGGGACAAATGTCTTACTGGGCTGCAATGGTTATTACTAACTTATTTGGTGGAGTTCCTGTTATTGGAGATGCACTTGTTGTTTGGATTAGAGGTGACTTTAACGTTGCTGATGCTACATTAACAAGATTCTTTATGTTACACGTATTCTTATTACCTATTACAATCATGGGAATTATTGGTTTACACTTCTATACTTTAAGAATTCCTCACGTTAACAATCAATCATCAGATGAATTTGATTTTGATGCTGAAGCTGAAAAATATTTATCAGGAAATAAAAAAGAATCAAAAGTTATTCCTTTCTGGCCAATCTTTATTTCTAAAGATTTAGCTGTTCTTGGTATTTTCTTAATTTTCTATTTCTACTTAGTATTCTTCCATTATAACTTTGCAATGGATCCAGTTAACTTTGACCCAGCAGATAACATGGTTACACCTGCACACATTTATCCAGAGTGGTATTTCTTATGGTCATATGAAGTATTAAGAGGATTCTTCTTTGATATTGCTGGATTTAAAGCATTTGATATTGGATTAGTTGCATTTGCATTCGCTAATGCTATTTTCTTAGTATTACCATGGTTAGATAGAGATCCAAAAATTTTACCAGCACACAAAAGACCTGCGTTCTTTGTTTGGTTCTGGATTTTAATGGTAGATTTAATTGTATTAACTGTGTATGGTAAATTACCTCCAACAGGTACAAATGCATGGGTTGGATTCTTTGCAGCAGTAGCATTTATATTATTATTTGTTGTATTACCAATCGTAACAAAAATTGATGCTAAGAAAAGGGGTTCACTATGAGAGAATTAAAAATTTTAGCAGTAGTAGTAGTTTTAACACTAGTTACTTACTGGGGAGTTGAGCCTTATGCTCACTCAGTTATGCATCCTCATGTTGCTCCAGCTGATTTTGCTTTCTCTGATACAAAAGAAGATGTTGCAGATGTAAAAGGTTTAGCTGGTGATGCAGCTAATGGAGAAGTTTTAGTTACTTCAAATTGTACTGCTTGTCACTCAATTGAATCTAAAGGTTTTCCAAAAGTTATGGATAATGCAAGTGCTGCATCTGCATATGGTGTAACACCTCCAGATTTAGGAAGTGCTGGAAAACTTTATAATGCTGATTATTTAGCTTCATTTATTAAAGATCCTGCAAAAGCATCTAAAACTGCACACAAATATGTTGATGGAAAAGTTCATCCAATGCCTCAATTCAACTGGATGCAACCTCAAGAAATTGCAGATATGGTCGCATATTTACAATCTATTGCTCCTAAAGAAATGACAAATAAAGAAGTATTCACTGATGCTTGTCAAAGATGTCACTCTATTAAATATGCTGATATGAAAGGTGGATCAATGGCTGCATTTACTCCACATGATGATATCAAACATTATATGGGTAAATTACCTCCAGATTTATCACAAATGATTAGATCAAGAGGTCATCATTATTTAGAAACATTTGTTAATGATCCACAAAAACTTTTAGAAGGTACTGCGATGCCAAGAGTTGGATTAACAGAAGAATCTCAAGCTCAAGTTGTTGCATACTTAGAAGAAGTTGGTGATTCTAAAAAAGCTCAAAGAGAAGAGTTAGGTCCTAAATTCTTAATTTATTTAGTGATTTTTGCAATCTTTGCTTTCTTATGGAAATCAAGTAAATGGAGAGATGTTCACTAAGAACATCTCTTTTTAAAACAGGAGAACAAATGAAATTATTAAAAATTTTAGTAGCATCAACTTTATTAGTAGCTACTGCAAATGCAAATGATGTAATGCAAAAATCTATGTCTAACATGGAAAAAGGTATGACTCAAATTCAACAAGGTTTTTTAAACAACAACTTAAATGCAATTAAAGATGGTGTTAAACTTGTAAAAGAAGGTAATGCTTTATTTTCTGATGCAAAAGTTATAGCTTCTTATTTACCAGACAATAAAAAACATATGGTAAATGTTGCTGAAAATGCTTCAAAAAGAATTGCTTTAGATATTAATGTATTAGAACTAAATTTAGATAACAAAGCTTATGTAAATGCTGCTAATGCATATTCTGACATGTTAAATGCATGTTCAAGCTGTCACTCAATCGTAAGAAATTGGTAATAGTATTTATAAAAGAGGAGTTTTTCTCTTTTATAAAATAATTTTAGAACTTGCTGCAATTATTGCAGTTTCACTTCGTAGTATTAAATTAGATTCAAATCCAACAACTAAATTTTCATTAAATTTTTCTCTCTCTTTTTGTGAAAAACCACCTTCACAACCAATAACTAAAGTTTTAATATTATCTTTCTTTTCATCAATAGAAGTTGTAGAAAAGTCTAAGAAATATGCATCAATATGATTTTTCATAAACTCTCCTAAATTTTTTGAAATATCTAATTTTATAATATCTGAACGTCCACATTGAGATGATGAATTTACAAGAATTTTTTCTAATTTCTCAATATTAATTTTAAAATTCTTTTGAGAATAATCACTATATATAAAAGTTATCTTATCAACACCCATTTCATTTAATGATGGAATATATTTTTCTATTGTTTTAGGATCAACAACACACCAACCAAGATGTAATTTTTTGTCATTTCCTAAAACTTTTTTTTCACTTGAAATAAGATTTAATATTGCTTTTTTCTTATCTATTAAACCTATTTTATATAAATAAATATTTTCATCTTTCAAATTTCTAAAATAAATTTCATCTGATATTTTATGTCGTCTTGCTTTTATTAAATAATTATAAACTTCATCTTTTATTTCTAGGATTTCATTTCCACAAAATTCATCATATGTAAATTGCATTAAAATACCTTACTTATAATATAAACTACAACTATTACTGATATTTCTATAGTATAAATCTTTTTTGCATATCTTAAAAATTCATTTTGCAGTTCTATTTGGTCATGTTTAATAACTCTCATTTTTTTATATCTTTTTATTTCAATTACTAATAAAAAAATTGAAGCAGGAATCATTAAAGCAATCGTTGGACTAAATTCTTGTGCATAAAAAGCAACAATTGTTCCAGTATAAATAACTATAGCATTTGTTAAATGATATAAAGGTGTCATAAATTTTAATCTTTTTGCTAATACTAAAAAGTCTTTTTCTTTTGTCACTGAATATAAATTAAATAACATTATTCCTAAGAAAAAATATATTGTATATACGTGTGTCTGAATTGCACTTTGCATTAATTCCATATCTGTTTATCTCACTTTTAAAAAATTTTGGTATTATATCTAACTTGTCATAAGTTTTTATTTTAACTAAAAAAGGGATAATATGGCTATTTCAGTTGATACTGCATTAGAAATCATTACAAATATAAAAACAAATTTAAAATATGAAATTCTACCAATTGAAAATTGTCTAAATAGAATATGTGCTAAAGAAATAGTAGCTAATAGTTTTTTACCTAAATTTGATAACTCTGCAATGGATGGATATGCGATTATTTTTGAAGATAAAGATGAAGAACTAAAAGTAATAGATACAATTTTTGCAGGTGATAATAATACAAAACTTTTAGAAAAAAATAGTTGTATTAAAATAATGACTGGTGCTAGAATTCCTCAAAATGCAACAGCAATTATTCCCAAAGAAGATACAGAAGAACTAAATGACAATAAAATAAAAATTTTACAAAAAGTTAATAAATTTCAACATATCAGATATATTGGTGAAGATATAAAAAAAGATGAAATTCTTATAGAAATGGGAGAAGAGATAAATTTCTCAAAAATCACTCTTCTAGCAAGTCAAGGAATTTCACATATAAAAGTTTTCAAAAAACCTAAAATCGTAGTTTTTGCAAGTGGTGAAGAGTTAAAGCTTCATTATGAAAAAATTGAAGATTATCAAATCTATAATTCAAATACACCTACATTTTTAGCAAGAGCAAAAGAATTAGGTTGCGATGTTACATTTATAGGACAATCAAAAGATAGTATAAGTGCAATTAAAGAACTTATTTTAAATTCTACAGATGCTGATTTAATTATAACATCTGGCGGTGTTTCAGTAGGTGATGCTGATTTTACAAAAGATGCTTTTAAAGAATTCAATTTTGAAACAATTTTTGAAGGTATCCAAGTAAAACCTGGAAAACCAACTATGTTTGGTAAAATAGAAAATTCTTATATATTAAATCTTCCAGGAAATCCACTTGCATCAGCTTTAATATTTGAACTATTTGGAAGAATTTTAATTCAAAAACTCATAGGTTCAAAAAATATTTTTCACAATTTTATTTATGGAAAAATGAAAGAAGATTTCAAAACAAAAAAAGGAAAGATTACAATTATTCCAGGTGATTTTAATGGAGAATACTTTGATATTTCACAAAAAAGATCTCCAGGAATGGTATCAACACTTGGTTCTTGTAACTCTATGATTGTAATTACTGACAAAGTTGAAAATATAAATAAAGATGATTTTATAAAAATACTACCAATTAACTGGAAATTTTTTAGCAATATTAATAAGGATTTTTTTACACATGAATAATTCAACAAAAAAAGCTATATGTATTTTAAGTGGAGGGATGGACTCGACTTTAGCATCATACATAGCAAAAAATGATGGATATGAAATTATTGCTGTTCATTTTAATTATGGACAAAGAACACAAGATAGAGAATTAAAAGCATTTAGAGATATTTGTGAAGATTTAAAGATTTTAGAAAAATATGAAATTGATATTCCTTTTTTCACACAAATTGGAGCAAGTGCACTAACAGATAAAAGTATTGATGTTCCAACAGGAGGTATTGAAGCTGGAGTTCCAATAACTTATGTACCATTTAGAAATGGTATTTTTCTGTCTATTACTGCAGCAATTGCAGAAAAAGAAGGTGCAACAGCAATGTATATTGGAGTTGTTCAAGAGGATAGTTCTGGTTATCCAGATTGTACAGATGAGTTTATAGATAAAATGAAAAAAGCTATAAATCAAGGAACAAAAGAATCAACTTGTATTGACATTATTACACCTTTAGTTCATCTGACAAAAGCCCAAATTGTTCAAGAAGCAATAAAACTGAATGTTCCTCTTGAACATACATGGTCATGTTATAAAGAAGAAAATGAAGCTTGTGGAGTTTGTGATTCGTGTAGATTAAGACTTAATGGTTTTAAAATTGCAGGTGTTAAAGACCCTATTTCTTATAAGGCTTCATAATGCATTGGAAAATATCAAAAGAGTTTGAATTTTGTTATGGGCACAGAGTTTGGTCACAAACATTAAATACAGAATTTTCACTTGATGGTTGTTTAAAATGTAGACATTTACATGGACATCAAGGAAAAATATTAGTTTATCTTGAAGCAAATGAGTTAAAAGATGGAATGGTAACAGACTTTAAACATCTAAATTGGTTTAAACAATTCATTGATGATGTACTTGACCATAAATTTATTTTAGATATTAATGATCCACTTTTTAATACCCTACTTCCTCATATTAGTAAAGACGAACTAATCAAATTTGAAGAGAACTATTATTTAGTAGACTTAACAAAATTCAAAGATGATGAAATTCATATAAAAGAGTTATACGAAGGTTATGTTTTAGTAGATTTTGTTCCAACAAGTGAAAATTTATCAGCTTGGTTTTTAAAAATTGTTCAAAAAAAGATGGATAAACTAAATATAAAAGTTTCACATGTTGAATTTTTAGAAACTCCAAAAAGTAAAAGTACTTTTTATGCTTGAAATAAATGAAATATTTGGTCCTACAATCCAAGGTGAAGGAAAGCTTGTAGGAACTCCTTCAATTTTTATTAGATTTGGAAAATGCAATTTTAAATGTGAAGGTTTTCAAGTTGAATATGAAACACCCAGTGGAATTAAAAAATGTGCTTGTGATTCATATTTTGCTGTTGATACTGAATTCAAAGATACATGGACAAAATATAAATCTTATGATGAAATAGTAAAAGAAGTAGATGATTTATTATCAAGCTATCCAAATAATTATAAGATTGATATAGTAATAACTGGTGGTGAACCTTTATTGTATTGGAATAAAATTGAATTTCAAAAACTATTAGAACATTATATCAATGATGGACATAAGGTAACTATTGAAACTAATGCTTCTTTAAATCTAAATTTTGAATTTGATTATCAAAAAAATATTTTATTTTCAATGAGTGTAAAACTAAGCAATTCTTTGGAACCATTAAAAAAGAGAATAAATAAAGAAACCCTAACAAAAATTTTGACAAATACAAAAGAGTCTTATTTAAAATTTGTAATTGGAAAAGATTTTTTAGAAAATGCAAATGAAGAAATAAATGAAATTTTAAAAGATATCCCAAAATGTGAAGTTTATCTTATGCCTCTTGGAGATACAGCAGATGAAATCAATAAAAATTGTGAAGATGTGATTAATATGGCAATAAAAAATGGTTTTAAATATTGTGATAGATTACATATAAGAGTGTGGAACAACAAAAGAGGCGTTTAAATATAGTCAAATACATTATTTATAAAAGTGTTGCTATAATATACAATTAATGTAAATTAAAAAGGAAAAAAATGAAATTTTCAGGTTCTAATGTATTAGTTACAGGTGCAAGTAGAGGAATTGGTGCAGAAATTGCAAAAACACTTGCAAATTTTGGACTAAAAGTTTGGATAAATTATAGAAGTGGAGCTGAAGCAGCTGAAGCTATCAAAGAAGAAATTGAAAAGGCTGGAGGAATTGCTGCTATCATCAAAGCTGATGTAACAAATGAAGAAGAATTTTCAAATGCAATTAAAACAATAGTAGATGCTGATGGAGAATTATCTTATTTAGTTAATAATGCAGGTATTACAAAAGATAAATTAGCATTAAGAATGAGTGTTGCTGATTTTAATGATGTTATTAATGCAAATTTAACTTCTGCATTTATTGGATGTAGAGAATCTTTAAAAGTTATGGGTAAAAAAAGATTTGGTTCAGTTGTTAATATTTCTTCAATTGTTGGAGAAATGGGAAATCCTGGTCAAACTAATTATTCAGCTTCAAAAGGTGGATTAAATGCGATGACTAAATCTTTTGCAAAAGAGGCAGCATCAAGAGGTATCAGATATAATGCTGTTACTCCAGGATTTATCCAAACTGATATGACTCATGAATTAAAAGAAGAAGTTAAAGCAGAATATGAAAAGAATATTCCTCTTTCAAGATTTGGAAAGCCTAGTGAAATCGCTGATGCAGTGGCATTTTTATTAAGTGATCATGCATCATATATTACTGGTGAAATATTAAAAGTTAACGGTGGACTATACGTTTAATATAGTCTTAAAAAGTTTAAATATATAATTTAAAAGAGTTTTTAAAAACTTTTTTGGTATAATACAAAGATAATTTTATAAAAGGAAATAAATATGGCATTATTAGATGATGTAAAAGCAGTAGTTGTTGAGCAATTAGATTGTGATCCAGCAGAAGTAAAAGAAGATTCAAAATTCATTGAAGATTTAGGTGCTGATTCACTAGATGTAGTTGAACTTGTAATGGCTTTAGAAGAGAAATTTGACATTGAAATCCCTGATGAAGATGCTGAAAAAATCTTAACTGTTGCTGATGCTATAAAATACATCGAAAATAACGCGTAATTTATACGCTGTAAATAGAAGAGAAAATCTTCTATTTATATATTTAAACTATTGAGTTTTTTGTAAAAAAAATTGAATAATTCAAATAATTAACATGGAGCATATTTAAATGAGAAGAGTTGTTGTAACAGGTATAGGTACTATAAATTCTACAGGGCATAACGTAAAAGATTCTTTTGAAGCTGTTGTGAATGGGGTTTGTGGTATTGATACTATAACACTATTTGATGCAAGTGATTTTTCAGTACAAATTGCTGGAGAAGTAAAAGATTTTGATCCAACTACAGTAATGGATAAAAAAGAAGTAAAAAAAGCAGATAGATTTATTCAATTAGGTATTAAAGCTGCACTTGAAGCAATGGTTGATTCTGGATACGTAACAGAAGAAAATAAAAAAGTTGATGCATCAATTGCTGATAGATTTGGAATTATTTCAGGTTCAGGAATTGGTGGTTTATCAACTATTGAAAAGAACTCTGTAGTTTGTGAAACAAAAGGGTCAAGAAAAATTTCACCATTTTTTATTCCTTCATCTTTAGCAAATATGTTAAGTGGATTTATTTCAATTGAACATAATTTAAAAGGTCCATCATTATCTCATGTAACAGCTTGTGCTGCATCAACTCATGCTTTAAATGATGCTGTAAAAACTATTATGTTAAATGGTGCAGATAGAGTTCTTGTTGTAGGAGCTGAATCAGCTGTTTGTGGAGCTGGTGTAGGTGGATTTGCAGCGATGAAAGCATTATCAACAAGAAATGATGATCCTAAAAAATCTTCTAGACCATTTGATATGGATAGAGATGGTTTCGTTATGGGTGAAGGTGCAGGAGCACTTGTAGTTGAAGATTTAGAGTTAGCTTTAGCAAGAGGTGCTAAAATTTACTGTGAAATCATTGGATTTGGTGAATCAGGTGATGCAAATCATATCACATCTCCAGTTACAGATGGTCCATTAAGAGCTATGAAAGCAGCATTTGAAATGGCTAAAAATATAACTGGAGAATATCCAAAAATTGATTATATCAATACACATGGTACTTCTACTCCTGTTGGAGATAAAAATGAAACTGCTGCAATTAAAGAAGCATTTGGTGGAAAAGAAAATTGTCCTCCAGTATCTTCAACAAAAGGACAAATTGGTCATTGTTTAGGAGCAGCTGGTGCAATTGAAGCTATTATGGCAATAAAAGCATTAGAAGAAGGAATTATTCCTCCAACAATTAATGTAGAAAATCAAGACCCAGATTGTGACTTAGATGTTGTTCCAAATGTTGCAAGAAAAGCTGAATTAACAACTGTAATGAGTAATAATTTTGGTTTTGGTGGAACAAACGGTTCTGTTATTTTTAAGAAATACATTAAATAATTTAAAATAAACCTAACAACAAAAGAGCTAATAATCTTAGCTCTTTTTTTTTTAAGGAAAAACTTTGGCAGCTTACTTAGAATTTGAAGATAAAATCAAAAAAATTGAAGAAGAAATTATAATAGCTAAAACAAAAGCTGATGAACATGCAGTGGAAATTTTAGAAAAAAAACTAGAAAAAGAAGTTGAAAAAACATTTAAAAACTTAAGTGATTATCAAAAACTTCAACTTGCACGTCATCCAGACAGACCTTATGCTCTTGATTATATTACAGGATTACTAACTAATTCTTATGAAATACATGGTGATAGACATTACGTTGATGATCATGCAATTGTATGTTATTTAGGATATATCGGAACTCAAAAAGTATTAGTAATTGGTGAACAAAAAGGTAGAGGAACAAAAGATAAACTTTACAGAAATTTTGGAATGCCAAGTCCAGAAGGATATAGAAAAGCATTAAGAGCTGCAAAAATGGCTGATAAATTTCAAATTCCAATTTTAATGCTTGTTGACACTCCGGGTGCATATCCAGGAATTGGAGCAGAAGAAAGAAATCAAAGTGAAGCAATTGCAAAAAACTTATATGAATTTGCTGACCTGACAACTCCAACTATTTCTGTAGTTATTGGAGAAGGTGGTTCGGGTGGAGCATTAGCTATATCAGTTGCTGATAAACTTGCAATGATGAGATATTCTGTTTATGCCGTTATTTCACCTGAAGGTTGTAGTGCAATTTTATGGAATGACCCAGCAAAAGTTGAAACTGCAGCAAATGCATTAAAAATTACAGCTGAAAATTTAAAAGAATTAAATCTAATTGATGATGTAATTAATGAACCATTAATTGGTGCACATAGACAAAAAGAAGAAGCTATTTTTGCTTTAAGAGAATATTTCTTAAATTCATTAGAAGAGTTAAAAAAATTAACTCCAGCACAAAGATCTCAAAGAAAATATGAGAAAATCATGGCTTTAGGATCTTTCGAAGATAAATAATAGACAAGATTAAATATCTTGTCTATCTCTTACTAATCTACCAACTGGCTCACCACCAATTAAATGAAAATGTAAATGATGTACTTCTTGTCCACCATCTTTCCCGATATTTGTAATTAATCTATAACCACTTTCTCTCACATTCAGTTTTGAAGCAACTTTTTGAATAAATTCAGTCATTCCAGACATAATTTTTGGAGGAATTACATCAAATGAATCATAATGCTCTTTTGGAATAATTAAAACATGAATCTTTCTTGTTGGATTTATATCATTAAAAGCTAAAAAATTTTCATCTTCTAATATAGTTTGATTTGGTATTTCACCTTTTACAATCTTACAAAATATACACATTAGTTTTCCTTGAATTTAATTAGTAAATGATTATAACCAAACTCTAATAAATCTTTATGTATAATCGCAATTTCATAGAATTATATAGTTTATTTATACAAATAATTATTCAACAAAATAGGGAGAAAAAGTGACACAGTGGATTGAAAAAATAACCAATGCAGCATCACTTGAAGAGTTAGAAAATTTAAGAATTGACACTTTAGGAAAAAAAGGTGTACTTACTTTAGAATTTGCTAAAATGAAAAGTGTACCAAATGAAGAAAAAAAAGCTTTTGCTGAAAATTTAAACAAACAAAAAACTTTAATAACAGAAGCTTTAGAAGCAAAAAAAATTGTTTTAGAAAAAATTGCATTAAATGCAAAATTAGAAAATGAAAAAATTGATGTAACTAGATTTAACAATGAATTATCATGTGGTGCAACTCATCCAGTTGTTGAAACAATGGATAGAATTATTAAATATTTTCAGAATTTAAATTTTGCAGTTGAAGAAGGTCCACTAGTAGAAGATGACTTCCATAATTTTGAAGCATTAAATCTACCAAAATATCACCCTGCTCGTGATATGCAAGACACATTTTACAATAAAGACTACACTCTTTTAAGAACACATACTTCTCCTGTACAAATAAGAACTATGCTTAGTCAAAAAACTCCTATTAGAATGATTGCACCAGGAACTGTATTTAGAAGAGATTTTGATATTACTCATACACCAATGTTTCATCAAATTGAAGCTTTAGTTGTTGATGAAGCAGATAAAGTTTCATTTGCTAACTTAAAACATGTTTTAGTTGAATTTTTACAACATATGTTTGGAGATGTTGAAGTTAGATTTAGACCATCATTTTTCCCATTCACTGAACCATCAGCTGAAGTAGACATTTCATGTGTATTCTGTAAAGGAGATGGTTGTAGAGTTTGCTCACAAACTGGATGGCTTGAAGTTTTAGGTTGTGGCGTTGTTGATGAAAATGTATTTAAAGCAGTTGGATACGAAAATAAATCAGGATATGCATTTGGATTAGGTGTTGAAAGATTTGCAATGCTAATTCATAATATTGGAGATTTAAGATCACTATTTGAAAGTGATACAAGACTATTAGGACAATTCAAATGATTATTACAAAAAATTGGTTAGAAGATTTTATCGATATTTCAAAAATTTCTGTTGATGAGATTTGTAAAACATTAAATGCTATTGGTCTTGAAGTTGACAGTGTAGAAAATCTTTCTATTCCTTCAAAAGTTGTTGTTGGAAAAGTATTAGAAAAAATTAAACACCCTGAAGCAGACAAACTAAATATTTGTCAAATTGATTTAGGTGATAAAGTTGTTCAAATTGTTTGTGGTGCAAAAAATGTTGATGTTGACCAATATGTACCAATTGCAACTATTGGTTGTGATTTAGGAAATGATTTTATTATTAAAGAAGCAAAATTAAGAGGTGTAGAATCAAATGGAATGATTTGTTCATCTACTGAATTAGGACTTCCAAAGCTAAATGATGGGATTTTAGTTTTAGATAATTCAATTGGAGAATTAATTTTAGGAAAAGAGTTAAAAGAATATCCAAAATTAAATGATTCAGTAATTGAAATTGGATTAACTGCAAATAGAGGTGATTGTTTAAGTATTTATGGAATAGTAAGAGAATTAAGTGCATTTTATTCTCTACCATTATTAGAACTTGATAAACAAATTAATTACAATGAATTTGGAATTGGTCAAGTATTTGAAATTGATTGTGAAAGTTGTGTTGATGCATCTTTATCATTTAAAGCTGTAAATTTTGAAAATTTCAAATTAAATGTGTTAGCAAAATATAGAACAGCAATTATTGGAAAATATCAAGATAACAACGATATTAAAAATGTTTTAACTTATGTTACACATTCAACAGGTGTAATTTTAAATGCATATTCAAAAGAGAAAACTTTAAAAAATAATAATTTAAGTATTTTACATGTAAAAAAAGATGAAGATGGATTTGATAATATTTATGGTTCTGAACAATTAAGTAAAATTTGTGTTGAACAAAAAGATATTGAATTAATTGGAAATGATTTTATAATTGAAGCTTCATATATTAATCCTGAATTAATATCAAAAAAAGTTTTTGATAAAAAAATCAAAACTGGTGATGTGTATTATAAAGCTTCAAGAGGAAGTGAACCAAATATAGAATTTGGTATAGATTATTTATCAAATTTAGTTTCAAAATCTGGTGCATTAATTTATAGAGGAAGTGAAACATTTATTGAAGATAAAGAAAAATTAACATTAGATGTAAGTACAAAAAAAATCAATTCAATAATTGGTCAAGAAATCCCTAAAATTGAAATTGAAAGAATTCTTATTTCATTAGGATTTGAAGTAAAAGATACAGTTGATAATGTTTTAGCAATAAAAATTCCTTACTTTAGACATGATATCAAAAACGTTGCAGATGTAACTGAAGAGATAGTAAGAATTATTGGAATTGATAATATTGTTTCTAAACCTCTACAAATTGATGAAGTAAATAGAATAAATAAAACATCAATTGATTTAATTAAAAAAAATAAATTAAGATTTAAAGCTATTGAAAATGGTTTTTTTGAAACATTAACTTATGTATTTGCTTCAAAAGAAAATCTAGAAAAATATGGTTTTAAAACTGTAAAAGAAGAACTTGAACTTATAAATCCAATTGTAAAAGAGTTAAATACATATAGAACTACAATGCTATTAAATCTAGTTGAAGCTTGTGCAAATAACTTTAAAATTGGAGCTAGATCAACTGCATTTTTTGAAATTGGTACAATTTTCGATGAAAATAGAAAAGAGAGTAAAAAAGTTTCTTTCATCCAAACAGGTTTTTCTGAACTTGAAGAGATAGAAAATGCTGGTAAACCAAAAAATATAGATTTTTTCTCTTTCGCTAAAAAGATTTTAAATACTATTGGTAAATTTGATTTAGAAGCAATGATTACAATTAATAATCAATTTATTCATCCATATCAAAATGCAAATGTTTTAATTGATGGAAAAGTTGTTGGATTTATTTCAAAATTACATCCAAGTGTTTGTGAAGATTATGATTTAAGTGATACTTTTATTGCTGAAATCGATTTTGAAGCAATTAAAAATGATATTATTAAAACAACATCATATTCAAAATTTCAATCATCAAAAAAAGATTTAAGTATTATTGCTCCAAAATCTTTAGAATATAAAGAGATTAAAAAAGCAATTGATTCATTAAACAATAAAAACATCAAACAGTTTAATTTAATTGACGTTTATAACGATGAAAAATTAGGTGAAAATGAAAGTTTAACAATTAGATTTGTTTTACAAAATGATGAAAAAACGATGGAAGAAGAAGATATCACAACAACTATGAATTCAATTCTTGATGTATTAAATCAAAAATTATCAATTGGCTTAAGATAATAAAAAAGGGAAAAAGTGGAAAAATTTAGTATAAAAAAATTAACAAAACCATTTAATGTAGAGATAGATTCAATTGCTAGTGATAAATCAATATCACATAGATGTGCAATGTTTTCACTTTTTTCAAATGAAACTTCTTATATAAAAAACTATTTAACAGCTGAAGATACTTTAAATACTTTAAGTATTGTTGAACAACTTGGAGCAAAAATAAAAAGAGATGGAAGTTATGTTGAAATAACTCCAACTTCTACTTTAACTGAACCATCAGATGTTCTTGATTGTGGAAACTCTGGAACTGCAATGAGACTGTTTTGTGGTTTATTAGCTAGTGTTGATGGAGCATTTACACTAACAGGTGATAAATATTTAAGAAATAGACCTATGAAAAGAGTTGCTGATCCATTAAGAAGTATTGGTGCATTAATTGATGGAAGAGAAAATGGAAATAAAGCTCCTTTATTTATTAGAGGTGTAAAAGAACTTCAGCCATTTACTTATCACTCTCCTGTTGATTCAGCACAAGTAAAATCAGCTATGATACTTGCAGCTTTAAGAGCAAATGGTATTTCAAAATATAAGGAAAATGAGTTAACAAGAGACCATACGGAGCGAATGTTAAAAGGTATGGGAGCAATTTTAGAAAATGATTCTGAAGGATTTATAAACATTCATCCATTAACAGGTCATTTAAAACCATTGAATATTACAGTACCAACAGATCCTAGTTCAGCATTTTTCTTTGCAGTTGCGGCTGCTATTACTCCAAACTCTAGAGTTTTAATAAAAAATGTAACTTTAAATCCAACTAGAGTTGAAGCTTATGAAGTTTTAAAAAGAATGGGTGTTATTGTTAATTTTATTGAAAAAGAAAATGTATATGAACCAATAGGTGATATTGAAGTAATAAATAATGAATTAAATGGCGTTGAAGTTCATGAAAACATTTCTTGGCTAATTGATGAATTACCAGCACTTTCAATTGCTATGAGTTTAGCAAATGGCAAATCAAAAGTATCAAATGCAAAAGAATTAAGAGTTAAAGAGAGTGATAGAATTTCTAGTGTTGTGAATAATCTGAAACTTTGTGGTGTTGAATATACAGAATTTGAAGATGGTTATGAAATTATTGGTGGAACTATGAAAAAAGCTGTAATAAATTCTCATGGTGACCATAGAATTGCAATGAGCTTCTCAATTGCTGGTTTAAATTGTGATATGGATATTGAAGATACACAATGTATAGAAACTTCTTTCCCAAATTTTAAAGAAATACTAGATTCTTTATTCAATTAAGGTAAATTATGGAAATAAAATTAGCATCAAATTATGGATTTTGTTTTGGTGTAAAAAGAGCTATAAAAATTGCTGAAGACTATAAAGATTCGGCAACTATGGGACCACTAATTCATAATCAAGATGAAATAAATAGATTAAAAAATGATTTTAATGTAGGTTTATATACAAAATTAGATGACGTAAAAGAAAATGATACTGTAATCATTAGAACACATGGTATTCCTAAAAATGATTTAAAAAATTTAAGAAAATTAAATGCAAAAGTCATAAATGCAACTTGCCCTTTTGTTACTACTCCTCAACAAATAGTTAAAAAAATGTCAAGAGAAGGGTACTCTATTCTTATTTTTGGAGATGCTGATCATCCTGAAGTAAAAGGTGTACAATCATATGGAGAAGACCAAGATGATGTACATATTATTTTAGAACCATCTGATTTAGAAGAAATTACTTTTAAAAATAATAAAATTGCAACTGTTGCACAAACTACAAAAAAGAAAGAAAACTATCTTGAAATTGTTAATGCCTTAATTTTAAAAAATAAAGAAGTTAGAGTATTTAACACAATTTGTGATGCTACATTTGAAAATCAAGATGCAGCAAGAGAACTATCAAAAGAAGTTGACATTATGATTGTAATTGGTGGTAAAAATTCATCAAATACAAAACAATTACACTCAATTTGTATTGAAAATTGTCCTGATTCATATCTAATAGAAAATGAAAATGAACTAGATATTAATTGGTTTAAAAATAAAAATTTATGTGGAATAACTGCTGGTGCAAGCACGCCTGATTGGATAATTCAACAAGTTATAGACAAGATTAAATCATTTAACTAAGAGTTTTTAAGCCTTTTTTCTGTATAATCGTTCCATTTAATAAAACTGGTAAATATGAAGGAATAAAATGGGTATCGAAGATATTGATTTAGGTGAAGACTTTGATTTTGAGCAAATGCTTAATGAGTCTTTTGAGAATTCGGAAAATAATTCTGTTGTTGATGGTGTAATTGTTGAAATTACTAATGAAAGAGTATTAGTTGATGTTGGTCAAAAAATTGAGGGTCAATTATCTGTTTCAGAAATTACAATCGGTGGTGAAATAAAATATAAAGTTGGTGATGTAATCCCTGTTATGTTAATGGGTAACAGAGGAGAAAGACCAAATATATCTCACAAAAAAGTTTTACAAAAAGAAAAATTTGATGCTTTTGTAAAAGCTCATGGTGAAAACTTCGAAGATGTAACTATTGAAGGTAAAATTGTTTCTGTAAAACAAAGAGGTGGTTTTATCATTGAAGATGCTGATGGTTGTGAATATTTCATGCCTATGGCACAATCTTATCTAAAAGCACAAGGTGCAATTGGAAAAACTGTAAAAGCTAAAGTTATCAAAGTTAATAAAGCTCAAAATTCAATTATCGTTTCTAGAAAAAAATTAATTGAAGAATCTAAAGCTGTTAAAGATAACAAAGTTACTGAAATTTTAGATAATAAAGAACCAATCAATGGTATTATCAAAAAAATCACTTCTTATGGAATGTTTGTAGATTTAGGTGGAATTGATGGTTTAGTAAACTACAATGAAATCTCTTACAAAGGTCCAGTAAATCCTGCAAATTATTACAACGAAGGTGATGAAGTTTCTGTTGTAGTTTTATCTTATGACAAAGCAAAACAACACTTATCATTATCAATTAAAGCTGCTTTATCTAATCCTTGGGAAGAGATTAAAGATGAATTAGAAGTTGGTGATACAATTACTGTTACTGTTTCTAACTTCGAATCTTATGGTGCATTCGTTGATTTAGGAAATGACATTGAAGGTTTATTACATATTTCTGAAATTTCATGGAATAAAAACTTAAAAAATCCAAAAGAACTTTTAACAATCGGTGAAGAAATCAATGTTGAAGTTATTGAATTAAATGTTGAACAAAAAAGATTAAGAGTATCTTTAAAAAATTTACAAGAAAAACCTTTCACTAAATTTACGAATGAGCACAAAGTTGGTGATGTTATAAAAGGTAAAATTGCTACTTTAACTGATTTTGGTGCATTTGTATCAATTGGTGAAGTTGATGGTTTATTACACAATGAAGAAGCTTCTTGGGAACCAAATGCTAAATGTAAATCATTATTCAAAAAAGGTGATGATGTTGAAGTAAAAATTATTAAAATTGATAAAGAAAAAGAAAATATTTCATTATCAATAAAAGAAATTGCTGATTCTCCTGCAAAAAGATTCCAAGATACATATAAACTTGGTGACATTGTAAAAGGTACAGTTAAAGATACTAAAGATTTTGGTGTATTCATCAAATTAGAAAACAATCTTGACGGATTAATCAGAAATGAAGATTTCGGACCATTAAAACCTGAAGAAATCAAAAATGGTGATGAAATTGAAGCTGTAATCGTAAATATTGATACTAAAAAAAATAGAGTTAGATTATCAGTAAAAAGATTAGAGCAACAACAAGAAAGAGAAGTTTTAAAATCTGTTAATGATGATTCATCTATGACTTTAGGTGATATTTTAAAAGATCAAATAAAATAATAGGAATTATTTAAATGAGTAAACATACAATTGTAGTTTGTGATCATATACATGAAGCTGGTTTACAAATTCTTCAAAATACTGAAGATGTAAACTACGTATATGCTGCAGACGTAAATAAAACAGAGCTATTAGATATTATAAAAGATGCTCATGTAGCAATTACAAGATCTTCAACTGATGTTGATGAAAAATTTTTAAATGCTGCGACAAATTTAAAAGCAATTATTAGAGCTGGTGTTGGATACGATAATGTTGATATTGATGGATGTAGTAAAAGAGGAATAATCGCAATGAATGTTCCAACTGCAAATACAATAGCAGCAGTTGAATTAACAATGACACATATGTTATCTTGTATGAGAAAATTCCCATATGCTCATAATCAATTAAAAAATGATAGAGTATGGAAAAGAGAAGATTGGTATGGTAATGAGCTTTATGGAAAAAAATTAGGTGTTATTGGTTTTGGTAACATTGGACATAGAGTTGCATTAAGAGCTAAATCATTTGAAATGGAAGTAATCACTTACGATCCATATATTCCTTCAACAAAAGCAACTGATTTAGGTATCAAATACACTACTAATTTCGAAGATATTTTAGCTTGTGATATTATTACAATTCACACACCTAAAAACAAAGAAACTATTGATATGATTAGTTTTGATGAAATTGCAAGAATGAAAGATGGTGTAATTTTAATTAACTGCGCTAGAGGTGGATTATATAACGAAGATGCATTATATGAAAACCTTAAATCTGGGAAAATTGCAATGGCAGGTATAGATGTATTTAAAAAAGAACCAGCAACAAACAACCCATTATTAGATTTACCAAATATAACTGTAACTGCACACTTAGGTGCAAATACAAAAGAATCACAAAAAGAGATTTCTATTCAAGCAGCAAATAATGCTATTGAATCTGCAAGAGGAATTGCATATCCAAATGCTTTAAATTTACCAATAGATGAAAGTAAAATTCCTTCATTTGTAAAACCATATATTGAATTAACACAAAAAATGGCATTTTTATTAGCACAAATTAGTAAAAGTGAAATTAGATCAATCAATATTTCAGCTGAAGGTAAAATTTCTGAATATTTAGACTCATTACAAACTTTTGCTACTGTTGGCGTTTTAGCAGTTAGTTCAGGGAGTGAAGTTAATTACGTTAATGCAAACTTCATCGCAAAAGAAAAAGGTATTGAATTAACAATGTCTGAATTATCTAACTTAAGTGGATATCAAAACAAAGTTACAATCAAAATAACAACTCCAACAGGTGTTAAAACTATTTCTGGAACTGTATTTAATGATGATGTACAAAGAATTGTTGAACTAAGTGGATTCCCATTAGACATTGAACCAAAAGGTAAAATGATTATCATGAGAAACAATGATGTACCAGGTGTAATTGGTGAAGTTGGAAGAATCTTAGGTGATAATAAAATAAATATTGCTGACTTTAGACTATCAAGAGGTAAAGAAGGTGCATTAGCAGTTATTCTTCTTGATGAAAAACCAAGTTCAGAAGTAATTAAAAAACTTGATAATTTAGAAGCTGCAATTGCAGTTGCTTACGCTGAAATATAAGGAGAAAATATGGCAATTGGTATGAGTGAATTAAAAAAAGGATTAAAAATCGAAGTTGATGGAATTCCTTACAAAATTACAGAATATCAACATGTAAAACCTGGAAAAGGGGCAGCATTTGTAAGATGTAAAATTAAATCATTTTTAAATGGAAAAGTAATTGAAAAAACTTTCCACGCGGGTGATAAATGTGAAGTTCCAAACTTACAACAAAAACAAATGCAATTTTTATATGATGATGGTGAGTTATTACAATTTATGGATAACACAACTTATGAGCAAGAAGGATTAACTTACGAGCAAGTTGGTGATGCATTTGATTGGATTATTGATGGTATGACTTGTGATATGATGTACTTTAATGGTAAAGCAATCACAGTTGAACCACCTATGGTAGTTGAATTAAAAATTGTTGAAACTCCACCTAACTTTAAAGGTGACTCTCAAGGTGGAAGAAAACCTGCTACTTTAGAATCAGGTGCAGTTGTTCAAATTCCTTTCCACATCTTAGAAGGTGACGTTATTAAAGTAGACACTAGAACTGGTGAATACTTAGAAAAAGTAAAATAGTAGCAAAGCTACTATTTTCTTTTTAAGAAAATAATTTTATCTTCTCCAATAAAATTCTCATGCATTATTTCAAAATCTAAATTAATTTCATTTAAAGCATTTTGCCCTTTTTTTATTTTTGAATTAACTATTAATATTAAAAAATCTATTCTTTCTTTTAATTTATCCAATAAAGTATAAATACCTTCAATCATAATAAACTTATAATCTAGTAATTTAAATAAATCATCTGAAATTATGACATTTCTATTTGGAATTTTAAACAATGGAATATTATTATCAAATATTTTATTTTTACTATATATAAAAACATCAGGAGCTCGACCGGCAATATATCTTGCATCTAATGTTGGCTTGTCAATTCTAACGCTGTTTCCACCAATTACTAATAAATCTATTTTATCTCTTAATGTATGAACATATGCAAGTGCTCTATTACCTGATATTTTACCATCTATACTTCCATTTAATGTTTGTGCCATTTTAAAAAAAACACAACTCTTATTTTGCCAAGAAATAAAAGGTAATAAAAGGTCATTTCCTTCTTTTTCTAATATTCCAATAGTCACATCAATGTTTGCATCTTTTAACGTTTCTAAACCACCTGTAGCTTCTACATTTGGATCTTTAACAGATATAATAACTCTTTTTGGTTTTATAACTTTTAAAAGATTTGCACATGATGGTGTTTTACCTATATGATTACATGGTTCTAATGTAACATATAATTCACAATCATTAAAAAAATTATCATGATTCTTTAAAAAAAATTCATGAATGTCATGTGAATTATTTTTTGTTTTTAATACAGAATTTGGATAAATTTTTAAGTATGCAGATTTAAGTGCATTTATTTCTGCATGAGGCATTCCAGCTTCTTTATGTGCTTCTACAGCTAAAAGTTTCCCATCTTTAAGAACAACACAACCAACAGCAGGATTAGGATAAGTTAAAAGTTGATATTTCCATGCTTCATCAATTGCTAATTTCATATAAAAATTATCATCTATTTTCATTTTATAAATCGCTTTTTAATAAATTTTAGGAAAGTAGTATATATTAAGTAGTTTTAATTAGTAGTTAAAATTAAAAGAGAAAATTCCCTTCTAATTTTTACCATTCAAAGTATGTAGATGCAGCTAAAATAGAATCATATGATAATTCATCTTCCCCAAATTCAGTTTTGATTATTATCTTTTGTTCATCAGCATAAATTAATTGCCCTTTATAAACTTCAGTTGAGAAATCTTTTACTCTTATATTCTCACCAACAGAAGCTATAAAATGTTCTTTCTTTTTTAATTTTCTTTCAATTCCAGGAGAACTTACTTCTAATACATATTCTCCACTCATTGGTTCATTTACATCTAATATTGGAGAAATCATTCTTGAGATTTCTGCACATTTATCTAAACTTACTCCACCTTCTGCTGTAACAGAAACTCTAAAAATATTTTTATCATGCTCTTTTACAGTAGATATATCATAAAGTTTTGCACCTAAGCTTTCAACTGCTAACTTAATTGATTCTTCTAAATTCATTCTTCACTACTCTTTGTTTTTCGAATTTGTGCAAATAGATCTTCAAGATGTTTTGATTTTTCTAATGAAGTATCATTTACAAATGTAAAATTTGGACATTTATACCAACCAGTACTTGCTAATATATGAGTTTTTAATCTTCCATTAGCCTTATTCAAAGATGAAATAATCTCTTTTATTTCAGTCTTGTCGTAATCTGAACCATCAAAATAAACAATTGCATCATACTTACCATTTTTACAGTTAACACCTGTAATTGGTAAAGAGTTGATTTTTGCATCACTTAAATTTGATAATGCTTCCGGAATCAACTCCATAAGTAATGATTCTGTTCTTTGTAAATTTATACTTTTCATTAATTGTCTACAGATACTTTTTCTTCAATTTGGATAAATGTTTCGATAAAATCTCCAACTTTTATATCATTGAATTTTTCAAACATAATTCCACATTCATATCCATTTGCAACTTCTTTAACATCATCTTTGAATCTTTTTAGTGATGAAATTTTACCTGTATAAGTTACAACACCATCTCTAATAATTCTTGCATGTCCACCTCTGATTACTTTACCATCAGTTACTAAACATCCTGCAACTGTTCCAACTTTTGGAACAACGAATGTATCTCTAACTTCAGCTTGACCTGTGTTTTCTTCTCTAATAACTGCACTCATCATTCCAGATAATGCGTCTTTAATATCATCAATTAAATCATAAATAATTGAATAAGTATTAATAGTTACACCATCAGCTTTTGCTTTAGCTTTAATTGAACCAGTTGGTCTTACATTAAATCCTAAAATAATACATCCATCAGATGCACCAGCTAATACTAAATCAGATTCAGTAATACCACCAACTGCTGCATGGATAACTTTTACTTTTACTTCATCATTTGCAATTTTTTCTAATGAACCTTTAATTGCTTCTAATGAACCACCAACATCTGCTTTTATAATTACTGGTAATTGTTTAATTTTACCTTCAGCAATCAATCCACTCATTTCTTCTAAAGAAACTTTTGTAGATTTTGATAATTCTTTAGCTCTTGCATGTTCTGCTCTTGTTGTTGCAATATCTCTAGCTTCTTTATCTGAATCCATTACAACCATGATTGAACCAGTTGATGGAACTTCATTTAATCCTAAAACTGTACCTGTTTCAGAAAGTCCTAACTCTTTAACTGGTTTCCCATTATCATCAGTAATTGCTTTAACTCTACCAAAAGTAGTATCACAAACAATATTATCACCAATTCTTAATGTACCATTTTGAACAATGATATTAGCAACTGGACCTCTTCCTTTTTCTAATGAAGATTCAATAACTGTTGCTTTTGCTTTAGCAGTTGGATCAGCAGTTAATTCTAATAATTCTGCTTGAATTAAAATATTTTCTAATAATTCATCAATTCCATCACCAGTTTTTGCTGAAACACCAATAAATTCAGTATCTCCACCCCAATCAACAGGAGTTAATTCTCTTTCTGCCATTTGAGCTTTTACCATATCTGGATTTGCATTTTCTTTATCCATTTTATTCATAGCAACAATAATTGGACATCCACTTGCTTTTGCATGAGAAATTACTTCTTCTGTTTGTTGTTTAACACCATCGTCTGCTGCAACAACGATGATAATAATATCTGTTACATTTGCACCTCTTGCTCTCATTGCTGAGAATGCGGCGTGACCTGGAGTATCAACAAATGTAATTTTTTGTCCATTTTTAGTAACAGTGTATGATGAAATATGTTGTGTAATTCCACCAGCTTCACCAGCTGCAATTTTAGAACTTCTAATTTTATCTAATAATGAAGTTTTACCATGGTCAACATGTCCCATGATTGTTACAACAGGAGGTCTTGTTACAAAAGATGATTCATCAACATCTTCATCATGATAATCTCCAACATAATTAACATCTTCAAGAGCATCTTTTACAGTAACTTCAATACCAAATTCTTCTCCAAGAATTTCTAATTCATCTTGTTTTAAGAAGTCATTTTTTGTTACCATCATACCTAAACTAAATAAAACAGTTATAACTTCAGCTGGAGATTTTCCACAAGCTTCAGCAAATTCATAAACTCTAATATCTTCAGGAATTGTAACTTCTTTTATTTCAACAACTTCATTTGTTCTTGCAATTCTTTTCTTTCTTTTTCCTCTTTTTAAACCTTGAGGAGCGTTTCCAAATGCTGCTGGTCTTGAACTTCTTGACTGTTTAGCTGGATTTTGTGGTTTTGGCTCATCAAATATTTTATATGAATCACCTAAATCCATATCAAGTAAAACTACTTCTTCACCTAATAATGAATCATCAGAACTTGAAAAATCATCAGAATATTCTCTTGAAACTTCTAACTTCTTACCATGATCTTGTGCTTTTACAATAGTTTTCTTTTTCTCTTTTTTAATTTTTGCTTTTTTTGCTTCTTCACTTGTGTTAAAAGAGAAATTATTGTTATTAGTTGTTTTTTCTTCTTCTTCATTTCCACCTAAAATTTCACTCAATGATTTCATTTGTTTTTTAGGTTGAATTTCAGAATCAATTGGATTTCTAACATCTTCAAAATCATCTTTTGCTTTTTTCTTTTTAATAATAACTAGTCCTCTTCTTTTAGGAACTATTTTATTTGAATTATCAGCATTTAATTCAGGTTTGTCAAATTCATCTTGAGTTTTCGAAGGAGCTTTAGAAATTGGTTTAGATATTGCAACTTTTTTTAATTCAGGTTTTCTTATTTGATCATTCTCTTTTTTCACTAGAATTTCTTCTTTTTCTTTTTTCTCAGTTAAAACTTCAGGTTCTTTGTTCTCTTTAGTTTCTTCTTTTTTAATTGGTTTTTTTATCTTCGAAGGTGATTTATCAGAAATTCGTGAACTTTTTCCTGTCATAATATAGTTAGCAATCTCTTCAGCATCTTCAAATGATACTGCACTTTGCGGAGATTTTAGTTCTATTCCTAAATCTTTGGCTTTCGTAATAACATCTTGACTACTTGCTCCCGCTTCTTCTGCAATTTCATAAACTCTTACTTTATCTGACATTTGTTAGCATCTCCTTAAGTTGTGTAACATACTTATCTTTATTTTTACACTCTTTACAAAGTGATTTTTCAATTTTTTTATAATCTTTTCCATTTATATCTGAATGTAATTTTAAACTACACTCATTACAGATATAAAAACTTCTTCCAGAATTGTCATAAAAAGACAATTTCTTATCTTCACATTTTAATCTTATTAACTCTTTTTGTTCCAATTTATTCTTACAAATAATGCAAGTTCTTAAGATTCTTTTTAAACTAGGCAAACATTATACCCAAAATATACTTAATATCAAAAATTATCAAATTTCTATTCTCACACCAGTATTATCAAAATCTGTTATAAAAACTCTAAAATGAGGGAATTTAAGTTTTAAAACTTTTTCTAAATTTTTACTATCATCAGCATATGCTATTGAGAATAGTGTTGAACCTGAACCTGATAATGTACTCATTAACGCACCCTCTTTTAATGCTGTTTTTTGTACATCAAAAAGCTCTGGCATCTGTTTCATTCTATATTTTTGATGTATTTGGTCATTAGATGCATATTTTAACATCTCCCAATTTTCAGCCATAAATGCTGCAGTTAATAATGATGAATGAGAAATATTAAAAACTGTATCCTCTTTAGAATATTTAAAAGGTAAAGTTTTTCTTGATAATTGAGTTGATATTGCTCTATTTGGTACAACTATAACAGCTTTTAAACTCTTAGGAATTGCTTTATTTATATACTTAACTTCATTTTCTTGAACACAAGCAACATTAAATCCACCCATTACAGCTGGCGTAATGTTATCAGGATGACTTTCATATGCAAGAGCTAAGTTTAATAATTTATCTTTTTCTAGTTTAATTCCTTCAATTGCATAAGCACTAGCAATTGCAGAAACAATGACAGCAGATGAACTTCCTAAACCACGTGATAATGGAATCTCATTTTGAAATTCAAATCTAAAATGTCTTTTTTTATTTGATAAATTATGATAAAAATCATTAAAAATAGAGATAAACATATTGTTATCTTTAAGTGCTGGATTATTAGCACCTTCACCTTTTAACGATACGCTGTGAAATTTTGATGGTCTGATAATTACCTGATTTTTCATTGAGATTGCAAGACCAAGACAATCAAAACCTGGTCCTAAGTTTGCACTAGTAGCTGGAACGCTTACTTTCATCCATTTCCTTCTTAAACTGCTGGTAAATTATATATTGGCAGTGTTTCTTCATTAAAATTATATTTTTCTATACCAATCGGTAATTCAAAGTCGTGGATTATACAATCTTTTTCTAAAAAATCTACTTTAATTTTATTTTCTTCTTTAATAAAATATTTTTTACCCAAAGCCTTAATTGGAGAATTTTTATTAAAATAAAAGCCATCTATTGCATTAAATTCTATATTTTTAGTTATGCAAATAGTTTTTAAAAATATATAAGCAACTTTAATGGCCATAAAAGAACCAGGAGAATTTACATAAATTATTTTTTTTATATTAAATTCTAATAAAAGATTTTCAAATAAACTTGGCAGTAAATCAGATGTTTTACCGTCAAGTTTATACTCCTTTATCAATTTCTTATTTTCATAAATTCCAATTAATAATGGATTTGAAATTGTTATAACTAAAACTTCAATCAATTCTTAACTTTCAACTTTCGCATAAGCCATTTCAAACACACTAGCTTCACTACTTGCTTCTTCTAAATCAATTATTTCATAATTTGATTCATCTTCGTAAAGTTTTTTTGTTAAAAGATGATTTAAATGATGACTTCCAGCAATTGCATCATATTCACCAACTAAAGTATATTCTAAAAGTGCCATATCACCAATTGCATCTAAAATTTTATGTCTTACAAATTCATCATCAAATCTTAAACCTTCTGGATTTAAAACTTTTGTTTGGTCAAGTACAATTGCATTTTCCATTGAACCACCTTGAGCAAGTCCAATACTTCTTAGATATTGAACTTCATGTAAAAATCCAAAAGTTCTTGCACGACTAATATTTTCTTTATATTCTGAAATTGAATAATCAAAGTGGAAATTTTGTTTTCCAATTGCAGGATGTTCAAAATTGATTTCAAAATCATATACAATTCTATTTGATGGCTTTAAACAAACTTTTTTTCCATCAGGAGTTGTAACTTCAACCATTTTTTTGATTTTTATAGCTTTTTTTGATTTATCTAATTCTTTAATTCCAGCTTCTTCTATTAACATACAATAACCAGCAGAACTTCCATCAAGAACAGGAACTTCATCATTATCTATAATAATTCTTAAGTTATCTATTCCATATGCATAAACAGCAGATAATAGATGTTCTATTGTAGAAATAACTACTCCATCTTTTCCAATAACTGTTGCCATTTTTGTATCAACAACAAACTCTTTTTTTAATGGAATTGTAACACCAGCATCAACTCTATAAAAAACTATCCCCATATCACTATCAAGAGGTTCTAGTTTCATTTTAACTGGAACACCTTTATGAAGTCCAATACCAACTATTTCAACACTTTTTGCGATTGTTCTTTGTTTCATTTTTTTGTTCCATCTATAATTTTAATTGAATCATTAATTGTTTTAGTTAAATTTACTTTTATCCAATCATAATCAAGCCATTCGTTTGGATTTGCTTCAATTCCTTGAATTAAAATACCAAAATGTAAGTGATCTCCAAAAACAGCTCCAGTTGAACCAGTATTTGCTATTTTATCACCTACTTTAACTTCATCATTAACTTCAACATTTTGACTACTTGTATGAGCATATAATGAAGCTAATCCTAATCCATGATCAATAATAATTGAATCTCCATAGATTCCTAAATAATCTTTAAAAATAACTTTTCCAGGATTTGTAACTATTACATCTGCTCTTTTTGTACTTGCCCAATCCATACCTAAATGCCAAGCTTGGTCAATTTCTTGTTCATTATAAAAGTAATGTCTTCTCTCACCAAATTGAGCAAAAGTTGCAGCATTTGACATTCTTGTAAATGTTTTTACATCAAATGGAATTTTTCCACTATTTGCTAAATTCTTTCTTACTACATCTTTTATAGCTTTAACATTTTTTTCTCTTAACTCTTTATTTGTTTTAACAAAAGCTTCTATAGTATCAGAAGGAACTGTCATATTACTATTTTCTAATACATGTTTACTTACGCTATTTACAAATTCATCAGAAACTTTTATATCATCAACTTTTTCTTTAAATGGTTTTATATAAAATGGAACTTTAGTTACTGTTTTATTATTTGCCATATCAATTGCAACTAGATTTACTCTTTTAAACTCTTTAATATCAACTGGCCAAGTTATAATTGAAATATAATATCCTTTTTTATAAAAAGGGAATAATTCAAATATCTCTTCATCATTAAATGTTATGTAATAATCTTTTAAATTTTCATCAGAAATTTCAACAACTATAACACCACTTCCACCTTGTCTTAATAAATATGAATTTGTTACAACGTTAGCAATAGGACTTCTTTTATCAATAATAATATTAGATTTTATTGTTGCTTCATTTCCTCTAAAGAAATTCCATTTACTTGTATCAAATACATGAATTTGTAATACACCATTTGTTGGTTTATAAAATTCATCAAACACAGGAGGAGTAATTTCTAAATCTAATGAACCATTTTCATTTTTTAAAACTTTTGTGTCTAATCTTACTTGTTTTTCTCCATCAATGAATAAAATTTCATAAGATTTTATATCTTCATCATCAGAAATATTAATTTTTATTGGCTTTTGTAAATTCCAATAAATTTGATCTTCAACTGTTATTTTAGGTGCATTTCTCTCAAAAGTAGGAGATAAAAATAAAAAACCAACTATTCCAATTAATATAAATAGAACTACATAAATCCATAATCCCTTAATACTATTTTTATTATTTGTAAACTTCAAGAATTTCCTTTAAAACTATATTTTTTGCTTTTTCAACATCAAGCATATCTAATGTACAACCAGAGGCATTAAAATGCCCTCCACCACCAAAATGACCAGCAATTGCAGAAACATCAATTTTACCTTTTGAACGTAAAGATACCCTTGATACTCCATTCACAACTCTTACAAAAAAAGCAATCTTTACAATTGCAATACTCATCACCATATCTAAGGCATCTTCACAATCTCTATTGTGTGCACCTGTTTCTTTAAACCACTCCTCTTTTGCAATTATAGAAGCTACTTCTCCCTCTTTAAAAAGTTCAAGACTCTCTAAAACTTTTGGAATAATTCTATATTTTGCTAAAGAATCTCTTCTTAAAAGTTTATTTGCAATATCAGAAGGACTTGCTCCACATTCAACTAAAAAATTAATTTTTTCAAATGTAACTTCATCACATCTAGCTAATGAAAATGCTAACGTATCATCATAAATTCCAACATACAATGCTGTTGCAGAATTTTTTGTAATATATAAACCATTATGCTTAAAAAATTCATATACTAATTCAGCAGTTGAACTTTTCATTGGATCTACAATATTTACAGTTCCAAATTTATTATTTGATTTATGATGATCAAAATTTATAAGAGGAATTGATGGATCTAATTCAAATCCTAATCTTTTATAAGTTCCACAATCAACACTAATTGCCAAATCAAAAAATGCAGGTAATTGATCTGTTATTTTTTCAAATCTTGGTATAAAATCAAGATTTTGAGGTAAATCAGAACTAATATTATAAACTTTATGTTTTATCTTATTTTCATGAAATAGATTTGATAAAGCTAATGCAGAACCTATTGAGTCAGGATCAGGATTTACATGTGTAATAATTAAAATATATCTACTTTTTTCAATAAGTTCTAAAGCTTTTGTATATTCTGACATATCAACTTTATTACTAGTTATAAAATCCTTTTTCATCCTTCTCCTTTCTTATATTTTTTAATTTAACAAAAAGTTACTAACAAAAAGTTAATCAAATAATTTTTAATCAAATTTCATTGAAAAATCAAGCCAAGTTGATTGATGAATAATACTTCCACTACTAATTGCATCAACGCCTGTAGTTGCATACTCTTTTATTGTTTTTAAATTTATATTACCACTAGCTTCTAATAAAATATGTGGATAATTTGCATTTCTAAATTCAACAACTTCTTTTATTTGTTCAATATTCATATTATCACACATTATTATGTCACCACCAGCATGCATGGCTTCTTTTACTTGTTCAAAAGTTTCACATTCAATTTCGATTTTTGTAACCCAAGAAATTCTTTTTCTTGCTTTTTTTATAAATTCTTCTAAATTACTTATTGTTCTTAAGTGAGTATCTTTTAACATTAAACAATCATCAAGTCCAAGTCTATGATTAATTGCTCCACCAACTCTTGAAGCATATTTTTCAAAATCTCTTAATTGTGGTCTTGTTTTTCTAGTATCTAGTAAGACAACACCTGTTCCTTCAATTAATTTTGCATATTTATTTGCCATTGTTGCAATTCCACTTGCATGTTGAAGCATATTTAAAAATGTTCGCTCTGACGAAAGTAAAATAGATGCTTTTCCTTCAAGTTCAGCAATAACATCACCTACTTTTATCTCATCACCATCATTTTTTAAAAATTTACAATCAAATTTTTCTGTTCTTGCTAATACTTTTGCATATTGAACACCTGCTAGTATTCCATCAGATTTACAAATAGCACGTGCCGTAAATCTTCCTTTTGGAGCAACATCGAAGAATAAATCCCCTCGTCCATTATCTTCAATAATGGCATTTTTTACAAATTTTTTGATATTAATCATACTTCAAACATCCTTTCTAATGCTACTTTGGCCCATTTTGCTGTTTCATCACTAACAAATATTTCATTCTCTTTTGAAATATTATCATCTTTAATTGATTTTAATGTTTTGTATACATCTTCTAATGTTGTTTCGTTCATTGTTGGACATTCAGGTTTTGTAGAACTTAAAATATATGTATTTTTGCTTCTTAATCTATTAACCATATTAAATTCTGTTCCAACTGCTATTTTCTGCTCAGGGTCTAAATTTTTAATATATGTTATTAATTGTGAAGTTGAACCTACAAAATCTGCTTTATCGCAAACACTAGGATCACATTCAGGATGAACTGCAATCAAAATATCAGGAAATTTTTCTCTATAAAAATCTATATCATCAGCAGTGAACTGTTGATGAACAGAACAAAATCCGTTATAACAAATAATATCAGCCTCTTTTAAATCACTTCCATCACCAACAACAGCAGATTTAAGATTCAATGATTTTGCAAAATTTTGCCCTAAACATCTGTCTGGAACAAAAAATATTTTTTTACCTGATTGTAAACCTTTTTCTATGATTTTATAAGCATTTGAAGAAGTACAAACCATTCCGCCCATTTGTCCAACTTTTGCTTTCACTGCTGCACTAGAGTTTATATATGTTATTGGTAAAATATTTTCGTTTGGAATTCCAGCTTCATTTATCTTTTTTAAATTTTGTTCAAAATAACCTTCATCAATCATTCTTGCCATTGCACAACATGCAATTTTTGGCATAAGAACTCTTTTTTGGGGGCTCATTACTTTTACACTTTCACCCATAAAACCAACACCACAGAAAACCACAAATTTAGAATCAGTAAGCATTACTTTTTTTGCAAGTTCTAATGAATCTCCTGTAATATCAGCCAACTCAAAAACTTCATCTCTTTGATAAAAATGTGCCACTAAAGTCACATCTAACTCTTTTTTTAGTTTTATTATCTCTTCTTTTAAATCCAAAATAAACCTTCAAATTTTTATTAAATGTGAATATAACAAAAGTTTAGTTATAATCTCATTTAATTATAGACTTTAAACAAAGGTAATAAATGGATTTTTTCACAAATACAAATATTCTATTTTTTATAGCAGCATACTTAATAGGTTCTATTCCTTTTGGTTCAATTTTAGCAAAAACGTTTGCAGGTGTTGATATAACAACAGCTGGAAGTAAATCAATTGGAGCAACAAATGTTCTTCGAGTTGTAAAGGAAACAAACCCTAAATTAGCTAAAAAATTAGGAATTGCAACTGTTTTATTAGATGCTTTAAAAGGAACTGTTGTTTTATTATTTGCTATGTATTATGGTGTTAGTGATTCAACTTTATGGGCAATTGCAATACTTTCTGTTTTAGGACATTGTTACTCTATTTATTTAGGACTTGAAGGTGGGAAAGGTGTTGCAACTGGACTTGGTGTTTATATTGTACTAATTCCATATGCTACATTAATAGGTGCTCTTGTTTGGATAGTTTGTGCAAAAGTTCTAAAAATCTCATCTTTATCATCACTTTTAGGTTTAGTAGCCGTTGTTGTTAGTGCAACTTTTATAAATGATGGATTAAATGTAGGGTCAAATGTTCCTATGTATTTAATTGCTTTTATAATCATTTATAAACATATTCCAAATATCATAAGAATCATCAAAGGTGAAGAGAAAAAAGTTATATGAAAATACATATAAATGATTTAAACTTCAAATGTATCATCGGTATACTTGACTTCGAACGAATAAAAAAACAAAAAGTTCTAATAAACTTATCTTTTGAATATGAGTTTTCAAAAGATAAATTTATAAACTACGCAGAAGTTTCAGAACTTCTAAAAACAACTATGAAAAAAGAAAAATTTCTTTTACTTGAAGATGCTATCTTACATATAGAAAATCTTCTAAATCAGACTTATGAAATATCAAATTTGTATATCAAAATCTCAAAACCTAATATTTTAACAAACTGTATAGTTAGTCTTTCAAATAAATAATTTTCTCTTAAACATATTAAAAATATATAAGAGTAAAAAAGTCCTAAAATAGCATTAACACAGCATTCTTTTTCTGTTAATTAAAAAATAACTTAAATTAACAGTTAATTAACACAGAATTAACCATTTTAAGAAAACTTTAAAATTTAGTGGTGTAGAATGGTCGCAACGGTATGTCGGAAAAGGTTTAAAACCTATGTTTTAGATGAGTTCGCGCGCTCCGGTAGACTGATAATAGATTTCGAAATTTTAGGAGAACAAATGAAAAAAATCGCAAAATTAAGTTTAGTAGCTGCTGTTGCAGTTGCAGGATTAACTTCAGCTAACGCTCAACCATTAGAAGAAGCAATCAAAAATGTAGATGTATCTGGATCTGTAGTTTATAGATATAATGATTATAACAATAATAATATTGATAATCAAGGAGATGCTTCTACATCTAAAAATTATTATAAAGTAGGTGTAAACTTATCTTCTAAAGTTAATGATGATGTTAAATTTAATTCAAGAGTATTAGTAGCAAAAGAAGATGGTGATTTTGCAGCTGGAGGTTTAGATACTCAAGGTGGAAATGATGCTAATCCAAGTTTAACATTATCACATGCAAACTTTGCATATACAGGTATTGCAAATACAACTGTTATGGTTGGTAAACAAGGGTTAACTACTCCATGGACAATGGCTTTAGACTCAGATGGAAATGAACAAACTGGAACAGGTATTTTAGCTCTATCAACAGTTGGACCTGTTACTTTAGCTGGTGCATATTTCAATCAAACTAATTTAAATAACTCTGGTGACCACACTACAACATTAAATTCTTTAGCTAATACAAATACAGGGAATAATGATATTGCAACTGTTGGAGCAATTGGAGCATTAGGTGTTGTTACATTAGATGCTTGGTACTTAGATATGAACCAAGTTTTTGACAGTTATACTGTTGGTGCAAAAGTTGCTGATGAAGTATCTGGAATTAAATTAGGTGGAGAAGCTAGATATACTTCTGTAAATGCAGATGATTTAACTACAGATAATGCAGGTGGTAAAATTGTTTTAACTGCTGATGCTGGTTTAGTTGATGCTAAAGTTGCTTATGGTTGGACAGATAAAGAAGGTGGTCTTATCGCTTTAGATAAAGATGCTTCTACAGCTTTAATTGGATGGAATTTATGGTTAGATGGAAAAGCTGATGCTGATTATTGGCAAGCGGTATTAGGATTTGATATTTTATCAAACTTAAACTTATCAGCTAACTATGGTAATTTACAATACTCTGATGGAACAGAAGACATAGAACAAGAAGAAGTATATGCTCAGTTATTATACAAAATGAGCAAAAACTTAACTACATATATTAGATATGGTACTTATACTATGGATACAACAGATGCTGGTGTAAATTCTGAAGACAATGACGATACAAGAGGAAGATTACAAGTTGAATATACATTCTAATATTTTTAGAATTATTTAATTTTCTTTCAAAGGGTTGGAGTTTACTCCAGCCCTTTTTTTATTATGATTATTTAATCTTATTATGATAAAATCTACAAATTTAAAAAAAGGATTAAATCTTGAAAAAAGTTATTCTTTCATCTATACTACTACTTAGTTCTACATCAATATTTGCTGAAACAACAATGTGTTTTAAAGAAAATGCTTCTATGAGTACAATTGAAAATACACCTCTTGATGGTGGAGTTTGTAATGGAAAATTATCTGTAAATGATATGAAAGCAAAAGGTTGGAGTGTAGATGATATAAAAATATCACAAAGCCAAACTGGTATGAATTTTATTTATATTCTAAAAACAGCATCAGCTCCTGTTCAATCTTCACAATTTGTTGGGAATCAAGCTCAAATGGAAGCAAATATCTTGGCTAAACTTGAAGCAAAAAAAGAGGCTGAAGAAAAAGCAAAAGTTGAAAAAGAACTACAAGAAGCAAGAATAGATGCAAAAACTCTTTATGTAGATAAGTGTCAAAAATGTCATGGACAAAATGGTGAATTAACTGCTTATAATACTTCTAGACCTTTAAAAGATTTGTCTTTAGAAGATATGGAAGAATCAATTAGAAACTATAAAGTTGGAAAAGCAACTTCTATGACTGCTAATGTTATGGCACCTTATGCAAACTTTATTGATTATAAAGAAATCAAAGGTATCCACGCTTATTTACAAAGTATCAACAAATAAAGAAAAAGGATTTTATTCCTTTTTCTCTTCTTTTTTACTCTAATCACTCTTTATACAAACTTTAAGTATAATTTCCTTTTTTAAAGGATTAAAGCTAATATGGACGCATACGAATATTCAGAACTATTAAAACTTCTAAACACAAAACTTAGTAACATAAAAGGTATTTTAAAACCTGATGATTTAAACAAAAGATTAGAAGAGATACAAGAATTAGAATCATCTCAAGATTTTTGGAATGATGTTGAAAATGCAACTAAAATTGGAATTGAAAAAAATAGAATTTTAGGGAAGCTAAACAAATTTAATAAAGCAAATGATTCATTAAAAGGAACAAATGAGCTTTATGAAATGGCAACAGAAGAAAAAGATGAAGAAACATTAGAGATGCTTTATGATGAAGCAGAAGAGTTAGAAAAACTAATCAAATCTACTGAAATTTCTGTAATGTTATCTAATCCAGATGATGCTTCAAATGCAATAGTTTCTATTCATCCAGGAGCTGGTGGTACAGAATCACAAGATTGGGCAAGCATACTTTATAGAATGTATCTTAGATGGGCAGAAAGAAATGATTTTAAAGTTGAACTTCTTGATTATCAAAATGGTGATGAAGCTGGTATCAAAGATGTTTCTTTTATCATCAAAGGTGAAAATGCTTATGGATATATGAAAGCTGAAAATGGTATTCATAGACTTGTAAGAATATCTCCTTTTGATTCAAATGCAAAAAGACATACGTCTTTCTCTTCAGTTATGGTATCTCCTGAAATTGATGATAATATCAATATTGTAATAGAAGATAAAGATATTAGAATTGATACATATAGAGCAAGTGGAGCTGGTGGACAACACGTAAATAAAACTGAATCAGCTATTAGAATCACGCATATTCCAACTGGAATTGTAGTTCAATGTCAAAATGATAGAAGTCAACATAAAAATAAAGATAGTGCTTTTAAAATGTTAAAATCAAGACTTTATGAATTTGAACTAGAAAAACAACAAGCAACTAAAGATGGTGTTGAAAAAAGTGAAAATGGATGGGGACATCAAATTAGATCTTATGTTTTACAACCATATCAACAAGTAAAAGATAGTAGAAGTAACATTGGTTATTCAAATGTTGATGCTATCTTAGATGGTGATATAACTAAAATTATTGAAGATGTATTAATAGCAACTTCAACTTCTAAATAATGAATCATTTTTGATTCATTATTTTTCTTCTTTCTTTGGCTCTATTTTAATCGTACAAGTTATTCCTGCTCTTAAAATAAATCCATCTGGTACTTCATCTATTTCAATTCTTACAGGTATTCTTTGAGCTAATCTAACCCATGTAAATGATGGATTTACATTTGCTAAAAGTCTTTTACCTATTTCATTGTCTCTATCTGTTATTCCACTTGAAATACTATCAACATGCCCTTTTAAAGTAAAATCTGTACCTAAAGGTTGTATAGTTGCTACGTCACCTTCTTTTATAAGTGGTATTTTATGTTCTTCAAAATATCCATAAATCCAAAAAGAGTTATTACTGATTAATGCTAATGTGTTTTCTCCTCTATTTACAAAATCACCACTTTTTAAAACTAGATTTGATATCCAACCATCTTCAGTTGCAATTACACTTGAACGCTCTAAATTTAATTTTGCTATATTTAAATCAACTACAGCTTTATCATAGTTTGCTTTTGATATTTCTAACTGATATTTAGCTGTTTCATGTTCTTCTTTTGACACAACACTATTATCAACTTTAAACCTTCTATCAAACTGTTTTTTTTTCATAAAATATTCAGATTTTTGTATTTCAAGAAGTGCTTCAGCTTTTGATACATCTTCTAAAAATCTTTTTTTATCAATTTGAAAAAGTAAATCACCCTTTTTAACAAACTGATTATCTTTTACATAAACTTTATCTACTAAACCACTAACATCTGGAGAAATCATAATTATATCTGCACGAATTCTTCCATCTCTTGTCCATGGATTATTCATATAGTTATGCCAAAGTTTTAATGCTAAAAAAATTGCTATTACAACTACAAAAAAAGTTATTGCAAATTTTATAAATTTTATTAATTTACTATTTTTATTCATATTATTTATTCCTTATTTATAAATCAAAAGAGATGGTATTACAAAAATACATACAAATAATGCCGTTCTAAAAAGCCCTGGATGCCATACATAATTATAAACTCCAAGGTCAGCTAAAATTCTATTTATAAAAATCTGAACTACACCTGCAATTATAAATACCACTACTAAAGTTGGTATTTCATTTCCTAATAAAGTCATTACTAAATTCATATTATTTCTCCTTTTGAAGGAAGAGATATCTTATTTGATAAAAGTGTGTAAATCAAAGATATCTCTAATAAAATATTTTGCATAGATTTTTGGTCATTAACCAATTTATAGTTTGTATTTTTTTCTAATTCAACAAAATCTTCTTTTAAACTTTGAAAAACTCTCTCTTTTTCTTTTTCATCAACTTGTAAAAAATACTCTTTTATTGAATTTAAAATTGAATATACAAATGTTGGCTTATTCTCATTTTTAAACTCTTTCAATTTTTCTTTTATATCAATAATTGCTCTTGCAATTTCAATACTTGATAATAACCATTTAAAAATCAAAATATTTGATTGAGTATTTAATTTTCCTTGCGTTGAAAAATGTTGAATTAAATCTAAACCACGACTTTCCAAAACAACTCTTTTAAAACTATTTTTATCATCGATTATTTTTATAATTCTATTTATCAATAAATTTGAAACTCTTTTTTTAGTCCAAGATTCAGACCAAGAATTGACAAGTTCATAGGCAAGTCCAGCTATAACTATTCCTATCAAAGAAGCTACACTTGATTCAAAAAAAGTTATATAATCCATAGTATAATGCAAATTCATAGAGCAAACTGTAATAATTATAAATATAAAACCAAAAGCAAATAATCCTCTTTGAGGAGAACTTCCAAGCCAAGCTGCAAATGCAAAGATAGGAGCCATAATAAAACAAAAAGTTGGAATATCATTTACATATGTTGGAATTAAATAAAAATTATAAATTCCTGCAACAAAAAAAGATATTATTGAACCTTTTAAAAAATTTTTACTTGCATCAACTGGATTTGGAATTGAACTAAACATCAAAGTTGGTGCAACTGCAGAAATTATTGCAAAAGGAGCATATCCCCAAGCTGTCATTATCCAAAAGATTGTAGTTGCAAGTAATACAATAACTGCTCTAAAAGAAGTTAATAATACAAGTAAATTATCTGTATATGTAGATAGTTTATATGATTGTATATTAGTCTCTAAATCTTCATTTTTTGATTTACTATTTAAAAATGATATATATGTTTTTGTATATTCACAAAACTCCATATAAAACCTTACTATCAAATTTGCAGCAGTAGTGTAATCATTTTGTAAATCAAAATCTAAGGATTTAAATTCAACTTTTTTTATATCAATATTTTCTTTTATATTTTTTTTTACATCTTCAAAATCACTCAAAATAGTATTAAAATCATTTTCAACAATATTTTGTAAATTATTTTCTAAAGAATTTTTAATTGGTTTATATATTTCTTCTAAAGCTATTACTATCTTTTCATCAACTTTTTCATTATTTGATATTGTATTTATTATATTTTTTAAAGAGTGAAAAGTTATAGATAAATGCATAAATTCAGAATTTAATCTTTGATAATACATCTTATCTTTTTTATTTATATTACTTTCAAAAACAGAATTAACCCTTAAAGAATCTGGACCTAAAATATTTCTTGAAAAATTTGTTGTACTATTTTCTTTTGAAAAGATATTATTCATATCAATAATAGATGAATAAATATTTTTATATCTTTGTTTTTCACTTTCAAAAAGTGTATTAGATAATTTCTTTGGAAATAAAACTTCGCTAACTACGCTAGAGCTCAATAAACCAACAGTAACTTCTGAAATTCTTTCAATTGCAAAACCATATATATTTAATGGATTTTCAATATTTGGTAAAACAATCAAAGCAACTGTATATCCAGATAATACAAATCCATAAGAAAGAAAATTTCTATATTTAAATCCTAAAGCTGCACAAATTGCAATCCAAACTGTAAAAAATCCCATAAACCAAACTCTATCTTGAGAAAAGGCTGATGTTAATAATAAAGCTACCAAAAATCCAAGAATTGTTCCCATAAATCTATAAAAACTTTTAGAAAAAACCATCCCACTATGCATTTGCATAACGATAAATACTGTAAACACAGAAGTTTGAGGACTTGAAAGATTAAAATACATAGATACACTCATAGCAAGAAGTGCTGCTATTGTCACTTTTACTACAAAAATCATTATTGATAAATCACTATTTTTCCATTCTAAAAAGGCTGTTTTAAATATTGAAACATTAACTTGTTGCATTATTCAAATCCTCTTCTTTAAATCCACCACCTGTTGCTTTGATTAATTCAAGTTTTAATTTTTCACTACTTTCTATTAAATCAAGTTCATTCATATGTGTCATTAGACTATTTATTTTTGAATCAAAATATGGAAGTTTATTTGTAAGTCCTATTTTAAATCTTTTATTTGCCACTTCTTCATTTAACTCAATAGATTTTATTTGATTATGATGCATTTCTAATTGTAATTTTTTATAATCTATTCTTTTTAAAACAGTTACAACTTCATTTACTGCTTTATTTACTACTTCATTATATTCATAAACTGAACTGTTGTAGGCTATTACTTTATCATCTAAATTAGCTTCTCTTTTTCCCCAATCAAATATTGGTAAATCTAAAGCTACTCCAGCAGAAGGTACAGATGAAGATTTTGTTAAAAATTCATTTGAAACAAAAGAAGTAAATCCCAGTAATGCTGACAAATTTATATTTGGATAAAACTTTGTTTTAGCAACATTAATATTTTCATCATTACTTAAAACTAAATATTTTTGTATTGCTATATCAGCTCTTTGAGATAAAAAATTCAAATATATATTATCTTGTACTCCTATTTCTGATGCTTTTTCTATTATTGGTTTTGTTAAACTTTCTGAAAAACTTGGTAATTGTCCAGATAAAATACATATAGTTGATAACTCTTTTTTTATTATTTCATTTATAGAATATTCATTTAATCTCATTTGAAATATTTGAGCTTTTTTATCATTTAATGTTCTTTCATCAATTAATCCATTATCATATTTTGATTTTATAATTTCATATTCTTCATCTAATATTTCTAATACTTCTTTTATTACATCTAATTTTTTTTCATTATAATTCCAAGATAAATATACTTCTGTTATTGCTAGTGATAAATTTAATTTACTATTTTCTATAAATGCTTTTTGTGCATATGCTAAATTTTTTGCTGACAAAATTCTTGATTTTCTTTCATCCCAAAAATCAAATTTATAATCCAATGTTGTTGCTGTGTGATATTGAGTGAAATAACCTCCACCTAAAGGTGCAGGAAAAATATGATTTTCACTAAATCTTTCTCTTGATAAACTTGATTCAAAAGATATATTTGGTAAATTTTCTGATTCTATTGCTTTTATTATTGTATTTGCTTTTGCAAATCTTTGTTCTATACTTTTAAGTGATGGAGAATTTATTAATGCTTTGTCTATGATAAAATTTAATTGTTTATCATTAAAAGATTCCCACCAATTTATATAATTTTTATTTGTTTCTTCACTTTTAACTATCTTTAATTCTTCATATATTTTTAAATTATCTATTTTTTCTACTTTCTCATATTTTGGAACACATCCAATTAGTAATATTGAAAAGAAACAAAAAATTAAATAATTAATTCTCATTTTC
The DNA here is from genome assembly GCA_963664305.2 of uncultured Aliarcobacter sp. Taxonomy (GTDB): domain Bacteria; phylum Campylobacterota; class Campylobacteria; order Campylobacterales; family Arcobacteraceae; genus Aliarcobacter. Next base: position 446,561 of record CAXXLV010000001.1, read on the forward strand.
TTCGCCATCGTTTAGATTTTTAAAGATTTTGTCTAAAATGGCAATAAAATCTTTTTTCTCTTTCTCTGTAATTCCTTTTAAAACTTTAGCTTCAACATCATTTGCAACTTTTTGTAATACAGTTTCTAACTCTCTTCCTTTATCTGTTATTGCAATCAGATAAGCTCTTCTATCTTTTTCTTTTGATTCTCTAACAACTAAATTTTTTAGTTCTAATTTATCAAGTATCAATGTCAAAGCAGATTGTTTATATTTCGTCTCTTTAGCCAAATCCTTTTGTGTCATTCTATCTTCTTCACATAATTTTAATAAAACAACAAACTGTGTTGTACTTATTTCATAAGGAGAAAGCGCAATTTCCATCTCATTTCTAATACTATTTCTTACATTGGCGATTTTAACACCTAAACGTTCATTTAATTTAGTATCCATTTTTTTCCTTTTCTTTTTTTAAAGAATATAATAAAGTTAATTAATTTATAGTTAATATATTAACTATTTATATATTAAAAAAAATTAATCTCAGAATTGAAGTTTATTCTCTATCACAAATAATATTGTAGATACAATAATTACATATAGATTTATCTTCACATTTTGAAAAAGAAATCACTTGTTTTGAAACTTCTTTTAACTCTTCAAATTTTTGATTTAATAGTTCCAATTTACTTTCTAAAGCAATTTCAGGAATTAGTTGAGTGTTATGCAAATCATAATAATATGCGTGTATTTTATTTGTTTTAAAATATTGATTCATTGCTATATAATAAAATTCAAGTTGGAAATCATTAGTCTTTTCATAATTTTTAAGTGTATCAACACTTAAATTTGATGATGTTTTATAATCAATCAACTCATACTCATTTTCAAAACTATCAATTCTGTCAATTATTCCTTTTATTTTTATTCCATTAAATTCACACTCAAAGTTTTTCTCTAAAGCAATAATTTTTCTATTTTTTAATCGCTCTTTATCATGTAAATAAAATTCATAAAGTTTTTTCTTCCAGATTTCCAAATCCAAAATCAAAAATGGATTTGAACTTTTGTATTTTGTAAATAAAGTCTCAATTTTTTCAAAACTTAATTCATTAGCATTTTCATCAATAGTATAATAATCTTCTAAAATAGAGTGAATTATATCTCCCAATTCATAAGCTTTTGGTTTTAATGAAATCGAATGTTCTTTTATTTTTAAAATATATTGTAAATAAAATTTTCTTTTACATTGTAAATAAGTTCTAAATGAAGTTACTGACCAAATAAATTTTGCTAAATCAATTTGTGCAATTATCTCTTCTTCAAAATGCGATATTTTATGATTATCATAAAGTATATGTTTATAAAAATTGTCATTTGTATCAGTAATTATTCTTTTTCCAAATAATTCATTTGCAAATCGTGAAATTTGATTTGTATCTGAATTAACATATGAAATAAAAACATTTTTTGTTGAAGTTATTAATCTTTTATAATAATACTTCTGTAAAGATTCTCTATCAAATTGTGTTGGAAGATTTGCCAATTGTTTTAATTTTGTTGATAAGAATTTATCTTTTAAAGATATTTTTGGAATAAATGATTCATTAAAATCACAGATAATTACTACATCAAACTCTAAAGCTCTAGTTTCAAGTAATCCTAAAACAGTAATTTTCCCAGAATTAACATCATCAAGTGTGATTTTTGCTAACTTTTGTAAAAATATTTTAAATACATCTTTTAATAAAATATTGTTTTCTTTTGAAAATAAAATAATATTTAGTTTATAAAGTAACTCATCATATTTTTCAATAAGCTCAACATCTGTCTCTTTTGATTTTATAAAGTCCGTAATAAAAAGAAATAAATCTTTTGAAACATTTTTATTCCATAAAAATTTTATGTTTTTATCAATAAACAATTTATCAATTTGTAAAAAGTTTAAATTTTCAATATTTTTAACTTCATCTTCATTCAAATATAAATATATTGCATTTGCAATTTGATAAAGATTTGTATTCTTAATACTTTTTCCCATTGCATAGTTAAAATACTTCTCATCATCAAAAAGTTGGATATAAGATGCAAAATTTTCATCAGGTAAAACCAAAGCTATATTAGATGGATTTATACCACTTTTTACTGATTTTTCAATACATGATTTAATATAAGCTATTTGATTTAATCTAGAACTAAAACCTTTTGTTTCAAAAAATTCTAATTTACTATCTATTGGTTTTTCATCAATAATTTCATTTTTTGTTAAATCATATTTAAATTTATAATCAAGTTTTATTTCTAAACCAAGATTTTTAAAAACTTCCAATGATTTTTGATTATAAATATTAGAATAAAATACAATTGTTATATTTATATATTTTGATATTTTTTCTATCATATCAAATTCAACTTTTGTAAAGTATCCTTCAAAATGTAACTCTATTGAGTCAAACTTATTCAAAAAATTTTCATTAATTTTATAGTGATTATTTAAATTTATTCTATCTACATAAGAATTTTTCTCTAAAATATTTACATAGTTATTTTTTATTACTTCTAATATTTGTAAATGCTCTAGATAAAAATCATAAGTGTCAACATTTTGTATCTGATTTATTTCAACTTTTTCACTTGCTAATTCAAGAAAAAATCTATAAATATAATCACTTTGTTTTAAAAATTTAGTAAAATTATCAGAAATACCAAGTTTTTTTATATCAACGTTTTTTATTGCTTCATTTAAAAAAAGAACTCTTTGTTCTTCTTCACAATATTTTAGTTTATTTAATGTTATTGATTTTTTAAAAAATTCGTCGATTGTTAGAATAAAAGGCAAAAGAGTATTTTCACTCTTTTGATTAGAAATAAAATTCCTAATTACCCTTGAAGTAGGAAAAACTAAAAGCTTTTTTTTAAATAGCATTAGTTTTTATATAAATATATCCTATAGTTCCATCAACTTTGAAACTACCAGTAATAATCCAATTATTTGACTCTTTTAATTCAAAAACTGTATTGTATGATTTTTCATTAGCTGTAAAATTTTCATCTTTTAAAATAATATCACTATCATTTGATATTGTTTTAGAAACAACTAATTCAATATTTACATCTTTTTTTTCATTTGTATTTTTATCTAAAACTACAATTTTTAAATTATTTTGCCCAACTTTTAATAAGTCTTTATGTAAAGAATATTTTTCAACAGCTCTTTGTGATAATTTTATATCATCAGTTGTTAAATCAAATTTTTTATCATTTAAATAGAATTCAAAATTATATTTTGATAAAAATGCAAGATTTGATTCCATCATATTATTATAGTTTTCATCAACATCTTGATACTTTTTCATAAAACTATGATCTTCTATTACAGGCACTTTTGTAGCACTCATAATAGTCCAAATAATCATTGAAAAAACAAAACTAAAAATTCCTATAAAAAACAGTGGCCAATAATTTCTTTTCATAAATCTACTTTCTTTTTTTTAAAATTGCATAAGTATATGCTAATAATCCTAAAACTATTAAAGTATACATTACAACTCTCCAGATAGTACTAGAAACTTTTCCTGAATTTCCTATACTACTTTCAAGTTTAATATTTTTTGATTCAGCTAGAGTATCAGCAATCGCAGCATAACCATTTAAACTTGCAGCACTTACTTTTGCAAATAATGTATTTTTATCTTTTGAAGCAAGTAATGGAACAACATATCCATCTAAAATGTCATTTTTATTAATTGTACTTTTAAAATCATCACTTAATAGTAAATTTACATGTGTTTCTTCAACAGCAATAGTTAGTAAAACATATGGTTTTTCTACATTTGAAATTATTTGATTTTCAAAATTTTTAATAGCTTCAATTTTTTCTTTTGTTTTGATATTTTCATCTAATCCTAAAGTAGATTTTGCATATACGTAAATATTAACACCTAATTTAGATTTAGTTTCATCACCTATTTGATTGATTTTATCTTTTGCTCTTTGATCAATTAGATTATCATCATTTAATATAAAATTTTGTGCAGATAAATTTTGACAGAAAAAAAGTAGAAGTGATAAAATCACTCCTACTCTAAAAAAAATATTTCTTTTCATTTAACCAACAAACACTTTTGTAGCATCAAAGAAACCATAATATACAGTCATAACTGCAGATACTAAAAGTAAAACACCAATAATTTTTTCCATATTTTACCCCTTATTTACCATTACCAACAAGTTGGTATTGTGTATGATTATCAGAACTATTCATTTTTAATCCATTTAAATCTTGATTGATTTTATAGAAATTACTAGCTTCATTCTGTTGAACTATAATAGCATTTGTAACTAAAACAGCAAGGATAGATAATAACAGTACAACTGCGATTAACATACCCGTAACACCATTAAGTTTAAAAATACCTCTTTCATTTTCATTCATTTGTGTATTTCCAGCCATCTTACTCTCCTAAACTTCTTAAATATGAAGCTAAAGCTTTTTCTTGAGTTTCGTTAAGTCTTCCATTAAAGCTTGGCATTGCTCCGATTGAACCTTTTTTACCATCTTTTAATACAGCCATAACTAATGCATCATCATAAGCTCTGATATTTGGAGCAACCATCTCCATACCATTTCCATCAGCACCATGACAACCAGCACAAACTGCAAACCCTGCAGGTTGCTCACCTTTAAATCCACCAGCAACATAAGAAGCAACTTCATTAATGTCTGCATCTTCTGTTAACATCATTGGAGGCATTCCAGCTGGATATGTTGATGTTAAGTTATTTGAACCATTTTTGATAACATAAACAACTTGTTCTTTACTCATTCTCTTAGTTAAGTTTTGAGCTTTTCCTTCAATACCTTCTCCATCAACACCGTGACAAGGAGCACATTGAACTAAGAAAACAGATTGTCCCATCGCTTTTAAAGTTTCAGAAGATGGATTTTCCCATTTTTTCTCAAATTTAGCATTGTATTCTAAAGTCTCTTCATTCCATTGACCAATTTGTGAGAAACCATTAATTGGGTAACCAACTGTGAAATACCAAAACATCCAAATAATAGAACCAATAAATGCTAATCCCCAACCTGTTGGAATTGGATTTTTATATTCACCAATACCATCCCATTTTTCTTCAGCTAATTCACCACTAGCTGTATCATTTTTCATTTGATTAACATATTTTAATGCAACAAATACAGTAATTGTAATAATTGCAACAGCACCTAACATTGTTAAGCTGTTAATATAATCATCACCGTTAAAAGCATCACCTGCTGAGAAGTAAGTTCCTGCTAATAAAGCGATGATAAGAATTATTCCACCTATAACCATAGATTTCATCTTATTTCTCCTTATTATCTATATCTTTATCTTTTTTTCTTTCTTCTAAAGGCATAGAAACACTTGAATCATCATGCACAAGTTTTGAATATTTTTCAAAATCTCTTTCCCCTGATTTATCTCTTTTATAAATAGAATAAGCATAAGAGTAAAATATGATAAATACTGCTAAAATCAAAAAGAACTTAGCATAACCTTGCACTGTTAAAAGTGTTTCATAATCCATTGATAACCCTTATTTTAAAGAATTTAAATATGCAATTAATGCAACTATTTCAGGAACTTGACCATTTGCAACAGCTTGTTTAACTGCTTCATTTTTCATACTAGCTGCAATAACTTTTGCTTCTTCTAAAGCAGAAGCTTTTGCTTCTTCCCATGATCCAAGTTTAGGCATACCTTCTTGATCATAAGGTGTATTAAATACATTTTTAACAGTATATGCTTCTGCATAAGCTGTTTCTATATCAGCTATATTACTAAATTGGTGTTTGTAAGCTGGCATAATACTTCCAGGTACAACTGATGAAGGTTGCCACATGTGATTTTCATGCCAATCTGTTGTTCTATAGTTTCCAACTCTCATTAAATCTGGACCTGTTCTTTTTGATCCCCATAAGAATGGTCTATCATAAGCATATTCTCCAGATAATGAATACATACCATATCTATCAGTCTCAGCTTTAAATGGTCTAATTAATTGAGAGTGACAAGCATTACAAGAATCTTTAATATAAACTTGTCTTCCAGCTAATTCTAAAACGCTGTATGGTTTTGTACCAACAGCTGGTCTACTTTGTTTTGCAAAATCTGGAATAACTTCAACTATACCTGCAAATGAAACAAATAAAAACACTAGTACCGCAAAGAAAAACGGTCTTTGTTCAAACCAATGAAACATAATTTCTCCTTTTCTTACGCAGCTACTGGTGTAGCATTTACTGGTTCTTTATCAAGTACTCTACCACATTTAACTGTTTTGTAAATGTTGTATGCAAATAAGAAGAATCCAATTAGGTATAATAAACCACCAACTGCTCTAATTGTATAGTATGGATGTAATACAGTAACTGTATCAATAAATGAATATACTAATGAACCATATTCATCATAAGCTCTCCACATCATACCTTGTGTAATACCTGCAATCCACATTGAAGTAAAGTATAAAACGATACCTGTAGTTTGTAACCAGAATTGTGTATCCATTAATGATTTAGAATATAATTCTCTTTTATACATTCTTGGAACCATATGGAATAATGCAGACATAATCATAAATACAACCCATCCTAAAACACCATCATGTACGTGTCCTGGAATCCAGTCAGTAAAGTGTGCAATAGCATTTACAGATTTAATAGCTTGAATTGGTCCTTCAATTGTTGATAACATATAGAAAGTTGAAGCTAATACCATAAATTTGATTAGTGTATTTGTTTGTAATTGTTGCCACTCACCCTTCATTGTTAAAAGCATATTAATAGCTGATCCCCATGATGGTAAAATTAAAACAACAGACATAACTGAACCCATAGTTTGCATCCAATCTGGAACTGTTGAATAAATAAGGTGGTGTCCACCAGCCCATAAATAAACAAATAATAATCCCCAGAATGCTAAGATAGATAGTTTATATGAATAAACGTTTTGTCCAGATTCTTTTGGTAAGAAGTAATAAATTAATGCAATAATTGGAGTTGTGAAAACGAATGCAACAGCATTATGACCAAACCACCATTGAACTAATGCATCATTAGTTCCTGCATACATAGAAACAGAGTGAATCCATGAACCATAACCAGATACTAGTTTTGTTGGAACTTCCATATTATTAAATAAATATAACATTGCAACTGCGATGAATGTAGCAATGAAATACCATAAAGAAATATAAAGTGTTCTTTCTCTTCTAATACCAATAATACCAAAGATTGAAATACCCCATAATACCCACCATACAACAACTAAAATGTCAATTGGCCACTCTAACTCTGCATACTCTTTTGATGTTGTAATACCCATAAATAAAGTTACAACAGCTAATAGGATTGTAATAAAATATAAAACAAAGTGTAACTTAGCAATAGCCATTAAAAAAGGTGACTCTTTTAATGATACTTTTAAAACTCTTTGCGAAATATAATACCATCCAGCAAAAATACCACTTAGTGCGAAACCATATGCAACACCATTAGTGTGTAAAGGTCTTAATCTACTAAATGTACCATACTCCCCAGCTAAATAGTTTAACTGTGGGAATGCCAATTGAAACGCAAGTACAACACCAATTGTCATACCAATGATACCAAACAAAATTGTTGCAAATGTAAAGGCTTTTGCAACTGAGTAATCGTACTCAATTTGTGCACCGTTTTGCATCAATCTCCTCCTACTAATTTTATATACAAGTCACAAAAATGTCACTCATTGCGGTAATCATAGCTAACAGAAACTTAAAATCAACAAAAAAATTAACGAAAAATTAACAAATAAAACACTATTTTTATTATAATTTTTACTTATAAATAAGATAGAAAATATCTTATTTATATGATTTTAGTACTTGTTCGGTCTCCCTTTTTAGGGTTTTTACTTTTAAATCTTCTCTTTTATCATGCAATTTTTTACCTTGAGCAGTTGCTACTTCAACTTTAACCATATTTTTATCATTAAAATAAAGTTTTAAAGCAACTAAAGTGATTCCATCTTTTGTCACTTTTGAATACATTTTATCAATTTGTTTTGAATGTAATAATAGCTTTCTTGCTCTTCTTTCATCAGGTCTATATGTTGTATGCGTAGTACTTAGATGAGAGATATGTGCATTAAGCAAAAAAACTTCACCTTTTATAATTCTTACAAAAGAGTCTTTCAAATTCACTCTTCCTTCTCTTATTGCTTTTACTTCACTTCCTTCTAACATAATTCCAGCTTCTAAAGAATCTAAAATTGTAAAATCATGAAATGCTTTTTTATTTTTAAAAACTAAATTTTTTTTTGTATCTTTTTTATTTGCCATTATTTATCCTAAAAAATGAACTTCCACTTCCGCTAAAATACCAATCTTTTTTTTCATAAACACTTAGTTGTGGATAAAGACTAAGTGCACTTTCATATAAATCATTTGCTTCTTTTATATCTAATTCTTTTAAAATATCTGTTGATTTCATATCAAGTAATTTTTTTGCTTCTTCTTTTGATATTTGTTTATAAAATTTTTCCCTAAATATTTTAAAAATTTCACCTGTATTACATTTTATTTTTGGTGTAATCGTTTCTATATCTAAAATATCTTCGTCAAATTTTTCTACTATTTCTCCAATTCCTGTTACATTTGCACTATCATATTCATAAACAAAGAATGGAACATCAGCACCAACTTGTGCACCAATCTTTGATAATTCATCTTTTGACAAATTTAAATTGCAATATTTATTTACCATAACCAAAAATGTTGCTGCATTTGAACTTCCACCGCCAAGTCCGGCAAACTCTGGAATATTTTTTTCAATTTTTATTTCATGATTTAAAAAAAATTCTTCAACACCATCAAAATTTTTTATTAAATTGTATGCTTTATATACAGTATTTGAGTCCATTTTACAACCAAAATCCCCTATAATTGTAATTGCTTTCCTACTAGATTTAACAAATGATATAATGTCATACAAATTATGAACTCGTACAAATCTTGATACGAGTTCGTGATAATTTTCTCTTTTGTCTGCAATTTTTAAAAAAATATTTACTTTAGCATACGATTTTTCAATCATTTCATTTTTCATATTTTGGTACCCTATTTACTAAATATTTTATATCACCATCAATTATTTCAATTATAGAAAAATAGTTTTCTGTTATTATAAGATATTTTCCATTCTCTTTTTTTTCAACATAATCTAAACCTATTCTTTTACCTTGAACCAGCCACTCTTGTGTTCCAAAATATTTATTTATAGGTAAATCAATAAAATCTAGTGGATCTAACTCTTTTTCATTATCAAAAAAGAATTTTCCTTCATTTAATCTCTCAAGATAAGATAATGTCCCTACTCTATCTAATTTTTCTAATAAAACTTGTGCAAAAGACCTTACATATGTTCCTTCACTAACAGTTACTTCAAAAGTTATAAAAGGATGTCTATATGAAATAAATTTTGTATTATATACATTCATTGTTGTTTTTGATAATTGTACTTCTTCACCATTTCTAGCAAGTTCATAAGCTCTTTTACCATCAATTTTTTTTGCTGAAAATTTTGGTGGTGTATATTCTATTTTTCCATTTAATAAATTTAACTCATCAATTATCTTTTTTTCATCCACTTTATCAACTAAATTAATATCAATAATTTGTTCTATATCAAAAGATTCAGATTCAACACCTAACCAAATAACAGCTTTATAAGTTTTAGGTGTTTTTGATATATATTTGAAAAGTTTTGCATATTGACCAAATGCAACTATCAAACACCCTTTTGCGAAAGGATCTAAAGTTCCACTAAAACCTGCTTTTTTATTTTTAAACTTTCTTTTTATTCTATTTAAATAAGAGTTCGAACTTATAAAAATTGGTTTATTCACAACCAATAATTTATTTATTTGTTCTTTTTCATAAAATCTAACTTGCAAGAGAATTATCCTATTATGCTTTTTCTACAAATGAAGATAAAATATCTCTATGAGTTCCACCAAAATTTATTGTAAGTTTATAATCTTTACCAGCATTTGTTGCTTTTTCGACTCTACCCATACCAAAAATTTTATGTTGAACTAAATCACCTTTTTTAAAGCCTGATTGTTTTTCGATAGTTAAACTTCCTTTAATAAGTCCACATTCACTTAAAAATCTACTTTTAATTAAACTTGTTCTTTTACCTTTGTAAAATCTTGAATGAACAAAAGATAAAGTAAGATTATCCATTGCACGTGTTATTGCAACGTAACCTAATCTTCTTTCCTCTTCTAAATCACAACCATCACCAGTTATAGGGAAAAAGCCTTCTTCAAATCCAATAATAAATAGTTTTTTAAACTCTAAACCTTTTGAAGCATGGATACTCATCATAGAAACAGCTTCACCACTATAATCATCATTTTCACTTTCAAGAGCTATTTCATTTAAAAAATCTTTTAAATCCAAATGTGGATTTTGAATAAAATAATCTCTAATGTATCCATAAAACTCATCAATATTTGCTTGTCTTTCAAAACCATCTGGTAAATTATCATATGAAGCTCTGTAATCAAAAGTCTCTTCAAAACTATCTAAAAATTTCATTTTTGATTCACCAAGGAGTTCTTTTAAATCTAAAATAGATGCTTCAAATACTTTTAAAGTTCTAGAGTTTTTTTTACCAACAATTGCACTTATTTCATCTGAATCTAAATTTTGAATTAAATCAAAAATTGATTTTCCTGTTTCTATTGATTTCGCTTCAAGTTTATCAATAGTTGTTTTCCCAATTCCACGTTTTGGTTTATTTATAATTCTTTTTATAGAAAAGTTATCATTTGAATTTGTTAATATTCTAAAATATGCTATCAAATCTTTGATTTCACTTCTTTCGTAAAACTTCATCCCACCAACAAGTTTATAGTGAAGCCCAGCTTTATTAAAGCCCTCTTCTAAAGAACGAGATAATGCATTTACTCTAAATAAAATAGCGATATTTTTTGGATTTTCACCGCTATTTATCAATTTTCTAATATCTTCAACTATTTTTCTAGTTTCTTCATTTTCATCTTGTGATTCATAAACTTTAATAGAATCACCTTTTACTCTTGTTCCAATTAATTTTTTACCTAATCTATCTCTATTATGTTCTATCAATTGATTAGCATGATTTAAAATTGTATCAGTTGACCGATAGTTCTCTTCAAGTTTTACTACAATAGTGTTTTCAAAATGTTCTGAAAAATTTAAAATATTTTTTATAGTTGCTCCACGCCATCCATAAATAGATTGGTCATCATCACCAACTACACAAAGATTATTGTGATTTGAACATAATAATCTCAAAAGTCTATATTGTAATTCATTTGTATCTTGATACTCATCTACCATTATATATTGATACTTTTGACTTATCTCTTTTGCTAAATTTTCATTGTTTTTTAAAATTTTATATGGAAGTAATAATAAATCATCAAAATCAACTAAATTGTTTTTTTCTAAATACTCTTCATATTGTTCATAAATCTCTGCAATTTGTTGATAAAGCTTTAATTGAGCTGCACTTTTTGCTTCACTAGGAGTCATCAAAGAGTTTTTATATTTTGATATTTCTGAAACAAGTAATGATGTAGTAATATCTTTATCTAATGATTTTAATATTCTTTTTTTATCATCAGTATCTATTATAATAAAATTGTTTTTTCTTCCTAATTCACTGATATAAAATTTAAGAAATAAAAGACCAAATTTATGAAAAGTACATAATAAAGGTGGAGTATTTATCATTGAAGAATCTAACATATTAAAGGCTCTTTCACGCATTTCACTTGCAGCTTTATTTGTAAATGTAAGTGTTAATATTGAACGTGGATCTATACCTATTGATATCAAATAAGCAAGTCTTGTGGTAATAGTTTTTGTTTTACCAGAGCCTGCACCTGCTAAAATAAGCAGAGGTCCATCAATATGTTGCGCCGCAATTTTCTGTGATTCATTTAATGATGTTAATAAATTTTCAGACATTTTTTCTCCAATTATTATTTATTATATCATATATTATATAAATTCATTATTTCTCTTAATTATTCTATATATAAATAAATGTTATCATTTTCATAATTTATTTTATGGAGATTATAATGCTCACAGATTTTGCCAAATTGGAAACTTTTCTAACTGTTGTTAGAGAAAAATCTTTTTCAAAAGCATCTGCAAAACTTGGTATTTCTCAACCTGCAGTTACACAACAAATGAAATTTATTGAAGATTATTTAGATGTTCAAATTGTTGATAGAAAGAAAAATGGTATTAAATTGACTAAAGAAGGTCAAATATTACATGGTATTGCTTTAAAAATTGAAAAATGTATTACTAATGCTGAAAAAGAACTATTAAAAATTATGAATAAAAATGTAACTTTTGTATTTGGTGCTTCATTTATTATTGGTAACTATATTCTTCCAAGATTTTTAAATAATTTAAAAGAAAATATTCACAATGATGTATCGATAAATGTTTCAGTTTCTCATGAAGCTATAGAAGATTTATTAGATAAAAAAATTGATATTGCTTTAGTTGAAAACTATGTTCCAAATGAAGATATTATTTATAGAGAATGGATGGAAGATGAGATTGTAATTTTCTCAAATCAAAAATTACCAGCAAAAGCTAAAGCAGAAGATTTATTATCATATAAATGGGTTTGTAGAAATCCAGAATCAAATACAAGATTACTATTTAAAGAAAATCTTGAAAAAGCAAATTATCCTGATTGTGACACATTTAATGTTACAAGTGAAGTAACAAGTGCAACAACTATTGTTCAAACTGTTTTACATTCAGATAAAAACAGTACGCCAACAGTTTCAATTGTTTCTAGAAATGCGATTGAATCATTATTAAAAGCTGGTGCTTTATATGAATCAAGAATTGGTAATCAAAAGATGATAAGAAAACTTTATATTGCTTACAGAAAAGATAGAAAACATGATGCATTTATTGAAAATGTTGTTGATTATCTTTTAAAAATCAAATAAATACTAGATTTTCTAGTATTTATTTCTAATAATTAAATCCCTCTTTTTCTAAAGCTAATCTAATATTTTTCATTTGTGTATGCTTATTTCTACACCATTCAGGTGATAATAGTGTATCATCATCAATTCCTGCTGTAATTCTTTGAACAGAAACATTTGAAGGTAAGTTTATTATTGACTTTACTACTGTATCAATATATAATTCTTCTGAAATTGGAGTAAACTTTCCTTTTTTATATTCATTAGTTAACAGAGTATTTTTAACAACATATAAAGGATGGAATTTAATAGAATCAACATTTAATTCAATAGTTTGATTAAACGTTTCAAGCATCATTTCTTGAGTTTCATTAGGCAGTCCATAAATCAAATGCCCACAAACATTTAAGCCTTTTTCTTTTGTTCTTTTAATCCAATATTTCATATTTGAAACATTGTCTCCTCTATTAATTTTTACAAGAGTTTCATCAAAAAAAGATTGAATACCATATTCAACCCAAATCTCTTTAGTTTTTGACTTTTCAACTAAAAAATCCAAAATCTCATCTGTAACACAATCTGTTCTTGTTCCAATACTAAGTCCAATAACATTATCAAAACTTAAAGCTTTTTCATATAAGGCTTTTAATGTAGGGAAAGGAGCATAAGTATTTGTAAATGATTGAAAATAAACTATAAATTTTTTAGCACCAAATTTATTTTCTAGTCTTTTTTTAGTAGCAAAAAACTGCAATTCTAATTGTTTTAATTGATTTTCTAAATAAGGATTTTCTTTTACATTTGGATTTAATTTGAACTTAGTTTTTTTTTCTTGTAAATTAGGGCTAAAAGAATCATTTTCACAAAATGAACATCCACCACGAGCAACAGTACCATCAATATTTGGGCATGTAAACCCAGATATTGAGATAGGAACTTTATAGATTTTTTCACCAAATTTATTTTTTAAATATCTTCCGATAGTTAATACGTTTTTTAATTCACTCATTATGCTTTTACGAAATAATCCCCGTTAAAACTCTCTAATGCATAATTTCTGTCATTTCCAATTGCATTTACTAAATCATCAACAGATAAATACTCTAAACTATCTGCTTCAATATATTTACAAACTTCATCTTTATTCATGCTATTTGAAATTAATTCTTCTTTATGTGGAGTATCTATTCCATAATAACAAGGAAATTTAATCTCAGGACTTGCAACTCTAAAGTGTACTTCTTTAGCTCCTGCTTCTTTTAAAATTTTTACAATTCTTTTTGAAGTAGTTCCTCTTACAATTGAATCATCAATTACAAGTAAAGATTTTCCTTCGATTAAAGATTTCATTGGACTTAATTTCATTCTTACTTTTAAATCTCTCATCTCTTGTGTTGGTTCAATAAATGTTCTTCCAACATAGTGATTTCTAATAATTCCATATTCAAAAGGAATTCCACTTTGTGCTGCATATCCTAAAGCTGCTGGAACTCCTGAATCAGGAACTGGAATAACCATATCAACTTTAATATTTTTATCTTTATCATTTAAAGCAAGTGCTTTACCCATATTTTCTCTTGTAACATACACATTTTTACCATCTATTACAGAATCAGGTCTTGCAAAATAAACATACTCAAATGCACAAGGTCTAAATTCAGGCTCAAATAATTGAATTGATTCTGGTTCAGCTTTATCTTCATCAAAAATCAACATTTCACCAGGTCTTACATCTCTAATAAACTCCGCTCCAACTAAATCAAAAGCACAAGTTTCACTTGCAACTATGTAACCACCACTTTTTAATTTACCTAAAGATAAAGGTCTAATACCATATCTATCTCTAATAACAAATTGTTTACTTCTACTTTGAACAATAAAACAGTATGCACCAATAGTTCTATTTAAAGCTTCTTTAATTCTATCTCTTAATCTATCTTTTGTATTTTTTGCAATTAGATGAATTAAATTTTCTGTATCCATTCCTGTTTGGAAAATTGCACCTTTATCAATCAAGTCTTGTCTTACTTCATCTTTATTGATTAAATTTCCATTATGTACAATAGAAATTTCACCTAATTTATATTTAGCATAAACAGGTTGAGCATCTAAAATAGAATCTCCACCAGCAGTTGAATATCTATTATGTCCAATTGCCATATTACCTTTTAAATATTGTAATGCTTCATCTGTAAAAACTTCAGAAACTAAACCTCTATCTTTTTTTGTATAAATTTTTCCATCACAAGAAGAAGAGATTCCAGTTGCTTCTTGACCTCTATGTTGCATTGCAAAAAGAGCAATTGAAGCTAATCTTGCTGCATTATCATTTCCATAAATTCCAACTATTGCGCACATATTTATTATTCCTTATAGACCTAAAGCGTCATTGATTGAGTATAATTTGGCTTCTTTACCAACTATCCATTTTGCAACTTTTATTGCACCTCTTGAAAAAGTATTTCTTGCAGTTGCAGTATGATTTAATTCTAAGAATTCACCATCATTATATAATCCAACTGTATGACGACCTACAATATCTCCACCTCTTAAAGCCATTACTGCAATTTCATCTTTAGTTCTTGCACCAATTTGACCATCTCTTCCTGAAACTCTAACATCATCTAAATTTAAATCTCTCGCACTTGCTGCATGTTCTGCTAATGTTAATGCTGTTCCTGAAGGTGAATCTACTTTATGTCTATGATGTTGTTCAACAATTTCTATATCAAAATCTCTTAATGTCTTAGATGCTAAAGCAACTAGTTTATTTAATACAGCAACTCCTAAACTCATATTTGTTGCATATAAAATAGGTACAATTTTACTAGCTTCTAATAACAAATTTTGCTGATGTTTATTTAATCCAGTTGTTGCAATAACTAAAGGTTTTCTTGCACCTTTTTCTACAACTTCTGTTAAAAGAGCTTCTGTTGCAACTGGTGCAGAGAAATCAATAATTACATCTGATGAATCAAATAAAACTTTCATATCATTTGTTACCACTGTATCAGCTGGTAAAATCTTTTCAATTTTTTTAGAAACATATACTGCTGATAATTTAGCTTCTTTATCATTTGCTAAATCATCTATCAACAAAGTTCCAACTCTTCCAGAGCTTCCTAAAATACCTATTTTAATCATTTCCTAATTATTCCTTATCCAATATATTCAATAATATTAACAGCTGCTGTTGCACCATCACCTGCTGCACAAACAACTTGTTTTGGAGCATCAATTCTAATATCACCTGCTGCATAAAGTCCTGGAACTGATGTTCTCATTCTTAAATCAACAATTACTTCACCTGATTCATTTACATCACATAAAAACGAACCATCTGCTTGTTTTAATGGAGCATTTAAAACATCTCTTCCTACAAATATAAATACACCTGGTGTTGGTAAATCTCTAATTTCACCAGTTTCTTTATGTTTAACTTTTATTCCTTGAACACCACTCATATCACCATACACTTCTTCAACCATTACATTTGTAACTTCTTCAATATTTTCAGCATGTTTCATATGTTCAATTGTACTTGGAGCTGCTCTATATGTGTCTCTTCTATGAACTAAATAAACTTTTGAACACATTTTCGATAAATAAATAGCTTCTTCAATAGCAGAATCTCCACCACCAACTACTGTAACTTCTTTACCTCTATAAAAGAATCCATCACAAGTTGCACAAGTAGATACACCTTTTCCAAAAAATTCATTCTCACCTTTGAATCCAGCACGTCTAGGAACTGAACCTGTTGCAATTAAAACAGTTTTTGCTTCATACTCTTTTTTATCTGTAGTTGTTAATTTAAAAATATCACCTTCTTTTGTAACATTTTCAATTTGAGCCATTTCATGTTTTAATCCAAATCTTTGACATTGTTCTGGCCATTTCATCATTAAATCCATACCAGATACAACTTCAATTTGTCCTGGATAGTTTTCAATTTCAGATGAACTTGTAATTTGTCCTCCTGGCATACCCATTTCAAACATTACAACATTTTTTAATCCACCTCTAGTGGCATATAATCCAGCTGTTAATCCAGCTGGTCCTCCACCAATAATTGCTAAATCTAACATATCAAGTCCTTATATATAATTAAGTTTATAGTTCATAAAATTTTTAAAAACAATATGATACTAAAATATTTGTAAGTTATAGGTTAAATTATATCTTAAAATATTAAGGAAAAATTTTATCATTTAATAATTTATATCTATCTTAAAATTGATTTAATAAATAAAAAAAGGGAGAAGTAAAACTTCTCCCTTCCGTCAAATTATTATTCTGATTATTATAATAATGAATTAATTTTGTCAGTAAACGCTTGTTTAGATGAAGCACCTACCATTTGATCAACAACTTCACCATTTTTCATGAATAAAATTGTAGGAATAGATCTAATTCCATATTTAACTGCTAAATCTTGTTCCTCATCTGTATTTACTTTACAAATTTTAGCTTTACCTTCAAAATCTGCTGCTAATTCTTCAATAACTGGAGCAATCATTCTACAAGGTCCACACCATGGAGCCCAGAAATCTACCATTGAAACACCTTCTTTTGTTGTTTCTTCAAAATTAGCTGCTGTAACTTCTATATATTTTCCCATTTTATTTCCTTATTATTAGTTTTTAATTTCTTGATTTGTCAATATAACTTATATAAAAATATAATGATTGATTATAACTTGTGAAAACTTAAATTTAGTTTTACAATTATTTAACTTTTTACTAATAAAGCCTAAATATTTTTTTAGATAAAATAAGAGAATTTAATTTAAAATGGATAATTTATGGATATCAGAAAAGAATATTTAGAATTTTTTAGAAGTAAAGGACATGAAGTAATTTCATCTATGCCTTTAGTTCCTGACGACCCTACATTAATGTTTACAAATGCAGGGATGGTTCAATTTAAGGACATATTTACTGGTGCTATTCCAACTCCACAAAATCCAAGAGCTACTTCTTGCCAATTATGTGTAAGAGCTGGTGGAAAACATAATGACCTTGAAAATGTAGGTTATACAGCACGTCATCACACTTTATTTGAGATGTTAGGAAATTTCTCTTTTGGAGATTATTTTAAAAAAGATGCTATTGCTTATGCATGGGAATTTGTTACAGTAAATTTATGCTTACCAATAGATAAACTATGGGTAACTGTTCATAATGATGATGATGAAGCTTTTGAAATTTGGTCAAAACACATTGATCCATCAAGAATTATGAGATTTGGAGATAAAGATAATTTCTGGTCTATGGGAGATACAGGGGCTTGTGGTCCATGTAGTGAAATTTTCTATGACCAAGGTGAAGAACACTTTAATAGTTCTGAAGATTATATGGGTGGAGATGGTGATAGATTTTTAGAAATCTGGAATTTAGTATTCATGCAATATGAAAGAACGGCTGATGGAAAATTAAATCCACTCCCAAAACCATCTATTGATACAGGAATGGGTCTTGAAAGAGTAATTGCAATTAAAGAAGGCGTATTTAATAACTTTGATTCTTCAAACTTCAAACCAATTATTGAAAAAATAGAAGAACTTGCAAATAAAAAAGCAACTGCTGAGAACATTGGTTCATATAGAGTAATTGCAGACCATTTAAGAGCAACTTCATTTATGTTATCTCAAGGTATTTTATTTGGAAATGAAGGAAGACCTTACGTTTTAAGAAGAATTTTAAGAAGAGCTGTAAGACATGGTTATTTAATCGGATTTAGAAAACCATTTATGGCACAACTTCTTGATACACTTATAAAAATTATGGGTGGACACTATACAGAACTTGTTGAAAATAAAAACTTCATAAAAGAGCAATTAACTCTAGAAGAAGATAGATTCTTTAAAACTATTGATTTAGGAATGTCTTTATTTAATGATGAATTAGCAAATACTAAAGAGATTTTTTCTGGAGAAATTGCATTTAAACTTTATGATACATATGGTTTCCCTTTAGACTTAACTGAAGACATGTTAAGAGATAAAGGTTTAAAAGTTGATTTAGCTAAATTTGATGAACTGATGAATGCACAAAAAGCAATGGCAAAAGCTGCATGGAAAGGAAGTGGTGATGCTTCTAATGATGGTGATTTTAAACAACTAATTGAAAAATATGGAATAAATGAATTTGTTGGTTATGAAAATATCACTTATAAATCAAAAATTGTTGCACTTTTAGATGAACATTTTAAAGAAGTAAAAACTTTAGAAAAAGGCACTACTGGTTGGGTAATGTTAGATAAAACACCATTTTATGCAACAAGTGGTGGACAAACAGGAGATATTGGAGCATTAGAAGATAATAAACATGTAGCTATTATCGAAGAAACTTCAAAATTCCATGGATTAAATCTGTCTAAAGTAAAAGTAGAAAATTCTACTTTAGCTCAAGGTGAAAGTGTTGATGCTGTTGTTGTAAATAGATATGAAATTGCGAAACATCATAGTGCTACTCACCTTTTACAAAGTGCATTAAAAATGGTTTTAGGAGAAAGTGTTTCACAAGCAGGTTCTTTAAATGATGCAAATAGATTAAGATTTGACTTTACATATCCAAAAGCAATGACAACTGAGCAAATTGAAGAAGTTGAAGATTTAGTAAACTCTATGATTGCAAGAGGTATTTCTGGAAATATTGAAGAATTACCTATTGATGAAGCTAAAAACAAAGGTGCAATTGCTATGTTTGGTGAAAAATATGGTGATGTTGTAAGAGTTGTTAGTTTCTCAGATGTTTCAGTTGAATTTTGTGGAGGAACACACGTAAGAAATACAGCTGATATTGGAAGTTTTTATATTGTAAAAGAATCAGGTGTAAGTGCAGGGGTAAGAAGAATTGAAGCTGTTTGTGGAGCTTCAGCAATTAAATATACAAAAGATATCATTTCAAAAATGAATGAAATTCAAGTAGAAGTTAAAAATAATGACATTATTGCTGGAATCAAAAAATTAAAAGAACAAATTAAAGATTTGAAAAAAGAAGTTGAAGTGGCTCTTAGCCAAACTTCTGCTCCAATAAATGAAGAAATTATTGGTGATACTAAAGTTGTAGTTTCTATTGTTGAAAATGGTGATTTGAAAAAAATTGTTGATGATATGAAAAATGCAACTGAAAAACTAGCGATTTTACTTTTACAAGCAAAAGATGACAAAGTTATGATTGTTGCAGGAAGTAAAAATACAAATATCAAAGCTGGTGATTGGATTAAAAATATAGCACCAATCGTAGGTGGAGGTGGAGGTGGAAGACCTGACTTCGCACAAGCTGGTGGAAAAGATGTAACAAAAGTTGAAGAAGCAAAAATAGCTGCTTTAAATTACGCAAAAGAAAATTTATAAGGATTGAAAATTGAGTGAATTATTTAACAATTTCTCAACTTTAATCGTTTTTTTACATCTTATATCTGCAATAATTTGGATTGGAGGAATGATTGTAATTAGATTTGCAGTTCATTACTCTATGCAAAATATTGAAGATCCAAAAATTAAATTAGGAAGAACTTTAGAAAATCTAAAAAGATTTTTTTCTATGGTTATTCCTTCTATTATTATTCTTTTAATTACTGCCATTATTATGATTATTGCTTTAGAATTAAAAGAAAGTGAACTTTATAAGTTTGCCATAGTAAAAGAAATAGTTTGGATGATTATGACTATCATATTTGTAGTTATATACATAAAGAGAAACCAAGCTCAAAAAGCTTTTGATAATGGTGATTTTGTAACTGCAAAAAATCAACTTACTCCATTAGCTAAATATCTTATTCCTACAAATATAGTTTTAGGATTACTTGCTATTATTTTAGGAATAACATTAAGAGGATTTTAACTCCTCTTAATTCTTTTTGATTTAGTTATCAAAACTCTCGCTCTCTCTAGCAAAATAACCTTTCATAAAATTCATTCTTACTAAACTATTAGAATAATTAGAATCTAATCTTGGTTTATCTAAATAGATATTTTTGTACTCTTTATTAAATCCAGATATTAATCTAGTTGAATAAATACCTTTATAATCAATTATTAATAAATCTTCAAAAACTGTAAATTTATTTATAATGTTTACATAATATTTTTCATCAATTAAATAAGTTGAAATTTCAAGATTCTTATTTTCAATTCTCTCAACTAATTTTAAAGATTTAACTTTTATTGTATCTTTGAATAAATCAACAAAATAACCTCTTTGTAATCCATTCCATTTGCATGAACTATCCAATCGAATATATTCTTTAAAAATTTTTCCATACATACTATCTTCTGAATTTGAAATATATGAAAAGTTTGTACAGTTGTCATAAGTAAAGAATTTTTTCTCATTATTTAATTTTATTTCTTCATCTAAATTTAAGTTTTGAGAAGAAACACAAGAATTTAATACAAAAATCAACAATGTAAATAAAAAATATTTCATCAAATTTTCCCCCTTGAAATAATAGTTTATTATACTCCTAAACAATTAAGACTTGACATATTAATCATTTTTTTATATCATAAATAAAATCTTTACTAGAAAATGGCTTTATCAGGGGGAAAATACAATATGAATATAAAAAATTTATTAATTATGTCTATTTATATTTCCTTATTTATGACAGGATGTTCTTATAAAACTAGTGAAGAATCTGTTGATATGTCTACATATTATAAAAATAAAAATTCTATTCACTCAAATGCTTCTTTACAAGAAAGCGATTATCAAAAATATAAAAACTTTAAACAGCAACAACAATCAAAAAACAATTCAAAAAGTAGTATATTTGATGAATTTACAAATACAAACTATATAACTAAAAAAACAGCTCTTAATAATGAACTATTTGATTTTTACAGTAAATGGGAAGGTGTAAGATATAAACTTGGTGGAGAATCTAAAAAAGGTATAGATTGTTCAGCATTTATTCAAAAGGCATTTAAAGAAAAATTTGATTTAGAAATGCCAAGAACTACACTTATGCAAGCTAATGTTGGGAAATCAATTAAAAAAGATGAACTTGAGATTGGTGATTTAGTTTTTTTCAAAACTGGTAAAACCAAGCATGTTGGTATATATATAGATAACGGTAAATTCATGCATGCATCAACTAAGACAGGTGTAACAATCTCTGATTTAGATAATGATTATTTCAATAAAAATTATTGGAAAGCCCAAAGAATAATTGATTGATTATTAACTATAGGAGAAAATAATGATAAAAAAGTATTTAACTGTAATACCTGCTGTCTTTATATTTACTGCTTGTAGTAATAACATCCAAAATTTAGAAAATTCTTCTAACCTAAATAACAATCAAACTAAAACTACTTTATCTTACGATGATTATGCAAAATTATATGAAACTAAAAATAAAACACAAAAAACAAGTGTTTTAACAAATTATGAAACTATATTCAATCCTAAAGAATATAAAAGTTCTAATAATAAAAACTATGAATTAGCTAATAATAAAGAAACTATAGTTTCTGAAATCCCAAAGAGAAAACAAGCTTTTAATGACTTTTATAATGAATGGAAGAATGTTAGATATAAACTTGGTGGAGAATCTAAAAAGGGTATAGATTGCTCTGCATTTACTCAAAGAATCTACAAAGACAAATTTGGGATAGAATTACCAAGAACAACTCTTACTCAAGTTAATATGGGTGTTGAAGTAAAAAAAGCAGAATTAATTCCTGGTGATTTAGTATTTTTCAAAACAAGTAAAACTGATAAGCATGTAGGAGTTTATGTAGGAAATGGAAATTTCATGCATGCATCAATTAAAGGTATCCAATTTACAAGTCTTGAAAAACCTTTTTATAAAAAGAATTATTGGACTTCTAGAAGAATTATAGATTAATTCTTCCTTCTTAAAATCCCCCATAAATAATCAAAGCAATTGGTATGTATAGAACAGAGATTAAAGTACTTAAAAGTACAGTAAAAGAAGCTTTTTCAGGTCTTGCTTTTAAAAGTACAGCTAAAGTTACTGTATTTCCTGCAAGTGGAACAACTGAAAATAAAAACAATACTTTATAAATTTCTTCATTTAAAAAACCAATGAAATTTCTATCTATCATAATTATCGCTAAAATTACTCCTGGCCAAAAAATAAATTTATAAAAATATGCAACTTTTAGATATTTTTTATCTAAGTCTTCTTTTAAATTAAAGCCTTTCATTCCCATACCAAGCATCATCATACCAAGAATTCCATATGCCCATTTCAAATTTTCAAAAGAAGGAATCAAAAATTCAGGTGTTCTAAAACCTGCAATATTTAATGAAACACCAGCAATAAATGCATAAAGAAGTGGAAGTTTAATCACTTTCATAATTGATTGACGAGCAGTAAAAGTTCCTTTTGCTGTTACATAAAAACCTGTTGTATTTTCATAAAGTAAAGATGCTAAAGTTGCAAAGATAAAAATATTTGCTGATTCTGGACTCAATAATATCATAGCAAGTGGAATACCAAAATATCCTGTATTTCCTGTACCACAAGTAAAAGCTAAAGTATTAATACTTGCATCATTCCAATCTTTTTTATATCTTCTTAAAATATAAAAAGCTATTGATGAACCAAAGAAAAAAACAAATAAAGGTAAAAATACTAATTGTAAGTTTATATTAATAGACAAAGTAGCAAAAAAAATTACAATTGGTCCTAAAATATAGATAAGAAGTAAAGCTATTAAATCTCTCTTAACTTTAAAATAACGTGATAAAATATAACCTATTGCTATATTCAAATATAATGGAGAGATTTTTCCAAGTAAAATAAAAAATAAATTCATAAAAGCTTCTTAAAATAATTTAGACTAATTGTAACTAATTATGATAAAAATAAGGTAAACATATAATTTTTGAACACAGGAAGCAGAAAGGATACAAATGAATGTTTATACGTTTACCTTTATAAATGAATTTTAATTAAATCATATGATAATTGTATGATTTTATTACAGAGATAAATATTTTGACAATAAAAATAGACAAAATGTACAAATAAAATACATTTTAATTGCGTATGTTATATTTAACCTAAAAATCTCTTTTGCACTACAATTGTATCTTGATATTATTGTAAGATTTAATCCTGAAAAAGGTGATGTTGAAACAGTTGTTGACCATGCCATTAAAAATGTTACTGCTAAAAGTGTGTGATTAACTCCACTTAAAAAATCACCAATAATTGCTATTGTAATAATTGGATGAATTCCAATAAAAGCTAAAATAACAAATATCAAAAGTAAAAGGGAAGCTATTTGCCAATCAAATATTTCAAAAGGCAAAGATAAATTTAATCCAATCAAAATAGAACTAATAGAAATACCAAACATTCCAGCAACTAAAAATAGAGATATTTCAGATTTCATTTTTGGCAACTCATCTAATATATGAAATTTTAAAATTTTTAAAGATTCAAATATAGATTTTTTTATTGGTAAAATAAGTATAGTCATTAATATTGAAAATGATGAAATTAAAACGATTACTTTTATTTCTGGATAAATATGATTTGTTATTAAAACTAATAAAGCAAGTAATATTGGTAAAAATAGTGAATCTAAAGATAAAGGATATCCATAAAATTCATCTATATTAAAATCCTTATTTTTTGTAACTTCAAAATATGTAATACCAAAAGTTATAATGGCTAATACAATCCCATTTATTACAATTATTGGTGTATTTAATTTTGGTGCGTAAGTTATTGCTGCTGCAAATGCAACAAAAAATGGAGACCAATAAGCATCACTTGCAAATGCTCTTGTTAAAAGAATAATTTGTGCATTTGTTAAAGAAGCTTTTTTATACATTTTATCTGCAACTAAGATAAGAGAAGAAATATTTATAACTGAACCAAAAAGATGTACCCCTAAATATGTTTTTATAAACGATTGTTTTCCCTTTGGTAAATTTGTATTTTTATTTTTTCTTGGTGTTGCAATTAATCTTAAAAAGCCTACTCCAATTAAAAGAGTTAATAAATATTGATTTACTGTAAATACCTTTATAAAATTTATTTGATAATTATTCAAATAACAAATAAAAAATGCCAATATACTAAGACTTAATAATATAATTATTATTTTTTTATTTTTTAAACCAGAAAAAAGAATAAAAAAAGCAATCCAAGCAAATATTCCAGAAATTATCAATAAATTTGATTGATAAAAATATGAATACAATGTTGTCATAAATGAAAGGAAAATCAGAATTCCAGAAATCTTATTTAAAATTAACATTCTAGTTTTTATCTCTTTTAAAAAATATAGAAAGATAAATCCCAAACCCAATCAAAATAATTCCTACAATATGATATGTTTGTAATACTTCTCCTAAAAAGAAATATGCCAAAATAGAACCAAAAATTGGCATAAGATGTGTGAATTGTCCTGCTTTATTTGCACCAATTTCAAGAATTGCCCTATTCCAAAAATAAAAAGATAAAATTGAAGGAAAAAATACTATATATATCAATGAATATAAAACTTCTTTTTTTTCAAGAAAACTAAATTCAAAACTGTAACCTTGGAATACAAAAACTATAAATAAAACGATTGTCCCTATTAGTGTAATTATCGCAAAAAATTCTAATGGCTCTAACTCTTTTGGTTTATATTTTAAAAGAACTGTATATAAAGCCCAAACTATACATGCTCCTATTATCCATAAATCTCCAACAGTAAATTCTAGTTCATATATGTGACTTATTTCACCTTTTAAAATTAAATAAATAACTCCTAATGTTGAAAACACAACTCCTATAAATTGTATTTTTGTAATAGTTGTTTTAAAAATTATTGCAGATAAAATAATAATAAATATTGGAATACTTGAGTTTATTAACAATGCATTTGTTGCTGTTGTAGTTTGTAAACCATAATATAAAAAAGTGTTAAAACCTGAAATTCCTAAAATTCCTAATATCAAAAGTGAAATATATTTTTTTTGAAAAATGTTAAATATATTTTTATAATGAATCACGATATAAGGAAATAAAATCAAAAGTACAAAAAACCATCTAAAAAAAGATAACTGCATTGGTTCTATACTTGTAGATACCAAACGACCAAAAATAAAATTACCAGACCAAAACAGTACAGTTAAAACTAAAAACACATAATACTTCATAATAAACTTTCAAATCAATTTTAAAAATTTATTATATTCAAATTGAGTATAATCCAAATAAAAAAGGACTATTTTGATTAGACTTGGTTCAAATTCACCTACTCGTGCATTAATTTTAAAAAATTATGGAATAGATTTCATCCAAAATGGTGGAGATTTTGATGAAGATTCTATAATAACTACTAATCCCAAATCATTTTGCTATGAAGCAACTCTTGGAAAATTTCAAGAACTTTATAAAAAATATGGAATAGAAGATATGCCTTTACTTGTTGCTGATTCTGTTGTAACTTGCGAAGGAAAATTATTGAGAAAAGCAAAAGATTATGATGATGCAAAATCTATGCTTGAACTTCAAAGTGGTAATAAAACATCAGTGATAACTTGTATGATTTATAAATCAAAAGATAAAGAATTAATAGATATTTCAATCACAACTTATAACTTTGATAAATTTGATGAAAAACATATGAAAGAGTATTTAGATTCAGGTGAATGTTTTGGTAAAGCAGGTGCAATTATGGTAGAAGGTTTTTGTAAACCATATATAAAAAACGTAGTTGGATATGAAAGTACAGCTATGGGATTATGTGTTGATAAATTAATTAATTATCTTCCACATTAAAAAATTATTTTTTCTAATAAATCAAGAAAAAACAACGTTTATTATAACTATAAATAATATCATTAAAGTATCATTTTTATTTTTTTGTAAGTTTTAAACTGTCATAATGTTTATGAAATAGTGAATAGTTAATATCTTTTATTAACTGTTTAACTCACATAAGAAGCATGGAATGCTGAATTTTTTAAAAAGAAGATTAAAAAACCAAAAAGGTGCAATGGATAAAATCCTTGTTACGTTATTATTAGTTATCGTAGGTGTTGGTGCCGTTATTGGATTAGCTCAATGGGCAACTGACCAAAAAGACTTAGTGCAAAATTCTGCAAATACTTCTATTAGCAACGTTGTAAACGGTCAATAAATAAGGAAGTAGCTTTTGCTACTTCTTTATTAATTTAGATTATTATGTTTACAATAAGTTTTTATATATTTTCTATTATTCTCTCTTATACTGACTATAAAAAATTTTTAGTTCCAAATAATTTATTACTTAGTATGTCAATAATGTTGATAATATTTGGTTTCTTTGAATCAAAAATATATATAAGCTCTATTGTTTTATCGTTTTTAGTTTTAATTTTTTTCATAATTTTAATTTTATTAAAACCAACTATGATTCTTGGTGGTGGTGATATTAAATATATGATTATAATCGCATTTTATTTAGGAATAGAACCATTTGCCCTATTTCTTGTTATAACAGGAATTTTGCAAACTTTAACACTTTTATATATTCAAAATATAAAAAAAAGAAGAATTGCACCAATGGTTCCTATAATGTTTTTATCCGTAATAATTGTTGAAATTTTAATTTCACTTAATATTTATCCATTTAAGATTTAAGGTTCTATCATGAAAAAAGCACTAATTGATCAAGTAATGTTAGGTCTATTTTTATTTGTAGTATTAATTATTATTGGTGCAACTGTTAGTGATAATATGCAAGCAAGAGATAAATACTATAATCTTAAAAAAATAACAGATAATGCCGTTTTAACCCTAGCAAAATATTATGTAAATGTTGAAGAGAATACTCTAAATGCACAAGATGTTTATTATCAAATGTTAACAAAAACAAAACTTGGAAATGAAGTAAAAGATACTATTATCTATAATTGGGATTTTATTAGTGAACCAAATACAGTAACAGCTGAAATACCAAGCTACATTGAAAACACATTTTGGTTTAGATTATTTGGACTTAACGCATTTAATTTAAAAGCTTCTTCAAAAGCTACAATTACTATTACCGATTTACCAACTGCAACTTCAAGTTATTCAAGTGGAATAGCACCATTTGCAGTAAATTATAGAGATTTTGTAATTGGTGATAGTTTAGATATCACATATGCTTTGACTGCTGATTGGCAATATAGTGACAAAGAGACTTTCTACCCAATATTGACCAATTGTGATTGTGACTGTGATTTTATTTTAAGTAATAAATTTGACTTCTCATCTTTAGGATTTGATGTGGATGCTTGTAATTCTTCTAGTTCAGCATGCACAAGTCATGGAGAGAGTGAATTTACACAATATTCTAATGCTTTAGATGATATTTACAATTCTAACCAAAGTATTGATTTTGATAATGGTGTAACTTCATCTCCAATTTGTTTAATTGGAACATATTTAGGTAATACAACATCCACATGGGGAACACAAATCAACGGATTATCTAGTGGAATTTATGATATCATTGGTAACACGGGTCAAAATTTACCTTTGGAAATGGATATAATTACTTTAGGTGATAATGGAAAAGCAAATGGAATAGTAAGACTGAAGATTACAAGTTATGATTTTGTAACAGTTAGTAATCCAGATAACAGATATTTAACTCTGAATACAACTATTGTTCCAGCAAAAACAAGAGAAATACATTTAGTAGATTAGGATAAATTATGAATATTCAAGAGTATCAAGAAAAAATAGAACATTCTCAAGAAAATAAATTCTTTCAAGAAAGTATTCATGAAATGATTGAACTTTTCTGTGATTTGAGTAATCAACCTTATGTTGCATATTATAAATATGAATATGAATATAATGACTATTTCCACCAAATTACTGTTAATAGTAATGGTGAAGAATTAAATGATGAAATAAATCATTTTGATAATTATAAATTACTACTAAAAGATAGTAAGAGAGTTTATGGTTACTTGTTAATAAAAAACAAAATTAAATACTCTTCTTTATTAAGAAAATTGCTTAAAAAAATTATAAAAAAATTAGCAAGAGAACATGAAATAAATAAAAAATTATCACAAGGAGAAATTCCTTTTAATATCTATCTAATTCATGATGATTTAGAAACATTTGCAAATAATTTAAAAACTGGTTTGGAAAGTTTATTTAATGCAAATATTATTTATGATTCATCAATTGAAAAACATTATGAACATATTCAAACTAAAGAATCAAAAAATATCATAATTTTTTTAATAAATGACCTAGAGTTTATAGAAAAATTTGCTGATAAACTAAAATATTTAAATGAATTAATCATAGTTATTGGACCAAATGACCATCATATTTCTATGAGTTGTGGAAAATTAGGTATCGAAGACTATATTTCAATAAATGATTTTAAAGCTGAAAATTTAAAATCAATTATTGTAAATAAAAGAAAAATCTTACTTAATAAAAATAAATTTGGTAATAGAATTATTGCTTTAGCTGGAATTGCAGGAGGAATTGGAACAACATCAATTGCAATGAATATGTCTGATTTAATTGCTAAAAATGTTCCTGATAAAAATATTTTATATATAGATTTATCAACTACAAAAGCAATAAGTAATCTATTTTTATCAGGTGACCCTCTACCAAATAAGACAATAATTGATTTAATAAATAGTAGTGAATTTAATTTAGACAATAATCTTGAACACGGTCTTGTAAAAGTTAGAGAAAATTTTTATAGTATTACTGGAATTCAAAAACATATTGATAAAGAGTTTATTGAAAAAGATATTTTTATTCAAAAACTATTAGAGTATATTTCATCTTGCAGTGATTATTTTAACTTTGTAATTATTGATTTAGGAATAGCAGATGCATCAAATCTAAAATCTACAATTTATGATATTGTAAATGAATTATGGATTATAACTTCAATGAATTTACCACATACTTCTCAATTAAAAACTTTTTATTCATTGATGAAAAGAGCTGGATTAAGGGATAAAATTTCTTTTTTAGCAAATAGATTTGACTCTGAAAATACAATAAGTGTAACAGATGTTATATCAATTTTAAATATGAGTAATGATGAAAAAGATCAATTCGAAAGATTTAAAATACCAAATGATTATAAAAGTTTAGGAAGATGTTGGAATCTTTGTGAACTAGCATCTCAAAAAGATGTTAATTCTTTATTCATAAAAAAATTAAACTCTATTTTAGAAGAAAAAAATTTTTATAAATCAAAAATTAAAGTAACAACACAAAGTGGTTTTTTTTCAAATCTTTTTAAGAGGGATAAAAGATGAGAAGTTTAAGAAATCTTATTGAAGAACAAGAAGAGCAAGAATATACTAAAAAGAAGGATTTAGTAGAATTTGAAGAATTAGATAATATTGAAGAAACAAAAAATAAAATTGAAAAATATAAACAATATCAATCAAATTCTGAATTAAAATTTCCCGAAATTTATATAAATAAAGAACTATACGATTTAGCATTAAAGATAAATGATAGTTTTTTATTAAAACTTAAATCAGACCAAAAAATTACAAAAGAAAATTTAGAAGAAGTATTACCAGAATATATTTTATCTTTTAAAGAATCAAGAGCTTTAAAAAGAGAAATATTAGATGAT
Source organism: uncultured Aliarcobacter sp. (assembly GCA_963664305.2). Lineage (GTDB taxonomy): Bacteria > Campylobacterota > Campylobacteria > Campylobacterales > Arcobacteraceae > Aliarcobacter. Next base: position 477,173 of record CAXXLV010000001.1, read on the forward strand.
ATTAAAACTATGATTATAAACAACATTATTGGTTTTGGTCATATTTCAACTATTTTTACAATTGCAAGAGATGGCTTAAATGATGTTATTGTAAATACAAAAGACTATATTGATATTATTTATAAAGGTAAAACTTATCAAACTCCATTTACATTTAGAAGTGAAGAAGAGTTAAGAAAAATTATCGATAAAATGCTTGCTGAAAATAATAGAAAAATCGATGAAGCTCATCCAATTATGTCAAGTAAATTAAAAGATGGTTCAAGAATTGAAGTTCAAATTCCTCCAATTGCAGCAAATGAAGGAAGTTGTATTACTATTAGAAAATTTAACGATATTCCTTTACTAATGGAAATGCTTATTGATGGTGGGCAAATGGATTATAAAATGGCCTATTTCCTAGTAAAAGCTGCAAAAGGAAAATGTAATATCATTGTTTCAGGAGGAACATCAAGTGGTAAGACAACTTTCTTAAATGCAATGACAAGATTCGTTGACGAAAATGAACAACTTATGGTTATTGAAGATACAAGAGAGATGCAACCACAAATGCCTTGTCACTCTATTAGACAATATGAAGCAAGAATGGCAAATGAAGAAGGAAAAGGTGCAATTACACTTGATTTCTTGTTACGTTCGGCTCTACGGTCAAGTCCAAGAAGGATTATTGTTGGGGAGTGTAGAGGACCTGAAATTGTTGTTATGTTAAATGCGATGAATACTGGACATCCTGGTTCAATGACAACTGTTCATGCTGATAATACAAAAGAAGCTCTAGTTAGGATTGAGAATATGTATCTTGAAGCCAGACCTAGTGCAAATATCAATTTTATTAGAACTCAAATTGCAAGTGCTGTTGATTTAATTATTCAGCTTGTTAGGTTTCCTGATGGTAGTAGAAAACTAATCACTGTTTCAGAGATTGAAAGAAGAATTGAAGATAACGGTGTAATCTCACTAAATCATATCTTTGAATTTAAAAGAGATACAAGTGATTTGAAAAAAACAAAAGGTGAATTTAAAGTTTTATCTACTCCAACAAGAACAGCCGACCAAATGAATATGTTTGGAGTTGATATAGATAAAAGAGTATTTGATCCAAATTTTGAAATGCCAAAATCAATGTTAATTGAAGCACTTGAAGATGATTTACCTTCTGTTATGTGTGGATGGAAAGATGAATTTATTGAACACTTTATCAAATCAGACCCTCAGCTTTTCCATAAATGGCCACATTTCCAAAAAATAAGAAAGGCAAATAATGGATAATTTATTTTTATTTTTTATTTTTACTATTCCTGTACTATTTGGAGTATTTGCTTTAACAACATACTCTTTTTATTCAAAAGTAAGAAATAAAAAATATTTAATAAATTTATTATCAAGTACAAATAGTAAAATTATTGATAAAAATAAAATCGATAATTTCTCAACAAAAGATGACAATTGGCTTATCAAAAAACTAAGATTTGCAGGTTTTAATTCAAAGGGTGCAGAAGTAATTTTTATTTTAATAAGCCTTGGATTTGGATTTTTATCTGCTGCATTTGTATATTTTGTTGCAAATTCTAAAATCATATTTATCTTTTGTTTTTTAATCTTTTCTTTTTTCCCTTATTTAGTTTTAGTAAAAATCATAAAATCAAGAGAAGAAGAGTTCAATTTTAATTTAAAAGAATTAATTGACAAAGTTACAAGTATGATGAAAAGTGGTGTTGGTTTTGAACAAGCTTTAAAAAAATCAATTCTAACTTGTAAATCAAAACTTACAAAAGATATTTTTTCAATTTATATTAATGAAAAATCAATTATTGGTGAAGATAAATGTTTTGAAAAAATGTTTGATATTATTGAATCAAAAGAGTTAAGGATTTTTTATCTAACTATTTCAATAGGAAGAAAATCTGGAGGTAAATTTTCTAATACATTAGAAAAATTAAGAAAAACATTACATGACCAAGGTGAAATTAAACAAGAAATCACTTCATCAACAAAAGAGATAAAAATTGGAACTTACTTTATTATAGGTATTACAGTTTTTATTTATATTATGTTGAATCAAGCACTAAATAATGTACTTAATCAACATTTTTTTGGTAGTGATACAGGGAAACTTCAAATGTTTTTTATTGTTGTTTGGGTTTCATTTGGTATATTTGTAAATAGCTTATTAACAAAGATTAAATAATGGAAAAATCACTTTTACTACTAATATTAGCACCTGTTGTATTAGCCTTTATTTTCCTAATTACACTTGTTTTCCTTGAAAAAAGAAAACAACAAAAAAGTATTATTCTTCTTTCAAAAATGGATAATAAAGCAATTATTGACCAACAAAGAACAAAGAAAAAAGACAGCACTGGTCTTACTATGAAATTAATTCAATCTGGAATTACTTATAAAGAGTATACGGAAGCTAGATTAGTTTTTGCAATAATTGGTTTAATACTTATGTGTACATTACCTTTCTTTTTTTCAATCACAGTTGGAATAATAAGTGTGGCTGTTGGGATTTTATGTATTGTTTTTGGTGGAGATATGTATTTAAGTATCTCGAAATCTGAAAGAATTGAAAAAATCAACAATGACTTAGGTGTTTTTTTGGATTTAGTAAATGTTATTTTAGAAGCTGGAGGAAGTTTAAAAAATGCATTTTTTGAAGTTTCAAAAAGAGGTGTTGGGATAATTGACCAAGAATTATTAAAAGAAATTGCAATTTTAGAATATGAAATGACAAATTACTCTTCAAAAGTTGCATATGAAAATCTAAAAAATAGAATTGATAGTAGAGAAGTTGATAAGATAGTTGATTTCTTGATTTTAAGTGAAGAAACAGGAATTGGTGTAAAAAATATTTTTACAATGCAGTCTGATGAAATGAGAAAAGAAAAATTTTATAAAATAAAAGGAAAGGTTAACACTCTTAACATGTATCTGATGTTAATAATCTTTCTTTTTGTTTTACCAGCATTTGGAGCATTTATAATTTTCCCAATGATGGCAGGCAAAATAACAATGGGATTATAATTTAAATAAGGAAAAAGTATGCAGGTAAATAAACAATTAATAGTTATTATAATATTGGCTTCACTGCTATTCTCAGCGCTAGGTGCAGCGTTTTATTTTTATAACAAAAATAAAAAATCAATGGATGAGCAAAATCAATTAGTAACTATCTATATTGCAAAAGATGATATCCCCAAAGATACATTACTAACCACTGAACATTTAGCACAAACGAATATTGCTAAACAATTTATTTTAAATAAACCATTGGTAAAAGAAGAGATTATAGGTAAATATACAAACGAAAGAATTTACAAACATGAAATATTTCTAAAACAAAAATTAGACACAGAAATAAAAAAAGAGCAAAAAAATTTACTTGAGTTTGAAAAAAGTGCATACAACATGAAATTTGAATTATTTAGAAATCCAAATTATGCTCTTCAACAAGGTGAATATATCAATGTTATTTCAGTATTCCCAATAGGAGAAGGAGATAACAAAGGAAGATTCTCTGATTTTGATGTTACTTATGTTGCACCAAATATTAAAATTTTAGGTTTTATTAGAGATGGAAGATATGAAGCAAAATCAATAACAAAACATAAAATTAAAAAAGTAATCAACAAAAATGTTGAAGAGGTAGAAGAAGAAATTAAAGCTGATGAAGTGATTTTAGATATAGATTTAGATGTTTTATTGAAACTAATTAAAAACTACAATCTAGGTACTCAATTATGGATGACAAGAACTAAGTTTTCAAATGATTACATTCAAGAACTTCAAGATGAGAAAAAAGCATTAGAAGAGCAAAAATCAGAAAATAACTATAAATCAAATATAATAGAAATTGATTTAAGAGAACCAGTAGTTAGAAAATTCCAATATGTTATGTATCAACCAACAAAAGCTGTTAGTCAAAAAAGTGCATTGATTGAATATTCTAATAACAAAGAAGAATCTACTACTAAAAATGTTGATATTGTTGCTAATCCAGCAACTTTATGTAAAACAATAAAAGATAATTTCATTGTTGGTGTTCCGACTGGTTTTTACATTAGATCAGAAGCAACAAGAAGTTCAAAAGAGAAAACTTTATTAAGTAAAAATACAATTATTCCTTTTATTGATAAACAAGCAGATTGGTATAGAACTTGTGATGAAAAATATATACATGAAAGTGTTGTAAATGAGGTAAACTCATCATTTGTAAAAGAAAAATTGGGGAAATATGAATAATAAAACTATGAAAAAAGCATTTATAGACCAAATAATACTTTGGATAGTATTATTTACTATTTTTGTATCCTTCTTATTTTTTATTATTGATTACTCTAATGCTATTAAGGTAAAGGATAATACAGATGCAATTGCAGATTATATTGCAAGAATGATTGCATTGGATAAAACAGACTATGAAATTATAACTGGTGCAAATAAAATAAAAGAGAGTTACTTTGCCGATATACAAGAAGGTGAAATTGTTTGTAATATTGATGCTTCAATATCAAATTATGAAGTTATTATGAACGTAAAAACAACTTTAACTAATGGTTTTTTAAATGCAGGAGATAATAATGTGCATTCAAAAACAGTTGTTTTTAATGAGAGTAGTGAATTTCAAAAAGAGTGTACTTTAACACTATCATTTAACTAGGGGAAAACAATGAAAATACTAAAAATAATGGCTTATTTATTCTTATTTTTTACATTAGCAAATTCAAATGAATTGATTCAAAAGAATCTAAATGAAAAAACTTTTACAATAAATAAAGGTTCTTTCAAAATATTAGAGTTTGATAAAATGATAAGAAATGTTAAAGTAAATGATAAAGAAATTGTTGAAGTTGATTTTGTTGATGATGATATAAAACCATTACAAACACTTAAAATATTTGCAAAAACTATTGGTCATGGAAATGTATTAGTGACATTTATTGATTCTTCTTCTATGCACATTGATATTAGTATTGTTGAAAATTTACTTGATATTATAAATGTAGCAAAACATATTGCACCAAAATTAGATATACAACAAACAAATGGAAAGATTATCTTAAAAGGTTTTATTGACGACCCAAAAACAAAAGTTAAAATATTAGATTTATTTAAAAAAGGTGGAATTGATATTGATAAAGATTTAGTTGATTTAATCAGCTTAACAAATCCAGAAAAGATGATTAGATTAAAACTTTATGCTGTTGAAATCAATAATTCAAAAGGTTTAGATTTAAAAAACAATTGGGTTGTTTCATCAAAAAACTATACAGAAGTTGTTAACACAGATGGTTTATATCATAATGAAAGTCTTAATAATTTTGCAAGTACAGATGCTCAAAGAAGTAAGCTTGTAAGTGATACAATTGACAAAACAATGGCAAATGCAGTAACTCTAACAGGTGGATTAACTGGTGCAGCTAATTATTTAGGGAAATACTTTAATGCTGCATTAACACTTAACTATTTATCAAGTAAAGGTGTTGCATCTATTCTTGATGAAACTACATTGCTAACTTTAGAAAATCAAGATGCAACATTTCATGCAGGTGGTACAATTTATTTAAAAATTGCAACTACAACAAATCAAGGTGTACCAACAACAGAAGTTAGAAATATAAATTATGGATTACAACTAGATATAAAAGCAGAAAATATTGTTAATAACAACTTTGTAAATCTAAATATCAATACAAAATCTACTCAAATCGATTGGGCAAATACAGTTGATGGAATACCAAGTTTTACAGAAAAATCAATAAAAACTAACGTTGTTGTAGGTAATCAATCAACAATTATTTTAGGTGGTTTAATTAGCAGCAGTAGTTCACAAGATGTAGATAAAATTCCACTATTAGGAGATATTCCTATTTTAGGTATGTTATTTACTAGTAAAGCTTTTAAAGAAGGGAAAAGTGAACTTGTATTTTTTATAACTCCTGAAATTGTTGACCCAAGAAACAATGACCAATTCGAGAAATTAGATAAAAAAACAAGTTTTACAAAAGAATTAGAAGTAAATAAACAAGAATTAGAAGAACAACAAAAACAAGTTATTGAAGAAAATGAAGATGTTGTAGAAGAAAAAGTAGCAGAAACAAATCTTGATTCAAAAACTGAACATGAAAAAAGAGTAAAAGAACTTTTAGGATACTAATAAGAAGAGATCAACTCTTCTTATTTTAATTAAATGTTGGTTTTTCAGTTTCAATTGTAGATTCAGGAAGTTGTGGGTAGATAATTTGAGGTTTGTCACCTTTTAATGATTTAAAAAATGTTACAATTTTTGCTGAATCTTCATCTGAAATATTTATTCCCAATTGAACTGAACCCATTTCTTTAACAGCTTCATTTAAAGACCAAATTTGACCATTATGGAAATATGGTGCTGTTTCAGTGATATTTCTTAATGTTGGCGTTTTTACCATACCATTTGCATCTCCTTTAAAATCACCTACATTTGTAAATTTATATTGTGAAGCCACTTGGAATGGCTGCATTGTTCCACCTAGTGCAATTCCACTATGACAAGCCGTACAACCTTTATCAATAAATGTATTTAAGCCCTCTTTTTCTTCTTTTGTTAAAGCTTTATCATCACCGCTTAAAAATTTATCAAATCTTGATGGTGTAACTAAAGTTTTTTCAAAAGTTGCGATTGTTGCTGTAATTTTCTCAAAATCTACTTTTACATCTTTTCCATATGCAGTTTTAAATTCATTAATATATTCAGGTATTGAATTAATTCTTTGTTCAACTAATGCAGGTGGTGCAGCCATCTCTGGACCTGCTTGAACTGGACCTTGTGCTTGATCAGCTAAATGAGGACTTCTTCCATCCCAAAATTGAGCTTTGAAAAATACTGAATTATATACTGTTGGAGAATTAAGATGATGAGGATTTGCTGTCCAACCATGTCCAATTGCAGCGGGAACTCCATCTGCACCACCTAAAGCTAAATTATGGCAAGTATTACAAGAAATTAATCCACTTCTTGAAAGTCGTGGATCAAAATAAAGTTTTTTACCTAATTCAATTTTTTCTTTAGTAATTGGATCATTTTTATCATCGATCATCTTCATTAATTTTGTTTTATCAGCTGGTATTGCTTCTAAACCACTATTTTTTGCTTTTTCAACTAATGTTGTTGCTAGTAATGAACTTGCACCTAATAAACAAATTGCCAATGATTTTACAATTTTCATAATAACCCCTTTAAAATAATAATTTTAACTATAGGATAAATATTATTAAATGAAAATTAATTTTATTCTTATTTATAATTAATTTCATAAATTTTTCTTATAATAAAAGATAAAAAATATCCTATTTTATGGTACTTTTTAGAATTTAATTTGAGATATCTTTTGTCTTATTTATATTTTTTAATTATAAATTATAATTATTTAAGAAGATTTTTTATGATTGAGTTTACACCAATATGCAGATTATATGTTGAAATAGGAAAATCTAAAATATCTTCATCAGTAACATTAATTCTATTTGATAAAAGATAAGTTTCCAATTTTTCTATATCTATTTCTTTATAGTCTTTATCTTTATGTTCAGTTCTTTGAAGTTTATTTTTTTCATTACTTTGTTTGATTATAAAATACAAAATTCTTAAACAAACTAAGTCACTCCATCTAAAAAATAGATTACTATCTAGTTCATTTAGTATCTTTCCTTCAGGATTAAATAGTAAATCTTGTTCTTTTAATGGAATTAATATAGACAGTATTGCATCAGTATAAGGAATAATTTTTTCTTTCCAGAAATCAGCCTCATCACTTTTTTCTAATCTATCTTTTAATATTTCAAGTATCTCTTCACTAGAAGAATTTTGCAAAAGTTGAGTTAAATAATCAAGCATTATTTAACTTTTAATACTAATTGTTCAGGCAATAATTCTAAACTTTGTTCAACTTGTTTTGTATCACCATGCTCAATAAAATTATCACTATATTCAAATGATGTGATTTGTACATTATGTATTTTTTCATCATTTAATACTTCTAATATTGCACTAGAAACTCCACCTTGTTTTTGAGAATCACTAAATACATACCAACTATCATATTTTTTTGAAAGTTCAATCAACATCTCTTTATCAATTGGTTTGATAAATCTTAAATCCAAGATTGTAATATCTTCTTCATGTAAGTTTTCAGTATCAATAGCACGACTAACTCCTGCACCATAACCAATAAATAGCTTATTTGAACTCCCAACTTTAAGAAGTTCTGCTTTCCCAAAAATAAATTGAGTTGAAGTATAAGTTAATTCTTTAAAATTTCCTCTTGGATATCTAATAGCACATGGACTGTTTAAACCATATGCAAATTCTAATGAATACTCTAAAGTTTTATTATCTCTTGGGGCAAATAAAACCATATTTGGAATAAATCTTAAATATGAAATATCAAATGCACCTTGATGTGTTTCTCCATCATTTCCAACAATTCCTGCTCTATCCATTGCAAAAACTACAGGTAAATTCATCAAACAAACATCATGAATAATTTGGTCAAATCCTCTTTGTAAAAATGTTGAATAAATTGTAATATATGGTTTAAAGCCCTCTTTTGCCATTGCAGCCATAGAAGTAATTGCATGTTGTTCTGCAATTGCAACATCCCAAAATCTTTCAGGAAACTTATCCATAAGTTTATTTATTCCTGTACCACTAGGCATTGCAGCAGTAACTCCAACAACATTTTCATATTTTGTTGCCAATCCAACTAATGCATCAGCAAATACAGCTGTTGCAGATTTTGGAGCAATTTTTTTTACAAATTCACCATCTTCAATATTAAAAGGTCCAACTCCATGCCACTCTTCATGTTGCCCTTCTGCAATTTTATAACCTTTTCCTTTTATTGTATGAGCATGAACAATAACAGGTTTTTGCATAGCTTTTGCAATTTCTAAAGTTTCAATTACCTCTTCTAAATCATGTCCGTCAATTGGTCCTATATAATCAAGTCCCATCTCTTCAAATAAAATTCCAGGAGTTATAAGTTTCATAGCTTCTTCCATACGTTTAGCTATATATGTAGTACCTTCAGGCATATTATTTCTAATAAATTTATCAACTTTTGATTTAAAACCTTGATAATATTTTCCTGCAAGAAGTTTTGAAAGATATTTTGAGATAGCTCCAATTGGTTTTGCAATACTCATTTCATTATCATTTAAAATAATTACAACAGGAAGTTTTAAATCACCAAGCTCATTTAAAGCTTCATAAACCATTCCAGCTGTCATAGAACCATCACCTATCATAACAACAGGTATTCTATTTTCATTTTTTAATTTTATTGATTTTGCTGCACCAACAGCTAAAGAAATTGAAGTTGAGCTATGACCAGCAACAAAATAATCAGCTACAGATTCATTTGGTTTTGTAAACCCACTTAAACCACCAAATTGTCTTATAGTTTCAAACTCATCCCAACGTCCAGTTAATAGTTTATGAGGATAACATTGATGCGAAACGTCAAAAATAAAAGGGTCACTATATGCATCAAATACATAATGCATACCAAGAGTTAACTCAACTGCACCAAGTGTAGATGAAAAATGTCCACCCTTTCTTGATACAACATCAATTATTCTTTCTCTTATATCTTGAGAAAGTTCTTTTAACTCTTCTAGTGATTTATCTTTTATTTCCATTTCAAACAAACTTTATTTTAAATTTTCTAATACTTCGTCTAATTGTTCAAATACTTTTGTATTTTGTTCAGTTCTTCCAATCGTAATTCTAATTGCATTTTGACCATAACCAGTTAAATCTCTTACAATTACTCCACGTTCTAGAAGTTTTTGAGCTACTTCTTTTGATACAAATTTATCTCCAAATTTAATTGTAATAAAATTTGTATATGAAGGAATATATTCAAATCCTTTATTTGTTGCATACTCTTCATATCTTGTCATCTCTTCAAAGTTTTTAGCAATACACTCATTTACAAACTCTTCATCTTTTAATGCTTCAATTGCAGCTGCTAAAGTTAAAGTTGTAATATTAAATGGAGCTCTTAATTTATATAAAGTTTGAACTACATCAGGTTGTGCAATACCATATCCAACTCTCATTCCCCCAAGGGCATATGCTTTAGAGAAAGTTCCTAAATAAATTGCATTTGGAAATTTAGTAATTAAATCTTTTGCATTTATTCTTTTTTTCTCATCTTTAAAAGAAGCATACTCTTGATAAGCTCCATCTACAACAACTAAAGTTTCAGGACTTACTGTTTCTAAGAATGCATAAACATCATCTTTATTTACACATTCACCTAAAGGATTATTTGGAATACATAAGAAAATTACATCTGCACCATGTTCTTTATATAGTTTTGAGAATTCTTCAAGATTGTGTTGTTCAGAATCTGTTTTAATAATAGTTGCACCAGTTTGTTTTCCATAAATTTCATACATAGCAAAAGTTGTTTTTGCCATTAAAATTTTTGAACCTTTTTCACATTTTGCATGAACGCAGAACTCTAAAATTTGGTCACTTCCAGAACCAATGATTACATTTTTACTATCAACTTCAAATTTTTTTGCCAAGGCTTCTTTTAATTCATACATTGAATCATCAGGATAAACAAACATATTTTTTGCTAATTCTTGAATCTTTGCAACAACTTTTGGGCTAGTTCCATATGGATTTTCATTTGAAGCTAATTTGATTACATTTTCAGGTTTAACACCATATTCTCTTACAACTAATTCTATTGGTTTTCCTGCTTCATATGTTGAAACATTCTCTAATACTTCATTAAATTTCATCTACTTTTCCTAAATTATTTAATTTTCTAAATATCGTTAATCTCTTTTACGTATGACCCTAATACTTTTACACTCGTTTTGTATTTTTCTAGAATTTCTTTAACATTTTCATCATCTTTATGTCCATCAAAATCAATAAAGAAAATTGAATTTCCTTCTACAATATGTGATTTAATTTTTGTTAAATTTATTCCAGCTTTATTAAAATCAGTTAAAAACTCAACAAGAACACCTTGTCTATCAGGTAATTTAACTAAAATTGATGTTTTATCATTTCCACTTTGACCATTTTCAAAATCACTGATTATAAAAAATCTTGTTTTATTGTTATCTTTATCTTCAATATTTTCAAATAAAATTGGAAGATTGTGTAATTTTGCTCCAACATGTGGACAAATAGCTGCACTTCCAGGTTCACGAGCTGCTAATTTTGCTGCTTTTGTTGTTGATTCAACTGGAATTTGTTCAACTTCATCAAGTCCCATATTTGTTAAAAATTTTCTACATTGATCAAACGCGATATCTTTTGAATATATTCTTTTTATATCTTTTATTTTATCACAAGTTGTTGCAAGTGTATGGTGAATATTTAATACAACTTCAGCAATTATTTTTAAATCATATTCACTTAAACAAGTAATAGTATCTGTAACTATTCCATTTGATGAATTTTCGATAGGAATTACACCAAATTTTACTTTTTTTGTATTAACTTCTCTAAAAACACCTTTTATAGAACTTACTGAAATATAAGAACTCATTGCACCAAATCTACCTTCAGCAGCTTGATGTGTAAAACTTCCTTCTGGCCCTAAATAAGCGATATTTTCAGGTAACTCAATATTTCTTGAAATTGCAAAAATTTCTAAAAAAAGAGCTTCAATTGCATTTCTATTTAATAAACCATTATTTTCATTATTGATTTTTTCTAATCTATCAATGATAGCTTTTTCCCTTTCAGGTCTATAAATTGCTCCACCACTTTTTGCTTTTAATGCACCCACTTGATGGACAATTTTCATTCTTTCATTAATTAATTCTAAAAGTTTATTATCAATAGCATCAAGTTTATTTCTTAACTCTATTAATCCTTCTTCACTCATTTTAAGCCCTTTATTTAATCAAAAATTATTTAACAAACTCTTCTTCTAAAGCAATAATATCTTCAAAAGTTTCTCGTCTTCTAATTAATCTATCTTGTCCATTTTCAATAGCAATTTCAGCAACTTTTCCTCTTGTATTATAGTTACTTGACATTGTAAATCCATAAGCACCAGCACTGTAAATAGCAACTAAATCATTATGTTGTGTTTTTTGTAATTCAATATTTTTAGCAAAAAAGTCACCACTTTCACAAACTGGTCCAACTAAATTACAATCAGAAAATTCTGTATTATCATTTAATACTTCAATTTTGTGATATGCATTGTATAATGATGGTCTAATTAAATCATTCATAGCTCCATCAACAATAACAAATCTTTTATTTCCATTTACTTTTTCATATAAAACTTTTGTTACAAATGTTCCAGCATTTCCAACCATAAATCTTCCTGGTTCACAAATAACTGTTATATCTAAACCAAACATTGTTTCTAATACAGATTGTGCATATTCATTTGTATCAATTAATTTTTCATCTTTATAAACAATACCTAAACCACCACCAATATCCATAAATGAAAGTTCAATTTTTATTGCTTTTAAATTTCTTACTAAATCAGCAATAATTTTTACTGATTCTTTAATTGGTTGTAATTGTGTTAATTGAGAACCAATATGACAATGAATTCCAACTGGGTCAAGATTTTCAGAGTTTTTACATTGAATATACATTCTTTTAGCTGTATCAATATCAACTCCAAATTTATTTTCATGAAGTCCAGTAGAAATATATGGATGAGTTTTTGGGTCAATATTTGGATTAACTCTAATAGAAATTCTTGCAATTTTTCCTAATTCTTTTGCCATAATTTCAACTCTTTGTAATTCAGCATCACTTTCAACATTAATCATTAAAATATCTAATTCCAAAGCTTGTCTTATTTCATCATCAATTTTCCCAACACCTGAAAAAATAATTTTATATGCTGGAATTCCAACTTTTAAAGCACGTTTAACTTCTCCAATAGAAACGCAATCAGCTCCAGCTCCAAGATTTGCCAAATGTTTAATAACACTTAAATTTGAATTTGCTTTTACTGCGTATGCAATTAGAGATTTTCTTGCTCTAAAAGAACCTTTTAACTCTTCATATTGTTTTGTAATATGGTCAAAATCATATACATAATAAGGTGTTCCATATTTATTTGCTAATTCTTTAAAATTAATACTCATTTTTTATAATTATCCTATCTTTAAAATCTTAATTTAAAATTTCAATAAATTTAAAAGTAAAATCTAATTTTATAGCCAAAAGCTTTTGCTTTTGACTACTTTTCACCATTCCATGCAATTTTTGGTTTTCCATCATCAAATTCAACTGCAGGCATTCCCATAATGTTATAACCACTATCTACATAGTGAATTTCACCTGTAACAGCGCTACTTAAATCTGATAATAAGTACATTCCTGAATTTCCAACTTCATCAATTGAAACATTCTTTTTAAGTGGAGAGTGTGCTTCATTCCATTTTAACATAAATCTAAAATCACCAATTCCAGCTGCTGCTAAAGTTTTAATAGGTCCTGCACTAATTGCATTTACTCTAACACCATCTTTACCTAAATCTTCAGCTAAATATTTAGTTGTCATTTCAAGTGCAGCTTTTGCAATTCCCATTAAATTATAATTTGGAATATATTTTACTCCACCATAATATGAAAGTGTTAAAACAGATGAGTTATCTGATAATAAAGGTTTTAATTCTCTTACAACTTCGATTAAAGAGTAAACAGAAACATCCATAGCAATATCAAATGCTTCTTTTGATATATCATAAAATCTTCCTGATAATCCCTCTTTTGGAGCAAAAGCAATTGAGTGAACAATAAAATCAATTTGACCTAAATCTTTTTCTAAAGACACTTTTAAAGCTTTTATTTCTTCTGGATTTGATACATCACATGGATATACTAAATTTTCACTTCCAAATTCAGCTGCAATTGGTACAACTCTTTTTTTAAGTGCATCATTTAAATATGTAAATGCAATTTGTGCACCTTGTGCAGCACAAGCTTTTGCAATACCATATGCAATTGATTTATCATTTGCAACACCTAAAATTACACCTTTTTTACCTTTCATAAACATCTTATAAATCCTTTGTATTTTCTATTATTTGTATAAAGTCTTCAACTTTCCAAGAAGCTGTTCCAATTAAAGCACCATCAACATTTGGTATTTGACAGATTTCTCTTACATTTTCAACTTTTACACTTCCACCATATAAAAGTGGTTTATTAATTTTTTCTTTTATTGCTGTATGAACATCTACAATATCTTCTGTAGTTGCTGTAACACCTGTTCCTATAGCCCAAACAGGTTCATAAGCAAGTATTAGGTTTTCATAATTTGTATCAATTCCAACAAGTTGTTTATGAATATAATCTAAAGTTCTTTTTAATCCAAATTTTTTAACAACTAAAGGTTCACCTATACAATAAATGATTTTATAACCTAAATTTTTGTAAAAATTAAATTTTTTTGCAATCTCTTCTTGTGATTCACCTAAAATATGTCTTCTTTCACTATGACCTATTAAAATCGTTTTTATTCCAAACTCATCAAGTTGAACTGTACCAATTTCACCTGTATATGAACCACTAGCCGTTGCATAAGCATTTTGAGTTCCAACTGTTAAATTTGATTCAGTTTCAAATGAATCAAGTGAAGTTGATGTAGGGAACACGTAAACTTCACTTAAAATTTCATTTTTCTTCAAATATTCATTTACTTCATTTATAAATAAAGCTGTTGACTTTCTTGTATGATTTGTTTTGAAATTACTTGCAATTATTGGCATTAATTATTTTCCTCAATAACTAATGCTTTAACTCCTGGTAAAATTTTTCCTTCAATTAATTCTAAAGAAGCTCCACCACCAGTTGAAATAAACGTCATTTCATCTTCATCACCAGTAATTCTTACTAAATCTGCTGTATCTCCACCACCAACTACTGTTGTTGCAAATGAACTAGCTACTGCATGAGAAATTTTTGTACTTCCTTTTGCAAATTTATCCATTTCATAAACACCCATTGGTCCATTCCATAAAATTGTATTCGCATCTTCTAAAGCTTCATCAAATAATAAAGCTGTTGCAGGCCCAATATCTAATCCCATCCAACCTTTTGGTATTTCTTGAATTGGAACTATTTTAGCAATTGCTTCTGCACTAAATGCTTCTGCTGCAACAACATCAACAGGTAAATAAAGTTTTACACCTTTAATTTTTGCTTCTTCCATAATTTTTAATGCTTCAGGAATTAAATCATCTTCAACTAAAGAGTTTCCAATTTCATGTCCTAATGCTTTTAAGAATGTAAATGCCATTCCTCCACCAATTAAGATTTTGTCAACTTTTGGAACTAAATTATAAAGTGCTTCTAATTTTCCTGAAACTTTTGAACCACCAACGATTGAAACAAATGGTCTTTTTGGATTATGAACAATATGATGGAAGAATTTAATCTCTTTTGCCATCAAAAATCCTGCTGCTTTATGATTCATATCAAAATATTTTGCAATACCTTCAACTGATGCATGAGCTCTATGAGAAACTCCAAAAGCATCGTTGATATATACATCTGCCATTGAAGCTAATTTTTTACTTAATTCTTCATCATTTTTTGTTTCACCAAGTTCAAATCTCATATTTTCAAGAAGTAAAATTTCACCAGTTTTTAACTCTTTTGCCATTTTTAATGTTTCATCACAAACAACACCTGGTGCCATTAAAATCTCTTGTTTTAATAGAATATGTAATCTTTTTGCAATTGGTAGTAAAGAATATTTTTCTTCAAAACCACCTTTTGGTCTTCCAAAATGAGATGCTAAAATAACAGAACAATCATTATCAATACAATATCTAATTGTATTTAATGCACTTCTAATTCTTCTATCATCTGTAATATTGTTATCTTCATCCATTGGAACGTTAAAATCACATCTAATAAAAACTTTTTTCCCAGCGATGTCAATATTTTTGATTTCTTGTAATTTCAATTTAAATCCTTGAAAAAATTATTTTGTAGCTACGTGAACACCCATGTCCACTAATCTTGTTGAATATCCCCACTCATTGTCATACCAAGATAAAACTTTTACCATGTTTCCTTCTATAACTTGAATTGTATCTAAAGGAACAACTGTTGATAAAGTTTCACCATTGAAATCTGAGCTTACTCTATACTCTTCATCAACACCTAAAATACCTTTTAAATTACCTTCAGCAGAAACTTTAAAAGCAGCAATTACTTCTTCTTTAGTTACATCTTTTTTAAGAGTTACTGTTAAATCTACTAAAGAAACATTTGGAGTTGGAACTCTAATTGCTTGACCGTTTAATTTACCTTTTAAGTGAGGCATTACTAATCCAATTGCTTTAGCTGCTCCAGTGCTTGATGGAGTTAAGTTAGTAGCACCTGCTCTTCCTTTTCTTGGATCTTTTTTATCTTTTGCATCTAAAATTGGTTGAGATGAAGTATATGAGTGAATTGTTGTCATTAAACCTTTTTCAATTCCAAATGCATCATCTAATACCTTAGCAACTGGTGCTAAACCATTTGTTGTACAAGAAGCATTTGATACAATTGGTTGTCCTGCATATGTATCTTCATTAGCACCCATTACAAATGTTGGAGTATCATCTTTTGCAGGAGCTGAAATAACAACTTTTTTCACACCATTATCTATATAAGCTTGGCAAGACTCTTGTGTTAAGAATGCACCAGTACATTCTAAAACAACATCTGCACCATATGCAGCAAAATCAATTTTTGAAGGATCTCTTTCACTTAATAATTTTGCTTTATCTTTACCAATGTAGATATAACCATCTTCAACTTTTACATCAAATTTTGGTCCGTGAACTGTATCATATTTTAAATTATATTGGATCATCTCTTCACTACCACTAGCATTTGCTGCTACTAACTCAACATCGTTTCGACTTGCAATTATTCTTGCTACGCATCTTCCGATTCTTCCTAAACCATTTATTGCAACTTTAACAGCCATTTGTTCCCTTTAATATAAATCTAAATGGTAGATATTTTATCGAAAAATTGCTATAATAATATTTAAGTATATTAGAAAGGTTTTAAATAGGTGCGAATTGCAATATTTGGTGGTAGTTTTGACCCAATTCATATAGCTCATGTAGCTATAGTTGAAACTGCATTAAAAAAACTTGATATTGATAAATTAATAATTGTTCCTACATATTTGAATCCCTTTAAAAATAGCTTTTATTTAGAACCTAAAACTAGATTTGAACTATTAAAAAAAGTTTTTCATAAATTTGATAAAGTTGAAATTTCTGATTATGAAATAAATCAAGAAAAAACATCTTATAGCTTTGACACGGTGATTTATTTAAAAAACTTATACCATGCTTCTAAAATATATTTTATTTTAGGAGAAGATAATCTAAAAAATTTAAATAAATGGTATAAAGCTGAAGATTTAGGAAAAATTGTAGAATTTGTAGTTGCTACAAGAAAAGGGTTCGAATCAAATGAAGCTAAAAAATTTAAAATTTTAGAAGTAAATATAAATATCAGTTCAACTTCGTTGAGAGAACAAATTGATATCAAATATATACCACCTGAAATTAAAAATGATATATTAAATCTAACAAAAGGTAAAAGTTTTTGAATACAAGATTAGAAAACATCAAAAAAATATTAGATGATAAAAAAGCAGAAAATATTGAAGTTATTGATTTAACATCTAAAGACTATATTGTTGATTATGTTGTTATTGCTACAACACTAAATCCAAAACATGGTTTTGCATTATTAAACTACTTAAAAACTGATTTAAAACCACAAGGTGAAGAATTTTTAAGAGTTGATGAAGATGATGATTGGACAATAATTGATTTAGGAGATATTTTTATTCATCTAATGAGTGAAAAATATAGAACAAAATATTCACTTGAAGAGTTTTTATCTACTTTAGGAAATAAAGAGATATAAAAAAAGGGAAGAATTATTATTCTCCCCCTCCTCTTAAAAGCTTATTGTAATTAGATGCTGCATCTCTTGCACCACCCATATTACCTGTATAAATCGCATAACAAACTATAATAATTAGAATACCAATTACCCATTTCATTACATTATATCCTTAGCCTTAATCCCTAATAAAGATAATCCAACATTAATACTTAATGCTGCCATTGATAATACTTTTAAATATAAATTTTGTTCATCACTACCAATAACTTTATGTTCATTATAAAACTTATGAACTGATGATGCAAGATTATATAAATACTCAGTAATTTTTTGCATATCTCTTTTTGCAAATGCTTCATTTAATATTGATTCAAGAAGTAATGATTCATAAACTAAGTTTAAACCATCTTGATTTAAATTATCAAAATTTACATTTTCAATATCTTTACTTGTAATTCCTGCTTTTACAAAAACTTGATTAATTCTTGCATGTGCGTAATTTATATAAAAAATTGGATTTGATGAATCTTGATTTTTTAACATATCAATATCAAACTCTAAATGAGTATCACTCTTTCTTGTTAAGAAAATAAATCTTAATGCATCTGGACCTATTTCTTCTGTTATATCAGACATTAAAATTACATTTCCAGCTCTTTTACTCATTTTATAAGGTTCACCACCTTTTAGTAATTGAACCATTTGAGATAAAATAACTTCTAATTTTGAAGAATCATTCCCTAAAAATTCGATAGCTGCTTTTACTCTTGGAATATATCCATGGTGATCTGCACCCCAAATATTAATATATCTGTCATAATTTCTATCATATTTATCTTTATGATAAATAATATCTCCAGCTAAATAAGTTGGTATTCCATTATCTCTTACAACAACTCTATCTGAATCATCACCATATTGAGTAGATTTTAAATAGATTTTCTCATTTTTTTCATATAATGAACCATTCTTTTCAAGAACTTCTCTTGTCTCATCCCATGCATAATATAAAGATTTCTCAGAAACAAAATTTTCAAATTCAATACCTAAATCTTTTAAATCTTTAATGATAATTTTCATCACTTCATCTTTACCAAATCTAGCCATTTCTATGAATCTTGATTCATCATAAAATATTTCATTTCCATGTGTTTCTTGGATTTGTTTTGCAATATCAATTAGATATTCGCCTCTATAGTAAGTTTCAGGATATTCTACATCTTCATTTAATAAAAAATCTCTTGCAGCTAAAGAAATAGATAATCCTAACATATCCATTTGTGCACCTGCATCATTTATATAATATTCAGTTGTGATATCAAAACCTAAATGTCTTCCAACACGAGCTAATGAATCTCCTGCTATTGCACCTCTTGCATGTCCAATATGTAAAGGACCTGTAGGATTAGCAGAAACATATTCTAATAAAATCTTTTCATCTTTTTTCTCTTGTTTTGCAAAGTCATCTCTATTTGATAAAGCATTGTTTACTAATGTAAGTAAAAAAGAAGAAGAAAGTTTGAAATTTATAAATCCTTTTACTGCTTCAACTTTTTCAAACATTTCACAATTATCAAACTTTGAAACTAATTCATCAGCAATTGCCATTGGTGATTTTTTTAATTCTTTTGCTAAAGAAAAAGCAACAGGAGTTGCATAATGACCAAAAGATATATCTTTTGGTTTTTCAAGAACTACATTCGTTCCTAATGTTTTTTCTATAAATTCTTTTACTAAATTTTGCAATACTTTCTCTTATGATTGTTTTGTTTCATTTTTTTCAGATGTATTTACTTCTGATTTTTTTTCTATTTCATCAACTTTTTTTGCATCTGCGATTTCATCATCATCTTCTTTTACAGCTTTTTTAAAGTTTTTGATTCCAGAACCTAATCCCTTTGCAAGCTCAGGTATTTTTTTACCACCAAATAATAATAATACTACTAATGCAATTAATAACCACTCCATACCACCT
Source organism: uncultured Aliarcobacter sp. (assembly GCA_963664305.2). GTDB lineage: Bacteria > Campylobacterota > Campylobacteria > Campylobacterales > Arcobacteraceae > Aliarcobacter. Next base: position 497,074 of record CAXXLV010000001.1, read on the forward strand.
GGCATACTCATGACTTATCCTTATTTTATTGATTTTTTGGGAACCATTATAACTATTTAATGCTTAAAAAAATTTTGAGTATATTACTTTAGAAAGAATTGAACTAACTTATATCCACTTCCAGCAAATAAAATTGTTCCTATTAAATTTAGTGAAATATTTAAAATTGCAAGATATAAAGAAGTTCCAAATAATAAATAAGTTTCAATTGCAAATGTAGAATATGTAGTTAATGCTCCTAAAAAACCTGTTGTTAAAAAAGCTTTTAAATTCATTGAAACTGTATAATGAGAGAAATAGGCAAATAATACACCTATAATAAAAGAACCTATTAAATTTACTAATAAGATTCCTAAAGGAAATTCTAAAGGTATATATTTGTTTGTAAAATGAACAGCATATGCTCTTGTAATTGCACCTAAAAATCCCCCTAAACCTATGGCTAAAATTGTTTGCCAACTAAGAGACATAATTTTTATACTCTTTATTAAATGCTTCGTTCATTTTCTGTTCTGTATCTTCAAACCAAGTTGTATCTTTTGAAGCTTGAACTGGCTCTAAAAAAACAACTTTTACAACACCAGGAGCTGCTTTAAGGCTTTTTGAATCTACAATATTTCTTGTGTTAAATAAAATAATTGGTTGAACTTTTAAATTATATTTATTTGCAACCATTTTAGCACCAGGTTTAAAACTCCCCATTTTTGTGCCATCACTTCTAGTTCCTTCGGGGAACATTGCTATTGGTCTTTTTTTATCAAGTCTATCTTTTGTCTCTTTTAATAAATGAATAATTCCAGCTTTATTTTCTCTATCAACACTTATCATTCTTGGCGCTTTAATAATATGTCCAAAGAAAAATAAATCTGTAATCTCTTTTTTTGCAACCCAAGCTAAATCTCTAGAATGAATGTATTCAATGACAATGATATCAAGTAAAGATTGATGATTCATAATTAACATATCGCATGATTCATCAAGTTTACCTTCAATTTCTAGTTTTATTCCAAGAACAAACATTTGAAAATTCATCCAAATTTTTATAACTTTATGTGTATGATTTCTAAAAATGTACATACATAATACTGTAATTGCAACAGTTATTGAAAATTGTATAAAAAGTATGATTCCTCTAATTCGTGCCAAAACTTTCTTCCTTTATCCAGCCTATAAAGCCATTATCAACACCCAATATTTTTATAAAACCATTTTTTCTTTGTAAAATTTCAACTTTTTCTTCTTTATCAACTTTGAAAAATATTGTAGAATTTTTTGTTGGTAAAATATAAACAAATGAGTCTTGTTTTACTATACCTTTTTGATTTGGAAGATTATAAAGAACTGCAACAACAAAAGTAATTACAACTAATAATAGTAACCATTTTTTTCTTTTCCAAATATATAATAATAAAAGTAAAACAAAAACGATTATTGCCGCTACTTTTTTGTATTTTTCAAAAGTAGAATCATTTGGATTTAAATCTGTTTGAGTACTTACTAATTCATTTTGTAAAATTAAAGGAATTTTTACATCTTTAAAACTTTTTGTCATCGAGTTATAATATGTAAATATTAAATTTTTTTGATAAATAGGAGTTACAAAATAATAAACTAAATTTTGTGTACCTTCCCACTCTTTTATATTTGAAATTCCCTGTTCTTCTATATTTTTTAATTTAAAATCTTCTAAATTTGAGTTTTGGGCATCTATATCAATAATTGTTAGTGCTTCTTTATTATTATATTGTTTTGTTTTATATGCTTTTAATAGAATATTATCTGCGATGATATTTGAAAATCTATCATCACCATTTATATCTGAATATCTTATTGGTGTGCTAGATATTTGACTAATATCAATTAATGAGTCACCACTCCATAGTTTTACTTCTATATCTGGTAATCTAAAATTTCCTGATTTAACTTTAAAATAATAACTATTTTCATAAGTATCATTTGATATTTTTTTCCATGCAGAATTTGGATTTAATAAAGTTATATTTGATGATTCGGAAAAAGATGTTGAAAGATTTGTAAAATTATTTGTTGTTACTAAAGCTTTAACAACAACTTCAAATTTTTGATTTTTATAAACGTTACTTGGAATTTTTTTGTATGATAAATATAAATTTTTTGCAGCAAAAAGATCTATAGAAAAAAAAGCAATGAATAGAGTTATTAATAAAAATGATTTTTTCATTTTATTTTTTTACATAAAGAGATTTAACATCTCTTTATTGTAAAAAACCCTTTAACATATTTACACCATCAACAGAACCTAAAATTTCCTCAATAGCTCTTTCTGGGTGTGGCATTAAACCAAATACATTTTTTTCTTTATTACAAATTCCAGCAATGTTAGAAACAGAACCATTCATATTTACTAAATTTCCTTCTTTGTCACAATATTTTAAAAGAATTTGATTGTTTTCTTCTAACTCTTTTAAACCTTCAGCATCAATGTAGTAATTTCCATCGTGGTGAGCAACTGGAATATTTAATACTTCACCTTTTTTTGTTAAAGATAAAAAAGTATTATCATTATTAATAACTTTTAAAGTATGATATTTAGAGATAAAATGTAAAGAATCATTTCTTTTCATAGCTCCAGGTAATAATCCAGCTTCTAATAATATTTGAAATCCATTACAAATTCCTAAAACTTTTCCACCTTTTGAAGCATATTCTTTTACAGATTCCATTACATTTGCAAATCTAGCAATTGCCCCACTTCTTAAATAATCACCATAAGAGAATCCCCCTGGAATTACAACTAAATCAGTGTCAGATGGGATTTTGCTCTCTTTGTGCCATATAATTTCTACATCACATCCTAATTGTTCAAAAGCATATTTTGTATCATATTCACAGTTTGTTCCAGGAAATTGTAATACTGATATTTTCATATTAACCTACTATTTCTATATTATAATCTTCAATAACTGTGTTAGCTAAAAGTTTTTCACACATTTTTTTTACTTCAACTTCAGCTTCTTCTTTGCTTGAAGAGTTTAATTCAATAATAATTTGTTTTCCAATTCTTACATCTTTAACAATCTCTTTAAAACCTAATGTATCTAAAGCATGATGAGTTGCTTTACCTTGATCATCAAGAACACCTTGTTTTAATCCTACATTTACAATTGCTTTCATTTGTCACCTTCAATTTATATTTTTTGCGATTATATCTAAAACTGCCTTATAGCAATTTAGCTTAGTTTTTCCTATTTACTTAATCTATTAAGAATAGTTGTATATCCACTTAAAATTTTATCTTTTATTTCTTGTGGTACAACAACATCTAATTTTTGACCAGCTTTTAATTCTTTTGCTTGTTCTTTCCAGTTTTGAGCTTTTCCAAAATCTCTTAAAATTTGTTTATCCATAGAGATATAATTACCTGCATCAAAATCTTCTTTAGAGATAAATCTTGAACTTTCAGGAGTTAAAATTTCATCTCCTAAAATCCATTCACCTTTTGAATTTACGAAAACTTCAAGTTTTGTATCAACTACAATAATTCCATTCTCTTCTGCAAATTTAGTAAAATCTTTAAATAGTTTTTCTAAACTAGAAATAATCTCAGGGAAAGTTTCTCTTACTTTTTGAGAATTTAAAGGAATATCTTTTACACCTTTTGTTGTAGGAGTAAATAATGGTGTTTCAAATTTTGACCACTCTTTTAAATCAGAAGAAAGATTTAATCCATAAGGGTCTTGTCCTTTTTGTGTTGCTTCAAATAAAGAACCTGTTAAATAATTTCTAAAAATTAATTCAAATTGAACTACTTCTCCATCAATTTCTGCTTCTAATGCTTTACATAATTCCATCAATTGGCATCTTGGAGCTACACTTAAATTTTGGTCAACTGTTTCATCTAAAATTGCTGTTCTAATTCCAGATTGTTTTGCAAATTTTGCACCATTATTTGAAATTGCAGTTTGAGAAACACCTTTTCCTTCAATTTCAAGATTTAATGGAATATCAAATACCGAACATCTATCACTTCTAACTAATAAAACTTTTGCATCATCACCTGGACAAGTATAAAGGTCTGCATTTTTTCCAATATAAAATAAGTTGTAACCTAACTCTTCAAGTTCTGCAATACCTTTTTGAGTTGTAGTTTTTTTTGATTCTGGCCAAAGACCAAGTGCTACAATATCACTAATTTTCATTAAAATTCCTATTATTTATTCATTATTATTAAACTTTTCAAGATTGCTAATGAAGTATTCAATTGATTATCTTCTAGTAAATCTTCACCTGTTATTACTTTTTTAGTTTCATCATTCATAACTTTTAATTCTTCTTTTTTTACATCATCTACTTTTTCAAGTTCTCCTTCAAGATGTTTTTTCAAATCAGCTTCTTTTATTTTTATTGCATTGTCATCACTTTGAGTTACTTTACCTGCAGCTACTATAATATCTGGAGTTACTCCTGTTGCTTGGATAGTTCTTCCACTTGGTAAATAATATTTAGCAATAGTTAATTTAATATTTTCACTTCTTTCATTGTCGATTGGAAGTACAGCTTGCACTGAACCTTTTCCAAATGTTTTTTCTCCAATAACAACTGCTCTTTTGTGATCTTGTAAAGAACCACTTACGATTTCAGAAGCAGATGCAGAACCTTCATTTACAATTACAACTAAAGGTAATTTTGTTTTAGTATTAAAACTACTTGCTTCAAATTTTTCTTCATCTTCAGCTGTTCTTCCTTTTTGAGAAACAATAACACCTTTGTCAACAAATAAATCTACAACACCTATTGCTTGATTTAATAAACCACCTGGATTATTTCTTAAATCTAAAATAAACCCTTTAATATTTTTATTTTCACTTATAATTTTTTCTAAATCTTCTGTAACTTTTGTATCAAAACTTGAAATTCTTAAATACATTACATCTTCTTTTTCTATTTTCTTAGCAAAAACTGATTGTATTTTTATAATATCTCTTTTCATTTTTATTTCAAGTGGTTTCAATTCACCTTTTCTTACAACAGTTACAACAATATCGGTTTTAGGTTCACCTCTCATAAGATTTACTGCTTCATCTAAAGTCATACCTATTGTTGATGTTTCATTGATTTTTAAAATAATATCACCAGATTTAATACCTGCTTTAAAAGCTGGAGTATCATCAATTGGAGAAATAACAGTTAAAGCACCGTCTCTCATTCCAACAGTTATTCCTAATCCACCAAACTCACCTTTAGTTTGAATACTCATCTCTTTTGATGCTTTTTTATCAAGATATGTTGAATGTGCGTCTAATTCTTGCATTAAACCTTTTAATGCTTTGTCAACTATTTCTTGAAGTTTAATATCATCAACATAATATTTTTCAACTGTTCCTATTACTTTTGTTAGTTTAGATAACGATTCAAACCTACTTTGTTCAGTTTGAACAACTTCCTCTTTTGAGAAAAGAGATTGTGATAAAATTAATGCAATTGTGGAAGCTAATATTATTCTATTCATTTTTTTAATAACCTTTAAAATTTATAGAAAAAAATTATACAAAAAACTTTATAAAAGTAAGATTTTATTAAAAATCTTGTACCATATCAACTACTTTAGAAAAAGGTCATTAAAATGAGTATAAAAGAAGATGTTAATTATGTAAAAAATGAACTAAGTAACGAAGAGAAATTTCTCGAAAATTTCGTGAAAGGTGAAAGATTTTTTAAAAAATATAAAACATTAATCTTTGCATTTATAGTTATAATCATTGTTGGGTCAATTGGTATCATAATCAAAAAAAATATTGATAATGCAAATAAATTTGAAGCAAATGTTGCTCTTAACAATTATCTAAATAATGGTGATAAAAAAGCTTTAGAAATATTAAAAAACAATAATCAAAAACTTTACGAGATTGCACTATTTTTAGAAGCAAAAAAAGAAAATAAATCTGCTCAAATTGATATTCCAATGTTAAAAGAGTTAATGGAATTTCAACTTGCAACACAAAGTAACAGTATTGAAAAATTAGATAATTTATCATTACAAAATGATTTTTTGATTAAAGAATTTGCAATATTTAACAAAGCACTAATTTTAGTTAATGAAGGGAAATATGAAGAAGCTAAAACTTCATTAAATAAAATTCCACAAACTTCAAAAGCATATGAATTAGCTAATTTACTAAATCACTACTTACTTACAAAATAAGGAAAAAACATGAAATATTTATTGGTTTCATTATCAGCGCTACTTTTATTTACAGCTTGTTCTAGTAAAAAATATTATGAACCAGAAGATGTAAGTAGCAACATAGAATTAAACAAAGAGTCAATGTCTTCATCAATCAAATCTATGAATAAAATAGGTGCTACACTAGATGATAATAGAATTATCACAAAAAATGGTATATCTGAATTTGAGTTACCAGAAGGTTTTGATTTTATAAATCTAACTGACGATGGAAAAGTAATAGCAACTAATTATATTGATAAATTATTAATTGGAAATCAAGAGAAAAAAGTTAAAGATGTAGTTGTTGCAGCAACTATTAAAAATGGTAAATTAGCTGTTGTTTACTCAAATAATACAATTGAACTAATTGATATGAATACTGATAAAACTTTATTTAAAGAGTATTTACCTTTATCATTAGCAAATGATACAAGAATTGCAAATCCATATTTTATGGGTAACTTGATTTTATTCCCAACATTAAATGGAAAAGTAATTATTGTTTCTGCAATTAATAATGAATCAGTTAAAAATATAGCTGTTGACCCTGATAATGAATTTAATAATATCATTTCATTAAATGTAATAGAAAGTAGTCAAACATTAATCGTTGCTAGTCCAAATAAAATTGTTTCAATTTCTCCAAAAGAAGTTTTATCAAAAGAGTATGACTTAAGAGATATTATTGTAAATAAAGAGAATGTATATATCGCAACTGTTGATGGACAACTAATCAAATTAACAGCTAACTTAGAAGAAGTTGCAAAGAAAAAATACAAATATGCAAAAATTCATGCTTTAGCATTTACTGATTCATTATATGCTGTTGAATCTCAAGGTTTTTTAATAAACGTAAGTGCTGATTTTAAACAAGATGCAGTTTATGATTTCAGTTTCGATAATGAAGAAAGAATGATTGCAGTTGGAAATAGAATATACTATAACTCTAAATATATAACTCTTCCATAAAAACTCAATGATATAAGTTTGATTAAATCAAACTTACATCATCTTTATTAAGCAAAATTTCTATTAGCTAAAAATTCAACTAATACAGTTGCGTATGAACCTTTTGGTAAAATAAAATCTAAACTAGATACTTTTTTTGAAGCATCATATTTACAAGATATATCTTTTGGAAAAACTATAGCTTCTCTTCTATAACCTTTTTCTTGAATATATAAATCATCATATTTTTCTTCTATTTTTAAAGCCTCACCAATAGATTTAAAAACTTTTCTTCCTGGAAGTAATCCTGTTGGAACTACTTTAAAATCTTTAAAGTCTTTTATTATTTTTTCTGTAATAGCTTTTGGAGTAAATAGTTTATCTTTTTCTAAATCTAAAAAAATATCTCCATCGAGTAACTTAAATTCATTTTCATTTAATTTAAGTCTTTCTACTAACCAAGCATTAAAAAAACTACTTTGATAAGCAGAAATTAACATTTTTGCTAACTTCCTATCTTTGATAATCTCTTCACCATAAATTACAGATTTTGCTTTATCAAGATTTTCCATAACATCTTTACCAAATCTTTGATAACCAAAATAGTTTGGCATTCCATTTTTAGTAATAACTTTTATAATCTTTTGAATATGATTTATATCAGAAACTTCTACATTATGTAGATTGATTTTAAATCTATTACCTTCTAAATCACCTATATTTAGCTTTTGATTATGTAAGCATGTTTCAAGTATTTCTATTTTTTTGCTTTTAAAAAGTTTTATCTCTTTTGAATATTTTTTAGGAATTGAAATATATTGAGTAGTTGTTGCTCTTTTATCTTTTAATCCAGCATAACCTATCTCATTTGAGTAAATCCCTAGGAATTTTGCTAGTCTATCAATTAATTCCCAAGTATCACAATTTGTTTTTTTTATTTTTAAAACTAGAAAACTACCGCTTTGAGAAAATTTTATAGGTTGTTCTTCAACTATAAAATCTTCTTCATTTTGGATAAATTTAAAATCTAAAGTTTTATCGTTTAAAGGATAAAATCTTTTTATCAATTTTTTGCTCTTTTCCCAGCTTCTTGTTCGTAAACAGTTCTACACTCTGTACAAAACTTTGCAAATGGTTTAGCTTTTAATCTACCAAGAGGAATAGTTACTCCACACATATCACAAATACCATAAGTTCCAGCAGATATTTTTTTAAGCGCATCTTCAATTTGATTTAATTCATCTAATTGATGATTTGCAATCATTCCTTCAGTGAAAGAATCACTAACAAGTTCAGCATAATCTAACTCATCATTAATATCTTGTTCTTTAAGTTGATCAATATTTGATCTACTATTTTGAATGTTCGTTAAAATATTCTCTTTTCTTCCAAGTAATATCTCTTTTAACTCATCGATTTGATTTTTATTTGGCATACTCTCTCTCCTTAAATATTCGCGCAATTATATACTTTTTATTATATATAATTTATTAAATAAGGCTTAAGGCTCTATTTTTAGGTATTTCATGAAAAATAAATAATATTAAAAATCACAAAAAAAAATATATTTTATAAATTTTATTGATATTTCTTTAACAGTTAATTAACTTAAAATTGCTACAATATTTTTATCAAAAGGAGTTTATTATCACTACTTTATCAAAAATATATATTTCTTTTATATCAGTGTTAATATCAATGTTTATTTTCTTTATTTTTATTCATCCAACTATTAATAAAAAGATTAATTATTCATCAAAAATTACTAACATTACAAAAATTCCTAATCTTGCTTATTCAAACAATATTTTTGAAGCTAGAATAAAAGAGTACAAAGATTATTCAACAAATCTTTATCCACTTCCAATACAAATAAATTATTTGGATTTTGTATATGAAAAATAGCGTTTTTTTAAATTTCTTATTTTTACTTTTAAGTAAACACAAATCAAAACATATAGCTATTTTTATAATTTCTATATTAATAGTTTTTTTAACATCATCTATTCTATTTTTAAAAAATTCTTTACAAAAAGAAATAAATTCTACTTTAGAAAATCAAAGTGATTTTGTAATACAAAAAATAAATAGCGGAAAAACACAAAATATTCCTACTTCTTGGATTGATGATTTTAGTTCTATAAATGGTGTAACTTCTGTTCAACAAAGAGTTTATGGTTTATACTATTTTATGCCAGAAAATATTTATTTTACAATTATAGGTATTGATTTTTTTGAAGAAACAACAAATAAAAATACAAAAGAACTTCTAAATATTTTAAATATCTCTGATTTTTTAAGTGCAAACTCAATGATTATTGGAAATGGTGTAAAAAAAATCTTTGATAAATATCACTATTTTGATTCTTATGATTTTAAACTTTCAAATAAAAATTTAGAAACTATAAAAATTTTCAAAGATTTACCAAAAGAGTCAAATATAGTTGCAAATGATTTGATAATTATGGATATAAATCTTGCAAAAAAAATATTAAATATAAATGAAGAGGAAGCAACAGATATTATTTTAAATGTTCCAAATAATTTAGAAAGACAAAATGTAAAAGAACAAATATTATTAGAGCATTCAAATATAAGAGTTTTACAAAAAGATGAATTAAAAAAAATGTATGAAAATATGTTCAACTACAAAGGTGGAATATTTTTAATTTTATTTATTGTTGTTTTATTTACTTTTATTTTGATTTTATACCAAAGATATTCAATGATAAGTTCAACTGATAAAAGAGAAATTGGTATTTTAAAAGCCGTTGGTTGGAGTATAAAAGATATTATCAAACTCAAAATCATGGAAAATTTTATAGTTGGTTTTATGGCATTTATTATTGGAGTTATTTTGGCTTATATTTTTATATTCATTTTAAATGCTCCTATTTTAAAAAATATTTTTATAGGTTTTTCAAATATTCAAAATGATTTTATAATATCTTCAAATATTGAAATAAGTAGTTTAATCACCCTATTTTTATTTTTTATGATTCCATTTTTAAGTGCTGTTTTAATTCCTGTTTGGAAAGTTGCTATTATTGATTCTACAAAGAGTATGAAATGATACAAATAAAAAACCTAAATAAAATATTTTATGAAAATACAAAAAAAGAGTTTTATGCTCTAAAAGATATAAATTTAGAGATAGAAACTTCAACTTGTGTAATTTTAAAAGGTATTAGTGGAAGTGGGAAATCAACTCTTTTATCACTTATTGCAACTATGGAAAAACCAACAAGTGGTGAAATTATTATTGATGATGAAAGTGTTGCTAAACTTCCAGATTTACATAGTTCTAATTTTAGAGCAAAAAAACTAGGTTTTATTTTCCAATCATATAATCTATTTAATGAATTAAGTGTAAAGGATAATGTTTCAATTCCTTTGATTCCTCTTGGATTTTCTCAAAAAGAGATAAATGAAAAAGTTTTAAAAGCTTTAGAAATAGCAAATATTTCACATAAAAAAGATGAGTTAGTATCAAATCTTTCAGGTGGAGAAAAACAAAGATGTGCAATAGCAAGAGCAATTGTAAATAATCCTGATATTATTCTTTGTGATGAACCAACTGCAAATCTTGATTTTGATAATTCAATCAAATTTATTGAAAATTTAAAAAAGTTAAAAAAATTAAACAAAACAATTATTGTTGCAACTCACGACCCAATTTTTGATAATCTTGATTTTATTGACAACGTTATAAATATAAAAAATGGAATAATTAGTGAGTAGTATTTTATTATCAAACGAAGTAATTATATTTTTATTTGTGCAAATTATTCTTTTTATTTTATTAACAATTGCTTTTTATTTTTCACTCTCTATTATAAAAAATTGGGATTTTAATAAAACAACAAACAAACAATATAAACTTGAAAAAACCTCTTATTTAGTGATTTTAATCATTAGTTTCACGCTAATTGTAAAAATAGTTTTATTTCCCTATTTTGCTTATAGTTTAGATAATTTATCAAATATTGTCCCAGGTGCTATGTGTGCAGCTGGAATTGTTGGAGCAAATGAATTTGGTCAAATAAATCTAGCCTTAAAAATCTTGATTTTGTTTTTTATTGGTGTTTGGTTGATAATAAACTCTTTAGATTTAAAAGAAAAAACATATCCATATACAAAGAAAAAATACTTTTTATATATTTTCATTTTTATTTTATCTATTATTGAACTTTTTTTAGATTTCTCATTTTTAGATAATATCTCTACAAAAGAACCTGTTATGTGTTGTTCTGTAATATTTGGAGTTAATAATACTGGAACTAAAATACCTTTTGATTTATCAATTTCAAATCTTTTGATTGTTTTTTATCTTTTATATATTTTAACAACGATTTTAAGTTTACAAAAATCATCTTTTTTGAATCTAATAATAAATTTTATGTTTTTATATATTGGTTATTATGCGGTAACTTACTTTTTCTCAACCTACATATACCAACTTCCAACTCATCAATGCCCTTTTTGTATGCTTCAAAAAGAGTATTATTTTATTGGATATTTTATTTGGGGAACTCTATTTTTAGGAACTTTTTTTGGTGTTTCAAGTTTTATTTTAAAAACTTTTATTGATAAAGATTTAGCTTATACGTATAAATACTCTTTGATATTTAATACTCTTTTTCTGTTTTTATGTTCTTTTTATGTGATTAGATATTATTTAGTTAATGGAGTTTTTTTATAAAAATCTGCGCTAAAAAAGCACAGATTTAAAAAATATAAATTATTTATTTTCAGTTTGAGCAGCTGGTGCTGTCTCTTCTTTTTGAGTTTCTTGCGCAGGAGTTGTTGCTTCAGTTTTAGTTTCTGTTGTAGTTACTTCTGTTTTAGTTTCAGGTGCTTTTTTCTCTTCTGTACAACCTGTTAATAAAGCTACTGCTACAACTGTTCCTAATAAAATTTTTTTCATGGATTGCGTCCTTTTTTGAATTTTTTGTTTCCTCAAAAACAATGTGGAATAATATCAAAACTATTGTGGAATAATTGTGTGAAAATAGCTTTTATTAATCAATTGGAATTATTATTTCAAATAAAGCACCTTCATAACTTTTTCCTTCATACTCAAAAGTTACATTTTTGGTATTTATTTCTCCATTCATACTTTTACTAATTATTTCTCTACTCATATAAAGACCTATTCCAGTACCTTCAGATTGATTTTTTGTTGTAAAATAAGGTTCAAATATTCTAGTAATTATATCTGTTGGAATTCCTCCTGCATTATCTTTAATTTGTACTAAAAGATTTTTTTGATTTTTTAAAACATCAATAAAAATTAATTTTTCATAATCTTTATCTTTTTTGATAAGTTCATCTCTTGCGTTATTTAAAATATTAATCAATACTTGCATTAACTCATTTTCAAAAGAGTTTATTTTTACATCTTGACCATTTTTTATTATTGTTATTCCGTTAGACCTAAATTGTAAATCAACTAAATTTATAACTTTATTTATTGTTTCTAAAATTCTAAACTCTTTTTTATTTTTATCTGGTTTATAAAAATTCCTAAAATCATCAATCGTAGTAGATAAATATTGTACTGAGTTGTTTATTTGTTCTAATCCTTCAATTAAAAACTTATCTTCTAAAATATTCAACTCTTTTTGTAACTTCATTCCTGTTGCTGATGTAGAAATAGATGATAAAGGTTGTCTCCATTGATGAGCAATATTTCCAATCATTTCACCCATTGCAGCCATTTTTGCTTGTTGAGCTATAATATTTTGTTGTTTAGTTCTTTCATTTTGATATTTTTTAAATTTTTCTTGTAAAATTTTTGAAAAATAAATAGATATTATCATCAAAAATAAGATTAGAATACATGTAAATATTATTGTTTTAAAAAGATAATCTCTAAATTCTTGGTTTAATTCCTCTTTTTTATCATTAATAGCTCTTTGCATATCATCTTCATAAAATCCTGTTCCAATCATCCAAGACCAATTATTCAGACCTTTTACAAAACTTATTTTTTTAATAGATTGTTCATTATCTGGCTTTTTATTTTGTATATATGTATAAAATCCTTCACCTTTTTTAGATATTTCAATTAAATCTTCAATAACTTTTTTTATTTCAACAGTATCATTATTTTTTATTGCATTTTGTCCTACAAACTCTTTTCTTATATGACTTAAATATATTGAATCATAATTAATAACAAATATATATCCATTATTTCCAAATCTTATCTCTCTTATATTTCTTAAAACTCTCTCTTGAACCTCTTTTTCAAAATCTTCTAAATATTCACCTGTACCAATAAACCAATCAAATTGAGGAAGATTTCTGACTAATCCAATTTTTTTTCTTTGAACATCTGGCTTTATTGGATTGTACCAATACCATTCGTAAAATGCTTCGTCGTTTTTAGATAAAAGATTTGTCATATCTCTTATAATATATGAACCTTTTGCATCTTGATGATTCCAAAAACTTTTTCCTTCAAGCTCTTTATTATATGGTAATAAAACATTCTTTCCACTGTTTTCATATATAAAATAGTAACCTCTACCACTATTAAATCTCACATTTCTTAAAGCATCAATAACTAATTTTTTGATTTCATCTTTACTTTTATCTAAATTATTTTCGTAAATAGTATTTGATATATTATAGGCTGTATCAATTGCTTCTTTTAGAGTTTTTCTTAGTTCTAATTCTGTGTATTCTTGTTCTCTTTTAATATAATCATAAACTTCATAAACCCTTTGTTTGATAAGTTCTTCATTTTTTTGAATATATTCTAAACGAATTTTTTCTTTATCTTTTTCAAATTTCTTTTTATTATCCCAAAAAGATGCAGTCAAAACAAAAATTGTAATTGTAAGAACAAAAATTGTAGGAGTATATTTTATAATTCTTAATAGCTTTTTTTCATTTTCAAATACCATTTGTTCCCTTTTTCATAGAATGTGATTATAGCAAACAAATCATTATTTATAAAAGATAAATAACAATATACATATAAAACTTATTATTGAGAAAAAGAATTTTAAAATAGAAATAAATTCTATACATTTTTAGCTGTAAAAAAAGCTTTAAAAGTATTGATTCTTTGGGATTAGTTTAGATTTATTTGGATTGTTTTAGATTGAAAAGTGGAGGAGGTAGTCGGACTCGAACCAACGCATGTCGGATTTGCAATCCGAGGCATTACCAGCTTTGCTATACCTCCAACAAAATATTGGATAAGTTAAATCAAATAATGATAAAAAGTTAAATGATTTAAGTTTAAAAAATGGCAGAGAGCAAGGGATTCGAACCCTCGGAGGCGTGAACCTCGCCGGTTTTCAAAACCGGTACAATCGACCAACTCTGTCAACTCTCTACTCATTAATAATGGTGCGAATGATCGGAATCGAACCGATACTCCCAAACGGGAATTGGATTTTAAGTCCAACGCGTCTACCTGTTCCGCCACACTCGCTTTTATAGGTAAGCAATTTAAGTCTTTCACTCAAATTGGACTGGAATTATAATAGCTTTTTTTCTTTTTGTCAAGAGTTTTTTAACAAAAATTGTAAATTTCTAAATATTTATTCTATTTAATAAAAAATGAACAGCAATAAATGTATAATCTAGCCATATAAATTACGCATATTTAAAGGATAATACATTGAGAAGTGATGAAGTAAAAAAAGGATTTGATAGAACACCTCATAGATCATTATTAAGAGCAACAGGACTTAAAGACGAAGACTTTGATAAACCATTTATTGGAGTTGCAAACTCTTTTATTGAATTAATTCCAGGACATTTTTTCCTAGATAAAGTATCAGCTATTATAAAAGAAGAGATAAAAGCAAATGGTTGTGTACCATTTGAATTTAATACTATTGGAGTTGATGATGGTATTGCAATGGGACATGATGGGATGTTATTTTCTCTTCCTTCAAGAGAATTAATTGCAAACTCTATTGAAACAGTTATGAATGCACATAAACTTGATGCGATGATTGCTATTCCAAACTGTGATAAAATTGTACCAGGTATGATTATGGGAGCTTTAAGAGTTAATGTTCCAACAATTTTTGTTTCAGGTGGACCAATGGAAAAAGGTTACACAAAAGATGGAACTCCAATTGACTTAGCAACTGCATTTGAAGCTGTTGGAAAACATGAAGCTGGACAAATGAGTGATGAAGAGTTAAAAGATATTGAATGTAATGCATGTCCAAGTGGTGGTTCATGTTCAGGGATGTTTACAGCTAACTCTATGAATACACTTATGGAAGCTATGGGAATTGCACTTCCTGGAAATGGAACTATCTTAGCTTTAACTCCTGAAAGAGAAGAGTTATATAGAAAAGCTGCTAGAAGAATTTGTGAAATTGCACTTGATGCACAAGCTAGAGAAAAATACAAATTAAAAAATATTTTAAATGAAAACGCAGTTAAAAATGCATTTGCTGTTGATATGGCAATGGGTGGAAGTTCAAATACAGTTTTACATATGTTAGCTATTGCTAAAGAAGCAAATGTAAACTTTAATCTTGAAGATATTAATAAAATTTCTAAAAGAGTTTCTCATATTGCAAAAATTTCTCCATCTTTATCAACTGTTCACATGGAAGATATCAATAAAGCTGGTGGTGTAAATGCAGTTATGAAAGAGATGACAAAAAGAGGTGATGACATTTTATTAGATAACCTTACAATCTCTGGTGAAACTGTATTAGAAAAAATCAAAGATGCTTATATCAAAGATACAAATATTATTCATACTATTGATAATCCTTATTCACAAGTTGGTGGATTAGCAATTCTTTATGGTAACTTAGCTGAACAAGGTGCTGTTATTAAAACTGCTGGAATTACTGGAAGTAGAGTTTTCACAGGAAAAGCTGTTTGTTTTGATGGACAACCTGAAGCTATTAAAGGAATTGTTTCTGGAAAAGTAAAAGCTGGTGATGTTGTTGTTATCAGATATGAAGGTCCAAAAGGTGGTCCTGGAATGCAAGAAATGCTTGCTCCAACTTCATTAATCATGGGAATGGGACTTGGAGATAAAGTTGCATTAATTACTGATGGAAGATTCTCAGGTGCAACAAGAGGTGCTTCAATTGGACATGTAAGTCCAGAAGCAGCTGAAGGTGGAATGATTGGATTACTAAAAGATGGTGATGAAATTCATATTGATGTTGACCAATATATTTTAAGTGTAAATCTTACATTTGAAGAAATTGCTCAAAGAAGAGATGAATTCGTACCTCTAAAAAAACCTCTTAACTCTTCTTGGTTAGGACAATATAGAGCACTAGTAACAAATGCAAGTTCTGGGGCTGTTCTAAAAACTGATTTATAATTAAAATAGGGATAAATCCCTGTTTTAATTAACTTTTGATTAACTGTTTATTGGAAAATAGTTTACTCTTATACTTTAGAATGTCAACATAATAAATCGAAAAAGGATATGAAAGTGAAGAAAAAACTTTTAATAATTTCTACAATACTTGCGACTCAACTATTTGCAAAAACAATAGATTTTGAGATGATGGATAAAAATCCTGTGAGAGTGGCTCCAAATTCAACAAGTGAAATTTTGTCATTTAATAGTAGTATTAAAAATTCTGTAAATTCAATTGTTAATATTTCTGCTAAAAGACATGTTGATACAAGCCTTGATACTTTACCTCTTCAAATGTTTAACGATCCATTTTTCAAAAGATTTTTTGGTGACCAATTTGGAAATCAGTTAAAACAAAATAGAGTCCAAAGATCTTTAGGTTCTGGTGTTATTGTTTCAAAGGATGGTTACATCGTTACAAATAACCATGTTATTGAAAATGCGGAAGAGATAACAGTTACTATTGGTGATGATACAACTGAATATAATGCAAAACTTATTGGTAAAGATGCAGATAGTGATATTGCTGTTATAAAAATTGAATCAAATATTCCACTTAATCCTATAAAACTTGGTGATTCAAATAGTTTATTAGTTGGTGATGTTATTTTTGCTATTGGAAACCCATTTGGAATAGGAAGTACTGTAACACAAGGTATTATCTCTGCACTTAATAAAAATAAAGTTGGAATAAATAGATATGAAAACTATATTCAAACTGATGCTTCTATAAATCCTGGAAATTCAGGTGGTGCATTGGTTGATAGTAGAGGTGCATTAATAGGTATTAACACTGCAATTATCTCAAAAAGTGGTGGAAACAATGGTATTGGATTTGCAATTCCAGTTGCAATGGTAAAAGATGTAGTTGAAAAACTTGTTGCTGATGGTAAAGTAACTAGAGGTTATTTAGGTGTTGCTATTGCTGATATGGATAGTGAATTATCAAAAGTTTATAAAAGAAAAGAAGGTGCATTAGTTTTAGATATCTCTTCTGAAACACCTGCTGCTAAATATGGACTAAAAAGAGGCGACTTAATTTATGCTATCAATGGAAAAGAGATAAAAGATAGAAGCTCTTTACAAAACACAATTGCATCTTTTAAACCAGATGAAAAAATCAAAATAGATTTAGAAAGAGATGGTAAAGATATGTCATTAAATATTGTTTTAGGTGATAGAACAAGTTTAGTGCAAATTCAATCAGATAACAATACTTTCTTAGGTGGTTTAAAACTTAGTCAAATTGATGCTGAAACACAAAAACAATTTAGATTATCAAGTGATTCAACAGGAATTTTAATTTCTGATGTTGAACCAAAATCTAAAGCAGAAAAAGCTGGTTTCCAAGCTGGTGATATTATTATTCAAATAGAAGATGTTGAAATTAAAAACTTTACAAATATCGAAACAGCATTAAAAAGATATAATAGTAAATACAAAAGAGTTTATGTAAATAGATATGGACAAACAATAATGTTCGTAATTCAATAAAAGGATAAGCCATAATAAAAGTACTTATGATAGAAGATGATTTAGAATTAGCTCAAATCATCACTGATTATTTAAAATCATTTGATATAGAAGTTGTTAACACTGATAGTCCATATAATGGACTATCAATGCTTAATGTACATAAAGATTATCAACTTATTATTCTTGATTTAACTCTTCCAGAAATTGATGGATTAGAATTAATTCCAAAAATCAGAGAAAAATCAGATATACCAATTATCATTAGTTCTGCTCGTGATGATATTTTAGATAAAGTTATGGGATTAGAAAGAGGTGCTGATGATTATCTTCCAAAACCATATAATCCAAGAGAATTGCAAGCTAGAATAAAAACTATTTTAAAAAGAGTAGAATCAAAAGATGAGCCTAAAAAAGCTGAACAAAACTCTTTATTTGAAGTAAAAGATAGTGATATGCAAATATTCTTTAAAGGTGTTGCATTAACTCTTACATTAGCTGAATATGATATTTTAAAACTATTAATTCAAAGAAATCATGGAGTAGTTGCAAGGGAAGATTTTATCTATGCAAGTGACAATATAGAAGATGATTCATCACTTAAAAATATAGATGTTATTATTTCAAGAATTAGAACAAAACTATCAAAAATCGATGATAGTCAAACTTATATTAAATCTGTAAGAGGTATTGGATATCAGTTAATATGATAAAAAATATCTCTATTTCTACTTTTGTAAATATCATATTTACATTAGCTTTTATTTCTATTTTTATAACTTTTGCAATGTTTATCAACTATGACAAACAAAAACATGAAGTATCACTTCAAAATAGATATGAATTAATTGCAGAAAATTTTTTAAGTTCATTCCAAAATCAGCCAACAGTTGAATCACTTATAGCTTTATATAAAAAATTCCAAGTTATGCCTATTGAAGATAGGGATAAAAAACTAGAAATTATTAAAAATGCTCAAGAACTAACAATTACTCAAAACTATTTAGGAACTTATAGAGTTTATAAATACAATGATATTTATTATATTTATGTTCAACAGTATGGTTATAATCTTATGTTAAAAGACTCTGCAAACCATAACTATAGTATGGCTTTTATAATTGTTGGATTTGCTATATCGTTATTTACCTTTTTATTTTTATATGAAATTTTAAAAAGAAAATTAAGACCTTTAAATACATTAAATAAACAAATTATAGAATTTTCTGCAGGTAGAAAAGACATAAAACTAAACTATACAAGTAATGATGAAATTGGAACAATTGCTAGAAATTTTAATGAAGCTATAAATATAATAAACAATCAATCTAAATCAAAAGATTTATTTATGCGAAATATGATGCATGAATTAAAAACTCCTATCACAAAAGCTATGTTTATTGCAGAAACACTTGAAGATGATAAAACAAGAGAAAATCTACAACGTGCATTTAAAAGAATGGATGATATTATCAAAGAGTTAGCAACTGTTGAAAAACTAACTTCTAAAAATACAATGATTTATAAAGAAGAGACTAATTTCTTTAATATTTATACAAAAACTTTAGAGCTTATGATGATAAATCCAGAAAATATTACGGCAAAAATTAGAGATTTCAAATTTGATGTTGATATTTATATGATGTCAATTGCACTTAAAAACTTGATTGATAATGCGATAAAATTCTCTACAAATAGAAAAGCAATAATCAATGCAAATAAAAAACATATTGAAATAATCTCTTTCGGTGAACCCCTGAAAAATGAGTTATCATACTACACTGAAGCATTTTCACAAGAAGAAAAAAGAAGTGATGGTTTTGGATTAGGACTTTATATTGTAAAAACAATAGTAAGTTTACATGGATTTAAACTTGAATATAAATATGAAGAAGGGAAAAACTACTTTATCATAAATATGACAAAGTAGTTATTTCTTAACTTCTTACATCTTTCATAACTTCAAACCAATTTCTATTAAAATGTTTTTTAATATATTTAGCTCTATGAGGCACTATACAACCCGAACAATTTTGGTGAATATAATCTTCACCAATATATTGACTTCCATCACGAGACTTGATATTACAAACTGAAAATAGAGTTTTTCCATCTTCTGTTTTTTCAAATCCATCCATTTTAAATCTAAAATTTGGACAGGCACATAAATAGCAATTTAAATCTTCCATATCATGACATTTTTTATTATCTTTATAAAGTGGACAAAAATCTGGTTCATTTTTTACCATATTTTCAAATTTAAAATACTCTATTACCTCATCAACTGATTTATCAGTTAATTTTTTCATTACATTTGCATGAAGATTACCCTGTTGGATAAACCACTCTTCATAAGTCATCATAAAACTCCTAAAACTAATACAATTATTATAAAAATATCTAAACGGTTTCTAAGAGATAATGCCTTTAAAACATCTTCTTTTTCTATTATCTCTTTTCCATCTCCAAAATATGGTTTATCTTTCAACTTACCAAAATATGAAGTAGGACCGCCAAGTTTAACATTTATAGCTAGTGCTAAAGCTGATATTGGAAGCCCAGCATTAAAACTATCATGTTTTTTCCCATATTTTTTAAACTCAAGCAATGCTTTTAAACTAAAAAATAGTATCGAGATTAAAATAGCTGTTATTCTTGCTGGAATAAAATTTAAAACATCATCAACTCTTGCACTAAATTTTCCAAATTTTTCATATTTCTCATTTCTATAACCAACCATAGAATCAAGAGTATTCACAGCTTTATAAATAAATGCTCCAACTATTCCAAAACATAAAAGATAAAATAAAGGTGCAATTACTCCATCACTAAGATTTTCTCCATAAGTTTCAATAGCAGCTTTGTTTATATCACTATCACTTAATTCTTTAGTATCACGACTTACAAGCATTGAAATTTTTTCTCTTTTGATATTTATGTCATCACTTGAAACTACATCTTTTACACTATCATAAAGTAATTTTGAAGACAAAGTAAAGGAAGCTAAAAATCCTTGAACTAAAATATTATCAAATAAAGATAATAGATATGAGACTATAAATACAATAAACAAAAGAGAAGAAGTAAGTAATACTCCTCTAAAAATAGAATCTTTATAAAAATATTTTTGAAACCAAGAGATATAATTTCCCATCAAAATAATAGGATGTTTAAAAAACTTCAATTCTTCAAACTCTCTAAAAACTCTATCTAAAATATATGCTATTAATGCTACTTCATAATACATTGAACTTACAAATCCTACGATTTTAATTTTTTAATAAATGTTATAATTTCTAAATAAAATGGAATAGTATCATAGTTTATTAAAAGGAGTCAAAAATGAAAGTATTATTAACCGGCTCAACTGGATATATTGGAAGAAGATTAAAACAAAAACTTCTAGAAGATAAAAATATAGAATTAAAACTCCTTGTTAGAAATAAAAATAGTGTACGTTCAAACTTACAAAATAAAATAGAAATTATTGAAGGTGACACTTTTAATAAAGACTCTTTAAAAGAAGCTCTAAAAGATGTAGAAACTGCTTATTATTTAATTCACTCTTTAAGTAATGAAAACTATAAAGACCTAGATAAAATCTCTGCTCAAAACTTTTTAGATGTGGCAAATGAATGCAATGTTAAAAGAGTTATCTATCTAGGAGGTTTAGGAGTTAAAAATGAAAATACAAGTGAACACTTATTAAGTCGTATTGAAACTGGAGAAATTTTAAGTTCAAATAAAAATGTTCAAACTATTTGGCTTCGAGCAGGAGTTATAATTGGTTCAGGAAGTGCTAGTTTTGAAATAATAAGAAATCTAACAGAAAAACTTCCAGTTATGACAACTCCAAAATGGGTAACTACAAAAGCTCAACCAATAGCAGTAGATGATGTACTTTCATATTTATATAATGCATTATATTTAGAAAAAAAAGAAAATCTAATAGTAGATATTGGAAGTGAACAACTTAGCTATAAAGAGATGATGCTAAAAACTGCAAAAGTTTTAGGTCTAAAAAGATGGTTAATCTCTCTTCCATTTATGAGTATAAACCTTTCATCTTATTGGTTAAATCTTTTTACTCCTGTTCCTTTTTCTATTGCAAAAGCACTAATTGAAGGATTAAAATCAGAAGTTGTAATCCAAAATCAAAATGCTAAAAAATATTTTCCAAATATTGCTCCTATTTCCTATGAAGATGCTGTAAAAAATGCAATAAAAGAGATAGAAGAAAATCAAGTAATAAGTAGGTGGAATGACAAAGGTGATGGAGTTTGGGATAAAACAAGTAATAGTGAAATATCAAAAGCAATTTTTATAGATAGAAAAGAAGAAGATATTTCAAATATAGATGCTTCTAAAGTTTATAAATCATTTATTAGTATTGGTGGGGCTAATGGCTGGTTTGATTTTGACTTTTTGTGGGAATTAAGAGGAATAATTGATAAACTAATTGGCGGTGTTGGACTAAAACGAGGAAGAAGAAGCCAATGTGATTTAAGAATTAGTGATTGTTTAGATTTTTGGAAAGTTGTTGATTTAAAAGAAAATGAAAGACTTCTTTTATACGCTCAAATGAAAATTCCAGGAGAAGCTTGGCTTGAGTTTAAAATCAAAGATAATAAACTAATCCAATCTGCATATTTTTATCCAAAAGGTGTTTTAGGAAGATTGTATTGGTATGCTTTAATTCCCCTACACTATTTTGTATTTAATAATATGATAAAAAGTATAATCAAAAAAGCAAAAGGCTTTTAGCTTATGCTTTTTATCAAATAATCAATATCTATCTTTTCTTTTAAACTTCCAATAAAATTATCAACTGTTTTTTTCTTATATTCTTTAAAATCAAATCCAATATAATCACTTTTTATAGATTTAAAATAGTTTGTTCTAAACTCATCATTGTCAAAAATCTTATGTACAAAAGTACCTTTAAAATTTTTCTTTTCAAAAGACAAAGGATATTTTTGACACATTCCATGATGTATCTCAAAACCATCTATTTTTGTGCCAAATAACTCATAACTCTTTTTCTCTAAAATTTTCTCTTTTTCAAAAACTATCACATCATCTATTAAAGCAAAACCTTCTTCACTGATAGCTTCTTCATTTTCTAAAGAGTATTTATCTTCAAGGGTTTCAAACATCATCTCATATCCACCACAAATGGCACAAATATCTTTTTTGTAGTTTTTAATTTGCTCAAATAATCCAGTTTGTTTTAACCATAATAAATCTTTGATTACAAGTTTACTTCCTGGAAGTATCACTAAATCAAACTTTTCTAAAGAGATATTTGAACTAACAAATTCTACTAAAACTTCATCATCAGCAATTAGTGGTTCAAAATCATTATAGTTACTCATATATGGATAAGAAATTACTGCAATATCAAGTTTTTTATTTTTTGGGTTTTGAACAAAGTTTTTTAAACTAGCACTATCTTCAAATCCAAGATTAAATGGAATATATGGTAATACTCCTAAAACTTTGATTTTAAAATCCTCTTCGATTATTCTAATTCCTTCATCAAAAAGTGTTAAATCCCCTCTAAATTTATTTACTATAACGCCTATTACATTCTTTCTAAGTTTTTCAGGCAGTAGATTATAAACTCCCCAAATAGAAGCAAAAACTCCACCTTTTTCTATGTCTGCCACAAGTATGATTTTTGTATTGTATTCGTTAGCTATAAAAATATTTGATAAATCTTTATCCATAAGATTTAACTCTACTGGACTTCCAGCACCTTCTGCAACAACACAATCGTATTTTTCATCTAAATATTCATAACATCTTTTAACGGCAGGTTTTAACAAATCTAAATCTCTATAATATTCTCTTACATCTTTATTTGTAACTACTTTCCCCTCAACTATAAGTGAAGCAGAACTTCCACGACCAGATTTTAGTAAAACTGGATTTAGATGATATGAAGTTTTTACACCTAAAACTTCTGCTTGAAAATATTGAGCAATAGCGATTTCACTTCCATCATCACAAACATGAGAATTATTTGAAACATTTTGTGCTTTAAATGGTGTAACATTTATTCCCAAGTCTTGAATAATTTTTGCAATTACAAAAGTTATTGTTGATTTTCCTGCATCACTACTTGTCCCAAATATTGATATGTTATTAATACTTTTCATAAATTATTTTTTTCCAATGTCTTATTATATATACAACTGTTTTTGTCTTTTATTAGATATTACTGCTATAATATCAAAAGCTAAGTATATGTATTAATTCTTAAAATAAAGAATATAAAATGAAAAAATTTAACAAAAACTTTAGCCTCAAATGTATCTACTTTATTGTATTTACATCACTTATTGCTTGGGCATTTTTTGCCTACTATACAATGAATAAACAAATCCACAATCAAGAAATTTATGCAAAAATAATAAATCTTAGTGGAAAACAAAGAATGCTTTCTCAAAAAACTACACTTATATCAAAAAGATATTTTGAATCAAAAGATGAAAATTTAAAAGTTCATCTAAAAGAATTGATTGATTTGATGAACAAAGAACATAACTATATTATTAGTCATTTAACTTCAAAAGAGATAGAAAAAATTTATTTATCAGAAGATAGACTTGATAAAAAAGTTAAAGATTTTATCTCTTTAGTTGTTCTTTTTTATGAAACAAATAATTCTGATTTATTAAAAGATATTGAGAATAATTCTTTTGAACTCCTACCTCTTTTAGATAAAGCTGTTTATAGTTTTCAAAAAGAGAGTGATGAAAAAACGGCCCAATTATTACAAAGAGAACGTTTTATTTTAATTGGTACACTTTTAACTATTTTAATAGAAGCAATTTTTATAGTAATTCCTTCTATAAGAATGTGGGCAAAAAAAGAAAAAGAGTTAAAAGAGTTAAATAGAACACTTAAAATAAAAATTAGAAATGCAATAAAAGAAAATGAAGAAAAAGAAAAACTAATTCAACAACAATTCCATTTCATTCAAATGGAAGAGATGATTACAAATGTTTCGCACCAATGGCGACAACCATTATCTGTTATTTCAACTATTGCAAGTAGTATAAAAATAGAAAATGAAATGGACAAATTATCAAATGAAGAGTTATCAGAAAAAATTAATATCATTATGTCAAAAGTGAACTATCTATCAAATACTATAAATAACTTCAATGAGTTTATAAAAATAGATGATGTTTTGGAAAATATAAATATACAACAAACCATCGAAGAAACTCTTCAAATTTTAGAATCAAGTATAAAAACAAATAATATTAGTGTTAAAAAAGCTTTCTCCAAAGAGAATATATTTTTAGTTGGGAATAATTCAAAACTATCACAAGCATTGCTAAATATCTTCAACAATTCAAAAGATTTTCTAATAAATAATTCAATTGAAAATAAAGAAATCTCTATAAAAACATATAGAGATAACGCTTATGCATATATTGAAATAGAAGACAATGCAGGTGGTATAAAACAGGAAAATCTAAAAAAAATCTTTGATATATACTTTACAACCAAACACCAAAGCCAAGGAACTGGACTTGGATTGTATATCACTTATCATATAATCAAGAACTATTTTAAAGGTTCAATAACAGCAAAAAATACAAAACTAGGTGCAAATTTTATTATTAAATTACCTATGAAATAACAATATCTAACAATATTTTATTCCTTTTTCTGCAATATGTTTTATGGTAATTTCATTAAAATATTTATTCTGCTTTTTACAAAAATCTTTTATCTTTGTTTCTGAAAAATCAACTATATTTATAAATTCCCCAGTAAAATATTTTTTATCAATATTTTTATTAGCTAATAGAATATGTGCAAATATTCTCAATTCAATTTCTTCAATATATGATTTCTCTGTTGGACAAATTTCTTCCACTAAATATTCAACTACATAATATAAATATAAAAGAATATATGGCAATCTACTATATAGATAAGCCCATTGAGTTAGTTTTGAATTATAATCTGAAAAAATAAAGTTTATATTAAATTTATCAGTCCTTATTGCATCGTCTCCAGTAAATAAATGCATTGCCTGATTACAAATTCCATCAAAATTATCTTCACATCTTTTGTTATATCTTAAATTTGCAAGATATGAAGATGAAAATAAACTAGTTAATCCTAATTTATTAAGTACTATATTTATTCGTTCTTCATGTCCTTCTATCTTAAATTTTTTCATCGTTATACTTGGTCTTAATTCTAATGGATTATCTGCCATACTTTTCCCTAAAGCTGTTTCATCAATAATCATAGACTCTAATAAATATAAACTTTCTTGAATTGGTTTTCTAATTAACATATAAGTAATATTTAATTTACCTTTTTTTGATGAAATAAGTGCTTCATAAATACAATGTAAAATATCACTTAATAATGCAGGTAAAATAACAGTTTTTAATATTTTATTTCTATGTTCATACAATTCATTTTCTTGAAGAAATAAAAGAATATCTCCATCATTCTCAAGATTATTTGCAATTTTTTCATCTAAACTAAATTCATAATTAAAAATTCCCTGATTTTTACCACTTACTAATGTATTTACTAATAAATCATGTATAAAAAAACATAATTCATGCCCTGCAATAAATTCTTTTGGTAAAAAATCATTCTTCATTTGATTTCTCCATCAAAACTCCTAAACATAAATCATTTTTTTAGTCATTCCACCATCAACTACAAAATCACTTCCAGTTATATAACCTCTATTTTTTAATAAAAATTTTACAGTATCAACTATATCTTCTGGAACACCAACTCGTCCACTTGGATGTTGAGAATTATCACTTTTTGTTGGAATATACTCTTCATTTGTATTTATCCAACCAGGAGTTATTGAGTTTACTTTTACTTGAGGACTTAAAGTAATAGCCAATGCATGAGTTAATGCACTAATTCCACCTTTTGAAGCACTATAAGCTTCTGTTCCTACTTCACTCATCAAAGCTCTTGTTGAAGAGATATTTATGATATGTCCTTCTGATTCTTTTAGGAAATCTGCAAACTCTTTTGAAAGAATATATGGAGCTGTAAGATTTGTATTTATTATATTTTCCCACTCTTCAAAAGTCTGTTTTTCTAGTATTTTCATTGAAAATATTGCAGCATTGTTTATTAAAGCATGAAGAGAATCAATATTTGTTTTTATCTTTTCAATAGTCTTTAAAAGCTGACTTTTATCAGATAAATCACATTTATAAAAATCAACTTTTTCCATCTTATTTTCAACAATATCTATATTTATTACATGATATTTTTTTCTCAAATTTTTTGCTATAACTCTTCCAATACCATGTGATGCACCAGTTATTATGATATTTTTCATTTTATCTCCTAAAATTTATTTATATTCCAATTTATTTACAACTAACTTTTTATTTTTAAATGGGTCAACAATCGCATTTATTTCATCTAATTTATATTTTAAAGGAAAGCCTATTTTAGAGTTTGTTGCAGTACTTTCTAATATATAAAATCGTTTATCATTTACATATAAAGCTTTACTATTTAATCTTATATTTTCAAAATGAATTATGACAAAAATATGTTCAGGAACTAATACAAAATAAATCTCTTCATAACCTTTTACTTTTAAAAGAGAAATCAAAAGATTTGATTTATCATCACAATCCCCAAAATTTTGTTCAACTACTTGTTTTGAACTTCTTGCAATACTTTCGTTTATTTTATAAGGAATTCTTGTAACAAAATCAAGCATTGATTGAACTTCACAAAGTTTATCATTTTTGCAATTTTTTGTTAAAAAATTTGCAAGTTTTGTTGTATATTCATCAGTTCTTACTTGATTTACATAAGTTGAGTCACCAATATCAATAAACTGATTTTTAACTATAAAAAAAGAACTAACAATCAAATAAACAACATAAATTATAAAAATAGCAGAAATTAAAAAAGAGAAATATTTTAATAATCTGCTATTTATTAACATATTTCATTTAATGCTTTTTGTAAAGTTTCATTTGCAGTTGAACTTTTAACTGCAATTCTTACAAATCGTTCATCTAAAAAATCAAAGTTTGAGCAATCTCTAACCATGATTTTAAATGGTTTTAATTTTTCTTGAAACTCTTTTGCATTTAGACTTTTTAGTTTTACTAAAAGATAATTTGCACTACTTTCAGAAATTTCATCTATCAAACTAGAACTTTTTAAAATATTTTCTAACTCTATTTTATTTTTGATATTTATAGCTTTTGAAATAGATTTAAAAAGTTTATCATCTAGTGCAGCTTGTAAATAGTTTGAATCAAACTGTGATAATTTCCACATAGGTTCAAACTCTTTTAGTTTTTCTATATTTTCTTTTGTAGAAACTATTGTCCCTACTCTAATTCCAGCACTCGAATAAAATTTTGTCATTGATTTTAAAATGTATAATTTATCATAAGTTTTTAGATATTTTATAGCACTAGGTTTATCACAAAAATCTAAAAAACTCTCATCAATTAAAATCGTACAAGATTTTTCTATCCAAGTTTTCATCAACTCTTCTAAATCATAATATCTTCCATCAGGAGTTGAAGGATTTACAAAAATCACAAAACTATTCTCTTTTACTTCTTGATTTATATTTTCAAATCTATTTATCAAATTTAATTCATAACCAAAATTTAAAGCAGCCTTTTTATACTCTAAATAAGCAGGTGAATAAATCGTACAAGTTTGTAAAGAAAGATGTTTAAATAGAGTAAAAATCGCACTACTTCCACCATTAAATAGTTCTATTTCTAAATTTTCAACTCCATAGTTTGATGAGATTTTATCATATAACTTATCATAAGTTGGATATGAAGAAATATCTAAAGTGTTAAAATCTACATTTATTTGAGGTTTTACAAAATTTATATTTGAAGATAAATCTATAATCTCATCTACACTGCATCCCAATTCAAATGCAAATTTTTCTATCTGCCCACCATGTTCAAAAGTTTTCATAATATTAAAAGTAATCCTATATTTAAAAGTATTAATTCTGTATGTTCAAGAGTAAATCCCAAACAATCTCCATTTACAAAGCCAAATTTATTGTTTAAAACTTTTAATACAAAATAAAAACTCAAAAGTGATAAAACAAATAAAACTAAAACATTTGTTCCAATAAAAAGTGCAATTATTACATAAATCAAAGCAAAAAGTTTAAGTTGAAAAATCCCAGAATTTGCAAAAGCCAAAGATAAAAAACTATCTTTACTAAATTTAAAATATCCAAGAAGATAAATAAGATTTAATCTTGAAAAAACACAAACAAGTAAAAATAGAACATATTGTTTTTCATATAAAACATATGTGATTATTCCAACTTTTAAAAGTACAAATGAAAAAGCATATAAAGCCCCAATTGCCCCAATAGTTGACTCTTTCATAATCATATAGGCATCTTTCCCACTATATGAAGCAAACCAAGCATCAACCACATCTATAATTGCTTCAGTGTGTATAAATCCATAAAGAGCAAGATAAATAACCGCACATACAAAAGAAGCATATAAAGGGTGAAAAAAATCAACTAATATATAATTTAAACCTATTACTATTGAAGCTAAAATCGCTCCCACAAGTGGCAATAAAGCTAAAGTATATTTATAAGTTTCATTGTTTATTTCCATATTTTTTATAAAAACAGGAATTATTGAAAAATATGAAAGAGCGAAGAAAAAAGCATTTTTTATTTGTTTCATTTTAATCTTCTTTCTAAACCAAATTTCACTTCATAAACCTCATCACAAAGTTTTGCTAACTCTTGTCCTATAAGTCCTGAAGAATCTACAAATCTTCGTGATTCTCTATCAAAAGGAATTACACCACAAGAAACATCATTTAAAATAAAAACTATATTTGCATCAACTTCACAAATCTTTTTTAGTTGAGATTTAAGTTCTTCTTCACTTTTTTCAAGATTATTAAAAAGCCACATTGAAACACAATCGATTAAATATGTATTGTTTTTTTCTACTATTTTTGTTAAATCTTTTGCTTCTTCAACACTATTAAAATTATCTTCTCTTTCAATTATATGTTTGTTTATTCTATCTTGCATAGACTCATCACCAAAAGAGTTATCATAAGTTGCTATATAATATGGCTTTTTATCTTTTGATAACTCTAAAGCTTTTTTGATTCCTGCTTTTGTTTTTCCTGATTTTTGTCCACCAAAATAAAATATTTTCATTATAATCCTAAAAAGTTTTTAATACCTGTAAATACGATTTGAGCTGAAAGTGCTGCTAAAATCAAACCAGTGATTTTTGAAATAACTAAAAGTCCTTGTTTTCCCATCATTCTTTCAAAAATACTTGAACTATAAAGC
This sequence comes from uncultured Aliarcobacter sp., assembly GCA_963664305.2. Classification (GTDB taxonomy): domain Bacteria; phylum Campylobacterota; class Campylobacteria; order Campylobacterales; family Arcobacteraceae; genus Aliarcobacter. Next base: position 527,425 of record CAXXLV010000001.1, read on the forward strand.
ATAAAACCTATCACTAAAACAGCACTAATCAAAGCTAAACTTCCCGTTAGCATAGAAGAAGTATCTTCAAAAGTTGCTCCCATAACAAGTAAAATACCAATTGTTCCAGGTCCTACAATAACAGGAATTGCTAAAGGAACAACAGCTTGTTGAAGCACATCTTTATCTCCAACTTTTGCACTATCTTTGCTTCCTTTTACCAACTCAATTGCTGTTAAAAATAGTAAAGCTCCAGCTCCTATTCTAAAAGCATCAAGGGTAATTCCAAAAATTGTAAATATATGTTTTCCAAAAAATAACAATATCATACTTGTAATGATTACTGAAATGGTAACCTTAATAGCCAAAGCCTTTTTCTGTTTAGCACTTGCTTCTTGAGTTACTGTTAAGAATACTGTTAAAGCAAAAAAAGGTGCCATAATAAAAAACATTTTTAAAAATGTTGAAATAAATAAATCCATTAGAATCCTAAATTATATAAAGATTAAAAATATTTTTTAATCTCTTTTGCCCAAAGTTCATAGGCACTTCCATTTAAATGTAAATCATCCGAAGTAAACTCTTTTTTTAAGACTTTTTGTGGAGCTAAAATTGGATTTAGATTTATAAATGTGATTTGATTTTTACTTGCATATTCTTCTAATCTTTTATTTAACTCTTCAACTTTTGGATTAAAATTTTCCATTCTTTTTTCACCAATAAAAAGTGTTGATTGAATATAAACTTTTATATTTTTATCTTTAAAAGTTTTAATTATCTTCATATAATTGTTATAAATTTCATCAACTTCTTTTCCTCGCATGATATCATTTACACCAATCATTATAAAAACTTGTTTTATACTTTTATTTATAGAGTCTAATCTTTCTAATACTCCACTTGTAGTATCACCACTAATCCCTCTATTTTGAACTTTATCATTATTTAGCAATTCATCCCATAAACCTTCGTCAGTTATTGAATCACCTAACATCATAGTTTCATATTTATCACTATTTTTTAACATTTCAAATTGGCTCTTTTTATGTTTGTAATATGGGTCATCTTGTATTTGCCAAGCTTGTAACATCATCATACTTCCAAAAAACAATATCAAAAACTTTTTCATTTTTTATCCTAAAAAACTCTCTATTTTATTTGTAATTTGCTCTTTTGATAATCCATTAATTGTAGCATAACATAAAGCTCCTCCACAACCAACTCCCTCTTTTGCTTCACCTTCATCATAAAGTTTAAGTGCAGGATGATTTGATAAACTAAAATCAAATTCACTAGCATATGCATTAATAGGAAAATCCAATTGTTCTAAAATTGCTTTTATATCTGAATTTTCATCTTTACTTATCCATTTCGTAGTACAAAGGGCAAGATTTGAAGAATCAATCTCTCCCGCCATACTTTTTAAAATTGAATTTACCACAAGTAAAACTGAGGCCATTTGAGTTCCACCAGCAAGAATAACTTTCAAATCATTTACTCTACTTCCTAAAATAAATCCAGCATTAAAAATAATCATGTTATCACTAACTTTTGATAATTTTTCAAAAATATCATCATTTTTATCTAGATTATCTAAAGCTTTTTTTATCGTCTCATTTTTTATATCACTTGGATTATTTTTAAATGAACTTGAGAAATATCCATCACATTCATAACCAAGTGCTTTTGCAGTCGAATTTGCTGTTGTAGTTCCTGCAGGAATTGTCTCAGCAATTATCACATAATCATCTTTTGTTTCAAAATTTTGTCCAAATTCCAATCCTTTTTGGAATATTTCCATGGCTGGTATTTTGGCATTAGTTGTTATTGATTCACTTGGTTTTATATCAAAATTATGAATTTTAAAATAATCAATTTGAGGAATTACTTCTAATCCTAAATTTAAAATTTCTATATTTGAATATGGATTTAATTCATGAATTGCTCTAGTTATTAATGCAGGTGTGGGAACACCTTTTGGTGTTTGTGCAATATCAGGAAGTGAACGTACTTCTTTTGTACATAAAAATTCAGCATCAAGAGTTGGAGTAAGATAAAGTTTTCCAGGAATTCCAGCTTGTGAGATATTTGGTATTTCACATGTTTTCGTTACGCTACAGCTAAGTAAAAAAGTTGCTTTTTTGCCTCTTAAGAACTCTAAAAAATCTACTTTTCCTAAAATTGTTTCAAAATTCATTTGAAGCCTTTTTGTATAATTTTTGAGAAGTATAACAAATATTAGATAAATGCTTATTTTTTTTAATATCTCCTTATATTTCTTTTGTAACTAAATTATTATATAATTCTTTTATAATTCCAATAAGGAGGATTTATGTCAAATCAAATGTTAAAAATGATTGCACCACTTGCAGTCTTAGTTATTTTTTGGTTCATTCCAGCACCAGAAGGTTTATCTGCCAATGCGTGGCATTTCTTAGCAGTATTTTTTGCTGTTGTTGTAGGACTTATTATTGAGCCTGTTCCTGCTGCTCTTGTAGGTTTTACAGGTATCTCTTTTGTAGCTCTAATAGGATTAGTTGGAAATCCTAAAGAAAGTATTACATGGGCACTATCTGGTTTCTCAAATAGTGTTATTTGGTTAATCTTTGCTGCATTTATGTTTGCACGTGGTTATGAAAAAACTGGACTTGGAAGAAGAGTTTCTTTAATCATGGTTAGATTTATGGGGAAAAGCTCATTAGGTCTTGGATATGCAGTTGCATTCTCTGATTTAATTTTAGCACCATTTATGCCATCAAACACTGCAAGAAGCGGTGGTTCAGTTTATCCTGTTGCTATTAATATTCCGCATATTTTTGATTCATATCCAGATAAAGATCCAAGAAAATTAGGTTCTTATATTTCATGGGTAGCAATCGCAACTACTTGTGTAACAAGTTCTATGTTCCTAACTGCACTTGCACCAAATCTATTAGCTGTAGATTTAATTGGAAAAAGTACAGGTCACGTTATTAGTTGGGGAGAGTGGGCAGGAGTTATGTTACCTTTAATGATTCCATTATTTTTACTTACTCCTTGGTTAACTTATGTTGTTTATCCACCAACACAAAAAAAATCTCCTGAAGCTCCAGCTTGGGCAGCAGAAGAGTTAAAAAAACTTGGACCTGTTACATTTAAAGAATATCTAATGGCATCTCTTGCAACTATTGCTTTAGTTTTATGGATTTTTGGAAAAGAGTTTGGAGTTGATTCTACTACGGTTGCAATCTCTATTGTTGCAATTATGGTTTTAGCAAATGTTATTACTTGGGATGACTTACTTTCAAATAAAGCAGCATTCAATGTTCTTATTTGGTTCTCAACTTTAGTTGCAATGGCAGCGGGGCTTAAAAAAGTAGGTATTTTAGATTGGATTGGAGCTAATACTCAAACTATGTTAGCAGGAATGAATCCAACAACTCTAATCATTGCATTAGTAATATTATTCTTTTTATTACACTATTTCTTTGCAAGTGTTACTGCTCACGTTACAGCTTTAATCCCTGTATTCATGACAATTGCAGCTTCACTTTTACCACCAGAACAAATAATTCCATTTACAGTTATCTTAGCTGGAAGTTTAGGGGTTATGGGAATTATCACTCCATATGGAACTGGTCCTTCTCCTATTTGGTATGGTGCAGGATATATTTCACAAGCAAAATGGTGGCTTTTAGGTGCTCTATTTGGAGGACTTTATCTAGCAGTTATTGTTGTTGGTGCATTTATATTCATCTAATATTTAAAAGAGAGTTTCTCTCTTTTAAATAATTGTTTGATAAGTTAAAAAACAAGCTATCAAAAATAAAATACCTTTTACAACTTTTCTATAACTTTCTTGAGGGATTTTATCTTTAATTTTTAATCCAATAAACATTGCAACAACTACTACAATTAAACTACTAAATGATGTTATTAATAACTCTTCACTAAATGAACCATGAATTGCAAAAAGAACTATTTGAATAACTTTTCCAAATAAAAAACATAAATTTGTAGATTGAATTATCTCTTTTTTTGTATGTTTTGATTCAAGTGAATAAATGATTAAAATAGAAGCCATAACATTTGTTAAACCTCCAATAATTCCAGCAACTAATCCAAATACAATCATAGATAAAGTTTTCTTTTCTCTTACCCATTTAATTTCAATTCTAAATTTTTGAATAAATAAATACAAAAATATTGAAAGTGCTAATAATAGTTTGAATATTTCTGAACTACTAAAAATAAGTATTTGTGTTCCTATTGCACTTCCTATCATTCCTAAAATTGCAATTGGATAAAACCTTTTTACAGCTTGTAAAAAGTTTCCTTCACTATAAATAGAAATAAGATTTATCAGCAATGTAGGAATAGCAATATACAAAATAGCAGTTTTTACATCTGTTACAATAGCTAAAAGTGGCGTAGCAATCATAGGAAAACCAAAACCAACTGTACCATGAACTAAAGATGAGATAAAAATAATTGCAGAAAAGATGATTAAAAAATCAGTGTTTAAATCCATAATAAATCCTAAAAAAATTTATTATAGAGCAATTTTATTAAAGGTAAAGAAGTTAAAAGAGAGATTTATCTCTCTTTTAAAAGTTTTTATTGATTATTTCTAAAAATTCTTTTGGATTTTTATATCCAACTATTTTTGATGCTTTTATTTCATTTTTGTTTTTATCCCAAAAAATTATTCCAGGAGGTCCTACTATTCCAAACATTTTTTGTAAAGCTTTATCATCATCATTATTAGCTGTTACATCAGCTTGTAAAAGGGTAAAACCTTGAAGTTTTTTGATAACCTCTTCATCTTTAAATGTTATCTCTTCAAATTCCTTACAAGCTACACACCAAGTAGCCCAAAAATCTAGCATCACTGGTTTATCTGATTCTTTTATTGCAAGTTCTAATTCTTGAATATTTTTTATTTTTTTAAACACTAATTTTTGAGTTGATATTTGCGTAACACCTGATGTGAATTTTTCCAATGGATTTAAAGGATTTGTTGCTCCACTTATTGCACCAATAAATAAAATTACTCCTAAAATAAAAATCACAACTGTAGCTAATTGAGCAATTATATGTTGATAGATTTTTAAATAAATCGCACTTCCAAGAAGTAATAATGCCCATAAATACATAATTACTGTTGCATCTAAAACTCTATCAAGAAGCCAAATTGCAACTGCTAACATTACAATTCCAAATATTCTTGTTATGCTTTCCATCCAACCACCTGGTTTTGGCATAAATTTCCCAGCTCCAAGTCCAATTAAAAGTAAAGGTACACCCATTCCTAAACTCATAACAAAAAGAGCCAATCCTCCTAAAAGTGCATCACCTGTTTGCCCGATATACACTAAAGCACCTGCAAGTGGTGGAGCAACACAAGGTCCAACTATAAGTGCTGATAGGAATCCCATTATTGCAATTCCTATTACTCCTTGTTTTTCTTTTCCATCTGTAGTTTTATTAAGTTTAGTTTGTAAAGATTGTGGAAGTTTTATTTCAAAATATCCAAACATTGAAAAAGCAAGAGCCACAAAAATTAATGCAAAAACAACTAAAACATAAGGATTTTGAAGTGCTACTTGTAAATTTGCACCAAAAACTCCTGCAATTACACCAGCAATTGTATATGCAATACTCATTGATAAAACATAAACTAATGAAAGAAAAAATCCCTTACTTGCAGTCATTTTTTCTTTTTGTGATGCACCAACAATTATTGAAGATAAAATAGGAATCATAGGGAAAACACAAGGTGTTAAAGCTAAAAGTAATCCAAATCCAAAAAATGTAACTAACACTAAAAATAAATTTTTTTCTTTTAAACTATTTGCAATACTATCTGTTTCACTAATATTTATATTGGTTTCTATTTTTTGTTCAGACTCTTTTTTTGTTTCTACTTTTGTAGCAACATTTTCAAAAGTTAATTTATATTTTTCACTAATTGGTGCATAACAAAGCCCAAGTTTTGAACAACCTTGAAATTGTAATTCAATTTCATATTCATTTGAATCAATTTTTGATTTTAATAAAGTAAAAGGAATAGTTAAATCTAAATGATTAAAATGTACAATAAATTCATCATAAGATACAGGTTCAGGAATATTAGCTTCTTCTGTAATATCTATCTTTTGAGGTTTTGATATAAATACTTTTATCTTTTCATCATATAAATATATATCTTTACCCAACTCTAATTTTATGTTTAAATTATCTTGATTTTTTGTAAAAGTTGTTTTAAATGCCTCTTCTGGTTCTAAAACTTTTGGATTTAAATCCAAAGAAAATGAATATACAAAAACAAGTAAAAATAGCAGAATTTTTTTCATTGATTATCTTTTATTTAAAATTTTCTTGAGAAGTATAAAGTAACTCTTCTTTAGTTAAGATTCCAACATACTCTTTTATAGGTTTACCATCTTTAAAATAAAGAAGTGTAGGAAGTTTTGAAACTCCATATTTTTTAGCTAAAACATATTGTTCATCTATATCAACTTTATAAATTTCAACATTATCAGGTTTAATAACATCAAAATCTTCCAAATTATTTGCTAATATTTTGCATGGTGGACACCATGAAGCGTAAAAATCAACTATTACATTTTTACCTTTAATTTTTGAATCAAAATTATCTATATTTAGATTTTCATATGCAAAAACAGAAATTACACTAAACAGTAGTGTAAAAATTACCTTATTCATTATTTACCTTTTAAATTTTTTTAATTATATTTAATCTTTGTAAAGAGTTTGTTTATACAAATTTATAATTTTAAATTTATTTATATATATAAGAATTTATTATATATTTTATGTTAATATCACATTTTACAAAGGATATTTTTATGAATAAATTAGTTGATTTACAACCTAAAATAGTCGAAAAAATGATAAATGATAATATAGTGATGATTGATGTAAGAAGACCAGATGAGTGGGCTAGAACTGGTGTCGTAAAAAATGCTCATTTAATTACTTTTTTTGATGAATTTGGTGATTACGATATAGAAAAATGGATGGGTGAATTTGAGAAATTAGTAACATCAAAAGACCAAACTTTTATTTTAATTTGTGCACATGCAAATAGAACTAGAAATATAGGAAATTTTTTAATAGAACAAGGTTATAAAAATTGTGCACATTTATTTGGAGGAATGGCTTTATGGCAGCAGGAACAAAGAGAAACTGTTCCTTATAAACTTTTTTCAAAATTAGGAGTTTAAAAAACTCCTATGCCCCAATATTATCTTTTTTGATTTTTCTTTTTTGAGGGTTAATTGCACATCTTGGTTTTACACTTTTTTCAATATAATCCATAATTTTTGCAGCAATATTTATATTTGTAGATTTTTCAATTCCTTCTAAACCTGGACTTGAATTTACTTCCATTACAAGTGGTCCTCTACTTGATGGTATCATATCAACTCCACAAACTCCAAGCCCCATAGCTTTAGCTGCTGCAATTGCTGTTGCTTTTTCTTTTCTATTTAATTTATAAGCTGTTGCACTTCCACCTTGATGTAAGTTTGACCTAAAATCTCCCTCTGCACCTTGTCTTTTCATTGCTCCAACTACTTCATTATTCACAACAAATGCTCTAATATCAGCTCCACCTGCTTCTTCAATATACTCTTGAACAAGTAAATTTACATCCATTCCATAAAAGGCATCAAGAACTGATTTTGCAGCTTTTTCACTATCTACTAAAACTACTCCAACACCTTGAGTTCCCTCTAAAATTTTTAAAACTAAAGGTGCTCCACCACTTAAAGCTATTACATCTTTTGCATTTGATTTATTTGAAGCAAAAACTGTTCTTGGCATATCAACACCATTTCTTGATAACACTTGCAAACTTCTTAATTTATCTCTACTTCTTGTAAGAGCTAAATTTCCTGTTGTACTAAATACATCTAACATCTCAAAGTGTCGCACCATTGCTGTACCATAAAATGTTCTGCTTGCGCCAATTCTAGGAATAATTGCATCAGGAGGAGGTAAAACTTTACCTTCATAATTTACAACTAATTCACCTTTCATAATTTCAATAGTACATTTTAGATAGTCAATTACTTTTACTTCCCAGCCTTTGTTATTTGCCTCTTCAACTAATCTTTTTGTTGAATACAAATCTTTATTTCTTGATAATATATAAATCCTCATAGGAACCTTCTTTTATATAACTTTTGTTAGATATTCTTTTGAAACATCAACTAGGAATCTATTAACTAAAAATTTTCTACCAATTAACATTGGATATTTCATATCTGACCTATCTGTTAATGATATATCTGTTTTATATTTTTTTCCAAAAAAAGAGACTGTTACTTGAATAGTTGCTCTTAATTGAACTGTTCCATTTGAACTTTTTACTTTTTTTAATTTGTAAAGTGGCATTACTAATTTTTTTCCATGATAGGCAGGATGAACTTCATCTAATAATTTAAAAGTTACAAGTTTATTTTCATTGTCAATAATAATATCATCGCAATGTAGTGAGTTTGAGTCAGCTCCAGTATCAATTTTAGCATCTAAACCAAATAGTTCTAAATCTAAAATATCAACTATTTCTCTTTTTCCTATAATCTTTTTTTGTGACATAATTTACCTCTTAAAAAGCTAATTATATCACAAAACTATTCCAGAAAAATTACAAAATTTACTTTTTAGCTTCTAAAGCCTTTTGTAAAATAGAAATAACTTCTTCTAAGTTTTCATAAGGGATGTGAGATTTCCATTGGATATCTTGTCCATTTAATGAAATACCGATACTTACGATATCTGGAGTATCTTTTCCATAAGGTTCAGTTACATTTGAGATAGAAATTTTTCCTTTTTTAGTACCAGAAAGTGCTATTGTTCCTAATTCAGTAATTGTAGACATGTTAATCCTTTATTATTTTAATTCTATTGTACAAAAATAAACCTTTGTTTAATTAAAATTACTCAATTTTTAACGAAGGTTCACCCAAATAAAAACCTTGGAATTCATCAATACCTAAATCTAAAAGATTTTCATATACTTCTTTTGAATGTACAAATTCTGCAACAACTTTTATATTTAGAGCTTTTGAAAAGTCAACAATTGATTTTACCATTTCATAAGAGTTTTTGTCATTATTAATATTTTTTATTAAAGAACCATCAATTTTTATATAGTTTGGTCTTATTTTTAAAATATGTGCAAAGTTTGAATATCCTGTTCCAAAATCATCAATTGCTATTTTTATACCTTGTTTTCTATACTTTAAAATAAAATCTTCTAATAAAGTATAATCACTAATATAATCACTCTCTAAAATTTCAAATACTACTCTTTGTTTATTTTCACTCTCTAATTTGTCAATATTTTTATCCAATGAAATGATAAAATCACTATCTAAAATATCTTTAAAACTTAAGTTAAATGTTATTTGTCTCGTAGTTTTAGATAAATCTGTAAATGCTTTTGAAATAATTTGATTTGACAATTGTAAATATTGTTTTGTTTTAACTGAAATATCTAAGAATAAATAAGGGCTTAAATAAACTGTTTCACCTTTTTCATTTACATCTTTTATTCTCATTAGAGTTTCATATTTTATAATTTCATTATTTCTATTAAATATTGGTTGATAAAAAGGTACAACATTATCTTCTTCAATTGCTGTTTTAATCTTTTCTCGCCAATACATAGATTTTTTAATTATCTCTTTTGTATCTATCTCATTGTTATAAACAAAAAATTTCATATTTGCTTTTTTTGCTTTTTTAAGAGCAATTGTTGCTGCTTTTATTGGTTCATCTTGAGCAATTGATATACCTAAAGTGATATTAATGAAAACATCAATATCTAACTCTTCTATTCTAATTGGTCTGTTTTTAAATATTGTACAAAGTTCACTAATAAACTCATCATACTTTGTAAAACCCATCATTTTTTTATCAGCTAAACAAAATACATTTCCATAAATTCTATATGGAGTTACACTATATTTAGTTGCAAATTCATTTAATATTTTTGCAACTTCAATTAATACTAAATTTCCTGTAGAAAAACCATATAATTCATTTATATCACCAAAAGCATCAACATCAATCAAAGCAATAGATACAAAGTCACTATCTTTTATGTCATCTTCTAAAGCTGTTCTATTTTTTAAGTTTGTTAAGTCATCAAAATATAATCTATCTTGAATCTCTTTTGTTTTAACTTGAACTTGTTCTTCAAAGTTTTTTCTATTATTTTCAACTTGGTCAAGTAGTGTATTAAATTGTGTTGCTAAGAAACCTATTTCATCTTTTGATTTTATTCCATTATCAAACTCTGGAGTAACATTTGCTTTTTGAACTTCTTCAAACATTTTATTAATTGGAGCAATTACTTTTACACTGATTATAATTGCAATAATTGCTAAAACACCAAATAAAACCATTGAAATACTAAGTATTAAAGAGTTTGTTCCTTCTATAAAACTTGAAAAATCCTCTTTATAAATACTTGAAACTATATACCAATCTAATTTTGGATTATATTCAACCCAAGACAATTTTTCATAAGCATAATTATATGGGTCATAAATTCTATTCCAATCATATTCAAAAACTTTTCTTTCACTATATGCTTTTTTTAATTCAGTAAATAGATTTCTTTTTTCCATTTCTGGAATTTCAATATTATTAAACTCTTTTGATGAAAACTCACCACTTGGGTCAAATATAATTTTTCCATTGCTATCAAAAATAAACGCATATCCAGATTTTCCTAAAGTTATTCCAGATAATAATAACTGAACCTCTTTGGCAAAATTTTCTTTGTCATTTATATTTCTAGATTTTTCATTTATTACTGAAACTATTCTATCAAATTGAATTTTTGAATTATTTATTTCTGTATTTGTTAAGAAGTTATTTATTTTTGGAGACAAAAAGAAAACAACAAAAAACAGATAAGACAAAAGCCCTAAGATAAACAACCAAGCAATTTTCAGAAAAATTCTAGTATTCATAACTCTCTTCTTTTATTTTATATTTTTGCTATTTTTTGACCAAATTTAACATTTTGATTTAATAGATTGTCAATCTCTACAGAATCTTTTTCCCAAATAATAACAACAGTTGAACCCATTTTAAAGTAACCTAAACATTCACCTTTTGTTATTTCAATATTCTCATATGTATAAACTTTTATCTCTTTTGTATCTGTATTTGTTTCAACTCTGTTTTCAAATTCAAATACCATTTGTCCAACATTTAAAGCTCCAACAAAAACCATATAAAAAAGTTTTCCATTGTTTTCACACTCTAAAATTACTCTTTCATTTTGTACAAAAAGTTCAAACTCTTTGTTTAGATATTTTAAATTTACAGGGTAAAGTTTTCCTGGAACATGAATTAATTTTTTTAATTTAAAATTACATGGTGCATGATATCTATGATAATCTTTTGGAGATAAATAAAAATTCATAAATGAACCATCTTTTAATCTCTCAAAATTATCTGTACAGTAAAAAGTTAATAACTCTTCAACACTATACTCCATACCTTTTATTTGTAATGCAATATCATCTCTTAAAGTTCCACATTCTGTGATTAAACTATCTGTTGGAGAAATAATCGTATTTATATCTTTATCAATTTCTCTTTTGATTATTAATTCTCTTGTAAATAAATCATTTAAAGATTTATAATATCTTGCATTTTTAAATTCACTCATGTTAAGTCCCATCAGTTTTACATAACTTGCATTTATAATTTTTTGAATAAATGTTGGGAATTCATTTTTAGCGAACTTTCCAAAATATTGAGAAATTAGATTTGTAATGTGCATTATTTTCCTTTTAGTTAATCAGTTAAGATATTATTTTATCCTTTTTTTCTTCTTAAATTGCTTTAATAGAAATTTGGATAGTCTTCCACTTTAATTTTAACAATTTTTATAAGGATATTTTTAATGTACAAAATAGTTGTAGCAAACCAATGTGGATGCTTCAAAAATTCAAATTTACAAAATAATTTAACTTTTGAATCAAAAGATGAAGCATTAACAAAAGCAATAGAAATGAGAAATATTATGAATAATGAATTCTGTAAAAAACACTCTTTTGAACTTCAAGAGATGTTTAACAACTTTGTTATTTCATTTTATAAAGAAGAGGTAAAACCTGATTGCTGTGGAAATGGTTGTTGCATGTAAGCAACAACTATTTTTTAGGAACTAAAATATACATTTTCCCTTTTTCTTTCATTCTTCCAGCATATTCAAAAGCCTGAGGTCCAAATCCCCAGAAAAAATCAGCTCTAATTTCACCTTTTATAGCACCACCAACATCAGCAGCAACCATCAATTGATTTATTGGATTTTTTGTAATTGGATTTTTTGTATTTAAAAATATTGGCATTCCAAGAGGAATATAACTCCTATCAACTGCTAAATTTCTTTTTGCTGTTAATACACTACCAAGACTTCCTTTTGCTCCATTTTCAGAAACTTTAAAAAATATATAACTCGGATTTATATTCAAAACTTCATCAATCTTTGATGGATTTTTTATAAAGAACTCTTTCATTCCTTGAACTGATAAATCATTTTTAGTTAAATAGCCTTTTTCAAGCATATAATTACCAATTCCTATATATGGCCAACCGTTTTGTTCTGCGTAACCGACATTAATCAATTTTCCATTATCCAATCGAATTTTTCCTGAACCTTGAATATGGAGAAAAAATAAATCATATTTATCATCAACGTATGCAATTACTTCTAAATTTGGGTTTTTAGGATTTTCTTCTATCTCTTTTCTTGTATCGTAAGGAACTATTTTATTGCCAACAATTTTTCCTCTTGATTTGTAATTTTTAACATTTTCATCATCAGATAAAATCAAATTTTTTGGGATTTTATAAACAGGATATTTATATTTTTTTGTTTTTTTCAAACTTCCATATAAAAGTGGCTCATAATAACCAGTGATAATTCCTTCATCACTTGATTTACTATCATAAAGTTTGTATGGTTGAAAGTTTGTTATAAAAAATTTTCTTCCATCTTTTTCAGATTCAGCTTTTTGACAAACTGTTTCAAATAACTCATATCTTTTTGATTTTTTACAATCTTTTTTAAATACTTCTAAAGCATAATCTAAATCGTCTTCAAAAAATCCCTCAATATCTATAAAAGATGCGAGTTCCATTCTATTTATTTGTTCTTTTTGTTCTACGGTTGTCTCTTTTTTAATTTCACTTTTTTCAATTAGCTCTTTTTTTGTTGAACATGCTGTTACAAAAAATAAAACAAAAAGAATAAATACTAAGTTTTTCATTAATTACAATAAGATGAAGAATTTATGGGATGAACTTCTTTTAAACCACAATTTGAGCAAGTAAATTCTATCTCTTTTACTCCTGAACAACCATGGTCTTTTAAAACTCTACTGCTAATTATTTCATGGGTAAAAGTTGTATTACTGTTTTTGTCAAAAAAAGTTTTTGTTTTTTGTTTACAAGTTGGGCATTCACCACTAAGAAGTAAACTTAATCTATTTTTTTTAGTATTAAAATATAAAAGGACAGAAAATATTGAAATAAGAAAAGCTATAAGTAAGAAAATTATAGTTTGCATGAAGTAGAGATTACTCTACTTCAGCATCGATAACATCATCGTCATCTTTTTTTGCTTTTTGATTTGGTTGAGCACCAGCTTGGTCTCCACCCTCTTTTTTATACATAGCTTCTGCTAATTTGTGAGATTTTTCAGTTAAAGTTTTTAATTTTTCTTCAATTTGCTCTTTTGTAGCATTTTCATCTTTTAAAGTCTCTTCTAAATCAGCTGCTGCATCAATAATTGCTTTTTTCTCATCTTCAGAAATTGCATTTTCATTCTCTTCTAAAGTTTTTCTAGTTGAATGTAATAATGCATCTGCTTGATTTCTTACTTCAATTACAGCTTTTTTCTTAGCATCTGCTTCTTTGTTTGCTTCTGCTTCTTGAACCATTTTTTCAATTTCTGCATCACTTAATCCAGATGAACCAGAGATTGTAATTTTATTTTCTTTTCCAGTTCCTTTATCTTTAGCAGAAACATTTAAAACACCATTTGCATCAATATCAAATGTTACTTCAATTTGAGGAACACCTCTTGGAGCTGCTGGAATATCTGATAATTCAAACATACCTAAAGATTTGTTATCTTTAGCAAATTCTCTTTCACCTTGGCATACGTGAATAGAAACAGCTGGTTGGTTATCATCAGCAGTTGAGAAAACTTGAGATTTTTTAACTGGAATTGTTGTACCTTTTTCAATTAATTTAGTCATAACTCCACCTAAAGTTTCAATTCCTAAAGATAATGGAGTAACGTCTAATAATAATACGTCTTTAACATCACCTTTTAAAACTCCAGCTTGCACAGCAGCTCCCGCAGCAACTACTTCATCAGGATTTACACCTTTATTTAAATCTTTTCCAAAGAAATCTCTTACAACTTTATTAGCTTTTGGTAATCTTGTAGATCCTCCAACCATGATAATTTCTTGAATTTCATCTTTACTTAATCCAGCATCTTTTAATGCAATTTTAATATGGTCTAAAGTCTCATTGATTAAATGCTCAGTCATAGACTCAAATTTTGCTCTAGTTAAAGATTTAACTAAGTGGATTGGTCCTGCACTTCCCATAGAGATAAATGGTAAGTTAATTTCTGTTGATTCTGCTGAACTTAACTCTTTTTTAGCATTTTCAGCTGCATCTTTTAGTCTTTGTAATGCCATTTTGTCATTTTTAATATCAAAACCATTTTCATCTTTGAACTCTTTTGCTAACCAATCAATAATAGCGTTATCGAAGTCATCTCCACCTAAGAATGCATTTCCATCAGTTGAAAGTACTTCAAATGTTCCATCACCAATTTCTAAAACAGTAACGTCAAAAGTTCCTCCACCTAAATCGTAAACTAGAACTTTTTCTTCACCTTTTTTATCTAAACCATATGCTAATGAAGCAGCTGTTGGCTCATTGATAATTCTTAATACATTTAATCCAGCGATTGTTCCAGCTTCTTGAGTAGCTTTTCTTTGTGCATCATTGAAATATGCAGGAACTGTAATAACTGCATCAGTTACAGTTTGTCCTAAATATTCTTCTGCATCTGCTTTTAATTTTGATAAAATTTTTGCTGAAATTTCTTGAGGAGTATAAGTTTTTCCTGCAATTTCAACTGCTGCTGCACCATTTCTATCAACGATTTTATATCCTACTTTAGATTGAGCAGCTTTTGCATTTGGCTCATCCATCATAAGACCCATAATTCTTTTAATAGAATAAATAGTTTTTTCTGGATTTGTGATTGCTTGTCTTTTTGCTGGATCTCCAACTAAAACTTCACCTTTATCTGTAAATGCAACGATTGAAGGAGTTGTATTTTTCCCCTCTTTATTTGGGATAATTTTTGCTTCCCCATTTTCATAAACTGCTATACAAGAGTTTGTTGTTCCTAAATCTATTCCTATTACTTTACTCATTTTCTTATCCTTTATCAAAGTTTTGTTTTTTAATTTAATTTATAATTCTTCAAATCTATCTAGTTTTATGACATCACGGTCAATTTGTTAGTTAGCGATACTAACCATAGAAGGTCTTAACAACCTATCTTTTAATTTATAACCTTTTTGTAACTCTTGAACAATTTGTCCAGATTCGTGATTTTCACTATCTACTTGCATAACTGCATTGTGAAAGTTTGGATCAAATTCTCCATCAGTTTCAATTTTTGTGATATTATGTTTTTCAAAAGTAGTATTGAAATTTTTAATAGTAAGTTCAATTCCTTCTTTTAACTTTTTCAATAATTCACTAGCATCAATATCTGCATTTGCTGAACTTAAAGCCATTTCAAGTGTATCGATTGGAGTTAATAAATCTTTAGCAAATTTTTCACTTGCGTAATCAATTGCTTGATATTTTTCTCTCTCTAATCTTTTTTTAATATTCTCAAAATCCGCATGAACTCTTAAATATTTTTCTTCACTTTGTTTTAACTCTTCTTCAAGTCTTGCAACTTTTTCTTCTAAACTCTCTTCTTTTGAAACTGTTTCTTCTGTTGTTTCAGTTGTTGTCTCTTCTTGAGCTGTTTCTTGTTCTACTAATTCTTCTTTTATTTCTTCACTCACTGTTATCTCCTAAAAAGTTGTAATTTTTTCATAAAAAAATTCATAATCTTTTGGTAATTCACCAACAACTAACATTTTTACATCTTCGTTGTTTATTTTACAATAATTACAAATACCTATATAATTATTTGGTAATAATTTTTCAAAATATAAACCTTCTTTTAAATCATCTAAAATATAACCTTTTAGAAATCTATTTATAGTATATTCATCAAAATTGTAATTTAATGCTAATGTTAAAAACTCTTTATAATTAAAAATCTGAAAATCAGAATTTTGTAAACTCTGATTTATAGATTCATAAACTTCATATGCACCTACATCTTTTGAAATTTTTATGATATCTTTTAAATCCAAATCTATCATATCTTTTAAAAATCTATATAACGCATCTGAATATTTAACATTTATTGCAAATGAAGAAAACTCTAATATCATATATCTATTTTCAACATTCAAAATACTTCTTAATTTATCAGCTTTCTCTTTTTTTATAAAAACAGACAGTCCAATATTTGAGGCAAAATATTCTAAAGCTCTTAAATTTATACCCTTTAGCTTAAAACTTAGCTTTGATTGCCAATATTGTTTTAAAGCTTCAGTTGTTGGTGTTCTTCCACTACTAATATGTTCTTGTGCAAGATAGCCCTCTTCACCTAACTTTTTAAAGTAACCTCTAATAGTCGCTGGTGAATAAGTAATATCATACATAGATTTTAATTGTGTTGAACCAATCGGCTCTAAATGTTCTATGTAAGCTTTAATAATAGATTGTAATAAAAACTCTTTTTTATCAATCATAAAAACAACCACTTTTAAATTTTTAGCACTCTATATCTTAAACTGCTAAAGAATTATAACCTATTGAGTCTTTTTTTGTCAAGTATTTTTTATAAATTATTGTAAATTTATATAAAAAAATATTTTTATTAAACCATTTAGATAATTTTTAAATATTTAAATTAAAAAATTTGCAATTTTTATGTAATTTATATATAATTTATACATTATTTGTAAATCAATAGTTATATTTTGTTGATATAATCATTTACTTACAAAATAAAATAAATTAAGGAGACTAAATTATGAAATTTAATGGTAAAAAAATAGCAGCAGCAACTTTAATTGGAATGTTATCTATTCCAGCTTTTTCTGCAGAGTTCGTAACTATTGGAACAGGTGGAGTAACAGGAACTTATTATCCAACTGGTGGTGCTATTTGTAGATTAGTAAACCAATACAAAAAAGAGACAAAACTTAGATGTTCTGTTGAATCAACTGGTGGTTCAGTTTATAATGTAAATACTATTAAAAATGGTGAATTAGATTTTGGTATTGTTCAATCTGATATTGTTTATCAAGCAAGTAAAGGTGAAGGTGCTTTTGAAGGTGCTGCTATTCCAAAACTAAAATCTGTTATGGCAATCTACCCTGAATTACTTACTTTAGTTACAAGAAAAGATGCGAACATCAACTCTTTAATGGATGTAAAAGGGAAAAGAATTAACCTTGGAAATCCAGGAAGTGGAAATGAAGCAACTGCTTTAGCACTTTTTGAAGAGAGTGGAATTCAAAAAACTGATTTAAAATTTGCAGGTGCATTAAAAGCTTCTGAAATGCCAGATGCATTAAGAGATAACAAAATTGATGGATATTTTTATATGGTTGGACATCCAACTGCAAATATCAAAGATGCATCAAACTCAGTTGATGTAAAAATTACTCCAATTGAAGGTGCAAATGTTGATTCTTTAATCAAAAAATATCCATATTTTGCAAAATCAAATGTTCCTGGTGGAATGTATAAAGGAAATGATGCTGACACTCCAACATTTGGTGTAAAAGCTGTATTAGTTACAAGTGATGATGTAAGTTCAAATGCAGTTTATGCGGTTGTTAAAGCTATTTTAGAAAACTTTGATGAATTCAAACAATTACACCCAGCTTATGCAAATATCACAAAAGAATCTTTATTAGATGGACTATCTGCTCCTTTACATGAAGGTGCTAAAAAATATTACCAAGAAATTGGTTTAATTAAATAATTTTACTAAGGAGTAAAACTCCTTAGTGCATCTTTTTATACTTCATTTAAAATTATTTGGATGAAGTATGAGAACAACTATTTTATAACTACAAAAGGATAAAAAACCTATGGCGATTTACGAAGAAAAACCCCATAAAATTTCCCAACTAGAAGTCGAAGAAGCTAATGAAACAGAAGCTAGACTAAATGAAATGGAAGGGCAAAGAGTATTTGGAAGAGAACATTATGAATTTTGGATAATTTCTATTATTGCTCTTGCTTGGTCACTATTTCAACTTTATATTGTAATAGAACCAACAAACTCAACTATTTCAAGATCTGTTCACTTATCATTTGCAATGGTACTTGCATTTTTAATTTATCCAATGATTAAAAAACCTTATTTTTTATTAAAAATTAGATGGTTTGGATATATGTTTGCAACGATTGGATTGGTAACTGCTGCTTATATTGCATTTTTTTACGAAGAGTTATCTTTAAGACCAGGTGATTACACAACTTTAGATATTGTTATGGCAATTATTGCTGTACTTATTTTACTTGAAGCTGGAAGAAGAGTTCTAGGACTTGCTCTTAGTGTTATTGCGATTTTCTTTTTAGCTTACGATTTACTTGGACCTTATATGCCTGAGCTTATTGTTCATAAAGGTGCTAGTTTAAATAAACTTGCAGGTCACATGTATTTAACAACAGAAGGTATTTTTGGTGTACCTCTTGGAGTATCTGCTGGATTTGTATTTTTATTTGTACTTTTTGGTTCTTTATTAGATAAAGCTGGAGCTGGAGAATATTTTATTAATTTAGCTTTTTCAATGCTTGGAAAATATAGAGGAGGTCCAGCTAAAGCTGCTATTGTTGCTTCTGGATTTACAGGAATTATGAGTGGAAGTTCTATAGCAAATACTGTAACAACAGGAACATTTACTATTCCTCTTATGAAAAGAACAGGTTTTAGACCAGAACAAGCAGGAGCTGTAGAGGTTGCAGGTTCAACTATTGGACAATTAATGCCACCTATTATGGGAGCTGCTGCATTTATTATGGCTGAATTTTTGGGTATGGCATATACAGATGTTGTTATTAGTGCATTTATTCCTGCTTTTGTTTCTTATTTTGCTTTATTTTACATAGTTCATCTTGAAGCTTTAAAATTAGGATTAAAAGGTCTAAAAAAAGAGGATTTACCTGAAAAATTAAAAACATTTTTACAAGGTATTCACTATTTAATTCCTATTTTCTTCCTATTATATACATTAGTTGTATTAAGAGAAAGTGCTGCAAGTGCTGCATTTAATGCAATTATGCTTTTAATGATTCTTATGATTGTTCAACATCCATTTAGAGCTTTTGTTTCAAAACAAAAAATTACTAGAGATATTTGGCTTTCAGGTTTTGTTGATATTTTAGCGGGAATGATTAGTGGTGCTAAAAACATGATTCCAATTGCAATTGCAACTGCATTAGCTGGAATTGTTGTTGGTTCAATTACACTTACAGGATTAGGACAAGTTTTACTTGATGTTGTTGAAACTTTAGCAGATGGAAATATTTTTGCAATTTTATTACTTGCAGCATTAATTTCACTTATTTTAGGAATGGGTCTTCCAACAACAGCAAACTATATTGTTATGGCTTCATTAACTGCACCTGTTATTTTAACACTTGCTGCTGATAATGGATTCTTAATTCCTGCAATTGCAGCGCATCTATTTGTATTCTATTTTGGTATTTTAGCAGATGTTACACCACCTGTTGGACTTGCAGCTTATGCAGCAGCTGGTATTGCAAAAGCAGACCCTATAAAAACTGGAATTATTGGATTTATGTATAATATTAGAACAGCAATTTTACCATTTATGTTCTTCTTCAATCCGGAATTATTATTGATTTCAGGTGTTGATCCACTAAATCCAAGTGATCCTCATGGTTGGATTTGGATTACAAATCCAGTAGAAATTGCAGTTATTTTTACAACAGCATTTATTGGTATGATATCTTTCTCTTGTGCTATGATTGGTTACTTTGTAACTAAAACAACTATTGTTGAAAGATTATTGTTCTTAGTTCCTGTACCATTTATGTTCTTACCAAAAGTAATAGAGGCAAACTTACCTTTTGTTACAAACCATTATGTTTCATATCTAATTGGGATAGCGATACTTGTAGGATTATATTTTATTCAAAAATTGAGAGTAAAAGTAGAAGCTTAATTATAAAAAATAAAAGAGAAATTTCTCTTTTATTTTTCTAATGTTTTTTCAATTATATATCCAAAACCTTTATGAGAAATTATAAAATCATCATCTTTTATTTTATCTTTTAATCTTTTCATTACTGTTCTAAAAGAAGAATCATTTATTGTTACATCATTCCAAATCAATTCTTTAAATTTATCAACAGAAATTAATACACCAAGATTTTCTATAAGTATTTCTAGAACTTCTGACTCTTTTTTAGATAATTTTACAATTATTCCATTGTTATATAATTTGTTTGATTCTAAATCGAAAGTATAACTATTATTTAGTTTTAAAAGTTTATTTGCTTTTTTTTCTACTTTTGGTTGTTTATCTAAAAGAACTTCTTGTTTTGCTTTTTGAAGCATTTCCATCATATTATCAATATTTAAAGGTTTTACAAAATATCCACTAACTCTTAGATTAATTAGTTTTAATAAATCTTCTTCATTTTTATGAGCACTTACAATTATAAATCTTTGATTTGGAATAAGTTTTAATATCTCATCAATCATTTGCATACCATTTACATTTGGCATGTTTAAATCTGTAATTATCAAATCAAAATTCTCTTCATTGTCAAAACTTTTTTGAATAATCTCTAGTGCATCTGCGCCATCACAAGCAACCACTACTTCATCGAAAATCGTATTTAAATAAAAAGCTAATGTCTTTCTTGCTAATTCTTCATCTTCAACTAATAAAACTTTTGTTTTAAAATTTTGCATTTTTTCTCTTTTAAATATTAATTTAATTATAAATTATATCTAAAATGATTTTAAGCATTTAATTTTATTAAGAACTCTACTCCATCATCTTTATTTATTGCTTCGATTTTACCTCTCATATTCTTTTCTATAATAACTTTTGTCATATAAAGTCCTATTCCAGTTCCCTGATTTTCAAACTTTGTAGTAAAATATGGTTCAAAAATCCTTTCAATGATATCTTCATTTATATTTCCACAATTATTAAAAATTGAAATAAATATATTTTCATTTTCCTTATAAATCTTTATTTCTATTTTTGCTTTAAATTTTGTAGTTTTATCTTTTATGATTTTTGCATCAATGGCATTATTTAAGATATTAACTATTACTTGTTCAAACTCATTTTCATAGTTTTCTATTTCAATATTTATTGCATCTATAACTAATTCTATAGAATTTTTTTCTAAAGAAGATTTCACTATTTTTGAACTTTGAACAATAGAATCTTTTATATTAAATACTTTTTTCTCTTTTGATGGTTTATAAAAATTTCTAAAATCATCAATTGTTTGAGACATAAAATCTATTTGTAATTTTGCATTTTTTATTGTTTCATTTAATTCATCTTTTGAAATCAATCCATAAGAATCACGTATATAATAAATTAAAAGATTTATATTATTAAGTGGTTGTCTCCATTGGTGAGCGATATTCCCAAGCATTTCACCCATAGAAGCCAATTTATTTTGTTGTACTAATAACCTATCTTTTTCAAGATTTTTTTCAAGTTCATTTTGAACTTTTAGTTTTAATTCCTCTTCATTCATTTTAAGTTTTGTTACATCATTTAAATAACCATAAAAACCTATAACATTTGAGTAATCATCTTTTATTAAAATAGCTCTTGTATAAACCCATTTTATATTATTGTTTTTGTCTAAAACTCTATAAATATAGTTAAAAGAATCACTATCCTCTTCAACTGCTTTTCTAATAACATCTTTTAATGGTTTAACATCATCTTTAAAAACAAAATCAAAAAAGTTGTTTTTATTTTCAAAATCATTTACTTCATAACCATAACCATTAATACTTTTTGAAACAAACTTTACAGTTAAATTTTCATCATTTTCCCATCTAAAAACAACAATTCTTCCATATTCAGTTAATAATTCAACATCTCTTAACTCTTTAGTTAATTTAATTCTTTCATCAATATTCATTGACATCATTAAAATTCTATTTGAATTAAACTCTTTTCCTCGCACTAAAATCCACTTAAAGTTATTCCATTTATCTTTTAATCTATATTCACAAATAAAGTGTTCACTTTGTTTATTTATATGCTTTTCAAATTCATTTAGAACTCTTTGTTTGTCATCTTCATGAATTAAATTTAACCACTCATCAAAAGTTTGAATATCATTTCTTTTATATCCAAACATTTCAAGCCATTTATTTGAAAAGAAAATTTTTTTTGTTTCTAAATCCATGTCCCATAATCCATCATTTGATGCAATAATGGCAAGTTCATATCTCTCTTTCCATTTTTTAAACAAAAAATTCTTTCTTTCTAATCTTTTGTTATATCTATTAAAAATCGTATTGATGAATTTCCCAAAAATATTAAAAGAGGTAATAAGTAATAAAGCAATAAAAGTAACCAAAAGATAAAAACCAATTAATTTAGTTTCATACTCTTCTTCTATTTTTCTTTTATCTTGATTATTCTCATTTGATTTTATAAATATTTTATATTGATATTTAGGAAATGTGTATGAAAAATCAGAAGAACTCTCTTCTTTAAATTTTTCTATATTATCAATATGTTCAATTTTTCCACTCATTTTATAGTTAAAAACACTATTATCATGTACATCATAAAAGTAAAAATGTGAATTATTCAAAGTTTTACTTTTTGCAACTATTGAATCAAGAATTGCTTTTTTTGTAAGAACTTTCATATCATCAATCTTTGAATATGCACCAATATATATATTTAAAAAATCTATATATTTTATGTAACTTAATTGAATATTTCTTTTTTGATTATCAATACTATACATAAGATTATTATCACCAATATATTCAATATTTCTTAACATATAATATTTGAATTTTGCTGTTCTATTTTCTGAGTTTGTTAGTTCAGTTAGACTATTTAAAAGTTTTTCACCATGTAATAATTTATAATTTATATTATCAAATAATAAAAAATTTATATTCTTTTCTTTTTCAATCTCTTTTAAATATGGCTCTAAAAAACCCATATTAAAAGATTTTCCATCTTTTAAATTTGCTTTTATAAACCCTATAATTTCATAAATCGAGTTACTCAAATCATTTTCAATATCATCAAAACTCACACTTGTGTTGTATTTAATACTTGAAATATAAGTTTTTAAAACATCATTTTTGTAAAAATTTTCATTTTGAATAAGTATGTTTATTCTATTCTTTTTTTCATATTCTAAAAATAAAAAAATAGAGATAAATGAGATAACAGAAAGAAACAAAACAAATATTAAAGGGGTATAAATTATCTTATTTTTTATATCTAAAAGTGTATAAAACTTCTTTTTTTTAAAAAACATTTTTACCCTTAATATTTTATTTTTGCCAAATACAATCCATTTGCTTTAATTGGTGTTCTAAATATATTTTTTTCGCATCTTAACTGTTTTTTTAAATCTTCAATAGTTAATTTTTTATCATTAATTGCTAATAAAAATCCAACCATTAATCTAATTTGAGAACGTAAATAAGAGTTTGCAACAAATTTAAAAACATAAATATCTTTATGTTTATAAAAAGCCGTTTCAAATATTTCTCTTATTGTAACATCTTTATCACTTCCTGTTTTATGAAAATATTTAAAATCATAAACACCTATAAACTCTTTTATTGCTTCTTTTAAAAGTTCTTCATCTACAGTTTTTACAAAAGTAATAAATTTATCATTAAAAGGTGTTGTTGGTTTTGTTGTGATTAAATATCTATAAACTCTCTTTTTTGCATGAAATCTTGAATGAAAATCATCATTTACTTTTATGATATGTCTAATTTGTATAGAACTAGGTAATCTTTTGTTTAAAATCTCTTGTAGTTTAAAAAAATCTGTCCAAAAATCTGGAATTATGCAGTTAAAAACTTGTCCTGTCGCATGAACTTCTTTATCAGTTCTACCACTTAAAACTATTGAAGTTTGTATATTTAAAGTTTTAAAAGCTTTAAGTAATTCATCTTCTATTGTATTTTTATTTGGTTGCTTCTGACTTCCTAAATAAAGGCTTCCATCATAAGCAACAGTAAATTTCAAATTCATAAAGTCTAATACTCTTTTTTAATCGTTTTTGAATATAAAATATATGTACCAATAATCCAAATAATTGGGATTATATATAATGCATGTAAAAGAATTTTATCTCCTATTGCTTTTATTAAAACATAATAAGAAACAACAGCAACCAAAGAGTATAAAACTGCTCTATTTTTTTCGTATCTTGGATTAAAATATCCAAAAGTAATCACTAAAAATAAAGAAACTAAAGGAAAAACTGAAGTTAAGATATAAAATGTTAAATCATCAATATCAATATTCTTTTTGATATTATTTTTCCAATATTCATAGGTATTTGTAAAAATTCCTATTTTACTATCGGCGATTGAATCATTTATATACATTGATTCATAATCGATTTGATTAAACTCTTTTTCATCAATAATAAAAGCTTTCCCATTTAATAATTTGAAACTAAGACTTCCGTTGTCATTGTTTAAAATCGCTGTATCACTAACTATAAATTGGTCGTTTTTTTTATCAGTTTTAAATAGTTTTACATCTTCATAAACTTTATCGTTTTTTCCACTAATATAAATAAGCCAATCTCCAAATTTTTGTCCAAATTCACTGGCTTTTATATTGAAGTTTGCCTCTTTTGTTTTTACATCTAAAAACTGTTTTGTTAAAAATTTAGTTTTTGGAATTAATCCAACTGAGATAATTAAAAGTAAAATTGATAAAAGAAGAGTTATTGGTAAAAAAACTTTTAGAATTTTTACAGGATTTAGTCCAAATGATGTAATAACTGTTAATTCATACTCACTTGCAAGTTTTGCTAAAGTAATAACCAATGAGATAAAAAAAGATATTGGCATAGTATAAAATATAATTTGAGGAATTACATAAGCATATAGTTTAAATAATTCAAAAAAATCCATTGTAATTACAGATGTTAAAGAAGCGATTTTTACTAAAAAAACGATTGAAGTAATAAAAAATAGTCCTAAAAATATAGGGAAAAATGTAACTGCTAATTGAGAATATAAGTATTGGTTTAATTTCAATAAAAGACCTTTATAAATGTTTCTAATTTAAAAAAATATTCAGTTAAAAAACCTAAAACTAAATAAGGAATAAATGGAGTTTGAATATCTTTTTTTACTAAATTTGAATAGATTGAAGGTATTATAGCAAAAAAAGCCCCTAAAAATATAGCTAATACTCCACCTGTTAATCCTAAAATCACTCCAATCATTGCAATAATAGGAATATCCCCCTCACCTAAAGCCACTTGAGTTTTTAAACTTTCATCTTTTAAAAGTTTTGATTTTATATTTTGAATATAAAATGTAACTATAAAATTTAGTAAAACAACTGCTCCACTAAATAAAAAAGCATTTTTCAACGATTCCGTAAAAGACAAATCTGTAACAAAAAAAGATAAAACAAATGCAAGTAAAAGTAAATAATCAGGAACTGCTTTATATTTAAAATCTATAAAAGATAATACTATTAGCACATATACCAATAAACTCATTAAAAGAAATTCTTTTGAAAGACCTAATTTTAAAAATATTAAAAGAGTTAAAACTGCACTAATTAACTCCACAGTAAAATATAAACTTGAAATTTTAGCTTTACAATAAGCACAATGTTTTTTTAAAAAAAGATATGAAATAAGTGGAATATTGTGATACCAAAAAATTATGTGATTACAAGAGGGACATCTACTTCTATTTTTAGTAAATATTGTTTCATTAGTCGGAAGTTTTAATATTAAAACACTCAGAAATGAGCCAATACAAGCACCAAAAATAAAACTAAATACCTCCAAATCTTCTCTCTCTTTTTGTAAAATCACTTAAAATATCATCAAGTTCATTTACACTAAAGTCTGGCCAATATGTTTGCGTAAAAAACATTTCTGCATAAGCATTTTGCCACAATAAATAATTAGAAAGTCTAACTTCTCCACTTGTACGAATTAGAATATCAACATCACCAAAACCTGCTGTATCAAGACAAGATTCAATATTCTCTTCTGTTACTTCTAAATTTTGTTCATTTAATTTTTTAACAGCTCTTACTATTTCATCTTTAGAGCCATAATTAAGTGCTAAAACTTGAGTTAAACCTGTACACGAAGAAGTTTTAGTTTCTGTATCTTTTATAGTTTTTTGTAAACTTTTTGAAAATTTACTTAAATCTCCAATAGCTTTAAATCTAATATTGTTTTCAACATAAACAGTTAACTCTTTTTTTAAATATCTATCTAATAATTTCATTAAAAATTCAACTTCAAGCTTTGGCCTTTGCCAGTTTTCTGTTGAAAATGCATATAAAGTGAGATACTTTACTCCTATTTCTGAACAATATTGAGTAATTTCCCGAACTGTTTTAGCACCTTCTTCATGACCAGCAGTTCGATTAAGACCTCTATCTTTTGCCCATCTTCCATTTCCATCCATAATAATTGCTATATGTGAAGGAATATTTATATCACTCATATTGACTAAACTCTCTTTGTAAATTCTCTAAAATTTCTAAAGAGATATCTAATTTTGAACCTTTAAATTCATAAGAATTATTTTTTAAAATTAATTCAATATTATTATTATCACTTCCAAAACTATTTTCATCATTTAAAATATTTAAACATACAGCATCAAGATTTTTATTTTCAAGCATTCTTGTAGCACTATTTAATGCAGTAGTCTCATCCATTTCTGCTTTGAAACCAATAGATACAATTCCTTCTTTATCAAGTGATTTTAAAATATCCATGTTTTGTTTTAACTCTAAATTCCAGTGTGTTCCAATCAACTCTTTTTTTAGTTTCCCTTCTTGTGGGTATGAGGGTAAATAATCACTAACCGCTGCAACCATAAATAAAAATGGTCGTTTTAATATCAATGTTGGAGTTGAATTATCCATTAAAGTTGGTTTTGTAAGAATTCCTTTTTTAGCAACTCTAATTGAGTCAACTAAATATTCATACATTTCATCTGAACCTTGAACTTTTATTAAATGTATTCCTTTTGGTAAACTCTCATAACCTCTAGTACTTACTAAACAAATATCTGCACCTTTATAATAAAGTGCTGTTGCTAAACTAGTTGCCATTTTTCCAGATGAAAAATTTGAAATATATCTAACATCATCAATCTTTTCAACTGTTCCACCACCACTTAATACAACTTTTCTATTTACCCAATAACTATCTTTTAAAAGTTCTCTACAAGTTGCATCAAAAATATCATTTGGTTCTGCCATTGCACCATCACCAACATCTTTACAAACTAACTCTTTTGTTTGTGATGAGATAATTTCATAATTACAAAGTTTAAGCATTTTAAGGCTTGCTTGAGTAATAGGATTTTTTAACATATTTGTATTTGCTGCTGGTGCTATTAGTTTAATTCTTGGATATGCAAGTGCGGTTTGTAATAATAAATTATTCCCTAAACCATTTGCTAAAGCATTTATTGTATTAGCGCTCGCTGGTGCTATTACAAAAATATCAGACCATTTTCCAATATCTATGTGATTATAATCTTGAGTTTTATCCCAATTTTCACTACTTTCATCTAAAACTCTATTTTGTGAAATTGCTTCAAATGTAATTGGATTTATAAATTTTCTAGCACCTTCAGTCATAATAACTCGCACCTTGGCACCAGCTTTTACATAAAGTCTAATAAGTTCTAAAGTTTTATAAATAGCAATTGAACCAGTAACTCCAACTAATATTTTTTTGTTTTTTAAAAGCATTTTTACTTCTTTTTATTTGAAAAATGCTTATAAAAATAACCATCAATTGTTTTTGCTTTTGCACGTGTAAGATATAACTCACCTTTTTTAACGTCACCAGTTACCGTTGAACCAGCACCAATTAACACATCATCTTCTATATTAACAGGAGCTACAAACTGTGTATCACTTCCAACAAAAACATTTTTCCCTATGATTGTTTGATGTTTATTCACACCATCATAATTACAAGTAATTGTTCCACATCCAATATTTGTTCCCTCATCTATTGAACAATCTCCAAGATATGATAAATGCCCAGCTTTTACACCATTTAAAATTGCTTTTTTTGTCTCTACAAAGTTTCCTATATGAGTATTTGTTAGTTCACTTCCTGGTCTTACTCTTCCCATTGGTCCAACATCACTATCTTTTACAATTGAGTCTTCAACAACAGAATTTGTTTTGATATGAGAGTTTATAATTTTAGCATTTCCAAGTAAACTTACACCATTTTCTATGATACTTTCACCTTCAATTTCAACACCCTCTTCTATATAAATAGTATCAGGTAATCTCATAATAACACCAGCTTTTAAGAACTCTTTTTTAATTCTATTTTGATGAATAACTTCAGCATCAGCTAATTCTACTTTTGAATTAACTCCTTTAAAATTTTCTTCATTTACAACAAGAGGTTTTAAAACTAATCCTTGATTTATTGCCATTTCCACTAAATCTGTGATGTAGTACTCTTTTTGTGCATTGTTATTGTCTAATTTTGGAAGATTCTCAAGTAAAAATTTTGTTTCAAATTGATAAATCCCTGCATTTGCAGTTGTAATTGCTAACTCTTCAGGAGTTGCATCTTTTTGTTCAACTATTTTTTTAACATTACCATTTTCAATAATTACTCTTCCATAACCATCTGCACTTTTCAGTTCTAAAACAGACATCACAATCGTTGCATCAATTTCAAATTTTTCCAACTCACTTGCTTGAATTAAAGGCATATCACCATTTAAAACTAATACTTTTTCATATTTTGGAACTATTCCCATAACAGCCCCACCAGTTCCTGGGAAATTTAAGTGGTCTTGAATTACAAAATTTATATTTGAAAAATATTTTTCTATTTCAGCTTTTACACGTTCAAATTGGTGAAATAAAACCACTGTAATATCATCACTTAATTTTAAAGCCTCTTTTATTGAATAATATAACATTGGTTTACCTGAAATCTTATGTAATACCTTTGGAGTATCTGATTTCATTCTAGTTCCTGCACCTGCTGCAAGTATAATTATTGATTTATTAAACATTCTTTTCCTTCTAAATTAATACTTCATTTACTTCTTTTTTTAAATTCTCAACTACCTCTTCTAAGGCATTTTTCATCTTACTGTCATTTACATTTGCACTTAATAATTTATCCAAATTTTTTTCTCTATCTTTGAAAAATTGTGCAACTTTTCTATTCTTTGGATTTCTATTATACATTAAAACTCCAGAAGCAACTAAGGCAATTACCAATCTTGCATGCCCAAAAATTGCTGCATAATTTAATAAAGTAAATCCTGAATTATCAGGTTGATTCATATCTGCACCAGCAGAGATAAGCCATCTTGCTATTTTATAATTCCCATGCCATTGCGTATGATGAAGAGCTGTTCTTCCATGAATATCTTTTATTGTTAAATCAGCTTTTTTTGTCAAAAGTTTTTCTACAACAACTAAATCATCAGCAATTACAGCTTTATGAATTACAGTTCTTCCGTCATTATCTTGAATATCTATATTTACTCTATACTTTAAAAAATTAACCAATCTTTCAATAAATGATTCTCTTTCTCTTTTCTCTTTTAGTTTTATTCCCTCTTCTACCATATACATCAAAGGAGTAGAGCCATTTTTATCTGTAATATTCAGATTTACACCATAATTAATAATTGTTCTTAATGTTTCAAAATCATTATATAAAACAACATCAAATAAAATATTTTTTCCATCTAATCTTTGAGTCTCAATATTTGGTCGATAAGTTAATATTTTTTTTAGTAAAACATCATACTTTTCATCTTCTTTTATCAATTGTGTCAATATTGGATTTGATTTTTTAAATCCTTTATTAATTGCAATTATCTCAACTATATCATCAACTACACTTCTTTCATCCAAATCTCTTGCATCAAGATTTGCACCTTTAGAGACTAAAAAATCTATCATTTTATAGTTTGAATATCCTTTTAGAATCTCTTTATAAACTATATTTTTATTATTCTCATCACTAAAATTGACATTCGCACCACAATTTACTAAAAATTCTGCATTAGAGAAATTTTTATTTTCTATTTCTCTTTGTAATGTAGTTTTACCATCTTCATGAATCTTATCTATTTCTAAACCATTATCAATAAATAAAAGTGCTAATGGTAAATAATCTTTATCCAAAGTTATAAGTTTATATTTCCCTTCTAACTCTTTTTGCTCATTTTTTTGTAAATCAACAATATATAAAAGTTCATCTATTATATTTTTATTAAAATTATCAACAAGATTTATATTTATATTTTTTTTGATTAAAAGCTCAATTAAAGGAATTGCTTTTGAACCTTGTAAAATTGCATTAAAAAGAACATTTTGTCCATTTCTATCTAAAAAGTTTACATTTGCACCATTTAAAATAAGCGTTAATGCAATATTTATATCTTCTTTTAGAACTGCTCTAAAAAGTGCTGTTTGTGAATTTTCATCTAAAGTATTTAAAGTATCTAAATTATTAACTATATCTTTTAAAATAGTTAAATTTTCACCTTCAACAGCATCAAATAAAACAGTTTTTCCATAACCATCTTTTATATTAAAATCAGGATTATATGTTATTAATATTTGGAACATTTTAAGATTTGCAAGTAAAGCCATATCTTGTAAAATAGTTCGTCCTGAACTATTTTTTCTATTTATATCAAAACCATTTTCAAGAAAAAACCTAACCATAATTCCATCAGTTCTTTCACAAGCATCATCTAAAACAGTTTTTCCATAATTATCTTCTATATAAAAATTAGCACCGTTTTTTAATAAGATTCTAATTGCGTCTAATTTCTTTTTTGCAGATAAAGAAAAAAGGATTGTTCTTCCTTTTTCATCTTTTTTGTTTAAATCAATACCTCTATTTATATATCTTTGGATTTTATTTACATCTAAATTTTCAGAGAATAACTCTTTATAAAAAAGGTCTTCATTTACCTTAAAAAGATTAAACACTAAAACATTCCTTTATATATTATACTTTTGTTAAACTATACATTTTAGCTAATTTTTGATTAAATTGTTTTTCGCCTTCTTGGTTTGAAATCTTTTTTTCTTTCTGTTTCTTTTTTTTCTCCAAAAGGTTTTCTTTTTCTAAAAGTTCTTTCAGAATTATCTTCTTCTACTAAATTACCTTTTAAAGACTTTTCAATAAAACTATTAAATGAATTTCTTAAAATATATGCCTTATCATGGTCTGGAAAAAGTTCTGGAAGTTTATATGAAAGCCAAAGATACAAAGATATTTTTTTAACTTCATCTTCAACTAAAAGCAAATCTTTTTGAGTTATCGCTTTTTTAGGAAGTGTAATAGAAGGTTTATAGTGACAAACTCTTTTTTTAATTACACTTGCAATATATGCCTCATAAGCTTGTAAAATAATTGTTGATTTTGTAGTAATTGGAGCTTGGGCAAGAAGATATTTATCCTCAAGTTTTAAATTATATCTTGTATCAACTATTTTTGCAGCTTCAAGCATTGATGAAATATTTGCGGCTCTAAATGGTCCAGAAAAATACATATTGTCTGCAAAAAATTTTAATACTTTTGTTAAAGAATTAGTTTTTATATGACTTGCTAACGCTTCTAATTGATTGTTATTTATTTTTACTTTAAATGGCGGTTTTATGGTTCTTATTGGAGATTCAAATTCTTGAGCTATATAAGCTAAAACATCTCTTCTAGTTGCACCTAAATAACCAGCTTCAAAATGCCCATATCTTCCTGCTCGTCCTGCTATTTGAACTATTTCATTAACTGTTATTTTTCTTCTACTCTTTCCATCAAACTTTTCATCTGTTGTAAATAAAATAGTTTTAATTGGAAGATTTAAACCCATTGCAATTGCATCTGTTGCAATTAGAATTTGTGTTTTTTTCTCTCTAAATCTTTTTGCTTCATCTCGTCTTACTTCAGGAGACAAATTTCCATAAATAACAGAAACCGAATACTTCTTTTGAAGTTTTTGTTTTAATTTTAAAACATCACTTCTTGAAAAGGCAATCAATGCTGTTCCATCTTCAAGTTTTTCTAAAGGAGTCCATTTTGGTAAAACTTTTAACTCATTTTTTCTTTGATGTTTTATAATTTCTAATTCTTCACCCAAATAAGTTGCTATTCTTTTGATAGCATCAAGGGCATTGACACTTCCTGTCATAATGATTTTTTTAGCAGGACATCCAATAATGGCATTTACCCAAGCCCAACCTCTATCAACATCTTCAAGCATTTGAACTTCATCAATAACAGCAACATCAACATCTAAATCAAAATCTAACATTTCAATAGTTGAACAAACATGTGCTGCTTCTTCATCTAACATTTGTTCTTCACCAGTAATAAGTGATGCTTTTATTTTTGATTCTTTTAAATCTTCATAACCTTCTAATGCCAAAAGTCGTAAAGGTGCCAAATAAAGTCCAGAATTTGCATCTTTTAATTTTTGCATTGCATTATATGTTTTCCCACTATTAGTAGGTCCCACATAAAACTCCAGTTTTCGATTTAGACTTCTTGCTAATGGATATAAAGTTTTTAAATCACAGTTTAATAAGGTTTGTAGTTGTTCTTGCCAATTTTCTTTCATAGGCGTATTATATACAATAGAATATAATACAAGTTTAAATAAATGAAGGACTTTAATGAATTGTAAATATTTTGGTATTTGTGCATCTTGTACACTTTTTGATAAAACTTATGAAGAACAATTAAACTACAAAATAGAAAGAGAGAAAAATAGATTTTCAAACTTTACAACAATGGATTTTGATATCATAAAAAGTAGTGAGAAAAACTTTAGAAATCGCGCAGAATTTAGGATTTGGTGGGATAAAGATGAAAATGGAAATGAAATTTTATCTTATGCGATGAATGATTTAAAAAAAAATATCTTAAAAATCGATTCATGTGAAATAGTTAGTTCTCATATTCAAGAAATTATGCCAAAACTGATATTTGAACTAGAAAAAGATTTAATTCTTTCTTATAAACTTTTTGCAGTTGAATTTTTAGGAAGTACTACAAAAGATTTACTTATAACTTTAATTTATCACAAAAAATTAGATGAAGAATGGAACAAAAAAGCAAAAGAGATTGAGTTAGCACTAAATATCAAAATCATGGGAAGAAGTAGAAAACAAAAAATAGTTCTTAGTTCTGAGTCAATAAATGAAACATTACATATAAATAACAAAAATTTCAAATTTGCCTACCAAGAAGGTGGTTTTACTCAACCAAATACAAATGTAAATATTCAAATGATTGAATGGGTTTTAAATAATATTAAAAATTCATCAAAAGATTTATGTGAACTTTATTGTGGTGGAGGTAATTTTACTATTCCACTATCTACAAAATTTAACAAAGTTTTAGCAACTGAAATTTCAAAAACTTCTATAAAATCTGCTTTAAAAAATTGTGAACTAAATAATATAGAAACTATTAGCTTTATTAGAATGAGTGCAGAAGAGTTTGTACAAGCATTAAATGAAGTAAGACCATTTAATAGATTGAAAGATATAAATTTAAAAGATTATAACTTTGATACTATTTTTATGGATCCACCACGTTCAGGTTTAGATGATACAACAAGAGGATTAGCAAAAGATTTTGAAAATATAATATATATTTCTTGTAATCCTGAAACTTTACATAGGGATTTAGAAGAGTTAACAAAAACCCATGAACTCGTAAAATTCGCACTATTTGATCAATTTGCATTTACAAATCATATTGAAAGTGGAGTAATTCTGAAAAAAAAATAACTATTTTAATCTAATTTTAAGAAATGCAGTGTCATAATTTCATTATAAAAATTAGGGATCAATGGATTCCGAAGAGATGAAAAGCTTTCTTCTCTATGCTTGGTGGTACAAGAATGTTTGAAGTTGTGATTTAATTTTATTAGTCACAATATGTAATTAAAAAGGATTTATTATGAGAATTAATACAAACGTTTCATCTTTAACAGCTCAAGAAGCTGCATCAAACACATCAAAAAGAATTACTGGTTCATTAGAAAAGCTTTCTACTGGTTTAAGAATTAACAAAGCTTCTGATGATGCTTCTGGTCTTGCTATTGCTGATAAATTAAGAACTCAAGCTACATCAATTAATCAAGGTATTGCAAATGGTAACTCTGCAGTTTCTTTATTACAAATTGCTGATAAATCAATGGCTGAGCAATCAAACATTCTTGATACAGTTAAAGCTAAATTAATTCAAGCTAATACAGATACAACTTCTGATGATGGTAAATTATCTATTGCAAAAGATATTAATAAACTTTTAGATCAGTTAAATAATATTGCGAAACAAACAAACTATAATGGTACAACTCTATTACAAAAAAATAGAAACTCTGCTGTTTCTCAAACTGGTTTATCATTCCAAGTTGGGGAAAACAGATCTGATACTATTAAAACAGCAAGTATTAACTCTAATACAACTGGTTTAAAATTAACTACGTTAAAATCAGGTGTTAGTGCAGCTGCTGCTCTTACAGCTGGAGCAATTGATACAAAATTTGGTAAAACAATTATTTCTGCTGCACAAAAATTAGTTGATGATGCAATTTCTAAACTAAATGGATATAGAGGGGACATGGGTTCTACTCAAAATCAAGTTGAATCTGCTGTTAGAAACTTAATGACTCAATCTACAAACGTAAGTGCTGCTGAGTCAATTATTAGAGATGTTGATTATGCACAAGAGTCTGCAAACTTTAATAAACAAAACATTATTTCTCAAGCTGGTTCATATGCAATCAGTCAAGCAAATTCTGTTCAACAAAACGTATTAAGATTATTACAATAATCTTCTTCTTAAAAAGAGTGAGTTTTTCTCACTCTTTTTTTATATTACTCTTTCTAAACAATATTAATCTTACAAAATTTAGACTATAAACAAAAGTTTTAACAAAAGATTTTGAAAATATAATATATATTTCTTGTAATCCTGAAACTTTACATAGGGATTTAGAAGAGTTAACAAAAACCCATGAACTCGTAAAATTCGCACTATTTGATCAATTTGCATTTACAAATCATATTAAAGTAGAGTTATTAAAAAAAAACTACATAATTAATCTAATTTTAAGAAATGCAGTGTCATAATTTCATTATAAAGATTAGGGGTCAATAGATTCCGAAGAGATGAAAAGCTTTCTTCTCTATGCTTGGTGATACAAGAATGTTTAAGGCTGTAATTTAAATTCTTAGATTACAATGTGTCATAATTAAAAAGGATTTATTATGAGAATCAATACAAACGTTTCATCTTTAACAGCTCAAGAAGCTGCATCAAACACAACTAAAAAAATTACTGGTTCATTAGAAAAACTTTCTACTGGTTTAAGAATTAACAAAGCTTCGGATGATGCTTCTGGTCTTGCTATTGCTGATAAATTAAGAACTCAAGCTACATCAATTAATCAAGGTATTGCAAATGGTAACTCTGCAGTTTCTTTATTACAAATTGCTGATAAATCAATGGCTGAGCAATCAAACATTCTTGATACAATTAAAGCTAAATTAATTCAAGCTAATACAGATACAACTTCTGATGATGGTAAATTATCTATTGCAAAAGATGTTAATAAACTTTTAGATCAGTTAAATAATATTGCGAAACAAACAAACTATAATGGTACAACTCTATTACAAAAAAATAGAAACTCTGCTGTTTCTCAAACTGGTTTATCATTCCAAGTTGGGGAAAACAGAGCAGACACTATTAAAACAGCAAGTATTAACTCTAATACAACTGGTTTAAAATTAACTACACTTAAAAAAGGTGTTAGTGCGGCTGCTAAAACTACAGCTGGAGCAATTGATACTAACTTTGGTAAAACAATTATTTCTGCTGCACAAAAATTAGTTGATGATGCAATTTCTAAACTAAATGGATATAGAGGGGACATGGGTTCTACTCAAAACCAAGTTGAATCTGCTGTTAGAAACTTAATGACTCAAGCTACAAACGTAAGTGCTGCTGAGTCAATTATTAGAGATGTTGATTATGCACAAGAGTCTGCAAACTTTAATAAACAAAACATTATTTCTCAAGCTGGTTCATATGCAATCAGTCAAGCAAATTCTGTTCAACAAAACGTATTAAGATTATTACAATAATCTTTCTTCTTAAAAAGAGTGAGTTTTTCTCACTCTTTTTTTATATTACTCTTTCTAAGCAAATAATATAATCATTAGTAATATTTTTCATTTGTTCTATAAAAATTTCTTTTATCTTTTTTACTTTCTTTTTCTCATTTTTAACTTTTAAATCATTGAAATGATATGATAAATATGGAACAACCATTTGAAAATAATTTGCTAATATTTGGTAAAAAATTGGGCATCTATTTTCTGAAACTTTTTTTGCAAATACGAATATTTCATCAAAGAACTCATCATAATTTTCAAAATCTTTATTTTTAATACTATTTAAAATATCTTTTGCTTCGCCATTTAAAAATAATATTTCTCTTCTAAATTCTTTTTTAGACTCTAGTGATAATTCTGTAAATGAAGTTTCTTCTAGTAAATTAGTAAATTTTATATCTTTTGATTTAAAACTATTAAAATTTTTTATTTCTATCTCTTCTACTTTTTGAGGAATTGCTCCTTCAAAAAATGCACCATGAGTTGAAAGATTATAAATTATTGTATCTTCACTCTTCTTTGAAATTTTTCCTTCAGCACTTTTAATTGAACTATAAAAAATTGGAGTTGTAAAAACTTCTTCTTCAAAATTACCTTTTACTTTTAATAAACTCTCATCAATTATAAAAGTATCTCTTTTTTGTTCTTTATTTAAATCTATAACCTGAATAAGAGAGTTTGAAGCTTTAGCATGAGATTCACCTGTTTTTTGATTTAAAGCTAAATCAAGTCCTATTAAATATAACTGCTTAGGATTAAAATTTAATAAAATTGCTAAAG
Source organism: uncultured Aliarcobacter sp. (assembly GCA_963664305.2). GTDB lineage: Bacteria > Campylobacterota > Campylobacteria > Campylobacterales > Arcobacteraceae > Aliarcobacter. Next base: position 564,834 of record CAXXLV010000001.1, read on the forward strand.
TTATTTCACCAATACTAAAGCCATCAAAAACATTGTTATCCATTTGAAAAGGTGTAAATATTTCAAATAAAAATAAATTTTCTTGATTAAATTTTTTTAATACATTTTGATTTGTCATTACAGAAGCTAATATGATAGTTCCCTTACTAATTTTTGATACACTTTCATCATCAAATTGTAATTTTTCTAAAATATCACTTTCATCAACAGTTGTTATTACATCAATTTTTATATCATGGGCTAATAATTTTTTATATGCTGCTCCAATTGTCACAATAAAAAATTTATCCTGATTTTCTTTGATCCAGTTAATATTTTCATCTAAAGATGGACCCGCTGCAAGATATAAAATTGGTATTTCATTAAAAATATTTGATTTTTCTTTTATTTTATTTAAATGAATTATTTTATAATCACTATTAAGAACTTTTGATGTTCTATTTGCATGAATATATAACATTCTTACATAATCATATGATGTAGGTCTAACAGAATTTAACATACTTAATATGTTATCAATGTATTGATCTATATTTATTCCAGTTGATGAAAATTTAATTAAATAATTTTCAATATTGTTTACACTAATAAATTTAGAAATTTTATTTTCTTCATCTACAATATTATCCATTATTGAAAAAATTGCTCCCTTATTTGCAAGGATTGTATAATCTACAACAAATAAAGATAATCTAAATATTTCAAGATTTCTTTCAAGAACTAAATACATTTCAGCATCAACTTTTTCCGCAATTCGTGGTATATGTCGTCCCAATAAAGTTCCTAAAAAAACAAATTTCTTAATTTTTTTTAGTTTCTTTTTCTTATTCTCTAAAAAATCATTTAACGTACTTGAATATTGCCACATATTATTATTTGTCATTGATACTGAATCACTTATTTTTTCATGATTAAATCTATTTTCCATATCAACTTCAGAAGAATCTTTTAAAAGAAAGTATTCAGAAAGACTAAAAATTGCATTGTTTTCATCAAATTGAACTTTTCTTACCATATTATCATTTATTTTTTTAGGATTTTTACCATATAAATATTTATCATTTACAATATCATATATATCAAAATCTCCACTTTCCATTATAAAATCTAATACATATTTCTCTTTATAAGTACCATTTACTATCATTTTTGATAGCTCATCTACTTTTTGATAAAGTTCATTATCATATTCACTCAAGAATACAAGATTTGCTAGAAAAGTGGTTGTTAATGCATTTTGTAGTTGTTTTTCTGCTTCTGTCATAATTTTTCCTTTTATTCAACTATTATATTTTTTATGAAATTAATATCTTTACATTTATATTCAAATTTAGAAATATTTTTAATATCCAATATACTATTATCAATCATTATTGTATTTCTTATTTTTGCATTTTTAGCACATTGAATATCTGTTAATTTATCGCCAATCAACCAAGAATTTGGTAAATCTAAATTATAACTTTTTAAAATATTTTCTATCATTCCCGTTTCTGGTTTTCTACACTTACAATTTTCTGTAGGATGATGAGGACAAAATTCAACTTGAGAAATAAAAATATTCTCTTTTTCTAATTCATTTATCATCCAATTATTTAATTTTAAAAAATCTTCTTCTGCATAATAACCTCTACCAATACCAGATTGATTAGTAATTATGAATAACAAATAATCTAAATCTTGAAGATATTTTAAAATATCAAATATTTTTGGAACAAATTCAAAATCACTGATTTTATAAACATAATTTTTATCTATGTTTATCACACCATCTCTGTCTAAAAAAATAGCTTTTTTCATTTTATTAAATCTAAAATATCTATTTGTGCTTCAGCAAAAGAGTTTATAGTACCAATATCTTTATGATAAGTACTATTAAGATAAGTGTTTATTTTACCAAGTAATTTTGGGATTACATCTAAAGAAAAATCAATATTAATTTTATTTAGAGTTTCAAGAAATTCAAAAATTTCATAATTACAGATATAAACAGCTCCATTTGCTAAATTAGATGGAGGATTTGAAACTTTTTCATAAAATTCTTGAACTATATTATTTTCATCCAGTTTTACTATTCCACAAGATTGAGGGACATCTGTTCTAAATAACATCATTGTAAGGAGATATTTTTCATTTTTTTTATGAGATTCGATAAATTCTTTGAAATTGCAAAAAGATAAATTATCAGCATGAATAAGTAAAAAAGGTTCATCTTTATCAAAAAGATTTTTATTATGAAGTAATGTACCGCCTGTGTTTAACAGCTCTTTTTCATAAACTAATTTTATTTTATCTCTATAAATACTATTTTTTACAAATTCTTCAACTTTTTCACTAAAATAATGAGTATTTACAATAAATTCTGATACTCCAGCTTTTGATAAATTTTCTAGCCAATATTGAAGTAATGGCTTTCCATTTATTGGTACTAAACATTTAGGTATATTGTTAGTTATTGGTCTTAGTCTTGTTCCTAATCCAGCACATAATAATAAAGCTTTCATTTAAAATTGAATCTCTTTTATTAATTCATCTTTTTTTATTGGTATATTTCCAACTCGACTTACTTGTATAGCAGCAGCAATTGAACCTAAATATGCACTTTCCCAAATATTTGCTCCAACAACTTTTGCCATTGCAGAACAAGTTAATAAGGAATCACCTGCACCACTTACATCTTTAGCATTAGTGTTTAAAGCTTGTATATTATCAGTTAATAATTCATTTTCATTTGAATTATAAATCATTATTCCTTCATTACCTAAAGTGGTAAAAACATGTTTTGAGTTTGATTTTTTGTGAAGTTTTTCAGATAATACAACTAGACCCGATTCAAAATCATTTATTGATAATCTAATTTCTCGCTCCGTTGGAGTTACTATATCCATATCTTTAAATTTTGATATATCACCAATTTGAGATGAACTTTGTGAATCAGCAACCATAACTATTGATTTCTTTTTTGCATATAATGTTATATTTTCAATAATATTTTTGGTTAAAACTCCATAAGAAAAATCAGAAAAAATTATCAAATCATAATCTTCTAAATCATCAACAAAATTTTCTAATATTTTTTCTTCTAAATCTTTTGAGATATTATGTTGTTTCAAATGATTTACTCTAAGTAAAGTTTTATTCTGAGCTCTAAATCTTTGTTTTAAAGTTGTTGGTCTTGTACTATCTTTTAATAAATATGTATTAATTCCTAAAGATGTTAAATAATCATGTGTAAATTCATAATTTTCATCATTTCCTAAAACCGACATATAAGAAACATTTGAACCTAATGTTTTAGCATGTGAAGCAACAATAGCTGCTCCTCCTATAAATTTCTTATTTGAAATTGGAGTTACAACTATTGTGGGGTCTTCTTGACTCATACCAACAGCATCACAAGTGATATATTCATCAATTATAGTATCTCCAATAACTAAAATATTCAAATCAGAAAATTTATTTATAAAATCAATTAATTTTGTTTTATCAATTTTATGTCTTTTTATAAAATTGTTATCATGAGATAAATTTAAAAAACTAATTTCAAAATCTTTTTGAAGTAAATTTAAAGAAGAAAAACCTATTTCTCCTGATGAAAATAGAATTTTTCCACCATAGGTTTTCATAATCTCTTCTTCAGGATTATATCTATTTTCAAACTCCTTACCTTTTATAAGGATATCAGGTTTTTTTCTTTTTATATATTCTAAAACATCTTCATTTAATAAAAAAACTTCATCTACATAGCTCGTTGATTTTATGGATTCTAATCTAATATCTTCTTCTAATAAATTTGAGTTATTTGCTAATCTATCTGAATTTACACCAACAATTAAATAATCACTACTCTCTTTTGCAAATTTTAGTAATCTTAAATGTCCTGGATGAAAAATATTAAAATTTCCATAAACAAATGCTACTTTTTTCAAAATCTTACTCTCTATACAAAATTAATATGATTAGGTGGTGTACCCTTTGGCTCTTCCAGTTTTATATCACCTTTTTTATAGCCATCCAAAAATTCATTTACTTTATGTTGTAAACATAATGAACCACACATTGTTTGAGCATCAAAATTAGGAGAAGCCAAATGATTCATTACTTCCCAATATCTATCACTATTTACAATATCTTTAAATCTTTGTTGAGTTATATTTCCTATATGAAATCTACTATATCTTTCATTAAATAACATACCACATGGTGCAACTAAACCTGAACCAGAAATTTGTATTTGAAATGGTGGACCATAACATCTTTGATAACTTCTTTTTCCTTCAGTATTTATTTTTGACCATTTAACACTTACTTGATATTCTTCATCACTATAAGATTCTGCTTCTTCTAAAATATGTGTTAATTCTGCATATTTAGAATAATCAACACCTAATTTTCCATCTTCACTATCACTTGTATGTTTTACAACTAAATAATCAGGTCTAATTTCTTTTCCAAGTTTAGCTAAAGGTATAACTTGGTCTGCATCTTCTGGCATTAAAACCATTTGCATACCTATTGTTACATTTAGATTATTTTTTTTCTTAATTTCAACCATATCTTTTATATTTTGAATTACTTGATGGAAATGTTTTTCTTTTACTCCCATAATTTGTGCATATCTTTCTGGTTCTCCAGCTGATATATTAATTCTTATATAAGTCAAATACGGTAAAACTCTTTCTAAAGCTTCATATTTTAGATTAAATCCATGAGTTGCAGATGCCATTGATATACCCAATTGAGCACCTCTAATAATTGTATGTTCATAAATTGGTGATAAAGTACTCTCACCATCACTTACAAGGGAAATAGCTTTTACTCCCATCTCTTTACAATCTTCTAAAAATGCATCTATGTGCTCTTTTGTTATATCAAATCGGTCATTTTCTTGAAGTCTTGCATAACAGAAGTGGCATCCATAATTACAAGCTCTTGTTAGTGCCATATCAATAGTTAGAGGAGCTATTCTTTCTCCTCTTTCCCACTGCTTGATTCTTTCTTGATGCCAATAAATTTTAGTAGCATCTAATATATATTTATTTTCTTTTTTTGTTTTCATCTACTCTATCTTTCAAAAGAACAATTACAGGGAAATTCCCTAATTTTTCTCTTATATAATTTTCATATTTAACTAAAAAATCATACACATCTTTTTTATCTACAGAAAGATTAACTTCTATAGCTTGATTTTTTACACTATTAACATCTAATTTATCTTTAAAAATATCACTATATGAATTTACTATTTCAAATTGTTCATCATAAGAAAGTTTTTTCCAGGCAATTAATTCTGGAGATTCATATCTTTTATAATTATTTACATCTAACATATACAGGCCCTTCATAATCAAACATTTTTTTTATATCATCTTTTAAAGTCTCTTCTGTTGGTGATAATATCAAAAAATTTTTAAATATACTAATCATTTCAAAATCATCATTATCTAAACAATGACTTCTCCCTAATTTCTCAAAATAGTTATTTACGCCAACACCAATCAACTTTATATTCATTTTATGTTCATTCAAATCATATCTAATTTGTTCATAAGCTCTCATCACTAAAAAAGGTATTTGAGAATAAACTATGGGTTTTAGACCTGTTAGATACATTCCAGCACTCATACTAATCATAGCTTGTTCACAAATTCCCACATTAAAAGATCTATCACTATGATTATTGAAAAATTTATCTAAAACTGCAAATCCCATGTCTCCAACCAAAAGAGTCATTTTTTCATCATTTTTAAAATATTCATATACTTCTTTCATAACTTCTTGTTTAGAAACATAATTATTCATCATCTTCCTTTAATACAAATCCATCTTCACTAGGGCATCTGTAATGGTATTTGATAGAGTTTTCCATAAAGTCTATACCTTTACCTTTAATGGTATCACAAAACATTATAGAAAAACTTTCATTTTTGGCTTTAAAAAATTTGTCAAAACTTTCTCTTAATTGCAAAACATTATGTCCATCTAATCTAGAAAAACTACATGGGTAAGCTTTTAAAACATTTGCTAATTGATTATTATCTAAACCAACATCTTCAACTCTGTCCATAGCTTGCAATTTATTTCCATCAATGATAATCAATAAATTATCTAACTTAAATCTACTAGCAAGTTGAAGAGCCTCAAAATTACTTCCTTCTTGCATTTCACCATCACCAACTATACAAACAACTTTATTCTTCTTTTTTTGCATTTTAAAAGATTGTGCCATTCCTACAGCAATTGGTAATCCATGTCCTAAAGAACCAGTAGATGCTTCTAACATATATTTAGGATTATAAGTTAAACACCCTTTTAAAGAGGAGTTCTTATAAAAACTCTCTATTTCAAAATCAGGAATAATTCCTAATTCATTTAATATAACATAATACGAATAGGCACCATGTCCTTTACTAAAAATTAGTCTATCTCTTGTTTCATCAAAAACATTGTTTTTGTCAAAAACTAGATATTCATTAAAAAGTATAACTAAAATTTCCAAGCAAGATAAAGAGGGTGCTAAATGCCCTGCTCCAGTATCACATGAAAGTTTTATAGTTTTATGTTTAATATCTTCTATATCTAACATTTTATTTACCTAAATATTTAAACCAATCTTTTGTTGCGGCTTGAATTGATGTTTCATTCCAGATTGGAGCTTCTCTCCACATTTCAATATTTTCTAGCATGATTTTTACGCCATCTTCAAAAGAAACTTTTGGATACCAATTTAATAACTCTTTTATTTTAGTAATATCCGCAAATGTACAATCAGGCTCACCTGGTCTTTTTGGGATATATACCTTTTCTCCACCTAAAAGTTCAACTAAATAATTTATACTATAAGTATTATCACTTCCAACATTAAAAATTTCATTACTAATATTAGATTTTGCAGCAGTATAACATGCATCCACAACATCCGTAACAAAAGTAAAATCTCTTGTTTGTTCTCCATCACCAACAATTGTTAATGGCTTATTATTTAATAATTGAGCTAAAAATACTCCAAAAACTGCTCCATATGTTCCACTTGTTCGGTGTCTTAATCCATATACATTAAAAAATCTCATTGAAACTACAGGTATTTTATAAATTTGTCCCCAATGTAAAACATACTCTTCTCCAATTCTTTTTGTATGAGCATATGGATATTCAGGTTTTATTGGTGAGTTTTCTGGAGTTGGATAAACTTCAGGTATACCATAACATGAGCTTGAAGCTGCATAAACAAATTTTTTCAAGTTTTTCGATTTTTTACTAGCTTCTAAAATATTAATTGTTCCATCTACATTTGATTTATGATATAACAAAGGATTATTTATTGAAGGTACAATATCAGCCATTGCTGCAAAATGAAAAACATAATCAACATCTTCAAAATATTCATCAAAATTAATATTATAATCACTTATATCTGCATGAATAAACTTAACTTTTGAATTAGTATTTATATTTTCAATTCTTCCATTAGCTAAATTATCTATAATTGTTACTTCAAAATTCTCTTTTATAAGTAAATCTACCATGTGAGAACCGATAAACCCAGCTCCTCCAGTAACGACAGCTTTCATATATTTCCTTTAAATAAAATTATCATGTAAATTAGGATTTTTTAGTCGCCAAAGATATCTATTTACCTCATCCATTCTACAATTTACTCTACAATCTTTAATATCTAACTCATTCTTTACAAAATTTAAAGATTTTCTTCTTTTTTCACTTTCCCAAATTTCTTTAAAAGTGCTCTGATTTATATTTCCATAACAAAATTTTTCATCACTTAAATGAGCGCTGCATCCATAAACATCTCCATTTGCAGAAATGTAACCCCAAAAAAATGGTGTTGAATAACATTTCTCATAAGGTTGTTTTTTTTCTATGTATTTTTTCATTGTATTAATTCTAAATACAACGTTAAATTTTCCATCTGAAATTTTGTCAAGATCATCTTTTATATCTAACATTTTACTATAGTCAATATTCTCATATTTTGTTGTTTCACTATATAAATGTTGAGAATATGGTTTTATTACCAGATAATCAACCCCTATTTCTTTACATTTTTTTGCTAGAACTACAGCTTCATCTTTATTTTCTGGTAAAAGTAACATTTGTACACCTAAAGTACAATTTAATTTATTTTCTTTTCTATATTCATTTGCATAAATTAAATTTTCCATTACTCTTTCAAAATCTTTTTCACTTGTTCTATGAATTTCTGAATAAGTTTTTGCTGTTCCGGCATTTAAACTTACCTTTATCCAAGAACAATTTTCCATACATTTTTCTATATTCTTTTTATTTAGAGGAACAAAATTTGTTGTTAAAGAAGTATCTATTCCCACTTTACTACAGTGTTCAACAATAATATCTAGATTCTTAAATAATAAAGGCTCACCCTCACCTGCAAACATTACACTTTTTACGCCATTTTGGGCCATATTTGTTAGTGTGTTTTTTAATACTTCATAATCAAGTGATTTTTTATCATATCCCATATAATCTAAACCACAAAAAGTACATCTATGGTTACAACCACCATAAGGTGATATTTCAACATATATTGGATAAATTGATTTTTGCTTTTCCCAATCATCTTTTGATTCCAACCACTTAGAAACTCTAGTTGGATGCAAAATAAGTTTATGGGAATCTATTGAATATTCATCAGTCATTTTTTTTACTCTCTACTATATTTAATATTTTTTCTACAAATGTTTTATATGTAAAATTTTTAATAAAAGATTCAAATTTTTCACTATTACATTCATTAAATACATTTAATAATTCCTCTTTTGATTTATAATAAATCAAAACATCTTCATAATAAGGAGGATTATCCTTTTCTCGACAATCATATAAAATCGGTTGACAACCACAAGAAATAGCTTCTAAAACTCTTTGTTGTATTATATAATCTGCATGAGGAGCTAAAGTATATTTAGCACTTGAATAAACATCAACTAAAGCTTGTCCATAAGATAATTCACCTTTATAATAAGCTTTTGTTTGTGGGTATTCTTCCCATCCCCAACCATAAACTTCAATTTCAAATTTTTTTGATAATTCACTTTCACATAACCAAATAACACTAAAATCTCTAACGATATATGGAATTACTTTTTGAACTAAGACATCTTTTGAAATAGTATATCTTTCTAATATTGAATCGATATAAGAATTATTAAACTTCAAACCTTTTTCAAGATGTTCTTTTAATTCATCTATTAAACTTTTTTCTAAATTATATGGTTTTACAATATTTGCATAAGATGAACCGATAAATACAATTTTATTCTCTCTTTTAATATCTTTATTTACTTTAAAAATATTATCATTTATTGCAAAATTTTGTCTTTCATATGGTATTTCTTTTCTCTCAAAACATTTATCAAAAAAATATGTCAATGAAAAAAAGTATTCTCTTTCTTTCTTTTGATATTTTTCTTCACTCATTATAAAAGGCATTGGATCTTGAAACCATGTGATATTAAAAACTTTGTCATTACAAAAAGGAAATACATTATTTATATTTATTACAATATGTGGATTAAAATTATGATATTCAACAAGTACTGGTAAAAAATCTTGCATAGATTCAAAATCTGTCTCTTCAATAAATAATTTAACTTCATACTTATCATTTTCTTTTAAAACATCATGAATTGCTTTAGATACATATTGCATAACTGTAGTATATTTAGTAGTTGGGATGAAAATTCTAAGTTTTTCATCATTAAAATCTGGCTCTAGATTTTTATTTTCTACTTTATATAATTGTATTAAATTATTTCTATCATTCTTAGCTATTTTTAATATTTCAACCAATTGATCAGTTAATAGTTTAGCTTCCATTGGATTATCAAAATCATCATTATAAACAACAACTTTTGATGGTATTCTATATTTAGTAGTATAAAAAAAGTTATAAAAATTTTCTAAAGGAACATATTTACAATTTTCAGGTAAATTTTCTATTTCTTCATCTGCATTATAATAACATATTTGCTTGCCAAAAATTGTAGGATGACCTATATTAACAAGCTTATTTTGTTTGGCTTCTTCAATCGCATCTGATGCATCAAAGAAATAACTATCATTTCCAAATTGATTTTGCATGTTATCCTTTCATTTTAAAATAGCTAAAAATTAAATGATTTATTATACTATGAGCATCTTCAACTAAACCATATTCACCATTTTGTGTCTCAAAATGTAATTTTATATCAGATAATTCTTTTAATTTTCCACCATCAAATCCTGTTAAACCTATAATTTTACAATTTTGTTCTTTTGCATATTCAACAGCTTTTATAATATTTGCAGAATTGCCACTACAAGAAATTGCAATAATTATATCTTTTGGATTCAATATATTTTTTAATTGCATATAAAAAACATTTTCAAATCCTATATCATTTGAAATTGCATATCCAATAGCAGAATTATCAGATAAAGAAATAACCTTTAAATTTTTAATCTCTCTAATTTTTAATCCTATTGCTAAATCATTTGCCATATGAGATGCAGTTGCTGAACTCCCACCATTACCAATAATATAAATTGTAGAATCATTTTCTGCATTTAAAAGGATTTTATAAAAATCATCTAAACTCTCTAAATCCATTTTATTAAGTAATTCATTTAATCTAAAAATATAATCTTTTGCAAAATTTTTAAATTCCATAATCAAATCCTTATAAAGCTAAGTAACACTTAGCTAATTTAAAATCTATCTCTTCATCAATATCTATAGAACTTTTTCTATCCATTAAAAAAGCAAAAATATTACTTTTCAAAAAAAAACCTTCATTTTCTAAAAACTTATCTGTTCTACAAATATAAATAGCACCATTAATTCTATAATATTTTTCTAAATCTTGACTTCGTTTATTTAAAACATCATCTCTTAAAAATTTATTCATATTTCCATCTTCTGGTAAAGTATTACTCCAAAGAGGACTATGTTCCATTTCACATACGCTTACAACTGCATCTGCATTTTTACTTTCAAGTAATTCTATGGCTGCATCTATATGCTTTTCATTACGTAAAGGACTTGTAGCTTGAAGCAAAACAATATAATCATATTTTTTCATATTATCTATTGTATGCTTAATTGTATCAAAAGTACTAGATGTATCTTCTGCTAATTCATCTGGTCTTTTAATAGTAATTGCACCATATTTATTTGATATATTTAAAATCTCTTCATCATCACTACTTACAACTACATCATTAATATATTTACTTTTTAATCCGGCTTCTATACTCCAAGCTATAAGAGGTTTCCCTTCTAAATCTAAAATATTTTTCCTAGGAAGTCTTTTACTTCCTCCACGAGCTGGAATTATTGCCAAAAAAGTTTTATTCATTAAATATCCTAAAGTATTCACTTTGGGCTTGTTCAAAATCACTCATTCTTCCTATATCTAACCAATATTCATGAATTGGGAAAGATAAAACTTTTTTTTGTTTTTCTATTAATATATTAAATAATGTTGGCATATCAAAAAATTCATTTTGAGGAATATTTTCAAAAACATTAGGAGAAAGTACATAAATTCCTGCATTTACAAAGAATTTTTTTATTGGCTTCTCTTCAATTGAAGATATATTTCCATTTTCTATTTCTATAACACCATATGGTATTTGATACTCATACTCTCTAACACACATAGTTGCAATTGCATTTCCAAAACAATGAAAATCTAATAAATTAGAAAAATTTACATCTGTAAGTAAATCTCCATTCATAACAAAAAAAGGTTCATTTGGTTGTTGTTGTAAAAGGCTCAATGCTCCTGCTGTTCCCAATCTTGTGTTTTCTTCTACATAATCAATATTTACTCCAAAATCACTACCATCTTTGAAATACTCTTTTATCATATCACCTTTATAATTTAGACTTATTGTAATATTTACAAAACCATGAGTTGCAAAATTTTTAATAATAGTTTCTAATATAGGTCTATTTCCAACTTTTAACATTGGTTTTGGAGTATCTTCAGTAAGAGGTCTTAAACGTGTTCCTAAACCTCCTGCCATTAAAATTACTCTATTTCTTTTTTTAGTTACATTTAATAAAGTTGCTAAATTTACAATATCTACTAAATTATTATTCTCATCAATTATAGGTATTTGATATACTTGATTTTTTATAGCTTTTTGAATAATACTTTCTTTTGTTTCAGAACTATATGCAACTGTAGGATTTTTGAAATATAACTCTTTTATATCATCTTCTAAAGTATAATTTTTTAAAAGTCCCCTTCTTATATCTCCATCACTAAGTGTTCCTAAAAGTTTGTTATTTTCATCAACAACCAAGGCTATTCTAATTGCACCTTTATCTATGATTTGTAAAGATTCTTTAATAGTTGTGTTTTCAAAAACAAGTAAATTATTTATATTTTCCATATTAATCCTTTAAATCATAAAATGTTTTTTTTAATATATTTTCCAAGTCAACTCTTTTTATTTCTTCAATAATTTTTTTGCTAGCACATCCATCACCATATGGATTTCTAACATTTAACAAACTGTTTTGAAATTCTAAAGAATATAATTTCTCAAAAGTTTTTTTTATATCAAATTTATTTGCAGAGCAATCTATAATACTATCAGCTTTTATTCTACCTTTTTGTCTATCACCTATATTTATAGTTCCTATTTTAAAACTTGGAGCTTCTAAAAGTCCACTTGAACTATTTCCCACTACAGCATCAATAAATTGTAAAGCACTTAAATATCTTAGTTGTCCTAAAGAAGTGAAGCATATAGATTTATAAGAGTTTTTAGATACATATTCATCAATCATCTGATTTATAACTCTTCCATCTGTATCACTATTTGCTTTTGTAAAAATGATATTTGTATCTTCTAATTCATCAATTGCATCTAACAATTGTTGGAATTGTTCTTTTGCTGTAGAATTTTCTAATGTTACAGGATGAAAAGTAACTAATATATTTTTTTTATTTAGTTTAAAATCTATAGAATTTTCAAACTCTTCTTTTGTCAGAAGTTTTAATCTTTTGATATTTTCTATTCCCATACCACCAACATTAAAAACTCTAGAAGGATGTTCACCTAATTGAATTACTCTATTTCTATACTCTTCTGTTGCAGTAAAATGAAGATGACTCATTTTTGTAATACTATGGCGAATTGATTCATCAAATGCACCTTCCGTTGTTTCTCCTCCATGAAGATGAACAATTGGGATACGAGCTATCATAGCAGTGCTAACAACACTAAATATCTCATATCTATCTCCAAGAACTATCAATATATCTGGTTTTAGTTCTTCAAAAGCTTCACAAAAAGATATTTGAGCTAAACCCATAGATTTTGAAATACCTGTAGACGTATCAGAAGATAAAAGCATCTCTATTTTTTTATCAATTTTAAACTCTTTTTCTATCTCTTTATAAGTTAATCCAAATTCACTACTTAGGTGCATACCTGTAACTATAAGTTGAAGTTGAAAGTCTTTATCAGCTTCTATTTCTTTCATAAGCCAATAAAGAAGTCCATATTCAGCCCTTGTACCAGTGACAACACATATTTTTTTCATATTAGCTCATCTTCTTTATAATCTTTAGTTGCTATACTTCCTACTATTTCATCCCATAGCATAGGATTTATTCCATTACCTGGTCTTTTTATTGCAAGATTATTTTCAGATAAAAGTTCACCTTTTTTAATATCCATTTTTGCAACAATTGATTTTCTAGCTATTTGCATATTTGGGATCTCACTAAATGATGGTTTTTTAACACAACTTCCCAAAGCCAACTCTATATTTCTTATAGCTTTTACCATCGCTTTTAGTTCATCTGGTTCTAAACTTGCCTTATGGTCTGGTCCTTCCATAGTTTTATCTAAAGTAAAATGTTTTTCTATACAATAAGCACCCATAGCAACGGCTGCGATATCCACTTCAATACCTAATGTATGGTCACTATATCCAAAAGCTATATCAAATGTATTTCCAATAGTCACCATAGCTTTTAAATTCACATCTTCCATAGGTGTTGGATATTCTGTATTTGCATGTAAAACTGTTATATTTTCTTTTTTAGTCCCAGCTGCTATCAAAACATCTAAGGCATCTTCAATTTCACCAATATCAGCCATTCCAGTTGAAAGAATTACTTTTTTATTTAATTTTCCTATATGTCTTAAATATGGTAAATTTGTGATTTCTCCACTAGGAATTTTAAATATTTCAAGTCCTAAATCATTTAAAAGTTCTATACTATCATGGTCAAATGGAGTTGATAAAAACATAATATTTTTAGTTTTACAATAAGCCATAAGCTCTTTATGAGTATCAGAATCTAGTTCAAGTTTTTTTATCATATCAAATTGAGATTCATTTTTATCAGTTGTTTCTTTTTGATAATCAGCTTTTTGAGCATGTTTTGATACAAGTTTTTCAGCCTTAAATGTTTGAAATTTAACTGCATCAGCCCCACTCTCACTTGCTACATCAATCAATCTTTTAGCAAGTTCAATTGAACCATTATGATTTACTCCTGCTTCTGCTATTATAAACACTTTATTCATTTTACTAGACTCCCAGCTTTTATAAATCCATCTATTTCTATACTTTGTTTAGAAGTTGCATTACTTCCAAAAAAACTATTTTCTTTTACAGTAACACCACCATTTATTACACTAGCTGTTGAAATATGACAATTATCTCCTATCACACAATCATGTTCAATAAGAGCTTTTGTATTTATTATACAATTTTTTCCTATTTTTACATTCGTATTTATCAATGCTTGATGCATTATGATTGTGCCCTCATCTATAAATGAATGTTTTGACACATATGCTAAAGGTGAAATTATTGTAGGTAAATTAAAACCTATTTGTTTTAAATTATTATAGATTTTAACTCTTATTTTATTTGATTCTATATGTCCTACTGTTATAACTGCGTTTTTGCAAGTTTGGAAAATAATTTCTAAATCATCATCACAAGCAATAATTTCATAATCTAAAACTTTTTTACCAATATTCTCTTTAATATCAACAATACCTATAATTTCATATTTATTTTCTTGCTCTATCACATCAATAACACTATGGCAATGTCCACCACCACCAATAAGAACTATTTTTTCTTTCATTATAAAATCACCGAACTTGGAATATTTACAACTCTTTCTTCAAGATATTTTGCATTTTTTAAGTCTGTTTTTTGACAATCTTTGAACATTTCAAGTTCATTCATAAGTCTCCAAATAGGTCTTGTCATAACACCATTTTTATTTGAAAACTCTAAAAATTCATTTCTTTGGTTTATATCATTCAACAAAATAGCTTGAAGCCAATAGTTTGATTTTGAATCTTTTGGCTCTTCTATAAAATTTATATCTAAATTTGAAAAAAATTCTTTATATTTTGTTGCTAATTCTCTTTTTGAAACTAAAAATCTTTCCAACTGCTCTAACTGTGCAACTAAAAGTGCTGCATTTATATTTGGAAGTCTATAGTTGTATGCTATCTCATCATGTACATATTCATATGGATGGGGAATTTTTGCTGTTGTAGTGATATGTTTTGCTCTTTTTGCTAATACTTCATCATCAGTTACGATAACTCCACCACCACCAGAAGTTATGATTTTATTTCCATTAAAAGAAAATGCACCAATTTTTCCAAAAGTTCCTGTATGTTTGTTTTTATAAAATGAACCTAAACTTTCAGCTGCATCTTCAACTAAAATAATATTCCAAATACTACAAATCTCTTTTATCTCTTCAATTTTACATGGATGCCCAAAAGTATGCATTGGAACACAAGCTTTTATGATTTTTCCTGTAGTTTTATTTATACAAATATTTTCTTTTAATTCACAATTTGTTTCTAAAAAATTTTTAAGTGATTTTGGACTTAAACCCATCGTATCTAAATCAACATCTATGAATATAGGTTTAGCACCAATGTAACTTATTGCATTTGAAGTTGCTATAAAAGTAAGTGGTTGAGTGATAACTTCATCATCTCTTTTTACACCTGCTAATAATAAAGAAATATGAAGAGCTGCTGTACCATTTACAGTTGCTATTGCAAATTTACTTCCTACAGTTTTTGCAAACTCTTTTTCAAAAGTATCAACATATTTTCCAACACTTGATACAAATGTTGAATCTATACAATCATTTAAATACTTTTTTTCATTTCCAATAAATCTTGGTTCATGTAAAGGTATAAATTCATTTGTATTAAATGTTTCTTTTATAAAATCAATTATTTTTTGCATTACATTTTCCCATCAAGATATTTACCAGTCTCTTTATGTCCAAAATCTGGAATCATTGTAAAAAACTCTTTTACTATATCTTCTTTTGTCCAAGATAAATTTGCTTTAAAATTTTTAATAGTTTTTTCAAAATGATTTAACTTATCTTCATCAAATAAAGCTTCATTTTTAATAATTCCAAGATTTTCAAATCTATTCATATCTAAGATTTCTTTATCTGTAAAAAACTCTTCAAAATCTTTTTCGCCTGTTGTATCACTTGAGGTAAATAAACAAGGCCATTTACCTAGTGTTGGTAAAGTTTTTGCTAATTCTCTAGCTTCATCTTCATCTTTACATAAATATGGCTCATATCCTAAATTTTTTAAATATTTAACTGCAATATCTGCAAAAGTAATAAGATGTAAATTTTCACTAAGTTTTGGGAAAAATATATCTCTATTTTCACCAAATATACATGACATTAAACAAAGTTCTCCACTTTCTTGAGGTGTTACAAAATATCTTTTTATATCATTTGGAGCGACTATTGGTTGGTTTTTTTGAATTCTTTGATTAAATCCATGAAGTAAGCTACCATCACTAAAAGCAACATTTGCAAATCTTGCCATTGAAACATCTATTTGTTTTGATTTTCGCATTACAAACATTTCCATGATTCTTTTACTTGCACCCATCATATTTACTGGATTTGCAGCTTTATCTGTACTAACACAGAAATATTTCTTAGTTCCATTCTCACATGATTGTTGAAGAGTTTTATCTGTATTAAAAATATTTGTTTCTATCATTCTCATAAGAGTATAGGGGTCTTTTTCACTTCTTACATGTTTTAAAGCTGATAGATTTAAAACATAATCATATTTACCATCAGCTTTTATAAACGCATCATATTCAAAACTCCCTATATCAAGAGCAAATGTGGCAAAATCTCCATCAATATACCCAAAACTACTTCTAATATCTCGAACTAATTCAACCATATTATTTTCTGAGATATCAACAACATGAAGTTTTTTAGGATTTCTTTTGAATATCTCTTTTGTTACAGCTTGACCAATAGAACCAGCTCCACCGATTACTAAAAATGTGGAATTTGATACTATTTTTCTTAATTCTTCATCATTTTTATTTATATCTTCTAAAAAAAGTTCTTTTTGTCTTCCTATTAGCTCTAATGTATTAATCATTCGATATCCATAAAATTTATTTTTATATTACCAAAGAAAATATTTAAATAATATCATTTTAAATATTTTCTGTTAAAATTATTTTATTTATTAAAGGTAAAAAATGCAAAATAGTACTATTCCAGATGATATAATCAAAATACAAAAAAAACTTGCTTCTTTTGAGAAAGATTCAAGAAATTATAAAAAATATACAAAAATTTTGGCAAAACATATCAAATCTCATACTATGAAAAAAAGAGTTAATGCACATATCAAAACAATTGAAACAATTGAAAAAATGGAACAAAAAGGCATTGATGATATTTTAAAATAAAAAATATTACAAATTGTAATAAAAATTAAAACTTTAAAAAATATCTGCTAAAATCCCAACATAAAATATAAGAACAAAATCAACATAGGAAATAATATGGATGAGAATCAAAAAAAATCATTAGAATTAGCTATCAAACAAATTGATAAAACTTTTGGAAAAGGTACACTTATTAGACTTGGAGATAAAGTTGTAGTTCCAACTGAAACAATTAGTACAGGTTCTTTAGGACTTGATTTAGCACTTGGTGTTGGTGGACTTCCAAAAGGAAGAGTTATTGAAATTTATGGACCAGAGAGTTCAGGAAAAACAACATTAACATTACATGCAATTGCTGAAGCACAAAAAGCAGGTGGAGTTTGTGCATTTATTGATGCAGAACATGCTTTAGATGTAAAATATGCAAAAGATATTGGTGTTGATACAGATAATTTACTTGTGTCTCAACCAGATTTTGGGGAACAAGCATTAGAAATTCTTGAAACTGTTATTAGAAGTGGAGCTGTTGATTTAGTTGTTGTGGATTCAGTTGCAGCTCTAACTCCAAAAGTTGAAATTGATGGAGATATGGATGACCAACAAGTTGGTGTTCAAGCTAGACTTATGAGTAAAGCTTTAAGAAAAGTAACTGGTTTATTAAATAAAATGAATTGTACAGTTATTTTCATCAACCAAATAAGAATGAAAATTGGAATGACTGGATACGGAAGTCCTGAAACAACTACAGGAGGAAATGCCCTTAAATTCTACTCATCTGTAAGACTTGATATTAGAAGAATTGCTACACTTAAACAAGGTGAAAATTCTATTGGAAATAGAGTAAAAGTAAAAGTTGTAAAAAATAAAGTTGCTGCACCATTTAAACAAGCTGAATTCGACATTATGTTTGGAGAAGGTATCTCAAAAACTGGTGAATTAGTTGATTATGGTGTAAAACTTGATATTGTTGATAAAGCCGGAGCTTGGTTCTCTTATGGTGATTCAAAAATTGGACAAGGTAGAGAAAATTCAAAAGTATTCCTAAAAGATAATCCTGAAATTGCAAAAGAAATTGAAAATAAAATTCTTGAATCAATGGGAATAAATGATTCTATCATTAGTGGTGGTGCTGATGATATGGATGATATGTCTGATTTAGACGATTAATACATAAAAATCAAAGGAAACTTTTCCTTTGATTACAAAAACTACAAAATTTCTCTCAACAAAAAACACAAAAGCAAATAACAAATCTTTTTTAGCTATAATCTTACAAATTATGAAAATAGGAGACCTAAGTGGTATTTATTGATAATGTTTACGCTGATGAAGTATTAGATTCAAGAGGAAACCCAACTGTAAGAGCAACTGTAATATTAAGCGACGGTACAAAAGGTAGTGCAATTGTACCAAGTGGTGCTAGTACAGGGAAAAGAGAAGCGTTAGAATTAAGAGATGGTGATAATAGATTTTTAGGAAAAGGCGTTTTAAAAGCTGTTGAAAATGTAAATACAACTATTGCAAATGAATTAATTGGATTAAGTCCTTTCAATCAAGCTGAAGTTGATGCAACAATGAAAGATATTGATGGAACACATAACTACTCAAATTTAGGAGCAAATGCTGTTTTAGGTGTATCTATGGCTGTAGCAAGAGCTGCTGCTAACTCTTTACAAATTCCATTATATAGATATTTAGGTGGAGCAAATGCAATGACTATGCCTGTACCTATGTTTAATATCATTAATGGTGGAGAGCATGCAAATAACTCTGTTGATTTCCAAGAATATATGATTATGCCAACAGGATTTGAAAACTTCAATGATGGATTAAGAGCTGTTGCTGAAATTTATCAAAACTTAAAAAAAGTTATTGATGCAATGGGTGAAAGTACAGCAGTTGGTGATGAGGGTGGATTTGCTCCAAACTTAAAATCAAACGAAGAACCAATTCAAGTTATCATGACAGCTATTGAAAAAGCTGGATATAAAGCTGGTGAACAAATCTCTATTGCTTTAGACGTTGCAGCTTCTGAGTTAATCAATGACGAAGGTAAATACGTATTAAAATCAGAAAATAGAGAATTAACTTCTGCTGAATTAGTTGAATACTATGCTGATTTATGTTCAAAATATCCTATCGTTTCTATTGAGGATGGATTAAGTGAAGATGATTGGGATGGATGGAAAATTTTAACTGATAGATTAGGTTCAACTGTTCAATTAGTTGGAGATGATTTATTTGTTACAAATGCATCAATTGTTGCTGAAGGTATTAAAAAAGGTATTGCAAATGCAGTATTAATTAAACCAAATCAAATTGGATCAGTTTCTGAAACAATGCAAACAATCAGACTTGCTCAAAGAAATAACTACAATTGTATTATGTCTCACAGATCAGGTGAAAGTGAAGATGCATTTATTGCAGATTTTGCTGTAGCATTAAATTGTGGTCAAATTAAAACTGGTTCAACTGCTAGAAGTGATAGAATTGCTAAATATAACAGACTTCTAGAAATTGGAGCTGAAATTGCTTATGCTGAATATTTAGGGAAACAACCTTTTTCTAAAAAATAAGTAATAAATGAAACAATTAAACGCATATAAGAAATTCATATTAGTAGTAATCATATCTTTGATTGCTACTATATTTTTATCTTACCATGCGGTTATTGTTCTTTTTGGAGATAACTCTTTACAAGTTTACAATTCTTTAAAATATAAAAAAGAGTATCTTGAAAATGAAATATTGAGACTACAAAGAGAGAATGCTTACTTACAAAAAGAGTATTTTGAATTAAAAAATTTGGAGCCAGAAGAATGAAAACTTTATTTTTATTTACATTATCAGTTGTTTTAGCATTAAATCTTAGTGCTAGAGAAAATCCTTTTTCTATGACAGATGTTTTTGAAGAAGAAACAGGAAAAATGATAGAACCAAATGAAAGGCCAACAACACCTGAAGAGTTGCAAGAAGCTCAATATATAAGAGAAATGCAACAAAAAATGTCTAATGCAAATAAAAATAGTGTTGATACAACTACTCCAAAAGAAACTAAGCCTGCAACAAAAACTTATTCAAAACAAGAAGTTGATTCATTAATCCAAAAAACAAAAAAACAGACTGAACAAAAAACAAAAGAGATTGTAAAAAAAGAGTTAGCTAATACAAAGCCTAGTGAACCAGAACAAATCGTATATGTAAAACCAAGAGCTGATATAAGTGAAGAAGATGCATTAGTTGCAAAAGAGATTCTTCCTTTTTTAAAAATTGAATATAGTGACAATAAATTAATTATTCATACAGATAATAGTGTTTCTAAAAAATTCAATATATTAAAAGAGAATAAAATCGTTATTGATTATAAAGCTAAATTAAACTTCAATACTAAAAATGAAGATATCGACTCTAAAAGTTTCAAAAAAATTGCTGTTGGAAATCATAGAAGCGAAGGTTTCTTTAGAGTTGCAATCGAAGTTGCTACAAAACCTACAAATTATAACGTAACATATAAAGATAATTTAATTACTATTTCTAAACTTAATTAGAGTAGTAATTACTCTAATTATAACCATAACAAGTAATACTTCCAATATAGCTGCTAGAATCAACGCATAATAATACTCTTGTGAAATTGAATGATTATTGTATCCTATAGTTGTAACTGCAATTAAAAGAGTTAATGGCATTGCATGAGATAAACCTAACATAAAAAATCTATTCCATCCCATTTCATTTACAAATAATAAAGAAGCTAATAATCTAATAATTATCATAATTAATGTAATCAGTAATGCTTTAATTATCAAATCTATATTTAATAATGCATCAATTTCAAGTGATGCTCCTACGGAAATAAAGAAAATAGGAACAAGCCAACCAAAACCAAAATGTTCTAATTTATGAGGTAATTGTTTATTATGTTCTTCAAAGAAAGTTGTAATAAAAATTCCTGCAATAAAAGCTCCAAAAGCAATCTCTAAATGCAAATACATCATAACTGTAATCATTAAGAAAAATATTGCCATTGAAATTCTTATATCTTGTTCTTGATGGTCAACTTCAGGCATTAAATAGTTTTTAATTTCAGGGAACCACCAAATAAGATTATGAAATAGTTTATAAATAATTATCATTGTAACTATAAATAATAAGAATAGAACCATAATCTTATAAAAATCGAATCCTAGTCCATATTCCAAAACAGCAGAAACTGTTGTTAATGCAAAAATTGAAACTATCTCACCAATCAATCCAACAATAAATGCCATTTTAATCCACTCAGTATCACCATACTCTTTTTTAAGTGCTGCTAATACACCAATAGATATAAGAGGAAAAATCACTATAAATATTTTTGATAAATCAAAATATAGAGTAACAAAAAGGGAAGTTGAAAAAAGTACGACATTATATAAAAGCGATTTTTTAAGCATTGTGGGAGAAATTGATAAAAGTTTTTTCAAATCAATTTCAAGACCTGCTAAAAACATAAGATATAAAAATCCTAGTTCAGCAACTAAATGAAAAATAGGATGTTCTGTAATAAATGCGAAATATGCAGCTATCGCACCTAACATAATTTCAACGGGGATTGTTGGAAGTTTTAAAAACTTTGAGAGTAATGGTGAAGTAAATATTATTAAAGATATTGAGATAATTATTAATATTTCTTCACTCATTAATCTACCTTATTAATCTCTTTCTCTTTTTATTTTATACCCATGTTTTTCAAGTTCAGCAATATCATCAGCAGGTGTTTTTCCTTGTGTTGTTAAATAATCTCCAATAACAAACGCGTTTGCACCTTTTTCAAAGATTTTATATTGCTCATCACCAAACATTACTTCACGTCCACCTGCAACCATAATTTTCATTGCGTTTGGAATCATCTTTCTTGCAAGTGTTATTAACTCAAAAGCTTCTTCTCTTGTAATTGTATTTTTTACAATTGGTAAAGCTTCATTTGGATGGAAAAAGTTTAAAGGAACGTTCATTGGCTCTAAAGATGCAATTGATTCAAGCATAGAAATTCTTTGTTCTTGAGTTTCACCCATTCCAAAAATTCCACCACATACAAGTCTTAACCCAACTTGTTTTACATTTAAACAAGTTTGATATCTATCATCCCAAGGGTGAGTTGTACAGATTTCATCATAAAAATCTCTAGCTGTTTCTAAGTTATGATTATATGCATCAACTCCAGCATCTTTTAAAGTTTGAAGGTCTTCAACTGTAGCAATTCCATTACATGCAATTAAAATTAAACCTAAATTCTCTTTTTTAATTGCCTTTGCAGCTTCACAAACATACTCTAATCTTTTTGGAGTTAATCCTTTTCCAGCTGTTACTAAACAAAAACCGTTAGCATTATTTGCTCTTGCTCTTTTTGCTTCTTCAACAATTTGTGCAATCTCTTTTTGTTTATATCTTTGAATATCTGCTTTATACTTTACACTTTGTGTACAGAATTTACAGTCTTCATTACATGTTCCACTTTCTATATTACAAATGGCACATAAAAAAATTTCGTCATTATTTTTCATAAATTATCTCTTCTTTTTTAAAATTTTCTTCATTAATATTTTTATAATAGCGTGTGATTATATACTCATTTTCATTAATCTCTAGTTTCACACATTCAATCACTGGCTTTTCTCGTGCGCAAACTTCGCCAGGATTTAGAAATAATGTTTTGTTTTTATAGTCACATTCAAACTCATGAGTATGACCAAAAATCACAATATCACTATCTGGTGTCAAATGATATGGAAGATGCATTAGTTTAAATTTCAAATCTTTAATTTTAAAATAATAAGGTTCTTGTTTTATATTATATTTTGAAGATAAAGAGAGTAAACCTCTATCATTATTACCAAAAACTGCAATATATTTTAAATTAGATTCTTCCAAAAGTTGTAAGTTTTTCTCTGTACATAAATCACCTGCATGAATTAAGTATTCACATTCTTGTGTTTTCAAAAAATTTATTACATCACTCGTATAGTCACTTTTTAGATGACTATCCGATAAAATACCAATTTTAATCACTTTTTATCAGTACTCTTTTTTGTAGTTTTTTTAGTAGCTGTTTTTTTCTCAGCAGGAGCTTTTTTAGCTATAGTTTTTTTTGTTGTACCTTTTGAATCTTTTTCTATAATTTCAAGACAAGCTTCTAAAGTTAAATCATTTGCTTCTACACCTTTTGGTATTTTGAAGTTTTTTCTACCTTGTTTTATATATGGTCCATATTGACCAATTAAAATTTGGATTTTTTCTTTGTCAAAAGTTTTAATAGTTGATTTCTCTTTTGCCTCATCTGTTTCTTTGATGATTTCTAAAGCTCTATTTAAATCAACCGTATATGGGTCATCTACTTTTAAAGAGTAATATTTAGATTTAACTTGTAAATATGGTCCAAATCTACCAATATTTGCTTTTATTTCATCTCCATTATTATCATTTCCAACAACTCTTGGAAGAGTAAATAAAAATAGTGCTTCATCTAATGTAATAGTATCCATATTTAAATGGTCAGGAATTGCTACAAATTTTGGTTTTTCTTCATCATCTTTTGTTCCAATTTGAACAAAAGGACCAAATCTTCCCACACGTGCACTTACTGGTTTTCCAGATTTTGGGTCAATTCCTATTTCTCTTACTTGTAAATAATCCTCTTTTTGAACACTACTTTCTTTTTCATCAATTGTTTTTTTGAAATTTCCATAGAAATCTTTCATTACTTGTTCCCAAGCAATTTTCCCTTCTGCAATTTCATCAAACTCTTCTTCAATTTTGGCAGTAAATCCTAAATCTACAATATCAGAAAAATGGTCAACTAAAAAACTATTTACTATTTCACCAGTTTGAGTAGGAATTAACTTCTTATCTTCTGTTTTTGTTACATATTCTCTTGCTTGAATAGTTGAAATTGTTGGAGCATAAGTAGAAGGTCTTCCGATTCCTTCACTCTCTAATTTTTTAACTAAAGAAGCTTCTGTATAACGTGCAGGTGGTTGTGTAAACTTTTGTTCACTCTCTAATTTTTCTAACTCTAAAACTGTTCCAACTTTTATATTTGGTAGAATTTTTTCAGTACTATCAAGTGCAGCTTCTGGATTATCACTACCTTCAGTATAAGCTTTCATAAATCCAGCAAAAATAATTCTTTGCCCTTTAGATTGAAATTCAAACTCTTTATTACTTCCTGCTTCAATTTTATATGTTGTATTTGCAATTTTTGCTTGAGCCATTTGAGTAGCAAGTGTTCTTTTCCAAATTAGACTATATAATTTATATTGAGCTGGGTCAACAAACTCTTTAATCATACTTGGTTTTAATGCAAGATTAACTGGACGGATCGCTTCGTGAGCTTCTTGTGCACCTTTAGCAGTTGATTTATAAACTCTTGGCTTACTTAAAGAGTACTCTTTTCCATACTCTTCTTCAATAACAGCTTTAGCTGCAGTTGTAGCAACCGTTGAAAGATTTAAAGAGTCAGTTCTCATATAAGTAATCAAACCACCTGTATGATTTGGAATATTACCAACATTTCCTTCATAAAGTTGTTGAGCAATAACCATTGTTTGTTTTACTGAAAGTCCAAGTTTTCTTGATGCTTCTTGTTGTAATGTTGAAGTTGTAAATGGAGCTGCTGGATTTCTAGTACTCTCTTTTTCTTCAATATCAACAAGTTTATAACTTCCTTGTTTTAAAGAAGATTCTATTTTTAAAGCTTGTTCTTCATTTTCAATTTTTGCAGTTTTACCATTTTGTTTTACAAGTTCTGCTTTTAATTCAGGATTTATAAAATCAGCTTTTATTTTCCAATACTCTTCTGGAATAAATGCTCTTATTTCATTTTCTCTATCAACTATAATTCTAACTGCAACAGATTGAACTCTACCTGCACTTAAACCATATCTTACTTTTTTCCATAAAAGTGGTGAAAGTTCATATCCAACTGCTCTATCTAAAATACGTCTAGCTTGTTGTGCATCAACTAAATGTTGGTCAACATCTCTTGGATTTTCTAATGCCTTTAAAATTGCATCTTTTGTAATCTCATGAAAAACAATTCTTTTTATAGGATTTTTTTCTATTTTAAGTGCGGGGATTAAGTGCCAAGCAATAGCCTCTCCCTCTCTATCTTCATCGGCTGCTAGGTAAATTGTGGTATCTTTAGTAATATGTTTTTTTAAATCACTTATAACTTTTTTCTTATCAGCAGTAACCATATATTTTGGTTTGAAATTATCATCAGGGTCAAACCCTAAACTTGATTTTGGTAAATCTCTTACATGTCCCATCGAAGCCATTACGGTAAAATCATTACCTAAAAATTTTGATATTGTTTTTGCTTTTGCTGGAGACTCCACTATTACTAAATTTTTCACTAAAAGTACCTTACATTTTTTTGGAGTTTGCATTCTAACATAAATTAATTAATATTACTTATAAATAATTATCTCTTCTTCTATATCTATATCAAACTCTTTTTTTATTTTATCTTTTGCTAAATCTATCAAATAAACTGCATCTTCAAATGAACCTGTTCCATAATTTACTAAAAAATTTGCATGTTGTTCAGAAAAACTCATATCACCTTTTTTGATTCCTTTTAAACCAACAGCTTCTATTAATCTTCCTGCAAAATCACCTTTAGGATTTTTAAAACAACTTCCTGCACTTGCAACATGAGGTTGATTATCTCTCATTTTAGTAAACTCTTTTAACATCTCATTTGAAAAACCATATTCAATATTAAAAACCACTTCATAAACTATTGTATCGATTTTAGTTTCTCTATATGAGAAATCTACATCTTCTTTTTTTATATAACCATCTTTTGTTTTTATGCTATCTATATAATTAAAAACTTCCCAAGATTTTAATCCTGCATTCATTTTTACCAAACCACCTAAATTTCCTGGAAGTTTTGCTAAAAATTCTAAATTTTTAATATCATGTTTTCTTGTATAAGTCAAAAGTTTTCCACTTGTTGTTGCACAACCAACATATAGTTTATTTCCCTCTTGTCTTATATAATCAAACTCTTCACCTAAAATTGCAAATTTTTTATCTGTATTTTGTGAAACTAATAAATTATTAGCTCGCCCTATAATTTGATAATCACTATAATCACCTATTTCATTAATTACTAAAACATCTAATGTAGGTCCTATTCTTATTGATGAATATCTTGTAAAATCTATTGTTCTAATACTATTTTGCATCAATTATCTTGCTCTTAACTCTTCATATTCACTTGGTATTAAAAAATCTTCTGCTTTAATCAAATCTTGATAAAAACCATTTTTATATCCAATTTCAAATAGTTTATCAAGTGCTTTATATTGTATTTCACTCATTTTAACTGAATTGTCATTTGCATATAAATCTAAATATTTATCAAGTGTTGGCGCATCAACTCTAATTAATCCTTTTTCTAAAAGCATGGGAGCTAAAACTTTTCTATTTTTATTTGCAACCTCAACAGCTTTTATTAGTGTATTCTCATAATTAATAGCATTATGAAGGGGAATTGAACGGCGTAAACACATTCCTCCAAGAGGTAAAGGTAATCCACCACCACTTAATTCCAACCAAACATCCCACATTTCACGTTCAACTTCTAACTCATTATCATAAGTTAATATTGATTCATGAATTAATACACCTGCATCTACTGTTCCATCAAGAACTGCTTTTTCAATATCTAAGAAATTCATATATGTAATTCTTGCATTTGGATAAGCGATTTTAAACAAAAGTGCATTTGTTGTAAATTCTCCACTAAGAGCTACTTTAAAATTCTTTTTAAGAATAGTTCCTTTTTTCTTTATAAGTTTTGGTCCATAACCCTCACCAAAAGATACTGCCGTTTTTAAAAGTGCATAATCATCTTTAACAAAAGGATATAAAGCAAAAGAGATTGCACAAATATCATATACACCTTTTAATGTAGCCTGATTTAATGTCTCTATATCTAAAGCTATATTGTCAAATTTTGCATCATCTGGAGTCACCCAACCAAATTTAATTGCATAATACATAAAAATATCATCTGCATCAGGTGAATGTCCTACACTAATATTTTTCAAAATAATTCCTTTATTAATTCTTTGGGGATTTTAGCGAGATAAACTTTAAATTTATAAGTTATATTCAAATCTCAGTTTTTTTATAATACTAAATATCGAGTTTGCATATAAAACTCCTACATTACTATTATATCTCCAACCAGCATTGTAACTTGCCCAAACCTTTACCCAATTTTCTTTATGAATTTCTCGCCAATAATCAATCTCGACAATTGCATTTGCCGTTGAAAAAGCAACATCATTTAAAAGTTTGTAAGCAAAATATCTTCTATTATAATAGTTATCTTCTACATATTGTCTTCTTAATACACTTTTTATATTTGATTGGAAAAGTCCATAATCATTACTAAAATCATTTACTTGTTTTTTACCAACTGAAGACTCTTTTATTGCAATAGCCATTAAAGTATATTTCATCATTGTGTCATCAGTTAGGGATTTAATCTTTTTTAAAATGATTAAATCTGTATTTGTTAATCCTAATGAATTTGAAAAAGCGAGATTATAAATACATAAAATTAGAAGTAAAATTTTTTTCATAAAAGAAGTTTACTAAAATTCTAATCATTTTTCAAAATGATTAGAATTTTTTAGTTTAAAAACCTGAACTAGAAACATACATTTCAATAATGTTTAATAAAGGCTCGATTAGTAAAATAGAAATAATTGTTAAAAATACAGCTAATCCAATCATTGATTTCATTGGAGTTGTTGCATTTTGCATAAATTTAGTATTCATACCCTCTTCTGGATTTCTTAAGAACATATATGAAACTGGTCTTAAATAATAATATGCAGAAATTACAGAGTTTAATGCAATAATTACAGCTAAAGCAATATGTCCTGCATTTACTGCACTTCCAATTATGTACATTTTTCCCCAGAATAATGCAAAAGGAGGAAGTCCTGTTAAAGCGAAAAAGAATAATCCTAGAATTGAAGCTGTAAATGGTGAAATTTGAGCCAATCCAGAGAATTTTTTGAAAGTATATGGAGAGTTATAATCTGCATACTCTTTTCCTCTGTTTAACCAAAGCATTCCAAATGCTCCAAAATTTGTTATTGTAAATAAAATCCAATATAAAAATAGAGCTGTTGTTGCTTGATGTGTTCCAATTACAATTGTAGCCATTGCAATACCTGCATTTGATATTGATGAATAAGCTAACATTCTTTTTATATCTTTTTGTTGTAATGCAATTAAATTTGGAATTGTCATAGTTAAAATTACAGTTACATAAAGTAAAGTTTGAATTATTGGATCATTTAAATGAATAAACATTTCAAAAAATCTAAGTGCTACAACAAATCCAGCCATTTTAGGAATAACTGATAAAAATCCTGCCATTGCTGATGTTGAACCTTGATAAACATCTGGAACCCAAATATTATAAGGGAATAAAGAAAGTTTAAATCCAATTGCAGCAAACATAAATACAAACCCAACTAAAATCAATACATAGTTAGAATAATTTAATGTACTTAAGTATCCTTCTTGAGATAATACTTGTGCCATTTGTGCTAATTCTAAAGTTCCTGTTGTTGCATAAAAAATCATTGCTCCAAATACAAAGAATGCAGCAGCTAATGCTCCCATTGTAAAATACTTCACAGCAGCTTCAATAGATACCATTCTATTATGCATTGCAATCATTGTATATAAAGATAAAGATGATGTTTCAAGTCCAACAAAAATCAAAATTAAAGAATCAGAACTTACCATAAACTGTAAACTTGCAACTACAAGTAAGTATAAAGCAAAATATTCTGCATATCTAAACTCTTGAAATCTTAGTTTTGATAAACCTAATAATACAAACATTATTGAACCAGCTATTATGATACATTGAGATAAAACTGCAATTCCATCTAATAACATAATATCAAACATTCCTCTTTCATCACCACTAAATGCTAAAAGAGTAAATAAGTCAAAAATTAAAAATAGTACAACTAAAATTACATAAAGAGATTTATGTTTATTTTTGTTAAATACATCTGTTAATAAAATACCTAATGCACCAATAATTGCAATTGACATTGGTGCAATCGTTCCTAGGTTTAGAGATTCTAAACTTATTTTAATAGGTTCAAGCATTATTTAACCTCCCCTATAGAGTTTAAAGCTTTTAATTTCTCTTTTGTATCATCATTAACAGCTTTTACTTCCATAACATTTATTACTTGAGTTACTGACCCATTTAATGGTTCTAAAATCAATTTAGGATAAATTCCTAAAGCTATAATTAAAACAACTAATGAACCAAGAGCAACTAACTCTCTTCCAAAAATATCTTTAATTGTTTTGTTTTCTGGTTTTACTAATTTTCCAAAGAATGTTCTTTTGTACATAGATAACATATAAACTGCACTTAAAACGATAGTTAAAGTTGCAACAAATGTTAATTCTGGAGAGAATTTAAAGAATCCTAAAAGAGATAAGAACTCTCCAATAAATCCAATTGTTAATGGTAAACCAATAGATGCCATTAGAACGATTGCATATATAGTTGCAAATACTGGCATATTATGAGCTAATCCACCAAACTCTTTTATCATTTTTGTATGTCTTCTATCATATAAAACTCCAACACACATAAATAGTGCTCCTGAAACTAGACCATGCCCAATCATTAAGAAAACTCCACCTGAAATTCCTTCAACATTTAAAGCAAATACCCCAAGAGTAATTACACCCATGTGAGAAATTGATGAATATGCAATCATTTGCTTCATATCTTCTTGTGCATAAGCTACCATTGCTGTATAGATAATTGCTATTAGTCCAAGTGCAGCCATGAATGGAACAAAATAAACTGATGCATCTGGGAATAATGGTAAAGAGAATCTAATAAATCCATATGTTTCCATTTTTAATAAAACAGCTGCAAGCATAATAGAACCAATTGTTGGTGCTTGTCCATGAGCTAATGGTAACCAAGTATGGAATGGGAACATTGGAACTTTTACTGCAAATGCCATAAAGAATGCAATAAATAACCATAATTGTAAATCAAATGGTAAAACCATTGAATTCCAATCCATTAAACTAAAGCTCCAAACACCTGTAGTTTGGAAATATACATAACCAAAATACAAAATACCAATTAACATAATTAACGAACCAGTAAATGTATATAAGAAGAATTTAATTGCAGCATAAAATCTTTTTTCTGCTCCCCAAAATCCAATAACATAAAACATTGGAATAAGAGTTAATTCCCAGAATACATAGAACATAATTACGTCTAAAGAAGCAAAAACTCCAACCATTGTCATTTCCAAGAATAACATTGTAATAATCAGATTTTTTATATCTTTCTTTTCAGTTAAACCAATTACTGCAATCATTGTCATGAATGTAATCATAACAATAAGGAAAAGAGAAATACCATCAACACCAACAATATAATTAATACCATAAGCACTAATAAGTGGTAAGTTTTGGCTGAACTGCATTCCCGCAACATTTGTATCAAAGTAATACCACATTAATAGTGATAAAACAAATTCAACAACCGTTACCACAACCCCAAATTGTCTCATAGAATCTTTATGAATTAAAAATCCAACAACCGCAGCTGCAGCAGGGAAAAATATTAACATAGCTAAAATATTTTCCATTTACATAACCCCTTAAAGTACCGATAAAACTAAGGCAAAAACTAATCCTAAGATTAGTCCTAAACTCATTAGTCTTAATGATGTTGATAAATTCCCAGACTGAATTGGTCTAGCTTTAACTCCTAATTTATTGATAAAGTGAGCTAAACCATCAATTGACGCATCAATTAATTTGATTTCAATTACTTTCCATACCCATACTGAAAATGCATAATATGGTTTTGAAATACAAACTTCATATATTTTTGGAATATAGTATTGATTACTTAATAATTTGTAGAAGAAGTTATCTTCCCATGATTTACTAAACCCACCATTTCTATATTTATATACAGCAAATAAAATACCAAAAATCGCAACTCCACTTGTAACTAAAATTAAAATCCAAGCCGTTGAATGATTTAAATTTGAAGCTTCCCATGTTGGTAAGATTTGAGTTACAAACTCTACAAATGAATGTTCAAACCAACCTGCAATAATTGCTAAAGTTGCTAGTGGAATCATTGCTGCTATAACAAAACTTTTTGCTTCATGTGGATGTAAATTTTTATTGTAATTTGCTTCACCAAAGAAGATTTTCATTACAAGTCTAAATGAATAAAATGCTGTTAAACCAGCTGTAATCCATAAAATTGTCCATAAAATTGTTGCATCAGCATTAAATGCAGCTTCTAAAATTTTATCTTTTGAAAAGAATCCAGCAAGTGGGAAAATACCTGCTAGTGCCAATGAAGCAATCATCATAATATATGAAGTTGCTTTCATCTCTTTATGAAGTCCACCCATTTTTCTAATATCTAATTCATCATGCATAGCATGCATAACATTTCCAGCCCCAAGGAATAATACTGATTTGAAGAAAGCATGTGTTGCTAAGTGGAACAATGCAACCCAATATGCTCCAAGACCAGCTGCAACAAACATATATCCTAATTGAGATAGAGTTGAATATGCAATAATTCTTTTCATGTCATTATTTACTAAAGCCATAGTTGCAGCAAATATTGCAACAAATGCACCTAAACAAGCAATTGCATAACCTACTTCTGGAATTAATGCATATAATTCATTTGAACGAACTACTAAATAAACTCCAGCTGTTACCATCGTTGCAGCGTGAATTAAAGCTGAAACTGGTGTTGGTCCTTCCATAGCATCTGCAAGCCATGTGTGTAAAGGAAACTGTGCAGATTTACCCATCGCTCCTAAGAATAATAAAGCTCCAATCCAAATAAGTGTTGAAGTTTCAAGAGTTGAGAATTGTGCAAATACGATATCATATTGTAAACTTCCAATGTTCCAGTAAATTAAGAACATCCCCAGTAATAATCCTAAATCTCCAACTCTATTCATAATAAAGGCTTCATTTGCTGCCCATGTTGCAGATTCTTTGCTATACCAAAATCCAATTAGTAACCAAGAACAAACTCCAACACCTTCCCATCCAATAAATAAAACAGCAAAGTTATCACTCATTACTAAAACTAACATTGAGAAAACGAAAGCAGATAAATATGAAAAATATCTATTAAATCCATCATCATGATCCATATAACCGATTGAATGAATATGAACCATTGTAGAAACGATTGTTACAACACTCATCATTACTACACTTACATGGTCAACCACAAATCCAAAAGGAATATCTAAATTTCCAATAACTATCCAATCAAACAAACTTACATGTAAAGTTATATCTTCTGTGTAAACAAAATATAATAAATTTAAAGAAGCATACATTGAAACAGCTAACATAAATGATGTAAACCAACCTGTAAATGCCATCTTTGACTGAGTTGAAAACAACGCAGCAATTAAAGAACCAACTAAAGGGGCAAAAAGTGCAATATATATAAATTTTTCCATTCTTATCCCTTCATTCCTGCAATATCATCTAAGTTAATAGACCCTGTTCTTTTATACCAAAGAATTAAAAGACCAAGACCAATTGCAACTTCACTTGCAGCAACTGCAATAATAAAGAATGCAAACATTTGACCTGTTAAATCACCATGAAATTTAGAAATTGCAGCAAGTCCAACATTTACAGCATTTAACATAATTTCTGTAGAGAAAAAAAGCATTAAAACATTTTTTCTTCTAATTACACCAATTAAACCTATACAAAATAAAACTGTTGAAAGTATCAAATAAGCATTTAGTGTCATTAAATATCCTTTGTAGATGATTCTTCTTGTTTCATAATCTCATCTATCTCTTCTTCTTTCATTTCTGAAAATGATATATTCATTTTTTTCCCTGCTAATACAATTCCACCTACCATTGCAACTAATAACATTAAAGCCGCAAGTTCAAATGGAAGTAAATATTTTGTGAATAAAACAACCCCAACATCAGCAGTATTTCCATATTCAGGGTGAACTGGAAACTGTGCTTCTACATTTTGACCAATAATTGGAGCAATTAAAACAATAACTACAATAACTGCTATCATTCCAGATAATAAAAATACCAATCTTGGATTATTGATTTTTTCCTTTACTTCTGATAATGAGTCAAAAAACATCATACCAAATGCGTATAAAGCCATAACTGCACCTGTATAAACTACAATTTGAACTGCACCTAAAAAATCAGCATTTAATAAGAAGAAAAATCCTGAAATAAAAATCATTCCAGATGCTAATGCACTTAAAGCATAAAGTGAATTATTTGTTAAAACTACAATACTAAACATACCAATAGTTAAAATAGAAAATATTATAAAAGCTATAATTTCAAACATTCAATCTCCTTAGTATGATAATGGTGTTTTTTTAATTTTTTTATCGGCATCAGGAGATACTGAACCATAACCATCAAACTCTAACTGCATTCCTAAACCATTCGCACTTGTTAAGATATCCTCTTTTAAAGAGAAATGTGCTCTTTGTTCACTTGCATTTTCATATCTTCCACCATGAACAATCGCAAGCTCTGGACAAACCTCAGCACAATATCCACAGAAAATACATCTTCCCATGTTGATTGTATATTGCATAACTTCTTTTCTAGAATTTTCATCAATTCTTGTTTCCATTCTAATACAATTTGCTATACATATTTTTTCACAAAGTCCACAACCAATACATCTCTCTTCTCCTGATTCAAGAAGTCTAAGAAGTTTATGTACAGCTCTATATCTAGGTCCTATTGGTAATTTTTCTTTAGGATATTGAACAGTTGCCATTTCACCTTTGAATAAGGCTCTATACATTATTCCAAAAGTAATTCTCATTCCAACAAATAATTCACCTTTGATTGAACGTGCTAAAACTTGTTTGAACATATCCCAATTAGTTTTAGGGTAATTATCCTCTTGAACTACAACATAATCTTCACTAATATTTCTATTTTTAAACTCTTTTAGTTCCATAATTAACTCCTAACCATAATCACAAAACCAGTAACTAAAACATTTAGTACTGAAAGTGGCATTAATATTTTCCAACATAACCACATCAATTGGTCAGGTCTAACATGTGGCCAAGAAGCTCTTGTCCATAAGAAAATAAATATCAAGAACATTACTTTTAATACAATTGCTAAACCACCTGGAATAAACCATAATGGCTCAAATCCACCTAAGAATATAAGTGAAACTAAAAATGAAATTGTAAATAAGTTTGCATATTCTCCAATAAAGAACATCCCCCATCTCATTCCAGAATATTCAGTTGCATATCCAGCAACTAACTCTGCTTCATGCTCAAGTAAGTCAAAAGGTGTTCTATTTGTTTCAGCAAAACCTGCAATTAAAAATAAAATAAATGCTAAAGGTTGTGACCAAATTATCCAGTTTGAAATTCCACCTGCTTGATAGTTATTAATATCAATTAAAGACAGACTTCCAACCATCATTAAAGGTGCTAATAAAGAAAGTCCAGATACAACTTCATAAGATAAAAGTTGAATTGCTGTTCTTGCACCTCCAAGTAATGCCCATTTATTAGCACTACTCATACCACCTAAAAGTGGTCCATAAAGTCCAACTGCACCAACAGACAATACAAATAAAACTCCAACATTAATATCACTAATAATTGGTCTTACTGTATATCCAAACATTTCAAATTCTGGGAAAAAAGGAACTGCACTCATTGCGATAAATGCTGTTGCAGCTGTAATTAAAGGTGCAACCATAAATATTTTTTTGTTTACATTTGCAGGAATAATATCCTCTTTACAAAACAATTTAATTCCATCTGCTGCAATTTGTAATAATCCATAAGGACCAACATTTGTTGGACCTAATCTTCTTTGCATAAAAGCTAGAATTTTTCTCTCTATATAAGTTGTAAATCCAGCAAGTGCTGAAAAAACTGCAAGTACAACTACTACTTTTACAATAGTTTCTATAATAATACTTGTTTCCATATTATACCTTTGCCACTTTTGCTTTATTAAATCTATAAGTATTGAACAGAGCATTTGAAGAACTATTTTTCATAAATGTAGAAACATAAGAGATGTTTCCTTTTATTTGAATATCTACATATGCATTTAAAGTCAATTCTTGATTATTTGCATTTACTTTTACTTTATCACCTTCAACTAAACCTAAATTCTCAAATGCTTCTTTTGAAAAGAATATTCCATCTTGAAGTTTCTCTTTAAACTCATGAGAAATTGCTGTAAATTCATTGAATTGATTAATTGGATTCGCTTTATAAATTACAATTTCATTCTCTTCTAAAACTAATCTTTCAGTATTAGCTTCTTTTACACTCTCTTCTTTTAATACTTCAAAAGAGTTAATTTCATATCCTCTATATTCAACTTGGTCATTTCCAAAATGATTTGGTAAATCATCAAACTTAACAGTTTTATAACCTTTATTTATTGGAAGTTTAACTGTGTAATCTATCGTATACTCTACATCACAACCTAAAACTTCATTTGCTACTTCATTTAAAGTATAACCTTTAAACTCTAAAGCAGCATTTGTAGGAATTACTTTTTTATCTATATTTGTAAAAGTTCCTTCTTGTTGATTAAGAGCTGGTACATCTAAATCTCCATCACCTAAAGCAGAAAGTTCAAAATCAGCTTTCATGTTATAACCAACACTTAAACCATCAACTTCTTGTGATAAAGTACAAATTTGTGCTACACCTAAAGTATTTGTTTGTGATGGAATAATTACTACATTAAAATCTGTATAAGCATCAATTAATCCACAAAGTTTTGCTAAATTTTCACTATTTGGATGAGTTATTAAATCTTCTCCAACCATTAAAGAGAAGGCATCTTTTTTAGCCAACATTTCATCAACTAAATCAAGGAATTTTTCATCTCTTCCAAAATCTTCAACAAATGAAACCATCTCATATGAAACTTCTGTTGATACATTTTTAGAAACTACTTTTTTAACTTCTTTTTCTTCACCCGTTGCTTCATCAACAACTATCTCAACAACATTTTCTTTTACAACTTCAGTTACAGTTTTTGTTTTAGTCTCTTTTTTAGAATCTATGTATGATTGAACTTCAGAGGGTAAATTTTTTCCAAATTTATATAAAATGAAATATAAAATTGACTCTTCAACCATTGGAGCGTGATAAATAAAATCTGTTGTTTTCCCAATTTTTCCAATTTTTTCCATAACTGGATCAGCTATTGGATGGAAATATAATCCCGCACCTTTATTCATAACAACTGAATTATTAAAGGCATATCTTGCATTTGGTAAATCTGATTTTAAATAAGACCCAACAGAAATTACAAAGTTTGAGTTATGTACATCTGATAATTTTGAAGAATATAAAGTTTGTCCAGATGTTTTTGAATAATTATTTAAAAACTCTTGATATCTTCTTGCATCTTCATTT
Organism: uncultured Aliarcobacter sp.; assembly: GCA_963664305.2. GTDB lineage: Bacteria > Campylobacterota > Campylobacteria > Campylobacterales > Arcobacteraceae > Aliarcobacter. Next base: position 602,162 of record CAXXLV010000001.1, read on the forward strand.
ACAAGTTTTGCACCAGTAAACTCTGAAATTTTTTGTAAAATTAAAGCTTCTTCATTTGTAATATATGAATTAAATTTAATATTTCTAGCACCTTTAAATGCCTCCACAGCTTTATCAAATGCAGCTTTATTTTTTTCTTCAACTTTGTTTTCAAAATCATAAGCAAATCTTCCAGCTCCATTTAAAGTTGAATAATGTGGCTCATTTGTAACTCTATAAATTCTTTTTGTTTTGTGATTATCAATAGAATCATGTTTAATTTCATAATACATAAATGCACAATCACTTGAGTGAGGATTAGCTGCAGGTATTTTTTTAAGTTCCCAAGCATTTGAAGTATATTGGAAATCATGTGATACTAAAGCTCCAACAGGACATGCAGAGATACACTCTCCACAGTTTGTACAGGCATCAGCATCATAACCAATAAGTGATTTATTCAGTTTATTCCACATAGCATAAGCATCTTTTGGCATTTCATCTTTAAATACTTTATCGATGTTATCACTATCTCTTTTTACTGTATCTAAAGCGTTTGAACCAACCATATCTTCACAAACAGTTACACATCTTTCACATACAATACATAAAGCTGGGTCATAATTCATAACTCCCCAATGTTGAGTTGGTCTATGTATATCTTTGATACTATAACTTTGAGAATCTACTTTCATATATAAAGAGTAGTTTTGTAATTCGCACTCTCCACTTTGGTCACAAACACCACATTGTAAAGGATGATTTACATCATAAACTTCCATAATTGCTCTTCTTTCAAGTGCAATATTTGGAGTTACTGTTGTAATATTCATATCTGCTTTTACTTTAGTATTACAACCATAAACTTGTTTTCCATCAGCTTCTACTAAACATAATCTACATGCAAGAGTTGGTGAACATCTAGTTAAATAACAAACTGCTGGAACAAATACATTATTTGCTCTAGCAACATTTAATATAGACTCACCATCTTTTGCTTCAATAGATTTACCATCAATTGTTAGTGTAATCATATCACTCATTATGCTTCTACCTTTTCAATTTTCACTTGTTTATATTTATAACCATCAAAAATATCTGTACTATTATCTGCTTCTAAAATTGCAATTGTTCCTGTTAGAGAATCATCAATTTTTAAAACTCTTTTTATTTTTTCATTTTTAGAATTTATATATATTTCATCACCATCTACAACTTTTGCAATATTTGCAAATGTTTTACTTGAGATTAATTCATTACTATTTTTACCAATTAATTTATAAACTAAAGTACCATTAAATGATTTTAAATCTTCTATTTCTTCTAAATCAAAATCTTCACAACTATCTATTTTCTCTTCTAAATCTTTATCTAAAACTATTAAATTAAAATCCGTATATTTTTTTATTACTGCTAATAGCTTAATTATATTTTCAACTCTTTCATGATTTTTTATATCATTACCTACAATTAATACTTTAGAATTTGAATCTAAAAAAGCTTCATAAGACTCTTCAAATTCCTCTTCACCAGCACTACTTTCAGCAGAAATGTATCCTAAATCTAAATCGTTTATATATTTGTTTATTTTCTCATTTGCATTTTTTACAAAAGTATTAAGTAATAAGGCACAAATTCCCTCTTCACTTCCTACTTCATATTTAATAAACTGTGAATAAAAAGATTTTAAAGTCGGATTATCAATTGGGAACATATAAATAAATTTTGTTTTATTTTTTTCTATTGAATCTAATACACAAGTTTTTATTTCTTGATTATCTTCAAAATACGTTCCAAATGATAATATTAAATCAGCATTTAAAATAATCTCTTTATTATTCATCTTTTCCACTTTCAGCAACTTCCTCAACAACTTTTGGTTCAGGTTTTACTTTTTTAACTACTAAAGTCCAATCTACTTCATTGAATTTTATAGAATTCATCAAAGTATATCCAGCTTCATAAATTACATCTGCTGATTTTTGGATATTTGAAAAATCTCCAATTTCAAACATAATAATTGCTGTTTCTTCAGGAGCTATTTGTTTATCAAGTAGTTCTAACATTCTGTCGTAAAAATCATTTTTTAAAAATCTTAAATCAAATCTTTTCATCTGTCAATCTCACCAAATACTATATTTAAATTACCAATTATTGTAACAACGTCAGCTAATTGACATCCAACTAGCAGCTCTTCTAAAATCGCAGTGTGTTGGAAACTAGGAGTTCTTAATTTTAATCTATAAGCATAAGGACTTCCATCACTTACAACAAAGTACCCTAACTCACCTTTTGGTGATTCAGTAGCAACATATACTTCACCAACTGGTGGTCTCATACCTTGAGTTACAAGTACAAAGTGTTGCATTAAAGAGTAGTTTTGAGTCATTATTTGCTCTTTTGGAGCTGAAATATAATTTGGAGCATGTGCCATTAATTGAGAATCTGATCCATAATACATTGGGAATAATTGCCCTAAAATTTTTGCAGACTCTTTAATCTCAGCAATACAAATTTTATATCTTCCATATGAATCACATGTATCTGAAACTGGTACATCAAAATCTAATTCAGGATAAATTCCATAAGGCATCTCTTTTCTTAAATCCCATTTAATACCACTTCCTCTTAAAGCAACACCTGAACATGCCCAATCTTGTGCCATTTGAGGAGTAATAATTCCAACATTTTCAAGTCTCATTTTCCAAATTCTATTTTCAGTTAAAAGACCTTCATAAGTTTTTAACTCTTTATCTAAAATTTCTAAAAATGATTTACAATCATCAATCCAGTTTGCTGGTAAATCTAAAGGAACACCACCAATTCTAACTGCACTATGAGTAAGTCTAGCACCACAATAATCTTCAATTAAATCTATTGCGTATTCTCTTTCTCTAAAGCAATATAAAAACATTGACATAGCACCAACATCAAGAGCATGAGTTGCTAACCAGAATAAGTGAGAGATAATTCTATTTAACTCTAAAAGCATTGTTCTAATAATCTCTGCACGTCTTGGAGCTTCAATTCCAAGTAATTGCTCAATTGCTAAAGCGTATCCATAGTTATTTGAAGTTGCTGCAATATAATCCATTCTATCAGTTGTAGGTAAGAATTCATTGTAAATCATATTTTCCGCCATTTTTTCCATACCTCTATGAAGATATCCAATCATTGGTCTTGATTTTACAACTTCCTCACCTTGAAGTTCTAATATAAGTCTTAATTGTCCGTGAGCAGATGGATGTTGTGGTCCAAAGTTTACCATCATAGTATTATCTTCACGTTCAAAGTGAATATTTTCAAAAAAAGGTTTTAATCTATTTGGTTGTTGCATATTTTCTACCTTCTTCTTTTTAAAACAACTGATTCTTCAGGTTTTAATTTTTTAACTAAAGTATTTCCACCCTCTTCTTCATAAGAGATAGCAGTTTCTGGTTCAAATTGAGAAATATCCATTCCAAAAGGAACTTCATGTCCAAGTCTTGCAAATCTTGTAGTATCATATCTATCAATTGCAGCTGGGTCTCTTTGCTCAGGTCCAATGATATCACGGGCTTCTTTTCCAAAAATTTTATCAACTTCATACCAAGCAGCAACTTCATCACCTTGTAATGGATAAGTTTTTTTCAATGGATGGTCATACCAATCATCTGGCATAATTAATCTTTTTAAGTTAGGATGATTATCAACTTTTACACCTAACATATCATACATTTCTCTTTCAGACCAATTTGCTGATTTGTAAAGTGAAGTAACTGATTCTATAGATTCATCTTTTTGTACAAAACATTTAACTCTTAATCTTTTATGTTTACTTAGAGATAACATTTCATAAAAAACTTCATAACCATCTTTTGAAGCTATATAATCAACTGCTGATAATTCCATCAACATTTCATATCTCAAATTTTCTTTTAAAAATGTCAATGCTTTTACATTTTCCTCTTTGTTTATAATTAAAACTAAATGAGTATGCTCAATATAAGCATCTTTAATTTCTACTTCTTTTGAAATTTTTTCTAAATCTTTTGAAAAAATTTCATCTTCACTTATTTCATATCTTGGAACATTTGGACTTACAAAAAATCTATCTGAAAAATAAGCTTGTCTTTGAACATTATCTTTTGGTGTATATTTTCTCATTATACTAACCTCTTTTTCTTGTGTGCTCTAAAAATTGATTCTTTTCTGATTTTTTGTTGTAATGTCATTAATGCATACTGTAAAGTTTCAGGTCTTGGTGCGCAACCTGGTAAATAGATATCAACTGGAATAATTCTATCTGCACCTTGAACAGTTGCATAAGTATTAAACATACCACCTGTATTTGCACATGACCCCATAGAAATCACCCATTTAGGATCAGGCATCTGGTCATATAATCTTCTCATAAACTCAGCATGTTTTTTTGTTAGAGTTCCTGCAATTATTAAAACGTCAGATTGTCTTGGACTTGCTCTAAAAATAGTTCCAAATCTATCAAAGTCATATCTTGAAGCTCCTGTTGCCATCATTTCGATAGCACAACATGCAAGTCCATAAGTCATAGGCCATAAAGAGTTTGAACGACCAAAATTAACTAACTTATCAATTGTAGTTAATTTAACTGCTGCTCCATTATCTTGTAAATAATTTATTTTATGCTGTGCCATTCAAGCGCTCCTTTTTTCCAAGCATATACAAATCCAATTGCTAATAAAATGATAAATAAAATCATTTCAATAAAACCAAACCAACCAAGTATTTTAAAATTAACAGCCCATGGGAACATGAAAATTATTTCAACATCGAATAAAATAAATAAAAGCGCTGTTAAATAAAACTGTGCAGAAATTCTATTTGGTTGTTTTGTAACCTCTGGACCACACTCATAAAGTGTTGTTTTTAATTTCTCTGTATCTAGTCTTGCAATTTTTCTACTAATGTATCTTGAAAGCCATACTGTTGCACCAAATGCACCAAATGTCACAATAAACATCACAAATGCACCAAAATAGGGATGGGCAAATTCCATATGTGTCATTTAATCTATCCTTTTAAAGCTAAAAAGTATTTTGTTTTTTTGTAAAAATTAATAATTTCACAAGAAAAATGGTCATAAAAATGTAATAGATAATATTTAAACCTAATAAAAAATTAGCTTTAAGCTTAATGTTTCTCTAAGTATTCAATATAAATTGGTACAAAAAGAAACACTAAATCTAAACTTAAATTTTATTAATAAAATATCTTTGTATTTTTTGTTTTCTTAGAATTTATTTAAAAAATAAATGTAATTATATCTTTTAAAGATAAAATCAAAATAAAAAGAAGGAAGAGAAGGTTTGAAACAAATGTTAGAAGAATCCAACTTTTGTTTCACTGTCAAATTGACCTTTTTGTTCTTTAGTAATTTGCTCTTTAAAATCTTCTAGTTTGAAAATTGGTTCATCACTAATTGCAATTTTGTAAGCTGTATTTTTAATTACTAATTCTATTTGTCCACCAGTTAACTCATATTTTGCAAGTTCTTCAATATCAAAATCTTTTTCTAAAGGAAGATTTGCAGGAATTAGTTTTTTCCAAAGCTCAATTCTTTGGCTTTTATTTGGTTTTACAAATTCAATTTTATAGTTAAATCTTCTTGAAAATGCTTTATCTAAGTTTTCAAGTAAGTTTGTTGTTGCGATTAAAATTCCATCAAATCTCTCTATTTGCTCTAAAAAAATATTTTGCATTTGATTGTGCATTTTATCACTACTACTCATTCCACCTTGCGCCCTTGAACTTAAAAATTGGTCTGCTTCATTTAAAAGTAAAACTGGTTCAGATTTTGTTTGAGCTCTTAGTTCATAATATTTATCAAAAATATTTCTTACATTTTTTTCACTCTCACCAATATACATTGATAAAATTTTTGAACAATCAAAACTAATAACCTCTTTTTTAAGTGATTTTGCAAGGGCAAGTGCTGTTAAAGTTTTTCCAGTTCCTGCAACTCCATAAAAGATTATTTTAGCTTCAATTCCTTTTTTCTTATCTTTGATTCCCCAATGTTTTAATCTATTGATTACATTTTTGTCAACTTGTTTTAAAAGAGCATCTAAAGTCTCTTTTGTTTTTTCATTTAAAATAACATCATCCAAACTTTTTGTTGTTGTTATTAACTCAAACATATCTTGTTCTTTGATTACTGTATCAAGTTTTATTTTTCCAACACTTGGACTTTTTTTAGTTGGATGAGAAATTTTATATAAAACTTCATCAGGAATATAAAAATTTCTATTAATCCCACCAAATGGAGTTAAAACCTCATCGTAATCAATTAAAGATTTCGAAACTAAAGTTGAACTCTCTTCTAATAAACTTCTATATTTTATCTTTTCATAATCATCACTAGAAATTAATTCAATTAAAGAGTTCATATCTCTTAAACTTCCATCTCCACCTGAATATTCCTCTTTTAATAAGGCTAAAAATAGAGTTTGTTCTTGTTCATTTAAGCCATTGTCTTTAAAAAAGTCTTCAAGCATTATAGAGTTATTTGTAACTTTAATTCTCTCTTTTATTCTATTTTCCAATAAAAGTAATTTTGATTTTAATCTATTTGAACTAGGACTATTTACATCAAAGTTTTTTCTAACTACATTTAATTGTTGAGCTAAATCTATTCTAAAAAATTGGTCTTGTAAATATTCCAAATGGTCACTATAATTTTTAATTTCAGGAAGAACAAAATCATTACTTCCATTTTCCAACATTTTTAAATATGCACTAGAAAGAGAAACACTTGAGTTTATAAGCTCTAATTTTGAAACTTCACTAAGTTTTACTTGGTCAAATGAAACTTGAACTAACCATCCAAACTCTAAAAGAGATTTAATCAAATCCAATTTTTCTAAATGCTTATAATTTTTTATATCATAAAACTCAGCCAAAATATCAATTACGCCTAAAGTATCTCTACCATTTACATACTCTTTTGACATAAATTGTAAAATTTTTGCCTCTTCTGCAGAACATTTTAATTGTGCAAAAAAGTTTGTCTTCTCAACATCAGCTGCTTTTATAAAATTAATTACTTCTTTCATTTATCTCCTATAATTTCTCTTTTAGTTTTCCTAAAAAAAGGTTTAAATCATTTTTATCTCTAAACTCTAAAACAAAATCTTCTACTAAAATTTTTGTCTCTTTTGTGTCAATATTTTTAATATCTTTGTATTTTATAGTTTTTGAATTTTTATCTATATCAACAATAAAACTATTATCTATTTCAACTAAGCTATCTTCACATAAAGCCTTATATGAACCTCGTGAATAAACATATTCTTTGCAATTACTGTTCTTTAAATATTCTTCAATTTTATCTAAATTAGAGTGGTTATGAACATTTAAAGAGATGACTACAATTGCAATTACTAGAAACAATCCAATAAAAATCATTTAAACTTCCTTTAAATTTAATATAATACAGCAACATCTCTTAACTACAAATGAATAAAAAAATGCTAAAATGCACCACATATTAATAAAAAGGAATGTTATGTTTAAGCAAATTACTTATTTTGCAAAATTTTCTCTACTTCTTTTTTTACTAAATGGTTGTTCAAGCCATAATGAAGCGATGAAAGTTTTGCCAAATGAATTATCTATTGCAGATGATTGTAGAAATCCAAATAAACAATTTGAAATGGATTGTTATGATTTAATTTCTTACAAAAATAGTTTTGCCCAATTAAGACTTGGTTTATATGCTCAATATAAAGGTAATTTCCAAGAAGCATTCCAAAGATACAATCTTGCAAAAGAAAAAGGTAACTTCTATGCAAATTCATTAATTGCTGATTTATACAATAATGGCTTTGGTGTAAATAAAGATGAAGATAAAATGATTGATTTACTAGAAGATGTAAAAAATGTTGACCCTGTTGCAGCATTTAAATTATCATTTTATTATTTATCAAAAGATAAGGTTAAAGAGGCTTTAGAGCTACTTACTTATGCAGCTGAAAATGGTGTTAAAGATGCTCAAAATCAATTAGCTATTATTTACTCAAATGGTCAATATATTGAACCAGATTTAGAAAAAAGTTCTTATTGGAATACCCAACATGAAGAGGGAACTGAAAATTTTATAAATAAAATATATGGAATATAAATGTTAAAACAAATTATGCTTTCAATTAGTGCTGTTTTTTTATTTACAGCATGCTCGTTTAAAATGCCAAGTTTTGACTTGTTTTCTTTTTCAGATTCAGATGATTATGCTGAGTTATTAAAAGAAGCAAATAGTTGTCAAGAAATTGAAAATGAAGAAACAAAATTAAGTTGTTATAAAAAAATAGAAAATAAAAATTCATTTGCTCAAATTAGATTAGGAACTTATTACGCAAATAAAAAAGAGTATAAAGACGCTTTAAAATATCTAAACCAAGCAAAAGAGAATGAAAATGTTTATGCAAATCTTCCTATTGCCTTTTTATATTATAAAGGTGATGGTGTTACAAAAAATTTAGATAAATCTTTTGAATTATTAAAAGAATCAAGTGATATTGACCCAATTGCAGCTTATCAATTATCAAGATTTTATCTGCAAGGTATTAACACTAAAGTTGATAATGAAAAAGGTATAGAATTATTAAATTTTGCTGCATCAAAAAATGTTCGTCCAGCACAAGAAATTCTTATTAATGCTTATAAAACAGGATTATTTAGCCAACCTAAAGACCAAGTAAAAGTTGAATTCTGGCAGAAAAAAATCAAAGAAAATGTAGAAGATACTAATTATAAAATTTACAAATTCTAAAAAATAGATTTACTTTTTTTCCAAACCATGGAAAAAAAGTTCTATTGTATCTCTTACTATATTTTTTGTATCATATTTTTCAATCAAATAACTCTCAATAAATCCATCTGATAACTTTTTAAATAGTGTTGATATATGTTTATAATTCATATTTTCATTTGGGTACATTTTTTTAAATTGTCTTATTAAATACTCATAAATTTCATCAACTATTTTATGATTTGAAATATCTAATTTATGGAAAAAATATGGGTCATTTGTCAAAGTTTCATCTCTATTTTTATCTATTTGAATAAAAATCTCATATTTACAAGCAAGATAAAGTTCTAAATTCTCTTTTGGATTAGAAGTCTCTTTCTCTTTTAATTTCTCTAAAAAATTTTGTAGTTTTAAAATCAAATACTCTAAATATAAATCATCTTTAGAATTAAAAAGATTGTAAATAGTTCCAACCGATGTTTCTAACTCTTTTGCCAAATGTGATATCTTAAAATTTTTATAACCACTTTTATCAAAATAATCAGCTGCAGCTTTTAAATATAAATCTTTTTTAACTTTGTTTAATTCATCATTTATTTTATTTTTCATTTATATCCATATTTTTATTGCGATTATAATTTATTTATTATTAAAAGCAAGAATGAACAATAACTAATATTTTGAACTTAATTCATTATTAAGGATATTTGATTTAAAATCCATTTCACTTTAAAAACCTAGGATTATAATGAATTTAAATCCACAAATAAAAATCAAACTTCTAAGAGATATAAAAACTGACGCACTTTTAATTTATATTAAAACAGTTATTGAAGAACTTCTTGAAAACATAAAAAAAAATGATTATCAAATTGATTTAGGATATGAAGATTTTAATAAAGAGATAGAAGAGAATATAAGAAATCTAAACAATGAATTGAGTTTAACAATTATCAATGCGTATGAACTAAAAGCTTTTATTTCGTATCAACAATTCAAAAATAAAAACAATAAACTTTTACCAAATGATGAAGCTCTTATTTTTTATTATAATGCACTTGTAAAACAAATTGAAAGTCACTTAATTGAAGGTGCACTTTGGATTCCTGAACAAATCATCTTATCACTACTTAGTGAATGGATTTTGGAAGAAGAAAAATGTATAGATTTTTACCCTTTTCTAAAAAACTTTGATTATTTAAAACTACTTAGTTTTTATGAAATAGCAAGAAACAATGAGCAAAATCCACATCTAAGAGAAAATATCACTAAAATGTATAAAATCTCTTCTTCTATGATTGATAAACTAAAAAATAGTAAATACAAAATAAATACTACAAGAAAATCAAAGGTAAGAAAAAAATGAAAAACAACATCTTATCTGGATTAACAGTTGGAATTATTGCACTTCCTTTGTCAATGGCTTTAGCAATTGCAACAGGAGTTCCACCTCAACTTGGACTTTATACAGCAATAATTGCAGGAGTATTTGCTGCTGTATTTGGAAGTAGTAAAATAAATATATCAGGACCAACAGCAGCTTTTGTAGTTATTTTAATCCCTATAGTTCAACAGTTTGGAATAACTGGACTTTTACTTTGTGGATTGTTATCTGGAATAATTTTAGTTTTAATTGGTGTTTTAAAATTAGGTACTTTAATAGAATTAATTCCATATCCTGTAACTGTAGGTTTTACTTCTGGAATTGCTGTTGTAATTGCAACTTTTCAAATAAAAGATTTTTTTGGTTTAAATATTGCAAATTTTGAAGGAAATTATTTAGACAAAATATATTTAATATTTAGCTCATTTCACACTATTAGTTTTGATGAACTTTTTACAGGAGTTTTAACTCTTGTTTTACTAATTTTATGGCAAAAAACAAAAAGTAAAATTCCTGCTGCATTAATTGCTCTTTTATTTTCAACAATGATTGTAACTTTTTTAAATATTTATATTCCAAATATTGATATTGCTACAATATCATCAACTTTTCATTATAAAATTGGTGAACTTGAAGGAAATGGTATTCCTCCAATTCCACTACAATTTTCTCTTCCTTGGTCTTTTTTAAAACCTGAAGAGATAAATTTTGATTTAATTTATAAACTTCTTCCCCATGCAATTGCAATATCAATATTAGGAGCTTTAGAATCACTTTTATGTGCAGTTATTAGTGATGGTATGACAGGAAATAAAACTAATCCAAACAAAGAGTTAATTGGTCAAGGAATTACAAATATTGTTGTTCCTTTTTTTGGAGGAATTCCAGCAACTGCTGCAATTGCAAGAACAGTTGTAAATATTAAAGCAGGTGCTACTTCAAAAGAATCATCTATAGTTCACTCTTTATTCATTTTAGTAGCAATTACTTTTATATCAACATATCTTTCATATTTACCTATGGCTTCACTTTCAGCACTTTTATTAATGGTTGCTTGGAATATGTCAGAAGTTAAACACTTCATAAATATTTTAAAAGTTGCTCCAAAAAATGATGTTTATGTATTACTTACTTGTTTTATTTTAACAGTTTTAATAGATATGCAAGTTGCAGTTGCAGTTGGAATTGGGCTTGCCTCAATTTTATTTATAAAAAGAACTATCGACTTATATTCTATTGAATTAGTAAATACAAAAAATTTAACTGTTCATCCAGATATACCTGAAAATATCTCTATTTATGATATCAATGGACCAATGTTTTTTGGAGCAGCTCAAAATGCTTTAAAGACTCTTTTAAATTCAAATGAAGATACAAATATAGTTATTCTAAATATGAAAAATGTAACTATGATAGATATGACAGCAATGGTTGCACTTAAATCAATAATTGATAATTTTAAAAATAGAAAAAAGAATTTAGTTTTTTGTGGAATAAATAATAGAATATTAAAAAAATTAGAAAAAGCAAATTTCAAATTTAATGAAGAATACGAAAACTTTTCATCATTAGATGATGCCATAACATTTGCAAAACTTTTGTAGTTTAAAAGTAAAACTCTTTTAAACTACACTATCTACTTCAAAATGGAAATAGTCCTCAATATTACTTGAAAGAAAATCAACATAATCTTTTGAAATTATCTCATAATTCAAAGCTATTAGCTCATTTAAAAGACTAACCTTTTTATAATCTTGAGATAACAACTTTGGGAATTTTTGACTTAATTCTTTTACTGTAATTACAGTATCTAAATAATCATTTGGATTAAATGGCTTTTTCATTAATTTACCTTAAATTTTAAAAAGCCTATACATTTCCTATTCCCTAAATTAATTTTCCACTAAATCATATAAAGCTTTAATCTCTTGTGCCCAAATCTCTTCATTTATTGTTTCAAGAACTAACGGTATATCATCCATTCTATCATCATTCATTATAAATTTAAAAGCATCCCATCCAATTTGTCCACATCCTAAACTATCATGTCTATCTACCCTACTTCCAAGTTCAGGTTTAGAATCATTTATGTGCATTCCCATTAAATAGTTTCTACCTACAATTTCGTCAAAAAGGTTCCATGTTTTATCATAAGTTTCTCTTGTTCTTATATCATAACCAGCTGTAAACATATGACATGTGTCTATACAAACGCCTACTCTACTCTTGTCTTCAATTTTATCAATTATGTAAGCTAAATGTTCAAACTTATATCCAAGATTACTTCCTTGACCTGCTGTGTTTTCAATCACTAGTTTTACATCTTTTGTAGCATCAATTGCTCTGTTCATTGATTCTGCAATATTGTTTAAACACTCATCTTCAGATATCTTTCTTAAATGTGAACCTGGATGAAAATTTAATCTATCTAAACCTAAAATTTCACATCTTTCTAATTCATGAATAAAACTATCTAAAGACTTTGCTCTTGCATCAGTTTCAGGATGCCCTAAATTTATTAGATAACTATCATGAGGTAAGATATGTTTTGGTTGAATTTTTGATTTTTCTAATTCTTTAAACCATTTATCTATAGTTTTACTATCTAACTCTTTAGCTGTCCATTGTCTTTGATTTTTTGTAAAAAGAGCAAAAGCTTTTGCCCCAATTTCAACTGCATTAATTGGTGCATTATAAACTCCACCACTTGCACTTACATGAGCTCCAACAAATTTCATAATTTTTCCTATTTTTTTTTGATAATTTTGTAATATTTTTTGATGAATATATATTCATAAGTTTTTATGATTATATTTAAAAGTAACATTTATAAACATTAGCCATTAAATTTTTCAACTTTTCTCAATTTTTATATTATCCTAAAAAGGCTAAGTATAGAATTATCAATAATTTATTATATGCTATATGTAGGCTATAAATTTTTTGTAAAATTTCAAACAAAATATACTAAAAATGTTATTATTGGGAACAAAAAATGCAAAATCTAAAATTTTGCAAGGAATTAAATAAAATTGTTAAAAGGTGAATCTTTATGAAGAAAGTTGTAATTATTGGTGGTGGTTATGCAGGAATATATGCATTAAGAGAGTTGGTGAAGAATAAAAATATAAAAATTACATTGATTGATAAACATACATATCATAACTTACAACCCGAAGTTTATGATTTAATTGCAAATAAATCAACATTTGCAGATGTTACAATCGATTTAACTACTTTATGTAGAGGGTTTAATCATAACCATTTAGAATTTAAAAACTTAAAAGTTCGAAAAATTGACCAACATGCTAAAAAAATATATACAGAAGAACAAGAAATTGTTGAATTCGACTATTTGATTATGGCAGCAGGAACAAGAACTTTCTTCCCTTCAAGTATTCCTGGTCTTAACAATGCAGATGACATAAAAAAACTTCATAGAGCAATCACATTTAAACAAAGTTTTGAAAGACAACTTTTTGAAAAAATTAGAGATGAAGCAAAACAATGTGCAGATACACATATCGTTGTAGTTGGAGCTGGACTTTCAGGAGTTGAAATTGCAGCTGAAATGGCTTACTATTCAAATAAATTTTTCGAAAGGGGAAATTTCTCTTGCGACAATTTAAAAATCTCAATCATCAGTAGTTCAGCATCTATTCTTCCTGGATTAAAACAAGAGCTTATAAATATTTCTCAACAAAGATTAAGAGCATTAGGAATAAATATTATCACAAATACTAAACTTCAAAAAGTTGAAGATGGTTACTGTATCTTATCTAATGGAACAAAAATCAATCACTCATTTGTTGTATTTACAGGAGGGGTTGAAGCTTCAACTATTACATCTGAACTTGATGATGTTGCAAAAAATGGTAGAGGTCAAATCATTGTTAATGAATATATGCAAACAGATAAATATGAAAATATTTTCGCTATTGGAGATATTGCAGAGATTAGAAATCTTCAAGGTGAAATTATGCCTCCAAATGTTACTGTTGCAAGAATCAGTGGAACAAATGCAGGTAAAAACGTATTAAATATGATAAATAGTAAATCTTTACAAAAATGTGATCCAAAACTTGATGGTATTTTAATTGCTCTTGGTGGGCAATATGCAGCAGGTGATATTTACGGATTATTAACTGTAAAAGGAAGACTTGCTTACGAAATTAAAAAATATGTATTTAGTTCATATAGAAAACCTTTAATTAAATTAATCAAAAAAGGTTATGCAAAACTTAAAAAATTGTAATTTCTACTTACAATTAAAAGTAAAGTAAAATATCAATATCTATTGATATTTACTACTTTTTATAAATCAACTTTTGATAAAAATCTAAAAAAATCACATAAATTATATAAAAATTACACATTTTATTACAGAAATTAAAAAAACAAGTGATAGAATTAAGATTAACTTAATAAAAAAACAAAGAGGTATTATGCATAAAAATAGGTTTACTAGGATTGGATTCATTCTTGCAGCTGCAGGAAGTGCAGTTGGACTTGGAAATATTTGGAAGTTTCCCTATATTACAGGTGAAAATGGAGGAGGAATTTTTGTTTTAGTTTATCTTGCAACTGTATTCTTTATAGGAATGTCAATATTCATTGCGGAAGTTTTATTGGGAAGCCTAACAAATAAAAATGCAGTAAGTGCCATCGAAACTTTATCACCACCACAAAAGAAATATTGGAAATATACTGGTTTTACCTTTCTAACAGGTATTTTTATATTAACTTTTTATCCTGTTGTAATTGGTTGGATTTTTAACTATATGGTTGTTTCTGTAAGTTCTTTACCTACAAGTTTTAAAGAATCAGAAAATCTTTTTATGTCTTTTCTAAAAAATGATATTTTATCTCAAATATTTTATTACACTCTTACTTGTTTACTTATTGCATATACTATTTCAAAAGGTGTTAAAAAAGGAATTGAAAAATTAAATAATATCTTAATGCCATCTTTGATTTTTATTTTAACGATTTTACTTATTTACTCTATTCAACTTGATGGATTTTATAAAGCTATAGAGTTCATGTTTTATCCTAATTTTGAAAAATTTAAATCAAGTTCAATAATAGTTGCCGTTGGTCATGCATTTTTTACTTTATCAATTGGTATGGCTACAATCTTAACTTATGCAGCATCTCTTGATAAAAATGTAAATATTGTAAAAGCATCAATTACTGTTGTTATTATGGATACTTTGATTGCAATTATTGCAGGTCTTATAATCTTTTCTATCATCTTTACAGCAAATCAAGAACCAGGGAAAGGTGCTGGTTTAGTATTTATTACACTTCCAGCAATTTTTAATGAAATGGGAACAATAGGAATTTGGTTAGCTCTTTTATTTTTTATTGCACTTGCATTTGCAGCTATTACATCTGCAATTTCTATATTAGAACCAACAGTTATGTATTTAGTTGAAAGAAGAAATATGTCAAGAAAAAATGCAACTTATAGCGTAGCTTCAGTTGCTTATGTTTTAGGACTTTTAGCACTATTATCAAATACAGATTCTTTTTCAACTAGTTTAACATTTGGTAGTAAAAATCTTTTTGATTGGTTTGACTTTATAAGTTCAGCTATATTAATGCCTATTGGAGGAATTTTAATAGCAATATTTGTGGGATACATCCTTAATAAAGAAGTTTCAAGAAATATTCTTGTTCCTTTTATGGGTGAAAAATATTACAAAGTTTGGCTATTTACGATGAAATTTGTAGCTCCTATTTCTATTTTTGTTTTAATGTTAAATGAAATGGGAATTATTAAATTTTAAATAAAAGATTAGATTTTTCTAATCTCTTATTATTTTTATAAAAACTCCATTTTCTTTATCTTTAAAAGAGACTTCCTTTTGATTTCTTTCAAATAACTCTTTTAAAAAATTATCAGGATAAGATGAAGCTAAGTTCTCTTTATTAAATGTCTTTAAATCTTGACATTTAAAAGTACTTCTACAAACTCTATCATCATAAATTTTCATATCTAATATGGCTGTTCCTGCATTAAATATTTGTACTTGGGTATACTCTTTATATTTAAAAATAAAACCTTTATCATAAAATTTCATTTGAGGAGTTTTTATTAAAATTGTTGCACTTGAAGTTAATTGTGGTTGATTTGAACTAAAACAACCTGTAAATAATATTAGTGAAAAAATCACAAAAAATAAATTTCTAATAGCTAATCCTTTGTTTTGAAAACTTTTACTATAATTATATCAAATTATATAATTAAAGGAATTTTTTGTTAGTTCATATTTGTTGTGCAGTTGATAGTCACTATTTTTTAGAAAAAATACAAGAAGAATTTCCCGATGAAAAATTAGTTGGTTACTTTTATGACCCTAATATTCATCCATATAGTGAATATAGACTTAGATATTTAGATGTAGAATACTCGTGTAAAAAATTAGGAATTCCATTACTTGAAGGTCCTTATAACCTTGAAGAATGGCTAAAAAAAGTAAAAGGGATGGAACATCTTCCTGAAAAAGGAGATAGATGTACTGTTTGTTATGATGATAGACTTGATGTGTCAGTTCAAAAAGCAATAGAACTTGGTCATGATAAATTTACAACTTCACTTTTAATTTCACCAAAAAAATCTCAAGAAAAATTAGAAAAAATTGGAGATAAATTAACACAAGAAACAGGTGTAAATTTTATATTTAGAGATTATAGAAGTGGGAATGGTGGACAAATTCAAGGGGAGAGAGTAAAAGAAAACTCTTTATATAGACAAAATTATTGTGGATGTTTATTTGGATTAAGTGCTCAAAGAGAGATTCAAAAAAAGATTATGGATGAAATGTTTAATCCTATTTCAAATCAAATAATGCCTGAATCAATAGAAGAAAGACTTGAACTTTATCAAAGAAGAAATGATTTAGAAGATGCAGGAGAAAAGTATAAACTTATAAAACAAAGATTTTTGAACTACAGACTATTAGGTGGGAAAGTTAGTATTGCAAAAAAAATCGTTCCTTCATATATTATGTGTTATTCAACTATAAATAGAAATAATACAAATGGAAGAATAGAATACACTAAAGATAGCATAAATTATCTTAATCGTGATGAAGTAAAAATCATTGATATAGATACATTTAACCTATTTGCAGGAACTTCATATAAAGATGTAAAAGAGTTAATGTACAGACCACTTGATTTTTATAAAGAGCTAGAAATCAGAAATCTTATTATAAAAAATCCTTATGATTTGAGTGCATTGATAGTTCTTGATGAAATTATTGATGAAAAGTATGAAATAGAAATAAATGCTACAACTTATGAAGATATAAAAGAAGAGATAATATGAAACTATTAGTTTGTGCCATGGAAGCTTCATCAAATGTTCATTTAAAAGAATTAAAAAAATATCTAAATTCTGATGTTGAACTTGTTGGAGTTTTTGATAAAGAGTTGGGAAATCCACTTTATGATTTAACTTCATTAGCTATCATGGGATTTGTTGATGCTTTAAAAAAACTAAGATTTTTTTTCAGACTTCGAGACGAACTAGTATCATTAGCAAAAGATTGTGACAAAGTTTTGCTAATGGATAGTTCAGGATTTAATCTACCCTTAGCAAAAAAATTAAGAGAAACTTATCCAAATAAAGAGATTATTTATTATATTTTACCTCAAGCTTGGGCTTGGAAAAAAGGAAGAGTAAAAAAATTAGAAGCTTATTGTTCAAAACTTTGTTCAATTATCCCTTTTGAGAGTGAAATTTACAATGATAAAGAGAAAATTATTTATGTAGGTCATCCTTTACTTGATGAAATAAAAGAGTTTAAAACAGAGTTTCTAGAAACAAACAAAATTGCTTTTATGCCAGGAAGTAGAAAAACAGAAATTACAAATCTCATGCCTATTTTTAAAGAATTAGTAAAAAAAATCCCAAATAAAGAGTATATTTTAATCATTCCATCAAAATTTGATGATGCTTACATAAAAAAAATTTATGGAGATATTTCAAATTTTACAATTTCAAGAAATACACATCAAACTTTAAAAGAATGTGAATATGCGTTTATTTGCTCAGGAACAGCAACACTAGAAGCTGCACTAATTGGAACGCCATTTACACTTTCATATATTGCAAAAAATTTTGATTTTTTTATTGGAAAAATGTTTGTTAAATTAAATTTTGTTGGACTTGCAAATATTTTCTTTGAAAAAATGGGGAAAAAACAACTCCATAGTGAATTTTTACAAGATGAAGTTACAGTAGATAATCTTTTAAAAGACTATAAAAATCTAGATAAAAAATTATTTTTTGAAAATTCAAAATCTTTAAGAGAGTATCTAAAAAATGGAAGTTCACAAAATGTAGCTCGGATAATTCAAAACTAATTCTTTTTTAGATATAATAATTGCCACTTAATAAAAAAATCAGGATATTATATGTTAGACATTATGCAAATTCAAGAGATTCTTCCTCATAGATACCCATTATTACTTGTGGACAGAATAACAGATATGGAATTAAAAAAATCTATTAAAGGTTTTAAAAACATCTCTATTTCAGAACCTGCGTTTCAAGGACATTTCCCAGGTCATCCAATTTATCCAGGTGTACTTATTTTAGAAGGTATGGCTCAATGTGGTGGTGTTTTAGCACTAAAAAGTTCTGATATGACAGATGAAGAAATGAAACAAAAAGTAATCTATTTTATGAGTATTGATAAAGCAAAATTTAGAAATCCAGTAAGACCTGGCGATAGATTAGATTATGAACTAGAAGTTGTTAGAATGAAAAGTTCTTTAATGACTTTAAATGGAAAAGCTTATGTTGACGGGAAACTAACAGCTGAAGCAGAATTAAAAGCTATGATAGTTGATAAATAGGCAAATAAATGAATAACATTCACAAAACAGCAATAATTGAAGATGGTGCAATTTTAGGTGATAACATAACTATTGGTGCATTTACAATTATTGGAAAAGATGTAAAAATTGGTGATGGAACAATTATTGATTCGCATACTGTAATAGATGGAAAAACTACAATTGGTAAAAATAATCATATTTTTTCTCATGCATCAATAGGAACAATTCCTCAAGATTTAAAATTCAATGGTGAAGATGTAGAATTAATCATTGGAGACAATAATAAAATCAGAGAATACACTTTATTCAACCCAGGAACAATTGGTGGTGGTTCAATTACAAAAATTGGTAGCAATAACTTATTCATGGGTTATGTTCACGTGGCACACGATTGTATAATTGGAGATAATTGTATTTTTGCAAATGGAGCAACACTAGCAGGTCACGTTGAATGTGATGATTTTGTTGTTGTTGGAGGATTAACTCCAATTCATCAGTTTTGTAAAATTGGAACACAAGTTATGATTGGTGGTGCATCAGCTGTTGCTCAAGATATTCCTCCATTTTGTTTAGCAGAAGGTAATAAAGCAGTTCTTAGAGGTTTAAACTTAACAGGTCTAAGAAGAAGATTTGACAGTAGAGAAGATATTGATGCAATTAAACACGCTTATAGAGAACTATTTGAATCAGGTAAACCTCTACAAGATGCGGCACGTGAATTGTTTGAAAATGATAATAATAAATATGTAAAAGAATTAGCTAGTTTTGTATTAAATACAAAAAGAGGTATTCCTTTTAACAGAAAATAAAACGAGTAAAAAATGAGTAAGATAATATGTGATTTTTGTGGAGCAACAGATACAAGAGATAATCCAGTAATTGCTGGAGACAATGCTTGTATTTGTAAAGCTTGTGTAAATGCAGCTCATGAAATAATGAGTGGTAATCTTCCAGTAGAAGAAGACAAAAGCAAAAATGCTCCTGCTGCAAAAGAGATAAAAATCAAAACTCCAGCAGAATTAAAAAAGATTTTAGATGAATATGTAATTGGACAAGAAAGAGCTAAAAAAGTTCTATCAGTTGCAGTTTACAATCACTATAAAAGAATATTTAGACACAATGAAATTGATGATGATACAGAGTTAAATAAATCGAATGTTTTATTAATTGGACCAACAGGTTCTGGAAAAACTCTTTTAGCACAAACTATTTCAAAATATTTAGATGTTCCTTTAGCAATTGCTGATGCTACAAGTTTAACAGAAGCTGGTTACGTTGGTGATGATGTTGAAAATGTTGTAACAAGACTTGTTCAAGCAGCAGATGGTGATATCAAAAAAGCAGAACGTGGAATTATTTTTATCGATGAAGTTGATAAAGTTGCACGTATGAGTGAAAATAGAAGTATTACTAGAGATGTTTCAGGAGAAGGAGTTCAACAAGCTTTATTAAAAATTGTTGAGGGAAGTGTTGTAAACGTTCCACCAAAAGGTGGAAGAAAACATCCTGGACAAGATGCACTTCAAGTTGATACTACAAATATTTTATTTATTTGTGGTGGAGCTTTTGATGGTTTAGAAGATATTATCAAGAAAAAACAAGGTGCAAATGTACTTGGATTTAATCAAGATAAAAAAACAAAAAATGAGCAAGATAAAATTATTTCAAAAGTTGAAACTGATGATTTAGTAAAATACGGTTTAATTCCAGAATTAATTGGAAGATTACATATGATTGCAACTTTAAATGAAATAACAGAAGATGATATGGTTCATATTTTAACTGAACCAAAAAATGCTTTAATCAAACAATATATAAAACTTTTCCAAATGGATGGAGTAACTCTTAAATTTGAAAAAGATGCATTAAAAGAATTAGCAAAACTTGCAATTGAAAGAAAAACAGGTGCAAGAGGATTAAGATCAATTTTAGAAGATATTATGCTTGACATAATGTTTGATCTTCCAAAATATAAAAATAAAACGGTAACCATCACAAAAGAAGTTGTTCAAAAAACTGAAGAACCAAAAGTAGCATAAAAAGGATATAAAAGTGTTTTTAGATAAATTAATAGGTCTATTTTCAAATGATATGGCGATTGACTTAGGAACTGCTAATACAATCGTTTCTGTTAGAGGTAAAGGAATTATAATCAATGAACCATCAGTAGTTGCAGTACAAAGTGACAGACAAGGTAAAGATAAAATTTTAGCTGTTGGTCAAGAAGCAAAACAGATGATAGGGAAAACTCCTTTAAATATTCAAGCTGTTCGTCCAATGCAAGATGGGGTTATAGCAGACTTTGAAATGACAGAAAGAATGATTAGATATTTTATTGAAAAAGCACATTCAAGAAAGTCATTTGTACGTCCTAGAATTATTATTTGTATCCCTTATGGAATAACTCAAGTTGAGAAAAAAGCTGTTGAAGAATCTGCAATGAGTGCAGGTGCAAGAGAAGTATTCTTAGTTGAAGAACCAATGGCAGCTGCAATTGGTGCTGGAATTCCAGTTTCTGATCCTTCTGGTTATGTTGTTGTTGATATTGGTGGTGGAACAACTGAAATTGGTGTAACATCTCTTGGTGGTTTAGTTTTATGTAAATCGATTAAAGTTGCTGGAGATAAATTTGATAGATCTATTGTTGAATATGTTAGACAAAACTATAATCTATTTATTGGTGAAAGAACTGCTGAAAATATCAAAATTGAAATTGGTACAGCAATCAAACTTGATACTGAATTAAAAATGAAAGTGAAAGGAAGAGATAACTCTGGTTTACTTTCTACTATTGAATTAGGAAGTGAAGGTGTAAGAACTGCTCTTAAAGAACCATTAAAAGAGATAGTAAGTGCAATTAAAAGTGTTCTTGAAAATATGCCTCCTGATTTAGCAAGTGATATTGTTGACAATGGTGTTATTATCACAGGTGGTGGAGCTTTAATTAGAGGATTAGATACTTACCTTTCTGATATTATAAAACTTCCTGTAAAAATTGCTAATGAACCTTTATTATCAGTAGCATATGGAACAAGCCAAGTTCTTGATGAACCGGAATTATTAAAACTTATTACAAATAACTAATGCGTAAATTTCTCTTTATTTTTCTATTTGTAATTGCTAGTTTATCTTACCTTTTTGAGGTAGATGAACTACTAGTTAAAAAATTTACTTTTTTTAATGACCTAAAAATTGCATATATAAATAAAGTGATAAATATCTCTACAAGTATTGAAAAACATTTTAATCAAGCATCTACAATTGACGATTTAAGAGCAGAAAACAATGAATTAAAAGAGTATAAAATTTTATACAATACAACTCAAAAACAACTTGATGCAATAAAAGAGTTTTTAGTTCATGTAGATGTAAATGAGATAAAACCAGAAATTGAACTTGTAAAAGTCCTTTCATATATAAACTTTAATGACTTTACAAAAGTTTGGTTAGATAAAGTTCCTCAAGATGATAAAATTCTAGGTTTAATAACTGAAAATAATGCGGCTGGAATCTTAGTAAATAAAAATGGTAGAAGCGTTGGTTTACTAAATGGAAATAAAGATTGTTCATATGCTGTATTTATTGGTGAAGGGAAAAACCCTGGAATTATCACAGCAGGAAATAATCCTGATGAATTACTAATCAAATTTATTCCAATTTGGTCTGAAATAAATAAAGGTGATGAAGTAATAACTTCTGGAATGGATAATATCTTTTTTGAAGGACTAAAAGTTGGGAAAATTGTAGAGATTACAAATCTTCCTGATATGAAAATTGCAACTGTAAAACCATATATTAATGTACTAAAAAAGAAATATTTCTATTCATATAAAAACATAAATAACTCAAAGTTTGAAGAAAAAACTATCGAAGAAAAATCAGAGAAAGAAAAAACTAACTAATAATTAGCCATTATTCTATCTACATCTCCCCAAGATAATCCATCTTTTTTCTCACTATTTGCTTTAAACATATTATAAATATATCTTGCAAACATATCAGTTTCAAGATTTACTTTTGTACCAACTTTATATCTTTTAAAAAGTGTATTTTCTATCGTATGAGGAATAATAGTTAACCTAAAAAAATCTTTTAAAACTTCGTTAACTGTAAGTGAAACTCCGTCTATTGTAACACTTCCTTTTGGAATAATGTATTTTAAATATTCACTAGGTAAACTAATAAAAAAGTCTGTTGAATTTCCATTTTGTTTTATTGATTTTACAGTTCCTAAGCAATCTACATGACCTTGAACAATATGACCTTCAAATCTATCGCCCATCATCATAGCTGGCTCCATATGCACCTCATCTTTATAGTTTTCCATTGCTAAAATAGATTGAGATTCAGGAGACAACTCAACAGTAAATGTATCACTTGTAACTTTCACAACTGTTAAACAAGCTCCATTTATTGCAATTGAATCTCCAATTTTTGGATGATATTTTGCTTTTAAAGTTAAAAAATTGTTTTTAAAACTAACAACTTTTGCCATTTCTCTTATAAGTCCTGTAAACACTTAAAAAACCTTTTGTTAAAATTTAGGTATAATATCTAAAATTTGTTAAGAAGCTAATTTTAACTACTTTAAGTAAATTTCTTAGATAAGTGGAAGAAAACATTTATCTAAGAAATTTCCCAAATATAAAAATCACGAAAAAGATATATAAGGAACACTATTATGGATTATGATGTAATTGTTGTTGGTGGAGGGCATGCCGGAATTGAAGCCTCACTAGCAAGTGCAAGAATGGGTAAAAAAACTCTACTAATTACTATGTTAGTAGAACAAATAGGAGCTGCAAGCTGTAACCCTGCAGTTGGAGGTTTAGCAAAAGGGCATTTAGTAAGAGAACTTGATGCTATTGGTGGAGAAATGGGTCTTTGTACTGATTATGCAGGTATTCAATTTAGAATATTAAATGCTTCTAAAGGTGCAGCTGTTCAAGGTAGTCGTGCTCAAATAGATATGGATAAATATAGAACTTACATGAGAAAAGTTTGTCATAACACTCCAAATCTAGAAGTTTATCAAGATGAAGTAACAGCATTGTTAGTAAAAAATGAAAATGAAGTTTATGGGGTAAAAACTAAATTAACAGAACAATTTACAGCTAAAAAAGTTATTTTAACAACTGGTACATTTATGAGAGGTTTAGTTCATATTGGTGAAAACAAATATGACGCTGGACGTGCTTGGGAATTACCATCAACAACACTTTCAATTCAACTAAAAGAGTTAGGATTAAGAGTTGGAAGATTAAAAACAGGAACACCTGCAAGACTTGACGCAAATTCAATTGATTTTTCAGTAATGGACATGCATGGTGGAGATGTAAATCCAGCACCTTTTTCATTTAGAACAGACAAATCAACGTTTTCACCGACTCAATATCCATGTTATATCACATATACAAGTGAAAAAACACATGAAATAATCAGATCAAATTTCTATAGAGCACCTTTATTTACTGGTCAAATTGAAGGATTGGGACCAAGATATTGTCCAAGTATTGAAGATAAAGTAAATAGATTTGCAGAACGAGATAGACATCAACTATTTTTAGAACCGCAAACTTCAATGTGTACAGAATATTATATAAATGGTATGTCAACTTCACTTCCAATTGATGTTCAAAAACAGATGATTCACTCAGTTGCTGGTTTAGAAAATGCAAAAATCATCAGATATGGATATGCTATTGAATATGATTATGTTGATCCAACAGAATTACAACATACTTTAGAAACTAAAAAAGTAAAAAATCTTTACCATGCTGGGCAAATTAATGCAACAACAGGATATGAAGAAGCAGCAAGCCAAGGTCTAATGGCTGGTATTAATGCAGCTCTTGCTATTGATGAAAAAGAACCATTTATTCTTAGACGTGATGAAGCATATATTGGCGTTTTAATCGATGATTTAGTTACAAAAGGAACTAATGAACCATATAGAATGTTTACAAGTCGTGCTGAATATAGACTTCTTTTAAGAGAAGAAAATGCTGATTTAAGATTAAGCCAATATGGACATGAGTTTGGATTAATCAATGATGAAACTATGGCAAAAGTTGAAAATAAAAGAAAAGTTTTAGCTGATGCAATTGAACTTATGGCAAATGAATGGATTACTTCTAAAAAAGAGACTTTAGAACTTCTTGAGTCAATTGGTGAAGAAAAAATCAATGATAAAGTTTTACTTGTAGATTTAATAGGAAGAAATAGTATTGATGCAGTAAAATTTGACAAGCTTGTACCAAGTCTTGCTCAAATGGATGATTATTTAAAAGAACAAATAATTATTGAAGCAAAATATTATAGATATATTCAAAAACAACAAAAACAAATAGAAAAAATGAAAAAAATGTTAAAAGCTTCAATTCCTAGCGAGTTTAGTTATAGAGGATTACCAGGTCTTTCAAATGAAGTAATTGAAAAGTTAGAAAAACATAGACCACCAACACTTTTCAATGCAAGTTTAATTTCTGGAATTACACCAGCAGCTCTTGATATAATTCACTTAAACTTAAACATGTTTACAAAAAACCCTAAATAACACTTCAAAAGAAGTGTTATTTATTTCTACTCAGCCAAATCTATATTTATACCTTGTTTTAAAAGTTCATCTTGTCTAACTTTTAAATAATCCAAATAACTTTTTGGATATTTCTCATAAAATTTTCCACTTACATATCTAAGTATTTCTTTAAAATGGAATGGATAAAGAAGTGCATCAATAGTTGATATTAATTTTTTATTATCATATAGTAAAACACCTGGTCTATAATCTAAATTGATTTTTTGTGCCCACTCTTTTGGTGTAGTTTTGTTTCCATCAACATCAATTATCTCTTTTGTACTATTCGCATCTAGTCTTACAACAGTGAATTTTTTGAATTCACCTATCACATCTTTATTCTTTAAAACTTTTTCATTAAAATAGTCACATTGAGTACAACTTCCATCTTCAAAAATCACAGCAAGTGGTGAAGATATTTTTGATAAATCATTTATATTTTTAAACATTTTATTCTCTTTAAATGTATAAAGAGTTTGTTTTTCAATTTTATTTACATACTCTGTTAAAGTCATGTTTTTATAATGTTCACCTTGAACATATTCTAAAATATATTTAAAATCACTTGAACTTCTATATCCATTTACTCTTACAACTATCTCTTTATTCTCATTGAAAAATAAAATAGTTGGACTGTATTGGATTTCTAATTTTGTTGCTAACTCTTTTTCTGTTAATGTAGTATCATCAATCCAAGTAACTTCTCTACTACCTTTTACATTTAATTCAATTACGTCAAAATATTTTTTTATAAATTCACTTGTTTTATTCTCTTTTATAAAATTTTCTTTTAACATTTTTGCACAATAAGGGCAACCTTCTAAATCAAGAAATATCATATAGTGTCTATTTTTAGATTTTGCCTCTTCTATATCTTCATTTATATCTAAAAAACTCTCTTTAAACCAACTTGGTATTTCATGCATTGTTCCACCTACAATTTTTCCTTCTTGTGCATTTATATTCATACTAAAAAATGCAGATAGAAAGAAAAATATGATAACTCTTTTAAATGATACTTTCATAATTTTTCCTTATTAAATTTTTTGTAGATTTTATTAAATTAAACATTAATATCCCAAAAATATTTTCTAATCAAATAAATTTATCTTTATTTTTTCCTTATTAGATACAATTTTGTAATTTTAAGGCTTTTATTTATTTTATTTTTATAAAATAAAACTAATTTTAATAATTTATTTTTTTTAAAGGTTTATAATATGCAAGTTTATTTATATGCAAAAAGTGGTCATACAGTTGGTCTTGAAGCAACAAAAAGATGTGCAGCAGTTGCAAATGCACTAAAAGAATTTAATCCTATTTTATGTACAAGTGATTTTAGAGCTGGAGCTTTTGCAAAAGAGAATTTAGAAGTAAAAAAATATGTAAATATTGATGTTTTAAGAAATCTTACAAATATTATGCAAAGAAATGATATTTTGATTTTTGACTCAAAAGAAGCAAATGACGATATGAAATCTGAAATGAAACAGTTTTGTTCTTTACTTTATGAAATTGGAACAGATATAAATGAAGTTATTGTTGATACAACTTTATATACAAAAGTTACTAATCCTTCAATTGAAAAAACTCTTTTTTTTGGTGATGATGATTACAACAATTTACTATTAGATATGATAAAAGATTCAGACAATAAAATCTCTCTTTTAATGGGACATTACTTCTTTTTGGGAAATGAAAAAATATTTAAAAATCATTTTTCTGAAGTTATAGATGAAGAAGAGTATGTTTCTACAATCCAAAATTCAAAATATCTTTTAACTGCATCTTTACAAACAGTTTTTGAATCTTTAGCTTGTGGAAATTATCCAGTTTTATTTAAAAGAATTGATAAAGAGTATAATGATAAACTTATATCAAAATATAATATTCCTGTGATTAACTATACAAATATAGATGATTTGATTAAGAACTTTGAAAATCTTATAAAAGATTATCCTCTTATCAATAATTTTGAGATAACTTCACTTGATAATGTGATTTCAGAAATAAAACAAAAAATTGAATTATTTAATAAATTAACTCAACTATAATAAACCTCAAATATTTATATATAATTAAATCTTATAATTATTTATGCAAATCATAAGGTTGATTTATATAAAATTTTAAAAAAGAATCACAAAGGTTTTAAAATGAAAGAGGAAAATGAGTTTCTAAAAAAAACTCCATTTAGAATTAGAAGATATTACGGTTATGTGATTGCAAGTGTTATTGCATTAAGTTTACCATTTATAAAAATTAATGGTAATCAAATTTTTTTATTATCTTTTGATAAAAAACAATTACATCTTTTAGGTACTGCATTTGATATGCAAGAATTATATTTAATGCCATTTTTATTAATGCTTTTATTTCTTGGTATTTTTGCAGTTACATCTTTAGGTGGTAGAGCTTGGTGTGGTTGGGCATGCCCACAAACTATATTTAGAGTTATTTATAGAGATTTAATTGAATCAAAACTTTTAGGTTTAAGAAGAATCAAAAATAAACAAAAAGAGCCAGATTGGTCAAAAGCAGAAAATAAAACTAAGAAAGTGATTGGTATCATTATCTGGGCATGTTTAGCTCTTATTGCTGCATCTGATTTTATGTGGTACTTTGTTCCTCCTGAAGATTTCTTCGCATATTTACAAAATCCTACTGAACATATGTTTTTAATTGGTTTTGTTTTATGTATAGCTGGATTTTTAGTTTATGACGTTGTTTTTCTTAAAGAAGATTTTTGTGTTTATATTTGTCCTTATTCAAGGGTTCAATCTGTTTTATATGATAATGATACATATCAAGCGATTTACTCTACAAATAGAGGTGGTCAAATCTATAATGAAAATAAAGAAAAAATCATTTTTAAAGCAAAAGATTTACCGCAAGCTTCAAATGAGTGTACAACATGTGAATCATGTGTAACAGTATGTCCTACACATATTGATATTAGAAAAGGTTTACAACTTGAGTGTATCAACTGTTTAGAGTGTGTTGATGCATGTACTACAGTTATGGGTAAACTTGGAAAACCTTCTCTTGTTCAATGGTCAAGTACTAATGCAATCAAAAATGATGTACCAACAAAAATGATTAGAAAATCAACTGTAATGTACTTTATTGCTTTAGTAGTAGTAATTGGTCTTTTATTTGTTATGGGTGGTGAAAAAGAGAATATGCTTTTAAATGTAAATAAAACTACTGAATTATATAAAGTAAAAGAGGATAAAGTTGTTGCAAATAATTTTGTATTACTTTTCCAAAATACAGAATCAATTCCTTTAACTTACGTATTAGAAATTGTTGATAATCCTGATATTAAAATCACAAGATTTGAACCATTTACATTAAGCCCTGGAAAACTTGCTAAAAAAGTAGTTATTTTAGAAACTGACAAAATTTTAGTTAGTGATAATACAAAAGATACACCAATAACTATTACATTAAAAGCTTATGCTAAAGAAGACCCAGAAAAGGTAAAAGTATTTAGAAAAGCTGTATTTATCTATCCAAGATTAGATAAACTTCAATAATCCTTTATGAGATAAGATGACCTCTTATCTCATTCAATTAACTTACTTATCAACAAAACTTAGATACAATCGCGATTATATATTTATTAACAATTTTATGGAGTAATTTTTATGACAAAATTCATTTTTGTAACGGGTGGAGTACTTAGTTCATTAGGAAAAGGTATAACTTCTGCTTCTATTGCAACAATATTAAAACAATCAGGCTTTAAAGTAAGTATGCTTAAAATTGACCCGTACTTAAATGTAGACCCAGGAACAATGAGTCCACTTGAGCACGGAGAAGTTTTTGTTACTGCTGATGGTGCTGAGACAGACTTAGATTTAGGAAACTATGAAAGATTTATTGATAAAACTCTAACAGCAAAAAACTCTTTTACAACTGGTCAAGTTTATCAAAGCGTAATTAAAAGAGAAAGAGAAGGTGGATATTTAGGTAAAACTATCCAAGTTATTCCTCATGTTGTTGATGAAATTAAAGAAAGAATTTATGCAGCTGCTGATGAAAATGATTTTTTAATCATTGAACTTGGTGGAACAGTTGGAGATATCGAAGGTTTACCATTTATGGAAGCTATTCGAGCAATAAGACACGAACAACCAAAAACAAATACAATGAATATTCATGTAAGTTTAGTTCCATATATTAGAGCTGCTGGTGAATTAAAAACAAAACCAACTCAACATTCTGTTCAAGAATTAAGAAGAATTGGTATTACTCCTCACATGTTAGTTTGTAGAACTGAAAAAGAATTACCAAAAAATTTAAAAGATAAATTAGCATTATCTTGTGATATTGATAGAAATGCTGTTATTGAAGCTGGAGATGCACAATCAATTTATCAAGTGCCACTTCATTTTATCAAAGAGGGAATTTTAAATCCTTTATCAGAACATTTTAATATTAAAATAAAACCAAATATGGAAAAATGGGATACTTTAGTAAAAAATATCTTAGTTCCTCAAGATGAAGTTACTATTGCATTTGTAGGTAAATATTTAGGTTTAAAAGAATCTTATAAATCATTAATTGAAGCATTAATCCATGCTGGAGCTCACTTAAATACAAAAGTTAATATTCACTGGTGTGATAGTGAAAGAATAGAAGATTCTGGTGTTTATGAAATAATAGGAAATGCTGATGGTATTTTAGTTGCTGGTGGTTTTGGACACAGAGGTGTTAAAGGAAAACTTGAAGCAATTAAATATGCAAGAGAAAATAAAATACCTTACTTAGGAATTTGTTTAGGAATGCAACTTTCAATCATTGAATATGCAAGAAATGTTTTAGGTATTGAAGATGCAAACTCTATTGAATTTGATCCAGAAACAAAAAATCCATTAATCTACTTAATAGATGAATTTATCGACCAAAGTGGAAATAAACAACTAAGAACTCATGAATCACCAATGGGTGGAACAATGAGATTAGGTGAGTATCCATTTGAGCCATTAAAAGGTTCAAAATTACAAAAAGCATATGGAAATGATGAAGTATATTATGAAAGACATAGACATAGATATGAAGCAAATCCAAAATATAAAGAACAATTAGAAGCTGCTGGTATGATTATTTCAGGACAATCAAATGGACTAATTGAAGCAGTTGAAATAAAAGAACATCCTTGGTTTGTAGGAGTTCAATTCCATCCAGAATTTACTTCACACTTAGAAACACCAAATCCAATTATTTTAGAGTTTGTAACACAAGCAAATAAATCAAAATAATGTCTAAAATAACAAAGAATAGACTTTTTGAATTACTTTCTGCAAGGCATTTGAATAATCCTTATTCAAAACTTGCAGATATTCCAAGTCCTACAAATTTCAAAGATATTGATATCGCTTGTAAAAGAATAAAAAAAGCTATTCTTGAAAAAGAAACCATCACAATAGTTGGTGATTATGATGTTGATGGTGTAATCTCAACTACAATTATGCTAGATTTTTTCAAAACTATCAATGTAAAAGTAAATCATATTATTCCAAATAGATTCGAGCATGGTTATGGATTATCTACAAAAATTGTTGATATGATTAATGAAGGCTTAGTAATAACAGTTGATAATGGTATTTCAGCTTATGACGCCTCTTTAAAATTAAAAGAAAAAAATATAGATTTAATTATCACTGACCACCACACTGTTGGCGATAAAATTCCTTATGCACTTGCAATTATCAACCCAAAACAAAAAGATTGTAATTTTGAATTCAAAGATATTTGTGGTGCACAAGTTGCTTGGTATTTATGTGCAGCCATAAAAAAAGAGATGAATTTAGATGTAAATATGGGCGACTACCTTGATTTACTTTGTGTTGCAATAATTGCTGATATTATGCCAATGACTACACTTAATTACACTATTGTAAAACAAGGTTTAAAAAAAATAAAATCATCATCAAGAGAAGCATTTAAAATATTAAATGAAATCATGTCAAAAAAGTCACTTGTATCAGATGATGTTGGATTCTTTATTGCACCAAAACTAAATAGTGCAGGAAGAATGGATGATGCAAGTATTGCATTGGAATTTTTATTATCAGAAAATCCACAAAATGCAAATGAAACTCTCTCTTTGTTAGATGAACTAAATAATTATAGAAAAACTTTACAAGAAGAGATCTCTAGAAAAGCTGACTCTAAAACAAATAAAGATGATAATGCAGTTGTTGTTTGGGGAGAAAATTGGCATGAAGGTGTGATAGGAATTGTTGCTTCTAAACTATCTAATTCACATAAAAAACCAGCTTTCATCTTTTCAATTCATAATGGAATCGCAAAAGGTAGTGCAAGAGCAAATGCTGATGTAAATCTTTATGATTTAATCACAAAAGCTAGTCATTTGTTACTTGGTTATGGTGGACATAAAAATGCTGCTGGATTATCATTAAAAGAAGAGAATTTAGAAGAATTCAAATCAATTATAAATAAAGAGTTAGAAAATTATAAAGAAAACTTACATATCGAACCTATTACATTAGGTGAATTAGATGTTGCATCAGTTGATTTAGAATTTTTATCTATAATAGAACAATTTGAACCTTATGGATTAGAAAATCATAGACCAATTTTTAAGATATCTAATACTTCTTTAATAAAATATGATTTAATTGGAAAAGATAAAAATCATTTAAAATTAACTCTAAATAGTGATGGAGTGATTTTTGAAGCTTTAAAATTTAATGACTCAAATATTAATTTTTCTAAGAATTTTGATTTAATAGTTTCAATAGCAAAAAATGAGTTTAGAGGAGAAGTTACTCCCCAATTTTTAATACAAGATATTTTATAAAACTAAAAAAGGTCTTTGAGCAGGTGGTGATGCTTTTTGATTAATGCCACCAGTGCTATTTCCTTCTAAACCTAAAATCTCATCATCAATATCTGTTCGTCCGTATGAAGAAGATAAAATATTTCCTGTTTGAATATCTATCAATCTAATAAATACATTTAAACTTCTAGATGAAATAGAGTATGTTCCAACAACTGCGTATTTAGATTTTACTTGATTTGTTACAATTCTATCTTTTTCTCTTGTTAATAGATTAAATCCTGATGGTCCGAATTCAAACTCTTTTCCTAGTTCAATCTCTTTTACAATAATATCAAGTGAAGATAGTTTATCTTTTAACATACTTGAAAGTAAGAAACCTAATTGTGATCTATTTTTTAATTTATCAAGATTTACAAAATCTGAAACTAAAACAACTTCTCCAACAGAAACATTCTTTTTGATTTTATTAGCTGAATCATCAACCATTCCAGAAATCAATGAATGAAAATTTGTAGAACCACTTATTGGATTTTTATAAGCACAAGAGTTTAAAAAAAGTGTTAAGAAAATTGAAACAAAAAAAAGTTTCAAAATTCCTAATAATCTGTAAGACATATATTATCGCTCTTTAATAATTTTTACAGTTCTTGCAGGTGCACAATCACCAAACATCATACAATCATTTACTAAACCATGATGATATGTTGATCTTGCACTTGAAATAATCTTACCAGTAATATTATCAATTACTCTTGCATTTAAAATCACTCTACCATTTTGTCTTGAATAAGTTCCAACAACAATATATGTACTAAGTGCTTGATTTTTTATTTCGTGGGGTTTTCTCGAGATAAAATATTCACCTTGATCATTTATAGAAACAGCCATCTGTCCTCTATATTCGATGATATTAAAACCTTTATTTGATAACTCATTGATTAAACTTTCACCAATAATTCTACCAAATTCTGATGTTTCTTTTAACTTATCTAATCTAACAAATGATGTAATAAGTACTGGTTTATTAGTATCAAGTTTTTTATTTTGAGCTATTTGAGTTGAAAGAGATGCGATTGTTGCTTCTAAAGAGTTTTGCTCTGTCACATTTTTTTGCATATCTTCAGCAACTTCTAAATGCTGTTTTGCTGTTTGTACTTTACTATATTCTCTAATAACATCATCACTAACTGCAGTATTTGAAACTATCTTTTTATATGAACAACCTGACATAAAAAGCATTAGTAAAGTTGCTAAAATACTTATTCTAGAAACATTTTTAAACATAAAAACCCCTTTTTATAATTGGTTAGATTTTATTTAAAGTTTGCTTATATATCCTTGAATAATCAGCTTTTTAAAAGCTTTAAAATTATTATTTCTTTACAATTTTAAATTTCTTTGTATATAATGTTTACAATAATTTAAAAAGAGGTAATTAAATGGCAAAAATTATAGTTCCTATTTCAAATGGTTTTGAAGAAATTGAAGCAATTTCAATTATTGATATTTGTAGACGTGCAAATATTGAAGTTACAATAGCAGGTGTTGAAAATATTCAAACTATTGGAGCACATAATATAAAAATTGAAGCTGATTGTAAAATTGAAAATATAAATTCTGATGATTTTGATATGATAGTTTTACCAGGTGGTCTTCCAAATGCTTATACTCTGGCAAAAGATAAAAATGTTCAAAAATTACTAAAAGAATTTAAAGATAAAGATAAACATATTGGAGCTATTTGTGCTGCACCATTTGCACTTCATGAAGCTGGTGTTTTAAATGAAAATTATACTTGTTATCCTAGTTTTGAACAAAAAATAAGATTAAATGGTTACCATAAAAAAGATTCAATTGTAATTGATAATAATATAATAACTTCAAGAGGTCCAGCAACAGCAATGATTTTTGCACTTGAAATTGTAAATATTCTTTGTGGAGAAGAGACTTATTTAAATGTAAAAAATGGTTTATTATTAAATTAAGAAATCAAATTGTAATAAAAAAGATTTAAAATGCTTTTATGAAATATAAAAGCATTTTTATCTCCGACATACACTTAGGAACTCGTTTTTCTAAAGCAAAAGTTCTTCTAAATTTTTTTAAACATAATGAGTGTGAACACCTGATTTTAGTTGGTGATATCATAGATGGTTGGGCAATAAAAAGGAAGTTAATCTGGCCACAAGAACACTCAGATGTTATTCAAAAAATTCTCAAAAAAGCAAGAAAAGGTACAAAGATTACATTTATTACTGGTAACCATGATGAATTTTTAAGACCCTTTGTCCCTTTAGTTTTAGGTAACTCTATAAATATCTCTAATGAACTTGAATATGAAAGTATAAATGGAAAAAAATACTATATCACTCACGGTGACTTTTTCGATTCAATTACAATGACAAAAAAATGGTTAGCAGTATTGGGTGATTATGGATATGATTTACTGCTTCATTTAAACTCTGTTTTGAACTTTTTTAGAAAAAAATTTGGTATAAATAAATATTGGTCTTTATCAAAATATGTTAAAGACAGCGTTAAATCCTCAGTTTCTTTTATCAATGACTTTGAACAAGTATTATCAAGTCATGCAAAAAATAAAGGTTATGATGGTATTATTTGTGGACATATTCATAAAGCAGAAATAAGATATATCAATGAAATTGAATATCTAAATTGTGGTGATTGGGTTGAATCTTGTACTGCAATTGTTGAAACTTTTGATGGAGAATTTAAAATTATTGATTGGTTAGATAAACATGAATCAAAATAATATTGCATTTGTTCTAGGTGGTGGAGCTGCACGTGGAGCCTTTCATTTAGGGGTATTAGATTTTTGTGAACAACATAATATTGATATAAAAGCTTATAGTGGTTCTTCAATTGGAGCAATTATAAGTGCTTCTCATGCAAGTGGAATAAGAGCAAAAGAACAGTTAAAAATTTTTGCATCAAAAGATATAAAACAAACTCTAAAATTTAATTTTTTTAGAAATGGTTTATTAAAAATTGACTCTTCAAATAAAATCATCAAAGAACTACTTCCAATTGAAAGACTTGAAGATATTCCAAAACCAGTTTATGTTTGTGCTTATGATGTAAAAAAAAATCAACTTCACTATTTTAATAGTGGTGACACAATTATTTTATGTATGGCATCAAGTGCATTAATTCCTTTGTTTAAGCCAGTTACTTATGAAAATATGTATTTAATTGATGGTGGTTTATTTGACAATTTACCTATTAAACCATTAGAAAATAAAGGTTATGAAATACATACTTTAGATTTATTTGCAAAAAATATAGATAATCCAAAAAAAAGAATAAGTCCAATAAAAAATGCAAAAAAAATTTTATTTAAACAACTACACACAAATCATAAATATACAATAGAAAATACTAACCATTATATAGGAACACACCACATAAAAGAGTTTTCACTTTTTACTTTTAAAGAGATGCAAGAGTGTTTTAATCTTGGACTTAAAGAGGCTCAAAAACATTTTTTAGATATACTATAAATAAAAAATACAAAGATTTATATTATGTCACAAATACCTCAATTTACCCATCTACATTTACATACAGAATTTTCATTACTTGATGGTGCAAATAAGATTAAACCTTTAGCTAAAAAAGTGAAAAAAATGGGAATGACAAGTGTTGCCATGACAGACCATGGAAACATGTTTGGAGCCATTGCTTTTTATAATGCTATGAGAGATGAAGGAATAAAACCAATTATTGGAATGGAAGCATACATTCATAATAGTGATGATATTGGTGATAAAACGAATAGACAAAGATATCACTTATGTTTATATGCAAAAAATGAAGTTGGTTACAAAAATCTAATGTTTTTAAGCTCTCAAGCCTATATGCATGGTTTTTACTATTATCCAAGAATTAATAAAAAACTTTTACGTGAAAACTCTGAAGGTTTAGTTTGTAGTGCTGCTTGTTTACAAGGTGAAGTAAACTGGCATCTAAACACGCAAAACGAAAGAAATGTAAAAAATGGTGCAAAAGGTTATGAAGAAGCAAAAAAAATTGCACTTGAATATAAAGAGATTTTTGGTGACGATTTTTATTTAGAAATCATGCGTCATGGAATTTCTGACCAACACTTTGTTGATGACCAGATTTTAAGAATCTCACAAGAAACTGGAATAAAAGTTGTTGCCACAAATGATACACACTACTTAGAACAAAAAGATGCTGATGCACATGAAGCTTTTATGTGTATTGCAATGAATAAACTTTATGATGACCCAAATAGATTAAGACATAGTGTTCATGAATTTTATTTAAAATCTCCAGAGCAAATTGCAAAACTTTATGCAGATATTCCTGAAGCTATTGAAGCTACTCAAGAAATAGCAGACAAGTGTAATCTAACTATAAAACTAGGAAATCCTACTCCTCCAAATTTTAAATTTACAAGACAAAAATCAGCGGAAGCTGGTTTAACACTACCTGAACCTGAACTTGAATATTCTCTTGAAAATGACAAAATTCTATTTATGCACGAATGCCGAATGGGATTAGAAGATAGATTAAAAATCGTTCCAGAGGAACGTCATCAAGAGTACAGAGATAGACTTGAAGTTGAAATAGAAATCATCAATAATATGAAATTCCCAGGATATATGCTTATCGTTTGGGATTTCGTTATTGTTGCAAAAAGAATGGGAATTCCAGTTGGTCCAGGAAGGGGTTCAGCAGCAGGAAGTTTAGTTGCCTTTTCTTTAAAAATTACAGATATTGACCCTATTCCTTATGGTTTACTTTTTGAGAGATTCCTAAATCCAGAAAGGGTATCAATGCCCGATATTGATATGGACTTCTGTCAAAGTAGAAGGGGAGAAATTATTGATTATGTTGTTCAACAATACGGCAGAGCAAACGTTGCTCAAATTATCACTTTTGGTAAGCTTTTAGCAAAAGGAGTTATTAGGGACGTTGCAAGAGTTCTTGATATGCCTTATGCAAAAGCAGATGCTATGGCAAAACTAATTCCAGATGAATTAGGAATAGATTTAAAGAACTCTTGGGAAAAAGAACCAAAAATAAAAGAACTTTGTGAAGCTGACCCACAAGCTGCAAGGGTTTGGGAATATGCTTTAGCACTTGAAGGATTAAATAGAAATGCAGGAACTCACGCAGCTGGAGTTGTTATTTCAAATGAACCTTTATGGAAAAAAACTCCACTTTTTAAGCCTAGTGGTTTGGATACTCTAGCAACTCAATATAATGGAAAATATGTAGAAGATGTTGACTTAATTAAATTCGACTTTTTAGGTTTAAAAACTCTAACTGTTATTGAAGAAGCAAATAAACTAATCGAACAACGTCACGGAAAACGTGTAAATTTCATCACAACAGATGTAAATGACAAAGGTGTTTATGACCTAATTCAAACAGGAAATACAATTGGATTATTCCAGATAGAGTCTGATGGTATGCAAGATTTATGTAAAAGATTAAAACCATCAAATTTTGAGGATGTTATTGCCGTTCTTGCACTTTATAGACCAGGTCCAATGGAATCAGGAATGCTTGATGACTTTATTGATAGAA
Source organism: uncultured Aliarcobacter sp. (assembly GCA_963664305.2). Classification (GTDB taxonomy): domain Bacteria; phylum Campylobacterota; class Campylobacteria; order Campylobacterales; family Arcobacteraceae; genus Aliarcobacter. The sequence continues at coordinate 640,116 of CAXXLV010000001.1, forward strand.
AACATGGACGTGCAGAAATTAATTACTTCTATGATGAGTTTGATGGTCCCTTAAGACCAATTCTTGAAACAACTTATGGAGTTATTGTTTATCAAGAGCAAGTTATGCAGATTGTTCAATCTATTGGAGGTTTCTCACTTGGAGGAGCCGACTTAGTTAGACGGGCAATGGGTAAAAAAATCAAAGAAGAGATGGACAGACTTAAAGGTGAATTTGCAGAGGGAGGAGTAAAAAAAGGCTTTGTAAAAGAGCATTGTGAAGAACTATTTGACCTGATTGTAAAATTTGCTGGATATGGATTTAATAAATCTCACTCAGCAGCCTATGCACTTGTTACATTTTATACTTCATATTTAAAATGCTATTATCCGGCAGAATTTATGGCTGCACTTCTTACACTTGAAAAAGATAATACTGACAAAGTTGTTAAATATGTTGATGAAGTTAAAAGACTTGGACTTGATTTATTTCCACCTGATATTAATAAATCAGATTTAGTATTTAGTGCTAAAAAAATTGATGGAAAAGAAGTTGTTATGTTTGGAATGGGTGCCATCAAAGGTGCAGGAGATGTAGCAATAAAATCTATTTTAAATGCCAGAAATGATGGTCCTTTTACTGATTTAGCTGATTTTATTTCAAGAATTGATGGAAGTAAAGTAAATAAAAGAGTTATTGAATCTCTAACAAAAGCTGGTGCTTTTGATAGTTTTGGATATTCAAGACGTGCACTTCTTGATCAAATTGAAAAAATAGTTGAAACAGTTGGAAAAGCAGCAACTGCAAAAAAAATGGTAACAGGTTCATTATTTGGTGATAGTGATGAATTAACAAAAATTGATATTAAACTTGAACATCTTCCTGAATTTGATGCAAAAGATATTCTTGAACTTGAAAAAGCATCATTAGGTTTTTATGTTTCTGGACATCCACTTGATGAATATAGAGAACAAATCGATAAAATCAATTATACTTTATCTTCTCAAATCGATGAACTAGATGACGGAAGCCAAGCTTTATTTGTAGGAAAGATTGAAAATATTACTGAAAAGATATCTAAAAAAGGTAATAAATTTGGAATTGCAACAATTATGGATTTCCATGGAACAATAGAACTTATGCTTTTTGAAGATAGATTAAAAGAGTTAAAGGAAGAGTACAATCTAGAAGAACCTATTGCATTTAAAGTACGAATTTCAAAAGATGAAAATTTTACAAGAATGAATATCTTAAAAATTGAAACTATTTTAGATGCACAAAAAGAGAAAGTAAAAACAAAACAAAAAGAGATTCAAGAACCACCATTGACTATTGCATTACCTTTTTCAAATGATGAAAATATTATGTATAAACTATTAGAAGTAGTAGTTGAAAATCAAGGAAAAAGAGAATTAAAACTTCTAATAAAATCAAAATTAGCAGACCTTGAACTTGAAACAGGTTTTAAAGTAACATCAAATATAGAAAATTTAATACATAAAATAGAAGGAGCCTATATAGTAGATGAAACAGATACTACTAACAAATGATGATGGATTTGATGCTGTTGGATTAAAAGCATTAATTGAGGCTTTAAGTCCAATTGCAAGAATCATAGTTGTTGCACCAGCTCGTAATAAATCAGCTTGTGGACACTCTTTAACTTTAGATAAACCACTTAGAATGGATTGTTTAAAAGATGACTTTTATAAAATAGATGATGGAAGTCCGACTGATTGTGTATTTATTTCTATTAGTAATCTATTTAAAGAAGGTTATAAACCTGATTTAGTAATAAGTGGAATAAATATTGGTGCAAACATGGGTGAAGATATAACTTACAGTGGAACAGCAGCTGGTGCAATGGAAGCAGTAATTCATGGAGTACCAGCAATTGCAATTTCTCAAGTTTGCCGTGATAGATGTCAGGACATACAAAATAATTGGGATTTTGAATTAGCAAAAAAGACTATTGTAGAACTTGTTACAAAAATTTTTAATAACAATTTTCCATTAGATGAAAGAAAGTTTTTAAATGTTAATATTCCACCAATCAAAGCTAACGAATGTAATGGAATAAAAGTTACAAAAGCTGGATATAGAGAATATGGTAATGATACACATAGACATCTAAATCCAAGAGGAGAAGAGTTTTATTGGATTGGTTTGCATCCATTAATTTGGAAAGAATCACAAAAAAAAGATTGCGACTTTGAAGCAATAAAAGCTAATTATGTATCAATTACACCTATTATGCTTGATATGACTTCTTATAATGATATAAAATCAATAGAAAATTGGTTAACTAAATAAAAGGGAATTTTATGAATTTTACAGAATCTTTATTAAAACATATCGATAAACTTGTTGGAATGTTAAGACCAGAAGATGAATTACAAGATGTTTTAAAAAGGAAATTTACAAAAAAAGAGTATAAAGTTTTTGTAGCTTTTGAAGATGGAAAATCAATTGAGGAGATAAAATCTTTAGTAAAAGAAGATGAAGAAAAAATCAATGAACATTATAAAGTTGCAAAAAAGAAATTAAATCAAGAAAAATTTAAAAAAGAGTTAGTATCTTTTGAATAAAGATACTAACTTATAAAACCATTTTTATATTAGAGTGATCGCCTAACATTTTAAAAATTTCTTTTCTATCATCTTCATTATGAACTAACATCTCTAATGTATAGCTTTTATATTTACCTTTACTACTAACTTTAGATTCTTTTACTTTATGTTCTCTATTTGAAATAATCTCAACAACAGTTGTTTTAATATTAATATGTTCTAAAACAATTAATTTGTATTCCCAATTACATGGATAATCTAACTCTAATTTTTCTTTACTTAAATCTATCATATTTACTCTCTTATAAAATCTCCACTTTTTCCACCTGATTTACTTTCTAATTGAATATTAGAAATAATCATTGATTTATCAATTGCTTTAACCATATCATAAATTGTTAATAAACCAATAGATACACCAGTTAATGCTTCCATTTCAACTCCTGTTTGTCCATTTAGCTTAGCTGTTACAATCAATTTAAATCCTGGTTTACTTGGTTGTTCTTCAATATCACAATTGATACCACTTAATAATAAAGGATGACACATAGGAATTAAATCAGATGTTTTTTTAACACCCATAATTGCTGCAATTACTGCTGTTTGTAAAACAGGGCCTTTCTTTGTGTTATTTGAAATTATTGCATCATATGCCTCTTGAGACATTTTTATCTCACCAGAAGCTATTGCAACTCTTTTTGTTTCATTTTTATCTGATACATCAACCATTTTCGGTCTATTGTTATTATCTAAATGAGTTAATTCCAAAATTATCCTTTATATTAAAAGTTTATTTTATTCAAATATAAGTTAAATAAGAATTAAGTAAACTTTAAATATAATCAGCTCCTAAATTTAAAAAGAAAGAGGGTGATTACATGCCTGGTATTAAAGTTAAAGATACTGAATCTTTCGATGAAGCGTATAGAAGATTTAAAAAGCAATGTGACAGAAACTTAATCGTTACTGAAACAAGAGCTAGAAGATATTTTGAACCTATGACTGAAATCAGAAAAAAACAAAAAATTTCTGCTAGAAAGAAAATGCTTAAAAGATTATATATGCTTAGAAGATACGAGTCTAGACTGTAGTATTAAAGCATATCGCTTAAAGGTTCGATTTTTATCGAACCTTTTTTTATGTCTATATTATCTCCAAATCATCAATGTTTACTAATTTTATCTTTAACATCAATTTATAACTTTTATTTTAATCATTTTATATCCAATCAAAAAACACGCAAATAAATCAAGCCGTAAACAAAGAGAAAGCTAAGAAGTATATTTTGAAGTAAGAATACAAATAATTAAAAAAAGAGCCCTTGTAAGCCAATTATTGATTAATAAAAGATACTTGTATTATATATTAACAGTAACTCAAACAAGAACTAAAAAAAAGAGATAAGGCGAGAGAAGCGGGGTAAAAAAAAAGCTTCTGCTAAAAAGAACTTAAAGAAGTTCAAATTAGCAAAAGCTTTGAAAAAAACTCAAGAGCTGGCAGCGGCCTACGTTTCCACCAGGGGACCCGGCAGTATTATCGGCGATGAAGTGCTTGACTTCCAGGTTCGGAATGGGACTGGGTATTTCCACTTCTCTATAGCCACCAGCAAAGTTGAGTAAAGAAGATATTATAAAAAATATACTCTTCACTCAACTCGTTTAGGAGTTAAGAAAAAATAATGTTAAAGTCTTTTCACAATATATACTAAATATAAGAAATATATTTAATAAGATAGTAAACCAAAGAATTGTTTAAAATAAGCCAAACGTTCTATTAGTACTGGTCAGCTAAACGCCTTACAACGCTTACACATCCAGCCTATCAACCAGCTAGTCTTGCTGGGAACTTCAGGGAAAGTTAATCTTAGAGTTGGCTTCGAGCTTAGATGCTTTCAGCTCTTATCACATCCGTACGTAGCTACCCAACGATGCTCTTGGCAGAACAATTGGTACACCAGTGGTACGTTCATCCCGGTCCTCTCGTACTAGGGACAAATCTCTTCAACTTTCCTACGCCCACGGAAGATAGGGACCGAACTGTCTCACGACGTTCTGAACCCAGCTCGCGTACCGCTTTAAATGGCGAACAGCCATACCCTTGGGACCTACTTCAGCCCCAGGATGCGATGAGCCGACATCGAGGTGCCAAACCTCCCCGTCGATGTGAGCTCTTGGGGGAGATCAGCCTGTTATCCCCGGCGTACCTTTTATCCTTTGAGCGATGGCCCTTCCACACAGAACCACCGGATCACTATGACCGACTTTCGTCTCTGTTCGACTTGTATGTCTCACAGTCAAGCTAGTTTATGCCATTATACTCAACTGGCGATTTCCATCCGCCATGAACTAACCTTTGTAAGCCTCCGTTACTTTTTAGGAGGCGACCGCCCCAGTCAAACTACCCACCAGACATTGTCCTGATACAAGATAATTGTACGCAGTTAGTAACTCAAATATTCAAGGGTGGTATCTCAAGGATGGCTCCGACTCTACTGGCGTCTAGTCATCATAGCCTCCCACCTATCCTGCACATGAATATCCAAGCTACAGTGTCAAGCTGTAGTAAAGGTGCACGGGGTCTTTCCGTCTTTCCGCGGGTAGGAGGAATTTTCACCTCCACTACAATTTCACTGGATCCCTGGTTGAGACAGCTCCCATCTCGTTACGCCATTCATGCAGGTCGGTATTTAACCGACAAGGAATTTCGCTACCTTAGGACCGTTATAGTTACGGCCGCCGTTTACTCGGGCTTCAATCAAATGCTTCGCTTGCGCTGACATCATCAGTTAACCTTCGAGCACCGGGCAGGCGTCACACCTTATACATCCACTTACGTGTTAGCAAAGTGCTGTGTTTTTGGTAAACAGTCGGGAGGGACTCTTTGTTGCAACCTCTTTCGCTTTTTGAAGCAAGTTCATATACAAAAGTAGGCACACCTTATACCGAAGATACGGTGCTAGTTTGCAGAGTTCCTTAACCAGGGTTCTTCCACGCGCCTTAGAATACTCATCCCACCCACCTGTGTCGGTTTACGGTACGGGCAACATATAATATACTTAGTGGCTTTTCTTGGCACGACAGTATCATCGATTCTCCATCTCCTCCGAAGAGTGTCAAGAGCCTGTAAGATCTCGGCCTAACGTTACCCGGATTTGCCTAAGTAACAGCCTACGTCCTTCGAGCCACTATTCCATCAGTGACCTCGATTAACTCTATGCGTCCCCACATCGCGCTTATATGTTGGTATTGAAATATTAATCAATTTGCCATCGTCTACCCCTTTCGGACTCGACTTAGGACCCGACTAACCCTACGATGACGAGCATCGCGTAGGAAACCTTGGGTTTTCGGCGTTGAGGATTCTCACCTCAATTATCGCTACTCATGCCTGCATGCTCACTTCTATCCGCTCCAACGCTCCTTACCGGTACATCTTCTACGCTGAATAGAACGCTCTCCTACCACTCAATTAAAAATTGAATCTAAAGCTTCGGTGTACATCTTAGCCCCGTTATATTTTCCGCGCAGAATCACTAGACCAGTGAGCTGTTACGCTTTCTTTAAAGGATGGCTGCTTCTAAGCCAACCTCCTGGTTGTCACAGTAACTCCACATCGTTTTCCACTTAGATGTAACTTAGGGACCTTAGCTGTTAGTCTGGGTTGTTCCCCTCTCGACGATTGATTTTATCACCCACCGCCTGACTCCTGTGATTCCACATATGGTATTCATAGTTTGATAGGGTTTGGTACCGCGGTAAGCAGCCCTAGCCCATTCAGTGCTCTACCCCCATATGCTACAACACAAGGCTATACCTAAATATATTTCGGAGAGAACCAGCTATCACGAAGTTTGATTGGCCTTTCACCCCTATCCACAAGTCATCCGGAGACTTTTCAACGCCTATCGGTTCGGTCCTCCACTGGCTCTTACACCAGCTTCAACCTGCTCATGGATAGATCACTTCGTTTCGGGTCTGCAGCATCTGACTAAATCGCCCTATTAAGACTCGCTTTCGCTACGGCTTCGTACTTGACTTAACCTTGCCAGATACCACAACTCGCAGGCTCATTATGCAAAAGGCAGTCCATCACCCTGATAAATCATAGGGCTCTGAATGATTGTAAGCTAATGGTTTCAGGTTCTATTTCACTCTCCTCGCTGGAGTACTTTTCACCTTTCCCTCACGGTACTTGTTCACTATCGATCTGTAAGTAGTATTTAGGATTGGAGGGTGGTCCCCCCAGTTTCAGTCAAAATATCACGTGTTCCGACCTACTCAGGATACCAATAGAGCTATTGAGAATTTAAATTACAGGAGTTTCACCTTCTATGCTACACTTTTCCAAGTATTTCATCTATCCTCTTTAGTCTCACGTTATGGTCCTACAACCCCCAATGCAAGCATTGGGTTTGTCCTAATCCGCTTTCGCTCGCCGCTACTGACGGAATCTCGTTTGATTTCTCTTCCTCTGGCTACTGAGATGTTTCACTTCACCAGGTTAGCTCCCCGTAGGGTAACATATATCTCTATATGCTGGGTTGCCCCATTCAGAAATCCCCGGATCAAAGCTCTTTGGCAGCTCCCCGAGGCTTATCGCAGCCTAATACGTCTTTCATCGCCTCTTACAGTCTAGGCATCCACCATTAGCCCTTAATAGCTTATTAATAAATAGAGTTAAACTCTATCGCTTTTTGATAATATTCTTTGGCTACTATCTTATTAAACATATTATTTAAAATATATCCAATAAAATAATGTTGTGTTCTATCTAATTTCTTAGATATGAAATTTTTTTTGTTTTAAATTATTTAACATTTCTGTTATCTAATTCTTACGAAAAAATTAAAGACTTTAACATTATATTTTTAAATATCGTTTTGATTTTGAAAATCAAATATAAATTCAATCTCTTATTGAACTTATATTTAACTTTTAAATCAGATGAACTTATTAGTTATAGGTGGTGGAGAATAGCGGGATCGAACCGCTGACCTCCTGCGTGCAAAGCAGGCGCTCTCCCAGCTGAGCTAATTCCCCAACCTAAATTAATCTTTACTAGATTATTTAATGGTGGGCCTATCAGGACTTGAACCTGAGACCTCACGATTATCAGTCGAGCGCTCTAGCCAGCTGAGCTATAGGCCCCTTTACTACCTATTTAAATAATCTTTATAAACCGAATATAAAATCTCTGGAAGTAAGAAACGAATCTTACTTCTCTCTCTGAAAGGAGGTGATCCAACCGCAGGTTCTCCTACGGTTACCTTGTTACGACTTCACCCCAGTCGCTGAATCCACTGTGGAAGGTAGCTACTTTAGCATCCCCGCTTCGAATGAGTTCAACTCCCATGGTGTGACGGGCGGTGAGTACAAGACCCGGGAACGTATTCACCGTAGCATAGCTGATCTACGATTACTAGCGATTCCAACTTCATGTAGTCGAGTTGCAGACTACAATCCGAACTGGGAGATATTTTTGAGATTTGCTCCACGTCACCGTATTGCTGCTCTTTGTATACCCCATTGTAGCACGTGTGTAGCCCTGGACGTAAGGGCCATGATGACTTGACGTCGTCCTCACCTTCCTCCTACTTGCGTAGGCAGTCTCCTTAGAGTTCTCAGCCGAACTGTTAGCAACTAAGGACGAGGGTTGCGCTCGTTGCGGGACTTAACCCAACATCTCACGACACGAGCTGACGACAGCCGTGCAGCACCTGTATATAAGTTTCTGCAAGCAGACACCAATCTATCTCTAGAAAGTTCTTACTATGTCAAGTCCAGGTAAGGTTCTTCGTGTATCGTCGAATTAAACCACATGCTCCACCGCTTGTGCGGGTCCCCGTCTATTCCTTTGAGTTTTAATCTTGCGACCGTACTCCCCAGGCGGTACACTTAATGTGTTAACTGCATTACTGCAAGGTCGAGCCTCACAACAACTAGTGTACATCGTTTAGGGCGTGGACTACCAGGGTATCTAATCCTGTTTGCTCCCCACGCTTTCGCGTCTCAGCGTCAATAATGTTCCAGTAGATCGCCTTCGCAATCGGTATTCCTTCTGATCTCTACGGATTTTACCCCTACACCAGAAATTCCATCTACCTCTCCCACATTCTAGGTATACAGTTTCAAAAGCAGTTCAATAGTTGAGCTATTGGATTTCACTTCTGACTTATATACCCGCCTACACGCTCTTTACGCCCAGTGATTCCGAGTAACGCTTGCACCCTCCGTATTACCGCGGCTGCTGGCACGGAGTTAGCCGGTGCTTATTCATATAGTACCGTCATTATCTTCCTATATAAAAGGAGTTTACGCACCGAAATGTGTCATCCTCCACGCGGCGTTGCTGCATCAGACTTTCGTCCATTGTGCAATATTCCCCACTGCTGCCTCCCGTAGGAGTCTGGACCGTGTCTCAGTTCCAGTGTGACTGATCATCCTCTCAAACCAGTTAGGCGTCATAGCCTTGGTGAGCCATTACCTCACCAACAAGCTGATACCATACAGACCCATCCTTAAGCACTAAAGCGTTTCCCTTGCATACTTATGTATTAAAGGCATATAGGGCATTAGCAGTCGTTTCCAACTGTTATTCCTTTCTTAAGGGCAGGTTATCTATACATTACTCACCCGTGCGCCACTTAGCTGACAAATATAGCAAGCTATATCCCGTTCTCGTTCGACTTGCATGTGTTAAGCACGCCGCCAGCGTTCACTCTGAGCCAGGATCAAACTCTCCATAAATTATAGAGTTTTTGAAACTGACAAATTTTATAACTCTTCAATTACAAAATTATCACTCAAATTTTATAGACAAGATTTGTTTTACCAAATTTCTTGTTTTTATATTTTTTAACATTTATTCTTATTTTAAATCTAAATAAACATAGATTTTTTATAAGAGTTCTATATTCGGTTTATAAAGATTACTTTACAAACTTTCATTCATTTTTAAAGATCATTCCAGACTCGATTGAATCGTATCTCTTCAAGCTTTTCGTTTGAAGCGTTCCAGTCAAATTGGACGGGAATTATAATAGATTTTTATCCACTTGTCAATACCCTACACCTAAAATGTAGCTTAAATTTTGAAATTTCTGCTCTTTTTTCTCTTTTTACTTGTTTTTTGTGATTTTTACTTGTTTTTATTAGGGTATTTGTTATTTTATGTTATTTATTAATCATCTATTTACTTTTCTTGTCTAATATATATGCTTAAATATAACTATAATATTTCAGAACATATGTTATATTATTAGTAAATTATAAAAAAGGAAAGAAAAATGTATAATAGAGATTATCTATCAAATCAATCATCTCAATATGCACAAGAATCATCTCAAGTTCAATTAATGAGCTTTTTAAAAGCAACTTATCAATTATTTGCTGGTTCATTATTAGCAGCAACTGCTGGTGCTTATATTGGATTAGGAATTGTTTCTATATTAATGGGACCAATGAAATGGGTTCTTTTTGCAATTGAGCTTGGATTAATATTTTTTGTTATTCCAAGAGTAAAACATACTCCAGGTGTTAATTTAGCTGTACTATTTGCATTTACATTTATTACAGGATTAACAATTGCTCCTTTATTAGCTTCAATTTTTGCAATGCCTAGTGGTGCATCTATTGTTGGTCAAGCATTTTTAATGACATCTGTTGCATTCGGTGGAATTTCAATGTTCGCAATGACAACTAAAAGAGATTTTTCTGCTATGGGGAAATTTTTATTTATTGCTTTAATCATTATGATTGTTGCTGGTATCTCAAATATCTTCATTCAATCTTCAATGATGCAATTAGCAATTGCAAGTGTTGGTGCATTATTATTCTCTGCATTCATATTATATGATACACAAAACATTATCAAAGGTAATTATGATTCACCTATTGAAGCAGCATTATCTTTATATTTAGATTTCTTTAATCTATTTATTTCATTATTACAAATTCTTGGAATTATGAATAGTGGAGATAGAGAGTAAGACTTTTTGTCTTACTCCATTTTTGATGACAAATACTTTAAGACTTATTGACGCTAATTTAAATAGATTACGAGAAGGTATTCGAGTAGTTGAAGATATCTTTAGATATATGTACAATGATAAAGAAACTGCTTTAAAATTAAAATCTCTTAGACATTTAGCAAGATTAGACAACTATATAGAATTACTTGAAACAAGAGATGTAAAAAATGATGTTTTAAGAAGTTCAATAAAAAGTGAACAGAATCGAACTGATTTATACTCAATATTAATTGCAAATTTTAAAAGAGCGCAAGAAAGTGCTAGAGTTTTAGAAGAATTTACAAAATTAACTTCAATAAAAGATAGTGAAAATTTCAAATATATAAGATATGAACTTTATAATTTAGAAATTGTTTTAACAAAAATCACTTCAAATTCTAAATAATTGTAAGGATACTCTTTATATAGTTTTTTAGAATCACTATAAGAAAGAGATTTTTCTCCACTTACACCTGATTTTTTTATATAATCAAATAAATCTTTTTTATTATCAAATTCTAATTTATATAATATAGTTTCAAATTCACAATTAAAAAATTTTGAAAAAGCATTTTTTATAGAATCTTCATCTAATATAGGTGATTTAGTATTTGTAATTTCCTGAATTGTTTTAAATGTATTTGATGTAAATAAAACTGCATTAATTTCTTTAGTAATATATGAAAGCTGTTCTATTATTTTTGCTAAATTATTTGACCATTGAAGAGCTGAAGATGACAATACAATATCATAACTGTCATTTTTAATTTCATTTATAAAGTCTTGTGTATCAAAATTTAAACATTTAACTTCGATATTATCTGCTTTTGGATGTAATTCACACATTGAAGATGAAGCATCTATTGCTTTATAAAATTCAACTTCCCATGAAATGTGATTAAAAACCTGACCTGAACCACAACCTAATTCTAAAATTCTTTTTGGTTGAAATTTTAATTCACGAACAAGAGACTTTGCAACAATTTGTTGAATAATATTATGATTTTTATACTCGTTTGCATATTTTGAGAATTGATTTTTTACTGACAATTTTACTCTTTATAAAATGACTGAAATCATGTTTTAAAATTCATTTTAACTTAATTTTAATAAGTATTAGATAAAATGATTACCATTTTTTAAAAAGGAAATAGATAATGACATCTACACTTTTAATCGTTCAGTTTGTTTTAGCTATCTTATTGACTATAATCATTTTACTTCAAAAAAGCTCAAGCATTGGTCTTGGAGCATATAGTGGAAGTAATGATTCATTATTTGGTGCTAAAGGTCCAGCAAATTTCTTAACAAAAGCTACAATGGCTTTAGGATTAGTTTTTGTTATAAATACTGTTGCATTAGGATATTTATATAATCAACAAAGAAATCAAAGTGCTGTTGACTCAATTAAAACTGATTCTTTAATTCCAGCTACTCCAGTAACAACAACTGGTTCAGCTCCTGCTGCTCCAACAGCCGCTCCTGTTCCAACAGCTCCTGAAAATAAATAATACAAAGAATAAAGAAATATGAAGTATTTCTTACTTCTTTGTTTATCTTATCTCTATTTAAATGCAAATTCCCATATTTTTGTTTACCATCGATTTGGTGATTCAAAACATGAAAGTACAAATACATCTTTACAAGAATTAGAAAAAGAATTTGAATATTTCAAAACTAATAATTATAAAGTAGTAACTGTTTCAAAAATTGTTGAGAAACTAAAGAATAAAGAAGAAATACCAGATAATTGGATTGCATTTACAATTGATGATGCCTATAAAAGTTTTTATCAAAATGGTTTAGAATTATTTAAAAGATATAACTATCCTTTTACTCTTTTTGTTTATGTTGAAGCTACTCAAAATAAATATCCTGATTTTATGACTTGGGATGAAATAAAAGAAGCTTCAAAATATGGAGAGATTGAACTTCACTCATATTCACATAAACAACTTGTAAAATTAACTAATGAAGAAATTACTAAAGATACTAATTTAGCATTAGAAATATTTGAAAAGAATTTAGGATTTAAACCAAAAGCATACTCTTATCCTTATGGTGAATATGATGATAGAGTAAAAAATGAGATAAAAAATTTTGGTTTTGAATATATTATGAATCAAAATAATGGTTCAGTAAATGAAAAAAGTGATTTATTCGATTTAAATAGAATAGCACTTGTTGGAAAAATAAATTTAGAAGAGAAGATTAAATATAAAACTCTTGAAGCAAAGTGGATAGAACCTCAAGTTTATCCAAAAGATGGAATACTAAAACATGTAAAAGTTGAAGTAAATAAAGATATAAAAGATGCAAAATTGTTTATATCAACTTATGGATGGCAAGATATCAAAGTTAAAAATGGTATAATAGATATCAAATTAGATAAAAAACTAAATCTAAATAGAAATAGAATAGCTATAAGTACTGACTATTACACTATTTCAAATAAATTACTAATCAAATAAAGGAGAATAAATGTTAGAAGAAGTATATGCTCAAACTAAAGAACATATGGACAAAGCTATCGATGCATTAAAAAGAGATTACAAATCTTTAAGAACGGGAAAAGTTAGCACAAATATTTTAGATGGTATTAAAGTTGATTATTATGGAACACCTACTGATTTAAGTCAAGTTGGTTCTGTTTTAGCACCAGATGCTACAACAATTACTATCAGCCCTTGGGAAAAGAATCTTTTAGGACCAATTGAAAAAGCTATTCAAACTGCAAATATTGGTGTTAATCCAAATAATGATGGTGTAATTATTAAACTATTCTTCCCACCAATGACTGTTGAACAAAGACAAGAAACAGCTAAACAAGCTAAAGGTATGACTGATCATGCAAAAGTTGCAATTAGAAATATCAGACAAAACTCTAATACAAAAATCAAAAATCTATTAAAAGATAAAGCAATTACTGAAGATGAAAGTAAAAAAGCTCAAGATGAAATCCAAAAAATTACTGACTCTTATGTTTCAAAAGCTGATGATACATTCAAAGCTAAAGAAGCTGAAATTTTAAAAGTATAATTATGAACGTAGAACAAATATATAAAGACGCTTCTGCCCTACTTGAAGGTCACTTTAAATTAAGTAGTGGAAATCATTCAAAATTTTATTTACAATCTGCAAAAGTTTTAGAAGATCCTAAAACTGCTAAATTATTAGCTGATGCACTTGCAGAACAAATAAAAAAATCTGGATTAAAAATTGATGCTGTTTGTTCTCCTGCACTTGGTGGACTAATTGCTGGATTTGCACTTGCAACTGCACTTGATGTAAGATTTATTTTTGCTGAACGAGCTGATGGTGAAATGACTATTAGAAGAGGTTTTGAAGTAAAAGAAGGTGAAACTTATATCGTTTGTGAAGATATTATCACAACTGGTGGAAGCGCACTTGAAGCTGCACGTGAAATCGAAAAAGCTGGTGGAATTGTAGTTGCTTATGCTGCTTTAGCAAATAGAGGTTTCTGTGAAAGAGTTGGAAGTTCTATTGAAAGAAAAGACAACTGTAAATTACCTTTAGATAAACCACTTTTTGCTTTAGAAGATTTTGCATTTGAGATGTATTCTCCTGAAGAGTGTCCTATGTGTAAAGAAGGAAGTGTTGCTTACAAACCAGGAAGCAGAGGAAACTAATGTCTAAATGGAGAGATGTAAAACATAATAAAGTTCAAAATAAAACAAACGAACTTAAAACTAAATCATTAAAAAGTGATTTAACATCTCTTCCTTCTAGATTTAAAGCATTTTTAACAGATGCTTTTTTGATTACAACTCCCATCACATACATTGTTATGTATCTAATTTTAGGTGGAGGTTCTGCCTTTGCTGAAAATAGAGTTTTAGGTTGGAGTCTGATTTTAGGTGTTAGTGCATTTATAATTATCTTTTTTTGGTATGTAAAATCTCAAACACCTGGAATGAAAGCTTATGGAATGAAAATAGTTAATTCTTTAACAAAACAAAGAGTTTCATTTTTTCAAGTTTTTATTAGATATTTTGCAACACTATTTGCAATTATCTCTTTCTTCTTACTTTTTGTTCCTTATTTCAACAAAGATAAAAAAACTTTTCAAGATATAATTTCTAACACTACTATAATTAACGAAAAATAATGCTTTTTTTTAATCTTTCAGCATTTTATTTTTTTTATTTTGCTGCTGTTGGAGTTTATATAATATTTTTACCAAAGGTACTTCATGATATTGGATATAGTACTTTTGATATAGGTATTATTTTTGCCCTTGCACCTTTAATGAGATTTATTACTCCTTTTTTGTTTTTAAAACATATTAAACTTGATCAAAAGATGTTTAAATCAGCTCTTTATATTTCAGTATTTTCATCTGCATGTTTTTATTTAACTATTGAAAACTTTTTCCTTTTTATGATAAATAATGCTATTTTGGCAGCTTGTTTATCTTTGATTTTACCTTACCTTGAAGTTACTGCAATTTCTACATTAGGAAAAGAGAAATATGGAAAATCAAGACTTTATGGCTCAATAGGGTTTATGATAATCTCTTTAGTTTTAGCAAAATTCTTAACTCAACCATTTATTGCTATTCATTACTATTTAGTTTTAAATATTTTAACAGTGACTTTTGCCCTTTTACTTTTAAAATATGATGTACAAAAAGTTGAGAGTGAAAACAAAGAACCTTTTTCTTTTTTAAAATATTGGCCACTTTGGATTAGTCTATTTTTCATGCAAATGAGTTTTGGAGGTTTTTATAACTTCTTTACTATTTATGAAACTGAACATAATATATCACTTGAAATGACCTCTTATTTATGGTCATTTGGAGTAATTTGTGAAATTCTAATGTTATATTTCCAAGCACCTTTACTAAAAAACAATCTATTAAATCTAATAAAGATTTGTGTAGGAATTACTATAATTAGATGGTTTTTATTATATTTATATCCTGATTCATTAACAATTACATTTTTCACTCAATCACTTCATGCCTTTTCATTTGGACTTTATCACAGTACAGTAATTATTTATTTATATACACTTTATGAAAATAAAAAATTAGCTCAACAATTTATGTATGGTGTTGCATATGGCTTAGGTGGATTCCTTGGTGCATTTGTTGCAGGTGCAGTTTATGGAGAATTTTTATTTTTATATAGTGCATTATTTGCTCTTTTATCATTTATTTCACTATATTTCATAAAAAAATAGTAAAATTCCATTTTCTAAAAGGATTATAATGAGAATAGTATTTTTGATTTTATTTTTAATTTCAAATATTTTTGCAATAGCAATAGATAAAAACTGGTACGAAGGTACAAATGAAAATTTAGATAAGTTGTATCAAGAACAAATAAAAAAAGCAGATTCATTAAAAGCCAATGCTTCACAAGAAGAAAAAGAACAGTTAGACTATCAACTTCTTCTACTAAAAAAGCTTTCAAACTTCATAAAACAAGATAATCAATTTACTCTAAAAGAAGTAACTCAAATTGAAGATTTAGATGATTATATAAAAAAGATCAAAGAGTATTTAAAAATCGAATCAGATTTTATCAATAAAAAAAGTGAATATGATGAAACAACAAAAAAGATAGAGATACTTGAAGAACAAATTAGTAAAGCGACAGAAAAAGATAGTTATCCAACAATAAATTCTCAATTACTTTATGCATTTTATATTTTAAAAAATAGACAAAATAAATTGATATTTGATGAATATATAAAATATCAAAACAATTTCAAGAAAAAATTATTAGATAGTTTGGATATTGTAAAGATTTCAACAAATGAAGATTTACCAACAAAATTGGCAAAACTTGAAAATAACTATGAACAAATTTTAAAAGATGAAAAAAGATTGTTACTTGCTTTAGATAAAGCACAAATTAGTGAAAACCAATATAAAATCACTTCTTTAGGAAATGATATCACTCAATTAAAAAATGAAAAATCAAAAGTTATTGAAAATATAATCTATACAAAAATTGAAGAATTATTACCTTCTTTAAAAAATAAAAAATCTTTATATTTTGATTTTAGTAAAAGTTTACAAGAGTTTATTCAATCTAGTAATGAAGATTATAGCTCTTTAATTGAACTATTAAAATATTTATCAAGAGAACATCTTGGAGTTACAAAAACAACTTTTGCTGATACAAAAGAGAGTCTGTTTGATATAATAAAATACACTTGGCAAGAGATAAATAATCCAATTATTCCAATTGGTGATGGTATTTCTATTTTTGCAATTACAAAATTTTTACTTATTTTTATACTTGGATTTTCAGTTGCAACTTTTTATAGAAAAAAAATCACAAATGGAACAGTTCATTATCTAAAAAATACAACTATTGCAACAAGAACTATGCTTGCAAATCTTGGATACTATTTTTTAGTTGCGATAACTTTTGTTTTTGGTCTAAAATCCGTTGGTATTGACTTATCTTCTCTTACAATTCTTGTTGGAGCTTTATCCGTTGGTATCGGGTTTGGTTTACAAAATATTGTTTCAAACTTTATCTCAGGAATCATTCTAATTTTTGAAAAATCAATTCAAGTAGGACATATTATAGAAATAGGAACTGGACTTAGAGGGAAAGTTACTCAAATAAATATGAGAAGTAGTGTTATTACTACTTTTGATAATATTGATATTATTATTCCAAATTCTACTCTTATTCAAAATAACGTGATAAATCTAACTTTTTCAGATGATATAAGAAGATTAAATGTTCCATTTGGTGTAGCTTATGGTTCAGATATTGATGTTGTTATAAAAACAATTCTTGATTCTTTAAAAAATAGTAATCTAATTTATTTAAGAAATCTTCCTGAAAAAATTGCAAAAGTAAGAATGACAGGAATGAATGCTAGCTCAATTGATTTTGAATTACTTGTTTGGATTAGTGAAAATCCAGATGAAAATGGAGTTGGTTCATCTAATATGTCAGATTTTTTAATATTTATCTATAAAACTTTACAAGAGAATAATATAGAAATTCCATTTCCTCAAATGGATGTACATTTAAAAAGAAGTTAAATCCATTTCTTCTTTTTAAATATTATAAATTGTATAGTCACAACCATCACTAATAAAATAGAAAATACTAAAAAAGCATTTTCATCATGAGCTCCTGGAATTCCACCAATATTAATTCCTAAAAGACCAGTCAAAAATGTAAGTGGTAAAAAGATTGCAGAAATAATAGATAACACATACATTTTTCTATTCATTTGTTCACTCATACTATTTGCTAACTCTTCTTGAATAAGTATAACTTTATCTCTAATAGTATCAAGTTCTTCAATATGTCTCATTAATTGGTCATTTGTTTCACGTAATTCTATTCTTTGATATTCATCTATCCAAGATATTTTTTCATTATAAAGTTTTATTAGTGCCTCTTTTTGAGGAGTTAAATATCTTTTTAGAACAATTGTTTCTCTTCTTATTGATAAAATCTCACTTCTACATTCTGTATTTGTAGAATCTATTAGATTTTCTTCTAAAAAATCTGTTCTATCTTGAATTTCATCAATAACATTGTCCATTCTATCAGTAACTCTAAGTGTTAATTGAACTAAAAATTCAGAAGAACTCTTTGGACCAATACCATTTTTTAAATCTTCTATAATTTCACTAACAGATAAAAGATTTCTTTTTCTTGTACTTATTATCATATATGGAGAAATGTATAATCGAATAGATATCATATCTTCAGGTTTTGAATTTGGATTTAAATTCACGCCCCTCAAAGCAATAAGTAAAGCTTCACCTAAAACTGTAGTTCTTGGTCTTGTCTCTTCTGTCAATAAAGCATCAATAGCAACTGAATCAATATTACTTTTATTTGTAATCCACTCTATTGCTTCTTTACTTGAATAATCAAAATGTACCCATAAAATTTTATCTGTTCTGTCAATTCCATCTAACTCTTCATAAGTTAATTCTAAAGCTGAACCTTTTTTATCAAGTAAAAATGCTTTAACTGGATGATTTGATTGCATTTCTATCCTTTAAATTATTGAATAAACTATTTCTGTTTTTATTTTTTGTTTTTTAATCTCTTCAATTTTTAGATTTTCTATTTGCATACTCATTAATTCATCAATTGATGAAATAGAATTCTTAGCTAAAAGTTTTAAAATAATTCCTCTATATGCTTTTGCCCAATGACTTACAACTTTTCCATCTTTTATAAACTTCATTGTTATATAAGGCTTTTCTATTTTGTAGAATTTTTCATAAAATCCTGCTCTTAAATCAATAATATCTTCATTTTCTAAATATTCATCTATAACTTTTGAGAAATTATCCATATAAAACTTTTCTATTTTTAAGTTATTAAATGTTTCACCTTGTTTTAATTTGTAATCAGGAATTAAATCACCTGATTTAATTACCCCAAAGATATTTGAAAAAATAAGTACATTTTCATCAATATACTCTTTTTCATTCTCTTTTAAATTATTATATTCTAGATAATCGTAAGCAACACCCTCATATCTTTGTATTGCTTTCATTGTTGGTGAAGTAAAAATATCTTTTTTATATTGATTTATAACATCTTCTTTTTTTGTTCCAAAGATTTTTGATAACTCATCTTTTGAAGCATTTTTAACAAATTCATTGTATTGAGTTACTATTTCCATTCTTTTTTCAAATAATTCTGGAAATATAAAACTATTTTTATCAAATGATTTTTCAATACCTCCAGAGTTTTTTGTTTCACTTGGTGAAAAAAGTATTTTCATCTTTATCCTTAATCTAAAAATTTTCCATCTACATAAAACCACATCCCATCAACTTTTAGGAATCTGCTTTTTTCAGTAAATGTAATATCTTCTTCATTTTGAAACATTGTTGCTTTAAATGTAACAAAACTTTCAACTTCCCCATCAATAAATTCTAAAATATCTAACTTCTCAAATCTTGTATTTTTGCTAAATTGTAGAATATCTCTTGTCCAAGATTTTAAATCTTTGGAAAAGTCTGGATTATCTTGATGAGTTGTAAAAATTATATAATTACTATTTGATACAGTAAATGCACTATATCTTGATTTCATTAGTTCTAATGCTGTTTTAGGAAGAGTAATTTTATCGTGAAATGGTTTGCAACATTTTTTATATTTTTTTGAACTTCCACAAGGACAAGTTTCATTCACAGAAAATTTCAAAATTTACCTTTATAAAATTTTTGCTGATTCTATCATAATTGAAGTAAAAACTAAAGCGGTAAAATTCCGCTCTAGTTTAATTTTTTGAAGCTTTAGTTGAAGCTTTATCGTCAACTTTTTTTGTTATTTTATCTTTTTTCTCATCTATTTTATTTTCTGCTTTAACATTTGAAACTATACTTTCTCCAAAACCCTTTATATTCTTCAAATCTTCAGGTGAACTAATTTTATTAGTTTTTCTATATTCAATTATTTGCTCTGCCTTTTTTTCACCTATTCCTTTTATAGTCATAAGTTCTTCTTTACTAGCTGTTTGCAAATTAATTGCTCCAAATAAAACACTACAACATAACAATAACAAGGTCAAAACTAATTTCATCTAACAACTCCTTTAAAATAATTTAAATTATTATAATTAAAGATAATTTATAAAATTATTAAATGAATTATTTATTAAATTTATTCTTATAGTTTTTTATGCTAATCTATAAATAAAATTAAAGGTTATTAATGTTTCAACTTCCACTAGAAATTCTATCAAACTTAGCTTCTATAGTTTTAGTTATTGTTCTTGTTGTCTCTTATTTAAAACAGAAAAAAAGAATTGAAGTAATCAAAAAACTTGATTCTTTAAAAACTGAAAATAGTTTAACTCAAGAAGATATCAATTATATAAATGAAAATATTGAAGAATTCAAAATAAAAAGTGAAAAAGCAGAAAGTCTAACAAAGATTTTAAATCCAATTTTTATTTTAGCAGTTGGTATTTTATTTTTATATCTTCCAGTTTCTGATGCTATGATTCATCTAAATGTAATTATTGTAGCTATTATCTATATTCAACTTGATAAAATCAATAAAAGAAATACCTTATCACTATTAAAAGAGTTAAAAAAATAAATTAACTCTTTTATTCTGTTATATAATCTCTTAATCTTTCATAATCTAGGATTTTGATATATCCTTTATCATTTTGAAGTATCTTCTCTTTTTTTAATTTTGCTAGTTTTCTAGAAAATGTTTCAGGAGTGATATTTAACAATTGAGCGATTTTAACCTGTTTTAGATTTATTAATATTGATTCATTATCATATAAAAATTTTGCAATTTTTTCTAAACTATTTGAACTTATATTGTAATTTATAAAACTCTCTAAAGCCTTTATCTTTCTTGTTAAAGATTTGATAAAAAACATTGAAATCTCTGGTTTTAATAAAAATTCATTTTTAAATTTTTCATAATCAATCAACAATACTTCAGCATTTGTTTCAAATGTACAGTTTGCTGGAAACCTCAAATCTTCATAATTTACAATTTCTGCTATTAAAGAAGGTGCCATTAGATTGTGAATTACTACTTCATTATCTTTATGGTCATATGTATAAAGTTTTGCAATTCCTTTCAATAATAAGTGAAGATATTTTGGTTCATCTCCTTTATAAAATAATATTTCATCTTTATTAAAATATTTTTTGATAGAAATTTCTTTTAATCTTAATTTTTCTTCATCTTTTAGAAAATTAAAAAAATAAAAATCATCTATTGTATTATTTGCCATATTTACTCTTTTTTATTGACTACTGTCAAGGTTTAATTTCGTATTTTATGCAAAAATTTCAAAAAAGTAAATTAAATAAGATAAAACTTATCCTAATTAAAAAGAAATATTATGAAAATAGAAAAGTTTGAAATTGAAATAAATACCCTAAAAAAGTTTTATGAATTTTATTGTAAAGATAAACACTCTCATCAAAAAAATTTTAATGTAAATTTGAACTATAAAAATAGAGGTTTTAATATTGATTTATTTTTATGTGAAGAGTGTTTTGAAGCTATAAATTATTCATTTGATAGACTTAAAAACTGTCCTCATGAAATAAAACCTAGATGTAGAAAATGTCCAAATCCATGTTATGAAAAAGAGAGATGGAAAAATATTGCAAAAATCATGAAATACTCTTCAATAAAACTAAGTCTTGGAAAAATTAAATCAAGAGTTTTGAAAATATTTAATTAATTACCAATTTATTTCGTCTTTTTTCAAACTTTTTAGAATTTCATTTGTTTTTGAAAAATGCTTACAACCAAAAAAACCTCTATAAGAAGACAAAGGACTTGGATGTGCAGATGTTAAAATATGATGTTTTTTTTCATTGATTAATTTAGATTTTGAAAAAGCTGGACTTCCCCAAAGAATAAAAATCACATTCTCTTTATTATCACTAATAAATTTGATTATGTTATCTGTAAAGATTTCCCACCCTAACTTATGATGTGATTTTGCTTTAGCTTCTTCTACTGTTAAAATTGTATTTAATAGTAAAACTCCTTGTTGTGCCCAAGGTGTTAAATCGCCATCTTCACAAATAGATTTTTTACCTAAATCATCATTTATCTCTTTTAAGATATTTACCATTGAAGGAGGATTTTTGATATTACTTGGAGTTGAAAATGCTAAACCTTGTGCTTGTCCTAAACCATGATAAGGATCTTGTCCTAAAATTACTACTTTTAAATCATCAAATTTTGTAAGAGAAAAAGCTTTATAGATATTCTCTTTTTCTGGAAAAACTGTTGTTGTTTCGTATCTTTTATCTATTTCACTCTTTAATTCTTTGTAATATGGTTTATCTTTTTCTAAAGCGATTACATCTTCCCAAGTCATACTTATTTTCCTATATTTTTTAAATAAAAAAAGCTAAGGCTTTAACACCTTAGCTTTGAAAAAATCAAAATTTACTTATTATAAAACTGGTGATTTGATAACCATCATTTTTTGATTTTGCATTTCTCTCATAGAATCAGGAATTCCACCTAATCCTAAACCTGAAGTTTTAGCTCCTCCAAATGGCATCCAGTCAACTCTGAATGCTGTATGGTCATTAACCATAACTGCAGTTGCATTTAATCTTTTTACTGCTTTTAAAGCTGTGTCAAGATTTTTTGTAAATACTGCTGCTTGGAAAGAAACTTCTAATTGGTTAGCTCTTTTAATAGCTTCATCTAATGTTTTATATGAATATACAACTACAACTGGTCCAAAAATTTCTTTTTGAGAAATAATTGCATCATCAGATGGATTTACAATAACAGTTGGTTCAAAACAAGAATCACCTATTCTTTTTCCACCAGTTAAAATTTTTCCACCTTTAGCAACTGCATCATTAACCCACTCTTCAACTCTATTTACTTCGTTGTGATTAATTAATGGTCCAACTTCAGTTTTTGGATCTAATTGATCTCCAACTACTAATTTTGAAGCTTTTTCTGCAATTTTTGAAGCTACAACATCAGCAATTGATTCATGTACAAAAATTCTTTGAACAGAAACACAAACTTGACCAGCGTGATAGAATCCACCTTTTACAAGATCTGGAATCATAGCTTCAATATCTGCATCTGGCTCAACAATTACAGGTGCCACTCCACCATGTTCTAATGCACTTCTAGTTCCTGCACTTGCTTTTGAGTTTAGGTACCAACCAACAGGTCCTGAACCAATAAATGTAAAGAACGCAGTTTTTGGACTTGTAACTAAAAGTTCTCCACCTTGTCTATCACAAACAACAGCTTGTGCCCAACCTTCAGGAAGTCCTGCTTCTTTTAATAATTCAATAAGTCTTAAAGCACTCATTGGAGTTTGAGTTGCAGGTCTGATAATTACTGGACATCCAACAGCAATTGCAGGAATTACTTGGTGAATTGCTAAGTTAAACGGGTGATTAAATGCAGAAATTGCTGCAACTACACCAATTGGTTCTTTCATTGTATAAGCCATTCTATTTGCAGAGCTTAAAGTATGACCCATAGCGATTTCATGACCTTCTTGTAATCCAATTTGCTCAATAGCAATTTTTACACCATTAATAGCTCTTTGAATTTCAACTTTAGAGTCAATATAAGGCTTCCCACCTTCACTTGCACAAAGAATTGTTAATTCTTCAACTTGAGAAGACATAATCTTCATCAAGTTTTCTAAAATTTCAATTCTTTTGTATTTTGGAATCCAATTATCAACATCTAAGAATTTTTCATATGCAGTGTCGATAGCTTGTTGTACTCCCTCAACTGTTGTAAATGGAACTGATCCTACAACTCTTCCGTCAAATGGTGATGTTACTTCTATTGTACTCATAATTTACCTTTCAAATTTTTATATTAAACATTGTTTTTTAGCTAATAACTCATTTAAAATTGAGTGATTTAAAGAGTAATCTACTGCTAAATCAATTAAGTGAACACCTTTACCATTTACACAAGCATCTAAAGTTTTTTCAAACTCTTCAACTGATGTTGGTCTGTGTCCTGTTGCACCATAAGATTCTGCATATTTAACAAAATCTGGGTTTCCTAAATCTAAACCAAATGTTTCGAATCCCATACCTGTTTGTTTCCATTTAATCATACCGTATGCATTGTCATTTAAGATAATAACTGTTAAATCTAATCCTAATCTTACAGCTGTTTCTAACTCTTGAGAGTTCATCATAAATCCACCATCACCACAAACAGCAACAACTTTTTTCTCTGGATTTATCATTTTTGCAGCCATTCCTGAAGGAAGTCCAGCACCCATAGTTGCAAGCGCATTATCTAATAAAAGTGTATTTGGTTGAGCACATCTATAGTTTCTTGCAAACCAGATTTTATAAACACCATTATCAAGTGTTACGATATCTTCTGGATTTAAAGTTTGTCTAATAGCACGTACTGCTCTTTGAGGTAAAATTGGGAATCTATTATCACCAAAATATTTTGATAATCTAGTTCTAATTTCATCTGCTAATCTTGCATAGTAATCAAAATCCCAGTGAGATTGAGCAGTGATTGCTTCTGTAATTTCTTGAATACTTCCAGCAATATCACCAACTACGTCTAATTGTGGGAAATATGTATCATCAACTTCTGATGGGAAGAAATTAACGTGAATAACTTTTGTAGCATCTGGTTTATTTTCCATGAAAAATGGTGGTTTTTCAATTACATCGTGACCTACATTGATGATTAAATCTGCTCTTTCAATTGCGCAGTGAATAAAGTCATCTTTAGAAAGTGCTGCAGTTGATAAACATAATGGGTGATTTTCATCAATAACACCTTTACCCATTTGAGTAGAGAAGAATGGCATTCCAGTTTTGTTTACAAAATCAGTTAATGCTGTACCAATTCTAGTTCTATTAGCACCTGCACCAATTAATAATAATGGTCTTTTTGCTTTTTCAATCATTGAAACTGCATCAGCAACAGCTGCTTCACAAGCAGTTGGATATTTGAAAGGTTTTACTGGATAGATATTAAATTCAACTTCTTCAGCTGCAATATCTTCTGGTAATTCAATATGAACTGCACCTGGTCTTTCAGTAGTTGCAATTTTAAATGCTTCTCTAACCATAGAAGGAATGTTATTACCATTTACAACTTGTTTAGCATATTTAGTCATTGGTTTCATCATACCAACGATATCAACGATTTGGAATCTACCTTGTTTAGATTTTTTGATTGGTTTTTGCCCTGTAATCATCATCATTGGCATACCACCAAGTTGTGCATAAGCAGCACTTGTAGCAAAGTTAGTAGCTCCAGGCCCAAGAGTAGAGATACAAACTCCAACTTTTCCTGTTAATCTTCCATAAGTTGCAGCCATAAATCCTGCACCTTGCTCATGTCTTGTTAAAATAAGTTTGATATTTGAAGTTCTTAAGGCCTCAAGAAAATCAAGATTTTCTTCACCTGGAATTCCAAAAATATACTCAACACCTTCGTTTTCTAATGCTTTTATGAATAATTCTGATGCATTCATTTTAGTCTCCATTAATTTTTTAAAAATAATAATTGATAATCACATTCCATAACTATTTAATTCTTATTAAATTACACTAATATTTTATTTTGAATATGATACTTTTTTATTGTTATTATACAACTCGCGAATTATAGTTGATTAACACTTAATATTATAACCATATTACTCCATATAGTTTAGATAATATTAATAATATTTTGTATACTATAATTCAATATTTAACAAAAGGTTACACTATGAAGAAAATTTTACTAATTTTGTTACTTGCAATAGTCTTGCCATTTACATATTTAATTGTTGCAAATTACAACAATATTCCAAAGCTTGACGAAAATGTAAAAGAAAAATGGTCACAAGTACAAAATCAATACAAAAGAAGAGCTGATTTAATCCCAAATCTTGTTGAAACAGTAAAAGCTTATGCTGCACATGAAAAAAGTACATTTGTTGAAGTAACAGAAGCAAGAAGTAAAGTATCTGCTATAAATATCAATGAAAATACACTTAATAATCCTGCACTTTTACAGCAATTTGATAGTGCACAAGCTGGATTAACTAGTGCTTTATCAAAACTTATGGTTGTTGTTGAAAAATATCCTGAACTTAAAGCAAATGAAAATTTTATGGCTCTTCAATCACAACTTGAAGGAACTGAAAATAGAATTACAGTTGCAAGACGAGATTTTATTGAAGCTGTAAAACTTTATAATTTAGAATTAAGAACCATGCCAGGAAAACTTGTAGCGGCCATTGCTCATCCTGAAGCACAAATCAAAGAAACTTTTACAGCTAGTCCAACGGAGCAAGAAGCTCCAAAAGTAAAATTCTAATGATTTTAAACGATAAAGAAAAAAAACTAATTTCAGAAGAGATAGAAAATCTTGAAAAATTTTCTTCTGCTGAATTAGTCGCAGTTATAACTCAAAAGAGTTCTGATTATAAATATGCTGCACTTTTGATTTCAATATTTTTTGTTTTTGCTTTTTCTTTTGTTATCTATTTTTTAAAAGAGTTATCTACTTTAGAACTACTTCAATATCAACTTTTGATTTTTGTAGGGATAAATTTATTATTTGAAAATTATAAAAAATTAATTTTAACTATTTTACCTCAAAGTTACAAATATCAAAAAGCATCTTTATATGCAATTGAACAATTTAATAATTTAGGATTAAATAGAACAAAAACAAAACAAGCAATTATGTTTTTTGTTAGTTTAGATGAAAAGTATGTAAAAATCATAACTGACTCTGAAATTTCAAAAAAAATACCTGATGAATTTTGGCATCAGTTGGTACATGAATTTATAAGTGATGTAAAAAAAGAGGATTTCTTAAATGGTTATTTAAAAGCTCTAAAAACATCAAAAGCTATTTTAACACAACATTTTCCAATTCAAGAAAATGATATAAATGAATTATCAAATGAAGTAATTGAGTTAAAATGAAAAAAATTATATTAATCTTACTTTTTATTTTTAATTTTTTAAATGCTGATATAACTCAATATTTTCCTAAACTTGATGGAAGAGTAATTGATGAAGCTAACTTACTATCAAATCCAGTTAAAAAAGATTTAAACCTAATCTTAAAAGAGGAAGAAGATAAAAGTTCAAATCAAGTTGTAGTTGTTATTTTAAACTCTTTAAATGGATATACAATTGAAGAATACTCTTATCAACTTGGAAGATATTGGGGAATAGGACAAAAAGATAAAAACAATGGTGTTTTACTTGTAATTTCTATGGAAGAACGAAAAATTAGAATAGAAGTTGGTTATGGACTTGAAGGTGCATTGACAGATAAAATAGCCCATGAAATTATTAATTATACGATTAAACCCAACTTTAAAGCAAATCAATATGAACTTGGAATTTTAAAGGCAATAAATGAAATAAAAGCTGCAATAAAAGGTGAATATGTTGCAAAAGCAAAAACAGGAGATGATTTTAATTCTGCTTTTAATGCAATTATTCCTTTAGCTTTTGGTGCACTAATCTTTTTTTCAATGATTGCAAATAGTGTTTCAAGGGAGTTAAGAAATCAATTTTTATACAAAACTTCAAAATCATCTATCTCTTCATCTTTCTTTGGTTTTTTTGCTTATGTGAGTTCCCAACCTTTTACAACTTATAATTTTTTAGTTGCACTTGTTATTTTTATAATTGTGTTTATATTTAATTTTATAATCTCAGAAAAAGTAGATTTTGATAAACTTGCAAAAGAGAATTATACAAATAGTTCATCAGGATTTGGTGGTTTTGGCTCATCTTCATCTTCAAGTGGTGGATTTGGTGGATTCTCTGGTGGCGGAGGAAGTTTTGGAGGAGGAGGCGCAAGTGGCGGCTGGTAAAAAAACAATAATATTTGATTTAGATGGAACATTAATAGACTCTTTAGAAGATATTGCAGTATGTATGAATAAAGTTTTAGAAGATTTAAATCTTCCTATTCACAAAATTGATGATTATAAATATTTTGTAGGAAGTGGTATTGATGTATTGGTTGAAAATGCATTAAAAGGTCATTCATTAGAGATAAAAAATGAAGTTTTAAATAGATTTAAAAAAGAGTATGATCAAAAGCTTCATAAAAATACAAAACCTTACGAAGGTATTTATGAGTTATTAGATGAACTTAAAAAGCTTGATTATAATCTTGCTGTTTTATCAAATAAACCTCATGATTTTACAGTGCAATATGTAGATTATTTATTTAAAGACTATGGTTTCAAAGAGGTTCATGGACAAAAAGTTGAAGTTCCAAGAAAACCACATCCAATTGGAGCAATAACTATAGCTGAGGCTTTAAATGTTCCTTGTGAAGAGGTATTTTTTGTAGGAGATACTTTAGTTGATATGAAAACTGCAAAAGGTGCTAATATGAAAGCAATTGGTGTTTTATGGGGATTTAGAGATGAAAAAGAACTAAATGAACATGGCGCAGATTTTATAGTAAAACATCCTTTAGATATTTTAGAAATTGTAAAGAAGTAAAAAACTTCTTTACTCTTTTTCATAACCCATTTTTTTCAAAATCTCTATAACACTAGAACCATTCTTTTCAGCAATATCTTTAAATTTATCATCTTTTTTTGCATCTATTCCTAGATTTTTTAATTTCAAAATAAACTCTTGAGTTGATATATTTAAATCAAAAGCTAACTCTTCTACTGTTTTTTTACCTAAACCAGTTAAAGGTAAAGTTTTATTACTGTTTTTTAAATTCTTTTTTAGAAGCTCATAAATAAAACTAGCACTTATGTCATTTTCTTTTGCTATTTGAGCTAAACTTTTTTCCTCTTCAAATAAGATATTGTTTTTTGTCAAAATATTTTTTGATTCTTCTAAATCTAAGCCAACTTTATTTACAAAACTTTTCAAAGATGATAATTCAGCATGTTGATATGGAGCAGATACAACACCTTTTTCCCAAGAGTTTTTTATTTTATCTCCAAAATTTAAAAAAGTCGAAAATGGTACAACTTCATAAATTGTTCCTACTAAAAATAAAACAAAAAGAATTAATGAAACTATCATCTCTTTTGTAAAAAGAACAAACTCTCTTAAATCATTTTTCATATAACTTATCATTGGTCTAAAATTATAAAAAATATGAAGAAGTGTTGCAACAACAAATAAAACCATAAATGTTGTATGAATATTTGCAATTAACTCTTTTGTTAATCCAAATATTTGCCAATTTGTCCAGTTTGCAACTCTTCCAGGAGGTGTAATAAAAAGTAGAATTCCAGTGAATGTCATTGCTAACATACTTAATAGCATCGTTAATGAAGTGATTTTCTTTAAGCTCATAATAACTCCTTATTATGGGAAAATTATAACATCAATTTATAAAAATCTTTATTGTAATTTTTTTGATATAATATTTTTTTAAAGGATTAAAATGGGTGATAAATATATTCCAATTGCATGTCAGTTATATGATAGACTTGAAGAGTTAGCTGTAAAAAAAATCAAAACTAAAATTACCTATCTTGACTATTATGAAGAAAAAATAGTTGAAGATTTTATTGTAGATTTTAGAACAAAAAATAAAGAAGAGTATTTGATACTTTCAAGTGGATTAGAAATCCGACTTGATAAGATAAAAGAATTAATTTCTTAAGCTAATATCTTTACATCTTTTATAAATTTTTCCATTCCCATTGGGTCAGGAACTATAAAAGAGATAATCCCTTCGTTTACAATTGCTTTTGCTTTTGCTTGTTCAACTGTTTCTTCACCGTTAAAATAATCTTTGTTTAAATATTCAACCAAATATTCTAAACCTTCTAATATGTTTAATCTTTTTAGTTCTTCTTGAGTATTTGCAATAAAGCTCATTTTCATTCCCCTGTTTAAAAATTTTAATTCTACCAAACAATTTACTCACAAAAGACTTTTTTATAAAATATTTATCTTTTTAAAAGGTTGTATATGCAACTATTGCATATACAATTAAAGGATTATTATGGCTTATGAATTAGAAAAATCACTTGGTTTCAAAATAAACCAAACAGCAAATAAAATAAATAATAAGTTTACAAAACTTCTTAATAATTTTGACATAGCACCTGAACAAAGGGCAGCTTTAGAGATTATAAAATATGAAAAAGATGTAAACCAAACAAAAATTGCAAATATTTTAGGTAAAGATAAAACTACTATTAGTAGAACTCTTAGCGCTTTAGAAAAAAAAGGTTTTATTTCAAAAAAACAAATTGATAAAAGAACAAATTTGATAGAACTTACAAAACTTGGAAATGAAATTTTAGAAAAAAGTGCAACTCAAGTTAAAGAGTTTAGAACAAATTTATTTTCAAATTTAGAAAATGAAGAAGTAACTTCACTTATTGATTTACTTGAAAAAGTTGCTTCAAATGTTGAAGAGAAACAATGAAAAAATCAATTAATCATATATATCTAATCATTTTATTATCTGTTTTATCATCTGTTGCTCCAATGGGAATAGATACATATTTACCCTCTATTCCAGAAATTGCAAAATCACTTTTAGTTAGTATTGATAAAATAGAATTATCTTTATCAATCTTTTTAATAGGTTTTTCTGTAGGACAAATTTTTGGTGGACCAATCTCTGATAGATATGGAAGAAAACTTAGTTCTATTTTTGGTCTTTTGGGTTATGCATTATTTAGTTTTATAATCATTTTTAGTTCTACTATTTATGAATTATGGATTTATAGATTCTTTGAAGCATTCTTTGGAGGAATTGTAGTTGTAAATGCTGCTGCTGCTGTAAGAGATAGATTTCATGGGGCTGAAGCTGCAAAAGTATTTTCATTGATAGGAATTGTAAGAAGTTTAGCTCCACTTTTAGCACCTGCAATTGGAGCAGCAATTATTCACTTTTTCTCTTGGGAAGCGGTGTTTATATTTTTAACTATCTATGCATTAATTGTTGCATTTTTTGTATATAAAGATTTGCCAGAAAGTTATACTTATGTAAAACAAAATATTTTTGAATCGTATAAAATAGTACTAAAACATAAAACTGCTATGAAAGCTATGCTAACACTTGGATTTAGTTTTGGTGGTTTTTTTATAATTATTGCTAAGACTTCATTTATCTATATCGAACATTTTAAAATTGAAACAGATTATTTTCCTTTTTTCTTTGGGATAAACTTTATTTTATTAATTTTGATGATAAAAGTAAATGTAAACTTACTAAAAAAATACAATGATTTACTTATTTTAAAAACAGCTATTCTTGTGCAAATTATTGTTGGTATTATATTTACATTAACGCAAGAAAATATCAGTTTGATTTTAATAGTAATTTTAATTGCATCTTATATGAGTATGATGGCTTTCATTTTTGGTAATTGTATGGCTTTAGCTTTAGAACATTTTCCTAAAAATGCAGGTGTTGCTTCTGGAGTAATTGGTGTTTTACAATTTGGTTTAGGAGCTATTATTTCATCTTTAGCTCTTAGTTTTCATAACGATACTTTTTTACCAATATCTTTAAGTATCACAATTATTTCAATAATCTCTTATTTGATTATTAGAACATATAAATAAAAGGATTTTTTAAATGATTATAAGAAGAAAATACGAAAGAATAGTTTTTGCTTTTGTGATGAGTTTTATCATGAGTTTCATCATGAGTTTTGTGATTACTTTTATCAATCTTGGTTTTATTGATGGATTTATATTGATTTGGCTTGAAGCTTGGGTAAAGGCCTTTTTTGTAGCTTTTCCAGTTATTACTATTATTTCACCATTGGTAAAATATTTAGTTCATAAATTATTAAAAGATTAGGAAATTTCCTAATCTTTTACACTTCTAAATCAAAAAATGATTCTTCAACTTTTTGATATTTTGCAACAGAACAAGTGATTTTTATCGCATTATCATAATCTTTAAACTCTTCTATAAAAAGTTTTTGTAATTTTTCAGTTTCTACTGCTCTAAAAATAAAATATCCTAAAACTTCAGTTCCTCTTGAACCTGCTTTTTCTATTCCAAAACTATCAAATTTCCAGTCAATTCCTCTTGTAAAAAAGAAAACTTCTGTAATTCTTTTTTCTAACTCTTCTCTTACTTTATTATCATAAGCTTTTAAATGTACGTAAAAAGCTACATTTGTATTAAATTCTGATTGAACTAATTTTTCTTGTTCAGTTGTTGTTGGTTTTTCTATTAAGTTTATATTGCTCATTTTTAAATGCTTTCCTAGTTTTTTCATATTATATTAAACTTTTTTGAAATAAAACTTGTAATATTTAAATAAACAAATTTATTTTAGCTATTTTTCAAGTTTTAATAAAATAATTAATTTATTTATTCTCTTATTTAATATTTAATCATATATAATCTTTTAACTACACAGAGGGTAAATTATGGAACAAGAGATTAAAAATATTTCTATCGTTTGGAAATCAGAATATAATATAAATAACTTTTTAATAGATAGAGAACATCAAGACTTATTTTCTATAGCACGAGAAGCTTTAACTATTTCAAAATTGAAAAATGACAAAGAGCAAATTGAAAAGTTAAAAACAATCATAACAAAACTATTTACATACACAAAAATTCATTTCTCAAATGAACAACAATATATGGATTCAATATCTTATCCAGATTTAGAAGAACACAAGTTTTTACATAAAAATATGTTAAATATGCTTACAAATCTTATTTCAGAATTAAACACTATGGAATTAGAAAAAATCCAAAAATCTCTATTTAATTTTATTGAAGAATATTTTATTAGACATATTATTTTAGAAGATAAAAAAATTCAACTTTGGAATACAAATATTGATGATTTGAAAAAGAATTTTGGTTGGAAAGAGATTTATAGTGTGCAAAATCCTATGATTGATACTGAACACAAAAAATTATTTGAGATTGCACAAGAAGCTTTTATAGATGTTGATCCTCTTCAAAAATCAATAAAAATCAAAAATGTATTGACAAAATTGTACGACTATATGAAAACTCATTTTAAACATGAAGAAGAATATATGAAAGAGATTAACTATCCTTTAATAGAAGAACATAAAAAACTTCATCACAAAATAATTGAAGATATAAATAGTTTAGTAAGAAGACTTCCAAGCCTAAATGAAGAATTATTTGAAAAAGAACTTGCAAAACTAATAGATATTGCACTTGTTCATCATATAATTCAAGAAGATAGAAAAATAATTAGTTGGGTAAAAAATTATTAGCTTATTTTTATTCTAAGATGATACAATTCCGCACTTTATTTTAAGGATTATTATTATGAAAAAAATTATTTTAGCATCTGCATTATCTGTTTGCACATTATTAGCTTTTGATATTGGTGGAGCATTAAAAAATGCTGGTACAGCTGCTGGAACTGCTGCACTAAATGGTGACACAGATGTAAAATCACTTTCAAAAACTGCTGCAGGTTCAGCTGGATTAACATCAGAAGCTTTAGGAGAAAAATTAGCAACTACAGTAAAATCAAACAATACAGCTGTTTCTTCTATGGATAAAGCAAAAGAGTTATGTTCTCAAGCTTCAACTGTTCAATCAATCGCAAATATTGATAGCACAATTGTAAAAGAAGCTATTTCAATCTGCTCTGAAAAAGTTATGGAAACTAAATAATTATTTATAATTTATAAAAAGATGAAAGATTTACCTCTTCTCTTTTTATAAAACTCAAATACTTCACATGAATATCGAATACAAATTTTTACAAAAAGCAATCAATGACAAAAACTATGTTAGTTTTAGTTATGAAAACAAAATTTATAAAAATATCAAACCTTTAAAACTAGATGATGGAAATAGACTTCATAGTGATAAAGGTGTTTTTGAGTTTGAGAAGATTAAAAAGTTGGTGGTTTTGAAAGAGAGATTTTGATTTGAATATTACTTTTCTTTTTAGTAAAGAAAAGTTGACAAAAGAAAAGCGTTCGCAAAGTTCCAAAATAGCTAAAAAATAAAATGAAATCTTAAAATTTGAAAACTCGGCTAAAGCCTCAAACAGTTCAAATTTCTTAACAGATTTAATTTGATTTTTCTTTACGCTATTTTGAAAATGCTCACTTTCTTAATCCACTTAAACTTGCTATTGAAGCTTGTAATACTTGCCAACTAATTAACGCCGTATGTTTATCAGGATTAAAATTTTGCATTGCTTGAACTCTTGGATGAATATAATTCCTAAAATCTCTTACTTCATGACTAAATTTTTTTACATCTAATCCAATATAATTTAATTCATGAGAAACATCAATTAAAGAACTTAATGACCATTCACTTAATGGCTTAACATTACCATTTTTATCTTTGGGAGAACTTTTAGCACAATTAAATTCTTTAATATGTTTTGAGGCTTTCTCAATTAACAACCCTTCTAAGGTACTCCCACATAAAAAAACAACAGATAAGGATATATTATTTGACAAGCACATTTTTATTTCAGTTATTCTTTGACTTATAATTTTTTCATATTGAAAATCTAATTCTAAATAAGAAAGATTGATTTCATCAAATCTCAAATTTAAAAAATCTTCTTCTGTTTTTTCTTTAATCTCTTTACCTAGTAATCTATCAACAATTCTTTTACATTCAAAATAAATATTATTATTTAATTCCTGTGATTTTTTTAATTCTTCAAATCTCCAAACTTCTAACATTTCATTCAAAACTTTTCCTACTATTAAATCACTTTCTATTTCCCAAAATGCTCGTAATCTTTTTGCTTTAGAATTACCATTATATTCATATTTATCATCATAAATATGAATTCTAACTATGTCATAAATCAATTTTGCAAATTCTGAATTTGTAAAATCTAATACATATCCATTTCCCATGTCAAATAAATTTTCAAAATATCGCTTTTCTGTAGTTTTTAATTGTGCCATTGATTTCTCTTAAATAATTATTTTTAGTATTTCATTATACTTAGAAAATAGTAAATTTTGTTAAAGTTCAAGGCAAAAGGAAAAATTGGAATAGGAGCATACAGAAGTATGTGACTATTTCAATTTTGACGATAACGCAGAGATTTACAAAAAGAACTATTTTATCTAGCTAGACTTTTCCCAACAAGATAACCACTCGCCCACGCAAAATGAAGATTAAATCCTCCCCTATTCCCAACTATATCTAAAACCTCTCCTGCAAAATATAGATTTTTCACCAACTTGCTTTCATAAGTTTTATTATCAACCTCGATAGTTCGCACACCTCCACCACTTGCTTCTGCGTGGGCAAAACCTTGAGTATCTATGATTTTCATTTTCCACTGATTTAGTTGATAAGCTATTGCTTTTATCTGTTTTGCATTTATTTCAGAGGCTTTTGTATTTATATCTATTTTACAAATATCTAATAAAGCTGGAGCTATTTTATTTGAAACCATTCCAGTTAAGATATCCACAACTCTTTGATTTGGTACAGTTTTTAATAAACTTTGTATTTGGTCGGCTAAGTCATTTTTATTTATTTTTGGAAAGAAGTTGATAGCGATTTTTACATCTTGATAAGAACTTAGATTTAAAACAGCAAGTTGTGAGATATCAAGTATTGCAAAACCTGAAACTCCATAGCTTGTAAAAAGTACATCTCCAAATATCTCTTGCTCTAAATTATTATTTACAAACAAGCTTACATTACACTCTTTTTTTACTCCTTGAAGTTTTCCATTATAAGTGTTTTCAGTTTGAAGTCCTACAAGTGAAGGATAAGTTGGATTATAAGAGTGTCCAAATTTTGAAGCAAAATCCAAACCACTCTCATTTGCATTTAGTTGTGGAGCTGCACCTAAACCATTTGAGATTAGAACTTTGTCATAGTTTTTGTATTCATTTTCAGCTGTTTTTATTACAAATTTATCTTCAACTTTTTCTATATCTTTTATAAAGTGCTCCAAATAAACATTAATATCTAGATTTTTTAAAGCAAGTTCCAAAAGATTTGTTACAGATTTTGCTTCATTTGAGAGTGGATAAACTTTCCCACTCTCTTTGATATCTAGTAAAAGTCCAATACTTTTGCAAAACTTTTCAAAGGCTTTGAAATCAAACTCTTTTAAAGCAAAATTTACAAACTCAGGATTTTCTCCAATATAGTTTTTTGATGTGATTTGATTATTTGAGATATTGCATCTTCCATTTCCGCTAGCTAGGATTTTTTTACCTATACCTTTATTTGCATCAAACATATCTATTTGTAAATTTTTATTTAATCTTTTAGCTGTAATTGCAGCCATAATTCCAGCTGCTCCACAGCCAATAATCGCTATTTTCAATACTATTTCCTAAATCATTTTTTTGATTATAGCCAATGAACTCTTTTAGACTCTTTCAAAATATGAGGAACGTTATTTGCATTACTTCTCCCATAAATAAAGGATAGTTTATGAATCCACAAAAGATAAAACGTTCAGTTGAACACTTAATAGAAAGAAAAGTACCTATATTTTTATGGGGACCTCCAGGTATTGGAAAATCATCAATTATTTCTCAAATAGCACGAGAAAAAGGCATAGCTTGTATAGATTTAAGGCTTTCTTTACTTGACCCAACGGATTTAAGAGGTATTCCATTTTTTGACTCTTCTAATCAAACAGCTATTTGGGCACCTGCTTCATTTTTACCTGATGGTAGTATCAAAGAGGGAATTCTGTTTTTAGATGAGTTAAACACAGCTGCTCCGATGGTTCAAGCTTCTGCTTATCAACTTATCTTAGATAGAAAAATTGGAGAATACAAACTTCCTGACGGTTGGGCAATAGTTGCTGCTGGAAATAGAGAAAGTGATAAAGGTGTAGTTTTTCGTATGGCTGCACCACTTGCAAATAGATTTATTCACCTTGATATGGAAGTAAATGTAGATGATTGGAAGATTTGGGCAAGAGTCGCAAATATCGATTTATCGATAATCTCATTTATCTCATATAGACCTGATGCGCTTTTTACATTTAACACTCACAGTGATTCAAAAGCTTTTGCAACTCCTAGAACTTGGGCTTATGTAAATGAGATTTTGCATTCAACTCCTGAAGATGACCTACTTATGCCACTTATTAGTGGAGCGATTGGTGAAGAGTTAGCTGCTTCATTTTTAGGATTTAAATCAGTTGTAAAAGATTTACCAAATATGGATGCAATATTTGAAGGAACAACGACTGAAACTCCAACTGATACTTCTGCTTTACATATTTTATGTACTGCTTTAACTTTAAAAGTAAATGATGAAACAAGAACAAAAGAGTTAGACAATCTTTTAAACTACTCTTTAAATCTTCCAGGAGAGTTTGCAGTTATGATAATCCAAGATTTAAGACAAAGAAGTATTGAACTTGATTATCTAAAATCTTGGCCTTTATGGATGAAAAAATTTAACTCTTTGCTTAGATAAATTATGAACGCAGATATTTTACTAACAAAAGCTAAAAGCCAACTAACTACCAAACATCCATATTTTGGTATGTTAGCTTCGAGACTAAAACATGAAGAAAATGAAAGCATAAGAGCATATGCAAGTAATGGAAAACGATTTTTATATAATCCTTCTTTTGTGGAGAGTTGTAGTATTGAAGAGTTGTCTTTTGTTTTAACTAACTGCGTTATGCATCATATTTTATCTCACCAACAAAGAAAACTAAAAAGAAAAGGTTTTCTTTGGCAACTTGCAACTGATTTTGCAATCAATAATCTACTTTTTAAAAATGGAGTAAAAATCCCAAAAGGTGCAAATTTTGATAAAAAATATAAAAATATGTACGCTGAAGAGATTTATGAAGAGCTAAAAAAAGAGCGAATAGAAGCTGGATTTGATGCCTATGAAGAAGATGAGGAAGAAAAAGAGCAAGAACAAAATGAAGAGAACAAATTTACAAAAGTAAAAAATATCGAAGAAAACCTTGATGAAAGAGATGAAGAACAGTGGGAATATGCTTCAACTTTAGCAAAAGAGGTAGCTATAAGAAAATCTTTAATGCCTTTAGGTTTTGAAAGATTAGCAAAAAAAGTTGAAGCTAAAAATATCGATTGGAAGTTTGAATTATACAATGCCATAAATCGTCATATGAGGAACAACTACGCTTTTATGCCACCAAATAAAAAACATCTATATCGTGGTTTTGCTCTGCCATCACTTACAAGTGATACATTAAGTCTTATAGTTGCTATTGATACATCTGGTTCTATTCAAGAAGAGATTTTAGGAGCTTTTGTTGAAGAGTTTAAAACTATTATGCAAAATTTTCCGGCAGTTAATATAGAACTTCTAATCGCTGATGCAAAAATACAAGGTCACTATAGTTTTAAAAATGCTCAAGATATTGATTTTGTTTTAAAAGGTGGTGGAGGAACTGACTATCGTCCTGTATTTGACTACATTGATGCAAACTTTCCTATGAGTAGTATGCTTTTATATTTTACTGATGGTGATGGAATTTTTCCAAGAATTCCACCATCATATGAAGTTCTTTGGGCTTTATCAAATAGAAAAGATAGAATTCCTTTTGGTAGGTCAATTGTGATTTTTTAGTAAAAAACTGCAAACCAAATAGTTGGCTCTATTTGGCTTGTAAACTTTACTCTGTGTTTTTCAAATGCTTTTATATTTAAACAATCACCTTTTTTTAACTCAACTTCATAATCATCAAATTCAAGTATAGCAAAACCCTCAAGAAGTAAAATATATTCACTCTGTTCTTGCTCATACCAAAAATTTTCAGGTGATTTTTGACCATTTGAAACAATTTTTTCTATTTTTATCTTCTCATTTTTAAAAATTTCAAAAAATTTTTCTTCACTTTTATCTATTGGAATTTCATCAAAGATATTATATTTTTCCATATTTATTTTGACCTAATATATTGATTTTTTGGTATTTTACCCTAATTCTTATAATGATGTGATATAATCTTGATAGATTTAATCAAGTTAGATATATACACCTTATTTAAAGGGTATTATATTAATTTTGATTAAACTACTTGACATTAATTCAAAAATGTTCTATAATTTCAACATAATTAAAGTTGATTAATTTAAAAAGGATTAAGATACATGGAAAAAGAAACAATTGCAATACATGCAGGATATAATAAAAAACAAGGTAACGGAGAGATGTCTGTTCCAATTTCTCAAACAACAGCTTATGCGTTTAGAGATAGTGAACATGCAGCAAATTTATTTGCATTAAAAGAATTAGGACCAATCTATACAAGATTAACAAACCCAACAACAGATGTTTTAGAGCAAAGATTTGCACAACTAGAAGGTGGAGCAGCAGCTATTTGTACATCTTCAGGACAAGCTGCAATTTTTTATGCGATTGCAAATGTTGCTGAAGCTGGTGATAATATCATTATTTCTGATAAATTATATGGTGGAGCAGTTACACTTTTAACTCATACTATTAAAAGATTTGGAATCAGTGCAAAAGTATTTAAAAGTGATGACGCTTCTAATTTAGAAGAGTTAATTGATGATAAAACAAAAGCAATTTTCTTTGAATCATTATCAAATCCACAAATTGCAATTACTGATGTTGAAAAAGTAGTTGAAATTGCAAAAAGACATGGTGTTTTAACTGTTTGTGATAATACAGTTGCAAGTGCAGCGTTATTTAATCCAATCGCTTGGGGAGTTGATGTTGTTGTTCATTCAACTTCAAAATATACAAATGGTCAAGGAACTGCAATTGGTGGAATCGTTGTAGAAAGAGATGGATTAGCAGAATTTTTCAAAGCAAATTCAAATAGATATTCTCACTTTACAACACCAGATGAGTCATATCATGGATTAGTTTATACGGATGTTCCACTTCCAAACTTTTGTTTAAGAATTAGATTAGCATTATTAAGAGATATCGGTGCAACTCAAGCTCCATTTAACTCTTGGCTTTTAATTCAAACATTAGAAACTTTAGGATTAAGAGTTGATAAACACTCTGATAACGCTTTAGAAGTTGCAAAATTCTTAGAGTCACATCCAAAAGTAAAAGCGGTAAATTATCCAGGGCTAAAATCAAATAAATATTATGATAAAGCTCAAAAATATTTCAAAGGTGGAAAAGCATCTGGATTAATTTCATTTGATGTTGAATCTTTTGAAGAAGCAAAAAGAATCATTGATAGCGTTAAACTGTTTAGCGTTGTTGTAAATATTGGAGATAGTAAATCACTAATTACTCATCCAGCTTCAACTACTCACTCTCAAATGAGTCCAGAAGAGTTAGTAAAAGCGGGTGTTAATCCTGTGACTGTTAGACTTTCTATTGGTTTAGAAAATCCTGTTGATCTTATTGAAGATCTAAATCTTGCATTAAACTAGAAAAATGCCTCTAATATCAACAAAAGGGGTATATGGTTTAACTGCCATGTACGAGTTAAGTAAGCATCAAGAAGATAGTCCCATGCAAATCAAGGAAATATCTGCAAATGCTAACATTCCTCAAAATTACTTGGAACAGCTCTTAAGTAAATTAAGACGAGCTGATTTAGTAAAAAGTATAAGAGGAGCAAGAGGTGGTTACACCCTTGCAAAGAGTCCAGAAGAAATCAAAGTAGTTGATATTTTGATTGCTTTAGAAGATGATATAAAAATTATTGACACAAAAACAGATAATCCAATTTTGAATATCTTTTTTGATGAGTCAAAAAATAGTATGAAAAAAATCTTTGATATTCAACTATCAAAACTAGATGAATATCAAGATAAATATAACGAATTTTTACATTACAATATTTAAGGAAGGCAAGAAATGAAATACGCAAATAACATAACGGAATTAATTGGTAATACACCTTTAGTAAAATTACAAGCTGCAAGTAATGCAAGCGGAGCAACTGTTTTAGGTAAATGTGAATTTATGAACCCATCACATTCAGTAAAAGATAGAATTGGAACAAACATGATAAACGCTGCTTTAAAAGCTGGTTTAATCAATAAAGATACAATCGTAATTGAACCAACAAGTGGAAATACAGGAATTGCATTAGCTTCTGTTTGTGCTGCTTTAGGAATTAAATTAATTCTTACAATGCCTTCATCAATGAGTATTGAAAGAAGAAGATTATTAAAAGCATTAGGTGCAGAACTTGTTTTAACTGCTCCAGAAAAAGGAATGAAAGGTGCTATCGAAAAAGCTGATGAGTTACATGCGGAAACTCCAAATTCATTCATTCCTCAACAATTTGCAAATGCTGCAAATCCAGAGATTCACAGACTTACAACAGCAAAAGAAATTTTAGCTGATACAGATGGTAAAGTTGATATCTTCATTGCAGCAGTTGGAACTGGTGGAACAATTACTGGAACAAGTGAAGTTTTAAAAGCTCACAATCCAAATGTACAAATTATTGCAGTTGAGCCAGAAGCAAGTCCTGTATTAAGTGGTGGAAAACCAGGACCTCACAAAATTCAAGGAATTGGAGCTGGATTTGTACCTGCAGTTTTAAATACTGGAATTTATGATGAAGTAATTCAAGTATCAAATGATGATGCTATTGAAAGTTCAAGAAAATTAGCATTAACTGAGGGATTACTTGTTGGAATCAGTGCTGGAGCAAACGCTCACGTTGCAGCATTAGTTGCGGCTAGACCAGAAAATAAAGGTAAAACAATCGTTACAATTTTATGTGACACAGGTGAGAGATACCTAAGTTCTGGTTTATACAATTATGATGAAGAGTAAGAACTCTTTATCATAAGAAATAAAATAGGGAAAATTTATGCACGAAAAACCTTATAGGTCAGTTGTAAAAGCAATATCTTGGAGAACAGTAGGAACACTTGATACGATGATAGTTTCTTACTTTGTAACTGGAAATCTAATAATGGCTGCTTCAATTGGTTCAATTGAAGTTATAACGAAAATGGCTTTATACTATTTCCACGAAAGAGCTTGGAATAAGTTATCTTTTGGAAGAGTAAAAGAACCAGTAAATGATTATCAAATTTAGGTTAGTAAATGAGTAAAATAGAGTTAATAGCAAAAATAAATAAAGAACTTGAAAACAAATCAACACAAGAAGTTGTTGCGTATCTTTTAGATAATTTTAAAAATGTAGCTTTAAGTTCAAGTTTAGCAGCAGAAGACCAAGTTTTGACAGATTTACTACTTAAAAAAGATAAAAATGCAACAATATTTACATTAGATACAGGAAGATTACATCCTGAAACTTATGATGTAATGGATGCTACAAATCTAAAATATGGTGTAAAAATTGATGTATTTTTTCCAAATAGTGAAAAAGTACAAGAGCTTTATCAAACACAAGGTGTAAATGGTCAATATGAAAGTATTGATAATAGAAAAAACTGCTGTAATATCAGAAAAATTGAACCGTTAAAAAGAGCTTTACAAGGCGTTGAAGTTTGGATTACTGGATTAAGAGCATCTCAAAGTGTTACAAGAGTTGATATGCCTTTAGTTGAATGGGATGAAAACTTCAAAGTTATCAAAGTAAATCCTTTAATCAACTGGAGTGAAAAAGATGTTTGGGATTATATAAAAGAAAATAGAGTTCCATATAACAAACTTCACGATAAAGGTTTCCCTAGTATTGGATGTGCTCCTTGTACAAGAGCTATAAAAGAAGGTGAAGATATAAGAGCAGGAAGATGGTGGTGGGAGAACCCAGAACATAAAGAGTGTGGTTTACACAAAAAATAAGAAAGGAAGAAAATGCAAATAAGCCAAGATAGGTTAACTCATCTAAAACAACTAGAAGCAGAATCAATGCATATTATGAAAGAAGTAGTAGCAGAATTTTCTAATCCAGCAATGTTATATAGTGTTGGAAAAGATAGTTCAGTTATGTTACATCTTTTACAAAAAGCATTTTATCCAGCGCCTCCACCGCTACCTTTAGTTCATGTTGATACAACATGGAAATTTAAAGAGATGATTGAGTTTAGAGATAAAAGAGCTAAAGAAGTTGGTATGGAACTTTTAGTTTATATCAATCCAAAAGGAGCTGAAATGAATATCTCTCCTTTTACTCATGGTTCAGCGTTACATACAGATATCATGAAAACTGAAGGTTTAAAAAATATGTTAAACATTCAACAATTTGATGCTGTATTTGGTGGAGCTAGAAGAGATGAAGAAAAATCAAGAGCTAAAGAGAGAATTTACTCATTTAGAGATAAAAACCATAGATGGGATCCAAAAAATCAAAGACCAGAACTTTGGAATATCTATAATGGAAGACACACAAAAGGTGAATCTATTAGAGTATTCCCTTTATCAAACTGGACAGAACTTGATATTTGGCAATATATCTATTTAGAAAATATTTCTATTCCAGATTTATACTTTGCAAAAGAGAGAGAAGTAGTAGAATATATGGGTACAAAAATCATGGTTGATGATGATAGAATGCCTGAAGAATTAAGAAAAACAGCTAAAAAAGAGATGGTAAGATTTAGAACTTTAGGATGTTATCCATTAACTGGAGCAGTAAACTCTGAAGCTACAACACTACCAGAGATTATTCAAGAGATGCTTATTTGTACAACAAGTGAGAGACAAGGAAGACTTATAGACTCTGATGGGGATGCCTCAATGGAGAAAAAGAAACAAGAAGGATATTTTTAAGATGGCACATCAATCAGATTTAATTTCACAAAATATTGAACAATATTTAAAAGAACACGAAAACAAAGAAATCTTAAGATTTATTACTTGTGGTTCAGTAGATGACGGTAAATCAACTTTAATTGGAAGATTA
Organism: uncultured Aliarcobacter sp.; assembly: GCA_963664305.2. Lineage (GTDB taxonomy): Bacteria > Campylobacterota > Campylobacteria > Campylobacterales > Arcobacteraceae > Aliarcobacter. The sequence continues at coordinate 683,868 of CAXXLV010000001.1, forward strand.
CTTTATGATTCAAAAATGATTTTTGAAGACCAATTAGCTGCTATTGAAAAAGATAGTAAAAAAGTTGGAACAACTGGTGATAAAATTGACTTAGCACTTTTAGTTGATGGATTAGCAAGTGAAAGAGAGCAAGGTATTACTATCGATGTTGCTTATAGATTTTTCTCAACAGAAAGAAGAAAATTCATCATAGCAGATACTCCAGGTCACGAGCAATACACAAGAAACATGGCAACGGGAGCTAGTACAGCTGATTTAGCAATTATTTTAGTTGATGCAAGACAAGGTATTTTAACACAAACTAAAAGACACTCATACATTGCAAGTCTTTTAGGAATTAAAAACCTAATCGTTGCTATTAATAAAATGGATTTAGTTGATTTTAGCCAAGAAGTATTTGAAAAGTTTAAAAGTGATTACAATGAAATTATTGAATATCTTCCACATAACAAAGATTTAAATATTCAATTTATTCCAATTTCTGCACTTGATGGAGATAATATTTTAACTATTTCACCTAAGTGTTCTTGGTATACAGGACTTCCTTTAATGGAATTATTAGATACTACACCTATTAATAAACAAGAGTCATCTTCATTTAGATTACCTGTTCAATATGTAGTACGTCCTCACTTAAATTTTAGAGGTTTTTCAGGAACAATAGCAAGTGGTGAAATCAAAGTTGGTGATGAGATTACAGTATTACCATCAAGAAAAACATCAAAAGTTAAATCTATCGTATCAAATGATATTAAAGATTTAAGACCAATTGGAAAAGATGAAACTGTTGAAACTATAGATAGAGCATTTGCTCCAATGGCAACAACAATTACACTTGAAGATGAAATTGATATTTCTAGAGGAGATATGATTGTAAAATCAGACGATATTCCAAAAGTATCTAATCACTTATCTTGTATGGTTGTATGGATGGATGAAGCTCCTTTAAAATTAAATCAAAACTATATTATTAAAAGAGCAACTTCAGTATTAAATGGTGCATTTAATGCTATTGAATTTAAAAAGAATATCAATACATTTGAAGAGATTGATGCAACAGAATTAGCTTTAAATGATATTGCAAAATGTACATTATCATTAGATAGAGAAATTGCAGTTGATCCATACCATGAAAATAGATACACAGGAAGTTTTATCATTATTGATAAATACAATAACTCAACTGTTGGTGCTGGTATGATTGTATCTTCTATTGAAGGTTTTGCTCATTTAGAAGAAGAGAAAAAAGTTTATTCAAAAGCAGAAATTGAATTAAATGAATTTATTAGAAGAAATTATCCTGAATGGGAATGTAAGGCAATATAGTGTCTAACAATTTAGCATTAAATATAGAAAAAATAAAAAAAGAGAAAAGTGGAGTAGATGTATTAGCAGACATCTACTTCTATGCAGTTTTTGGTGAAAGAATGAGTCTTGAAGATATGGAGAGATTCAAATGGTATGGACTTTATGCACAAGATGAAGAACAAAACTATTTTAAACTAAAAATTCCATTATCTATGGGAGAATTAAATCTAATCCAATTAAAAACTCTTAGTTTAATATCTAAAAAATATAGTAATGAGACTTTGATTTTTTCAGATGAACAAAAAATAGAACTTACTAATCTAAAAATTTTTGATTTACCAGAGATTTTAAAACTTCTTCAAGAGATAAATTTAAACACTTATTTTGAAGCGGGTCATACAGTAAGAAGAGTTTTAACTTGTCCAGTAAATGGAATAGACCATACGCAACTTTTAGATGTTGAACCTCTTGCAAATAAGTTAAATGAAACATTTATTGGGAATAAAAATTTTGAAAATCTTCCAAATAAACTTCAAATTGCAATTAGTGGTTATGAAGAAGGATGTGATGTTCAATTTACACCAGATGTTAGTTTTAATGCAACAAAAGATGAAAAAGATAAAATTGTTTTTGCAGTTAAAATTTTAGACAAAATTATAGGTTATATCACACCTGCACAAGTTATAAAAACTGCAATTGCAATTGCTAATATTTATAAAGATTTTGGAGATAGAGAAAATCCAAGAAGAAGTACGTTTGAATATCTTGTAAATAATTGGGGATTCAACAAATTCTCTGATATTTTAAATGCAACTGTAAATTACAAAATTCAAAGAAATATAAATAAAAGTGAAAATATCATCCCAAGAAAACCTAGACTTGGAATTAATAAAAGTAAAATTGAAGGTCAAAGTTATATAGGTTGTAGAGTAAAATCTTCAACTATTTCTAGTACAAATATTGACACATTATCAACTTTGCTTGAAAAATATGAAGCAAGTAGAGTTAAAATCACGCATAAAGGGAATATTATTATTCTAAATGTTCCTACAATAAGTGCTGAAAACTTAGCAAAAGAGTTAGAAAAAATCAACTTTAATCCTTTTGTTTAAAAAAGAGCTTTTTATTAAGCTCTTTTTATTGAAGCCAACTCTTATACTAAATAACTTAAAATTATAAAACAGATAACAATAACTAATTATAAAGAGTAAAAATTTATGGATAAAAATATTTTTAGACCTTTTTTCAATGAAAATACAGATTTATTAAACTTTATTAGATACAACACAATTGGAAAAAATAAAAAAGAGTATTTTGATTACACTGCTTCGGGACTTGCATTTAGACAAATAGAAAATAGAATTTTTGATGTTTTAGAAACTTATGCAAATACTCACTCTAAAGAAGCTTCAAATGCTGATACTACATCAAATTATTATGAACTTGCAAGAAAAAATCTAGCAAAATCTTTGGAATTAAATGATGAATTTGCAATACTTCCTAGCGGTTGTGGAACAACTGCTGCTATAAAAAAATTTCAAGAATTATTAGGAATATATATTCCTCCTGCAACAATTAAAAGATTTGGAATAACAGTAGCTAAAAAGAAACTTCCACTAATCATCGTTGGACCTTATGAACATCATTCAAATGAAGTAAGTTATAGAGAAGCTTTATGTGAAGTAATAAGGATAAAACTAACAAGTGATGGATTGGTTGACCTTTTTCAATTAAAAGAAGTTCTGCAAGAAAATGCTCATAGAGAAATCATTGGTTGCTTTTGTATTGCTTCAAATGTATCTGGAATAATTACTCCTTATGAAGAGATATCAAAACTTATTAAACGTTATGGTGGGAAAGTTTTATTTGATGCAGCAGCAAGTAGTCCATATATAAATGTACCATGTGAATTATATGATGCTTTAGTTTTATCTCCTCATAAACTTCTTGGAGGTCCTGGAAGTTGTGGATTATTAATTATTAGAAAAAATCTTATTGATACATCAATTGCTCCAACATTTGCTGGTGGCGGAACGGTAGAGTATGTAAATAAAGATTCGCAATATTATCAAAAAGATATAGAAGCTAGAGAAGATGCTGGAACTCCACCTATTTTGCAATTTATTCGAGCAAGCCTTGCATATCAACTAAGAAATGAAATAGGTTTTGATTTTATAAAAGATAGAAAAAATGAATTAAAAGAGTATTTTATAAGTGAACTAAAAAATATACCAAATTGTGTGATCTATGGAAATCAAGAAGTTGAAAATATAGGAATTGTTTCTTTTAATATAAAAGGTTTAAGTCCTTATGATTTATGTAACAATTTGTCTTCAACTGATAATTTCCAAACAAGAGCTGGATGTTCATGTGCTGGACCTTATGGACATGATTTACTTGGGATAAAGGAACTAGATATAAATAATCGTCCAGGATGGGTTAGAATTTCTATTCATTTTTCACAAACAAAAGAAGATATTAAAAATTTAATTGAGAGTATTAAAAAGATTGTTAAATAATTTATTTTAGTTAAAAAGGTTAACTGAAAATTATTTCAGTTTCCTTTTTTGATTCAAAATTAGAATTTAAAATTTAAACCTGCAAACATTGATGTTGAATCTTCAATTTCAATTTTAGCTGTCATATCAACACCGCCATCTGACCAATTGAAAGTTTTATCTAAATTATATTTTGTATATGCTAATCCTAACTCTAATTCAATATTTTTTGTAATATCATAAATCCCACCAACTTGTGCTCCATATGCTAAACCTGAGATTTTTGCAGTTCCTAATGTATCAATATTTGTTTCTTTATATTCTGCATTACCAACATGTACACCAGCATATAATCTAAACTCATTATTTATTGGCATTAAATAATCATAATTCCCTAAAATTACTCTAAAATCTGTATCAGTTGCATTAAAATTTGCATGAGATATTGATACTCTATGTGTATTATCTAATATTATCCCTGCTTTTAATTTTAAAGTAGAATCTGTTACATTATCTGATAAATTTATAACATTACCATTTGAACCTGAACCATTGATTTTATAATCTAAATCTCCTCTTTCAACACCAGCACCTAAGAAATATTGTAAATCCATTGCCATCATTGATGTACTTGCTAAAACTAAACTTGTCATAACTAATGATTTTTTCATTATTTTTCCCTTTATTTTTATTTGAAAATACATTAAAATATGTATACAAATCGAAGTCTATCAGGCAATTGACTCACAAATCACTCTTTTTTATATTTTATTATTAATTAATCATTAAAAACATTATTTATGTATAATTTTGTAACTTAATTTTTATAATTTTATAAACTAAACAAAAACTAAACAATCCATTTAGAGTTCATTAACCTAAAATGTCTACAATTCCTCCATGAGTTTTATAATATTTTTTTCAGTTTTTTTGACTGTTTTTGCTTTCCAAACATGGGTAATAAAAAAACGTCTTATAAATAAACTGGATTTTAATTATAAAACAAAAAAGTATCTTAGCTTTTTACTATATCTAACATTTTTTGGGGTACTTATGTATCCAATAGCTAGATACTTTCCAATAGTGCCAAATTGGCTCTATTTTCTCCTTTCTTTGCCAATTGGGGTGATTTTTTTAACATTTATAATCACTTTATTTCATGAATTCATCTCATTTGGTTTATCTAAAACAAAATATACAAAAAATCGAAGAGAGTTTTTCAAAAAAGGTCTAGACATTGGTGTAATTTCAGCTGTAATTGCAACTAATGCAAAAGCCATTGATAATGCTAGAAATATTGAACTTGAAGTTGTTGATGTAAAAATAAAATATTTAAAAGAAGCCTATTCGATAGTTCAATTAAGTGATATTCATATTGGTGGATTAATCACAAAGGATTTTATAACTAATCTTGTAAAAAAAGTAAATATTTTAAATCCAGATGTTGTTGTAATAACTGGTGATTTAGTTGATACAAAACTTGAATATGCAAAACCTGCACTTGATGAATTAAAAAATATAAACTCAAAATATGGAACTTATTTTATAGTGGGAAATCATGAGTATTTTCATGGAGTTAAACCAATAATTGATTATGTAAATACTCTAAATATAAAAACACTTGAAAATGAAAATGTTTATATTGGAGAAAAAGATAAAGGATTTTATCTTTGTGGTGTTTATGATAGATTTGGAAATAGATATGGTTCTTTTGAGCCTAACATAAATAAAGCTTTAGAAAATACTCAAAATGAACCAACTGTTTTATTAGCTCATCAACCAAAATTTGTTGAAGAAATTGATACACATGGAATAGATTTGATTCTTTGTGGTCATACACATGGTGGACAAATTTTTCCATTTAATTTTTTAGTAAAACTTCAACAACCATATGTAAAAGGTTTAAATCAACATAGTAATTCAACTCAAGTTTATGTTAATAAAGGTACAGGATTTTGGGGACCACCCATGAGATTGGGGGCTTCAAGTGAGATAACTATTTTAAAATTATCTGCTTGATTTTTACTTTTGTAAAATAAAAAATGAACTTAAAATTGATAAAGTATAAATACTCATCAAAATAATATAATCGATTTTATTTGTTTTGTTCTTTTCCATTGAAATCTCCTTTGTAAGAAGGAGTTTTCACTCCCTCTTATTTTACTGTAATTGTTTTTTTCGTATTATCATCTTTTAGTTTCGGGATTATTACTTCTAAAACTCCATTATCACTGCTTGCTTCAATATTTTCAATATCTGCATTATCTGGAAGCGTAAAACTTCTTGAGAATTTCCCAAAATATGTTTCTACTTTATAATAATCTTCTTCTTTAACTTCCTCTTTGAGTTTTCTTTCTCCACTGATTGTTAAAACACCTTTATTTATATCAACTTTTATATCTTCTTTTTTTACACCAGGTAAGTCAACATCAACATGATAAGCAAACTCCCCTTCCCTTGTATTTACAACTGGGACGAAAGCACCAACACCTTCATTTTTAGATTGGTTATATAGATTTTTTTCTAATTCTTTTAATTGTTTAAATGGGTCAAATTTTGTAATTAACATCTCTAACTCCTTAGATAAATTGTAAACTTGACTTTATATTTATCAAGCTGATGAAATATTAACATATTTTTTAGCACTTGTCAATATATAGTGCTAACTATTTTATATAATTACTATTTGATGGAGATTTTTAATTTAGCACTAAAATATTTTTAGTGCTAAATTAATGCATAGAACAAGGGCTCATTCCAGTTTTAAAGAACATTGCAGTAACAGTGTCCATACTTTGTATATGATTTATTAGCCAAGACACTAGATTATTTTCAAAATAGCTTTTTAATTTAGAAATATCTTTTTCTACTTGGAAATTCTCTAAAACTCTGTTAATTTCATATAAATTTGAATCATGTTCTGCTTTATGAAAAGAATATGCAAAAAAAACTTTTTCTCTCATCTCTTTTTCTTCTGTTGCAAAATGATTTTCAGTATGAACTATCCATTCTATATATTTTGATTTTAAATCTTCAAAGTTCAAATTAGAAGAATCTTTTTCATAATCTAAAATTTTTTCATAAAGTTCATTTATAATATCAACATCTTCAAAATGTGTTACATTCATAAATTCCATAGCAACAAGTGGTAAATTATTTTTATTTATTAACATTTAAATCTCCTAATTTTTACGAATTCTATTTAATTTAAAAATTTTTTTAATTGATTGAAATCAAGTACTAAAATATAAACAATATATTTCAGTTACAATTGTATTACTTCTATACAAAATTTAATAACTAACTTTTTATTATTTTTTGTATAATGATTTTAATTCAAAAAAAGGATTAAAATATGTCTTTAAAAGTAGTAATTTCTCATAAAACTCATTACAAATATGATAGAGCTATTTCATTGTCACCACACATTATAAGATTAAGACCTGCTCCTCATAGTAGAACCCCTATTGAAGCCTATTCATTAAAAATCAAACCTGATAATCATTTTATAAATTGGCAACAAGACCCTTTTGGAAACTATTTAGCAAGATTAGTTTTCCCAGAAAAAACCAAAGAATTTTGTGTTGATGTAGAAATAATTGCAGACATGATTACAATAAATCCTTTTGACTTTTTCGTAGAAGATAGTGCTAAAAACTACCCTTTTGAATATAAAAAAGATTTAAAACATGAATTAAAACCATATTTAAAAATAGAAGAAAAAGGCAAATTACTAAAAGAGTTTGTTAAAAAACTTGATAAAAAAGAAAAACCTATTATCGATTTTTTAGTTGAAGTTAATCAAAAAATCAATCAACACTTAAACTATACAGTTAGACTTGAAGCTGGTGTGCAAACTTGTAAAACAACCTTAGAGAAAAAATTAGGAAGTTGTAGAGACTTTGCTTGGCTTTTTGTTCAAGTATTAAGACATTTAGGACTTGCTGCTCGTTTTGTTTCAGGATATTTAGTTCAATTAACAGCAGATGTTAAATCACTTGATGGACCAAGTGGTCCTGAAGCTGACTTTACAGATTTACATGCTTGGACAGAAGTTTATGTTCCAGGTGCAGGATGGATTGGACTTGATAGTACAAGTGGACTTTTTGCAGGAGAAGGACACATACCACTTGCTTGTACACCTCACTACAACAGTGCTCATGCAATTGAAGGATTTAGTGATAAATGTGAAACAGAATTTTTCTTTGAAAACACAGTAACAAGAATTTTCGAATCACCAAGGGTTACAAAACCATATAAAGAAGAGCAATGGGATGAGATATATAAACTTGGATTTAAAGTTGATGAAGATTTAGTAAAAAATGATGTTCGTTTAACTATGGGAGGAGAACCAACTTTCGTATCTATTGATGATATGGAATCTGCTCAATGGAATAGTGAAGCAGATGGACCTCATAAAAGAGAATTAGCAAATAATCTATCAAGAAGATTACTTGAAACAAATACAAATGGTGGATTATTACATCATGCTCAAGGGAAATGGTATCCAGGAGAACCCCTACCACGTTGGCAAACAACTATCTTTTGGAGAAAAGACGGTAAACCTATTTGGAAAAATCCAGATTTATTAGCTGATATGAATAAAAGTTATGCTTACACAACGGCTGATGCAAAAGAGTTTATTTCAACACTTTCTTTAATTTTAGGTATAAGTGATGAAAATGTAATTCCAGCTTTTGAAGACCCTATTTATTATATTATGAAAGAAGCAGAACTTCCAATTGATATTGACCCTTTAAAATATGATTTAAAAGACCCACTTGAAAGAAAAACTATTGCTCAAAAATTAACTTATGGATTAAACAATGAAGTAGGATACGTACTTCCAGTTAGTTTTGGATTTACAAAATGGATTACTTCAAAATGGGAATTTAGACGTGGACATCTATTTTTAGGAGCAGGAAACTCTCCTATTGGACTTAGACTTCCACTTGAATCACTTATTGTTAAACCTCAAGTTGAATTAGAACAAGATTTTGAACCTGATTTATTTGCTTCTTATCCTGCACTTGGAGATTATATTAGTGCTGTTGAAAAACGTGCTAAGAAAATGAGCAAAAAAACTACTCTTAAAAATAAATATACAGCTTTTGTAAGAACAGCATTAAGTATTGAAGTAAGAGATAATAAACTTTGTATTTTCCTTCCACCTATTGAAAAAACTGAAGTTTTCTTAGATTTAATTGCTTCAATTGAAGAAACAGCAAGTAGACTTAATATGGCTGTTATAATTGAAGGATACGAACCACCTCATGATTTAAGAACAGATAGAATCAAAGTTACTCCAGACCCAGGTGTTATTGAAGTAAATATTCAACCAACAAGTTCATGGAAAGAGTTAAGTGATAATATTTTAAGTCTTTATGAAGATGCTAGATTATGTAGACTTGGAACTGAAAAGTTTATGATAGATGGAAGACATACAGGAACAGGAGGTGGAAATCACGTGACAATTGGAGCTATGGAACCAAGTGATTCACCATTACTTAGAAATCCAAATTTACTTAGAAGTTTAATCACTTTCTGGCAACATCATCCAGGATTATCATACCTATTTAGTGGGGCGTTCATAGGACCAACTTCTCAAGCTCCAAGAGTTGATGAAGGAAGAATTGAAAATCTATATGAATTAGAAATTGCCTTTTCTCAAATACCTGAAAATGGAGATGTTCCTTATTGGTTAACTGATAGATTATTTAGACATATGTTAACAGATATTACAGGAAATACACATAGAAGTGAGTTTTGTATAGATAAACTTTATTCACCTGATAGTGCAAGTGGAAGACTTGGTATTTTAGAATTACGTGCTTTTGATATGCCACCACACTCACAAATGGCACTTTTACAAATGTTATTAGTTCGAGCTTTGGTATCTTGTTTTTGGAAAAGACCATATAAACACAATCTTATTCGTTGGGGAACAAGACTTCATGATAAATTCTTACTTGAACACTATGTAAAAGAAGATTTAAGAAGTGTAGTTGAATATCTAAATGATGAAGGATATGAGTTTAAACTTGATTGGTTTGACCCATTCTTTGAATTTAGATTCCCATTATATGGAATGACAACTATTGGTGGAATGCATGTTGAAATTAGAGCTGCTATTGAGCCTTGGCATGTTTTAGGAGAAGAATCTGGAAGTCAAGGAACAGCAAGATACGTTGATTCTTCACTTGAAAGATTACAAATCAAAATCCAAGATTTTAATGAAGAGAGATATGTAATTACTTGTAATGGAGTTCAAGTTCCTCTTACAAAAACAAATGTTGAAGGTGAATATGTAAGTGGTATTAGATATAAAGCTTGGCAACCTTGGTCAGCACTACATCCAACTATTAAAGTTGATACACCTTTAACTTTTGATATAATAGATAAATGGAATACAAGATCTGTTGGCGGATTTAACTATTTTGTTTCTCATCCTGGTGGAAGAAGTTATGATTCTTTCCCTGTAAATTCTTATGAAGCTGAATCAAGAAGAATAAACAGATATTGGGATTTTAACCATTCTCAAGGGGAAGTAACTCCTATGGAAGCAAAAATCACAGGTGAAACAAACTCTGTTTTTGCAGTTGAAGCATCAAGAGTTATGACAAGTAGAACAGGAAGTAAAAAATTATACTTCCATGAAATGCCAAAAAATAAAGAGTATCCTCATACATTAGATTTAAGACAAAGGTGGATGAAAAATTAGATGTCAATTTTTGATAGTTGTAGGTTAGAATCATCATTTGATGAAATGTTTGATAACGAATGTAATATTAGACCTCACTGGAAAGATATTATAGCTGGACTTGAAAATGCGGGAATCAAACAATTAGAACAAAAGCAACTAGAAATTGATTGGCGACTTGAAGATAATGGTGTTACATACAATATCTACAATGACCCTGAAGGAAACAATAGAAGATGGAATCTTGACCCTATTCCTTTAGTTATAACTTCACAAGAATGGGAAGAAGTTTCTAAAGGTTTAAAACAAAGAGCCAAACTTCTAAATCTAATTTTTAAAGATTTATATACTGAGCAAAAACTTATAAAAGAAGGAATTATTCCTGCTGAAATAGTTTTTGGTCATAAAAGTTTTATTCCAGAAGTTTTTAACTTTAAAAATAAAGATTATTACTCTCTAAGATTTTATGCAAGTGATATAAGTAGAGGTCCAGATGGTAAATTTTGGGTTATAAATGATAGAACTCAATCTCCATCAGGTCTTGGATATGCAATAGAAAATCGTCTTACAATGAACTCTATTTCAAATGATTTATATCCAAATGTTGAGATAAAGAAAATGGCTAAATTTATAGAAGGTTATAAAAATATGCTCAAATCTTTATCACCTTCAAATCAAGAAAATCCTTTAATCGCATTTTTAACTCCAGGTCCTTTAAATGAGACCTATTTTGAACACTCTTATCTTAGTTCTTATTTAGATTTAACATTAGTTCAAGGTGAAGATTTACTTGTAAAAAATAATCACCTTTGGCTAAAAAGTTTAAAAGGCTTAAGACGTGTTGACACTTTAATAAGAAGAGTTGATGCACAATATTGTGACCCTCTTGAACTAAAAAATGATTCTCATTTAGGTGTTGCAGGTCTTGTAAATGTTGTTAGAGAAGATAACTTATCTATGATTAATCCAATTGGAGTTGGAATACTTGAGAATATTGGATTAAATCCTTTTATGAAAAATATTGCAAAATTTTTATTAGATGAAGAATTAATTCTTCCTCAAATAGCTACTTGGTGGTGTGGACAAAAAAAAGAACTGGATTTTGTATTAGAAAATCTAAAAAATTTAATTGTAAAAAAGATTGATAGAACTGACAATATTGAAGTCTATTTTGCAAATAAATTTGATGAACAACAATTATTAGAGTTAAGTGAAAAAATCAAAAAAAATCCACACTATTATGTTGGTCAAGAGATAATTGATTTTTCAACAACACCTTCATATTCAAAAGGAAAAATCGAACCAAGAAATACTGTAATTAGAGCTTTTTCATATTTAGATGAAGATGACTATCAAGTTTTACAAGGTGGATTAATCCGTGTTTCACCATCAAAAGATTCATTAGTTGTTTCAAATCAAAAAGGTGGAGCTAGTAAAGATTTATGGATTTTAGGAAAAGATGAAGAGTTTATTGGAAACAATATCTTTAAAAATAGAGCTTTTTTTGATTCTAGACTTGAAAACATCTCTACAAAAAGAGCTGAAAATCTATTTTGGATGGGAAGATATTTAAGTAGAGCCATTACAACAGCAAGAATGATTCGTTTTAATCTAAAATCTATGTTAAATATCAACAGATATGATGATAATACTAACTCTAAACAAACAACAAGAATATTAAATACAGCATTGACTCACCTAACGATGTGTTATCCTGGCTTTTTAGATGAGAAGTTAAAACAACCTCTTGCTGAAATTATTTCACTTATAAAAGATAAAAATAGAGTAGGAAGTCTATCTTTTTCACTTAGCCTTCTTTCAAATCTAAATGCAAGTGTAAAAAATCTTCTTACAATGGAAGCATGGAGAATTTATGAAAAAATGCAAAAAGAGTGGAATAACTATAATAAAAGAGAAGTTTTATCATATAAAGACCATATAAATGAATTAGATAGACTTCTTATTTATCTAATGGCTTATAAAGAGTTGATTGACGAAAGTATTTTTAAAGAACAAGGTTTAATTCTTTATGATATAGGATGTAAACTAGAGATTTCACAACTTTTAATATCTAAATTAAGGTCTTTACTTACTTTAAAACTTGATAAGCTTTTGGAATATGATGTTTTAGATTCTATGCTTAACTCTTATGAAAGTTATAACTCATATAGAGCCTATTATAAATCATCTTTAGATTTGAAAAATGTATTAGATTTTTTACTTTTTAATACAAAATACCCAAAATCATTGATTTATATAATCACTCAATTATTAGAAGATTTAAAAGAATTACCAAAAAATGGTCATGCTTCTAGATTAAGTAATTTTGAAGAACCAGTATTTAAAGCATTTTCTATGATAACACTTACTAATTCAGATAAACTTTTAGAGATAGAAGAAGATGAATTTATATATAAAGAATTAGAAAATTTTCTTTCTATACTTTCTGATTTATTAAGTAAAACATCTGAAGAATTAACAAAAACATATTTTTCACATAACAACGAGTAATTATGATTTATGAAATTTATCACGAAACAAAATTTGATTATGCATCACTTGTAACATTTAGCCATAATATTGCTAGATTAAAACCAAAAAATTTACCAACTCAAAAACTACTAGAGTATTCATTGGAAATTGACCCTACTCCATATGAAACTTCGGAATTTATTGATTATTTTGAAAATACAAACAATTTTATGTTAGTTCGAGAAGCTCATAAAACTTTAAAAGTAATTGCAAAATCGAAAGTTGAAAGAATTGAAAGCGAAATAAATAAAGAAATTGAAGCTTTAAAAGATATCAATATTACAGTTAAAGAAACTAGAGAAAGATTAAACAAATACTACAAAGACGATGTTCTTGCTAAACTTTTTTTATTTGAAACTGAATCTATTCCTACTCCATCTGCTCAGATTAAAGAGTATATATTAGAATCTTTTACTGATGAAAAAAAACTATTTGATGCTACTTATGAATTTATGGGAAGAATTTTTAATGATTTTGATTTCGTATCAGGTTTTACAGATATTACAACTCCTATTGAAGTAGTGTTTAAAGAGAAAAAAGGTGTATGTCAAGATTTTGCTCAATTTGCAATTTCTGCTTTAAGAAGTATTGGAATTCCTACTCGATATGTAAGTGGGTATATTCAAACTATTCAAGAAGAAGGAAAAGAAAAACTTTTTGGAGCTGATGCATCACATGCTTGGTTTTCTATTTATATTCCAACTTTTGGTTGGGCAGATTTTGATCCAACAAACAATAAAATTCCAAATGAAGAATATGTAATTTTAGGATATGGACGAGATTATTTAGATATTTCACCTCTAAAAGGTGTTGTTCAAAGTAGTGGAGGAAGTACTTTAAAAGTTAAAGTAAATGTTGAAGCTATAAAAGAGTAGAGGAAAGCCTAGAAGCTTTCCCACTCATCATCATTTGATTTTGCTGATACAACTTTTGTATCTTTTTTTGCTGATACTGTTTGTGTATTATGTTTTGGTGCTGTCTTTTTAGCTGGTGTTATATGAATCTCTTTTTGTGTACTTCTTAAATTCATATCTTTAGCTTTTACTTCATTTTTTCCATTAAACTCTTTTTCATCTGCATGTGTTACAACTAATTTTGCTATTTGGTCTGTTATTACTGCTACATCATGTGTTTGACTTGCTACCATTGCATTTTGTTGTGTTTGTTGATCAAGTTGTGTTACTGCATCATTTATTTGTTCTATTCCTAACAATTGTTCTTTTGATGCATTTTGAATATCTGAAATTAAATTTATTGTATGTTGGATATTTTCATTTAATTGTTTATATCCTTCTATCATATTTCCTGCTATTTGTTTCCCATAATCTGCTTTACTTGTTGCATTTTCTACTATTGTTTTTATCTCTTTTGCTGCTTCTGCTGAACGAGAAGCTAAGTTTCTTACTTCTTGTGCTACAACGGCAAATCCTTTTCCTGCTTCTCCAGCAGTTGCTGCTTCTACTGCTGCGTTTAAAGAAAGAATATTTGTTTGGAATGCTATTTGGTCAATTACAGTAATTGCTTCATTAATCAAGTTAACTTGATTATTGATTTCATCCATTGCATTAGTTGTTTGATTTGCTAATTTTTCACCTTGATTTGCCGAGTTTGTTACTTCTGTTGAAAGCTTAGCCATTTTTGCAATATTCTCTGTATTATTTCTTACATTTGATGTTATCTCTTCTATTGCTGCTGCTGTTTCTTCTAAACTTGCTGCTGCTTCATTTGAGCTTTGATTTAATTTATCTACATTTACTAGTAATATATCCGAGCTTGCATCTAACGTTAATCCATTTGTTTTATTATCTACTAGCATTTGTGTGATTGAATCTTGTAGAGTATTAATACCAACAACTAATCTTTCAAACACTCCACCTTTTTCATCATTTGGATGCATTTTTAATGCTTTTCTATAATCAAGTTTTGAGTACTCTTCTAAGATTACATCTACTTCTTCAAATCTTTTTCTTGTACTTTCAATCATTTGATTTACATTATTTTTAAACTCTTCTAATGATGTATTTGCTGTTGATTTTTCAATAAATTGTCCATACCATCCATTATTTACTCTACTCATTACTATTTTTGCATCATCAATTAATAGGTTATCTTGGTTGATTGTTTTTTCAATTTGTTTGATATTATCATTAACAAATTTTGCCATTTCACCAAACTCATCTTTTGCTGAATCATCTAATAAAGAGATTTGATTTGAGCTTCTATTTAAGTATGAGAAGAACGATATTAATCCTGATTTGAAGTTGTCTAAAGAGTTAGAAACAATTCTTGCAACAATTAATGAAAAGAAAAGGAAAGCAATAACTGCAACAATAGCAACTATCATCAACATACTATTTAATGAAGAATGAGCTTCTTCTTTTAATTCTAAAGCACTTTTGTTGATATCTTTAATTTTAGACTCAAGAACTCCACCAACATTAACCATCTCTGCTAATGTAGCCTTTAATTCAGCTGTTTCTTCAACATCTTTACTATAACCTTTTGCATAAATTTCAAAAGATTCAATATATTTTTTTGAAGATGCAAGTATCTCGTCACATAAAACTTTATTTTTTTCAACAGAAACTTCTTCTTTTAATGCTGATACATTTTTATCTAAAGTCTTGAAATTATCTCTAACTTTTTGAATAGTTTCAGAATTTGGATTTCTCAAAAATTGATAAACTGATATTCTTCCTTTTAAAAGATCTTGAACAAAACCTTCTGTTTCTAATGCAACGGCATTTCTTTTTTCCGCTAAACCACTATAATTTAAGTAGATTAATGCAGACAAAACAACTATCACAATAAACATAAAAGGAAACAATAATAGTTTCATTTTTGTATTTAGGTTCTTTAACATAAGTTTTCCTTATTTACAAATTATTATTAATTATATACTTTTCTTAATGATAAGTAACATAATTTATACATAAGTTAAAAATCATAATCAATTTTATGTGTATATAATTTACAATTACTTATATAAATAATTTTTTTATGTGTCATAATAAGGATTAAATCATGGTAAAGAAAACTATTTTTATTAACCAATTCTTGCTATTCTAAAAGCAACAGCATGTTCATAAATAAGTGAATTACTATAAAAACAAGTAATCATTCCATTACATGGTGCTAAAAATTGATGTATAACTTCACCTTCCAAAGAATGAACTATTTCACCAATTACTTGGTCTTTTGAAACATAATTACCTGCTAATTCTTTTGATATAAAGATACCACTATTTGGAGATTTTACAACATTGATTGTATTTCTATCCATTATTGTAGATTCATAGCCATTGAAAATGTGATAATTTATAATTTTGCTTTTATCCATAAATCTGATAATTGCTTGATTTATTTGACTTGCTGTTTTTTTATCAACTTGATTATCACTTGGGCACATTATAGAAAAAGCCTTTGTTCCCCAAAGTTGCCAGTTATACTGTAAAGTTACAGTATCAATTGATTTCATTGTTCTATGGTGAATTAATTTAAAACCAAATCTTTTTGCTGCTAATAAATCTTCATATCCACTTTTATAAAGTTTTATATATGGTACACAAGTTGCAGGGTCTGGTCTTCTCTCAAGTATAATTCCATAGTCATATCCACTTATTGCATCAAAAACTTTTTTTGCAATTCTTTGTGTTGTTTCACCAAACTCATATCCTGGAAACATCATATTTATATCTGTATTATCTAAAGGCCAGAATCGTTTTCCAATATTTAGAGCATAATGATTAATTGATGGAATAATTAATACATCACCTTTTATTTTTTCTTCTTCAATTTTATTTTTAAAAAAATCAACTAAAGTAGAAGCACAATATAAAGGCAGTATAGAATCACCTTCCATTGCACCAACAATTGCAACTTTTGGAGCTTTTGGATTTGAACCTTTAAATAAATAACCTTCAACAACCAAAGGTGCTCGACTTAATGATTCTATTCGTAAGATTTCAATTTTTTCCACTTTTTTCTCCAAAAATTCTAGCTATTAAAGACCCTTCATAAACAACTGGATATTCTCTTAATGTAAATAAAATCCCATCATTAGGAGCAATTAATGTAGATAAAATTGTTCCGCTTAAAGGGTCAACAATATCTCCTATTTTATTTCCTTCTTTTATAATTGCACAGTGATCAAGTGTTGGTACAAACAAACCACTTTTTGGTGCATTTAAATAGAACACATCTCCTACTTCTGAGCTAAAAGGAACTCTAACATCAAAGTTTTCTTCACACTCGATAATTCCTTCTTTTTTCATAAGATTTAAAATACCAATAAGAAGTTGATTTCCATACTCTTTTGTAAGTCTCATTCCAACACCCATTTCAACAACAAGTGTTTTAGTTCCCATTGAATTTAAGGTATGAGAGAAAGTTGCTTCAAGAACTGTTACTGCATCATGAATCCAAATAAAATCACAATTTAGCTCTTTTGCTAAAGGAAGAGTATCTTTTGAGAACTCTTTATTTATTCTAATTTGTGGAATTTCTCTTAAGAAAATATTACTAGAGTGAATATCTATAGCAATATCACTTCCTTTTACATCATAAGCTAACGCATGAACAACTTGACCTGGAAGAAATTCATCTGCACTTCCAGGGAATGTTCTATTTAAATCAACATCATATAGAGGAAAACCTCTTGTAATTGTATCTACTCCTAAAGAATTAACAGCAGGATATAAATCAACAATTCCTTTTAGTTTTTCACTATTCTTGTTTAACCAATCAGCCAAAAGATAAATAACCAATTGTCCTTCTAATTCATCACCATGAATACCACTTACAATTGAAATTCTTTTAGCTTTTTTATTATTATCTATTGTTGCCGATTCAAATCTAGCTCGTTTTATAGCTAGTTTTTCACCAACAGGTAAATTTGATGTAAAGATTTCTTCTATTACCATTATTCCTCAACTATTATTTTCTTAATTTTATTGTTTACAGAATTCAAAATCGTTTCATATGATTCTTTTTCATCATGAGGTTTGAATTTTGCATCGGGAGCTAATCTTATTACAATTTTATCTATTTCTTCCATAATAACTAGTGATAATTCTTTATCTTTTTCTATTCGTAAATGAAAATCAACCTTTTCAACCAATTTTCCAAGTCTAATAAAATAATCACTATTATTTCTCTTTTGTCGTCTTGTTAATTCTCCCCAAATTTCGCTGATTAAAGACAGAACATAATCTATATATCTACAATCTATACTAAAACTTGAATGACTAGAATGTTTTAGTAAATCAGCAAGTTCTATTACAGAACCAAATGCTTCTGTATCCATATTAGACCGGCTTATAATTGCATTTTCTTTTGCAAAAGAGATTAAACTATGTACATTTGCACTATGATTTCCAAACACTGCTACATTTAAAAATTCTTTAGCATTTTCATATTCTAAATCAACACCTAATTTTTTATAAAATGTTTTACCAGAATCTTTATCAATATCAATTATTCTATCAAAATGATAAACAGCTTCAATCAAAGTGGCTTCAATTCTTTCTAAATATCTTCCAAACCAATAAAGATTATTTGCTACATTTGCTGTTAATAATTGCTCCATCTTAATCCTCCATTACCCAAGTATCTTTAAATCCACCACCTTGAGATGAATTAACTAAATAATTTCCTGCTTCCATCGCATATCTTGTTAATCCACATTGCCAAACTTTTGGTTCTTCTGCCATTACAACATAAGCTCTAAAATCAGCTTTTCTTGGAACAATTTCATCATTAATGAAACACTCTTCATCATAAAATTCTATTAATTCTTGAGCTATAAATCTTCTAGGATTTGCATTTATAATAGTCTTTAAATCTTCTAATTGGATTTTTGACATTGCATGTCCAAACATAACTCCATAACCACCAGCTTCTGCAACATCTTTGATAACTAATTTATGCATATTTTCAAATACATATTTTTTATCATTTTCAAAATATGGTAAATATGTTGGTGCATTTCTAAGAATTGGTTCTTCACCTAAATAATATTCAATCATTTTTGGAACAAAATAGTAAATACCTTTATCATCAGCAATACCGTTTCCAGGAGCATTCATAATTGCTACATTTCCAGCTAAATATGCTTCCATAATTCCTGGAACACCTATCAAACTCTCTTCATTAAAGAATTTTGGGTCTAAGAATTCATCATCTAATCTTCTATAAACAGCCCCTACTTTGATTAGTTGCCCATTATAATTTTTGAAATATAAAATCTTATCTTTTACAACAACTTCATCATTTCTTACAAGTTGTGCACCAATTTTTCTAGCTAAATAAGCATGCTCATAATAAGCAGAATTAAATCTACCAGGAGTTAAAACTACATTTATTCCTCCACAACTAACATAATTCATTGCTTCTTCTAAAATTGATGGATAACCTTTTATAGGTTTTATCTTTAGTTTTTCAAAAAAATCTGGATAGATTTTTCTATAAGTATCACGAACAGATAAAGGATAACTAGCCCCACTTGGAACTCTTAAGTTATCTTCTAAAATAACCCAATCATCTGTAATTGTATCTTTTACTAAATCTATACCATTTATATGTGTTCGGATTTTTTTATTTGGAGAGAAACCTTCAAGCTCTTTTAAATAGCCTTTGGCTTGAAAAATAAATTCTTCTGGAATAACTTTGTCTTTGATAATTTTTTTATCTGTATATAAATCTTCTAAAAAAAGATTTAAAGCCTTAATTCTTTGAGATAGCCCTTTGTCCATCTTATCAAACTCTTTTGAATCTATTATTCTTGGAATAACATCAAAAGGAAGTGATCTTTCAATAAAATTTCCATCTTTATAAAGGTTGAAATTTACCGCGAACTTATCCATATATTTTTGGAATTCATCAATCTTCAATCTATCTTGCTTAGAGAATATATCCCAAAACAATTCACTCTTTTCATTTTTTGTATCTAGCAACTCACACCTCCTAAACTAATAAATTCTAGTCTTTATTATCTGAGAAATTACTAAATAATTACTTTCTTTTTTCTTTTTATTGTATATTAAATAAACATTTTCCTTTGTTTAGTTTATAATCTATAAAAAAAGGGAGAAGATGTATAATCTTCTCCCTTTTGAATAATTTTTGATAAAACTATTTTTTATTATGCAAATTTTTCTTTTTTTCTCAACATTGAAGCTAAAGCTTCAAGTTTCGCTTAAGAAAAACTTATTCTATTATTAAGCGAACTTCTCTTTTTTTGCAGTTCTTTTTCTAACTGTTGGGTCTAATTCTCTTTTTCTTACTCTTACAGATAAAGGAGTTACTTCAACTAATTCATCATCTTCAATCCACTCTAAAGCATTTTCTAAAGACATTGTTCTTGGTGGAACTAATTTAATAGCTTCATCAGCACCTGAAGATCTAACGTTTGATTGAGCTTTTCCTTTAATAGGATTTACATCTAAATCGTTATCTTTTGCGTGTTGACCAATAACCATACCAACATATACTTTATCTTGAGGTTTAATGAACATTACACCTCTATCTTGTAAGTTGAAAATTGAATAACCTAAAGCTTCTCCATTTTCCATAGATACTAAAGCTCCATATTTTCTAGATTCAACTGTTCCTGAATATGGTCTGAATTCTAAGAATGAGTGATTCATAACACCCTCACCTTTTGTTTCAGTTAAGAATTCTGTTCTAATACCGATTAATCCTCTTGCTGGAATTTCAAACTCAAGTCTTGTATAACCTTCACCCATTGGTACCATGTTAGTCATAGTAGCTTTTCTTTTTCCAAGTTTTTCAATAATTGCACCTGAAAATTCATCTGGTAAGTCAATTACTAAATGTTCAAATGGCTCCATTTTAACACCATTTTCTTCTCTAATAATAACTTCTGGTCTTCCTATACAGAACTCAAAACCTTCTCTTCTCATATTTTCAGCAAGAATAGTAATTTGAAGCTCACCTCTTCCGTTAACTTTAAATTTACCTTCACCAATTTGCTCATAACCCATAGCAATATTAGTGTTCATTTCTGCTTTTAATCTCTCATCAATTTTGTTTGAAGTAACAAATTTACCTTCTGTTCCTGCTAATGGAGAATCATTAACTGCAAAAGTAACAGATAAAGTTGGCTCTTCAATATGCATTGGGTCAAGTGGCATTGGATTTGCTGGGTCACATAAAGAATCTCCAACATCAATTGTTTCAAAACCAGCAACAGCACAAATATCACCTGCACCAGCAGTTTTAATATCTATTCTTTCTAAACCTTTAAATCCAATAAGTTTAGAAACTCTTCCTTTTACTTTTTCTCCATCTGCTTTACATAATAAAACTGTTTCACCTTGAGAAATTGTTCCATTAAAAATTCTAGCGATTCCGATTTTTCCAATGAAGTTATCATAATCTAAAGTAAATACTTGAAGTTGTAATCCATTTTCATCATCACCTTGTGGTTTTGGAACTTCTTTTAAAATAGTTTCAAATAATGGTTTTAAATCCATATTTCCATCATTTGCATCATATCTAGCATATCCATCTCTTGCTGCTGCATAAATAACTGGGAATTCTAATTGCTCTTCGTTTGCATCCATTTGTGCGAATAAGTCAAATACCTCATCAACAACTCTATCTGGCTCAGCTGCTGGTTTATCAATTTTATTTACAACAACGATTGGTCTGTGTCCTAAAGATAATGCTTTTTTAACAACGAATTTTGTTTGTGGCATTACTCCTTCTTGTGCATCAACAAGAAGTAAAACAGAGTCAACCATTTTTAAAACCCTCTCAACTTCTCCACCAAAATCGGCGTGTCCTGGAGTGTCAATAATGTTAATTCTTACACCTTCGTAATCAATAGCTGTATTTTTAGAAAGGATTGTAATCCCTCTTTCTTTTTCGATAGCATTACTATCCATAACTCTTTCATCAACATTTTGATGTGAAGAAAAAGTTCCTGATTGTTTTAGTAATTCATCAACTAGTGTTGTTTTACCGTGGTCAACGTGTGCAATTACTGCGATATTTCTAATGTCTCTCATTGGTTCTCTTTATTTAAATTTTCGCGATTATACTAAATTTTAGCTTAAATACAGATATTCACATAAAATTTAAAAATATGAAAGATGAACAAAAATTCATATTACATTCATCTTTTATTCATCAATTTAATATATACTTTCATAAAATTATTTTATAAAGGCAAATTTTGAAGAAACTTTCTCAATATAAACTAATAATATTAAGTGCAATATTTTTTGCAATATTTTATAATTACTCTTTTTTTACAAACGTTGTAAAAACTTATGGATTTGAGAGTTATAATAAAATTTATGTAATTTCTACTTTTATATTATTAATTAGTTTTCTAACTCTATTTTTCACAATATTAAGTTCGAAATATACAACTAAACCTATTTTATTAACTACAATTGTTATATCTGCATTTACTGCATATTTTATGGATACATATCATGTAGTTATAGATAGTGAAATGATTAGAAATAGTTTACAAACTAATCTTGCTGAATCTTCTGACTTATTCAGCTTTAAACTTGTTTTATATATATTCTTTTTGGCAATTATTCCTAGTTATTTTATTTATAAAATAAAAATTGAATATAAGCCATTTAAACAAGAATTATTAGCAAAATTAAAAACTATTGTTTTATCTATTATGGTAATTCTAATTATTCTATTTAGTTTTAATAAATTTTATACATCTTTTTTTAGAGAACATAAACCTTTAAGATTTAATGTAAATCCTATTTATTGGATATATAGTATTGGAGACTATATCAATAAATCTATAAATAGTGGACCTATTGTTTTAAAAGAGATAGGGCTTGATGCAAAAATAATTCCCGAAAAAACAAATGATGGAAATATAAAAAGAGAGTTAATAATAATGGTTGTTGGAGAAGCTGCACGTGCTGATAGATTTTCTTTAAATGGTTATGAAAAAGAGACTAATCCATTATTAAAAAAAGAAGATATTATAAATTTCTCAAACATGTATTCATGTGGAACTGCAACTGCTCAATCAGTTCCATGTATGTTCTCTATTTTTGATAAGGCGGATTATGATTATAAAAAAGGAATTTCAACACAAAATGTATTAGATGTTTTAAATCATACTAAGGATGTTAACATTTTATGGAGAGATAATAACTCTGATTCAAAAGGAGTTGCATTAAGAGTTGATTTTGAAGATTATCGAACTTCACAAACAAATACAATGTGTGATGATGTAGAATGTAGAGATGAAGGAATGATAGTAGGTCTTGATGAATATATCAAAAATCACAAAGATAAAGATATATTAATAGTTCTTCATCAAATGGGAAATCATGGACCTGCATATTATAAAAGATATCCAAAAGAGTTTGAAAAATTCACTCCAGTTTGTAAAACAAATCAACTTGAAGAGTGTACACAAGAAGAAGTAAGTAATGCCTATGATAATGCGATTTTATATACTGATTATTTCTTATCAAAAGTAATCAACTTCTTAAAACCATACTCAAATGATTATGAAACAGCTATGCTTTATATGAGTGACCATGGAGAAAGTTTAGGTGAAAATGGATTATATTTACATGGAATGCCATATATGATTGCACCAATTGAACAAAAACATATTGGTTCACTCCTATGGATAGGTGATGGAATGAAAAAAGAGATAGATATGGAAAAATTGAATTCTTATAAAAATAAAGAGTTCTCTCAAGATGATTTATTTCACACTCTTTTAGGATTTTTTGAAGTAAAAACAGAAGTTTATAAAAAAGATATGGATATTTTAAATGACGCAAGAAAACCTGAATAGACAGATTTTAATTACAACTATTTTATTAATAGTTGTAATCTGTCTATTCCAATTTACAAATCTTGATATTTATATTCAATCAACTTTTTATGATTTTGATACAAAAAGTTGGTTTATAAATAAAGATGAACCTATATTAAAATTCTTTTTATATGATGGGTTAAAAAAAGCTATTATTATTTTTAATGTTTTAATATTAATAGCTTTACTATTTTTTAGAAAAAAGCAAATAGTTCAAGAGTATAAAAAAGGTCTTTTAATAGTTTTACTTTCAGCTATTTTTATTCCAAGTATCATTGGGAGTTTAAAAGCTATTACAAATACTCCTTGTCCTTGTAATATTGTAAAATTTGGAGGAACTTATCCTGAAAAAAAAGTTTTTGATTCATTTCCTTCAGATTTTGTACAAACTTCAAAAGCAAAATGTTGGCCAGCAGGTCATGCTAGTGGTGGCTTTGCTTTAATGTCACTATTTTTCTTATTTAAAAAACCAAAACATCAAAAAATTGCTCTTATAGGAACAATAATTTTAGCTTGGAGTATGGGAAACTATAAAATGCTTTTAGGGGACCATTTTTTAAGTCATACTATAATCACTATGCTTTTAGCTTGGATTATTATTCTAATAATTGTAAAATTCATTTCATTTAGACAAAAGGAAATTCTTGAGAAACCAACCAAAATATAATTTTTTTAAAAATACATCTTATGCATTAAAAGGATTAGTTGATTTAATAAAAACGGAAACTTCATTTAAAATTGAGTTGATTATAACTCTTATTTTATTACCCGTTATCATCTTTATTGATACAACTTTGACAAACAAAGCTTTAATGTTTATTACCTTAATGGGTATGATATTAGCAGAAACAACAAATAGTGCAATTGAACGTGTTGTTGATTTAGTAACTTTAGAACATCATGATATGGCAGGACGAGCGAAAGATGTTGGTAGTGCAATTGTGTTTTTAAGTATTTTTATTTTTGTTATTACTTGGCTTATTATTTTAATAGATATTTTTTAAACTTTGTCAAGAAATTGTCAATTAACTTCACAACAAAAATTTAAACTATTCCTCTAAACTTCTAATAATAAAAATATTAGGAGGAATTATGAAAGCTTTAATTATTACAGCTTTAGTTGCAAGTCTTGGTTTTAGTGCAACAGTTGATGACTACTTAAACTCTCTAAAACAAGAAGTTTTAAAAGAGAATCCATCTTTTAAAGGTTTTGATGTAAAAAGAGGTGAAGAGATTTTCACTTCAAAACATATAGGGAAAAAAGGGAAAGAGATTTCATGTACAAGTTGTCATGGAACAAATTTACAAAAATCTGGAGAAAATATCTTTACAGCAAAAGTTATAGAACCACTTTCTCCAAAAGCTAATAAAGAGAGATTTACAGATGTTGCTACTATTGAAAAATGGATGAAAAGAAACTTCAATGACGTTTACAATCGTGAAGGAACAGCACTTGAAAAAGGTGATGTAACTACATACATCATAAATCAATAAAGGATAAAAAATGAAATATTTAATTTTTTTAGGTTTAATGATAAACGCTCTATTTGCTGAAGGATATTCTTCAACACCAGATGTAGCACCTGTTAAAAATGATTTATATATAAAAGAGTGTGGAAGTTGTCACTTCCCTTATCAACCAGGATTACTTCCAAGTAATGCGTGGAATAAAATGATGGCAAATTTAGATAATCACTTTAATAGTGATGCAACACTTGATGATAAAACTTTTCAAACTTTATCAAAATATTTAAATGATAATAGTGCAGAAAAAAATATGCAATATAAAAGAAGTAATAGAATTGTTTCTAGTTTAAGTCCAAATCAAATACCTGATTCTATTTCTACTACACCTTATATGGTAAAAAAACACAGAGAAATTAGAAAAGATTTAATTACTCAAAAAGAGGTAAAAGGTCTATTTAACTGTATAGCTTGTCATACAACTGCTGATAAGGGAATATATAGTGAAAGAGATATAAAAATCCCAAATTTTGGTAGATGGGAAGATGATTAAAGGATAAATCATGGAGAAATCATATATTTGGTCACTGCCAACAAGAGTTTTTCACTCTTTGTTTGCAGTTTTTATATTGTTAGCATATTTAACAGATGATGATAAATTATTGAATTATCACGCTGTTATTGGTTATGCAATATTAATTCTTTTGATTTTTAGAGTTTGTTGGGGCTTTTTTGGGCCTAAATATTCAAGATTTAAAGATTTTCCAATAGGTAAAAAAAATGTAAAAGAATTTTTAAATAATCTTTTTGAAGAAAATCAAAAATATCTAGGACATAATCCACTTGCTTCTTATGTAATGATAGCTATGCTTGTAGTTGTATTTCTAACAATATTTACAGGTGTTTTAGCTTTTGGGATACAAGAAGGAAAAGGAATATTATCTTTTTTAAACAACTCTTATTTCAAAGAGATGAAACTATTTAAAGAGATTCATGAAATATTAGCAAATATTCTTATTGCTTTAATTGTTGCTCACGTAAGTGGTGTGATTGTAGATAGATTTTTACATAAAAAACATGAAACATTAAACTCAATCGTTACAGGTTATAAAGTAACAAATGAAAATGAAAATATTAAACTAAATATTTTTCAAAAACTTTTTGCTCTGCTAATGTTTGTTCTGTTTATAGGATTTTTAGTATTTAATTTAATAGAGCCAAAAAATGTTCTTATTGCTTCAAAGTTTGAACCAATAGATTATAAAACACAAAATGAAGTTTTTGTAACCGAGTGTGGAAGTTGCCATACTCTGTATCCCTCCCAATCTTTTGCCTAAAAAATCATGGGAACTTATCATGGGTGATTTAGAAAATCATTTTGGAGATGATGCTTCACTTGATGTTGAAACAAACAAAAATATATTGGCTTTTTTAGTAAAAAATAGTGCAGAAACTTCTACGATGCAAGCTAGTTGGAATTTTTTAAATTCGATTGGAAATAAAGATATAATAGCGTTAAGCCAAACTGATTATTGGAAAAGAAAACATAAAGAGATTCCAAAAGAGATTTTTGAAAATGAAAAAATCAAAAGCCAAGCAAACTGTAAAGCTTGTCATAGTGATATAGAAAAAGGATTAATTGAAAATGAAAATATTAAAAATATTTCTGATTTTAAGTAGTCTACTTTTAGTTCTAAATGCTGATGAAGATAAACATAAACACTCTTACAAGAATCTTGATTATTTAGATTTAAATGACTCTCAAGTAAAAGCTATAAAAAAAGCTTTACTTGAATTGAAAAAAGATTATAAAAATTTTTATGAATACAAAGATGAACAAGAACATATTTTAGAAAATATTATAGAAGCTGAAAATTTTAATGATGAATTATATTATAAAACTTTAATAGATTTAAAAACAAAAGCAGCAAAACTTGAGATTGAAAGAATAAAAAGAATACATGAAATTTTAGATGAAAAACAAAGAAAAAA
This sequence comes from uncultured Aliarcobacter sp., assembly GCA_963664305.2. Lineage (GTDB taxonomy): Bacteria > Campylobacterota > Campylobacteria > Campylobacterales > Arcobacteraceae > Aliarcobacter. The sequence goes on from CAXXLV010000001.1 coordinate 711,202, forward strand.
ATTTGCTGATTATCTAGAGGAGTGGGAAATTGAATAAAAAAGTTTTATTGATTGAAGATGATTTACAAATGCAAAAATTCATAATCGAATATTTAAAAGATTATGGATTTGATTGTACTGCTTTTGACCAACCTAAAGATGCAATTGAAAATTTTAAAGAAAACGATTATTCAATCATAATTCTTGATTTGATGCTTCCTGAAATGGATGGTTTTGATTTATTTAAGAAATTAAAACAAATCAGAAATACTCCAATAATTATCTCAAGTGCAAGAGGAGATATTGGAAATAAAATCCATGGTTTTGAACTAGGAGCAGATGATTATCTTGCAAAACCTTATGAACCAAGAGAATTAGTTTTAAGAATTGAACATATTTTGAAAAAAAGTTTTAATAAAACTATGAATATTGGTGATTTTGTAATTGACAAGGAAAATCGTACAGTTTTTATGGATAATTATCCTATTGATTTTACAAAAATTGAATTTGAGATTTTTCTATTTTTAATTGAAAATCAGAATAAAATCTCTTCAAGAGAGCAAATTTTAAATGCAACTTCTTTAGATATCAATACAAAAAACAGAACAATTGATATGCATATTTCAAACATTAGATATAAGATTGGTGATGATTCAAAAAATCCAAAATATATCAAATCTGTTTGGGGTATAGGTTACAAATTTGTAGGTTAAAATGTCAATATTAAAAAAAATATCTTTTCTATTTATTATAAGTTTAGTCTTAATGACTATTATTGGTTCTTGGATTGATAATATCAATTCAAAAAGAATGGATAATCTTGTAAAAGAAAAATACCTAAAAGTAATAGAAGATATTTTTAGAAATATTGAAAATAAAAACTATATAAATTCAGTTTTTCAAAAAAATCAACTTGAACTTTTAAAAGATTTTGAACAATCAAATGAAGAGATAATTTATGAACAAAACTATACTTTAGGGCATATTATTATTCTAAAAAAATCTTTTGGTGATGAGTTTATAATAAGAATAAAATATTTAGATGAAGAGTATATTTTAAAAACTCCCGATGAACAAAATCTAAATGACAAAACTATTTTAAATCTTCTTGTATTTTTGGATATATTTACTCTTTTATTGATTTTTTTATATATCATAAAACTTTTATCTCCACTAAAAACTATAACTAAAGAGATAACAAATTTTGCTTCTGGTGATTTATCAACAAGAATAAATATAAAATCAAAAGATGAGATAGGAACTTTAGCAAACACTTTTAATAGTATGGCTACTTCATTAGAAAACTCTATAAAAACAAGAGAAGAACTTTTAAGAGATATTGGGCATGAACTAAGAACTCCAATAGCAAAAGGAAAATTTGCTATTGAAAAAATAGATGATTTTTCTCAAAAAGAGTTACTTAAAAAGATTTTTTCTGATTTAGAAACTCTAACAAATGAATTGATTGAATTAGAAAAATTAAATCTTGCCAAATTAAATATAACAACATTTAGTGCAGAAACTTTAGTTTTAGAATCATTAGGAAAATTATATTTGGAAGATGAATCAAAAATAGAAATAGAAATAAATGAAGATTTTAAAATAAATGCCGATTTATATTATCTTTCAATTGCCGTAAAAAATCTAATTGATAATGCTTTAAAATATGCAACTTCATTCCCAATAATCATAAAAGTAAATAAAAATGAACTATCTATTTCAAATAAAGGAAAACAACTCTCTAAAGAGTTTGAATATTATTTAAAACCTTTTACCCAAGAGTTATCTCAAAGGGATGGTTTTGGTTTAGGATTAAGTATTGTAAAAAAAATTATCGATAAACATAACTTCCAACTTTTATACTCTTACAAAGATGATTTTAATATTTTTCAAATCAAACTATAAAATTATTGGTAAATAATATTTTACTTTTTCAATCATTATTAAGTAAGATTTGATTATTATTCCTCCAAGATTTGTGGTACAAATAGAGATATATAAATTATTTTAATCTCATCAATTAATCAGGATAGTCATACTTTTAGACTCATAAAAGTTTTATCCAATTTCAAAATTAAAACATATTGTCAGGAGAATATTGAATGAATTATTTCAATCAATTTAAGCAAAACTATTTAGTTAGTTTTTGGCGTCCAATGCCTGCAGTTATTGCACTTGGTGTATTAGCAGCTTACTATTTTGGTATTACTGGAACTTATTGGGCCGTAACTGGTGAATTTACTCGTTGGGGTGGACATATTTTACAATTTGCTGGTGTTGATATAAGCAATTGGGGTTACTACAAAATCATGAAAATGGAAGGAACTTCCCTAACTCGTGTTGATGGAGTAATGATTATAGGTATGTTTGCTGGTTGTATTGCTGCTGCATTTTGGGGAAATAATGTAAAACTTAGAATGCCTGCTAGTAATATAAGAATTGCTCAAGCTTTAATAGGTGGAATAATTGCTGGATTTGGAGCAAGACTTGGAATGGGTTGTAATCTTGCTAGTTTATTTACTGGTATTCCTCAATTTTCTCTTCATGCATGGTTTTTTACACTTGCGATGATTATTGGTGTTTATTTAGGAACAAAAGTAACAATGCTTCCTTTTTTCCAATCAAAGATTAAATTACAAAAAGTTTCTTGTACTAAAGAATTAAATAAAGACAAAGAAAATGTTAAATCATTATTTACAATTGGTACTTTGGTATTTGTTGCTATGATTGCTTGGGCTTTATATCTAATATTCTTTGCAAATAGCCAAAAACTTGGTATTGCAATGCTATTTGGAAGTGCGTTTGGTTTATTAATTGCAAAAGCTCAAATTTGTTTTACTTCAGCATTTAGAGATATTTTCACAACAGGAAGAAGTGAATTAGCAATCGCAATTGTAATTGGTATGGCTGTTTCAACTATTGGTGTATTTAGTTATATCATGATTGGCTCTCCTGCAAAAATTATGTGGACTGGACCAAATGCAATTCTTGGTGGATTATTATTTGGTTTTGGTATTGTTCTTGCTGGTGGTTGTGAATGTGGATGGATGTATAGAGCTGTTGAAGGACAAGTTCATTTCTGGATAGTTGGAATTGGAAATGTTATTGGAGCAACTTTACTTGCATTTACTTGGGATAGTTTCTCTTTATCAATGGCAACAAGTTGGCCAAAAATAAATCTATTAGAATCTTTTGGTTCATATGGTGGATTATTTATGAACTATATTCTTTTATTCTTACTATTTTTATTAATTCTAAAACTAGAAAAGAATTATCGATTAAAATTACAAAATAAAGGAAATTAATCTTATGAAAGAAAATATAATTCCAGATTATAGACTTGATATGCAAGGTGAACCTTGCCCATATCCAGCTGTAAAAACTTTAGAAGCAATGGAAAGTTTAAAAGAAGGCGAAATATTAGAGATAATCAGTGATTGTCCACAAAGTATAAATAATATTCCTATTGATGCAAAAAATCATGGATATAAAGTATTAAAAATTGATAGTAGTGGTCCTACTATTCAATATCTAATTCAAAAATAGATTTTTGACATAAACCTTTTTAGGTTTATGTTTTACAAAAGTTTAAAAGTTTTTAAAACAGTTCTTGTTCCACCAGTTGCAATTGATTGTTCTGCTCTAAAAGTTAAATCTGACATCTCTTTTAACATATCAAAAAGCTCATCATAACTATATTTTGGAAAATCACTTTGCATCGCTAATTTATTATAATCAGTGTCAGTAATTCCTTTTTTTGTCCAGTTCTTTAAAGATTGATGAGAGATAGAGAATGCAAAATTTTCCAACCTATTATCACTTTCAACTGCATCTAAAATTACACCTTTTAAACGTTTTTTATTTAAATTTCAATAAATTCATCATTTAAATCTTTTGAATCAATAACCAAAGAAAATCCAGAAACTTCATCTATTTGTTGAGTATCATTTATTCTTATTGCCACACAGTTTTTATCAATATCATCTAAAAATTGCAATGGTAAAGTATATTTAAATCTTTGATATTTTGATGTGATTTCCAGAGTTTTTATAACCTCTTCTTTACATCTTGGATTTATTATAAAGTATTCAACTCTTGTATCTTCTATAAAATCATCTAACTCATTTAAAAAGTTTTCATCTATTCCAGCTAGATTTATATTCATATCTAAAATCATGTTTTCCCTTGATTATTTTTACCAAGGTAAAGCATTTTTTATTCCATTTTATCAATAAACTAGATAGTTTTTTCAACTATTTATAAACTAGCTACAATTTAACTCACTTTAAAACTTATCTTTAAAAGTCTCTCTAATTTTTAAAAATTCATCTAAATGCTCAAAGAAAATATCAACAAGTTTTGGGTCAAAATGTTTTCCTCTTTCTTCTTTGAAAAGATTAAAGATTTTTTCATCATCCCAAGCTTGTTTATAAACTCTATCACTTCCTAAAGCATCAAAAACATCAGCAAGCGCCGTTATTCTTCCATAAATATGAATATTTTCACCACTTAATCCTCTTGGATATCCTGTTCCATCCCATTTTTCATGGTGTTCATTTGCTACAATTGCAGCTGTTTTTAAAAGAGGTCTATTTGAATGTTTTAGCATTTCATAACCTAATACTGCATGTGTATTCATAATTTCTCTTTCACTCTCATCAAAACGACCAGGTTTATTTAATACTGCATCAGGAATTGCAACTTTTCCTATATCATGCATTGGACTAGCTTGTTTTAACATCTCTGCTTCTTTTTCATTTAAACCATAATAAAAAGCCAAAAGTTTTGAGTATTCAGCAACTCTTTTTACATGATTTCCTGTCTCTTTACTTCTACTTTCTCCAATAGCACCCATAGTAAAAACTACTTCTTTTTGAGTTTTTTCTATTTCATGATTTAGATTTTTTATCTCTTCTAAACCCTCTTGTACTTTTGTTTCAATTTCATCAACAGATAAACCTACATTTTTGTAAACTTTATAACCTAATACTATTATAAAAATGATTATTACAATAAGCAAAAGTAAAATCGTAAAATATGTATGATTTATGAAATTTGCAGATAGTTCTACTATTTTCTTTTCTATTTCAGAACTATAAATTTTATTTTGATTAATTACGTTATAAATTTTATTTCGTAAACTATTCTCTTTATCTTCTATATCTTTTAAAGAAACAACATAATTGCCTACTTTAGTAACTATTTGTTTATACTCTTCTACTTCTTGATTATTATATTTTTCTTTAAATAACTCAATTTTATTAAGCCATTTATCTAAAGTAATTTGATTTTTATATTGATAAAGTGTCTCTTTACTATAATATTTTATTTCACTAAATAATCTATATAATTCAAAATCTTTTAATTCTTGAATTTTTAAATCTAAACTTTTTCTACTATCATTTTCTATTGGATAATCTCTATCAAATAAATTTTTTAAATTAAGCTTTTCTTTTTCTAATTCATAGATAGTATCAAATGCCTCTTCTATTTGTTTTTCACTATCATAAAGTAAATGTAATTTTGAAGAAATAACACTATCTTTATGAATATCTGAAATAAAGAAATCAACAAAATCATTTTCATCTCTTAAACTAAAAGTTTTTTCAATAGCTTCAAACTCAAGTTCATATTTTATAAAATCAGCTTTTTTAGATTCTAATTCATTAAGTGAATTTACTAAAGTGGTATCCTTTAATAATTCATTCATTTTTTCTTGCATTGATACTAAATCACTAATAAGCTGTTTAGTAATATTATTTTCTCTGATTTGATAAATAATTGTTGTATTTATCATACCAATAAGTAAAACAATAAATGAGATTATTATAAAACTAATTTTTACAATTTTTTTAATATTCATTTTTCACACCAATCAAGAATTTAAATTCATAAAATAATAATATCTAAAAAAAACCCTTTAAAATCTTCTAGTCAATAAATTCAAATAGTTTTTTGTATAATTCTTTCCAATTATAAACAAAGGTATAAAATGATTCAACTAATAAATAAAAAAGAAAATATTTTTGAGGATAATATCGCATTTGTAGAAAACTGGGATTTCTCAAAAGCAAATCTAAATGAAGAAAATAGAATCTTAGCTATTACTCAAGTTGCTTCAATTTGTTACCAATCTCCTAAAGCTTTAGGTAGTGAATCTTTATACAATAGACTTATGGCAGAATCTCAAGGACTACCTAGTTCATCTTTTGAATTCGTTCCAGTATTACTTGACCCAACAAATGAAAAACATAAAGAGATTTTAGCACCAGATTATTCAAACACTAAAAAATTTGGTGAATTAATTTGTGATGGAAAATATCTTCTTACAAATTATAGAGCTTTAGTTTATGATTTTGAAAATAATCCAAAAGCATATAGTTTTGATATTAGAACCACTTATAACACACCTGAAGAGTGTAAAATTATCAAAGAACATTTCAAAGTATTTTTATTTAAAGTTGATTTCCCAACAAGAAGCCAAATGGTAAGACATAGGGTAAATTGGCAAGAATTAAGTAGAAGATATGTAAGTGGGAAAAGAGTTCCTTTTGAATTTTATATATCAGAAAAAATGAAAGATGTAGCAAGTGAAGGTGGAACAACAGAACAGATTTTAGATATCTGTTTAGAACACTATTATAAAGCTTTAGAAGATGGTGTAAAACCACAAGAAGCAAGAAGAATAATTCCACAAGCTGGTTATTCTCAAATTTGGGGAGGTTTCCAACCAACTCAACTTGAAAACTATTTCAAATTAAGACTTGATTCTCATGCTCAATGGGAAATTAGAAAAACAGCAGAGGCAATGAAAGAACTATTAGGAGAGTAATGAATTATCAAGCAATTTTAGAAGAAATAGAAAGAGAAATCTTACCTCTTTTTGGTGAAGGTAAAGTTGCTGATTATATCCCAGCTCTTGCTAATGTAAATCCTAATCAATTTTCAATCTCACTCCAAATGTTTGACGGAACATCATTTGGAGTTGGAGAAGTAAATAAAAAATTTTCTATCCAAAGTATCTCAAAAGTTTTCACATTTACACTAGCTTTAAACTATTATGGAAAAGAGTTATATAAAAGAGTTGGTCACGAACCTTCTGGAAATCCATTTAACTCTTTAGTTCAACTTGAATATGAAAATGGAATACCTAGAAATCCATTTATAAATGCAGGTGCAATAGTTACAGCTGATAGTTTAGTTTCTATTTATAAAGATGATACATTCAATCAAATTTTAGAATTTATAAGAACTGTTGCAAATGATGACACAATAAATTTTGATGAAGAGATTTTTCACTCTGAATTAGAGCATGGATTTAGAAATTATGCACTTATAAATATGATAAAAAGTTTTGGAAATATTCATAATAAAATAGATGATGTAATTGAAACTTATTTTAAACAATGCTCTATTATGATGAGTCCAGCCCAACTTGCAAAGTCTATGCTTTTTTTAGCAAATCATGGAGAAAATCCTCTTACAAATGAAACGATATTAACTGAATCAAAAGCAAAAAGAATAAACTCTTTAATGCTTACTTGTGGTCACTATGATGCAAGTGGTGATTTCGCATATAAAGTTGGACTTCCTGGAAAAAGTGGAGTTGGTGGAGGAATTGTTGCCATTGTTCCTAAAAAAATGGCAATTTGTGTTTACTCTCCAAGATTAAACACTCAAGGAAACTCACTTATTGGAACAAAAGCTTTAGAATTATTTACTACAAAAACTGGTCTTTCAATCTTTTAACTCAAATAGAGTATAATCGCAAAATTTATATCAATTTTTGGAGAATTTAATTTATGAGTGCATTGGAAATAGCTGATATTATAGGAATTATTTGTTTTGCACTGAGTGGTTTTTTAATTGCTGTTCACTACAAACTTGATATTTTAGGTGTCTTTATCTCTTCTTTTTTAACTGCTCTTGGTGGTGGAATGATTAGAGATGTACTTGCTGATAGAACCCCTTATGTTTTTACTACAAATTTACCTGTTATTTTAGTTGTTTTTACTGTTTTAATTGCTTTACTTTTTAAACTTCATAAGATTGATGATTTAGAAGGAAAAACTGCTTTTATAATCTCTGATGCCATAGGTTTAGTCTCTTTTTCAATTACAGGTTCAATTGTTGCAATTCAAAATGAATTCAATTTTTTGGGTGTATTAATCCTTGCATTTTTAACAGCAGTTGGTGGAGGAACAATAAGAGATATTTTAATAAATAGAGTTCCTTCTATTTTAGTTTCAGAATTTTATGCAACAGTTGCATTAATCATTGCTTCTATTATGTTTATTTTAGAGGTACTTGAGTTAAGAAATTTAGGAACTATAACTATTGTTTTTATTTTTGGAGTTGCACTTAGATTGTTAGCATATTATAGAAAATGGCATTTACCAAAACTCTCTTAACTTTTTGTTTACTTTTTATAGATAAAATCTCAACATTTTAAATACCAAAGGAAAAATATGATAAAAAAATTATTACTTACAGTTTTTTTAGGATTGAGTGCATTTGCTAACTCTTTAACAGTTGGAAATAATCTTCCAGTACTTACAGTAAAAGATCAATTTGAAAAAGAGCACATTATTGATTCAACTGTAAAAACAATTATTTTCTCAGCTTCAAAAGCAGAAAGTACAACTATAAAAGAGTTTTTAAATACTAAAGAAAAAGATTTTTTAGAAACTAATCACATTTCATATGTTGCAGATATTACTGGAATGCCAAGTCTGATTTCTAAATTTATTGCTTTACCAAAAATGAGAGATTATACTTTCCCAATTTTATTAATTGATGAAGATAATAAAGCTTTATTCCCTGTTGAAGAAGATAAAATTACAATTATTACTTTAGATAACTCTAAAATAACTGATGTAAAATATATCAAAACAGCTGAAGATTTAGCTGCTACTTTTAAATAAAAAAACTATTAGCTTTTAAGCTAATAGTTTTTTAAATGCTTCTATAATTGCCTCTTTTTCAAGTTCTTTAATTTTATTTTCTAAACTATCCACCGTTTCATTTTCATCTAAATCTAACTCTTTTACAAGAATTTTTTCACCTTCATCATAAACTTCATTTACAAAATGAATAGTTACACCAGATTTTTTCTCTTTGTTTTTTATAACTGCTTCATGAACAAATCTTCCATACATCCCTTTTCCACCATAAATTGATGGAAGAATAGCTGGATGAGTATTGATTATTTTATTAGGATATGCATTTAAAAGTTTTGATTCAATTTTTTTCATATACCCTGATAAAAATATATAATCACATCCAAATTCTAAAAGTAATCTTGTAATTTTATCATCAATATCTTGCCCTGGATATCTTTTATCATTTATAATAAAATATGGGATATTGTAAGATTCTGCTTTTTCTAAAATTCCAGCGTTTGTATTATTTGTGATAACAACAACTACTTTTGCATTTAATATTTTATTTTCTATAGCTTTTTGAATAGTTTCAAATCCACTTCCATTATATGAAGCTAATATTCCTATTTTTATCATTAAATTTTTCCTAAATTTTTTAAAGTTTGGATTATAACTAAAATTAGTTTACAATCTTTGGGCATGTGTTAAAGCTATTGCAATTGCATCAGTAATATCAAGTGGTTTAATCTCTTTTTTAACGCCTAAAAGTCTCTTTACCATAAAAGCAACTTGTTCCTTTGTAGCTTTACCATTTCCTGTAACTGCTTGTTTTACTTGTAAAGGTGTATATTCAGAAAAATTACCAAACTCTTGTAAAATTTTTAAACTAATTGCTCCTCTAAATTGAGCAAGCTTAATAACTGTTTTTGGATTAAATGCATAAAACATATCTTCAATTGAGACTTCATCAACTTTATGCTTTTTAAATAGTAAATCAAAGCCTTCTGTCATCTCTACTATTTGCTCTTGTAAAATTTTTGTTTTAATTTTTATTAACCCTGCTTCTATAAGTTTAATTTCTCTTCCATTTTTTTCAATAATTGCATATCCACAGTTTCTAGTTCCTGGGTCAATTCCTAATATTTTCAACTTTTCACTCTTTTTGTTTATTTTTTATTCACATTAGTAAAAGTTCGATATAATCGTATTTTCATAGTATAATTTTATTTAAAAGAAAAAATTTATTCACTACTTATTCACTATGTGTATAACTTTAAATTTTTCACATTTATGAGCACATTAGTTCTATTTGAAGCTCTTTTATAAAAAATTTAGATATAATATCTAGTAATTACAATTAAAGAGTTTATAAATAGATGACAAGCAAAGATTTTTTAACAATTATTCAAAAAGAAGCAAACAAAGTAGACTATGAAAGATACCTAAAACAATTGGTATATAAAAAAGTTTCTTCTGATGAAAAAATTGCCATTTTTGAAGTAAATAACAAGTATATTGCCTCTTGGATAAAGAGTAAATTTACTGGATTAATTCAACATTGTTTTGAAATTTATGACGGCTCAAAACCATCTATTGAAATAAAACTTGCTGGCGAAAAAAAATCTAAAAAAGAGATTATTTCAGAAAAAGTAAAAAATGAAACTGCCGAAAGTACAATACTTAATCCATCTTACACATTCGATTCATTCGTAGTTGGACCATCAAATCAAATGGCATATAATGCCTCTTTAGCAGTAGCAAATAAACCAGGAACACAATACAATCCACTTTTTATTTATGGTGGAACGGGTCTTGGAAAAACTCACCTTTTACAAGCAGTTGGAAATCATGCAATTGAAAAAGGAAGTACAGTTATTTATGTAACAATTGAACAATTTATGAATGATTTTACTTTCTCAATAAAAAATAAAAATATGGAACATTTTAGAAATAAATATAGAAAATGTGATGTACTTTTAATCGATGATATTCAATTTTTATCTGGAAAAGAACAAACTCAAGAAGAATTCTTTCACACATTTAATGAACTTCACAATGCAAAAAAACAAATTGTGATGACAAGTGATAGACTTCCTTCACAAATTGCAGGACTTGTTGATAGATTAAAATCAAGATTTGAATGGGGATTAACAGCAGATGTTCAAATTCCTGGACTTGAAACAAAAATTGCAATTATTGAAAAAAAATCAGACTTAAATGGAATTCATTTAACTAGAGAAATTATCAATTTTATTGCAACAACATTAGATAATTCAATTAGAGAAATAGAAGGTGTATTAATCAGAATTAATGCTAGTGCTTCTTTATTGAACCAAGAAATCACTCTTCCAATGGTTCAAAGTTTATTAAAAGAACAAATTAAAGAGACAAAAGAGAATATCAAACTTCCTGATGTTATTAATATTGTTGCAAATCAATTAAATATCAAACCAAGTGATATCAAATCTAAAAAAAGAACAGCAACAGTAGCAAATGCAAGAAGAATAGTAATTTATCTAGCACGTGAGTTAACACATAACTCTATGCCTGATATTGCAAAGTTTTTAGGTATGAAAGATCACAGTGCAATTTCGCACAATATTAAAAAAGCAAATGAGTTAATTGAAAAAGATGAAAACTTTAAATTAATCATTGAAAATTTAAAAAATAAAATCATAAATAAGGAGTGGTAAAAGCTTTAAAATAAAAAAGTTTTAAAGACTTATGTGAAAAGATGTGAATATATAGTTTTTTTTAATCACTTGTAAAAGTCCTATTTTACAGTGCTTAGAAAAGTATTTTCATCTTTTCACATAGACTACTAATTCCACTAATTAAATAAAAAAATATAGGAGAGAAAAATGAGGTTTGTAATCACAAAAAATGTTCTTGAAAATGTTATAGCTTCTATGCAGCCTTTTTTAGAAAAAAAAGATTCTAGTTCAATAACATCACATATTTATTTAGAAATTAATAATTCTAAATTAATTATCAAAGCAACTGATTATGAAATTGGTTTAGAATCACTTATTGATAATATCACTGATCCACTTGATGGAAAAACTACAGTAAATGGTTCTAACTTATTAGGTATTATTAAAAGATTAAAAAATGAAGATATTATTTTAGAAGCTACAAATAACAATTTAGTAATTAAACAAAATAAATCAACTTTTAAATTACCAACTTATGATGCAAATGAATTTCCATCTCTTAATAAATCGGAAAATCTAAAAGAATTATCAATGTCAACAATTAATTTTATTAATTCTATTAGAAAAATTACACCAGCAATTGATACAAATAATCCTAAATTTGAATTAAATGGTGCTTTACTTGATATAAAAAGTCAAAAAATAAATTTTGTTTCAACTGATACAAGAAGACTTGCTGTTTCATTTTTACAAAATATAAACAATGATGAAACACAATTTATTATTCCTAAAAAAGCAATTATGGAAATTCAAAAATTATTTTTAGATGAAGCTAAAATTTCTTATGATGATACAAATTTAGTTATTTCAAATGAACATACAAAATTCTTTACAAAATTAATTAATGGAAAATTTCCTGATTATGAAAGAATTATTCCTACAACATTAAAATATAATTTTCCATTACCAAAAAATATGTTAGTAGAATCAATCAAATTAGTAACATCACTTTTTTCAAATATTAAAATCACATTTAATTCTAAATCAATAATTTTTGAATCACTTGATGAAGATAGTGAAGCAAAAACACAAATTGATATAGATTTAAATATCGAAAAAGAATTCTATTTAGCAGTTAATGCTAAATATTTATTAGACTTTTTAAGCATGTCAAATAATGAAAAAATAAAAATTGGATTTAATGAATCTAATTTACCATTTTTATTAGAAGATGACAAATTTTTTACTATTGTAATGCCAATAGTTTTAGAAAAATAAATTAATTAATAAACGAAGATAAGGAAATCTATAATGAGTCAACAAGAATACGGTGCTAGTAATATTAAAGTTTTAAAAGGTCTTGAAGCAGTAAGAAAAAGACCAGGTATGTATATCGGTGATACAAATATTAACGGTCTACATCACATGGTTTACGAAGTTGTGGATAACTCAATAGATGAAGCAATGGCTGGTTACTGTAGAAACATTAAAGTTACTATGACTAAAGATGGATGGATTAAAGTTGAAGATGATGGTAGAGGTATTCCAACTGCTATTCATGAAGGTGAAGGTATAAGTGCTGCTACTGTTGTTTTAACAGTACTTCATGCTGGTGGTAAATTTGATAAAGACACTTATAAAGTTTCAGGGGGACTTCACGGTGTTGGGGTTTCTGTAGTTAATGCTTTATCAAAACATTTAAAAATGACGATTTATAGAGAAGGAAAAATTCATTATCAAGAGTTCAAATGTGGTATTCCTCAAGGAGTATTAGAAGTTATTGGTGATAGTCCAAGAAAAACAGGAACTACAATTGAATTTTTAGCTGATGATTCTATTTTTGAAGTTACAAAATATGAATTTTCAATTTTAGCAAAAAGATTTAGAGAAGTTGCATATTTAAATTCATTTATTTCTATTACTCTTGAAAATGAATTAACAAAAACTAAAGAAGTTTATCACTTTGAAGGTGGAATTAAACAATTTGTTAATGATTTAAATAAAGAAATAGCTGTTTGTGAAGCTATTGCAATCAGTGATAAAGTAGAAGATGTTGAAGTTGATATTGCTTTAATGTATAACGATACTTATGTTGAAAAAACACTTTCATTTGTTAATAATATTAGAACAATTGATGGTGGAACTCACGAAGCAGGATTTAAAGCTGGACTTACAAGAAGTATTGTTAAATACTTAAATGAAAATGGAGCAGCTAGAGAAAAAGATACAAAAATTACTGGTGATGACGTAAGAGAAGGTTTAATTGCTGTAGTTTCTGTAAAAGTTCCTGAACCACAATTTGAAGGACAAACTAAAGGAAAATTAGGAAGTTCTTATGTAAAAGCAATTACACAAAAACTTACTGGAGATGCATTAGATAAATATTTTGAAGAAAATCCACAACAAGCAAAAGCAGTTATGGAAAAATCTTTAATGGCAGCACGAGGTAGAGAAGCAGCTAAAAAAGCAAGAGATTTAACTAGAAAAAAAGATGCTATGACAGTTGGAACACTTCCAGGTAAACTTGCAGAGTGTCAAAGTAAAGACCCAGCAATTAGAGAATTATATCTGGTTGAGGGAGATTCTGCTGGAGGTTCAGCAAAACAAGGAAGAGATAGAGTTTTCCAAGCAATTTTACCACTTAAAGGTAAAATTTTAAATGTTGAAAAATCAAGACTTGATAAGATTTTAAAATCTGATGAAATTAGAAATATGATTACAGCACTTGGTTGTGGTATTGGTGAAGATTTTGATGAAGAAAAAATTAGATATCATAAAATCATTATCATGACGGATGCCGATGTTGACGGTAGTCACATTCAAACACTATTATTAACATTTTTCTTTAGATTCTTAAGACCAGTTGTTGAAAAAGGTTATTTATATATTGCTCAACCACCACTTTATAGATATAAAAAAGGTAAAAATGAGACTTATTTAAAAGATAATACTGCATTATCTAATTTCTTAATTGAAAATGGTTTAGAATCATTTACTTTTGAAGGATTAGGATATAACGACTTATTAGATTTATTTAAAATTGTTTCAAAATATAGAGCTATGTTAGAACAATTAGGTAAAAGATACTCTTTACTTGAAGTATTAAAACATTTAATTGAAAACTCTGATTTAGTTAACCTTGATTTTGCTTCTTTATATGAAAAAATTAAAGAGTTTTTAGATGCAAAAGGTTATAACATCTTATCAAAAACAGTTCTTGATGACAGAATTCAACTGTTTGTTCAAACAAATGAAGGTTTAGAAGAGTTAATAATTGATGATGAATTATTTGCATCACCATATTTCAGTGAAGCAAGTTATATCTTTAATAAATTATCTGAAAGAGATTTATCTGTATTTGAAGGTAGAGATTTATTAGATATTTTAGATGAAATTGAAACTTTAGCGAAGAAAGGTGCATATATCCAAAGATATAAAGGTCTTGGAGAGATGAATCCTGAGCAATTATGGGAAACAACAATGATTCCAGATAATAGAAGACTTTTAAGAGTTAAAATTGAAGATGCAGAAGTTGCATCTGATACGTTTACTTTATTTATGGGTGATGAAGTAGAACCAAGAAGAAACTATATTGAAGAGCACGCAAAAGACGTTGAACACTTAGACGTTTAATTTTTTAAAAGCATAGTTTTAACTATGCTTTTTTTATTTTGAAAACTTTTCTGTAAAAGAAAAAATCTCCCCTCTTTTTCTCAAAATATTGTTCACAATATGATAACCATGGTTTAAAGCAATTGCTATAGACCCACCACTTGCAAATGCAATATCTCCAGCCACATATATATCTTTAGCAGTTGTTTCTTGATGTTCATTAAATATAGGTTTTAAATCCTCATCTACTTCAATATTACATGCTTTTAGAAAATCAATAGGTGTTGTTCCACCAATTGCATATATTATTCTGTCATAAAGAACTGTAAAACCATCTGTAAAAAGGACTTTTACTTTTCCTTCTTCATTTTCAAGTGATTCAATATCAGTATTCATTCTAAGTCTAAGTTTCTCTTCACCATTATATTTGTTTAAAAGGTCTTCATTTAGATCATTTAATCTTGTGAAAGTAGGTTTTCTATAGACTAAAGTCACATTGTTATTTTGGTCAGCTAAATGATAAGCATATTCAGCTGCACTATTTCCTCCACCAACAACCAATATTTTTTCATTTGACGAGCATCTATCTAGGTTAAAACCAACTTGTGATTTTATAGATGGTGGAATTTTATAATCTGGTTTATTTGGTTTTCCCATTTTACCAATAGCAACAATTGCATTTTTTGTTTGAATAATTCCTTTTGATGTATGAACTTCTAACAAATCTGTTTCTTGATTTCTTATAATCTTTTCAACTTCTGTATTAAATATGGAATCAATTTTATCATTGTCTAACAAATCATTAAAATAATCTAATGTTGTCTCTTTTGTACCATCGAAAAAATCAACATTACCTTGTAGAGTTATAACTTGACCTTTATAATCTTTATCAACTCTTTTATTGTCTTTATAAAATTTTCTTATTGTGTTTGAGTGATTTTCTGTTTTTTCAATTAATAAAATATTACCAATTTTATGAGCAGATGCTTCAATCGCACAGCCTATTCCTCCTGGTCCTCCACCGATAATTACAATATCATAAATTTTATTTTTCATATAAATCTCTCTTATATTATTGGGATAGTTAAAAATTATACTTTAAATAATTAATTTTTTCAATATGTAACACTTGTAAGGCAATTTTCGATAAAATGGGCAAAAATTTATATTTATAAAGGTTATAAAAGATATGGAAATTAAATATGGTGAAAAAGAAATTTTAGAATTTGATATTAATAAAGATGAAAATTTTTGGCCAAATGAACATGAAAAAAATTATGTAATTGATATTGAACTACCAGAATTCATGGCAAAATGTCCAAGAAGTGGTTATCCAGATTTTGCTACAATCAAAATACAATATACTCCAAATAAAAGAGTTATTGAATTAAAAGCTTTAAAAATCTATATTAACTCTTTTATGAATAGATATATTTCTCATGAAAACTCTGCAAATGAAATTTTTGATACTTTAAATAGCAAATTAGAGCCAAAATGGCTTAAAGTTATTGCAGACTTTAAACCAAGAGGTAATGTACATACAGTTATTGAAATAGATAGCTCAAAACTTTAGGAATTTAACCTTGGAAAGATTAGTTACTACATCACAAGCTGCTGAGATATTAGGCTTATCTTTACAAGGAATACATTATCGTATTAAAAAAAATCAATTAAAATCAATCAAAAAAGATGGTAAAGTTTTTGTTTATGTTGATGATACAAATAAAGTATATAAACAAGAAGAAAAAATAGAACCAGTTAAAGAAGAAAATAGTTTTAATAATTTTAATGCGGTAATTGAAGTAAAAAATGAACAAATTGAACTTCTAAAAAAATCAATGAAATGGATGAAAAAACAGTATATTTCAGAGATTTTTAGACTTGAAAAAAATCAAAAAAAGATTATAGAAGTTTTTAACTCAGAAATAAAATTACTTCAAAGTGCATTTAATGAAATGCGTTCGATTTATAAACCTCAAATAGAACAAAAAATTGAAGAAAAGAGAGAAAAAAACAGTAGTGGTTTTTTATCTTTAAAAGATTTTTTTATTTTAATGAAAAGAGAAAATAAAACAGAACAAGAGATAAAATTTACTATTTTTAATGCAATTAAAAAAGGTGATAGAAGATTTATCTATAACAAAAAAGAAAAAAAGTTGTTGATTTTAGATGCTAATTTTGAGGATTTGCTGAAATAAATGATTTTTTTTGCAAAAAAAAAGAGTACTTTTAAAAGTACTCTTCTCCAGATACCTAAACACAACACTAATAAAGGTGCCTTGCTATGTTCCCATCCTGGGGCGTTGTCTCTAGAAATGCTTGAAAAGGTCTAAAGAAGAGCATTCAAAATACTAAAGTATTCTCAATGTTCCTCTTTTAGGGTTGCAATTATAACTTAGCAATCTTTAATTTATACTAAATTTTTATAAAAAGAGTTATATGACATATTTAATGCTGTTTTTTTCTGCTTTTATATCAGCAACACTTTTTCCTTTAGGAAGTGAAGCTCTATTAATTTATGATATTAAAGAGGGATATAATATATATTTATTACTATTTTTTGCCACTTTAGGAAATAGTTTAGGTTCAATTTTAAATTATTATCTTGGTTTAAAAGGTGAAGAGTATTTAATAGAAAAAAAGCTTTTAAATGAAAAATATATAGATATTTCAAAAAAATATTTTGATAAATATGGTTTTATTACAATTTTATTTTCATGGTTACCAATTATTGGTGATCCAATAACTTTTGTGGCTGGAATATTAAAATATGATTTTAAAAAGTTTGTGATTTTAGTAGTTATTTCAAAGTTTTCTAGATATTTATTTATAGCTTTAGTAGTTTAAAACAAAGGAAAACCTTTGTTTTAATATTAGAAATCAGATACGTTAGCGTGAGCTTCTCTTGTAGCCATTGTGATATCGGCTCTAAATTTTTGCTCTTTAACTTCTGGAAGCATTAAACCTTTTGCTTTATGTTCTCTAATTTTATATTCACCTTTTTCATTCCCACTTAAATAGTAAGAATTGAAGTCAACTGTGTAAGGCATATCCCAAACAATTGCACCTTCAGTTGGACATGCTTCTGCACATCTTGGAGAATCAGCATGGTCAACACACTCAACACATGATTCAGGTTTTACATATAAAATCCCATCTTTTGGATTTTTTTCATTTCCATCTGGTAATATAGCTGCAACTGGACATTCAGAAGCACAGGCCTCACAGCTTATACATTCTTCTGTAATTTTAACTGCCATTTTCTATCCTTTTTTATAAAAATATAAAAATTACGTTGCAAAACCTATTCCATTCTAAAATTAATTAGCTATTTTTTTGAATAAAATCTCTTTTGTTGACTCTTGAATATCATTATTTTCTTTATAAACTAATTCAATATCTTTTTCTTTGTCTATATACTCTTTTGTAATAATACATTTTTCTAAATTATCTTCAGAAGGAATAATGTATTGTAAAGGAAGCATTATATTTTCTATAATACCTCTAAGTCCCCTTGCTCCAACATCTTTTTCATGTGCAATTTCAGCAATTCTTTCAAGTGCTTCATCAGTGAAAACAAGCTCAACACCATCAAGTTCAAATAAAATTTCATACTGTTTTGTAATTGCATTTTTAGGCTCTTTTAAAACACGTATTAAATCTTCTTTTGATAATTTATTAAGTTCAGCAATAACGGGAATTCTTCCTATAAATTCAGGAATTAGACCAAAAGATATTAACTCTTTAGCTTCAATTGCTTTTTTATTTTCTTGAATCTCTTCTTTTTTCAAGAATCCCATTTTAGGAGCTTTTTTACTTTTTTTGTGGCTATCATCTTCTCTTAAACCTACAAAGGCTCCCCCACAAATAAATAAAACATGAGTTGTGTCAAAAAGAATTGTTTCAGCACTAGAGTTTTTTCTACTTCCTTTAACTGGAACATAAACTTCAGCACCTTCAAGGATTTTTAAAAGTCCTTGTTGAACTCCTTCTCCTGAAACATCTCTTCCACTTGTTGAACTTTCACTTTTATTTGCAATTTTGTCTATTTCATCGATATAAACAATACCTCTTTTTGCTTTTTCTACATCAAAATCAGCTGCAGCTAAAAGTCTTGAAAGTATTGATTCAACATCTTCTCCAACATAACCAGCTTCAGTTAAAGCAGTTGCATCAGCAACTGCAAATGGAACATCCATGATTCTTGCTAAACTTTTTGCAAGTAGAGTTTTCCCAGAACCTGTAGGTCCTATAAGCATAATATTTGATTTTTCAATCTCAACATTTTTAACTATTGGTTTATCAATTCTTTTATAGTGATTATATAAAGCAACGGCAAGAACTTTTTTTGCTTCAAGTTGCCCAATTACATAATCATCAAGATGTTCTTTTATTTTAACTGGAACACTAAGTCCTTTTTGGAACTCTTTTTTATTATCTTTTATAAGTTCTTTTTCTAGAACTTTTGCACACATAGTTACACATTCATCACAAATGTGAGCCTCTTCACTAGAGAATATTTTTTTTACTTCTGTTATCTCTTTTCCACAGAAATCGCAATTATGTATTTCACTCATGGTTTTTTATAAACTCATTAATGCTCATATTTAATGCTGTTAAATTATGAGTTTTAATAAATTTATCCTCTTTTTTAGTTAATTCATCTTTATTAAATAAAACAATCCCACTTTCTAGACCAATAGTAACTTCATTAGTAACCATTCTAAAAGTATCCCTTGAAAAATCTACACCTAAAAACAAATACTCTTTATTTTTTCTATACTCTTTTAAAATTTCAGGCATTGCATACCCACCCATAGCTTCAGTTAACCAATCAACAAAATCTGCATCACTAATGATGAAATTCATTTCAGGTTTTGTAGAACCCATTGGTTTAAATAAAATAGGTAAATCTAAAGTTAATTTATCTTTTTCAATTCTTGTGTATGTTTTTGTTTCCATATCATAAGAATAAATTAGATATCTGTCCCAATCAGCTGTTATTCTTGATACACCTGTAATTAAGAAGTGATTACAGTCACTGTAGATTTTTTGTAAGCTATCATCCATGTTTGTATCGATTACATATTTTGGTTTTAAAGTTGCTAACCATTTATATGTATCTGGTATTTCATACTCTTTTGAAGAGTAGATAAAATTTGTCATTTGAACAATGAATTCTCTACCTTTTCTTTGTTCTAAACTCATAGCAGCTCGGCTATACTCATACATAAGTCTTGGACTCATGGCTCTTCCATTATTCAAAGCTAAAATCATTGAATCGCTATCATAAGGAAGAGTTGACCCATCCTTACATTTTGTATCTTGAAATATTCCCATTCCTAAGAACGGAATAAGTTCCCCACTTTTTATCTTTTCAACTATACTATCCATGACAACCTGCTCCTGTGTATGACTGATAGACTTTGTTTAGTTCAACCCTTATTCTTTCGATGTTTAAAGGCTTTTCTAAATCATTAGGCATATCAATATGATAAACAGCACCATCTTTACCAATTAAAAAAAGTGCCTTTGTTAATTTATTTTCCAAAGTACCACTTACAATTTTTGTTCCGTACATCTCTGCAAATTCTTCATTTACGTCAAATATAGGAATTATTTTTTTAAATTGGTAAGGAATGTCGAATTCCTTGTTAAAAATAATATAAGTAAATATATCAACTTTTGCATCATTCATGAATTCATCAAACATAATAATTTCTTTTGAGAATTCATCAAAAGATGGAAAAGACATGAAAATTTGTATATTTCTATTTGGGCTAGCTCTTTTTATTTCAATTTTATTTTTATTTAAATCAATTGCTTCAAAATTTTCAGCCATATAACCAATATCTATAAAATCATCAGTTAATTCCATTTCTTCATTTTTGTATGTTATTTTAGATTTCATATTTTTTTATTTTATACCCAATTTGTCTAAGAGTTATTCCTAACTCATCTGCTGCTCTTGAATGATTGTAATCATTGTTTTCAAGCGCCTCAATAATTGCTTCTTTTTCCATTTCATCTAAAGTCATAGTTCTTTTTGAAATAGGTTTATATTCACTTTTTAATTTTTGGTCATTAAGTGCTGGAAGAAGTAGTAACATATCAAATTTGCTAATACCATCTTCGTTACCCATTAAAACAATTCTTTCAATTGTATTTTCAAGTTCTCTTACATTGCCCGGCCACGGGTAACTACAGAGTGCATCCATTGCTTCATCTGTAATGGTTACTATTTTTTTATGGTTTTTCATAGAACGTTCTAAAAAGAAGTTAACAAGTTGTTTTATGTCATCACCTCTTTCTCTAAGTGGTGGTAAATCAATAGGAATTACATTTAATCTATAATATAAATCCTCTCTAAATTTTCCATCTTTTACCATTTGTTCAAGATTTCTATTTGTTGCAGCAACAAGTCTTACATTTACTTTAATTGTTTTACTTCCTCCTACTCGCTCAAACTCTCTTTCTTGTAAAACCCTAAGAAGTTTTACTTGTGCAGAAGCTGATATATCGCCTATTTCATCTAAAAACAGAGTTCCACCATCAGCAAGTTCAAATCTTCCTTTTCTAGTCTCTCTAGCATCTGTAAATGCGCCTTTTTCATGACCAAAAAGTTCACTCTCAAGTAAAGTATCTGTAATTGCAGCACAGTTTAATTTAATAAATGGTTCATCTTTTCTATTACTTCTTTTGTGAATAGCAGCTGCAACTAACTCTTTTCCAGTTCCAGTTTCACCCCGAACTAATACAGTTACATCTGATTGTGCAATTCTTTGAATTACTTTGAAAACTTGTTGCATTTTTGGACTATCTCCAATAATATCTCCAAAGTTATGTACTTTTGAATCCCATTCCATTTTATAGTAAAGTTTTAACTCTTGAAGTCTTTCTTTCTCTTTTTTATTTAATTGAAATGAATAGATTGTTTGAGCAAAAATTGAACTAACAATAGTCAAAATTCTAACCGTATCATCAAGTTGAATTTCTGCTGTTTTTGTTATAACTGTTCCTAAAACACCTATTGCTTCATTGTCTATCATTAATGGAACTGCTACATAAGATTTTCCATTAAAATCTCTTTTCCCTGATTTATTTAAAAAAAGAGAATTATTATGAATATTTTCAACAACAACTGGTTCTTTAGATTCTATTACCATTCCAGTTACACCTTCACCAACTTTATAAGTTGATAAGGTTTTTTGGAATTTTGATAATTCAATCGAAGCAAAAACATTTAGAACATCGTCCTCTAAAATATGTACAACACAATTGTCTAAATTCAAACTATTTTTTAATACCCTCATTGATTTTTCTAATGAAGTTTGTAAATCGTAGTGATTTGAAATAATAGATGATATTTCATAGAGTGTTGTTAGCTCTCTAATAGTTAGACAGCCCATACAGGCAGATTTATCAAACATTATGCCTCCTTTTTATTCTTATTGTCTAATTATAATGATTTTTTTGGTCAATAATGAATGACCATTTGTATATAAGATAGACAGTTTTAGTCGGCGATTTTTTTACAAACTTCTTCTTTAGGTAATTTTTTTGCTCCTGGTTGAATCCACCATGTTTCACCATTTGATAAAACTGCATTTCCACCCCATTTTTCTTCTGTATCAAACTCTATTTCTTCAATAGTCTCTTCCATATCTTTTTTTGCAAAATAAAAAGATACAACACCATCTACTTCTCTTAACATTACTTTTGCCATTTTTTACTCCTTATTTATAAATAAATTTTTGATAATTTTTAAAATATCATTCTCCTTGAATGAGATTTTAAAGAAACCTTTTTTTAGCTCTTTAACTACAAAACTTCTATCATATTCTTTAGAAGTTTGAGGATAATCTTCTCTGAAATGAGCCCCTCTGCTCTCTTTTCTTTTTAAAGCACTTAAAATTATTGCTTCTGAGATTTCTAGAGCATTTCTCAATTCTAAAATAGCTGTAAGTTCAACATTATTGTTTTTTTCTTTATTTATACAGTGAAGTGTATATGAGATTTGTCTTAGATATTTAACATAGTCAAAGGCCAATGTAAGACTTAGTTCATTTTTGATAATTCCAACTTTTTCAAAAAGTGTTTTTCCTAAACTTATTCTAATAGCATTAAAGTTTTTAGTTGTATCACCTGAAAAAATAAAATCTATCATTTCTATATCTTTTATCACAGTGTTATAATCTATTGGTGAGTATTCATTTTCTTGTGAATATTTTAAAGCTTCCATTCCAGCTAATTCACCAAATACACAACCTTCAAGTAAAGAGTTTCCTCCAAGTCTATTTGCTCCATGAACTCCATTTGATGCCATTTCTCCACAAACATATAAACCTTTTAGTTCACATTTTGTCATATTAACGTCAACTCCACCCATTGTATAGTGAGCAACAGGTTTTATTTCAAGTAGTTCTTCTGCTAGATTAATTCCCGTTTGATTTAAAGCAGCATTGTATAAAGATGGTAGTTTTTGTTGGATTTTTTCAACTCCAAGATGTCTTAAATCCATAAAAACTTTTTTACCTTCAAGTTGCTCTTTTAAAATAGCCCTTGCAACTTTATCTCTAGTATCAAGTTCATTTACAAATCTATTTCCATCACTATTAACTAAGTAACCACCCTCACCTCGTGCAGCTTCAGTTACTAAATAGTTTGTTTTTACAAAACCTGTTGGATGAAACTGAACAAATTCCATATCTTTTAAATATAATCCAGCTCGTAATGCAACAGCTAATAAATCTCCAGTATAATCAGGAGCATTTGTTGAATATCCTCTATAAATCCCAGCATATCCACCACCTGCTAAAATGACAGCTTTTGAAGAATATATCATTATTTGAGAATTATCTTTATTTAAAGATACTACTCCACTTACTCTATCTTGATATTTTGCAAGATTTAAAATATAGTTGTTTGGTAAAAAAGTTATGCCTTTAGCTTTAGCCTTTTTTATAAGTGCCATAGTAATTGCACTTCCTGTTTTATCTCCAACATAACAAGTTCTATTAGAACTTCCTCCACCAAAAGGTCGTTGAGCTATTGTTCCATCTTCATTTCTATCAAACTCTACACCATATTCAACTAATTTATTTACTATTTTAGAGGCTTGTTTACACATATATGTGATAGCTTTTTTATTTCCTAAACCTTTTCCTGAAATTAAAGTATCATTTATATGTTGATTTATCTCTTTTGTATTATTTGAGTCAAGTACTGCATTTATTCCACCACTTGCCATTGAAGAGTTAGATTTGAAAACATTTCCCTTTGTAATTAGTGCAACTTTGTTATTCTCATTTTTAGCTTCAATTGCAGCCATTAATCCTGCAATTCCACCTCCAACTACTATTACATCATAAATCATTTATACTCGATACATTAAATCATATTTAGCTCTTGATGTTGCAGGAACCTTTGTGATTTCTAAATTCTTTTTGATATGAACTGGAACTTTTGATGCAAAAAGTGATGAAATTAATCCAGGAGTTGAACGAACAAATTGAAGTGCTAGTTGGATGTCATTTTCTAAAATCATTTTAGAATCAAGCAAGTAACCAACTTGGGCATTAAACGATTTTTTAAATAGATTCATTTGTAAAAGAGAAGAACTTGAAATTACTCCTATTTTTAATCTATGAGCAGCTTGTAGTAAAGTACACTCTTCACCTTTTACAGTTTGTGTTGGCATTGTATAAATCGAAGTTTTTGCCATGTTAAAAGGTGTTTGAATATATTTAAAGTTATGATTCTCTCCTCCAACTTTTATAGCTATTTCAACTAAATCTTCTAAATTGATATGTTCATTTGTACTTTTATCAATAAATCCATTCCAAACAGCAACACCATAAGATTTTATCATTCCTTTAGTTACCATTTTTTCAAATCTTTTAAAGATTGTTTCGATTTTTTTTAACCAGTTTTTATATCCAAGTTTACTTATTTGTATTTCAGGATTATGTAAAAAATAGATATCAAGTGTTTTTACACCAAGATTTTCTAAAGATTTTTGACATGACCACTCTAAATAATCAGGCGTCATACAGTGTTGATCTAGTTCTATATCTTCAAGTTTTGCCAATGAAGTATTAATAATATTTTCTTCAATCCAAGCATAAGGATTTTCGGGAAATGGATAATCAAGTTGAATAAATCCACCTTTTGAACATATTATTAACTCTTCTCTTTTTGTATCACCTTCTTCAAATAGTTCTTTTAAAGCAATACCAATCTCTTTTTCACTTTGTCCATATCTATAGTTACTTGCTGTATCTATAAGATTAATACCACTTTTAATAGCTTCTTTTACCCCAGCTATATAGTGAAATAGATAGTTTTCTTCTTTATAAGGTTCTTTATTAAAAGTACCTAGTCCTAGTTTTGAAAATATCAAATTATTGTGTTTTACATAGAAATCTTTATAATGAGCAAATTTTTTTGCAAAATTGTAAGTATCATCAAATGTAGCAATCATAATCAAAACTCTTTTTTATAAAATTAACCATTTTTACCTAGAAAATACTCTTACGAAGAAGAAAAGGAGAATAAATTCTCCTTTATCTTTCTAAGTTTAAAGGGTGTACTTTCTTATATGCAATAAGTGTTCCATAAATTAAAAATGTTTAAATAAGTTCAGAAAAATAATTTTATTGCTATTGTTCTGATAATATTAATAATAAAGATAAATATTCGTTATTTAGGTAACTATATAAATATCGATATATATTTTTTATACAGTAAAATTATAAATTAATAACTAAATTAAGTAAAACCTTATGAATCAAAGCCTAGAATTAATTTAATTTAAAAAAAGGATTCGCAAAATGAAAACAAGTGCAAGAAATGAGCTAACAGGAAAAATCACAAATATTATTGAAGGTGCTGTAATGAGTGAAGTAAAAATTACAGTTTCTCCAGAAGTTACTATTAGTGCAACAGTTACAAAAGAAGGATTATATTCTTTAGGTGCAAAATTAAATGATAATATTACAGCTATCGTTAAAGCTTCATCAATAATTATTACAAAAGAAGCTGTTAAAACTACAGCTAGAAATGTATTAAAAGGAAAAGTAATAGAAGTTATAAAAGGTGCAGTTAATAGTGAAGTAAAATTATCTTTAGGAACAAATGTTATCTCAGCAATTGTAACAAACGATGCAATTGAAGACTTATCAATTAAAGTATCAGAAGATGCTTATGCAATTATTAAAGCTTCAAGTGTTCTTCTAATAGCTTAATAATATAGGGTTTCCCCTATATTATTTCTAATTTACTACTTATATTTGCCATTCCACAATTATAAACTGAACTAGTAACCACTCCATCGATTTTATATGAAGCATATTTTTCAATATTTGATAGATTTATCCCGCCTGCCACTAAGATTTTTATAAATGGATAGTTTTTATTTTTATAATCTATAATTGTTTTTAGTTCATCAAAATCAATTTTATCAAGTTGAATAACATCTACACCAATTTTCATTAGATTTACACAATCTTGTAAATTATCACTTTCAACATTTAGTTTTTTTTCTGGAATTTTCGTTTTTATTCTTTTTAAATCTTCATAGAATTCTTCATTTGTTTTATATAAAATTCTATGTCCTTCAAAAAATAAAATTGTTTCAGATAGATTCAATCTATGGGGCATTGCTCCTCCACAAATAGCTGCTTTTATACAAAATCTTTTTGAAAATGGAAAAGTTTTTCTAGTAGTTAAAAGTTCACAAGTTGGATTTATCTTTTTTATTTTTTCATGCATTTCGTAAGCATAAGTGGAAATCTTACAACTATATTCTAAAAGGATTTGTGTCAATCTCCAAGCTTTGTGAATATTCTCATAAGTTCCAGAGTATTTTATGATAGTTGAGCCTTTTTCAAGTTTTGTTTTACTTTTTTCAAAGAATTCAACTTTACAATCTAAAAGCTCAGCAATTTTTGCAGCTTCTTCACTACAAGATACAATAATATCCTCTCTTGTATAAACTTCAATTTGGGCAAATACATCATTACAATTTTGTAAACTTGTAGTTAAATCAAAGTATGGTAAATCATCTTGAATATATTTTTCTAACTCAGAAATTGATAAATTAAACATTTTTTTCCTTTTATTAGATGATTGAAGGAGCAAATGCTTTTGTACTTACATTTACACTTTGACCAATTTTTAGATTTGATGCTTCATCTTTTCCAATTACAATTTCAACAAGTTGTTGACCAATTGAAACAATTGCAACATGAATTACATCTATTTTGATGATATCAAGAAGTTCTCCTTCAAAAGAGAATTTTTGACTACCTTTAGTTTTTAATAAAACATCTTTTGGAAGACCATCATTTATGATTTTTCCTTGATTTAAGACTACAACTCTTGAGGCTAATCTATACATTTCACTTGGGTCATGACTTACCATTATTGTAGTAGTGTCAAACTCTTTATGTAAAGTTAAAATCTCATTTTGAAGTTTTGTTCTCATGCTTGGGTCTAAAGCAGATAATGGTTCATCCATCAATAAAAGTTTAGGTCTATTCATCAAAGCTCTACATAAACTAATTCTTTGTTTTTGACCACCACTTAATGTTGATGGATATCTATTTCTTAACTCTTCCATTTCAGTTATTTGAAGAAGTTTATTGGCTAATTCTTTATCTTTTTTTACATATAAAAGATTTTCCATTACAGAAAAATTTGGGAAAAGTGCATAATCTTGGAAAACAAAACCTATCTCTCTTTTTTGAGGAGCTAAACAAAATTTATTATCAAGCCAAGTTTCATTTGCAATTTTTAGAGTTCCATTTGCAGTTTCTAATCCAGCTAAAATCCGTAAAAGTGTAGTTTTACCACTTCCACTAAATCCAGAAAGTGCTATAAATTCTCCTTTATTTATATGCAAATCAATATCTAAATTCATCTCTCCATTTGAACCATGAAGCAATTTATTTATATTTATCTCAATCATCTATCTAAACCTGTTAATTTTTTTTGTTTTCCATTAAATATATAAACACCAAGAAGAGTAAGGAAACTCAAAATTATCATTATTACACTGTAAATATGTGCATTTGTATAATCCATAATTTCAACAAATTCATATATTGCAACTGATGCAACTTTTGTCTCTCCTGGAATACTTCCTCCAACCATTAAAACAACACCAAACTCTCCTACAGTATGCGCGAAAGTTACTATAATAGCAGTTATTAGTGAAGGTTTCATATTTGGTAAAGCAATTCTAAAAAGTGTTTCTATTCTACTTTTTCCACTTATGTAACTAGCTTCAAGCATATTTTTATTTAGACTTTCCAATCCACTTTGCATAGGTTGTACCATAAAGGGTAAACTATAAAAACAGCTAGCTATGATTAATCCATAAAAATTAAATACTAGTTTTATCCCAAAATATTCTTCAAAAAATGCACCAATTGGTGAATTATAAGATAAAGCCCAAAGAATATAAAAACCCAAAACAGATGGAGGCAAAACCAATGGCAAAGCAGTAATTGCTTCTAGTAAAGGTTTAATTTTTGATTTTGTTTGAGATAGATACCATGCAAGAGGTAAACTAATAAAAAACAAAATTAGTGTAGTTATACCTGCAAGTTTAAATGAGATAAAAAATGGTTCAAACTCTATCTCTTTTAACAAATCAATCATTTAAAATCTCCTCAATAGATAAATTACTAGCTTTTATTAGAGCTTTTACTTCATCACCTTTTTGTAGATTCATTCTTTTAGATGAATCTACAGTAATAATACTTTCAAAATAAACATCATCAATTTTTAAAATAATGCTACTTAAAAGTTCTCCATTTTCAATATTATCAATCGTTACAACAAGTTGATTAGATAAACTTATTTCACCAAACAAATCTTTTGCGATGATTATATTTGTTGGTTTAACAGATAATTTAACTTTTTTACCGATTTGAACATCTTTACTTAAATCTAAACTCATCATTTTTAAAGTGAATTTAGAAAAAGAAAACTCTACGATATTTAAACTATCTACAGTTTGTATCTTTTTTATTGTTGCGACAAATTGGCTCATTTTACAATATATCCATATTTAATAAATATCTCTTTTGCTTTATCACTTAAAATAAAGTCATAAAATGCTTTTACTTCTGCATTATCTTTGGCATTGTTTATGATAACAATTCCTTGTTCAATTGGTGTGTACAATTTTGGATCAACACTTGCCCAGTTAACATTTTCTTTATATTTTGACAATTTTTCATCATATAAAGATGATTTTGCAATAAATCCAACATCTGTTGCAGTTGTTGCATAAGTTACAACTTGAGAAATTGATTCAGCATATACAAATTTATTTTTAGTTGCTTCTTCTAATCCTGCATTTTTTAATGCTTCAACAGCTGCTGTTCCATATGGTGCAGTTTTAGGATTTGCAATTGCAATTTTTGAAATCGAACTATCTTTTACAAGATTTATTCCTTTAGAGAAATCTAACTCTTTTGAACTTAGCATAGCAATTGCACCTTGTGCATAAACAACTGGTTTAGTAATAGCAATTTGTTCTTCATATAAAGATTCAGGAAATTTCATATTTGCTGCCATAAAGATATTGAATGGAGCACCATTTTTGATTTGTGCAGTTAATTTTCCACTACTACCAAGAGTTACTTGTATTTGTGTATTTGGATTAGTTTTATTAAACTCACTAATTAATACATCTATTGCATAACTAACATTTGCAGCTACTGCAATATTAACTTGACCAGCAAAAATGCTAGAACATAAAAATACTAAACCTAAAATTACTTTTTTCATCTTTTTCTCCTTATTTCCCTATCATAATATCTGAGGCTTTTATAATTGCACTCAAATTTGTACCAGTTTTAAGATTTAATCTATTTACAGAACTTGTTGTAATGATTGAAGCGATTTTATCTCCATTTCCAATATCAATTACTATCTCTGAATTTATCTCACCTTGGTGGACATTATCAATAACACCTTGGAATTTGTTTCTTGCACTAATATTTAAAGTAATATCTGTTGTTAATAAAACATTACTTGATTTGAATATTGCAACAACTTCATCTTTTGGTTTTAAGTCAAGATTTTTAACAGCTGTATTTGTAATTACAGAAACAAGGGTATAACCACTTTTTAGTTTAATAAACACTTCTGCATTTACTTTTCCATGTTCTATTAATTCTATAATCCCACTTATTTGATTTCTTGCACTTAGTTGCATTGATAATCTCCTTATTGCCTTTAAAGTTCCAGTATTTATATCAGTCATTCTATTTAGATTTTCAAGAAACTTTTTTTGTTCCTCTTTTAATAGATGGTAAGTATTCAGAAGATTTTCTCCATACGTTGTAAGAGTAGTTCCTCCTCCTCCAACTCCACCTGTTTCCCTTTGTACAATTGGACTTACTGATAAATTATTCATAGCTTCTACTGCTTCCCAGGCTGCTTTATAACTCATTGGGACCACTTTTGCAGCCTTACTAATTGAACCAGTTTTTTGTATTGCCATTAATAAATCTATTCTTTTTTCCAGTAAAAAAGGTTGATTAAAAATCTCTAATGTCAAATTTGATGATATTTCCACATGAATCCTTTCGGCTATATTTTTTAGTATATAACGATAATTAAAAAAATTTTATCATTATGTAACTTAATACATAACGATAAATTAAAAAAAACTAGAAGTAAAACTTCTAGTTTTTAAAATTATCTTACTGAATCGAAGAAATAATCTGTTTCAGCAATATTTTTTGTCTCTTCATCTAAGTGATCTAAAATACTATTTGTAATCCATGTTAATAGATTGATACCACCTTCATATCCACTAATTGAATATCTATGTAAGTGATGTCTATCAAAGATAGGGAATCCTATTCTAATTAATGGGATTTTTGTATCTCTATATAATTCTTTTCCGTAAACATTTCCAATCATAAAATCTACAGGCTCAGTAAATAGTAAGCTTCTTAAATGCCATAAATCTTTTCCTGCCCAGATATTGCACTCTGCTGCTCTTGGAGATTTAGATAAGATTTCTTTCATATCTTCTTCCCAACCTTTTCTTGGCGCATTGTGGCAAAGAATATGAGTTGGAATTGCTCCCATTTCAACTAAGAATGAAACCATTCCTAATAAGAAGTCAGGATCTCCCCAGATAGCAAATTTTTTGCTGTGCATATATGGATATGAATCTTGCATTGCATCTACTAATCTTGCTCTTTGTTGTTTTAACTCTTCAGGTACTTCTTTACCAGTTAATTCAGCAAGTTTCATAACGAATCCATCAGTTCCACTTAAACCAATTGGATTACAAACTTCATATTTTTGTTTCCATTTATTTTTAATTGTTTTAGCTGTTAAAATAGTTGAATATTTTTGTAAGCTAATTGTTGCAGCTGCATTAATTGCAGTTTTTGCATCAGCAATTTTAGTTCCACCAGCATAAAGTGTATATTCACCAGCACCAGTATCCCATTGCTCTTCATGGTCACCAATCATAATGATTTTGTCACCAAACATTTTAGAGATTTTTTTAATCTCTTTTAATGAACCTAAATATGGTTCAAATCCAGGGATTATGTTGATTCTCTCTGCATCAACAGATTTTGTAACACCTTCAGATAATTGCTCTAAAGTAGATTTCATCATATTATCATAACCAGTAATATGAGATCCTACGAAAGATGGAGTATGTGCATGAGGAATTAAGATATTATCTAATTCACCTTCAGCTTCTTCTCTTGCACCAATAATAAATGCATTTAAGTCATCCCCAATTACCTCTGCCATACAAGTAGTAGATACAGCAATCATTTCAGGTTTATATAAAGCATTACAGTTTCTTAAACCATCTTTCATGTTAGCTAATCCACCAAATACCGCTGCTGATTCAGACATAGAGTCAGAAACACAAGGAGTTGGTTCTTTAAAGTGTCTTGTAAAGTATGATCTAAAATACGCAACACAACCATGAGATCCATGAACGTAAGGCATAGTATTTTCAAATCCTAAAGCTACCATAACAGCACCTAAAGGTTGACAAGCTTTAGCTGGATTAACAGTGATTGCTTCTCTAGCTAAGTTCTTTTCTCTATAATCCCAAGATTCAGTCCATTTTTGAACTTCAGCAACTCTTTCAGGTGATGTTGCACCAGCCGCACTTTCAAATTGTTTTTTGTTTTTTAAAACTTCTTGATATTCTGGTTTTAAAAATAGTTTTTGTCCATTTACAATGTTTTCAACGTCTTGCATAGCCTTCTCCTTACGCTTCTTTTTCCCATGGAGCTTTTGTGTGGTTCCATACTGGTGAGTTAATTGCTAAATCCATGTCTCTAGCGAAAATTGCGAATGCATCATAACCATGATATGGTCCTGAATAATCCCAAGAGTGCATTTGTCTAAATGGTAATCCCATTTTTTGGAATACATATTTCTCTTTTACCCCTGCTGCTACTAAGTCAGGTCTTAATTTTTTAACGAAAGCTTCTAATTCATACTCATTTGCATCATCGTAAATAAGTGTAGATCTTTCGATTTCGTCTTTAGTTCTTTTATAATCATCACCGTGAGCGAACTCATAACCAGTTCCAATTACTTCCATTCCTAAATCTTCATAAGCTCCAATAACGTGTCTTGGTCTTAATCCACCAACATAAAGCATAACTTTTTTACCTTCTAACATTGGTCTGTATTTTGCAATAACAGCATCAGTCATAGCAGTATATTTAGCGATAACAGCTTCAGTTTTTTCTTGAACTGTTTCATCAAAGAATGAAGCAATTTTTCTTAAAGACTCAGTTGTTTTTGAAGGTCCAAAGAAATTATATTCCATCCAAGGAATGTTGAATTCTTGTTCCATATGTCTTGCGATATAGTTCATAGATCTATAGCAATGTAATAAGTTTAATTTTGCTTTTGGTGCGATTGCTAACTCTTTATAAGTAGCATCTCCAGACCATTGAGCAATTACTCTTAATCCCATTTCTTCTAATATAATTCTTGTTGACCAAGCATCTCCACCGATGTTATAATCTCCAATAATTGATACATCATAAGGAGTTGATTCGAAATCTTTTTTATAAGAGTTATCAGGCATGATATAATCTCTAATCATATCGTTTGCAATGTGGTGACCAAGTGATTGAGAAACCCCTCTAAATCCTTCACATGAAACAGCTATAGTTTGAGTTCCTGACTCTTTTTTGTATGATTTTGCAACAGCATGAATATCATCTCCGATTAATCCAATTGGACACTCAGATTGAATTGAAATACCATTATTTAATGGGAATAATTCATCAATTTCTGCTAATGCTTTTTTAAGTTTTTTATCCCCACCAAATACGATATCTTTCTCATTAAAATCTGTAGAGAAGTTCATAGTAACAAATGTATCAATACCAGTTGTTCCAATATAATAATTTCTTCTACCACCTCTTGAGTATTGTCCACACCCAATTGGTCCATGAGAGATATGAATCATATCTTTGATTGGTCCCCAAACAACCCCTTTTGAACCTGCATATGCACAACCTCTTTGTGACATAACACCTGGAACAGTTTGTTTGTTACTTTTTGTTGTATCACAAGAACCTTTTGAAGTTTCTGGTGAATCAATACCTAAATGTTTTGCTCTACTTTTTCTTACTTTCTCAGGATATGATTCAAGTACTTCAGCAAGAGCTTCTTTTTGTAGACTTTCTAATGTTTCTGGTCCCATAGTTTTCTCCTCTTTATGTAAGAGTTAAGTAGCTTACGCTACTTTTACTCTGTATAGATTCATGTCATCTAATTTTTTACAAATATCTTTAGTTGAATCACCATCTACGCTTTTTGAAATTTCAGAAATTTGGTATTTATTTGTGTAATAAATCATTTTGAAATCATCTTTAGGTGCACATTCTGTGTTTGTATAATAATCAACTAATGCTGTGTGTAAAAAAGTACCAGCTGGCACAGAAAGTTCTTCTAATTTAACACCTTCTCTTGTTTCACTTGTTAAAGTTACAGTTTTCCCTGAAGCATCAATTCCTTCATTAACTTTTTCAATTACTTTGTCAAAACTAACATTATTTCCTTCACTCGCTGGGAAGTGGTATCCACATATAAACATGATTTTCTCCTTACTACTATTTTTTATTTATTTTTTTAATTTAATTAAGCTTCTTCAGCTTTTTTACCGATATTATCTAAATCAGCTTCTTCTTCTAAACCGAATTCCATTAATAGGTTTTCTAAATCATCCATTTCTAATGGAGTTGGAATAACTTTTAAGTCATTAGCAATGATTTTTCTTGCTAATTCTTTGTATTCCATAGCTTGGTCAGATGATGGAGCGAACTCAACAACTGTCATTCTTCTTAACTCAGCTCTTTGAACGTGGTTAGATCTTGGAACGAAGTGAATCATTTGAGTACCAATTTGCATTGCTAAGTGTTTAGCTAAATCGTACTCTTTATCTGTCATCCTAGCGTTACAAATTAATCCAGCAAGTCTTACCCCACCAGTATTTGCATATTTTAAAATACCTTTAGAAATGTTGTTAGCTGCATACATAGCCATCATTTCTCCAGACATTACGATGTAGATTTCTTGTGCTTTACCTTCTCTAATTGGCATAGCAAATCCACCACATACAACGTCTCCAAGAACGTCATAAGAAACGAAATCTAATTCGTCATCATAAGCACCTTCTTCTTCTAAGAAGTTAATAGCTGTGATAACTCCTCTACCTGCACATCCAACACCTGGCTCTGGTCCACCTGACTCAGTACAATTGATATAACCTTCAGTTATTTCATTGTTATCGTAGTGGAATTCACCAGCACCTGGTTTACATACATCTTCTAATTCTAAATCTTCAACTGTTCCAGCTTCAGAAGCTAATTGCATAATTGTAGATTGAGCTTTTTCATGTAAGATTAATCTTGTTGAATCCGCTTTTGGGTCACATCCAACGATTAATATTTTTTGACCATAATAGTGACACATAGCTGCTAATGTGTTTTGAGATGTAGTAGATTTACCAATCCCACCTTTTCCGTAAAACGCGATTTGTCTTAATGCTGACATTTTATCTCCTTTGATTGTTATGTTTACGAAAATCATTATTGCATCTAGTGTTCCACAGAAAGTTTTTTTTCAAAAAAAAATTTATTTTTTTTCAAAAGCCCTTAAAATAGGCACTAATTTAATAAAATAAATTTTGCAATTTATTTTTAGGAGATTTTTTATCCTATTTTATTTAAGTAAATTTTGTAAGTTTTTGAAAAAAATATAGTTTCAAAAATGTATAATTTGGAATACGGATAAAAAAGGATTAATAAAAAATGATAATAGATTCTCTCTTCACCCATTTACTTTTTACAATTTTGTTTAGTTTTTTAATTGGATTAGAACTAAGAGCTTACAAATTAAAATTCCATTCTGAAGATATATTGTTTTTTGGAACAGTAAGAACTTACACTTTTGTAGGAATTTTAGGATTTGTTTTATATAAGATTGAACCTGTAAATTTCTCTGTATATATAGTTGGATTTTTAGGTATTACACTTTTGTTTTCCCTTTTTTATAAAAAATTATTAGAAGAAAAAGAACATAGTATAGTTTTATATTTAGTTTTACTTATTGTTTATAGTTTTGGACCTTTATCAAATCTTTTTCCATTATGGCTTACTTCATTAGTATTTGTTTTAACAATCTTTTTATTAAATGCAAAGAAAAAGATTTTGAATTTTAATATGAGAATAAATATCTACGAATTTGAAACTTTAGGAAAAATGGTTTTATTATCAGCTGTTGTTTTACCACTTTTACCAGAAGAAAAAATAATCCCTTATTTAGGAATTTCCCTTTATAAAATTTGGTTAACAGTAGTTGTAATTTCAGGTATTTCATATGCTGGCTATTTAGTTCAAAAGTATCTTTTCCCTTCAAAAGGTATTTTTCTAACAGGATTAATTGGTGGAACATACTCTTCAACTGCAACAACAGTCGTTTTATCAAAAAAAGCACAAAGTCTTGAAAAGAACCATATTATAACGGCTTCTATAATTGCTGCAACAACAATGATGTATATTAGAATACTTATAATTTCATATATTTTCAATTTTGAAGTAGCAAAAACAATTTTGTTACCTTTTGTTTTTTTCATTGTTTTAACAACGATTTTTACTTATATTTATTATAAAAAAGCTTCTACAACTACAAACAATATAAAAGTAAAAGATACAAATCCCCTAGAATTAGGAACAGCATTTATTTTTGCAATTTTGTTTATTATGACAATGTTGGTTACAAATTATGTAATTGAAAATTTTGGTACAAATGGATTGAGATTTTTATCATCAATTATTGGATTTGCTGATATTGACCCATTTATTTTATCTTTACTTACAGGTAAATATTCTATTGAATCAACTCAAATAGCATCTGCAATTATTATTGCATCAGGGAGTAATAATATTTTGAAAGCAGTATATACATTGTGGTTTGGAAAAGATAAAACTTTTTCAAGTTTTGTTATATTGACAATTTTGGGAATAGCAACAATTTTGGTAGGATTTTTTGTATAAAGGTCTATTTTAAAAAGTGATATTTACACTTAGACCTTTATATTTTTTATTGTCATAAACAGTTTGATAGTTATTGAAAGTTAGTAAAAATTTATAGATTTTTACAATGGTTTTATATGATGTTGTTAATCCTAAACCTTTTCCTTGTGTTTGGTGTTTAGTTGTAAAGTATGGTTCTATAAGTTTTGGAAGTAAATTTTCAGTTACTCCTCCTGCATTATCTTCAATTTTTAATCTAAGATGACTATTTATACTCTCTGTTTTTACATTTATTATTCTGTTATCAACATCATTTTCTATAAAAGCTTCAATTGAATTATTCAAAATATTTGTTATTGCTTGGGAAAATCTATTTTTATCAATATAAATTTTATAATCAACATTAAAATCTGTGATGATATTTATATTGTGTTTTTTAAATAAATAGTTCATATCTTCTAATATTTCACTAATTATTTGACAAACACTATATGATTTTTCAAGATTTTCAAAAACAATAGTGTCAAAATTGTTAATAGTATCCGACAATTCATTTGAGATTTTTACAATTTTGTTCATATCTTTATATAGATTTTTATCATCATATAAATTGAGTTCTTTTTGAAGTTTTGTATTACTTGCTATTATTGAAATTGTACTTAGTGGTTGTTTCCATTGATGAGCAATATTTTGAATTAATTGGTTTAATGATTCAAATTTTTTTTCTAAATCTATCAATTTTATAAGAGTAAAATTTTTTATAATCAACAAAATCTGATTTTGATTTGGCATTAAATTCATTGTTGCATAAATTATTATTGATTTACCATATTTACTAATAAATGTTGTTTCAACATTTTCTAGATAGGTTTTTTCTATAACTTCGTTGATTGCATTTTGGATTTTTTCTTTATCAGTTTTGTGAAAAAGTTGAAAAACAGAAAGATTTATTAGTTCATTGTAATTATATTCGCTCATTTGTTTAAAAGAGTCATTAAATTTTATAAAATTTCCTTCTAAATCAATAGTTGCAATACCATCTTTTGAACTATTAAATATGGTTTCAAACTCTTTTTCAAACTCTTTTTCTTTTTCCAGATTATAAACTGTAATATATAAAAGTGTTGAATTCTCAAATTCAATTTTTTTAGTTTTTATTAAAACATCAATTGCTTTTCCATCTTTTGTTTTATGTCTACTAACAAATTTGTCCCAACCTTTTTCCAAAATATTTCTTTGTTTTTCAAGCATTTTGTCATTTGTAGTAAACTCTAAAGATAAATCCATAGGAGTAATTTCTTTGAACTCTTCTCTTGTGTAGTTGTATAATTCTAGAGCTTTTTGATTTGATAAGATAAATTTTTGTGTTTTTAAATCAAGAACTAAAATTGCATCAAGAGATTCATCGAATAATTCGCTTAATAATGAAAAATATTGATTATCCATGAAACTCCTTTTTTATAATTGTAATTATAAACAAATTAGTTAACAAAAGAGGAAAAAAACTATAAAAAGTGTGTCACGTGAAACTTTTTTATAAATTTTCTACTTTATATAATTTTTTTCTCAACCTAAAGGTTTCGCTTGAAACTCTTTGATTATAAATTTTCTACCTTGTAGAGTTTCTTTCGTTCTTTTGATGATGGAATGTCTAAGATTTTTCTATATTTTGTGATAGTTCGTCTAACCATTTTTAGACCAAATTTTTCTTCAATAAATTCTAAAATAGTTTCATCAGTTAGTGGTTCGTCTTTATTTTCATAATCAACAAGACTTTTTATATAACTTTTTATTTGAGAAGATGATAAATCTTTATCAACAGCATTTGTAAAAAAGTGTTTCAATGGGAAAATTCCTAAGTTACACTCAATATATTTATTTGAAACGGCTCTACTTATAGTCGATTCTGCAAAACCTAACTCTGTTGCAATTTCTTGCATAGAAAAAGGTCTTAATTCTCCCCCAACAAAAAATGAGATTTGTTTTTCTACAATAATCAAAACGATTTTATATAAAGTTGCTTTTCTAAGATTTAACAGATTTACTAAATCTTTTGCCTCTTTTAGTTTCTCTTTTATATTTTCATTTTTTGTATTAAAAGGATTTTTTACTTTGATATCTGGATAGTATGAGTTATTTATTTTTATATCAATATCTTCATTTATCTCAACAAAAAAATCTGGAATTACTTGAACATTATCGTTGATATAATCAATTGCTGGTGGATTATTAAAATATTTAATAATGTCTTTTGCATCATTAAATCTATGATGCGCAGCATATTTATCAATATGCGTTATATCTTTGATGATTTTTTTGGTGAAATTATATAATTCATCATCTATATCTTTGTCCATTGCATCTAATTGAAATAAAAATGATTCTTCAATATTTAAAGCCCCTACTCCACTAGGTTCTAATCTTGAAAATCTTTGTCTAATAGATTCAACATACTCTTTAAATACATTACATGTGTTAGCTATTTTTTCGATATCTCCATCAAAGTAACCATTTTCATCAATATCACACAAGATTTCAAGTGCAACTTTTTTTGAATTTGGTGTTGGGAAAAGTGTATCATCTTCAATTTGTTCACTTAATTTATCATTTAAAGATTTTGCATAAAAAGCAAGTGATTCAATAAATTCACCACTTGTTCCATTTGATGTGAAGTTGCTGTAAAACTCTTTTGGTTTTTTAACTTCCAAAAATGGATTCTCATACGATAAATTAGTAAGATATGATTCTAAATCTTGGATTGAAGTTTGTAGCATTGGAAGCCATAACTTTAATGAAAGGTTTAGATTTTGTTTCTGTGTTGCCGATATTGATAATGTATTTGCCATGATTTTATTATGCCCAAATTCAAAATGAATTTGGACACTCCTTTAGTATATTTTTTAATACTTAATTCTAATTACACCGTTTGGTTTAACTATTTTCATTTGACAAGAAAGTCTAGCTTTGTCAGTGTTTGTTCCAGCACCAGCTTCTGCAATTACTTTTTTCTCTTTTTCATTGATTTCAGAAATAAATTCCATACCTTGCTCAATTGAAACTAAACATGTTCCACATTGACCATCTCTACAACCAAATGGTAAAGCTGAACCTGATGCTTCAACTACGTCTTGAATTGTACTTCCTGGTTTAACATTGATTGCTAAAAAATCATTTACTATTTCTACTCTTGTTGTCATTTTTTATTCCTTATTTTAATTTGAATGGTTTTACTAAAATGTCACCTTTGATTAACATCATTGGTGCAATTCTGATTTTTGGGCTAATTGTAAATTGTTGGCATTGCTCTGCCTCTTTTGAACTAATAGCACCAAGTTTAACTAAGATGTCTAACTCTTCATCTTCCATGTAACTTGTTGGTTCTTCATTACTTAAGTTTTCAACAGAAATTAAACACTTAGAATAATCACCATCAACTGCGAAAGGAATTGGAATATTCTTTTCCTTTGCTAGCCTAACAATAGGCTCACCTATCTTGCCTTCATACACTCCGTCAGTTTCCATGTCAAAATGCATAAAAATTACTTTTGCCATATTTTCCTCCTACTTTTTTTAGACTTGTAATAAAACCTTATCAAGCCAAGTGATAAGGTTCTTTAAACCCTTTCATTTGACTTGAAAAGAAATACTATTTTGAATAGTATTTCTCCCTATGTTTTCTCATAAATTCTAATTCTTCTTGAACTTCATCTCTATAATCTTCCATTGCAAGTAGTTCATGTTCCCTACAACCTACAACTTCGATAAGAGCATTTACATCTAAAAAATGTACTTCATACACTCTAATTACTTGTAAAAATTCCCCAATAGATTTGATATATCCAATAGCGCCTTTTTGAACCATTACTGTTCCAATTGGTGCGTGAGGATATGTTCCATCATTTTTTACATCTTCAAGAAGTTGTACTTTTTGTCCTATACCAAATTTTGCAACTTCTTCATCTCTTCCTGAACGGTTAGCAGTTACGCTATCATGCAAAAAAGTATTTGCATCTACGATTTGTTTATGATCAACAGCCACAACTTCCTCCTGTAGATGATGAACTAGAACCACAAGAAGAACAACCTTCTAGTTTTCCAGTTTCATACATATTCCAAACTTCAGCTGCACTTGGTGCATGACCTGTTTTGTAATCTCCATAAACTCTTAAAAGAGAAAATTTTAGAAATTCTAAAAGTTTATTTTCTTCTGCAATTGACTCTAAACCTTTTTTTATTAAACTTCCATACTCTTTCATCATGTGAAATCTTTTTACGTTTATTAACTTTTGGTCAAATTCAATACCAAAAAAGTTAAAAAAATCTTCCGTATCTCTTAATTTATAAAATTCTTCTACAGTTCCCATAATTCATCCTTTTATAGATCTAATTCACCTTTTAACTGTTCAATCCAGTTTTTGATTCTTTCTTTAGTTTTACCTTTTTCATTATGGTCATCAATAGCTAAACCACATAATTTTCCATCCATTTCAGCTAAAGAAAACTCATATTTATATTCATCTTTATCTACAAATCCAACAGCAGTTGCTCCTAAATCTGTAAAAGTTTTATATAATTTTCCTAAAGCTGAACAGAATTGTTCACCATGTTTTACACTATCACCTGCTCCAAAGAAAGCAACAGTTTTTCCAGAAAGGTCTGGTTTTTCATCTTCTAGTTCTAATTGAACA
The DNA here is from genome assembly GCA_963664305.2 of uncultured Aliarcobacter sp. Lineage (GTDB taxonomy): Bacteria > Campylobacterota > Campylobacteria > Campylobacterales > Arcobacteraceae > Aliarcobacter. Next base: position 752,580 of record CAXXLV010000001.1, read on the forward strand.
TCAACCCAAGAGAAATGTACATCTCCTTGCCCCCATGTAGAACTTCCTATGAATAAGATATCGTAGTCTTCAAATTGTTCGATGCTATCAAAATCTTCTTCCATGTTTATTACATCATCTTCATCTATATCAAACTCTTTAGCTAAAGCTTTAGCTACTTTCATAGATGTACCACCTGCAGTTCCACAAAATATTCCCATTTTTGACATTTCTCAATCCTTATACGTTTTTATATTTATTGTAAGTTTCTTGTGCATTTGTAAGGTATTTTTCACCCTCTTTTTCTAAATCCTCATAAGTTCTAAATGAGAATCTATGTGCATCTTTAAAGAACTTTTCACAAATAACGATTTTATCTGTGAAAACAACAACTCTTCCAAAACCTTCGTGACTCATTTCCATAACAACAGAACACATAATTCCTGTTAGTTTTTCAAAAGCAAGTGCAACTGCTTGATAGATAAGTCTTATATCTTTGATTTGCATTTCATCAATATCAGCAATAATAGGGATATTTTTTAAATCCTCTTTTGTTTTGATATATTTCTCTTCTATTAAGTCTTTATCACTTTTATTTGCCCAAGTTCCAAATTGGTCTAAGGCTCTGATTTGACCGATTAATGTATCTATAAATAGTTTTTTAGCGTCCATTATGCAGCCTTTTTTTCAATGATTTTTTTAATAAACGGAGGTGGATTTGTATTTAGCATAGTTGTTAGTTTTTTTATTTCTTCTTCGATTGAAACACTCTCCTTATATTTGATAGGAAAGATTCCACTATTAATAATCTTTGCAGCAGCAATTGCTCCAATATTTGTAAAATAAACAATATCAATATCTTTTAATAATTCAACAGTTTTATCTGTATCTTTATCTTCAATTTTTATGATTTCGCAAACGTTAGTAAGGTCTTTCCCTATTTCATAAACAGCGAATTGCTTAGCACTTCCAAAATGTGAATCAATATTTTCTAAATCACTAGTTGCAAATGCAACTTTTAGATTACCAGTTGACGGTTCATTTGATTTTATTTTTATGCTTTTCATGTTATATCCTAAAAGTTATATATAAAGACCTATATGCAATTAGTGTTCCACAACTTTTTTTGTTTTATTTTCCTATTGCAAAAAGATAAAATATATTGTTTTTAGTTTCAAGAAATTCTTTAGAAATATCGTCAAAATAGGCACCTAAACCACTACAAGAAATATTTAAGTGTGTTGAGCGTAGATATAAAATTTGTGAAAGAAATCCTGTTAAGATATATAAATAAAAATATTCTTCACTATTTTTTGCTGTAAAAAATAGAGTTATTGCACTATCACCTGAAAGTTTTTGATTTAAAGCTAATTTAGTTGCTATTTCTTTAAAATCGCCCTCTTTTTGTAAATCCACATTTTTGTAAAGACCTTTTTTCATATCTTTTACATTGTTATTTATGAAGTAAATCTCTATTTCATATTTTTGTGCAAATTCAAAAATATTTTTTGTAATAAATAAAAAATCATCTTTAGAGATTTCATCTTTTTTAAAAGCTCTAATTGAACGGCGATTATTTATAGCTTCTTGTAAATCTTCTTTTTTTAAATCTTTTAGTAAATCTATATTTGAGACAAGAGGAAAAGAGTCTTTTTTTGCTTCTATATAAAACTCTTCAATAAAATTTTCTTTTAACTGATAATCACAAGCACTTATATTTACTATTGGAGTTCTTAACTTTTTACACTCCAATTCTTTATGAATTTGAGTGAATACAGAAGTATAAAATGATTCAAATTTATCAAATGAAAAATCCTCATTTAAACTCTTTTTATCAAAATTAAAATTTATATTAAAAGGTAAGTTTTCAAGTTCTAAAGCAGCATAAATAGAACCCAAAAGATGACCAGTATCAAGTAAAATATATCTTATTGCTCTTTTTTCATACTTCCAAGCTGAGCGGAAATAGGCATTACTTATTAAAAATATGATTTTTTTTTGAAATTTATCTTCAAAATAGTATTCAACTCCATCATTACTTAATTCATGGATTAAAGTGATTCTGTTTTCTATTGCTTCATAGTGATAAATTCCATTTACTAAAGATTTTATTCCACGAAGTTGAATATAAATTTCACAAGGATATAAACCTCCAGCACTTGGATTTGCTCTTAAATCAACTTTTACATTTCCATAGGTTTTAGATGCAGTAATTTTTCCAATATTTTTAATAAATTTCAACTCTTCAAAATCATCTAAATTGAAGGATAAAAAAAAGGAAGGATAAGATTTATAGGCTCTTGGTTGAGTCCTATAATCTATAAAATTTGAGCCAGATAAATACTTTTTAGCATTAATATCAGTTTTATCATGAAACTTTTGCATTTTTTAGTAGTTTCACAATTTTTGGAGTAACCGCTAAATCAATAGCTTTAAATCCATCTAAACTTTCAAATTCTGTTTTTGCTCCATGTTTTAAAAGAAGTTCAACAAAATCATCTTTTCCAGCACTTGCACAATACATTAATGCAGTTACATTATTTACATTTTGTGAATCTATATCAATCCCTGCTTTGATAACAGCTTCAAAACATTCATAAGAGTTTGCAAAACATGAGTTCCAAAGTGCAGAATTTCCATCTACATTTTTCATGTTTAATTCAACATCCATAGATAAAAGTTCATTTACTAAATCAATTTTTCCTTCACGACATGCTTTCATAAGTGCAGAGTTTCCATACTTTCCAGCACTATTTAGGTTACTTAAATCATAATCATTTTCTTCTAACCAATTTTTTAATTCAGTTGTCATTTAAACACCCATCCAATTTTCGTGTGTGTGCCCTTTTGGTTTAAAGTTAACAACTTCATTTAGTGTGATTGAAAAATCTTCCATTTTAAATTCATCTTCTAAATCTGTTGGAATTTCTTTATATTTTATAACACCCTCTTTATCAATTACAAAAATAGAGTTTGCAACCATTGAATCATCGATATTTACTCCAAATTTACTTGAAAAATCAACAAAATCATTTGATATAAAACCTCTATCTAAAGCAAACTTTTCAGCAACATCTTCGATAATTTCATTTGAACTTGAAGTGATGATATAAGGGAAAACTTTTCTTTTTGTTGTATTAATTATTTGGTGTAAATCAGAGTTATATTTACTTACATCATTTAAAGTAATCATAACTTGAACAGATGGTGCCATCAAACCAATAACTTTTACTTCATCATTTAGCATTTTTACTCTAACAGCTGGTGCTTCACCTTCAACTTTTCTATCTTTCTTACCTAATGGGTAACTATTATTTTTAAATGTAATTTCCATATTATAAAATTTCCTTGTGTATTATTTGACAATCTTTATTTATCATTATTAATGATTTTATTAAATTGTTTTTTTCATCATTTAGATTAAACTCTTTTGCAAAAGATTTAAAATCATTTGAGATAAATGATTCATTTAATTCATATTTTTCTATAAGCTCTTTTATTTCGTTTTGTGAACTTGAAGTTATAATAAAACACTCAATTTTGTCTTTTGAAAAGTTTATACTCTCTTTTAATTTATCGTTAAACTCCAATATATTTGGAAGAGTAACTATTACTTGAGCTTGTAATTTTGGAAGACCAAGTAGCTTTGTACTATCATTTAACATTTTTATAGATGTAAATGGAACTATTGGAAGATTTGGATTAATGCTCATGACTCTCTCCTAGTTTATGGTGATTTATCAAATTTGCTAATTCAAAAAGTACATAAGTACTTCCCTCATATAAAACATCATTTTTTAGTTGATTTCCTAATCCTTCAAAATCTGGGAAACCTCTTAGCATCAAGGCTTTTTTATGTTTTATAGTAAGTCTTTCTCCATGAAAGTTTGAAATTAATACATCACTTTCTTGCAAAAATGATTCCACATCTTCAAAATCTCCAATTAAAAGATTTTCACATGGGATTTCATCTAATAAATCATTTCTGTGAGTAGTAACAATGGCTTTTATTGTTGCTCCTGCTTCAATAACTGTATTTGCAACACTGATTGCTTGGTCTGGTTCAAGAGCAATTACTACTTTTGAACTACCAATTGCAAAGTGTGTATCTAAAAGGGCATCTTGTAATCTTTTTCTCCATCTAACAATTGATGGATGCGGTTGAGAAATATTTTTTAAGTTGCATAAAGCTTTATAAAAATTATCACTTTGTTCTAATCCACCTAAACTATCAAAATGAAATAGATTTAGATTTGCATTTTTTTCAAGCATTTTTTGTCCACATTTTTGAACACTTTGTCCAATAGTAATTACTAAGTGAGAAGTGGCTAATTTTTTAATATCTTCTACACTTATTCCACCACTACTTAAAGCTCCTTGTTTTAAACCTAAGTGACCATCAAGTGATTCACTTAAATCTGGAAGTGCAAAAACTTCATATCCAAAAAGAGAAATAGTATCTTTGATTTTTTCAATTTCTATTGGTTTTAGATTTACGTTTGGAATTATTAAAGCTTTATTTGTATCTATTTCAGAATCTTTTTCAACAAGTTGGTCAATAGTTGCTTCAACTGCTTTTGCAAAACCACTCTCAATTGAGCCTTCAAAATCAGGTGTATTTACATAAACCATTAGTTGTTGGTCTTTTACAAGTAAAGTTGCACCTTTTATATCATCACCTTTTGTTTCAGTAAGGCCAGTTGTAAAAAGACCAACTAAATCAGGTTTTACTTTTTTAGTAATATTTTTTATACTTTCACTAATAGCATAATCTCCACCATCAATAACAGCAGTTATATCATTTACAGCTGTTGTTTGAACAGCAATTGGGTCATTAAAGTGTCTAGTGAAAAATACTTTTGTAAATGAGGCACAACCTTGAGCACCATGCATCAATGGCATACAGTTTTTTATTCCTAAAAAAAATAGCATCGCTCCCATAGGCTGCGATAGTTTTATAGGGTTTAGTTGTAAAGGTTTTTTACTAATAGCTTCCATGGAATTTCCTAGGTTTTTTTTAAAAACTTGCAAGAAGTGTTCCTAAGCTAAGGGGATTTTTATAAATAAAGAAAATGTAGTTTATATTCAAGTACTAAATGTACTTGAATATGATTTTATAGTTCGTGTTCTAACTCTTTTTCAGCTTTTTCAATCATTGCAAACTCTTCTTGTGCAGTTTTTGCAACAAGATGATTTTTACTATATAAGAAGAAATATAATGAACAAACTACATATAAAATAATTGTGTAGTTAAATGCTCTTGGGTCAAATGCATAAACCCCAGTTAAAGCAATAAGTGATAAAACTAATGCCACACCAGAAGTTGCCATTCCTCCAGGAGTTTTATAAGGTCTTTTCATATCAGGTTGTTTAACTCTTAATAAAATATGACTTAATGCCATAAGTGCATAAGAAATAGTTGCTCCAACAACTGCCATACCAAGCATTAAATCACCCTCTCCACTTAAAGATGCTAAAAATCCTAAAACACCAGGAACAATAAGTGCCCAAGTTGGAGTTTTTCTTTTACTTGTAAGTGATAAGAATTGTGGTAAATAACCAGCTCTTGATAAAGCAAAGATTAATCTACTGTAACCATAAATAATTGAGAAAAATGATGCTACAAGACCAGCTAATGCAAGAACATTTACAATTGTTCCTAATGTTTCATTTCCTGTGAAATTTAAGGCATCTACTAATGGAACTGTACTTTTTCCAATCATTTCAGCACCACTTGCACCTGCAAGTAAAAATAAAACTAAAACAGCTGTAAATAATAAGAACATCATAGCTCCAATAATACCTTTAGGTACATCTTTAGCAGGATTTTTTGCTTCTTCAGCTGCTAATGGAACACCTTCAACTGCTAAAAATAACCACATAGCAAAAGGAAGAGCAGCCCAAACTCCATGCCAACCAAAAGGTAAAAATTCAGTAGCTCCTACAACATCAGCTGATGGTGCAATATTAAATAAATTTGCAGTATTAAAATCACCAATTAAAGCAATTGCAGTTGCAATAATCGCAAATACAGCTAAAGCACTAATTACCATCATTGTTTTTAATGCTTCCCCAGCACCTAAAACGTGAATAGCAATAAATACAATATAAAATATTGCATAAACAATTGGACCATTAATACCTAATAAACTCTCAGTTGCAGCACCTATAAATATTACAATAGCAGCAGGTGCTAAGGCATACTCTATTAGTATTGCAAGACCAGTTAAAAACCCACCTATTGGACCCATAACTTGTCTAGCAAAACTATATCCACCACCAGCAGCAGGAATCATAGCTGACATTTCAGCTAAAGATAATACTAAACAAACATACATGATTGCCATTAAAACAGAAGAGATTAAAAATCCTCCCCAACCAGCTTCAGCTATACCAAAATTCCATCCAGCAAAATCACCAGAAATTACATAAGATATTCCAAGTCCTGCAAGTAACATCCAACCAGCAGTTCCTTTTTTCAATTGACGTTTAGCAAGATATTCTTCGTCGATTTTATTTTTCATTTTATTTCCTTAATTAATTTAATAAAAAATTTTTTTGTTCTATTACATTTGTTATTTCATCATCTGATGTTCTATCTTTTATATTTACACCAGATAATTGTAGTTTTCTTGATTCTTTTAATAAATAAACACTTTTTTTTGTAGCCTCCTCATAACTTAGTCCGTCCATACGAACATTTGAAATACAATTTCTATTTGAATCATTTAGCCCAACTTTTGGTGAATAAGTTAGATATAAACCTAAACTATCAGGTGAGCTTAGCCCTGGTCTTTCACCTATTAAAACTAAAACAGCTTTTGCATTTAAAAGTTCACCAATTTCATCACCAATCGCAACTCTTCCTTGCTCAACAATAGTAAAGGGTGCTAGTAACCAATCTTCATCATCATTTACAAGTTCTTTTGAAAGTTTGTGAATAAAGTTTGTTGCATTTTCTTTTATTGCAAGTGATGAAAGTCCATCTACTACAACAATTGCTAAATCATAAGATTCTTCTTTTTGAAGATTTTGTAGTTTATGTTTTGATTCTTTGTTTAATCTTCTTCCTAAATCAGGTCTTTGAAGATAAACATGTCTATTTGTTGCTTGAGAATGAAGTAATATTGGAGTTACTCCTTCACTTAATAAACCTTTTGCATTGTTACTTCCAAGTAGTTCAAGTTCCAGTGGCATATTTGAAAAGTCATCTTCTAATTTTTCTATATCAAGCGGTAAATGAACAGCATCTCTTGCTTTTGCATGAGCTAATTGGAAATCCAATAATTTTTCAGTTGGTAAACTAACTCCCGTTCTTCCTAGTCCAATTCTTGCATCAGTGTATTCTTTTAAAGCTTCCCAAGGATTTTTAATCACTAATTCATTCATATTAATTTCCTATAACTTTAGATAAAGAGTTTGCAAAAAGAGGAGGAATATTATTGTTTAAAAGGTAGCCATCCATACTTTTAAAGATTTCCATCTTTTCAAGCCATGCTTTAAATTCAGGTGCTGGGTCAAGATTTAATACCCGTCTAGCATATAGTGCATCATGGAAAGATGTAGTTTGATAGTTAAGCATAATATCATCACTTCCAGGAATACCCATAATAAAATTAATTCCAGCAACCCCTAAAAGAGTTAATAAATTATCCATATCATTTTGGTCAGCTTCTGCATGATTTGTATAACAAATATCACAACCCATTGGAACACCTAAAAGTTTTCCACAAAAGTGGTCTTCAAGACCTGCTCTACTTATCTCTTTTCCATCATATAAATATTCAGGTCCAATAAAACCAACAACTGTATTTACTAAAAGTGGTGAGAATTTTCTTGCAACTGCATAAGCTCTTACTTCACAAGTTTGTTGGTCAACCCCAAAGTTCGCATTTGCTGAAAGTGAACTTCCTTGTCCAGTTTCAAAATACATAACGTTATTTCCTACAGTTCCTCTATTTAGACTAAGTGCAGCTTCTTGTGCCTCTTTTAGTGTTGCTAGATTAAATCCAAAACTTGAATTAGTGGCTTCTGTTCCTCCAATAGATTGGAAAACTAAATCAACAGGGGCTCCTTTTTCAATACATTCGATTGTATTAGTAACATGTGTTAAGATACAAGATTGTGTTGGAATTTGATATTTTGAAATCACTTCATCAAGTAGTTTTAAAAGTTTAGTAGCTTGATTAACATTATCTGTTGCTGGATTTATTCCAATAACAGCATCACCATTTCCATATAATAATCCATCAAGTGTACTCGCAGCTATTCCCATAACATCATCAGTTGGATGGTTTGGTTGAAGTCTTGTTGACAAATGTCCTTTTAGACCAATAGTGTTTCTAAATTTTGTTATAACTTCACATTTTTTAGCAACCATGATTAAATCTTGATTTCTCATGATTTTACTAACTGCTGCAACCATTTCAGGTGTTAATCCATCTTTTACAGCTTGTAAAGTTTTTGTTGTTGTATTATCTGAAAGTAACCAGTTTCTAAACTCTCCAACACTTAAACCTGAAATTGGTTCAAATGCTGTTTTATCATGTTCATCAATGATTAATCTTGTTACTTCATCTTTTTCATAAGGTATTAGGGCAGTATTTAAAAACTCTTTTAATGGAACTTCTGAAAGTCTCATTTGTGCAATTACACGTTCTTCTTCACTGTTAGCCGCAACTTCAGCTAATATATCTCCAGATCTTTTTGGCGTTGCTTTTGCCATCAAATCTTTTAAATCTTTGAAATGATAAGTTTTATTACCATAAACAAATTTATATTCACTCATTAATTACCCCTTTAAAAGGGTAATTCTAACTCAACTTAATTATCAAGTAATCAAAATAAATGTATAAATTATAAACAAATTACTAATATATTTTGATATATTATTTATTTGCAATTTTTACATAATTTTTACACAATTAGTGATTTTCTCCCCAAGGTTCAGGGTTACCAACTATTTTAAATACTTTGTTATTTACGGCATTACAAACATCAATAGCAAGATTTATTAAACCACTATAAGCTCCATAACTTACTTTTTTCTCTTGGTTTACATCAACAAAAGCTACTTTTTTCTTAATAGCTGTATATAAACTTCTTCCACCTGCAAGTAAAATATCAATATTGTGTTCATCAATAAGTTTTGATTGTTCACTTGGGTCTTCCATCAAAATTTTTACATATTGAGCACAGATTTCTCTATCTTCTAATGTAGCTTTTTTAACACTTGTAGCAACAACATCAATTCCAATATCTTGAAGTGCAGAAGCAATTGACCAAGTTTTATTTCCACCTGTATTTAAAATTGCTTTTTTACCTTCAAGTATTTTTCTATATGGAACTAATGCCTCTTCAAGTTTTGCTTCTTCTTCAGCAATTACAGCTTCTGCTCTTTTTGATAACTCTTCATCTCCAAAAGCATTAACTATACTTCTAATTGCATTTGTTGTATCTCGTTTTCCATAAAATGAGATAGAGATATATGGAATTTCATATTTTTCTTGCATTTTTCTTGTTAGACTTATAAGTGATTTTGCACAAACAATTACGTTTAATTTTGCAGTGTGAGCCATTTGAATATTTTCAATTCTTCCATCACCTGCAAGTGTTGAAACAACTTTTATCCCAATTTTTTCAAGTAGTGGTGTATATTGCCACATATCACCAGTTACATTATATTCTCCAATCAGATTAATTCCAAAAGGATGAATCTCTTCAGGTTCTCGTGTTCCAATTAATTGATGAAGAACTGATTCCCCACCAAGACGTGAGCCTAAATTTTTACCACCAACAAAACCTGGAGAGTGAATAACAACTACTGGAATACCATGTTTTTTTTCCATTCTATCACATGTATTATCCATATCATCACCAATCATTGCAGTTACACAAGTTTCATATACGAAAATACCTTTTGGATTTTTATGTTCAACAATATAATCTATGGCTTCTTCAAGTTTTTTATCACCACCAAAGATTACATCATTTGTATTAACATCTGTTGTAAATCCTGTAACAGTATTATTTTCACCATGATGAGAAGTTAAAGTTTGTCTTGTTTCCCAAGATGCTCCAATACAAGTTGCTGGAGAGTGAACTAAATGAACAACATCAGCAAAAGGAAAAAGTGCGATTTGAGCTCCCTCAAATGCGCAACCTCCGCTTGTTGCTCCTGGTTTTGGTTTATCACATGATGATTTTTTTGTTTTATTATGAGAACATGCACTTTCGCTTAATAATTCTTTGATTAATTTTTTATTTACCATAACGTCCTCTTTTGTTTTGGATTTTTTTATGATTTATGCAAATTCTATTCCCATAAGAAATAAGTTCTAAATGTCTGTTTAGACATTTAGAATTAAAAGAATTATTTAGATAGTTGATTTATATATTCAATATAATCTTTCGTATATTTGTTTAATGTCTCTTCTGTTAGTTTATATTCTGTTCCATAAGATATAAATGGTTTTTTATAGTCCATTTTTACATAGTTTGCAGTTCCAAAAAATGGAGAAAGAAACTCTTCAACACTTTTTTTATCTTTACCAGTTTCACTAAATGCTTTTTCTTCTCCTCCACAACTAACAGCAACGGCAAAAGCTTTATTTTCTAATTTATAATTAGCACCATAAGCAAAATCATATTCAAGGACAAGGTCAAACCACTCTTTTAAAAGTGAAGGCGAACTAAACCAATACATTGGAAATTGAAAAACTATTACATCATGGTTTAACAATAACTCTTGTTCTTTTTTTACATCTATTTTAAAGTCTGGATAGTTAGTATATAAATTGTTTATAGTTACATTCTCAAAGTTACTAATTGCATTTGTAAGTTTTTTATTTACAACTGAATTTTCAATATTTGGATGAACTAAATTTACTAATATTTTTTTCATAATTAAAGCCTTTTTTATAAATTTAATTGGATTATATATAATTATAAAATAAAATGTAAGTATGTACTTTTATGTAATATACTATCAATTAGGAAAGTGTCTATGAAAAAAAATGAAGAAAATAATATCACCCAAACGCCATTTGGTTATACTTTATCTCTAATTTCCGGAAAATGGAAAATGATAATTTTATATTTATTAGCTGAATATGAAGTTATAAGATACAATGAACTACAAAGAAAAATAGGAGCAATTACTTATAAAATGCTCAGCTCACAATTAAAAGAATTAGAAGCTGATAAATTAATCACAAGAAAAGAATACCCAATGATTCCACCAAAAGTTGAATACAGTTTAACACAAAGAGGAAAATCTCTTATTCCTATTTTAGATGCTATGTGCGAATGGGGTTATAAAGAAAGACCTGACATAAATTGTATTAGTTATTTAAAATAAAAAATCACTCTTTCATTATTGTGGAATAGTATTTGCAAAGTAAATACTGATAAATGAAGGAGTCTAAAATGATTGCTATACCTCTAGATAAAAAAGATTCAACAACAATATCTGAATTGTTCGGAAACTCTGCATACTTTGCCTTTTTAAATGAAGATACTGGTCATTTCAAGGTAGTGAAAAATCAAGGATGTGGAGATGGATTGGAAACAGCTAAGTTTCTTTCAAATCAACATATAAACAGCACAATTTTTTTTCATATGGGAGAAGGAATTTTTAATTCTTTACAAGAGAATGGAATGAAAGTATATAGTTGTGTAAAAAACTATCTAAGTATCGATGAAATATATAGACAATTTTTATCAGATAAATGTAAAGAAGTTACAAAAGCAAATAGTTCAACTCTTTTGGATTCTGGAATGCCAAGTGGTAGTTGTGCTTGTAGTTCAAAAAAGTAGGATGTAGCTAATGAGTAAAGATTTAGAATACTATCTTAGTTTAGATTATCCATTTGAGTGTTACAGCGGCGAACATGAGCTTGGTGATGCTTATTTGGTTGAGTATTTAGATTTTGACATAAAAGCTGCAAGTGAAGATTATGAAGAAGCAGTAGAACTTGCAAGAGCATATTTAAAAGAGCATATTAAAAAGCAATTAGAGTTAGGAAAAGAGATACCAAATCCACATGAAGGAATTAGATTTATGGAACATAGAACAGCATTAGAAGCATACAAAAACAAAGATTTCAAAAAAGCTTTTGAGATTTGGAGTGAAGAAGTAAATTATAAAAATGACCAAGCTATGGCAAACCTAGGTTTAATGTACTTAAAAGGTGAAGGTGTTGAAAAAGATTTTTCCAAAGCAAAAGAGTGGTTTGAAAAATCAAGCGAGTATGATAATGATTCAGCAAATTTCAATTTAGCTTTGATGTATCAAACAAAAATTGGTGTTGATGAAGATGTAAATAAAGCAATAGAATATTTTAGAAAAGCTGTAAGAAAAGAGCATGTTCAAGCAGCATTTAGATTAGCTTTGATTTTATTAAAAGATAGACAAAATCTTGATAGTTTAAAAGAAGGTTTTGACTGCATGATAAAAGCTGCAAAAAATGGTCATGTTATGGCAAAAGTACAGCTTACTGGTTCAGATAAAAGTATAGAAGAAGAAAATGAATTAAATCAATTTTTTAGAGCACAAGATTTAAAAAGCCAATTAGAAACTGTAAATGATGCTCTTGAAAGATATATAAGACCAATTTTGAAAAAAGATGGTGGAGATATTGTTTTGATTGATTACAAAAATGAACCAGAAATAGAGTTAAGACTTGCATATCAAGGGAACTGTGTTGGTTGTTCAATAGCTTCAACTGGAACATACGAGATGATTAAAAATACTATTGAACAAATAATAGATAAAAGGGTTAGGATTTTTATATTATGAAAATTGCATTTGCTTCAAAAGACAATGTTTATGTTAATCAACATTTTGGTTGGTGTAAAGAATTTTATATCTATGAAATAATAGGAAATGAATACACTTTTTTAAGAGCTGTTGATTCATCTCTTGAAATTGATGATGAGATAGAAAAACTTTCATACAAAATCGAGTGTCTTGAAGATAGTGATATTTTATATGTGCAACAAATTGGACCAAAGGCTTCAATGATGGTTAAATCATGTAAAATTTTTCCAATGCAATCAAGTAGAGAAAATGAAAAAATTGTTGATATTTTAGAACAATTAATAAAAATGCAAGAAAATCCACCTATTTGGATGAGAAGGTTACTACAACAATGAATCATACAAAACCACTGGAAATTGTAGAAAATATCTACTTTATTGGTGCATTTGACCCAGATATTAGAACATTTGATATTATTATGAAAACTGCAAATGGTTCTTCATATAATGCATATTTAATAAAAACTTCTGAAGGGGTAATAATAGTTGATACTGTAAAATTAGAGTTTCAACGAGATTTTTTCTCAAAAATAGAACAACTTTGTTCTTATGATGAAATAAAATATGTGTTATGTCACCACTTAGAACCAGACCATGCAGGTGCAATTCCAGAACTTATAAAAAGAGCTCCACAAGCAAAAGTTTTGATTTCACCTCAAGCAACACCTATGTTAAAAGCAATAACAAACAATGAAAATATTGATTTTGAAACGGTTTGGACAAATAAAGAGTTGAAATTAGGAGAAAAAACAATTAAGTTTTTAACAACTCCATATTTACATTGGCCAGAAACAATGAGTTCATATGTAGTTGAAGATAGTTTACTTTTTAGTGGTGATGTTTTTGGTAGCCACTATTATGATAGTAGATTATTTGATGATTTAGTTGGAGATTTTTCTTACGCTTTTAAATACTATTATGACCACATAATGAGACCTTTTAAAACTTATGTTTTAAATGCTTTAAAGCTATATGATAAATTAGATATTAATATAATTGCAACTTTACATGGTCCAATAATTAGAGAAAAGCCGTATAAATATATTGAACTTTATAGAAAATGGAGTTTAGATAGACCAGATAATATCAGTTCAAACAATAAAATCATCTCTATTTTTTATCTAACAAGTTATAAAAATACTAGAGATATGGCTGAAGCTATATTTGAAGGTGCAGAAAGTATCAAAACTATACGAGCTAGTTTATATGATTTGGCTTCTATTGAAGAACAAAATATGATAAATATTCTTGAAGAGAGTGATGGAATACTTATTGGAACACCAACAATAAATGCAGATGCACCAAAACCTGTTTGGGATTTACTATCTTGTATGATGTATTTAGAAAAAAGAGGAAAAACTGGTCAAGCATTTGGAAGTTATGGTTGGAGTGGAGAAGCTGTAAATATGATACTTGATAGAATGAAATCGTTACATTTTAGAGTTCCTCCAATAGAACCTATGAAAATAAGACTTATTCCTAATGAAGATGAATTAGAAAAATGCTATAATTTCGGAAAGGAGTTTGCCGAGATTGTAAATGGCAAAATGATTGAAATAGATATGAATTAAAAAATTAATTACCGATGAGTATAAAACTTTACAGGGGTTTAACTAAAACAATACTCATCGCTTATTAATTTTACAATTCCATATCTTTTAAATACTCACTTATTTTTGGAATAGAATCTTTTCTACAAACTAAACAAGTTGGAATATTTGCCTCTTTTTTTGGTAAAACAGTGATTTTAATATCTTTATCATAACCCATTTTTTTTACAATACTAGTAGGAAGCAGACTTTTTCCCATACCTACTTTTATACATGATAAAATAGTTTCAAGATTTCCTAAATACAAAGATTTCTCAACATAAATATCTTTTTCTTTATAATAGTTTTTTAGAAATTTATCATAAACGCAACCTGTTTTAAAAGTTAATGTCACATTTGGAACATTTTCTTCATTTGGTTCTAAAATAGCTATCTCTTCTTCATATTTTTTTAAAACCATTAAAGAGTCATTTTTTGGTTCACCACTAATAAATGCAATATCGATTTTATAATCCAAAATTAGTTGCATAATATCTTTTGTTGTTCCAGTGAATAACTCTAGTTGCATTTTTGGAAAATCTTTATGAAGTTGTATTAAAAAAGGAGAAATTCTAACTACTGCATTACACTCTGTTGAGCCAACTTTTAGGTGAGTCATTTGATCTTCTTGATTTAAACTTGATATGGCATTTTCCATTTTATGAAGTATTTCTAAAGCTTGTGGATAAAATCTTTCACCTGAAGGTGTTAAAATTACTCCTTTTGGAACTCTATAAAATAGTTCAAGTCCTAAAATCTTTTCGAGTTGTTTTATTCTTGAAGTTACATTTGATTGAGCACATTTTAGTTCATTTGAAGCAAGTGAAATACTTTTTTTGTTTGCAACACTTACAAAAACTTTTAATAAATTCATATCCATATCATTTCTCCTTATATCACCTATCATTATTGATTATTTGACACTTGATAACCTTTAGTGATATGATAACGTAATTTGATGAACGAAAGGTTTATAAATGAATAGATTGTTAGATAGAAATGATAATTTATCAATTATTATTGCAGGAATATTCGCAATTATTACAGGAGTTGGAGTTGCAAGATTTGCATTTACTTCTTTGATTCCTTCTATGTTAGAAAATTATTTAGATATTACATTTGCTGGAATTTTAGCTTCACTAAATTTTGCAGGATATTTAACTGGTTCAATATTATCAGTATTTATAAAAGATATAAATCAAAAAGTGATTTTATTTAGATTTGGACTTGTACTTGCAGTTTTAACAACTTTTGTTTTAGCTTTTAGTTCAAATGAAACTTATTGGATAATAGCAAGAATAATTGCAGGATTTGCTGGAGCTATGGGATTAGTTGTTGGGTCTGCAATTGTAATGACAAAATTGCAAATAGAGAGTAAAACAAAAGCTATGGGAATACACTTTAGTGGTATTGGTTTTTCTATTTTGACTACAGATTTGTTAAACAGATATATTTTAAGTAGTGGTGGAACTTGGCAAGATGCATGGATGTATTTAGCAATTTTTGGTGCAATTTTGTCAGTTTATTCAATATATATTTTATCTTTTGACAAAATGGTAAAACAAAATGTAGTTAAACACAAATTTGATACTTCTATATTTACAGTTTTTGTGATACTTCTTATTATGGCTTATTTTACAGAAGGTGTTGGATTTGTTGTTCAAGGTACTTTTTTACCAGATATTATAAATAATCTTCCAGGACTTGCTGGTTATGGAAATTTAACTTGGACTTTAGTTGGACTTGCTGGAATTCCATCTTGTATTATTTGGATGAGATTAGCTCACAAATATGGAAGCGTAAATATAATCATCATTGCATTATTGATTCAAATGGTAGGTATTTTAATCCCAACATTTACAACAAATATTTATATGAATTTTTTAAGTGGTATCTTTTATGGTGGAACTTTTGTTGGTTTAGTTGCCCTTTTTATGAATCTTGGAGGTCAGCTTGCAAAACACAATCCAGTTGTTTTAATGGGAGCTTTAACAACTTCTTATGGAATAGGACAAGTTATTGCACCACTTTATAGTGTATATTTGATTGAAAAATTTGGCAATTATGATTATGCTTTATATCTGACAGCATTAATTGTATTTGGAGGAGTACTTTTACTTTTAATTGCAAAAAAATTTGAAATAGAAAAAATCTAAATTAATAGTTTCTAGTTTAAGCTAAATCACTTAAATTAGAAACTTTATAAATCACATCTTTTAACTCATTTAATTTTTTTATCACAGCATCATTACAAGGTTTATCTAGCTTATATCTAATATCTATAAAATCATAAATATTGTCTATATTTCCATATATCTCTTTTAATAACTCTTTTTTTATCTCTTCTTGAACTCTCATAATATCTTCCTTATTTAATATGGAATTTATATGCATTTTTTATTCCTATTTTTTGTATGGAACATTAAATGCATTGTGTTGATAAATCAAATAAGGAGTTATCTATGAGTTGTTCGTGTACTTCAAGTAGTTCTCAAGAATCAATCCAAGAAGATATAATGGCAAAAATTAATAATCATCCATGTTATAGTGAAGGTGCTCACCAACACTATGCAAGGATACATGTTGCTGTTGCACCGGCTTGTAATATTCAATGTAACTACTGTAATAGAAAATATGATTGTTCAAATGAGAGTAGACCTGGTGTTACTAGTACTAAATTATCACCTGAAGAAGCAGTTAAGAAGATTTTATATGTTGGTGGTGAAATTCAACAGCTTTCAGTTGTAGGAATTGCAGGACCTGGTGATGCATTAGCAAATCCTGAAAAAACTTTTAAAACATTTAAAATGCTATATGAAAAAGCACCAGATTTAAAAATGTGTTTATCTACAAATGGGCTTATGTTACCAGATTATATTGACCAAATCCAAAAATATAATGTTGACCATGTAACAGTTACTATCAATTCTGTTGATGAAACTGGTGAAGTTGGTTCAAAAATCTATCCATGGATTTTATGGAATCACAAAAAAGTATTTGGAAAAGAAGCAGCAAAAATCCTTTTACAAAGACAACTTGAGGGAATCAAGATGTTAACTGAAAGAGGAATTTTAGTAAAAGCAAACTCTGTTTTAATTCCAGGTGTTAATGACCAAGAATTACCAAATGTTGCTAAAAAATTAAAAGAGTTAGGTGTTTTCTTACATAACATCATGCCTTTATTATCTAAACCAGAATTTGGTACATATTATGGACTAAATGGGCAAGCAAGCGCAACTGACCAAGAAGTTATGGCTGCTCAAGAAGCTTGTGGAATGGATATGAAATTAATGTCACACTGTAGACAATGTAGAGCTGATGCTGTTGGATTAATCGGTGAAGATAGAGGTGAAGAGTTCACAAAAGATTCATTTGTAAAAATGGATTGGGAAGAATTAACTAAAAAATATGATATCAATGCACGAGCTGCAAAACACCAAGTTATTGAAAACTGGAGAGCTGCACTAGAAAAAGCAAATGAAAAAATCAAAATTGAACAAGCTTCTAAAGAGCAATTAAGTTCTACAGGTGAGACTAAACTAATTGCAGTTACAACAGCTGGTGAAGGTATGATTAACTTACACTTTGGTAATGCTAAAGAGTTCTTAATCTATGAAGCTGGAGACAAAGCTATCAAATTTGTAATGCATAGAAAAGTTGAAAATCCATATTGTAAAGGACCTGAAGATTGTGATGGTTCTTATCCAATTGAAGAGATTAAAAACACACTAAAAGATGTTGATATTTTATTAACAGAAAAAATTGGTGGTTGTCCAATGGATGAATTAAAATCAATTAACTTGATTTGTGATGATTCTTATGCACTTCAACCAATTGAAAAATCAGTATTTGCAGCAGTTCAAAAATATTTCTATTCAGATACTGCAAAATCTGAAAAAGAGTTAGGGTAAAACCTAACTTTTTATGTCAATGAAGAACAAACCTACAGTCATACTTTTAAAAGGAAATGGTCCCGTTTCTATTAATAACGAATTAATGGAATTAATCACAATAACTACCTCTCATGGATTTATTGGATTTCCTCTAAAACAACTTCGTGCACAAAAAGTTGTTGTTTTAAATGATTATGACAAATTCTTAACAATCGAAAAAGAAATCACAACAAAACCTTGCTGTTTCATATTTTCTTACGACGAATTACAATCAAAAGATTTTGACCTTATTAAATCAGAAGAGTTAGAAATTTTAAAATAATTTTTAACTCTTTTAGTTTTGGAATAGATTTTGCACGTATATTAGTATCGAAATTAAAGGTTAGTATATGTCAATAATTAATGATACAACTTTAAGAGATGGTGAACAAACGCCATACGTAGCATTTAACACAAAAGAAAAGTTACAAATAGCACAACTTCTATATGAAGCTGGAGCTGATGAACTAGAAGTTGGAATTCCTGCCATGGGTAAAAAAGAGCAAGATGATTTAAAAGAGATTCTTGCACTTAATTTACCTATTCAAATAATGAGTTGGAATAGAGCTACATTGAGCGATTTGGATGAATCATTGAAGTGTGGACTTAAAGCTGTGGATTTATCAATCCCTGTATCAGATATATTGATTGACGTGAAATTTAATGGCGATAAAAACAGGTTGTTAAAACAACTTGAAAAAGTAGTTGTTCAAGCTAAAAAAGAAAATCTATTTGTTTGTATTGGTGGAGAAGATTCAAGTAGAGCAAATCTAGATTTCCTAAAAGAGATTATGACTTTAGGAAAAGAGCTAGGGGCAAATCGATTTAGATATTGTGATACTGTTGGTATTTTAACACCAAACACGACATACGAAAACATAAAAAATTTAAGTTCTGCTAATTTATTAGACATCGAAATGCATACACATAATGACTTTGGGATGGGGACTGCAAATGCCATAGCTGGTTATGAAGCAGGAGCTATCAGCGCGAACACCACTGTTATTGGCATAGGCGAAAGAGCTGGTAATGCGTCATTTGAACAAGTTTTAATGTCACTTGTTCGATTACTTGGAGTGAAAAAAGAGATTAATTCAAACGCTCTAAAATCTTTGATAAAAACAGTAAGTAGTGCATCAAATAGAAGAGTTGATGCTAATTTACCAATTATCGGGAAAAATATATTCTGTCATGAATCTGGAATTCATGTAAATGGTATGATGAAATCAAAAGCTGCATATGAACCTTTTAATCCAGATGAAGTTGGATTAAAAAGAGAGTTTCCTATAGGAAAACACTCAGGAAGTTCTACTTTGGTTTATCATCTACAATCATTAGGCATTGAGCCTAATATGGAAATAGTACAAAAAATACTTCCAAAAGTTCGAGAAATTGTAACTAACAGAAAAAAAGTATTAAGTACAAAAGAATTAAAAGAGTTATACCTATGTTCATTGGATATTTGAAAAGTGATTTTGAAGAGAATTTAGAAGAGTTATTTACTCAAAATCCTCTTTTAGACATATCGTTGTTGAAACAAACATATACAGTTTTTCCTGAATACTGTTTTGCTGCTTATGAAAAAGCAGAAATTGTTGGGGTATTAAGTGCTTATGTTTTTGAAAAGTATGTTTATGTAAATGTATTTGAAGTTCTAGAAAAGTATGAAGATGTATTTACTAGATTGATTTCACTTTTATTAAAAAATATACCAAATGAAAATGTTGTTCTCTTGGTTGAAAATAAAAAATGTATAAAATTAATTGAATTAGGTTTTAAAGAGTTTTGTAATTTCTCAAGAATGACTCATTCTGGTGAGGCAGTTGCTTTTAATTTTTCAAATTCAACTGCAAAACAAGTAAGTGGTGAGTTTTATGACGAAGTTTCAAAAAGAATTGATAAAAAAGTTTTTCATCAAAATAGAGAAGATTACATAAAAAAAGATTGTGTTTTCTCAAATTCTTTAAAACTTTCTACAATGCATGGATTTTTACATTCTTATGTTGTAAATAAAAGATTTATCAAAATTTCTCCATGGCTTATGGATAGTGAAGCTTTTATTGATGCAGAAAAACTTCTTCGAGGAGTTTTATATTATAGAGGATTAAAAAAGATTTATGCATATGCACCATCAAATGAAAAAGAGATTATTGAACTTTACCAAAGCTATAAGTTTAAAATCGATGGAGATTTTAAACTTATGTATTTGACTGAATTGCCAGATATAAAACTTGAAAACCTATATGGATTATAAGGAGACAAAATGGAACCAACTCACGAAGAGCAAAAAGAACTAAAGAAAGAGTTAGCAAAATACAAAAGAAAAGTGGTTGAGCTTGCTGGTGAAGTGCATGATATAGTTGAAGATAGAATCTGGACAGATTATGTGAATTTACCAAAATTAAGTGAAGAGATAAACCTTGCTATGAAAGAGGTCCTTGATTTTCAAGAACTACACCCATATTTAAAATAAGTAGTATACCATGGAAAAATTAGAAGATAAAATCATTTGTGAGTGCGGTGAAAAGACTGTTGCTCAAGCTGTTGAAATCTTCAAACATACTGATTTGCCATATAAAAAAGCGAAAAAACTAGTAACTGGTTGTAATCAAACCTGTTGTAGAAGACCTTTAATGGCACTATTTAATATGATTGAATTTGGTGAAATCGACTATGAAGAGATTGCTTTTTTAATTGATGCAAAAAATGATAGGTTAAAGGATTAAGCTATGGCAAGTGATATTGAAAACTTCGTTAAATGGATTAGAGCAAACGATTTAACTCCAATAATGTCAACGCATAGTGATGATTTGGAGTTTTTAACACATCTTGATTTATCAAAAAGAAATTTAAAAGATTTACCTGAGTCTATAGGCGTTTTAAAAAATCTTAATGTTTTAAAACTATCAAATAATAGAATCAGAAAACTTCCAAAAGCAATTGGAGAGTTAAAAAAACTTAGAAATTTACAATGTGAAAATAATTTGATTGAAGAACTTCCTGAAACTATAGGTGATTTAGAAAATCTAATGATTTTAAATCTAAATGTAAATAGAATAAAAGTTTTACCAAAAGAGTTTTATAACCTAACTTCACTTACAAGATTAACACTTGCATCAAATAGAATAGAGAAGTTAGACCCAGAGTTTGGTAATTTATCAAAACTTTTATATCTATCTTTAGAAACAAATGAACTTGAAGAGTTACCAGAAGTTTTTGAGTCGATGAAACAGTTATATTATTTGGATTTATCTTTTAATCATTTGACAAATCTTCCAAACTCTTTATCAAAAATTAAAGAATTGGAAACATTGATTTTAGAAGGTAATACTATAAAAGAGTTGCCATCATTAGAGAGCCATGATATGCTTCTAAAACTTGATTTGAGTGACAATAACTTAAAAAGTTTAGACTTTGATATTAGTAAATTAGAAGATTTGAAAATATTAAGAATTGATAATAACTATTTAACATCTATTCCTGATGAAATTTGTAATTTACAAAACTTAGTTAGTTTAAGTGTTAGTTCAAATAGACTTAAATCTCTACCTGAACAAATTGGGCATATAAAAACACTTCAAGAGTTAGATGTGGAAGAAAATGAGTTGGAGAGTTTGCCAAAATCTATAGAAGAATTAGAGAATTTAAAAGAGTTGTATATAGACAATAATAAAAATCTAAAAAAACCAGAAAAATTAGAATTAGAATTTTGTGATGTGAATTAGGAGAAGAAGATGAGAGATTTAGTATTAATGGAGAAACAAATTTTAGAGCTGTTACAGTTTCATGCAAATGATGATTATGCAAAAGATGAATTAGCTCCATTAATTGCCAAGACATCTCTTGAAATGGGGCATTTATATTCGGATTTAGGATTAGCAAGTAGAAAAGAGATGGGAGAACTTATGTCAAAAAATTTCACATCTCTTGCAAATGTAAAACCTGATGATGTAAGATGGAAAAAATATTTATATGATTGTATAGGAAAAACAGCACCTGCATGTGCCACTTGTGGTGATATCTCAAACTGTTTTAACTGTACATTAAATCCAAATAGAGAGAAAACAGAAGTGAAAAAAAGTAAAATATTAGAAGGAAGATTTGCTACAGGAAACAAAGATTTAGTAATCTTAGTCTCTTTTGAAGTAACAATCTTCTTAATGTCATTTTTTTTAATATATTAATTTTATAGAGTCTCTTTTGCTTTTACAGACTCTTTTCCTATAAACTCTTTTTGATTTGCACTTGTTACAATTAACTTTGAAAGTTTATCTGTAATAAGTGTTGCTTCATAAGATTCATTTGCAATAGTTGCATTTTCTTGAGTTTGTTTATCTAAAAGATTTATAGAGTTATTGATTTGTTCAATTCCTAAAAGTTGCTCTTTAGATGCATTTTGTATATCATGAATGATATCTGTAGTAGAATTTATATTTTCACTTAACTCTTTGTATCCTTCAATCATGTTATTAGCAATATCTTTTCCATTTGTTGCTTTTAAAGTTGCACTTTCAACAATCTTTTTTATCTCACGAGCTGCTTCAGCACTTCTATTTGCTAAATTTCGCACCTCTCCTGCAACAACAGCAAAACCTTTTCCAGCTTCTCCAGCAGTTGCTGCTTCAACAGCTGCATTAAGTGAAAGAATATTTGTTTGGAAAGCAATTTGATCAATAATTGTTATGGCATCATTTATTGATTTAACTTCTGTATTTATCTCTTCCATTGCTATTGTAGTTTCATTAGCTAGATTTTCACCATTTTTTGTTAATTGAATCAATTTTGTTGAAAGATTTGACATCATTAAAATCTTATCAGTATTGTTTCTAAGATTACTTGTAATCTCTTCTAAAGCAGCAGCTGATTCTTCAAGTGAAGCAGCTGCTTCATTTGAACCTTTATTTAATTTTTTTACATTTTCAAGTAATATTTCTGAGTTTATATCAAGTGTTAAACCATTTGATTTGTTTTCTATTAACATAGATGTAATAGTTTCTCTTAAATGATTTACTCCTTCAACCAATGATTTAAACTCTCCTTGAAGATGAGGCATTTCAACTTTTCTTGTATAGTTGTTTTCAGAATATTCATTTAATGTTTGAAGTATAGTTTCTATAATAACTCTTAGATTCTCTACTAAAGTATTATATGTATTTGAAATATAGTTTAATTTTTCATTTGATGTTTCAGTATGATGAATTATATCATTGATGTTTCCATCTGCAAATTTTTCAGAGATAAGCATAATTTCACCATATACTTTTAACTCTTCTTCATTTTTATGTTTTAATGAATTAGTTATTTTTTCTAATTTGATTCTAACTTGTTCATTGAATCCTGTGCAAACTCCATTTATTTCTGGAATGGAATTTATTTTATTATTAATAAATAAATCAATATTATCTAGAGCTTCAAGAATATCTGTATTACCTTTATTAGAAAAAAACATATTTATATCCTTATCTCATCGATTTATAAAGCTTTTCAGCTTTTTCAATCTCTTCTTTTGTAGGTTTAACCCTAACTGAAATGTAACGAATTTCCCCATTTTTTGTTTTTGATGGATAGGCAGTTGCATTTACCCAATAATATCCACCATTTTTTGTCCGATTTTTAACAATTCCATTCCAAATCTTACCTGCTTTTACTGTTCTCCATAAATCTTCAAAAGCAGCTTTTGGCATATCTTGATGTCTTACTAAACTATGAGGTTTACCAATTAACTCTTCTTTTGAAAAGCCAGCAATAGTGCAAAAATCATTATTTGCGTATGTAATAATTCCTTTTTCATTTGTTTCTGAAACAATCATCATTTTCTTATTTAATTCAATTTCTCTATTTTTCAAAGCTATTTCTCTTCTTTAACAATTAAATTTTGAGTGATGATTTTAATAACTTTCACTTAAAAAATAATAAATTAATATTTTTAATAATTTTCTATAAAATAGGCATTAACTTTTAATTATAAAAATAAAATAATTTTAAAATAAGAATTGATTATATAAATCTTTATTTTTTGAGAAGATTTTATAAGTAACATTTTTATATTCAAATTCTAAATAATTTGCATGAAGCCATAAACGATGTGATTTTGTCACTGTAAATCTATCTTCTTCACTCAAAGTTTTATTTAGATAGTTTTCTGCATTTTCATCATCAACTCCATAAATTGGGTCACCTAAAATTGTATGACCAATAGAGTGAAGATGAACTCTTATTTGATGTTGTCTTCCTGTTAGTGGTAAAGCTTCAATTAGTGTTAAATCTTTTTCTTTATTATATTTGATAGGTTTTATAATTGTTATTGACTCTTTCCCCTCATCACAAACCATCATTCTAACCCCAATAGCTTTTCCTTCCCTATCAAGTCCTTTATTTATCGTTATCTCTTCTTTTATTTCACCTTGAACAATTGCAAGATAAGATTTATGATATTTTTTCTCTTGGAACATTTCTTTTAAATCAATTTCACTTTGTTTATTTTTTCCTACAATTACAAGTCCAGAAGTTTCTGCATCAATTCTATGTATTAAATTTGCATTTTCACCAAAATGGAAACGAATTTCATCAAGTAAAGAGTACGGAGTATTTTTTGAAATTGGGTGCACCATCAGATTAGTTGGTTTATCAAAGATTGCAAAATCTCTAAACTCTAAAAGTGGCTTTAAACCTCTTGTTTCTCCTTCAAAAACGGCAATATAAATATATTCAGTTGGAATACTTTCTCCTGAATTTATTGTATTCATATTCTCATCAAATATTCTTCCTTTTGATGTCAATCTCTGCCCTACTTTTGGGTCTAGTCCTAAATCTTGAATTAAAAATATTTGTATTTTTTTATCTTTAATTGCTTTGTGTTTTCTTAGTGTAAATGGCAAATTTTTTCCCTATATTTTTTTGAAATTCTGTTATTTTTTATTATATTTTTTATTTTAGATTTTGTCTTTTTAGATACAATATCATACTTAAATTAATAAAAAATTTTAATAAATTTTATAGAAAATATGATTACAAGGGACATTAGATGGTTGAAAGATACGCAAGAGAAGAAATGGCAAAGAATTGGACGCAACATGCAAGATATGCTGCATGGCTTGAAGTTGAAAAGGCTGCTGTAAAAGCTTGGAATAAACTAGGACTTATTCCTGATTCTGATTGTGAGAAGATTGTAAAAAATGCAACTTTTTCAGTTGAAAGAATCGAAGAAATCGAAGCTATTACAAAACATGATTTAATTGCTTTTAATACAAGTGTATCTGAATCATTAGGTGAAGAATCAAGATGGTTCCACTATGGTATGACTTCATCAGACGCTGTTGATACAGGTGTTGCACTTCAAATGAGAGACTCTTTAAAAATTATTATTGAAGATGTAAAAATGCTGATGGAATCTATCAAAAAAAGAGCATTTGAACACAAAATGACTTTAATGGTAGGAAGAAGCCATGGTATTCATGGTGAGCCTATTACTTTTGGTTTAACATTAGCTGTTTGGTATGATGAAGTTGCAAGGCACTTAAAAAATTTAGAAGAGACAATGGATGTTATTGCTGTTGGTCAAATTTCAGGAGCTATGGGTAACTTTGCTCATGCACCACTTGAATTAGAAGAGTATGCTATGGCAGAACTTGGTCTTAAACCAGAACCTTGTTCAAATCAAGTAATTCACAGAGATAGATATGCTAGACTTGCTACTGCTTTAGCATTATTAGCATCTTCTGTTGAAAAATTTGCAGTTCAAGTAAGACATTTACAAAGAACAGAAGTTTATGAGGCTGAAGAGTATTTTGCTAAAGGGCAAAAAGGGTCTTCTGCAATGCCACATAAAAGAAATCCTATTTTAACTGAAAATATCACTGGACTTGCAAGAATGATTAGAGCTTATGCAATTCCAGCTATGGAAAATGTTGCATTATGGCATGAAAGAGATATTTCTCACTCTTCAACTGAAAGATTTTGGTTACCAGATGCATTTATCACAACAGATTTCATGTTACACAGAATGAATAGCGTTATTGCAAATTTAACTGTTATGCCTGAAAATATGATGAAAAACTTAAACTTAACTGGTGGATTAGTATTCTCTCAAAGAGTTTTATTAGAGTTACCACTTCAAGGTGTAAGTAGAGAAGATGCTTATAGAATTGTTCAAAGAAATGCTATGAAAGTTTGGGAAGAGATTCAAAAAGGAAAATCAACTACAAATGAAAAAGGTGAATCTTTATATCTTCAATATCTATTAGCTGATGAAGAATTAAGAGCATCTTTAAGTGAAGAGCAAATTAGAGAGTGTTTTAACTTTGATTATTACACAAAAAATGTAGACGCTATTTTTAATAGAGTTTTTAAATAATAAGGTAGTATTTTATGGGAATTATGATTCAAAAAAGAAATGGTCGTAAAGAAGTTTTAGATATTACTAAAATTCAAAAAATGACTATTGAGGCAACAGCTGATTTAGATGGTGTTAGTCAAAGTGAGTTAGAACTTGATGCTCAAATTAAATTTATTGATGGTATGAGTAGTTCAGATATCCAAGATGCTTTAATCAAAACAGCAGTTGAAAAAATAGATATTGATGTTCCAAATTGGACATTTGTAGCTGCTAGATTATTTGTTTTTGATTTATACCATAGAGTTGGAAAAGTAACTCATGGTATTAAAGGTGAGCCATATTGCCATTTAAGAGATTATTTAAAATATGGAAAAGAAGCAGGAAGATTAATTCCTAGTCTTGGTGAAGGTTATGATTTAGATGATTTAAATGCATATATCAAACCAGAAAGAGACTTTTTATTTAACTACTTAGGTATTAAAACTTTATACGATAGATACTTAATAAAAAATAGAAATGCAGAGCCAATAGAACTTCCTCAACAAATGTTCATGGCAATTGCTATGTTCTTAGCTCAAGATGAAAAAAATAAACAACAATGTGCAAAAGAGTTTTATGATGTTATTTCTAAATTTGAAGTAATGCTTGCAACTCCAACTCTATCAAATGCAAGAACAAATAGACATCAATTATCATCTTGTTATATTGGTTCAAGTCCTGATAATATCGAAGGTATTTTTGATGGATACAAAGAGATGGCACTTCTATCTAAATATGGTGGAGGAATTGGTTGGGATTGGAACCAAATCAGAGCTTTAGGTGGTGTTATTGATGACCATAAATCTGCTGCTGGTGGAACTGTACCATTCTTAAAAATCACAAATGATATTGCAATTGCAGTTGACCAATTAGGTACAAGAAAAGGTGCGATTGCTGTTTATATGGAACCATGGCACATGGATATTGTAGATTTTGTTGATTTAAAGAAAAACTCTGGTGAAGAAAGAAGAAGAGCACACGATTTATTCCCTGCTCTTTGGATTACAGATTTATTTATGGAAAGAGTTTTAGAAGATTCTTACTGGACTTTATTTGACCCTTATGAAGTAAAAGATTTAAGTGAGTGTTTTGGTGATGAATTCAAAGCAAAATATATTGCTTATGAAAATAATGAATCTATTACAAAAGACAGAATGAAAGCAAAAGATTTATGGAAAAAAATCTTAACTTCATATTTTGAAGTTGGAAGTCCATTCTTATGTTTCAAAGATAATGCAAATAGAGCAAATCCAAACTCTCATGTGGGACACATCAGAAGTTCAAATCTTTGTACAGAGATTTTTCAAAATACAAATCCTAACTACTACAAAATCAGATTAGAGTTTGTAGATGGTTCTGTTCAAACTTTTGATGAAGAAGATTTAGTATTAGTTGATGGTGGAATTACTAAAAAAGCAAACAAAGTTTCTGCACTTGATAGTATCAATGGAAAAAGAGTATTTATAGTTGAAAAAGAAAAAATTGATGGAGATACAGCTGTTTGTAACTTAGCATCAGTTAACTTATCAAGAATTAATACAAAAGAGGACATCGAAAGAGTAGTTCCAATTGCTATTAGAATGCTTGATAATGTAATTGATTTAAATTTCTACCCACTTAAAAAAGTAAAAGTAACTAACCTAAAATCAAGAAGTATTGGTCTTGGAGTTATGGGTGAAGCTGAAATGTTAGCTGAATATAAACTAGCTTGGGGTTCAAATGAACACTTCAAAAAAATTGACCAAGTTATGGAAGCGATTTCATATAATGCAATTAAATCAAGTTCAGATTTAGCAATTGAAAAAGGTATTTATCCAACATTTGAAGGTTCAAAATGGTCACAAGGAATTATGCCACACGACCATGCTCCACAAGCAGTTAATGCACTTGTTGATAAAGACTTATTTGATACATCTTATGATTGGGATGTATTAAGAGCAAAAGTTAAAAAAGATGGTATGAGAAATGGTTACTTAATGGCTGTTGCTCCTACTTCATCTATTTCAATTTTAGTTGGAACTACACAAGCTATTGAGCCAGTTTATAAAAGAAAATGGTTTGAAGAGAATTTATCAGGATTAATCCCAGTTGTTGTGCCAAAATTAAGTCCAGAGACTTGGCAATACTATACTCCTGCATTTGAAATTGACCAATTACAAGTTATTAAAGCAGCTGCAATTAGACAAAAATGGATAGACCAAGGTCAATCTACAAATATTTTCATGAGCTTAGATAAAGCAAGTGGAAAATATTTACATGAGATTTATACATTAGCTTGGAAATTAGGACTTAAATCAACATATTATTTAAGAAGCCAATCACCAGAAGCAAAAAATGATGTAGAAGATAGAAGTATGGAGTGTTCAGGTTGTCAATAAGATAACCTTACATTCTTTTTATACGAATAAATTTATAAATACAATAAAATTTTAGAAAAAAAGCAAAGGACTTCTGAATGGATAGAAAAACCATATATAACCCAGACTCAAAAGAGAGTTTAAACGATAGAAAAGTTTTTGGTGGAAATAGTGATGGAATGATTAACTTCACAAGAATGAAATATCAATGGGCATTGAATTTATGGGACACAATGGAAGCAAATACTTGGTTTCCAAGAGAAGTTCAAATGACAGGTGATGCAAAAGATTATAAGTTTTTAACACCTGCTGAAAAAAGAATGTATGATTTAGTTTTATCTCAACTAATTTTTATGGATTCTTTACAAACAAATAACCTAATGGATAATATAAATCCATATATCACAGCTCCTGAAATAAATGCTTGTTTATCAAGACAATCTTATGAAGAAGCAAATCATAGTAAATCTTATGCAGTTATGGTTGAGTCTATTTCTGATAATACAGATTTGATTTATGATATGTGGAAAAATGATGCTAAATTAAGAGAAAAAAATACATATATCGCTGAAGTTTATAAAAATCTTTCAGGTGAGATAAATGACCAAAAAATTCTTTTAGCACTTTTTGCAAATCAGATTTTAGAAGGTTTATATTTTTATGCAGGATTTGCTGCTATTTATGCCCTTGGAAAATCAGGAAAAATGCTTGGTTCTTCACAAATGATTAGATTTATTCAAAGAGATGAAGTAACGCATTTATTATTGTTCCAAAACATGATTAATAGTGTTAGAAAAGAAAGACCAGACTTATTTACAGAAGAAGTAGAAGAAACTGTAAGAGCTATGTTTAGAAAGGCTGTAGAGCTTGAATCATCTTGGGGAGCATATATCACTCAAGGACAAATTCTTGGATTTACAGATGGAATTATCAAACAATATATTCAATACTTAGCAGATAGAAGACTTGAAGCTGTAGGATATAAACCAGAATACAATGTAAAACACCCAATTCCATGGGTTGATGGTTATGCATCTTTCAATGACCAAAGAACGAATTTCTTTGAAGGGAATGTTGTAAACTACTCAAAAGGTTCGATAGACTTCGACGATTTTTAAAAAAGAGTTTTATAAAGCTCTTTTTTGAGATTTCTGCGTTATCGCAGAAATTTTCTTCTCACTTACTACTCGTAAGCTCCTACAAAAATTTCTACTCTTGCATTGAACTATCAAAAAATAACTAATATAAAAATCTTTTTTGTTATAATTTAATAAACTACTTTAAAGATAAATATACATGGATACACAAATTACAACAGAGACTTTAAAAGAAATTTCTGAAAGATATGAACTCTATAAAGATATTGTAAAAATAGGTTTAGGAGCATTAATTGGAGCAGTTGCTTCATTAATTACAATTTTTATAAAAAATAAGCATGAATTCAGAAAAATGGATAAGGAATATGAAAATCAGAATGATAAACATAAGTTAGAAATAAAAGTAAAAATATTAGAAGATTGCATAGAATTGACAAATACATTTTTTAATGTTGAATATAAATTAAGAAATAATCTGTACAGATTAAGACGTACTAATAAATTTTACAAAGAATTGAATGATAACCAAAAAAAAGAATTAGCAAATACAGAAGAATTTAGTTTGATAATTACAAATATATCAATAATTGTTCGAAAACTTAGAATGATTGGGGCAAATTCAATAGCAGATTGTTTATATAGCTACTATAATTCAATTCATGAACTTAGAGAAGATATATTAATGAGTAGAAAAAGAATAAATTTTTCTGAAGAAGAATGGAAAATATTTAATAATAAATTTATTTCAGAGAAAAGATGTTATGACAATTTATTACATGAGTTTTTTAGCCAATTAAAATAAAATCTAGCTTTTGTTAAGACAGAGGATTAAGAATAAAGATATGTAACTAAATAGATTGAAATAATTACACTTTTTACATTTTAAACTCCCTCTAAACTCATTTTGTTAAACTTTATTCTTTTGATTGGAGAAAATAATGTTAACACAAAATATAATGCCAAGATTTAGCGAAACAGACGCTTTAGGACATATAAATAATAATACTTATGGAGTTTGGTTTGAAGCGGCACGAGAGCCAATATACAAACTATTTTTACCAAACTTAGACGTAAAAAAATGGAACTTAGTTATGGCTCACAGTTCAAATGACTTTTTAAAAGAGGTTTTTTGGGGTGATGAAGTGGTTGTAAAAACAGCAGTTTCAAAGATAGGAAATTCATCTTTTGAACTAAAACATGCTGTTTATCAAAAAGGTATTTTATGTACCTCATCAAAAACAGTTTTAATTCACTATAACTTTTCTACAAAAATGGCTATAAAAATTCCTGATGAAATAAAAGCAAGATTAGAAAAACATCTTTTCAATGATAACTGGACAGCAACTTTAGATGAATTAGAACTAATGTAAAAGAGCCTCTCTTTTACATGTTTACTTGTATTTGATTTCTACCTTTGTTTTTAGCCTTATAAAGTGCTATATCAGCACGAGAAATTACATCTTCTATACTTACATCTGTTTCTTTTAAAGAATCAATTCCTCCACTTATAGTGAAGAATAGATTTATCTGATTTGTAATAAAAGGATTTGTTTCTCTTTCTTCTCTGATTTTATTAGCTACGATAAAGGCTTGTTCTTTTGTAGTATTTGGAAGAAGTATAACAAACTCTTCTCCTCCAACACGACTTATGATATCTGATTGTCTATGTTTTTTTAATTGACTTGCAAACTCGATAATTACTTTGTCCCCTACTTTATGACCATAGGTGTCATTTATTATTTTGAAATTATCAATATCAAAGATGATTAAACTAAGAGGTTGGTTTTCTCTTTTTGATAAATAAATCAATTTTTTACTAATCTCATATAAAAATCTTCTATTGTATAGATTTGTCATAGAGTCTGTATTTGCTAAATGTTTCAGTTTTTCTTTTGACTCTTCTAGTTCTTTTGTTCTCTCTTTTATCTTTATTTCTAAATCA
Organism: uncultured Aliarcobacter sp.; assembly: GCA_963664305.2. Classification (GTDB taxonomy): domain Bacteria; phylum Campylobacterota; class Campylobacteria; order Campylobacterales; family Arcobacteraceae; genus Aliarcobacter. Next base: position 784,669 of record CAXXLV010000001.1, read on the forward strand.
TCTTTAGAGGATTGAAGTATATATAACTTCTCCTCTTCCAAAAGTTTTATTCTATATGCTAAAGCTAAAGAGAATAAAATAATCTCAAATAATGACCCGATTATAATTCCATGTCTTGAGATGTTTGAATATTCAAGATAACCATACGCAGATAATGAAAAAAGAGTTGATAAACTCAAATAAGGTACTTGTGCCATCAAATAAAATCTTGCTATTTTATTTCTATTTTCTAAGCTTTTAAAACCAACAAAAAGTAAAAAAGGTATTGTGATACTAGCTAATGCATTAATTGCAGGAATAACTACTTTAAAATCAATTAGTGCTATGAATGTAAATATCATAAAAACAATTGCAATAGATTTTAGAATAAAATCAATTTTGGGTAGATTTGATTTTGTATCTAAAATTGACCTACTAAATTGGGTCATAAATCCAAGCATCAATGGAATAGAACTTGATAATATATAAAAATTTTCTTTATTTAAAAATGCATTTGTTGGTGGAATAGCATTCATAATTATTTGCCAAATAAGAAAAGATGAAACATAAAGGACATAATATAAATAAGCTATATCATTACCGTATAAATAAATTACAAAATTGTATAAAATCAACGCAATTATCGCACCAAAAATAAATATATAAAAGATATTGTGTTTATATATATCTTTTTCAAAACTTAAATCATCATGCAACTCAAACGAGATAAATAGTGGATATATAGATTCTATTTTTATGTAAATAGTTTTTAGTTCATTTTCTTCTAAAGTTAGATTTACTTTTGGAAGAGATGGAAGTTGTCCAACAAAAATTTGTTTTGTTTCTAAATCAGATTTTTCATATATCTCTACATTATCTAAATATGATTCAGAAATTACTAGATTTGTATTTTTTGTTTGAAAAGTTTCATTTTTTATTAATATTTTATACCAAAAGGTAGAACCTGTGATATATCCATTACTTATCTTATTTGAAACTTTTTTAAAAGTATCAATCTTTTCTATATCTTGGATATTTAGGCTATTTGATTTATCTTCAAATTCATAAATAGGAAAATCATGATACGATACTTTTTTATCATTCAATTTTACAAAATCATCGGCATGTATTAATGTAAAAAAGAATAATAAAATAAGTATCAGTCTGTGTTTATTCATCTATTATTTAAATGTCTCTTCTAAAACTTCTGTAAATCTTTTCCAAGATTTTTTATCTGCATCTTCCCTATAACTTTTTGCTCCAAATACTGTAAAAGCATGAGGTGCTCCACTATAAGTTATCATTTCATGGTTAAGTCCAGTTTTTTCTAGTTCTACTGCTAAATCAGCAAATTCACTAAAAGGTACAACTGTATCTGCACTTCCATGGAAAACTACAATTTTCCCTTTTGTGTTTTTATAATCTTCTCCTGCTGGTGTTGCTAGATTTCCATGGAAAGGAACAAATGCTTTTAAATCAGCTCCACTTCTTGCCATCTCTAAAATAGAACTTCCACCAAAACAATAACCCATTCCTAAAGAATTAGTTGTATTAAGTCCTAGTTTTTTTGCCTCTTCAAAACCTGCATTTAATCTTTTTCTCATCTCTTCTCTATTATCATATAAAGATTTTGTCATCGCTTTTTTATCTGCTAGTTCGGTTGGACGAATACCTTTTCCATATAAATCAACTGCAAAAACTGAATAACCTAAATCTTTTAACATAGAAGCTCTTTTTATTTCATAATCAGTAATTCCATCCCAATCATGAACCATATAGACTAATGGAGCATTTTTTGATGCAGTTACATAGTAACCTTCATAATCTTTTCCATCAATTTTATAAGTAATATTCCCATCTGCAAAAGCAAGTGAGGCTAAAGTAACCATAGATAAAACAAATTTTTTCATTTATTTTCCTCATTTTAATTCTAATTCTTCTTTGTGGAAGAAACTATTAATTCCATTGAATCCTTCTAAAAAGTATAAGTAGTGATTTACTTGATAGATTTCTTCTTCACTAACTTTTCCTTTAAGGCTTGGCATAGTTTTAAAATGTCTTATTACACCTTCTAAACAGATAGTTTTTGCTCTATCTGGATTAAATAGATAATCTTTCATAAACTCTTCTGTTTGATGGAGTTGAAACTCTATATCATCTCTATGACCGATTTGTTGTTTTAATCTAAAAGAGATTTCATTTCCAGTTGGAGCTTTTAGATTTAACAGTTTATTATTTTCTTCTATAAAATTTTTCATTAAAAGTGGAATATCCATATATTTTTCATGGCATTCCATACATTTTTTTTCAAAAACTTTTTCACCTTTTTCGTAAAGAAGTTTATCAAATTCTTCAGGAACTTCTGAAGCAAAAACAGCACTTAAAAACACCAATAAACTTACTATTGTTTTCATTGTAACTCCTTTTTTTAATTCTATCACAAAAAAATAGTTTCAAATAAATTTTTTCGATAAAATTATAAAAACAAAAAAGAGGATATATGGCCTTAGAAATAGAAAGAAAATACCTTGTAGATTTTGAAAAACTTGGAACTTTAGAAAATGGAAATAGAATAAAACAAGGTTATTTATCAACAAATAAAGATGCAGTTGTTCGAGTGCGAGTAAAAAATGATAAAGCATATTTAACTATAAAAGGTTCAAACATTGGAGCAACTAGATTGGAATTTGAATATGAAATACCACTAGATGAAGCAAATGAAATGCTTGATAAACTTTGTCAAAAACCAGTTATTGATAAAACAAGATATTTGATAGATTATGAAAATCATACTTTTGAACTTGATATTTTTTATGGTGACAATGATGGTTTAGTTGTTGCAGAAGTTGAACTTTTAGATGAAAATGAAACTATAAAACTTCCTTCTTGGATAAAAGAAGAAGTTACATCAGATGAAAGATATTACAACTCAAATTTGATGAAAAATCCATATAAAAACTGGAAGAAATAAAGAGAATAAATTCTCTTTATTTTTATGCAATAAGAAGTTTTTTCAAATCATCTTTTGCATTTGTTGTAAGTGTAAGATTGAAGTTTTCAGCTAAAAAGTTGAAAATATCTTCATTTACAAATTGTGGAGGTTTTGGTCCAAGATAGATATTTTTCACTCCAAGTGAGAATAAAGCTAAAAGAATAATTACTGCTTTTTGCTCCATCCATGATAAAACGATTGATACTGGTAAATCATTGATTGGGGTTTTAAGTGCATCACTTAAAGCTTTAGCAATTTCTACTGCCCCATAAGAGTCATTACATTGTCCTAAGTCTAAATATCTAGGAATTCCAGTTCCTTCAATCTCTCCAAAATCAATATCGTTAAATCTAAATTTCCCACAAGATGAAGTTAAAATAATAGTGTCTTTTGGTAAGTTTTGTGTTAATTCTCTATAATATTCTCCTGGTTTTCCTGGCGCATCACAACCTGCAATTACAAAGAATTGTTTGATTTTTCCTTCTTCTATAGCTTTTAAAATTTGAGGAGTTAGTGTTAGAACTGTTTTATAGTTGTGACCAGTTACAAGTGTTGTATCTTCATTTAAATCAATTCCATTCGCATCAGGACAAGCTAAAGTTCTTTCGATTAATGCAGTAAAATCATAATTTTCAATAGGAGTTGAACCTTCAATTCCAACAATTTTATGTGTAAATACTCTATCAATATAAGAACAATTCTTTTTAGGAGGAACAATACAATTTGTATTTACTACAAATGTTCCTGTAAATTTCTCCATTAGTTTTGCTTGGTCAAACCATGCTTTTCCTACATTTCCTTTTAGGTGTTTGAATTTTCTTAGTTCTGGATATCCGTGAGCTGGTAACATTTCAGAGTGTGTATATACATTTATACCTTTGTCTTCTGTTGCAATTAATAGTTTTTCAAAAAACTCTAAATCATGTCCAGAAACTAAAATAGCTTTTCCTTCAACTTTGTTTTGAGGAACTCTAACTGGTGTTGGAATACCAAATTTATTTGTATGTGCTTCACCTAATAAATTCATCACTTTAACTCCAGCACTTCCAACTTTCATTAGTTGATTGATATGGTCATTAAAATTAAAGTTTACATTTGTAAGCGTAAAGTATAAAGTCTCACTCATAACATCATCTATCTCTTTTGTAAGTTCTGGTTTAAAAGTGTTTAGGTGTTCTCTATATGCACTAAGACCTTTTAAACCAAAAATCATAATATCTTGTAATCTTGATAGATTTTCATCTTTTCCACACGTTCCAACTGTTGCTCCAGTACTTCCACAACCACCTTTTTGACTCATTTCACATTGATAACAAAACATACTCATATTTATAATCCTTAAAAAATTTTCAGGAATTATAGGTATTTAGATATGCTCAATCATTGATTGTAATCAATCAGTTGTATTATTTAAATACAAGTTTTAAAACAATACAATACGCGCTTTCATTACAAAAAGGATAATTATGTCAAAAGATAGAATCATAGATTTTTTAGATAAACAATTAGAAAATTTAGATAATTTTAATTACAAAATTGATGAAGATGAAAATCATGTTTATGCAATTTTTTCAGAAATTTTAGGAAAATATACAAATAAAGAATTAACTTTTAAATTATTAGATGATGTTTTATATTTACATTCTATAACTTATGGTTGGAAACCAGTAGAAAAAGGTGTAGCAAATAAATATTTTTGGTTAGAAATCCTAAATAAAGCCTAATAAGGCTTCATTTTAGGTGGAAGAGTATTTATATACTCTTCTATTGAAACTGCTACTCTTTTTGAAAAAGCAACTGCTTCTACAACTGTTCGTGCACCTGTTACCACATCACCTGAAGCGAAAACTCCACGTCTTGTTGTAACTCCATTTTCATCACTTTGTAATAAACCATTTTCTCCAAGACTTAATCCTGTATTGTTTTTTACAATTAAATCTCTTGCTGTTTGACTAATTGCAATTAAAATTGAATCAGCTTTTTCAAATCCAAACCCGTACATTTCATCTGGATTTGTATGTTCAAATTTTATACCCTCTTCTGTAAATTCTAAAGGATTTTTATATAAATTAAATTTTACACCATCAATTTTTGCATGTTCGATTTCTATTTTTTCAGCTGGTATAGAATCTTCACCTTTTCTATACATCACTGAAACTTCTCTTGCCCCATTTCTTATAGCAGTTCTTGCAACATCCATTGCCACATTTCCAGCTCCAACAACTACAACTTTTTTACCTAAATCATACGCTTTTGGAGTTTTTAAATAATCAATTGCAAAATGTACATTGCCTAAACTTTCACCTTTAATTCCAAGTTTTTTAGGAGCCCAAACACCAGTTCCTATAAATATTGCATCAAAGCCATCTCTTTGTAAATCATCAAGGGTAATATTTTTACCAATCATTATATTTTTTCTGATTTTTACACCAAGTTTTTTTAGATTTTCTTCGATTTTATCAAGAATAGTTTTATCAAGTCTAAAATCAGGAATACCAAATCTTAATACTCCACCTATTTGATTATTCCCTTCATACATTGTTACATTGTAACCTTTTAGTGCCATCATCATAGCTAAGCTTATTCCTGCTGGTCCTGAACCAATAATTGCAAGATTTCTTCCATTTTGAATAGGCTTTTCAAATTCTCTATAATTCATATAATAAGTTGATATATAGTTTTCAATCCCACCCACATTTACAGGTGTTGATTTTTTATTTAAAACACAATGTCCTTCACAATGCTTTTCATGGGGACAAACAAGTGAACATATGATTGATAATGGATTATTATTAAAAACCATTTCACCAGCTTCTTTTATGTTTCCACTTAAAAAAAGTCTTATCATATCGGCAATTGGGGTTTTAACAGGACAACCAGTTTGGCATTTTGGTTTTTTGCAGTCAAGGCAAGTTTGTGCAGAATTTATAATGTGTTGCATAATTATCTTCTTTAAAAAATTTATATGTAATTATAACAAATAAATTAAATTTTAAAATTAATTTAAAATACTAAGTTTTAATTAGATATCAATTCAACTTATAGTTAGTTATATAAAGATATAATCTAGTAGATTATATTAAAAAAAGGGTTTTAATGTCTCTTGTACGAAAAATAATTTTTTTGCTCGTATGTTTTCTTCTTTTAAATGTTTTTTCAATTTATGGGTTTGATTACAAAGAATATTTTGAAAATAAAAATAACACTTCCTTACGTGATGATAGTTTTACAGATAAAATTTTCAATATCTTTAGAGATGAAGATGAAGATAAACCTTTCACTTTTACTTTAGTTAAAAAAGACGGTGTTATTGAAATGTCAGGTATCTTTAAAAATGAATCTGAAGCACAAAAAATAGCAGATTTTTTAACTGTAAATCGAGAAGGTGATTATAAATTTGAAGAAAATAGAGTTTTAGATGAGGCTTTAGTAGAAAATTTAATTACACTAATTACTCCATTTAAGGATTTTTTTGCTGATGATTCAAAAATCATAGTAAGTGACAATGAAGTTACAATTTCAGGTGTTTTAAAAGATGCAAACTATAAAGATTTACTTGATACCCTTTTAACAAGAGTAAATTTAGATTTAAAAACAGAAATAAAACTTCCAAGTGAAGTAGCACAAGAAAATTTTGCTGATTCAAATGAACAAAAAGATGAAGTTGTAGAAAATAAAAATGCAGTAGAACCTACAGTTGAAAATAAAGTAGTGCAAGAGTTACCAAAAGAGAAAAAAGTAGAAGAGATTATCTCTAAAGTCACTGCACCAAATATCAAAGATGTTCAAACAGAAATTAACAATATTCTTAAAGTTAAAAAGATTACTTTTGAAAGAAGAAGTTCAGCTATGACAGAAGAGTCAAAAGCTGTTGTTTTAGATATTTCAAAAATCTTAAAATCTTATCCAACTCTAAAAGTTGAAGTTGCTGGTCATACTGATTCAAGAGGAAAAGATGATTTAAATAAACAAATTTCACAAGATAGAGCAAATAGTGTGAAAGAGTTTTTAGTTGGATTAGGTATAAATGAAAATAGAATTACTGCCGTTGGTTATGGAGAAGAATTCCCAATAGCAAAAGATGATGAAAATGGTTTATCTGAAATAAATAGAAGAGTTGAATTTAACATTTTAGGAGAATAATCTATGTTTGAAGTTGCTTCGTTAATAGTAACAAATTTGCTAATCGCGCTTATTATTGGGATAGTCTTAGGTTATATAATTGCTAAAGCAAATAATCCAGCTATAAAAACTGCGAAAACTGATGCTTCATTTGAAATTAAAATGGATTCAAAAAATATAGCAGCAATTAATCCAATGTTTAAAAGAAGTTCTCCATTACACTTTAAACCTCTAGTTTTAAGTTTTCCAAGACCTACAGGAAAAGATAATCTTAAAAAGATAAAAGGTATTAATACTAAAATAGAAACAGATTTAAACAATCTGGGAATTTATCATTTTGACCAAATTGCTAAATGGTCAAATAAAAATGCAGAGTGGGTAGAAGCTTATTTAACAATACCTGGTTGTGCTAAAAACAATCAATGGATTGATCAAGCTAAAATTCTTCAAACAGGAAATGAGACTATTTATAGTCAAAAAGTTATGGATGGAGAAATAGAAGTAGATTAAAAAATTAATCTACTCTTTTATTTTTACTACATATCTTCCTACAGCTTTTCCTGATAATAAATGCTCATAAGCCTCTTTTATTTCATTTAATGTAATTTCATTTGTTATATTACTTAATGTATTTATTTTCCATCTGCTAGCAAGTTTTTCCCACGCAGCTTGTTTTTTCTCTAATTTACACTCAACTGAATCAATACCAATTAATCTAACACCTCTTAAAATAAATGGAAATACATTTGTATTTAATTCATGAGAAGATGTTAATCCACAACAAGTAGCAACACCATCATATTTTATTTGCTTTAACGCTTGTGCTAAGATTTCACCACCAACTGTATCAACAACACCTGCATATTTTTCACTTAATAATGGTCTATTAGATGAATCAAGGAACTCATCTCTTGATATAACTTCATTTGCTCCAATTCTTTTTAAGTACTCTGCTTTTTCTTTTTTCCCAGAAAGTGCTGTAACGTTGTACCCTAATTTACTTAATATCGAAACAGTAATTGAGCCAACACCACCTGTTGCACCAGTTACTAAAATATCTCCAGATTCAGCTTTTACACCATTTGAAATAAGTTCACTAATACTTAATGCTGCCGTTAATCCTGCTGTTCCAAAAGTCATTATCTCTTTATCTGTGATTGAATCAGGAATTCTAGCAACCCAAGAAGCTGGAACTTTTACATATTCAGCATGTCCACCATCTGTATTCATTCCCATATCATAACCAGTTACTAAAACTCTTTCACCTACTTTAAATATAGTTGATGTTGATTCATATACAGTTCCTGCCACATCAATTCCTGTTATGTGAGGAAATTTTCTTGTAACTCCAGGATTTCCAACTGAACTTAATGCATCTTTATAATTTAATGAAGAGTAACTAACTTTTATAACAATTTCATTTTCTTTACATTTAGGTATAGGTAACTCTTTTATTTCTGTTGTAAATTCTTTATCTGTGATTTTTTCAACTACAAAAGCTTTCATTAATTTTCTCCTTAACTTATTTACTTTAATTATAACTTTATCTAAAATATAACAAAAGAACAAGAACTAATTTTAAAGTAATGTACTATCCAAAAAGATACATTTAGAGAAAAAATGAATAAAAAAATTGAAAATGAAAATTTTGATAAAGATTTTAAATGTCCCGTAGAAACAGCTATTGACGTGTTAGCAGGAAAGTGGAAAATATTAATTATTTGGTATTTAAGAGATGAAAAAAAACGATTTAGTGAACTTCAAAAATTATTACCAAATGCAACTCAAAAGATGTTAATACAAAAATTAAGAGAGTTAGAACTTGATGGTTTAGTTCATAGAGAAGTTTATCCAGTAGTTCCTCCAAAAGTTGAATACTCTTTGACTGAATATGGAAAAACATTAAAACCTATTTTAAAACAGCTTTACCTTTGGGGAGATACTCATAAGAAATTAAATAGTTAATTTCTTTTAAGTGCAAAATATATCATCATTGATAAACCTGCACTTGAAAGTATTGTACTCATTATCATTATTTGATATCTAACGGCAATTAATGGGTCAATTCCTGATAGTATTTGTCCTGTCATCATTCCCGGAAGTGTAACTAATCCAACTGCTAAAAAAGAGTTTATTTGAGGAATCATCGCTGATTTAAAAGCTATAGCTTTTGATTTCTCTACTGAATCATTTCTATCTACTTCTTTTTCAAATCTTTCTATACACAATGACAAAACATTCATAGAGTTTGCAAATATCATCCCTGCAATTGGAATAACATATCTTGGCTCATAAAATGTATCAAAGTCTAGTATAAAATAAATTATTAGAATTAGATGAAAAATTCCTGATAGTAATATAGAAAGAAAGATATTTATAAAATGAGTTGATGTTTTATTTGATGTATTTCTAATACTAATAAATGTTGAAATCAATATCATAAATAGAAGTATTAAACTTCCTATAAAAATATTTTTTTCTTCAAAAATATAAATAAGCAGATAACCAACACCTAAAAGTTGAACAACCATTCTGAATGTTGCATAAATTATTTCTGTTTTGTTGTTTGTTAATTTCACATAATAAATATATACTAAACTTAAAGGTATTAGTGCATATAAAAGATTTAAAAGTGATATTGTTTTCATAGATTAAATCTTATCATTTTTTAGAGTTAATTTAATACAAATTCTAAAGGTAAATCATATTCAATAAACTCTTTTTTTATTCTATTATCATAGGGTAAATATTTTTTTGTATCATATAAAGCATTTAAAGCTGCATTATCAAGTCTTTCTTTATTACTTGATATCAAAATACTAATATCATCAAATAACCCGTTTTTGAGCACTCTAAAACGCACTATTACTTTACCTTGTTCTTTTAACTTTTTTGAAATAGTTGGATAGTTTTTATTTTTATTTATTTCATCCCTTAGTTTTTTACCATAATCATCAATTAATGCTTCAATCTCTTTATTTACATTTTCGTTAATTTCATCTATTGTTGAATCTTTTCTAGTGATGTTTTCTTGTGTTACATTTTTTTCTTCAGTTTTTGTTGTAATTGTTTCTTCTTTTATTGCTTCTTGTTTTTCAATAACCTTTGATTTTTCAATATTTTTAACATTTTCACTTTTTTTTAATGATTCTTTTTGAGGAATTTTAGGTATCTCTTTTTTAACTATTGTTTGTTCTTGTTGAGGAGTTTGTTTCTCTTGTTCTTTTTCAACTTTTGATATTTTAGTTAGTTGAATTTGTACACTAGAATATTCTTTTGTATATGGTTTTAGAATTTGAGAATTTTTGTAAAAATATAGGAGTAAAAGGTGGATAACTAATACAAAAGAGAAAGATATTAGAATTATTATTCTATTCATAACTCTAATTCTTCAATAAATCTTTTAGACTATCTTTTGGGTTTTTCCCATCTAATATTAGTTTTACTTCGTTTGCAATTGGAGTGTAAATAGAGTATTTTTTTGATAAATTGTGAATTGCATCTGCTGTTTTAACACCTTCAGCAACTTCTCCTAACTCTTTTAAAATATCTTCTAATTTTTTATTTTGAGATAATCCAAGTCCAACTCTAAAGTTTCTACTCATAGTAGAATTTGCAGTAAGAAATAAATCTCCAGCTCCACTTAATCCTAAAAATGAAGATTTTTTTGCACCAAAATGTTTTCCAAATCTTTGCATTTCTACAAGTCCTCTGGCAATTAGTGAAGCTTGAGCGTTTTTCCCAAGTTGTAAACCTTCACAAATTCCACTAGCAATTGCTAAAACATTTTTATAAGCTCCAGCTATTTCAGCACCAATTACATCTTCACTATAGTAAGTTTTTATGAAGTTTGGAAAAAATGGGTGAAAAGATTTAAATATCTTTTTAGAAGTTGAATTTATAACTAAAGCACAAGGAAGTCCTTTTATAACTTCAGCTGCAAATGAAGGACCAGAAATAAATCCTATATTTTCATCAGGAACAAAATTTGAATAAATTTCATTTAGAAATTCACCTGTTGTTGCTTCAATTCCTTTTGAGGCAACAAGTATCTTTTGTCCTTTAAAAACAAAGTTTTCTTTTAGCCAAACTCTTATCTCTTGTGCAGGAATAGCTATAACTAAATATTCGCAATCCATTGCAGTTTCTAAATCAACAAAATTTTCTATCTCTCTTTTTGTTCTTGAAGTGATATAACATTTTTGTTTTTGACTTAGTGCAAAATGAAGAGCTTGTCCCCATTTACCTGCACCAATTACTGCAATAGACCCTTGATTCATTAAGCTAATCTTTCTTTTAATAAATCATTGATTTTATTTGGATTTGCACTTCCTTTACTAGCTTTCATAGCTTGTCCAACGAAGAATCCAAACATTTTTTCTTTACCAGCTTTATATTCAGCTACTTTATCTTGATTTGCATTTAAAATTTCATCAATAATAGCTAATAAAGCTCCATCATCACTTACTTGTTTAAGTCCAAGTTTTTCAATAACAGAATCAACATCACTATCATTTTCCATTAAATAATCAAGAACTTCTTTAGCAGCTTTTCCAGAGATTGTATTATCTTCAATTCTTTTTACTAAAGTTGCTAAAGTTTTTGATGTAATTGGAGATTGTTCAATAGTAACACCCTCTTTTAATCTTCCTTGTAATTCAACAGTTAGCCAAGTAGTTGCATTTTTAGCACTAATTCCTTCTTTCATCATTTCATCAAAGAAGTTTGCCATTTCAAGTGAAGATGTGATAACAGAAGCATCGTATTCTTTTAATCCATACTCTTTTACAAATCTCTCTTTTTTCTCATCAGGAAGTTCAGGGATTTTTGAATACTCAGCTACCATTTCATTTGTAATAATTAAAGGTAAAAGGTCTGGATCTGGAAAATATCTATAATCAGCAGCATCTTCTTTTCCTCTCATACTTCTTGTTTCACCAGTTGATGGGTCAAAAAGTCTAGTTTCTTGAACGATTTCAGTTGAGTGAATTCCATCTTCCCAAGCTTCAATATGTCTATTTACTTCATAATGAATCGCTTTTTCAATGAATCTAAAAGAGTTCATATTTTTGATTTCACATCTTGTATAGAATTTTGTGTCGCCTTTTGGTCTAATAGAAACGTTTACGTCACATCTAAAGCTTCCTTCTTGCATATTAGCATCAGAAATTCCAAGATATCTAACAATTGAATGAAGTTTTTTAAGATATAAAATAGCCTCTTCAGCACTTCTCATATCAGGTTCACTAACGATTTCTAAAAGTGGAGTTCCTGCTCTATTTAAGTCAACATGAGAAACACTTCCAGCATGAATATTTTTTCCTGCATCATTTTCTAAGTGTGCTCTTGTTACACCAATAGTTTTTTGTCTTCCATCTGGAAAGTCAATAGTTAATTCACCAAGTCCAACAACTGGAACTTCAAATTGAGAAATTTGATAACCACTTGGTAAATCTGGATAAAAGTAGTTTTTTCTATTAAAAACTGATTTTTGGTTTATTTGAGCTTTTAGTGCAGTTCCAAGCATAATAGCTTTGTGAACAGCTTCTTTATTTAAAACAGGAAGTGCTCCAGGTAATCCTAAACAAGTTGGACATACATTTGTATTTGGTTCTTCTCCAAAACTTGTTGCACAAGAACAAAACAATTTACTATTTGTATTTAATTGTGCGTGTACTTCTAATCCTATAATTACTTCAAACATACTTGACATCTATTTCCTTTATCTAACTATTTTTATATCTGCTGTTAATTTTTGTTTTTCAAAATAATCTTTAAGATATTTTTTCTCTCTTGTACTCATAATATCGTTAAAAATTCTAGCTTTTACACTTTCAAATGAAAGAGCTGTTGTTCCATTTTTTCTAACTAAAAAAAGTGAAACAAATTGTTTATTTGCAGTAAATATTGGTGTAAATGAATTTATTTTTGTTTCATTTAATAAATATTGCATTTGTGGTTGTAAACTTTGTGTTTCTAATGTGATAGGTGCTCTTTCAACATCTGCTGAAACACTTAGTGGGTTTTTTAAAGTTTCTAATAAAGCAGCTTTATTTTTTGAACTATATTGAACAACTTCAAAACTTTTTGCTGTTAAAAATTGATTTTGATTTTTTTCATAGTAAAGTTTCATATCTTCTTCTGTTGCAATTGCAAGTTGACCTTTTACTATTTTTTGAACTAGTTTTTGTCTAATAACTGCATTTTTTGCTTCATTTTCAAAAACTGTATAATCTGGATATTTTTGTTTAACTATTGATTTAAAAGTATAAATGTCCATACCATTAGCTTTTGCAAGTTTTTCAATATAATCATTTACATCAAAAACATCTGCTGTTATATTGTTTTCTTGAACAACTTGGTCATATAAAATTTTATCTATTAAATAGCTTACTGCTTCATTTTTGCTTACTTTGTTTACTGCCATTGTTCTATCAATGTCATAAAGTGTGATTGGCTCGTCATTTACTGTTAATGCAATACCATTTACCATTGCTGCATAAGTAAGACTTGAACCTACAATTAGAGATAAGAAAAGTTTGTACATGATTATTCCTTCTTTCGTAAAGCAGATATTCTACCAAAAAAATGGTAAATATCTGTTTTTGTATAAGGAATATTATTAATTTTTAGCTTTTGTTACTTTATTTATTAGATAAAAAATTGAGTTGTAATCAAGCCCAGATTTATCACTTAATCCAATTTCACAAGTTTTAGAAGTTGAAAATGCCATTTTAGCACCGTTTGTTTGCTCTTTTAAATATCTAAGTGCAGAATCATTTAGTTCAGGGAAATTAAATCCTCTATCTCCTGCAAATCCACAACATTTTACATCTGCTGGAATTATTACATTTGTTGAACATAAAAGTGCTAATTTTTTAAATTTATCTTCAAGTCCCATTTTTCTTGAACTACAAGTTGTGTGAATAGTTATTGGTTCATCTATTGGAGTAAATTCTAAATCTTTTGTTAAAAAAGTTAATGCAAACTCTATTGGTTCATAAATAGATAATTTATGTGAAAAACTTTCCATCATTTTTTTAGTACAAGGACTTGTATCACATAAAATTGGATACTCTCCAAATTCACTAGCTTCTAGTAAAGCATTTTCTAATTCAGATGATTTTGTACTAGCTGCTTCATTGAATCCTTTTGAACTAAATGGCATACCACAACATAAATTTGGTAAATTATTTGGGAAGATGATTTGATTACCAGCTTTTTGTAATAGTTCAACTGTAACATCAAATAGTTCTTTTTCTTCTTTTGAAACATCATTTAATCCCATTGTTCTACTAATACATGAAGGGAAATATACTACTTTTTTATCTTTTACTTGTTGTTCAAAGTTTAAGTTTATATTTGTACCTTTTGGCATTGTAATTGACCATTTTGGAAGAGAATTTCTACTTAAATCTCTCATAGTTTTGGTGAATGTTTCCATACTTGGTGTTCCTAAAACTTTATGCATAAAGTTTGCACTATGAAGACCAAATCTAATACCTTTTAATGTTCCACTAAAATTATTTGCAACAAAATTTGCAATTGATTTTGCCCCAGGAGTTAGTTGTTCAGCTCTTAAATGTTTAGTTAAACTTCCTGTGTCAATTTTAACAGGACATGCCGTTGAACATAAACTACATGTTGCACATGTTTCTATTCCATCATATTGATAAAGTTTTTTGTACTCTTTGGCCTCTTTATGATTTCCAATACTTTCAAGTCTTGAAATCTCTCTATTTATTACAATTCTTTGTCTTGGCGTTAATGTTAATTCATTTGATGGACAAGTTGGTTCACAGAAACCACACTCAATACATTTATCAACAATTTCGTTTGTTGCTGGAAGTGTTTTTAGATTTTTTAAGTGAGCTTCTTTATCATCATTTATTATAACACCTGGGTTTAATAAACCTTTTGGGTCAAATAATGATTTTATTTTTTTCATCATAATATAAGCATCATGTCCCCACTCTACTTCAATAAATGCAGCCATGTTTCTTCCCGTTCCATGTTCTGCTTTTAAGCTTCCTTGGTATTTAACAGCAACTGAATTAACTACTTCATTCATTAAATCATCATATCTTTTCACTTCTTTAGCATCAGAGAAATCTTGTGTAAATACAAAGTGGAAGTTTCCTTCTAAAGCATGACCAAAAATTAAAGCTTCACTATAACCATATTTTTGGAATAGTCCTTGAAGTTCAAGTGTAGCTTCTGCTAAAACTTCAATTGGATAAGCAACATCTTCGATAATAACTGTTGTTCCAGTTACTCTTACAGCTCCAACAGCTGGAAATAACCCTTTTCTAATTTTCCAATAAAGTGTGTACTCCTCAACATCTTTTGTAAAGTAGATATCTCTTACAACAGTAAACTCTTTTAACAATTCTTCAATTTGATTTATTTGAATATCTAGTTGCTCATCGCTAATTGCTCTTGTTTCAATTAAAAGTGCTGTTACTTCATCATCAAAATCTTTTATAAATTTCGGCATTGCTGGATCTTGTTCAATACTTCTAAGACCTGCTCTATCCATTAATTCAACAGCATCAACAATAATTTGTTTTGAATCTCGTGCTAGTTTCAATTTTGTAACTGCACTACATGCTTCTTTCATATCTTTAAAATAGATAAGTGCACTTGCTTTATCTTTTAAATCTTCAACTGTGTAATAAGTTACTTCTTCAATAAATGCTAAAGTTCCTTCACTTCCAATGATTAAATGTTGAAGTATTTCAAACTCATCATCAAAGTCAATTAACGCATTTAAAGAGTAACCACAAGTATTTTTGATTTTAAATTTTTTCTCAATTTTTGCTCTTAATTCTTCATTCGATTTTGTATCATCTGAAAAGCTTTTTAAATCTTTTAGGAAATCGGCATGAGTTTTTCTAAATTCATTTTTACTCTCTTCACAAGCTGTATCAAGTTTAGTTCCATCTGCAAAGATTAATTTCATAGATTTTAAAGTTTTATAAGAGTTTTGAGAAATTCCACAACACATTCCTGATGCATTATTTGCAGCAATTCCACCAATCATAGCAGCATTTATACTTGCTGGATCTGGACCAATTTTTTTAGAATATCTTGCTAATAATCCATTTGCTTGAGCACCTGTTAGGGCTGGTTCTAATGAAATATAACTTGCATCTGGTGCTATTTTAAAGTTTGAGAAATTTCTAGAAGTTATAACTAAAATAGAATCACTAATTGCTTGACCTGAAAGTGAAGTTCCACCTGCTCTAAATGTAATGCTTAAATTCATTGAAGAAGATAATTCAATAATATCTTGAACCTCTTTTGCATTATCTGTTTTGATTACTATTTTTGGAATTAATCTATAAAAAGATGCATCCGTTCCATATGCTAAAGTGTGTAGTTTATCTGTGAAGATTTTATCTTTTGAGATTTTTAATGAAATCTCATCAAAAAATTTTTGGTATTTGCTATCTAACATTTTTTTCCTTTTTTTAATTGTTGTTTTGTTTTGAAAAAAAGATTTAATTATTCAAGCCTTGGTACAGTATAAATTCTTTGTTGAGGGTCATTAACAAAAGAAAACATTTTATCTTTTGTTTTAAAGATTAGATTTAAAATAAGTATAAAAAAATTTTTAGTTTTCATATCTCTTCTTGATTAAAATGTAAGAGGAAAAACCTCTTACAATGGTTATTGTGTTATTCCAAAAAATTCTGGGAAGAATACAAGAGTTAATAAAACAGCTACTTGTATTAGAATAAATGGTAAAACACCTTTATAAATATCTATAGTTCTTACACTTGGTGGAACAACCCCTTTTAAATAGAAAAGAGAGAATCCAAACGGTGGCGTTAAGAAAGATGTTTGTAAATTCATAGCAATTAATATTGCAAACCAAACAGGACTAATTCCTAATGTATCAGCAATTGGAACAAGAATTGGAACAATAATATATGAAATCTCAACGAAATCAATAAAGAATCCTAAAACAAAAATTGCTAACATTGTAAATAAAATGAAGGCAATTTTTTCATCACCTGGAAGATTTGTCATAAAATGTTCAACGATTTCATCTCCACCAGTATATGTAAATACCATTGAGAATGCAGTTGCTCCAATTAAAATACCAAATACCATTGATGTTACTTTTACTGATTCAAAAGCAGCTTCTTTTACCATGTTTATTGAAAAACTTCTATATAAAACTGCAAGTAATACAGCACCAAGACAACCAACAGCAGATGATTCAGTTGGAGTTGCAACTCCTGCAAAAATTGAACCTAAAACTAAAACAATTAGAGTTAGTGATGGAATAATTGCAATAAGTGCACCTACAACTTGTTTTGATTTAGAACCTCTTGCTGGATCCTTTGGAATAGATGGTGCAAAATCTTTTTTAATATAAGAAACAACTAATATAAATAAAATATACGCTCCAACTAATGCTAGACCTGGCCAAATTGCAGCTTGGAATAAATCACCAACAGGTACTTGGAAAACATCTCCTAAAATAATTAAAACAATTGAAGGAGGAATAATTTGTCCTAAAGTTCCAGAAGCACAAATCGTTCCCGTTGCAAGTGGTAAGTTATATTTATATTTCATCATAACTGGAAGTGAAATAACTCCCATAGCCACAACAGATGCTCCAACAACTCCAGTAGAAGCAGCAAGTAATGTTCCTACAAGTACAGTTGAAATTGCAACTCCACCTCTAATTTCTCCAAATAAGAATCCCATAGATTCTAAAAGTTTTTCAGCAAGTCCAGTTTTTTGTAAAATAATTCCCATAAAAATGAACATTGGAACAGACATCAAAATAGTATTTTGCATGATAGACATAATTCTAAATGGCATGAAATCAAACATTCCAAGACCTTCATCTAGTCCATCGACTAATCCTTGCCAAACACCATCATCAAAACCAACTTCAACTATTCCTGCAATTACACCAAATAGTAAAGAAACAGCCGCAAAAGTAAATGCTACAGGAAAACCATATAGTAACATTACCAATGAGGCAAAAAACATAATTATACCAATCATTTGTTTTCCTCTTTTCCATCAATGTCTACTACATGATGTTTGTGCTCATTTAATTCATTTTTTAAATTTTCAATTTCACCTTTTAGATTATATTCATCCATATCATGTAAACCTTTGTATATATTTAGGTTTTTTATAAAAAATCCAATTGATGTAATAATCAATAAGAAAAATGATAAAGGAATTAATGATTTTACAATCCATCTAAAAGGAAGCCCACCTGGATCTCCACTTTGTTCATGAGATGTGAAAGATTCAACAACAAATGGAATAGATTCAACTGCAATTAGTAAAGCTACAGGAATTATGAATAAAACAACTCCAACCATATTAATTTTTGCTTTTTTCTTATTTGTTAATCTATCATATATTAAATCAACTCTTACGTGACCATCTTCTTTTAATGTATAAGATATACCTAAAAGAATAATTACTGAAAATAAGTGCCATTCCATCTCTTGCATAGCGATACTTCCTGTATGAAAAAAGTATCTCATAATTACGTCATAAGTTACATTTAAAATCATAAGTACCATTACAAAAGCAGTAATATAGCCTATAATATCAGCAAATTTATCAAAACCTCGTTCTAGTTTTAACAGCATAATAATCCTTTTGAAATTTCTTGATAAGTTAAATAAATATAAACGGTTAATACATTTATTAAACTTATTATATCTATTTTAAGTTAAGTAGCTAACTCTCAGAAGAGAGTTAGTTAATTTTATAAATTGTCTTTTAAGTATAAATAGTCAGACATTTCTGTCCATTTTCTAGATTTTTTTTGATAAGCTTCTTGAGATTCTAAAGTCTCTTTTAATAATGGAGATTGAGCTTTTAATTCTGTTAATAACTCATCATTAGCTTTTTTCATAGCATCCATAACTGGTTTTGGGAAAGTTTTAACTTTGATATTTGGGAACTCAGTTAACATAGTTGACCAAGCTTCACTACTCATGTGGTAGTTTTGAATATACATATCATAAGCACTTACTCTCATTGCTGTTAATAAAATTTGTTGGTAATCTTTTGGTAATTTATCAAAAGATTTTTGATTTACTAAGAATTGTAATTCTGTTGCTGGTTCATGCCAACCTGTATAGTAATATGGTGCAATTTTGTGGAATCCCATAGAAATATCCATACCTGGGCCAACCCATTCTAACGCATCAATAGTACCTCTTTCAAGTGAAGTATAAAGTTCACCTGGAGCAATATTAGTAACTGTTAATCCAAGTTTTGCCATAACTTCTCCAGCAAATCCTGGAATTCTCATTTTTAGACCTTTTAAGTCATCAAGAGAGTTGATTTCTTTTCTAAACCAACCACCCATTTGGTTTCCAGTATTTCCACCTGGATAAGATAAAACACCATGTTTAGCATATGCTTTTTGCATTAATTCCATTCCACCACCATAGTAGAACCATGCATATTGCTCAGGTGCAGTTAATCCAAAAGGCATTGTTGTGAATGGTAATGTTTCAATATCTTTACCTTTCCAGTAATAAGAAGCAGAGTGACCCATATCATATTGACCACCTTTAACCATATCTAAAATACCTAATGGTGATTTATGTTTATTAGCAGCGTCAATTCTAATTTGGAATTTTCCATCTGACATCTCTTCAACAAGTTTTGCCATATTTGTTGGTGAATCAATAAATGGACTTAAAGTTGAACCCCAAGTTGTTGCTAGTGTCCATTTTACTTTTTCTGCAGCATTTGCAACAGTAGCTAAACCTGCAATAAGTGCAGTTGTAACTAGTAATTTCGTAGTTTTTTGTAACATTTCATTTCTCCTTAGATTTGTTATTTTAAATTCTAACTAGTAGACATGAAAATTATATGATATTTTTCCAATAAATATGTAATATTTATGTAATTTTAAATATATATCCTGTGTCTACAACAGTTTGAATATAATCTTTTTCAAGTATTTTTCTAACCCGTCTTATTAGACTTCTAATAGATTCTAAAGAGGCAAAATTACCTTCCCAAACGTAGTTTTCTATACTTTCATAAGAGATAACTTGATTTTTTTTAGTTAAAAAAAGATTTATAAGAAGTTTCTCTTTTTTTGTTAATCTTACTTCCACATTATTGATAACAACCAAAGCTGATTTAAAATCAAAATAAGAGTTTTCATCAAAATAGATTTTTTCATTTTGTATCTTGCAAAGCTTTTCTATTTTTATCTCTAATTCATCAATAAAAAAAGGTTTCTTTAAAAAATCATTACAACCAAAGTCATATGCTTCTTTTATCACATCTAGTTCAACACTAGCACTAATGATTATAACTGGAAGTGAACTATAGAATTCTCTAATTTTTTTTAATATTTTTATTCCATCAATATTTGGGACATTGATATCTAAAATAAAACATGAAAATCCCTCTGTTATTTTCTCATAAGCTTCTTTGCCATCAATAAATGACAAAACATTGTAACCTTTGAGTTTTAATCTTTTTGAAATAGCTTCGTTTAATTTTTTATTATCTTCTAAAAGTAAAATCTTCATTTTTATACCTTTTTATGAGGAAGTTTTATAGTAAAGATAACATTGTCATCTTCATTTCTTACTTTTATACTTCCTCTCATTTTATCTTCAATAATAACTTTTGCCATATAAAGCCCAAAACCAGTTCCATTTTCTTTAGTTGTGAAATATGGATCAAAAATAGAATTTATTATTTTGTCGTCGATTTTTCCACCATTATCAATAATTTCTATTGTATTATAAGTTGAACATCTTTCTATATTTATATCTATTTTAGCTTGTTTTTCATCATCTTTAAAATTCTCAACTATTTTGTTTTTTGCGTTGTTAATCAAATTTAATAAAACTTGTTTGAATTCATTTTCGTAACCATATATTAGTAGTTCTTCATTTTTATTTTTATAATTAAAACTCATTTTTATATTAGAATAGAATATCTGTTTTCCAATAATTTCATTTATTTCATTTAAAGCTTTTGAGATAGAAAAAAGTTTTTTTGTAGTTGAAGGTTTTAAGAAATTTCTAAAATCACTTAAAGTTTTTGACATATATTTTATTTGTACCATTGAATCATTTACAAAATCTTTTACATCAACATCTTTTAATTCATTTAAAAGATAAGTAGTTTGAATATCTTGAACAAGCGCAGACAACTCAACTAATGGTTCATTCCATTGATGAGCAATAGCAGCAATCATATCACCCATTTCTGCTAATTTACTTTGTTGGATTAAAAACTGTTTTTGTTGAACACGTTCAGTAATATCATCCATAATACAAACTATCCCACCAACAGTTCCATCAATATTTTTATAAACAGCTTTATTTAAAATGATATGTTTCATCTCTTTAGAAGGTGTATGAAATGTAAATTCAGATGTACTTGTAGAAAATGTTTGAAGTAATTCTTGATCTATTTGTGTATTTGCAGAAGCAATTTTATAAGGGAAAAAGTCAAAAGCAGTTTTTCCAATAATTTCATCTCTTGTGCTATCAACTAAATTTTCAAAACTAGTATTACATCCTAAAAATTTTCCATCAATATTTTTATAATAAATAGGATTTGGAATAGTATCTAGTAGTACTTTATCAAATTCAAGTCTGTTTGAAAGTGCTAATTCAACTTTTTCTCTTCTTTGAATATTTGCCCTTAAAATTAGAACAATAATACTTAGAGTCAAAATTATTAGAATTGAAATTACAAAAAATTTATAATGTTCTTTATATACGGAACTTGGTTCATTTATGATAATTGGGTCATTTACATAATCTGATATATTTATATTAAATTTTTTTAATTCATTATAATCAAACATGTAAAGATTTGGTGATTTTTCTAAGATAGGAATATCTTTTGGATTTTTACCATTTAAAATCTCTAAAGCCATTTTAGAAACAGCTTCTCCTTGAGCAACTGCTGAAGTTAAAAGACCTCCAACTATCCCATCATTTAGATAAAAATCCCAAAGACCATAAATTGGAACTTGACTAACTTTTTTCACTTCTTGAAAACTTTGTTTATATGTAAAATATTTTCCAGTTGTATCTTTAAAAAGTAAAACGAATAAAATTACACTATTCTCTTTATCTAAATTTGAAACTTTATTTTTTAAACTATTGATTTCTAAATTATCTGTATATTCAATGTTAAATTTCTTTTGATATTTTTCAATAATAGGATTTAAATCTCTTTTTACAGCATTTCCTGTTGCCGAACGGTCATTTATAATTAATAAATTTTTTAGATTTGGATGTAGTTTTGAAATTAATTCAATATTCTTTTCAACATCAACTTCTTCTGCAACTCCCGTCATAATATCTTTCATATCATTTTCATGAAGTAATACTTTATCAAAATTGTTTATTCCACAAAAAACAACTGGTACATCTTTGAAAAGATATTCGTGATATTTAATTATAAAATCAAACGCATTATTATCACTTATTATAATTAAATCAAATTTTCTATTTTCAAATTGTTGTTTATAAAGTTTTACTAGATTTGATAGATACTCAGGTGTGTCAATTCTTTTGGTATCCATATAAATTGTAGTTAGTTCTACATCTTTTAGTGGTTTGAAATTTTTTTCAATTGTTTTTGATATATCATCGGTCCAAATATAACCTTTATGATATGAGTGAATTAAAAGTACCTCTTTACTTGAAGCAAAGAGGTAATTAAAAAAAAGTAAGCTAAATAGTAAAATATATTTCATTAAAATCCCCTATCTAGCAATTATATCAAGATTTTACGAAAATCACATACCCTGATTTTGGACCATGAGCTCCAATAACTAATGATTGTTCAATATCTGCAGTTTTAGATGGACCTGAAATAAATACACCATAACCTTGGTTTTCAAAAGAGATTTTTTCATATGCTTCATGCATATTGTTTAAAATATCATTTTCATCTATAACAATTACGATATTTTGTGCAATAAAATATAAAGCTCTATGTCTATTTGATGGATTTTTCATCCAAATTGCACCATTTTCTGCAACTGCAAAATTTCCTTTTACAACAGCTAAATCAATATCTTTTAAATCATGAGCATCTTCAAAGCTATTTGCATAAAAGTTTCCTAAATTACAAAAATCTACATTTGAAGCTATTTGTTTTTCTTTTGGATATAAATCTTTTATAGTTTGGTCTAAATCTTTTTTATCAATAATTAAAGCTTTCCCACCAACACTTTCAAGCATTGTAGAAAATGTTTGAAATTTATCTTCAAATTTTATTCCAAAATTATCATATGAAGGAAGTTTTACATCTTTTACGACATTGTTTTCTCTAATTGCATTTAAAATCTTTTCTTTACTAGTCATCTAATTCTCCTTCTTTAAACATCTCTTTAAAGCTTTTTTCTGGGAATTTTGGTAAATCTCTTTGTTTTCCCCATACATTTGCTTTATTGTAAAGTATGAAATTTGGTAGTTTTGGAACTATTACTCTTGCCATTTTTCCAGCAAAATCAAATAAAGCTGGTTTACTCATAAGCCAAGTGGTTACTTTCATAGCCATTTTCTTTTTGCTATCAATTAAATCAGCATTTCCTAAATCTTGTCTTAGACTATAAAGTTGTGAATCTAAATCAATTTTAACTGGACATACATTTGAACATGAACCACATAATGTACATGCAAACGGTAAAGAGTTATGAAGTTCTGGATGTCTTGCACTTCCTAAAATAGAACCAATTGGTCCAGGAATTACATACTCATACGAGTGACCACCACTTCTTCTATAAACAGGACATGTATTCATACATGCACCACATCTAATACAATTTAATGCTTTTTTGTTTTTTGTAGATGATAAAAACTGAGTTCTTTTATTATCAACAATAATTATGTGCATTTTTCCACCTTCAACACTTCCATGGAAATGTGAAGTATAAGATGTAATTGGTTGTCCAGTTGCACTTCTTGCTAATAATCTTGTAAATACAGATAAATCTTCAAGTCTTGGAATAATTTTTTCAATACCCATTGAAGCAATATGAAGTTTAGGAACACTTGCTCCCATATCTGCATTTCCTTCATTTGTACAAACTACAACACCACCAGTATTTGCAATTGCAAAATTAACTCCTGTTAATCCAGCATCAGCAGTTAAAAAATCTTCTCTAAGTGCAGCACGTGCAGCTCTTGTTAAATAAGTTGGGTCATAGTTTCCTTTTTCAGTTCCAAGTTTTTCATGGAATGTATCAGAAACATCTGATTTTTTTAAGTGAATTGCTGGAAGAACGATATGTGAAGGTGGTTCATTTCTAAGTTGTACAATTCTTTCACCTAAATCTGTATCAATTACTTCGATGCCCCTACTTTCTAAGTAAGGATTCAAGTGACACTCTTCTGTTAGCATAGATTTAGATTTAACGATTTTTTTTACGTTATTTTCACTTAAAATTTTGTGAACGATTTCATTGTGCTCTTGAGCATCACATGCGAAGTGAACAGTAATTCCTTTTGCTGTCGCATTTTTTTCAAACTCTAATAGATATTTATCTAAATTAGCCATTGTATGAGTTTTTATTTGATTTGCATATTCTCTTAATTGTTCCCATTCAGGAATAGATTTACTTGCTCTATCTCTTTTTTCTCTTACAAACCATAATGCTTGGTCATGCCAATGCATTCTTTCATCATTAGCTACAAACTTTGCTGCATTATCTGAGTGGTTGTGATTTGTACTCATGGTCTAACTCCTGCAAGAATTTCAACTATATGCATAACTTTAATTGGTGTTTTATCTCTATTTATAATTCCATCCATGTGCATTAAACATGACATATCTGCACCTGTTATGATTTTAGCTTCTGAATCTATATGGTCTTTTATTCTATCTTTCCCCATTGCAACTGAAATCGCTTCTTCTGCAACACTAAATGTTCCTCCAAATCCACAACATTCATCTTCTCTTCTTAATGTAACTAATTCAATATCATTTACTTTATTTAATAGGTTTTTTAATTTTGAATTATAAGGAATGTTAAGTTCACTTGCAGTTGCAAGTTTTAAAACTCTATGTCCGTGACAAGAGTTGTGAACTCCAACTTTATAAGGGAAAGAGTGGTCAAATTTAATATTTTCAAGTTTAATTACATCATGTAAAAATTCACAAACTTCATAAATTGAAGTTTTTACTTTATTAAAATCTTTATCATCATTAAAAAATTCTGCATAATGCTCTTTTACCATTGAAACACATGAACCACTTGGTGCTACAATGTAATCATAATCTTTAAATGTTTTTACAAAATTTATAGCTAAAGTCTTTACATCTTTTGAACAGCCAGAGTTTGCCATAGGTTGTCCACAGCAAGTTTGACTTAAAGGGTAATCAATATTTAATCCCTGATTTTTTAGTAGTTTGTATGTTGCTTTACAAATGTCTGGATACAATTCATTCATAAAACATGGAATAAATAAACCAATTTTCATACTTTCTCCTTATATTTAATAACATAATTTTATATTTAAAGTATGAAATAAATATGATATTTTATTTTTCTAAATAAATAGTTATATCATTTTGTAAATAGTGTTCTTTAATTTTTATTTTTTTTGTAAGTGTTAAACAGTAAACTAGTATTTCATCTGTTTTTATATCTGTTAAAGAATCATTTTTTAGAAAATTAAAAACAAATGCAATATTTGATGAGTCAAAACATTTTTTAATAAAAATTTTAATCTCTTCAAAATTTAATATATTCATCGCACCACTACAAATATAATAATCGCAAGTTAGTAATTCATCTTTTATAATATCTTGAATTTTAAAATCAATATTTGTAAATCTTTTTGAAGCCAAATCAATCATAATTTTTTCACAATCAATTCCAATATAAGATTTAGGTGTTTTTTTATTTTTATTTAAATAATTATAATATTCTCCAAATCCACAACCTGCATCAATCAATGAGCTATTTTTTATATTTTTAATGAAACTTGTTAATATTTCAAATCTTTTATATTGAGTGTATTTTGAATTCCATTGTACACCTTCTGCACTTATTCCGTATCTTTTTACAGATTTCTCATAAAATAAGGTGTTTTTATTATTTTGAAATTTGTTCAATTATTACACCATTATCTTTTATAAATTTTGATATAACTTCTGAATTTGTATGTTCATAAGCTTTTTCGTAAACTATTCTTTTTATTCCACTTGCAATTAAATTTTTTGAACATTCACTACAAGGTTCAAGTGTTACATAAATTGTTGCACCTTCTATTGAAATACCTTTTCTAGCTGCCCAAATAATCGCATTCATTTCTGCATGAATTTCATAAGTTTTTGACCATTCATGATGCTCTTTTGTATATTGTCCATTCCAATGTTCAGTACAATTTTTATAACCAGCTGGTGTTCCATTGTAACCTGTTGATAGGATTCTTCCATCCTTTACTATTACTGCACCAACTTGTTTTGATACACATTTTGAAGCCATTGCAATCTCTTTTGCAATGTTTATAAAACTTTGATCATTTAACATAATATTCCTAATTAAATTTTTTTAATTATATCAAAAAGATATTTCAAAGATATTTTATCTCTTAACTTAAATAAAGCTTATTTAATTTAACAAAAATATATTTATCAGAAAAATTGTGCTATTATGAGAAAAAATTTTACTAAATATAAAGGCTAAGTATGGATTTTAAAGACATCAAAGAATTAATTAGAGTTTTCGACAAAAGCGAACTTAACAAATTAAAAGTTAAAGAGGGTGAATTCGAAATCTCTATGCAAAGAGGTTTTGAAGGTGTTGTAACTACTGTATCAGCTGCTCCAGCAGTTGCTGCTCCTGTTGCAGCTGTTAGTGCACCAGTTGCAACTGTAAATGTTGCTTCAACTGAAACAGCAACTACAGCAAAAAGTGGAGATATGATTAACTCTCCAATGGTTGGAACATTCTACTCTTCACCTTCTCCAGAATCTCCAGCATTCGTAAATGTAGGTGATACTGTTAAAAAAGGTCAAACTCTTTGTATTTTAGAAGCGATGAAAATCATGAATGAGGTTGAGGCTGAATTTGATTGTAAAATTTTAGAGATTCTTGTTAAAGATGGTTCTCCTGTTGAGTATGATATGCCAATTTTTGTTGTTGAAAAATTATAAGAGTTAAATATGGCAGAAATTAAAAAAATTTTAATAGCTAACAGAGGAGAAATCGTTCAAAGAGCTGTTAGAACAATAAGAGAAATGGGAAAAAAATCAGTTGCTATTTATAGTGCTGGTGATAAAAATGCATCATATTTAAAACATGCTGATGAAGCTGTATGTATTGGTGGTGCAAAATCAAGTGAATCATACTTAAATATTCCAGCAATTATCACTGCTGCTGAAATGACAGGTTGTGACGCAATTTTCCCAGGATATGGTTTCTTATCTGAAAATCAAGATTTTGTTGAAATTTGTAGATTACACAATATCAAATTTATTGGTCCATCTGTTGAAGTTATGGAAAAAATGGCTGATAAATCAAAAGCAAAAGAAGAGATGATTAAAGCTGGAGTTCCTGTTGTTCCAGGATCTAAAGGTGCTGTTCACTCTGTAACTGAAGGTAAAAAAGTTGCTGCTGAGATTGGTTACCCAATTATGGCAAAAGCTGCTGCTGGTGGTGGTGGAAGAGGAATGAGACTTATTAAAGAAGAATCAGAATTCGAACAACTATTCATGGCAGCATCAAGTGAAGCACTTGCCGCATTTGGTGATGGAACAATGTATCTTGAAAGATTTATTAATAATCCAAGACACATCGAAGTTCAAGTTGTTGGAGATTCTCATGGTAATGCAATTCATATTGGTGAAAGAGATTGTTCTTTACAAAGAAGACATCAAAAAGTTATCGAAGAATCACCTGCAATTTTATTAAATGATGAAACAAGAGCTAAACTTCATGATGTTGCAGTTAAAGCTACTAAATATTTAAAATATGAAGGTGCTGGAACATTTGAATTCTTAGCAGATGACAAACAAAATATCTATTTTATGGAAATGAATACAAGACTTCAAGTTGAGCATCCAGTTTCTGAAATGGTTTCAGGTATTGATATTGTTGAACTTATGATTAAAGTTGCTGAAGGTGAAAAAGTTCCTCCTCAAGAAGCAATTAAATTTAGAGGTCATGCTATTGAGTGTAGAATTACAGCTGAAGATCCAAATACTTTCTTACCTTGCCCAGGAAAAATCACACAATGGATGGTTCCAGGTGGAAGAAATGTAAGAGTTGATTCTCATATTTATACAAACTATGTAGTTCCTCCATATTATGACTCAATGATTGGGAAACTTATTGTTTGGGGAAGAGATAGAAATAAAGCTATTAATATCATGAAAAGAGCTTTAGCTGAATTTGAAGTAGAAGGAATTAAAACTACAATTCCATTCCACCAAAAAATGATGGAAAATGAAGATTTCATCTCAAATAACTACGATACAAAATACTTAGAAAACTATAAAGGTCTAGGTGATTTATAAGAATAAGAGCTCTGCTCTTTTTCTTAAAGCTTAAATTTATCTAAAATTAGCTATACTCCGCAAAATTATACACATTTATATACCCATTAAACTTTGATAAATCAAAGTTTCATTTTCAGAACTGACACTTGCAAGGCTCAATTTGCGTTTTATATTGTACATCTATGGGAAATAGGCTTAAATCTATATTTATATAACCGTGTATATTTTAATATTTATATACAAAGGTAAAAAATGACTTTTAACGAATTCAATTTCAAAGAACAATTACAAAAGGCAATTGACGAAGCAGGTTTCAAAGAACCAAGTCCAATTCAAGAACAAGCAATTCCTGTTATTTCAACAGGAAAAGATATTGTTGGACAAGCACATACAGGTACAGGAAAAACAGCAGCTTTTGGATTACCAATCTTAAATAGATTAAAAGGTAAATCAGGTGTAGAAGCAGTTGTTATTGTTCCAACTAGAGAATTAGCAATGCAAGTTTCTGATGAATTATACAGATTTGGAAAATTCTTAGGAATTAATACAGCAACTGTTTATGGTGGACAAGCATATGCTAGACAAATTAAATTAATTGAAAATGCAAGTATTATTATTGCAACTCCTGGAAGATTTCTTGATTTATTAAGAGGCGATAAAATTGATATAAAACCAGATTATGTTGTTCTTGATGAAGCAGATGAAATGTTAGATATGGGATTCTTAGACGATATTAAAGAAATTTTCACATTCTTACCAGAAGATAGACAAACTTTATTATTCTCTGCAACTATGCCAGTAGCAATTAAAAATCTTGCAAAAACAATTTTAAAAGAACCAGAATTTATTACATTAACAAAAAGTGATGTAACAAATGCAAAAATTACTCAAACTTTTTACGTTGTTGATGAAAAAGAGAGAGATGATGCATTAATCAGACTTTACGATTTCAAAAATCCAAAAAAATCAATTATTTTTTGTAGAACAAAAAAAGAAGTTGATAGGCTTTCAACTTTCTTAGTTTCTCAAGGATTTATGGCAAAAGGTCTTCATGGTGATATGGAGCAAAGACAAAGAGAGGAAGCAATTAGAGCATTTAAAACATCTAAACTTGAAATTTTAATTGCAACAGATGTTGCAGCAAGAGGTTTAGATGTAAATGACGTAACTCACGTATTTAACTACCATTTACCATTTGATTCAGAGTCTTATGTTCACAGAATAGGAAGAACTGGACGTGCTGGAAAAGAAGGTGTTGCAATTTCAATTGTTACTCCACATGAATTTAGAATGTTACAAAAAATTGAGAAATCAATTGGTACTAAACTTGAGGCAAAAATTGTTCCAAATATAAATTCAGTAAAAATGAAAAAATTTGCTGATTTAAAACAACAAATTGTTGAACAAGAGATAAAAGATTATGCTTTAGAATTAGTTGAAGAGTTAAAAGAAGAGTTTGATATCTCAACTATTGCATTTAAATTAGCTTCAATGATTTCTGCATCTACATATGTTCAAGGTAATAATAATATCGGTAAATCAGAAACTGATATTCAAAGATTAATTGAAAATAGTCAAAGAAATGATAGAGATGATTCTGGAAGAAATTCTAGAGGTAGAGGTGGACGATTTGGTTCAAGAGGTGGAGATAGAGATAGAAATTCTAGAAGTGGTGACAGAAACTCTAGAGGTGGAGATAGAGATAGAGCACCAAGAGGTGATAGATCGTCAAGACCATCTGGAGACAGAGATAGAGCACCAAGAGGTGATAGATCATCAAGACCATCTGGAGATAGAAAACCAAGTGGAGATAGATCATCAAGACCATCAGGTGATAGAAATAGAAAAAGGGATTAATCCTTTTTCTATAAATTTTCTCTATAAAATATATACTTTCTCAAAATAAAATAACTTTTAACTATAATAACTTTAAGGTTTTTTAAAGCTTTAATAAGAAATATCCTACTATAATATTATCCTACTTACGTTACAAAATAATTACAAAAGGTTTACTTTGGATATTAAAACGATTAACAGGTTTGAAAAAGCGCAAGCTAAAACTCTTCCTGGATTTGCTAAATTATCATTAGCACTTCTATTTATTGTTGTTGTTTTCCTATGGTCTTATGCCTCACACGGAAATCTTCCTAATAATATGTTTTTAGTTATTGGAGCAGTATTTGGTGCTTACATGGCTATGAATATTGGTGCTAATGATGTTGCAAATAATGTTGGACCAGCTGTTGGTTCAAAAGCTCTTACTTTAACAGGTGCAATTATGATTGCTGCTATATTTGAAGCTTTAGGTTCATTTATTGCAGGAGGAGATGTTGTTAAAACAATTAAAGATGGGATTATCAATCCTTCGATGATTGAAAATCCAGAAATATTTATTTGGGCAATGACAGCAGCATTACTTGCAGCAGCATTATGGTTAAACTTTGCAACTTCAATAGGTGCACCTGTTTCAACTACTCACTCTATTGTAGGTGGAGTAATGGGAGCTGGAATTGCAGCAGCTGGATTTGCAATCGTTTCTTGGGATACAGTTGGAAAAATTGTTGCATCTTGGATTGTTTCTCCATTACTTGGTGGGATTATTGCCGCTGCATTTTTATACTTTATTAAAAAACAAATTGTTTTCCAAGAAAATATGATTGAAGCTTCTAAAAAGTTTGTTCCAGTTTTAATTGCAATTATGACATGGACTTTTAGTACATATCTTATTTTAAAAGGTTTAAAACACTTAATTGATTTAAATTTTGTTACTGCATCTATAGTTGGTTTATTGATTAGTATTGGTGCATATTTCTTTGTTAAACCATTAATTGCAAAGGCATCAAATAAATTAACAAATTCAAGAGCATCTGTAAATACTTTATTTAATATTCCTTTAGTTTTTGCTGCTGCTTTATTATCATTTGCTCATGGTGCAAATGATGTTGCAAATGCAATTGGACCACTTGCTGCAATTAATGATGCTATTATCAATACTGAAATTTCAAGTAAAGTATCTATTCCTTTATGGGTAATGGCTGTTGGAGCTTTTGGTATTGTAATTGGTTTAATGTTATATGGTCCTAAACTTATAAAAACTGTTGGATCTGAAATAACTGAATTAGATCAAATTAGAGCTTACTCTATTGCAATGTCAGCTGCATTTACTGTTATCGTTGCAAGTCAATTAGGTTTACCTGTTTCTTCAACACATATTGCTGTTGGTGGTGTTTTTGGTGTTGGATTTTTAAGAGAAGTTCTTGATAACAATGAAAAAAGATTTTTACAAGAAACAAGAAAAAGATTTAAAAGACATAAAAGAGAATTAGATTTTATGCAAGATGAGTTAGATAGATTAGAATTAATTAAAGATAAATCAAAAGCTCACTATATGAAAATTGTTGAATTGTATAAAAAAATTGATGACAGAGAAAATCTTGTTAAACAAGAAAGAAAAGATGTTAAAGATGCAAAAAGTACTAAATATGTAAAAAGAGATGCAATTAAAAAAATAGTTGCTGCTTGGATTATTACTGTTCCTGCTGCTGCTATTCTTTCTGCTGCAATATTTTTTATGATTAAGGGTATTATGGTTACTGCATAGGAACTTTTCCTATGTAGACTTCTTTTTATTTATCTCATTAATGTTAAAATTCCTAAAATTTTTTAGGATTTACTATCGAAGCTATATTTTCTGTTTTACCCGTTTATTTTTTTATTTTATTAGGTTTTACTGCAAAAAAGATTTTTACTAACCAACTAGATGAGAGAACATTAGTTTTATTATCTCTTTATTTCTTTCAACCTATTCTTATATTTTGGGGATTGACAAAAAGACCTATTGATTATGAATTTATTGCTTCCCCAATTTTATATTTTATTATTCTATTAATTTCTCTTGTTATATTAATTTTTGTTAGTAAAAAAATATTTTCAGAAAGACAAGACCAGTCAATTTATTTAGCAACAGCTTTGATAGGAAATACTGGAAATCTTGGAATTCCATTAGGGATTGCATTATTTGGTATAGAATCTGTTCCTTACACAAGTATTATTAACATTGCAAATACATTGTTTATTTATATTTTTTCAGTTTATTATTTTGCACGAGATAAATTTTCTATTAAGCAAGCAATTATTTCAATTATGAAGATTCCTGGTATTTGGTTTGCAATTTTTGCTTTGATAATTAATTCTCAAGGAATTAGTATAAATAAATATGTTTATACTGCACTTGAAATGGGTGCATATACTTCAATGGTAATTCAACTTTTTATATTTGGTATGTACTTATCTAGTGTAAAAGTCAAAGTTTTACCTTGGTATTCATCTTTACATATTAGTTTTGTAAAGCATATTTTATTACCTGCAATTGGAATAATTGTTATTGTAAATTTTACAAATTTAAATTCATATGTTGCATCTATTTTAATTATGGAACTTATGGTTCCTCTAGCTGTAAATAATGTCAATCTTGCTGCTTTATATCATTGTAAACCTTATGATGTTGCTGCATCTATTTTAATATCAAGTGTAGTATTTGTTTCTTTTTTATATTTTTATATTCAAATTATTAAATATTTTATTAAGTAGTTTATATGTGTGGAATAATTGGTACAAACTTTATATCAGAAAGATTTGATAAATCTTTAGAACTTTTACATCATAGAGGTCCAGACTTTCAGAATTCAATTAAAATTGATAACAAACAATTTGGTCATACAAGACTAGCAATTATTGATTTAGATGAAGAAGCAAATCAACCTATGATATTTGATGATATTTTACTTGTTTTTAATGGAGAGATTTACAACTATAAAGAATTGATTCACGTGGAACATTTAGAGTGTAAAACAAAAAGTGATAGTGAAGTATTAATAAGACTTTATCAAAAGTATGGATTTGATTTTTTAAATAAACTAAATGGGATGTTTTCTTTTTGTATTTATGATATGAAAAAAGATTTATATTTTTGTGCACGTGATAGATATGGTAAAAAACCATTTTTTTACTATTTTAAAGATAATAAGTTTATTTTTTCATCAAGTGTAAAATCAATTTTAAATCTACTTGATTATAAACCAAATCTAAATAAAGTAGCACTTTCAAAATATATGCAATATTTTGTATCTTTAGGTGAAGATTCTTTCTATAATGATATTTTTAAATTAGAAGCTTCATCATATATGATTTATGAGCCAAATAAAAGCACTGAGCTTCAAAAGAAGAAATATTACAAGATAAATACCTATAAAGCTATAAAAGACGAAAAACAAGCTTTAAATGACATTGAAGAGCTTTTATTTAAAAGTGTTGAATATAGACTTAATAGTGATGTTGAAGTTGCTTCACTTTTAAGTGGTGGAATTGATAGTTCATTAATCTCTGCACTTTATACAAAAATTTCTGGAAAGAAAATTAATACCTTTAGTATTGGTTATGATGAATATAAAAATTATTGTGAGTTAGATTTTGCACAAATTACTGCAAAGCACATAAACTCAAATCATCATCCAGTAGAGATAAATCAAAAAGAGTATATCAATCATTTTGAGCAAACTCTTGATATGCTTGAAGAACCTCATGGAGATAGTGCAGCGATTCCTTTAAATATTTTAACAAAACAAATACATCAAGCTGGAATAAAAACTGTATTGTCAGGTGAAGGGAGTGATGAGATATTTTTGGGTTATGATAACTATTCAAAATTTCTAAAGTATTATGAATTTGAAAAGAGTTTATCAAATGAACAAAATATTTTTTTAAATGACATAATTGGAGCTTTACAAAATAATACAAAAGAGAGTGAATATTTAAGAAGAATTGTAAAAAAACAAAATCTTTATAACTCTTTTGGGGAAATATATACAGATATTCAAAGAAAAAGATTATTCAAAAAAGTTCCAACATATAAAGGTGAAACAGCAAAACAAGATCCAGTTGATTGGATGAGTTATATTGATTTAAAAATATGGCTAGGAGAATCACTTTTATCAAAAGTAGATAGAATATCTATGGGTAACTCTTTGGAGGTTAGAACACCATTTCTGGACGTCAATTTAGTTAATTATATGTTTAGTGTGGAATCAGCCATAAAAGTTGGTGATACAAATAAATATCTATTAAAAAAAATTGCTTCAAAATATATTCCAGAAACTATAATAAACAGAACAAAAAAAGGTTTTAATTCTCCATTTAATGAGTGGCTTAATAAAGAGTATAAAGATAAAGTTCTTGATGTTATAGTTGAAGTAAATAATGCAACAAATTTATTTAATCATGAGTATATATTACATATTTATCAATTATCTAAATCAAATAAATTTAAACAACATTTATATTCACTTTTTGTTTTCTCTTTATGGTACAAAAAGGAATTTTTATCTTAAGATAAAAGATTGTAAAATCAAAAAAATTTAAACAAATATAAAAGAGAAATTATGACTATATTAATTCCTGTTAATTCAAAAGATAGACATCAATGTGTTATTTCTTCAATTGAAGAGAATAAAGCTTGGGCATTTATAACTTTAGATGAAGGAAAAATATCAAAAGTAGAATTTTTTGATAGACGTGAAGATATTTCATGTTGGATTGATGCCGTTGTTGTTATAAACAATTTAGAATATGTTTGGCCATTTATGGATGAAGGTATTATTGCTTTAGTTGCTCCAACACAAAAAAGTATAGATGAAATTGTTGAAGCATTTTTATTCAAAGATTTACACGATTTTTCAATTTAATGAAATTTACTAAAAAAGATTTAGACACACTTACAAATATTATTGCCTCAAGACGTGATGTTAGAGGCAATAACTTCATAAATAAAAAAATATCAAGTAAAAAATTAAATATGATATTGGAGTCTGCACTTCATGCTCCTTCTGTTGGTTATTCTCAGCCTTGGAGATTTATTATAGTTGATGAAGAAAAACGTGATATTGTTTATAAACACTTTAGTAAATCATTTGAAAAGAGTAAAGATAAATTTAAAGATAGACCTTTATATAACAATTTAAAACTTGAAGGTATTAAAGAATCAAATATTAATATTGCTGTTTATTATAAAAAAAGTTCTAATAACATTTTAGGACAAACTTATATGAAAAGAACAGGTGAATATTCTGTTGTTTGTGCAATACTTAATATGTGGCTTACTGCTCGAGCTTTAAATATTGGAATGGGATGGGTTTCTATTTTAAAACCAAAAAAAATTAATAAAATATTTAATATAAATAAAGATGAATATAAATTTATTGCATATCTTTGTTTTGGTTATACAAAAGAGTTTTATGATGAACCAGAATTAAAGAAACTAAAATGGGATAAAGAAAAAAAACTCAAAGATTGTATACTCAATTAAGCCTTTTAATATTCTCCTACTAATATAATGCCTTTTTATTAAAAAAGGAGTACAAATGAAAAAAATCTTTGTTAAATTATCCTTTTTATTTGTTTGTTCAAGTTTAATTACTTTAGCACAAGCAGATGATAAAGTATATAAATTAACAATGGCAACTACATGGACTGAAACTACTTCACCTTTGTATGACACTGCTGAAAATATGGCTAAATTAGCTCATTCTATGTCTAATGGTAGACTTGAAATTAGAATTGATAGTGCAAATAAACACAAATCACCTTTTGGTGTTTTAGATATGGTTAAAGGTGGTCAATATGATATGGCACACACAACATCATATTATTGGAAAGGAAAAGATATAAATACTTTACCTTTTACATCAATGCCATTTGGTCTAACTTCACCTGAGCAATATGCATGGTTTTACTACGGTGGTGGTTTAGAATTAATGCAAAAAGTTTATTCTAAACATGGACTATATTCTTTCCCTGGTGGAAGTACAGGTGTTCAAATGGGGGGATGGTTTAGAAAAGAGATCAACTCTCTTGATGACTTGAAAGGTCTAAAAATGAGAATCCCAGGTTTTGCTGGTGAGATTATGGCAAAACTTGGTGTTCAAGTTACAAATAATGCTCCAGGAGAACTTTATACTTCATTAGAAAGAAATACAATTGATGCATTAGAATGGGTTGGTCCATCGATGGATATTAGTATGGGATTCCATAAAATTGCTCCTTATTATTATACTGGTTGGCATGAACCTGCATCTGAAATGCAATATATTATTAACATAAAAAAGTTTGAAAAATTACCTGCAGATTTAAAAGAGATTTTAATTGTTGCTATGAGAGTAAGTGCATATGATATGTATATTCAAAATTACGATATGAATGCAAATGCATGGCAAAAAATGAAAAATGAGTATCCTAATATCAAGGTAAAAACTTTTCCAAAACCTGTAATGGATGCAATGAAAAAAGCGAATCTTGAATTAAGAACTGAAATGTCAAAAGATAATCCATTATTAAAAGAAGTTTTGGATTCACAAGATGCATATATGAAAAAAGTTAGAGAATGGACTAAAATGTCAGATTATCTATACTTAAAAGATAATTTAGAATAGAGATTTCCTCTATTCTAAAATCCATTCGGATTAAATCCTCCTCCAAAATCATCATTAAAATCAAAAGAAAAATTCTGAAAGTTAGGATTTGAATAACCTTTTTGTACAGATATATTTTGTAATTGCATTATATCTGCTTTTGGGTCAATTCCTTGAGGACAAACCAATGTACAAGCACTACATAATGTACAATCCCAAATTCCATCAGTTTGTATATTTGAAATAATATTATCGTTAGATTCTAATCTCTCATCATTTACATATCTTAATGCCCTACTCAATGCAAATGGGCCAATGAAACTATCTTTTACATCATAAACTGGACAAGAACTAAAACATGAATTACATAAAATACAATTACTTTGTAAATCTATTTTATCTATATTTTCTTGCTTTATTTCTTTATTAGAATTTTTATCTATAAAGCTTTTTGTTTTGTTGATTAGTAATGTTTCATGTGAAACATTTACTACTAAATCCTTTATTACTTCAATATTCTTTAATGGTTCAATTAAATCATCTTCTTTAATAAAGACTTTACATGCTAATTTTTCTATACCATTAACTTTTACTGCACATGAACCACAAACTCCACTTTTGCATCCACATCTAAAAGATAAAGTTGAATCAATATCTTCTTTTATCTCAATTAGTGCTTTTAGTAAATTTGTATTATTAACTTCATAAGTTTTAATATTTGAATCAACAGATATTTCTGGATTAAATCTTTTAATTCTAATTTTCATTTTGTGCCTCAAATCTAAAAGCTATTTCATTATCTATTAATTGAATTGTTGATGATTTATTATAATCTTCTTTCTTTTCTGGAAAATCTATTCTATAATGCGAACCTCTGCTTTCTTCTCTAGTAAGAGCACTTATAACAACTAGTTTAGATACCTCTAAAATGTTTTTAAATTCAAGTAAATCTATTAAATTCTTATTGTAAATTTTTGATTTATCATCTATACCAAATTTATTTATATTGATAGAAATCTCGTCAATAATATTTACTATTTCATCAAGCTTTTTCTTTTCTTTAAATATCCCTGCATCTTCAAAAAGTTTATTTGTTAAATACTCTTTAGTTTTGTAGAAATTTATATCACTATTATTTGTAAATATTTCATCAATTTTTGTTTTAGTATTTTTTATTTGTTTAGAATCACTTTCTTCAAAATCTGCTAAAGTTTTTGCTTTATTTGATGCATATATTCCTATATGTTTACCTAAAGTGATTATTTCAAGTAAAGAGTTTCCTCCTAATCTATTTGCACCATGTATTGATGCATTTGCACATTCACCAACTGCGTAAAGATTTGTTATATTAGTTTCACCATTGATATTTGTTTTTATACCACCCATAGTATAATGGGCTGAAGGTATTATAGGTAAAAGTTCTTCTTCTATTTTTATATTTGAAAACTCAAATGCAAGCTTTCTTTCTTGAGGGATTAATTCATTAATTTTATCAAGACCTAGATGTCTTAAATCAAGAAATATATCTTCTTTATTTAGTATTCTTTCATAAATAGCCTTTGTTACTTCATCTCTTGATTTTAATTCATCAATAAATCTATTTCCATCTTTATCTACTAAATACGCACCCTCACCTCTAGCACTTTCACTTATTAAAATATTTGAATTGAGTAAAGTTGTAGGATGAAATTGTACAAATTCCATATTAGAAAGTGTTACACCTGCTTTAAATGCAACAGCAATACCATCTGCACTATTTGAATAAGAATTAGTTGTATTATTTGAATAAATACCAGCATATCCACCAGTAGCTAAAATAGTAGTTTTAGCAGATACAGAGATAATATTGCCATTTTTTATATCAAAAAATATTGCACCTTTACATTGATCGTTTTCTATTATTAAATCTAATAAAAAATGTTCGTTATAAAATTCTATATTCTCTTTTATACATTGATCAAACAATGTATGCATTATTTTTAAGCCAGTATAATCACTAGAATAACAAGTTCTTAGATATTTTGTTCCACCAAATTTTCTTTGTGAAAATTTGCCATCATCTGTTCGATTAAAAGGAACACCTATTGAATCAAGCCACAAAATTGTATCTTTTGCATTGTTACATAAAAAAGAGATATTGTTTTTATTAGCAAGGAAATGAGCTGCATTATATGTATCGTTTATATGATTTTCAATTGAATCAAAATCTTCATATAAAACAGTATTTATACCACCTTGAGCTTGTACGGTTTGAGAGTGAGTAGGAAAAGTTTTTGAAACAACTAAAACAGTTGAATTGTTCTTTTTTGCATTAAGTGCAGCAGTTAACCCTGCTCCACCTGAACCAATAATTAATACATCAATCATTTTTAATCCCAAAATTCTTTTAATGGCTCAGTTGTTTTAGAACTACTGTTTATTTCTAATTCTAATTTTTCTATGTCATCTAACACTATGCTAAAATCATTTTCTACTCTTTTGTCTTCTTCTTGAAATTCTTTTTTAACAATTTCATTTTCACTCTTTTCTTTAAGAGTACTACTTTTCTCTTTCAATTTTAAATAATCATTCATGATTTTTTCATATTCATTAAAATCTAACAATATTATTCCAGGTTTTCCATCTCTTAATACTATTGCTTTTTCTATCTCTTTTTTATTTAATTTATCAAAGATATTCTTACTTTTTCTTACTAATTCAGTAGAAGAAAACATCTCTTTAGATGTATATTGTAATAGTGGCATTCTAATCCTTTTACGTATTATAATATGTATTATAACACATCTTTTAATAACTTTATTTATTAAAAATTTATAAATATTATAAAAAATTGTACAAAAAATATATAAGATAAATATCTATAATAAGGCAATTTATAAAAATGTAGAATATTTATAATAAGTAATATAATGATAATCTTGATAAATTAAGAACTAAAAAATTGATATGATTTTTCAATAAATATGTGAACTAATTTTTGAGTTTAAAATAGAGTGAAAATTTGATTTAAATGATGAATTATATAAAGCGTTTAAAACAACTAGAATCAATATATTCTAGTTGTTTTTTATTTTGAGAAGATTTGTTCAGCCCACTCTGTTATCGGTCCTCTAAGAACTTTTTGTAATTTAATTGCGAATATATTTACAATATTATCTTCGTTTTTAGTTGATTTAAGTAAGGTAGTTAATGCATTTGTATATTTATTTACATAGAAATTATCAATTTGTTTATTTGAACCTAAAATTACAACTTTACAACTACTATCAATTCTTGATAATACCATTTGCATTGTTTTATTTGACATATTTTGTGCTTCGTCAATTATTATAAAAGAATTTGATAGTGTTCGTCCTCTCATTTCCCCTACCCACATAGTTTCAATTCCATAGTTACTTATCATCTGTTCAATTCTTTCAGTAACTTCTCTATCATCTAATTCAGATATCACAGTATCAGGATTTTTTTTACTTCTTTTTCTTTTATGTTCACTTCTAATAATATAATCAAGACTATCCATTAAAGGATGATTATATATTTTAAATTTTTCTTCTAAGCCTGGAAGATATCCAACATCTTCACCTTTATCTAAAGATTCAATAGAATTTCTGATGTAGATGATTTTTTGAAAGAATTTTTGACGTACTAGTTTTAATGCTCCACTTAATGCTAAAAGAGTTTTTCCTGAACCAGCTTTTGCTTCAACAATTAGAACATTGTAAAAATGACTTAAGATTGCATCACTAAAGAATAATTGCTCTTTGTTTAAAGGTGTAATTACTTGATCTCTAATTTCTACTTCATCAAGTAATTTGATTCTTTTATTTTGAATATTTGCTAATAAAACTTGATCAGATGATTTAACTTTAAAACAGTATGAGAAATTATAAGGTTTGTATTCAGTGTCGTATTTATCAATATTTTGATTGTCAATAAATTCTAAATCATTAAAATCAATATCAATTTCTCTAATAAAATCAAAATCAAATACATCTTTATCTTTACCAACTAATGCATCAGTTTTTATATCAAGAGATATAGCTCTAGTTCTTGCCATAATATCTAAAGATAAAAATTCAACTTGATTTTTATAATAACTATTTGCAAATGTTGCTATTTCTAAGATTTTTCTATCATTTATAATGTTTAAAGAT
Organism: uncultured Aliarcobacter sp.; assembly: GCA_963664305.2. GTDB lineage: Bacteria > Campylobacterota > Campylobacteria > Campylobacterales > Arcobacteraceae > Aliarcobacter. The sequence continues at coordinate 825,876 of CAXXLV010000001.1, forward strand.
ATGTTTTTGATATTAACTTCATATTCATCTTTTGAGATGATATCAATGATAGTGTTCTTTTCATTTTCTATTTTAACTCTAATTATTTTATACGAATCTTTTTTTATGCTATTGATAATTGATGAGTTTTCTAATATTCTTGCAAATTCCCTAGCTTGAAAATTTATTTCATCAAAACCACTCTTTTTTGTATCAATTTCATCAAGAACTGTTTCAGGAAGAATTATTAAGTTTCTGCCCTCTTGTGAAAGTTTATAGACATTTGAAGCATCTTCAAGAAGGATATTTGTATCTAATACATAGTATTTATCAAAATTCATTATTTAGCCTTTTTAGGTTTCATTATTACATAAGAAATATATGCAAATAGTATAACAATAATTGATGTAAATAAGATAGAAAAAGATTTTGTAATTACATATCCCACAATTAGAATTGATAACATTGTTGGCATTTCATTGTACATTCTAAAAAATTTACCACTTTTTTGACATGTGTCATTTTCTAATTCTTTTCTATATTTATTTAATGATAAAGAATAAGTAATCAATAAAACTAAAGTTATCAGTTTTGCTAACATCCAAGGATTTTGAGTAAAATCTAATAAAATAGGATTTAATGCAAGCATTGTAATACCACTAAAAATAGTAGCCCACATCGCAGGAGCACCAATATATTTATAAATCTTGTACTCTTGAATTTTAACTACTTCTACAAACTCTTTTTTTTCTATATTTTCTACGTGATATACAAAAAGTCTTGGTAAATAAAACAGCATCGCCATCCATGACATAAAAGCAACAACGTGAAAAGTTAAAACCCAAGTGTAGTATTCCATTCTTTAATCCTCTTTTTTATTTTTAATTTTATCTAACCAATCATTTAAAGTTTTTTCAAAACCTATATTTGAATTGTTATATAAATTTAGATTTTCTTTTAAATATTCTTGTTCAACATATCCACCAAAATCATGGGGGTATAAATAGCCTATATGTTGTGAATCAAGATGTTTTGGTATATCAAGTATCTTTCCATCTTTTATTTGTTGTAGGGCTTTATTTACAGCTTTATATGCACTATTTGATTTAGGACTTGATGCAAGATATATAACACACTGAGAAAGAATGATTCTTGACTCTGGATAACCAATTTTATTACATGCAATCATAGTATTAACTGCAAGATTTAGAGCATTTGGATTTGCATTTCCTATATCTTCACTTGCAAAGATTACTAATCTTCTTGTAATAAAATCTACACTTTCTCCACCATTTATTAATCTACTCATATAATATAAAGCTGCATCAATATTTGTACCTCTTAATGACTTAATCATAGCACTTGCTAAATCATAATGAGTATCAGAAGATGAAACTCCATCCCCTATTACATTTTCCCTTAACTCTTTTAATAAAGTTAAGTCTATATCTTTTGATACTTTATATGCAAAATTTAGAAGTGTAAGCATAGCTCTTGCATCACCAGAACTAGATGTTATCAAATACTCTTTTGCTTCATTTGTAAGAGTTATATCAATATCTTTTAAAGCAATATAAAGAATCTTATTCATTTCTTCTTTTGTAAAAGCTTTAAATTCATAAAGAAAAGCTCTTGAACGAATTGCAGATGTTAGTGTAAAAAAAGGATTTTCTGTACTTGCTCCAATAATAATTGCATCATAATTTTCCATTATAGGGAGTAAAACTTCTTGTTGATTTTTTGATAATCTATGTACTTCATCAATAAAAATAAGAGGTTTAATTAAACTTCCTTTATATTTATCAAATATTTTTCGCAAATCTTCTACTTTGATACTTGTTGCATTAAAATAGTAATAATCTGTATTTATTTCACGAGCTATTATTTTGGCTAAAGTAGTTTTTCCAGTTCCTGGTTTTCCATAAAAAAATAGATGAGGAATCTCTTTTTGTTTGATTAGTTTATATAGTGCTTTTTCTTTGCCAATAATGTGAGATTGACCAACAAATGTATCTAAACTTGTTGGTCTTAATTTATTAGATAGATCTATCATCTTCATTCATAAAGATTCTTAGATTTTTGTACTCTTCTTTTGTTAAAAATCTTGATTTTCCAGTTGGTAGATTATTTAAAGAGATTCCACCATACTCTAATCTTTTTAAATCAAGTACATCAAGACCAAAGTGAGCGAAAAATCTTCTTAATTCTCTATTTTTCCCCTCAGAAATCACAACTTTAATTTTAGAGTATTTTTCTCCATTAGTTTGAATATCATAAGCTAAAAAAGGTGCAAAAGACATAGATTTTATTTTACTATTTTTATGTGCACCTGTTCTTGCATCTTCAATTGTAATTCCATTTTGCATAGCTTCTTCAACTGATTTAGATATTACACCATTAACTTTGATTTTATAAACTCTTTCTAAATCAGAGTGCATTAAAGCATCAACAACTTCAACATTATCAGATAATAGTAATAATCCTTCACTTGCGTAGTCAAGTCTTCCTACACTTAAAAAATGTTTATATTTTTTTTCAAGTGAATCATAGATTGTTTTTCTTCCTTGAGGGTCTTTTTTTGAAACTATTTCACCCTTTGGTTTGTTATAAACAATCACAGTATAAATTTTATTTTTATCTTCTTTGATATTCTTTTTACCAATCTGTACTTCATCTTTTGATGAAACTTTTGTTGCAAGATTAGTAACAACTTTACCATTTATTTTTACTCTACCCTCTTCTATAAGCTTGTCAGCTTCTCTTCTTGAGTAGTTACTGTTATGTGATAAAAATTTATTTAATCTAACTAATTCCTCTTTTATTTCTTCTTTTTTATTTTTAGAAGATGTTTCGTTTTTTTTCATTATTTTATTCCAGCTTCAATTAAATCGTGAATATGTAAAACTCCAACTAATTTATCATTCTCATCAGTAACAATTAATAGTTGTATCTTATAATTTTCTATTACTTGTAAAGCATCACTAGCTAAAAGTTCTTTATTTTTTAAAGTTTTTGGATTTAATGTTGCAATTTCTTCAACTTTACATTCTAAAGAGAATTTCTCATTCATTAATGCTCTTCTTAAATCTCCATCACTTAACAGTCCAAATACTTTGTTGTCTTTATCTGTAATTATAACGCTACCAAGTCTTCCTTCACTCATTATTAAAATAGCGTCTTTAAGTCGAGTTTCACGTGAAACGACAGGAAGATTCTCTTTTCTTAGTAAGTCATCAACTTTAATAAACAGTTTTTTACCTAAACTTCCACCTGGATGGAATGAAGCAAAATCTTCTTTTTTAAAATCTCTTTTTTTCATCAAACAAACTGCTAGTGCATCACCCATAGCCATTGTTAAAGTAGTAGATGATGTTGGTGCAGTATCAAGAGGACAAGCCTCTTTCTCAACATAAATATTGATAAATACATCTGAATATTTAGCTAATGTAGAGTTTTCACTTCTTGCCATACCAATAAGAGGAATGTTTAATCTTTTTAAATGAGGTAAAATTTGTACTAATTCTTCACTTTCGCCACTATATGAAATACCAAGAACAATATCATCTTTACCAATCATTCCTAAATCGCCATGCATAGCTTCTGTAGGATGTAAAAAGAATGAGCTAGTTCCTGTACTTGCTAATGTTGCAGCAATTTTAGTACCTACAAGTCCAGATTTACCAACACCAGAAATGATTAATTTCCCTTTGCAATTGATGATTAAATCAATTGCTTTTTCAATATCAAAAGATATGTTTTGTGCAGCTCTTTCTAATTCATTTGCTTCAGTTAATAAAACATCCCTAACAATTTGTTTGAAATCCATATAACTATTCCTTATTGTACAAATATAGTTGGTACTATCATTGGGTATTTTTTATATTTTCTTGTACAGTGTTTTCTTACAACTTTTCTTAATTCATCTTCTAAAATTTTATTATTCTTTAGAATACCTGGTTTTACATTTTCTAAGAATACAGATAATAAGTCTTCAATCTCTTTTGCAAAGTATTTATCTTGTTTGTCTGGAACTAATCCAAATGAAGTAACTTTAGGTCTTTGAGCAAGAGTTCTATCACTTTCATTGATTTGTGCAACAATCATAACAATACCTTCTTTAGCCATTGTTTGTCTATCTAAAATTACATCATCAGAGATTTTGTTGTTTAATTGGTTGTCAATATAAACTTTTCCTGATTTTACTGCTCTAACTTTCTTTAAATATTTTGGTGTAACTTCAATTTGTTCACCATCACTCATGATATAAACATTTCTTTCTAATACACCACAATCAATTCCTGTTTGACCATGTTTTAATGCATGATTATACTCTCCATGAACTGGTAAAAAGAATTTAGGTTTAACAAGTCTTAACATAAGTTTTTGTTCTTCTTGCGCAGCATGTCCAGAAACATGAATATCTGGATAATCTTGGTATGCAACTTTTGCACCTGCTTTTAAAAGGTGATTAATAATTTCAGAAACACTTGCTTCATTTCCAGGAATTGCTTTTGAAGATAAAATAATTTGATCATCAGGTTTTATTTTAATATGTCTATGTTCATGAATAGCCATTCTATAAAGAGCTGACATTGATTCACCTTGAGAACCAGTTGTAACAATTAAAACTTCTTTATCATTATATTTATTTACTTCATGCGCTTCAATAAATTGGTCTTTAGGGAATTTAATATAACCTAAATTCATAGCTATTTCTAAATTTTTTTCCATAGATCTACCAATAACACAGATTTTTCTGTTGTATTGTAAAGCTTTCTCGATAGCTTGAGCAACTCTATGAATATTTGAAGAGAAAGTTGACATTACAACTCTTCCTTTTGCCGTAGAGAAAATTCTATCAAACGTTGGTCCAACAGTTTTTTCTGTTCTTGTAAATCCAGGAGCATGTGAATTTGTTGAATCAGAAGTTAAAACTAAAACACCCTCTTCTCCATAATGTGCAAGTCTATGTAAATCTGTAGGGAAACCATCAATTGGTGTGTGGTCAATTTTAAAGTCACCTGTATGAATCATTGTTCCTGCTTCAGTTTTTATTGCAACTGCAGATGAATCAATAATTGAGTGAGTGATATGCATCCATTCTACTTCGAATTCACCAATTTTAATAGGAGTTCTTTTTTGAATAGCTCTAAAATATCCTCTATGTTCTCTCATTTTATGTTCATCAAATTTTGAACCAATCATTTCAAGTGGTAAAGAAGTACCATAAACTGGGAATTGCATCTCTTTAAATAGATATGGCATAGCACCTATGTGATCTTCATGACCATGTGTGATAATAACTGCAACAATTTTATCTTTGATTTCTCTAATATAAGTAAAATCAGGAATTAAAATATCAACACCATGCATTTCACCATCAGGAAAACTCATACCAACATCAATAATTAATGCTTGATTTTCAGTTTCAACAACCATCATGTTTCCACCGATTTCACCAAGACCACCAAGTGGAGTAATTCTAAGTTTAGCAGTTGTATTTAGATTTAGTTTATAGTGCGGATTTAATCTATCTCTATGAATTTTTTCATTGATTATATATGCTTTTTTTAAATCAGTAACCCAACCCTCTCCTCTATTTTGAGCAGGTTGTGCATCTTTAGCAACTTTTGGTTTAGGTTTTCTTTTTTTAAATGGAGGTTTCTTTCCCTCAACTGTTTCAACTGAATTTGTGTTTGTTTCTACAGTAGTTTCTTGCGAACTAGTTGTAGTTTGTTCTTCTTTGTTAATTTCTTCCATTCTTTACCTTTGTATACATTTGGCTATACAAAGATGAACTTACTTCATGAGGTCTAACATTATCATCTACATTTAATTCTTTATAAATTTCAGATATAGACTCTTTAGTTAAAAGTGATGTAAGATTTTTTGAAAGTTTTTTTCTTGGCTGAATAAAACAGGCCTTAAGAAACTTATTAAAATCTTTATCGAAACTTTTAGACATATCTTTTTTTATATAAAGAATTGAAGATATTACTTTTGGTGGAGGATCAAATGATTCAGGTGGAACATCAAAAAGTATTTTAGAATCAATAGAAATTAATTCTGTAATAATACCTAACGATGAATATTCCTTATCATTTACAGATGCAGTAAATTTTTCTGCAACCTCTTTTTGTACCATAACAATAATATGTTCACAAGAAACATCTTCAAATGCTCTTAATATAATGTTTGTTGCAATATAGTATGGTAAGTTTGCTATCAAGTCATATTTACCATCATGCAGGCTTTTTTGCTTATCCCAAGCCTCTAAAACATCAGTGTGGATCAGTTTTAGTTTACCCTCTTCTATCTCTATTGCAAATTTAGACTTTAAAATACCGATTAAATCAGTATCAACCTCATAAGCAGTTAAATCTTTGTACTTGACTAAATTTTTGGTCAAATCACCTAATCCAGGCCCAATTTCAACCACATAATTATTGTTCATGGGCATCGATTGGATGATTTTATCCAAAATAGTCGTATCTTTTAAAAAGTTTTGTCCGTATTGTTTTTTTGCTTTTACTTTTTCCATAATTGGGAAGAGTATATCTGCTTTTAACTTATAATTAGATAAGATAATTTTTAGTTATTACGAAGGATTTTATTTGAGTAGTTTTGCAAAAAGAATAATACCATGTCTAGATGTTGATAATGGAAGAGTTGTAAAAGGCGTGAATTTTGTAGGTTTAAGAGATGCAGGAGATCCTGTAGAAGTTGCAAAAAGATATAACGCAGAAGGTGCAGATGAAATAACTTTTTTAGATATTACTGCAAGTCATCAAAATAGAGGAACGATTGTTGATATAGTAAAACAAGTTGCAAAAGAAGTTTTTATTCCTTTAACAGTTGGTGGGGGAATTAGAAAACTTGAAGATATTTATGCACTTTTAAATGTAGGTTGTGACAAAGTTTCAATTAACTCATCAGCAGTTTCAAATCCAGATTTAATAAATGAAAGTTCAAAAAGATTTGGAAGTCAATGTATTGTTGTTGCAATTGATGTTAAAAGAGTTGCTGATGGTTCATACCATGTTTTTGTAAAAGGAGGACGTGAAGATACTGGACTTGACGCACTTGCTTGGGCAAAAGAAGTTTATGATAGAGGTGCTGGTGAAATACTTCTTACTTCTATGGATACAGATGGTGCAAAAACAGGATTTGAATTAAATATTACTGAACAAATTTCAAAATTAGTTGATATTCCAGTAATTGCAAGTGGAGGAGCTGGATCTATGGAACATATAAAAGAAGCATTTGAACATGGTGCTAGTGCTGCACTTGCTGCTTCAATTTTTCACTTTAAAGAAATTGATATTATGGATTTAAAGAGATATTTAAGAGCAAACAACATTCCTGTAAGGATATAAAATGAAAATGAAATTATTTATGGGATTATTACTACCAATATTGGCATTTTCGTATGAAATAGAATTTAATAAAAGTTTTTCAAAAGTAGTAAACCCAGATTTATTAACTACAAATGTAAATATAAGTGTTGAAAAAAAAGATGAAGTTAGAGTAAATAGTGAAATTGAAAAATTTAACGATTTTATTAAAAACAATAAAGAAGTGACTATAAAAAATGGAAGTTTTACTTTAAGTCCAAAATACAAATATTATGATAATAAACAAGAATTTATAGGATATATTGGAAATTTAAGATATTCAGTTGAGTCGAAAGATGCAAAAGAGTTAAACAGTTTTATGGATGAATTAATTGCTATAAAAGAAAGAATAAAGTCTGATGATATAAAACTTAATATTTCAAATGTTTCTTGGAAAGTAAGTGATGAATTACAAAATAAAAGTTTTGACAATTTAAGATTTGAATCAATAACTTGGATTGAAAATTATGCAAATGTTTTATCTTCAAAATTATCAAAAAAATGTGAAGTTAAAAAAATAAATATAAATGAATTTAACAGTGGAAATATAGTGTATGCAAGAAGTGAAATGGCATTATCAAGTATGTCAAAATCTGTTGCAGATGTAGCTCCAATAAGTAGTGAACAAAATATTACAGTAAATCCAAACTTTATTTTGGAGTGCAGATGATTGTATGTGCAGGAAGAAATGAAACTTTCCCATTTGCTCATCCAATTGGTGTTGGATTAATTGAAAGTTCAATAAATCTTACAAGAATGTGTCTATTTGATAAGCCTGACTTTTTACTTTTTGTTGGAAGTGCAGGAAGTTATGGTGAACATAAAATTTTTGATATAGTTGAGTCAAAAAGAGCATCAAATATTGAGTTAGGATTTTTAACAGAAAGTGCATATACACCTCTTGATAATGTCTTAGAATCAGAAAATAAATTTGCAAGAAATGATACCATCGTAAACTCTTCAAACTATATATCAACAAATGAAAAACTTTGTAAAGAGTTTTTAGAATATGGTGTTGGAATTGAAAATATGGAATTTTTTTCAGTTCTTAGTGTTGCAAAAGAGTTTGAAATTCCAGTTGCTGGAATTTTTGTAGTAACAAATTATACAAATGAAAATGCCCATGAAGATTTTATAAAAAATCACAAAGAGGCAATGGAAAAATTAACAAATTATTTAATAGAAAAAAATATAATAAAATAGAAAATTGGAATAAATTATAATGGCAAAAGAAGAATTATCATCAATTTATGATTACACATTAGATGAATTAAAAGAAAAATTAAAACCATCATTTAGAGCAAAGCAAGTTTATAATTGGCTTTATAAAAAATATGCTAGTTCGTATGATGATATGAAAAACTTACCAAATGAATTAAAAGAAGATTTAAAAGCAAACTATCCAATAGATATTATGCAAATTGTAAAAAAAGAACAAAGTAGAGATGGAAGTATAAAATATCTTTTTAAATTAAGAGATAATCATACAGTTGAAGCTGTACTTCTTTTAATGAAAGATAAAAAGATAGATGAAGATGGACAAATTGTAAGAAGTGAAAAATATACTGTTTGTATTTCTTCTCAAGTTGGCTGTAAAGTTGGCTGTAGTTTTTGTTTAACTGCAAAAGGTGGATTTGTAAGAAATCTTACAGTTGGAGAGTATATCGCTCAAATTGTAAATATAAAAAGAGATAATCAAATAGCTGAAAATAAAGCTTTAAATATCGTTTATATGGGAATGGGTGAACCTCTTGATAACTTTGACAATTTTACAAAAGCAGTTGAGATTTTCTCTGAACTTGATGGTTTAGCAATTAGTAGAAGAAGACAAACAGTTTCAACTTCAGGAATTGCAAGTAAAATCAAAAAACTTGGCGAAAAAGATTTAGGTATGCAATTAGCTATTTCTCTTCATGCAGTTGATGATGAGTTAAGAAGTGAATTAATTCCTATGAATAAAGCTTATAATATTGCATCTATTATCGAAGCTGTTAAAGGCTTTCCTGTTGATACAAGAAAAAAAGTTATGTTTGAATATCTTGTAATAAAAGATAAAAATGATTCAATAGATGCTGCTAGAAAATTGGTTACTTTATTAAATGGAATTCAAGCAAAAGTAAATTTAATTTACTTTAATCCATATCCTGGAACTACATATCAGCGACCTGTTGAAGAAGATATGTTAAGATTCAAAGATTTTTTAAACCAAAAAGGTGTAATCTGTACAATCAGAGAATCAAAAGGACTTGATATATCTGCTGCTTGTGGACAATTAAAAGAAAAGGAAGCAAATGGGAATTCTTGAAATTTCTTTATTGATGTTTATAGCAATAGTGGTGATTGTAACGGGTGTAGGATTTTACATACAAAATAAAAAAGAGGAGAAATAATTTAAATGGCAGTAACAAGATTTGCTCCAAGTCCAACTGGATATTTACATATTGGGGGATTAAGAACTTCATTATATAGTTATTTATGGGCTAGAAAAACTGGCGGAGAATTTAGATTAAGAATCGAAGATACAGACTTAGCAAGAAATAGTGAAGAAGCTATGAAAGCAATTATAAATGCTTTTGAATGGGTTGGATTGAACTATGATGGTGAAGTATTTTATCAATCAAAAAGAACAGATATTTATAAACAATATATTGATAAATTATTAGAAAGTGGAAATGCTTATAAATGTTATATGAGTAAAGATGAACTGGATGCTTTAAGAGCAGCTCAAGAAGCAGCAAAACAAACACCAAGATATGATGGAACTTGGAGACCAGAAATTGGAAAAGTTTTACCTGAAATTCCAGCAGGTGTTGAACCAGTAATAAGAATAAAAGCTCCAACAACTGGAACAATTGAGTTTGATGATGGTGTAAAAGGACATATGAAATTTGATGCAAATCAGGTTGATGATTATGTAATTGCAAGAAGTAATGGAATGCCTACTTATAACTTTGTAGTTGCTATTGATGATGCCTTAATGGGTATGACAGATGTAATTAGAGGAGATGACCACCTATCTAATACTCCAAAACAAATTGTAGTTTATAATGCTTTAGGATTTAAAGTTCCAAAATTTTATCATGTGCCAATGATAAATAATCCACAAGGGAAAAAACTATCTAAAAGAGATGGTGCAATGGATGTTATGGATTACAAAAGAGAAGGATATTTAGCTGAAGCTTTACTAAACTTTTTAGTAAGACTTGGTTGGTCAAATGGTGACCAAGAGATTTTCTCTATGGAAGAAATGTTAGAACTATTTGACCCATCAAATATTAATAAATCTGCATCATCTTATAATGCTGAAAAACTTTTATGGTTAAATAGTGAATACATTAAAGCTGTTTCAAATGATAGATTAATTGAAGAGTTAAAATTCTTTGATTTAGATTTATCAACTCATCCAAAAAGAACAGAACTTTTAGATTTATCTAAACAAAGAGCACAAACATTAATTGAATTAAAAAAATCTATAACTGATATTTTAGATGTCCCAACATCTTATGAAGAAGCTGGAGTTAAAAAATTTGTAAAAGAAGATACAAAAGAATTTTTAGAAAAATATCTTGTTTTATTAGAAAAAAATAGAGAAATTTTATATGATGTTGCAAAAATTGAAGAGATAACTAAACCATTTATTTCTGAATTAGGATTAAAATTTCCACAATTATTCCAACCAATAAGAATTGCATTAACTGGTGGAACGCAGGCTCCATCGGTATATGACATAATTTCTATACTTGGATTTGATGAAGTTTCTGCAAGATTAAATGAGGCTTTAAAAAGAAATTTTCAAAACTCTTGATTATTTGAAAATAATCAGGCATAATGTTCTAACTTTTAAAAAGGATAGAATAGATGAATATTTACGTAGGTAATTTATCATACAAAATGAATGATAAAGAGTTAGAAGGAATCTTCTCAAAGTTTGGTGCAGTGAAAAGTGCAAAAGTTATTATGGATAGAGAAACTGGAAAATCAAAAGGTTTCGGTTTTGTTGAAATGGCAGAAGCATCAGCTGGAAATCAAGCGATCGAAGCTTTAAATGGTAATGAGTGCGAAGGTAGAACTTTAAGAGTTAACGAAGCAAAACCAAGAGAAGAAAGACCAAGAAGACAATTCTAATTAAGTTTATGTAGTGCTTTAGCACTACAAACTTTACAGCCTAAAATTAACTTTTATAAAAAGTTAATCATCCAAATCTATAAATTTAAGACTAAAGCTCCTATTTAAAGAAGAATTTTATATTTGTAGATACTAATAGATTAGTTATTTGTAGGAGTTTTAGTATCCCTACTTTCTAAATTTTTATTGAAATTTATAATACAATTCATATTGAGGATTTGTATGAAAATTTTGTTGCTTGAAGATGATTTTATTTTAAATGAGATAATAGAAGAACACTTAGTTTCACAAAACTATGAAGTTGTTACAGCTTACAATGGAAATGAAGCCCAAGAACTTTTGTATTCTCAAACTTTTGACTTATTACTTTTAGATGTAAATGTTCCAGATATAAATGGTTTTGAACTTTTAAGTGATTTAAGAGTTCAAAACATTAAAACGCCAGCTATTTTTATTACGTCATTAAATATGGCAGATGATATGCAAAAAGGTTTTGATAGTGGTTGTGATGACTATATTAAAAAACCCTTTGAATTAAAAGAATTAGACTTACGAATAAACAATATTAAAAGACTTTTTAATATTTCTCCTATAAATTTAATAAATATTTCTCCAAATATAAACCTTGATACACAAAATCTTTTAATTATTAGAGATAAAGAAAAAATTCATATTGCAAAAAAAGAGTCTGAAGTTTTACAATATTTGATAAATAACTCAATAAAAACAGTAAGTATTGATGAACTAAGTATGAATATTTGGGCATATGAAGAAACACCAAACGCATCAACAGTTAGAACCTATATAAAAAATTTACGTAAAATTTTAGGAGAAGAACAAATCTTAAATATACGAGGAGTTGGTTATAGATTTAACAAAAAGTGAAAAAATCACACTATTTAGATTTCTATTTTTGTATTTAGGCTCTTCGTTAATTTTGATGTTAATAACTATATTTTTTTATTATCAAAATGAAAAGACTTTATTTATTGATTTAATAAAATCAAATATGCAAAATATTACTTCAAAAATTTCAAATGAAGTAATTGTTTCTCATATGATGGGCACAAACTTTGATAAAGATAAATACTTAAATTCAAAAGAGTACAAAATATCTTTTTATAATAAGAATAAAGAGCTAATTTATGGTAATTTTGATGAAAAAGTAGATTTTAGTCAGAAGTTTATCTTTGATGAAAAATCATTAATTTTAGTAGATAATTCAACAGTAGGACATTTAGGTATTGAATATATTGTTTTAAAAGATATTAGTTTAGAAGTGAAGATTTATGAGTTGAAAATATCTATAATTTTGATTTTTTTAGCTTTTTATTCTTTAGTTACAATAATTGGTTTTTATCTTGCTAAGTTATTTTTAAAACCAATAAAAGATGAAAGAATAAAGTTAAATAATTTTATAAAAGATACAACCCATGAACTAAATACTCCAATAAGTGCAATTATGATGTCAACAGAGAGTGAAAACTTATCTTCAAAACAAATAGAAAGAATAAAACTAAGTGCTAAAAGAATAAGTGAAATTTATAAAGATTTAACTTATATATTTTTAGAGAATAAAGAGATAAAAAAAGATAAAAAAGAGTTAGATTTATCTTTACTTATTAAAGAACAAATTGATAATTTTGAACCTCTATTTTTAAAAAAGAAGATAGAAGTTTTAACACAATTAGAATCGACTTCTTATAAGATTGATAAAGATGATTTTATTAGATTATTTAACAATCTTTTTTCAAATGCAATAAAATATAATAAAATTAATGGAAAAATAGAAATATCACTAAAAAATAGAGTTTTAAGTATTAAAGATAGTGGAATAGGAATAAAAAAAGATAAATTAAAAGATATTTACAAAAGATATTATAGAGCAACAACACAAAATGGTGGTTTTGGTTTAGGATTAAACATTGTAAATATGATATGCAAAAGTTATAATATAAATATTGAAGTTGAATCCATAGAAAATGAAGGGACAATTTTTAAGTTATATTTTTAACTCCACACAAACTGCACATAGTATTTGATAAAATTTTTTCATAAATATTTCAAGGAGAAATTATGAAAAACCTTTTCAAAATAATTCTAACTTTAGTTCTTGCATTAAATTTTTTAAATGCAGAGCCAATAAATCAAAATGGTGAAAAAGATGGTTACAATGTTACATTGATGAGTGAAAAATCACTTGTTGTTGGAGATAATGAATTTGTAATCAAGTTAGCTAAAGATGAAAAAAATGTAACAACAGCAAAAGTTAAAATAAAATTCTTTATGCCTGAAATGCCAGGAATGCCATATATGGAACATGAAGAAAAAGCTGAGTTAGTTGATGGTGTTTATAAAACAAAAGTTAATTTCTCAATGGCTGGTACATGGCAATATCAACTTAAATTCAAAACAGATGATGATGTTGTTCATACAATTAGAGGAAGCGTAAATATCTAATGTTAAAAATAGTTTTAGCTTCATCATTAACTTTATCACTTTTAAGTGCAATATCAATTGATGAATTGGTTAATTCTACATTTGAAAATAGTTATGATTTAAAAAGTGTAGAAAAATCTATTGAAGTTGCAAATCAACAAATATCAATTGCAAAAAAGTGGCAAAATCCAGTATTGTCTATGGGAATAAATGATGTATGGATAAATGATTTTAGTTCACGAAATAAAGAGGCGATGCAAGCCTCTTTTATAGGAATTTCTCAAGTAATTCCAACAGGAGATAAACTTGATATAAAAGAAAAAATTGCTTCTAAAGAGAAAAATATAAAGCTTTATGATTTTGAAGATAAGAAGTTAGAACTTACATCAAAAATAAATGAGTTGGTTTATAATATCTTGTTATCAGAGGAAAAATATAAACTTTTAGAAGAGTACGAAAAAAACTTGGAAAAATTAGAGAGTTTATATGGTTCTTTATATAAATATCAAAAAGCAACTCAAAATGAGATAATAAATTCTCAAATCTCAACAGTTGAATTAAAAATACAAAAACAAAATCTAAAGAATTTAATAGATAATTCATACTTAAAATTAGAACAAATAACATATACAAAAATAGACAAAATTGATGAAAAAATAGATATAAAAAAAGTTGATTTGTTGATTGAAAATTCTTCTCATCCAAAATTTAAAAGTTTAGAAGAGAGTTCATCAAAACAGCAAAGTATAGCTGAATTAGAAAGAGCAAAAAAGATTCCAGATGTTCAAGTAAGTTTGGCATATTTCCAAAGGGATGATAAATTTAATGATTATGTAAATATGGCTGTTTCTATTCCTCTACCAATTTATGACACAGAAAATGTTACAAGAGTTCAAGCAAAAATGAGTGCGAATGAAACAAATGATAAATTGGAACAACTAAAACACAATTTTGAAATTCAATCAAAAATATTAAAGAATAATTTAAATAATGCTTATGAAAATTATAATTTAATAGGTCAAAAGATAATTCCATTAAAAGAAAAGATACAAAAAAATATTGAAACATATAATAGTTTTGATGATGTTAAACCACAAGAAAGTATTAAAAACCTAAATGATTTAATCACTTATCAAATGAAAGCAATTGATGAGCAACAAAAATATTATGAAGCCTATTCAGGATTAATTTACTATGCAAATAAAGGTATCAAATGATTAAAAAACTACTTATAATCACCCTATTTTTAAGTGCTGTATTAAATGCAGAGATTATAAATGCAAAACAACTGTTTAATAAAAAAATAGTAAAAGTAAAAAAAGAAGAAGTTATTGAGAATAAAAGTTTTTATGGAGTAACAAAGATTGATGAATCATCAATTGTTGATATTGTAAGTAGATTTGATGGTTATATAACAAATTTAAATGCAAATAAGATTTATATGAATATCAAAAAAGGTGAAACTTTATATTCAATTTATTCTGATGATATTTTATCTATTCAAAATGAACTTCAAATTGCAAAAGATATAAATAAAAATATCTATTCTTCAACACTTTTAAAACTTGAAAATTTAGATATATCAAAAGAAAATCAACAAAAAATTAAAGATGGGAAGTTAAATAATAGTGGACTAGTGGTTACTTCAAATTTTAATGGTATTTTACTTCAAAAAAACATAAATAATAAAAGTGCAGTTAAAAAAGGAACTACCCTACTTCAGTTAGGAAATCTAGATAAAATGTGGTTTATTGCTTCAATTTATCAAGATGATTTATCTTTTGTTAAAAAAGATAAAGAAGCAATGATTCATATTGATGGATTAAACAAAATGATTAACTCAAAAGTTGATTTTATCTACCCTATTTTTGATGAAAAAAGTAAAACAGTAAATGTTAGATTTATCATTGATAATGAAAATAATGAATTAATACCAAGTATGTTTGGTAAGGTTGATATAAATATCAAAAAAGAGATACTTTTAACTCTTCCAAAAACAGCTGTGTTAAAAAAAGCAAATAGTTTTTATGTATTTAAACCAACGTCAAATGATGAGTTTGAACCTGTAAAAATAAACGCAAAAAGAGTTGCTTCAAATAAATATCAAATAGTAAGTGGGCTTGAAGAAAATGATGAAGTTATTAATAATGCCCTATTCTTATTAGATTCAGATGCCGTAACAAATAACTTATATGAATCAGACAATGAAGATTGGTAAAAAATTATGGTAGAAAATATAATTTCATATAGTGTAAGAAATAAATTTTTAATTTTATTTTTTATTTTTATATTAACACTTGGTTCTTTTTGGGCTGTAAAAAATACAAGTTTAGATGCATTACCAGATTTATCACCTCCTCAAGTAATAGTTCAAGTTGAATGGAGTGGACAAAGTCCAAAAACAATTGAAGAACAAATCTCTTATCCATTAATTTCAAGTTTGATGAGTTTACCAAATATTCAAACTGTTCGTGCAATGAGTTCATTTTCAAATGCAATGATATATATTATTTTTAAAGATGGAACAGATTTATATGACTCAAGAAGTAGAATATTAGAACAACTTTCAACACTTCAAGGAACATTCCCTGAAGGTGCATCTGTTCAAATAGGTCCAGATGCAACTGGTGTTGGTTGGGCTTATGAATATGCGTTAAAATCAAAAACAAAAAGTTTAGAAGAACTTAGAACTTTACAAGATTATTATTATAAATTTGCCCTACTTGGAGTTGATGGAGTTAGTGAAATCGCAACAATTGGTGGTTATATAAAAAATTATGAAATAACTCTAAATCAGGATAAATTAGTTCAGTATGATTTGAGTATTGATGAAATTAAAAAAGTATTACAAGCGAACAATAGCGATACTGGTGGAAGAATAATTTTAGAAAATGGATATGAACATATTATAACTGCTCGTGGTTACTTAAAATCTGTTGTGGATATTGAAAATATCACAATTAAAACTTTAAATAATACACCACTAAAAATAAAAGATATTGCAACTGTTAATATCACTTCAACAAATAGAAGAGGAATGGCTGATTTAGATGGTGAAGGTGAAACTGTTGGAGGAATAGTTGTTGTTAGATTTGGTGAAAATCCATATAAAGTAATAAATGCAGTAAAAGAAAAACTAAAAACTCTAAATGTTCCAGATGTAGAAGTTGTCGAAGTTTATGATAGAAGTTCATTGATTGATAAAGCTATAGATACATTAAAAAGAACATTAGTAGAAGAATCAATTATTGTTATGATAATAGCTGGATTATTTTTATTTCATTTTAGAAGTGCATTAATTATTATTATAACTTTACCAATTACTGTTTTAATTAGTTTTTTACTAATGAAAGCATTTAATATAGGTTCAAATATTATGAGTTTAGGTGGAATTGCTATTGCAATTGGAGCAATGGTTGATGCAACGATTGTAATGGTTGAAAATGCACATAAACATTTACAAGGAAAAGAGAATATTACAAAAGAAGAAAGAGTAAGTATTATAATTGAATCAGCAAAACAAGTTGGTCGTCCAATATTTTTTGCATTGATACTTGTTGTAGTCTCTTTTTTACCAATCTTTGCTTTAAGTGGACAAGAAGGAAGGCTATTTTCTCCTTTAGCATTTACAAAATCATTTGCAATGATGACAGGTGCAATCTTATCAATAACATTAGTACCAATTTTGATGATATTTTTGATAAAAGGAAAAATATTAAAAGAGGAAGAAAATTTATTAAATAGATTTTTTATAAAACTTTATTCACCGCTTTTACATCTTTCTTTAAAATTGAAATATTTAATAGTAGCAATATTTATAGGAACTTTAGTTTTTGCTGTAACAGTTTATGAAAAGCAAAAATGGGAATTTATGCCTATGATGAATGAACAAACTTTTATGTATATGCCTGTAACTCCATATGGAATTGGGATTGATTTAGCAAAAGAGTTAGCACAAAAAACAAATATGGTAATCAAATCATTTCCTGAAGTTGAAAGTTCATTTGCAAAAGTAGGGCGTGCTCAAACTGCAACAGATCCAGCACCACTTGCAATGATTGAAACAATAATTACTTTTAAACCACAAAGTGAGTGGAGAGAAGGTATAACATATAAAAAATTAATGGAGGAAATGGATAAAAATCTTCAAGTTAATGGACTTATTAATTCATGGACATATCCAATTCGTGGACGTATAGATATGCTTTTAACAGGAATTAGAACGCCATTAGGTATAAAACTATATGGAAATAATCATGAATTACTTGAAACAACTGCTTCAAAGATAGAACAAGCATTAAAAAAATATGAAGGAACTTTATCTGTTTCAGCTGATAAAATGAATTCTGGATATTATTTGAATATTGAGATTAATGATGAAATGATTTCAAGATATGGAATAAGTAAAAAAGATGTATTAGAAGTAGTTTCTTTAGGAGTAGGGGGAAGTCAAATCTCTACTTATTTAGATAAATTAGAACGATATCCAATAAGTCTAAGATTTGAAATAACTCAAAGAGAAGATATAAAAGCTTTAGAAAATTTACAAATAAAAACAAAATTAGGTTATCAACCTCTAAGACTTTTTGCAGATTTAAAATATGAAGAAGGACCATCAGTTATAAAATCTGAAAAAGCATTAAATGTTAATTTTATATATATTACACCAAAAGATGGCTTTTCAGCAAAACAATATAAAGATGAAGCAAATAAGATTTTAAAAGAGATAAAGTTACCAGATGGTTACTATTTTGAATGGGCAGGACAAAGTGAATATTTAGAATCAGCAATGAAAAAATTATCATATATCATACCAATTACATTTATGATTATATTTATTTTAATCTATTTAGCTTTGAAAAATTTAACTTATACTTTTGTAATATTTTTTACATTACCTTTTGCTTTAACTGGAGGAATATTTTATTTAGAATATCTAAATTTTAATATCTCAATTGCAGTTATCGTAGGATTTTTAGCTTTATTGGGAGTTGCTGCTGAAACTTCTATTGTAATGTTAGTATATTTAGATGAAGCTATGAAAGAATTTTATAAAAATAAAGAAGAGTTTACAAATAAAAATATTGTTGAAACAATCTATAAAGGAGCAGTTTTAAGGCTTCGTCCAAAACTTATGACTCTATTTAGTATTTTAGGAGGTTTAATTCCAATTATGTATATAAATGGCGTAGGAAGTGAAGTTATGCAAAGAATTGCAGCACCAATGATTGGAGGAATGGTAAGTTCAACATTTTTGACACTTATAATAATTCCATCAATTTTTTATATTATAATTTTAAAAAGAAATAATGTATCTACACATTAAATAAACAATTATAATATAAAATTGTTCATCAATAAAATAAGGAGATAATATGAATTTCGTAACAAAAGTGACAAGTGCATTGATTTTAAGTATGGGGTTAGCAAATGCTGCTATATACGATGTTGATACATCACATACAAATGTAGGTTTTACAGTAAAGCATATGATGATTACAAATGTTAATGGAAATTTTGGTACTTATGATGCAAATATAGATTTTGATCCAGCAACAAAAACTTTTAAAACTTTTAGTGCAACAGTTGAAACAAACTCAATTAATACAGGAATAGAAAAAAGAGACGACCATTTAAGAAGTGAAGACTTTTTTGCTTCACAAAAATTCCCTAAAATGACTTTTGAAATGACATCATATAAAGCAGATGGAACTGATGGAGAAATGAAAGGTAATCTAACAATTAGAGGAATTACTAAACCTGTAACTTTCAAAGTTGAAGACATTGGAACTATTAAAGATTTTAAAAATCAAAATAGGGTAGGGTTTGCTTTAAAAGGTAAAATAAACAGAATGGATTATGATTTAAAATGGAATAAAGCTTTAGAGTTAGGTGGTGTTGCTGTAGCTGAAGAAGTAAAAATTACTGTAGAAGTTGAAGCAGTAGAGAAATAGTATATTATAATTAGAGAATTAAATTTAAAAAAGAGGAAAAAGAATGAAAATTAAATTAGCAGGGTTATTATTTGGAGCATTATTAGCAACTACATCGTTATTTGCAGCAAGTTCTTGTGGAGCAGGTAAATGTGGTGGAGAAATGAAAAAAGAGATGATTGAGAAAAAAAGCTCTTCTTGTGGTACTGGTAAATGTGGTGCAAATATGAAAGAAGAAGTAAAATCAGGTTCTTGTGGTGTTGGTAAATGTGGTGGCCCAATGAAAAATGACATGTCTAAAATGAATAATGAAATGAAAGATACAAAAAAAGAGATGAAAGAAGAAGTTAAAGGTTCTTGTGGTTCAGGAAAATGTGGTTCTAAATAATCATTTATAAAAAGCCTCTTTTGAGGTTTTTTATATGGTCTTGTTGCAGATAGTTTTTAAAAGATTATTTGTATAAAAATATGCAAAAATAGCTGCACTATAAATCATAACTAATATACCAACCCAAAGATATATAAAATCCAATTCAAAAAGTTTTACTATTACAAATGCAATTAAAAGTTTTGCAATAATTTGTCTATATAAAGCAATATATAAAATCATTTTAGGTTGTTTAATCGCTTGTAAAGTAGATACACAAATAAATAAAACTACATAAGCGTAAAATATCCATATCTCAACTAATAAATATTTTATTCCAAAATCAATAACTATTGGTGTAGAATCAAATAAAGATATTAAAAATTTGCCAAAAATAGTAAGAACAATAATTCCAACCGTTGATAAAATAAATCCATATTTAATAGAAACTCTTAATGTTTCAATAACTCTATCATATTTTTTTGCTCCAAAGTTATTTGAAACTATTGTTAAAACAGCAGTGCTTAGTCCCAAAATTGGTAAAAGCATAAGTTGTTCAACTCTAAAAGCAATTCCATATCCTGCAACTGCCATTACTCCATATTGAGCAACAAAATAAGTAAGTATAACTGAACCAATAGACATAATAAGCATATTTAAACTAGAAGGAATACCTTGTGTTAGAAATAGTTTATAGACTCTAAAATCTGGCAAGAAATAAGAGAGTTTTTCAAAATGAATAACTTTTGTTTGTAAAACTTTATAAAACATATAAATCATATTTATTATTTGAATTAAAACTGTTGCAAATGAAATACCAGATAGTCCCATTGCTGGAATAAATAAAAAACCAAACATAAACAGTGGATTTAGAACTAAGTTAGCAAAGAAACCAAAAATCAAAGTATTTCTATATGTTTTTGTATCTCCAAGTGCTACTAATATAGAATTTAGCGAGAAATTAAACATAAAAAATATTGTTCCAAATAAAATAGGATTTATATATGTTATAGCATCTTGTAAGTATTCATCACGTGCACCAAGTAATACAAACATAGAAGGAGCAAAAATATAACCTAATATAGTAAGAAAAACACCAAGTATAGGAATAAATAGTAAACCTTTATGTGCATGAATTGATGCTAGTTTATTTTTTCTTTTACCAAATGAATTCCCAAGTATTGCAGTAATTGCTGAACTAAATCCATATCCTAAACCAATAATTAGGAAAAATACCATAAATGATATTGTTAAAGCAGAAACAGCTTGTGTTGAAATAAATCCTGCATAATAAGTATCTATGACATTATATAGAGTATTAAAAAGCATTCCTGTACTTGCAGGAATGGCTAATTGTTTTAGTAAAGATGAAATATTTTCGTTTAGTAAGTTTTTTGAGTTAGTTTTCAAGAGAAGATAAAAGAGTTACTCTTCTATTCTTATCATTGCTGGTTTTGCAAGAACAACACCAGAATTTTCTAGCTCATTGATAGCTTTTAAAATATCTTTTTCAACACAAGTGTGTGTTGTTAAAAGAAGATTTGCATTTTGTGTTTTTAATGGTTTTTGCATCATTGCTTCAATAGAAATAGAATTATCTCCAAAGATTGTTGCCACTTTTGCTAAAGTACCAGATTTATCAGCTACTTCAAGTCTTAGATAATATTTTGTTTGAATATTTTCTTTAGACATTAAAGATATTTTTTCACCTGGTTGATTTTCAAAACCAAGCATTGGTGAACCTTTTCCTTTTCTTGCAATATCTATAATATTTGCAACAACTGCTGATGCTGTTGCATCTCCACCTGCTCCTGCTCCATAGAACATTGTTTCACCAACTTTATCTCCAACAACAGAGATACCGTTCATTACACCATCAACTTTTGCAATCATTTTATCTTGTGGAATTAAAACTGGATGAACTCTTAATTCAATTTCACTACCAACTTTTTTTGCAATTCCTAAAAGTTTAATAGAGTATTCAAACTCTTTTGCAAAATCGATATCTGCTTTTGTGATATTTTGAATACCTTCTATTAAGATATCTTCTGGTTTAACATCAATTCCATATGCAATAGAACCAAGAATTAGAAGTTTATGCGCAGCATCAAAACCACCAACATCAAACGTTGGGTCAGCTTCTGCATATCCTAATTCTTGAGCTTCTTTTAATATCTCATTATAATTAACACCATCATTAATCATACGAGTTAGCATATAGTTACAAGTTCCATTCATAATACCTTGAATAGATTTAATGTGATTTGCACTTAATCCATCTCTTAAAGCATTAATGATTGGAATTCCTCCTGCAACTGCTGCTTCAAATTCAAATGGAATATCTCCAGCTAATTCTTGAAGTTCATATCTATGATAAGCTAATAAAGCCTTATTTGCTGTAACAACAGCTTTACCTTTTAATAAAGCTTTTTTTACGATTTCGTAAGGTTTCTCTATTCCACCCATTAATTCAACAACAATGTCAATTGAATCATCTTCTAATATTTCATCAGCATTAGTAGTTAATTTAATACTAACATCTCTTTTTTTATCTAAGTTTGAAACTACACCAATGGTTGGTACAATTTCTTTTCCCGCACGTGCAGTGATAATATTTTTATTTTCTAATAAAATATTCGCAACGCTTGTTCCAACTGTACCAACACCTATAATTCCAACTTTTAACATACTAATTTCCTATTTTTCTAATGATTTTAAATATTTTTTTATATTTTTTGCAGCTTGTCTAATTCTTTTTTCATTTTCAATTAATGCAATTCTCACATATTGGTCACCATAATGTCCAAATCCAATTCCAGGACTTACTGCAACTTGTGCTTGAGTTAATAATTGTTTAGAAAATTCCATACTTCCTAAGTGAGCTGCAACTTCTGGGATTTTTGCCCAAATAAACATCGATGCATTAGGTTTATTCATAACCCATCCAGCATCTGCAAATGTTTCAAGCATTAAATCTCTTCTTTTTCTATATTTTTCAACATGCTCATCAACACACTCTTGTGGACCATCAAGTGCAACAGTAGCAGCAATTTGAATAGGAGTAAACATACCATAGTCAAGCCATGATTTAATTCTTTTTAATGCACCGATTAATCTTTCATTTCCAACGATACATCCAACTCTCCATCCTGCCATATTATATGATTTACTTAATGTAAAACATTCCACTGCAACATCAAGTGCACCTTCTGCTTGGAAAATAGAAGGAGTTTTATATCCATCAAATGTAATATCAGCATATGCAATATCAGAGATGATATAGAATCTCTCTTTTTTTGCCATAGCTACTAATTTTGTGTAAAATTCTGGAGTAACTGTTGCACAAGAAGGATTGTGAGGAAAGTTAACAACAACAAATTTTACTTTTGGAATTGATTCATTAATTGTTTTTTGTAATCTTTCAAAGAATAAATCTTCATCAACTTTAAATGTATCATCAAATGATAATTCAAATTTATGAACAGCTGCCCCATTTAACATAAATGCATATGAGTGGATTGGATAAGTTGGGTCTGGAACAACAGCAACATCACCAACATTTACAACAGCTTGAACTAAATGAACATAACCCTCTTTTGAACCCATAGTTGCACAAGCATGTTTATTAGGGTCTAAGAAATCTACATTATATTTTCTTTTATACCAATTACAAATAGCAAGTCTTAATTTATAAATTCCAGCACTTGCACTATAACCATGATTTTTTGGTTTTGCAGCAGCTTCGATTAATTTATCTGTAATGTGTTGTGGTGCAGGACCATCTGGATTTCCCATTGAAAAGTCAATTACATCTTCACCAGCACGTCTAGCTTCCATTTTAATATTATTTACTTCTGCAAACACATAGTTTGGAAGTCTTTTCATTCTTTCAAATTCAAATTCGTGGAACATTTTATACTACTCCTTAGTAATGTTAAGCCCATATTTTAAATTAGTTAGGCTATAAAAATCATCAATTTTGATATATTTTGTATTATTCGGTACATCAAGTTTTAAACTTTTGTACAAACTATCTTTTTCAACAACTTCTATAATATTGAAATCATTGTCATAGAAGATTATACTTGGATACCAACTATTACCAGCATTTGGGTTTATTGTTATACTTGAAATATTTGCCACTTGAACAATATAAGGTTTAAGTGGTTTTCTTAACGATAATTGGTTTGTATTTATTAAATCTTCTGCTTTATAAATTGTAGAATTACTTGAATCTATATAGTAACTCCATTTATAATTTCCCTCTCTTTTAATATCAACAATATTGCAGTTTACACCCTGTAACTCTTGAGATAATCTGAGAGGGCTTATGGCGGCTGCGGTTTTTAATTTTATCATCCATTTAAGTTGATTATCTACAACAACTTCACCTTGTGTGATAAAATCTTGATAACCTAATACTCTTAATATATCATTTATATTTTTCATTGATTTTTTAGGATTTGAATTGAAGTAAAATGTTGCTTCAATATTTTGAACAGAATCTAAATTTAATTTTAATATCCCATTATTTGATAGTTCTTGACTAATTTTTGTGTAATCAAGTTGACCATTTTTATAGAAATTACTAGAGTTTCTAAATATATGATTAATCAAATTTCTATGTGTATTATAATCTGCATTTCCAAGCAGATTTAAAACAGCATCATTTACACTTGCATAAGAACTTATATATAATGAAATGATTAAAATTAATTTTTTTATCATGATATTCTTCTTTTATCTTTTTAGATTGTAAATTAAAATCCCAGCTGCTACAGAAACATTTAAAGAATCAAATTCGTGTTCCATTCCAATAGAAACTTTTAAATCAAGTTTTTTTGCAACTTTTGGAGAAATTCCTTCTCCTTCACTTCCTAAAAATAGAGCAACTTTATCAGTTTTTTCTATTTTTCCATATTTTTTTAAATCTACTCCATCCATTGTTGCACCAATTAGTGTGAATCCACAATCGATTAATTCACTAGCTAAATCAGCACTTCTTGGATGAACTAAAAATGGTAAATCAAGTAAAGCACCAGAACTAGTTCTTATAACTCCAGAATCATTTACAGTTTTAATATTTGAAGCAATTAATCCTTCAATTCCTAAAGAGTATGCAGTTCTTGCAATTGCTCCAATGTTTCCAACATCTGTTACACCATCTAATACTAAAATAAAATTCATTTTTTTGAATTCTTTAATATCTGTATAACCAACTGGAGATAGTTTTAAAAAGAAACCTTGATGGTTTCCACCTTTTGCTAATGCTTGAGCTTTTTGATTATCCACTTTATGGATTTTTTTATCAAGTTTTGCAAATCTTGTGAAAAGTTTTTTATCAATTTCTTTTGAAAGAAAAACTTCTTCTATTAAATGAGGGTGATTGTCAAGTACGTAAAGTACGATTTGTTTTCCATATATTATCATGACGGCATGTTATCCAAAATTTGTTGATAAACCTCTTTGATTGATTGTCCAGTCATTTTAGCAATAAGTTTTGCTTTTACTTTTGGTGCTAAATCTAAAGGTAGTATGTCATTTAGTTCAAGATTAAAACCAATTTTTTCTTTTGGTTCAATTACTACAACCCATTCACCTTTTATATTTATATTTTTAAACTCTTCAAATATTTTTGAAGCGCTGTTTTTATAAATTGTTTGGTGAAGTTTTGTTATCTCTTTTGCTAAAAATATTGTTCTATTTGGTTCTTTTTCATTTAACTCTTCAAGAAGTTTTAAAAGTCTATGAGGTGATTCATAAAGTATTGATAATTTATCATCATTTAAAATTTCATCAAGTTTTGAAGCACGACTAGCTCCTTTATGGTCTAAAAATCCATAAAAAGAAAATGATGTATGTGAAAATCCACTCATAGCATAAGCAGTTAAAATAGCATTTGCTCCAGGAAGTACATCATAAGGAATTTGATTTTTTATACAAAAATCTACAAGTGTTGCACCAGGGTCACTAACACAAGGCATTCCAGCATCGCTTACATAAACAACATTTTTAGAAAAAGTCTCTTTATCTAAAGTTTTTAAAATTTGATTTTCATTGTGAGAGTGAAAAGATTTGTATTCTTTATTTGAAAAGTCTAGGTTA
This sequence comes from uncultured Aliarcobacter sp., assembly GCA_963664305.2. Taxonomy (GTDB): domain Bacteria; phylum Campylobacterota; class Campylobacteria; order Campylobacterales; family Arcobacteraceae; genus Aliarcobacter. The sequence goes on from CAXXLV010000001.1 coordinate 852,218, forward strand.
TATTTTTCACCTAAAAGATGTAGAAGTTTTTTTGTAACTCTTGTATCTTCACAAAAAATTAATTCCGATTCTTCTAGGACTTTTAAGGACCTATTCGAGATATCTTCCAAATTTCCTATTGGAGTCGGAACTAAGCACAACATAGTATTGTACTATTTAGCCATATTATATTTAGCTTTGAATTTCTCAACTCTACCAGCAGCATCAACGATTTTTTGCTCACCAGTGAAGAATGGGTGGCAAGATGAACAAATGTCAATTCTTAAAGACTCAACATTTGATTTTGTTTCGAAAGAATTACCACACGCACAAGAAACTGTACAAACTTTGTAATCTGGATGAATATTTTTTTTCATTCCAATTTTCCTTAATTTAATTATTGTTAGACAAAAGGTCAAGTCTTCGCAGGCCCTTTATCAAACTCTTTAGGGACGTGATTATATCGAGAAATACTTAATAATATCTGAATTTAAGTTTTCTATTATATTTGAAGTTTTATTTAAAAATTGACTTTTATTAAACGTATTTTGTCTTTTTGCAAGTTTAGCTGTATTTAATGAAATCTTTTCTTCAAGTTCAACTTTTGATAATTTACCATCTAAATACTCTAAAGTTTCAATTATTCCAATTGATGACATACAATTTGGTGCCCTTGTATATTTTTTTTCTAAATAAATAATCTCATCAATTAATCCAGCTTTTATCATCTGATTTGTTCTTAAATTTATTCTTTTTTTTAGTTCTTCTTTATCCCATAAAATTTCAAATATTTTTAAATCTTTTGCTACAGCAATTTTAGGATTTTTTTCAAAATAAATAGAAGGAGTTAGACCAGTTTCTTTATAAATTGCATAAGCTTTTTCTATTCTATATCTATCATTTTTTTCAATTTTCTGCATATACTCTTTATCTAATGAATATAAAAGTTCATATGCTTCATTTTGAGGTAAATCAAGCTTTATTTTTGATTCAATACCTAAAGATAAACCTTCTGTTAGAGCTTTTAGATAAAAACCTGTTCCACCAACGATAATTAAATTTTTAGCATTGTCTAAAGCATAATTTTTTGCAGTTTTGTAAAGTTCAATAAATTTTATAACATCAAAATCAACATTGGGATAAACTTCATCTATACCAAAATGAATAATATCACCTCTTTCTTCAACAGTTGGTTTTGCAGAAACAATATCTATTTCTTTATAAACACAAAGAGAATCAAGAGATAAAATAATCGAATTTGTTTTTGATGCAATTTCTAAAGATAAAGCAGTTTTCCCTGAGGCTGTAGAGCCAATAATTGCAATTTCTTTCATTTATTTTGTTTTCGATTCTTTACAATCTTCAAGTTTTTTATTAAGTTCATTTATCTCTTTTTCTTTTTGAATTAAAGTTCTTAATAATTCTGATACATCATTTGTACTTGAATTTGAAACTTCATTTTCAGTTTTTGTAGCACAAGCTGTAAAATTGAATAAAAACAGTAAACTTAAAATTAATAACAAATATTTTTTCATGAAACTCTTTTTTGTATAAAATATACTAGATTATAACTAGAAAAAGTTTAATTTTTATTTTTTTAATAATATCTTCGATAAAATCCCAAACATGAATAAACTGATAAAAAAACTTAATGATTTCAATGAACTAGTGATGTTCAAACACTCAATTTTTTCACTACCTTTTATTTTTATTGCAATGGTAGTTGGTGCCAAAGGTTGGTTTGGTTTTAAACTTTTAATTCTTGGTGTAATGGCAGCTTTAACAGCTAGAAATTTTGCAATGGGATTTAATAGATTTATGGATAGAGATATAGATGCTTTAAATCCAAGAACTATAAACAGACCAAATGTTGATGGAAGAATCAGTCCCACTTCAATGTTTATTTTTGTATTATTAAATGCAATTGGATTTATTGTTGTTGCCTATTTTGTAAATGATTTAGCTTTATATTTATCTATACCTATTTTGATTATCATTGGCTCATACTCTTATTTTAAAAGATTTTCATTTTTAGCTCATATTATTTTAGGAATATCTTTAGGTTTAGCTCCTATTGCAGGAGTTGTTGCTGTTACTGAAACAATTCCTTTTTGGGCAATAATTTTAAGTCTTGGTGTAATGTTTTGGGTTGCTGGATTTGATTTACTTTATTCTTTACAAGATATAGAAGTTGATAAAAAACTTGGACTTCACTCTATCCCATCAAAATTTGGTGTTGAAAAAACTATGTTCATTTCAAAAGTTTTTCATGCTTTAACTGTATTTTTTTGGCTTTTATTTGTTGTGTTATCTGATAGTTCTTATTTTGCTTACGTGGCAGTTGTTTTAAGTGCATTGATGCTTGGTTATGAACACTATTTAGTAAATAAAGATTTCAAAAAAATTGATAAAGCATTCTTCACTGTAAATGGATATTTAGGGATTATATTTTTTATTTTAATTGTACTTGATAATATCTTTTTTTAAATCATTACAAAAAATTTAAGTATAGCTATGCTAATATTCCAGCCTATTTTTTAGGTGCGTCTGTAGTTCAACTGGATAGAATGGCCGGTTTCGACCCGGTAGGTTGTGGGTTCGAATCCTACCAGGCGTGCCACTATTCCTTAAAAACCCTTAAAATAAGGGCTTTCAAATACTCTCATTTTTTTTAGGTGTCAATTCGGTGTCTAATGGTGTCAGAATTTTTTTAAAACAATTTCCGAAATTCATATTCTGAATTGGTATATATTGTGAATATTTTTCAAGAGTTATTTTTACATTTTCGTGTCCAGCAATTTTACTCACATAGTTTATATCTTCCCCATTACTAATTAGAGTTGATATAAATGTTCCTCTTGTTTGATGTAGATTTCTATATTCTACATTTGCTTTTTCTATTATTGGTATCCAAATTTGTTCTCTTATTTTTCCAGCTGAATGAAAATGTTTATTTGTTCTTGTTGTTAAAAATACAAATGAATTATGATTCCCCGTTATTATTTTTTGATTTTCTAAAAAAGGAATTAAAGGTTCTATTATTGGAATAATTCTCTTGCTTTTAGTCGTTTTCAAAATATCTTTTATTTGCCCGTTTACAATTTGTCTCTTTACTGTGATAGTTCTATTTTCAAAATCTATACAATCCCAAGTTAGACCTATACATTCTCCTATCCTTAATCCAGTCATAAAAAGAACGGCTATTAAGTTTTTATCTTGATTGGTAGCCACTGATAAAATTTGAATTATTTCTTCCGTTTTAAAAGGTGTTAGTTCTATTCTTTTAACTTTTGATTGTTCAGTTTGTTTTATTGTTTTTACCTTTTTAATAGGATTTATTTTAATAATTTCATTTTCAATAGCATCTTCAAACATTGTATATAACAATCCCCTAATTTTTAAAATATAGCTTTTAGATAATTTATACTCTTTTTGAAGATTGTTTTGCCATAAAGTAATTTCAGAAGGTTTTACTTTATCTAATGTTTTATGCCCAAATGTTTCCTTTATATATTTATCATAATTCTTTTGGTGTCCATATATAGTGCTTTGACATCTACCACCTTTGTGTAATTCAAAAGAAAAATTCATATATTCTTCAACAGTTGGAATTTTTTTGTTTTGGTTTAATTCTCCATTCATTAGTTTGTATTGTAATATAGGAAGAATTTCATTTTCTGCTTTTTTATAATTAGCTTTTGTATTTTCCATTTCAAGAGGTTTTCTGAATCTTTTTCCATTAATTGTATAGTTTACCCATAACCATTCTTTTGTTTGCCCTTTTTTATTTTTTACTTGTTTTATATAGATATTCATTTTTTCTCCTTATGCTACATTTTCTAATATTCTATTTGCTAATAATTCATAATTTTTATTAGTTGTTTTATCTGAACACATTATCCATTTATCAATTTCTGTTTTATCAAATATATTTTTCCTATGTTTTTTGTAATAGTGTAAGTCAATTACAAATTCTTCATCCTTAATCATATTTTTTATGCTCTCTTTGCTATATCCAATATATTCACTTAGTTCCTCTGTTGTTAACCATCGTTTTTCAATTTTATTCATTTCTCTATCTCTTAACAAAACTAATATGTTATAAATTTCTTGTATTTTTTCTAAATTTTCTAATGCTATATTCATTATATTTCCTTTTTATATTGATTTAGTGTACAAAAATCTACACATTGCAAATAAAAAATATATGTCAATAAAAGTGTAGAAAAATGTACATTGAAATTCTATAACGAATTTACTTAAGTGTACATTAAAGTACACAAAAAATAAATCTTTAAACATTATTAATATAAAATGTGTACAAAAAAATACACAAAGTTTATAGAATGATTAAAAAGAAAAAAGAAAGAAAAAAAGTTTTATTGAATGATTTTGATAGTGACTTATTAAATAAAAAAGAAATTAATGAACTATTTGGAATTTTAAAAGAATTAAAAGAAAAATTAAAATTTTACATAGAAAAAAATGAATTAGATAATAAAATAAAAAATATTGATAATTTATATTCAATTACAATACAAGAAACTGAAAGAAATATTAGACTACTAGCAACCATTTTAGAATTAAAAGATAATGAAGAAGTTGAAAAAAAGATTTCATTGGTTACATTAGCATTAAGCGATAAAAAAACTGATAAATATTCAGAAATTATAAATCTAAAAAGAGCATTTTATTCTTATAGACATTTATTAATCACATTAGAATTTTTAAATCCAAATTTAAATGAATAATTAAACCTGACACTTTTAATTAAATAGGTCAAGAGTAAGCTTACAACTCACTTGCGTGAGTTTTCAGCTTACGAACTATATATTTTTTGAGTAAATTTTAAGAATTGTATTTAAAAAATTGTCTGAAATAAAAGGTATTTGAAAAAGATTTTTATCACTTGTAAAACCATTTTTAATAATTGCTCTACCTTTTGTAAAATCTTGAATTTCTTTCGTAGAGATTCTTTCTCGAATATTATCTTTTAAATCTATAATATTTATATTATTATCGTTTGCAGTTTTTAATAATACTCTTGATTGAATATTATTTGTAATTGCAGTTGGTAGAATGGTACTATCAATTTTTTGACCAAATAAAAATAATAAGATTCCTGAGGCTCTTCCTTGCATAGCTATCAAAGAAAGCTTATTAAATATAGATTCACGAATTTTTTTATCAGGATAAACACTAACAGCACCTATCTCGTCAAATATTAGTAATGTATATGTATCTATTTTTCTAATATTATTTTCTAACATATATTTTTGAGTAGATTCCAATTCTTTTAAAACACTATCTAGTAATATATCTAGTTTTTCAATACTTGAAACAAACTCTACATTATCAATTTTTTCATATTGTTTTAATTCAACTCCACCTTTGAGGTCAATCATATACATTTTATTAAATCTATTAGAATTATGTAAAAAGTTTATGTTAAAAAGTTGCATTAAATTTGATTTTCCACTCCCTGATTCACCTACAATTAGGTGGTGGTCTAAAGAATTTATATCTCGATAATAAAAGCCTTTTTCATATATTCCTAGGAATAAGTAATCTTTTTTAAATAAAGAAAAATCAATAGAATAAAAATTGGGTAACTTATAAAATGATAGAACTACACTTTTATTTTTTTTTGCTTTTATACTTACTTCATAATCATTTGAAATAATCCCCAAATAATGCAGGATTTTTTCTTTATTTTTTCTATAAGTTTCTAAATCAATTGAAACTAAATTTGCATATTCAAGCTCAAACCTTTTTAAATCCTTTGTAAAAATTTCTTCCAGAACATTTTTTGATTTAATATTTTTTTTAGATATAAAGAAATCCAAAAATAGTGTTCTTTTATTTCGTATCTCAATTAAAGTGTTATGTGAAAACAAGCTATGAAAGTTAAGAGAATAAGGCATTAAAATATATTTCCAGTTCCACATATAATATATAGAAACCAATAAAGAAGATATAGTAATCATGATGTATAAAGAATCTAATTCCTCTTTAAAATCTTTTGTTGATAAACTTATTGCTGTAACATACATTATAAAACAAAAGAAGCCCATTATTAATAGGCTTCGGAAATAACTTATGATTCCGTATATCATTTTAACATAGGCTCACTTTGTGTAAAAAAAAGTTTGTTTTCAAAACTTGAAACTTTAACTGGGATTTTTACTGTTAAACCTTCTTTAATAGATAAAGTATCATTTTTATCAGTTAATTTTATTTGTTGAATTTCAACACCACCGTTATCATTTTTATTAAGGAATTGTACATATATAACTTCTTCTTCCTTATACATTTTCTTTGCCATTGCAAAAACTTGACCTGTTATAATTATTTTTGAATTCATTTTTTTCTCCAATATTTAAATTTTTATTTTTATATATTTTTCTTTTTTATAAACTAATTCTTTATTTATAAAAATTTCTAACTTGTCAATATAATTGTGACAAGCACCTTTAACTGAAAATTGTGTGATATATTTAAAAAGAATTATGGAAGAATTTTTATTCACTAAAAATTGATTTATGTTAGTTTGCCCTTTTTGTTTAACAAACTTTATAATAGATATATTTTTTAAAATATAATAAAAAATACTTTTACCAGTTGATGAAGCTTTTTTTAATAGCTTATCTTTTTCATTCCTATCTATACTGTGATAAATAGTCCTATAATCACCTAAAGATAAATCTAAGTTCGATGAAGTGATTATTTTAATTTTATTAACTCTTTTCCAGCCGTCAAGTAGTCGAGCTAAATAATAGTCTGAACCCGTTTTTAGAGACTTAGTTATATATTTCATTAAATATAATGCAGGTCTACTAATACCAGATTTAAATCTGATTTTTTCTAATTCTTTCTTATCAAAATGAACTAAGTTAAAATCGTTTTGATTCAACTCAAATTCATCTATAATTTTATCAAATTTTTCTCTTACTTTTTCACTTATGCTACTTTTTTTGTTTGTTATTTTTGAATTCTTTTTTTTACTTTTTTTAACAATAGTTTCATCTTTTACATAAAGTAAAATGTGAACATGTGGAATTAAAGTTTTATGTATTTCAAATACTTTAATATAATAAAGTTTTTTTGAAATATTTTTTATTCTTTTATAAAAAACTCTAAATACATTATTTAAAAATTTGTAACCTTGCAATATTGATTCTTCTATACTTTTAAAATCAAAATTTTTATTTATGCTAGTGTATAATCTTCTATTTTTATAATTTATAGAAGAAAAAGGATGAAAATTTGAAGGTAAAGTAAAAGTAATAAATATAGGCATTAAACCTTCTTCTTTTGCCAAATCTTCAATGCAAAAAATTTTTTGTTCTATTGATTTTATATATTTTTTATAATTATTATCAAAGGAATAATTAATATTTAGGCATTCACCAGTTTTTTCGTTACTAAACAAATATTTTTTTAAATAATTTTGTTGATTTAACTCCTTCCGTAAAGATGTTTTATAGTAAGAATCTTTTAAAAATTCATATTGACTGAATAAAGGTTCTTCTTGCAATTCTTTAGTTGCATATATCATTTAATTTTCTCTCTGAAACTCTTTCATGAAAATCATGAAGAGCCTAGAAGGAAAGAAGAGTTTTATTTTAAATTTTTAGTTTATTTTGCACCTTTATTTTAGATGTTATATATAGTTGTAAAAAAAAATATAAGTTTTTCTCTATTTATTTTATAAATAGGAATAAAAAAATTATGAAATAATAATTTTCATTGGAACTTTTAATATAATAATTGTTAGTATTGTAAAATATTAACGATATTAACCTAAGGAAATAAAAGCATGATAAAAGCATTTTTATCTCATTCTTCATCGGATAAAGACAAATTTGTTAGAATAGTTGCCGATAAGCTAAAAAACAAACATGGAATTCACTATGATGAATATACTTTTGAAATAGGAAATAAAACAATTGATGAAATTTTAGAAGGTTTAGATAAAACTGATTTATTTGTTTTTTTTATTTCAGAAAATTCATTAGAATCAGAGTGGGTAAAAAAAGAAGTTTTAGTTGCAACAAATAATTTAGGAAATAGGACAAAACAGTTTTATCCAATTATTATTGATAAAAACATTACATATAAAGATGAAAGAATTCCTGAGTGGTTAGTAAGTGAATATAATATTAAATTTGTAAGTAAGCCAACAGTTGTAGCTAAACGAATTGAACAAAAATTAAGAGAAATATCTCTTAAAAAACATCCAAAATTAATGAAAAAAAATAATTTATGTATAGGTAGAAATAAAATTCTTGAAAATTTTGAGGAAAGATTAGATAATTTTGAGAAAGCTCAACCTAAATGTATAATTGCAACGGGACTAGAATCAATTGGAAGAAGAACATTTTTAAAATATGCTCTTGTTAAAACGGATATTATCAATCAATACTACACCCCAAATTCTATTTATCTTGATACAAATGATAGTATAGAAGATTTTATTTTAAAAATAAATGATTTTGGATTTTTAGATATTGATTCAGATTTATCAGATTTATTATCTAAAAATCAAGACTATAAAATAAATTTAGCAATTAATATTTTAAAAGAAATACAATCAAACAATGAAATTATTTTGATATTAGATAATGGTTGTATTGTAAATTATGAAAGAAAATTTTCTAATTGGTTTAGAAAAATAATTGAGTCTAGTGAATTAGATAATAAAGTTCTTATTTGTACTGCTTCAAAATATAAAGTTCATTATACTGAAATTAATAATGATGCCTTTTATTCGGAGCATGTTGATGATTTAACTCCATCTGAAAGAAAAAGATTATTTAAAAGATTATTAGAAATATATGATATTGAAATGGTAGTAGATGATTTTAACTATATAAGTGATACTTTCAAAGGTCTTCCTGAACAAATTTTATATTGTGTAGATTATATTGATAGAACTAATATAGAAACTGTGAAAAAAAATATTCATGAAATTAGAGAGTTTAATGATGAAAAAGCTTCAGCGCTTATTAAACATTATCAAGAAGATGAGTACATATTGTCTTTAATAAGATTAATTGCTCAATTTGAGATAATAAGCATAGAGTTTTTAAATGAGATAATATCTGATGAAACAATTAATGAAATATTAGAAATATTAGTTACAGAAAATATTTGTGAATATTTTGGTTATGATGGACAATTTATCAGAGTAAATGATTCCATTAGAGATTATATAATTAGGAATAGATTAAAAATAAAAGAAGAATATTTAACTAAAATAAAAACACATGTTTCAGCATTTATTCGTTCTGATGAGAAAATTGAAAAGGATTCTAGTGATTATTTGTTTTCTTTAAAACAAGCATTATTAGAAGGTGAAGAAATTGATGAAAATTTATTATTACCATCCCATTTTTTAAGAACAATGAAAGATTTATATCATAATGGAAGTTTACAGAAAGTAATCGATTTAGCATATAAAGTTTTAGAGAAAGAAGAGTACATTGATTATTATTTAGCAAATGATATAAAATACTATTTGTGTTTAGCTTTGGCAAAAAAAAGAGATAAAAGAGTTTTAGATGAAGTTCAAAGAATTAATGGTGATCAACATAATTTTGTTTTAGGATATTATTACAGATTAATAGGAGAATATACAAAAGCAATAGATAGATTGAAATCTATAGTTGATTCACAATATATAAAAGCAAGAGCAAAGCGAGAAATTGTACATTGTTATATTCAAACAGAAGGATATTCAAAAGCCCTTAGTTTTGCTAAAGATAATTATATAGAGAATAGAAATTATATATATCATGTTCAATTATATTTTTATTGTCTAATTTATAGTGATAAAAGTTTTGAAAATAAAGAAGAACTTAGAAGAATTACTATTGAGTTAAAGAGATTGAGTGTGGAATCTAATATGGATATGGGAGACAGAGCAGAGGCTCTTTATCTAGCAAAGTGTGAGAATAAAGAAGAAGAATCATTAAGATTAATAAATGATGCAATTGCAAAATATCCAGATAGTTATTACCCGTTATTAACTAAATTTGATATTGCACTTAAATTTTATAATATAAATGAAATGGAAGATTGTATTTTAAAACTTGAAAAATTTAATGGTAAAACTTTATCTAAAAAAACATATACTAAACAAAAAGCATATTTTATTGCATTAAAAGAGAAAAATGCAACGAAAGCTAAACAGTTAATTATTGATGATTTAAATAAATATCCTCAGGAAGCAAAAGATTTGATTTTAGAAAAAATTGATTATTTAGCAAATAAATTAAAATAAAAATCTATAATTCAATTGGTGTCAAATTGGTGCCTTTAAATACCATTTATTAGCTTCATAAAATATAATTAATATTTTAGGAGTAATGACTAAATGGTATTTATTAGTTAAGAGTTCGATTCCTATAAAATCCTACCAGGCGTGCCATTTTTAAATCTAACACAATCCAAGATAGTCTATAAAATCCCGATAAAATCAAGCTTCTTGTTAAATATTAATCTAACTTATGCTAATGTAATCTAATTAAATATAGAAAAAATTAGGGCGTTTGTTAGGGCGTAAGCCAAAAATATTGAAATTATCAAAAATTTATGCCCAGATATTTTAATAGAACATTGTAAATACAGAAGTTAAGAGGATATTCAAAAATCTTCAAACTATTTCTATTTATTTTTTTATTTATATTATTCTAAAAAATGAAAATTTATGAATATTTAATTATTAATTGTAATATTAGATTATTTAATTATTTTTGAATAAATAAGCATTCAAAAATGTATTTAAAAATAATTAGTTTTAAGTTTTTCTTTAGTGTATCTTGTGTTAGAATATATCCCAAGTTAGAAAAACTCTAATTCAAGGATAATATTTGCCATATCTTGTTTCATCAATAATTGCAATTGTTTCAGCTTTAATAATTTTACTTACTAGATATGAAGCTGATGACAGTACAATAACAAGTGAACTTGATAGAATGAAATCTATGTTTATAACAATGGATGGATTTGTAAATACTTATATTCAATCTGGTGGAACTTTATCAAGTATAAATTTTGAGGAATTGGATAAAGCGGGTATTTTATTATCAAATATGGAAATAACTCCAGTAGCAGATACAAATTCTAGTACTGGTGAAAATAAAACTACAACAAAATTTCCAAATAGTGAAGTGATTTGGCAAATTATACCAAATATAAATGACACTAGTTCATATAAACTTTTAGTAGATATGTCAAAAGCTAGTGCATTGATGAGTAAGGCTATTTTCTCAGAAAGTTTCTCAGGTCGAGAATTTTGTGAAAAGATGCTTTTTGGTACATTTGATCAAAATGGAAGTGCATATGTTGAGGGAACAAAAGATTTTGGAACAACAGGCACAACAAAAGACGGAATTTTTGTTTGTATAGTTTTTAAGTGATTTTTGGTGCAACTAAAATAATAGTTGTTGTATAATAGGGCGGTTGGTAGGTAAACTTAAATTTAATAAAGGGGAAAGAAAATGCCACAGTTGATAGCTATGATTATCGTAGTAGTTGGAGCAATGATTTATATGTTCCAAACATTTGGAGGAACTGGAGATAAAATCGAAGGTATTGCACAAAAAACAAGTATTATTACTGAAATTAATAATATAAAAGATGGGGTTAAAATCGCAGCTAAATCAGAGCAAATTGCAAGTACAGCATCAGGTGATAAAGTTAACACTTTAGAGGGATTAGCAGCTCTTTCATATTTTGCAGAACAAATTAATACACAATTAACTGATACAAATAATAATGCAAATAATGCAAATATATATAATGCTATTTCATTTGGTGGTGGAGTTGTATCTGCTGCAACAAATACTAGTGATATGCAAATTTCTTTAGTAGCACCAGCTGCAGTTGGTACTGTAAAAAGAGTACCTGGAATATTTGTAGATTTTTCTAAAGGTGGTTTATCTTCAAATGCTGCATTTTTAGAATCACAAATAGCAAGTGATTTAGCTGCTGTAGCTTACATAGATAGAACAGCAACAAGTGCTACAGCAAAAAGTGGAGTAATTAGTTCAACAGGTTCATCTATTGAACAACGAACACCTGCTATTGGTACTGTAGATGCTGATGGGAAGCCTGTTGATCCTACAGCTGCTCAATTAGGTGATGGAATGTTCATTCTTTATTTTAAAGATTTTGGTTCAGACGAAGTAGTTCAATAATATTTAGGCTTTTGCCTAAATATTATATTTTAAAAAACAAAACCTAAGTGCTAAGTATTAGCATTTACTTTTTGTTTTACTCTTAAAAAAGGTTTTTTTCTAATGTTGGGAAATATATGGCTATCATCGGCACTTATTGTTACAGCTATATTTTCTGCAGGTGCTATGTATAAATCTTATAGTGATATTCAAGAAGCAAAACAAATCCAAGAACATTATGAAATAATCTCTGAAATCAAAACTTTATTAGCCAAGCAATACAATAAAAATCCAGATGAAATAACACGTGATGATATTATTGCCAATTTACCAAAAGGTGAAAACTGGGGAAAAGTTCTTCTTCTTGATAGAAATAAAGATAGCAATCTTTCTAATAAAGAGTTAGTAAATGAAACTGGAAATTTTGAGATAAGTGAAGATGAAAAGTTAAAATTACTTGCACTAAAAGCAAAACTAAAAGATGTTATTGATGTAACTTCAATTGAACCAGTTGATAAAAAATATACTTTTGAAGTTGGGAAAGTTGAGAAAAATAGAGTATTAAATGATATTGATATTGAAGAAAATTTAACAAAAGCAATACATTTTTTGGCAGATGAAATCTTATATAATACAAGTTCAAATAAAGAAACTACATTGAATGCAATTTTAGATGAGTTTACCCCTTATGATAAGCTTTATTTTGATTTTTTAAATAATGGCGAAACTTCGATTAGCGAACAAACGTTAAAAGATAGGAAAAAAGCTTATTTTAAATCAAGAATAAAAGATAGACTTTATAAAAATGAGAATGCACTTGAAACAAGACTTTATAAAGAGTTGAAAGATATATTATGAAGAAAATTTTATTTATTTTATTTTTATTGATTAACTCATCTTTTGCTTTAGATTTAACTAATTTTGAAGATAGACAAAGTGCTCTTCAAGATGTAAAAACAATCATCTTATATGAAGAATCAATAGCAAAAGCTTATGAAGAGTATATTTTAACAAACTACAAGTTTCCAACTCTTGCTGAAATAAAAACATTGATAGGGAATTTAACTTTAGTAAATAATGTAAATTCAAATATAGCTTTGAGTAGTACATTGACAAAAATCTCTTATGGTTTAAATAGTGATTTAAAAGCTGATACTTCAATAAAAGCTTTATATGAAAGTAATACATATAGAAAAAGAACTTATGTTAGGAATGATGAGGTAAACTTTATTTTAGAAGATGAATTTGCGAAACATTTATATGATTTAATCAAACAAAATGGTGGCGCAATTCAAGATTGTCCAACGACAGCATTTACAACAGCTGTAAATTGTAAAGAGAATAATCATATTTATATTAAATTGACAAAAAAACTTGATGGTTTAGAAGTTGTTCCAAATACATATTTGATAGCATATCATGTTGATAATTTTAAAAATGGACCGATAATTATTACAAACGATACTTCAAAACATATTACTGAAAATGCTTTCGATTCTATACCAAAAGGTGCTTTGTTATATGACATTGACGGTGTAAAATATGTAAAAACTTTAGATGGAATAGAGATTTTAAAATGATTAGACAATTTATACTTTTGATTACAATTTTAATATCATCTTTTTCACAAGATACATTAACAGCTCAAAAACAAAATACTTTATATATTCAAGATTTGATTCAAATAGAAGAGAATATCGCAAAAAATTTTGAAAAATATATTTTAACTGAATATAAAATTCCAACAATAACAGATTTAATAGATGATAACTATTTAGGAAGTAATTTTTCTGTACTAAATAGAATGGGTGAAAATATTGATTTTAAAGATAGTTCAAAATTACAACTAAAATATGCAATTACAAAAGATGAATATAGAAAAACAAGAGATGAAAATCTAGGAATTGAAAATTTTTTAGTTCAACTTTACAATAGAGATTTATACAGAGATTATACGACAGTTTTTAGTGATGATACTGATGTAAATAATATGTACGTTGAGTTTGAGCTAAAATCCGATGAAGCAAAAAATATATTTGATTTATTAAAAAATGGAAATAGTATTGCAAAAACTTGTGTTGCATCACTAAAAAGTACTTATTGCAACAATAATGATAGAACAATTAGATGGTATAACGCTAGTTCAAATTGGATTGAATATGATAAAAAAGATTTTAATAAAGGGAATATAACAGTTAGTAGTGAAAGTATTTTAACTTCAGAAACAACAAAACTTTCAAATTTAAAAGTTGGTAGTTATATCTATATAAAAGATAAAACAAAAAATGTAAAAATGATAGATGATTCTTCTGGAAATTTACAAATTCTAAAGGTGGATTAAATCAAAACTCTAATTTTTATAATCATATTTTTTAATTTTGTTTTTGCGTCAAGTGAAAATATATCATTGATGAATAATGTAAAATCTCTTATTCAAAAAGAGGAATATATATCATTAGCATTAAATAAATATATTTTACAAACAGGAAAAATTCCTAAAAAAAGTGATGATACAATAGATTGGGATAAATTAGAAGTTAAAGACTATTTAGGAACAAATTTTAATAAAACAAATCCTCTTACTTCAAAAGATATTGTAATAACTTTTGATGATAAAAATAGTGCATTTATTAAAGGTGCTATCGAAAAAGAGACAGATTATAATGAAGAGTATAATTATCTATATAATTTTTATACGAATAAAGTATTTAGAGTAAATACAATTCCTCCAAAAAATATTTCTAAAACAGAGTTGGTAAAAGGTTCCCTTGTTTTATATAACTCTTTACAAAAAGAGATAGTTTCTGTTTTAACAAAAGGAGATAATTCTATATTTTTACCTTCTCAAAGTTGTAATTCAGGACAATATTTTTATGAACTAAAAAATGAAAAATTAATCTACAAATATTGTAAAACAGCAAGCAATTCTATAGAAGTTTATCAAAAGGCACCAGTTTATTTAGATAATTTAGATGATTTAGCATATATAAAAGTGGGAATAGGTGAAAAAGCTTATGTAAAAGATGGAAATTCTTGGTATGAGTATTATTATGAAGGAAATAATACATGGATACCATCAGGAACAGGAAGAACAACAGGGCAAGTAAATGATGAAATAAGTATAGGAGATAGAATTTTATCTTATATTCCTGATGCAAAAGATTTGCTTTTAAGACGTGATGGTGGCTGTATGTTAGCAAATGGTGATATTTTTTGTTGGGGAAATAATCAATATAAAAAAGCAGGAATACAAAGTTATGGGCAATTAGATAAAACTTTATCTCCTGATTATGTTAATACACCTGTAATGTTAAAAGTTCAAATAGAAGATATTAATACAGGAACAGAAACATTAGATTTAATAAATAAAAAATGGTACAACAATCCATATAGAATAAAATTTGAAAAAATGGCAATGAATAGTAGTAATGTTTGTGCTATTTCACCTTTATTTAATTATTTTGATAAAGTTCAAAAAAAGTTTGGTGGAGATTTATATTGTAATGGACAAATTTCACAAATGTATTTTGAAAATATTAGTTCAACTGTAAGTGAAACTTCTATTTTAAGTAAAAATAAATTTTTTGGATGGGGAAAAAGTGATCAGACTGATGATAGTCCTAAAACTATCAAAATATCTGATGATGGAGGACCAGTTATAGAAGATGGTTCAGGTAATGAATTAATGATTACAAGAGATGAAATCTATTTAACAGATATTGTAATGGTTGAAGATACAATTGCTGTTTTATCTGATGAAGGAAAAATTTATACAATAGGAAGAAACTATAAAGGTGGATTAGGTATAGGAAGTAGTGATAAATTTATTGTTCAGTTAACTCCAGAAGAAGTAAAAAGTAATGGAGCAATATTTAAAAAAATATTTGCATTAAGAGATACTGCGATGTTTGGTGCAATAGATAGTAATAACTATTTTTATATTTGGGGTGAAAGACCTAATGGTACAGTTTATTATGAGCCAACACTTGTTAGTAGTTCTTTAAAATTTAATCCAGATGGAATTTTTACAAATAGTAAAGATTTTCTTTTAAAGGGAGTTGATAATAACTTTTATAGAACAGTTGGAAATAAAGAACTAAGTCTTGTAAGTGAAATTCCAAGTAGTGCAGTTAGTGCATCAATCTATGATAATAATTCTCAAGAATTATATGTATATGTAAATGATAGTATGCAGTTATTTGGAAGTAGTGATTTTTTAACTTGTAAAACAACTACAGCAACAAACTGTACAACAACAGATAATAAAATTTTTACAACTGCTTTGGATGAGTTAAATACTTTTTCAAATAATTTTAATGGAAAAGATTATGCAAATTTTTCAAATATTTCAATTTATCAATTAGACACTGTTAAATATGAAATTTTTGAAGATTTTGAAGATGGAAAATCAACAGGATGGGATGGAAGTTCAGTAAATAAAAGTTCTGGAAAAATTAGGGTAACTTCTGTAAGTGATGATGGTACAGATGAAATACCTGTAACAAAATTTTTAGGTAGTTTTAATATTGAAGAGGTTGAATATGGAAGTCAACCTCCAATAAATTATACAAATAAACCTTCTTATATAGAAAAAACATTCTCTATAGGGACAAGTTATGCAAACAATGAAGTTGAATTGGAATTTGACTTTTATGAGATTGATACTTGGGATTTTGAAAGATTTACTGTAACTTTAAATGATGTAGTTTTTGTTGAAGATGATTTTATACATGATAACCATCCTTATCTTTCTGATATAAATGATACTGGAGAATCATTACAAAAAGTTGGTTCTTCAGGAAGTTACAATAACGATAATGATGAAAAATATCATTATAAAATAAAAACAAAATTAGATTCTTCTGGAAAATTAAAAGTTAGATTTAGTACAAGAGGTTTAAAAAGTACGGATTATGGTTATAATGGTTGGTCTTTCGCTCAATCAAGAGGTGATGAATCATGGGGAATAGATAATGTACATGTGAAAGTAAAAGAGACAAGTAAAACTTTTGTATGTGCAATGACAGGAATAGGTAGCCAGTCTCAAATGTATTGTTGGGGAAATGTTGGACGAAGTATACCAATTTTAAGCACATCTTTATATGATGTAAGTAAAATAAATACTATAAATAAGTTATTTATTTCTCAAGAAAGTGATAAGACTTCTCAAATGGCTTTTGATAATTTTAATAACAATGGGAATTTATTTCTAAAATATCCAACTTATATCGGGGGATTCGATTATGCATTTTATTTTAAATAAGGAATTATATGTTGAAAGATTTTAAAAATTTATGGTTTTTAGGAACGCTTTTTTTACTACTAGGTGGTTGTAGCTCAAAAGATTATCATGAAGAGATGCTTGAGAATACAAAATCTTCTTTAGATAAAGAAAATTACAATGCGATAAAAAAATCATATTCCGATTCCTTAGTTGATGAAAAAGTAAAAGATAAAGAGTTCATAAGTATTTTAGAAGATAAATCTTTAAGTGATATTTTAAAAGAGATGGAGATTTTAGATGGTAATTTTTACTATTTAAAAAGTAGTGATGTTTTAATACCAAAAAGTAGAATTAAAATACATAATATTACAGAGTTAAATCAGTATTTAAATGCTGTTTTAGATAAAGAATTATTTATTAAGAAAAATGGTTCAATTTATCTTGTAAAACTTTTAAGTACTAGTGAAACAAAAAAACAATCAATAGAACATATTCCTTTTAAATTAGATGGTCAAATATCAGTTGAAGAGTTAATCAAACTAATTACAACAGAATCAGGCTATGAAGTAAATATTGGAAATTATATAGATAATAAAGATGATTTCCAAAATAGTATTATTAGTATTAGTTCAAAAGATTTAAAAGATGCATTAAATTCTTTAGGTCATGCAAAAGATGTATATGTTGACATAGATTATGATAAAGAAGTTATAAATATAACAAGATATAAAGATACAGTTATAGAATTAAATATTCCTTTATTAGATATCAAATCTACAAGTCAAACAACTAATCAAGAATCAACTGGAGAGAGCAAAGTAGAAAACAATTCTCAAATTGTTTTATATGATGAACTTGACAAAATGTTAAAAAATATAATCTCAACAGATAAAATTTCAACTTATCATATAGATAAAGCTAGTGGATTGATATTTCTAAAATCAACAAAATCAATAGAAAATGCAGTAAGAACTGTAGCAAAAGCTTATGAATCAACATTCTCAAAAGAAGCAGTTATTGAGTTTGAAAGAATTGAAATACTTTTAAATAAAAATAGACAATATGGAATTGGAAGTATTTCAGATGATAGACAAACAAATGCAGGAACAGGAGTTATAAGAGGAATTGGAGCTGATGGAGCACTTAATTTTACAAGTGATAATGTAACTAGACTTTTAAAAGTTGCAGCAACTGCAAACAATGAAATTGGAAAAATATTAAACTACAGTAAAAATATGATTGTTCTAAAAAACAATATTCCAACTGTTCAATCAATCACTGAAAATACAGATTATGTTGAAAAAATTGAAACTACAATTGATGCAGATACAAATACAAGAACTTCTGATGTTACAGTAAATACTTTGAAAGAAGGAACTTCAATAACAGCAATGGCAAAAATATCAAGAGATAAAATTTTCTTGAATATCTTACCATCAATTAAAAAATTAATTGAGTTTGGAGAAGTAAGTATTGATGGAACAACTATTAAATTACCTCAGTACAATGACCAAAGTTATAACATTTCTAGAGAAGTAAGCTTAGGTGAAACTGCAATAGTTGGTTCAATTATTGTTCATGATGATACAAAAAATTATCAAGGAGTTTTACCGGTGGAAGGATTTGCAATTGGTGGAACAGATTCAAAATCTTATGTAAGAAGAGAGATTGTTTACGTAGTTACTCTTAGAAATATTAAAGGCTTTTAATAATGAGTATGTTTGCTGATCCATATGAACAATTTTTGCTTGATTATCTTGTTACAAAATTAGAAAATGGTTCTAATACAAGAAGAGCATTATTGTTATATAGTGAACAAATTACAAGAGAAACAAATTTCAAAAAAAGATTAATGGCTGCCATTAAAGATATGGAAATAGGAAAACATAAACTTGAAGCTATTTTACATAAACATAAATTTTTGAATAGTTTTCAATTTAGTTTGGTTGTAAATAGTACAAATACCTTAGATGGATTAAAGCTTGTTTTATCTTTTAAAAAAGCAAATTCAAATCTGATGTTAAAGATGATAAATCCTATTTTTGTTCCTTTATCTATTATCATTGGTACTTTTTATGGTTTGATTTTATATCTTGATATGTTACAAAAAGATTTAGTTCAATTAAGAAAGTTAAATCCTGATGTGGAACAATTTTTAGGAATACCAAAATATTTTACTTATGATGTGGCTTACATAGGATTAGGAGTTTCTATATTTGTTACGGCATTTATATTTTTTGGATATTTGTATACTGAAAAGTATAAACCAGCATGGTTATATAAAGTATTTAAAACTCAAGCGTTTTCTGATGGAAGATTTATGTTTAGGATTTTAAATGGTATGTTAAGTGCTGGTATCTCTTTTCATAAAACTTCATTGATTTTATCAAAAGATTATTTTAAAGAGGGGCTTCGACCATTTTTTAAAGAGTTGGCAGAGATGATAAATAAAAATAGAAAACTATTTATTATGTTTGAAAAATACAATTTTCCTGCAATCATAACAGCCGATATAAAATTGTCAGAGTTAAGTAAAACAAGTTTTTCAGAAGTTACAAAAGCTTTATATCAAACATGTGACACAATGTATGAAAAAAACATAAATTATATGGTTTTACAATGGAAGTTTATGTTTTGGATGATTGCAATGTTGGTTACTGTAATAATAGGTTCAGATGTTATTAACTTGGTAATTAGTACTTTTACATTTAAAACTTTATATCAATAGAAGATGAAATTATGATAAAGAAAATAGTAACAACTTTAAAGAATACTCCTAAATTTCCTTTTATGAAAAGTGAAAAAAAGAAGAAATCTCAGAAAAAAGTGAAAAAAGCAGAGTTTGATTTTAAAGATTTTTTTGAAAAACAAAAGAAGTCAATTTATGATTTTATAGGTAAAAGTGACGACCCAGATACTCATTTATCAAATATAATCGAAGATATGATTAAAGAGAAATTCCATTTAAAAGGTGGATATGGAGATTTAATCGCAAATGAAGAAAAATATGAACAATTTGTAAGAACTTTAGGTTATGAATATTATGCAACTTACAATGAATTATCAAAATATTATCAAGATACTTCATTTCAACTTGATGAAAAAAAACTTGAATTTTGTACAACAATGTATATTATTACATTAGAAGATAAAAAGAATAAAAATAAAGTTTTAGGTATTAGAGATGTTGTAAATCTTGATTTTGAAATTTTAAGTAAATTCTATTTTACAAAAATAGTAGTTTTAGGTGAGGGCGTTTTATCTTCAGTTTTTGGGGAAGATAGAGAGATTATTTTTAGTTCAAATAGTGATACAGAAAATGATGAAGAGATAAATAAATATTTTGACAAAATGATGGGACAAGCTATTTTACTTGGAGCATCTGATATCCATATTCAAAAAACAAGTAGATATGCTTCTTTATGGTTTAGAATTGATGGTATAAAAGTTGATATGGGAACAATGCCAATTACTATTGCAAAAACATTAAAAAGAAGACTTGTAACTATGGCTGACCAAGAGGATTCAGATTATGAATCAATTAATGGGGTTATAAATTATGAATATGGAAAGAAAAATATTAAATTCAGACTTGGTCTTATAAATTCAAAATTAAACTTTTCATTAGTTATGAGGATGATTGGTGGACGTGGAGTTGTTTCTCATAATTTAAGAGGGTTAAACTATCCACAAGAAACAGTTGATATCCTTTCAAATTTAACAAAATATGCAAATGGAATGATATTAATTACCGGACAAGTTGGAAGTGGTAAAACACACTTGATGTATGCTTTATTACAACAACTTGCAAAACAACAACAATATGTAATTACAATTGAAGATCCAGTTGAATATGTGGATGAATCTTTCTTCCAAATTGATTTATCTGAGTTTGCAAGTGCAAGTGAGGAGTTTAAGTATGGTTACCCAGAAGCCGTTGTTGATATCCTAAGACAAGATTCAAATATCATCTTAATTGGGGAAACAAGAGAACCACAAACGGCATCACAACTTGTAAATGCATCTAACTTAGGTCAGTTAGTTTTCTCAACAATGCACACAAACTCAGCCCCAGCAACTGTTTCAAGGATGACAAGTTCTCTTGGAATAAATGAAGGGGATATTATCGATAACTTAAGAGGTATTGTATCTCAAAGATTAGTTCGAAAATTATGTAAATTTTGTAAAGAACCTGATGGAGAAGGTGGATATAAAAAAGTTGGTTGTGATGAATGTAACCATACAGGGTTTAAAGATAGGGTACCAATCGCTGAGGTTGTAAGATTTAAACTTGGACATGGTGGTGATTTTGAAAATCCAGCAGAATATATGACGGTTGAAAAAGCTTCAATGGCACAATACAAAGAAGGGTTAATAACAAAAGAAGATGCAATTGCAATTATCAGAGGGGAAGAAGTATGGTACGATTAGTAATTACTGATTTTGCAACAAAAGAGGATAGTGAATTTTTCTATATAAATGATGAATTTGATGTTTCTCAAAATATGTTTACATATCATTCCTTTAAAAAATATAGTGTATATCTATCAAAATATACAAATGATGAAATTTATTCATTAAATTTATTATCAAAAAGATATTTAGGAAGAAATCAATTTTTAATCCATATTGCTGATGGAGAGTATGTAATTTTATTTAATCATAAAACAGTATATTCTGCAAAAATAAATCAAAACTTTATTACAGATGACATGATTAAATCAATTTTGATTACAAAACATATAGCAATGCTTTCAAGTGGTGGAGCAATTGAAAATATTTATTATGTAATTAACTCAAAATATAAGTGTGCAATTGAGAATATTTTAAAACAAAATACAAAAAATGAGAAACAAGAAGTAGTAGCTAAATCTTTAGGAGAAATTGAAGAATTAGTTAAACCTTTAAAAGAGTTAGATACAGCAAAATCTCATACAACAAAACTAACTTATATGTCATTACTATTAGGGGTAAGTTGTTGGGTAATGTTTTCAGGATTAAAAACATTTACTGATAAAGTTTTTTATACTGAACCTTTAGAAAATTTACATAGAGAGTTAAAAATTGAGACTCAACTAGCAAAACGTCAAGAAAAATTATTGGGTGAAAGTCAAAATAAATATAAAGAATTAGTTGATTGTATAACTCCAACTAAGGTAGTGAAATGATTAGTATAAGCAATAAAGTAATAAAAAATGGAAGTAAATTAATTATTTCAACTTTAGTAATTTATTCAATAGTTTATGTTGGATTTAGAGCTTTAAACTATTATAAAACATATTATGAAAAAGAAAAACTTACAAATGAACTTCAAATAAAAAGAGATGAAACAATATCATTAAAAACTAGAGCTAATGAAGCAAAGAAAAAAATTGAAGATTTAGAAAAAAGTTATATCTCAAAAGAAGAAATTGAAACAAAAGTAAAAGATATCTTTTCAAGAATGTCTTTACTTGATTATCAATTAGATTTTGTAGATTCAAAAAAAATGTGTATAGATAGATATATAATCATAACTAGAGTACATACTCAAAGTGAAAATGGACTAAAAGCAGCAGAAGGTATTTTATCATATCTAGGAGAAATTAAAAAAAGTGATATGGATGAATCTTTATATTTTGTAAATTATATTTCAAAACCTAGGGAAATAAAATGAAAGTTTGTATGAAAGCTTTTTTCCTTTTTTTCCTTTCTATAAATTATTTATTCGCAGATAATTATATAGATTCTTTAACTCTTACAAAAATAAAAAAACTTGTACAAAAAGAAGAAGAGATAGCTTTTGCATATAAAAAATATCTTTTAGAAAAGGGAACAACTCCTACAACTATTGATACTTTAAAAGAGCAAAATTATTTACCAAAGGGATTTGATTTTATAAATCCTTTTGGTAAAGTAATTACTTTAAAAAATGATGAATATGTAATAAATGGTTTTTCAACTATGGATAATGTTTTAAAATCAAATTTATATGATTACTATTATTCAAGTAAGTACAGAACTTATACTAAAGCTCCGTTAAGTACAAATGAAACTGATGTAGGAATTATTTTATCAACAAAAGAAAAATTCATTTTTAATAATAAAAGTAAAATTACAACTACAAAAGCAGATGCAAAAGCAAAATATTATTTAGATTCAAATGGGGTTTTACATTGGTATGATGTAAATGGGAATTATAAATACTCTTTTGATAAAGATTTACTTCTTGATGAAAATGTAACGTTATTAAATGAAGATGGGACAGTAAATAGTACATATAAAGAGTTAGTAAAAGATGTGTCTTTTGCAGGAATGACTGTTTTACATAAAAATACTACTTCAAGTACAGCTGATGAATATATTATGATTGGTTCATCAAGTGCAGTAAAAGTAAAACAAACAACAAGAGATATAGGAAAAACAGTTATTCAATTTACTAGACGTGCTGGTGGAATGATTGTAAATGGAGATATTTATACTTGGGGAAATATAGCTAATAGAATTGTAGGTATAGATATAGATAATAATAAATATACAAAAGAAAATGGTAGTTTAGGTTCATATTATCCAGTTATTACAGGATTAGTTAGAGCAAGAGCTAAAACATATGATACAAATATAGACAATCAAAACTACTTTTCTTCACCCTTAAGACCAAAATTTGTTGATTTTTTTAGTACAGTTTTTCATAGTACTTGTGGAATTTCAATAAAAGGAGAATTATATTGTGGAGGACTTGCAAGTGCATATCAAAAAGGTTTTTTATATTCTAATGTAGATCCATCGAGTCCAAGTGTTGAAATGTTGTATAAAAGTAAAGATTTTGATGGTACAGTTAATAAAAAAGCAACTAAAATATTTGCGAATGATGGATTTTGGTTAATTTTTGGAAATACTGATACAGATAATAATGGAAATTATAAAAATGGTAAAATTTATAGATGGGGTGGCACAAACTATGGATTTGGAGGAACAGGAAATAGAACTTATTCAACTACAAGAATATCAGAATTAGATATAACAGATAATAATGTAAAAGTATTATTTAAAGACTTAACATATCTTCTTACTCTTGGACATAGGAAAATAGCAGCATTATCTAATCAAGGAGATATTTATATTTGGGGAGTAGATACATATAATTCAAATTCTTTTGATTGTACAATTAAATGGGAAAATATTAATTATGATTTATGTGTACCAACTAAAATTATAATTTCGAATTCAACAATGAATTCTTCAATAAAATTTGAATCAATTCAAGGTGGATTAGACTCTTTTATTGCAAAAAGTGAAGATGGAATATATTATAAAATTTCTCACCCAATTAATAAAAAAATACAAGTGATACCTATAGATAGTACAATAAAAAATTATGAAGAATATAAATTAGAAGATGATGTAGAACTTTTATCAGTTGATTTTTCTAAAAAAGTTTCAGAAATAGGAACAACAACTGCAAGTAATGGAATAGTTTGGATAAATAGTAAAAATGAATTAAAAGGTGATTATTATACAGATGAAAATAAAAATGATCCAGTATTTAAAGATTCTATAAAAAAAATAAAATGGAAAAAAATAAAAGTTATACAAGATGATAATGGTATGTGTGGAATTGATATAAATGATCAAATGTATTGTTGGGGAATGATGTCTTTTTATGGTCAAGATATGAGAGATACATTTATGTTACCAGTATTTAATACAAATTTATATGATTCTAATAAGGATTTTTTAGTTGTTGAGGGAGGTAATTCAAATCTTACAAACATGACATCTGATGATTGGACAACTAGTGATTCAAAAAAACCATTTTTTATGAAGTATCCTACATATATAGGTGGATTTAATTATGAGTTTATATTTAAATAAAATTAAAAGGGAAAAAATGAAGAGAATAAGTATGATTTTATTGGGGTTTCTTACTGCAATTAATCTTTATGCAGAAGATCAAAATATACAAAATATGGATAAATTAGATGCTTTAGATCAGCAATCTAAAGAGTTCTTTAAAGCAATTACTGGATTAGAGAAAGATTATTTAGAGGAACAAGTAAATGCAATAAAAAATAAAAAAGTAGAGCAAATTTCAAATCCAAATATGCCAAATCAACCACAAATGATTATAAAAGAAGAACCAAAATTATCACAAGAAGATTATGAAAAAAATGTATTTACTCATCAAAATGAAATGGCAAGATTAACTACAGATTTTACTAGAACAAAAAAATTAAAAGATTTAAAAATAAAAAGTATGTACTCTTTTAATGGGAAAGATTATGTAGTACTAGAATTAAATGATGAAACAGCAGTAAATAAACAAAATGGTTTAACAAAAACTGAGTTAAGTGCAAATATAGAAGGAAGATATGTTGAGGGTGATAATATCTTAGGACATAAAATCATTGATATTAATACAAGAACAAAAAGTGTTGAACTATATAAAAAACTTGATGAAGAGTATGGTTATACAATCTATTTAAGCAATTATGGTATTTCTGTTAGTGATTTAAAAAAGATAGAACAAAAAGAAGAAGCTAAAAAAGAAGATAAAAATAGTGTAAAAAAAGCATTTGAACAAGTTAAAACTGAACAAAAAAATGTAAGTGAAAAAAACTCTTCTTGTTATATAGTTAATAAACAAAATTTAAATGTAAGAAATAGTACAAATTCAGACGCTAGAATTTTAAGAATTTTAAAACTTGATGATAAATTCACTATAAAAGAAAAAAACAATGATTGGCTTCAAATAGATACTATTTATAAAAAAGTTTCAGGTGATGTAATGAATGTATCAAATGAAAATAACTGGGTTCAATTAGTAGAAGGAAATGTAAGTCTAAGTGATAATTGTAAATAGGAAAGTAAATTGGAAAATCTAAGAGATTATAAATCAGAAATTTTTGTAAATATTGAAAGAATTTCAAATGAAGTTCTCATATTAAAAAGTAAATATAATAAATTTTTTAATATAGAAGAGATATTTTCTAGTGAAAATGGTGGAAAAACAAGATTAAATAGACAAATATTTAATGAAAATCATGAGAATATCCAATCTTCAATTTTAGAGATAAGTTTATCTTTAGATGAAATTACAGGTCTAATAAAAGAGCAAATGAGAATTGTTTTAAATAATAACAATCAATTTGAAAAAGCAGAATTAAATACATTGATTTTTGATGATAAAAATTTTTTAGAAATATTATCTTTAGATTTAGACACTCATGGCATAAAAGGTGAAGCTAAAAATAGATGTTTAAATGAGATAAAAGATTTAATCAATTTAAAAAATAAGGTGTTTAATCTACGATATTTTATAGATATGTTTGATACTTCAATTTTTGATAAATATATAAATAGATTAGGAGTTGAAGATTTAATCAATAGTACAATTATTTTTGAAACTATAGACTCTTACGCTTTACAGTTTGAAGAGTTGAAAAAATTTGCAGAACAATTAGCTACATTAAGTGTTGAAAATATAAAAGTTACAAATCTGAATAGTTTTAACACTTTATTAGAATTACATAAAAGAAGAGTTGATAACTATATGTATGCAGGTATAAAATATAAAATATTTATTGAATACAATAGTGAAATAAATATAGTTAAGCCTGTTAATTTAAATATGGCATATTTAGAAAATATTTTATCTGCATTAATAGAACAATCATCAATGGATGTTGTAAAAAAAGAGTTAAAAAAAGGAAAAATACAAAAGCAAATAGATGTAAATATTTCGCTAAATAAAAATATATTTCAAATGAGTGTAAAAAACAATGGTTTTGAAGTTAGAAATATTCACAATTTATTTTTATCAGATATTGATAATAAAAATATTTTAGAAGCAAAAAATTTAGCTAGTTTTATAAATGCAAAACTTGATATTTCAAGTATTGACAATGAAGGTATGCAGTATACAGTAACTCTTAAAGTTTAAAACTAAAGGTAAAAAACCTTTAGTTATCTTTGAAATTTCCAATAATCTCTTTTGCTTTTTGTAAAGCTTTATCACTACTATCTTTATCAAATGTAAGTGCCACAGCCATTCTTCTTCCCACATGACTTTGCGGTTTTCCAAATACTCTAATAATTGAATCTTTTGTAAATGAAGAATCAAATATATCAATTTGTGGATTAAATGTATCTCCACTTGCTTTGTAAGCAGCACTTGCACCTGCTCCATAAGTTATAAAATCAACTGGTAAACCTAAAACTGCTCTTACATGAAGTGCAAATTCACTAGCACTTTGAGTAATCATAGTAACCATTCCAGTATCATGTGGTCTTGGACTTACTTCTGAAAAATAAACATCGTCACCTTTTACAAAAAGTTCAACACCAAAAATACCTCTTCCACCAAGACCATCAGTAATTGTTTTTGCAATTTCTTGTGATTTTTTAACTGCAATTTCACTCATATTCATTGGTTGCCAAGAGAAGATATAATCTCCATCTTTTTGAATATGTCCAATTGGTTCACAAAATACTGTATCTTTTCCATTTCTAACAGTTAACATAGTAATTTCATAATCAAAAGTGATAAATTCTTCAACGATTAATTCGCTTGCATCACCTCTTGCTTCTTTTGCCATTTCCCAAGATTTTTCTAAATCAGCTTCACTTCTTGCAACACTTTGACCATGACCAGAAGAACTCATTACAGGTTTGATAACACAAGGGAATCCAATAACACCAGCAGCTTCTTTTAAAGCTTCAAATGTAGTAACAAATTTATATTTACTTGTTGGTAATTTTAATTGTTCAGCAGCAAATTCTCTAATGTTTTTTCTGTTCATTGTTTTGTTAACAGCATCAGCATTTGGAATTACATGAAATCCTTCTTTTTCAGCTTCAAATAAAGCTTGAATATTGATAGCTTCAACTTCAGGTAGAATATATGTAGGTTTTTCTCTTCTTATAATATCAAGAAGTTCATTTTTATTTTTCATATTAATTGTATATGATTTATTTGCTACAAGTTGTGCAGGAGCATTATTGTAGCTATCAACAGCAATTGTTTCTATACCTAATCTTTGAGCTTCAATTACAACTTCTTTTCCTAATTCTCCACTTCCAAGAAGCATAATCTTAATAGAGTCAGATTTTAAAGGTGCTGGAAATTTCATTTTTATCCTTATGATTGATAGAATCTTCTATCAAAGTTTTGTAAATTGTTAACGACAATTATATCTTTTAATATTTTTAAATAATCTTGTGCAATACCTGAATAATTTAACATTGTTTGTGAAAGTGCTAAGCCTTCAGGATGTTTTTGTCTATTTCTTTGTTCATATCTTTGTTCTTGAAAACTTTTATAAGCCAAATTTCTATTTAGATTTAACATATAAACACTAACTGATTCTTTTAGATTTTTAAATACTCTAACGAAATGAGATGAACCTTCTTTTCTCTCTTTTGGAATTAATCCCATTTTAGAGTTGTATGTCCAGTGACCAAAAATGTTATTAGCTTCTTTAAAAAATCTACTTTTACCCCAACCACTCTCAATTGCAGCTTGTGCAAGAGCTAAAGATGGAGGGATAATGTCAACTTTTTTTAGATAGTCTTCCAAAGAATAGATATTCTCAACTTTATACTTCTCTTTTATTTTAAGAAGTCTGATAAATGTGTCAGAATCATAATCTATATCCAAAATATTTGATGTTAAAACATTTCTGATAAATTCTCTTTCACCTTTTATCACTTCATTTTCTTCCATAATTAATGTATATAAATGTTCAAAAAAATACTCTTTTGCTTTTGTTATATCATTAATTTCATAATACTCTTTAGGTAAACCTTTTGCTAAACAGTGAGTTTGTACAGTTCCAACTAAACAAACAGCTAGCAGAAGTTTCTTTGAGTTATTGATTAAAAATTTTAATAAATACATAGGCCTCTTTATTAAATATTAGTTATAAAAACTTTTTTGACGGCACCTTTAAAATAAATGATACCATCCTTAATTGAAAGAGTTAATTGTTCTCCACTTTTTGGATAAACAAAAGCTTTTTCTTTTACTAAATTCAAATTAAAAGCTCTTAAAAAACATGCAGCCATTCCTGTACCACATGCCAAAGTTTCTCCTTCAACACCACGTTCGTATGTTCTAACTTTTATAAATCCGTCTTCTATTTTTGCGAAATTTACATTTGCATTATGTTTATATCTCATTTTTGCGGATAAATTGTGATCATATAAATTTAGATCATCAACTATAGTTACTAAATGAGGAACACCAGTATCAACAAGATACCAAGTTAATCCCTCTTCTTGAAACTCTTCTTTTACAACTATTGGTGCAGTAAGTTGCGTTTCAACTATATCATTTTCGATAGTTGATTTTATTAATCCGGCACCAGTTAAGAATTTTGTTTCATTTGAAGTAATTAATCCATTTGTAAACGCGTAATGTGCACAGGCTCTAGTTGCATTCCCACACATAGCAGCATCACTTCCATCACTATTATAAAATAGCCATTTGAAGTCTGCTTCATTTGTTGGAACCAAAACTACAAAACCATCAGCACCGATTCCTTCAGTTCGATTACATAATTTTATTGCATCTTCTGAATAATCTTTTTCAACAAAAGAGTGACATATGATAAAATCATTTCCACTCGCACTATATTTTGTGTATGTCATATAATTTCTCCGATGATTCTTTCTACTTCATCTTGTAAATGTTTTAAATCTTTTGAATTATCAATTACCATATCAGCAAGATTTTTTTTCTCTTCAATATCCATTTGATTAGAAATTTTTAATTTTGCTTCATTCTCATCAATATTATCTCTTTTCATAAGTCTTTGAATTTGTAACTCTTTTGGAGTATAAATAACTAAAGATTTAGGAATTGGATAATGCATTTTTTCAAAGAATAGTGGAATATCTACAAAATACGGTTTATTTTGTTCTTCAAAGACTTTTGATTCTTTAATTATCTCTTCTTTAATTAAAGGGTGAAGTAGAGCTTCAAGTTTTAACTTGTTTTCTTCATTTGAAAAAATGATTTTTCCAAGTTCTTTTCTTAAAACTTTTCCATTTTCCACATACTGTTTTCCAAACATTTCAATAATCTTATCAGAGTTCTCATCCAATAGCTTATGAGCTATTTTATCAGCATCAATAGTTAGAAAACCATGAAGCTTAAATAGGTTGCAAACAGTACTTTTTCCAGTTGAAATTCCGCCTGTTAAAGCGATAGCGTTTTTAAATAAATCATTACTCATAGTAATATTTTACTATAAAAATGATTTATTTTTATTAAATAGGAGAATTTTTATCTTTTAGCGATACCAGTAAGTGCTCTAAATTCGGCAGCTGGGAATACAAATGAAGCATTGTGTATTTCTGCAGAATAGTAATCTAAATCATCAAGTAAATCAGCTCTTTGTAGATTTAAATCAGCAGTTGGATGATATCTTTTTGATGCAATAATTGAAGTATTATGTCCAAATCTAAATGGCATAGCAATCCAGAATTTTGACCCAACTAATTTTAAATCTGCTAATAATTGTTCTTCATCTTTTGAAAATGCTTTTGTTGCAAAACAAATTAATCCATCATCATTTAAAATTCTTTCAATATTTGCAAGTAATAATTCATCGATTTTAACATCAGTTAAAATTATTACATCAACGTTTTTTTCGTTTTTAGAAGTTAAAAAAGATGTGTCTCCAAATTCAATTTTTGAAGTTTTATTATGTTTAGAAGCTTCTGATTTTAAATCTTCATCAACAGTTCCAATTATTAGAACATTTGCGGCTTCTTTATGAGTACATAATGGCACATGTACCATCATTTCATTAAATGCGTAATTATCTTTCATTATATATAGTCCTTAATATTTATAAACATTTTGCTATAATACCAAAAAATTTTTAAAGTATTCGTAGATTAGAAAATTGAATATAAAAAAAGGTGAATAATGGCAACAGTTAGTTACAAAGATGCAGGTGTTGATATTGATGCAGGAAATCAATTTGTAGAAAATATTAAACCATACGTTAAATCAACAGTAATTCCAGGAGTTTTAGGTGGAATTGGTTCTTTTGCAGGAGCATTCGAGTTACCAAGTGGATATAAAAAACCTGTATTACTTTCAGGAACTGATGGTGTTGGTACAAAATTAAAATTAGCAATTGATTCTAAAAAATTTGATACAGTTGGTATTGACTTAGTTGCAATGTGTACAAATGATTTATTATGTAATTTTGGAGAACCATTATTTTTCCTAGATTATTATGCAACTGCAAAACTTGAAGTTGAAGAAGCAACTCAAGTTGTAAAAGGAATTGCAGAGGGTTGTATTAGAAGTGAGTGTGCATTAGTTGGTGGTGAAACTGCTGAAATGCCAGGAATGTATAAAGAAGGTGATTTCGATTTAGCTGGTTTCTGTGTTGGAATAGCTGAAAAAGATGAATTAAATAGAATTGATAAAATTGCAGTTGGAGATACTTTAATTGCATTACCAAGTTCTGGAGTTCACTCAAATGGTTTTTCATTAGTTAGAAAACTTTTATTAGAAAAATTAGGAATGTCTTTAGAAGATGATTTCCAAGGAAAACCACTTAAAGATGTTTTACTTGAACCAACTAGAATTTATGTAAAAGAGTTCAAAGCTAATAAAGATAAAATCAATGCTTTAGCACACATCACTGGTGGTGGAATTACTGAAAACTTACCAAGAGTTTTACCAGATAATTTTAAAGCAGTTGTTGATAGAAGTAAAATCAAAGTTTTACCAATTTTTGAATTTATGGGTAAACATGTAGAACTTGAAGAGATGTATAGAACATTTAACATGGGTGTAGGAATGGTTTTAGTTGTAAATCCTTCAAATGTTGATGCAATCTTAGCAAACACTGATGGATATGTTATTGGACATATTGCTGAGGGTGCAAAAGGTGTAGAGTTTATCTAATTCTTAGATAAATTCCATTTTTTTAAAAGGCAAGTATTTTTTACTTGCCTTTTTTTATTTCTTCATAATATTTTAAAATCTCAACAACTTTTGAAGCATAACCCCATTCATTGTCATACCAAAGTAGTAGTTTAATCATATTGTTCTTTACTTCTAAATATCTAAAATCAACTATGGTTGTATATTTTTCCTTTTTAAAATCACTTGAAACTAAAGGTTCAATATTATTTAGAATTATTGGAAATTGTTGATTTTTTTCATACTCTTTAAAAAGTTCTATAATCTCATTTTTTGTTGAACTTTTTTTTGTAAATAAAGTTACATTTATAGCACCAACTGTATCTGTTGGAACTCTCAAAGAGTTTGATGAGATAAGGTCTTGATTGAATTTTTCTAAAACATAAGAACATGCCTTTATAGTAGTTGTTTTATTTGGAATAATATTTTGAGTTGAAGACCTTCCAAATTCAAAATTACAATCAACTTCTCTAGTTGGGCTTCCAACAAAACTTCCATCTAAAACTCTTTGATGATTTAAAAGAGGGTGAATAGTAACTATATCTCCACATAAAATCTTTTTATTTTCATCTATTAGTTTTAAAGCTGGAAGTAGGGCAGTTGCATTACATGAACTTGTAGAGATGATTTTATGAATAGTTGGATTTAGTTTCTCTTCATTTGCTCCCAAAATCACATTTATATCTGCATTTTTGTTTGGGTGAGTTAAAAAAATAGCACTAACAGGAAGACTTTTTAGAAGATTTATATCCTCTTTTTTTCCACTAGAATCAATAATAATATCTATATTTGTTAAATCAAGTTTATCTAGGGAATTAAAATTTGTGATTTTTATTTTTGAGTTTTTATTTTTTATATAGTTATTTTCAACTATTTCAAATTTATTTTCAAGTTTTCCATAAGTTGAATCATAGTTTATAGAATAAACTATATTTTCAATATATGGATTTATTTCATTTATAATAACTATTTCAAAATCTTTATAATCTAGTAACTGTTTTAAAACAGCCTTACCAATTCTTCCTGCACCATTTAAAAGTACTTTTATTGCCATAACTTAACCTATACAAATTTTATAATTGGTAGTATAGTTTAATTTTATTTATATAATTATTTTCTTTCCATTTCTATGAATAAAATATGACTCTTTGTAAGAGGTTTAACTGTTAATTTATCAACGTCAACTATTTCCATTGCATCACCATTTTCTAAAGTGATACCATTTATATTTGAACTTCCTTCAATTTGTACAAAGTATACTTGTCTATTTTCTTTTATTTCAAAATCAAAATCTTTATCAAATTCACTTACATAAATATTTATATCTTGATAGATTTTTATATCACTATCACCATCTTGTGATGATACAATTTTTAACAACTTATTAGCTCTTTCATTTTCTTCATATTTCTTTGAACCATAAAGTCTTGGCAGACCAGCTTTGGGAGGAATAATCCAAATCTGTAAAAGTCTTAAATCATCACTATTATGAAGATTATGTTCACTATGATAAATGCCATCACCAGCACTTAAATATTGAACTTCTCCTCTTTTTAGAGTTTCACTATTTCCCATAGAATCTTTGTGAGTAATCTCTCCATTTACAACATAAGAGATTATTTCCATATTTGAATGTGGATGTGTATCAAATCCTGACATAGGATGCACAATATCATCATTTAAAACTCGCAAAACTCCAAAGTTTATATTATTTGGATTTCTATACTCTGCAAAACTAAAATGAAAACGACTCTCTAACCAACCAAGATTAGATGTTCCCATATTTCCTTTTGGTAATTTTTTTAACATAATTTACTCCTTTACTAAGGTTTCAAATTGTGAAAGAATTCTCTCTAAACTATCAACATTACATTTTTTTTCATAAGTTGTAATAATTTCTCTTGGCATTACAACTGCACCAAGTCTTGTAAATTGGCTTCTTAATGCATTTAATAAATCTTGTCCATTACTTCCTGAATGAGTTGCAAGTTGAATTTTTTTCAAAGTAAATAATTTTCTAAAATTATCTCCAATTCTTGAAACCCATGCTATCATATTTACAAGTACAGGAGGAACACTAAAATTATATTCAGGTGAAACAAAAATATAAGCAGTTGCATTTTCCATCTCATTCGCTAAATCTAAAGCAATTTGAGGAATACCATCATGTTGTTCTTTAAAAGTATCATACATTGGTAGATTTAACTCTACCAAATTTATTATTTTCGAATTTATATTTTTATTATCTAATTTATCTTTTATTATATTTGCAAGATTTACATTTTCATTTAAACTTGCTACAAAAATTAATATCATTTTTAACTCCTTTTATTTATCAAAAATGAAGCTTTCCATTGAAATATTTGAATATTGCATTTCACTATTTATTGATTTTCCTTTTTTATCTATAGCATTACCAAAAGCTATAAATAAAGGTAAAAAATGTTCGCTTGATGGATGGTTTTTTCGGAAATTTATATCTGATGTAATATTTAATAAACCATTTTTATCACTATTTTCTATAATATATTTAATTTTTTCATTAAAATCTTTTGCATAACTTTTAGGAGTAAGGCTATAACTCATATCTCCAAGATTGTGAGTAACACCACCACTACAAATAATCATTGCGTCATCTTTAAAAACTTTTAATTTTTCACCTAAATTCATTAGTTCAGATGGACTATATGAATAAGGAATACTTAGTTGAAGAACAGGAATGTCTAACTTTTCATATAATAAAGCTAGAACATTCCATACTCCATGATCATAACTTTTTCTGCTCTCATCGATAGATATATTTATATTCTCTTTTTTTAAAGTTTCGATGAGGTTGGAAGTTAAATCTTTATCACTATTTATTTCATAAACAACTTTATATAATTCATCTTCAAAGCCATAAAAATCGTACATAATTTTATTTGCTTCAGGGCTAATAATTTTTAATTCATTTGTAACATAATGTGCAGAAACAATTATTATATATTTAGGAATAGATAAACTTTTTCCTAGTTTTTGAAAATTCCTTTTTGATTTAGAGTCACTTAAAATTATATTTGGTGCTCCGTGTGAAATAAATAGTGTTGGATACATTTTTCCCTCAATTATTTTTCATGTGAACCATCACAGAATGGTGCATTTGCTGTTTTTTTACAGCCACATAAATGATACTCTTTAGTTTCACTTACAGTAAAAACTTTTGGTGTAAATTCAGTTCCTTTGTGTGAACCATTACAGAAAACTCCATCTGTACCTTTACCACATGTACAGTAGTAATATTCTTTGTTTGCTTCTAATAAAGTTGCCATTTTTTATCCTTTAAATTTTAGCTAATTACTTAGCTAAAATTCCTTCAATTTCTACATCTAATTTAACAGTTTCATCAACTAACATTCCACCAGTTTCTAAAACTTTATTCCATTTTAAACCAAAATCAGTTCTATTGATTTTTCCTGATAATGCTAAAGCAACTCTTGTATTTCCCCATGGATCAATCGCAGTTCCATTATTTTCTAAATCAAGTTTAACATCTTTAGTTACACCTTTGATAGTTAATTTTCCATAAGCTGCATCTTTTTCAACTTTATCTAATTTAAAAGTTAGTTTTGGGAAGTTTGCTTCATCAAAAAAATCTGCAGATTTTAAGTGACCATCTCTTTTTTCATCTTCAGTATTGATTGAAGCAACAGTTACATCACCAACTAAACTTTTTAATGTTTTTGTTTTTTCATCATATTCAAACGAACCATTGAATGTATCAAATTTTCCAGATACATTTGAAATCATTAAGTGTTTAATTTTAAACCCAACATTTGAATGACTCGCGTCAACATTATAAGTTCCTGCAAAAAGAGCACTTGAAGCGATAACTGAAGCTAATCCTAATTTTAAAAATTTCATTTTTTATTCCTTATTTTTATTATTTTATATTACTAATTAGTACTTTTAAAGCAAAAAAATATTTAATTTGCTTTGTAAACCTTATTCAATAAATCATATAAAGTATCCAATTCTTCATCACTTAAAACTTCTAATGCTTTATGTAAATTTTTTGCGTGATTTGGAAAAACTTCTTCAATAATATCTCTACCTTTTTGTGTAATTGATAAAATTGATGCTCTATTATCATTTGGGTCTTTTATTGATGTAATCCATTCATCTCTTTTTAAATTTTTTACAACAACAGTGATATTCCCTGGTGTGCTCATTGTTAATTTTGTGATTGAACCAATATTTAAATCACCTAAATGATATAAAACTTCTAATACTTTAAATTGATTAAACGTTAGATTATGTTTCGATAAATAATTAACAGTTAAATTTGTGATTTTTAAACTTGCTTTTTCTAATCTAACAACAGTTTTCATAGATTTATCAGTTCTTGAACCATATGATTTTAAAGTTTTATTATTCATTGACATACTCCTTGTGAAATTATATTACTAATTAGTAATAATGTCAAGAGTAAATTAAAAAAATTTATGATTTTTTTGCTGTTGACATTAGAAATGCCGCAAATATAAGGAATAAGCCAGTAATTCTATTTTGAATTTTTAAAGCTTTTACATCTTTTAATAGAAATTTTAATTTTGATGCCATTGAAGAATATCCAATCATAACAAAAATATCTACTAAACTTAATGTTAAACTAATAATTAAAAATTGAAATAAAATTGATTCATTAGGATTCAAAAATTGAGGGATAAATGCAACTAAAAAAACAGTAGCTTTTATATTTGTAAGATTAATTAATGTTGCACTTAGTAATACTTTTTTTGGATTATAAGAGTTTATTTTTTCTTCATTATTTATAACTTCAACTTTTTTAAAAAAAGCATTTAATCCTAAATACAAAAGATAACAAACACCAATCCATTTTATAATATTAAAAAGTAAAATTGATTTAGCAATTAATGAACCAAGACCGATAATTACAATTAACATTTGAATTATATATCCAAATTGTAATCCAAGTATTGCCCAAAGTGATTTTTTTAAACCATAATTAATTCCATAATTCATAGAAAGTACTGCTCCAGCTCCTGGTGAAACAGAAATAGCAATTGCAGCTAAAAAGAGAGTTAACCAAATCTCAAAACTCATAAAATATGTCCTAATTTTTTGAAATTATACAACATGAAACTTACTTAACCGATTAATAAACTATATTTAGATAAAATGTTTCGTTTTGCTATAAAAGAATGAAAATATAAGGATAATGAAATGCTATTAACACCAGGTCCAACTCCTGTACCAGAATTTGTTAGAAAAGCAATGTCAGATGTTACTATACATCATAGAACTGAAGAGTTTGAAGCAATTTTTAAAAATACTAGAGAATTATTATTAGAATTATACGGAATGCCTGAAGTTGTAATGTTAGCTTCAAGTGGAACAGGTGCAATGGAGGCTTGTGTTACAAATTTAACACATAAAAAAGCACTTACTGTTAATTCTGGAAAATTTGGTGAGAGATTCGGAAAAATTTGTGCTGCTTTTGGTATTGAATATACTGAAATTAAAAATGAATGGAATACTCCTGTATCAGTAGATGCTGTTGTTGAAGCTGTAAAAGCTGATTCATCAATTGATGCTGTATTCATTCAAATTTGTGAAAGTGCTGGAGGTTTAAGACACCCAGTTGAGCAAATTGCTGCAGAAGTTAAAAAAATCAATAAAGATATTATGATTATTGCTGATGGAATTACAGCTATTGGTGTTGAAAAAATTGATACAACAAATCTTGATGCAGTTGTAACAGGAAGCCAAAAAGCTTTAATGTTACCTCCTGGTCTTGCAATGATTGGATTCTCAAATGCAGCTGTTGCAAAAATTGAGTCAAAACCAAGAGGTTATTATTTTAATCTTGCAATTGAAATCAAAAAACAAAGAACAAATACAACTGCTTGGACAGCTGCAACAACTTTAATCATTGGATTAGGTGCAATTTTAGAAAAATTAAAAGCTGATGGATTTGAAAACTTATATGCTAAAACAGCTTTAAGAGCAAAAGCTACAAGAGAAGCTTTAAAAGCAATTGGTTTTGAAATATATCCAAAAACTCCAGCAGATGCAATGACAACAGCTTATACAGAACAATCAAGTGCAATTAGAAAAATATTAAAAAATAAATATAATGTAAATATTGCAGGTGGTCAAGATCATTTAGCTGGTAAAATCTTTAGAATTAATCACATGGGATTAGTAGAAGATTATGAAGCTTCATGGGCTGTAAATGCAGTTGAATTAGCACTTGATGATTTAGGTATTAGAACATTTGATGGAACAGCAAATAAAGTTTTTGCATCAAATATGTTTAAAGGAAATTAATAAGAATGATTTTTGAACACGAAATTCCAAAAGGTAGCCGATTATACTTTGGAAAAACTGCAAAAAGAAAAAGAGTATTAGAAAATAAAGTTTGTGATATTTTAGATGAAATGGGATTTGAAGAGATTTTGACACCAAATTTCTCATATTCTCAACATCAAGCAATTGCAAACGAAAGAAAACTAATCAAATTTTCTGATGAGCAAAATGAACAAGTATCTTTAAGAGCAGATTCAACTTTAGATGTTGTAAGAATAATTACAAAAAGATTAGGCAGAACTACAACACATAAAAAATGGTTTTATGTTCAACCAATCTTTACATATCCATCAAAAGAAGAGTACCAAATTGGATGTGAGTGGATAGATCATGATAATATTGCTGATATTATGAATTTAACAGCAACAATTTTGAAGTCATTACAAATAGAACCAATTTTACAAATATCAAATATTAATATCCCAAAACTAGTTTCTAGTGAATTAAATATTGATATAGAATTATTAAAAAATGGTGAAATAGCAGCACTATTTAAATTAAATTGTGATTGGTTAAATAAACTTATAAAAGTAAAAGATATTTCAAGTTTAGAAAAAGTTATTGATATAGTACCAAGTAGTATTAAAAAAGAGTTAGAAAAATTACTTCAAAAAGCAAAAGAAGTTGATTATTCTAATATAATCATAGCACCACTTTATTATGGAACATTAAGATATTATGATAGTATTTATTATAGAGTGATACATGAAAATTTAACATTATGCAAAGGTGGAATGTACTCAAGTGAAGGAATGAGTTCATTAGGTTTTGCACTATATACAGATAATTTATTAAAAATTTTAGAGGATTAAGAATGAGCGCAGACGTAATAGTTGGTATCCAATGGGGAGATGAGGGAAAAGGTAAAATAGTTGATATGTTAGCACAAAAGTATGACATGGTTTGTAGAAGCCAAGGTGGTCACAATGCTGGTCATACAATTTGGGTTGATGGTATTAAATATGCTTTACATTTAATTCCTTCAGGAGTATTAAATCCAAATGCAATAAACGTAATTGGAAATGGTGTTGTTTTATCACCTGAAAATATAATCAAAGAAATGAGTCAATTTAAAGATTTAGAAGGAAGATTATTTATCTCTGATAAAGCACATTTAAATTTACCTTATCATGCACAAATTGATCAAGCAAAAGAGAGATTAAGAGGTGCAAAAGCTATTGGAACAACTGGAAAAGGAATTGGGCCTGCTTATTCTGATAAAATTAATAGAGTAGGACATAGAGTTGGTGAACTTTTAAATCCTGCAAAATTAACTAAATCAATTTTAGAATATTTTGAACAAAATAGAGCAATTTTTGATGTATTAGAAATTGCAACACCAAATGAAAAAGAGTTATTAGAAGAGTTAACTTCTTATAAAGAACAACTAGCACCATTTATTACAAACACAACAAATATGGTATGGAAAGCACTTGATGAAGGTAAAAAAATATTACTTGAAGGTGCTCAAGGAACTATGCTTGATATTGACCATGGAACATATCCTTATGTTACATCATCAAATACAGTAAGTTCAGGTTCATGTTCTGGATTAGGTGTTAATCCAAAAGATGTTGGAATTGTTACTGGAATTGTTAAAGCTTATTGTACAAGAGTTGGAAATGGACCTTTCCCAAGTGAAGACTTTGGAGATGAAGGTGAAACTATGGCTCAAGTTGGAAAAGAATTTGGAACAACAACAGGAAGAAAAAGAAGATGTGGTTGGTTTGATGCTGTTGCAGTTAAATATGCAGCAAGATTAAATGGATGTGACCAATTAGCTTTAATGAAACTTGATGTTTTAGATGGTTTCAAAAAAATAAAAATTTGTGTTGGATATGAACTAAATGGTGAGAAAATAGATTATGTTCCAACTTGTTTAGATGATGTAAAAGCTATATATGAAGAGATTGATGGATGGGAAAGTGTAGTTGGAATTAGAGACTATGATTCACTTCCAGTTAATGCAAAAAAATATATAGAGAAAATCGAAGAGGTTACTTCTGTAAGAGTTGGAATAGTTTCAACTTCTCCAGAAAGAGTTGACACAATCATAAGGGGGTAGAAAATATGAGGTTAAAATTACATCATACGCCATATGTCTCAAGAAGAATAACTAGAGATTTAGCTAATTGTGAATTTGTAGAAATAAGAAAAGATAAAAATGCTATTGAAGCAGAAGTAGAAAGAATACTTGATGCTGATATTGAAAAAGAGTTTGCATTAGATGAAAAAGTTCAAGAGATTTTAGAAGCACAAGAAGAAGAGATTGAGTATTTAAATGCTGATAGAAGACAACTTTTCTGGATGACAAAAAAGAGATTGGCAAATGATTATGGAGTTATTTTAAATAATGAAGATAGATTTTCTGATATTGCACATAAAATATTAGATTATCTATGGGAAGAAGATTTTATACACTATACATGCTCAGACAATCAAGTAAAAAATGTAATTTTTAGCTCATTAGATGATTTTATAAAAGGTTTTGAAAAAGCTGATAGTGAAGTATTAACAAAACTGAAAAATTACAAAAGAAAACTTATCCCTGGAACTGAGGATTATGATTTAGTTTATCATAGACTATATGAAGAGGAATTAATAAAAAGAGGATTAATATAAATGCAAAATGTATGGATATATTTAGAAAATGGGACTTTTTTAGAGGCAAAATCTTTTGGTGCAACAGGAACAGCTGTTGGAGAAATTGTTTTTAATACTTCATTAACTGGTTATCAAGAAATTATCTCAGATCCATCTTATGCAGGACAATTTATTACTTTTACAATGCCAGAAATTGGTAATGTTGGAGTAAATGCAGATGATATGGAGAGCAAAACTTGTCACTGTAAAGGAGTATTAGTTAGAAATTATCATAATGATTACTCAAATTATAGAGCACAAAATGATTTAGATTCTTTATTAAAAGAGCATGGTGTTTTAGGAATTTGTGAAATAGATACAAGATATTTAACTAAAATGATTAGAGATGAGGGAGCTATGATGATGATAGCTTCAACTGAAATTTCTGATAAAGAAGAGTTAGCAAAACAATTAAAAGCAAGTCCTAGAATTGAAGATATAAATTATATTGAACAAGTATCAACAAAAGAGAGTTATATTCACAAAAGTGGAGCATGGAATCATGCAATTAAAGCTTATGATAAAGCTGTGATGAGTGATAAAAAAGTTGTTGTAATTGATTTTGGTGTAAAAAGAAATATATTAAATGAATTAGTTCAAGCTGGTCTTGAAGTTGAAGTTGTACCTTCAACTTTTAAAGGTGAAGATTTAATAGCTAGATTTGAAGCTAAAGAGATTGGTGGAGTATTCTTATCAAATGGACCAGGTGACCCACTTACTTTAACTGCTGAGAAAAAAGAAGTACAAAAACTTATCAATGCAAATATTCCAATGTTTGCTATTTGTTTAGGTCATCAAATGCTTTCTATTGCTCATGGATATGATACATATAAATTGAAGTTTGGTCAACATGGTGGTAACCATCCAGTTGCAAATAATGGTGTAGTTGAAATTACAGCTCAAAATCATAATTATAATGTACCTGATAATATTATTGAAATAGCAGATATTACACATATTAACTTATTTGATAATACTATTGAAGGTGTTAAATATAAAAATAAAGAGATTTTTTCAGTTCAGCATCACCCAGAAGCAAGTCCTGGACCACATGAATCAAAATATATCTTCAAACAATTTGCAGAGATAGTGAAGTAATTCACTATCTTTTAGTAATTAAGATTTTAAATTAGTTAGGAAGTAAAAACTTAGCAATCACTTGATAAGTTCCAGCAGTTGCAATTCCAGCAGCTATTCCTGCAACTATATCATCACCCATAACACCTAATCCACCTTTTACATCTC
Source organism: uncultured Aliarcobacter sp. (assembly GCA_963664305.2). GTDB lineage: Bacteria > Campylobacterota > Campylobacteria > Campylobacterales > Arcobacteraceae > Aliarcobacter. Next base: position 894,789 of record CAXXLV010000001.1, read on the forward strand.
TGTCAATTTTACCTATAATTGAAGGCTTCCAAATATCAAAAAGTCTAAAAAATATAAAAGCTAAAGGTGCCATATAAATAAGATTTTCACTGTTAATTCCACAAATAGCTAAAGCAATCCACATTCCAGCTAATTCATCAATAACTATTTCACTATTATCATGAATACCAGACTCTTTTTCATAAGCATCAATTTGTTTAATAGCAATTACAGTTACAAGTAAAGATAATAAAAATAGAGTTGAAGGATGTAAAATCTCTAATAGAAAAAGTCCTAAAATCAAAGATACAAATGAACCAACAGTTCCAGGAGCTTTTGGGCTTAATCCACTAAAACCAACTGTTAAAAAAAATCTTCTAAAGTTCATAAAGTATCCTTTTATTTTTTCTTTTCAATATCAAGTTTTTTTCTTTTTTCCCAAAGAGATTTTCTTGAAATACCAAGTTTTTTTGAAAGTTCAGTATCAGGATATTTCCCTTGATAAGAAATAACCATCATTTTAACGTAATCATTTATCGTCATAATATTTGAATTACCTAATAGAACTTTTTCATTATTAAATTCAATTTTTCTATAAGGGAAATCTTCTTCTTGTTCTAGTGTTGAGATAATACAATTTTTTTCTTCAATTAATTTTACTAATTGCTCTTTAACATTTTTCTTTAAAGTATGATAATCAGTTAAATAAATGATAGTTTTTCCTTGAACAGCATTAATTTGTTTTTGCCATGAAGATGAAGTTAAAGATATAAAACAAATTGGTAAATCCATTTTTCTTGCTAATTCAAAAACAAGTTTATCTGCACATTTTTGAGAATTTGTTTCTATTAATGTTGGGAATGATGGTGGAAGTAAAATTTCACTCGTATCAATATCTGACATTGTAAAATTAAAATAATCTCTTAACGTTTGTAATTCCCTTCTAATACTTCTACATTCTTTGTAGTGATAAATCTTTCTTACTAATTCATCCATAATAAATGGTTTCATAATATAATCTTTAGCACCATCTTTAATAGGATTAGTTACTGTTTCATCAGAAATATATGAAACAAGTAAAAGAATTATTGAATTTTCACTATAACGTTTGATGATGTTTTTACATAAACTAGATGGAAGAGATGTAGAAAGAAGGATAGTATCATAATCTTTTGTTAGATTATCAATATTAGGTGATTCAATATAATCACAACTATGTCCATCATCAAGTAATCTTGAAACAACTTTTTGTGCTAGATAGATTTCATTTTCGATAATTAATATATTCATTTTTGTTTCCAATTATAATATTTCAATGTAGCAATACTTTGTACAGCAACTCCTTCAGCTCTACCAATAAATCCAAGCTTTTCCGCAGTTGTAGCTTTGATATTAATAAACTGTTTTTCAAGACCTAAAAGTTTTGCCATTGAATTTTTTATATCATTTTTAAAAGGATTGATTTTTGGTTTTTGTGCAATAATGGTTAAATCAATATTTACTATCTCATAACCAACATTATTTACAAAAGTTACAATCTCTTCTAATAAAATTTTTGAATCAATTCCTTTATATTTTTCATCAGTATCAGGAAAAAATTCACCAATATCTCCAGCTCCACATGCTCCTAATAATGCATCTATAACTGAATGTATTAAAACATCACCATCACTATGAGCTTTAAAACCATAATCATAAGGAAGTTTTATACCTCCTAGATACATATCTTTATTATCTTCAAATGCATGAATATCAAAACCAGTTCCAGTAAAAAAATTTGCAGATGGTTCTTTTAGACATGGTAAGTCTTCTAACTCATCACCTAAAGTTAATTTTTTACTATCACTACTACCTTGAACATATTTAATAGTTCCATTAATGCTTTTTATAGCAGAACTTTCATCAGTAAATTCAATCTTAGTATTTAGTGCAGTTTTTAATATTTGAGTATTTGAAAGTTGAGGAGTTTGGATTAGTTTTACATTGTCTCTGTTGATAGTATTGTTTTCATAAATAACTGTATCTGTAACATTCAAAATTGGTACAATGCAGTCAGCGTTTTCTTTTTCTAATAAAAGAGCATCAATTACACTTTTAGGGATACAAGCCCTTGCAACATCACTAATCATCACATATTTTGTTTTTACAAATTCTAAGCAATTTAAAATTGATTGTTGTCTCGTATCTCCACCTTTGACTAAAATAAAGTCGTCAGTGAAATTTTTCATGTAATTTAATTCTTTTTCACTTGATGCAACAATTACTTTATCAAACGATGAATAAGTTTTAAGTCTTTTTGTAACATTTAGCCATAAAGGTTCATCTTTGATTCTTAGCCATTGTTTTTTTGTTTTGTGTTCAAATCTCGAAGAATTACCAGCACAAAGAACTATCAATGTAACATCAAACAATAAAAACTCCTTTGAGTAAAAAAGTTACAAATTATAGTATATAGTTACTTAGCTTTTGTTAAGACTTGTTTTAATAACTTCCTTAATCACATTTATTGAGTTTACAAAATGTTCAACATCAAAATTATATTCAACAACTTTTTCTAAAGCTTTTTCAATATTTCTTTCACTTAATGGATATCTAATATCACATAAAATTTTAATGATATGTAAGATTTGAGCTTTTTGTCTAAATGATTCTGGGCAATTTTCTATATCTTCTGCAAATGCAATAGGGAAAATAATATTATGACTTAAATTCCAATGTTTAAAAATATTTGCAGTAATTCTTGCACATGTAAATCCAGTAAATTTTTCTTCACATAAACTAGTATCTTTTGTATCTTCTAACTCTTTTAAAAATTCTTCAGTCTTTTTTTCATTTTGAATTACTTGTGAAATTACAAATTTACCAACTTCTTGTAAAAATGCAGGAAGTAAAAGTTCATTTTTTAAATCAAAATTTATATTAGCAACCCAAGTATTAATAATGTTACTAGCAAGAGAACTTGTAAAAATAAAATCATCAGTTGTAACTGCATATGCTAAAAGATTTGATTTTACAGCTTGTGAGATTGAAGAACCAATAGCAACAGAAATTACAAATTTTATTCCTAAAAGATTAATCGCTCTACTTAATGTATCAACTTTACTTCTAAAACCAAACATACTTGAATTTGCAATTTTTAATATATTTGCAACAATTAATGGATCTTTCCCAAGTATCTCAACTAACTTTTCACTATCTGTACTATCTTGTTTTCTAAAGTTATCCAATTCAATTATATTTGCTGGTAAAGGAGGTAAAGAGGTAATTTCTTTTAATATTTTCTTTTTCATATATGTCCTATATTTTAAAAAGTTAAATCATCGTCATCTAAAAGATAAGAGGTTAAATCTTTTTGATTAAAATGCTTAAAAATTTTGCTTATTTCATCTTTTATAAATTTTTTATTATGCTCTAAAATTTTATGAAAACTATATTCATGAATTTTTGGGAATAAAAAATGAATTAAATATTTGTGATCGATTTTGATTACATATTTCTCAAATTCATAATCATAAGAATCATTATGTGTTACTTCAGTAATATGAACTTTTGATAAATTGTAAAATACTTTTGTTGATAAAAATTCTGTTAAGATTTTTATTGTATCTTCAATATCTAAAGAGTGGTTTTTTACTTTTTTATTTATAAATTCAATTTCTTGATATAGTTCAAAATCTTTTATAATAAAGAAATCATTTAAAAAATTTGTTCTTACATAGTAATCTGAGAAATTAAAGTTTTTTAACAATAAAGTATTTATTTTTTTATAGTTTACTTCTAAAATATCAAAACCATTCAATAAAATAAATAGAGCATATAAATCTTTTGCTTTATCTACTTTTTCTTGATGAGTTGAAAAAATCAATGAAATATTTAAGAAAATTTTTGAACAAATTGATACAAGATGGAAATCAAATGTGTTTTGAAGAACATAATCAGAAATTTTTTCTAAAATTGTATTTAATTCATCATCAAATTTTGAGTTTTTAAATTTATTGATAAATAAATCAAAAATAGCTAATTTAAAAAATTCATGATAATCATTTTTTACAACTGCAGAATTAATCAAAATTTGTGTGATATGACTATATTTAAAATCTTTGATATCTGATGCAAAAAAAAGAATTCTATAAATAGTTTCTAAATTTTTATTATCAAAATTTTTATCAGAAAATATGAAATCTTCTACAATAGCATGATAATCCAATTTTCTCTCAAAACTTAGATTTGAATTGTAATTGTAAAGAAGTGAACTAAGAAGAGTTTTTTCAAGTTCATTGATATTATTGGGAATATTTATTTCATCATCAATAGAAAATCTTCTAAAATAAACTTTTAAAATCTTTTGAAAATAGGGATTATCTATAATACGTGGAGAGTTTGGTAAATCTCTTAATTTTTTTAGTAATTTAAGTAATAGAATAGAAGAATAGTTTTTAAATATTAAAAACTCTGAATTTTCAAAAATATCATCTTCATATCCAAAATTATTGTTTTTAGAAAGTATAAATCCATCTTCTTGTTTTTCTAAACATAAAAGATATTTCTCAAAGCTTTTATCTAAATCATCAAAATCAACAACAATTTCATCTAAATGAGAAAAGTAGTATAAATATTTTCCTTGAAGATTATTGATTTTACACAGATTTTCATTATCTAAAGGTATAGTAAATTTTACTATATTTATTGTTTCTGTCATTAATTCAATTATTTGATTAATTTTCTTTTTTTTGATTAAATCAATAGAATTAATAGTGCAAAGTTGAATTAATGTTTTTAATAAAATAATATATAGGTCAAAAGTGAGTAGAAACAACTCTTTTTTATCAAAAAAAATTCTTTGTAAATGATTTTCGTAAAATCTAAAAACCTTTTCAATTGCATTTAAATCATATTCATTGTTTGAATTTAATATTGACTCATGCGAACCAATGGTTGAAACATGGGCTAAAATGTTAATATCTTTAATAAAATGTATATTGTCATCTTTTATTAATTGTTTTAGTTTTTTTTCTAAAAATTGATTAATTTGTTGTTTAAAAAAAATATTATTTAAAAAAAGATTTTCTATATCAGTAGGTAGATTTTCTTTTCTTTTATGTAGTTCTAACATATAGTTGATTATGTATAAATAATTTTTTTCTGTGGAACTGATTAATTGGTTTTCATTTTCAAGAATATTGTATTTTTCGGCAATATACATGATTTCATCAATATATTTTTGTTGAGATAATTCGTTTTGAGTGTATATTGAGAAGTTTGGAGAATTATTTATTTGTTCATCATTTGACATTACATAACCTCCAATGAAAATTTTATTATTTATTATATAGAAAAGAAACTTATATGAATAATAATTTGAAAAAATCTAAACACATTAAGCTTATATAAACATATTTGGCTATAATCTACTTACAATTTAAATAAATATTATAGGATTTTAAAATGAGAACTTGGTTAGACAATCATAAAAATGACAAAATTAGAACTCAAATGTATTATGCAAAACAAGGAATTATTACTCCTGATATGGAATATGTAGCAAAAGTTGAAAAACTTGATCCTGAACTTGTAAGAAGTGAAATTGCAAGAGGGAGATTAATTATTCCAGCAAATGTAAATCATAAACATTTAGTTCCAATGTCAATTGGAATTGCATCTTCATGCAAAATAAATGCAAATATCGGTTCTTCTGCACTTGCTTCTGACGTTTCAAAAGAGATTGAAAAAGTTGATGTTTGTTTAAAATATGGTGCGGATACTATCATGGATTTAAGTACAGGTGGTGACTTAGATATGATAAGACGTGCGGTAATTGAACACTCTACAGTTCCAATTGGTACAGTTCCAATTTATCAAATTTTACATGATGTAAAAGATAAAATTGAAGATTTAACAATTGAAAGAATGCTTGAAGTAATTGAAAGACAAGCACAACAAGGTGTTTCTTACTTTACAATTCACGCAGGATTCTTACTTGAGTTTATGCCACATGTTGCAAAAAGAAAAATGGGTATCGTTTCTAGAGGTGGTTCTTTAATGGCTGCTTGGATGATGCATTACCATAAAGAAAATCCATTCTATGAAGCATTTGATGAGATTTTAGATATTTGTGCAAAATATGACGTATCTTTATCTTTAGGAGATTCATTAAGACCTGGATGTTTAGCAGATGCATCTGATGAAGCACAATTAAGAGAGTTAAAAGTTCTTGGAGAATTAACTTTAAGAGCTTGGGAGAAAAATGTTCAAGTTATGATTGAAGGTCCAGGTCATGTTCCTTTAAATCAAATTGAAAGAAATATGAAGTTAGAAAAAGAGTATTGTCATGAAGCACCATTCTATATTTTAGGACCACTTACAACTGATATTGCTGCAGGATATGATCATATTTCATCTGCAATTGGTGCAGCTGTTGGTGGATGGCATGGAGCTTCTATGTTATGTTATGTAACTCCAAAAGAACACTTAGGTTTACCAAATGCAGAAGATGTTAGAAATGGAATTATTGCATATAAAATTGCTGCTCACAGTGCTGATATTGCAAGAGGTAGAAAAGGTGCAAGAGATATTGATGATGAAATGTCAGATGCTAGATATGCATTTAACTGGAATAAACAATTTGAACTTTGTTTAGACCCAGATAGAGCTAGAGAATATCATGATGAAACTTTACCTCAAGATGTATTTAAAGAAGCAGAATTCTGCTCAATGTGTGGACCAAAATTCTGCTCTTATAAAATTACACAAAAAATTGTAAAAGAACATGGTCAAGCAATGGTAGATATTGCAGGTTAATTAAGATAAAAATTATCCTATTTAAAATATAATGTCAGACTATTAAATATTATAAGGAATATTATATGGCTAATGTAGAAACAATTAAAAAAGAATTAGAAAATATTAAATATCCAGGCTTTGCAAAATCAATTGTAGAGTTTGGATTTGTAAAAGATATTCAATTAGATGGAAATAACTCAATTATTACTTTAGATATTACTTCAACTGCACCAGAAGTTGAAGCACAATTAAGAAAAGAAATTACAGCTTCAATGTCATCAATTGGAATAAATGTAACTCTTAATTTTAATAAACCTAAAGAACAAGCACAACAAAGTAATAGTGTAAGTGGTAAAAATATTGCTCCACAAATTAAAAAAGTTGTAATGGTTAGTTCTGGAAAAGGTGGAGTTGGTAAATCAACTACAACTGTAAACTTAGCTGTTGCAGCTGCAATGCAAGGTAAAAGAGTTGGTATTTTAGATGCTGATATTTATGGTCCAAATATTCCAAGAATGATGGGATTAAATGGAAAAGAAGTTGAAATTGTTGGAGATAAAGCAAAACCTTTAAATGCATATGGAGTTGATGTAATGTCAATGGGTATGCTTATGGAAGAAGGGCAAGCTCTTATTTGGAGAGGTGCTATGATTATGAAAGCAATCCAACAACTTTTAAGAGATATATTATGGGAAGAGTTAGATATTTTATTTATTGATATGCCTCCAGGAACTGGTGATGCTCAATTAACTTTAGCTCAAAGTGTACCTGTAAGTGCTGGAATTAATGTTACAACTCCTCAACACGTTGCCCTAGATGATTCAAGAAGGTCTTTAGATATGTTTAAAAAACTTCACATTCCAGTTGCTGGAATTGTTGAAAATATGAGTGGATTTATTTGTCCTTCATGTAAAACTGAATCTGATATTTTTGGAATGGGAACTTGTGAAGAGTTAGCAAAACAATATAACACTCAAGTATTAGGAAATCTTCCAATTGAACCAGCTATTAGAGAAGGTGGGGATAGTGGAAAACCAGTAGTTTATTTCAATCCAGAATCTGTATCTGCAAAAAGATATATGATAGCTGCTGATAAACTAATTCAATTCTTAGCAAATGTTGATGATAAGATTGATAACTCTGCAATTCAGCCTATTATGCCTGCAGGTGTAAGTGCTTGTTCAACAGAAGGACAAAAAATAAAAGCTGAGCACGAAGCAGCCAAAAAATCAGCTGGAAGTTGTGGTACAGGATGTGGTTGCCACTAATTAAATAAAAAAAGAGTATTTACTCTTTTTTTATCCACATTTATAATATTCTTCAAATAATTCTTCAACTTTTTCAGTTACTAGTTTTTCATGCCAATTATGTCTTTTTGCAAATACTTTAATTTCAGATTCCCTTTGTTCTTCTGAACAGAAAAAATATAATTTTTTAACAAATGGTTTGGGTACAGATATTACAATCTTTTGAAAAAAGCTCTCTTTACATTCGGCTGAACAAAAAACCTTTGAAATAGGTATTTTTTTAGAGCAGTATTGACAATTATTTGTCATAATAACTCCTTTTTTAATTTAATTTTTAATTATAACAAGTGAGAATTAAATGCAACTTACTTGCATTTATATTGATAAAAAATCAAGAATCTTTTCTTGAATTTTTTTCTTCTATTCCTGAAATTCCAAATCTTCTTGCTAATTCTTGTTTAACTCTATCAGGACTAATGTTTTTACTTGCAAGTGCCACTAAAACATGATAAGTTATATCAGCAGCTTCATAAATAATCTCTTCCGTATTATCATCTTTTATTGCAAAAGTAAATTCACCAGCTTCTTCAACAATTTTCTTTAACATAGAATTTTGTTTACCTTTTAGAAGTTTTGCTGTATATGATTTTGTTGGATCATCATTTTTTCTTTCACAAATAGTGTGATATAAGGTATCAATAACACCGTAAGCAGCAGTTGTATTAATCTCAACATCACTTATAGTTTCATTTGTATTAAGATTTGTGAAAAAACAAGATTTTCTTCCTGTATGACATGCAACACCCTCTTGATTAACTTTTAAAAGTAAAGTGTCATTATCACAATCTACAAGAATTTCTACAATTTCTTGAAGATGATTTGAACTTTCACCTTTTTTCCAAATTCTTTGTTTACTTCTACTAAAGTAGTGTGCATAATTTGTTTTTATAGTTAATTCTAAAGCTTCTTTATTCATATAAGCAAGCATTAGAACTTCATTAGTAGTTGCATCTTGAGTAATTACAGGAATTAAATTATCCATTTTTTCCCAGTCTATTTTATCTAGTTGTTCCATTATATATTTACCTTTAGAATTTTGTACCAATATCTATTTTAATTCCTTCAATGGTCATCAATTCTTTATTTATATCAATATTTATTCCAAAATCATAGTTTGATTTGATTTCATAATCTTTGTTTTCTTTATATTTGTTTATTTCTTCATACTTTAAATTTTCATCATATTTAATTTCTGGTTTAACTTTTAAAATAGATTCAATATTTTCTGCATATAAAAAATCAACAAATATAAAAAAGATAGTTGAAATTATTATAAATTTTTTTTTCATTGTATTAAGAAGCAGAAAACTGCTTCTTTAGATTATTGATTTACTGATGTATCTCTTGTTTTATCTTTAGAATCTATCCAAATATTTGGAGTTGATCCACCAGGAGTTAAGAAAATTTTAGCATCTTTGTTTTCTCTAAGTGCTTCGTTGAATTTTCCTTGAACTTCAATTTGTTGCATTTGTAAAAGAGTAGGTGTTAAAGATAATGCAATCTCTTTATTTGCAGCAGCTTGTGCTTTTGCTTCAATAGTTACAGCATCTGCTCTACCTTGCGCTTCAATTCTTTTTGCTTCAGCTTCTCCATTTGCAAGAGCTGCTCTTTTTTCAGCTTCTTGTTTTGCTCTTAAAACTTCGTATCTAACTCTTTCAGATTCTTGATTTGCAATTTGAACTCTTTCAATTTGCTCTTTAATTTTTGCTGGAAGAACAATTTCTCTTAATTGAACTGATTCAATTGAAACTGGTTTCCCTTCAAGTGATTCAATTTGTGATCTAATTCCATTTTCAATCATAGTAGCAATTTCATTTCTTTTTGTTGGTAACTCTTCTGCATTAAATCCACCAACAACATTTCTCACAATATTTCTTACCACTGGATTTACAATTTTATCTTCCCATGCTGATCCCCAAGTTGCAATAGTAGCTGGTGCACCAGATGCTGTTAATCTATATTGAACAGTAAGTTCAATAGATACAGGTAAACCTCTTGCATCTAAAATATTAATTGCAGGATTACTTCTAATACTTTGGTCAAATCCAGTACTTGTTTCAACAGTAGCAAAGTTCATAAGTCTAACTTTTGTATCAACTACTGTAACTTTTTGGTATCCAGGAATAATAAAGTGAAAACCTGGATTTAATGGTTGATCATCATATTTTCCTAATGTTTGTTTGATTCCTACATTACCTGACTCAATTGTCATAAATGGTTTGAATACAAATAAAGCTCCAATGATAATAATAACTACATATATCATTCCTGCTTTTTTACCAAAATTTTTGAAAAATTCTGGTGTTTCAAAAGGCGGTTGATAATTTCCTCCACCATTTGAATTTCCATTATTTTGTTGTCTGTTTTTAAAATAGTCGTTGTCTATCGGCATTTTTTTCCTTATTTAAAAATATAAAATTATTTAATAATAGTTAAGATTAGTTAACGTATGTTAAATACTTTAAATATTTTTCATTTTTTCCAGCAACTACGTCAAAATATGCAGATTGAATTTTTTCAGTAATTGGTCCTCTTGAACCACAACCAATAATTCTTGCATCAACATCTCTAATTGGTGTAATTTCAGCAGCAGTTCCTGTGAAGAATGCTTCATCAGCTATATAAACTTCTTCTCTACTAATTCTTCTTCTAACTACTTCAATTCCCATATCAGCAGCTAATTCGATAACTGTTGCTTGAGTGATTGATTCTAGTGAATTATCATTTGGAGGAGTAATTAATTTCCCATCTCTAACGATAAAGAAACAAGCTCCACTAGCTTCAGCAATATAACCTTGGTCATCTCTTAATAATGCTTCATCATATCCAGCTTCAACAGCTTCATATTTTGCCATTTGAGAGTTAAGATAATTTGCTACAGCTTTTGCTTTACCCATTCCAGAAGTATTTGGAGTTCTTGTAAAAGATGAAATTTTAACTCTAACACCTTTTTTTAATCCTTCTTCTCCTAAATAAGCTCCCCATTCCCATGCAGCACAAGAAACTTTTACAGGTGCTTCTTTATGGTATAATCCCATTACACCGTAACCTAAGTAAACTAATGGTCTTATATAAGCACCTTCAAATAATTCATTTTTTTGTAATAATTCAACTTGTGCTTTATTTAATTCTTCTAAAGAAAAAGGAACATTCATTAATGTCATTTTTGAAGAATTTATTAATCTTTGAGTATGTTCATTAAGTTTGAAAATTGCACATCTTCCATCAACAGTTTTATATGCTTTAGTACCTTCAATTGCACCATTTCCATAGTGAAGCGTATGACTTAAAACATGCACGTTTGCATCATGCCAGTTTACAAATTGTCCATCCATCCATATATATTTTGCTTCAGTCATTTGATAAATTCCTAATGATTAATTTTTTTAGCTAATATTTTATCCAAGAATATTAAAAATAACTCTTAAATGATTTTTTTATGTTATTTAAGAGTATTAAATGTAAGATTATGAAAAGAGAATTTATAGGCAAAATCATGATAAAAAATATTTTTATTTTTATAACTGTTTCATTTTTTATAACTGGATGTTCAACAAATCAACTTGTAATTCCTACAGAAAAGAAAATGGAAAGAGAAAAAGTATCAAATGAACTTCTAGGTGAGATTAGTTATATACTATTTTTACTAAAACAAAAAGATTTGGAGACAATTAATTCTCAATTAATTAATCCAAGATATGGTGTTTATGAAATTTATAAAAATGAAAATACTAATAGAGTAACATTTAAACACTCTTTAAAAATCGAAGAGATTAGTAATCATATTGATTCTTTTGATGTAAAAGAAGAACTGATTACTTTTGATTGTAGTCCACAAAATGATGCATTTTATGGTTGGAGTAAAGAAGGCGTTTTTTTAACTACTGATATTAAGCCTTATTTATCACAAATGATGACAGAAATAAATAAAATTCTACCAAATAGATATAAAGAAGATGAGTTAAAAAGAGTAGAACAAATTGAAAAAACTAGCTATGAATTAATAGTAACTTACAACAATATATTTTATTTAACAAAAATAGATAATAGATGGTATATAACTCTTATTGATGGAGTTAAAACGGATTGTAGTCAGTAATTGCAACTAAGTTGCACATAAGATTACTCTGTTATAATTGATTGAAAAAAGAGAATTAAAAATGAATATAATGCAATCAAATATAGCAAAATTACCAACAAAATTTGGGAAATTCCAAGTAAAAGCATACAAAGATGGAGTTCAAGAACATCTAGCAATAATGAGTCAGAATTTTGAAACTTTAGAAATTCCATATGTAAGAATTCATTCAGAATGTTTAACTGGAGATACATTAGGAAGTCTAAAATGTGATTGTCAAAATCAACTTGATTTATCACTAAAATTTATAGCACAAAATGGTGGATTAGTAATTTATCATAGACAAGAAGGTAGAAACATAGGTCTTGTTAATAAAATTAATGCTTATGCTTTACAAGATTTAGGAAGAAATACTATTGAAGCAAATCTTGAATTAGGTTTTAAAGAGGATGAAAGAGACTATTCAATAGTTGGATATGTACTAAAAGATTTAGGAATAAAAAGATTAAAATTAATAACAAATAATCCTAAAAAGATAGAATATATTGAATCTTTAGGTGTAGAAATAAAAGAGAGAATACCTGCAATAATAAAAGCAAATAAATATAATGAAGGTTATCTATCTACAAAAAAAAATAAAATGGGGCATTTGCTTTAATCTAAAAAAGGATAAAAAGATATGAGTCAACAAGAATTTTGGAATGGAAAATTTTCAAAAGATGAATTTTTTTATGGACTTAATCCAAATAAATTTTTAGCTTCACAAATAGAATATTTTAATAATCATAAAAAAATATTGTGTTTAGGTGAGGGAGAAGGAAGAAACGCAATATTTTTTGCAAAAGAGGGTTTTTCTGTAAGTGCAATTGATGCATCAGATGTTGGATTAGAAAAATTAAATAAAAGAGCAAAAGAAGAAAAACTTGATATAAAAACTATTTGTATGGATTTGAATTTTTGGGAAATAAATGAAAAATATGACGTAATCATGGCCTCATATTTACACATGTTTAAAAATGAAAGAGAAGAGTTATTTGAAAAAATAGAAAAATCATTAAATAGTGGTGGTTACTTTGTGGGTGAATTTTTTTCAACAAAACAATTAGAGTTTAATAGTGGTGGTCCAAAAGATTTAGATTTACTTTATACTATTGAAGATTTTATGAAATATTTTAGTTTATGTGAAAAAAATATTACAGAAGAAATTGTAATTTTAGATGAAGGAAAAGGCCATCAAGGTGAGGCTTGTGTTATAAGAGTTAAAATTAAAAAGATTTAATTTAACATCTTTTAACCACTCTTTAAATATACTATCTAATAAATATTATCAAAAACAATTATAATTAATAAAAGAGAATTAATGAAAGAATTAATAGAAGATTTAATTAGTAAAAAAGTACTAATTATCGATGGAGCGATGGGAACACAGCTTCAAATTGCAGAAATAAAAGATGAGGAATGGATTTTTGAAGAACAAAATCTAGAAGGTTGTAATGAACTTTTAAATCTTACTGCGCCACATATATTAGAAACTATTCATGATAACTATGCAAAAGCTGGTGCTGATTTAATTTGTACAAATACTTTTGGTTCTATGCCTTGGGTTTTAGATGAATATAATATCGGACATATGTCTTATGAGTTATCGAAGCTAGGTGCAAGTTTAGTAAAAAAATCTTGTGAAAAATATAGCACACCTGAAAAACCTAGATTTGCTGTAGCATCAATTGGACCTGGAACAAAACTTCCATCACTTGGTCATATAAAATATGATGAGATGTATGAAGGTTATAAAATCATGGCTAAAGGTTTAGTTGATGGTGGAACTGATATCTTTTTACTTGAAACATGCCAAGATCCGCTTCAAATAAAAGCAGCACTTCATGCACTAAATGATGTGGCACCACAAATTCCAATTATGGTTTCTGTTACTATTGAGTTAAGTGGTACTATGCTTATTGGAACAGATGCAATGACAATTGCAGCTATTATGGCACCATTTAATATTTTATCTTTAGGATTTAATTGTGGAACTGGACCTGTTCAAGTACATAAACATATTAAAACATTAAGCCAAGTTTGTAAGTTTCCAATTTCAGTACACTCAAATGCAGGACTTCCTCAAAATAGAGGCGGAAAAACTTATTATCCAATGCAACCAGAAGAGTTTACAGCACATCAAAAAGAGTTTTTAAAAATAAATGGAGTTTCATTTTTAGGTGGTTGTTGTGGTACAACACCTGAACATATTGAAGCTTTGGCAAAAGCAGTTGAAAATGAAGTTCCATTAAAACCTTGTGGATTTTTAAAAGCTTCATTAGCAAGTTTATTTAATACAGTTCCTTTAAAACAAGAGCCAGCACCACTTTTAATTGGTGAGAGAAGTAATGCAACTGGAAGTAAGGCTTTTAGAGAATTATTAAAAGAGAATGATTATGAAGGTACATTAAGTGTTGGTCAACAGCAAGTAAGAGCTGGTGCTCACGTAATTGATGTTTCTGTTGGATTTGCAGGTCGAGATGAAAGAAAAGATATGGATGAGGTTGTTTCCCTTTATTCACAAAAAATTTCACTTCCTTTAATGCCAGATTCAACTCAAATTTTAGCACTTGAGGCAGCACTTAAACAAATTGGTGGAAGATGTATCATCAACTCTGTAAATCTTGAAGATGGAGAAGAGAAGTTTGATGCTGTTTGTAAATTAGCTAAAAAATTTGGTGCAGCACTTGTTTGTCTTGTAATTGATGAAATTGGAATGGCAAAATCGGTTGAGAGAAAACTAGAAGTTGCTGAGAGAATTTATGACTTATGTGTAAATAGACATGGCTTTGACCCTGCTGATTTAGTATTTGATATGCTTACATTTACTATTGGTTCAGGTGATGATGAGTACAGAAATGCAGGTATTGATACACTTGAAGCTATACGTGAGTTCCAAATCAGACATCCAGAAGTTGGTACTACTTTAGGTTTATCAAATATCTCTTTTGGACTTGCAACAAATGCTAGAATTTATTTAAATTCTATCTATCTTGACCATTGTGTAAAAGCTGGATTAACATCTGCTATTGTAAATGTAAAACATATTTTACCTCTAAATAAAATTAGTGATGAAGACAGAAAAGCTTGTGATGATTTAATTTTCAATAACCAAGAAAATGGTGACCCTTTATTTAAATTTATTGAACATTTTTCAAATGTTGGAGCACAAGAAGAACAAAGTGATGAAGAATATCAAAAACTAGAACCTATTGAAAAAGTAAAAAAACTATTACTTGATGGAGATAAAGATAGATTATTACCACTTGTTGAAGAGTTAAGACATACAGTTCAACCAGAAATTATCGTAAATGAGTGGTTGATTGATGGTATGAAAATTATTGGAGAGTTATTTGGTAGTGGGCAAATGCAGTTACCATTTGTTCTTCAAAGTGCAGAAACTATGAAGGCAACTGTTGATGCACTTAATCCATATTTACCAAAACAAGAGAAAGCCAGTGAAACAACGCTAATTTTGGGAACTGTAAAAGGTGATGTTCATGATGTTGGTAAAAACTTAGTTGATATTATACTTTCAAACAATGGATTTAAAGTTGTAAATATTGGTATAAAAGCTGGTTTAGATACTTTTGTTGAAAAACTTCAAGAACATAATGCTCATGCAATTGGAATGAGTGGATTACTTGTTAAATCAACAGCCGTTATGAAAGAAAATCTTGAAGAGTTACAAAAAATGGGAATTAAAGTTCCTGTACTTTTAGGTGGAGCAGCACTTACTAAAAACTTTATTGATGAGTATTGCAGACCTTATTATGATGGACCAATTTTTTATTGTAGAGATGCGTTTGATGGTGTTGTTTCTATGCAAAGAATTGAAAAAGGTGATGAAAATAATACTGCACTTGCTGCTGATTTAATTCAAATCCATGATACAAGTGATAGAGTTGAAGAAGAAGTTGTAGAAATTCCACCTTATGAAGAAATACCAATGCCAGAACGTGGAAAATTTGTATTCCCTCCAATTTGGGATAGAATCACAAAAACTGGAAAAAAACTAGATAAAGAGTTGATTTTCAAATGGATAAATCACAGGGTTTTATTTAGACAAAGATGGGGATATAAAAGAGGTAAACAAGACTCTGAAACTTTCTTAAAATATGAAAAAGAAGTGGTTGAGCCAACTTATGAAGCTTTAAAAGCTGAATTAGTTGACAAAGATATTTTTGACCCAATTGCAATTTATGCTTATTATCCTTGTATTTCACATGATAATAAACTTTATATTTTTGATAGAAAATATTTATTTAATACACTTGAAGAGTCTAAAAATGTACCACCATTAAGTGAAGCGATAAAAGTTTTAGAGTTCCCAAGACAAAAAAGAAAACCATTTAGATGTATTGCAGATTTCTTTGCAAATGATAGACTTGATGTGGTTGCCTTTACACTTGCAAGTGCTGGGCTTAAAATCTCTGATTATGAAAGAAGTTTATACGATAAAGGTGAATTTACAAAATATTATCAAGTTCACGGACTTGGAGTGGAACTTGCTGAAGCATTAGCAGAAGTTTTACATAAGCAAATAAGACTTGATTTGGATATTGTACCAAAAGAGGGACATACTTTAAATGATGTTCAAATGAAACAATATGTAGGTTGTAGATACTCTCCAGGATATGCAGCTTGTCCAGATTTAGCTATGAATAGAGATATTTTTGATTTATTAAATCCAGAAGAGTTTGGAATAGAATTATCTGAAACATTCCAAATGCATCCAGAACAAACAACTTGTGCAATAGTTGTAACTAACCCAGAAGCAAATTACTACAATATCTAAGAGTTTTTTCTCTTAGATTATTTATTATATCAATCAATTAGGAATTAAAATTGTCAAATAGTGCAAAAGGATTACTCCTTACATCTTTAGGTGTATTTATAATGAGTTTAGAATCATTATTTATAAAATTTACAAACATATCATCTTTTCTTTTTTCATTTTATATTGGAATATTTATGTTCGCTTCAATGGCTTCAACATTTTTATTTAAAGATTTTGATTATTTAAAAAAGGCTTTGAAAACATCTTTTCCATTTTTATTAATTTGTTCAACTTTTATGGCTGTATCAAATATATTTTTTATAACAGCAGTAAAAACAACAACAGTTGCAAATGTAGTAATCATATTTAGTACATCAGCACTTTTTTCTGCGTTAATTGGATATTTAGTTTATAAAGAAAAAGTAAATAAAAATATCTATTATGCCTCTTTTTTTATGTTTATTGGATTATTTATAATATTTAATGATAAGTTAGAAATAGGAAGTGTAGAAGGTAATATTTTTGCTTTATTATGTACTTTACTTTTTTCTGTTTCTTTTGTTTTATTATCAAAATATAAAGATATGAATAGAGTAGTTTTAACTGCATTTAGTGGAGCAATTTTAAGTATTATTGCATTTTTCTTTTGTGATGAATTAGCAATTGATTTTAAAACTTTAGTAATTGTTATGGTAATGGGATTATTAATAAGTCCAATTTCAAGAGTATTATTAGGAACAGGTGCAAAATATATAAATGCTAGTGAAGTATCACTTTTAATGCTAATAGAAACAATAATGGCACCAATTTGGGTTTGGATATTTTTAGATGAGGTTCCAAGTTCTTATACTTTTATAGGTGGTTCTATAATTGTAATTACACTTATAATAAACTCTTTATACACTTTAAAAAGAGAAAATAAACTTCCTAATTAGGAAGTTTATTACATTTTGTACATTTAGCATCAAGGCTATATTTACCAGCACCTATAAACATAATAGAAACTGCAACTAAAAGATAAATCAAAGGAAGTTCAATAACTGGACCACCAGTTTTTCCTAATGTAAAAATATCTGCACTATGAGCTAAAAATATTGCAAAAACCATAGTTAAAGCAAAAAACAAAGATGAAATTCTCGTAAATAAACCAAAAATTATAAAAATTGGGAAAACAATCTCTCCAAAATAAACACCATATGCTATAAATTCAGGAAGTCCAGCTTGTGTAACTAAAAATTTTATTCCATCTATTCCATTAAAAAGTTTTGCAAATCCATGAAATAACATCAATCCAGCGATACTTAATCTTAAAATTAATTTACCAATATCTTCGTTTAAAGAACAAGCTAATTTATTCTCACAACTCGTCATAATAATTCCTTTTATTTTTAATTTTTGGAGTTATATCTTTTTAATATTAAGTAACTGTTTAGTATGATGAGTAATAATATTCTAAAAAGGGTTTCACATGACATATACATATTTTAATCCAACAGTTATAGAGTTTGGCGAAGGAAAAATAAAATCAATAACTAAATATATTGATAAAAATTTAAAAGTATTAGTTGTTTATGGTGGAGGAAGTATCAAAAAAAATGGAGTTTATGAACAAGTTTCAAAAGCTTTAGAAGGTTATACTTGGTTTGAATTTGGTGGAGTAGAACCAAATCCATCTGTTGAAACTTTAAATAAAGCAGTTGCTTTAATCAAAGAAAAAAATATAGATTTTGTTTTAGCTGTTGGTGGTGGTTCAGTTATTGATGGAAGTAAATATTTAGTTGCTAGTGCTCTTTATGATGGAGATGGTTGGGATTTCTTAGAAGGAAAAACTATAGAAAAAGCTTTACCTTTAGGTGCAATTTTGACAATACCTGCAACAGGAAGTGAATCAAATGGAACAGCAGTTATTTCAAAAAAATCAACAAATGAAAAAAGATATTTTGGTTCATCTATAACTTATCCAAAATTTGCAGTTTTAGACCCAACAATTATGAGTAGTTTAGATGATAGATTATTGGCAAATGGCTTAGTTGATGCTTTTGTTCATACATGTGAACAATATCTAACTTATCCAAACACATCTCTTTTACATGATGGATACGCACATACAATTTTAAGAGGTTTACATAATTTATCATTAAATTGGAAAGATAGAAAAACTCTTGTTTGGCAAGAAAATTTAATGCTTTTAGCAAATCAAGCTTTAAATGGTTTTATAGGTTCTGGTGTTCCTCAAGATTGGGCAACACATATGATTGGTCATGAAATAACAGCATTTTATGGACTTGACCATGGACGAAGTTTAGCTGTTGTTCAACCACATCTTTTAAGGGTTATGATGGAAGATAAAAAAGATAAACTAACTCTTATGGGAAAAGAAGTTTTTGATATGCCACATAATTATGAAATGGTAGTTGAAGCAATAGAATATATGTATAAAAGTATAGGTGTTTCAACAAAATTAAAAGATTATGATGTTGATGATAAAGTTATTGAAAATATAACAGGTGCATTAAAAAAACATGGTATGACAGCTATCGGAGAAAGAGGAAATATTACTTTAGAAAAAGTAGAAAGAATTCTTAAAATGTCTTTGAATTAATTTAAAGTAGCAATTGCTACTTTAAATGATTTTGTAAAACTACATCATGATATCTATTTAGTAATAATAAAGCTAAAATAGAACCAAATAAAGCCCATGCCATATCACTTTGCGTATCCCATAAATAACCTTGAGTTCCTAAAAAATCATTTGCTGCTTCATTTGTAGCAATTGCAACCCACCATTCAACTAATTCATAAAATGCAGAAAGAGCTAAACAAAAACATACAATAAAAAAGTTTCTCCAAGCATTTATACTAATGATATTGTTTCTAATGATAATTTCCCTTGCAATCATAGCTGGAACAAATCCTTGAACAAGATGTCCCACTTTATCATAATCATTTCTATCTTGATTAAATAGTTCTTTTATATAGTCAAAAAAAGGTACTTCAGCATAAGTGTAGTGACCACCAATCATTAATATAATTGCATGAATTAAAATCAGAAAATATACTAGATTTGTAAACTTGAATTTTTTATAAGTCAAAATAAGAATAATTAGACCAATAATTGCTGGAAATACTTCTAAAAACCAAGTGAATAAATCTTTTGGATTAATTACAGACCAAATAAAAACAATAAAAAAAATTAAAAGATAAGATTTAATCATGAGTTTTCTCCCACAGGCAATGAAATAGTAAATTCAGCACCTAAATACTCATTATTGTGATAAATAAAAGTTTTATTTGAAACAGTTAACATTCCTTTTAAATGTTTTTCAACTAAAAGTTTACTCATATAAAGACCAATTCCAGTACCTTTAAATTTGTGTTTAGTAGTAAAATAAGGTTCAAATATTTTATCAATAATATCTTCATTTATACCATTTGCATTATCTTGTATTTTTATATTAAAATAGCCATTTTCTTTTATAACATTGATTATTAGAAGATTATCATCTCTTCCTTTTTCTTTTAATGCATCTTTAGCATTAACAAAAATATTCATAAGAACTTGTATTAGTTCATTTTCTAAAGATAAAATATTCACATCATCAATATTTTTAATCACAGTAATTTTATGTGAATTAAGTGTAGGTGAAACTAAATCAACAGCTTTATTTATAACATTTGATATATTTATTTGAGTTAAGATTTTTTCTTTACTAAAGAAATTTCTAAAATCATCTATTGTATTTGAAAGATATTGAGTCGATTGTTTTATATGTTCAACCGATTTAAAAAATTCTTCATCATCTAAAGTATGATATTTCTTTTTAAGTTCCATTCCTGTAGCACAAACACTAATAGTTGATAAAGGTTGTCTCCATTGATGAGCAATATTTTCAAGCATTTCTCCCATCGAAGCCATTCTTGATTGTTGTATTAAAATTCTATTTTTCTCTTCGTTTTTTTCAATTTCTAAACGTACTTTATCTAATAATCTTTTATTTAATTTTTTTAATAAATATTGTCTATAAATCAAAAAAAGAACTAAAATTAGAATAATTATAGATACTAAAAGTGTATAGTTTAACTCTTTTGAATAACTTATTGAAATCCACTTATTTAAAATTTCTTGTCTTTTTGTTGATGAAATATCTTCTATTGCTTTATTTAAAATAGTGTTTAAAATTGGTTCATCATTTCTTGATGCAATTGCTAAATCCAATGTTTCATCGAATTTTCCTGTGATTTTTAATTGACCAATATAATGATTTTGTATTTCATAACCAACAGTCACTAAACTACCAATAAAACCAAAAACTTCACCTTTTTCAACTTTTTTCAAACCTTCATTTACGTCAAGAACATCAATAAAATTTATGTTTGGAAATTTGATTCTTAAAATTTCTGCATAAGCATAATTTTTTACAATTGCTAATTTTTCATTTTTTACTTGATTGATATTGTCAATAAAAGGTGTATTTATATTTGAAGCAAGAACAACTGGAATATTTAAAAATGGTTTTGTGAAATTTAGATATTTTTGTCTATCAGGTGTTGTCATTACAAGTGAAAAAATATCACACTCTCTTTTTTTACCTTTTTCAATACTTTCACTCCAAGTTTTTGTAGGAACTAAAACTATAGGTGTTTTTATTTTATTTTCGATAATTTTTATATAATCAGCTGCAATTCCAATATGTTTATCATTTTCAATTTTTTCAAATGGCATCCAATTTGGATCAACACACATGGTTATTTTTTCTTTTTTTTCTAAATAACTTTTTTCATCTTTTGTTAATAAAATATCATCTTCTAAAGGGTTTGTATACAACAAATCATCTACGTTGATTTCATTGTTAATCAATCCCATTATTCTATAAGTGTTTATTATTAGGTTTATTTTTTCTTGAGTGATTGTTCCAATTCTGCCATTTTTATCATAAACAAGCTTTTTCATCTCATTTGCTTCAAATAATAGACTTTCTAAACTTTTGTTTTGAGGATTGTATTTTGTATAAATAAGATTTACAGCTTCATCAAGATTTTCAAAGGCATATTCCCATCCTTTTATAGTTGCATTATAAAAGTTTTTTACTATTTTTGGATTTTTGTTTGCAAACTCTTTTGTTGTAAAAATAATTTCTTCATAGAAATCAAAACCGTAATCTTTTGGATTAAATATTGTAGTTTCATAACCTTTTTCTTTTAATATAAAAGGTTCATTTGTAGTATATCCTAACATTACATCAGCTTTTTTATTTATTAAATCATCAACATTAAAAGAGTGCTCAACTATTTTTATATTTGATAATTCAACACCTTTGCTAGAAAGCATTGATTTAAAAGTAGCAAATCTTTGTTGCTCTTTTGATATCATTAAAGTTTTATTTTTGATATCTTCTAAATATTGTAATTTTGAATCTTTTAAAGCAAGAAGAATAAGAGGAGATGATTGAAAAATTGAACCTAGTAAAACTATATCTTTTCCATTTGATTTATCAATAATCAATGAACTAGAATTTGTACCAAAATCAGCTCTTTTATTTATAACTTCATCTATAACATTTATTGAAGGATTGAATTTTTTTATCTCAACATCTAAACCAACATCTCTATAGAAACCTTTTTCTTTTGCTATATAAAAACCTGCAAATTGAAATTGGTCAAGCCACATAAGTTGAATAGATGTTTTTTGTAAAGTAGAAGCTTTCAAAAAAGAAGAAAAACTTAGTAATAATAGAATTATAGTAATTACTCTTTTTATTGGATAGCCTTTTTTACAAATTTTAACGCAATATTATAACAAAGTAAGATAAAATAATACATTACTAAAATTAGGAAAATAGATGTCTAAAGAAAAGTCAATTAAAAATAAAATTTTAGAGTATATCTATACAGTTTCTAAGCAACCAATTTTATTAAAAGATTTGTTAGTTGCAAATAGACAGTATAATGAAGGAATGCATGTTGACCCTGCAAAATTAGGATTTAGATTAAATCTTATGCGAGCTTATATGGTTTATATAGGAATTGTTTTAGCTATATTAGTACCAGTTTCTTTTTTAACTCATAAGCCATTAGCAAAAATTGATCCGCATATTTCAATTTTAGGAGCAATGGCAATTACTGCTGCAATTTTTATAGGATTTAATTTTTTCAGAGATAAGATGAGAGATATTATGACTAAAGAATTAATCATAAAATCTTGGAAGTTACATTTTCCATTTTTTTCTTATGAAGATTATTCTATTAAAATTGATGTTATTTTTGATGATTCGATAAAAGATGAGATTTCAAAAAGAGATTTAGAAAAGTATATATTAGATAAACTAACTACTCTTTAGTAGATAGTTTATTTTTTTTCTAAAATTGTATTTAAAGCTAGTTTTGTATTTTCCCATCTATTTTGAGCATTTAACATAACAAGTAAAATATCTTTTTTATCTTTTTTAGCTCTTGCAATTAAACAAGGTCCAGCTTGATTTGTATATCCAGTTTTTACACCAATTACATATTTATCTCTATCTAACATTTTATTACTTGTATGAACTCTGTATAATCTTTTTGTGTTAACTGCTGTAAAAGCATAAGAGTTCTTTTTTACAATAGCGTTAAAAGTTGAATTTTTGATTGCGTATTCTGTAAGTTTTAATAAATCATTTGCAGTTGTTTTATGGTTTTTAGAATCAAATCCACAAGGATTTTCAAAATTTGTACTTGCCATTCCAAGTTTTTTTGCTCTCCAGTTCATCATACCAACAAATTTTTGTTTATCACCATTTCCAAGGTAAATCGCAATGGCAGTTGCTGCATCATTTGCAGATTTTATAAGTGCAGCGTGAACTAAATCTTTTAAATAAAATTTTTCACCAACTTTAAAATTTAAAATTGTTGGTTCTACTTTTTTCATCTCTGCTGTAATAGTTACAACATTATTCATTTTTCCACTTTCAATTGCAAGAATTGCTGTCATGATTTTAGTAAGACTTGCTGGTCTAACTGCTTGATTTGCATCTTTTTGAAAAATTGTTTTTTTACTGTTTAAGTCTTTTACAATTATAGAGTCTAAATCTTTTTCGATTTTTTGAAATACCTTTGTATCATTATAAGAAAAAGCCATTGATGGAATAAAAAGAATAAGAAAAAGAGAAAGAATAAACTTCATTAATACACCTGTTTTAAGAATTTGATTTTGAAAAGAAAAAATTTTCAATAAAATTATATTCAAATTTGCCTTTCTTTTCATAAAAGAAATTGATTATTTATCATGTAATGCGAAAGCTTTTGTATTTCTTTGTTTTTTTAGTTCCATATCTATAAATTCACCAATTAAATCTTGTTTTTTATTTGTTGCAAGAGTTATTTTTCTTTTAACTGGACGATGTTCATATATTAAAAAATTTGCTTCATACATAGAAAGTCTAATTGGTGTTGCTATTGCATAAGAACTCATGATAAAACTATCTTTACAAAGTTTGTAAATATCATCAAAATACTCTTTTGTCCAAAGTTCAAAGTTTACATCACTAGAAAAGGCATCTTGGTAAACAATGTCAAAAGAGTTTGGTTTTAAATTTTTTATATAATCTCTTGCATCTCCTATAAAAACTTCTATTTTGATTTTTTCATCTTCATATTTAGAAGTTTGTGAAATAGAATCTATAATATGTTTTATATTTTCAAACTCTTTTGGAAAAGGAAAATCTTTTAAAGATTTAATCAAATTCCCATCAAGTTCAGGTGAATAAAAATTTAGTTTTATATCAAGATTATTTTTCAAACAATAATAAATTGTAGAAAAAGTGTTATATCCAATCCCAAAACAAATATCTAAAATAGTTAGCTCTTTTTTGTTTTGATGAAATGTAAAAGTAGGGATTATATGTTTTGTTAAAGCTTCATTTATAGCACCATCATCAGGATTGTGATAGTGTTGGTTATAAAATTGTGAAAAAAGTGTATTTGAACCATCTTTTGTAGAAACTATTGAGTTTATATTATCTTGCAAGATTAATTTTCCAACTTATAAACCATTGTCCCAATGGTGCATTTTTTTTGCAGTAAAAATATAAACATCATCAAAAAGGTCAATACAATTTGGTGCTTGAAATCCTATATTTTCTAATAAATCTAAAATCTCATATCTATTGTCATTTGATATTTTTTCAAGGATGATTATATTTCCAGAATTTTCTAAAGCTTTATACATAAGTTTTAAAATCTCTTCTTGATTTTTACAATATGAAATAATATCACCTAAGATTATGTATTCAAACTCTCTTGCTGTTGCTTTTAGTTTGGCACTTGAATCATCTAAAAAAGGAATATATTTTATATGTCCTTGATTTTTTTCTTTGATTTCTTCTAATGTAGAATCAACCAAACCTAAAGAGTTATCTATATGTAAAATAGCTATATTTGTATAATCGCTAAATAACTCTTTAAAAAGATTTAGTTTTTCTTGCACTTTTTAGTTTCCTAAAGATTTTAGTTTATCTTCAGATAAATATAATTTTTCGTTTGACATAACACCAATATCTGCTTTTAAAATATCTCTTGCAATATCTTTTGCTTCATCAAGTGAGTGCATTGCACATGTTCCACATTGAAAAATATTTAATTCTGGAATATCATTTTGTTTTTCAACTTTTAAAACATCTTCCATAGCTTTTTTCCAAGCAACGGCAACTTCTTGTTCACTTGGAGTTCCAATTAAACTCATATAAAAACCAGTTCTACAACCCATAGGAGAAACATCGATGATTTCAACTTTGTCAGAGTTTAGATGATTTCTAATAAAACCAGCAAAAAGATGCTCTAATGTGTGAATACCTTTTTCACTCATCATTGATTCATTTGGTACACAAAATCTTAAATCAAAAACTGTGATATTGTCACCTTTTGGAGTTTGCATTGTTTTTGCAACTCTAACAGCAGGTGCAGGCATAATCGTATGGTCAACTCTAAAACTATCTAATAATGGCATAATAATTTCCTTTTATATTGTATAAATCTAATAAATATTTTTTAAATAAGTGTTGATTGTATCAAAAGTTTTATGAATAGGTGATAAGAAATAATTTAAGAAAATTGTCTATATAGATTTTAGTTCTAGTTTATATCCCATTCCTGAATAGTTTTTTATGATGTTTTTATTTGTCTTTTTTCTCAAATCTCTTATCAAAGATTTCAGTGCAGCATTTGTACATTCATTATTCCAAATGTGATACTTTAATTCTTCGTAAGTTATTACTCTTCCTTGGTTTTGAATGAGTAGATTCATTAGTAAACTCTCTTTTTTATTTAAAACAAAAGATTCATTGTTTTTTATGATACTTTGAGTTTGAAAGTTAAAAAAGATATTGTTTAGTAATTTGAAATTACTATAGATTCTTCTTTCTATGATTTCCATACATTTATTTAAAGCTTGAAGTAAAATTTCATTGTCAAATGGTTTTGTGATATATTTTGTAATATAAAGTTCTAATAATTCTGTTAGAAACTGATTGTTTTTGTTGTTTGATAAAACAACAAATGCAGTTTTTATATCATCTTTTCTAATCTCAATTAAAAAATCGATAATATCTCTATTTTCAAAATCACTTTCTATTATGATTAAACAAGGAGATTGTTTTAGGTATTGTTGTTTAGCTTCAATTATTGTTGAACTACTTGTAACTTTATTTACAGTGTTACAAAGAAAAGAAAAAAGTTCCTCATCTTTGTTTTGATTATCCATGATATAAAGTACAGATAAATCACTTAATTCCATTTATTACCCTATATTAATTTTAAAATCTCATCAGTAGTTTCAACTTTTGCATAGGCAAATTGAAGTGCTGCCATTGATACAGCATGGGAAATTGACGCATCAATTTTCATACCATTAAATTCTATATCACTTGTTGCACATGCATCATGGGCAACAAAACAGTTATATCCAAAATCACTAGCTGCTCTTGTAACCGCAGTAACACACATATAAGACATCGCTCCAACTATAATAACATTTGTAATATTAGAATCATCCAATATCTCTTTTAGCTTAGTATCTTTAAATGAATTTACACTATGTTTTAAAACTTGTGATTCATTTTCTTTTGGAGTTAGTGAATCATGAATTTTTGCACCTTGTGAGTTTGGAGCAAAAAATGGAGGATTTTCTGTATTAAATTCATGTTTTACATGAATTATTTTCATGTCTTTTTCTCTAAATTTGTTTAATAATTTTAAGGCATTAAAAGCAGCTTCTTCTGTATTTTTTAATTTCCATTTAGCATTTTCAAAGCTTTCAAAGTAGTCATTTTGTAAATCAATCAATAGTAATGCCGTATTTTCCATAATATTTTCCTTCTTTTAATTTATTGGAAAGTATATAAATTTATTGAAGGAAAAAAGAGGGATTAAAATAAATTAGATGGTTGATTTATAATTTTCAAGTAGTTTTCTTAGGTGCTTTGTGGCTTGAATTTTTTGATAATATGTAAAAATTACAATAAAAATAATTCCAATTCCATAGGTAAAAGGAATAGCAAGTATTAATAAAATGGCTAAAATAAGTGTATCGTGAAGTTCTGCATTTATTAAAACTTGAGATGATTTATCTTTTTTGTTTGTTGAAATTGTGATATTTAGGTTGTATCTTAAATATGTATTTATATTGCATTTTGGTATAGATAAACTCTCTTTTTCTATTTTTGTTTCATACTCTTTGTCTTTTAGAAACTGCTTTTTTACGAACTCAAATAAAGATTTGTTTCCTTCTTTTAGATTTATCTCTTCTTGAAACTCTACATCAAACATACCCATAAATAGCCTTTTTTATTTTGAGTATAACAAAAAAATGAAAATGAATAAGATGTTATTTGTATATAAAATAATCTATTGTATAAAAAAGTAAAGAAAGCTAGATTTGATATAAAATCAAATCTAGGCTATCCAATTTCTAAAGACCAAAAGTTACCAAAAGTTCTGAATCTTCTATTTTTACATCTTTTACAAAAGAGCCTTTGAAAGATAATTTATCAATTTTATAAACTGGAATTGTGTTGAAAATATTATCAACGATTGGTTTTGTATTTGCTACAACATTATCTAAAATAGTTTTATCAATATTTAGATTTGTCATTTTTAACTCATCTAATTCTATATCTTTTAGGTAAATTGCTGATTTTTCTTTATCAAAATATGGTATTCCACTAAAAGTTAGAGTTCCATTTGAGTTTGGTATAAAAATAGCAGAGATATTTAGATTTATATTTGCACTTAGTCTATTTGTTCCATCTTTTATAAATAGATGAGGTTTTTGAAGTTCCATATTTGCAACTACAAAATCTTGTCTTATTGGAAACTCTTGTGAAAAGTTGTTTAGTTCACTCTCTTGAACTTTTAAAGTCAATCCATCACCATCAAATTTTTTTATACATCCTACAAAAAATAGAAGAGAAAATAAAACCAATAATACTTGAAGCTTTTTTTGAAGATACATTTTTTACCTTTTATTTAAAATTGTGAAATTTTACAAAGATAAATAAAAAGTTAGCTTTGATATGAACTTAGTTCATACCAAGATTTTTTCTAACCATTGCTTTATATGCTTTCATATCATCTCTAATCATTGTTGGAATAATCTCTTCTTTACAAGCATGAACGATATTTGCAAATTCTGGTTTTGAATAAATTGTATTTCTATCTCTTGCTAGGATTATTAGTTGATTTACATCATCATCTAAAGATATATCACTTCTATCGCAGATTGCGTCATAAACATTGAAAAAAACTTCTCTATCGTGTGAACTCATTTGACAACTATCATCTAACATTTTAAGAGCTAGTTTTGAAGCATATTCTATTTGTATTGGTTCAAAATTAAAAGTTGTTGCCCACTCATAAGCTTTTTTAAAATAATCCATTTTTTCTCCTTTAGTCCATATATGGTATATCTAAGTTTGCATCTCTATCACTTGCAGTAAAATCAAAGTCACTATTAATTGGAAGTTTTAAAAGATTTTTTTCCAAAACTTTGATTTGTAATTTGTGGTAGTTGTTTGTATTTATATTTCTTTCTATTTCATTTTTATAAAAACTAAGAATTATTGAGTGAATTTGTTCTTGTTTCTCTAGTAATTCAGCCAAAAATGAGTTTAGTTTTGAAATATCAAAATCAGAAATTTTTGGTAATTTTCTTATGAGATTTCTAACAAACTGTTTTTGATGATAACCTTCACTCATAGTCAAAAGTTTTGAAGCAGCATACATATCAGCTTCATTTCCTGAATAATTATATGAATATCTAAAGTGGTCACAAACAATCTCTATATATTTTGGATAGTGTTTTAAAACAAAAACTAACTCTTTCAAATCTCCATCAATTAAAACTTGAAATAGAGTTGCTGTTCGTTTTTCTATTTTATCCCAGTGATTGCCTTGTTCTTTAAATTCACCAAGAAAGCGTTCATAGTTTTCTAATTTTTCTTTTTCATTCATAAATTTTTAATATGCAAGTATTATACCTTTGTAAACTATTTGACATAGGGCAAACTTTGGGATAAAATCTAAACTTAAATAATTTTTGAAAGGATAAATTGTTGTTATGTTAGATGATTATTTTAAGATAGAAGATTTAGACAACAACACTTTAGAACTTTTTTTATTCAATTCTTGGAATAAAACAAATTTAACACAAATAATTCAAAAATTAGAAAAACTAACTATAAATAAAGAATCAAAAATATCTGTAGATTTCAAAGATTTAATAGATTGTGATAGCTCAGCCATAATCTATCTAATCTCATTTTTAAAAAACTTTCAAAAAGAGAATATAACTTTTAAGAATTTTGATAAATATGAAAAGATTTATACTTTTTATGAAAAACATTATCAAGATGAAGCTTTTGAAGAAAAAGATGAGAATAAATTTTTTGAAAATGTCGGTAAAAAAGCTTATGAATTGTATCTTTCAACAATTCATTTTCTAACTTTTGTTGGAAAAGTTTTTTATTTTTTACTATATTCACTTTTAAATCCAAAAAAAATTAGATTTAAAGCGATGTTAAAATATATGGATACATCAGCTGTAAATGCACTTTTAATAGTTGCAGTTACCTCATTTTTAGTGGGTGTGGTAATCGCTTATCAAGGTAGTGTACAACTTGAAAAATTTGGTGCAAATATATTTATCGTTGAGATGATTAGTATAACTATGTTTAGGGAAATTGCTCCACTTGTAACTGCTATTGTAATAGCCGGGCGAAGTGCTAGTGCATATACAGCAGAAATTGGAGCTATGAAAATAACAGAAGAGATAGATGCTATGAGAACTATGAACTTTGAGCCGACACTTTTTTTAACGCTTCCTAGAATTTTAGCTTTATCTATTTCTTTGCCTTTATTGGTTTTTTTTGCTGATGTAATTGGTATTTTGGGAGGAATGGTTATAGCTTATACTAGTTTAGATGTTTCATTCGTAGAGTTTATAACTAGACTTGGAAATGAAGTTCCAGTAAAACATTTTATTATGGGAGTCTTTAAAGCTATATTTTTTGGATTTGCAATTGCAATTATTGGATGTTATCGAGGATTTCAAGTGCAAAACAATACAACAAGTATAGGAAAATATACAACAATAAGTGTTGTAAATTCTATTTTTGTTGTGATTTTAATAGATGCTGTTTTCTCTGTAATTTTTACAGAAATGGGAATATAAATGAAAATCATAAAAGTAGAAAATTTAACTACCGCTTTTGGAGATAATCTTGTACATAATAATATTTCATTTGATGTAAACGAAGGTGAAATATTTGGTGTATTAGGTGGAAGTGGTTCTGGAAAAAGTGTATTGGTAAAACAGATTGTAATGTTAAATCAAATCCAAAAAGGAACGATAAAAATATTTGATAGGGATATTTCAAAACTATCTTTACAAGAGATTCAAGAATTAAAACTTCAATACTCATATCTTTTCCAATTTGGGGCTTTATACTCTTTTTTAAATGTGATTGAAAATATTTCTGTAATGTTAAAAGAGTATACAAATTTACCAAGGGATTTGATAGAAAAGATTGCCTATACAAACTTAGATATAGTTGGACTTCCAAAAAGTACAGCAAAACTCTATCCAAGTGAGCTTAGTGGTGGAATGAAAAAAAGAGTAGCACTTGCAAGAAGTTTAGCAATGCAACCAAAAATCTTATTTTTAGATGAACCTACAAGCGGGTTAGACCCAGCAAGTACACAAAAAATAAATGAACTTTTGCTTTATTTAAAAAATAGTTTAAATATTACTATAGTAATAATAACCCATGATTTAGAGACTATTAAAACTGTACTTGATAGATTTATTATAATCAAAAAAGATATAATCTTTGATGGAAATATAGATGAAGCACTAAAATCACAAGATGAATTTATCAAAGATTTCTTATCAAATAAAAAGGCTACATAATGGATACAAAAATTAATTTTTTTAAAATAGGAGTATTTATAAGTGCTCTATTTATTTTTCTTGTTATGGCTATTTTTTGGTTAGGGAAATATGGTTTAGAAGATAAAAAGTATGATGAATACTCAATCTTTTTTATGGAATCAGTTTCAGGACTAAATGTAGGTTCAGCTATAAAATATATGGGATTTCAAGTTGGAAATGTAAGTGAGATAAAAATAAATCCTAAAAATTCAGAAGAGATACAAATAGATATTCAAATCCAAAAAGGAACACCAATCAAAGAAGACAATTATGCAATATTAGGAAATGTTGGTATAACTGGATTAAAATATATTGAGTTAAAAGGTGGAAGCAATGATTCAAAACTTTTAGCTGCAAATGAAAAAGGAATAAAAGTAATTAAATCAAAAACTTCAGCTCTTACAACTTTTGTTGATTCAACAGAAGATATCACAAAAGAAGTAATGATACTTTTAACACAAATGAAAAAAGTTTTAAATGATGAGAATATCTCAACTTTTTCATCACTTTTAAATAAAAGTGAAAAGAGTATGACAAATATTGAAGAGATAAGTTCATATTTAGTTGAAAATCAAAAGAAGTTTGATGAGGTTATGAAAGGAATTACTGAGTTTTCAAAAAAAGGTGGAACTTCTTTTGATACGATGAAAAATACTGCAAATGACTTTAGTAAATTATCAAAAGAGTTGCAACGAGAAATTAACAATGGAAATTATAATTTAAAAGAGATAACTCAAGATAGTTTTGATAATTTAAATAGTGTTTTAAAAAGTTTAGAAAATAGTTTACTTCAAATGCAAGATTTAATAAATAGTATAAATGAAAGTCCAAGTGATTTAATACTAAAACAAAAAAGCATAAAATATGGACCAGGGGAAGAAGATGACAAAACAAAGTAATAGGATTTTAATTTTTATATTTTTGATTATATTTACTGGATGTGATTTAAAACAAAATAGTATAGACATAAATCATTATTCAATAGATTTTAAATCAAAAGAGATAGTTAAAAAAACAAAACTGGAATCAATTTTTATTGAAGAACCCAATGTAAATAAAAGTTTTAATCTTACATCTATTTTCTATAACACAAAACCATATTTATTTGAAGAATATGCAAAAAATAGATGGATAAATGTACCTAGTAATATGATTTATAATCAGTTATTAGACTCTTTTAATTCAAGTAAACTTTTTACAAATGTAATCTCTAAAGATTCTAAATTAGAACATAAATACAATTTAAAAACAGATATTATAAAACTTTATCATAGTTTTGAAAATGACAAATCTTATGCAATTTTAAAAATCAAATTTGATTTAATTGAAGATAAAAAAGTTATAAAATCATACAGTTATGACAAAAAAGTTTTATGTAAAACAAATGATGCTTATGGATTTGTAGAGGCTTTAAATAAAAGTTTTGAAGAAGTTGTAAATTATTTACTAAACAACTTCTCTCTTATCTAATCTTTTTGCAATCATTGGAGCAATATTCATAACTATTAAAAGTCTTACAATATGATGTAAGGTGATAAAAGGAAGATTTGCTCCTACTAATATAGCAATTAAGTTTATCTCAGATTGACCTCCTGGTCCATATGCTAATAAAATAGAAAGAATAGGGAAGTCAAAAAGATTATATGTAATAGAGATAAATACTGCACATAAAATCACTAAAATTATAAAATGTCCTAAAGTTGAAAATAGGGTTTTTGCAATAGTTTGAAGACTTACTCCTTTAAAAGTAAATCCAATAATTGTTCCGAATACAACTTGAATAAATTTTAAAAACTCATCAGGAACTGGTGTGTGAATAAGTCCTGTTGAATGAACAGCAATACTAATTAACATTGGTCCCATTAGATATGCAGCTGTTAGTTTTACTTTTTTAGCAACAATTGCTCCAATATATCCCAAAAGAATTAAAACAGATAATTCAAATAAATCTATATTTTTAAGAGGAATAGTTATTAGTTTATTTCCACTTATGTCAATTTGAAAGATATATTGAATAACAAAAGGTAAAGTAACAACTACAAAAAATAATCTTGAACTTTGCATCAAAGTTATCTTTGAAATATTTGCTTTTATCTCTTCACCAATAATTACCATCTCTATAACACCACCTGGCATTGAGCCTAAATAAGAGGTTTTGATATCATAATTTAGAAATCTATGATAATAATATGTCCCACAAATTATAGTTAAAATAGTAAATGGAATTACAAGTAATAAAGAAAAGAAATAAACATCAATATAATCTAATATTTCTGGTGTAAAGGCACTTCCTATTGTAAGACCTATAAATATCCTAGCAGGTGGAGAAAAAGTTTTTGGACTCTGAATTGGAAGTTTTTCAAATCTCATGGCAATTGATGAAGCAAAAATAGCTCCTAAAAGCCAAGGAAGTGGTAAATGCAAATATATAAATAAAATTGAACCACAAACACCTATAAAAAGTGCAAGTAACATTTTCAAGATGATTTGCATATTTATCATTAAAAGCCTAAGATTTTTTTGTTTGTAGTATATTATGATTGGTTTAAAGTTTCAACTTTTATGAGGAAAATTGAAATTTTTAGGAGGTAATTGTCCTAGAAAGTATCTAGGACAACTATTTTTACATTCTGATTTCTTCTCTTTTTTGTAAGAAAGTCCATCTTTCATCAATTCTTTTTTGCCACTCATCAATTAAATATTCATATTCAGGTTTGAATAAGTGTTTAAATCTTGGTTGAGCTCCTAAATAATCTCTTACAGGAACAATATTTTTTGGTCTGTAAGTAATATTTAATTCTCTTCCATCAATGATTTCATATAATGGGAATACAAGTGAATCAACTGCTAAATCAGAAACTTCAATAGTTTGATTTGGAGCAAATTTCCACTCAGTTGTACAAGCTGACATTGCATTTATAAATACTGGACCATGAGTATCAAATCCTCTTTGGATTTTTTTAACCATGTCTTTCCATTTATTTGGAGCAACTTGAGCAACATAAGGTGCACCATGAGCTGCCATAATAGAAACGATATCTTTTTTCTGTCTTTTTTCACCATATGAGTGAGAACCAGCTGGTGCAGTTGTTGTACTTGAACCAATTGGTGTTGAAGATGATCTTTGACCTCCAGTATTTGCATAAACTTCATTGTCTAAACAAACATACATAAAGTCATGTCCTCTTTCAAAACATCCAGAAATCCATTGGAATCCAATATCATAAGTTGAACCATCTCCACCAAATGTTACAAATTTTGGTTGAGGAGTATCTTCACTGATTCTTCCTTTGTTTCTTAAAGCTTTGTTCATTGTTTCAACACCTGCCATTGCAGTTGAAGAGTTCTCAAATCCAATATGAATCCATGAACAATCCCAAGAAGTATGAGGATAAATAGCTGTACAAACTTCTAAACAACCAGTTGAAGCAGATACTACTAAGTTATCATTTGTTGCATTTAAAACTTCTCTAACAATAATAGAGTGAGCACAACCTGGACATAAAAGGTGTGAACCCTCAAATCTTTCAGCTGCTGTTGAGAAAGCTTTTAAGTTTTTAATCTCTTTTTGAGTATTAACTAATGTACTCATTTTTGTGCTCCTTCTGCATTATAGAAGCTTAATTCTGGACCTCTTACTCCAATAAATCTTTGGATTTTTCCAGATAATTTACCTTCTTTTGCTTCTTTGTCTAAAGTTCTATAAATATCTTTTAATAAAGCAACAGTCATATCTCTTCCACCTAATCCATAGATTAAGTTAGACATTAATGGTCTGTTTGGAGTATTAATTAATGCTCCAGAAATTTCGTTGAATAATGCTCCAACAGTTCCACCTGGTGCACTTCTATCCATACAAGCAATAGCTTTTACACCTTGTAATGCTTCAGCCATTTCTTCTAAAGGGAATGGTCTAAATACTCTAGGTGCAACAACACCAGCATTGATACCTTCTGCTTTTAATTGCTCAATTGCAAGCATTGCCGTTTCATAAGTTGTACCTAAACAAACTATAGCAATATCAGCATTTTCCATATTATAAGTTTCAACAAGTTTATATTCTCTACCTGTTAATTCTTTAAATTCTTTAAATACTTCAAGAATAACTTTTTTAGAACCCATTAATGCAGCATGTTGTTTTGCTTTATGTTCAAAGTGCCAATCTTGTTCTGTTTGAACACCGTGAGTAACTGGTTTATCAAAATTTAATAATGCATTTACTTGTAAATAATCACCTACAAATTTACATGCAACTTCATCTGGAAGAGGAGTAACATTTTGTGCAGTGTGAGATGTCATAAATCCATCTTGATTTGAAATAACTGGTAATCTAACATCTGGATGCTCAGAAATTTTGAATGACATTAAAGTCATATCATAAGCTTGTTGAGGGTTAAATGCATCAAGTGAAATCCAACCAGAATCTCTAGTTAAATATAAATCAGAGTGGTCACCATTTACATTAAGTGGTGCTGCTAATGCTCTATTTACTAAACATAAAACAACAGGAATTCTCATTCCAGATGCTTGGTATAAAACCTCAATCATAAGTGCTAAACCTTGAGATGAAGTTGCAGTTGCAACTCTTCCTCCAGCAGCTCCTGCTCCAACACAAGCAGACATTGCAGCATGCTCAGACTCAACCATAATTACTTCACCATCGATGTAACCATTTGCATGGAACATTGCATAATTTTCAACTGTTGCAGTTGAAGGTGTAATAGGATAAGCAGCAACTACATCAACATCAGCTTGTCTTAAAGCTTGAGAATTTGCCATATTCCCATCCCAAACTTCAACTGTTTTTAATTCCATAACTTTTTTATTCATTATTCACCCTTTTTTTGTTTTACAGGCCATTGAGATAATGCTTCTTCTGTAGTAACATATTCATTAAACATTAATAGTGATTTTGGATTTGTAGGACAAACACTTACACATAATCCACAACCTTTACAGTGTTCGTAATCAACACCTTTCATCTCTTTATTTCTTGCAATAATTGATGAATCTGGACAGAAAATCCAACAGTTTTGACAGTCAATACAAGTTTCAGAATTCCAAACTGGTTTAATAACTCTCCAGTCTCCAACGCTCATACTTTTTGAACTAGTCTCTGAATACATTCTATCTTCTGGTTGAATTTCAGCAATATTATAATCTATACTTCCATCGAATGTGTAAAGAGCAGCACCAGGTACTAACTCATCCCATCCCATTTCTTTAATTGGTTTACTCATTTTTTATCCTTCTAATGAACTTCGTCATAAGCTCTTTGGATTGCTACCATATTTGCTTCAATAATATTAGCTGGTAACTTTTTAAGAACGTGTTTCATTTTATTTTTAAAATCTTCAATTTCAAACATTCCACTAACTTTCATAAATGCACCAAGCATTGGAGTATTAGGAATTGCTTTTCCAATAGTTTCTCTCGCAATTTGGAAACAGTCAAGAATAAATACTCTTTCTTTAATTTCTTCTAGTTCTGGAACTAAAGAGATTAAATCCTCTTTGCTAAGGTGAGTTGTAATAATATATTTAGTTGTATCTTTACCATTAGCAGTTATATTATCCGTTATAGCAAGACCTGGATCTAATATAAATACAAAATCAGGACTCATATATTTTTCATGATTTAAAATTACATTATCGTCAATTCTATTGTAGGCAGTCATTGACGCACCTCTTTTAGCTGAACCATAAAATGCAAAGGCTTGAACTTGTTTACCAGATTCCGCTACAATTGAACCAAGACCTTTTGCACCTGTTACAGCACCTTGACCTGCACGGCTATGCCATCTAATTTCTAACATAGAGGCTCTCCTTATTTAAAATATTAAATTTGACTTAAAAAATTTAATTAGTCTTCTGTATTATAGAAGATTTTAACTTAAATCAACTTTTATTTCTGAAATTTAAAAAAAAAGTGACACAAAAATTCACACATGTGAGTAGAAAAAATAAAAAAAAATAGCAAAAAAGAAAACAAACATAAATTATCAAAGGCTTTAATAAGCCCAATATATAGTAAATTGAGGAATTATTAACAATAAAAAATAAATATTCTATATTATAGAAATAAAAACTTGTTATTTTATATCTTTTTAAAAGTAGTTTTTTAAATTAAGCAATATTTAATTAATTAAATATTGCTTGAAAGAAATTTTACAGCATCGAGAGAATTATTTTCAATATAATTTGTGTATTTTAGAAGTTCATCTCTTTCTCCATATCCACATAAAACACCAATTGAGTTAATATTTGCATCATTTGCAGCAATTAAATCAAGTTTAGTATCTCCTATCATCCAAACATCATGAATATTTTTATCATATTTCATTTGTTCAAGAGTAATTAAAATCGGCTCTGGATGTGGTTTTGGATTTTGAACATTTTCTCTACCTGTTATGATTTCAAAAAATTGAGTAATATTAAAATGGTCAAGTAAAGGAATAGTATACATTCTTGTTTTTGTAGTAACGACACTAACCCTTGCAATTTTAGAAGCCAGTTCAACAGCTTCGTAAGCATTTTCTAAAAGAGTAGTTTGTTCTTTAGAAATAATTCTATATCTATTTTTATAAGAATCAACGAAATCCCAAACTTTAGTTTCATCAACACCTAAATTTTTATACATTATATCAAGAGGATAACCAATCAAATTTTTTATATCTTGTTCTGTTCCATTAAAATTAAAATTTAATTCATTAAATGAGTGTTTAAAAGTTGAAACTATTGCATCAGTTGAATCAATCAAAGTTCCATCTAAATCAAAAAGTATGATTTTATTTTTTTCCATTTCTTTCCTTATTCTTCTATTTGCCAATCTTTTTGATTGTGCATTATTCCTACAAAAGCAGGTTCTATATTTTTTATTCTTTTATTAACAGCTGTTATACCATCAGGTATATACAAAAATAAATATGGCAAATCATCACTTATGATTTGGAAAATTTCTTTATAAATTGTTCCTAATTCATCTCTATTGATTGTATTCATACCTTTTTCTATTAATTTATCAACAGTTTCATTTTTATATGAAACTAAATTAAAGCCACCAAGTTTTGCACTTGAACTATGCCAAAGTGGATAGGCATCAGGCATAAGTGCAAGTGACCAACCAAGAAGTACTGCTTCAAAATTTCTTGGATGAACAACAGTATTTAAAAAAGCTTGCCATTCCATAACACGGATTTTCATTATAACACCAGCTTTTTGTAATTGATATTGTAAAATTTGTGCAGCATTTATTCTTATATCATTTCCTGTATTTGTAACAACTTCAAAAATAAAAGGATTATTTTCATCATAACCTGCTTCTTTTAACAAGGCTTTTGCTTTTTCTATATTTTGAGTTATTGGTTTTACATTTTCATTATATGCAAATGAACCAGGTAGAAATGGGCCATTACAAACTTTTCCATAACCAAAAAAAAGTATATCAACTAATTCTTGTCTATCTATAGCTACAGATAATGCTTCTCTAATTTTTTTATCTTTAAATTTCTCATTATTTAAATTAAATCCTAAATAACTAAAAGAAAAACTAGGTTTTTGTAAAATAGTGTAATCATTTCTAAAGTTTTCATCTATTTGTCTATCAATTTGAATAGGATCAAGTCCACCAATATCAAGTTTTTTTTGTTTTAAATATAAAAAAGAAGTATTTGGGTCTGGTAAAAATTGATAATTTATTTTTTCAATTTTTGGTTTGCCTTCAAAGTAGTTTTCATTTGCAATTAATTCAATATCTTGACCAGTCTTAAACTCTTTTAATTTATATGAACCTGTTCCTATTGGATTTTTATTAAATGAACTTGTCATTAAATCTTTTTCATCTTTTAAAATATGATATGGTAAAAGTCCAACCATCCAAGTTTCAATTGCTTTAAAATAAGGTTTTTTATAAATGATTTCAATAGTAAAATCATCAAGAGCTTTTACACTTTGAACTTCTGTAAAATTTGATTTTATAGAATTAAAAACTTTTGGATTAATGATTTGTTCATATGTAAAGATTACATCTTGAGCTGTAACTTTAATATTATCATGCCAAAATACATTATCTCTTAATTTTACAACTAGTTTTGTTGGTGTTTCAAAAGAGTAAGATTTCGCTAAATCAACTGTTGGTTTTCCATCTTTATCATATTTAAATAAACCATTAAACAACCAATCAGAAATTTCAGAACTAGCAGAATCATTAGCTAGTATAGGATTTAATCTGCTAGGACTAGATGTCATAGATAAGTTTAATGTACTTGCAGTTAAATATGTAAAAAATAATAGAGTATAGATTAAAAATTTCATAGGGTATTGTATTGTTTTTTTATAAAAAAAGGCATAAAAAAAGGAGCAACTTTGTCGCTCCTTTTTGAAAATAGTAAAGAAATATACTCTTCGAAAATACCAATTATCTTTTTGAGAATTGAGAAGATTTTCTTGCTTTTTTCTTTCCGTATTTTTTTCTTTCAACAGATCTTGCATCTCTTGTTAATAAACCATGAGGTTTTAAGATTGTTCTGAATTGCTCATCAAAAGCAACTAATGCTCTTGAGATACCGTGTCTTGTAGCATCAGCTTGAGCTGAATAACCACCACCTAAAGTTTTAACTACGATATTTACAGAAGTTTCTTGTTTAGAAACATTTAATGGTTGCATAACTCTTTTTTTGATTGACTCATGTCCACCTAACCACGCATCTAAAGTTTGACCGTTAATTGTTAATTGTCCATTTCCAGACTCTAACCATACTTTAGCTACTGCTGTTTTTCTTCTTCCAGTTGCATATACTTTTGCCATTACTATTATCCTTTAATTTGCGCAGTATGAGGATGTTCACTTCCTGCATATACTTTTAATTTTTTTAACATAGCTTTACCAAGAGTAGTTTTTGGAAGCATACCTCTAGTAGCTAATTTGTATAGTTTTTCTGGGTTTTTTTCAAACATTTCAGACATTTTGTGAGTTTTAGTACTTCCAAAGTATCCTGAGTGAGTGAAATAGTTTTTATCTTCTAGTTTTTTACCAGAAAATTTTGCTTTTGATGCATTTATAATTACAACAAAATCTCCACAATCTACGTTTGGTGTGAAGCAAGGTTTGTTTTTTCCTCTTAAGATAGATGCAACTTCAGTAATAATTCTTCCGAATACTTTACCTTCAGCGTCTACTACTATCCAATCTCTTTCGATTTCGTTAGCTTTTGCCATTTGAGTAAATTTCATTTATTTTCTCCGCTTTTTTAATGAGGTGGAATAATAGTGTAGTAATACTTAAAAAATACTTAAATTAAGTAATTTTTAATATTTTATGCAAAATTGAGAGCCTTTTTTTATTTCAGAACTAATTTCAAGAGTAAAATGATGTAAATTTAATATAGATTGCACTATAAAAAGACCAAGTCCTAAAGAGTTATTCCAACCATTATTTGATACACGATAAAACTTTTGGTTAATATTTTCAAGTTCTTTTTGTTCTATCCCAATTCCTTTATCAATAATACAAATAGAATTAACACTAAGATTTACAATTACATTATGTTCTGAATATTTTAATGCATTTTCAATAAGATTTGAAATAGCCATTGAAATAAGTGTTTCATCTACATTTAGATTTATATCTTCACCTTGAAGTATAATATCTCTATTTTTATATTTATCTTTTAAATCACTAATACAATTTTCAATTAATTTTTTCATAGAACAAGGAATTAAAAGTAGTTCTTGTTTGCCTTCTTCAAGTTTTAATGTAAGTCTTAATTTATCAATTATGTGTGACATTTTATTTGCATTGTTATAAATCTTGTTTAAAAACTTATTTTTCATTATAAGAGGCATATTTTCATCATTTAAAATACTTTCACTATATCCTGAGATAATTGCGATTGGATTTTTAAATTCATGTGAAATTGCAGAAATTATTTCATCTTTTTGTCTATTTGAAAGTTTTAGCTTTGCAGTTTGTTTTGCTTTTTGTTTCTCTTTTTTCGACAATTTTAATGCAACTTTATTTAATAACTTTGTAATTTTATAAAATTCGAAAGTATATGTAGATTTTAGAGGA
This sequence comes from uncultured Aliarcobacter sp., assembly GCA_963664305.2. GTDB lineage: Bacteria > Campylobacterota > Campylobacteria > Campylobacterales > Arcobacteraceae > Aliarcobacter. The sequence goes on from CAXXLV010000001.1 coordinate 936,278, forward strand.
AAAGATGTTTTTTTATTTGCTAATTGAGTTAGAAAATATAAAACATTATCTGTCTCTTTTTTTATTCGTAAACTAATAAAATAAGTAGCTAAAAAAGCAATGATTAAAAAGAAAGTTATATACATAAAAATTTCTATGGTTAATTTCATAAAATTATCTGTGATTTTATTTGTATAATCAGCCATTCTAATAAAATAGATAGAATCATTTAATGTAATCTTTTTTGCAATATACAATAAATCTTTTTTTAGTGTTTCTGATGTTCTTGTATCTTTACCTAAACCTACATTTCTAGCTTGAATAATTTCAACTCTATTTGCATGATTTTTTATTTGTGATAAATCTTTATCACTTTCAGCAATTACATTACCTTTTTCATCAATTATTGTAATTCGTAAGTTTAGTTCAGTATGTAAATCTTTTACTATAGTTCTTATATTTTCAATATTATTGAAATTTTTTAAAAGAATTGATAATGTATCAATATTTTGAATAAGGTTTTTTTCTATTTGATTTAAATAAAGATTTTTTGCCCAAAAATATGTAACTAAAGTAAGTGTAATTAAAATAGCAGCAAATATAGTTATATATGTTCTTAAAAAGACTTGATGAATTTTTAACAAAAAATATAACCTTCTCCTCTAATTGAACGAATATAATCTTTTTCGCCATTAGGGTCAATTTTAGCTTTTAATCTTTTAATTGCAACATTTACAGTTTTTTCTTTTTTATCAAAAGAATCTTCCCAAACTTTATTTAATAAATGTTCTCTAGTCATCAAAATATCTTTGTTTTTTATAAATTCTAAAAGTAAATCATGTTCAAGATGAGTTAATTCTATCTCTTTATCATCAATAAAAAATTTTTTATTTGCTGATTTATAAACTATATCTTTAACTTTAAGTACATCAACTTCTTTTGAGCTTCTTTTTATAACAGCTTTTATTCTTGCACATAACTCTTTTAGATTAAAAGGTTTAGTTATATAATCATCAGCATGAGAATCAAAACCTTCTATAATATCTTCATCGTCATCTTTTGCTGTTACATAAATCACAGGATTTGAGTAACCTTGTTTTTTGATTTCATTTATAAAAGTTGTTCCTTCTATTCCAGGAAGATTTCTGTCCATTAAGATTAAGTCAATTTGTTCTTCATCTAAAACTTTTCTTACATTTTTATCTACAGTTAAAAAACCAATGGTTTCATACCCTTCTTTTTGAAGAGTGTATTCAAGTAGTTCTAAAATATCTTCTTCATCTTCAACAATTAAAATAAGTTTGTTATTCATCTGGTGTTGACTCTCTTGTAGTTACGATTTTTTTATTAGGTCTGTCATCCTCATATTCAATAACAGTATCTTTAGAAATTTTTATAATTCCAGGAGAGAATTTAATAGCAAGAATTCTAAACATAAAAAATACAAAAATTACAAATAATAAGAAAGTAATATCAAAGTAATCTCTATTTTTGTTTGTTGTTAAGATAATAACGTCACGTATTAAGAAGATGATAAAAATATCAATAATATATCTAAGTCGTAAAGTCTCTTTTTTGATAAAATCAGAAACCATTTTTACAACTTCCATAATAACAATAAATTCTAACATAAGAATAATTGCCTTGTAAAATTCTTTACCTGAAGCTATTATTCCAATGAAAATTATTGTTCCAGCAAGAACTTCAAAGTTAGTGCTAAAATACTCTTTTATCTTATTGATTGCCTTTTTCATGTGAAAAGTATATCATAAAAATTATGATTGTACTATATCTCCTCCAATCTGAGCAAATTGTAATAAGTTAGCAATAGATACAGCTCTATCAGCTATTTTTTCTAATCTTCTAAGAGCACTTAATGTATCAAAATACTCTTTTGATAAATCTAATTTTTTAGTAATTAATTTTAAAATATTTTTTTCAATCATTAAATATAAATCATCAGTTTTACTCTCTTCAACAATAACTCTATGATATTTTTCTTCAATATGAGCTGCACTTGTTTCATCAATAATTGAAATTGATGTTTTTAAAGATAAAAGGGCAGATTTTAATAATGGAACAGCATATTCTAAAATCATTGGAGTGTTTAAATCTTCCGAATATGATTTTTTGAACATTTTTGCGAAATCTTTTGCATTTGAACCTGTTCTTACAAGTTCATTTGTGATTTTTAAAAATGAAACTAATTGTCTTAAATCTTTTGCTTCAGGTGAATAAAGTGCTAGAGTTGTAACAATGATGTTATCAATTTCATTTGATTTAATAAGAAGTTTTTTCTCTGTAATTTCTACATTTTTTAAATCTTCTATTTTTCTTTCTTCTAAAGCTTTTAAACAAATTTCTAAAGCTTCAACAACATCAACACCAATTTTTAATATCTCATCTTTGATATTTTGTAATTTTATTTCGTAAGGTTTTAACATTATCCAAATCTCCCTGTAATATAATCTTCTGTTTTTTTATTGTGCGGATTAACAAAAATAGTTTCTGTTTCATCGTACTCGATTAACTTTCCAAGATGGAAAAAGGCAGTGTAGTCTGCTACCCTAGCAGCTTGTTGCATATTGTGAGTTACCGTAATAATTGTATAATCTTGTTTTAATTCAAGCATTAAAGCTTCAATTTTTTCTGTACTTATTGGGTCAAGTGCAGATGTTGGTTCATCCATTAATATAACTTCAGGTCTAACTGCAATTGTTCTTGCAATACAAAGTCTTTGTTGTTGACCTCCACTAAGTGAAGTTCCAGGTTGAGTTAATTTATCTTTTACTTCATTCCAAAGTCCTGATTTAATTAAAGAAGTTTCAACTAATTCATCACACTCTTTACCTTTTTTTACAATCCCATGTTTTAAAGGTGCATATGCAACATTGTCATAGATTGATTTTGGAAAAGGATTTGGTTGTTGAAATACCATTCCAATTTTTTTTCTAACACTTACTTCATCAACATCTTTATCATAGATGTTTTTATTGTCAATAATTATTGAACCATCAATTTTTACTATTGGAATTAAATCATTCATTCTATTGATACATCTTAAAAATGTAGATTTTCCACAACCAGATGGTCCAATTAAAGCTGTAATTTTGTTTTCATATAAATTTGCAGTAATATCATATAAAGCTTGATTTGAACCATAAAAAAGATTTAGGTTTCTTACATCAATTTTAGTTTTATTTTCATTTGCTATCATAAATTTTCCTTTTACCATTTCACTTCTAATTTTTTTCTAAGATAAATTGCAATTGCATTTAGTGAAATTAATATTGTTAATAACACCATAATTCCAGCTGCTGTTTTTTCTATATACATACCTTCTGGCATTCCAGCCCACGTAAATAATTGTGCTGGCATTACTGTTGCTGCTTGCGTTACCATACTTGGAGCATCAGGTATAAATGCAATCATTCCAATGATGATTAAAGGAGCAGTTTCTCCCATCGCTTGTGCTAAACCAATAATTGAACCTGTTAAAACACCAGGAAATGCCAATGGTAAAACATGGTCTTTTGTAACTTGAATTTTATTTAATCCTAGTCCATAACCAGCTTGTCTTATACTATCTGGAACGGCTCTTAGTGCTGCCCTTGAACTTACAATAATAATTGGTAAAGTCATAAGTGCAAGAGTTAAACCTCCAACAAGTGGTGAACTTCTAGGCATTCCAAAAAGATTAATAAAAATTGCTAGACCTAAAAGACCGAATAATATTGATGGAATAGCTGCTAGGTTATTGATGTTTATTTCAATAAATCTTGTAAATTTATTATCACCTGCAAACTCTTCTAGGTAAATAGCTGTCATAACTCCAATTGGGAATGCAACAAGCATAGTAATAATTAAAGTTAAAACAGAACCAATAATCGCTGAATAAAGTCCTGCATATTCTGGAATTTTTGAATCACCATTTGTGAAGAATATTGCATTAAATCTTTTTTCAATTAGACCTTGTGCGTATAATTCATCAACAAGTATAATTTCTTTATCACTCAATTTATGATTATGACCTTTTAAATATTGGTCAACTTGGTCATCTGCTAATACCCATAAGTTTTGAGTTGTATTTTCATATTGAGGATTATTTTTTAATAAAGTTGGTAAATCTCTTAACCAAGCTCTTGAAATAATATCTCTATATTCTCTTTTTACTGCAAATCTTGAATCGTTTATTGATTTCTCATTAAAAACAACATCAGTTTTTATATAAGCAATTTTAAATGCAGGAACACCTTTTCCTACAATGTCAAAAAGAAAAAATGCTAAAAATGCAATTGAAAAGATTAAAGAAGTTAAAGTAAACTTTTTAAATCTTGCCGCACTTGTATGTCTCTTTTTTAATGATGGATCATAAAATGGATTGTGTTGTTTATTTTTATTTTTTCGTTTTATCATAATGTGTTCACTTTATATTTTTCTTTAAATTTTCTTATTAGTGATAATGAAATCATATTTAATATTAGAGTTACTACAAATAGTACTAAACCTAAGGCAAAAGCTGAAAGTGTTTCAGGAGAGTTAAATTCAAAATCTCCTACTAAAGCATTTACTATTGTAACTGTTACAGTTGTCATATCTTCAAGTGGATTCCATGAAAGATTTGGTCTTAAACCTGCAGCCATAACAACAATCATTGTTTCTCCTAATGCTTTTGATAAAGCAAGTAAAGATGCAGAGATAATTCCTGGCATTGCTGATGGTAAAACAATATTTTTAATTGTCTCTCCATGTGTCATTCCAAGACCAAAAGCAGCTTTTCTTTGGCTATCTGGAACAGCTCGAATAACATCATCAGATAAAGATGAAATAACAGGAATAATCATAATTCCCATTACAATTCCAGAAGCTAATGCACTATTAAATGTTGCTTCTAAACCAAAAAATTCAGCAATTTTTACAACTAAAGGAGCAACTGTAATTGCAGCAAAGAAACCATATACAACAGTTGGAATACCTGCAAGAACTTCAAGCATTGGTTTTAAATAATCTCTTAATTTAGGACTTGCATATTCGCTCATGTAAATGGCACTTCCAAGACCAATTGGTATAGCAACACCAAGTGCAATAATTGTTATTACAAATGTTCCAGTAAATATTGGAAGAGCTCCAAATTGGCTTCCTACAACACCTGGACTCCAAACTGTACCTGTGATAAAATACCAAAAGCTTCGAAGTTTAAAGAATTCAATTGCTTCGAAAAGAATTGAAAATAAAATACCAAAAGTAGTTAAAATTGATATTGCAGCAGCGCAAATAAGTCCAATTTTAATTAGTTTTTCATTAAATTCTCTTTGTTTTTTTCTTGATTCAAAAGTGCTCAATACTTTTGCCTTTATATTAAATTTTGGTGAAATTCTAAATGAAGTTGGTTACAGTATGGTTACAGAACACTAGATATAGGTTCTTTAGAACCTTTTGAAGCTTTTTTAAGAATATTTAATGTGTTATCAAAATTGGATATATTTGATTTGGAGTTAATCTCTATAATTGCAGAAGAAACAGATAATAAGTCAAATCTTCTTTCCATATTGAATCTATCTTTTGCAATAATGTATCCATTATCTTTATCTTTTTTTGTGTAGATATTTTTTGCACTATTTCTAAATTCTTCTTGAACTAAAGAAGTTAAACTATAAACTTCTTTATATTCATAATTTTTAAGTCCAACAAAAAAATCATCTCCACCAATATGAGCAATAAATGCATCTTTTGGATAACGTTTTTGTAATAATTCTGAGAAAATTAATATTGCTCTGTCACCTTGTCTAAACCCATAAATATCATTAAATGGTTTAAAATCATTAAAGTCAAAATATATTATGTGAGTAATTGTTTTTTGATTCTTTCTTAATGTTTTATCAATAAACTTTTCTATTTGATTATTACCTGGAAGTTTTGTAAGTGGATTTTGATTTGTTGCAATTTCAATATTTCTTTTATATGATAATGTTAATAAAGAATTTAAATTTATAAAACCTTTATATTTCCCTGATTTAGTGATAAATATACCTAAAGAATTTTTTGAATTAAGATTAAAAGTTTCTAGTATTTTATCAATACCCCAAGATATTTCAACATTTAAAGCAGGTTTGATATATTTAACTAAAGTTGACGAAAAAGTTTTATTTTGTGCTAAAGACATACCGTATTGTGAATATGATATTTTTTTGATATCAGTTTCATAGATTATTCCTAAAAAGTTTTCAAATTCATCTATAATTGGTACAAAATTGTTTTTTGTATCTTCTTTAAAGTGAACAAATAGATCATACAACGTAGTATTAATACTTAAAGGAACAATTTCTTCAATAAATTCGTCATCAATAAAAGTATTATTACTTATTCTTTTATCTTCATTTATAAGACTGATTATATTTAAATAATTGCTTGTAATATCTTTATGATTTTGAGTTGGTCTTTGAACTAAATACCCTTGAATAAAATCTGCTCCAATGTCTTTACAAGTGTAAAACTCTTTTTCAGTTTCAATACCCTCTGCAACAACTAACATTCCCATTATATGAGCCATTTCGATAATTGATGAACAAAAAAGTTTTTTCTTTGAATCATGGTCGATGTTTGTTACAAAGAATCTATCAAGTTTTATGATTTTTGCTTCACTAAAATATAAAAGTTTTAAACCAGATACTCCAATACCAAAATCATCTATTGCAATAGAGTAACCACTATCTCTATATTTTTGAATCATAGTTGAAAGTGCATTTTGCTCGATGGCAGTACCTTTTTCACTTAATTCAAAACATACTCTATCTTTATTTAAATTATATTTTTTTAGGATTTTTGCAGTGTTACCTTGTGAATATTGTTTATTATAAATTATTCTATTATCAAGGTTATAAAATAATTTTAAATTATCAATATTAATTTGTGAAAATTTACTAATTGCTTTTTCTCTTAATTGTAAATCTAATTCATATAAATAATCATCATTAAATGCTAAATTAAATAAATCATCAATAGAGTTAAGTCCAGGAACAAGTTGTACATTTCTTAAAAGTGCCTCAACGGCATAAATCTTACCACTATGTGAATAGATGATAGGCTGAAAAGCATAATCAAGTTTATTTATAATTTCAGTCCAATTTGGCATAGTTATCCTAAGTAAAATTTCATTACAAAGTTTTTACCTCTTTGTTCGCGTTAACAGGTAAAAACTTTATAATGAAATCTGTGAATTTAAAAAAGATAAGAAGGAAGATTTACTTCCTTCTTAAAAATTAATGTTTTAAAGACTCTAAAGTTACTTTTTCGTTGTTCATAACTTTAGTTCTAGCTGCTGCTCTTACATCTTCAGTTAATGTTACAAGTCCAAGTTCAGTTAAAATACCATCAGTACCAATCATTTTTTCAGACATAAATAAGTTTGTATACTCTTTTAATGCTGGAACTTCACTTGCGTGTTGGTTTTTGATATAGAAATACATAGATCTTGCAATTGGGTATTTACCAGATGAAATTGTTTCAACAGTTGGCATAGTATTTTCGATACTTAATCCAACAACTTTATCTTTGTTTTCTTCTAAAAATGAATATCCAAAGATACCAATAGCTGCTTCATTTTTAGTTAATTTTTGAACGATTAAGTTGTCGTTTTCACCAGACTCTACATAAACACCATCTGTTCTGATTATAGAGTATGCTTTATATTTTTTGTTTGCAGTTTCATCAGCTTTGAATAAATCTGTATAAACAGCCATTTTTTCAAATACATGTTGCATTACTAATTCTTCAAATGAATCTCTTGTTCCAGAAGATTTTGGTGGTCCATAAACGATAATTTCTCTATTTGGTAAAGATGCATCAATATCTGACCATTTTTTATAAGGATTTTTAATTAATGATTTTCCATCTTTTGAAGGAACTTCTTCAGCAACAGCTAAAGCTAATTGTTCTTTAGTTACGTTGAAACCTTTAACTTTTGCAGATTGTGCAATAGCAATACCGTCAAATCCAATTAATGCTTCAGTGATATCAGTTACACCATTTTCTTCACACATTTTGAATTCTTTATCTTTCATTCTTCTTGAAGCATTAGTGATATCTGGAGTATTTAAATCAACACCAGCACAAAATAATTTCATACCTCCACCAGTACCAGTTGATTCAACAACAGGAGTAGGGAATTTTGTAGTTGCACCAAATTCTTCAGCTACTGATGATGAGAAAGGATATACAGTAGAAGAACCAACAATTTTAATTTGATCTCTTGCACTTAAAGTAGTTGCTAATAAAGCACTTGCAATTAAAGCCATAGATGTTTTTTTGAAAGTCATTTTTATCTCCGATAATTTTTTTTACCGTGAAAGTTTAATGATTGTTGGTTACATTTCGGTTACTATAAAGAATAGTTAGTTTAGATGTTTAATAAATTTTTCTTCAAATTCTTGGTAAGTTCTTACGAAAAGTTCTTCGTCATCTTCAGGTTTATAAATAACTGCTTTTACCCAAATGTCATTTTCTTGTATCTTGCAGAAATTTAAAGGAATATAAGATTTTTTATTTTTGTAGTGAATATAAGTTGTATTTAGTTCTATCATGTAAAAAAAAAGCTAATGGATTATAATCCATTAGCCTCGATAAGTTTAGATTGATGATCAGCAATAAGAGGATCAATTACTTCATCAAATAAACCATCATTCATGATGTAATCAAGTCGATAAAGAGTTAAGTTTATTCTATGATCACTGATTCTGTTTTGTGGATAATTATAAGTTCTGATTCTTCCACTTCTATCACCAGTTCCTACTTGCTCTTTTCTTGTAGCACCTTCTGCTTCCATTTTCTTTTGCATCTCAATTTCATAAAGTTTTGCTTTTAAAACTTTCATAGCTCTATCTTTATTTTTGTGTTGAGATTTTTGGTCTTGATTAGTTACTACAATTCCAGATGGAATATGAGTGATTCTAACAGCCGAGTCTGTAGTATTTACAGATTGACCACCATTTCCACTGGCTCTCATAACATCAATTTTTAAATCATTAGGATCAATTTCAACTTCAACATCATCAACTTCAGGCATAACTGCAACTGTAATTGCTGATGTGTGAACTCTTCCTTGTGATTCAGTTGCAGGAACTCTTTGAACTCTATGTGTACCACCTTCAAATTTTAATTTTGAATAAACATGGTCACCTTTTACTAGAATTACAATTTCCTTGTATCCACCTGATTCACTCTCACTTGAGCTCATTATTTCAACTTTCCAACCATTGTTTTCTGCATATCTTAAATAACCTCTAAACAGGTCACCAACAAATATTGCAGCTTCATCCCCACCTGTACCAGCTCTTAATTCCAAATAGATATTTTTATCATCATTTGGATCTTTTGGAATCATTAAAAACTTAATCTCATCTTCAAGAATAGGTTTTCTTTGCTCCAATTCTTTAAGTTCTTCTTTTGCTAAATCTCCAAGTTCTGGATCATCTAACATAAGTTTATTTTCGTCAATATCGTCAAGAACTTTTATATATTCTTTAGCTTTATTAACTATAGGTTGGATGCTTGACTGTTCTTTTGAAAGTTCAGTCATTCTTTTTATATCATTTGTAATATCAGGAGCCATCAATAAATTATTGATCTCTTCATGTCTATTAATAAATGGTTGTAGTTTGTCTTTTAACATATATTTCTTTTAATAAAATTATATAGCGTTAACTTTTACTTGTAATCTACTTACTCTTCTAGCAGCAGTACCTTTTTTTAGAATACCTTTAGAAACGCAGTGGTGTAAGTATTTGTTAGCTGATTTCATTGCTTCAACTGCTTTTTCTTTATCAGCAGTTTCAATTGCAGATAATACATTTTTTGTTACATTTTTGATTCTTGTTTTATAGAATCTGTTTCTTTCAGTTTTGATTTTCGTTTGTCTAGCTCTTTTTTCGCAAGATTTGTGATTTGCCATTTTTTTTAACCTCTTTGTAAAAATTTTAAGGGTAGAATATTACCCAAAGTAACTTAAAAAAAGTTTAATTTTAGGAAGGTTTAATGAAACTATTCGGAACTGACGGTGTTAGAGGGAAAGCTGGCGATTTTCTAGATGCAATTACTGTATTAAAGTTAGCAAAGGCTGCAGGTATCTATTTTAGAAAACATTCTACAACAAAAAAAATATTAGTTGGAAAAGATACACGTAGAAGTGGTTATATGATAGAAAATGCACTTGTAAGTGGATTAACAGCAGTTGGCTACGATGTAATTCAAATTGGACCAATGCCAACACCTGCAATTGCTTATTTAACGGAAAGTATGAGATGTGATGCTGGAATTATGATAAGTGCTTCACATAATCCTTTTGAAGATAATGGTATTAAATTCTTTGATAATCATGGTGATAAATTAAGTGTTGCTGCTGAAGAAGAGATTGAAAAAATATTTAGTGATGTTGAATTAATGACAAATGAGCAAGTAACTGGTAAAGAAATCGGTTCATCAAAAAGAATTGATGATGTTATTGGAAGATATATCGTTTCAATTAAAAGTTCTTTTCCTAAAGATTTAACTCTTAGAGGTCTTAGAATTGTTCTTGATTGTGCAAACGGAGCAGCATACAAAGTAGGGCCTACGATTTTAGAAGAGTTAGGTGCTGATGTAATAACAATTAATAATAAACCAAATGGATTTAATATTAATGACAATTGTGGAGCAATGCATCCTGAAACAGTGGCAAAATTAGTAAAAGAATATAGAGCTGATATTGGATTAGCTTTAGATGGTGATGCTGATAGATTGGTTGTTGTTGATGAAAATGGTGAAATTGTTGATGGAGATAAATTAATAGGTGCACTTTGTGCTTATTTAAAAAACGAAAATCTTTTAGAAGGTAATGGTTGTGTTGCAACAGTAATGTCAAATAAAGCTTTAGAAGATTATTTAAACAGTCATAAAATAAAACTATTTAGATCTAATGTTGGAGATAAATATGTTTTAGAAGTAATGAAAGAAAAAAATATAAACTTTGGTGGTGAACAAAGTGGACATATTATTTTTTCTGATGTAGCAAAAACAGGAGATGGATTAGCATCTGCTTTACAAGTTTTAGCATTGATTATTAAATCTGGAAAAAAAGCAAGTGAAGTTTTAAATCCATTTGAATTGTATCCTCAAATTTTACATAATATGAAAGTTAGTGAAAAAATACCATTAAATGAAATTAAAGGTTTAGACGAACTTTTAAAACCTTTAAGAGACAAAGGTTTAAGAGATTTGATTAGATATTCAGGAACTGAGAATAAAATAAGACTTCTTTTAGAAGGTAAAAATAAAAAAGATGTTGAAGATGGAATGCAAACTTTAATATCATTTTTTAAAAAAGCATTATGAAAAAAGAGTTAAAAATTGCAGCAACTATATTTGTAGTTGTATTTATTATAGACCAAGTTGTTAAATATGGTTTTGCAAATTTAGGTTGGGATGTTGATGGTCCTTATATGTCTTTAAAATTGGCATATAACTATGGAGTGGCATTTTCAATGTTCTCTTTTTTAGAGCATTATTTGAAATATATTCAATTATCAATAGTTTTAATAGCTATGATTTATTTATTTATGAATAAAGATATTTTTAAAGAGTATTATGTGCCAATAGCATTACTTTTTGCTGGTGGGCTATCAAATATACTTGATAGATTTACTTATGGTGGAGTAGTTGATTATTTTTATTGGCATCATTGGTTTGAATTTGCAATTTTTAACTTTGCAGATGTTATTATAGATTTAGGTGTAGTTATAATAATTTACAAGCAAATTAAACAATCAAGAGAAGAAAAGAAGAAAAACGAGATTTAATACTAGATTTGTAGCTTAAAATAAATTTAGATATAATCCAACAAATTTTAGAAAATGACAGGAATATTTTATGGGTCAAACGATAACAGAAAAAATTTTTAGTGAACATGTAGGTAAAGAAGTTTATGCAGGTGAAATCGTAAGAAGTCCAATTGATATGGTAATTGGAAATGATATTACAACTCCTATTTCAATTAGAGCTTTTGAAGATGGTGGTTTTGAAAAACTTGCTAATCCAGATGGTTTTGCAATTGTTTTAGACCACTTTATCCCAGCAAAAGATATAGCTTCAGCTAACCAAGCAAAAATCTCAAGAGATTTTGCAATGAAACACAATTTAAAAAATTTCTTTGATGAAAAAGATATGGGAATTGAGCATGCATTATTACCAGAAAAAGGTTTAGTAATCCCTGGTGATGTTATTATTGGAGCAGATTCACATACATGTACTCATGGTGCATTAGGTGCTTTCTCAACAGGTATGGGAAGTACAGATATCTCTTTTGGAATGATTACAGGTGGTAACTGGTTTAAAGTTCCAGAATCAATCAAAGTAGTATTCAAAGGTAAACCAGCACCATTTGTTACAGGAAAAGATTTAATTTTAGAAATTATTAGAATTTTAGGTGTTGATGGAGCCTTATACAAAGCTTTAGAATTTACTGGTGATACAATTCAATATTTATCAATGGATGATAGATTCTCTTTATGTAACATGGCTATTGAGGCAGGTGCGAAAAATGGTATTGTTGCATATGATGAAATTACAAAAGAATTCTTAGATAAAGTAAGTGCTGCAAATGGTGGATTAAGAGCTGAACCAAAAATTCACTATTCTGATGATGATGCAAACTATTGTCAAGTTATTGAAATAGATGTAGCAAAATTAGAACCAGTTATTGCATATCCTTTCTTACCATCAAATGGTCACTCAGTTTCTCAAGCAGTTAGTGATAATATTAGAGTTGATCAAGTATTTATAGGATCATGTACAAATGGAAGATTAAGTGACTTTAAAATGGCTGCAGAAATTTTAGCAGGTAAAAAAGTAGCACGTCACGTAAGACTTATTTTAACTCCAGGAACGCAAAAAATTCTTAGAGAAGCAACAAAACTAGGTTACATTGACACTTTAGTTGATGCAGGTGCAGTTGTTTCAAATCCTACATGTGGTGCATGTTTAGGTGGTTATATGGGAATTTTAGGAGATGGAGAAGTTTGTATTTCTACAACTAATAGAAACTTTGTTGGAAGAATGGGAAGTAGAAGTTCAAAAATCTATTTAGCAAATAGTGCAGTTGCAGCAGCATCTGCAATCTCAGGATATATTACAGACCCAAGAAGTTTATAATGAATATACTTCCATTTGAAATACCTTGTGTAATTTTAAGTGGAGGTAAAAGCTCGCGAATGGGAGAAGATAAATCTCTTCTTCCTTTTCTCAATAATGATTCAATAATAAAATATCAATACCAAAGATTAAAACCCTATTTTAGAGATATTTATATCTCTTCTAAAACAAATAAATTTGATTTTATAGATGAAAAAAGTCTTATTTTAGATGAAAATAAAGATATCTATTCTCCAATACTAGCATTAGATACAATTTTAAGAAAATTGAAAAAACAAAAAGTTTTTATAATAACAGTTGATACTCCATTTGTAACAATTGAATCAATAAAAAAACTTATTGATGAAGCAACAGATGTTGATATATGTATTGCTCAAACTGAAAAAATACATAATCTATGTGGAGTGTTTTCGTCAAATATAAGTTTAACTATTAAAAAAATGATAGAAAATGATATACACAAAATTTTTTATTTGATAAAAAATAATAAACATAAAATAATAAACTTTTCAAATGATGATGAATTTATGAATATTAATAATAAAAATGAATATGACAAAGCAATAGAATATATAAGTAATAATTATAATCCATATAAATGAAAAAAGTGAATTTATAAGTATATTATTATATCTTTTTAGTTATCCTAGTACTATATTTTTTTATACAAGAAGGAAACTAAAATGGCTAAAAATGAACTTGAAGAAGCGTTAGAACTTGTTGATTCAGAGATAAAAAAAGCTGGAATATCAAGAAGAGAGGCTTTTAAGTTAGCAGGATTAGGTAGTGCTGCATATTTAATGGGGACAAACACTGCAGAAGCTAATACTGAAGCAAAAGCTAGTGAAGCTACAGGGAAAATTGTTATAGTTGGAGGAGGATTAGCTGGTATTTCAACTGCAGCAAGATTAGTAAATACTTTATCAAATCCTGATATAACTATTATTGAGCCAAATCCAAAATCTGTAACTTATCAACCTGGAACTACATTAGTTGCATCTGGTCTTTATAAAAAAGAAGATGTAGATTATGATACAAAAGATTTTTTACCAAAAGGTGTAACTCTTTTAAAAGATAAAGCAGTGGATTTCAATCCTGAGTCAAATTCAATAGCTTTAGAATCTGGTGATACAATAACTTATGATTTTTTAGTTGTTGCAGCTGGTATTACATTAGACTATGGAGCAATTAAAGGATTTGAAGAAATCGGTGATGCATATACAGCTGGAGATGCTTCAAAAATATTAAAAGTATTTGGAGATTCAGGAATTACATCAGTTTACAATGTTGATTCTGCTGTTGCTATGTGGGAACAAATGCAAAAATTTATACAAAAAGCTAAAGATGGACAAAAAGTAAAAGGTATATTTACAGACCCAAATACTGCAATAAAATGCGGTGGAGCACCTAAAAAAGTTATGTATTTAACAAATGCTAGATTAAATGAAGTAAAAGCTAGAGCAAATGCTGAATTAACTTTTTATGCAGATAGTGGAAAATTATTTGGTGTAAAAGAGTATGCTGATGCAATTGAAAAACAATTTATTGCAAGAGATATGAAATGGAATTTTAACCACAATTTGGTTGGTGTAGATATTTCTAAAAAAATTGCTATATTTGACAAACACTGGCAAGAAAAAGGTGCATATGATAAAGATTTAGAAGAGTATGAAATGGTAACTAAACATCAAAATGTAGAAGTACCATTTGATTTCCTACACGTAACTCCTCCTCAAAAAGCTCCAGATGAAATTGGAAAATCTGCAATTGGTTCAGCAAAAGGTTGGGTACCAGTTGATAAAGAAACATTACAACACGTAAAATATAAAAATATCTTCTCTTTAGGTGATATTGCAGCTGTTCCTATGGGAAAAACTGGTGGAACAGTTAGAAAACAATATAAAGTTTTAGTTGACAATTTAGTTTCTGTTATGGAAGGTAAAGAACCAACTGCAAAATTCGGTGGATACACAGTTTGTCCATTAATTACAGATATTGGAAAAGTTATGCTTGCAGAATTTGATTGGACAGCAAAACCAACTCCATCTTTTCCTCTTGATCCTACACAAGAAAGATATATTTGGTGGTTATTAAAAGTTTATTTATTAAAACCAATGACACAATATGGTATGTTAAGCGGTAAAGCATAGGCTTAATTTTGAAAAAAGAATTAACAATTTTTGTAAGCATTCTTATAGTTTTAACTGTAGGAATGCATTACAAAGAGTTTTTAAATCATCCTCTAGAGCAAATAATGAATTTAGAAAATTCTGGGGCTTATGGTTTAGGATTATTTCACCCTTTAGTATTTACATTTATTATTTATATTATAATTTTATTGCCGAGATTAGTTTTCAAATTATTTAAAAGGAAGTCTAATGAAAAGAGTTTTAAAAAATAGTGTTTTGATTTCATTTCTATTATTTAATGGATTTGCTTATTCACAAGAAGCAGAAATATTAAATAAACCAACAGAAGCAGTTTATGAATTAATCAAAAAAAGTAACTTAGAACAAGTTGATTTTGATTATGTAAAAAAAGCAATAGGTAATGGAAATAGAAATTCTGCAACATCAATATTAATTGATGCACGACCTGAACAGAAATATCAAAGAGGAACAATTCCTTCAAGTTTAAATATCCCAGATACAAATTTTGATGACTATTATAAAGTTTTAAAAGAGATCCCAAAAGATAAAGAGATTATTGTATTTTGTGGAGGTTATAATTGTGTAAAAAGTCCAATTGTTGCCCAAAAATTAAAAGAAAAAGGTCATAAAAATGTAAAAGTTTATTCTGCAGGTGAACCAGAATGGGCTAAAAAAAGTTATTTAGAAATTGATACATCGGTTATTAAAGTATATCAAGAAAATAACTCAGCATTTATTGTTGATGCAAGACCTTATGTAAAATATCTGCAAGAAACGATTCCTGGAGCTATTTCAATTCCTGACACAGATTTAGATAAATTAATAGGTAGATTTCCAATTAATAAAAATGAAAAGATAGTGATTTTCTGTGGTGGATTTAATTGTGAGAAATCACATATTGTTGCAAATAGATTAATTTCTTTAGATTATAAAGATGTAACTGTTTATGCAGGAGGTCTTCCTCAATGGAAAGAATTAGGTCTTTCTACAACTACAGCTCCTAAAGTAAAAAAAGAAGAAAAAGCTGAGAAAAAAGACCAATTTAGTAAAAATGGACTAAAACTTGGTGTTGATGAGGGAAGTGTTGACGGAGAATGGTTAAAAAAATTTATTCTTGAAGACAAAGTACCAGAGTTTATCCAAATTGTTGATGTAACTGCTCCTAATGAGTTCAAAAATGGACATATTAAAGGTGCAATAAACATAGAAGCAAGTAAATTAACAGCTGATGAATTATTTAGTAAATTACCAAAAGGGAAAACTATCGTATTTAATTGTACAGCAGGTGGTAGATCTATTGAAGCATGGGCAAAACTAAAAGCAAATAAATTTGATATTTCTGAAGTTTATTATCTTGATGCAAATATATCTTGTAAAGGTAATGATTGTAAAATTGAAGTAAATGAACCTTTAGAATAATAAAGTTTCAGTTTTTTATATATAAAAAAAGGGATAGAAGATTTCTTCTATCCCTTTTTATTTGTTTTGTTGCAAATTTATTTTAGTGCAGCTTTAGCAGTAACTACTAATGATGCAAATGCAGCAGAATCATTCATAGCCATATCAGCTAAGATTTTTCTATCTAATTCTAAACCAGATAATTTTAATCCGTTCATGAATCTTGAGTAGTTAATATCATTTAATCTACAAGCTGCATTGATTCTTATAATCCATAATTTTCTAATGTCTCTTTTTTTCTGTCTTCTATCTCTAAAAGCATAAACTAAAGATCTTTCTAATTGTTCCTTAGCTTTTCTAAAGTGTTTTCTTCTACCACTGAAGAATCCTCTAGCAGCTTTTAATACTTTTTTATGTCTTCTTCTTCTTACAACACCAGTTTTAACTCTAGGCATATATATTTCCTTTCTTTACCATTATTTTTAATAAGGTGTCAGCATATGCTGAACTTATCCATCATCGATGGAGGGACAAAAAATTACTTAATATTTTAAGTAATTACGCTTTACATAATGCTACAAGTATTCTTCCAGCATCTGTACTATGTACAGTTTTTGGTCCTCGTAGATTTCTTTTTCTTTTTTGAGTCATTTTAGTTAAGATATGGCTTCTGAAAGCAGAACCTCTTTTGATTGACCCGTTTTTCTTCACTTTAAATCTTTTTAAAGCGCCACTAACACTTTTCATTTTTGGCATTTGAAGAATCCTCCTTATAAATTTGCATTTTCATTAAATTATGAAAAAGTTTTGGATTATACTTAAAAATAGTTTAGTTTAAGTTTAAATAAATAAAAGTTTTAGGGAGAAGAAGAGAAAAAATCTCTTCTTTAAATTTGAGTGTTAGTCTTTTTTAGGAAGAACTAATAAGTTTACGTATCTTCCTTCTAGTTTTGGTTCTTTATCCATTACAGCAACATCTTCTAGCATAGGCCAAATTTTGTTTAAAACTTCAATACCAGATTGTGGGTTAGCCATTTCTCTACCTTTTAGAAAAACTCTAAATTTTACATGGTTCCCTTCATCTAAAAATTCTCTTGCATGTTTTACTTTGTAATTAATATCATTTTCTGCAATTTTAACAGAAAGTTTGATCTCTTTAATTACAATAACTTTTTGATTCTTTTTTGCTTCTTTTTTCTTTTTTTCTTGTTGGTATCTGAATTTACCATAATCCATGATTTTAGCAACTGGTGGTTTAGCATCTGGTGCTATTAATACTAAATCTAAACCCATTTCATCTGCAAGGCTTAATGCATCAGCAGTGCTTATAATTCCATGATTAGTTCCATCATCACTAGTACATCTAACTTCTTTAGCTGTAATCATTTCATTCATGATTACATCATCTTTTCTTTTGTCTTTACTCAAATTTTGCTCCCGTTTTTGATTTCATTTAGCATAGTGATGAATTCATCTTTGCTCATGTTTGATTGTTCTCTAGTTCTTCTATTTCTTAATGCTACAGATTTATTAGCTACTTCTTCATCTCCAATAACAACTATCATCGGAACTCTTTGTTTTTCAGCCATTCTGATTCTTTTGTTTAAACTTTCGTTCATATTGTAAATTTCAGAATCCATATCATTTTCTAATAAACATTTTTGTAATTCTTTAGCATATTCTACATGAGTATCTGCAATTGGTACAAAAATTACTTGAGTTGGAGCAATTATAAATGGGAATTCTCCAGCACAATGTTCAGTTAAAATTCCAATAAATCTTTCAAATGAACCTAAAATTGCTCTATGAATCATAACAGGTTGTTCTTTTTCACCTTTTTCATTTATGTATTCAACTTCAAATCTTGAAGGTAAGTTCATATCAACTTGAACTGTTCCACATTGCCATTTTCTTCCAATAGCATCAAGAATTTTAATATCAATTTTTGGTCCATAGAAAGCTCCACCACCTTCATCAATTCCATATGATATATTGTTTTCATCTAAGGCATCCATAATACCTTTTGTTGTTTTTTCCCAGAAAATATCATCACCAATAGCTTTTTCAGGTTTTGTAGAAACTTCAATTTCATATTTAAAATCAAAAACTTTTAATAAAGTATCAACAAATTCTAATACTTCAAAAATTACTTGTTTTATTTGGTCTTGTGTACAAAAAATATGTGAATCATCTTGAGTAAATTCTCTTACTCTAAATAATCCATGCATTGCACCACTCATTTCATGTCTATGAACAACACCATATTCAAAAAGTTTTTTTGGTAGTTCTTTATATGAAACTAGATTGTTTTTAAATATTTGAATGTGTCCAACACAGTTCATTGGTTTAATACCATACTCTTGGTCATCAATAGTAGTAAAATACATATTTTCTTTATAGTTTGCATAGTGACCAGATATTTTCCACATTTCAGCTTTTAAAATTTCTGGACCTCTAACAGGTTCATAACCTCTTATTCTATGAGCTTTATATAAAAGATGTTCTAATTTACTTCTTAATCTTGCACCTTTTGGTAACCACATAGGAAGACCAGCACCTACATCATCGTTAAATGTAAATAGTTCTAATTCTGTTCCTAATTTTCTATGGTCTCTTTTTTTAGCTTCTTCAAGCATTTTTGTATAATCAAAAAGTGCTTGTTTATCAAAGAATGCAATTCCATAGATTCTTGTAATCATTTCATTCTTTTCATCACCACCAAGATAAGCTCCAGCTACTCTTGTTAATTTGAAACTTCTAATCATTCTTGTATTTGGTAAGTGAGGACCTCTACATAAATCTTCAAAATCACCTTGTTTATAAATTGTTAGAGTTTTATCTTTGATATTTTTAAGAACAGCTTGTTTTAATTCATCATTTTTGAACTTTTCGAAGAATTCTTCTTTTGAGGTTTCATGTCTTGTGATAGGAAGTTTTCTATCAGCGATTTCTTTCATTTTCTTTTCAATAGTAGATAAATCGTCATCTGAAATTTTACTCTCTACTTTGAAGTCATAGTAAAAGCCTTCTTTTACAACAGGTCCAACGAAGAATTTTGCTTCAGGATAAAGTTCTTTGATAGCTTGAGCCATTAAGTGAGCACATGAGTGTCTTAAAATATCTAAAGATTCTTTTGAATCATCAGCTTTAATCTCTTCTCCTTGGATATTTAACGC
Organism: uncultured Aliarcobacter sp.; assembly: GCA_963664305.2. Taxonomy (GTDB): domain Bacteria; phylum Campylobacterota; class Campylobacteria; order Campylobacterales; family Arcobacteraceae; genus Aliarcobacter. The sequence goes on from CAXXLV010000001.1 coordinate 956,160, forward strand.
TTCTGCAGTTTGAAGGTCATAAATTTGACCATCTTTTAATATACCAATAGGTTCCAATAATTTCCTTTTTTTCTTAATTATTTATTAAATTATGCCTATTTTACCTCAAACTGACTTAAAGTTATTAAGATATGACTTAATTTAGTGAAATTTCGTTACAATTAGACATGATTTTAAACGTATCTAAAATAAAAACAGAAAGCTTATTGTTATTTTGCAAAGATTTGATTTTATCGTATAAAGATAAGGTTGATGTAAATGATTATGGTATGGATAAAGAGGTAATTGAGAAATTTAATAATATTGGAAATGATATGTTAAAACAAATTTTAAATGTTACTTTTCCAGAAAAATATTATTTACAAAATAGAAAGCATTACAGAATTAAAGCAGTTTTAGATGGATATAATTTTATAAATAATGAGATATCTAAAAGTTTAAAAGAGAATGAAGCCTTTAATCCTTCTATGTTGTATTTTTCACTACTTGCAGTGTGGTTTAAAGAATTAAATAAAGAATCACGTTCAAAAGAGTATATCTTTTTTCTTTTGTATCCTTATTCACAAGTTTATGATAAATTGCTTGTTGAAATTAAAAATAAAGAATTTAGGACTTTAAATATTAAAATGATTGAGCTTGCAGAAAATGTAATTTACAAGCTTGACAAATATAATTTTGGAAAATAAAAGAGGCTAGCCTCTTTTATTTTTAGAATTTATATCTCATATATGCTCTAACGTCTTGAGCTTCTTCTACTGGATTTTGTCCTGCATTTTGTGCTTCTGACATTGTCATAGGTGTTCCATCTGCTCCAAAGAATGAATTTGAACCAGTATAATCGTATTTCATTAATACATAACTAACTCCAAAACTTAATGCATCAGTTAGTTTTTGAGTTCTATAAACTTCCCAAGCTTGACCACGAGTTGCTATTTTACTTCCAGCATATGTATCTTCGCCATATGTCATAGAACGCCAGTATTTACTTCCTTTATTCCATTCAAATCCAATTTTTGCAACATCAGGAGTTATAGGACAAGGTGCATTTATTCCTAACCAAACAGAAGTTCCTGTTTCAGAATCAGTTGAACCTAACATTCCTAAAGAATTAGGATTTGTTTTACTCATAGCAAATGAAGCAAATGCTGTAGTATTATCTAAATAATCAGATATACCATCACCAATTCCTTCTGTTTTAAATAATATTGTTGCAAAATCAATATCTCCAACATCTTTAAATGATAAATTCCCATATGCATCCATAATTTGAGAAGGAGTAGTTGCCGATTGCATTGCTGTTTGATACGCACCTAATTGAGTATTTGTAAAACCAATTAAGTTCCATGCCCTTGCATAATTCATATGAACAGAATATTGTCCATCATCATAAGGTGCTGCAATAAATCCTAACATGTCAACATCTACATTTTTATCATCATCTGATGCATAAGATGTCCCTGCAAAGTCAAATCTTGGTTTTGCATTTGTTAAACCTCTTCCTCCACAGATTTTAAACCAAGAACCCGTAAGTCCTGTTAAACTTTGAGTATCAAATTTGATTGAGAAACCGTCAAATTCAACATCAACAACATGAGACAATGGAGAGTTTGGTTGTTGGTCATTTCTAATATTAATAGGTAATCCATCAGTTGAAGGACGTCTTCCTACAGATACAGCCCATGGAACATCAGACCCAAAAAGTTTTTCTTGTGTATATAACCAATAAGCTTCTTTTAGTTTTATAGTATTATCTGTAGCATTTTCATTTGTAACCCAATCAAAATCAGCATAACCTGGATTTGTATTTGATTGAGAGTGATTTGCTGTATCTCCAAATGCTTTATTATAAGATAATTTCCCATGGAAAGAAGAGTTATCATCAGCTTTATATTTTGCACCAAGCCATAATCTGTTTGTTAAAAGTGCATTGTTTTCAGATTTTGAACCATCTGCATGTTTATATTGAATATTATCAACTTGTGTTCTAAAATCAACGTCCCATTTTAAGTTATCTTGTGCACTTTGAATTTTTGCAGTTGTTGCAGTTTTAGATACTGAGTCTAGTTTTTTCTCAATTTTTTCAATTCTTTTTTCATCAACTGTTGTTACAGCTGGTGTTTGTGTTTGTTGTTTTGCTTCTTGTTCAGCAACTTTTTTTTCTAAAGCTTCAATTTGTGCTTTTAAGGCTTGAATTTGGTTAAGCATTTCTTTGTTCATATCACTAGCAAAAGATGTAGTTGTTAACGCAGCAACTACAGATAATGCAATTAAATTTCTTTTCATGTTAATCCTTTTTATTAACTTTATTAAAGTATAACTTTTTATAAAGCATTAAAAAAGGGTGAATTAATTCCACCCTTTAAAACAAATAAATTCTAAATCATCGCTTTTAGCAAGATGGAACATTTCCAGAATCACTTGCAAATTCAACTGAAAAATCAAATATATGTTCAATTGCAGATTCTTTAACATCACCAGCTTTTACATTTGGACAAATTTTAATAATTTCATCTTCAAATTTTCCAGACTCTTTTATTTGTTTCCATTCTTCTTGAGTATGTTTTGCAGCAAATTTTGCTCCTGTCATACCACAAGGTTCTTTTAGTAATTTACTAAAATACTTTTGTCCTTTTACTGCATCAGCAGATAAAGATGTAGATGCTACACTTAGAGCTAATGTGCTTGCAATAACTAGTTTTAATAATTTCATATTATACTCCCTAATGAAAAATTAGATACAATTATATCTAATGTATATAAAAGAATTCTTAGAAAATTATAAAAAAAGTGAATTAAAATGAAATATTTTTTACTAAAAGAAATAGTTAGTTATTTAAAAGAAAATGCCCAAATAATCAAGTCTATAAGGAGAATAGATAACAATTTAATTATAACAGAATTTAATAATAAAAATATTTTGTATTTTGATGTTTCTAAAGGAAATGCAACAATTTTTAAACATAAAAAAATTTTATCATCAAAAAAAGATTTTAATGCACCTTTTGATGTTACTCTACAAAAAAGGTTTTCTAATTCTAAAATAGAAAATATTGAACTATATAATGATGATAAAATTTTAAATATAAAAGTTAATTCTTCATCTTCTTATAAAAAGTTGACAACAATTTTACAATTAGAATTTACTGGAAAACACACAAATATTATTATTTTAGATGAAAATAGAATAGTTATAGAAGCATTAAGGCATGTTGATGAATATTCATCAAGTAGAGTTGTAAAAGTAGGACATAAATTAGAAGAAATACCTAAACAAAATTTTGTACCAAAAATGGAAGTTATACCAAATATTGAAGAGTATTTGTATGAAATTTATGAAAAAAGAGAATTAGAAAATCTTGAAAATCTGAAAAAACAAAAAATTTCATTGATAGAAAAAAAGGCAAAAAAACTAAAATCTACAATAGATGCATTACCTAAAAAAGAAGAATTAGAACTTGAATCAAATAGTTTATATGAAAAAGCAAATTTGATTTTATCAAATTTACATAATCTAAAAGCATATCAAAAAAGTTTTAAAGTTTATAATTATGAAGGTGTTGAAGTTGAAATCGATTTAGAAGGAAAAGCAAGTGCTTCAAAATATTCAAATGATTTATTTAAAAAAGCAAAAAGAGCAAAACAAAAAGCCTTGAATATTTCTTTAGAAAAAGATAATTTAAGTGAAAAACTAGAGTTTTTACTTAGATTAATACAAAATATCAAAAATGTTAATTCTTTAGAAGAGTGTGAATTTTTATATCCTAAAAAAGAAAAAAATCAAACAAAAACAAAAAAATCTCAGCAGTGTGAGAGTTTCTTTTTTGAAGGTTATAAAATAATGTTGGGTACAAGTGAAAGAGAAAATATATATCTTTTAGAAAATTCAAAAGCTAGTGATTTTTGGTTTCATTTAAAGGATAGACCTTCTTGTCATGTAATTGTTCAAAATACGAAAAAAGAGTTGTCTGAATCAGTTATAAATCAAGCTGCAAGTTTATGTGCAAAATTCTCAGTTGATTATCCAGGCGTTTATGAAGTTGATTTTACACAAAGAAGAAATGTGAAAATTCAATCAGGAGCAAATGTTTTATATAATCCTTATACAACTACGGTTGTTAAAGTGTAAAAATTTTTAAATTTAAAGAATTTAATAAAAAAAGAGTCAAATAAGAGTCATTTTGATAATATAATTTATTTTATTAATAAAAAGGGGAAAATAAATGAATAAAATTAAAACATTTGGATTAAGTATTGCTGTTGCAACACTATTTTTTTCAGGTTGTGCAACAACTGAATTACAAACAAATGCGAAAATGACACAAAGTGTGTTTATTAATCCTGTAGCAAAAAGTAAAAGATTAATTTTTGTGTCAAGTAAAAATACAAGTGGACAAAAAATAAATCTTGAAAATAGTATTTTAAATGAGTTGCAAGCAAAAGGTTATACTATTGTTGATGATCCAGAACAAGCAACTTATGTTTTAATGATGAATGTATTATATTGTGATAAAAAACAAGAAAATAATGCTGTTGGAGGAGCTTTAGGTGCTGGTGCTGCAGGTGCAGGAATTGCAGCTTATAATGGTGGAGGAGCTGGAAAAACAATTGGTGTTGGTTTAGGAGCAGCACTTGTTGGAGGATTAATTGCAAAAGCTACTGAAGATACAATTTATCAAATGCAAGTTGATATTATGATTAGAGAAAAAGCATCTGGTAAAGTTTATACTTCAAGTGCAACTGCAAATGGGCAATCAAGTGTAAGCGATTCAAGTAAAGCTGGATTTATGAATAGTTTTGGAGGTAATATCAAAAATACTGATGCTTCTGGAAGATTAAATTCAAATATGGCAAATGCAACAGCTCAACAATATGAGACAGATTATATAGAACATAAAACTATGTTATTTGCAGAAGCAACAAAAATGAATTTAACATTAGCAGAAGCAACACCTATTCTTGAAAAACAAATTTCAAGTCAAATTGCAGGATTATTTTAATATCTATTTACAGTAACATCCTATCTAGTAAAGATAGGATGTTTTTTATTTCAGTTTAACTAAATCACCTTGAACATTTACACAATCTTGTCCAAATAATAAAGGAATATACCAATGTGACCAATCAATTCTTGCATTTACAAGTAAATCACCATCTAAACCTTTTGTTTGTCCATTTTTAATTGCGTCATCCATTGCTCTTTGAATTCTATCATCATGATTTCCAATTGGAATGATGATAATTGTATTAATACAACTGTTACCTTCTGCTTTAACTTTTGTTTTATCTGTAATATCATAATTAAGATTTCTTACATTTTGTGTACTTGCAGCAGTAAATTGTCCAAGTCTTTGTGTACAACCTGTAAGACCTAAAATTAAAGTAGAAGTTAATGTTCCCATTAATAAGATTTTTGATAATTTCATTTGATTCCTTTTTTGTTAATTCAATAAATATTGTATAGTATTATATATAAATAACTTATTAAATATTTTTTAGAGCTTTTAAAATAGGCAAAAATTAAATTATTTAAATAAAAATAATTTATTTAAATGGAGTTGAGTAAGTACAAGCCAAAATTTAGTATAATAGAAAACTTTTAAATTTAAGGTTTGGTAAATGTCTGAGATAATAAACGAGAGTTCAACTCGTATAAAAACTGGTGTTGTTTTAATTTTAGCTATGTTGATACTTGGCTATATTGATTCATATTTCTTATTTTGGCTTGTTTTTGGAATTATGTTAATGATTTCAATTTCTGAATCAAAAAAATTATATAGTCTAAAAAGTGATAGTATTTATGTTTATACTGCTTTACTATGGTTTGCTGCATTTTTCTATCCAATGCCAATTGATTTAATATTTGTTGTAGCTATTGGTTATGCATCTCAATTAGCTTATAAAAGAACATTAAATCAAAAATTATTTTTACCTCTTTTATATCCAACAGCTTCGTTCTTATTCTTATTAACGCTTTATAGTGAATATGGAGTAATGACTCTTTTATGGTTATTAGTAATTGTTGCAAGTACTGATATTGGAGCTTATTTTGTGGGAAGAACTTTTGGGAAAACAAAATTTTGTGAAACAAGTCCAAACAAAACAATTGAAGGTGTAATTGGTGGAGTTGTATTTGCTGTAGTTTTAGGAAGTTTATCTTCAATAAATGAAGTAAATTTCATTGGTGCAGTTCTTGTTTCAGCTATTGTATCTTTTGCTTCAGTGTTTGGTGATTTATTTGAAAGTTACCTAAAAAGAGAAGCTGGAGTAAAAGATAGCGGTTCAATTTTACCAGGACATGGTGGAGTTTTAGATAGAACAGATGGATATTTATTTGGTGCAATTGCAATGTTAGTAGTTTTAAGGATTTTAATTTGATACTTCTTGGAAGTACAGGTTCAATAGGTGTAAATACATTAAATATTGCACGAAAATTTAACTTAAATGTTGAAGTTTTAGTTGCAGGAAGAAATATTGATTTATTAAATCAACAAATAAAAGAGTTTAAACCTAAAAAAGTTGTTATTGATAGAGCTGAAGATGTAAGTTTAGTTTTACATGATAATGTATCTTTTGGAGAAGCTGCTATTTTAGAAGCAATAGAAAATAGCACTTCTCAAACAGTAGTAAATGCTCTTGTAGGATTTTTAGGATTAAAACCAACTCTAAAAGCAATAGAATGTGGTAAAAAAATTGCTTTAGCAAATAAAGAATCACTTGTAGTTGCTGGAAAATTTATAGATCAAACAAAACTAAGCCCAATTGATAGTGAACATTTTGGTCTTTGGTATTTATTACAAAATAAAAAAATTGATTCTATGATGATAACTGCAAGTGGAGGTTCTTTTAGAGATTATCCACTTGAAAAGCTTTCAAATGTTTCTATAAAAGAGGCTCTTGCTCATCCAAATTGGTCAATGGGAAATAAAATAACTATTGATAGTGCAACTATGACAAATAAGTTATTTGAATTAGTAGAAGCTGCATGGCTTTTTGATACAAAAAAATTAGATGCAATTATTGAAACAAAGTCATTGATTCATGCATTTATAAATTTCTCAGATGGAAGTACAACAGCTCATATTGCAAATGCTTCAATGCAACTTCCAATTGCTTATGCAATTTTAGGGAAGTGTGATGAAGAGATTTTAAAACCTGTGGATTTAGTTGAAGTAGCAAATTTAGAATTTAGAAAAATTGAAACTTCAAGATATCCAATTTGGGAAATTAAAGATGAAATTCTTAATAATCTTGATTTAGGAGTTGTTTTAAATGCAGCAAATGAAGTTGCTGTATCAAAATTCTTAAATTCAAAAATAGGTTTTTTAGATATTTCAAAAATTACTATGGATGCAATAAATAAATTTAATAATGTAAAAGCATCAACAATAGATGAAATTTTTCAAATAGATAAAGAAGTGAGAAAATATTGTGAGTTATGATTTAATTGTACCTTTTGGTATTTTACTCATTTTAGTAATTTATCTAATTTATACAAGAAATAATTTCGAAAAGAATATTACAAATTTGTATGAGAAAAAATTTGAAGAGTGGAAAAAACATAGTACAATAGAAGATAATAAAACTTCACAAAAAGAATTAGTTGGATTAGTTTTCAAAAAAGACTATAAAATAACTATAGAGTTTTTAGATGAGAATGTAGAATCACAACTAAATAGAGGAAAATTCGAAGTAACTAAATATAAAGGATAGATAATGAAATATCTATTTGTGTTATTGATGTTTTTTTCATTACTTGATGCAAAAATTTATCGAGATAGTGATAAACAAGTAGTTATTGATGATGTTGCAAAGCTTATGTGGAATGATAGTATTTCAGTGGTTAAAACTTTAAAAAATCATGAAAATGCTAAAAGCTTTTGTAGTAAAATGAATCATGCAGGATTTAATGATTGGCGATTACCAAAAATCGATGAATTTGAATTAATCGTAGACAAAACAAATACAAAAACATATATAAATCGTGCATTTAAATATAATGTTCCAGACGGTTATTGGGCAGAAAAAGCTCATTGGAGAACACTTTGGTATTATGCAGATTATATGCATTTTATAAGTGGCACACCTTATTATGATAATCGTATAAAAACAAAATATGTTAGATGTGTAAGAGATTATTAAAGGATAAAGATTTGAGTAAGAGAGTACTAATACTTCATGGACTAGGTGGCAGTGATTATCCTCATTGGCAATCACAACTTGCTATGGATTTAATAAAAGAAAATTATGTAGTTTCATTTCCAGCATTTCCTAGTCGTGATAATCCAAAGTTAGAAGAGTGGAAAGAATTTTTAAAAAATGAAATAAAACATTTTAAACCTGATATAGTTGTTTGTCACTCTTTAGCAAATGTTTTATGGTTCCACACTTGTGATGAACTTGATATAAAACTTGATAAATTAATGTTAGTAGCCCCTGTTAGTAGAAATAGAAGTATCGAAGAAGCTAAAACTTTTTATCCTTATCCAATTGCAAAAGATTTAAAAGCTCGTGAGATAATTATGGCAGCTTCAACAAATGACCCTTATATGAGTTTAGAAGAAGCGATAGAACTTCAATCAAAACTTAATATTGGTATGAAGATTATGGAAAATGCAGGACATATAAATGCTGCTTCTGGATTTGGTAAACTTGATTGTGCCCTTGATTGGATAAAACGAGTTGATGAATGTGAAATTAATAAAGAGCAGGAATGATTTTAAGTATAGAAAGTAGTTGTGATGATAGTTCAATTGCAATTACAAAAATAGATACTAATGAATTAGTTTATCACAAAAAAATTTCTCAAGAATTACAACATAGTATTTATGGAGGAGTTGTTCCAGAACTTGCTGCTAGACTTCATATTGAAGCACTTCCAAAAATACTTGAAGAGTGTAAAGAGTATTTCCCTAAACTTAAAGCAATAGCTGTTACAAATGCTCCTGGGCTTTCAGTTACATTAATGGAAGGTGTAACAATGGCAAAGGCTTTAAGTATCTCTTTAAATCTTCCATTAATAGCAGTTAATCATTTAAAAGGTCATATTTATTCACTTTTTATAGAAAAAGAAGCTGTTCTTCCTATTACTGTTTTATTAGTTTCAGGTGGACATACTCAAATTATTGAAGCAAATAGTTTAAATGATATGAAAGTTATTGCAACTACTATTGATGATAGTTTTGGTGAGAGTTTTGATAAAGTTGCTAAGATGTTAGGACTTGGTTATCCAGGTGGTCCAGTTGTTCAAGAGTATTCTTTAAAAGGTGATGTAAATAGATTTGAGTTACCAATTCCTCTTAGTCAAAGTCCAAAAATAGAGTTTAGTTATAGTGGGCTTAAAAATGCAGTTAGACTTCATATTGAAAAGCTTGAAAATAGTGAAGCTGGAATTACTGAACAAGATAAATATGATATTTGTGCCTCTTTTCAAAAAACAGCTGCTGACCATATTTTGCAAAAATTAAAAAAACAATTTAAACAAAAAGTTCCAAAAAACTTTGCAATAGTAGGCGGTGCTAGTGCAAATATTTATTTACGAGCTAAAATTGATGAACTTTGTAAAAAGCATAATATGAATCTATATCTTAGTGAATTAAAATATTGTAGTGATAATGCAGCTATGATAGGAAGAGTTGCAGTTGAACAATATAAATTAAATGATTTTATTAGTTGTGAAGAAATAGATATACAAACAAGAATAAAGGAGTTTTGATGAGTTTAGCAGATATGTTATCAAAAGGATTAGGTTCAAAACTTGAAGGAAATAATCACGATACGATAAAAGAGGATAAAAAAAATCCAAAAAAATCTTCAAATGAATTAATACCAAAAAATCAACATCAATTGGTTTTTACATTTGAGAAAAGAAATGGAAAACCTGTAACTTTAGTTGGAAGATTTTATATAGAAGAAAGTGAGAAAAAAGAGGTTTTAAAGCTTTTAAAGAAGAAACTTGCTTGTGGTGGAGCAATAAATAATGAATGGTTAGAAATTCAAGGTGATTTTAAAGATAAGATAAAAACAATATTACTTGATAATGGATGGAAATTTAAAAACTAAATTATTGAAGGAGCTGTATTATGCAAAAAATATTTGATGAGGTAAATTCTTTAGATAAAAGATGTTACGAAGAGTTTTTCTTAAATGAAGATATTTTAATGGAGCATGCAGCTTCTAGTATGTGCTCTTATATTGAGGACATTTTTGAAGAAAATAAAAGTATATTGATTGTTTGTGGAAGTGGAAATAATGGTGCTGATGGATTAGCACTTGCTAGACTTTTGTATAAAAAATTTGATGTAAGTTTATATCTTGCAAATGAACTAAAATCTTCAATGGCAAAACTTCAATACAAAAGAGTTAAAACTTTAAATATAAAAGAAGTAGATGAAGTTTTAGAAGCTGACATAATAGTTGATTGTTTGTTTGGGACAGGTCTAAATAAACCTTTAGATGAAAAATATTTAGAATTAATTGATAATTTAAACTCTTATAATTCTTTTAAAATAGCTTGTGACATTCCAAGTGGAATAAATAGTTTAGGACAAATAAATAGTTCTACTTTTGAAGCAGATGTAACTATTACAATGGGTGCACTTAAAACTTCACTTTTTACAGATTTAGCAAAGGATTATGTTGGTGAAATAATTGTAGCAAATCTTGGTGTTCAAAGAGAGATTTATGAAACACAAACTAATAAATTTTTATTAGATGAAAGTGATATGAATTTACCTTTTAGAAATAAAAAAAATTCTCATAAAGGCAGTTTTGGACATTTAAATGTAGTTGCAGGTTGCAAAAAAGGTGCGGGAATAATTGCAGCAAAAGCAGCTTTTGGATTTGGTGCTGGACTTGTAAGTGTAGTTTGTCATGAAAATCTTGATTTACCTTATCATATTATGCAAACTCATTTTATTAGTGAAAATTGCACAGCAATTGCAATTGGTATGGGTTTAGGAAAATATGAAACAGATGAAATAAGAAAGATTTTAAATAAACCTATATCAAAAATTATTGATGCTGATTTGTTTTATGATGAACTAATTGTTGAAGTATTAGATAAAGAAATTGTTTTAACGCCACATCCAAAAGAGTTTGTTTCATTATTAAAACTTACAAATATTGCAGATATAAGTGTGGAAAAACTACAAAACAATAGATTTTTATATGTTGAAAAATTTTCAAAAAAATATCCTAAAGTTGTTTTACTTTTAAAAGGAGCAAATGTAATTATTGCTCAAAATGAAAAACTTTATATAAATAGTTTTGGAAGTGCCGTTTTAAGTAAAGGTGGTAGTGGTGATGTTTTAAGTGGACTTATAGGTTCTCTTTTAGCTCAAGATTATAATCCACTAGATGCAGCAATAAGTGCAAGTTTAGCCCATACCTTGGCGGCAAGAAATTATAAAAAGAATAACTACTCTTTAATTCCTTCCGATTTAGTTGAAGAGATTAGAAAACTATGAAAGCAATAATAATTCAAACGACTTGCTCAACAAAAGATGAAGCAACAAAGATATCAAAAGTATTAATAGAAGAAAAACTTGCAGCTTGTGTGCAACTAAGCCAAATAGAATCGTTTTATAATTGGCAAGAAAAATTCTGTAGTGATAATGAAACACTTTTAAATATAAAAACAAGAAAAGATAATTTTGACAAAATTAAAAGCAAAATATTAGAATTACATAGTTATGATTTGCCTGAAATTATTCAACTCGATATTGCAAATGCAAGTGAAGAATATTTAAAATTTATAGGAGATAATACAATATGAGTGATATTTTAAAAATTGGTAAATATGAATTTAATAGTAGATTAATCGTTGGAAGTGGTAAATATAAAGATTTTCAAACAACTAAAGATGCAACATTAGCTTCAGGTTCTGAGTTAATAACAGTTGCTATTAGAAGAGTAAATATTACAAATCCAAATGAAGAAAATTTACTAGATTATTTTAAAGATACAAATGTAAAATTATTACCAAATAGTGCAGGGTGTTTTACTGCTGAAGAAGCAATTACAACTTTTAGACTGATGAGAGAAGCAACAGGAATAGATATTATTAAACTTGAAGTTATTGGTGATGCACAAAAAACTTTGTATCCAGATGTAATTGAAACAATCAAAGCTTGTGAAATCTTAAAAAAAGATGGTTTTACAATTATGGCTTATACAAGTGATGATCCAATAATTGCAAAAAGATTAGAAGATGCAGGAGCTGATGCTATTATGCCATTAGCTGCACCTATTGGTTCAGGACTTGGAATTCAAAATAAATATAATATTGCATTTATTAGAGAAGCTGTAAAAGTTCCAGTAATTGTAGATGCAGGTGTTGGATGTGCTAGTGATGCAACAATTGCTATGGAATTAGGAGCTGAAGCAGTTTTAACAAATACTGCGATTGCTTGTGCTCAAAATCCAATTCAAATGGCAGAAGCAATGAAATATGCAGTTATTGCAGGAAGACTTGGTTATAAAGCGGGAAGAATCCCTAAAAAGCCTTATGCAACAGCTAGTTCACCAGTTGATGGATTGATTCAATTTTAATGAATTTAGAGAAATTTTGAAATTTTTCAAAATTTCTTCTAAAAACCCTTGACAAAGTTAAATATATTTAATATAATTCCGTCCACTTTTTGTGAAACTTCAAACTTTTTTGTCGGGGCGTAGCGCAGTCTGGTTAGCGCACCTGGTTTGGGACCAGGGGGCCGGAGGTTCGAATCCTCTCGCCCCGACCATTTAATTATTTAAATCTTGTGGTAGGTATAGCTCAGTCGGTTAGAGCATCGGGTTGTGGTTCCGAGGGTCGTGGGTTCGAGCCCCATTACCTACCCCATTTTATTTTTTATTGCTTCCATAGCTCAGCTGGATAGAGCAACGCCCTTCTAAGGCGTAGGCCGTACGTTCGAATCGTACTGGGAGTACCACTTTTTGGTTTAGGTTTACCATCTAAATCTTTTTTTATAAAAATTTTTGCGGATGTGGTGAAATTGGTAGACACGCCAGACTTAGGATCTGGTGCCTCACGGTGTAAGAGTTCGAGTCTCTTCATCCGCACCACTATATGAAGCGGGAGTAGCTCAGTTGGCTAGAGCTTCTGCCTTCCAAGCAGACTGTCGCGAGTTCGAGTCTCGTCTCCCGCTCCATTTTTAAAGCCTTATATAAAAAGTTTTTTACTTATTATATAAGGCTTTTTTTAACCTTATTTTTTATTGCTTCCATAGCTCAGCTGGATAGAGCAACGCCCTTCTAAGGCGTAGGCCGTACGTTCGAATCGTACTGGGAGTACCACTTTGAGCGGGAGTAGCTCAGTTGGCTAGAGCTTCTGCCTTCCAAGCAGACTGTCGCGAGTTCGAGTCTCGTCTCCCGCTCCATTTTAAAGGCTTTGTATAGAAAGTTTTGTACTTTTTATGCAAAGCCTTTTTTTATTTATATATTCTCAATAATGCTTTTACTTTTTTTAAAACTAAACATATATTTATATAATTGATATTTATTTTGGGCATAAAAAAAGCCCTTGTAGATGTACTACAAGGGCTTAATATAAAGATATTGAATAGATTATTTAAATATCGATAAAAGGACACCAGCAGCAACTGCTGAACCAATAACACCAGCCACATTAGGACCCATCGCATGCATTAATAAAATGTTCGATTTGTCATAAAGTTGACCTTCTTTACTAACAACCCTTGCTGCCATTGGCACAGCAGATACTCCAGCTGCTCCAATTAAAGGATTTATTTGACTCTCTTTTGAACTTACTAAATTCATGATTTTTGCCATTATTACACCCATTGCAGTTCCTGCAGCAAATGCTAAAAGACCAATTGCCATAATACCTAATGTCTCAGCTACTAAGAATTGCTCTGATGCTAGTTTTGAACCAACACCTAATCCTAAAAATATTGTTACAATATTAATTAATGCGTTTTGCATTGTATCAGAAAGTCTATCAACAACTCCTGATTCCCTTGCAAAATTTCCAAAACATAATGCTCCAATTAATGGTGCAGCATCTGGTAAAATTAATAAAGTTAAAGATAATACCACTAATGGAAATACAATTTTTTCTAACTTAGAAACCTTTCTAAGTGTAGACATTTTTATTTTTCTCTCTTTTTCAGTAGTTAATACTCTCATAATTGGTGGTTGAATTAGTGGTACTAATGCCATATATGAATAAGCAGCAACAGCAATAGCTCCAAGTAATTCAGGTGCAAGTTTTGAAGCAACGAAAATTGATGTTGGTCCATCAGCTCCACCAATAATAGAAATTGCAGCAGCTTGTTCTAATGTAAAGTTAATTCCTGGAACAAATTGTGCTAATAACACTGCACCAACTAATGATCCAAAGATTCCAAATTGTGCAGCTCCACCTAATAATGCAGTTTTTGGATTAGCTAATAATGGACCAAAGTCTGTCATAGCTCCAACACCCATAAAGATTAATAATGGGAAGAATTGATTTGTAATACCCATACTATAAATAATTCCTAACATTCCATCATGTCCTGCCATATTTGCTATAGGAATATTTGCTAATAATCCACCAAATCCAATAGGAATTAATAATAATGGTTCAAACCCTTTTTTAATTGCTAAATAGAATAATAAGAAACAGATGAAAATCATGATGATTCTTCCATACCCTTGAGCAAAGAATGTCATCTCTTTTCCATGTGAATCTAATACACCAGCTTGCGGTTCAAACAAGGCTTTAATACCAGTTGTTGCATAAAACGAATCAACTAGTTCACCCATTGTTTTTGAATGATAAGGCTGTTTTTCTTCTGTTGGTGTTTCAACACTTGGTGTTGAAGCAAAACTATTTAGTGCAAATGCACTAAATAGAAGAAAAATTGCTATTAATATATTTTTTTTCATTAATTACCCTCAAATTATTAACCAATAATGGCTAATGTTTGTCCTTCATCAACAGCTTGTGTATTTTCAACTAAAATCTTAGTAATAACTCCAGAAACTGGTGCAGTTATATCTATTTCCATTTTCATTGCTTCAAGAATCATGATTTGTTGATCTTTTTCAACTCTATCACCTTCTTTTACTAAAATTTTCCAAACAGCTCCATTTACAGCAGCTGGTACTTCAGTTCCACCATTTGAAGCAGGTGTTGAAGCAGCAGGTGCTGAACTTACTGTATTTGAAACAGGAGTTACTTGAATATCTGCATTTCCTTCAGCAATTGTTACATTAAATCTTTGTCCATCAACTACAACTGTATAGTTTCCACTAGCATTTGCCATTTTATTCTCTCCTAATTTACAATCTTTATTATCTTCACAAACAGTATCATTTTTTCTTACATTTAAAGGTGATTCACCTTTTAAGAATGCAATTCCTTTTTCATCACAAGCAGCAGCAATAAAGATATTTTCTTCAGTTGCTTCAATTCCTTCAATTTCTAATCTTTGTTTCCAAACAGAGATTTTTTTCTTTTCATCTCTATCTGCGATATCTAAAGGATTTTCACATGTAGGTTCAAGTTTTAGTTTTTCAGCTGCAAGTCTTACTACTTCAGCATCTGGTTCAACTGGAGTTTTACCAAAGTAACCTAAAACCATTTTTCCATAACCAGGAGCAATTTGTTTCCATGGACCAAACATAACATTTGCGTATGCTTGTTGCCAATAGAATTGTGAAACTGGAGTTACAGATGTACCATATCCACCTTTTTCAACAACTTCTCTCATAGCTTTAATAACTTCTGGGAATTTATCTAAAGTTCCATTATCTCTCATCATTTGAGTATTTGCAGTTAATGCACCACCTGGCATTGGAGAGAATGGAATTAAAGGAGAAACTTGTGTAGCTTCTGGTGGGATAAAGTAATCTTTTAAGCAGTTAGCTAATACATCTTGGTATTTTAGAATTTTATCAATTTCTAAACCACCTAAATCGTAGTTTTTACCTTTTACTGCATGAAGCATAGTTAAAATATCTGGTTGAGAAGTTCCACCACTAACAGGAGAGGCAGCTAAATCTATACCATCAGCTCCAGCTTCTAAAGCTGCTAAATAACAAGATACAGAAACACCAGCTGTTTCATGAGTATGAAGTCTAATATGAGTATCATTACCCACTAATCTTCTTGCCATTTGGATTGTTTCATAAATTTTTTGAGGAGATGAAGTACCTGATGCATCTTTAAAGCATAAAGAATCAAATGGTAACCCACTATCAAGAATATTTCTTAAAGTTTTTTCATAGAAAGGTACATCATGAGCACCAGTACAACCTGGAGGTAAATCCATAAGTGTAACAACTACTTCATGGTTAAGACCATATTTTTTAATACATTCAGCACTATATTCAAGATTTTGAACATCATTTAATGCATCAAAGTTTCTAATTGTTGTTGTTCCATGTTTTGCAAACATTTTTGCATGTAAGTCGATTAATTCTCTAGAACCAGTATCAAGCATTACAGTGTTGATACCTCTAGCTAAAGTTTGTAAGTTTGCATCTGGTCCAACGATTTCTCTAAATTTGTCCATCATTTCAAATGCGTTTTCTTGTAGATAGAAGAATAAAGATTGGAATCTTGCTCCTCCACCAAACTCAAAGTGAGTTATACCTGCTTCTTTTGCAGCTTCTACGGCTGGAAAGAAATCTTTCATTAGGACTCTTCCCCCAAAGACAGATTGGAATCCATCTCTAAAAGTTGTATCCATGATATCTATATATTTTTTAGACATATATTTTAACCCTTCAGATTTTTATGATGTTGTATTGCTGCTACTATTGCAGCCATTTTTGCAGCTTCAGTTTTTCCGTTATTTGTTACTATTGGAGTATTATTTACTGGTTTCTTTTCTTCTTGTGGAAAAAACTTTGTTAATATTATCCCTTGTGCTTTTAGTACAAATATCATTATTGTTAGGAATGCAAATACTACTCCCATCCCTAAAAACATAAACTTTACTGATTCTGCGATTAAGTTTACTTCTTCCATGTGGAAATCCTTTTATTTTGAATAATCAAATAAATGATTTAAACGGGTGTAATTTTAGGGAAATTTAGTAAAATCTTCTTCTTTTTTAGTGTGAAAAAAATTGTTTTATAGTGCTTATTTTATAGTTATATTGTGTTATAATGCAATCATGAAAAAAGAAACGTTACAAAAAAGAACAAAAATAGCAAATGACATAATGTATTATATTTATACTCATATTGAGACAAATATTGATATAGAAGAGTTAAGTATTGATTTGGGTGTAAGTAAATTTCATATGCATAGGATTTTTAAAGAAGCATTTGGAAAAAATATCTATGAAAGCATCAAATCAATTAGACTTCAAAAAGCATCAAATCTACTTTTAACAAATAAATACTCGACAATTTCTAATATTGTAAATCAATGTGGATACTCTTCTCAATCATCTTTTATAAAAATATTTAAAGATAGATTTGAAATGAGTCCAAAAGAGTGGAAAAATGGTGGATATAAAGAATACTCTCATAAAATCTTACAACAATCTCAAAGAGCAATGCAATCAAAGGCAAATTTTAATGATATGGTTCCAACAATTGTAAAAATGCCAGCAATTGAGAGTTATTATATTAGAAATAAGGGTTATAACGTAAATATAAAAGAGACATGGCAAAAATTACAAACTTGGGTTTTAACAAATAATATTCAATCATATAGAAGAATTGCACTTTTTCACGATAATCCAACAATTACACCTTTAAATGAGTGTCAATATATTGGATGTATAGAAGTTGATGATAAAGAGAGTGTAAAAAGTGATAGATTGCCAAACTTTAAAATTGCAGAAGGTGTTTATGCAAAATTTCATTTAAAAGGAAAAACAGGAGATGTTCTTCCTTTTATTCACTGGGTTTACCATGAATGGTTGCCAAAAAGTGAATATGAAACAACAACAAAACCATCATATGCAATATACGATAAACTGGACTTTTTTGATGAGAATAATGAGTTTGAATTAAGCTTTTATGTATCAATTAACTTTTAGTAAATAATATTTAATTATAATTGCACAAATTTTTTCTAGAAAAAGGTCGAAAATGGTTTTATATTTACTAGCAATTATTGCTGGATTTGGTATTTTAGTTTGGAGTGCAGATAAATTTGTAGAAGGCGCTGCTAGTACAGCTAAGCACCTTGGAATGCCAAGTTTATTAATTGGTATATTAATTGTTGGATTTGGAACAAGTGCTCCTGAGATGGTAGTTTCTGCAATTGCTGCTATGGAAGGAAATCCTGGTCTTGCTCTTGGAAATGCAATTGGTTCAAATATAGTAAATATTGCTCTTATTTTAGGGGTTACAGCTTTAGTTTCACCAATTGTTGTAAATTCAAATATTGTAAAAAAAGAGATGCCTTTATTACTTGGAATAGTATTGATTTCAGGATATTTATTAATAGATAATAGTTTGACATTAGTTGAAGGTATAGTTTTATTAGCTGGTTTCTTTAGTTTAATTGCTTGGTCAATAGTTTCAGCATTAAAATCAAAAAATGATGCCTTAGCAACAGAATTTGAAGAAGAATTAGTTGAACATGAAATGAGTTTAAAAGCTGGTATTTTTTGGCTTGTATTAGGAATTGTATTATTAATTGCAAGTTCAAGACTATTAGTTTGGGGAGCTGTTGGTGTTGCTCATGAATTTGGTGTTAGTGATTTAATTATTGGATTAACAATAGTTGCACTTGGAACTTCATTACCAGAACTTGCTGCATCTGTTGTAGCTGCACGTAAAGGTGAACATGATATTGCAATTGGAAATGTTGTTGGTTCAAATATGTTTAATCTTTTAGCTGTAATTGGTATTGCAACAGTAATTGCACCAATGGATAATATTCCACTTGAAGTATTACAAAGAGATTGGATTATAATGTTATTATTAACAATAGCTCTTTTAGTAATGGCTTATGGATTTAAAAATAAAGAAGGAACAATTACAAGATTAGAAGGAACAATTTTAATTATTTGTTATGTTGCATACAACACTTATCTAGGTTTAAATTTAACTGGAAGTATATAAAACTTAACTATTATTTTGAGATAACCATCTTTCTAGAAACTCTTTTCTAGAATAGGTTATCGCACCTAAATCAAACTTATATTGCATATATGGATGTCCTAAATTCCAAAAAGAAAAATTCTCATTTTTTAAATAAATTGCTAGTAAAACAAGTTGTAATTTTCCCCAATTATTGTATTTCTTTTCTTTTGAAGAAAATCCAGTCAAAGAAGTGTAAGTTGAATTGATTTTATATCCAATTTCACCAGCAATTAATTCTTTTGTATTTTTATCATAAAGCTCTACGCACATAATTTCAAAATTTATTGAAGGATGTATATAATCAACTAAAGAAAGAATCAAATCTTTATACTCTTTTTGTAGCCAATTCTTTTTATGGTATTTTTCTAAATTTTCTAATACTAAATCAAAATTTTTATTGATAGAAAATTCAAACTCTTTTTGGTTTAGAAGTTTTTTGATTTTTTTACTAATATGTAAATTCTCAAAATCTAAAATTGCATATTCAAATTGTATTTCAGGAAGTAAATAAAACTTATTTTCAAAAGAGATAGAAGTTGTAATAAAACCGTAAAAAGCAAGTTTTATATAAAAATCCTTTGAAAAGTCATCACTTAAATAGTAATTTGACTTTTCATTTGGATAAATGTAATTAAATAAAATATTCTCATCATCAAGTTCTTCTTGACCTATTAAATAAATTATCTCTTTTTTACTCATTTGTTATCTGTGAAATCCTCTATCATCTCTGTGCTCTCGATAATACCTATCGTCTCTGTCATGTTTATATTTCTCTTTAGGTTTTGCATACTGTTTATCATAATATGGTCCATAAACTGGTTGACGATTATCTCTAAATTGGTGAGTTCTATTCCAGTCATTGTGTTTGTGATAAATATATTTTCTATAATGAGGGTGAGATGGTTTAAAATAACCTCTTCTATGTAATCTATCATAATATGTATATCTGTTATCATATAAAAAGAATATATTATTATAAAAATATCCAGTTCTATCAAAATATCCAAAATAATAACCATAATTATCATAATATCCATGTCTGTGATAATCAAAACTTCTATATCTATTATCATATCTATGGTCATCTGATCTAAATCCAATATCAAGAGTTCCACCATTTGAAAGAGGTGTTTGGATTCTAATACCTAAATCAGCTGAAAAAAGTGAGGGAGCTATGCTTAAAAGTGAAATCAAAATTAACTTTTTCATAATTTATCCTTTGAGTTGTTTCGAAAATTATAAAGCACAAGTGTGAATAAATTGTGATTTATAATATTTTACGTTTCCTTTGATTATAATGATTTTTTAATATTAAGGCATTTTTTGAACAGTTTAATCACTAATAATCAAATAACCAATTTTCATAATCATATCACAAAGTTGCTACAAGAGTGCGAAAGTTTCTATTTTAATGTTGCATTTATAAATTTTTCTGGAATCCAACTATTGCTTGATACTTTCAAGTTATTAGAAGATAAAAAAATAAAAGGAAAAATTTTAACTTCAACATATTTGAATTTTACACAAATTGAAGCATTGGAAAAAATAAAAGAGTTTAAAAATATTGAATTAAAAATTTATGATAGTAATAGTTCAAATATAGGTTTTCATAGTAAGTCATATATTTTTGAGTTTAAAGATGATTATAAAATTATCATAGGTTCTTCAAATATAACAGCAAGTGCTTTTAAATCAAATATTGAATGGAATGTGAAAACAATTTCAAAAAAAGATGATGAGTTTTTAAAAAATATTTTATTTGAGTTTGATAATCTTTGGAAAGATTCTTATGAAGCAAATGAAGATTTTTTCAAAGAGTATGAAAAATTTACAAAAAAACAAAATAGTGAAATCTTTTATTTTAAACAAAATATAAAAACAAACTATATGCAAGAAAAGGCTTTAGAAAAATTAGAAGATTTAAGAAACAAAGGTGAAAATAAAGCTTTAATAATTGCAGCCACAGGAAGTGGAAAAACATATCTTAGTGCTTTTGATATAAAAAACTTTAGAGCAAAAAAGATGCTTTTTTTAGTTCATAGAGAAAATATTTTAATTAGTGCAAAAGAGAGTTTTGAAAAAATCTTAGGAAAAAAGTTTTCTTATGGTTTTTATACCGGAAATAAAAAAGAAGAAAATAAAGAGTATATTTTTTCAACTATTCAAACTATGAGTAATTCTTATTTAGAATTTGAAAAAGAGTTTTTTGATTATATAGTTATTGATGAAGCTCATCATTCAACAAGTCCATCTTATCAAAAAATATTAAATCATTTTAAACCAAAATTTCTTTTAGGTTTAACAGCAACCTCAAACAGAATGGATGGAAATTCTATTTATAAATTATTTGATGAAAATATAGCATGTGATATTAGATTGAATGATGCATTAGAAAATAATCTAATTGTTCCTTTTCACTATTTTGGAATAAGTGATATAGAATCAATAAATTATCAAAATATAGATTTATCAAAAATTGATGTGTTATCAAAACTTTTGTGTATAAATAAAAGAGTAGATTTTATTATTGAAAAAATGAATTTTTATTCTTATAGTGGAGAAAAAAGAAGAGTTTTAGGATTTTGTGTTTCAAAAGAACATGCAATTTATATGAGTGAAGAGTTTAATAAAAGAGGAATTAATTCAAGTTATTTAACAAGTGATGAAACTGTATTAAAAAGAGAGATGGAAATTCAAAAGTTAGAAGATATAAATAACTCTTTAGAAGTGATTTTTACAGTTGATATTTTTAATGAAGGAGTAGATATTCCTTCTGTTAATATGGTTTTATTTTTAAGACCAACTAATTCTCCAATTGTATTTGTTCAACAGTTAGGTCGAGGTCTTAGAAAATATGAGAATAAAGAGTTTTTAACGGTTCTTGATTTTATTGGAAATCACAAAAGAGCTTATTTAATTGCACTTGCACTTATTGGAAATAAAATGATTGATAAAGAGAGTATCAAACTCTCTTTAGAAAATAACTTTGCAGATTTTAAAAATGTATTTATTTCTATGGATGAAATTTCTAAAAATAGAATTTTAGAACAAATTGAAAAAGAGAACTTTAATCAGTTTAAATATTTAAAAGAGCAATATTTTGAATTTAAAGCAATTTTAGAAAATAGAATTCCAAAACTTGTAGATTATTTACAATTTGAAGATGTAATTAATCCAATAAAATTTATTGATGAAAGTTATTCTTACATAGAGTTTTTGGCAAAAGTAGAAAATAAAGAATTAGGTTTTTATGAATTAATTTCAAATGAAAATTTTGTAAAAGCTATAAGATTTATTGAAAATTTACTTCTAGTAAAAAGAGTTTATGAGTTCGTAATTTTAAAATATCTTTTGAATAATGATTTTTGTGATGTTAATATCGCTTTTAAGATTTTAAATAAGTATTTAACAAGAGTTGATAAAGAAACAATTATTCACTCTTTTTCTTTTTTAAATCAAGACTTTTTAGATAAAGGTCAAATAAATCGATATTTAAAATTAGCAGATTATGATGGAAAAAAACTAAAAAAAACAAAAGAATTTTCACAACTTTTGGAAAATAGTAAATATAAAGAGATATTTGAAGATAGCTTGAATTTTGGTATTTATAATTATGAAGAAGAGTTTGGCTCAAAAGATTTTGGAAAACCATTTTTGAAACATTATGAAAAATATAATATGTTAAATATTGCTCAACTTTGTAATTTTCCTAAAATTCATAGTTCATTTAGAGGAAGTGGCTTCTTAAAATATGAAAATGATTTTTTCTTATTTATAAATTTAGAAAAAGAAAAATTTTCAAAATCAGCAAATTATCATAATGCTTTTTTATCAAAATCACTTTTTACATATCAGAGTAAGCCTAGTCACTCTTCTGATAAAGGTGATGGAGAAAGATTATGTGAAAATAAAAAGTTTGGTGTTAAGCTTCATATTTTTGTTAGAAAATATGTGCAAGTGGATAATAAAACACAAAATTTCATTTATCTTGGAATTGCAAATAGTTTAAAATATTGGGATAATAAACCAATTAATTTAGAATTAGAACTTGAAATTCCATTGAGTGATAAGTTATTTGAAGAGTTTACAAAAGTTATTTAAAAATTGGTAAAAAAATTTATACTTTTTTTATTTTCTTTTTAAAAAACTTTGCTACTATTCGCAAAATCTTTAGGGATTAAAAGTAGTAGGGAAAAATAGTGAAAACAGAAGAAAAAAAGAGTTTGATAGAAAAAGTTTTTATCAAAGTAAATAATATAGATAAGGTTTTAGAAAACCGTATAGATGTTATTTTATTGAAGATGATTAATATGCTTAAATATCTATTTATTTTAGCAATGATTTTATATTTGGCAATTTGTATTATGAGTTTATCTCACAAAATAATCTCTTTTACATTGGCTCAAGGTGCTTTGGATTTTGTATCAATTAAAAATATTTTAACAGATGGTTTATTTACACTAATTGTTATAGCAATTGTAAAAACACTATTTATCAAAAATGGTTTTGATTATGCATTAACATTTTTAGAAATAGCATTTGTTGTGATTATAAGAAAATTGATTTTATTAGAAACAACTCCTGAAGAGACTGATTTATTAATAGCTTTAGGATTTACTTCTTGTGCATTTTTTATACTTATAGTTTATATTCACAATTTAAAAAGAAAGTGGAGAAAAGAGGACCATTTTCATAAATAGTCTATTTATCTAAATTTAGTTCTATTTTAAATTCAGCACCAGTAAATTTTTTATTATTATAAATATACTCTTTATTTGAAGCTGATAATTTTCCATTCATATGTTTATTTATGATTTCAAGGGACATGTAAAGACCGATTCCTGTTCCTTGACTTTTATGTTTAGTCGTAAAATATGGCTCAAAAATTCTATCTAAAATCTCTTCTTTTATTCCACCTGCATTATCTTTTATAGTTAATATAGCTTTGTTATTCTCTTTATGCATATTAATAAAAATAAATTTATCGCTATTGTTATTTGTTTCAAAAGCATCAATTGAATTATTAATTATATTTAATATAACTTGTATAAACTCATTTTCTAATCCTAAAACAAATATCTCTTGATGATTTTTTATGATAGAAATATCTCTATTTTTTAATTTACTATTCACAAGATAGATAACTTTATCAATAGGAACATTGATATCAAAAGAACTTAGTTCTTTATCACTACTAAAAAAGTTTCTAAAATCATCAATAGTGTTTGATAAATGTAATGTTGAGTTTTTTATAATTTCAACTGTTTCATAAAACTCTTCATCACTTAAAATATTTAAATCTTTTTTTAATTTGGCTCCTGTTGCAACTGTTGATATAACAGACAATGGTTGTCTCCATTGATGGGCAATATTTTCAATCATTTCTCCCATTGCAGCCATTTTTGATTGGTGATTTAAAATATTTTCTTTTTGAATTAATTCTTTAGTTTTTTTTGCTACTAGAATTTCTAAGTTTTTATTCATCTCATTTAGCTGTTTAGTTTTTTCTTCTACTTTCATTTGTAAAGTACTATTTAGATTTTTTAGAGTTAAATTTCTATAAATAAATGCAATAGAAATGATTAAAATAGCAAGAGCCATTTTCCAAAAAATATCATAGTTGAAGCTTGTTTGAAATTGTACGTTATTCCATTTTGTGATAATTGAGTTTATTTCATTTATAGATATAGATGAAATAGCTTTATTTAATATTGATTCTAAAATTGGATAATCATCTCGTATCATAAATTTTAAACTAAAGTTTAAACCAGTGTTCCCTGTAACTTTTAAATTATCAAAATTATATTTTGAAATGTTATAAAATAATACAGGTTGAATATCTATAAAAGCGTAAGCCTTTCCTTTTGAAACTAAATCTAAACCTTCTTTAATGCTATTTACAAGAATAAAATTCATTTCAGGATAAGCATTTTTTAGAATATTATGAGCTGTAAAATTATTACCAATGGCTAGTTTTTTGTTTTTTATTAAAGTGATATTTTCAATAAAATTTTCATCTTTTTTAGTAACTATTGATATTGGAAAATTTGCATACTCTTTTGTAAAAATAGCATACTCTTTCCTTTGGGGAGTTTCTCCTGCACTGTAGATTAAATCAGATTTTTTATTTTTGATACTTGATAGTTGTTGATTAAATGTTTCAAAAAATTCATTTTGAGTTTTCAAATCTAGTTTTTCAGAGATTATTTTCCAATATTCTGATGAAATACCAAAGGCTTCATTGCTTTTTGATTTAAATGTAAAAGGTTCCCATGAATTTGAAATTGATACAGTTATTTTTTTATTTTTTATGAAATCTAACTCTTCTTGAGTTAACTTTATTTGTTGTTTAAAATTTTTATAATATTGTTCATTTTCATTTAATATCCATTTTTTTTCTAAGTTTAATAATTCATTAGCAGGAATTTTTAGAAAACCTTTATTGAAAATATCAGCTTTTTCTTTCTTTGTTGTAATTGCATGAGCTTTTGCTTTTGTAATTAAAGTATCTAAAGGTTTTATCAAATGAAATAGATTATTTTGAACACAAAAATATTCAACTGCAATTTTATCATCGTAAATTAAATCAATTTCACCACTTCTTAATGCATCAATTGATGTCTCATAATCTTCATAAATTTTTATTGTTGAGTTTGGAAAATGTTCTAAAATTATATCTTTGTAGTCTGAACCAACTAAACCAATTCTTAGTTGATTTTTCATTTCAAAAACTATTTCATTTTTTGAAAGGCTAAAAAATGTGCTTTTAGTTTCATAAAAAAAGTTGGAAGCAATCATCCAATCTTCAAAAGGGTTTGTTCCTAAAAAAAAGTCTACTTTTTCTTCTTTTGCTAAATTTATTGCTTCATCCCATAAATGACCATCAACAAATTCTATATTATAATTATTATGTTTTGCCCATAATTTCCAAATATCGATAAATAATCCAGCCTCTTTTCCATCTTGTTTATAAGAAAAAGGTGCATAATCAGGGTCATAAGAGATTTTAAAATCTACATCTTTTGCGTAAATATTTAAAATTAATAAGATAAAAATCAGAAATATTTTCATAAGTACCTATTTTTAGAATATCTGTTTATATTGTATTATAAAAAATATTGTTAAAACTTAAAAAAATGATTAATAATCTAATCTATATCCAACACTAGAGATATTAATAATTGATTCTTTTCCAACTTTTTTTCTTAGTTTATTTAGTAAATTTTTTAAAGCAGAATCAGTAGCTTCAAATTCATCTTCCCAAATTGTTGTTTTTAGTTCATCTGTTGATAAAACTCTATTACTATTCTTGATTAATAAATCAAGTAATGTTAATTCTTTTGAAGTTAATGCAATTTCTTCATTATTTGAGAAATCAATAAGTTTTTTATGAAGTACATTATATTGAATATTATTTTTGAATGAAATTACATATCTTGAATTATCTAAAATTTCATCTACGCAATTATTTAATGCAGAATTTAGGCTTTTAAAATCCACTGGTTTAGTAAGATAATCAACAAGTTTTAACTTTGTTGCTTCCAATAAATAATTTTTATCAGTATATGCGCTTAAAATAATTATAGGTATTGTCTTATCAATCTTTCTTAGCTCTTTTATAAAATTAATTCCTGAAATGTCTGGTAAATTTATATCAGAAATAATTATATCTATTCTATTTTTTTCTAAAGTTTTTTTTGCATCTTCAATATTTTCTTCGTCATAGACATTATTACAAAATAACTCTAAAGTTTTTTTTACATTTTCTTTTATACTTACTTCATCTTCAATATATAGGATATTTAAGTTCTTAAGAATTTTGTTGTAATGATTGTTTATTAACATTTTAAGCCCTATAAATTTATAATCGTTTATGTTATAATAAATAAACTTAGAACAAATTAATAATAAAAAAAATTACACTTTTAATGCCATATTAAGTTTAATACTAGTAAAGTAACGCAAAAAATTATTAATTAATTTCTTAAAAATCATGAATTGGAGTTAAAATGTATAAATCAAAATTACTTAGATTTGCATGTGTTTCTTTTCTTGCAAGTTCATTTTTACATGCTGCAAGTCTTAAAGAGAGTGTAGAAAAAGTACTTTCAACAAATCCTGAAGTAATAGCTGAAAAAAATAATCAGGAAGCTTTTAAAAAATATATAGATGAAAGAAAAGCTAATTATTTACCAAGAATAGATGTAGATGGTAGATTAGAAAAAAGCAATTCTGACAAAAAATATGATCAACCAAATTCAAACAATTTTGTTAATGGTTCAGACCAAGAAGATGGTTATAATGTTGGAATAGCTTTAAATCAAATGCTTTATGATGGTGATTTAACTCCAAGTCAAGTAAGAGAAGCAAAATTTAATGATTTAGCAAACAAATATAGAAGTGAAAATAATATAGAAAATGTTGTTTATGAAACAATCACTGCATATACAGGTCTAGTTCAATATAATGAAATGTTAGCATTAACAAAAGATATGATAACAACAAATGAAGAAAACCTTCAAATAGCAAAAGAAAAAGAAGCAATTAGTGGTGAAGTATTAGAAACTTATGAAGTTGATTCTAAACTAAGTTTTGTTAAAGAAAAATATTTAGAAGAAGAAGATTTAAAAAGTTCAAAAAATAGTACATTTAAAAGATATGTAGGTTTTGAACCATCAGGAGATGAGTGTAGACCAAAAATAGAATTATCTAAAGTTCCAAATAATTTACAACAAATTGTTGAACTTGCTGTTTTAAAAAATAATGAGATTTTAGAACAAATAGAAAGAATAAAAGCTCAAAGAGAAAAAATTGCACAAGCAGATGCTAAATTTTTACCTAATC
This sequence comes from uncultured Aliarcobacter sp., assembly GCA_963664305.2. Lineage (GTDB taxonomy): Bacteria > Campylobacterota > Campylobacteria > Campylobacterales > Arcobacteraceae > Aliarcobacter. The sequence goes on from CAXXLV010000001.1 coordinate 984,060, forward strand.
TAAATTTAGAACTTAAAGCACTTACAGATAATGATTTATCATTAAATGAAGAAGGAACAGAAAATCAAGTTTATGGAAGAATAAATCTTGCATGGAATTTATATAATGGTGGTGGTGATAAAGCCGTATCAAAACAAGAAGAATTATTTTTAGCAGAACAAAAAGAGAGATTAGATGCAATTACAAATAAAATTGTTGAAGCTATCAAAGTTAATTATCAAAGATTGCTAAAAAATAAAGAAAGAATTAATGTTCTAAAAGATTATGTGGTTGCAAATGAAAATATAGTTGAAGTTTATAAAAGTGAATTTGAATCTGGAACAAGAACATTTGTTGATATATTAGATGCACAAACAGTACTTTATGAAGCTAAAAAAAGTTTAGTAAATAGAGAATATGAATTATATAAAAATTATTATGATATTTTATTATCTTTATCAATGTTAACTGAGACAGTTCTTGATCCAAAAAATGATGGGTGTTCAGATGATAAAGCTTTAAATTATATTGTATCAGAACAAAAATTAGCAGTTGAAAAGGCAAATGAATCAAGTGATTTAAAAGCTTTATTGGGAGATGAACCTGTTAAAGTAAAAAAAGAAGAGCCAATGATTACTTCACAAAAAGAGGATATAGTTGAAAATAAATCAGAATATGCTACTTTCTTAGATGCACCAGCAGGTTATTATACTTTAAATATTACAACAACTGAAGGTTTAGAGGCTGCAAATAATTATGTTAGTTCAAATACTTTAGATAAAAACAGTTCTTATACATATTCTTTTGGTCCAGAGATGAAGAGTGCTAAGGTAATTTATGGTATATTCAAATCCGTAAAAGAAGCAAATATTGCATTGGATAGTTTACCTGCATCAGTAAAAGCAAACAAACCATATATAGACAATATTTTAAAACATCAAAAACTATATGAAAAATATAATAAATAGGATTTCTAACTAAGGGTATATATTGGAAAATAATGATTCTAATTTAATAGAAAATGAAACGTTAGGAAATTTAAAAGATAGAAGAAAAGTAGATGACCTTTTAGGTTGTCTACTTTTTTTGTCTAAATATCACAATAGGGAAACTTCTGCAGAATCTTTAACTTTTGGTCTGCCAATTCACAAAACTTCAATGAACATTTCAATGTTTCATCAAGCTGCTTCTCGTATAGGTCTTGCAACAAAAACTGTAAAAAGAGAAAAAGTAAAAGATATTACAAAATTAGCTTTACCTTCTGTTTTAATTCTTGATAAACAAAGAGCTTGTGTATTACTTGACTATGATTTGAAAAAAGGAGTTGCTCAAGTAATTTTACCTGGATTAATTGCAGGTGAAACAGAAATGACGATTCAGAAAATAGAGAGTGAATATACTGGTGAAGTAATTATCATAAAACCTGAATACAATTTTAATAATAGAATTGAAAAAGAGGTTGTTGTTGATAATCCAAAAGAGTGGTTTTGGGGTACTTTAAAAAGAAATGCAAGTATCTATAAACAAGTAATTGTTGTATCTTTATTTATTAATATTTTCATTCTAGCAACACCATTATTTACAATGAATGTTTATGACAGAGTTTTACCAAATAATGCAATTGAAACATTGTGGGCTTTATTTATAGGTATCTCTTTAGTTATGATATTTGATTTATTATTGAAGATTTTACGTTCATATTTTTTAGGATTAGCAAGTAAACGAGCCGACACAATAATGTCAAATAAAATATTTAATCATCTATTAAATATAAAACTTGATGCAAAACCTGCTTCAACAGGACAATTTGTTAGTAGATTACAATCTTTTGAAAGTGTGAGAGAATTTTTTACAAGTGCAACAATTGCGGCAGTTGTTGACCTTCCTTTTGTAATAATTTTTATACTTGTAATATTTTTTATTGCAGGTCCTTTAGCTTATATAACAATTGTTACAGTTTTTATTTCTATTGCTTTATCTTGGTATATGCAAAGACCTTTAAAAAGTATAATTGAAAAATCAGTAAAAGAAGAACAAATTAAACAAACAACATTAATTGAAACGGTTTCTGGATTAGAAATTATCAAAAGTGTTAAAGCACAAAATAGAATGAAAACTCATTGGGATAATTCAATTAATAAAACAGTTCATTTTGCGGATAAGGGGCACTTTTTATCTCAAACGATTACATATTTTACAGCTTTTATTTCTCAATTTTCAAACATAGCAATTGTGGCAGCTGGAGTTTATTTAGCTCAAGATGGTGAAATAACTATGGGAGCTATTATTGCAGCTATGATTTTAAATGGTAGGGTTATTGCTCCAATTTCTCAACTAGTTGGTATGATTATAAAATTTGATAGAACAATGTTATCTTTAAATAATCTTGATGAGGTAATGAAAATGCCTGTTGAGAAAGAGAATAAATCATATATTAGTAGACCTAATTTAAAAGGTGATATTGAATTAAAAGATGTACAATTTGCATATAAAGACCAAAATCATCAAACTTTAAAAGATATAAATATTAAAATAAAACAAGGTGAAAAAGTTGCAATTTTAGGAAAAATTGGTTCAGGAAAATCAACTTTATTAAAACTTATTATGAATTTATATGAACCAACAAAAGGTTCAGTTTTAATTGATGGTTTAGATACAAGACAAATTGACCCAGTTGATTTAAGACATGCAATAGGAAGTGTTCCTCAAGAACCATTTTTATTTATGGGAACAATAAAAGATAATTTAACAATTGGTGAGCAGTATGTTTCAGATGAAGAGTTGTTAAGAGTATCTAAAATTGCTGGATTAGATGATTTTTTAGGAAAACATGAAGCTGGTTATGATTTACTTGTTGGTGAAAGAGGAGATGGACTTTCAGGAGGTGAGAGACAATCTGTAACTTTAGCAAGAGCATTAATTTCTGACCCAAATATAATTATGTTAGATGAACCAACAAATTCAATGGATAGACAATCTGAAAAGGCTTTTATTAATAGATTACAAAATATAGTTCAAGAAAAAACTTTAATAGTTGTTACACATAAAACTTCTTTATTACAATTAGTTGATAGAATAATTATAATTGAAAATGGAAAAGTTGTTGTTGATGGACCAAAAGATGAAGTTTTTACAACTAAAGTAGGTTGATATATGAGTAATGATAAAAATCCTTTAAAAAATCAAAAAAAATTAAAAATTATGTCTTTAATAGAAAAGATTAAAAAATTATATGGTTTAGAAGATAAAAAAGAAGAAGATTTAGAATTTATATATACATCATATGCAAATTCAAATGAACATCCAAGTAATGTAAGTCGAGTTATATTCATGCTAATTAGTGGAATATTTGTAATATTTCTTTTATGGGCAAGTTTAGCTGAAATTGATGAATTAGCAAGAGGAAATGGTAAGGTAATTCCAACAGATAAAATTCAAACGGTTCAATCTTTAGATGGAGGGATTATTTCTGAAATATTTGTAAAAGAAGGGGATATAGTAAAATTTGATGACCCTTTAATGAAAATTGATACTACTAGATTTCAAGCAACATTAGAAGAAAGTCGTCAAGAATATTTATCTTTATTAGCTCTAAAGGCTAGATTAGAAATCGAGTCAACTATTGATATAGAAAAAGATTTACCTGATTTGAAATTTGATGAAAAGATTTTGAGCGATTCTTCAAGATACGATATAAATGAAAAAATGTTATTGGAAAATAGATTTAGAGAGTTAAAATCTTCAGTTAATGTTTTAAAAAATCAAGAAAATCAAAAAATTCAAGAACTAAAAGAAATTGAAAGTACAATAAAAAAACTAACTGATAGTTTAGGTTTTATTGAAGAACAAAGAAAAACTATAAGAAAACTTGTAGAAAGAGGAATTAAATCAAATTACGATTTACTTGATATTGAAAAAGAGTATAACCAGACAAAGGGTGATTTACAAACTGCAAAACTTTCAATTTCAAGATCAAATTTTGCGATATTAGAAGCTGGTAATAGAATACAAGAAAAATTAAATACTTTTAGATCTGAAGCATCAACGGAACTGCAAAAAACAGTTAGTCAAATAAATAGATTTGAAGCTAAACTTGTTGGAGATAGAGATAAAGTTGCAAAAACTACAATTACTTCTCCTGTTGATGGAATTATTAAACAATTAAATTTTAATACAATAGGTGGAGTTGTTCAATCTGGTATGGATTTGATTGAAATAGTACCTTTAAGTGATGCTCTGGTTGTAGAGGCAAAAATAGATCCTAAAGATATTGCTTTTATAAATCCAAGCCAAAAAGCTATTATAAAAATAACGGCATATGATTTTTCTATTTATGGTGGATTAGAAGGTAAAATTGTAGAAATTTCTGCTGATACTATTGTAGATAAAGAGTCAAAAGAAGGAAAAAGTTATTATCGAGTTTTAGTGAAAACAGATAAAAACTATTTAGAAAGAAAAGGTAAAAAACTCCCAATTATCCCTGGAATGGTAGCAACTGTTGATATTGTTACTGGTAAAAAAACAATTTTAGATTTCTTATTAAAACCTATACTTAAAGTAAAGCAAGATTCACTTCACGAAAGATAATTTAAAAAGATTATCTTTCTTCAAAAATAATAATTAAAAAACTTTTTAGAGACTTTATTTTTGTAATATAATCCAATAAAGTAGTGTTAAATTATTAATGGAGAAAAAAATGAAGTTAACTATAAAATCAGAGGGTCAAAGTAAGGTTGTAGATTTAGATAAAGATTTACAGTTTAATGTGAGTAAAGGTGAACAGTACATCTTTTCCAATGGTTTTACAAGTTATGTTTTAAATTTTAAAGATAATCAACAATCTGTTGAATTGACTTTCAAAGTTGATGGTAAAACAATAAAAGTTGATTTAAAGGGAATAGTTCCTCTTTTACAAGAAAATATTGATGGAATTGAAAATCCAACTCTAGTAATAATTAATAAAAATGCTAATGAAAAAGATGTTGATAATATAGTTGAAAATGATACATTTAATGGAAGTGAGATTATTGATAGACTTGAAGCATTAATCTCAAATCCTGTTGATTTAGGTGCAAATGCTAGTGATAAGTTAGCAATCATTTCTGATTTTCAATCATTAGTTGAAACACTTGATGCAGCTGCCGCTGGTGGAGATCAAGGTAATAACACAACTGCTAATGGTTCTACTTTCAATTCTATTTTTGGAACAATTGAAGATTCATTAAATGGAATTGCAGATAGTGCAGTTTGGGAAAATTTAACAGAATCAATTTCTACAATACCTGTAGAAACTGGAAATACTGTAGCAACTACAGAAGTTGTTGATGTAATAACAAATGTAAATGTAAAATTAGTTGGTGTAAATACAGCTGTAACTGAAGGTGAAAGTGCAACATATAAAGTAACATTAACAGATGATGCTGGAAATCCAGTAGTTACAACACAAGATATGGTTATTACATTTACATATACTTATATAACAGCTTCAGGAGAAGATATCACAGAAGTTAATAGTGTGATAATTCCTGCAGGTCAAAGTGAAATTACATTTCCAATTGCAACAATCGATGATAACTTAATTGAGAATGATGAATCATTTAATATATCAATAGATACAGTTTCAAATCAAGAACAATTTGATAGTGTAACAATAGATAATACACCAGTAACAACAACAATCACAGATGAAACAGTACCAACAGACCCAGATACACAAACAGCATATGTAAGTATCGAAGGACCAACATCTGTAGTTGAAGGTAATACAACAACTCCATACACTGTAAGTGTAACTCAAGCTCCAGAATCTGATTTAACAGTAACATTTACATATAGTGGTAAAGCAATTGATGGAACAGACTTCACAGGAGTAGCAAGTGTAGTAATTCCAAAAGGTGAAACATCAGCAACATTCAATATTGCAACAATAGATGATAACATAGCAGAGGGTGCTGAGGACTTTACAGTTACAATTAATACTATCACAAATGGTGGATTAGAAGATGTAAGAGTAGACTCTACAAAATCATCAGTAACAACAACAATCACAGATGAAACAGTACCAACAGACCCAGATACACAAACAGCATATGTAAGTATCGAAGGACCAACATCTGTAGTTGAAGGTAATACAACAACTCCATACACTGTAAGTGTAACTCAAGCTCCAGAATCTGATTTAACAGTAACATTTACATATAGTGGTAAAGCAATTGATGGAACAGACTTCACAGGAGTAGCAAGTGTAGTAATTCCAAAAGGTGAAACATCAGCAACATTCAATATTGCAACAATAGATGATAACATAGCAGAGGGTGCTGAGGACTTTACAGTTACAATTAATACTATCACAAATGGTGGATTAGAAGATGTAAGAGTAGACTCTACAAAATCATCAGTAACAACAACAATCACAGATGAAACAGTACCAACAGACCCAGATACACAAACAGCATATGTAAGTATCGAAGGACCAACATCTGTAGTTGAAGGTAATACAACAACTCCATACACTGTAAGTGTAACTCAAGCTCCAGAATCTGATTTAACAGTAACATTTACATATAGTGGTAAAGCAATTGATGGAACAGACTTCACAGGAGTAGCAAGTGTAGTAATTCCAAAAGGTGAAACATCAGCAACATTCAATATTGCAACAATAGATGATAACATAGCAGAGGGTGCTGAGGACTTTACAGTTACAATTAATACTATCACAAATGGTGGATTAGAAGATGTAAGAGTAGACTCTACAAAATCATCAGTAACAACAACAATCACAGATGAAACAGTACCAACAGACCCAGATACACAAACAGCATATGTAAGTATCGAAGGACCAACATCTGTAGTTGAAGGTAATACAACAACTCCATACACTGTAAGTGTAACTCAAGCTCCAGAATCTGATTTAACAGTAACATTTACATATAGTGGTAAAGCAATTGATGGAACAGACTTCACAGGAGTAGCAAGTGTAGTAATTCCAAAAGGTGAAACATCAGCAACATTCAATATTGCAACAATAGATGATAACATAGCAGAGGGTGCTGAGGACTTTACAGTTACAATTAATACTATCACAAATGGTGGATTAGAAGATGTAAGAGTAGACTCTACAAAATCATCAGTAACAACAACAATCACAGATGAAACAGTACCAACAGACCCAGATACACAAACAGCATATGTAAGTATCGAAGGACCAACATCTGTAGTTGAAGGTAATACAACAACTCCATACACTGTAAGTGTAACTCAAGCTCCAGAATCTGATTTAACAGTAACATTTACATATAGTGGTAAAGCAATTGATGGAACAGACTTCACAGGAGTAGCAAGTGTAGTAATTCCAAAAGGTGAAACATCAGCAACATTCAATATTGCAACAATAGATGATAACATAGCAGAGGGTGCTGAGGACTTTACAGTTACAATTAATACTATCACAAATGGTGGATTAGAAGATGTAAGAGTAGACTCTACAAAATCATCAGTAACAACAACAATCACAGATGAAACAGTACCAACAGACCCAGATACACAAACAGCATATGTAAGTATCGAAGGACCAACATCTGTAGTTGAAGGTAATACAACAACTCCATACACTGTAAGTGTAACTCAAGCTCCAGAATCTGATTTAACAGTAACATTTACATATAGTGGTAAAGCAATTGATGGAACAGACTTCACAGGAGTAGCAAGTGTAGTAATTCCAAAAGGTGAAACATCAGCAACATTCAATATTGCAACAATAGATGATAACATAGCAGAGGGTGCTGAGGACTTTACAGTTACAATTAATACTATCACAAATGGTGGATTAGAAGATGTAAGAGTAGACTCTACAAAATCATCAGTAACAACAACAATCACAGATGAAACAGTACCAACAGACCCAGATACACAAACAGCATATGTAAGTATCGAAGGACCAACATCTGTAGTTGAAGGTAATACAACAACTCCATACACTGTAAGTGTAACTCAAGCTCCAGAATCTGATTTAACAGTAACATTTACATATAGTGGTAAAGCAATTGATGGAACAGACTTCACAGGAGTAGCAAGTGTAGTAATTCCAAAAGGTGAAACATCAGCAACATTCAATATTGCAACAATAGATGATAACATAGCAGAGGGTGCTGAGGACTTTACAGTTACAATTAATACTATCACAAATGGTGGATTAGAAGATGTAAGAGTAGACTCTACAAAATCATCAGTAACAACAACAATCACAGATGAAACAGTACCAACAGACCCAGATACACAAACAGCATATGTAAGTATCGAAGGACCAACATCTGTAGTTGAAGGTAATACAACAACTCCATACACTGTAAGTGTAACTCAAGCTCCAGAATCTGATTTAACAGTAACATTTACATATAGTGGTAAAGCAATTGATGGAACAGACTTCACAGGAGTAGCAAGTGTAGTAATTCCAAAAGGTGAAACATCAGCAACATTCAATATTGCAACAATAGATGATAACATAGCAGAGGGTGCTGAGGACTTTACAGTTACAATTAATACTATCACAAATGGTGGATTAGAAGATGTAAGAGTAGACTCTACAAAATCATCAGTAACAACAACAATCACAGATGAAACAGTACCAACAGACCCAGATACACAAACAGCATATGTAAGTATCGAAGGACCAACATCTGTAGTTGAAGGTAATACAACAACTCCATACACTGTAAGTGTAACTCAAGCTCCAGAATCTGATTTAACAGTAACATTTACATATAGTGGTAAAGCAATTGATGGAACAGACTTCACAGGAGTAGCAAGTGTAGTAATTCCAAAAGGTGAAACATCAGCAACATTCAATATTGCAACAATAGATGATAACATAGCAGAGGGTGCTGAGGACTTTACAGTTACAATTAATACTATCACAAATGGTGGATTAGAAGATGTAAGAGTAGACTCTACAAAATCATCAGTAACAACAACAATCACAGATGAAACAGTACCAACAGACCCAGATACACAAACAGCATATGTAAGTATCGAAGGACCAACATCTGTAGTTGAAGGTAATACAACAACTCCATACACTGTAAGTGTAACTCAAGCTCCAGAATCTGATTTAACAGTAACATTTACATATAGTGGTAAAGCAATTGATGGAACAGACTTCACAGGAGTAGCAAGTGTAGTAATTCCAAAAGGTGAAACATCAGCAACATTCAATATTGCAACAATAGATGATAACATAGCAGAGGGTGCTGAGGACTTTACAGTTACAATTAATACTATCACAAATGGTGGATTAGAAGATGTAAGAGTAGACTCTACAAAATCATCAGTAACAACAACAATCACAGATGAAACAGTACCAACAGACCCAGATACACAAACAGCATATGTAAGTATCGAAGGACCAACATCTGTAGTTGAAGGTAATACAACAACTCCATACACTGTAAGTGTAACTCAAGCTCCAGAATCTGATTTAACAGTAACATTTACATATAGTGGTAAAGCAATTGATGGAACAGACTTCACAGGAGTAGCAAGTGTAGTAATTCCAAAAGGTGAAACATCAGCAACATTCAATATTGCAACAATAGATGATAACATAGCAGAGGGTGCTGAGGACTTTACAGTTACAATTAATACTATCACAAATGGTGGATTAGAAGATGTAAGAGTAGACTCTACAAAATCATCAGTAACAACAACAATCACAGATGAAACAGTACCAACAGACCCAGATACACAAACAGCATATGTAAGTATCGAAGGACCAACATCTGTAGTTGAAGGTAATACAACAACTCCATACACTGTAAGTGTAACTCAAGCTCCAGAATCTGATTTAACAGTAACATTTACATATAGTGGTAAAGCAATTGATGGAACAGACTTCACAGGAGTAGCAAGTGTAGTAATTCCAAAAGGTGAAACATCAGCAACATTCAATATTGCAACAATAGATGATAACATAGCAGAGGGTGCTGAGGACTTTACAGTTACAATTAATACTATCACAAATGGTGGATTAGAAGATGTAAGAGTAGACTCTACAAAATCATCAGTAACAACAACAATCACAGATGAAACAGTACCAACAGACCCAGATACACAAACAGCATATGTAAGTATCGAAGGACCAACATCTGTAGTTGAAGGTAATACAACAACTCCATACACTGTAAGTGTAACTCAAGCTCCAGAATCTGATTTAACAGTAACATTTACATATAGTGGTAAAGCAATTGATGGAACAGACTTCACAGGAGTAGCAAGTGTAGTAATTCCAAAAGGTGAAACATCAGCAACATTCAATATTGCAACAATAGATGATAACATAGCAGAGGGTGCTGAGGACTTTACAGTTACAATTAATACTATCACAAATGGTGGATTAGAAGATGTAAGAGTAGACTCTACAAAATCATCAGTAACAACAACAATCACAGATGAAACAGTACCAACAGACCCAGATACACAAACAGCATATGTAAGTATCGAAGGACCAACATCTGTAGTTGAAGGTAATACAACAACTCCATACACTGTAAGTGTAACTCAAGCTCCAGAATCTGATTTAACAGTAACATTTACATATAGTGGTAAAGCAATTGATGGAACAGACTTCACAGGAGTAGCAAGTGTAGTAATTCCAAAAGGTGAAACATCAGCAACATTCAATATTGCAACAATAGATGATAACATAGCAGAGGGTGCTGAGGACTTTACAGTTACAATTAATACTATCACAAATGGTGGATTAGAAGATGTAAGAGTAGACTCTACAAAATCATCAGTAACAACAACAATCACAGATGAAACAGTACCAACAGACCCAGATACACAAACAGCATATGTAAGTATCGAAGGACCAACATCTGTAGTTGAAGGTAATACAACAACTCCATACACTGTAAGTGTAACTCAAGCTCCAGAATCTGATTTAACAGTAACATTTACATATAGTGGTAAAGCAATTGTTACACTTACAGTGTATGGAGTTGTTGTATTACCTTCAACTACAGATGTTGGTCCTTCGATACTTACATATGCTGTTTGTGTATCTGGGTCTGTTGGTACTGTTTCATCTGTGATTGTTGTTGTTACTGATGATTTTGTAGAGTCTACTCTTACATCTTCTAATCCACCATTTGTGATAGTATTAATTGTAACTGTAAAGTCCTCAGCACCCTCTGCTATGTTATCATCTATTGTTGCAATATTGAATGTTGCTGATGTTTCACCTTTTGGAATTACTACACTTGCTACTCCTGTGAAGTCTGTTCCATCAATTGCTTTACCACTATATGTAAATGTTACTGTTAAATCAGATTCTGGAGCTTGAGTTACACTTACAGTGTATGGAGTTGTTGTATTACCTTCAACTACAGATGTTGGTCCTTCGATACTTACATATGCTGTTTGTGTATCTGGGTCTGTTGGTACTGTTTCATCTGTGATTGTTGTTGTTACTGATGATTTTGTAGAGTCTACTCTTACATCTTCTAATCCACCATTTGTGATAGTATTAATTGTAACTGTAAAGTCCTCAGCACCCTCTGCTATGTTATCATCTATTGTTGCAATATTGAATGTTGCTGATGTTTCACCTTTTGGAATTACTACACTTGCTACTCCTGTGAAGTCTGTTCCATCAATTGCTTTACCACTATATGTAAATGTTACTGTTAAATCAGATTCTGGAGCTTGAGTTACACTTACAGTGTATGGAGTTGTTGTATTACCTTCAACTACAGATGTTGGTCCTTCGATACTTACATATGCTGTTTGTGTATCTGGGTCTGTTGGTACTGTTTCATCTGTGATTGTTGTTGTTACTGATGATTTTGTAGAGTCTACTCTTACATCTTCTAATCCACCATTTGTGATAGTATTAATTGTAACTGTAAAGTCCTCAGCACCCTCTGCTATGTTATCATCTATTGTTGCAATATTGAATGTTGCTGATGTTTCACCTTTTGGAATTACTACACTTGCTACTCCTGTGAAGTCTGTTCCATCAATTGCTTTACCACTATATGTAAATGTTACTGTTAAATCAGATTCTGGAGCTTGAGTTACACTTACAGTGTATGGAGTTGTTGTATTACCTTCAACTACAGATGTTGGTCCTTCGATACTTACATATGCTGTTTGTGTATCTGGGTCTGTTGGTACTGTTTCATCTGTGATTGTTGTTGTTACTGATGATTTTGTAGAGTCTACTCTTACATCTTCTAATCCACCATTTGTGATAGTATTAATTGTAACTGTAAAGTCCTCAGCACCCTCTGCTATGTTATCATCTATTGTTGCAATATTGAATGTTGCTGATGTTTCACCTTTTGGAATTACTACACTTGCTACTCCTGTGAAGTCTGTTCCATCAATTGCTTTACCACTATATGTAAATGTTACTGTTAAATCAGATTCTGGAGCTTGAGTTACACTTACAGTGTATGGAGTTGTTGTATTACCTTCAACTACAGATGTTGGTCCTTCGATACTTACATATGCTGTTTGTGTATCTGGGTCTGTTGGTACTGTTTCATCTGTGATTGTTGTTGTTACTGATGATTTTGTAGAGTCTACTCTTACATCTTCTAATCCACCATTTGTGATAGTATTAATTGTAACTGTAAAGTCCTCAGCACCCTCTGCTATGTTATCATCTATTGTTGCAATATTGAATGTTGCTGATGTTTCACCTTTTGGAATTACTACACTTGCTACTCCTGTGAAGTCTGTTCCATCAATTGCTTTACCACTATATGTAAATGTTACTGTTAAATCAGATTCTGGAGCTTGAGTTACACTTACAGTGTATGGAGTTGTTGTATTACCTTCAACTACAGATGTTGGTCCTTCGATACTTACATATGCTGTTTGTGTATCTGGGTCTGTTGGTACTGTTTCATCTGTGATTGTTGTTGTTACTGATGATTTTGTAGAGTCTACTCTTACATCTTCTAATCCACCATTTGTGATAGTATTAATTGTAACTGTAAAGTCCTCAGCACCCTCTGCTATGTTATCATCTATTGTTGCAATATTGAATGTTGCTGATGTTTCACCTTTTGGAATTACTACACTTGCTACTCCTGTGAAGTCTGTTCCATCAATTGCTTTACCACTATATGTAAATGTTACTGTTAAATCAGATTCTGGAGCTTGAGTTACACTTACAGTGTATGGAGTTGTTGTATTACCTTCAACTACAGATGTTGGTCCTTCGATACTTACATATGCTGTTTGTGTATCTGGGTCTGTTGGTACTGTTTCATCTGTGATTGTTGTTGTTACTGATGATTTTGTAGAGTCTACTCTTACATCTTCTAATCCACCATTTGTGATAGTATTAATTGTAACTGTAAAGTCCTCAGCACCCTCTGCTATGTTATCATCTATTGTTGCAATATTGAATGTTGCTGATGTTTCACCTTTTGGAATTACTACACTTGCTACTCCTGTGAAGTCTGTTCCATCAATTGCTTTACCACTATATGTAAATGTTACTGTTAAATCAGATTCTGGAGCTTGAGTTACACTTACAGTGTATGGAGTTGTTGTATTACCTTCAACTACAGATGTTGGTCCTTCGATACTTACATATGCTGTTTGTGTATCTGGGTCTGTTGGTACTGTTTCATCTGTGATTGTTGTTGTTACTGATGATTTTGTAGAGTCTACTCTTACATCTTCTAATCCACCATTTGTGATAGTATTAATTGTAACTGTAAAGTCCTCAGCACCCTCTGCTATGTTATCATCTATTGTTGCAATATTGAATGTTGCTGATGTTTCACCTTTTGGAATTACTACACTTGCTACTCCTGTGAAGTCTGTTCCATCAATTGCTTTACCACTATATGTAAATGTTACTGTTAAATCAGATTCTGGAGCTTGAGTTACACTTACAGTGTATGGAGTTGTTGTATTACCTTCAACTACAGATGTTGGTCCTTCGATACTTACATATGCTGTTTGTGTATCTGGGTCTGTTGGTACTGTTTCATCTGTGATTGTTGTTGTTACTGATGATTTTGTAGAGTCTACTCTTACATCTTCTAATCCACCATTTGTGATAGTATTAATTGTAACTGTAAAGTCCTCAGCACCCTCTGCTATGTTATCATCTATTGTTGCAATATTGAATGTTGCTGATGTTTCACCTTTTGGAATTACTACACTTGCTACTCCTGTGAAGTCTGTTCCATCAATTGCTTTACCACTATATGTAAATGTTACTGTTAAATCAGATTCTGGAGCTTGAGTTACACTTACAGTGTATGGAGTTGTTGTATTACCTTCAACTACAGATGTTGGTCCTTCGATACTTACATATGCTGTTTGTGTATCTGGGTCTGTTGGTACTGTTTCATCTGTGATTGTTGTTGTTACTGATGATTTTGTAGAGTCTACTCTTACATCTTCTAATCCACCATTTGTGATAGTATTAATTGTAACTGTAAAGTCCTCAGCACCCTCTGCTATGTTATCATCTATTGTTGCAATATTGAATGTTGCTGATGTTTCACCTTTTGGAATTACTACACTTGCTACTCCTGTGAAGTCTGTTCCATCAATTGCTTTACCACTATATGTAAATGTTACTGTTAAATCAGATTCTGGAGCTTGAGTTACACTTACAGTGTATGGAGTTGTTGTATTACCTTCAACTACAGATGTTGGTCCTTCGATACTTACATATGCTGTTTGTGTATCTGGGTCTGTTGGTACTGTTTCATCTGTGATTGTTGTTGTTACTGATGATTTTGTAGAGTCTACTCTTACATCTTCTAATCCACCATTTGTGATAGTATTAATTGTAACTGTAAAGTCCTCAGCACCCTCTGCTATGTTATCATCTATTGTTGCAATATTGAATGTTGCTGATGTTTCACCTTTTGGAATTACTACACTTGCTACTCCTGTGAAGTCTGTTCCATCAATTGCTTTACCACTATATGTAAATGTTACTGTTAAATCAGATTCTGGAGCTTGAGTTACACTTACAGTGTATGGAGTTGTTGTATTACCTTCAACTACAGATGTTGGTCCTTCGATACTTACATATGCTGTTTGTGTATCTGGGTCTGTTGGTACTGTTTCATCTGTGATTGTTGTTGTTACTGATGATTTTGTAGAGTCTACTCTTACATCTTCTAATCCACCATTTGTGATAGTATTAATTGTAACTGTAAAGTCCTCAGCACCCTCTGCTATGTTATCATCTATTGTTGCAATATTGAATGTTGCTGATGTTTCACCTTTTGGAATTACTACACTTGCTACTCCTGTGAAGTCTGTTCCATCAATTGCTTTACCACTATATGTAAATGTTACTGTTAAATCAGATTCTGGAGCTTGAGTTACACTTACAGTGTATGGAGTTGTTGTATTACCTTCAACTACAGATGTTGGTCCTTCGATACTTACATATGCTGTTTGTGTATCTGGGTCTGTTGGTACTGTTTCATCTGTGATTGTTGTTGTTACTGATGATTTTGTAGAGTCTACTCTTACATCTTCTAATCCACCATTTGTGATAGTATTAATTGTAACTGTAAAGTCCTCAGCACCCTCTGCTATGTTATCATCTATTGTTGCAATATTGAATGTTGCTGATGTTTCACCTTTTGGAATTACTACACTTGCTACTCCTGTGAAGTCTGTTCCATCAATTGCTTTACCACTATATGTAAATGTTACTGTTAAATCAGATTCTGGAGCTTGAGTTACACTTACAGTGTATGGAGTTGTTGTATTACCTTCAACTACAGATGTTGGTCCTTCGATACTTACATATGCTGTTTGTGTATCTGGGTCTGTTGGTACTGTTTCATCTGTGATTGTTGTTGTTACTGATGATTTTGTAGAGTCTACTCTTACATCTTCTAATCCACCATTTGTGATAGTATTAATTGTAACTGTAAAGTCCTCAGCACCCTCTGCTATGTTATCATCTATTGTTGCAATATTGAATGTTGCTGATGTTTCACCTTTTGGAATTACTACACTTGCTACTCCTGTGAAGTCTGTTCCATCAATTGCTTTACCACTATATGTAAATGTTACTGTTAAATCAGATTCTGGAGCTTGAGTTACACTTACAGTGTATGGAGTTGTTGTATTACCTTCAACTACAGATGTTGGTCCTTCGATACTTACATATGCTGTTTGTGTATCTGGGTCTGTTGGTACTGTTTCATCTGTGATTGTTGTTGTTACTGATGATTTTGTAGAGTCTACTCTTACATCTTCTAATCCACCATTTGTGATAGTATTAATTGTAACTGTAAAGTCCTCAGCACCCTCTGCTATGTTATCATCTATTGTTGCAATATTGAATGTTGCTGATGTTTCACCTTTTGGAATTACTACACTTGCTACTCCTGTGAAGTCTGTTCCATCAATTGCTTTACC
>CAXXLV010000002.1:0-1780427 GCA_963664305.2 uncultured Aliarcobacter sp.
ATGGGAGCAGATGTAGGTGGAACGGCAGCAACATTAAGTTATGCATTATCACTAGCAGAAGGTACAACAACAAGCTTAACAAGTAATGGAGAAGAGATAACATTATCTTTAGTAAATGGTGTTGTAACAGGTACAGTAGCAGGAGTAACAGAGCCAATCTTTACAGTAGCAGTTGATGCAAGTACAGGAACAGTAACTCTAACTCAAAATGGACCAATCGATCATTTAACAGAAGTAGATGGAAATGATGCAGATACATTAACAGATGATAATTCAGTAACAAATGTAGGATTATTATTAAATGAAACTGGAGCAATTAACTTAACAGCAAGTGCAACAATCACAGATGGAGATGGAGATCAAAGAACAGATTCAGAAACAATAGATATTTCTGGAGCAATAAGCTTCGATGATGCTACTCCAACAGTAAATGTAGGTGTAACAGAAACAACAATACCAACATTAACAACACAAGATGCTGATACAATAGATACAAATACAGATGTAGTATCAGATACAGCAAGTGCATCGTTTGCAACTCTATTTACATTAACTCAAGATATGGGAGCAGATGTAGGTGGAACGGCAGCAACATTAAGTTATGCATTATCACTAGCAGAAGGTACAACAACAAGCTTAACAAGTAATGGAGAAGAGATAACATTATCTTTAGTAAATGGTGTTGTAACAGGTACAGTAGCAGGAGTAACAGAGCCAATCTTTACAGTAGCAGTTGATGCAAGTACAGGAACAGTAACTCTAACTCAAAATGGACCAATCGATCATTTAACAGAAGTAGATGGAAATGATGCAGATACATTAACAGATGATAATTCAGTAACAAATGTAGGATTATTATTAAATGAAACTGGAGCAATTAACTTAACAGCAAGTGCAACAATCACAGATGGAGATGGAGATCAAAGAACAGATTCAGAAACAATAGATATTTCTGGAGCAATAAGCTTCGATGATGCTACTCCAACAGTAAATGTAGGTGTAACAGAAACAACAATACCAACATTAACAACACAAGATGCTGATACAATAGATACAAATACAGATGTAGTATCAGATACAGCAAGTGCATCGTTTGCAACTCTATTTACATTAACTCAAGATATGGGAGCAGATGTAGGTGGAACGGCAGCAACATTAAGTTATGCATTATCACTAGCAGAAGGTACAACAACAAGCTTAACAAGTAATGGAGAAGAGATAACATTATCTTTAGTAAATGGTGTTGTAACAGGTACAGTAGCAGGAGTAACAGAGCCAATCTTTACAGTAGCAGTTGATGCAAGTACAGGAACAGTAACTCTAACTCAAAATGGACCAATCGATCATTTAACAGAAGTAGATGGAAATGATGCAGATACATTAACAGATGATAATTCAGTAACAAATGTAGGATTATTATTAAATGAAACTGGAGCAATTAACTTAACAGCAAGTGCAACAATCACAGATGGAGATGGAGATCAAAGAACAGATTCAGAAACAATAGATATTTCTGGAGCAATAAGCTTCGATGATGCTACTCCAACAGTAAATGTAGGTGTAACAGAAACAACAATACCAACATTAACAACACAAGATGCTGATACAATAGATACAAATACAGATGTAGTATCAGATACAGCAAGTGCATCGTTTGCAACTCTATTTACATTAACTCAAGATATGGGAGCAGATGTAGGTGGAACGGCAGCAACATTAAGTTATGCATTATCACTAGCAGAAGGTACAACAACAAGCTTAACAAGTAATGGAGAAGAGATAACATTATCTTTAGTAAATGGTGTTGTAACAGGTACAGTAGCAGGAGTAACAGAGCCAATCTTTACAGTAGCAGTTGATGCAAGTACAGGAACAGTAACTCTAACTCAAAATGGACCAATCGATCATTTAACAGAAGTAGATGGAAATGATGCAGATACATTAACAGATGATAATTCAGTAACAAATGTAGGATTATTATTAAATGAAACTGGAGCAATTAACTTAACAGCAAGTGCAACAATCACAGATGGAGATGGAGATCAAAGAACAGATTCAGAAACAATAGATATTTCTGGAGCAATAAGCTTCGATGATGCTACTCCAACAGTAAATGTAGGTGTAACAGAAACAACAATACCAACATTAACAACACAAGATGCTGATACAATAGATACAAATACAGATGTAGTATCAGATACAGCAAGTGCATCGTTTGCAACTCTATTTACATTAACTCAAGATATGGGAGCAGATGTAGGTGGAACGGCAGCAACATTAAGTTATGCATTATCACTAGCAGAAGGTACAACAACAAGCTTAACAAGTAATGGAGAAGAGATAACATTATCTTTAGTAAATGGTGTTGTAACAGGTACAGTAGCAGGAGTAACAGAGCCAATCTTTACAGTAGCAGTTGATGCAAGTACAGGAACAGTAACTCTAACTCAAAATGGACCAATCGATCATTTAACAGAAGTAGATGGAAATGATGCAGATACATTAACAGATGATAATTCAGTAACAAATGTAGGATTATTATTAAATGAAACTGGAGCAATTAACTTAACAGCAAGTGCAACAATCACAGATGGAGATGGAGATCAAAGAACAGATTCAGAAACAATAGATATTTCTGGAGCAATAAGCTTCGATGATGCTACTCCAACAGTAAATGTAGGTGTAACAGAAACAACAATACCAACATTAACAACACAAGATGCTGATACAATAGATACAAATACAGATGTAGTATCAGATACAGCAAGTGCATCGTTTGCAACTCTATTTACATTAACTCAAGATATGGGAGCAGATGTAGGTGGAACGGCAGCAACATTAAGTTATGCATTATCACTAGCAGAAGGTACAACAACAAGCTTAACAAGTAATGGAGAAGAGATAACATTATCTTTAGTAAATGGTGTTGTAACAGGTACAGTAGCAGGAGTAACAGAGCCAATCTTTACAGTAGCAGTTGATGCAAGTACAGGAACAGTAACTCTAACTCAAAATGGACCAATCGATCATTTAACAGAAGTAGATGGAAATGATGCAGATACATTAACAGATGATAATTCAGTAACAAATGTAGGATTATTATTAAATGAAACTGGAGCAATTAACTTAACAGCAAGTGCAACAATCACAGATGGAGATGGAGATCAAAGAACAGATTCAGAAACAATAGATATTTCTGGAGCAATAAGCTTCGATGATGCTACTCCAACAGTAAATGTAGGTGTAACAGAAACAACAATACCAACATTAACAACACAAGATGCTGATACAATAGATACAAATACAGATGTAGTATCAGATACAGCAAGTGCATCGTTTGCAACTCTATTTACATTAACTCAAGATATGGGAGCAGATGTAGGTGGAACGGCAGCAACATTAAGTTATGCATTATCACTAGCAGAAGGTACAACAACAAGCTTAACAAGTAATGGAGAAGAGATAACATTATCTTTAGTAAATGGTGTTGTAACAGGTACAGTAGCAGGAGTAACAGAGCCAATCTTTACAGTAGCAGTTGATGCAAGTACAGGAACAGTAACTCTAACTCAAAATGGACCAATCGATCATTTAACAGAAGTAGATGGAAATGATGCAGATACATTAACAGATGATAATTCAGTAACAAATGTAGGATTATTATTAAATGAAACTGGAGCAATTAACTTAACAGCAAGTGCAACAATCACAGATGGAGATGGAGATCAAAGAACAGATTCAGAAACAATAGATATTTCTGGAGCAATAAGCTTCGATGATGCTACTCCAACAGTAAATGTAGGTGTAACAGAAACAACAATACCAACATTAACAACACAAGATGCTGATACAATAGATACAAATACAGATGTAGTATCAGATACAGCAAGTGCATCGTTTGCAACTCTATTTACATTAACTCAAGATATGGGAGCAGATGTAGGTGGAACGGCAGCAACATTAAGTTATGCATTATCACTAGCAGAAGGTACAACAACAAGCTTAACAAGTAATGGAGAAGAGATAACATTATCTTTAGTAAATGGTGTTGTAACAGGTACAGTAGCAGGAGTAACAGAGCCAATCTTTACAGTAGCAGTTGATGCAAGTACAGGAACAGTAACTCTAACTCAAAATGGACCAATCGATCATTTAACAGAAGTAGATGGAAATGATGCAGATACATTAACAGATGATAATTCAGTAACAAATGTAGGATTATTATTAAATGAAACTGGAGCAATTAACTTAACAGCAAGTGCAACAATCACAGATGGAGATGGAGATCAAAGAACAGATTCAGAAACAATAGATATTTCTGGAGCAATAAGCTTCGATGATGCTACTCCAACAGTAAATGTAGGTGTAACAGAAACAACAATACCAACATTAACAACACAAGATGCTGATACAATAGATACAAATACAGATGTAGTATCAGATACAGCAAGTGCATCGTTTGCAACTCTATTTACATTAACTCAAGATATGGGAGCAGATGTAGGTGGAACGGCAGCAACATTAAGTTATGCATTATCACTAGCAGAAGGTACAACAACAAGCTTAACAAGTAATGGAGAAGAGATAACATTATCTTTAGTAAATGGTGTTGTAACAGGTACAGTAGCAGGAGTAACAGAGCCAATCTTTACAGTAGCAGTTGATGCAAGTACAGGAACAGTAACTCTAACTCAAAATGGACCAATCGATCATTTAACAGAAGTAGATGGAAATGATGCAGATACATTAACAGATGATAATTCAGTAACAAATGTAGGATTATTATTAAATGAAACTGGAGCAATTAACTTAACAGCAAGTGCAACAATCACAGATGGAGATGGAGATCAAAGAACAGATTCAGAAACAATAGATATTTCTGGAGCAATAAGCTTCGATGATGCTACTCCAACAGTAAATGTAGGTGTAACAGAAACAACAATACCAACATTAACAACACAAGATGCTGATACAATAGATACAAATACAGATGTAGTATCAGATACAGCAAGTGCATCGTTTGCAACTCTATTTACATTAACTCAAGATATGGGAGCAGATGTAGGTGGAACGGCAGCAACATTAAGTTATGCATTATCACTAGCAGAAGGTACAACAACAAGCTTAACAAGTAATGGAGAAGAGATAACATTATCTTTAGTAAATGGTGTTGTAACAGGTACAGTAGCAGGAGTAACAGAGCCAATCTTTACAGTAGCAGTTGATGCAAGTACAGGAACAGTAACTCTAACTCAAAATGGACCAATCGATCATTTAACAGAAGTAGATGGAAATGATGCAGATACATTAACAGATGATAATTCAGTAACAAATGTAGGATTATTATTAAATGAAACTGGAGCAATTAACTTAACAGCAAGTGCAACAATCACAGATGGAGATGGAGATCAAAGAACAGATTCAGAAACAATAGATATTTCTGGAGCAATAAGCTTCGATGATGCTACTCCAACAGTAAATGTAGGTGTAACAGAAACAACAATACCAACATTAACAACACAAGATGCTGATACAATAGATACAAATACAGATGTAGTATCAGATACAGCAAGTGCATCGTTTGCAACTCTATTTACATTAACTCAAGATATGGGAGCAGATGTAGGTGGAACGGCAGCAACATTAAGTTATGCATTATCACTAGCAGAAGGTACAACAACAAGCTTAACAAGTAATGGAGAAGAGATAACATTATCTTTAGTAAATGGTGTTGTAACAGGTACAGTAGCAGGAGTAACAGAGCCAATCTTTACAGTAGCAGTTGATGCAAGTACAGGAACAGTAACTCTAACTCAAAATGGACCAATCGATCATTTAACAGAAGTAGATGGAAATGATGCAGATACATTAACAGATGATAATTCAGTAACAAATGTAGGATTATTATTAAATGAAACTGGAGCAATTAACTTAACAGCAAGTGCAACAATCACAGATGGAGATGGAGATCAAAGAACAGATTCAGAAACAATAGATATTTCTGGAGCAATAAGCTTCGATGATGCTACTCCAACAGTAAATGTAGGTGTAACAGAAACAACAATACCAACATTAACAACACAAGATGCTGATACAATAGATACAAATACAGATGTAGTATCAGATACAGCAAGTGCATCGTTTGCAACTCTATTTACATTAACTCAAGATATGGGAGCAGATGTAGGTGGAACGGCAGCAACATTAAGTTATGCATTATCACTAGCAGAAGGTACAACAACAAGCTTAACAAGTAATGGAGAAGAGATAACATTATCTTTAGTAAATGGTGTTGTAACAGGTACAGTAGCAGGAGTAACAGAGCCAATCTTTACAGTAGCAGTTGATGCAAGTACAGGAACAGTAACTCTAACTCAAAATGGACCAATCGATCATTTAACAGAAGTAGATGGAAATGATGCAGATACATTAACAGATGATAATTCAGTAACAAATGTAGGATTATTATTAAATGAAACTGGAGCAATTAACTTAACAGCAAGTGCAACAATCACAGATGGAGATGGAGATCAAAGAACAGATTCAGAAACAATAGATATTTCTGGAGCAATAAGCTTCGATGATGCTACTCCAACAGTAAATGTAGGTGTAACAGAAACAACAATACCAACATTAACAACACAAGATGCTGATACAATAGATACAAATACAGATGTAGTATCAGATACAGCAAGTGCATCGTTTGCAACTCTATTTACATTAACTCAAGATATGGGAGCAGATGTAGGTGGAACGGCAGCAACATTAAGTTATGCATTATCACTAGCAGAAGGTACAACAACAAGCTTAACAAGTAATGGAGAAGAGATAACATTATCTTTAGTAAATGGTGTTGTAACAGGTACAGTAGCAGGAGTAACAGAGCCAATCTTTACAGTAGCAGTTGATGCAAGTACAGGAACAGTAACTCTAACTCAAAATGGACCAATCGATCATTTAACAGAAGTAGATGGAAATGATGCAGATACATTAACAGATGATAATTCAGTAACAAATGTAGGATTATTATTAAATGAAACTGGAGCAATTAACTTAACAGCAAGTGCAACAATCACAGATGGAGATGGAGATCAAAGAACAGATTCAGAAACAATAGATATTTCTGGAGCAATAAGCTTCGATGATGCTACTCCAACAGTAAATGTAGGTGTAACAGAAACAACAATACCAACATTAACAACACAAGATGCTGATACAATAGATACAAATACAGATGTAGTATCAGATACAGCAAGTGCATCGTTTGCAACTCTATTTACATTAACTCAAGATATGGGAGCAGATGTAGGTGGAACGGCAGCAACATTAAGTTATGCATTATCACTAGCAGAAGGTACAACAACAAGCTTAACAAGTAATGGAGAAGAGATAACATTATCTTTAGTAAATGGTGTTGTAACAGGTACAGTAGCAGGAGTAACAGAGCCAATCTTTACAGTAGCAGTTGATGCAAGTACAGGAACAGTAACTCTAACTCAAAATGGACCAATCGATCATTTAACAGAAGTAGATGGAAATGATGCAGATACATTAACAGATGATAATTCAGTAACAAATGTAGGATTATTATTAAATGAAACTGGAGCAATTAACTTAACAGCAAGTGCAACAATCACAGATGGAGATGGAGATCAAAGAACAGATTCAGAAACAATAGATATTTCTGGAGCAATAAGCTTCGATGATGCTACTCCAACAGTAAATGTAGGTGTAACAGAAACAACAATACCAACATTAACAACACAAGATGCTGATACAATAGATACAAATACAGATGTAGTATCAGATACAGCAAGTGCATCGTTTGCAACTCTATTTACATTAACTCAAGATATGGGAGCAGATGTAGGTGGAACGGCAGCAACATTAAGTTATGCATTATCACTAGCAGAAGGTACAACAACAAGCTTAACAAGTAATGGAGAAGAGATAACATTATCTTTAGTAAATGGTGTTGTAACAGGTACAGTAGCAGGAGTAACAGAGCCAATCTTTACAGTAGCAGTTGATGCAAGTACAGGAACAGTAACTCTAACTCAAAATGGACCAATCGATCATTTAACAGAAGTAGATGGAAATGATGCAGATACATTAACAGATGATAATTCAGTAACAAATGTAGGATTATTATTAAATGAAACTGGAGCAATTAACTTAACAGCAAGTGCAACAATCACAGATGGAGATGGAGATCAAAGAACAGATTCAGAAACAATAGATATTTCTGGAGCAATAAGCTTCGATGATGCTACTCCAACAGTAAACTTCACAGATGCAATAAATAATACAACAACTCCAACAGTTGCAATAGGAACTTGGTCAGAGACTATAGGTGCAGATAATAATTCAATGACATTAGGTGCAGATGTTGAGTTAAATTGGGTTAAAGTTAATAATGTTTTAATTCCAACAACAACTTTTACTTTTGATAATAGCTCAAATACGGGAAGTGGAACTTTTGTGTATGATGGAACAACATATAATTTTGATTTAACATTAAATAATAATGGTACTTATGAAGTTGTTGCAGCTTCTTTACCTCAAACTATAGAGATTAATTATAATGAATTCTCAAGTAGTATCAAAGCATCAGGTCCAACTGATACTTATATTGTTGAATATCAAGATGCAGATACAAAAGATATATATAGTGCAAAAATTTACGCAGAGGTTGAAGGTAATAGTTTATCATTGGTTAATTATGTTAATTCAACAACAACTAATATTATTCCATCAACAACAGTTGGTAGCACAATAAATGTTTCAGCAACAGGTATTGGACTAGGAAACAATGTCTTAGAGAGTTATTACAAAAATGGAGTATATACAAGCGAGTCTTTATATTTTAATCCTGATAATGAAACAAACTTAATAACATTAAATTTCACAGGAACAGGAGCAAATGCTTTTGGTAGTGGAGATGTTATTTATATAGAGTTAACAGGAGTTGATGGAACAGTACAAACTGTATTATTAGATAGTGTTCATGGTGATTTTATCGTAAATAGTGATAATAGCTTAACTCCTATTTCAAATACTTATACAGGTGGGAATTTATCATCTTATTCTGTTTCTTTATCAAATGGAGAAGCAATTGATTATGTTAAAGTAACAACTGGATTTAGTGGAACAACTGAAACAAATGTAAAACTAGCTTTTAGTTATTCTGTAAGTGAAACTGTAACATTTAATGAAGATTTATCAATGAATTTTACAGCTACAATAACTGATGCAGATAATGACCAAGATAGTATAGATTTTGATGTGCAATTTAATAAAGTTGATTTAATTCCTGAAAGTACAGATAAAATATTTGATATGACTTTAGGTGATACTAAAGAGACAGTAAATGTTGTAATAACATTAGATCTTTCAGGTAGTATGGATGATGATATTAATGATACAACAAGATTAGCTTTAGCAAAAGATGCAATTGAAAATATGTTAAATGCATATGCTGATAATTATATTGTTAATGTAAAACTTGTAACATTTAGTGATACTGGAACTTCATATGATTGGATTCTAAATGATGTAGATACTGCAATTGATACTGTAAATAGTTTAAATACTGGAGTTTATACAAATTATGAGGCAGGTGTTTCTGCAACATATAGTAATTATACAGAGCCTACAGCAGATAAAACTGTTGCATATTTTATTTCTGATGGTGCGCCAACATCTGAAAATAATGAAGGACCAGATCAATGGGGTAATGTTGGTTCAGATTCTGAATCTGGTTGGTTAGATACAAGTTATAAAACAGCATGGAACACTTTTGTTGACACTTATGTAGATGAATTAAATGTAATAGCAGTAAATAGTGGAACATTTAGTACTACTTATTTAGATGCTCTTGCTTCTGCTGAACAAGGAAATAATACAATAGTAATTACTGATGAATATCAATTAAGTAATATTTTAGTTAACCTTGCAAGTGAACAAATAAGTGGAAATGCATATAGTACTATTAGTGGAGGAAATGGTGTAATTTCTATTGATGCAATAGAAGTAAATGGTACAACATATAATGCAAGTGATTATACTTCATCAAATAATACAGTAACATTAAATAATTGGAATGGAACTTTGACATTTAATTTCTCAAATGGTGCATATACATATGTAACAAGTGCAGATAAATTTACACAAGATTTAGAAAAATCTTTCAAAGTTTTTGCCTCTGATGCAGATGGGGATTCTACAAGTTTTGACGTAAAAATAAATGTTGATATTGATGATACAGCATCAACTCCAACTCTTGATATGAATATATCAGATAGTACAACAGTTATTTCTGACTTAACTTATCCAGATAGAACTATATCAAATGGAGCAACTTATAGTCAAACTATTTCTCTTGGTAGTGCTTATGCAAATAAAACAGTTACTGTAAGTTTTGATGCACAAACGGGTGGTAACTGGAATAACTCTGATACATTTAAAGTTTATAATGGAACAATATCTTCTGCTAATGAAGTTTATTCTAATAAAAATGATTTTACAGTTAATAATAAAACTTTTACAGTGACATTAGATTCTTTTGGTAATGCAACAATAAATTTTGTTTCATATTCAAATGAAAGTGATGAAACTATCAGAATTAGTGATTTTAAAGTTCTAAATAGCGTAGAAAATTATCATTATACAATTGCATTAGATGCAGGATTAACTGATAATGGAGAAACATTATCTGATATAACTCTTGATAATTTACCAGCAGGTACAACAATTGATGGATTAACTGCAAATGTAGATGGAAGTTATACAATAGATATTAATTCTTCTGGAGATGCAACTGTTACATTGATTAGTCCAACACAATTAGACCTATCAAGTTTAAATAGTATCACTGCAAGTGTAACTTCTACGGAAACAACAGGAGATGAAGCAATAATTACAGTAAATGATACGTCTATTCTTTCAGTTGAAGCAGGTTCAGGTGATGATGAAATTGATTATACTAATAATACATCTATTGATGGTGGAGAAGGAGTAGATACTTTAATCTTATCTAATAGTGATTCTATTGACTTCTCAAATGTAAATCAAGGTGCAACTCAAACTATTTCAAGTATTGAGAATATTGATTTAACAGCAAGTGGAACACAATCTATAACAAAATTATCACTTGCAGATGTTGTTCAATTAACTCAAGACCAAGTTGATGCAGATGGAAAACATATATTAAAAATAACAGGTAGTGATACAGCTTCAACAAGTGAAGATTCTGTACATTTTGATTTAACGGAAGGGGTAGTATGGAGTCATGCTGGAACACAATTGATTGATAATGTTTCATATAACGTTTATACAAACGATACAGACCCAACATATAAAGTTGCAATTGCAAATGTTGATGATGTAAATATCTCAAATTCATAAAAAAGTGGAGGTAGTTTTCTACTTCCCTTTTTTATATAAAAAATCTTAAATTAATTTTACTTTCTTTAAAAAATCACTAATCATTGGAATATAATCTTTTCGACAAATCAAATAAGTTTCAAGTTCATTTGGTAGTTTAGTTAGTTTTAAATCATTTGTATATCCATATTTATCTATGATAATTTTGGATACATAAGCTTTTCCCATTCCTTCTTTTACACAACCTAACATAACTTCATAGTTTTCTATAAATATTGTTTTAAAATCAAGATTTCCTCTATCTTTTTCATATTGTGCCAAGAATTTGTAGTGAGTACTATCTTGTTTATAACCAATTATTGAGTTGTTATAATCTTTATTTTTTGGTTCAACCATATACAAATCATCATAAAATTTATTTAAAATCATTAAATCTTTATGGTTTGGCTTTCCTGTTATAAACGCAACATCAAGTTTATAATCAAGTAGTTTTTCTAAAATCTGTGGATTTGCATTTGCATAGAGTTCTAGTTCTATATTTGGATATTTTTTATTTAGTTTATTTATAAAAGGTAATAATCTTAGTGCAACATTTGCTTGACCAGAACCAATTCGCAAGTTTTCTTGATAAGAGATATTTTTCATCTTTAGCGTGGCAACTTCAACTTTATTTACTATTTCACTAGCCATTGGATAGAGTTTTTCACCTTCTTTTGTAAGAATTACTCCTTGAGGAACTCTATGAAAAAGTAAATATCCTAAATTTTTTTCTAATTGTTTTATTCTAAGCGTTACATTTGATTGGGTGAAGTTTAAATCAAGAGCTGCTAACGAGATAGATTTTTTATTTGCAACAGCAACAAAAACTTTTAATAAAGTTGATTCCATATTACAATCCATTATATAGTATATTATTTTACATTATTTGACATTATATAATAAATGAATTATAGTTTCAAAAATATATAAAGGATTTATTTTGATAGAGTTACTTTTTAATAAACTCACTCCCATTGTAATACTAATTTTTATAGGTTATTATTGGAAAAAAAAAGAGTTACCTTTTGATAAAGATATGATTAGTTCACTTCTTATGAATTTAGGAACTCCAGCACTTTTAATTGCTTCAATAAATAATAAAGATTTAACTATTGATAATATACTTACAATTATGATTTATGGGACATCTTTGATTATAGTTTGTACACTTTTGACGATAATTTATTTAAAAATAGAATCAAAACCAATAAGACCATTTTTACAAAGTTTTATTTTTCCAAATACAGGTGGGTTAGGAATTCCTATTGTTTATGTACTTTTAGGTGAGACGGCATTTGTTTATGCGATTACTTTTTCAGTTTTAATAAATATTTATCATTTTACTATTGGATTATGGCTTGCAAATAATGAATTAAATCTAAAAAAAGCATTACAAACTCCAGTTTTATATGCTTTAGTTATTGCTTTAGCTTTTAAAGGAAGTCAAACAGATGTTCCTTTTGTAATAGTTGATGTTTGTAAAATGTTAGGTGGAATTGTAATTCCTTTAATGTTGATTGCTTTTGGTTCTTCTTTAGTTGGTATAAAAATTGGCGAAAACTTAAAAGCAGTAAGAATGGGTGTAGTTCGTGTAATCATAGGATTTATTGTTGTATTTGCTCTTTATTCTTTGGGAAATTTTGAACAAGTTTTAATAGATACTTTGTTAATTCAATATTCTATGCCAATTGCAACTACAAGTTATCTTTTTGCATTAAGATTTAATGGCCCTTCAAGTGAAATTGCAGTTATGACAGCATCAAGTACAATAGCGATTTTATTTTTATTACCAGTTATAATTTATGTAATAAGATAAAATAAACTCTTTTTTTTGTTTTTTGTAATAAAATTCCAATCTAATAACAAAAGAAGAGAAAGATAAAAATGAAGCAAATAAAGTTAGATGTAGAAGAAGATAAAGTAGAAATAGTACTTAATATTATTAAAAATTTAAAAGAGGGTTTAATCAGCAATATTGAAATAGATGGTACTACAAAACAGATAACAACAAAATACCAGCCAAAACACAATAAAGTTATATATGAAAATGAAAATCCACAAGGAAAATATATGTCACCTTCGGCATATAAATCAAGATTAGATAATAAAAATTAGTATTTAAAAGAGATTCCTTGGAAAATAAACCTTTTCAAATAGATGCGAATATTTTATCAAATAAAAAAAAGAGTAATAAATCTGTAAATAAAAATACTAATTCAAATAAAACTAAAAAAGGAAGTGGGAGATTTTTTCCTTTTTTTAGTTTGTGTTTGATTATTATTGTTGGAGTAGGGCTTTTTATAAATTATCATAAAAGTAACATGGTAAAAGAGTTTTTAGATGGAAAAACATTGGTTTGTAAGGATAGATTAGTCTCAAAAGAACAATATATTTTAAGTAAAAATGAGAATGCTTTTATAAATAAAAAAGAGGGATTATATCTGTCAAGTTATTTTTGTTTTGAATTTTAAGAGTTATTATAAAAATTAAGATACTTAGCCAAAAAGGCTAAGTATAATTTAGTTATTTCCAATTTCCTTCAGTTGCTATTTCTACAGCTTTTTTAGTATTTTCACCAATTTTATTTAATTCTATATTGTCTTCTTTAAATGTTCCCCATGAAGCAACAGTAGCTGATGGTTTAACTTTTACATTAACTGGATATTCATGATTTCCTTCTGCAAATAAAGATTGAGCCTCTTCCGAGCTTAAAAATTCCATAAGTTTTACAGCATTTTCTTTATTTTTTGCATACTTAGTTACACCAGCTCCTGAAATATTTATATGTGTTCCAGTTGTTTCTTGTGCTGGGAAGAAAATTTTAACACTTTTTGCAATATCTATATCTTTTTGGTCTTTACCATGTAACATTACACCTAAATAATATGTATTAACGATTGCAATATCAGCATCACCAGCTGCAACTGCTCTGATTTGGTCTCTATCACTTCCTTTTGGTTCTCTAGCAAAATTAGCAACTAAACCTTTTGTAAATTCTAAAGCTTTTGTTTCACCATGATTTGCGATAATTGAAGCTAATAAGGCTTTATTATATACATTTGTAGAACTTCTAGTAATAACTCTTCCTTTGAATTTTTCATTTGTAATACTAAAATAATCACTTAAATCCTTCACATCAACTTTTTCTGGATTATAAACAAAGATTCTTGCTCTTTTTGTTAGTGCAAACCAATTGTTATCGTTATCTCTTAAGTGAGTAGGAATATTCTCATTTAATGTTTGAGAAGTTACTGCTTGTAATAAATTTTTTGATTTTGCTTCATAAAGGTTTCCAATGTCTGATGTAATTAATAAATCAGCTGGTGTTTTTTGACCTTCAATCTCTAATTTTGTTACTAATTCTTCAGCTTTTGCAGTTATTACATTTACTTTAATACCTGTTTTATCCTCAAATTTCTTGAATAATTCTTTATCTGAGTCATAATGTCTATGAGAATAAACATTTACTTCTGCTGAAGCAAATAACGAAGATGCAAATACAATGGCACTTAATGCTAAACTTTTAATCATACTGATTCCTTTTAGTTTTAATAATTATTATCAAATATTATAGAAATAAAACTTTAATTAATCTTAATAGTAAGAATGATTATCAAATCATAATGATGATTTTAAATATTTACAGAATAGTTTTTTTATTTATTAAATTTTTTTACAGCTTTATCAAGTTCATTAAATAGATAGTTGTTTCCCATTAAATCGAGGCATTGGTTGTGAATAAAAGTTTGTTTTTCATCAAATTCTGAACCATTTAATTTTAGTTTTTCAAATATCTTTATTAAATTTGTTTCACCAATATTTTCAATATTTTCATTTTTTACTATAGATTTTAATTCATTTATATTTTTTTGTGGCATTTTAAAATCACAATAATATTGTCCAGATTCATTTACACCCCAAAATTTAAGTCCTAATTTCATATAAAATTTTATAGAACTAGAAACACTATAAAGCTTAAATCGTTTTATATTAGAATCCATCAATGTATTAAAAAGATGTTCTATCATTTTATAGGCATAATTATTATTTCTATAATTTTTAGGTGTGAAAATATTATGTATATTTAAATATTCATTATCTTTAGATATAGTATAAAAAAGATAACAAATATCTTTGTTGTTATCTCGTAAACACAAGGGAGGATTTTTTTCCCAAGAATAATAGTTATCCCACCATTCAAGTGCTTGTTTTGAGAATTTTAATGTTTCAAAATCTTTTATTAGTTTTACAGAATTTAGATATTCTTCTCTTGAATATTTTACAAATTTAATCATATAGTTTTGTATTTTTTAAAAGTTTTTGTAAAACTTTGTATTTATATTTCATTGTTAGAATAGTCATTTTTATCCTTTTTGAAGTATTTTTTATAGTTCACTAGAACTTGACTTGAAGACCATAAAACTCCAAAGATAGCCCTAGAAGCTGAATTTATTCCTAGCTTCTGAGCTTTATCTTTGTCATCATAAAATTGTTGAGTATTTTTAAGTGTTCTTAAATAAATGCTAATATTTTCAAACTTTATAGTTTGCTATTTATATCTAATATTGGACAAACCAATTATATAGTTTCCACACTTGTAGCATGTTCACCTCTTTGGTTTTCACCAATAGAAAAAGTCACTTTTTGACCATCATCAAGAGATGCTCTACCATAGTTGTTGTTTTTTATTTCACTATAATGAACAAATAAATCTTTGCTATTATCTTCTAATTGGATAAATCCAAAACCTTTTTCACTATTGAACCATTTTACAGTTCCATTATATCTATTTGACATAGAAATCCTTTTATATAAAGTACTTCGTATAAGAAGTTTTAATAAAGTTTAACCAGATTTTAATATTTTGAGAGTAGTGTATTAATTTTGAAGTGTTAATAAAAAAGCAAACAATGTATAAGTACTAATTTTTCTTTAAGTAACACATGGTATCTGAAAAAAATTAAAATAGCAAGTCTTTTTTTAACTTTAAAAATATTTCTATTAATAACATTTGTTGATATAATAGTTTTGTATTTTTATTTGATAATATTTATAAAATAAGTTATACTTCAGTATGAAACATAAAATCGAAGACAAATTATTTTCTGTTATTAACTCTATCCCAAATCCTGTGATTGTAATAAGCTGTGATAAACTGCAAAGTGTTAATAAAGCTTTTTTGGAATTCTTTAATGTTAAATCAATTGAAGAATTTAATATAATGTATAATCAAATAGCTGAATTATTTATAAAAAATAATGGTTTTTTTATCTTATCAAATGTTACAAAAGAAGATGTATATTGGACTGATTATTTATTTCTTCATCCTGAAATGAATCGTATTGTATCTATTAAGA
Organism: uncultured Aliarcobacter sp.; assembly: GCA_963664305.2. GTDB lineage: Bacteria > Campylobacterota > Campylobacteria > Campylobacterales > Arcobacteraceae > Aliarcobacter. The sequence goes on from CAXXLV010000002.1 coordinate 16,782, forward strand.
ATAAAGATGACCAAATAATTGACTTTGAACTTACTATAAAAAAAATAGAAAATGAATCAGAATATATTATAGTATTTAATGATATTACTAAATTTATTGCTGAAAAAAATGAATATAAATATTTTGCTTATCATGACCATTTAACTAAAATATATAATAGACAAAAGTTTGATGAATTATTTTTAAAAGAAGTAGAAAATAAAAAAAGATATAAAGATCATTTCTCTCTTCTTTTATTGGATATAGATCATTTTAAAATTATTAATGATACTTATGGTCATCAAATAGGTGATTTAACATTAATAGCCCTAACAAATTTGATTAAGAAAAATCTTCGAATTAATGATATCTTCGCTCGATGGGGTGGTGAAGAATTTATCATACTATTACCACGAACAAATATAAATGACGCATATACAAAAGCTCAAGAAATACGTGCTGATGTTGAATTTAATGTAGCTAAAGGACTTCCTTCAATTACAATAAGTATTGGTGTAACTGAAATGCGTAATTCTGATACTACTCAAACATGTTTAAAACGTGTGGATGAAGCTTTGTATATTGCTAAAGAAAAACGTAACGAAGTAAAAAAAGTAATTTAATTTTTCAAAAATTAAAAAGAGTCTATTAAAAGACTCTTTAATAAAATATTATAAATTATAGTTTAACTAAATATCTACCAACAGCCTTACCAGCTAATAAAGCTTCATAAGCTTCTTTAACTTCATCAAGAGTTATTTCATTTGTTAAATTATCTAAATTATCAATTTTAAAATCACCTGCAATTTTTTCCCATGCGTGAATTTTTTTCTCTAATTTTGCTTCAACAGAATCGATACCAATTAATCTTACCCCTCTTAAAATAAATGGGAATACATTTGTATTTAATTCAAAAGAAGATGTTAATCCACAACAAGTTGCAACACCATCATATTTTATAACTTTTAATGCCTCAGCTAAAATATTACCACCAACAGTGTCAATAACGCCATTATATTTTTCACTTCCCATTGGTCTTTTATTTTCAACATCAAAATCTTTTCTTAAAATTACTTCTTTTGCTCCAAGCTCTTTTAAGAATGGGATTTTATCCTCTTTACCAGAGATTGCAGTAACATTAAATCCTAATTTACTTAAAATAGAAACAGCAATAGAACCAACTCCACCAGTTGCTCCTGTAACTAAAACTTCACCAGATGTAATTCCATTGTTTAATAATTCATTTACACTTAAAGCAGCTGTTAATCCTGCTGTTCCATAAGTCATAATCTCTTTATCTGTAATATTTTTCGGCATATTTACAACCCAAGAATCAGGAACTTTTACAAACTCAGCATGACCTCCATTTGTGTTCATACCCATATCATAACCAGTAACAAGTACTTTATCACCTTTATTAAATTTTGATGAATTTGATTCTTCAATAACTCCAGCTACGTCAATCCCTGTAACATGGGGGAAAACTCTTGTAACTCCAGGATTTCCAACTGAACTTAATGCATCTTTAAAATTTAATGATGAATAAGTAACTTTAATTAAAACTTCATTCTCTTCTATAGATGGGATTTCTATGTCTTGAATTCCTGATTCAAATTTTTTATCTTCTAGTTTATTTACAACATATGCTTTCATAATTTATCCTTTTTTTTAATAATCTTTACACATACTGAAATTTTAGCTAAAATACATTATTAGAACAAGAACTTACTAAAAAGAAATGTACTATCTAAAAAGATACTATAGGAAATAAAATGACAAAAAAAATTGATTTAAATATTGAAGAAAATATTGAAAAATGTCCCGTTGAAACAGCACTTGATGTACTTGCGGGTAAATGGAAAATATTAATATTATGGTATTTAAGAGCGGAGAAAAAAAGATTTAGTGAATTACAAAAAATGCTTCCTAGAACTACACAAAAAATGTTAATTCAAAAATTAAGGGAGCTTGAAGAAGATGGAATTGTTCATCGGGAAGTTTATCCTGTTGTTCCTCCAAGAGTTGAATATTCATTAACTGAATATGGAGAAACTTTAAAACCTATATTAAAACAATTATATTTATGGGGTGAAATTCACAAGAATGAATATAAATAGAAACATTAATTTATATTTTTTATGAGAATTATTTGTTTAAATCTAATAATTCTCATTTTTTTTCAAAAAATTTATTTTCTTTAATTTGATTTTTACTAACTTTTAAAAACTCCCAATTTTCATACTAATGTTAAGTTTTTATTGTGTAAATAAGTTTATCTTTTTTCTTAAAAATATATTTTTAGAAACTACCTTTCTTTTTTGTAAGTTCTTGTTTTTTGTTTTTTCATAAGTTAAACTTTTCTAAATCAAACTTTAAGGATTGATAATAGTAAAAAATATTATTTACAGTGTAAAAGCATAAATTATCCTTTTACACTAATTTTTAATATAAGAAAGTTAATAGGAATTAAAAAATGACAGAAAAAATATATGATATTATAATTATAGGTGGTGGACCAGGAGGAATTGGTACTGCAATTGAAGCATCAGCCCATAATATTGGGAAAATTTTACTTATTGAAAAAAGTGATAATCATTCAAATACAATTAGAAAATTTTATAAAGATAATAAAAGAGTTGATAAAGATTATAAAGGTCAAGTAACTGAACTTCAAGGTAATGTTGAATTTTATGATGGTACTAAAGAAACTACATTAGATTATTTTAATGATTTATTAGATAGTGAGAAAATTGATTCTTCATTTAATACTGAAATTGAAAAACTTGTAAAAATTGAAGATGGATTAATGGAAATTCATACTTCAAATGGAATTTTTAAAACTAAAAATACTGTTATTGCTATTGGTAAAATGGGTAAACCAAATAAACCAATAGATTATAAAATTCCAGTATCAATTGGAAGACAAGTAAATTTTAATCTTGATTCATGTTCTTCAAATGAAAAGATACTTGTAGTAGGAGGAGGAAATTCTGCTGCAGAATACGCCTATGACTTAGCAGAGCAAAATAATAATGTTACATTAGTTTATAGAAAAGCTGAGTTTTCAAGATTAAATAAATTAAATGAAAATTTATTATATAAATATTATGGTGAAGAAAAATTAAGACTTAGAATGAACTGTGATATAGAGAATCTAGAAAATGAAAATGGGAAGATAAAAGTTCAATTCAATGATGGATATTCAGTTTTATATGACAGAATAATTTATGCAATTGGAGGAACAACACCAGTTGATTTTTTAAAAAGTTGTGGTGTAGATATAGATGAGAGTGGGAAACCAATTTTTAATGAACATCATGAAACATCAAATGAAAATGTATATGTAGCAGGGGATATAGCAATGATGTCTGGTGGATCTATTGCAATAGCGTTGAATCATGGATATCATATTGTAAATAATATTCAAAGAAAGAGTGGTAAAATTTTTTCTCATACTTATAAGTTTCAAGCAAATGAAATAGATGTTTAAAAAAATATTAGGGAATAGGGACAAATTTTGAACAATGGAATATATAAAAATTTTGGTTTATTCAAAATAAATATCTTGCAAGTTTTATGACAGAATTGAATGTTACTATTCTTTTAACGTTAGATTAAAAGGATTTTTTATGAATTATAAAAAAATGTTCTTCCCTATTGGTGGTGGAGAAGAGTTAGAAGAGAGAATTTATGGAGCCTTGTTAGTTGCAAAATATTTTAAAATAAATTTAGAAATTTTAAAATGTGGACCTAAATATAATCCTAATATGTATAGAAATTTATCTATACCAGAAGATCTTTTTAAAAAAATTGATGAAGTTGTAGATAAAAAATATAAAGATGAATCTTTAGAGTTTAATGAACTTTTTGAGAAAAAAGTTAAAGAAATTGATATTAAAATATCTCCAATCCCACTTGATAGTGAAGCAAGTGTTTATTTAAAAGATAATAAAAAAGGACTTAGAAGTAATATTATTGAACAAGAATCAAAGTTTTGTGATTTAGTAATAGCAGCAGCTCCTCCTTTAGGAGTTACAACATCTACATTTGAAACAGCTGTATTAAAAAGTGGGAAATCAGTACTAATGATTCCAAGAATTATGAAAATATTCTCTACAAAATCAGTAATTATTGGATGGAATAACTCTCCTGAAGCTTCAAGAGCATTAACTACTTCAATTGGTATTTTAAAAGAAGCACAAAGAGTACATATTGTTTCGTCAGAAGAGTATGTTGGGGGAACTAATATCATAAATGATTTATTAGATTATTTGAAATGTCATAAAATAGATGCTACTTATGAAATCGTTAAAACAACAAAAATTCCAGGTCAAGCACTTTTAAATGCAGCATTAGATGGTAATTTTGATTTAATAGTTGCAGGTGCTTATGGACATAGAGGTTTAAAAGAGATGATGTTTGGTGGAGCGACTAGATATCTTTTAGAAAAATCGACATTACCTATTTTTATGTCTCACTAAATTGTGATATACTTTAGCCATGAAAATATTATTAATTGAAGATAATGAAACCTTAGCAAATGGTATCTCTAGAAAATTAAAAGAAATAGGTTACCTTGTTGATATTTTTCATGATGGAGAAAATGGACTTTATTCTCTTGAAACAGCAATTTATGATTTATTGATTTTAGATTTAGGATTACCTAATATTGATGGAATTGATATTATTAAAAAATTAAGAACATCTCAAAAAAATTTACCGATTTTGGTTATTTCTGCAAGAGATAAACTTGACCAAAGAATCTTAGGTCTTGATACAGGAGCAGATGATTATTTGTGTAAGCCTTTTGAACTAGATGAAGTAATAGCAAGGGTTCATGCCCTTTTGAGAAGAAGCAAAAACCAAGTTTCAAATATTATTAATTATAATGATTTATCATTTAATACTCAAACACTTATATTAACTAAAAATTCAGAATTGATAGAATTAAGTAAAAGAGAATTAAAAATATTTGAATTCTTATTACAAAATCAAAATGCAATAGTAAGTAAAGATAATATTGTTGACCATATTACAACAATTGATGATGAATTTAACCCAACAGCTGTTGAAACATATATTTCAAGATTAAGAAAAAAACTTGGGGATTCAATAAATATAAAAACTGTGAGGGGCCTTGGCTATATGATGAACTAATATGAAAGAGATACCATCAATTCGTACTCAATTAACAAAGTGGTTAATATTTCCATTAGGTTTATTTACTTTAATACTTTTTATATATTTAAATAATTTTTTGAAAAATAGAGTTAATGATTTTTTTGATAATCGTTTATATGCTTCTGCAAAAAGTATAGAAGATTATATTGGGGTTGAAAATGGGAAATTAATAATTGATTTCCCTAATTTTTCTGTTGATTTTTTATCCCTTACTCAAAAAGGTCTGGTCTATTATTCTGTTGTAACTGAAAGTGGAGAAGTTTTAGTTGGACAAAAAGATTTATTTGAAAAAAAAATTCTTTTAAAAGAAGATAAAAGATTTTATTATAAGACCTATGATAATGAAAAGTTAAGAGTAATCTCTTATAAAGTTTTTTTTATAGATTCAAACAAAAAATATTCTGCATATATAACCATTGCTGAAAGTATGGATGAAAGAAAAGAAAATATAAAAGAAGTTATAAATACTGTTCTAATGATTATTTTAATTGTTTCTTTGTTTACCATTATAATTACACTAATTGCAGTAAATAAGGGATTAGAACCACTTCAATTACTCAAAAATAAAATAAAACAAAGAGATTCAAGAGATTTAACTCCATTGAAATTTAATGCTCCAAAAGAAATTGAAGATGTTGTTAATAGTATTAATATCTTGCTTGAAAGAAGTAGAGATAATATTGAATATATAGAACAATTTAATTCAGATGTTTCTCACCAATTAAGAACACCTTTAGCTGAAATGAAAATGGAGTTAGACCATTTTTTTGATAAAAAAGATGAAAAGTTTATTATTTTAAACTCTCATATTAATAATATGTCACATATTACAGAACAACTATTATTGTACGCAAAAACAAATCCAAATACAATAAATTTAGCTAGATTAAAAAAAGCAAATTTAAATGAAATTTGTAAAAATTATAGTATTAAAACAGCTCCTAGAGTTTATAAAAGAGGTTTTGAATTTGCATTTGAAGATATAGATGAACAAATATTTATAGAAACAGATACAATTATTTTAGAAAGTATGCTTGATAATATTATTAATAATGCGTTACATTATGCTGTAGATAAAGATGGTAACCCAATGGGAACAATAACTTTATCCCTAAAAAGACACAATAATACAATCTGGTTAAATGTTAAAGATGAAGGATATGGTGTAGAAAAAGAAAACTTAAAAAATATTTTTCAAAGATATTATAGAGTTGATTCTTCAAAAACTGGTTCAGGTTTAGGACTTAGTATTGTAAAACAAATTGCTACATTACACAATGCAGAAGTTATTGCTTCAAATAATAATGGTTTAGAAATATCTATAATATTTAAATATCCAATGAAATAGTTTTATTTATCAAATAAATAGTTATAAGTTTCAAATAAATTATAGGTATTAAGAAGAACTTCTTTTGATTTTTTATCTCCTATCCAAGTATAACCTATATTTTTTTCTTTTAATATTTTTTGATTATTTCTTTGTGCTAAAACTTTTTCAAGAGCTTTTTCTAATATTAAATATCTTTGTGGGAAATCTTCTTTAAATTTTTTTGAAACAGCAAAACCTCTCATTGGACCACTGATAATTGGTAAAATAATATTTGTATCTTTAATAGCTTCATTAAGTGTAGGAGCATCCCATCTTCTTGATCTCTTATCTGAAATTACAGCTAAAGGTTTAATCTCATTTCTATATTTTTCACTTCCTTGAGCTGCAATTACTAAAAGATCAACTTTTGATTCAAAAAGTGCAGTTCTTGCTAATTCTCCTCCTGCAAAAAAATTAAATTCAACTTTTTCAAATGGAATATTAAACTTTTCAAGTAAAAGTTTTATCATTAAATGACCACTTGATTTATAAATAACTGCAATTTTAATTTTTTTTGGACTATTTTGTATTTCAGATAATAGTTCTTTTATTGAATTGATTTTTGAATCTTTGTTTACAGATATTAAATCGTAATCAAACCATTGAATATTTATGAAATGAAAGTCATCAAGAGTATATTTTGATTGTCCACTTAATACTGTATTTGCAAGATATGGAGAAAAAGCTGAAGCAAAAATAGTATAACCGTCACTTTCTTGAGCTAATACATAATTTGCAGCATCTAATGAGGCATTTGCTTTTATATTTATTACATTTATAGAAGTATTTAACTCTTTTTCCAATAAAGTAGCCATATTTCTAGCCATTCTATCACTACTTCCACCTTTTCCTAAACCTACAACTAATGTTATAGGTTTAGAAGGGTAATTTTGGGCAAATAAAATTGTATTTAATAAAAAAAGAATACTTAATAATATTTTCATTTAAAACTCCATTTTTATTATAACCTTAATATATAAAGCTGTCATTAACCTTGCATTTATTTAAGCATCAGTAAAATAGATTCAATTACTAATTTACCTCCAAGAAAAATAATTACTATTTTTATGATTTTTTTAAATAATTCATCATTACTTTTATCTAACAGTTTTTTACCAAAAAGTGTTCCAAAATATGAAAAAACAATTAGTATTAAAATCAAATTTATCCAAGGAGTATAATCAAATCCTAAACCACCAAAAATAATAGCTTTTCCTAAGTTCTGAAAAGAAATACACCAAGCTAAAGTTCCTACAATTATATGACGATTTGTCAAAAATGAGCTTAAAAATATTCCTAAAAGTGGTCCCATTACTCCAACAAACATTGTTAAAAAACCTGTAATTGCACCAAAAATTATTATTTTAATATTTGAAATATTATCTATTTTAAAATTAGGAATTAAAGTTAAAATAATAATACCAAGCCCTAAAAATAGTTTTAAAAAATATTCAGGAAGTACAATCAAAAATTGTGTAGCAAAAAAGTATCCAAAAAGTGTACCAAACATAAAAAGAAAAAAGAATTTTTTATAAAAGGAATTTCTAAACATTATTGCACGCAATATTCCAGAGCCTGCTTGAATTATTGCATGAATAGATAAAAGAGCTGTTACTGGGATGACTAAACTCATCGCCCCAATAACAACTAATCCTCCTCCTGTTCCAACAGATGTAGAAATTGCTGCACCTAAGAAACAAAAAAGGATTAATAAAAACAAATCAAAAAGTGTAATTGAATTTGGAAGCAGTTCCATTTTTATACATAAACCTCACCTTCAAATAAAAGTCTAGCTGTTCTTGTTGTCATTCCTTCTACTTTACTTACATCAAGACTTGGAAAATTAACTCCTACTTGTGTTGTTCCTGATGGATTTTCAATTTTAACTATATGATTACCTAAAGTTAACTCTTGTGGATTAATTTGATTTAATATTGTTCCTTTTATAAAAGAACCAACTGCAATACAAAAACCTGCTGATACAGCAATTGCAGGATGTGCAGTTGTTGGTGTAAAATATCTAATGTTCATATCTCCATCAAATTTAGGCTTGCTAACTGCTGCAATTTTTGGAATAACATTTCCTTTACAAGAACCAAGACCCATAGCTTGCGAAGCTTCTTCTCTAATTTGTTCTAGTTTTTTAAATAACTCTTTATTTGAATCTAATACCTCTGGTGTTTCATAACCTGTAATTCCTACATCTTGGGCTCTTACAAAAACAACAGGCATACTAATATCTAAACAAGTTGCTTCAACTCCACAAAAAGTATCAATTACATTTTTTGTTGGTAAATATGAACCTGTTTTTCCACCAGTTATATTTTTAAAAAATAGTTTAATTGGAGCAGCCGTTCCAGGAACTCCTGCAATTTCCATATCACCTTTATAAGTTATACATCTATTAGGTGTTTTAATTGTTTGAGCAATTGTAGCACCTGTATTTACATCATAGATATTTACGATAGTTTCATCTTCTTCAATATTTACTAATCCTCGCTCAAGAGCAAAAACTCCAACAGCTGTTAATATATTTCCACAAGTTGGCTTATCATCAACAATTGGTTGGTCAACCATAACTTGGATAAATTTATAATCAATATCTATCCCATCTCTTTTTGATGGAGAAATAATTGCAACTTTCGTTGTAACAGAAGTTGCTCCTCCAATACCATCAATTTGTCTTATATCAGGAGAACCCATAATCTTTAATAAAAGATTATGTCTCTCTTGTGTATTACTTGGTAAATCTTTATCTAAAAAATAAGCACCTTTTGAAGTTCCCGCTCTATACATCATACATTTTATTCTATTTAAATCATTCATTTTATTAACCTTTTAATATTAAATCACCAATTAGTCCAGTAGGAAGTGTCAACGATAATAAGTGACACATAAACCATAAAGAACCAATTGAAAGAGCTGCTATAATCGATGTTTTTAACCATGACGATTGTATTTTAATTCTAATAGTAGCTATAATCATAATTGTTACAGAAGGAATAAATCCTAAAATCCACGTACCAACTAAAAAAATAGGAAGAATTAAAAAGCTTTTCCATGTCTCTTTCCAATATGTTGTTACTTCACCATTTTCAATAATACTCGCTCCTAAAACTTCTTTTTGTTTAGTTTTTGATACTAATTGAAATGCTAATAAAATTGAAAAAACAATCATTATTGAACTAATAACTATTGGGAAAATTCCCCCTAAAAAATCATGTGGAATAGAATCAAATAAAGCATAAGCTGCAAATATAATTAATCCAATAACCATAAATAATTCACCAGAAAAGAATGAATAAGTGTAATTAGTTTTGTTTTCTTCTAAATCTTCTTCAGATAATTCACCATTTTTTATTCTATTTTCTTTTTCTAATTTCTCTTTTTTATCACTTCTTTTTTTGAAGTAAGCACTTAATCCAATTGAAGCAATCATAAATAGTATGATTCCAATTACACCTGGTCTATATAACATATCCCATGAATAGAATTGAACAGCTTGATAATAATAAGTTTCAATAGTACCAGCTAAAATAAATCCAATAAGAAGAGCTGGTCTTGGCCAATCAAAGTGTTTAAATAAAATACCTAATGCACCAATCACTATTAATAAAATTAAATCTTCTAAACTTCTAGTTGCTTGAAGTGCAGCAAAAAAGATAATCATTAACATAATAGGAGCAACATAACCATAAGGAATTTTTGTAATTTTTGCAATATGATTTGCTAATCCTAAACATACTAATGTACCAACAACGTTTGCAATAGCAAGTGACCAAATAATCGTATAAGATATTCCTAAATTTGAGCCAACCATTGCAGGTCCTGGTTCAATTCCTAAGATAGTTAATCCACCTAAGAATACAGCCATAGAACCACTTCCAGGAACTCCTAAAAGTAATGTAGGAATTAATCCTCCACCTTCTTTTGCATTATTCGCACATTCAGGTGCAATTACACCTCTAATATCACCTTTACCAAATTGACTTTTATCTTTTGATGTTTGAACAACATGTCCGTATGCAATCCAGTCAACAACACTTCCACCAAGTCCTGGAATTGCTCCAATCATTGCTCCCATTGGTGCACAACGAGCAATAATCCATTTTGCTGCCCAAGTATCTTTTACACCTTGAAACCAAGAACCACTTAATTTTCCATTAGTTGATATTTGTTGATTTTTAACTAATAAATCAATAATTTCAGGAATAGCATAAACACCAAGTCCTAAAATTACTAATTTAATTCCATCAAATAAATAGTAACTATCAAAAGTCATTCTCCATTCACCAGTTGCAGGTGCACTTCCAATACAACCTAATAGTAAACCTACAGAAGCTGCGATAAAACCTTTATATAAGCTTTTACCACTTAAAACTCCCACCATACTAAGACCAAAAATTCCTAATATAAATAGTTCTGCAGTACCTAATTTTAGGATGATGCCTCTTGCAAAAACAATAAAAAATGTCAAAATAATAGCACCTAATAATCCACCAATTAAAGATGAAGTAAAAGCAGCTGCTAAAGCCCTTGAAGCTTGCCCTTTTTGAGCTAATGGATAACCATCTAAAACTGTTGCTTGAGAAGCAGATGAACCTGGAATCCCCATAAGTACTGATGTAAAAGTATCAGATGTTGGAATAACAGCTACCATCCCAATTAACATAGCAAGAGCAGATGTTACATCCATTCCATAAATAAAAGGTATCATTATAGAAAAACCTACAATTCCACCAAGTCCGGGAAGAATCCCAACAATAATTCCTAAAATCACCCCACCAAATAAATAAAGCATATGTTGAACTGACATAAGTTCATTAAAGGCACTAAATAACGCATCTATAGCCATAAAATCTCCTTTAAAGTAAATTCTTACTTTGAATTCTGAATGAAGATTAACATTTTTAGCTGTCTTGAAACTTGCAATTATTGTTTTTATATTTGATGAATTAAGGGGAAATTTTTGTATAAAAAGAAAAAGTCATTTTCTAAAAGAAAATGACTTTTTTAAGTATATATTTTTGATTAGAATTAGAATTTAACTTTATAATTTTCCATTAGCCAATTAGTAATCCATTCTTTATCTTTTTTATCAACAGTTGTTGCAGTATCTTTTAATTTATTTGCATTTTCTCCAATAGTTTGTTCATATATTCCTAAATGTAAATCACTTTTTTCTTTAAAGTCAGGAGCTGTTACAACTTTTTTAAGTGCATTTGTATAAGTTTCAAGTACATCAGGAGATACATCTTTTGGTAATACTAACATTTTTTGAGAAGGGAAACTTGCTGTAAATAATGCTTTCCATGCTTTAAAAGATGTATCATTAAGAGATTTTCCACTTGTTTTTTCATATACTTCAGCAAATGTTGGTAATTCAGGGAAACTAGGATCTCTTTGAATATTTCCTTTATCATCTAATATACCCCATGAAAATAAAGGTACAGATTTTTCTTCAGTCATTGCAGGTAAAACTTCTTTTAAATATGCAGAACTAGTTTGAAAATCAATATTTGTTTCACCTCTTAAAAAGGCTAATCTACCTTCTTTTCTTCCTTTCATTCCAAATACTGGTTGAACATTTAAGTCAAGTATTTTAAAAGCTAATAAAGGAATTAAATCCATTGATGTAGGACCTTGACTTCCAAATTTCAATTCAGCATTTTTTAGCTTATCAAAATCATTTATATCTTTTATACCTAAAGAAGATGATACATAAACTACTCCACCTGTAGGAGAAGATAGTACAGCATACCAATCTTTAAAATCATATTTAATTCTATCATCACCTAAAACAAAAGGTATTTGTGTTGATGCTGATGATGCAAAAATTGTTAAACCATCTTTCGTAGCTTTTTCTGCAAAATAGTTTGCACCTTTAGTTGATCCTCCACCTGGCATATTTTTTATAATAATATTAGGTTTTCCTGGAAGTGCTTGAGATAATAATGGTGCATAAAATCTTCCCCATTGGTCAGTTCCACCACCAGCATTGTATGGCATAATCCATTCAATTGTTTTACCTTCAAAATTTACTTCTTTTGCATTTAGTGTATTTACTAACATTCCTAATGCCAAACCTGAAGTCACAAGTGTTTTAATCATTTTCATCTTAAATCCTTTTTTTAAGTTTTATTATCTAAGAAAGATATGAGGGAAGATTAACATTGAATTCTTTCATGAAACTTGCATAATATTTAATTTTTTTATTATCAAGAGTTATCAAAAAATCTTTGCAAGTTTCTTGACAGTAATAGAAGTTATATTAATAGAAAATGAAAAAAGGATTTTTATGTTTAAATATAAAGATATAAATATTAAAATGAAAATGATTTTAATTTCAATCATTTCTTTATTAATTGTTGTAGTTATTATAGGTGGTATTTCTGTTGAAGAAGCAAAAAAAGCACTAATGAAAAATAATTATGATAGTTTAACTTTCTCAAGAGATAATAAAACTCAGCAAATTGAAAATCTTTTTAATCGAATGGTTAATGATATAGAAGTTTTATCAAGTAGTAAAACAGTCGATCAATTAGTTTATGATTTAACTAGTTTATATTCTCAAATGGATATAGATACAAAAGATAAATTTCCAATAAATGATTCAATGGTTAAAGATACTATTTCTTCAAGTGAGAATTTTTTTCAAAGTTATATTAAAAAGTATAATTATAATGATATCTATTTAATTGATGTACAATCAGGGCAAATATATTATACAGCTAAAAAAAATGCTGACTTTGGAGAAAATTTAAAATCTGGAAAATTGAATAATTCTTTACTAGCTGATGTATGGAAAAAAACCATTGAAAACAATGCAACTACTTTTGTAGATATGAAACCTTATGAAATTAATGACAATAAACCTGTAATGTTTTTAGGAACACCTGTATATGAAAATGGATATAAAGAGGATGGAATAAAAGCTGTATTAGTATTTCAAATTGGAAATAATGATATAAATAAAATAATGAATTTTAGGAAAGGTTATGGACAAACACAAGAAGATTATTTGGTTGGTAATGATTATTTAATGAGAAGTGATAGTTTTTTAAGTCCAAAAACTCATTCAATAAATTCATCTTTTTCATCTCCTCAAAAAAATAGTATAAAAACAAATGCAACGATAAATGCATTTAAAAATCAAACAAATACAGAAATTATAAAAGGGTATGATAATTATAATGTTTTATGTGCATACAGTCCTATCAATATTTCAAAAGATATAACTTGGGCAATTGTTTCTGAAATTAGTGAAGATGAAGTTTTAATTACACCACATTCTTTGAGAACAGAGATTATTATAGTTTCATTTATTGTTTTATTGTCTTTGTCACTTTTTGTATATTTCATAATAAATAAAAATATAATATCACCTCTTAATAACTTTCAAGAAGGATTATTAAATTTCTTTAAATATCTAAATAGAGAAAAGGATGATGTCTCTCTTTTAAACATAGTTTCAAAAGATGAAATAGGAGTTATGTCAAAAATCATAAATGAAAATATTTTAAAAATAAAAGATAACATTGAGGAAGAAAAAGAGCTTATTAAATCAACTATTTTTGTATTAAAAGAGTTTGAACAAGGTGATTTATCACAAAGAGTTACTAAAAAATCTTCAAACTCTTCATTGAATGAATTAACAAATTTATTAAACCAAATGGGAATAAATTTAGAAATGAATATCAATAATATACTTAATATATTAGAACAATATTCAAATTATAATTATTTGAATAAAATCAACACGAATAACTCTAAAAAACATCTTCTTCAATTATCTGAAGGAATAAATTATTTAGGTGATTCAATTACTCAAATGTTAATAGAAAATAAAAAAAATGGTTTGGTTTTAGATTCTAATAGTGATATATTAATTAAAAATGTAAATCTTCTAAATAATAATCTAAATAATTCTGCTGCTTCACTTGAAGAAACAGCTGCTGCTGTTGAGCAAATAACAAGTAATATAACATCAAATACACTAAGTGTTAAAAATATGTTTGAATATACAGAAATATTAACTAATTCAGTAAATGAAGGAAAAAATTTATCGTTAAAGACTGATTTGGCAATTGATATAATGAATGAGCAAATTCTTACAATAAATAATAGTATTGACATGATTGAACAAATTTCATTTCAAACAAATATATTATCTCTTAATGCAGCTGTTGAAGCAGCAACTGCTGGTGAAGCTGGACGTGGTTTTGCAGTTGTTGCAGCTGAAGTGCGAAATTTAGCTTCAAGAAGTGCTGAAACAACAAGAAAAATTAAAGAATTAGTATCAATTGCTATATTAAAAGCAAATGATGGAAAAGAGATAGCTAAAGAGATGATTGCTGGTTATAACACTGTTGATGAAAATATTTCAAAAACGATTGAATTGATATCACAAGTTAATTTTTCTAGTAATGAACAACAAAAAGGAATAGAGCAAATAAATGATGCAATAAATTTATTAGATCAAAAGACTCAAGAAAATGCTGCAATATCCAATAAAACTTATGATGTTGCAATACAAACGGATAAATTAGCAAAGTTAATTGTTCAAAAAACAAATGAAAAAGAATTTAATGGAAAGGATATTTAAAAGTCAAAATTTGTATTAAATGCAAGTTTCATGACAGTGTTCAATGTTAGGATAACCTTGTTAAATTAACAAGGAGAGAAAAATGAACAAATTAATTAAAAAGAGTTTAATTGCTACTTTAGCAGTAACATCAATTGCAACATCATCATTTGCAGCTGATACATTAGCTGATGCTTTTAGTAATGGAAAAATAAAAGGTGATATTAAATCATACTATTTTGATGAAAATTATGATTCAGCAAAAACTTCTGATAATAGTATTTGGGTAAATGGTGGAAGTTTAAATTATGTTACAGATAGTTTTAATGGTGTAAAACTAGGTGCAACATTACAAACTTCACATGTTGGAACTATTGATGATGACACAGCTAAACAAGCAAAATTTATGGATGCATCAGGTTCAGTTTTATCTGAGGCTTATTTAGAATATAAATATGCAAATACAAGCTTTAAAGGTGGTAGACAATTTATCTCTTTACCTTTAATCAATGGTTCAGGTTCAAGACTTATAAAAGAATCATTTGAAGGTTACTTTTTAGCTAATAATGATATTCCAAATACTTTAGTATCTTTAGGAAAAGTTACAAAATATCAAACAAGAACAGATAGTGTAACAAGTGGAACAAATGGTGCATCTTTTTCAAATACAGAAGTAAATGATGGTGATGTTGGTGGATTTAATAAAATAGGTACAGATGGTGCTGTTTCATTATATATTAAAAATGATTCTATAAATAATTTAACTATTCAAGGTCATTATGTAGATTTTATTGATGAGGTTAAAGATTTATATGTAGATGCTACTTATAAATTTGGTGGAGATTTTAAACCATTTGTAGCAGCACAATATTATGATTCAAATTATGATAAAGCTACAGTTAAAGATAGCTCATTATATGGTTATAAAATTGGGGCTACATTCTTTACAGTAGATTTTCATGCTGCTTATACATCAGCAGATGATAAAGGAAATGTAAATAGAGGTATAGGTGAAGCTGCAACTGCATCATTTACTTCTTCAACAACAACAACTGGAAACTATACAGCGGGTACTGATTCATGGCAAATTGGTGCTTCTAAGAAATTTGGAAATTTAACTACAAAAATTTCTTATACTGATAGTGATTCTTTATTAGTAAAAAATGATTTAAAACAAACATATTTAGGTGCACAATATAAATTCTCTGGGGCACTTAAAAATTTAGCAATGTCAGCTGATTATACTATCTATGAAAATGGAAAAGGTAATGAATCTAAAGATAAAGATGAGTTAAGATTAAAAGCAATTTATTCTTTTTAATAAAATAAATAAAAAGTTTGAAGAAATTCAAGCTTTTTATATTTGTGACTAAAATTTCGAAATCAAAAAAAAGCGAACAAAAGGAGAGATATTAATATCTCTTCTTTAAATTACTACTATTTAATTCTTCAGAACAAACAATTATCCCATCTTCATCAGCATATAAAAAGTCGCCACTATTAAAAGTAACACCTCCAAATTTAAGTTCAATGTTTCTTTCTCCTTTATTTTTTTCAAAATTTCTTAAAGGACAAGTTCCTAATGCAATAAGACCAATTTTAAATTTATTAGTTTCTTTAATATCTCTTACATATCCATTTATAATAATTGCTTTATAGTTATTGTTTTCCGCAAATAATGATAGTTTATCTCCTACAATACCATAAAATTCTCTATCAACATCAACAACTACGATTTTCTCAGTTCCATCTTCATCTTTCAGCATAGAAAGTAAGTCCCAATTACTTTTGTTTAATTTGATAGTTGTTATTTGTCCGAAAAAACCAACTAAACCACCATAATTTCTGAATTCTGATGACAATACTTGTATGTTTTTATCTTGATTTTCATCACATAAATCTGCAGTGCTAAAATACATATAGATACTCCTTTTTTTCTGAATAGTATAATATTAATCTTTCAGTAAGCTTGCAAATTAGTTTATTAATTTAAGTTTTTATTAATTATTAAATAGGGAAAAGTGAGAATTTATAAAGTTATATTTTTAAGTATTAAAGATTATTTATTAGATTTATTGTTCTATCAACAGAATTTTTTGCTAATTGATAGTTATTTTAAGAATATAATATTTTTCCAAATAAAGTTTTAAAAATAGTATTTTTTAGACAAGAATAATATTTATTGAAAAACATTATTCGTAATAAATATACTCTTTTAAAGAAATTATTTTTAACATCTGTTTTCCGACACCCTAGTTTAAAATCAAAAAAAGTACAGAAAAAGCACAAAATGCCATGAAATAAGTATATGATAAATACTATCGGATTCTAATGTAGTACGAAAATTAAGAATAAAGAGTTTTTCGTATACTTAGATTTTAATATAGAAAGTGAAGGATTGATTAAATATGTAATAGAAGAAAGAATGTTTTGGAACTAAGAATTAATATAATAAATTATTATAAAAATATTATAATATTTTTTAATAAATGGTGGAGATGTGCGGGATCGAACCGCAGTCTTAAAACAGATCATAGAAGCGTCTACATGCTTAGCAAAGTTGAAAGATTTCACTTCATGACAGCTCAACTTCCAAAAGCAATCACAAAGCTAAGATTTAAAATTTCTCTTTAAAGCCCAATCACAACCTCAAAGATAATCTATCTAGGGTGAACCAGCGATAATCTACATAGATAGAATCTGTAGTGCTAGCCTCCGAAGACTCAAGCCGTTAGGCGAGTCAATAAGTTGTTAAACTTACGCAGCTTTTGCGTAAGCTGGAGCGTAATTTGTATTGTTTGCGTCTAAAAAAAATGAACCGCGTAACGGCATGTTCAGGCCGACATGCAACTAATACTCACTGCTCTAATCGATACCAAGTCATCCCCATAATTTAAAAACGAAGTTTACATAACAAATTATTAAAAGCATGTTAATTGTAATCAAATTGTTATCAAATACCAAATGAGTTTTTGTTTCAATGGTTCTTATACTTTAAAACTGTATAATGGTTACATAAAAATATATCGGAGTGAATAAAATGAGCAAAAAAGGTATTTTAATTATTGGGGCAGG
Source organism: uncultured Aliarcobacter sp. (assembly GCA_963664305.2). Classification (GTDB taxonomy): domain Bacteria; phylum Campylobacterota; class Campylobacteria; order Campylobacterales; family Arcobacteraceae; genus Aliarcobacter. Next base: position 34,970 of record CAXXLV010000002.1, read on the forward strand.
TGGTGTAAGTAGAGTAGCCACTGTTAAATGTGCAATGAATATTGACACATTTGAACATATTACATTAGCTTCTAGAACAGTTTCTAAATGTGAAGCAATTGCTGCTGATATTTTAAAAAATCAAGGTGTAAAAATTGATGTAGCTAGTGTTAATGCTGATAGTGTTGATGAATTAGTAAAATTAATTGAAAAAGTAAATCCTAAATTAGTATTAAATGTAGCATTACCATACCAAGATTTAACAATAATGGACGCTTGTACAAAATGTAAAGTTGATTATGTAGATACTGCAAATTATGAACATCCAGATGAAGCAAAATTTGAATATAAACTTCAATGGGAAAGAGATGGACAATTTAAAGAAGCTGGAATTATGGGATTATTAGGTTCAGGTTTTGACCCAGGTGTTACAGGAGTATTTTGTGCATATGCTCAACAAAATTTATTTGATGAGATTCACTATATTGATATTATGGATTGTAATGCAGGTGACCATGGTTATAAATTTGCAACAAACTTTAATCCAGAAATTAACTTAAGAGAAGTATCTGCAAATGGTAGATATTGGGAAAATGGTCAATGGATTGAAACAACTCCTTTAGAAATTAGAGTTGACCATGACTATCCTGAAGTTGGTGTAAAACCATCTTATTTACTATATCATGAAGAGTTAGAGTCTTTATCAAAAAATATTAAAGGTTTAAAAAGAATTAGATTCTTTATGACTTTTGGTGATGCTTATATTCAACATATGAATTGTTTACAAAATGTTGGAATGTTAGGTATTGAGCCAGTTGAACATAAAGGTATGATGATTACTCCAATTGAATTTTTAACTACATTATTACCAGATCCAGCAAGCCTTGGACCAAGAACTGTTGGTAAAACAAATATTGGATGTATCATTGAAGGTATTAAAGATGGAAAACCAAGAAAAGTTTATATCTATAACGTTTGTGACCACCAAGAGTGTTATAAAGAAACAGGAGCACAAGCTGTTTCATATACTACAGGAGTTCCTGCAATGATTGGTTCTAAATTACTTTACAAAGGTATTTGGAAAAATACAGGAGTATTTAACATTGAAGAGTTTGATGCAAAACCATTTATGGATGAGTTAATGACTCAAGGTCTTCCTTGGAAAATTTTAGAGTTATAATAAATCTTGAATAGAGGAGTTTATTATGCAAAAATATATTTGTACAGCTTGTGACTACATATATGATCCAGCTGTTGGTGATCCTGATAGTGGGATTGAGGCAGGAACTGCATTTGAAGATTTACCCCAAGATTGGTCTTGTCCAGATTGTGGAGTAGGGAAAGAAGATTTTGAGCCATATGAAGAATAGTTATACAACAGTAGATAGCTTTGATAAGCTTCCAAGCCCAAGTTTTGTTTGTGAAGAAGCATTACTTGAAAAAAATTTAAAACTTTTAAAAAGAGTTCAAGATGAAGCTGATATTAGTATTCTTCTTGCTCTTAAAGGTTTTGCAATGCATTCAACTTTTGATTTATGTAAAAAATATCTTAAAGGTTGTTGTGCATCAGGTCTTCATGAAGCGATTTTAGCAAAAGAAGAGTTTGGTGGAGAAGTACATACTTATAGCCCAGCTTTTAAAGATGAAGAAATAGATGAAATTATAGCTATTTCAAATCATCTTGTTTTTAACTCTTTTAGCCAACTAAAAAGATACAAAGATAAAGCTTTTGGAAAAGTATCTTTAGGTATTAGATTAAATCCTGAATACTCTTCAGTTGAAGTTGATTTATATAATCCTTGTGCACCATTTTCAAGAATGGGAACAACAAAAGCGAACTTTGATGAATCTCAACTTGAATTTTTAGATGGTTTTCACTTTCATGCACTTTGTGAACAAAATGTAGATGCACTTGAAGGTGCGCTTGCAGCTTTTGAAAAAAACTTTAGCCAATATTTTGATAAATTAAAATGGGTAAATTTTGGTGGTGGTCATCATATTACAAGAGCTGATTATGATGTAGAAGGATTAATCAAACTTTTAAAAGATTTCAAATCAAGATATCCACATTTAAAAGTTTATATGGAGCCAGGTGAAGCAATTGGTTGGCAAACAGGTTATTTGATGGCAACTGTTTTAGATGTGATTCACAATGGTATGGATTTAGCAATTTTAGATACAAGTGCTGAAGCTCATATGCCTGATACTTTAGCAATGCCTTATAGAGCTATGATTAGAAATAGTGGTGTTGCTGGGGAAAAAGCATATACATATAGATTAGGTGGAAATACTTGTTTATCTGGTGATATAATTGGTGATTACTCTTTTGATGAGCCATTAAAAGTAGGTGATAGAATTATTTTAGAAGATATGATTCATTATACTATGGTAAAAACGACAACTTTTAATGGTATAAAATTACCTTCAATTGTTATAAAACATAATGAAAACAATTATCAAATTATAAAAAACTTTGGGTATAATGACTATAAAGTAAGACTTTCATAGGAGAAAATAATGTCGGGGCACGAAAGAAATATATTAAATAGTGAATTTTCAGATATGGAAGTTGTTGATACGAAAGAGTGTTTAAAACATGATTATAAAGATAAAAGTAGAAAAAGAAAAAAACTAAAAGAAAAAGAAGAAGATGGAGTTGAAAAAGTTCAGATTTGGGTTAGAAAAGAGACTTTAGAGTACGAAAGAGAATTAACTAAACTTCAAATTGAACTTTTAAAACTTCAAAATCATGTAAAAGAAAAAGGTTTAAAAATCTTAATGCTTTTTGAAGGAAGAGATGCTGCTGGAAAAGGTGGAACGATAAAAAGAATTACTGAACACTTAAATCCAAGGGGAGCAAGAGTTGTTGCTTTAGAAAAACCAAGTGATATTGAAAAAACACAATGGTATTTTCAAAGATATACTCAACATCTTCCAAGTGCAGGAGAAATAGTATTTTTTGATAGGTCTTGGTATAACAGAGCAGGTGTTGAACCTGTTATGGGATTTTGTACAACAGAAGAACATCATGAATTTTTAAGAGAAGTTCCAGAATTTGAAAGAATGCTTGTGAAATCTGGGATTATTTTGATGAAGTTTTATTTTTCTGTTTCAAAAAAAGAGCAATTAAAAAGATTTAAAAAAAGAGAAATAGATCCTTTAAAACAATATAAACTTTCACCTGTAGATAAAGAGTCTCAAAATTTATGGGAAAAGTATACTATTGCTAAATTCTCAATGTTAATGGCTTCAAATACAGACGTTGCCCCGTGGACTGTAATTAGAAGTGATGATAAGAAAAGAGCTAGATTAAATTGTATTAGATATATTTTATCAAATATTGATTATGAGAAAAAAACTGATGAAGATTTATTTAATATTGATAGAGATATTTTAATAACTGGTTCAGAAGAGATAGAAAATATGGAACAAGACAACAAATTTTCGAGGTTACCATAATGAATTTGAATGAATTTGAAAGAACAAATCATAGTGGATTATATATTTCAAAAGATACTCATCCTGAGTTTGGAAGAAAATATATAGTTCGATTTCAACATGATAAAAAAAGATATGTAAAAGTTTTAGGTTATACAAAACGAGATAATTTAACAAGAAAAGATGCTATTGAATTGATGCAATCTTTTAAAGATTCGATAATATCAAAAACAGAAGAAAAAACTACTTTAGAGGAAGAAGAATTGGTAACTAAAGATAATGAAGCTTTAAAAAAATTAAAAGAAGAAAATGATTTTCTAAAATCAATTTTAGGTAACTATGAAAAGTTGAATCCTCATGTTTTATCTGAAGGTATTCAAAAGATTTATGATTTAGAAGCTTTAAAAAAATATCAAATAGAGTTAATCAAACTTCAAAATTGGTTGGAAAAAGAGAATAAAAGAATGATTATTATCTTTGAAGGAAGAGATGCTTCTGGAAAAGGTGGAGCAATTAGAAGAATTACTAGATATATGAATAATAAACATTATAGAGTAGTTGCTCTTGGAAAACCAACAGAAACTCAAAAAAATCAATGGTTTTTACAAAGATATATTACTCATTTCCCAACAGGTGGAGAGATAGTTTTATTTGATAGAAGTTGGTACAATAGAGCGATGGTTGAGCCAATTTTTGGATTTTGTACACCTGAAGAACATGAAATTTTTATGGAAGATATTGTTAATTTTGAACAAGATTTAGTAAGACAAGGAATGATTCTAATAAAACTATATTTTTCTGTTTCAAAAGAAGAGCAAAAAAGAAGATTTGAAAGAAGAATTCATGATCCATTAAGACAATGGAAATTCTCAGAAGTTGACATGCAAGCTCAAGATTTATGGGATGAGTTCTCTGAAAAAAAATATGAAATGTTAAGAAGAACTACTTCAAGAAGTGCTCCTTGGCATATTGTAAGAAGTGATAATAAGCATCTAGCAAGATTAGAGGCTATGAAAATTATTTTAAATTCTGTTGATTATGATGGGAGAAACTATTCTTTAGATTTTGAAGCTAATGAAGATGTAAATATCTCTGTTCAAAAAGAGCTTTTACAAATGAGAAAAACAAAAGATTATTAATCTTTTGTTTTACCAAGGATTGGAAATGGAATCTTCTTTTGAAGATTCCATTTTTTTTAGCATTGAATTCGTTTTTTGATTTTCAAGTTCTTTTAACCATTTCTCTTCTTCAAAATTAGAGATTTCTTCCTTTTTATTTATTTGTTCATCTTTAGAGTTTTTTTGATTCTCTTTTTCTCTTTCTTTGGATTTATTTTCATTTTTTTGAGATGAATTTTCTTTATTTTCTTCTTGTTTTTGATTATCTTCTTTCTTCTTTTGCTCATCTTGCTTGTTTTTATTATCTTGATTTTTGTTATCTTCTTTTTTATTTTCTAAAAGTTTTTTTACCAATTCTAAATTTTCTTTTGTTTTTATATCATTTTTTAATTCTAAAGCTTTTTCATAACTATTAACTGCATTTTGAAAATCACTATTTTTCGCATAGGCATTTCCTAGATTGTGAAGCCTTTTAAACTCTAAATCATTTGATGAAGTTTTTATACTGTTATATGTATCTATTGCTTCTTTAAATTTATTTTCTTTATATAAACTATTTGCCAAATCATAATCTCTAAATTCATTTGAATCAAGTTTTTCAAACTCTTTTGATGCTTTAGTATAATCTTTATTTTCATAAGCTTTATTAGCTTCATTTATTGTTTTAAAATCAAAAATAGAAGAGGCAATTAATTGTGAATTTGTAAAATTAAAACTAAAAAATAGAATAAAAATTAGCAGTTTTATTTTTTTTAAATTTGGCATTGATGAAAAAGCAATCAGAAGTAAAAAAAGAGCAATAGCTAGAGGATAATAAAAAAGTTCAGTGTACGTTTTATATTTTCTTTCATCAAACTTTTCTTTATTAGATTTAGAATTTATATCGTCTAAAATCTGATTTATATCAGAATTGTCCAAAGAGTATTCAATATATCCACCATTTGTTTTTAAACTTAAATCTTTTATTTTTGAGTTTAATTTCACATTTACAATATTTCCATCTTTTGTTGTTAAAAAGTTTCCATTTTCTTCTTTTACAGCAGAGCCTTGAGAAGTTGCAAGAGCTAATGTATAAATTTTGATATTGTTTTTATTTGCAAAATTTATCTCTTCATCAAAATCTTCTTTATCACCGCCATCTGTTAATAAAAGAAGATTTTTATTTGAATAATCTTTCAATAATTTATTTGTTGACTCAAGAGTTGAATAGATATTTGTTCCATTGTCAAAATTTATTCCTGTATCTAGATTATTTATCAAAATTTTTAAAGAATTAAAATCTTCAGTTACAGGAGAGAGTAAAAAAGAGGATTTTGCAAACAAAATAACGCCAATAGCTTCTGTTTTTGAATTATCCAAAATATTTAAAAGTTTTTGTTTTGCAAATTCTAATCGATTTGGATATAAATCAATTGCTTTCATTGATTTTGATACATCAATAGCAATTATTATTGGAGTTAATGAAGTCTCAGAATTATTTATTTTTTCATTAGTTACTGGACGAGCTAATGCAATAATCATAAAAATCAGTGATAAAAAAAGAATAATATTTCTTGTTTTATTTGAAAAATATTGATTTGAAATACTTAGTTTATTTAGAGCAGTTTTGGAAAAATAGTTTTCTAATTTATTTTGTTTTGAAAGTATAAAATACATTAAGATAAAGCTAGGTATCAACATCAAAAATAGTACTTTATAGTAGACAAAATTCAACTAAAACTCCTTTGAAAAAGGTATTTTAGTAAAGCCTTAGTAATTTTTAGATAAAATCTGCGTTAAAATTATAACAATCGGAGTAAATTTAATGGAATTTAACGCAAATAGAGTTGATGAAGCAAATGCAGTTATTACTGCAACAGTTGCAAAAGAGATGATAGAAGCAAACTTAGATAAAGTTGCAAAACAAGCTTCTAAAACTATGAATATTCAGGGATTTAGAAAAGGTAAAGTTCCTGTTGCTGTTGTAAAACAAAGATTTGCAGAAAAATTAAAAGAAGATGCAGAAGCTGATGCAGTTAGAAAAGTTTTAAAAGATGGTTTAAAACTATTAGACATTAAAAATGAAGATTTAATTGGTGAACCAACTGTTAGCAAATTTGATAAAAAAGAAGATGGTTCAATTGAAATCGAATTATCAGTAGCTTGTAAACCAAATATTGATTTAGGTGATTATAAATCATTAGTTCCTGAAGTTAAAGATATTGATGTTGATATTAAAGAAATTGATGCAAGATTAACAGAAATTGCTTCATCTTCTGCTCCATTAGAAAAAATTGCAAGAAAAAGAGCTGTAAAAGATGGTGATTTCGCATTAATCGATTTTGAAGGTTTTGTTGATGGTGTTGCATTTGAAGGTGGAAAAGCTGAAAAATATCCATTACAAATAGGTTCAGGTTCATTTATCCCAGGATTTGAAGAACAAATTATTGGTATGAAATATGATGAGCAAAAAGATATCACTGTAACTTTCCCAGAATCTTACCAAGCAAAAAATTTAGCTGGAAAAGAAGCTGTATTTAAAGTAACTTTACATGAAATTCAAGAAAAAGTTGCTCCTGAATTAAATGATGAATTTGCACAAAAAATGTTACCAGGTCAAGAAAATGTAACTATTGATACATTAAGAGATAGAGTAAAAGAGCAAATGAAAGCTGAAGAAAAATCTAAATACTATAGAGAAGAATTAAAACCTACATATTTAGAAACTTTAGTTGAGAGAATAGAATTTGCATTACCAAATTCTGTAGTTGATCAAGAAATCAATTTTGCTTTAAATAACAAAATTAGAGCAATGAGTGAAGAAGAGATTAACGCATTAAAAGAAGATGCTTCAAAAGTAGAAGAAATCAGAAATGAATTAAAACAAGATGCAGTAAATTCAGTTAAAGCTACATTTATTATTGATGCTCTTGCAAAAGCTGAAAATGTTCAAGTAAATGATCAAGAAGTTATGCAAGTTCTTTATTATGAAGCAATGCAAATGGGACAAAATCCACAAGAAGTGGTAAAACAATACCAAGAAGCTGGATATTTACCTGCAATTAAAATGTCTATGATTGAAGAGAAAGTTATATCTAAATTATTAGATGAAAAATTAGGAAAATAATATAGGATTAAATTATGAGTTATATACCATATGTAGTTGAAAAAACAGGAAGAGGTGAAAGAAGTTACGATATTTATTCAAGACTTCTTAAAGATAGAATTATTATGTTAAGTGGAGAAATAAATGATGCAGTAGCATCAACAGTTGTTGCTCAATTACTTTTCTTAGAAGCTGAAGATCCAGATAAAGATATCTATTTATATATCAACTCTCCAGGTGGAGTAATTACAAGTGGTATGTCAATTTATGATACTATGAATTATATTAAACCTGATGTTTGTACTATTTGTATAGGACAAGCTGCTTCTATGGGAGCATTTTTATTAAGTTCTGGAACAAAAGGTAAAAGATACTCTTTACCAAATTCTAGAATTATGATTCACCAACCATTAGGTGGAGCACAAGGTCAAGCAACAGATATTCAAATTCAAGCAAAAGAGATTCAAAGAATGAAAGATTCTTTAAACTCTATCATTGCTGAACAAACTGGACAGCCATTAGAAATTATCGAAAAAGATACAGATAGAGATAATTTTATGAGTGCAGAACAAGCATGCACTTATGGTTTAATTGACGAAGTTATAGCAAAACATAAATAAGAAAGTTATTGATGATTAGAGAAGTTATAACTTATCCAAATAAATTACTTCGATTAAAATCTAAAGATGTAGAGAAGTTCGATAATGAACTTCATACTCTTTTAGATGATATGTATGAAACAATGATTGCTCAAAATGGAGTAGGGTTAGCAGCAATTCAAGTTGCAATTCCATTAAATGTTTTAATCATTAATCTTCCAAACGAAGAAGATATTCAAGATAAAGAACAGTTAATAGAAGCAATCAATCCTGTTATTACACATAAAGATGGAACTCAAGTTTTCACAGAAGGGTGTTTGAGTGTTCCCGGATTTAGTGAAGATGTAACAAGAGCACAACATATTATTGTTGAATATTGTAATAGATTTGGTGAAAAAGAAAAAATGGAATGTGAAGGTTTTTTAGCAGTTGCATGGCAACATGAAATGGAACATTTAGCAGGACATTTATTTATTGAAAATTTATCTATTCTTAAAAGAAAAAAATTCGAAAAAGAGTGGAAAAAGAAGATAAAAGATAAAAGATAAAATATCTTTTATCCCTCTATACCCTTACTTAAAATATTTATTATTAGAGCAAATATAAGGCTATTTGCTAAAATCCAAATTAACCAAAAAAATATCTTCTCAAATTTTGTGAAGAATATTTCTTTAAATGAAATAGGGCAAGATTTTATTGCTAAATAAAAAAATACTGCTATACCAATAATCATTGTATATTTATTTAATTGTGCAAATATAATAGTAATAAAAGAGATAAAAGGTATAAATACTGTTAATGCAAAGAATTTTGCATATTTTTTTCTTTTTATATCTCCATTAAAATATCCTACTGTATAACCACAATTTGGGCAAATAGTTCCCATTCTTGTTAGAATTTCATGATTACATTCCGGACAATTCATTGTTGATGACATATAATAATTCCTAGATTTTTTCCGTATTATATCAAGAGAAGATAAAATCTATATTTACCTTATTGTTTATTCCAAGTTTCATAAAGTTTAGTAGCTTCTTCAATTTCTTTTGTTGAAGCTTTTCTTCTACAAGAGATATAACCTAACTCTCCTTTATAATTTTCAAATGGATAAACAGTTGCAAATACCCAATAAAATCCACCATTTTTTGTTGCATTTTTTACATAACCTGTCCAGACATCTCCTTTTTTTACTGTTTCCCAAAGAGATTTAAATGCAAGTTTTGGCATATCTTTATGTCTAACAAGATTATGAGGTTTTCCCATCATTTCTTCAAGTGAATAACCTGCTATTTTACAAAAATCATCATTTGCAAAAAGAATATTACCCTTAGAATCAGTTTCACTAACTAAAAATGCATAATCATCTAATAGATACTCTTTTTCTTTCATAATAAATCCTTTTTAATTAAATTTCTTTGTTTTTGCATCAAGAACTAAATTTTGAGCCATTGTTGAAACATCAGATGCAATAGATGTTATTTGTGTAGCTTCATTTGCATTTTCTTGAGTTACTTTATCAAGCATTGAAATAGTGTCATTAATTTGTTCTATTCCACTCATTTGTTCTTTCGCAGCAGTACTTACATCATGAATAATTGAGATAGTTTCACTTATATGATTATTTAGTATTTCATAACCATTTATCATTTTTGATGATATCTCTTTTCCTTCATTTGCTTTAGAATGAGCCTCTTCAACCAAATGTTTAATTTCTCGTGCTGCTTCTGCACTTCTTGAAGCTAAATTTCTTACTTCTTGGGCAACAACTGCAAATCCTTTCCCAACTTCTCCTGCAGTTGCTGCTTCAACGGCTGCATTTAACGAAAGAATATTTGTTTGAAATGCTATTTGGTCAATTACTATTATTGCTTCATTAATTGCATTAACTTTATCATTTATCTCTTCCATTGATATTGCTGTTTTTGAAGCTAGTTCTTGACCTAAATGAACAGCTGATTTTACAGTTTCACCTAAAGTTGTCATTTTTTGTGCATTTTGTGTATTACTTCTTGTAATTGAAGTAATTTCTTCAACTGAAGCAGCCGTTTCTTCTAAAGTAGTTGCTTGTTCATTTGCTTTTGCTGCTAGATTAAGCATTGATGATTTCATAATTGAAGAATTATTTTCAAGTATTTGACCATTTTCAAGATTTTGTTTTGAAACTTCTGCCAAAGTTTTTCCTAAAATATTTACTCCTTCCATTACAGCAAGTAATCTTGCCTTCATTTTTGAAGGAATTTCTATTTTATCTGTGAAGTCATTATTTGTGTAAGAGGTAACAACTTTTTGTAACTCTTTCATACTATCTTCTAAAGATGTTAAAGCTTGATTGATAGTATTTCTAAGTGTTCTAATCATTGGATTATTAGTATCAGATTTTATTCTACATCTAAAAATACCTTGTTGTACTTTATCCATAGTTAAAACTATTTCTCCAATAACTTTCATGTCATCTTTTAATTTTTTATCAAATTCATCAACAACACTATTTATTTGATTTATCATAGATGAAAATTCATTGTTATTATTTGTATTAACTTTTGTAATTCTATTTTGTTTAAAAGTAATAAAATTTAAAAATTCAGCAAAATAATTATTGAAATCTTTAATATTTTTATCAATTGATTTTAAAAGTTTAAATGACAAAATACCAATTATAAAAATAAAAGCCATACCTAATATGACTATATTTTGTATGAAATGTTGAAAAATATCTTCTAAAAAATCACTTTCATCTATTGAAGAGATTATTATAATATCTGAATTAGCTAGGAATTTATATGATATTATTTTATTTTTTCCTTCATATGCGTAAGAAAGATTTCCCTCTTTTTTATTTGAATAAATCTCTTTGAAAAATGATTCATTTGAAATATTTTTATTTTCAAGATTTGGATGAATTAAAATATTTCCTTTTAAATCAATGAAATAAATATATCCTTTTTCACCAATTTTTACATTTTTTATAAAATTTTTAAACTCTACTTTTTCAAAAAAATTATCATCATTTTTTGAAAATAAAAGGGAACTTTCATATATTGTATTTGTTACAGATTCGAGATTTATGAGTACAGTTTTTTTTACATCATCTTTTGCAGTGATAAAAGAAATAATAATTAGTATTATAAAGCTTGATAGTGTAATTAAATTATTTGTAATAATATTTTGTCTTAAATTCATAAAAAATCCCTTTTTTTAATGTGTTAAATTTTTCGAATTATAGAAAAAAAAATGTATTTCAAAAATAATTAACATAATAAAAATTAATCAATTTTTTAATATAATCAAAAAAATTATTAATTAAAAAGAATATTGATATGAAAATTATAAAATCTGCTTCATTTGATACAATTGATGCTATATCAATCGATGTTGAATCAACTTTTACCAAGGGATTACCTACATTTACTATTGTTGGAATGATTAGTAATAGTATTAATGAATCTAAAGACAGAGTCAAATCTGCATTATTAATCAATGGTTTTAAATTTCCTCCACTAAAAATTACTGTAAATTTATCCCCTTCAGAAATTTCAAAAAAAGGCACACATTTTGATTTATCCATTGCTTTACAAATTGCATTTTTTGATGATAAAAATATTAATTTTGATGATTTTTATTTCTTTGGAGAATTGGCACTTGATGGTACAATCAAAGATACTACACTTATTTTTCCAATAGTTTTATCTTTAGTAAAAAAAGGAGAAATTAAAAAAGTAGTTGTTTGTGAAGAGAGCGCAAAAAAATTAGTAAATATACCAAATTTAGATGTTTACAAAATAAAAAATTTAAATGAAGCTATAGATTTTATTAAAAGTGATAGAAAAGAGATTTTTTTGTATGAAAGAAAAGAGATAAAATATAAAACTTTAGAAATTTTTAATGAAAAATATTTTTATGACACAAATTATATTGATGATTTTTGTGATGTTTTAGGACAAGATATGGCTAAATATGCTGCGATGATTTGTGCAGCAGGAAATCATAATTTGATTATGGAGGGAAGTCCTGGTTGTGGAAAATCTATGATTTCAAAAAGAGTTCAATATATAATGCCTCCAATGAGTTTAGAAGAAATTTTAGAAAAAGCTAAACTTCAAGCTTTGGACTTTAAAGATGTAAATTTTTCACCTATAAGGGCTTTTAGGTCTCCTCATCATAGCGCAACAAAATCTTCTATATTTGGAGGAGGTAGCTCAAATGCAAAGATGGGAGAAATTGCTTTAAGTAATAATGGTATTCTATTTTTTGATGAATTACCTCATTTCTCAAAATCTGTTTTAGAAGCATTAAGAGAACCACTTGAAGATAATAAAATTTTAATTTCAAGAGTAAATAATAAGATTTTATATGAAACAAAATTTACTTTTATTTCTGCGATGAATCCATGTCCTTGTGGTAATTTACTTTCAAGTGTAAAAGAGTGTAGATGTAATGAACTTGAAATTCAAAGATATAAAGGCCGTTTGAGTGAACCATTTTTAGACAGGATAGATTTATATCTTGTGATGAATGATAGTTTTAATGATTCAAAAAATATAGTAACATCAAAAGAGTTACATGAAAATGTTATCAAAGCTTTTATAAAACAAAAACAAAGAGGTCAGAAAGAATTAAATGGAAAATTAAGTGATGAAGAAATAAAAAAATATTGTATTTTAGATGATGAGAGTCAATTGATTTTAGAAAAAGCAAGAATAAATTATCAACTATCATTTAGAAGTTTAAATAAAGTTTTAAAAGTTGCTAGAACTATTGCAGATTTAAACGATAAGGATATTATTACAAAAAATGAATTATTACAAAGTTTGAATTTTCGAAGAAGATAAAAATACTATTTAAAGCCCTTTGGAGTAAAAATATGTTAAAATCATGGTAATTTATAAATCTAAAGGTAAATAATGACAAAATGTGGATATGTTTCAGTTGTAGGTCGTCCTAATGCTGGAAAAAGTTCTCTTTTAAATTGGCTTGTTGGTGAAAAAATTGCAATGGTATCACACAAAGCAAATGCTACAAGAAAAAGATCAAATATAATAGTAATGCACAATAGTGATCAAATTATATTTGTAGATACTCCAGGAATCCATGAAACGGAAAAACTTTTAAATCAATTTATGCTTGAAGAAGCTTTAAAAGCTATGGGTGATTGTGATTTAATTTTATATTTAGCTCCTGTTACTGACAAAATTTCTTATTATGAAGATTTTTTAGAAAAGAATAAAAAAGGAATAAAACATATTTTATTGTTAACAAAAATTGATTTTGTAAATAATGAGCAAATTATCGAAAAAATGAAAGAGTATGAGCAATATAGCGACAAATATGAGTGTATTATTCCTGTATCTATAAAAAAACAAACAAAACAATCTGATATATTAAATAATGTAGTTAAATATTTACCTGTTCATCCATATTTATTTGACCCTGAAATTATTACAACTGAACATTTAAGAGATATTTTTAAAGAATTCATTAGAGAATCTATTTTTGAAAACATTAGTGATGAAATACCTTATGAAACTGATGTTATGATAAATAAAGTTGAAGAAAAAAGTAATGTTGATGTAATTAAAGCAACAATTATTGTACAAAAAGATACTCAAAAAGGTATGATTATTGGAAAAGGCGCTACTGCTATAAAAAGAATTGGAAGAGATGCTAGGGTTAAAATAGAAAAATTAACTGGTAAAAAATGTTATCTTGAACTTTTTGTATCAATTAAAAAAGGTTGGACAAAAAATAAAGATGGATTAAAAGAGTTAGGATACGATATAAATTCTTAAAAAGATTATTAAATAATAATATATTTTATTATCATTAAGCTTGATTTTTATATACTTTATAACTTAAAAAGTTATAAAAAGAGAGCTTTAGATGATAGTTTATTCTCCTTTAAATCAACAAAATTTTCTAGAAATAGAAGTAACTGAACAAATCAAAGAAAAAAATCTAAAAAAATTTATAAATACATCACTAAAATTCAATAATATAAATATTGAAAAAAGAGATAAAGTTTTTGTATCTTATGTAAAAGAGTTGAATTTATATCAATTTTTTATTTTAGAAAACTCTTATAAATATTTTGAATTTCAAATTTTTGAGCTTTTTTATAAAGATGAGATTAAAACAAAATTTGATTTATATGTATGTGAAGATTTTTTTTGTTTATATAAAAATCGCTCTTTTTACTATTTCCAAAGATTTAATTTAAATTTACCGATAGAAGAATTTATAGAGTTTTTGAATAAAAAATTTTCTATACAAATAGAAAATTATAAAATACTTGATAAAAATAAATTAGAAGAATTAAAAGTTGAATACTCTAAAAATAATATAAAATCAGATATAAAAGTTATAAATCTAAAGTATAGTTTTGGATTCTATTTTTATATCTTTTATCTGATTCTTTTTGTAATATTTTTTTATTTTATATATTTAGAAAAATCAACTATAAACAACTCTCAATTAATATCTAATAATTTAATTTCATCAAAACAATTTGAAAATGAGTATAAATTTGTTAGTTTTTATGAAAAATCTGATTTATTATTAAAAGAAATAAAATCAAATAATTTAGATTTAATTTCTTTTGAATTTAGAGAAAATAGTTCTAAAATAGTTTTAAATTCAAACTCAAAAGAAAAAATTTACTCTTTTTTAGAAAAGAATAAAAAATATTTACTTTCATCATCACTTAATTTTATTGAAAATAAAAATCTTTATGAAGCAGTTATTCATGTTAAATTATCTGAATAATAAATTTTTAAATAGTTCAAGAAAAACAAAAATTGAATTATATGTTTTGCCTTTATTTGTTTTTGTATTTTTATATTTTTCTTTTATTGAAAATAGCACAAAAGAAAAATTAGAAATTTCTTCTAAAACAAATTTCTCAAATTACGAAAATAAAAAATTTAATGGTTCATTTTCAGAGTTGTTTTCTATATTTGAAGAACTTGCAAATAAAAACAATATCTCAATTTTTACAAATGAAAGGATTGAAAAACAAATTTTATTAAAAGGAAAAGGGATAAAAGAATCTATTTTAGAATTTATAAATGAGATTGAAAATATAAATAATTTTACAAAAATAGATTCTTTGATTTTATCTAAAGATGAAAATAATGAGTATAAATTTAATCTAAAAATCGATTTAAATAAGTTTTATATAAAGAGTTTGAAAAGCGTTGAAAATAAAAAATATAAGGTAGAAAAAATTGATAAAAAAATAGATTTTAAAATAAATGCAATTATTGCTGAATATGCTTTGATAAATGAAAAGTGGATTAAAGAAAATGAAAAGATAGAAAATTACGTAGTAGTAAAAATAGAAAAAAATTTTGTGTTACTTAAAAATGAATTTGAAGAGATTAAATTGGAGTTACATGATGAAAAGTATATTGAAAAATTTAATTGATTATTCTTTATTTGAAAAATATGATAAAGAGTATTTTGTAAAAAATAAAATTGTGCCTATTTTTGAAGATAATATCTATTTAAAAGTTGCAATCTGTAAAAATTCAAATCTTAATAGTATAAAGGATGATTTTACAAAATTAATAAGTTTTGAAGAGATAAATGAACTTGAATTACTTTTTATTTTATCCAATTTAAACAGAAAAATTTCTCTTTATTCCCTTGCAAAAAAGTCTATATTTCAAAATAGTCTAGAGAAATATGTAAATAAATTTTTAGATGAATTATTGTCATTTTCCATTGAAGTTCGAGCGAGTGATATACATATTGAAAAATATAAAAATTTAGTTATTTTTAAATTTAGAGTCGATGGGAAGTTAAAAACTTTTTTTACATTTCAAAGTGAATTCTTTAAATTTATATCTTCATATATAAAACTTATTTCTAATCTTGATATGACACAAATACGTTTACCTTTAGATGGTAGATTTTCTTTAAATATTGAAGATAAAAAATATGATTTTAGAGTTTCAACTATGCCAACACTTGAAGCTGAATCAATAGTTTTAAGAATATTAGATAATAAAAATATAAATAAAAATTTAGAAACTTTAGGTCTTTCTTTTCATTTATTAAAAATTTTAAAAGAGAGTTTGAAATTAACACAAGGATTAATACTAATTTCTGGACCAACAGGAAGTGGGAAAACAACAACTTTATATTCAATTTTAAAAGAGTTTAACAGTGAAGAAAAAAAGATAATTACTGTTGAAGACCCAATCGAGTATAAAATAGATTCTATTTGTCAAGTTCCTATAAATCAGAAAATTGGACTAAGTTTTGAAGTTGTATTAAAAAATATTTTAAGACAAGATCCAGATATTATATTTATTGGAGAAATAAGAGATAAATTTTCATTGGATATTGCTTTACAAGCTTCTTTGACAGGACATTTAGTAATTGCAAGTATTCATGCTAATTCAGCAATTGAAACAATATCAAGATTGATTGATTTACAAGCTGATCCATTTTTAATTTCAACAACATTGAAGCTTATTATGGCACAAAGATTAGTATTAAATTATTGTAAATATTGTGGTTCATTGGGCTGTGTAAAATGTAACTTTACAAGATTTTATGATAGGTCTTCAATTGCAGAGATTTTAAGAATTGATGAAGAAATTTCATCTTTGATTTTTAAAAAAGCTTCAATTAAAGAGTTCAAAGAGTATTTAAAAAGTATAAATTTTAAAACTTTATTAGATGATGGCAAAAATAAAGTAAAAGAAAATTTAACATCACTGGAAGAAGTTTATAAGGTGGTTACTTATTAATGAAAAAATATAAAATCAAATGTCAACATGAAAAAGAAGTTGAAGAATTTATTTTAGAAACTTTCAATTTATCCAATGAAAAATTACCTAAAAATATTATTGAAATAGAAGAGTGTAAAAAGAGCTATTTATTTGAATTTAAAAGGAAAAAAAGATTAGATGAAAAAAAATTAAATCTGCTTTTTTATGAATTAAATTTGATGCTTCAATCAAATATAAATATTTCAGATGCCTTAGATATTTTGATAAAAAATAAAAAAGATAAAAATTTAATTGAATTTTTAACAGCAATAAAATTTTCTTTATCAAATGGAAAATCAATAGAAGAAAATCTAGAACAATTTAAAATAAATCAACTAATAATATCTTTTTTTAGGATATCCCAAGAAAATGGAAATTTAGCTTTAAATATAAAAGCTTTAAGTAAATTATTAAATGAAACAATTGAAATTAAAAAAAGTTTTTATAAAGCAATTTCATATCCCATGATTTTGTTAATCAGTTTTTTTATCTCTTTATTTACAATCTTTAATTTTGTAATACCTAAATTTAAACTGCTTTTTACTCAAACACAAACTGAATTACCACTTGCAACAAAAATATTATTAGATATTCAATATTTTTTTGAAAATTACTCTTCTTATTTCTTTATTTTTTTATCTTTTATTATACTTTTTATAATATATATTTATAAAAAAAGTGAAAAATTTAGATATCTTTTAGATAAGTTAATGATAAAAAAATTAGTTTTGATAAAAGATATTTATTTAAATATGCAACTTTATAAACTCTTTTTAGTAATCGATATAATGCTAAAATCAAATTACGAATTTCATAAAGCATTCATTTCTTCAAAAATTTTATTAAAAAACAAATATCTATTGGATAAAATATATATAATTGATAGTTTATTACAAAATGGAAAAAGTATCAATGACTCTTTTTTAAGAACACAAATATTTGATGATATAGTTTTAAATCTAATAAATACAGGAGAAGTTTCTAACTCTTTGAGTATTACAATAGATGAAATAAAAAAGATTTATAAAAATAGATTTAATGATAAAATGAATTTACTAATATCTTTAATCCAACCCACATTTTTAGTAATGATTATGGGATTAATTCTTTGGATAGTATTGGCAATTTTTATGCCTATTTGGGATATGGAAAATATGATAAACATTTAAAAAGGAGTAACCTTGATTAATTGTTATGTAAAAAAAGGAAATAGACTTACTGTAATTGAAGGAATAGAATTTCTAGATACTACAGAAGATAAAAATAGTGTAATTTGGATAGATATGCTTTTACCTACAATTGATGAGATAAGAGCAGTTGAAAACTTATTTGATATGAAATTTCCTACAAAACAAGAGAGTGAAGAGATTGAGCTGAGTTCGAGATATTGGGAAGAAAATAATAGAATAGAAATAAACAGTTACTTCTTGATAAATGATAATAAATCAGCTTTCAATGAAACAGTATCTTTTATTTTACAAGGTGCACTTTTAATTTCTGTTAGATATAAAAAGTTAGAGAGTTTTAACACTTTTACTAAAAAACTTTTAATATCTCCTAGAGAATTTAAAACAGGTTATTCAATTTTTTGTCAAATTATTGATATTAGAATTGATGCTGATGCGGATACAATTGAGAATTTATCTAAAGAGATTACAAAGATTAGAAAACACGTATTTACAGATTATTCAAATGATGATGAAGAGATTCTTGAAAAAATCTCTACTTTTGAAGATTTGAATATGAAAATTAGAGAGAATTTAACAGATAAACAAAGAATTTTAAACTCTTTATTGAAGTCTCAAAAATTTGTTGATGATAAAAATGAATTACCAATTATGTTAAAAGATATTAAGTCGTTAATCGACCATACAAATTTTAATTTTGAAAGATTAGATTATTTACAAAATATCTTTATTGGTATTTTGAGTATTGAACAAAATAAGGTTATAAAAATCTTTACTATTGTAAATGTTATATTTCTTCCACCTACATTGATAGCAAGTATTTATGGAATGAACTTTGAGTTTATACCTGAACTTCATTGGGAATATGGATATGTCTTCTCAATAATATTTATGATAATTGCATCAATTACTCCAATTCTAATATTTAAAAAGAAGGGTTGGATTTAGTAAATTTTATTAAAAACAAGTTTAAAGGAAAAATTTTAATGGCTAAAGAAGTTGAATTTGAAAATGCAGTAAAAACAATTCTTACACATATCGGAGAAGATATTACTAGAGAGGGATTAATTGATACTCCAAGTCGTGTGAGAAAAGCTTTTGAATTTATGTGTAGTGGATATAACCAAAATCCAAAAGAGATAATTGAAAAAGCACTTTTTACTTCGACAAATGATGAAATGGTAGTTGTAAAAGATATTGAGTTTTACTCTTTTTGCGAACATCATATGTTACCAATAATTGGAAAGGCTCACGTTGCTTACATTCCAAATGGAAAAGTAGTTGGACTTTCAAAAATACCAAGAGTCGTAGATGTATTTGCAAGAAGATTACAAATACAAGAGCAAATGACAGAACAAATTTGTGATGCATTAAATGAATATTTAAAACCAAAAGGTGTTGCAGTTATGATTGATGCAAGACACATGTGTATGGAAATGAGGGGAGTTGAAAAGATATGTTCAACAACAGTAACTTCTGCACTAAGAGGACTTTTTAAATCAAATAAAAAAACTAAAGATGAGTTTTTATCAATAGTTAGCTCATCACTTCATAAATAAATCAATAGTTTTTAAACTATTGGTTTATTATTTATAAAACATTTACTTCACTTCTATCAGTTGTTCTTTCAAATCTTTTTGGAGTAGTTCTATTTTCGTTTTGCATTTCAGAATCAAATTTTTGTATTATATTTTTTGTATTAGCTAAGAATGCTGCTTTATCTTTACCATCAAGACCTTCAATTTTAGGTTTTGTAATAACTGTCATAGGATCAATTGCATTTCCATTTCTATATAAACCTAAATGTAGGTGAGGTCCAGAACTAAGACCAGTATTTCCAACATATCCAATATGTGTACCTTTTTTTACAGTTGCACCTTGTCTTATACCTTTTGCAAAACCTTTTTGGTGAGCATATAATGTTTTATAACCATTTCCATGATTTATAATAATAACATTCCCATAACCACCTTTTACACCCATAAATTCAATTCTTCCATCTGCTGCTGCATAAATATTTCTTCCTGTTGGTGCAGCAAAGTCTGTTCCTAAATGTGCTCTAAATCTTTTTAAAACAGGATGCCAACGTTTGTTAGTAAATACACTAGAAATTCTTTGAAATGTTACTGGCATTTGGAAAAAATAAGATTTTGTAAATCCAACACCTTTTTCATCATAATATTTATCATCTTTATCATTTTTAAATCTATAAAATGGTTTTCCTGAGATTTGCACCATTGCAGCAGTTAAATCAGGCATACCTAATGTTCTACCTAAATAAGATTTTTGAGAATATTTTAAAGCAATAAAATCACCTTTTTGCATTTTTCTAAAATTTACATCACTATCTTGAAAAAGGGATTTTAATACAGCTGCAAGAGTCACATCTCCTGTTGCTTTTTGTATATCATAAGATACAGATTCTGTAATTTGAATTGCAACAGTTTCTGTATGTTCAGTATAATTTATTGGTAATGTTTGAAATTTATATTCGTTGTTACTATCTTTGTAAACATGTAGTTGAATATCCTCAGATACAGGAATTAAAACTTGGTTTAAACTACCATCATCTTCAGTGTAAAGATAATAAGTTTTATCTGCTTCAATTTCCGAACATAACTCTTTATCTTCTTTCTCTAAATCAAAATATAATTTTTGAGGAATTTTATATCTATCTAAAAAAGTTAAAAAACTCTCTCCTCTTGGCCAATTTAACTCTTCAACTTGTGCTGAGTATAAAAAATTAAAAAGAATAATAGTTAATAAAATAATTTTTTTCATAGATCTTCACTTTTTATTTATTGAATAATTAGGGGGAGTATTATACAATTACGCAACTTAAAGATAGTTGGAGTACGATTTGTTGAGATTTATAATAGTATTTATTATTACTTTTAATGTATATGCAAATGATTTTGTAAATTTATATAGACTTAAAGGTATTAGTGAAGTAGAAAAAGAGATTGAAAATAGTTTAAAAGATGTTAATTATTGGAAAAATTATTTAGTAGATAAAAATGTTGAATTAGGTTATTATGAATATAAAAAGTATGTTATCGTTGCTCAAAAAGAACAATCGGAATTATCTTTATATGAAAAAATCGATAATGATTATAAATTAGTTTTAAGAAATAGTGTAATTGTAGGTGAAAATCAAGGTGATAAATATCTTGAGGGTGATAAAAGAACACCAGAAGGTGCATATGAATTAGTAGAAAAAAAGACACAAGTTGACCAATTTTATGGTCCTTTTGCATTAGTAACTTCTTATCCTAACTCTTTTGATATGAGTTTAGATAAAAAGGGTTCAGGTATTTGGATACATGGAATGCCATTTGAAGGTGATAGAGAAAAGTTTACTAAAGGATGTATAGCTTTAGATAATAATGAATTAGAAAATTTAGAAAAAAATATTGATTATAAAAAAACAATTTTATTAACAAGTGAAAATGAATTTAAAAAAGCTTCTAAAGATGATATAGCATTGATTTTAAGTTCTATATATAAATGGAAAGATGCTTGGAAATATTCAAATATAAATGAATATTTATCTTTTTATTCAAAAGAGTTTAAAAGATCAGATAAATCTGATTTTAATCAATTTGAAGATTATAAAAAACAAGTATTTTCAAAAAATGAAGATAAAACAATAACTTTTAAAAATATTGATATAGCACCTTATCCTAACTCTTTAAATAAAAAAATGTATAAAGTTTTAATGGATGAAGAATATTTAAGTCCATCTGTAAAATTTTATGGAAAAAAAGAACTATTTTTAGAAGTAGCAAATAATGAAGTGAAAATTCTAACAGAGGATTAAAATTTTTTTCAACTCTTTTTAGATATAATCGCCCCTAAATAACAACCATATTTTAAGGCGAAAGATGCAAAAACAAGAGATGAACCTTCAAGAGATAGCACTTGCTCACTCTTTAACACTTGAAGAATTTGAAAATATCAAAGAAATTTTAGGAAGAGAACCAAACTATGTAGAAATTGGTATCTTCTCTGCTATGTGGTCTGAGCACTGCTCATATAAATCAAGTAAAAAATATTTAAGTGGTTTCCCAACAAAAGCTCCTTGGGTTATTCAAGGTCCAGGTGAAAATGCTGGTGTTATTGACATCGGTGATGGTTATGCTGCTGTATTTAAAATGGAATCACACAACCATCCATCTTTTATTGAGCCTTATCAAGGTGCAGCAACAGGTGTTGGAGGAATTTTAAGAGATGTATTTACAATGGGAGCAAGACCTATTGCAAATATGAATTCAATTAGATTTGCTTCAATTGAAGGAAACAGTGAAACTGCACAAAAACACAGATTTTTATTAAGAGGTGTTGTTGCAGGTATTGGTGGATATGGTAACTGTATGGGAGTTCCAACAATTGGTGGAGAAACTACATTTGAAGAGTGTTATGCTGGAAATAACCTTGTAAATGCATTTACTTTAGGATTAGCAAAAGCTGATGAAATTTTCTATGGAAAAGCTGAAGGTATAGGAAATCCAGTAATGTATGTTGGTTCTAAAACAGGAAGAGATGGTCTAGGTGGTGCAGTTATGTCAAGTGCAGCATTTGATGAAGATTCTGAATCAAAAAGACCAACAGTTCAAGTTGGAGATCCATTTACTGAAAAATTATTACTTGAAGCTTGTTTAGAACTGTTTAAAGCAGATTTAATTGTTGGTATTCAAGATATGGGAGCTGCTGGACTTACTTCAAGTTCTTTTGAAATGGCTGGAAGATCTGGTTCTGGAATGATTATGCATTTAGATAAAGTTCCAGCAAGAGAAGAGGGAATGACTCCTTATGACTTTATGCTTTCAGAATCTCAAGAAAGAATGCTTATTTGTGCTAAAAAAGGTTGTGAACAAGCAATTATTGATATTTTTGAAAAATGGGAATTAGATGTTGCTGTTATTGGTGAAGTAACTGCAACTGGAAATATGGAATTATTCTGGCATGGTGAAAAATGTGCGGAAGTTCCTGTTCAACCAGTTTCTGAACAAGCACCAGTTTTAGATAGACCAACAAAAAAACCAGCTTATTTAGATGGAATTGAAAATATTAAATTAGACAAAGAGATTTCTAATCAAGTTGCATTTGATGATTTATTCTCTGATATGGAAGTTGTTGATAAATCTTGGGTTTATTCTCAATATGATTCAATGGTTCAAACAAATACAATTAAAGGTCCAGGTAAACTTGACGGTTCATCAATTAGAATCAAAGAAACAGGAAAAGCATTAGCAATGAGTGCTGATTGTAACACAAGACTTTGTTATATTAACCCAGAATTAGGAGCAGCGGCAGCTGTTATGGAATCTGGAAGAAATGTAGCAATGACTGGAGCAGTTCCAAAAGCAATTACAGATTGTTTAAATTTTGGTAACCCTACAAATCCTGAAGTTATGTGGCAATTTGCAGCTTCTTGTGAAGGTATTAAAAAAGCTTGTAAAGAATTAAATACTCCAGTAATTGGTGGAAATGTTTCACTTTATAATGAAACAAATGGAGTAGGAGTTTTCCCAACACCTTCAATTGCAATGGTTGGAGTAAACGAAGATGCAAATAAAGTATTACCTTCTTGTGTTCAAGAAAATGGAAATATTTTATATATTTTAGGTGAAACAAAATCTGAATTTGGTGCTTCTTTATATATGAAAAAAATGTATGGAAAAGTTGCTGGAACTCATCCTGAAGTAAATTTCGAAAAAGAGTTAGCTTTATGGAATACTGTAATTGAAGCAAATAAACAAGGTTTATTAAAATCTGCAAAAGACGTAAATGTTGGTGGAATTGCTATTAGTGCAGCTAAAATGGCAGTTGTAGGAAATAAAGGTATTGAAATCTCTATTTCATTAAATGATTCAAAAGATATTTTTGCTGAATCTTTAAGTAGAGCTATCGTTGAAGTTACTCCTTCAAATTGTGAAGCGTTTGAAAAAGTTGCAAAATCATTTAATATCGAATGTAGTAAAATAGGTCAAGTTGGTGGAGATAAAATCTCTATTAATGATATCTATAAAGATTTAGATAAAGCTAGTGAAGTTTACTTTACAAGATTTAAAAAAGTAATTGAGCAAGATTTATAATAAATAAAATTTATTAGGAAGAATTCTTCCTAATAAACAAAAACTCTGTTTCTTCCACTCATTTTAGCTTGGTATAAAGCTTGGTCTGCTTTTTTAAACACATCTTCAAACGTATCATTTTTTGTTTTAAATTCACTAATACCTATTGAAATAGTTATTTTCCCAACAGTTTTAAATTTAGAATTTTCAATCTCTTTTCTTAAATTATCAGATATATTTTGAGCTTGTAACAAATCAGGTGTATCTAAAATTAAAATAAACTCTTCTCCACCCCATCTTGCAAATATATCAGTTATTCTAATCTTATTTGAAATTAATGTTGCTAAATCTTTTAGAACATAATCTCCTACATCATGACCATGTGTATCATTTATAGATTTGAATTTATCTATATCTATAATTGCAAGTGTGTATTTGTTGTTTGTTTCTGATAATTTTTTTAGAAGACCATTTCTATTTAAAATTTTAGTCAAATTATCATGGTATGCTTTGACACTTAAATTTTTATTTGATTTTTTAAGTTCAGCATTTTTTTCTTTTAATATACTAAGTAAATAGTTGAAAAATCTTGAAACAATTCCTATTTCCGTATCTCTTTCTTCATAAATTTTTTTGTCTAAATTTCCTGTTTTCATAATTTGAATAATACTTTGAATAGTGTCAACCCAAGGTAATTTTGCATTATGTTCACTTCTGTTTAAACCTAAAACTTCGTGTTTTTTTCGAACTCTTAAAAGGTTAACTTTTCTAAGAAATAAAAAAATTAGTAATCCAAAAGAAAAAGAGAATAAAAAAGCTACAAATACTCCTAAAGTTTGTACATAAATAAAATGTAATCTTGTAAAATTTTCAGGTAAATTTGCAAAAATTCCAACTGCTATTGTTCCCCAAACACCAACAAATCCATGAATACTTACAACACTTAAAGGGTCATCAATTTTTAATTTTTTTGTTAAAAATATATCAGTGAAATGCATTATAAATGATGATATAAAACCTACAAATGCAGATTGAATAGTATTAAATTCATAACAACCAGCAGTAATTCCTACAAGTCCAGCAATTATTCCAAAACTAAATATTTCAACACCAACTTTTTCTTTACTAAATAAAGTTATTATCCAAGCACTTAACCCACCAAATACACCAGCAATTAAAGTATTTAATAAAATTGATGTAACTTCAGGTTTAAATTCAAGTAAACTTCCTGCATTAAAACCAAACCATGCAAAAAATAGGATAAATACACCAAAAACTATAAAATTATGATTACTTGGTGCAAAATATATGGTTTTATTTTTTCTAAATTTTCCAAGTCTTGGTCCTAAAACAATTGCACCTGCAAGTCCAATCCAAGCTCCAATCGAATGAACAACAGTAGACCCTGCAAAATCAATAAATCCTAACTCTTTTAACCAACCATTATCACTCCATGCCCAATGTCCAAAAATTGGATAAATTATAGAGCTTACAATAATTGCAACAACAATATATCCATTAAATTTTATTCTTTCTGCTACTGCTCCTGAAACAATTGTTATTGCAGTTGCTGCAAACATTGCTTGAAAAAAGAAAAATCCATTTAGTTGTAAATCTTTTCCATCAATTAAAAATTTATCTGTACCTATAAGTCCAAAACTATCCATTCCAAACATTAAGCCAAAACCAAATAACCAGAAAAATATAATACTAAAGACTGTATCAATAAGATTTTTCATTGCAACATTTATTGTATTTTTACTTCTAACCACACCTGTTTCAACTAACGAAAAACCTAATTGCATCATAAAAACTAAAAATGCACTAACTAATATCCATAAAAGGTTTATTTCATTAAAACTTACCAATTATTGCTCCTTCTTATAATACAATGAATAAATTGTAACATAGAAAATAATTATTCTAGAGATAAAAAATATACAATTTCTAATGAAGCAAGTCCTAATTGGTTTTTTTGTATAATCACAAAAAATTATAAGACTTGGGGAAAACAATTGAGAGCATTAATTAGTGTAAGCGACAAAAGTGGTGTTGAGAATTTTGCTAAAGAATTAGTATCATTAGGTTATGAAATTATTTCAACAGGTGGAACATATAATAAGTTAAAAGATGCAGGAATAGCTGTAATTGAAGCAAATGAAGTTACAAAATTTCCAGAATGTTTTGAAGGAAGAGTTAAAACATTAAATCCTTATATCCACGGTGGTATTTTACATAGAAGAGATAAACAATCTCATCTTGATCAAGCTAAAGAACTTGGAGTTGAAGGTATCGATTTAGTTTGTGTAAATTTATATCCATTTAAAGCAACTATTGAAAAAACTGATGATTTTGAAGAAATTATTGAAAACATTGATATTGGTGGACCAGCGATGGTTAGAAGTGCAGCTAAAAACTTTGATTCAGTAATTATTGTTACTGATGTTGCTGATTATGATTTAGTATTAAATAATCTTAAAAATGACACAAATACTGTTGAATTTAGAAGAGATATGATGATTAAAGCTTATGAGCATACAGCTGCTTATGATTCAATGATTGCAAACTATATGAACAAAAGATTTAATAATGGTTTTGGAAATAAACAATTTATTGTTGGAAATAAAGTATTTGATACAAGATATGGTGAAAATCCACATCAAAAAGGTGCTTTATACGAGTTTGATTCACAATTTACAAATAAATTTAAAACAATAAAAGGTGAAGCAAGTTTCAATAATATGGGTGATATTTCTGGAGCTGCTAGAATTGCTGCTGCATTTGGAAAAGAAAAAGCTATTTGTATAGTAAAACATGGAAATCCTTGTGGATTTGCAATTAAAGATACATTATTAGAATCTTATGTTGAAGCATTAAAATGTGACCCAGTTTCTGCTTTTGGTGGAGTAGTTGCTGTTAATGGTTGTGTTGATAAAGAATTAGCTGAAAAAATGAATGAAATTTTCTTAGAAGTTATTTTTGCTGCAAGTTTCACTCCTGAAGCAGTTGCAGTATTTGATGCTAAAAAAAGAATTAAATTATTTGAGCAAGGAACTGAATATTTAGAACTTGCAAACGATGCAATTGACTTTAAAAGAGTTGATGGTGGATTTGTATTCCAAGATGCTGATAAAGTACAAGAAGATGAAGTTAGAAATTCTATTTTAAAATCTAAAAGAATTGCAACAGAGCAAGAAGTAAAAGATATGGAAATCGCTTATAAAATTGCTTCTTTAACAAAATCAAACTGCGTAGTTTACGTTAAAAATTCTGCAATGGTTGCTGTTGGTATGGGTATGACTTCAAGAGTTGATGCTTCAAAAGCAGCTTTAAGAAAAGCAGAAGATATGGGATTAGATGTAACTGGTGCTGTGTTAGCATCTGAAGCATTTTTCCCATTTAGAGATAGCATTGATGCTGCAGCTGAAGCTGGTGTTAAATGTGTAATTGAACCAGGTGGAAGTATCAGAGATGATGAAATCATTGCTGCTGCTGATGAATATGACATGGCTTTATACTTCTCAGGAATTAGACACTTCTTACATTAATTATTTTTATAAAATTTATACTCAAAACTTTTTTGTTTTGGTATAAATTTTATCTTTTTTATATTTACATTTTTAATAAAAATTAGATATACTCAGTTAGCATAAACTGAGGAATTTACTTGATATTTAGAAAAAAATTAAAGTTTCTTATTTTCTTATTATTACTTGTCTCAACAATATCTTATTCAAAAGAATTAAAAAAAGTTACATTACATTTGTCTTGGTTTGACCAATTTCAATTTGCTGGTTATTATATGGCAAAAGAAAAAGGTTTTTATGAAGAATTAGGATTAGATGTAGAAATTATTCCTTTTCAATTTGGTGTAGATATCCCAAAAGAAGTAAGTGATGGAAAATTTGATTTTGCTGTGGGAAGAGAAACTTTAATTTTAGAGCGAACAAAAGATAGAAATATAGTTGCTTTATATGCACTTTTTCAAGCAACTCCATTAATTTTGATTAGTACAAAAGAATCAGGTATTAATACTATTGAAGATTTCTCAAATAAAAGAGTTATGACAACTATTGATGATTCAAGTGAAGTATCATTAAAAGCAATGATTGTATCAAACAAAGTTAAATTAGAAAATTTAAAATTTCTAAAACACACTCATAACATAAATGATTTAATAGATAAAAATACAGATGTGATTTCTGCATATATCTCAAAAGCACCATATGAACTTCAAAAAAAAGGTATAGAATATAATGTTTTTGATCCAAAAAAATTTGGATTTGATATGTATAGTGATATGTTATATACAAGTGAAAATTTAATTAATAATGATTTAAACACTGTATTATTATTTAAAAAAGCATCTTTAAAAGGTTGGGAGTATGCTTATTCAAATATTGAAGAGAGTGCAAATTTAATTATAGAAAAATATAACACTCAAAATTTAAAGAAAAGTGAACTTATTTATGAAGCTAAAGAATTAAGAAAATTATCTTATTTTAATACAGCAAATTTAGGTGAAATTAAAAAAGATAAAATTCAAAGAATATATGACTTATATAATCTAATGGGATTAATTCAAAAACCAGTTGATTTAAATAAATTTGTATTTGATTTAAATAATCTAAGAAATTTAACTTTTTCAGATTTTGAAAAAAAATATTTAGAGCAAAGAGATATCATAACTATGTGTGTTATTCCAAATGCGATGCCATATAGTGATATAAAAGATGAAAAATTTGTGGGATTTGTAGCTGATTTTATTTCATTGATAGAACAAAGAATTAAAAAACCAATAAGACTTGTTCAAACTTCAAGTTTTCATGAATCTTTAGAAGCAGCAAAAAATAAAAAATGTGATATTTTATCTTCAGCAGTTTGGACTAAAGATAGAGAAGAATATTTAAGTTTTACAAAACCATATTTAAATGTTCCTTTAGTTCTTCTAACAAAAAGTGAGACATCATTTATAAACAATTTGAGTTCTTTAAAAAAGAAAAAAATATCAGTTATTGAAAATTATGCGATTATAAGAGAATTAGAAAAAAAATATAAAGATATAGAGTTTATTCCTGTAAAAAATATTGATGAGGGAATTAAAAAGATTTTAGATGGTGAAACATTTGGTCACGTTGATGCGATTTCAACTTCGTGGTATAAAATTCAAACTAAATATTTGAGTAAAATAGCAATTTCAGCAAAATTAGATGAGAGTATGGATGTTTCTATTGCTGTAAATCATGATGATAATATTTTATATGGAATATTACAAAAAGCTGTTTTAAGTATAGATGAATTAGTTAAAAATGAGATGCTTAATAAATGGATTTTTACTGAACATAAAAAAGAGTTTGATTATTCAATTATTTGGAAAATTTCATTAGGATTGTTATTGATTTTTATAGCAATTTTATATAGACAAAAGCTTTTGAAAAAGTTAAATGAACAATTACAAAATGCTGTAAATGACAAAACAAAAGAATTAAAAGAGATAAATGTTCAGCTTGAAGATAGAATCAAAAAAGAGGTTGAAGAAAATCTAAAAAAAGATAGACTTTTATCTCAACAACAAAAAATGGTTTCTATGGGACAAATGATAGAAAATATTGCTCATCAATGGAGACAACCATTATCTTTGATTACAACAAGTGCAAGTGGAATGAAATTAAAAAAACAGATAAATGATTTAGATGATGAATTCTTTTATAAAACAGTTGATTCAATATTAAATACATCAAAATATTTATCAAATACAATAGATGATTTTAGATATTTTTTCAAACCTCAAAAAGATAAAGAAGATTTTTATTTAGAAAAATGTTGTAAAAAAACAATAGATTTATTAAGTGCAAATTTTGTAGAAAATAGAATAAAAATTGTAGATAATATTGAAAATATCAAAATTTGTGGATATGAAACAGAGTTAATTCAAGTATTGATTAATATATTAAATAATGCAAAAGATGCTTTATTAGGAATTGATGATGAAAGATTGATTTTTATAGATATTACTAAAGATAATGGAAAAGCAATTATTAAAATAAGAGATAATGCAGGTGGAATCGAACCTTCAATCATTGAAAAAGTTTTTGAACCATATTTTACAACTAAGCATCAACATCAAGGAACTGGTATTGGATTGTATATGTGTCAAGAAATAATCAATAAACATATGGATGGATATATAGATATTTCAAATACTGAATTTAATCATATGGACAGAAATTATAAAGGAACTTTAGTTTTAATAGTAATAGATAGTATCTGCTAGAATTTATTATTTTTCTAATTTTCTTTGGATATAATTTAATCAATTAAAATATAGGAAAACTATTTGAATTGGTTAGATATAGATAAAACTCATGTATGGCATCCTTATAACGCACTTCCTTCAAAAACAAAAATTCTTCCTGTAAAAAGAACAGATAAAACAACAATATTTTTAGAAACAGGTGAAGAATTAATTGATGGAATGAGCTCTTGGTGGAGTGCAATTCATGGATATAATAATCCAAAATTAAATGAAGCCTTAAAAAAGCAAGTCGATATTATGCCACATATTATGTTTGGTGGATTAGCACATGAACAAGCTTCACTTCTGTGTGAAAAATTAGTTAAATTAACTGGATTAAATTCTGTTTTTTTATGTGATAGTGGTTCTGTTTCAGTTGAAGTTGCACTAAAAACAGCAATTCTTTATCAAAAAGCAAAAAATCTAAATAAATATAAATTTTTAGCGTCAAAAAATGCATATCATGGTGATACTTTAGGTGCTATGAGTGTTTGTGACCCTGAAAACTCAATGCATTCAATCTATGGTTCATATTTAAGTGAACATATTTTTACAAAATCACCAGCTCTTGGATTTAATACTGATTGTTCAAAAGAGATAGAAGAATTAGAAAAAATATTTGAAAAACATCATAATGAAATTGCTGGATTTATTTTAGAACCAATCGTACAAGGTGCAGGAGGAATGAGAATTTATAATCCTACATATCTAAAAAAAGCAAGAGAACTTTGTTCTAAATATGACATTCTACTTATTTTAGATGAAATTGCAACTGGTTTTGGACATACTGGAAAAATGTTTGCTTTTGAGCATGCTAATATTAAACCAGATATTATAACTGTAGGAAAAGGTTTAACTGGTGGTTATATGACTATGGCTGCTATGATTACTTCAAAAGATGTGAGTGATACTATTTCTAATAGTGAAATCGGTGTATTAATGCATGGACCAACCTTTATGGCAAATCCATTGGCTTGTAGTGTAGCAAATGCAAGTATAGATTTACTTCTAAATTCTTCTTGGCAAAATAAAGTAAAAAGAATTGAAGAAATTTTTACAGAAGAGTTAGAAAAAATAAAAGGACATCCTTTAGTAAAAGATGTAAGAAATATTGGAGCTATTGGAGTAATAGAATTAAAAGATGATTGTTACGCTCAAGAAGTTCAAGATTTCTGTGTTAAAAATGGAGTTTGGTTAAGACCTTTTGGAAAGTTAGTTTATTCAATTGTTGCATATACTATAGAAGAAAAGGATTTAGTAAAAATAATAAGAACAATGTGTGAAGCAATAAAATCTATAAAGAAAAGTTAAATGAAAAAAGATAATTTAAAAAAATTAGTAGCAAATTTGCCAAAACATCCAAATGTTTTAGGAAGACATAGATTTTTTAATAGTGCTGTGTTAATTCCTCTTGTAAAAATTAAAGGTGAATATCATTTACTTTTTCAAAAAAGAGCTTCTCATATTAGACAAGGTGGCGATATTTGTTTTCCTGGTGGTGGTTTTGAAGAAGGTGTTGATAAAGATTTTAAAGATACAGCTTTAAGAGAGACTTTTGAAGAGTTAGGAATTGAAAAAAAAGATATAAAAATTTTAGGACAACTTGATACTTATGTAGCTCCAATTGGTGCAGTGATTGAATCATTTGTAGCAAGAGTTAAGAAAAAAGCATATAAAAATATGAAAATTGACCATAATGAAGTTGAAAAAACTTTATTAATTCCTATTACTTTTTTTAAAGAAAATGAACCAGAAGAGTATACTTTAGCCCATGAAATTCAACCATATAAAGTTGATGAAAATGGAAATAAAGAGGTGTTCTTCCCTGTTGAAGAGTTAGGACTTCCTGATACTTATAAAAAACCTTGGGGAAATAAAAAACATAAAATTTGGGTTTATAAATATGATGGTGAAGTAATTTGGGGAATTACTTCAGTTTTAATAAAAGATGTAATAGATAAGTATTAAATAGTCATTACAGCATAAGTTTCATCTTTTAAAGCTTTAGTTAAAAGCTCTCCTGTATGTGTGATTTCTATATTTAATTCATTTAAAATAGAAGTTGCATCATAATCTTCAACGCAAACAATACAAG
Source organism: uncultured Aliarcobacter sp. (assembly GCA_963664305.2). Taxonomy (GTDB): domain Bacteria; phylum Campylobacterota; class Campylobacteria; order Campylobacterales; family Arcobacteraceae; genus Aliarcobacter. Next base: position 67,617 of record CAXXLV010000002.1, read on the forward strand.
CACTCATTTTTACACCAGTTTTTTGGATTTTTAGAAGTTGTTCTTGGATATTTTTATTTTCTTTTGCAAGTTTTATAGATGGTCCCCAAAGCATTAAGTGAGCTGTTTGCCAATATCCTCTATCTAAAATAACTGAAGAATAAAGTAATGGAAATTTATTTGCAACTTCAATATCACCATTTGTCCAAACAATTAATAAATTATCTTTCATATTTTTCCCTATAATTAATTTTTTGAATTATATAATAATCATTATATTTTTTGTAAATAAGCTTTATGGCATGGTATGATATTATAATTTTTATAAAATAAAATTATATTAGGTAGTTAGATGTTCGGATTTGAATTCTTATTTGCGTATGCTTTATTAGGTATAGTTGTTGGAATTGCAGCTGGTTTATTAGGAATTGGTGGTGGAGGAATAATAGTTCCTGTACTTACAACACTTTTTTTAGCACAAGGGATTTCTACTGAAAATGTTGTACATCTTGCACTTGGGACTTCAATGGCTACGATAGTTATAACATCAATTTCTAGTTTAAGAGCTCATAATAAAAAAAATGGTGTTATTTGGGATGTGGTAAAAATGATGGCACCTGGAATTTTAATAGGAACATTTTTAGCAACATTTTTAGCTTCTGTTTTAAGTTCATTATTTTTAGCTGTTTTCTTTTCTATTTTTATGGCATATGTTTCTATTCAAATGTTTTTAAATAAAAAGCCAAAACCTAGTAGAACTTTGTTCACTCCAATAATCCAATTTTTTTCCGCTTCAATAATAGGAGCAATTTCAGCCTTAGTTTCTATTGGTGGTGGATCACTTAGTGTTCCTTATTTATTGTGGCAAAATGTTGAGTTGAAAAAAGCAATAGGTACAAGTTCAGCTATTGGTTTACCAATAGCAATAAGTGGAACATTAGGTTATATGATAAATGGTTGGTCACATACAAATTTAGATAATTTGATGTTAGGTTATGTTTCTTTACCAGCTTTTTTTATGGTTGCCTTTTTTAGTTTTTTAACTGCACCAATTGGTGTTAAATTGGTTCATATTTTACCTGTTGAAATTGTAAAAAAAGTTTTTGCTTGCTTATTAATGTTTTTAAGTATTAAAATGTTACTAACATTTATTTAAAAAAAGAGAGAATTATGAATAGAATATTATTAGAAGATATAGAGATCAAACCTTCAAAAGTTGTTTGTATAGGAAGAAATTATATGGATCACACCCATTAGTTAGATACATAAAACTTACACTCATTAGTATAAATTTTATGTACAATAGTTGATTTACTATGATAATATAGGGAAAATTATTTTTAGGATTTCCTATGTTAAAAAATTTTATTACAAATTTAGAAATTTACACTCCCACAATTAAATCAAATAATAATCTCCCAATAGCTAACGAAAATGGTGAGGTCATTTATTATAAAAAGATTGAAAATAATAATGATGAATCAAACATCTATTATGAATTTCCTTTTGTAGTTAAAAGTGATGGAACTCTTTGGTATGAAGCTAATATGTATTTATTATGGAAAATTGATAATAATCCTACAATTGATCCCCAAACATTAAAAAATCACTCTTTTTCATTGCAAGATTATATTAATTTTTGCGAGAGAGAAAATATTGATTGGAGTGTTGCAAAAAAAATTACATCTAGACCTAATTGGAAATATAGAAAATATTTAGATGAAAGACTATTAAATGGTGAAATATGTCCAAATACACTGAAAAAAATTATTAGTCCCAATACATCTTTTTATAATTATATGATAGATGTTAGAGGACATTCTTTTGATGTTAAATTATTTAATTTAATAAAATCAACTATTTTCAATAAGAATAAGTATGGAAGAATTTTTCTCAAGGATGTAAATTGTTATGATATTAATCAAGTTAATATATCTGTGAATCGTTATGATGAAAGTATAATAGATGATGGTAAAAAATTAAAACCATTGACTTATAAAGAGCAGAGTATTTTGTTTAATACATTAAGCATTTTAAATAATTATGAAATGAAATTGATTTTTCTTTTTTCAGTTCTTACTGGAGCTAGAATTGAAACAGTTCTTACATTACGCTTGAAACATTTTGTTAATAGTTTACCTATAAATTATTCTGAGAATGAAATTTTAAAATGGCAAAATAATCAAGAAAAGTTTGATTCTATTTCAAAATATTTTTTACCTGTAGGTCCAGGAACAGGTGTAGATACTAAAAAAGATAATAATTATGATTTAGTTTTGTCAAAAAGATTAAAAGAATTAATCATTACGTATATAATTTCTAAAACAGCATTTAATCGTAGAAGTAAAGCAAAGCCTCAATCTAGTGAATTAGAACAATATGTATTTCTTTCAAATAGAAGTAACCCTTATTTTATATCATCTACTGATATACATAGAAAAGAAAATAAAAATAAAAATAAACAAAAAGGGGGAACAATAAATACTTTTATTTGCAATACTTTAAAACCTAAATTAAAAGAATTAAATAGATTTTTTCCTTTTCATTTTCATAACTTGAGAGCAACTTTTGCAATGAATTATCTGATAATAAATCAACCATTAGTAGATAAAGGAATGATGACTCAACTTCAATTAGCTTTAAATTTACAAAAGTTAATGGGTCATAAAAAAATAACAAGCACCATGAAATATATTGATTATTATAGTCTAACTAAAGATATAAATCAAGCTCATGACTTTCATGAAGAAAAACTTTTAAGTTGGTTATAAAATGAAGAATAAAAAATATTTTAATATAGAAAATTTGACGGAAATTCACACATTATATATAAATTATGATGAGTTATTAAATATGATTATTGATGAAGAACGTAAAAATATTGATTATTCACGTATTGGATTAATGTATAAAAAATTAAGAATCAATTTATCTCATATTATGTATAAAAAAGTTGTTAAAAAAACTTACGGTAATAAAGGGGCTAAATATTTTGTAGATTTAGAAACTTTAAATAGTAAAAATTCAAAAATAATTGATGATTTAATAAAAATGCTTTGTCAATATAACATATGTAATCCAATAAAAAATATTAATTCTATAAAGAATATTATAAATAGTGTACTATATTTTATTAATTGGATTAATGAACAATCCAAAGATTATCCTATTATATTGGATGAAGGAATTAATTGTTTTATAGAGTATAAAATATATTTAAGAAGTTTAATTAAAAATAATTTAATTGTTTCTACTACTGCACATTTTAGAAGTGTATGGGCATTGAAATTATTAGAAATTTCAGTAAATGATAATGAAGGAATAATATCAAAAGATATCAATGTTATAAAAGGGAAGGAAATTAAAAATAATGATTTCTCAATCACTACGAAGTCTGAAAAAGAATTTGAATATGTATTTGCTTTTTATTATAATTTTTTCAATCAAGTTAGTGATTTCTTACTTGAAAAAAGATCTTATCCCTATTCAATTTCATTACCAAGAGGTCCTGCAACCATAATTCCAAGTTTAAAAGCAAAAGTTATCCCTTCATATCAAGAATATGGTAATAATAATATTGCAATTGATCATTATGATGGTCATATATTAAATGATCATGAAATTGAATTAATAACATCTGAATTAAAAGGAAAAGAACGTTGGAATAAGAAAAGTAGTATTAAAGTTGCAAGGAATAAGCTATTACTATTATTATCAGAAGTTAATGAACAATTTAATCATGAACATAGACTTTCCCTTTCCAAAAGAGCAATGGATGCCTGGTATATGATTATGCTTGCAATTACTGGTACTAATGAATCTTCATTAGGTAAATTAAAGTGGAATAATAAGTTTTGTATTACAAGAGATGAATATAATTTTTTAGCTATAAAAAGTAGAGCTAATAATAAAAAAGTTCTTTTCAAAATTAGAAAAGGATTTAAAAAAGCATTTGAAAAGTTTCTTAAATTACGTGAATTTGCTTTAAATGGTTATAGTTGTGAATATTTATTTTTTGGTGGATATTCTGAAAATTCAAAAATTGTTCAAAATCAAATTGAGGGTTCTCGGGCAGCTGAAATTTATAAAACATTTCTATCTATAGATAATAAACTACCCCGTATTTTATCAAGAGATTTTCGTAAAGATTATGGGAATGATTTTTATAAGACAAAGGGTTTAATTGTTGCTTCTGTTGCTCTACAACATGATCTCAGTACACATTTACAGCATTATTCTGGTGAAACAAAAGAAGAAAAAGCAAAACAAATAGAAAATTTTTTTGCATCAGTACATACAACAGTTACAAATGATATTAATAAAAATATTCAAAAAACTGCATCAGGAAATTGTGATTGTATAGAGGAATTAACACCTGAAATAATAATTGAACAAGATCTAGAAATAGAACTTGAATGTATGGATCAAAAAAGTTGTTTGTGGTGTGTGCATTATAGAATTCATAATAATGAAGAAGATATTAGAAAATTGATGAGTATTAAGTATATTGTTATAGAGATTTCTTTATCAAGGGCTGAAAATAAAGAACATTATAAAAAAGTTATAAATCCTTGGTTAAATCGTATTGAAATGATATGTAAAGAAATGATTAGCTTAGATTCAAATTCAAAACTATTAATAAATAAAATATGGGAAGAAGTAAAATATGAAGGCAAGCTTACTCCATATTGGTTAAGATGGTTAGATTTATTAGATGAGTTAGGAGTTTTAAAATGATTGTAGAAAATTATCCTTTTTATGATTTTGAAGATATTGAAGATTTAAGAAATCCTGATAAGTTATTTTCTGATTCATCAAAAAAATACATAGAACCTAAAGCGGATTTTGTAATTAGTAGAAACTCTTTAGGGGAAAAAATTTCTTCGTATGGAGATGATATTTGGGATTTGACCCCCTTATTCAAGAAAAACTATAAATATTCATTTTGAAACGATTTTAGATGATGAACTAAAAAAAGAATCTAAACGTATTTTATTTATGTATTTATTTAAAACAGAAGGAAAAGGATCATCACATGTAAGTGGAGAAAGTTTAAATGGTGTTTATTTAATGGGAGTACGACCAATAATAGATTTTATTTTTCCTAAGAAATTCACACTTAAACAATTTTTTGAAAATGATAAATATATAAATGATTATTTAAAATATATAGAAAAAAATTGTTTATATATATGTATTCATTTTCAAATCATTTTGAATCTTTTAAATAAATTGAGAGTAGAACACAGTGGCATAAATTATAAAGAATCAAAAAATAATAATCAGAAATTAGCACAACTTATTAAAACTTATACTGATAATATGAATCAAACTGAAGTTATTCCAGTCGGAATTTATGTAAAAGCTGCACAAATGCGTTGGCAATATATTGAAGAAATAGAAAAAAATATTGGAAATATAGTTGGTTTTCTAAAAGAAATGATAGAAAATGAAAATTTTGCATATTCTACTAAAGGCTGCAAAATTGATAAAAATGGTAAAACAAAAAGATGGATACAAATAGAAAATTTTATTTCTTGGGGAGATGCTGTAAATAAGTATAATTTAAAAGATTTTTATGAAAAATATAATGTAGAATGTAGACAACAAGTTCAAAAAATAATTAGATTGATTCAAGGTACATGTCGACATTTAATTCATATGTATACGGGGATGAGAGATAATGAGTGCAGAACTTTAGAAAGTGATTGTTTTCTTGAAGCAAATGATGAACTACCATGTAGAATACAAGGGATAGAGACCAAAATACATGGAAAATCTACAAAACAAGTATGGATTACGCATTCTGAAATAAAAAGAGTAATTACTATTTTAAATCTTATAACTGAACCAATATATGAATTTTATACACCATACTTAACAAAAAAACCTTTAATTATTTCTCCTGGATTTTTATTAAATCAGAAAAGGAACAAATATTATGAATATCAAGCTTCAGTTGCACGAAGTCTTGGAAAACATAGTTTAAGTGAAATGAAATTAAATAATGAACAAATTTCAGTTAAACAATCTCATATAGAAGATGAATTAATGGTGATTGATCCAATTCGTAATTGGACTAATCACAAATGGTTAAAAATTGGAAAAGCTTGGAATTTTACTTCTCATCAATATAGGAGAAGTTTAGCTGTGTATTCATTAGGAAGTGGTTTAGTTTCCATTTTTGCTTTAAAAGAACAATTTGGACATCTTTTATCAGATATGACAGAATACTATGGTAATGGATATTTAAAAGCAAAAAATATTTTAGGTATAGAAGATAAAGATCACATTGCAAATTATATTAAACGTAATGCTATATATATTGAGGCTATGACTTTTACTAAGGAGGTACTATTATCTGATGAAATACTTTTTGGTGGGGGTGGGATTTTTTTTGATAAATATCTAGTCGCAAAAACTCCTGAAGCAAAAAATGTAATTTTAAAAAATCTTTCATTAACAATAAAACAAGTTGAAAAAGGTGAATTACGTTGGCATTCCACACCATTAGGTGGGTGTGTAACTTTAGATCCTTGTGATAAATATTTGATACCTACTTCTCTTTTTTCATGTATTAAATGTGAGTATTCTGTTCAAAAAATTTCAAAAATTGAAAAAATCATAACATTACAAGAAAAATATATTAATGAGTTTGATATAAGAGATTTAAATTCTATAACACATAGAACAGAAGTTAAAAAATTATCAGAATTAAAGAATTATTTAAATTTTTTAAAAGCAAAAGTAAAAATTAATTAAAGGAAAATTCTATGTCAATTGAAGAAGAATATGAGGCTGCAAGATTAAGAATTAAAAAAAATAAGCCACTAATAGTTCCAAAATTTACAAAAGTATCTTATGATTCAGTAGCTTTAGAAGCGGGAAAAAAAGAAGGTTCTATTAGAAAATCAAGATATCCAGAATTATATGAAAGAATTACAAAAGATAAAGAAGAGTATGAAACAAGTGAAGTAAATGAGTGTAAAGCTTTAAATAAAAGATATAGAAAAGATATTGAAGATTATAAAGTTAGATTGTCAGAAATGTATAATAGGGAGCTAATGTTATTAAAAAGATTAGAAGAATTGGAAAAGATTATTGAAAATTTTAATAAAAGAAATTTTTAAAATAGGTTTTTAAATAAACTTATTTTATTATAAAATAAAAAAGGTATAGAGCATGAATTGTATAAATTTTAATAATGAAAAGATCAATCCATCAAAAATAATATGTGTCGGAAGAAATTTTGTTGATCATATTACTGAATTGAACAATGAAATACCAGAAAATATGGTAATCTTTAATAAACCCAATTCTTCAATTTCTCAAGATCTATTTTATTTTTCTGAGGATACTCGATTTGAAGGAGAACTTTGCTTTTTAGTTGTAAATAAAAAAATAACAGGTATAGGTTTTGGACTTGATTTAACTAAAGCAAATATACAAAATAAAATGAAAGAAAAGGGATTACCATGGGAAAGAGCAAAGTCGTTTAATGGTTCTGCTGTTTTTAGCAACTTCATTGAATTTGATGGTGATATGAAAAATTTAACATTTAAACTTTTTATAAATGAAAAACTTCAACAAGAAGGCAATTATGAACTGATGATTTATAAACCTGAAATAATGGTTGAAGAAATTGAAACGTTTATGAGTATAGAAGATGGTGATATTATTATGAGTGGTACTCCTAAAGGAGTAGGAACTTATAAAGTTAATGATACCTTTAAATCTGTAATATATTATAAAGAAGAAATTTTAATAGAACATATTTGGGATGTAAAAAATAACAATAGTTAATTAGAAGTCATAAAATTACATTATTTAAATTAAACAGTTAATTAGAGTTTAATATTTTTTAAATAAAAGAAATTAGTCTATATTTTGAGACCGTTAAATATTCCGTGTCAAAGTAATTCTGATAGGAGAAATCCTATCACACATGAACTTAAATTTTAAGTTCACTATCCAGTCTACCCTCGAAAAATATTGCCAGTTGTGAAAGTGTTAAACTCCAATTCCATACTGGCATTGTCCATTTTTTCTCAGCATTTTTTATTCCCATAAAAAGCAATTTTAGCAAAGAATTATCATTTGGAAATGCACCTTTAGTCTTAGTTAGTTTCCTAAATTGTCTATGTACTGATTCAATTAAATTTGTTGTATTTGTAAGATTTAATTTCTTGTGATTTTTATAGATAAAAAGATATGGCAAATTATTTCTAATACTACGATAAGCAGCTACAAGTTTTTTTGAGTAAAAAAATATTTTTGACTATCTGGATGAAGAGTAATTTCATTAAGGAAATCTTTATATTTGATATACCAAATATCTAATGCTTTTATAAATCTACTCTCATCACTATATTTCAATCTAGTCACAATTTTCTTTAACTCTTGGCTAGCTTCTAGTTTTAGATGTAATGTTATATATCTTTGAATAATACGTTTCTGGTAAAAATGACTCATTTGTACAGGATAATCTTTAAATACGTTAGATACCCCTCTTTTACCATCTATTGTTACAGATAAAATTGTATATCCTAGATTCAATAGTTCTATTAATAAATATTTATAATCATCTAATCTTTCTGTTTGTATATGTTTCCAAATTAGAATCTCATGGGGGGAAGGCTGTCCATAAAAACTAAAGTACCTAACTTATCTTTTCTTTTACTATAGAAGGTTGTATCACATATTAAATTTACTGGTCTTGGATTATGTACTTTTTCAATAGGAAGATATTCTTTAATTTTATAATGAACCCATTGTATAGATTTATTATATTTATCTGCTAAGTTTTGTAAAGATTGTCTATGATAAACATATTCTTTGAAAAGATGATTTTCTAGTTTTTCTGGTCATCTTTTTGATTGAAATTTTTACCACAATTATTACATTGATAACGTTGAATTTCTTTTCTTTTACCAATCTTTTTTGTGTTTTTAGATAAACATTTTGGACATATTTAAGTGTTTTTTTACAGACATCTGTAAATAATCCTTTTTAACTAACGATAGTACCGAAGTTTACTTAACTTTTTAGACCCTTTTTTAATTAATCCTTTTTTTATATTAACAGGAATAGATAATTATCTATATAGATGAAATGCCATTTTAAATAATAAACAAAATTTAATCTATTTAACTAATATTTCAATATCAACATCTAAAATTTTTGAAATTTTATATAAATGTTCAAGATTAAAATGCTTTTTATTTTTATATAGTTCAGCTGCAGATACTAGACTTACAGATTTATAATTCATTTCATAACTTAATTGTAATTGAGTTATACCTTTTACTTCTCTATATTTCTTGACATTTTTACCAATTTTTATATAAAACTCTTCAATTTCATTTTTGGAAAAATTCATTTAAACCTACTATAGTAATTTATTTTAAGTTTATTTGTTATAGAATTTTTCTTCAAACTACTATAGTGGGTTAAAAGAATGGAAGAGATTTATAAAGCAGAATTTTTAGAAATACAATTAAAAATTTTAAAAGATACTATAAAAGATTTAGAAAAAATTTTATATTCCAATATACATAAAAATTCAAATACATATAAAGAACTTAAATTATATATTAATTCACTGATTCAAGAAAAATATATTTATGAAAGAGAATTAAATTCCTCAAAAGAATTTTATTTAGAAAAATCAATTTCAACAATTAAAGTAAAGACTAAAATATTAGATAATTTATTTAATATAAAAAAAACTTTTAAATGTCGTTCTATATCAGATACACTTGAACTACTTTTAGAGTTTTATATGGATGATAAATATTATGATCAATTAAATGAAATTATGGAATGTGTTATTCCAAGTAAATTAGAAAGAAATTTAAATAAATCTTTTTTTTATATATGTAAATGTGAAAATATAGATTGTAAAGTAATTTACTTTATTGATGATGTAATAATTAAAAATGATACTAAATATTTAGACTTGAGAAAATTTAAATCATTTAAAAAATCAAATTTTGAAGAATATTTATTTTCACCAAATCTTAATTTAGATGATTTGGATAATTTCTATAAAATACTTGCTGATTCATTTTGATTTTATTTTGTTGACAATACAACATTCAATTAAAATGATTAAATATAATAAAATGAAGTGTTTTTTTATAAAAAACAAACTTTTTATTTTAATTAGATTTATAAGCTTATTTTTTTATTCCATAATCCCTTAAGGTTTGTTGAACTTTGCATTTTTTATTTTTTGAACACTTTTTGGAACATGGAAAATGCATTAATATAGTATATGTTATATATCCTAGAGGTTTTGGATAAAGCTGTTCAGAATTTTGTATCTTATTTCTTGTTGCCAGATCACAAATCTATATTTTATATATTTCAATTTAGTTCTCTTCAGCTGGTTCTACTTGAAATAATTTTGGTATAAGTTCATTATACATTATTTAAATTATTTCCTACATTTAAATTTAATGTATCATTTGCTCTTACATTTACACCTACAAAGTTTGCATCATTTATCTCAATAATACTAATTTTCCTTTTGAAATATTTCATCAAATTTATTTTGATTATCTTTTATCAAAGTTCTAAATTCTGTATTATTTTCCAATTTATTATAAACTTCTTGTTTTGACAAACCCATATTTTTTAGAATAATTATTTTCTCTTCTATTGTTCCATAATTATATTTGTACTTTTCTTCTTCTGACTGGAAAACTGATTTTTGTTGAAAAATTACTTTTGAGTTATTTGATTCATTTTTATCAACATTCTTGAAATATTTAAACTGAAATTTAAATATAAAAATTAATAATAAAAATTGAATAATAAAAAAAATTGTAAAAAACTTTTCATTATTAAAAAATTTTCTTTCAAAAATAAAAATTATTGCAGAAAAAATTACATAGAAAAAAACTAATACATAAATATTTATTTGATACATTTTAGCTATATATGAAAATAAAGCTATTCCTATTAAAAATATAAATATCACTAACAAATAATAAAATATTTCTTTAATCATTTGACAATACTCCTTCGATTATTTCTCTTGGCTTCTGTGTTGCAATTTGTTCAATAATAATTGGTGTTACAATTGTTCCAACTCTTTTTTTTATTTCAGAATCTATACTTGATAATTTTTCTTCAAATTTTAATCTTTTAGTATTACTAGTTAAATTTGGATTGTTAATTTGATTTAAAATTGTATTTCTCGCCGATATTCTTTCTTTTAATTCTTTTATACCATCATATTTTGTATCAGAAAAAGAACCTATTGTACTTGCAATCATTGTTTCATTTAAATTAATTTTTTCTAAATCTATCTTATTATAAATTTCACTCAAAGTTTCAGCAGGATTATTATTTTCTGTTCCTCTATCAGTTGCTTGATATTGGTTTTTTTGGGTAAAAATATTTCCATTTGTATTATATCAAATGCTCCACCTGCAAGCAAAGTATCTATCGCAAATCCCGAACTAGCATTTTAATAAACTCTTGAACTCTTACATCATTATTATCTAAATTATCTAATTATATTTCTTTTAGAAGGTAACTTTTAAAACAATTTAACTGCCTATTTTTTCACTTTCTTTAACATTTATTACTTCCCTTCAATTTTATTGTTTTGGAAGACTTCTTTTTCTTTGTCCGTTAATGGAATAAAAAGTTTCTGATCAAATTCCTGTTTAGGCATATTTTTTAAATTTGTTGCTTCTTCATATTTATCTACTATCCAATAAAGTGTAAAAACAACAATAAATCCAAATAATAAATTCTTTATATCTTTTTTTATTATAGAGAATACATATGATTTACTTTTCGTTTTGTTATATGATTGTATCCAAGTGTATAAATAAAAACCAATAATTAAAGACCATATAATAATTAATTTAATCATTTTATTTTTCTTCTTCGATGAAAATAAAGTTTGCACCTTCTGTTATACCATATGTTGCACCTTGAAATTTTATATGATTCCACTGATTTTGGATATGAGCATCAATTCTAGGTTATGGTTTATCTATTTTTGATTGAGTTTGTGCCATTTTTTTTGTAATTTTGAATTACTTTTTATTAAAAATATTCTTTATATTATCAAAAACAAATTTCTTAGAAGGTGGATAATTTAAAATAAAAGCAATTACTATTAGGATACAACTTAAAATCCATTTAGCATAATCGCTAAAATATATAGATATTAAACCTGTAATTCCACCTAATAAAACTATATATACGGAATATACTAGCCCTTCCTTAAGTCCATTTTTTCGACTAAAATAAATTATTCCTATGACTATTAATATAATTCCAATTACAATATTACTATTCATTTTCATTTCCTACTTTTTTTTCATCTAATTCTTTCACAATAATTTTTCCTCCTGCTATCATTCCTTGTGTTACTACATTATCTATTATATTATTTGTATGTGCATCAATTCTATTATCCAACTTATTAATTTTTGTTATAGCTGTTGCTGTCTCTTTTTGTTTTTTCAAACTAACTATTGCTTTAGAAGAATTATATACACTTTTAGCAGCTCCTAAACCACTTGGTGCAACTGCACCAATAGCTGTCATCATTCCAACATCAAACCAATCAACTTCAACTTCATCGACATTTATATTTTTTGGTTGCCAACCTTTATCATTTAATTGACCAACAACTTGAGGTACTGTTTGCATTCCAAACTCTATACCTCCACCAACTGACATACCTATTATAACTGGTATTACAAAAACTGGTAAATCATCCCCATTACTCTTATCCAAAGAAGCAAATTCGTTATTGTTATTTACCAACCAACTATTATCTTTATTAAATATTGAAGGTTCTGTTGTAACTATTCCTGTATTATGATTATTAGTATCTGATAAGTAACTATTAAAGAGATTATTCAATATAAAACTCATATCATTTACTGTATCTTGTGCTATTGCATTTTGATATTCATTGTGTACATCTCTATTTTGTGTTATATCTATACCATTTGCATTTTGTATTGCTCCTGCAAATTCCTGTCCAAGTGTATATATTGTATCTTTTGTTGAATCTTGATTTTTATCATTTGAATAAATTGTATCATTTTCAAGTGAGATATACCCTTTTACTTGTGTACTATTTACTCCTGTTTCATCTGTTGATATTACTTTTACACCATTTGCTAAAGAGTAACCTAATTCATTTTCTAAAGCTTTTAACATTTGGTTTGCATATATTTGTTTTTCTTCAAGTGATAAATTAGAATCTTGTAGTTTTTCAGCTAATTGAGGATTTTCCATTAAAAGTTTTTTATATGCGTTATATTGATCTACACTTTGTCCTGTTTGTTTAAAGAAATCTTGAATTCCTACATCATCCAATGTTGCTATTTTTTCAACTGTATCTATTATCTTTGAAGCTATTTTTGCATCTTCTTTTATTTGATTCAATCCATTTACAGTTAAAATCTAGTATCTAAAGTTGCATCTACTTTTGTTCCTGTTGAGCTTGAATATAAATCTTTATTTATATTTTGTGTATCTGTATTTAATTTTGTTAAATCATCACTATTCTCTTTATCTTTTATAGTTATATTCCCTTGACCTAATGTTGCTAATGTTTTACTTACATTTACATCTAATCCTGTTGATGAGTTATATCCTACTGAAGATATTCCACCTTGTTGTGGTTCTTCTTTTTGATTTACTATTTTTGTACTACTTAAATTATAATTTAGATTTAAACCTAAACTTTGATTTGAAGAGAAAGAAGAGTTTGACAAGTTTGAAAAAGTTAAAGTATTTGTTGATAAATTTAGATTTTTATTATCTACAAAGTTTTCATTCTCATTATAATTTCCACTTGCTAACAAAGAACCTTTTAGATTAGTATTTTCACCAACATTTACATTTAGATTATTTGCAGTAACTGAACTCAACACTGTTTGTTTTGTTTGTGTTACTCCATTATTTACACTAAATCCTCCATTTACAGAACTTACTTTTCCTACATCTAAACTTGGTGTTCTATTTGCTGCTGCTCCTGCACTTCCAAATCCTAGTCCTGCATTTACATTAAATCCTTTTGAATTTGAAGAATATTCATCTCTTAGGGATTCTATATTTAAATTATTTCCTACATTTAAATTTAATGTATCATTTGCTCTTACATTTGCACCTACAAAGTTTGCATCATTTGAAACATTTATATTCATATTATTTGCTAATAATTGTGAGTTGTTATTTATTATAGTATCACTTGAAGAATTACTTTTTCCATAACCCAACCCAGCGGTTCCACCACCACCTCCATACATTGTAAATGCTATACTTCCATTTATATTTTCACTATCATTTGTATTTGAGTAATTATCTTGACTTGCTTTTACATTTAAGTTATTTGTATTTTATTGATTTTAGATTCAGACTCAATTTTTATCTATTTCACTTTTAGATAATCATATTTATTTGGATTATTCAACAAATTTGGATTAATCTCTTTTGTGTAACTTTGAGGTTCTTTTTTTGGGAAACCTCCATTAATGTCTTTAATTATGAGGTATGTTAAGCCTAAAATTGATGCTATTAACATACATAATGATATTAACAATACAAATTTATTTTGTCCTTTTCCAAAGTTACATTTATTTTTCCACATTATGAACATTAATAATAATCGTCCCTCTGCAATTGATAAAAAAATTAATAATGCATATTTATATTCATTATTAAAATTAAAAATAATTATATATATAAAATAGTTTAAGATAAGGGAAGGTACTATACATAGTATGGAACCTATAAATAATTTAAAATTTTTATTAATATCTGTATAGTTCAAGATTAATCGTTCATACCACTTCCATAATTTACTTAGACTCATATTTTATATCTCCTACTTTTATAAGATTTAAATTTAATCCACTATTCTCTATTGTCCATATCGGTCTAGGTTTTATTATATTATTTCGATTAAATATTTTTATATCTTTTATATTATTATTTTCATAAGATGGTAAATCATTTGATATATTTACTATTTCATCACTATTTGCACTATCTCTTTGTATCTCCAATATTTTTGCATTTGTATTAAATGTATTTATACTTTGCACTAAATTATAATAACTTAATCCTGCTCCTAATTTTTGATATATTACTTTATTAGTTGGTAATCCCAATAATGCTGGAATATAAGTATTCTGTGCGGCACTAAAAGTATCATCATGTGTTTCATTTGAAATATTCCTAACCGTATCAACTCCCCAAGCAACACCTGAAACTATTGGACTTGGTACTAATCCAGCTGTTGTTAAGGCTGCACTATTAAATACATTTGTATTTTGTTCTCCTAAACTTGAAGGTTGATATTGTGTATCTTCATAATTATTTACATCCATCATTCGAACTAATTTTCCTGTTTGCAAATCTACATAATAGTTATTTTTTGCATCTTCTTGTATTTGTTGTTTTATTTCATTTATTACAAACAACACTTCATCTTTTATATTTTGATTTTCTGCTTTTTTTAATACTTCATCTAATTTTTTCTGTCCATATTCATCAATCATAGCATTTTGAGTTAATTCATACAAATAATTTATATTTTCCAAAGAAAGATTTGAACTATTTTGAGCAAGAGCTTCTTTCAAATCATTCGCATTTTGTGTAAATAATAATGCTTTTTCTTCTATTGATAATTGTCTATCATCAATTCTTCCTTCACCACTATTTAGCTTACTTGCATCTTGAAGATACAAACTTGTATTTGCTTTTAATGTATTTAAATCTTGATTTGTTACAACAATTTTATTCAATATAGGATTACTATTTAATTGAACATTATTATACACGTAAGAAGAAAAATCTAATCCACTTGCTGAGTAATTACCAAATATATTCGCATATTCTTCTTGTAATTGTGTTGTATCTCTTAAGTAAGTTTCTCCTTGATTTTGTCTTACATGAGCTACTTCATGTCCTAAAGTGTTTGCAGAACTTAGAGCATTTTGATTTAGGATTTTATCAAGGTAGATATTTGAATTTATATTATCTTCATTTGTATATGTTGAACCATATTTATTTAATATCGCCATTTTTACTATATCTATATTTACTCCATAAGTACTTGCATATATTTGTGCATAATCATTTATTGCTGTATCTATTTGTGTTTGTGAATAATTAAATTGATTCTCTATAATATCTACAGTTTTTCCATCATTTTTTAGAGCTAGGGCTTTTTGTACATCTAAATCTATTGAAAATGGAGCTGTAACTGCCCTTTTCAAAAATTGTCATTTTTATTATTTCCCTTATCTTTTTTATAACTTTTATAAATAGAAATACCTTGAACAATAGCTACTATAGAACCTCCAACAATAATTAATATCCCCATCATAATATTGGATATTTCATCTGTTCCCCATTTTGTATAAGAAGGGTCTAAAATTGTTACAATACCCATAAATATTGCAATAATAGCAGTTAAAAATGTACTATTAATTTTTGATAATAAACTATTTCTCATTATTTTTCTCATTTTCCATTAATTTATTATTCCCATATCCTAACCAGCCCCATTTAGATGTAGGTATTGTGTCAAAATTCTGCCCAGAATAAATATCATAGGAGTTGGCTATAGGTTTTGGAAGCCAACCAGTTGCTCCATATTCAACAATTGTCATTGCAGGTCTAATAGTTAAATTTCTAGCCCACTCTGGCATATTATTATAAGCAGTTGAAATATCTTGTGATATATCATCTCTTTTTAAATAAACTGTACTTACATTATTTCCAAACTGATTAATCACTTCTCCTGATTTATTTATTACTTTTATCATTGGTTGATTCATATTTTTATCTATTTCTCCTTCTATTTCTCTATGTATATCATTTTCATTTGTTGGTGTATTAAGATAACTTTGTATTGCTAATACAGCCGGGATTATTAAAAGAGGACTATCATCCCCACCAGACTTATCAAGTGAAGAAAATTGTACATTATTTCTATTTAGCAGATTATTACTAATATTAAATACACTTGGTACTGATGTTACTATCCCTTGATTATGTGTATTTGTATCAGCTAAACTTCCACCAGTAATAATACTTAATGCTCCATTTGTATAAAAGGCTAAATCTTCTCCAAAGTTTGTTGCATATATATTTTGGTCTTTATCATTTGACACAAATATTTTATCTTGTTTATCCATATCATGACTTATTTCATGTCCCAAAGATGCTATCAATTGTGTTGTCGAGTCATTATATTTATCATTTACATAACTAGTATTAGTTTTATCATCAAAGTATCCTTTTACTTGTGTATTATTTACTCCTGTTTCATCTGTATAAATTAATTTTACATCATTTGACACATATCCTAATTCTTGCATTACTGTTAGGGCTAATTCTTTTAACATATTTTGTTTATCTGTTGGGTTTAAATCTGAGTTTTGTAATTGTTTAGCTAATTCTTCATCATTTGCTATTTTTGCTTTAACACCATTATATACATCTATATTTTTTTGAGTTTCACTAAAAAAATCAGTTAATCCTACTTTATCATTAGTTACTATTTGTTCTATTGCGTTTGTTATTGCCGTTGCTGTATTATAATCATCTTTTATTTGATTCAATCCATTTACACTTAAAAGTCTTGTATCCAAGGTTGCATCTACTTTCGTTCCTGTTGAGCTTGAGTATAAATCTTTATTTATATTTTGTGTATCTGTATTTAATTTTGTTAAATCATCACTATTCTCTTTATCTTTTATAGTTATATTCCCTTGACCTAATGTTGCTAATGTTTTACTTACATTTACATCTAATCCTGTTGATGAGTTATATCCTACTGAAGATATTCCACCTTGTTGTGGTTCTTCTTTTTGATTTACTATTTTTGTACTACTTAAATTATAATTTAGATTTAAACCTAAACTTTGATTTGAAGAGAAAGAAGAGTTTGACAAGTTTGAAAAAGTTAAAGTATTTGTTGATAAATTTAGATTTTTATTATCTACAAAGTTTTCATTCTCATTATAATTTCCACTTGCTAACAAAGAACCTTTTAGATTAGTATTTTCACCAACATTTACATTTAGATTATTTGCAGTAAGAGAACTCAACACTGTTTGTTTTGTTTGTGTTACTCCATTATTTACACTAAATCCTCCATTTACAGAACTTACTTTTCCTACATCTAAACTTGGTGTTCTATTTGCTGCTGCTCCTGCACTTCCAAATCCTAGTCCTGCATTTACATTAGATCCTTTTGAATTTGAAGAATATTCATCTCTTAGGGATTCTATATTTAAATTATTTCCTACATTTAAATTTAATGTATCATTTGCTCTTACATTTGCACCTACAAAGTTTGCATCATTTATCTCAATAATACTAATTTTCCTTTTGAAATATTTCATCAAATTTATTTTGATTATCTTTTATCAAAGTTCTAAATTCTGTATTATTTTCTAACTTATTATAAACCTGTTGTTTTGACAAACCCATATTTTTTAGAATAATTATTTTCTCTTCTATTGTTCCATAATTATATTTGTATTTTTGTTCTTCTGTTTGAAAAGCTGATTTTTGTTGAATGGTCACTTTTTCATTTATCGGTTGACTATTCTTAGTGAATTCTGTATATAATGCATGTGATGCCACTATTAAAAACGCTCCTAAAAAAAAGTATTTATCTAAAAACTTTTGTAAAAAAATTTTTAAAATGAAAGATAAAAATATAAAAGTTAAGATATATATAAAAATTAATAAATATACATTATTTATAGCTATATTATCATAACTAATCAATGTTATTAAGGAAAAACTAAAACCTAAAAATATTGAGAATATACCCTTAAAAAAATCATTAATTTCATTCCAATTAATTTTCATTAGTATTTCCTTCAGGTAAGTTGTCTTGTATTATTTCTTTCACTATTTCCTTTGGTTCAGTATTTAAAATTGTTTTAGTAACCTCAGGTATCAAAAGAATTTTTGTTTTATCAATAATTTGATTATCAATTTTTTCTACTCTATTATTAAGTTTATTTTGCAAAGTAGGGCTTGTTGCTTTATCTAATTGATTTTGTACTGTATTCCTAGCTTTAACTCGGTCAATAACATTATTTACATTAGTTGATGTTTTTGTACCTGTTGAACCAATTCCCACAGATACAGCGGTTTGAGTCCAATCAATATTATCTACAATTTTTTTAATAGCCTCCGCTGGATTAGCTAGTAATTCTTGTCTTATTTGTTCATTATTAACCAATTGTGTAACAGTTTGGTTAAGTAAATCAGAACTAGCCGTAAATCCTGCATTTTTAAGTGATAATTCCATACTCTTTTTAGTAATAGCTTCAGCAATATTTTTTACTACTTCTCTTCCACCTAAAGCAAGTTCACTAGCTTTTAAAGATAATATCATATTATCCACTAACTTATTTGCGTCATCAACTTGTTGTTTTTGAGAAACATATATATTATCAAATTCTTCTTGACTTAATCCTCTTAAAGTACCATCATTTATTACTTGTTTTAAAATTTCACTTTCTGTATTTCCTGTTTCTATCAATGCTTTTATTCTATCTTTTGCATTATCTGATTGTAAATCTTTTGTTCTATCCATATCTTGAAGCGTCCAGTAACTTTCGTCATCAATTCTTCCTTCACCACTATTTACCTTACTTGCATCTTGAAGATACAAACTTGTATTTGCTTTTAATGTATTTAAATCTTGATTTGTTACAACAATTTTATTCAATATAGGATTACTATTTAATTGAACATTATTATACACGTAAGAAGAAAAATCTAATCCACTTGCTGAGTAATTACCAAATATATTCGCATATTCTTCTTGTAATTGTGTTGTATCTCTTAAGTAAGTTTCTCCTTGATTTTGTCTTACATGAGCTACTTCATGTCCTAGAGTGTTTGCAGAACTTAAAGCATTTTGATTTAAAATCTTATCTAAATATATATTTGAACTAGTACTATCTGCATTTGTATACGTTGAACCATATTTTCCTAATAAAGCAACTTTTGCTGTTTCAATATTTATTCCATAAATATCTGCATAAATTTGAGCATAATCATTTACTGCATTGTCTATTTGTTCTTGAGAATAATTTTGTTGATTTTCCAAGATATTTATTGTTTGTCCATTATCTTTTAATGCTAGTGCTTTTTGTACATCTAAATCTTTTTGTACATCACCTATATGATCAAATGTATCAGTAATTTTAAATGCATCAGAGGTTGCAACATCACCTATAGCTTGACCTAATCTTTTTGTTCTTTCTAAATCTTCTTTTATTTGCTTTCTACCATCTTCAGTTAAAAGTCTAGTATCTAATGTTGCATCTACTTTCGTTCCTGTTGAGCTTGAGTATAAATCTTTATTTATATTTTGTGTATCTGTATTTAATTTTGTTAAATCATCACTATTCTCTTTATCTTTTATAGTTATATTCCCTTGACCTAATGTTGCTAATGTTTTACTTACATTTACATCTAATCCTGTTGATGAGTTATATCCTACTGAAGATATTCCACCTTGTTGTGGTTCTTCTTTTTGATTTACTATTTTTGTACTACTTAAATTATAATTTAGATTTAAACCTAAACTTTGATTTGAAGAGAAAGAAGAGTTTGACAAGTTTGAAAAAGTTAAAGTATTTGTTGATAAATTTAGATTTTTATTATCTACAAAGTTTTCATTCTCATTATAATTTCCACTTGCTAACAAAGAACCTTTTAGATTAGTATTTTCACCAACATTTACATTTAGATTATTTGCAGTAACTGAACTCAACACTGTTTGTTTTGTTTGTGTTACTCCATTATTTACACTAAATCCTCCATTTACAGAACTTACTTTTCCTACATCTAAACTTGGTGTTCTATTTGCTGCTGCTCCTGCACTTCCAAATCCTAGTCCTGCATTTACATTAAATCCTTTTGAATTTGAAGAATATTCATCTCTTAGGGATTCTATATTTAAATTATTTCCTACATTTAAATTTAATGTATCATTTGCTCTTACATTTGCACCTACAAAGTTTGCATCATTTGAAACATTTATATTCATATTATTTGCTAATAATTGTGAGTTGTTATTTATTATAGTATCACTTGAAGAATTACTTTTTCCATAACCCAACCCAGCGGTTCCACCACCACCTCCATACATTGTAAATGCTATACTTCCATTTATATTTTCACTATCATTTGTATTTGAGTAATTATCTTGACTTGCTTTTACATTTAAGTTATTTGTATTTATATATAAATTCTCATCTGCAACAACATTTGAACCTACTATATTTGTATTTGTACTTAATTTTTCATCTGTATTTATATAAATATTTTTTGCATTTAGGTTTGACAATAGATTTTTATTTACTATTAGGTTTACACTCAATTTTTACCTCTACTTCTTGCTTTCATATGCGTTCCCAACGGGGACGTTGGGAACGAAAAAAAGTTTCCATTCTCATCATAGTTTCCACTTGCTATTACTGAGCCTTTTAGGTGTGTATTATTTTCTACATTTACATTTATATCTTAGGCTTTGATATTTGCACCTTCTATTTTTCCATCATTAGATATATTTAGGTTTAATTTTTCTGATTGAACCATATAGACCTATATTCCTTTTGTATTATCTATGTTTTTCATAAAGTTCCGAAAGTGGTATTTGTTTTGTAGGTGAAGAAGAATCATAATAATACCCTTTTTGAGGAGTGAAATTTTCATTACCACAACCAATAATACAAGAATAATATTGTGGTTCAGATTCAACACAACCACTAAATATTATTACTGTTAATAAAATTAATATTAAATTTTTCATATTTTAAATTTATTCATCCCAACCATCTTTTATATACAAACTATCAAGCATTCTTTTTGCTCTTTCTTGCAAGTCTTCATAAGTATAATCTTTTATTAAATCTAATGTCTCTTTGGGATAATCTATAGATTTGCTGTAAGTGAAAGTAATTACAACACCTTTAGCCATTGCTCTTTTTTTATTAAACTTATGACAATCATAAGTTTTAGATATTTCATTTTTTCTATTATCTTTTGTTTCTTTTACAATACAAATATAATTTTCTTTACCTTGTGTTTCATAATGAACATTAATATTTCCTTCTATATCATATTTTTTATTTATTCTATTTTTCATATTAGCTTTAAGATATGATTCATCTTTATACTCTACTGCTCTCTCTTTATATTTATAAATAAATGTTGATACATAAATATGATATAAAATACCATGATTATCTAGATATACTCCCATATTTTTATTATAAGAAGTTACACCTTCCCAACCATTCATTAAAGTAAAATCTTCCTCTTTTGCACTTGGCAAAGCAATAGTATAATCTGGCATATCAAACACATAATCTCTCATTGTCTCTACATTTGCTATTTTAAAATTACTTGGTGGTTTATTTCCACTTGAAGCTACAAATAGATTTTCTACAGTATTCTCTAAACTTTTTGGTGAACATCCATTTAAGATAAAAACTATCATAAATAAAAAAATATATTTCATTATTCATCCCAACCATCTTTTATATACAAACTATCAAGCATTCTTTTTGCTCTTTCTTGCAAGTCTTCGTAAGTATATTCTTTTGCTATATTTGGATTATTTGATCTATTATATGTTAAATTAATCCCAACAATTTTTGCCTTTGTTCGTGTAGTGTTAAACGTATAACATCCAAATGAAATTTTTTCCTTATTTTGATAAATATCTCTATTTGTTACTCCTTCCTTAACCTCACAAATATAATTTTCTTTGCCATGTCTTTGCAGTGATATATTCTTATTTGGGTAATATTTATGATAACGATTGTTTAAATATACTAAGTCTTCATTTTCAACAGCCCTCTCTCTTCATATTTATAAATAGATGATGTTACATGTATATGATAAACAATGGAATCTTTTAAGCCTAATACGATGGTCTTTCCATCTCTCATACTCATACCATCCCATCCTCCCATCTTTGTAAAATCAGATTCCTTTGCCAATGGCAAAGAAAAAGAGAAATCTTTTGTATTAAAAACATAATCTTTCATAGTTTGAAGATTAGCTACTCTAAAAGATTGAGGAGGTTCATTACCACTTAATGAAATCATCATGTTTTCTACAGTATTATCTAAATTTTTTGGAGAGCAACCATTAAAAGTAAAAACTAGTATAAATAAAATTATATATCTCATCTTTACTCTTTTGTCGTATCTAAAACAGTTTGTTTATTTTGCTGTGTAGATTCAGGTAATAAATTCATATTGATAGTTATTTGACCTTTTTCATTAGTGAAATTATTTTTATAATACTCAATTCTTGAATGTTGTCAAACGAAGTGTAAAAATAGGCAATTAAATTTTTAAAAAAGTTACCTTCTGAAACTTAAACCACCTCAGTTTTTTCTACCATTTTGATTGAAGATTTTGCTCCAAATTTATAAATATCTGAATTTAAGATTCCCTGATTTTTTATATCTTTACTAACTTCAATAAGTTTCATTTCATAAACTTTATTTTCTTCTATTCTTTCATTTTTCTTTTGCTCTTCAAAATCTTTAATATTTTTATTTATAACATTTGTTGCTATATCTGCATATGAAAAATTTAAAATAGTAAGTAACAATAATAAATATTTCTTTTTCATTATTTCTCTTGTTTTACTTTAGATGAAATTGTAAAGAAAAGTCGTCACATATCGTGTCACAATTATTATTTTTTTATAAAATAATTAAATTTGATTTTAAATCATTAGTTTATTATTAAAAATATCTTAATTTTACTATACAAGCTTTTAGAATAAGTAAGTATCAAATGAGACCTAAATAAAAGAAAGATCATTATTAATCTTATGCATTTTTCAATCTATTATAAATATATACGAAAATTTCTTATACATTTTTCATTTATTAAACGAAAAACTTGTTTTTTTATTATCGCATAAAATATTGATTTTTTAGAATATTAAATATTTATAGTACCGAAAAACAGATGTTTTAAATAATTTCTTTTATGAATGATAAAATAAGAGTAAATTTAATACATTTAAATATTTGAAATAGCGTATTTATTTTAATTTTCTTCAACAATTATACAATTTGTTTTATAGTAATTCATATCTTCAATTAAAATATCAAATATATCATAAATATTTTTCATTCTTATATTTACATAAAAATTTGATAAATTATCTGCATTATGGTTTAAATTTGGTTTGTTATTTGGTACATTACATATATTTTCTTCAAAGCTCCATATCGCATCTTTTATAGACAACTTTGAAAGCTCATTTTTTATAGTTTTTAACTCATTTTTAAATTTTTCTAAATCTTCAAACTTTACACCATTTTTTTCATCATAATACAAATTATTCATTACTATTGGAAATCTACTCCCCCATTTACTATTTTCCAATCTATAACAGATAGTTGAAAACCAAGAATATAATGTTTCAGAATAACCAAATTCCATCCAATCCGAATATATTTTAAACCCTACATTTTTCATTTATTTATCCTAATATTTGTCATACGAACAACATATTTTATTTGACAAAGCTCCAAAATAAAATATTTTCTTATAATTTTGATGCCAATTTTTAAACTTCGTTTAACAACTGTATTTAAAATATCTGCTGTAGAACAAAACTTATCAATATAATTAGAAATCTCTATATATTTATCATACTCTTCTTTACTACAAAAAGCTTTTGTACCAATTTGATATTCTTGTGTATCCATGTTTTAGTCTTTTAATTTATTTTTAAAATTATTTAACTCTTCTTCATATCTCTGTTTTATTTTTGGATGAAAATACTCTAATATTTCTTTTGGTTCTTTTTCTAAATTTTTGCATTCTTGTAACATTAAAGTTAATTGATAAAGCCAAATACTCTTTTCAAATACATTTACTATATAATCATCTAGCATTTGTTTTTCTTTTGTTTTTAAGTTTTTTAGTTCTTTTATTTTTGTTAGTAATAATTTATATTTTTCATCATTACAATATATTTGTCTTTTTTGAAGATATTCTTTATATGTAATAAATTTTAAAAAAAATAAAATTTCGTCATGAAGTGCTACAAGATTATTTTTATCTTGTTTATTTGCCAAAGGTAAGTATTTATCTCTAAATTGCTTATAATAAATATATATCTCATTTAAATCTTGTGTATACCTATTTGAAACAAAAAATTCTTTGCTTAATAAACCTACTGTTTTATCATATTCATTTACTAAATCACTCATGAATTCAAATTTATAGTTTGTTACTCTTGGTACATCATAATTAAAATCATTTATTGCTAATCTTTTTATTTTATCAACTATTTCTTCATAATGTTTTTTATATTCTTCTTTTGTTAAAGTTGTTTTATATGCCATTGACATATCATAATCATCTGGTATTTCTCCTATTCCATATATCCCTCTATAAAGTATCACATACCAATATACATCTTCTGCTGATGTTTCTGGAAGCAATGATTTTCCTTTTTCATACTCTTCATTCATCTTAGTTAATAATGGTCTCATCAAAAAATTATCATAATCTACAAAATTATGTATATGTGAAATGTAATTTCTATATTCCATTGCTTTTATAAAATGTTCTGTTGCTTGTGGATTTGGAGATTTATCTAAGGGAAATTCATTTTTTGAGATTAAAGTTACATTTACTACATATTGAAAAGCATAACTAAGAGGAATTGACAATACTAAAATTAACATTACATATCTAAATTTTAATTTTTTAAATAATTCTCTAAACAAAAAATTCACTTATTTCCTTTTAATTCAACTATGAATTTAAGATGAAATAATATTATCAAATAAAAAACTCACAAATTACTCTTTTTATAATTCAGAAATTAAATTATAATTTTTTATTTAAAATTAATCTTATGTATTTTCAATCATTTATAAATATATACGAAAACTTGATATGATTTATCAACACTAAATAGGACAAAAAATAAGTTATCAAAATGCTTGTTTCACAACCTGTAGATTGAGGAAGAAGCTGTTCAAAATTTTATGTTATATTTAGGGGAACCAGAATATTCATATCAGTTAGTATTTTTTACACTTCCAACAAATTTAAAATCATTTTTTATAAAAAATTTATAATTCATTATCAGTTTAAAGTATCTTTTGTCTTTTTTAGTATTATCTTTTCCTGGTAATATATTTAGCATGCTGATTAAAAGATTTTAATAATTTTATATCTTTTTGTTTTAGTATATATGGTTTAAGTCTATCAATACCAAAATATTTAATAAGTAACATTAATCTTTTTTCATCCCAATTAAAAAGTATAATACTGATAAAATTTGGAATCTCATAAACATGACCATTTTCTACACTATAAAATAGTTCATTACCAAATACTTCTTTATCTAAAATTATTTGTTTTTGTTTTGTTTGTATAATCGGTTTTAGATATATATTCTCATTATTGGCATTTTTATTATTTGAAGTTCTTTTTTTTTGTTCATTAAATTCAAATCCATCTAAAAATTCTAAAAATTGGTCTTCTTTTTTTAATTTTATTAAAATTTGAACAAAATTCTCAAATGAAATTTTTCCTGTTTGTTCAAAACTTTTATAAGTAGCATATTTAATTTCTATAAAATCTGAGAACTCTTCTTGCGTTAAATCTAAAGCAATTCGTTCTGCTCGTATTTTCTTACTTGCTAATTTTAAAATTTTAAGTGTAGTATTTAAAATCATATTTAAAACCTTATTTTTTTATTATAATTGCTATTACTATGTCAATTATATATTAAATATATTATTTTATTTATTTAATTGATATTATTTTATCAATTATAATTAATTCATAAGTTAAATATTTTATTTCCATTAATAATATGTATATATTTATATATTTAAGTATTATCATTTTAATAATTGGGCTACACTAAATTATACTCAGAAATAAATATTTCTCTTAAATGAACTATATAATTGGTAAAAATTAATAAAAAGATATGCTATCTCAAATATTTAAATATATGAGAATTACTTTTCTTTTATCATTCATAAAAGAAATTATTTTTAACATCTGTTTTTCAGCACTGTAAATATTTAATCTGATTACATTAAGTAGGACATAAAAAAATGATGGACAAATTGGTACAAATATGAGTTTAATATACGAAAGTTTAATAAACTGTTCTTTTGGGAGAATGTTCAAAAATTCAACTCTTTTTGAGAAAAACTTTTTGTTAGCAAAAATTGCTCAAAAAGTAAGAATTTAGGGAAGAAACTGCTCAGAGTTTTATATACTGGTTAACGTTGACAGATCAGGTTTTGTAATAATGATCAAATTAATTGGAATATATTTCAAATATTATTTGACAATATTGTTTTTTTTTGTTAGGATAAATGAACCTTAAATTATCGTAGTTTTAAAATGTACATTTTATATTAATAATTTGCACATTTTTAGATAAATTAATGTACATTTATAAAAATTTTTAAATTTGATTTTATCGGGTTTATGAAATGTACATTTTATTTAACTAATAGGTAATGTCTTATTGCAGAACTTAACAATGAAGTTCCAGAAGATATGGTGTTTTTTATAAAACCAAATTCTGCAATTTCAGATAAATTAAATTTCCCACAAAATCAAAATTCTTGTCATTATGAAGCGGAAATTTCTTTTTTAATTGAAGATGATAAAATCACTGGTGTTGGATTTGGTTTGGATTTGACATTAAGAGAAGTACAAAGTAAATTAAAAGAAAAAGGACTTCCTTGGGAAAGAGCAAAAGCATTTGATGGTTCAGCTGTTTTTTCTAAATTTGTAAGTTTTGCAGATGAAATTTCTAAATTAGGAATAGAGCTTTATATAAATGGAGAACTAAAACAAAAAGGTGATTACTCTTTGATGATAAATAAACCAATCGATATTATAAAAGAGGCAAAAACTTTTTTAAGCTTTGAAGATGGAGATATTCTAATGAGTGGAACTCCAAAGGGAGTAGGGGCATTTAAAAAAGGTGATATTTTTCTTGGAAAGATACTTTTTGATGATAAAATTATATTAGAGCAAGAGTTTAAAGTCTTTTAGAAAAAATATTTTTTTATGTTATAATATTTCATTTTAACTTTTAAAGAAAGGCTTAAAATGAAATATATAATTTTTTTACTTCTCTTTGTTTCGGTGCTTTTCTCTAATGTTGAAAAAAATAATAATTTAATATTTACAAAAGAAGAGTTAGACTGGATAAAAAATAATCCTAAAATAAAAGTTGGTATTGATACCAATTGGCCTCCATTTGATTACATAGATATCACAGGACAACATCAAGGTATTTCTTCTGAATATTTGAATTTAGTTTCAAAATATACTGGTTTAAAATTTGATGTTTATTCTGATGCTTGGGTAAATGTTTTAGAAAAAATAAAAAATAAAGAGCTTGATTTATTGGCTTGTGCTGCACAAACTCCTGATAGAGAAAAATACTTAAATTTTACAAAACCTTATTTGAATGTTGAAGTTGTTGTTGTAGGAAGAAAAGATTTAAAACTAAATAATTTTGATGAAATAAAAAATTATACAGTAGCTGTTCAAAAAAATAATTATATACATGAAGACTTATCTAGAAAATTTCCAAATATTAAATTTTATTTTGTTAAATCAAATGAAGAGGCTTTTAAAGCTGTATCTTTTGGAAAAGCAGATTTTTATTTAGGTAATTTAGCTGTTGTTACATATTTTATAGAAAAAGATTTATTAACAAATTTGGAAATAAAAATGAAATCAGATTTTGAAAGTGCAAAATTGTCAGTTGCAGTTTTAAAAGAAAAAAATATTTTATTTGATATCTTTCAAAAAGTTATTGATAATGTAAGTGAAGAAGAAAAAAACAAAATCAATAGAAAATGGATATTTGAAGAGAACTCAAAAGAACAACTTATAAATTTTTCTAAAGAAGAATTAGAGTGGTTAAAACAAAATCCCGTGATTTATTTAGCAGGTGATCCAAAGTGGCCACCATTTTCTTTTTATGAAGATGGAAAATATGTAGGAATAATTCCAGATATGTTGAATTTATTGAGAGAAATAAGTGGAATTAATTTTCAACATATAAATACAAATAGTTGGGAAGAGTCTGTAAAGTTACTAAAAGATGAAAAAGTAAAAATTCTTGATGCTGTAACTATTACTCCAAAGATGTCAAAAATGGTTGAATATACTTCAAAATATTTTTCTTCACAAATCGTAATTATTGGAAAGAAAAATAATGAAACATATATAAGTTCACTTAAAGATATTGAAAATATGGATAAAAAAGCATTAGGTTTGGTTGAAGGAAATTTTATAACTGAAATGATAAAAAGAGATAATCCTGACTTAGAGATATTTGGAACTTTTAGAGATATTCCTGAAGGTTTAAAAGCATTATCAAGTGGAATGATAGACTATTTTGTTTTGGATGTTCCTACATTTGACTATTATAGTAAAGCATATAGTTTAAGCAATTTAAAAATTGTTGGAATTACTGGATATAACACAGAATATAGATTTGGGATTGATAAAAACTCTTTAATTTTAGTTTCAATTATGAATAAAATATTGAAATATATTCCTCAAGATAGAAAAGATGAGATTTATAGAAAGTGGATAAGAATTGATAATAGTAAAAATATAGATTATGAATTGATTTGGAAAATATTAGCTGTTTTTGTGGTGATTTTTGGACTTATATTTTATTGGAATAGAAAGTTACAAACAGAGATAAATGAAAAAGAAAAAGTTCAAAAAGAGTTAGAAGAAGAAAAAACTCATATAAAAGCTTTAAACGAAGAGTTAGAAAAAGCAAAAGAGGTAGCTGAAAATATTGCAAAACAAAAAAGTGAATTTTTAGCAAATATGAGTCATGAAATAAGAACTCCTATGAATTCAGTTATTGGATTTACAGAAATTTTGGATAAGGAGATAAAAAATCCTCTACATAAAGAGTATTTGAGTTCTATAAAAAAGGGTGGAAATTCTCTTTTGAGAATAATAAACGACATTTTAGATTTATCAAAAATAGAAGCTGGAAAATTAGAAATAAAAAATGAGTCTTTAAATCCTACAAATTTATTTTTAGAAATAGAGTCTATTTTTCATTCTAAAATTATTAGTAAAAATATAACTTTTATTTTAGATATAGATAAAAATATACCTAAATATATAATAATTGATGGAGTAAGAATACGACAAGTTTTATTTAATTTAATCGGAAATGCAATAAAGTTTACAGAAAAAGGTCAAATAAAAGTAAAAGTTGAAAATCTATATAAAGATAATACAAAAAGTAAGATAGATTTGGTTTTTAGTGTTGAAGATACAGGTATTGGAATAGATGAAAAGAATTTAAAATCAATTTTTAACGCTTTTGAACAATCATCAAATCATGATGTTGCAAA
The DNA here is from genome assembly GCA_963664305.2 of uncultured Aliarcobacter sp. GTDB lineage: Bacteria > Campylobacterota > Campylobacteria > Campylobacterales > Arcobacteraceae > Aliarcobacter. The sequence continues at coordinate 98,053 of CAXXLV010000002.1, forward strand.
ATATGGAGGAACAGGTTTAGGTCTTGCCATTTGTGCAAAACTTGTTCAGATGATGAATGGAGAAATAAGTGTTTCAAGTCAAAAAAATAGAGGTTCAGTTTTTAAAGTAATATTAAAAGATATTCCAGTTAGCTCTATTGAAGAGGAGATTGTAAGTAGTAAAATATCTTCTTCAAATATAGTTTTTGAAAAATCACAAATTTTGGTTGTTGATGATGTTGAAGAGAATAGAAATTTAGTAAAGGCAAGTTTAAAAGATTTTGATATAAATTTAATAATGGCTCAAAATGGTCAAGAAGCTTTAGCTAAACTAAAAAATGTAAATGTTGATTTAATACTTATGGATTTAAGAATGCCAGTAATGGATGGATATGAAGCTGCAACTATAATCAAAAAAGATGAAAGATTAAAAAATATTCCTTTGATTGCATTAACAGCATCTGTAATGGGAAAAGATTTAGAAAAAGTAGAAAAATATGGATTTGATGGATATTTGAGAAAACCAGTTATTTTAGATGATTTGATAGAAGAATTAGGTAAATATTTAAAATATTACTTTTTAGATAATGATATTATTGAAAAAGATAAAAATGAGATTTTAGATATTGATAAATTAAAACTTGTAATACAAAAATTAGAAAATGGGCTAAAAGAAGAGTGGTTAAGTATAAAAGACGGAGGAGATTTTTCTTTAATTGAAGAGTTTGCTCAGAAATTAAATCAATTATCAATAGAAAAAGATATTTATATACTAAAAGATTATTCAAATGAGTTATTAAAAAATATTGAAGCTTTTGATATTGAAAAAGTTGATTATTTAATGAATAGTTATATGGAATTAATAAACAATTTAAAGGTAAAACTTGGAAACTGAAAGTAAAATATTAATAGTTGATGATATTCCTAAAAATATCCAAATGGCAATGAATATTTTAAAAAATGAAGGTTATAAAATGTTCTATGCAAAAAGTGGAGAAATGGCACTAAAACTTATAAATGAACACAATTTTGATTTAATATTATTAGATATTATGATGCCTGATATGAATGGATTTGATGTTTGTGCAAAACTAAAAAATGATGAAAGAACTAAAAATATTCCAATAATTTTTTTATCTGGGAAAGATTCTTCTTCTGATATAGAACAAGCTTATGAAAGTGGTGGAATTGATTATGTTGTTAAACCTTTTATTAGAATTGAATTAATAACAAAAGCAAATTCTTATGTAAGATTAAAGCAATTAGAAGACAAGTTTGCTAGTTTATAAAGGCTAAATTATGCAGAAAAAATATGATAACAAGATTTTATTGGTTGATGATGATTTAAAGAATTTACAAGTTGCAATGAGTATTCTAAGAGATTATAATGTAATTTATGCTCAAAGTGGAGAAAAGGCTTTAGAATTATTAGAAAAAAATCAATTTGATTTAATTTTACTTGATGTTGTAATGCCTACAATGGATGGATATTATGTTTGTTCTAAAATTAAATCAAATGAAAAAACAAAAAAAATACCAGTAATTTTTTTAACAGTAAAAGATGATGAAAAAGATATAGTAAAAGGTTTTGAATTAGGTGCAGTTGATTATATAACAAAACCATTTTATAGTGAAGTATTGTTAAAAAGGGTAGAAGTTCATTTGAAATTGGCAGCTGTCATGAAAGAATTAGAACTTGTAAATGAAAATCTAAATGAGAAAGTAAAAAATCAAGTTGAAGAATTAAGAGAAAAAGATAAGATTATAGTTCAACATTCAAAGATTAATGCAATGGCATCTATTATTGATGTTATTTCTTTACAATGGAAAGAACCAGTTGATAAAATCAAATTATATTTACAATCTTTAGATTTTAAGTTTTCAAATATACAAGAGTATAAATCAGATGAAACTTTTAAAAAAACTCTTGATGAGGTTAAGAAATTAGATGAAATTATGGGAGATTTTCATAAGTTTTTTAATAATCAAAAAAATAAAGAAGAGGTTAATATAAAAGTATCTTTAGACAATGCAATTTTTTTATTAAAAGATGAATTGAATGAATTAAATATAAAGTTAAGTATAAAAGGCGACAATTTAATCTCCTTAAATATTGTATTTGAAGAGATAAAACATATTTTTAGTAAACTAATTTCTAAATCAATAGAAAATTTTAAACTATCTAAATTATCAATAGAAAAAACTATAGATATATCTTTTCAAAATATTGAGAACTCTGTTTATATAATTTATGAAGATAACACAAATAATTGTGATGATAATATGATTAAAAAATTTTTTGAATCGCCTAACTTATTTAAATATGATAATTTTGATTTAGGGTTTTATTTAGTAAAAGTTTTTGTTGAAAAAAATTTTGGTCTATTAAATATAGAAAAAATAGAAAATGGAATAAAATACACTATTAGATTTGATAGATAAAAGGAAAATATATAATGAAATATAATGAATTAACAGATGAAGAAAAATATGTTATAGAAAATAAAGGAACAGAATATCCATTTACTGGGAAATATAATGATTTTTATGAAGAAGGAATTTTTACTTGTAAAAAATGTGATGCACCTTTATATAAATCAAGTGATAAATTTAAATCAGGTTGTGGATGGCCAAGTTTTGATGATGAAATAAAAGATGCAGTAAAAAGAATTCCTGATAAAGATGGAAGAAGAATTGAAATAGTTTGTGCTTCTTGCGGAGGACATTTAGGTCATGTTTTTGAAGGTGAAGGTTTTACTGCAAAAAATACAAGACATTGTGTAAACTCAATCTCTTTAAATTTCAAAAAGGCTGAATAATGGAAAATCAAAATTTAAAAAAAGCATACTTTGCAGCTGGATGTTTTTGGGGAGTTGAATATCACTTTAAAAAATGTAAAGGTGTAATTAGTGCAATTTCAGGATATATGGGAGGGAATATTCCAAATCCTAGTTATGAAATGGTATGTACAGGATTTACAGGACATTTAGAAGCAGTTGAAGTAACTTATGATGAAAATATTGTAAGTTTTGAAGAATTGACAAAACTATTTTTTGAAATACATGATTTTACTCAAGTAAATGGGCAAGGTCCTGATATTGGAAGTCAATATTTATCTGCTATATTTTATGTTGATACTGAGCAAAAAGATATAAGTGAAAAACTGATTTGTGAGTTAGAAAATAAAGGATTTAAAGTGGCTACTTCTCTTTATCCTTATGTGCCTTTTTATGAAGCGGAATTATATCACCAAGATTATTATGAAAGACACCAAAAGGTGCCTTATTGTCATAAGTATAGAAAGATTTTTTAGATAGTACCTAAAATATAATAGATTGGTCTATTATCTAATTTTTGAAGTTTTACATTGTATTTATTTGCCCAGTGTGAAACTTCATTGTGGAATTCTTCTAAAATTTCCTCAGAATCATTTTCATCACATTTAATTTTTAAATAGTTTGATTTATTTGATAAACCAACATAGGCATTCATTTTTTTCAAATGGTCATTTAATGTTAAAATATGTTTTGCAAATTTATCAAAATCTATTGTTGATTCAATCATTTTCTCCGCTTGTTTTAATGAAGCTTCACTTTTTGAATAACCTAATTGAGATAATATTACTTCTGCTGATACATCTAATTGCATTTCATTCCTTAATTTTTAATTTTATATTATCAAATTTAGTTTTAATTATGATTAAAATTAAATGCTAAGAAATTATTTTTTGTCTATTTATTAAAGTTTTTATATGTTTTTTTGTAAGATAAAATAAAAAGGTTTTTTATGTCAATACTATTAGAAATGAGTATGTTTCCAACTGATAAAAGTGAAAGTAAAAGTAAAGAAGTTTCAGAAGTTATAAAAATAATAAGAGAAAGTGGGGTATCTTACCAACTTACAGCAATGGCAACAATTATTGAAACAAATACTTTAAAAGAGGCTTTAGAATTAGTTGAAAAATGTTATTTAAGATTAGAAAAATTGGGTTGTAATCGAGTTTATTCAACACTCAAATTTGATATTAGAAAAGGTCATGAAAATAGATTAAAAACAAAAATTGAATCAGTTGAAAAATATATAGGAGAGGTTTCAAAATAGTCTAAAAAAGACTTTTTTGAACACCAATATTTTCTTCCCCTAAAGCTTTTAATTTAAAACTAATTCGATGAATATCGCTTCTTCCAAATTTTTTAATCGCTTCAATATGAGCTTTTGTTCCATATCCTTTATGTTTATGAAAATCATAATTTGGATAAAGTGATGAAATTTCATCCATAAATCTATCTCTACTTACTTTTGCCAAAATTGAAGCTGCACTAACTTCTTTTATTGTTGCATCTGCTTTTATTTTGTGTTGTAGAGTAGAAATACCAAAAGAAGTATTCCCATCCATTAAAAATTCTTCACAAAACTCATTTAAATTTTCCATGATTTCTAAAATTGAATTTTTTAGACAAAAACTTATACCTTTTTCATCTATCAAATTTGCATTTGAAAAGACTATATGATACTTTGATTTTTCAATAATCTCTTCATATAATTTTTCTCTTTTCTTTTCACTTAGAACTTTTGAGTCATTTAATCCTTTTATATCTTCTAATAAAATAGCACCAGCTACAACTAAAGGTCCTGCAATTGGCCCACGTCCTGCTTCATCAATACCACATAACATACAAAATCCTTATAATTATTAATTTATTATAACATTTATAAAAAAAACTATATAATGTATAAAATATTATATTATTTGGAAATAAAATGAAAAAGAACTTTATTTTGATTATTATTTTAGTTCTTATTTCCTCAATCTTCTTTTATATTTTCTTTTATAAAAAAGAAGAAGTTATAAAAATCGGATTTGTTGGAGCATTAACTGCAAAATATTCTGTTTTGGGAAATGCTATGATGAATGGAATAGTTTTAGCTTTTGAAGAGGAAGATTTTCGAGTTAATGGCAAAAAAGTTGAGCTTATTTTTAAAGATGATAAAAAAGATATTGAATTAAATAAAAAAATTGTAAATGATTTTATAAATCAGGGAATAAAAATAGTCATAGGTAACGTAACAAGTAGTATGACTAAAATATCAATGTCTATTATAAATCAACATTCTGATATGTTTTTAATTTCTGCTGCTTCTGCAAGTAATGAATTTTCTGGTATAGACGACCAGTTTTTTAGAGTTCATGTTGCAAATAATGAACAAAGATTTTCAAGTTTTGTAGATTATATAAATGATTTAGGCTTTAAAAAAATTTATGGAATTTATGATCCAGGAAATATAACTTACACAAAAGATTATTTGGAAAATTTTGAAAAAACTTATATAAATAAGGGTGGAGAAAAATTTATTCAATACTCAAAAAGTGATGATTTAGATTATTTAGTTCAAGATATAAAAGAAAAAAATCCTGATTTATTATTGATTTGTGCAAATTCAGTTGATGGTGCGAGAATTGTACAATATTTAAGAATAAATGGTATTTCAACTCAAATTGCTTCATCTGAATGGGCAATGACTTCAACTTTTATTGAAAATAGTGGTAAATATAGTGAAGGAATAATTTTTAATATTGACTATGATGTAAATGCAAAAAATGAAAAATTTTTAAAATTTGTTAATAATTTTGAAAATAAATACAATATTTTCCCTTCAATGTATGCTGCAAAAGGTTATGAGTTAGCAAAAATTATAATAGAACTTTTAAAAATAGGAGAAGAGACAGAACTTAAAAAAATATTTTATTAAAAAAAGAGTTTGAAGGACTTCAAAATACAATAATTTTTGATAGATTTGGAGATGTTGTAAGAGATTTTAATACCTTTAAAATTATTGATGGAAAGTTTGAGAAAATAAAATGAAAAGTGAAAAAAGTTTAAAAAAGGATATATTAAGTATATTGATATATTTTTCAATTTTTATTACTGTAATCATAAGTTTTATCTCATTAATAAATTTTTATTATTCAAAATTAACTATCGTTGAACATAATCAAAAACAGCTTTTATATCATATTGAATCAGAAGTAAATAAATATTTATCAAAAATATATGATTTATCTATTTATTTAAAAGAAAATTATAAAGATACAAATAATAGTGTTTTAAAAAGTATTGTCGATACAAATAAAAATATTTCATCAATTTTAATTTTAGATGAGAATGGAATTATAAAAGATTTTTATGCCACAACAAATTTAAATATTTATAAAGAATTTGACTATTCAAAACAAGAATATTATTCAAAATTTAAAAAAGATAAAAAAGATTATTGGTCAAATGTTTTTTTATCTACAATTGATGATGAACCTTCAATCTCATATACTTTTAGAATGGATAATAAAGTTGTGGTTTTTGTAATAAAACTGACTGAAATCGCTGAATTTATTTCAAGATTTAAAACTCAAAATAATATTCACATGAGTAAAATATTTGATAAAAATGGAACTTTAATTTTAAATCCAAATAATCCTGATTTAGTTTTACAAAGATTTAATGAAAATAGAAATGAAGTATTTACTAAATTGATTAATAAACTACCACCTTATAGCTTTACAATTTTTTATTCAAAGTTATTAGATGAAAATTTATATGGAACTTATACAACGATTGAAAAAACAGGTTGGAAAATCGTAATTAGTGAAAGTTATGATTCTATTTTAAAATCATTAAATGGAATAGTTTTTATCATGTTTTTTGGCATGGTTTTATTTATTTCTTTAGCTATTATATTGTCTTTAAGAATTTCTAGAAGAGTTTTTAAATCTTTTGATGAGTTACAAAAAACAACTACAAGTATTGCAAATGGAAATTATAATATTTCTACAAATAACTCTTATTATAGTGAATTTAATATCTTATTAAATAGTTTTAATAAGATGAAAATAGAAATTGATAAAAGAGAAGAATCTTTAGAATCATCACTAAATAGTTTTAAAGTTTTATTTAATTCGACAATGGAAATTATGATAATTCATGATAGAGGAATTTGCGTTGATGCAAATAATGTAGCAGTTAAATTTTTTCATTTGAAAAGTAAAGAAGAATTAATTGGAAAAAATCTTTTAGAATTTGTTGATGAAACTTATAAAGAACTATTAATAAAAAACTATAGAAAAAATACAACTCCTTATGAATTTGATGTAATTATAGATAATCAAAAATATACTTGTTTAGGGCAAGGTAAATTTATCCATTTAGATAAAAAAATTTTCAAACTATCAACATTGATTGATATAACAGAGTTAAAAGATAAAGATAAATTACTTGCAAACCAATCAAAAATGGCTGCAATGGGAGAGATGATAGGAAATATTGCTCATCAATGGAGACAACCTTTAAGTCTAATAAGTACTTGTGCTAGTGGGATAAAACTAGAAAAAGAGTATGGAGAAATGAGTAATGAAAGATTATTTGAATCTTTAGATTTGATAGTTGAAAATACTCAATATCTTTCAAAAACAATAGATGATTTTAGAAATTATTTTAAAGCAGATAAAAGTCTTGAAGATTTTTGTGTTAATGATGGAATTGAAAAAGTTTTAAAACTTTTAAAATCTAGTTTGGATAGTTATAATATAGAAGTTAGTACAACTTATGAAAATGATTTGAAAATAAATGCTTATCCAAATGAATTTTTACAGGTCATAATAAATATTATAAATAATTCAAAAGATGCATTAATTAATCAAGATGTTAATAAAAGATTTATAAATATTAAAACTTATAAAAAAAGTGAAAATTGTTTTATAGAAATATCTGATAATGGAGGAGGAATTGATGAATCAATTATTTCAAAAGTTTTTGAACCATATTTTACTACAAAGCATCAATCTCAAGGAACAGGAATAGGCCTTTATATGTCACATCAAATTATTGTTGAACATATGAAAGGTGATATTTTTGTGAAAAATATAGAATTTTCAAAGTTTGAAAATAGATATAAAGGGTGCACTATAACTTTAGTAATTCCAAACAATGAAAAAATTACTTTAGATTTTCATATATAACTTGACATTATATGACTCAAGTGCTATAATTTTATTAGCAATTAAATAATAGGAGTGCTAAATGAGTAATAATATTTTTGAAAAAATGACAAATCAAATGCATGAAACAATAGATTCAAGTGTTGCACTTGCTCTACATAATAAAAATCAAGAAGTAGAAATAGTTCATCTACTTTGGGCTTTATTAACTAACACTAATTCTGTATTAAATCAATTATTAAATAAAATGAATGTTAATAAAGCAGCAATTGAACTTGAAGCAAAATCAAACGCACAAAAACTTCCAAGTGTTAGTAGCGTTACAAAAGAGAATATAAAATTATCAAGAAATTTACTTACAAGTATACAAAAAGCTGAAGGATTAATGGCAAGTAATGGTGATAAATTTATAGCTATTGATACTTGGTTAATCTCAAATTTTGATTCTCAAGTAATGAAAGATATTTTAGGAAAATATATAGATTTAAGAGAAGCAAAAAAAGAGCTTGAAGCTATGCGTGCTGGAAAAACTATTGAGAGTAATAGTGCAGATGATAATCTTGAAGCTTTAAATAAATATGGAATAGATTTAAATAAAAAAGCTATTGATGGTGAACTTGACCCAGTAATTGGAAGAGATGAACAAATTAATAGAATGATGCAAATTTTAATAAGAAAAACAAAAAATAATCCAATTTTATTAGGAGAACCTGGAACTGGAAAAACTGCAATTGCAGAAGGTTTAGCTCAAAGAATAGTAAACAAAGATGTACCAACAAGTTTACTTAATAAAAGAGTTGTAAGTCTTGATATGAGTGCACTAATTGCTGGTGCTAAATATAGAGGAGAGTTTGAAGATAGATTAAAATCTGTTATTGATGAGGTTAAAAAAGCTGGAAATATAATTTTATTTATTGATGAAATTCATACAATCATTGGTGCAGGTGCTAGTGAAGGAAGTATGGATGCTGCAAATATCTTAAAACCAAGTCTTGCAAGAGGTGAATTACATACAATTGGTGCAACAACATTAAAAGAGTATAGAAAATATTTTGAAAAAGATGCAGCAATGCAAAGAAGATTTCAACCTGTAAAAGTTGATGAACCAACAGTAAATGAAGCTTTACAAATTTTAAGAGGTATAAAAGAGAAACTTGAAACTCATCATAATGTAACTATAAATGATAGTGCATTAGTTGCAGCTGCAAAATTATCAAATAGATATATTACTGATAGATTTTTACCAGATAAAGCAATTGATTTAATTGATGAAGCTGCAGCTGAATTAAAAATGCAAATAGAATCAGAACCAACAGCACTTTCTACAATTAAAAGAGAGATTCAAACATTAAATGTTGAAAAAGAAGCTCTTAAAATGGAAAAAAATAAAAAGAATGAAGAAAGAGTTGAGCAAATTGAAAAAGAACTTGCAAATAAAAATGAAGAGAAACAAAACCTTGAAGCAAGATTTGAAAATGAAAAACAAACATTTAATGCAACAAGTGAATTAAAAATAAGAATTGATGAATTAAAAACAAAAGCAAATATTGCAAAACGTGAATCAAAATTTGAAGAAGCAGCAAAAATAGAGTATGGTGAAATTCCAGCACTTGAAGCAAAAATTAAAGAAAATGCTGAAAAATGGGAACAAATGCAAAAAGAAGGAACACTTCTTAGAAATTCAGTTGATGAAGAAGCAATTGCAAGTATAGTTTCAAGATGGACAGGAATTCCAGTTAATAAAATGATGGATAGTGAAAAACAAAAAGTTTTAATGGTTGAAGATGTTCTTAAAAAAGATGTAATAGGACAAGATGAAGCAATTAAAGCAATTAGTAGAGCTATAAAAAGAAATAAAGCAGGGTTAAGTGAAACTTCGCGACCAATTGGTTCATTCTTATTTTTAGGACCAACTGGAGTTGGAAAAACAGAAAGTGCAAAAACTTTAGCTAAGTTTTTATTCGATGATGCAAAATCACTTATTAGATTTGATATGAGTGAATATATGGAAAAACACGCAGTTTCAAGACTTGTTGGAGCTGCACCTGGTTATGTTGGATATGAAGAGGGTGGTCAATTAACTGAAGCAGTTAGAAGAAAACCTTATAGTGTTATTTTATTTGATGAGGTTGAAAAAGCACATCCAGACGTATTTAATATACTTTTACAAGTTTTAGATGATGGAAGATTAACTGACAATAAAGGTGTTACAGTTGATTTTAAAAATACAATTATTATTTTGACTTCAAATATTGGAAGTGCAAGAATAATTGAAATTAGTGATAAAGAAGAAAGAAGAAAAGCTGTTTTAGATGAATTAAAAATGCATTTTAGACCAGAGTTTTTAAATAGACTTGATGATATTGTTATTTTTGAACAATTAAATCTAAATGCAATTACAAATATTGTTGATATTTTATTTAATAATATTAAGAAAAAAGTTGAAGAAAAAGATATAAATATTTCATTAACACAAAATGCAAAAGAGTATATTGCAAAAATTGGATTTGACCCAGTATATGGTGCAAGACCGCTAAAAAGAGCTATCTATGAAATAGTTGAAGATAAATTAGCAGATTTAATTTTAGAAGATAAAATAGGTGAGGGAAGTAGTATAGAATTTGATGTTCAAAATGATGAAGTAATTGTTAATATTGCCTAAAGAATATTTAAGTAAAATTTAACTATAATCCACAACTTATTTAGTGAATATAGAGGAAATCTAAGATGAAAAGAACGTATCAACCACATAATACTCCTAGAAAAAGAACTCACGGGTTCAGAGTAAGAATGGCTACTAAAAACGGTAGAAAAGTAATTAATGCAAGAAGAGCTAAAGGTAGAAAAAGATTAGCTGTTTAAGCAAAGACCACAGACTTAATAGTCCAAAAGACTTCAACAGACTATATAAAAGCGGCAAGAGATGGCATACTGCCAGCTTTGTCGCTTTTTTTAGTTCTAGCCCTACATTAAAAGCTGCTTTTGTTACTTCAAAAAAAGTTGGAAATGCAGTAAATAGAAATAAAGCAAGACGAAGAATGCGTGCTTTATTTGCTTCATATGAAAAACAATTATTAGTTGGTAACTATATATTTGTTGCAAAAATAACCTTACATGAAAAAAATTATTTAGAATTAAAAAAAGATTTTGATTTCGCATTAAAAAGATTAGAAGTTTTAAAATGAAATTTATTTTTAAATATTTGATAAGATTTTATCAAAAATATTTAACGATTTTATCTTTTGGATCATGTAGATATTATCCAACTTGTTCCCAATATGCATTATGGCAGTTGGATAATAATACTTTTTTTAAGGCGTTTTATTTTACAATATTGCGCATATTAAAATGTAATCAACTTTTTGATGGTGGATTTGATTATCCAATAGTAAAGTTGAGAGCAAATCAAAATATCAATTATAAAAAAATCAAAATAGTATATTGGTATATTCCATTGGAAAATGGAAAGTATTTAGTAGTAAAAAATCGGGAGTGGAAAAAGAAGAATGAACAACATGAATCAAAATAATGGTATGCAAAAACGAATGTTAATTATGACATTACTTGTTTTTGTATTTTTTATAGCGTATGAGTTTTTAGTTTTAAAACCACAGCAAGAAGCAAAAGCTGCAAAAGCAAAACAAGAGCAAGCGCAAAAACAAAATGCTGCACCTGATGTAAATACAACTGCAACTCAAATGGTTGCAACAGATGTAAATGGAAATCCAGTTGATATGTCTAAATCAGTTCAGGCATTATCATCAAAAGCAATTGCAAGTAATGAAATTATTTCTGTAGTTAAAACAGCAAAAAGTGTTATTGAAATTGATAATTTAGGAAGAGTTGCACAAGTAACTTTACTTGAAGAGAAATATAAAGATGAAAATGGAAATCAAATAAAATTATTTGAATCAAATCAATTAAGACCTTTAGAAGTTAGATTTGCTGATACAAACATCAATACAGAAGCATTTAAAGTTAGTGTAACTGCTAGTTCATCAAATGTTGATGCATCTACAAGTGCTCAAGAGTTAGTATTAACTCAAAACTTAGGTGATACAGTTTTAACTAAGAAATTTACTGTTTATCCAGATGGACATTATGATTTAACAATTAATTCAACAAATGAAAAACAGTTTTTTATTACAAATGGTTTTAGACCAAATGTTTTAGCTGATATGTATGCTGTTCATGGTTTTATTGCTAAATTAAATGATAATACATTAAAAACTATTGAAGATGGTGATTTAGATAAAAATGAAACAATTGTTGGTTCAAAATTTTTATCTAATTTTGATAGATATTATGCAACTGTAATTTACAATTTTGATAAATCATTAAGTTTAAGTTTAATGCCAGATGCTTCTTCAAATCCACAAGCTTTCGTTCATGCAGGAAATAATATCTCTTTTTCTGGTTATATTGGACCAAAAAATCATAGAGATTTAGAAGCATTAAATCCTGAATTAATTGATGTTATTGATTATGGTTGGTTTACATTTATTGCAAAACCAATGTTTATGTTATTACAATTTATTCAAGGTTATGTAGGTAACTGGGGATGGACAATTGTTATTTTAACTATTTTAATCAAATTAGTTCTATATCCTTTATCATATAAAGGTATGGTTTCTATGCAAAAATTAAAAGATTTAGCTCCAAAAATGAAAGAAATTCAAGCTAAATATAAAGATGATAAACAAAAACAATCAATGCATATGATGGAACTTTATAAAAAACATGGTGCAAACCCAATGGGTGGATGTTTACCATTAATTTTACAAATTCCAGTATTCTTCGCAATTTATAGAGTTTTATTAAATGCAATCGAATTAAAAGGCGCTCCTTGGATGTTATGGGTTCACGATTTAGCAGAAATGGATCCATATTTTGTTTTACCTATTTTAATGGGTGCAACAATGTATTTACAACAAAAAATTACACCAAATACAATGCAAGATGAAATGCAAAAGAAAATTTTCCAATTCTTACCAGTTGTGTTCACATTCTTCTTCTTATGGTTCCCAGCAGGTCTTACATTATATTGGTTTATAAATAATCTATTTACTATTGGTCAACAATATTATATAAATAGCGTATTTGAAAGAAAAAGAGCTGAAAAAGCATAGGAAAACTCATGAAAAAGTTTGAAGCAAATTGTTTAGAAAAAGTTTATGAATTAGCGACAGCAGATTTTAACTGTTCTATTACAGAATTAGAAATTGAAGTTATCCAACAACCAAGTAAAGGTTTTCTTGGTTTTGGAAAAAAGAATGCGATTATTCAAGCATGTTTTAAAAATAGTTGTAAAACTTATGTTCAAGAACCAAAAACTTTTAAAAATAAAGATGTAAGAATAGAAGAAATTTCTCAAAGAATTGAAAATTCGAATAAAGAAGTTCCTTCTACTCCATCTGATAAAAAAGAACCTTTATCTAAAGTTCCAAAAGTTGAATCAAAAGACAAAATTTTTGACAATTTTTATAATGAAGAATCTTCACAAACTGAAATGTCAAAAATTGTAATTAAAAAAGATAAAGAAAAAATTTTAGAAGAAGTAAAAGAAGGAATAAATCTTTTATTTGATAACACATGTTATAAAATTGAAGATATTAATGTTGAATTTTATGATGATGAGACTTTATACATAGAGTTTTTAGGTGAAGATTCTGCATTATTAATTGGTAAAGAAGGTTATAGATATAAAGCATTATCTTATATTTTATTTAATTGGATAAATGAAAAATATGGTCTTATGTTAAGATTAGAAGTTGCAGAATTTTTGAAAAATCAAGAAGATGCGATTCATGCTTATTTAGAACCGATTATTGAAATAATCAAAGAAAAAGGCACTTTTAAAACTAAACCACTTGATGGTATTTTAGTTCACATTGCTTTAAAAAGATTAAGAGAAGAGTTCCCTGACAAATATGTTGCAGTAAAAACAAATGTTAGAGGTGATAAATATGTACTTGTAAATGAGTACAGAGCAAGAGAAATTTAATCTTGTTTGATGATGCTACAATTGTTGCAATAGCAACGGCAAATGGAATAGGTTCTATTTCAATTGTAAGGATTTCAGGAGCAAATGCTCTTGCAATCGCTTCTAAAATCTCAAAAAAAACAACTTTCCAACCAAGACTTGCAACACTTTCATATCTTTATGATACAAATAATGAAATTATTGATGAAGCTTTAGTTTTATATTTTAAAGCACCATTTTCTTTTACTGGAGAAGATGTTGTAGAGTTTCAATGTCATGGTGGAGTTGCAATTGCAAATATGATAGTTGATGAAGTTTTAAAACATGGAGCTAGACTTGCAAATCCAGGTGAATTTTCTAAAAGAGCATTTTTTAATAATAAAATTGATTTAACAAAAGCAGAAGCTATATCAAAAATTATTGAAGCAAGAAGTGCTGATGCAGTTAAATTACTTGCACGACAACTAAAAGGTGAATTAACAAATTTCGTAAATGAAATAAGAGAAGATTTACTTTTTATGTTAGCTTATACAGAAGTTTCTATTGATTATGCTGAAGAAGATTTACCTACAGATATTTATGAACAAATAGAAAATAAAATGCAAAAGATAATTCTAAAATTATCAAATACATTAGAAGCTAGTCGTAGACGTGAAGGAATGATTGAAGGTTTTAAAGTTGCAATTATTGGTAAACCAAATGTTGGAAAATCTTCACTTTTAAATAAACTTTTAAACTATGATAGAGCTATTATAAGTGATATTGCAGGAACAACTAGAGATACTATTGAAGAGTCGGTTAGAATTGGTACACATATTATCAAAATAGTTGATACTGCTGGTATTAGAAATGCAAGTGATGTGATTGAAAAAATAGGAATTGAAAAATCTATTCAAACTATAAATGAAGCTGATATTGTAATTGCATTATTTGATAATAGTAAAATTTGTGATGATGAAGATAAAAAAATATTAGAATTGATAAATGAAAATTCAGATAAAGAGATAATTAAAGTTTTAAATAAAACTGATTTAGAAAACAAGTTTTCAAAATCAAATCTTGATGATTTTATTGAACTTTCAACAAAAGAGGATATTAATCCATTAATAAAAAGAGTTGAAAATATTTTAGACTCAAATACACATAGTGATGAAATGACATTAATTTCAAAACGACAAGTATCATCAGTTGAAAATACATTGTATAATATCAATTTAGCAAAAGAGCCATTATCAAGTGGTGAGTTAGAGTTTTTTGCACACTTTATAACAGAAGCATTAGAAAATATTTCATCAATAACAAGACCTTATGAAAATGATGAAATGTTGGATGTTATGTTTGGTGAATTTTGTTTAGGTAAATAGTTAATTTAGAGGTCAAATATGAAACAATTTTTTGTTTTTATGATGTTTAGTTTTTCATTATTGTTTGCAGACCAATGGGATGGCTTTTTTAAAGAGAGTGGATTCCCAAGAAAAGTAATTGATGATGGAAGTGTTGTTAAAGGGAAAATTTATCAAGCAAAGGTTACTTACCAGATTTCCAATAATGATGGAATAAAAGGTAATTTTGAAAATAATGATACAGCAAAAGTTACAGTTACTAATGAAAAAGGAAAAGTTCTTTCAACTAATAAATTTATGAATGCAACAGAACTTAGAACTTGGGCTAGACAAAATTTTACTGAAATTTTTTCTTCAATTCTTGGTGATTCAGAGTTAAATAAAGAGAAAATTACTGAATTAACTAAATTAGCTTCTTTAGTTCTTTTAAATAAGAATTTAGACTAAATAACAAAATCTAAAAGGATTTTGTTATTTAAAGAGGTTTTTCATAACTTACTAGTTTTGCATTTTCTTTAGAAATATCAATCCAACTATTACAATCAAAATGTATCTCCATAATTCCACCCATTTGGAATTTTTCTTTAAACCCAACTAATGTAACAGCTAAGGCAGTTAATGATGGATTATGACCAACTAATAACATAGAATCAACTGTATCAAATGTATAAGAAATAGTTTCAAGTAACTCATTTACAAATGCCATATATAAAACTTCATTTAACATTATAGTTTTATTATAATTTAGTGCTTTTGCAAATATCTCTGCTGTATTTCTTGTTCTTTTTGCTGGACTTGCTACTATTAAATCAACTTTAGGATTTTTTTTAGCAAAATTTTCTGCGATTGTTTTTGCTTCAAGGATTCCTTCTTCAGATAATTCTCTATCATAATCATCTTGATTTAAATCTTCATCTTCTTTTTTTGTATGTCTTACAATGTAAAGTTTTTTCATATACCTACTCTAGATTTAAAAATTATATTTGATTTTAAATAATTTAAGCTTTTTTTCTTATAAAAAATTTAATATATAGATATTATAGCTACAAATTTGTATAATAAAAAAAATTAAGGATACTATTTTGGGATATGATTTAAATAAAAAGTTAGTAATAGCCATTTCTTCAAGAGCTTTATTCAATTTAGAAGATGAAAATAAAATATTTGAAGAAAAAGGTTTAGATGAATATTATAAATATCAAATAGAAAATGAAGATGTATTACCAAAAAAAGGAACAGGTTTTAGATTAGTTAAAAACCTATTGAGAATTAATGAAGATTTTCCTGATGATAAACAAGTAGAAGTTATTATCATGTCAAGAAATAATTCTGCAACAAGTCTTAGAATTACAAAATCTATTGAAAAATATAAACTTGATATTGCAAGGTCAGCTTGGAGTGGGGGAAGTGATATTTCTAAATATTTAAAACCATTTAAAGTTGATTTGTTTCTTTCAGCAAATGAACAAGATGTTCAAGAAGCAATAAATGAAGGAATAGCAGCAGCTAGAATTTTACCTTATGAAAACGATGAAGATGAATTTTCAACTCAAGTAAAAATCGCTTTTGATGGTGATGCAGTTTTATTTTCAGAGGAGTCAGAAATTATTTATAAAACACAAGGATTAAATGCATTTTTAGAATATGAAAAACAAAATGCCTCTAATCCTATGAAAAGTGGACCATTTGCTCAGTTATTGAGTGTTATTTCAAATATTCAAGCAAAATATCATGAAGAACAAACACCAATCAGAACTGCACTTATAACAGCAAGAAATTCGCCTGCACATGAAAGGGTAATAAGAACTCTTTCACAATGGGGAGTTAGACTTGATGAAGCTTTCTTTTTAGGTGGAGTTGATAAATATGAAGTTGTAAAAGCTTTTGGAGCAGATATCTTTTTTGATGACCAAGATGTACATTTGGAAAATACATCAAAAATTGCACCAAGTGCTAAAGTACCATACAAAAAAGAGTCAATTTTAAATAACATTTAGTTTAATTTTTATTAACCAAAATCTGTTAGAATCACAAAAATTTAAGGAGGATAAAATGGAACAAATTAAAACAGTTTTTTTACTTACATTTTTAACCGTATTATTTGTGTTTATAGGTTATTCATTTGGTGGAACAAATGGAATGTTAATAGCATTTTTAATGGCAGGTGGTATGAACTTTTATGCTTATTATTATTCGGACCAACAAGTGTTAAAACATTATGATGCTACACCTTTAGATGATGTTAGACATCCAGTTTATAGAATTACACAAAAATTAACACAAAAAGCTGGTCTTCCTATGCCAAAAGTTTATTTAATACCTGACCATACTCCAAATGCATTTGCAACGGGAAGAAACCATGAACATGCAGCTGTAGCAGTTACTATGGGATTATATGAGATGTTAAATGAAGAAGAATTAGAAGGTGTAATTGCACATGAATTATCACATATAAAACATTACGATATTTTAATTGGAACAATAGCAGCTGTATTTGCAGGAGCAATTGCGATGATTGCAAATATGATGCAATTTGGAGCAATGTTTAGTAATAGTAATGATAGACAAAATTCAAATCCAATTATGATGATTGTAATGGCTATTTTACTTCCAATAGCTGCTTCAATTATACAAATGACAGTTAGTAGAAGTAGAGAGTTTATGGCTGATGAAGGAGCTGCACGAATGACTGGAAATCCAGGAGGACTTCAAAGTGCTTTAGCAAAACTTGAAAATTATGCAAGAAGTGGACATCAAATACATAATGCAACTGAACAAACTGCTCATATGTTTATAATAAATCCATTTTCAGGATTAAAATCAAATATTGGAAATTTATTTAGAACTCACCCTACAACTGAAGATAGAATAGCAAGGCTTGAAGAATTAAAATTTGAGTTAAAAAGAAGATAAATAAAAAAGCAACCCTTGACCAAAGAGTTGCTTTTATTCTCGAATTATAATCAAAAAAAATTAAATCATTCTTTAATTAAGAAGTTCTGGACGATATTCAAAATGCATGGTGTCATAGTGATACCATCTACCTCCCCAAATAAATCCATATTTCTCAAAGATTTCAACAATTTCAAGAGGTATTTTATTTTTATATGAAAGATTGTTTTTATCTTTATCCCAAAGCCAATAATGTGAATCTTTTACATTCAAATCAATTGCAATTCCAAAACTATGAACACTTAATCTATTTGTTTCACTAATTTTTCTCCAATTAAAAGCTCCACTTGGATTTTTGGCAAAAGATTTTATATTATTTGGAAGTTGCTCAATTTCATTTGATATAGATTCTAGTTTTTTATCTATATCATTTATTTTACTAACCCATAATGTTTTTTTTGAACTTTTTGGTAACCATATAATTTTTACTAGATTTTGTTTTACTTCTTTTTGATTTGAGCCATACATTTTTTTAAAAAATGGTTCATATCTAATTCTTCCTGCATCTTCATTTTTTGAAGCTATATAATTTTTATTTTCAGATAATTTTATATATGGAATATCTAGTTGATTTTTTAATGATGGATTGTTTAGTTTTTCTTTAAAATTTTTATTTTCAATTTTATCATCAAATAACATTTGTTCATTATCATTCCAGATTAAGTGATTATTTGAACTTTCTTTTATAAAATTAGGATAAGCTTGAACAAATTTATTAGCGTTATTTGCTAATAAATTTGAAGAAAGAATAATTAGAAAAGAGAATTTATTTATTATAGACTTTTTTAACATTTTCCATTTTTGATGACATATTAAGTAATACCATATCTGCAAGAACTAATGCCATCATAGATTCAGCAACAATACTTCCCCGTACAGCAACACAAGGGTCATGTCTTCCTTTTAGTTTACATTCTACTTCATTATCATGAATATCAATTGTTTCTTGTTCTATAAAAATTGAGGGAGTTGCTTTGAAATAGACTTTTACATTTATATCATCGCCATTTGAAATACCACCAAGAATTCCACCACTGTGATTTGTTTTAAATCCAGATTTTCTTATTTGGTCATTATTGTCATAACCTTTTACTCTTGAAGAAAGTGCTCCATCTCCAATTTCAACAGCTTTTACTGCATTTATTCCCATCATTGCATTTGCAATTTGAGAATCAAGTTTAAAATAAAGTGGTTCACCAAGACCAATTGGTGCATTTTTTACATTTATAAGAGCAACTCCACCAACGCTATTGTGTGAATTTTTAGCTTCTAAAATAGCATTTTTTTGAGCTTCTTCAACACTTTTATCTAAAGCAAATATTTCAGAATTAGAAACATTTTCAAAATCAAAAGTTGAAGCTTGAATTCCATCTATTTCACAAATTCCACTTTTGATATCTATATTTAACTCTTTTAAAAGAAGTTTTGCAATTGCACCAGCAGCAACTCTAGCAGCTGTTTCTCTAGCACTACTTCTTCCTCCCCCTCTATAATCTCTTGTTCCATATTTATTAAAATAAGTAAAATCTGCATGTCCTGGACGGAATAAATCTTTTACATTTGAATAATCACTACTTTTTTGATTTTCATTAAAAATTACCATAGAAATAGGAGTTCCAGTAGTTATCCCTTCAAAAACTCCACTTAAAATTTCTACAACATCACCTTCTTTTCTAGCGGTTGCAAATTTATTTTGACCAGGTTTTCTTCTATCCATTTCACTTTGGATAAATTCTTCATCTATTTTAATCCCAGCAGGAACTCCATCAACTATACATCCAAGAGCTTTTCCATGAGATTCACCAAAAGTTGTAAACCTAAATCTATGACCAAATGTATTCATATTGGTTATTCTCCTTTTAGTTTTTCAATAGCGATTTTAGCTGCTGCTTGTTGAGCTAGTTTTTTACTTTTCCCACTAGCATAACCATAATTTGTTCCATCAATCCAAATTGATACTTCAAACTCTTTTTTGTGGTCTGGTCCATAAGAACCTTCGATTTTATATTCTGGAATTGAAGCAAATTTAGCTTGAGTTATTTCTTGAAGAGCTGTTTTATA
This sequence comes from uncultured Aliarcobacter sp., assembly GCA_963664305.2. Taxonomy (GTDB): domain Bacteria; phylum Campylobacterota; class Campylobacteria; order Campylobacterales; family Arcobacteraceae; genus Aliarcobacter. The sequence continues at coordinate 118,361 of CAXXLV010000002.1, forward strand.
ATCACTAAATAATACATCAAGATTAATTTTGTCATAAGATTTTTCTAATAATCTTAAAATAATAGGTTTTAAAGTATTTAATCCTGATTCTAAATAAATTGCACCCATAATAGCTTCAAAGGCATCTGATAAAATAGAAGCTTTTGTTCTTCCTTTATTTCTCTCTTCAGCTGTTGAAATGAAAATATAATCACCTAATCTTATTTCATTTGCAAGTCTAGTAAATCCAGTTTCATTTACTAAACTAGCTCTTATTTTAGATAGTTCACCTTCATTTGATTTTGGGAATTTTAAATATAAATATTCTCCAACAATTAAATTTAAAACTGCATCGCCTAAAAACTCTAAACGTTCATTATTGTAAGGTTTTTTGTAACTTTTATGGGTAAGTGCTTCGATTATCAGATTTTTATTTTTAAACTGATAATCCAAACACTTTTCCAATTTCGAATAATCACTCATTTGTGTCCTTTATTAAAATTTATGGAAGTATAGCACATCTTTTATTATGTTATATCTAGTTATTTTTTTATTTTAAATCTTTTTTTATTGTAAAGATTGATAAGGTTCATAAAAAGATTTTGTTAAATGATGTTTTACATTAAAAGTTAGTATATTATGACAATGTGGACATCTTGTATCAAACACAGGATGAGAGTGTTTACATGAACTACAAATAAATTCAAAATCTAATGTTGCATTAATTTTATGCTCATGTCTATTTATAAGCATCAAAATATCTAAATCAAAATTATGACTATGTTCTAAGTTTTTTAAATAACCTTTTGCATTATAAACTTCTGATAAAAAAGAGTTATCAAGAACTTTATTAAAATCAATATCATCAAAATTTAAATACCAAACTATATCAATGAATTTTGAACAATCAAACTCTTTTATATGTTCCCAAAAAAATGGTTTATTAAATTGAATTAAAAAACCTACAAAAATTCTTTCTATTATTTTATGTTCTTTAAAAATTTCATATAAAAGTTCAGTTCTTCTTTCAAATGATAAAATTGAATCATTTAAAATAATTAATGAATCTAAATATATTTTATCAATTTTCATATCTAAATCTAATTCTTCTAAGCAAGAAGCAATCTCTTTTGCTTTTTTGAAGTCTTTTAGTTTTTCACTTACAAGTAATAGATATTTTAGTGCATTTTTATTGTGTGGAGAAAATTTTAGGATTCTTAAAAAAATCTCTTTTGATCTTTGTAAAAAACCACCTTTAAAATAAGTAGTTCCTAAAAGTTCTAATAATTCTTCTTTTTTTACTCTATCATTTACATGTTCTAGTAGAGTTAAATATACGGAAATAGCTTTATTATAATCACCTTTATGTAAAAAAGATGACGCTAAAAGTAAAATTGAATCAAAAGGAAGATTATAAGTTTTATAAAGATGAACATAATCTTCTTCTTTTAATTTTCCTAGTTCAAATCTTAAAGAGAGTTTTCTATAATCTTTTCTTGCATTTCTTTCTTTATAGATACCGTAAGAATATGTTATAAATGATATTATAAAAATTAGAGCAACAATAATTATTATTCCAAGTAAAGGGTCCCTATACTCTAAAACTATATTATCCACAAATAAAACCTTTAGTAATTGTTTTAAAAAGTAGTGCATGTTAGCATAAAAGTTCATATAAACGAATAAAAGTGTATAATCCTTTTTATGATAAAAAAAGAGTCAATAGAAAATTTAAAAAACCATCTTGATGTTGTAGATGTAATTTCTCAATTTATAGAGTTAAAAAAATCTGGAGCAAATTTTAAGGCATGTTGTCCTTTTCATGGAGAAAGTACTCCATCTTTTGTAGTTAGCCCAGCAAAACAAATATATCATTGTTTTGGATGTGGGGCAGGTGGTGACTCTATAAAATTTGTAATGGAATATGAAAAAACAACATATCCTGAAACAATAGAAAAATTAGCTTCAATGTACAATTTTTCATTGGATTATGAAAATACAACTGAAAAAAAACAAGATATAAGAATTTTAGAAGAAGTAAATAAATTCTATCAAAAACTTTTTGTAAGTAATTCTGTAGTAAAAGAGTATATAAAAGATAGAGGAATTTCAGATTTTTCTATTGAAAAGTTTGAAATAGGATATGCTCCTGTTTCTCTTGATACAATAAATTTTTTAAAATCAAACCATTTTAATTTAACAGAAGCTATAGAATTAGGTGTTATTGATACAGGAACAAATGGACTTTATTCAAGATTTATAGAAAGAATTACTTTTCCTATTTATTCAATAAATGGAAAACTTGTAGGTTTTGGTGGAAGAACAATAACTGGACACAATGCAAAATATGTAAATTCGCCACAAACTAAATTTTTCAATAAATCAAGACTTTTATACGGTTATCATTTAGCAAAAGAAAAAATTTATAAAAATAAACAAATAATTGTTTGTGAAGGTTATTTAGATGTAATAATGCTTCATCAAGCAGGATTTAACTCAGCAGTTGCAACACTTGGAACTGCACTTACAACAGAACACTTACCATTATTAAGACGGGGAGAACCAAAAGTAATACTTGCCTATGATGGAGATAAAGCTGGACTTGCAGCAGCTTTTAAAGCATCTGTGATGTTAAGTCAAAGTGAATTTGAAGGTGGAGTTGTAATTTTTAGTGATGGTCAAGACCCAGCTGATATGGTAAAAGGGAAAAAGATTGAAGAATTAAATAAAATCTTTTCAAATCCTATACCATTTATTCCTTATGCAATTGATTATATTGTCTCAAAATATGATATAAATGAACCTAGTCAAAAACAAAAAGCGCTTAATGAAGCAAATGATTATTTAAAAAGTTTAAGTTTATTAAATCAAGATGAATATAAAAGATATTTAGCTCAAAAATTGAATGTTAGAGAAAATTTGGTAAAAATTAGTTCAGATAAACAAAGAATTAATGAAGTAAATTTATCAAAAATAGATATTGCCGAACTTTGTATAATAAAATCAATACTTGAAAAACCAAAAAGATTAGATTCAGTTTTAGATATAGTTGATATTTCAATGTTTGAATTTCATAAAAATGAATTTGAATTAGTTTTAACAGATATAGAAAATCCATCTTTAAATTCGATTATTTTAAATGAAAAACTTGAAAATTATGATGATGAAAGATTAAATCAAGAACTTTTAACTTTAGTTTACAAATTTTATACAAATAAACTAACTGCAATATCTTATGATAAGAGTTTAGATTTTAAACAAAAAGCAAATCTAATTAGAAAAATCAAGGATAATATTTATCAATTAAAACAAGGAAAACTTGTAAGTTATAATCTATAAAAATTAATTTCTAAAATTTATTTTATTAGTAGTTTATTTTTTGTAGAATTCCAAAAAAGTTATTTAAACTTAAGGAAAATCCAATGAAATTTATTGAAAGTGATAATTTACCTTTAGCAATAGGTCCTTATTCTCCTGCTGTAAAAGTAAATGGTATGATTTATACATCTGCACAAGTTCCAGTAACTTTAGATGGTACGATGATAGAAAGAGATATAAAAATACAAACTAGACAAGTATTGTCAAATCTTAGAACACTTTTAGAAGATGCTGATAGTGGACTAGAAAAAGTTGTTAAAGTATCAGTTTATTTAGAAAATATTGAAGATTTTGGTGTAGTTAATGTTTTATTTGCAGAAGCGTTTGGGGATCATAAACCTGCTCGTACAACAATTTCTGTAAAAGGATTACCAAAAAATGCACTAATAATGGTTGATGCAATAGCATTAGCAAATGATTATCATTAAAATAATAGACTTAAAGAAAGTTTAAACTAAATTAAGATACTATTCCGGTTCGAAAAATAGAGTTAGTATGAAAAAGTATCGACTTATGCATATAGAATTGAATTAGAGGAAAAAAGATGTACGCAATTATCAAGTGTGGTGGAAAACAGTATAAAGTTTCTGAGGGAGATATCTTAGACGTAGATTATACTGGTAAAGCTGCTAAAGAAACTTTAGAAATTACTGATGTTTTAGCTGTAAACAACGGTGAGTTAAAAACTGGTGATGCAGTTGCAAACGCAAAAGTTGAAGCAGTTGTAGTATTAGATGGTACTGGTGTAAATAGAGCTAGAAAAGTAATCATTTACAAAAAAAGAAGAAGAAAAGATTCTAAGTTAAAAAGAGGTTTTAGAAAAAGCTTCACAAAAATTAGAATTACAAAAATCGCTGCATAAGCATAACAAAAGTTAAGGAGAACAATTATGGCTCACAAAAAAGGTCAGGGAAGTACACAGAATAATAGAGACTCAGCTGGTAGAAGACTTGGTGTTAAAAAGTTTGGTGGTGAAGTTGTAAGAGCTGGAAATATTATCATTAGACAAAGAGGTACAAAAGTACATTTAGGTCAAAATGTTGGTATGGGTAAAGATCATACAATTTATTCTTTAATTGACGGTGTTGTTAAATTTGAAATTAAAGATAAAAAAAGAAAAAAAGTTTCAGTTTACGCAGCATCGTAATTCTGAATACAATTAGTTTCTTTAAAGGGTGTATGGCTTTTGCCTACACCCTTTTTTTATTTAAAAATTAACATAACTAATTAAAAGTTAACAGTGAAATAAGATTTTACTTTTAGTTTTTAATTATTTATTAAAAGGAAAGTTATTATGTTTATAGATAGCGCTAGATTTTCAGTTACATCTGGAAAGGGTGGACAGGGATGTGCAGCTTTTAGACGAGAAAAATTTGTTGTTAAAGGTGGACCTGATGGTGGAGATGGAGGAAGAGGTGGAGATGTTTATTTTCTAGTAGACAATAACACTGATACTTTATCAAATTATAAAGGAAGAAAATTCTTTAAAGCTGAAAATGGAAAACAAGGTTTAGGTGGAAGTATGACTGGAAAGTCAGGTGAAGCACTTGTTTTAATTGTACCTCCAGGAACTCAAGTAATTGATGATGAAACAAATGAAGTTATTTTTGATTTATTAGAAGTTGGAAAAAAAGTTTTATTTTTAGAAGGTGGAAAAGGTGGATTAGGAAATGTTCACTTTAAAAATTCAAGAAATCAAAGACCTACTTATTTTCAACCAGGACTTCCAGGAACAACTAGAAAAATTAGATTAGAATTAAAACTTATTGCTGATGTTGGACTTGTTGGTTATCCAAATGTTGGAAAATCAACTCTTATTTCTGTAACTTCAAATGCAACTCCTGAAATTGCAAATTATGAATTTACTACTTTAACTCCAAAACTTGGTGTTGTTGAAGTTGGTGATTATAACTCTTTTGTAATGGCTGATATTCCAGGAATTATTGATGGAGCTAGTGAAGGAAGAGGTTTAGGTTTAGAATTTTTAAAACATATTGAAAGAACTAAAACATTACTTTTTGTAATTGATGTTGCAAATTATAGAACAATGATTGACCAATATAAAGTTTTAAAAGAAGAGGTTGCAAAATTTTCAAATGAATTATCAAAAAGAAATTTTGCGATAGTTTTAAGTAAAATAGATGGATATTTTGGTGAAGATTTAGAATCAGATATCAAAAACTTTATAAAAGAGATTGGATTAGAAATAAGTAATTCAAATGAGTTTAAATTTGAAAGTGATTATCCATATTTTATTCAAGATTTAATTTATTCAAGATTTGACAATAGTAAGCCATATTTTGTTTTACCTATTTCTTCTTTAACAAAATTAAATGTTAAACAATTAGGATTTGCTTTATATAATTTATTGGAACAAGATAAATGAAAAGATTAGTAATAAAAGTTGGTACTGCTGTTTTAACTCAAGATGGTCAATTAGCTCTTGAGAGAATGGACAATTTAGTAAATTTAATTGCAAAATTAAAAAATGAAAAAAATCTTGAAGTTATTTTAGTATCTTCTGGTGCTGTTGGTGCTGGATATACTTCTTTAAAACTTGATAAAAAAATAGTTGCTAATAAACAAGCATTAGCTGCAATTGGACAACCGTTATTACTTAAAAATTATAAAAAAAGATTTAAAGCTCATGATATAACTTGTGCACAAATGCTTTTTATTGCAGATGATTTTGATTCAAGAAAAAGATCAAAAAATGCACAAAATGTAATGGAAATTTTACTTGAAAATAATATTCTTCCAATTATAAATGAAAATGATGTAATTGCTACTGATGAGTTGGTTTTTGGAGATAATGACCAATTAGCTGCTCATGTAGCTTATTATTTTAAAGCAGATATGTTAGCAATTTTATCAGATATCGATGGATATTATAATAAAAATCCAAGAGAATTTTCTGATGCTGTTTTACAAAAAAATGTTTATGAAATAAAAGATGAAGAGTTAGAAATGAAGCATAGTGCAAATTCAGAATTTGCAACAGGTGGAATTGTAACAAAACTTAAAGCTGCAAATTTTTTAATGCAAAGAGGAATTCCAATGTATCTTACATCTGGATTTGATTTAAAAAATGCTTATGATTTTTTAGTTGATGGAAATCATAATAGCGGAACAATTTTCCAAACAAAAAAATAAAAAAGGATAGTTTTTGAGTAAAAGAATTCTATTTATGGGAACACCAGATTATGCTACAACAATATTTAAAGAGTTAATAAATAGCAAATATGAAGTGATAGGATTATTTACTCAACCTGATAAACCAGTTGGGCGAAAACAAGTTTTAACTCCACCTCATATAAAACAATATTGTTTAGATGAAAATCTAAATCTTCCAATTTTTCAACCTTTAAAATTAAGAGGAAATGAAGAAGCTAAAAAACAGATAGAAGATTTAAAACCTGATTTTATTATTGTTGCTGCTTATGGACAAATTTTACCAAAAGAGATTTTAGATATTGCTCCATGTATTAATCTTCATGCGTCTTTATTACCAAAATATAGAGGAGCTAGTCCTATTCAAGAATCACTTTTAAATGATGATTATTTTACTGGTGTTACTTCAATGCTTATGGAAGAAGGACTTGATAGTGGGGATATTTTAGGGTTACAATATTTAAAAATTACTTCAAATATGGAAGTAGCCGAAGCTTTTGAAAAATTATCAATTATTGCAGCAAATTTAACAATAACAACTTTGGATAATTTTGAAAATATTAAACCTATAAAACAAAATGAGTCAGAAGTTAGCTTTTGTAAAAAAATAAAAAAAGATGATGGATTAGTAAATTTCTTAGATGCAAAAAAATTGTATTTAAAATATAAAGCATACTCCTATTGGCCAGGAGTTTTTTTAGAAACAGAGCTGAAATTAAAAGATATTGAATTAGTTGAAGAAAACTCAATAAATAAAGAGGGAGAAATTCTAGAAATCTCTAAAGAGTTTATAGTTGTTGGATGTAAAAACGGAAGTTTAAAAATAAAAACTTTACAAGCACCTTCAAAGAAAGCTATTAGTTCTGTAGATTATATTAGAGGTCAAAGATTTGAAGTAGGAGATATCCTAATATAAATTTAGCGTAAAAGTTACGCTAAATATGTTGTATACATTGTTATTGTAAATAGACTCAATAAAACACCTAATACAAGAGAATTTATTGCAATTTTTTCATCTAATCCACCCTTAATAGCTAAAACTGTAGCCATTGTCATTGGAGGCATTGCAACTTCAATAATTGTTACTTTTACCCAAGTTTGATCTATTCCATAGAAGTATTTAAATCCAATTAATATTATTATTGGAACAACAATCATTTTTAGAATCATTGCAACAGAAACTATATGTAATCTAGCAAAAATATTTTTTAATTCTAACTTCATACCAATAGCAATCATAGCAAGTGGTACTAATGTTGAACCAAGTGTTTGAGTAGTTAATAATAAAAAGTTTGGTATTTCAAAATTTTTAGCAATTAATGTAACAAAAAACATAATTTGTGGTGGAAATAAGAAAATAGATTTTGAAATAGATTTCACACTATTTTTTTTACCATTTCCCCAAGTAATTATAAACATACCAACTGAAACTAAAAGTAAAAATGAACCAAAAATATCATAAATCAAACCATATACAATATAATCTTGTCCATAAAATGCATCTATATATGAAAATCCTATAAATGAGGTATTTCCAAAAGTTGCCATAATCATAAATGTAGCAAAATATGTTCTATTTAATCTCATTAATTTACCTACAAGATATGCTAATGTAAGGTTAAATAAAATGAAACATATAAACATTAAAATTAATCCAATAATTCTTTGGTCAATAATTAAAGGATAAATTTTTGAAAAAACAATAGATGGAAGTGAAAAGTAAATGATAAATTCAATTAACTGTTTTGAATTATCATGAAAAAATACTTTAAACATATATCCTAATGCTAAATATATAGCAATAGGTAAAACTGGATCTAACATAACAACTAATACCTTTTTTCGAAAGATTATAATTAATAAAATCTTCTATTTTAATTATGTATAATCGAAAAATGAAAATTATAAGATTAAATGAAGTTAACTCAACTCACACATATTTAAAAGAGTACATAAAAACTAATGGTTATATTGAACCATTGTGTATTGTAACAGATTATCAAACAGATGGAATTGGAAGTAGAGGTAATTCATGGAGTGGGAAAAAAGGTAACCTTTTTTTTTCTTTTGTTTTTTCAATAAACGAATTACCAGAAGATTTACCTTTACAAACAATTTCAATTTATGTTTCATATATATTAAAATCAATTTTAAGAGATTTGGGTTCTAATATATGGATTAAATGGCCTAATGATTTTTATATAAATAATAAAAAAATTGGTGGAACAATTACTAATATGTCTAAAGATTTAGTTTATTGTGGAATAGGTTTAAATTTAGTAGAAGTAGAAGAAGAATTTGGAAAACTCGATATAAATGTTGATGTTGATAAATTGTTACAAAATTATTTTTTTAAGTTAGAAAAAAAGATTTCATGGAAGCAAATTTTTAGTGATTTTAAGATAGAATTTCAACTTAGCAAAAAGTTCCAAACGACCATAGATAATCAAAAAGTTTCTTTAGAAAATGCGATATTAAATGAAGATGGTTCAATACAAGTAAACGATAAAAAGGTATTTAGTTTAAGATGACAGAGATAATTTCAATAGCAAATCAAAAAGGTGGAGTAGGTAAAACTACTACGGCTGTAAATTTAAGCGCAGCACTTGCCTTAGAAGGTAAAAAAGTCTTATTAATTGATGCAGATCCTCAAGCAAATGCAACTACTTCGTTGGGATTTCATAGAGATACTTACGAATATAACATTTATCATGTAATGTTAGGAACAAAAGAATTAAGTGAAATTATTTTAGATTCAGAAATTGAGAATTTAAAAGTTGCACCTTCAAATATTGGACTTGTTGGGATAGAAAAAGAGTTTTATAAAAATACTAAAGAAAGAGAATTAGTATTAAAAAGAAAAATAGATCCAGTAAAAAAAGATTTTGATTATATTATCATCGATTCACCTCCAGCACTTGGACCAATAACAATAAATACTTTAAGTGCTTCATCATCAGTATTAATTCCTATTCAATGTGAGTTTTTCGCTTTAGAAGGTTTAGCACAATTATTAAATACAATTAAATTAGTTAAACAAACAATAAATCAATCTTTACAAATTAGAGGTTTTTTACCTACAATGTATAGTGCACAAAATAATCTTTCAAAACAAGTATTTGCAGATTTAGCACAACATTTTGAGAATAAATTATTTAAAGTTGATGATAATTCATATGTTGTGATTCCAAGAAATGTAAAATTAGCAGAAAGTCCAAGTTTTGGGAAACCAATCATGCTTTATGATACAAATTCAAGTGGAACAAAAGCTTATACAAATTTAGCAAGAGCAATTGCAGGATAATTTTATTTTATAGGATACAGTATGGCATTAGGAAGAGGATTAGGAGAATTATTAGGAGAAGTTGAATCAGCATATGAAAATTCAACTGGAAACAATAAATCAGGTGTAAGAAAACTAGATGTTTCATTAATTAAAGCTAATCCAAATCAACCAAGAAAAATATTTGATGAAGAAAAATTACAAGAATTAAGTGAATCTATAAAAGAACATGGATTATTGCAACCAATAGTAGTAGTAGAAAATGATGATAATAGTTACACTCTAATTGCAGGGGAGCGAAGATTAAGAGCTCATAAACTTGCAAAAATTGAACAAATAAAAGCAATTATTGTTGATGCAGATGAATTAAAATTAAGAGAATTAGCATTAATTGAAAATATTCAAAGAGATGATTTAAATATTATTGAATTAGCATACTGTTACGCACAGTTACTAAATGAACATAACATTACTCATGAAGAACTATCAAAAAAAGTGTTTAAAAGTAGAACTTCTATCACAAATACATTAAGACTGTTACAATTAAACTCATATGTACAACAATTTTTAGCAACGGACAAAATTAGTGCAGGGCATGCAAAAGTTATGTTAGGTCTTAGTTCAGATGAACAAAAAATGGTTGCAGATTCTATCGTTGGACAAAAACTTTCAGTTAGAGAAACAGAAAAATTAGTTAAAGAATTAAAAGAAAGAAATACAGATAAACCAAAGAAAGAGAAAGCTATTTACGACTATAACGTAGCTCCTTTAAAAAATCTAATGACTAAATTACAAGAAAATAATTTGAAAGTAAAAGTAGAAAAAAACTATTTTAAAATTGAATTTAACTCACAAGAAGAAATTGACAAAATATCTAGTTACTTTAATATACAATTGTAACAAAATCCGAAAATTTATAATCTAATTTTTTCATTTAATATATTTTTATACTTAGTTTTGCTAAAATATTTGAGTTTTAGTTAAACTAAACTGTAAAAAATATGGAGGAATGAATGTTAGACATAAGTCCTGTATTATTGCTTAGCTCTGGTATCATCTTTCTTTTAGTTGTTGCTAGACTAAACAGTTGTCTTTTCAAGCCATTATTAAAGCACATGGATGATAGAACAGCTTCTATAAAAAAAGATTTAGAAGATGCAAAATCAAACGGTGCTGATGTTGATGGTTTGTTAGCGGAAGCAAATGAAATCATTTCTAAAGCTAAAAAAGAAGCAGCTGCAATTAGAGAACAAGCTTATAAGGAAGCAAAGGATAGTGCTGATGCAAAACTTGCAAGTGCTAAATCTAATTTAGAAGCAAAATCTGTAGAATTTGCTAAAAACTTACAAGACGAGACTAAAGCTCTAAGAGATTCTTTAGTATCTTCTATGCCTCAATTTAATGAGAGCCTAAAAGCTAAGCTTAGCTCTATTTAATAAAGGGATTAGAATATGAAAAGATTATTATTACTTGGGTTAGCTTTAGCTCCTGTTGCATTATTTGCAAGCGAAGGTGCGGTAGAAACTGATATAGTACAAAGAACCGTTAACTTTATTATATTTGCTGGAATTTTATGGTATTTACTTGCTGATAAAATTAAAGCATTTTTTGCCAATAGAACTTTATCTATTCAAGCAGAACTTGACAAAGTTCAAGAGACTTTAAAAGCTTCTCAAGATAAAGTTTCAGATGCACAAAAAAAACTTGAAGAAGCAAAAAAAATTGCTACTGAAATTATTGAAGGTGCAAAAGCTGATATTGATTCAGTTAAACAAAAAGTTGCAACTGCTGTTGATGCAGATATCGCTAATCTAAATAAAAATTTAGATGAAATGATGAAAGTAGAAACATCAAAAGCTAAAAGAAAAGTTGTTACTGAGGTTCTTGAAGAGCTATTAAGTTCTGAAAATATTCAATTAACTCAAAGCGAGTTAGCAAATATTGTTCTTAAAAAGGTAGCATAATGAAAGATTTAGTAGCAAAAAGATATGTAAAAGCTTTAATTGATGGTAGAGATAGTTCATCTATTAATACTATTAGTGAGAAGTTAAATGAAATTTCAACAGCATTTGCTGATGAAAAATTTAATTCTATTATTTCTTCACCAGAAATTTCATCGACTGAAAAAGTTAATTTAGTAACTTCATTTGTTGACGGTATAGATTATGCTTTAAGCAATTTTATTAAATTATTAGGTGAAAAAAGAAGATTAACTTTATTACCAAACATTGCAGCTGAGTTAAGTGCTCAAATTGCAAAAAATAATAATAGTTATGTTGGTGTTGTTTATACTAATCAAGAATTATCAAGCGATTATGTATCTTCAATAGAAGAACAATTTAGTAGAAAATTTGATGTTAAATTATCATTATCACAAAATGTTTGTGACTATGATGGTATTAAAGTAGATATTGACGGACTTGGGGTTGAAATATCTTTTTCTAAAGATAGATTAAAATCACAGTTAATTGATCATATTTTAAAAGCAGTTTAGAACTTATAAAGGAGAAATTGAATGGGTGCAAAAATTCAAGCTGATGAAATCAGTTCTATAATAAAAGAAAGAATTGATAACTTTGAATTAAGTGTAGATGTAAATGAGACAGGGAAAATAATCTCTTATGCAGATGGTATTGCTCAAGTTTACGGATTAAAAAATGTAATGGCTGGTGAGCTTGTAGAGTTTGAAAACGGTGAGAGAGGTCTTGCTTCAAACTTAGAAGAGTCTTCAGTTGGTATCGTTATCCTTGGAAAAGGTGAAGGTCTTAGAGAAGGAACATCTTGTAAAAGACTTGGAAAATTATTAGAAACACCAGTTGGTGAAGCTATGGTTGGAAGAGTTGTTAATGCATTAGGTGAGCCAATTGATGGTAAAGGTCCTATTGCAGCAGCTGAGCATAGATTTGTTGAAGAAAAAGCTCCTGGAATTATGGCTAGAAAATCTGTTCATGAGCCATTAACAACTGGTATTAAAGCTATTGATGCATTAGTTCCAATTGGAAGAGGACAAAGAGAGCTTATCATTGGTGATAGACAAACTGGTAAAACTACAGTTGCAATCGATACAATTTTAAATCAAAAAGGTGAAAACGTTGTTTGTATTTATGTTGCTATCGGACAAAAAGCATCTTCAGTTGCAGCAGTTGTAAGAACATTAGAAGAGTCTGGTGCTATGGATTATACAATTGTTGTTAATGCTGGTGCTGCTGATTCATCTGCATTACAATTCTTAGCTCCATATACAGGTGTTACAATTGGTGAATATTTCAGAGATAATGGTAAACATGCATTAATCGTTTATGATGATTTATCAAAACATGCAGTTGCATATAGAGAAATGTCATTAATCTTAAGAAGACCTCCAGGAAGAGAAGCTTACCCAGGGGATGTATTCTATCTACACTCAAGATTATTAGAAAGAGCTGCAAAAATGTCAGATGAAAAAGGTGCTGGTTCTATGACTGCGTTACCAATCATCGAAACACAAGCTGGAGACGTTGCTGCATATATTCCAACAAACGTAATTTCTATTACTGATGGACAAATTTTCTTAGAAACAAACTTATTTAACTCAGGTATTAGACCTGCAATTAATGTTGGTTTATCTGTTTCTAGGGTTGGAGGAGCTGCTCAAATTAAAGCTACTAAACAAGTTGCAGGTACTTTAAAATTATCTTTAGCACAATATAGAGAGCTTGAAGCGTTTGCTCAATTTGCATCAGATTTAGATGAAGCTACAAGAAGAGAATTAGAACTTGGACAAAGAATGGTTGAAGTTTTAAAACAAGGTGTTAATAAACCACTTGTTATTGAAAAACAAATCGTTATTATTTATGCAGGTACTAAAGGTTATTTAAATGATATCGCAGTTAAAGATGTTGTAAGATTTGAAAATGAATTACATGCATTCTTTGAGCAAAAATATTCAAATATTTTAGAATCAATCAAAACTAAACAAAAATTAGATGATGATAATGAAGCTGAATTAAAAGCTGCATTAGAAGAGTTCAAAACTGTATTTAATGCAAAATAAGGATTAGCAAATGGCTAATTTAAAAGAGATAAAATTAAAAATCGGTAGTGTTAAAAATACTCAGAAGACAACAAAAGCTATGAAGCTAGTTTCTTCTGCTAAACTTACTAGAACAAGACAATTGTCTGAGCAAGCTAGAAGTTATGCAGCGAAAATTAATGATGTTCTTTCTGATATTGCTGCTAGAGTGAGTACAGCTCATGAAGGTGGAAACATTAGTAGAGCTTTTGTTAGCAATGATAATCCAAAAACAGTTGATATTGTTTTTGTAACAGCTGATAAAGGTCTTTGCGGTGGATTTAATATGTCAACAATTAAAACTGTAAGTAGATTAATTGCTGAATATAAATCTAAAGGAATTAATGTAAGATTAAGAGCAGCTGGTAAAAAAGGTGTTGAATATTTTACATTCCAAAAGTTTAGTTTAGAACAAAAAGTAAGTGATTTAAGTTCTGCTCCTGATTATGACAGAGCTGCAGATTTTATAAATGCTGTTGTAGAAGATTTCAGAAATGAAGTTACTGATAAAGTAGTTTTAGTTTACAATGGTTTTTTAAATATGCTATCTCAAGAAATTAGAGTTAGAGAATTATTACCAATTGGTTTAGATAATATTGAAGCTAAGAAAACTGAGTCAATGTTAGAAATTGAACCAGATGATGATGAAGAAGTATTAAACGAATTAACTGATAAATATATTGATTTCAATATGTATTATGCATTAATTGACTCTTTAGCTGCTGAGCATTCTGCAAGAATGCAAGCAATGGAAGCTGCAACTAAAAATGCAAAAGAAAAAGTTAATAGTTTAACTGTTGAATATAATAAAGCTAGACAAGCTGCAATTACAACTGAGCTGATAGAAATTATCAGTGGTGTTGAAGCATTAAAATAATTTAAAGGAGCTGCCCGTATGAAAGGTAAAATTATTCAGGTAATGGGTCCTGTTGTTGACGTAGAGTTCGACGGATACTTACCAGAAATTAACGAAGCTATTGAAGTTGTATTAGCTGATGCTAATAAAGATAGATTAGTATTAGAAGTTGCTGCTCACATTGGTGATAGTAGAGTTAGAACTATTGCAATGGACATGACAGAAGGTTTAATTAGAGGTCAAGAGTGTAATGCTACTGGTGGACCAATTAAAGTTCCTGTTGGTGAAGCAGTTTTAGGAAGAATTTTCAACGTTATTGGTGATCCAATTGACGAAGGTGATGCAATCGCTGCTGATGCACCAAAATGGTCAATTCACAGATCTGCTCCATCATTTGAAGAGCAATCAACAAAAACTGAAATGTTCGAAACTGGTATCAAAGTTGTTGACCTTTTAGCTCCTTATTCAAAAGGGGGAAAAGTTGGTCTATTCGGTGGTGCTGGAGTTGGAAAAACAGTTATTATCATGGAATTAATCCACAACGTTGCATTTAAACACTCAGGATACTCTGTATTTGCTGGTGTTGGTGAAAGAACAAGAGAAGGAAATGACCTTTACCATGAGATGAAAGACTCAAACGTTCTTGATAAAGTTGCATTATGCTACGGTCAAATGAGTGAACCACCAGGTGCAAGAAATAGAATTGCATTAACAGGTCTTACAATGGCTGAATACTTTAGAGATGAAAAAGGTCTAGACGTTCTTATGTTTATCGACAACATCTTTAGATTTGCTCAATCAGGATCTGAAATGTCAGCATTATTAGGAAGAATTCCTTCAGCTGTTGGATACCAACCAACACTTGCTTCAGAAATGGGTAAATTACAAGAAAGAATTACTTCAACTAATAAAGGTTCTATTACTTCTGTTCAAGCTGTTTACGTACCAGCGGATGACTTAACTGACCCAGCTCCTGCTTCAGTTTTTGCTCACTTAGATGCTACAACAGTTTTAAATAGAAAAATTGCTGAAAAAGGTATCTACCCAGCGGTTGATCCACTAGATTCAACTTCAAGAATCTTAAGTGCTGATATCATTGGTTTAGAACACTATAATACAGCAAGAGGTGTTCAATCTGTATTACAAAAATATAAAGATTTACAAGATATTATTGCAATTCTTGGTATGGATGAATTATCAGAAGCTGATAAACTTGTAGTTGCAAGAGCTAGAAAAATCGAAAGATTCTTATCTCAACCATTCTTCGTTGCTGAAGTATTTACAGGATCTCCAGGTAAATATGTTGAATTAAAAGATACTATCGCAGGATTCCAAGGAATTTTAGAAGGTAAATATGACAACGTTCCTGAAATGGCATTCTATATGGTTGGTGGAATCGACGAGGTTCTAGCTAAAGCTGAGAAAATGAAATAACAAAAAACCATTAAGGCATAACATGGATACAATTAGATTATCAATCGTTACACCTAATGGAGAAATATTTAATGATGATGTGAAAACTGTAACTCTTCCTGGAAAAGAGGGAGAGTTCGGTGTTCTACCAGGACATTCTTCATTAGTTTCTTCATTAACTGTTGGTGTAATTGTTATTGAAAAAGCAAACTCTACTGAAGCTGTTGCTATTAACTGGGGACATGTTAAAGTAGATGAAAAATCAGTTGATGTATTAGCAGATGGAGCTATTGCATTAACAGCTGGAAAAGATTCTGAAATTGCTAAAAATATTGAAGCAGCAAAAGTATTAGTTAACTCTGTAAAAGATTCTAATATTTCTCTTGCATCAGTTGAAGCAAAAATCAACTCATTTGCATAAAAGCTCATGATTACTACATTACTAAATTATTTGGCAAATAGTAGTGCTATAACTTATATAGTTTTAGCACTATTGTCAACATATATTGTTATCACTTTCTGGGTTTTCTTTTATAGAAGAAGTATATTAAACGCACTTATCAGTAATGAACAAAAATCCTTAGAAGCATTGACTTCTAGAGAAACAAGATTTTCTCCATTATCTGCATTAAATAAATGCTCTAATAACATAACTTCAAAAGAATTATTACATGCATGTGAAATTAATATTATGAAAGATGCAAGTTCAGGTTTATCATGGTTAGCAATTATTTCTTCTACATCACCATTTATCGGTCTTTTTGGTACGGTAGTTGGTATTCTAGAATCATTTGCTAAATTTGCAAATCAATCAAAAGTAGCGTTTTCAATTATTGCACCAGCTATTAGTGAAGCGTTAGTTGCTACAGCAGCAGGTATATTAGTGGCAATTTTTGCCTATACTTTCCATCAAATTCTCACAAGAAAAGTTTATGAATTAAATGTTTTTCTTAAGGCACAATCACAAATTTTAATTGCTAAAGGGTAATAGAGTGTATGATCTTAATCAAAAACCAGATTTAAATATTACTCCTTTAGTAGATATTATGCTAGTTTTACTAGCAATACTTATGGTAACAGCACCTGTTATCGAATTTGAAGAACCGATTACTCTTCCAACAGGAAGCAGATCTCAACAAACACAAGATGTTCAAAAAATTGATATTATTATTACAAAAGATAGAATCGTTACACTAAATAAAAATAAAATAGAAATAGGAAATTTTGCAGATAGCTTTTTGCAATTTTCAAATGGAAAAGATCAAAATACACCCGTTTATATTCGTGCAGATAAAAGTTTAAAATATGATGATATTATTTTTGTTTTAAAATCAGTTAAAGAGGCTGGTTTTTTCAAAGTGGCATTAGTTACAGACGGATAATGAATGCAAAATAATTTTTCATTTATAGTTTCAGGTATAATCGCATTTTCTTTATATATTTGTTTATGTTTCTCTGTACTTTTTTATATTATGAGTCCAGAACAAAATATGATTAATATTACTCCTACTTCAACTTCAATTGAACTTGATATGATAGTAGAAAAAGCAGAGAAAAAAATGGTTGAAAGAAAGGTTGAAAAAATTATTGAAGAAAAAGAAGTTGTTGAAAAACAAACTTCTGCTCAACAAGAAAAGAAACCAGATTTAAAATCATTATTTGCAAATGTTAAAGAAACAGCCAAAACTGTTACAAAAGAAGAAGTTAATAATGTTCAAAAATCAATTGATCCTAAAAGATTTAAATCTAAATTTGAAAAAGAAAAGAAATCTTCAAATATTAAGATTGATAGATTGTTAGAAGACGAAAAAACAGCTACAAATACAAAAAGTACAAATGCAGCAAAAGGTGTTGAAACAGATGAATATTTTGCACAAATTAGTGAGATGTTATCTGCTTGGGTACCAGTTGGATCTGGATTAAAAGCGGTTGTTTTAATTATGATTGATTTAGAAGGTAGATTTGATTATAGTTTTGTAAAAAAATCAGGTGACAGTACATTTGATACATCACTAGAAGCTTTTTTAAGTGAGCAGAAAAATATTGCTTATCCTAAACCAACAAAGGGTAAAGCAGTTAGAATTAATGTTGATTTCAAATCAGAAGGATAAAATTATGTTTAGAATATTTTTGTTAATATCAATGATATTAAGTTCAGTTTTTGCAGAAGTAGATGCAAATTTAGAAATTATTAAAAAAGCAAATTCTGTACCTAAAATATTGGTATCAGTTGCAAGTGATACAATGGAAGTTGAAACTCTTAATAAAATAAAAAAAGGTATAGCTGATGACTTAAATGTTAGTGGTCACTTTGAAATCGCAACGATTAATAGTCAAACAGCTTATGATAGTATACCTGATATTTTAAGTTTATCAAATCAAGGTGTAGGATTATTTTTAAATATCTCTGCAAAAAAAGAAGCTACAGGTGATTTTACACTTATGACTAAACTTTATAATATTGGTGCAAGAGCTTTAATTTTAGAAAAAAATTTCACTACTTCACAAGAGGATAGATATATATTTTTAGCTCATAAAGCTGCTATTTCTATTAATGATTTCTTTAAAGCTCCAAGTATTTCATGGATGGATAAATTTGTTGTTTTTTCAACGTATAAAGGGGCTGGTAAAGCTGATATTATGATTGGAGATTATACTTTAACTTATAAGAAAACAGTTGTTACTGGTGGTTTAAATATTTTCCCAAAATGGGCAGATAAAGAGCAAAAAACAATTTATTATACATCTTATAACTATAAAAAACCTACATTAGTTAAATTGAATATATATAACAGAAGTAAAGACATAATTATGGATTCTGATGGAATGTTAGCTTGTTCAGACGTAAATGAAGATGGAACTAAACTTTTAGTTACTGCATCTCCAACAGGTCAACCTGATATTTTCTTATATGACACAAGAACAAGACAAAAAAGTCAAATCACAAGATACAGTGGAATTGATGTTGGTGGACAATTTATAGAAAATGGTTCAAGAATTGTTTTTGTATCTGATAGATTAGGAAATCCAAATATTTTTGCACAAGGAATTAATTCTACAGCTGTTGAAAGATTAGTATATCACAGTAACAATAATTCATCTGCAACAGCACATGAAAATAATATTGTATATAGTAGTAAAGATTCAGATAATGAATTAGGTGGAAAAAGTTTTAATCTATATTTAGTTTCTACTAAAACAGATAGTTTAAAAAGATTAACTTCAAGTGGTGTTAATCAATTCCCAAAATTCTCTACAGATGGTGAAACTTTATTATTTATAAAAACATATGCTGGAGAGAGTTCAGTTGGTATTATTAGATTAGATTACAATAAATCTTTCTTATTCCCATTAACAGGTGGAAGAATTCAATCTATTGATTGGTAATTCTTATTTAAAGTATGGTTTAAACCATACTTTAATTTAAATTCTTTTTTATATCTATAATAAATTCTGTAATATCATCATGAAGAGTTTGTAAATCTTCCTCATGTTCAACTTCATCAGCTAAAATCTGACTTACAATATCATAAGTAACTATATCTTTATTTCTTGTTATTTCAACAATAGTTGAATATGTGTTTATTGCACACTGTTCACCTTTTATTGCATCCGTTAATATAGCAACAACATCAAAATTAGTTGGAGCATCATAACCACAATTTGTACTTTTTATCCAATCATTTGGATGAAGTAGAGGAGTACCTCCTAATTGAAGAATTCTATCTGCTAACATATTTGCATGTCTAAGTTCATCAGTTGCATGTTGTGTTAATTCAACAATTGCAGCATCTTTCATAATACCTTTAACAACTTTTGCTTCAATAAAGTACTGATAGTATGCTAACCACTCATCTGCATATGCATTATTTAGAAGTTTTATGATTTCATTTATTTCAATACCTTTAATGATTGAATTACCAATTCTAGCCATTTTATCCTCCTATTTTTCATTTAATTTCTATATTACAAGAGAAATTCTTAATTTAAAGTTACAATAGATGCTAAGATTACAAAAATATAAACAATTATTAAGGTTCAATTTAATATTATTTCAGGAAATTTTATTTCAAGGAAAAAATATGAAAAAGTTAGGTATTTACTCGGTTTTAGTTGCAGCATTATTATTCACTACTGGTTGTAGCGAAAAAAATGTTGATATGAATGTTGATAACGGTGCTACTGCAGATGTTGCTCCAGCTACTGATACAAATTTAGCTGATGGAAGCTTCTCTGCTTTAGAAAAAGCTGGAAACGGTAACTGGTATATGATCAATGGTCAAAAAGTTTTAATTGAGCACGTTTACTTCGGATTTGATAAATACGATTTAACTGCTGAAAACAAAGAAAAAGCTACTTCAAATGCTTCAAAATTATCACCATTAACTGCTGATACAACTGTAAAAGTATTTGGTAACACTGACGAATGGGGAACTGATGAGTATAACTACGCATTAGGATTAAAAAGAGCTAACGCTGTTAAAGATGTTTTAGTAGCTAACGGTGTTTCTGCTAATATCTCTTTAGTATCTTTAGGTGAAAGTAACCCAGTTTGTACTGAAAAAACTAAAGATTGTTGGGCAAAAAACAGAAGAGTTGAACACGAATTAAGTAAATAATTCTGATGAATAAGTATCTTCTACCTCTATTAGTAGTAACTTCATTAACCGTAGCCGAAGAGGTTTCGGTTTATGGAGCTGGTGGTTCTTCGGACACTCCTTATGGGCTTAGTTCGACAGAAAAGCATATTATGAAAAACCAGTCAAATATAAGTAATTTATCTTCAAAAATTGGAGATATAAATACTTTAGTTGAGTCTATTAATAGAAGGTTAGAAGGCTTAGAATCTACATATGAAGGTGATTCTGCAAAATTAAACACAACTTCAAGAAAAGTTGATGAATTGATGCAAAAAATCGGTGGATCTTCAGATTTAGCTTCTAACAATAACACATCTTCTACAAATCAATCATCAGATCCTCAATTAGCAGAAACTGTTAATAATCTGAAAACTGCTTTAACTAAATTAACAGCTTTAGTTAATAAAATAAATTCAGAATATGTTTCTTCAACTGAACTTGAAAAAAACATGCAACAGTTTATTACAAGAGAAGAATTTGAGGCCTTGAAAAAAGCTATGGGTGTTAAAACATCACAAGTAAATCCTACAAAAACTAACGAAAAAAAATCTGCTGATGTAGAAGATAGTGCTGAAATAAAAAAAACTTTAACAGCGGAAGATAAACCAAAACTTTTATCTGAAGCAAAAAAAGATTTCGATGCAAAGAAGTATGATAGCGCTATACCTAAATATGAAAAATTAGTTGAAGTTAATTATAAACCTGCTGAAAGTAATTATTATCTAGGTGAAATGTGGTATATAAGAAAAAAATATGATGTTGCAATAAGTCATTTTAAAAAGTCTGCAATTCTAAATGATAAAGCAGCTTATATGCCAACTTTATTATTGCATAGTGCTATTTCATTTGAAAATACAAAAGATAAAGATAATGCAAAAAGTTTCTATTCTACTTTAATAGACCTTTATCCTGACTCAAGTGAAGCAAAAATAGCAAAAAAAAATTTAGCTAAGTTATAATATATAAATAAAATTAAGGAAAAATAATGTCAAATAAAGTAATAGGTATAGAATATACATTAAAAGATGCAAAAACTGGTGAACAATTAGATTCAAATGTTGGTCAAGCTCCATTAGAATTTATTTCAGGAAAAGGACAAATTATTCCTGGATTAGAATCTAAATTAGTTGAAATGGCTGCAAATGAAGAAGCTGATGTTTTAGTTGAAGCTAAAGATGCGTATGGTGAATATAATGATGAAGCTGTACAAACATTACCAAAAGAACAATTTGCTGGTATTGAATTAGTTGAAGGTATGTCATTATATGGAACAGGTGAACATGGTGAAACTGTACAAGTTGTAGTTAAATCATTTACTGATTCTGATGTAACAATTGATTACAATCACCCAATGGCTGGTAGAACATTAATGTTTACAGTTGCTATTTTATCTTTAAGAGATGCAACTGAAGAAGAAGTACAAACTGGTGTTGTTGGTGGAATGGCTGCTATGGGTGGTGGTTGTTGTGGTGGCGGAGGTCACTCTCATGGTGGAGGTTCTTGTGGAACTGGTCATGATCATGATCATGGACACGGACACTCTCACGGTGGTTGTGGTTGTCACTAATCTTTTTTATATAAAAAGTTTTTCTCTTTGCCCAGATGTATTTATACATTTGGGCAAAATTATTTTTTAGGGTTATGAAGTTTAACTTTAA
Organism: uncultured Aliarcobacter sp.; assembly: GCA_963664305.2. GTDB lineage: Bacteria > Campylobacterota > Campylobacteria > Campylobacterales > Arcobacteraceae > Aliarcobacter. Next base: position 140,790 of record CAXXLV010000002.1, read on the forward strand.
AAAATGATTTTAATAAATTTAAAACTTATATAATAAAGAGGTATTTAAAATGAAAAAAGTTGCTTTTATATTTCCAGGACAAGGTAGTCAAACTGTTGGAATGGGAAAAGATTTTTTTGAAAATAGTGAAATTGCAAAAGATATGATTTCAAAAGCAAGTGATAGATTAGGTATTGATTTTGAAAAACTTTTATTTGAAGAAAATGAAAATTTAGGGAAAACTGAATTTACTCAACCTGCTATTTTACTTGTAAGTTCTATTGCAAATGCAATTTTTAAAGAAAAATTAAATATTACACCTGAATTTGTTTTAGGTCACTCTTTAGGAGAATTTTCAGCGTTAGTTGCTGCTGGTGCAATTGATTATTTAGATGCTGTTGAATTAGTTCATAAAAGAGGTTTATTTATGACTGAGGCTTGTACTGGTGGAGGTGCTGGTATGATGGCATTAGTTGGAATTGATGATGCCACAGTTGAAAAAGTGTGTGCTGAACAAAGAGAACTTGGTAAAAAAGTATGGCCAGCAAACTACAATATGGATGGACAACTAGTACTTGCAGGTATTAAAGCAGATTTAGAATCTTTAGTTGATGTATTTAAAGGTGCAGGTGCTAAAAGAGCTATTGTTTTAGATATGTCTGTTGCATCACATTGTGAATTATTAACAAGTGCAGTTGAAAATTTAAAACCATATTTACAAGAGTTTTTAAAAGATGAGTTTTTACCTGTGATTTCAAATGTAAGTACTCAAGCTTATACAACTAAAGATGAAGCTATTGATTTATTAGCTGCTCAACTTACAAGTCCAGTTAAATATAAACAATCAATTAAAGCTCATGAAGATAAAGTTGATTTATTTATTGAATTTGGAAATGGAATAGTTTTAAAAGGTTTAAATAAAAAAATCACAGAAAAACCAACTCTGAATGTTTCTGATATGAAAACATTAGAAGCAGTAATAGGTGAATTAAATGACTAAATTAGCAATTATGGGAGCAATGGAAGAGGAAATTGAACCTCTTTTAGCTCATTTTGAAAATGTAAATGTAGTTGAATTTGCAAATAATAAATATTATGAAGTTAAATATAATGGTTTAGAAATTGTAGTTGCTTATTCAAAAATTGGAAAAGTTTTTGCAAGTTTAACAGCTGCAACAATGATAGAAAAATTTGGTTGTGATACACTTTTATTTTCTGGAGTTGCAGGTGGAATTAATCCTGAACTTAAAATCGGTGATTTAATTATTGCAGATAAATTATGTCAACATGATTTAGATATTACAGCATTTGGTCATCCAAATGGATATGTTCCTGGTGGTAAAGTTTTTGTTGAAACTACAAAAAGCTTAAGAGAAATAGCAATTAAAGTTGCAAATGAAAACAATCTAAAAGTAATTGAAGGAACAATTGCAACTGGTGATCAGTTTGTTCACTCTACTGAAAGAAAAGATTTTATTCAATCTACTTTTAATGCAGATGCTTTAGAAATGGAAGGTGCAAGTGTTGCTGTTGTTTGTGATGCTTTAAATGTTCCATTCTTTATATTAAGAGCTATCTCTGATACTGCTGATATGGATGCTGGATTTGATTTTGATGAATTCTTAAAATCAAGTGCTAAAAATTCTGCAGATTATTTAATTAAGATTGTAAAAGAATTAATTAAATAAATTTTTTAAAAAATAGAGTTGAAATTAAATAAATATTTCAACTTTATCTTTTTTGTCTATTTTTTCTCATTTAAAACCCTCTTTTAACACTCTTAGCAATGATAAAGTTTTCTAATATAAAAAGGAGACAAGATGTTAGCTGAAATAAATACATTTTTAAGTGATCTTATTTGGGGTTCTATATTAATTTATTTACTACCAATATTAGGATTGTTTTTTACAGTAAGTTCTAGATTTGTACAATTTAGATATTTTTTTAAGATGTTTCATATTTTAAGAGAAACAGTTAGAGATAAAGAGGGTCATATCTCTTCTTTTCAAGCTTTAATGCTTAGTGTTGCTGGACGTGTTGGTGGTGGAAATATTGCCGGTGTTGCTGTTGCTATAACGCTAGGTGGTCCAGGTGCTGTTTTTTGGATGTGGGTTATTGCTCTTGTAGGAATGGCAACAAGTTTCTTTGAATGTTCTTTAGCTCAATTATATAAAGAAAAAGATGGTATAGATTCTTGTGTTTATAGAGGTGGTCCTGCATACTATGCAACAAAAGCATTAAAACAAAGATGGTTAGGTGTGGTTATTTCTGTTTTATTAATGTTTACTTTTGGTTTTGCATTTAATGCGACTCAATCATTTATTATTTCAACTTCTTTTGAAGCTTCATTTAATCTTCCAACTTGGGTAACTGGATTAGCATTAACTTTAGTTTTTGGTGTTACTATTTTTGGTGGGGTAAGAAGAATTGCTAGAATGTCTGAAGTTATTGTTCCAATTATGGCTTTAGGATATTTACTTATTGCTTTAGTTGTTATAGTTTTAAATCTTGATAAAATTCCTTCTTTAATCGTTATGATTGTAACTGAAGCATTTAATCCAAGTTCTGCAATTGGTGGAGGAATTGGAGCTGTTATTATTCAAGGTGCAAAAAGAGGTATGTTCTCAAATGAAGCGGGACTTGGAAGTGCACCAAATGTTGCAGCAGTTGCTTATGTAGCACATCCTGTTCAACAAGGAATAGTACAATCTTTTTCAGTATTTATTGATACAATAATTTTATGTTCTTGTACAGCATTTATTATTCTTTTATCTGGTGTTTATACTCCAGGAATCAGTGGTGTTCAAGGGGTTTTATTAACTCAAAATGCTTTAATTGAACATATTGGACCATTTGGTGGAGTTTTTGTAACTCTTGCATTATTCTTATTTGGTTTCTCATCTATGATTTATAACTATTATTTAGCTGAAAATAGTTTAAATTTCTTTAGTAAAGGAAATGTAACAGTATTTAATATTTTTAGAACATTATGTATTTTACTTGTTATTTGGGGTTCATTCCAAGATTTAAGTTCTATTTTTGCATTCTCTGACTTATCTATGGGATTATTAGCAATCATCAATATGATAGTTATTGCAATATTATACAAACCAGTACTTCAATTAATTAGAGGTTATGAAAGACAGTTAAAAGAAGGAAAAGTTCCAGTTCTTAGATACAATGATTATACAGAATTTAATTTTGACAAAGAAACGTGGAAAGAGATTGTTGATAATATCAACGATAAAAAAGATTAAGAGTTAACTCTTAATCTTTTAAGCAATTTTTAGACATCATACAAACTAAAAGATATAAGTAAAGGTTTTTTTATGTTTAATAAAGAAGGAATACCATTTTTTATTATAGTTATACCTTTTTTATCAATATTATTTGTATCTTTCCTTTCAATCTCATACTATTTAAAACTATCAAATGAAACTTATCAAACTGAAATAAATGAATATAAAAGACTTCATTTAAATAAATTAAGTGATACACAAATTGTTAATACATTTTTAGAAATAAAAATCAAAGAGCATGAAAAAGAAGAAAAAAAATTTAAAAAATTTTTACTTACTGCAACAGCTGTAATTTTAACTTTTATGGTACTTTTTACTTTTTTAATGTTATCAATTATAAAAGATGTTATAAAAAAATATAAATTACAAGTTCAAAATAGAGAAAATGCTCTTGAAAGTTTAAATGAAAATTTATCTTTAAAAGTAAAACAAGGAATTGAAGAGGCTAAACAAAAAGATAGAAAAATTTTAGAACAAGCAAAACTTGCAAGAATTGGTTCTATGATTAGTATGATTGCTCATCAATGGCGACAACCTTTAAGTCAATTATCTGGAATTTTGATGGAGTTGGAAACTACAACAAGATTTAAAAAAGTAGATAATGATTATATTTTAAATGCTATTGATAAAAGTGATAAAATGATTGAATTTATGTCAAATACAATAGATGATTTTAGAAACTTCTATAAACCAGACAAGAAAAAAGAAGACTTTTATGTTTCTGATACTTGTAAAAAAGCCATCAATATTATTGATGCGACTTTAGAAAATCTTGGAATAAATCTGATTTTAGATATAAAAGAAGATAAAAAGATTTTTGGTTATCCAACAGAATTTTCTCAAGTTATCTTAAATATTATAAGTAATGCAAAAGATGTTTTAATTGAAAAAAATATAAAAAATCCAAAGATAGGGATAAATATTGAAACAAAAGGTATTTTATCAATAATTACTATAAAAGATAATGCAGGTGGAATTGAAGAAAAAAATTTAGAGTTGATATTTGACCCATATTATAGTACTAAAGATTCTTCAAAAGGGACTGGGCTTGGTCTTTATATTTCAAAATTGATTATTGAGCGAAATATGGGTGGAGAGTTAAGCGTATCAAATGACAGTGAAGGTGCTGTTTTTAAAATAGTTGTAGCAGGATAAAAAAATGAAACCAGAATTAATTGAAGAGTTAAAAAATATTTCTATTTTATGTGTAGAAGATGAAGATGGAATTCGAGAAACAATTGTTAATACTCTTAATTACTATTTCAAAGATGTTTATGAAGCTTCAAGTGGAAATGAAGGATTTGAACTTTATGAGTATTATAAACCAAAAATTGTAATAACTGATATTCAAATGAGAGATGGAAATGGTGTTGATTTAGTTAAACGAATTAGAGAAAATGATTTTGAAACGATGATTATTATGTTAACAGCTCATTCAAATGAAGAGAGTTTAATGGACTTGATAAATCTAAATATAAATCATTATATTCTAAAACCATTAAATCTAAAAAAATTGTCACAAGCTTTGGAAAAATATCTTGTTAAATCTTCAAAAGCAGTAATGTTAAGTGATGATTTACTTTTTGATTTACAAAAAAGAGAATTAGTTTATAAAAACAGTGAAATAATTCCTTTAAGAAAGAGAGAAAAAGATTTTTTATATCTTTTATATGAAAAAAAAGGTTCTATTTTAAAATATGAAGAAATAGAGTTTGAACTATGGAATGATAAGGAGATGACAACACATGCTTTAAAATCATTTATAAAAGAATTGAGAAATAAATTACCAATAAATGTAATCAAAAATGTACCTCAAGAGGGATATACTTTACAAAAATAATAAAAGACACTTTTTGCATACTTTTATTTTATAAGATTTTAAAAATTATTAATCATAAGGATTTTTATGGAAAAGCAATATAGAATTGAAAAAGATTTTTTAGGTGAAAAAGAGATAGAAACAAGTAAATATTATGGAATTCAAACTTTAAGAGCAAAAGAGAATTTTGATATAACAAAAACAAGTTTATCTTTATTTCCAAATTTTATAAAATCACTTGCAAAAGTTAAAAAAGCTTGTGCTTTAACTAACTATGAATTAGGTGATTTAACGGATGTTCAAAAAGATGCAATTATTCAAGCTTGTAATGAGATAATTGATGGAAAATTTAGAGATCAATTTATTGTTGACCCAATTCAAGGTGGAGCTGGAACTTCTACAAATATGAATGTAAATGAAGTTATAGCAAATAGGGCTTTAGAAATTCTTGGAAAACCAAAAAGTTCTTATGACATCATTCATCCAAATAATCATATAAATATGAGTCAATCAACAAATGACGTTTATCCAACAGCAATAAAATTAACTTTACATGAATTAATCTACAAACTAAAAGACAGTTTAAGATTTTTAAGAGATTGTTTTGAAGAAAAATCTATCGAATTTAAAGATATTTTAAAAATGGGAAGAACTCAGCTTCAAGATGCTGTTCCTATGACTTTAGGACAAGAATTTAAAACATTTGCAGTAATGATTGATGAAGATATTTTTAGATTAAGAGAGTGTCAAGCTCTTTTAAAAGAGGTAAATTTAGGTGCTACTGCAATTGGTACTGGAATTAATACAAAAGCTGCTTATCAAAGAAAAGTAATCTCAAATTTAAGAGAAGTTACTGGTGTTGATTATATAAGTGCAGGAGATTTAATTGAAGCTACACAGGATACTGGAGCATTTGTTCATATTTCTGGTGTTTTAAAAAGAGTTGCTATTAAAATCTCAAAAATTTGTAATGACTTAAGACTATTAAGTAGTGGACCAAGAGCTGGATTAAATGAGATTAATTTACCACCATTACAACCAGGAAGTTCAATCATGCCTGGAAAAGTAAATCCAGTTATTCCAGAAGTTGTAAATCAAGTTGCTTTTGATGTTATTGGTGCAGATACAACTATTTCAATTGCAAGTGAGCATGGACAATTACAGTTAAATGTATTTGAGCCATTAATTGCATATAAACTATTTAATTCAATAAACATGATGAGAAGAGCATTTTACTCTTTAGGTGAAAAATGTGTTAAAGGAATTACAGCAAACGAAGAAGTTTGTATGAATAATATTTTAAATTCTGTGACACTTGTTACTTGTTTAAATCCAATTTTAGGATATGAAAAAAGCTCAAGTATTGCAAAAGAGGCTTTAAAAACAAACAAAAGAGTTTATGACATTATCTTAGAACAAAAATTATTTACAAAAGAAGAGTTAGATGAACTTTTACAACCAAAAAATATGGTTCACAATTATGATAAAGGAATGAAATGAAAATAACAGTATTAAATACAGGTGGAACTTTTAATAAAAGATATAATCCATTAAAAGGTGAACTTGAAGTTCCAACAGATAATATCGCTTTAGATGAGATAATTGAAAGTTGTTTTAATATTGAATTTGAAATTAAAAATGTAATTTCAAAAGATAGTTTAGAAATAGATAACGATGATAGAGATTATCTTGTAAAAACTATAAATGAAAGTAGTGAAAATATTATCATAGTTCATGGAACAGATACTATTGATATAACTTCAAAATATATTGATGAAAGAGTTAAAGATAAAAAGATAGTAATGACAGGTGCAATGGTTCCTATGAGTATAAAAAAAGTTGAAGCAACTTTAAATTTTGCACAAGCAATAGGGTTTTTAAATGCACCAATATCAAATGGAGTTTATATTTCTATGCACGGATGTGTGACAAATTATGCTAAACTTTTGAAAAATAGACAATTAGGACAATTTCTAATTTCATAAAGGATTTAGATGAAAGAGTTTTTAGAAGTTTTAAAATCTTGTGGCTATGATGCTTCATTTGTAAAAAATAAAAATGAAGCATTAGAGTTAGCAAAAACATATATCAAACCAAATATGAGTGTTGGACTTGGTGGAAGTGTAAGTGTTCAAGAAATAGGATTATTAGACTATATATTAAATCAAAAAGATATAAAAGTTTTTAACCAATATGAAGATGGCATTTCTATGGAAGAGAATATTCATAGAAGAAGACAAGGTTTAGTTTCTGATATTTTTATCTCAAGTACAAATGCAATTACAAAAGACGGAAAACTTGTAAATGCAGACGGAAGTGGAAATAGAGTAGCTGCTCTTTCTTATGGACCAACAAATGTTTTATTGATTGTTGGTATTAATAAAATAGTTGATACTTTAGAAGATGGTTTTAAAAGAGTCATGGAAGTTGCAGCTGTTAAAAATATAAAAAGAATAAACAACAAAGCAATAGAAATGGGAAAAGAACCAAAATATAATCTTGAAAATATTGCAAATAAATTCTCTTGGGTTAAAGGTGATGATATAAAAGGAAGAATAATTGTCATCTTAGTTGATGAAGAATTAGGATATTAAGAGTTAGAAAATCTAACTCTTAAGCTTTTAGTGTTGGGTCAACAAATACTCTTGTAGCCAATTCTTGGTCAATTACATAAAGACCATAACCATTATCTCCAATAAGTTTTATCTTATCAATAATAGTGTTTAAAGTTGCCTCTTCTTCTACTTGTTCTGTTACATACCATTGAAGCATATTGTATGTTGCATGGTCTTTATTTTTCATAGTTAAATCACTAAGTTCATTTAGATATGAACTCATTGAAATTTCATGAACAAGAGCTTTTTCAAAAGCATCTAAAATAGATTCAAATTCAACATTAACTTTTTTAATTTCGGGTAAGTCAATTTTAACTTGATGACTCTCTAAATATTTAAACAATTTCATTGCATGGGCAAGTTCTTCTTGATACTGAACTAAAAACCAATTTGCAGATCCAGCTAGTCCTATTTTAGAAGCATAAGCAGACATTCCTAAATATATATAAGAAGATTGGAATTCTCTATTTAACTGTATAATTAACGCATTTGCAACTTCATTTTTTAGCATATGAACTCCTTAATTTTAATTGTGTTCAGTATACAAGAATTATTCTTTAAAATTAAAATAACATAACTTTAGATAAAATGCCCAAAAATAAAAAATAGGACTTTATAAAATGGCTTTATATACATGTGGACATATTATTCCTGATTCTGACTCAATTTGTTCAGCAATCTCTTTATCATATTTATTAAATAAGATTGGAAGACCTGCAATCCCAGCAAGACAAGGTGAGCCAAATCCAGAAACTAAATATATTTTAGAAAGATTTGGATTTGAAGCACCAGTTTTAAAAACATCTTTTGCAGGTGATGAACTTTTTATCACTGATTATTCTGATGTTGCACAAGCTCCACAAGAATTAGATAAAACAACAATCGTTGGAATTGTTGACCACCATAAATTAGGTGATATTACAACTTCAGCTCCATTAGAGTGTTGGATTAGACCTGTTGGTTGTACAAATACAATCGTAAAAGAGATGTATGATTTCCATAAAGTTGAAATTCCTGCAAACATTGCTGGAATTATGATGTGTGCAATTTTATCTGATACAGTAATTTTCAAATCACCAACTTGTACAGAAACAGACATTAAAGCTGTTAGAGAATTAGCAGCTATTTGTGGTATTGAAGATTTTGGTGCTGTTGGTATGGAAATGTTTAGAGTTAAATCAGCAGTTGCTGGAACTCCAATAAGAGAACTTGTAATGAGAGATTACAAAAACTTTGATATGCATGGGTCTAAAGTAGGTGTTGGACAACTTGAAGTTGTTGATGGTTCAGTTTTTGATGCAATCAAAGATGAATTAATGGCTGATATCAAAAAAGTAAAAGAAGAGCAAGGATTACATACAGTTGCTTTACTTTTAACTGATATTATGAAAGAAGGAAGTGAAGTATTAGTTACTTCTGATGATGCTTCAATTTTTGAAAAAGCATTTAACTGTAAACTTGAAGATGGAAAAGTTTGGTTAGATGGTTGTTTATCAAGAAAAAAACAAATCATTCCTTTCTTAGAACCTGCATTTGCCTAAATAAAAAGAGTAAAAAGATAGCTTTTTGCTATCTTTTTATCTTCAAATTATTACTCTAATGGAACTTCAATTGCAACTACAAAAATAGTAGGAGCAAAAATGAATATAACTGTAAATACCCAAAATATAAAAGAAGAGCTGTTTTTAGAAGACTTAAACGAATTTGATAATTTAGAAGAATTGGTTTATACAGTTATTGATGCTTGTCCTTATGATTTTGAATTTATTCCTACAATTGCTTCTTTTAAATATCTAACAAATTTTGACCAAATTGCAAAACTAAATGGTATTAGATATTTTTATAAAATGTATAAATTGATAGATTTATTATGTTTTTATAAAGCCTTAATTCAAAAATATGAAGAACAAACTAATCAAACAAATAATAAAATCTCAAATTGCACTCAACTAACTTTAGTTTTTGATGATAATCATCTATTTGAGAGTTGTCAAATAAATGCAATAAAAATCTATAAAAATTGTTTTTTTACTCACAAAAATAAAAAACTAGATAATAAACTTTTAGCATATAGTTTAAATCATATTTTAAATGAATTTTTTGAGGAGTCTTATACTTCAAAATTAAAAGAGAAAGATATTAATAAAGATATAAAAGTAAGAGCTAATTTTATGGGTATTGATATTTTTACTTTTGAAAAAGAGTTATAACTAAAATCTACAAATAAGCCTAAAATAGATAAAATCCAATTTCAAAATTTATCAAGTGAATTTTTTTATTCATGGGAAATAGGTGAAAATCCTATACTGCCCCCGCAACGGTAATCGCATATATAATAAAATTTTTATTATGCCAATTTTTTAAAACCACTGTCATTTTGATGGGAAGGTAAAAATTGGTTTGAAAAAGTATGCTAAGTCCGGAGACCGACTTGATAGATAAAATGCAAATCAGGCGGGGTGACCTGAAAAAAGCCATAAATTTATTAATAGTTTATTCTTCAAACCCTAAATGATTCTTGTATTAATTTTTATTAATAGGAAGTTTCATGCTTTTATTTCGACATTTTTTAGTGTTGTTTTTTATATTTTTATTTAGTACAAATTTATTTGCTAAAGAAAATAAAACAATTTTTTCCATAGTTTCAGATAGGTCAGCAATAACTTTAAATAGTGGTGCAAATACATATCTAAAAAATTCAAATGATAAAATTATCATACGAACAGTGAGTCAAGTATCTTTGATGAATGATGAGGAGTTGGATAACTATTTAAAAAATTCAGATGTAGTTCTTTTATGTGCAGTTTTTGGTGATGTAGTTGATAGATTATTAGCACGAAAATATGAAGCTTCACAACTTAGAATTTCTCTTCAAGGAGATAGAAGGCTTCTTAGTTTAAATAATGATTTCTTAGGAAATTCTTATAGTGATAATATAGATACTATTCTTGAAAAAGATAAAGAAAATCTAGGTTATATAAATTTTTTAGAGAAAAAACAAAAAGAGTTTTCTTCTTATGCTTTTTATTTACAAGCAAGAGCTTATTGGGATAATAGAGGAAATGAAAATATCTCAAATCTTTTCTCTTTTTTATCAAATCCAAATCTACAAAAAAACTCATGGCCAAAAGTTGTTGAATTAAAATCTATAAGATATTTTTTAGATGCAGATGATTCTAAAACATATTTTGATGTGGATGACGTAATCAAAAAAATAGATTCTTCAAAAGATATTTTATTTGTTTTAGATAATGATAGAGCAGATAGTTTAAATGAGTGGAAAATACATGAAGAGTTAGTAAAAAAATCAAATTTTCAAGTAATATCTATCTTATCTTCTTGGGGAAAATCAAGTTTTGAAGCAGTTAAAAGTCTTGAAAATATTGTTTCAAAATTAGATAAAAATCAAGGATTTTCAATTATTTCTTTACATGACTTTGTAATTGGAAGTGGTTTAGGTAAAGATGAAGTAAGTAGTGTTTTAGAAAGATTAAATGTACCAGTTTTAAAAGGTCTTAGAGTTTTAGATTTATCATATTTAAACTATTCATTATCAAGTGAAGGATTACAAAAAAATTCTGTTCATTATAGAGTTTCAATGCCAGAACTTCAGGGAATTGGACAAGTTCATATTCTTTCTTTAAATGAGGATTATATAACTGATGAAAAAACAGGAGTTACTCTTTTTTCTGTAAAAATTTTAGATGATGAAATAAAAAATATTATTGAAAAAGCAAATAATTGGATAAAACTAAAAAAGAAAAATAATAAAGATAAAAAAATTGCCATCATTTACTATAACCATCCTCCAGGACGACATAATATTGGAGCTGATAATCTAAATGTACCAAAATCACTTTTTAATATCTTAACTTCTTTAAAAGCACAAGGTTATGATGTTGGGACTTTGCCTGCAAATGATGAGGAGTTATTAAAAATTCTTCAAGAAAAAGCTGTAAATTTACCAAATGATAAAAAAGCATTAAAACAAATGAGCCCAAATATAAATAAAGTTGATGCAACTGAGTATAAAAATTGGTTCAAAACTTTACCAAATTATATTCAAGAAGAGATGCAAGATGGACCATTGGCTTTACTTCATGTAGAGATAAGAAATTTTTTAACAGCTGAAATTAAAACAATATCTTCTACAAACAAATCTTTAGCTTATAGTTCAATGAAAGATTATATGCATAAAACTATGGATAATCTTCATCATGCAATGGATGGAGTAAGAAGCGAAAGCAGACAAAGAGCTGTAAATTTACTAGCACAGTTAAGAGAAGAGTATGAAAATATTTTAACTTTATCTCAAGAAGAAAAAGAGTTTTCATTTGAATCTATGGATAAACTTAAAAAAGCTGTTATTGATTTAGGAATTGAAGGGATAAAAGGTTGGGGTGAAGCACCCGGAAATGTGATGGTTTATGAAGATAAACTTTTACTTCCAAGTGTTGAGTTTGGAAATATTCTTTTAGCACCACAACCACCTCGTGGTTGGGAATTAAATGAAGAGTTACTTCATGCAAACTTATCTTTTCCTCCAACTCATCAATATTTAGCTTTTTATCATTTTATAAAAGATAGTTTTAAAGTTGATGCTGTTGTTCATGTGGGAAGACACTCAACTTATGAGTTTTTACCAAGAAAAAGTGTAGGGCTTACTTCAAAAGATTATCCATATTTGATGATTGGAAATATGCCAAGTATTTATCCATATATTGTTGATGGAGTAGGTGAAGGTATTCAAGCAAAAAGAAGAGGTCAGGCTATAATGATTGACCATTTAACGCCACCTTTATCAATTACAAAACTTTATGATGATTTATTGCAAATAAGACAGCTAATTGAAAGTGCAGAATCTGCAACAGATGAAATAGTAAGAAAGAACTCTATAAAAAAGATTAAAGAATCTATAGATAAAGCAAATCTAAAAGATGAACTTATTAATAGTATGGATGAAGAGTTAAAAGTTCGTGGTATTGGATTTGATGAGGTTGATGATGAATTTTTACTTCATGAAGTAGGGCATTATTTAACTCATCTACAAGAAGAGTTTATGCCTTTAGGACTTCATACTTTTGGACAAGATTGGAATGATGATGCAGTTAATATTATGCTTAAATCAATGGGTGAAGAGAATACTAAAGAGGTAAAAGCAAATCTTATAAAATCTCCAAAAAATGAGATGAACTCTTTACTAAATGCATTAAATGGTGGATATATAATTGCAGGAAAAGGAAATGACCCAATAAGAACTAAAGAGGCACTTCCAACTGGAAAAAACTTTTATGCACTAGATGGAAGTTTGATACCAAGTAGTATTGGATATGAAATTGGAGTGAAGTTAGCTCAAAAGGTGCGTGAAAATAAAAATTATGATATCAGAAAAAAAGAAGCGATAATTTTATGGGCATCAGATACAGTTAGAGATGAAGGCGCGATGATAGCTTTTGGACTTGATTTATTGGGGATTAAACCTGTGTGGAATAGTAGAGGAATTTTGCAAGGATTAGAACTTTTACCTTTAGATGAAAATAGAGTAAGAAGATATGATGTGATTTTTACTGGTTCAGGATTGTTTAGAGATTTATACTCTTCACAATTGGCTTTACTTGATAAAGCAGTTTTGATGTCTTTAGATGCTAGTTACAATGAGATAGTTTCAAAATATCCTGCTTTAACGCTTGCGTTAAATAAAGCTTTAGAACCTCTTGGAGATTTAAAAAAAGCTGGAAATGAATCTTTAGAGACAAATAGTGTGGCTTTAAATTGGGTAGATGAAGCAAGAGAAATTTTAAAACAAAATCCAAATATAGATGCAAATGAGTTAGGAAAAATATCTAGTAAAAGAGTTTTTGCAACAGCACCTGGTGCTTATGGAGCTGGAATAAATAGATTAGCAGAACGTTCAAGTGCATGGAATGATAGAAAAGAGCTAGCAGATGTTTTCATAAAAAGAATGGGATATTCATACTCAGAAGATGGTTATGCACAGTTATCAGTTGAAAGTTTTGAAAGACAACTTCAAAAAGTTGAAAATACATATTTAGGAAGAGCAAGTAATTTATATGGATTAATAGATAACAATGATACTTTTGACTATCTTGGAGGATTGAATTTAGCTATTGAAAAAGTAACTGGAAAACAACCAAATAGTTTTGTAATAGATAATTCAAATGCAAATAATCTAAAAATCACACCACTTGAAACAGCACTTTTAAGTGAGTTAAGAGGAAGATTTTTAAATCCTCAATGGATAAAACCACTTATGAATGAAGGATATAGTGGTGCAAGAACCATGGGAAGTGAGTTTGTTGAGTATTTATGGGGATGGCAAGTTACAAGTCCTGAGATTATAAAAGATTGGGTTTGGGAAGAGGTTAAAGCTGTTTATATTGATGATAAATTGAATCTAAAACTAGATGAGTTTTTATCTTCAAATTATCAAGTGCAAGTTCAAACAAATATGTTAGCTGTTATGCTTGTAGCTATTCAAAAAGATTTTTGGAAAGCAGATGAAAAAACACAAAAAGAGCTTTCTGAAAAATTTGCAAAAAATATAATAGAACATGGAATTCCAGGAAGTGGGCATACACATGCAAATCATCCGATATATGATTTTGTAAAATCAAAAATATCTAAAGAAGAAGCTAATAAATTAGAAGAAGTTTTAAGTGAAAGTCGAATGGAAAAAGAGAAAAAAGATAGTGTAACTTCTATTCAAGAGATAAAACTAGAAAATCAGAAAAATAAAAATGAAGAAAAAACAGAAGAGTTAAGTGAGAGTAAAAATAGTAATAAAGATGATTCTTATATGAAATATTTATTGGGTATTGCTTTTTTAATTTTACTTGTTGGTTTAGGTAAATCAATATTTTTTAATAAGATAAAAGGATAAAAATGTTTTCATCAATTTCAGTTGGTTTAATGCACCAAATCTCATCACTTCTTTTAGAGCCTGTCTCTTGGGCTTTGCTTTTTTTTGTAGTTTTTTCACTTTATGAAATAGGAATAACTATAGGTGAAAGAGTTATCGAAATCAAAAGATTGATAAATACTAAAGATAAAACTTTGGTTTTAAATGTTGCAAAAAAAAGAATAGAAAGAGCAGATTTTATCACAAGACTTGCTCCCATGCTTGGACTTATGGGAACTTTAATTCCTTTAGGTCCTGGGCTTGCAGCACTAGGTGATGGTGATGTTAAAATACTAAGTACTGCAATGAGTGTTGCTTTTGATACAACAGTTTTAGGATTACTTTGTGGAATGGTAGGTTTTGTAATAGCAAGACTAAGAAGAAGATGGTATGACAAAGCTTTAACTTTAATGGAGAGTGAAGATGAAAAATAGATTTTCAAGCGAACATTTTTCTAAAGAAGATGATGAACCTCTTGGTCCTTTAGCAAATTTGGTTGATATCATTTTAGTTTTTGCTTGTGGTTTAATAGCTGCTTTAGTTGCTCTTAGTCCTAATTTACAAGAGCATTTTAAAGTGTCAACAGATACAAAAGTTATAACTCAAGGAAAAGAGTTGGTTGAAATTCCAAAAGAAATAAAAGAAAATATGGAAACAAAAGAGGGATATAAATCTTTAGGACAAGTTTATAAAGACCCAAAAACTGGGAAATTGATATTAATTTCTGAATAATTTTCAAGTTATATTAAAAAAATAACAAAATTAGATTATAATGAACTTGTTAAGATTTAAACTAATAAAGGATATAAAATGAAACATGAATTAATGACTTTACCTTATGCTTTAGATGCCTTAGAACCATTGATGTCAAAAGAAACTTTAGAGTTTCATTATGGGAAACATCACCAAACTTATGTAAATAATTTGAATAATTTAATTGCTGGTACAAAATTTGAAGATTTATCTTTAGTAAATATCATTTTAGAATCAGATGGTGGAACTTTTAATAATGCAGCACAAGTTTATAACCACGACTTTTTTTGGAATGGATTAACTCCAACTCAAGGTGCAATTCCATCAACTGTTGAAGAAGCTTTAACAAAAACTTTTGGAAGTGTTGATAAATTTAAAGAAGAGTTTACAGCAAAAGCTGTAGGACATTTTGGTTCTGGTTGGGCTTGGTTAGTTCAAGATGAAAATCAAAATTTAAAAATAGTTACAACTGCAAATGCACAAAATCCTCTAACAGAAAATCTAAAACCTATTTTAGTATGTGATGTTTGGGAACATGCATATTACATAGATGTAAGAAATGCAAGACCTAAGTTTTTAGAAAACTTCTGGAAACTTGTAAATTGGGATTTTGTAGCACAAAATCTTGGATAAAAGGAAGTATGGATTTTTCCATACTTTTTATAAATGAAATCAGATATTTTTAAAAACTCAAAATTAGACTTTATCGAGTTACGATATGTTGAAAATATCGAAGATTGTGTAAAGATGCATTTACACGAAGAACTTACAATCACTGCAATAAAAAAAGGCTCATTAAACCTCATTTTCAATGATACTTTTATTGAACTAAAACCAAATGAAATAGCTATCATAAATAGTCAAATTCCCCACAGTGCAACTACAAATGAAATCTCAAAAGATGGTTATGTTTTGTATTTGAAGAAAGAGTATTTGGAAAAAATAAATTTTAATTTTTCATCAGCTTTTGAGTTAATAAAACAAAAAAATATCTATAAGAATTTTATAAAATTATGTGATTGTTTACTTAATGTTAAAGTATCTTTGATAGAAAAAGAGGAGATGTTTTATATTTTTTGTTTATCATTTTTTTCTTTTGAACAAACTATACAAAACCAAAATGAAGAATCAATTTTAGCAATGAACATAAAAAAATATTTAGATAAAAATTATCTTGAAGAGTTTATCTTAGATGAGTTAGCTTTAAAGTTTGATTTAACAGTTGTTCATCTAATTCGAGTTTTTAAAAAAGAGTTTGGATTACCGATTCATTCGTATATTTTAAATAAAAAGGTTCATCTTGCAAAAGAGCTATTGACTTCAAATATTCCTATATCTCAAATAGCTCAAGATAGTGGTTTTTTTGACCAAAGTCACTTAAATAGAAGTTTTAAAAGAATTTTTCAAATTACACCAAAAGAGTATCAAAGAAATATATTTTCAAAATGTTAATTTTGTACAAGATTTTATTTTTTGTAAAAGTTATAATTTGCAAAATTTAAAAAGGAGTTTATTGTGAGTGTAAATGTTATAAAACAAATTATCTCTTTTTCTTTCCTCTGCCTCAAAACTTTATAATAAAAAAATATACAAAAAACAAATCAAAAATAAAAATCATATCGGAGTAAACCATGAGTTTCAAAAAATATCAACAATATCCTATTGTCAAAAATTTCAAAAGAGAGTGGGCAGATAAAACTATAACAGAAGCACCAATTTATTGTAGTGTAGATTTAAGAGATGGGAATCAAGCTTTGATAAATCCTTTAACAGTTGAGCAGAAATTGGAGTATTTTAAAGTCTTAGTAAAAATGGGATTTAAACAAATAGAAGTTAGTTATCCAAGTGCTAGTGATACAGATTTTAATTTCACAAGAAAATTAATCGAAGAGAGTTTTGTGCCTGATGATGTAGCTATTCAAGTTTTAATTCCTGCAAAAAAAGAGTGGATTAGAAAAAGTGTTGAAGCTATGAAAGATGTAAAAAATGGAATTTTCCATTTATATAATCCAACAAATGAGTTTCAAAGAAGAGTTGTTTTTCAAAAAAGCGATGATGAGATAATTCAAATGGCTATTGAAGCTATGCAATATTTAGTTGAACTAACAAAGGATTTTAAGGGAAAAGTAACTTATCAATATTCACCAGAAAGCTTTTCTCAAACTACTTTAGAGTTTGCAGTAAAAATATGTAATGAAGTTATAAATGTAGTAAAACCAACGAAACAAAATAAGATGATAATAAACTTACCAAATACACTTGAAGCTTGTACAGCAAATGTTTATGCAGATAGAATAGAGTGGATGTGTAAAAATTTACACAATCGTGAAGCTTTGATAATCAGTGTTCATCCTCATAACGATAGAGGAACTTCTGTGGCAAGTGCAGAGTTAGCTGTACTTGCAGGAGCAGATAAGGTTGAAGGAACTTTATTTGGAAATGGGGAGCGAGCAGGGAACTTAGACATAATAAATTTTGCTTTTAATATCTATTCACAAGGGATAGACCCAAAACTTGATTTATCAATAATTGATGAGGTAAAAGATATGTATGAAGAAAAAACAGGAATTTTGGTACATCCAAGACATCCATATGTAGGTGATATGATATTTACTGCTTTTAGTGGTGGACATCAAGATGCTATAAAAAAAGGAATAGATTTTTATAGACAAACAAATAGCCAAAGTTGGAATGTACCATATTTACCAATTGACCCAAAAGATATAAAAAGAGGATATGAAAAAGTAATACGTGTAAACTCTCAATCAGGAAAAGGAGGAGCAAGTTTTATAATAAGTGAATTTTTAGGCGTGAATATGAATAAAGATGAAGCTATAAAATTTGGTTTGGTTATAAAAGAAGAATCTGATAGATTAAAAAGAGAGTTAGATAAAGAAGAAATAATCGAACTATATAAAAAGTTAAATAGTTAAAAGTAAGTTTTAAAACTTACTTTTAATTTTATCTATATTCGATTTTCCCTTGACTTGCAAGTAATGCACCACATAATTGGTATAAAACACGTGAACCAACATTTGCATCCCAACCATCAGCACTATCGCCAACTTCACAAAGGTCAAATCCTATGATATTTTTTCCAGCTTTTACAACCATAAAGATTAGGTGTTCTAACTCTCCATATCTCAATCCTCCGGGAACTGGAGTTCCAGTATTTGGACAGTTTAATGGCTCTAAACCATCAATGTCTATTGATAAATAAATATTTTGAGGAAGTTGATTTATCAATGGAGCAAAAACATCTTCCAAAGATTTTCCACTAGCTAGTTTGGCTTGCATATGCGTATCATATAAACAGTCACCTTTATGACCGTAGTTTATCATTCTAGTTGCTTCTTCATTACTATAATCTCTGATTCCAATTTGAATTAAGTTTGAAACATTTTGACATTCATTCATTACATTGTAAAAAATTGAAGCATGAGAGTAAGTAAAACCTTCATAAGCTTCTCTTAAATCGTGGTGAGCATCAACATGTAAGATTCCAAATGATTCAGTTTGAGTGTCATTTAAAGCTTTGATAAGTCCTAGTGGTGATGAGTGGTCTCCTCCTACAACTGCTACAAATTTCCCTTTTTTTATTTGTTCCATTGATTTTTCATAAACTGAAGAGTTTAGTGTAGCTGATGCTTCATTTACATATTTTAATGCTTTTTCATTTATGTCACCATTTTCAAGTGCATCAATAACTTTTAAAGCTTTTTTTCTTGCTTTGTTACTTAGTTTATGTAAACTTTTATCAGTCTCTAACATAGCAATACCAGCAGTATATGGCTTGATATAATGAAAGTTTTCAACATCAAGTTGGTGGCTTGAAGTTCGTATCGCATCAGGAGCATTTGCAGTTCCCTCACCAAAAGAAACAGTTGCTTCCCAAGGAACTGGAACTAAAACTAAACTAGCTTCTTCTGGGTCTAATCTTCCACCGATAAATCCATCACCTTCTTGTGGAGGTAATCCTAACTCTAATACTTTTATCTCTTCTTCTAAAGTTCTATATGACATAAATTTTCCTAATACAATGTATGATATTTTTTAATTTTTAATTATAGGATAATTAAGGAAATAATAAAGTTAATTTTAATTATAAAAATAAAATTGTGATAATATTAAAAGATTAAAATAGAAAGTAGAAATATGAGTAAATGTAGTTGTAAAGAATGTGATTTAGAAGTTTTTGAAAATAGTGATAAATGTATTTTACATTGTGAAAAAGATGATTGGAGAGCTAAAATTCCTGATAAAGAACTGGAAAAGATTTTTTCTGAAAAACCAATTCTTTCAGCAGAATATAAAATAAAATTAGAACTCTTTTGGAATATATTCAAGCAACAAATTACAGAAGATAAAGTACAAAATTTTAATAATATAATTTTTCCTACAAATGCTGAATTTGAAATAAAGGAGCTTGAAAATAAGATTTTAAAATTTAATCATTGTAAATTTACTGATGTTTTTTATTTTAATTTTTTGAATAATGTTCAAAGAATCGAGTTTGATGACTGCCACTTTTATAAATTTGTAAAGTTTGAAAATATTATTTTTAAAGAAGATTTTCTGTTTCAAAATTCTACTATCTATAAAGATGCAGAACTTCTTTTTAAAGATATTAATTTTGATGGAGTAGTATCTTTTATAAAATCAACGGTTGAAACAGACTTCACATTTTCACAAGTTAGATTTAATGATATGGCTTTGTTTAATAATACAATAATTGGAAATTTATTTTTTCAAAATACTTTTTTTAGAAAAGAATCAAATTTTTTGGATATAAAACTTTCAAATGTTGGAAGTAGGGAAACAGCAAGAATAATAAAAGATTCATTTGAAAAGGAAAATAATATTATTGAAGCAAATAAATTTTATGCTTTAGAGATGAAAGAAAGAGAAAAAGAGTTAAGTCCTAAAAAAGATTTTTTTGAATGGTTAGTTTTTAAAATTCATGGCTTATCTTCAAATCATTCTCAAGATTGGACTTTAGCTTTATTTTGGATTATTAATCTAACATTTTTTTATTCATATTTGAATACTCAACCAAATGATAAAATATTAGTATTTAAAATTATATTTTCATTTATAGCTATTTTAATTATAGCTTGTATGACAATAAAAATACCAGAAGAAAACAAAGAAAAACGCTGGCTTACAACTATTCCCACGACAATAGTATGTTATGTTTTTTATGGATACTTAGTTGAAACTGATTGGGAACTATCAGAATTTTCAAAAAACTTAAATCCTTTTTCAATTATGAGAGGTGATGAACCAATAACATTAGGAACTTTGATTTTCAAAATTATCATTGCATATCTAATCTATCAATTGATTATTTCTATTCGTCAAAACACAAGAAGAAAATAGATGATAATAAAATCTTTCAAAATGAGATATATTTTATTTGAAAAACTATTTTATACTACAATAAAATAAATTTTAAAAGGAAAAAAGATGTTTGGAGTAATATTTGAAGTTGAGATAAAAGAAGATAAAAAAAATGAATATTTAAATATAGCAGCTATTTTAAAAGAACAGTTAGTAAAAGAAGAGGGATTTATATCTATTGAAAGGTTTCAATCATTGGTAAATGAAAATAAACTTTTATCTTTATCTTTTTGGGAAGATGAGAAATCTATTTTAAATTGGAAGAAAAATCTTGACCATTTTGCTGCACAAAAAAAAGGTAGAGAGTCGATATTTGAAGATTATAGAATACGAGTTGTTGAAGTAAAAAGAGATTATACTTTAGAATCTAGTGATTTTAAGTCAAATTAGAAGAAAATGGCAGAACTTTTAAAAAATTTATATTCAAAAGAGTT
This sequence comes from uncultured Aliarcobacter sp., assembly GCA_963664305.2. GTDB lineage: Bacteria > Campylobacterota > Campylobacteria > Campylobacterales > Arcobacteraceae > Aliarcobacter. The sequence goes on from CAXXLV010000002.1 coordinate 162,008, forward strand.
TATTGATAAATTAGCAAATAAACTATTTTTAACTTATCCAGATTTTAAAAAAGAAGATTTTATAAACTCTATTTTTGATAATACTTGGCAAGATTTAGAACTAAAAGCTAGGATGAGACATATAGCTTTTACTTTAAATAAATTTTTATCTTTTTCATATAAAGAACAACTTGAAATTCTAAAAAAAGTAAAAGAAGATTTTGGTGGACTTGAAGCTATGATTTTTCAAGATTTTGTTGAGGTTTTTGGTCTTGATGATTTAACAGAGTCCTTAAAAGCTTTAGAAATTTTCACTATAAATTCAAGTAGTGAGTTTGCAATTAGACAGTTTATTTTGAAATATGAAAATGAAACTATGGAGCAAATGAAGATTTGGACAAAATCACAAAATGAACATATAAGAAGATTAGCAACTGAAGGATGTCGTCCAAGACTTCCTTGGGCAGTTGCTTTACCAAAATTTAAACAAAATCCTACAAAAGTTTTGGAAATAATAGAACTTCTAAAAAATGATTCTTCTAAATATGTTCAAAAATCTGTTGCAAATAATCTAAATGATATTTCAAAAGATAATCCAGATTTAGTTATAAAATTTGTGGAAGAAAATCTAGGAGTTTCAAAAGAACTTGATTGGATTTGTAAACATGGAAGTAGAACATTATTAAAAAAGGCAGATAAAAACATTTTAAAACTTTTTTCATTTGAGAAATCAAATCACATAAATATCATAGATTTTTGTTACGATAAAACTCTGAATTTAGGAGATGATTTTACTCTTTCTTTTGAAGTGAAATCTGATGAAATATTAGGCAATATAAGAGTTGAATATGTTATTCATTATCTAAAATCAAATAATAGTCATTCAAAAAAAGTTTTTATGGTAAGTCAAAATGAGATAAAATCAACTTCTAAAAGATTTATCAAAAAACATAAGTTTAAAGATATGACAACTAGAAAACATTATGCGGGAAAACATTATATATCTTTGATGATAAATGGTGAAGAATTTTTAAAAGAGGAGTTTTTCTTAAATGACACCAGCAATTAATTTGCTTAAAAAAAATAAGTGTGATTTTAAAATACACAAATATGACCATGACCCAGAATGTACAAATTTTGGTGAAGAGGCTGCGGAAAAGTTAGGTTTAGATGAAAATCAAGTTTATAAAACTTTACTTGTTGAATTAGCACCAAAAGAATTGGTAGTTTGTGTATTACCTGTTGCAAATCAGTTGAGTTTGAAAGAGGTTGCAACTACTTTTGATGTTAAAAAAGCTGTTATGGCAAATAAAGATGAAGCACAAAAAGTAACAGGTTATTTACTTGGAGGAATTTCTCCATTGGGGCAAAAAAAGCAATTAAGAACTGTACTTGATGAAAGTGTAAATAAGTTCAAAACTATTTTTATAAGTGGTGGTAAAAGAGGACTTGATATAGAGGTTATGCCAAAAGATTTACAAAATTTATTAAAAGCAAAAATAGCAAAAATTGCTTGTTAATTATATTTAGATAATAATTATTTTTTAACAAAAATTTAAGATATAAAAGGTAGTATCATATATAAAATCATTTTAAGGACTTATATATGGCTACACCTGATATTAATGCAATTTGTTCACAAATCTTAACATCTGATGATTTAATGGTTGAAGAAGAACTTTTTCAACAAGTTCTAAAAGATAAGATAGTAACTAAACTTTTAGATAATAAAGGTTTAAAATATATTAAAATTTTTTCAAAAGAACAACTTTTTTTATCTTATATAACTCCCCTTTTACATAATATTGGTTTTGAAATAATTGATGAAGTAACATATAATGTTATGAATAAAAAAGAGATGATTTATATCTCAAGATTTAATCTACACAATCCAAATTTAGAAAAAATAAATGTTGCAAAAAATAATATTGAAGATATTATTACTTATACTTTAAAAGATTGCACAGTAAAACACTCAAAAGCTTTTTCTTTAGTATATGAAGAGAATTTAAATTTTAAAAAAATAAATATCTTAAGAGCTTTTATCGAATATATTGGGCAAGCTGTATTAACTATCAATACAGGAGCGATTTTAAATACCCTAACAGTTCATCATGAAATTACTGCACTTTTTGTTGATTATTTTTTAACTAAATTTGACCCAAAAATAAAAGATAGGGAAAGTTTACTTGAAAAAATTGAAGAAAAAATAAAAGAAAAAATAAAACTTGTACCTCAGATTTTAGATGACAGAATTTTAAATATTATGATGACATTCTTAAAATCATTGTTAAGAACAAATTATTTTTTAAATAAAGAGACTTTATCTTTTAAAATTGATACTAAAAACTTTTCAAAAGATTTAAAAGGTTTACAACCAAATATTGAAAATTTCATCTATCATAGTGATTTTTATGGAGTTCACTTGCGAATGACAAAAGTTTCAAGAGGAGGTCTTAGATGGTCTGATAGACATGATGACTATAGACAAGAGATAAAATCATTGATGATTACACAAGAAGGTAAAAACTCTATAATTATTCCTGATGGAGCAAAAGGTGGTTTTGTAATAAACAAAGATTCTAGTGAAGTTTCAAAAGAATATTTTAAAGAAATTTATTCATTATTTATAAATGCAAATCTTGACTTAGTAGATAATATGATAGATGGAAAAGTTGTAAAAAATCCTGAAATGGTTTGTTATGATGAAGATGACGCATACTTTGTTGTTGCTGCTGATAAAGGAACTGCTGCTATGAGTGATGTGGCAAATGAAATAGCAAAACAAAGAAATTTTTGGTTAGGTGATGCCTTTGCTAGTGGTGGAAGTAATGGTTTTGGACATAAAGATTTAGGAATCACTGCACGAGGTGCTATGGTTTCAACTCAAAGATTTTTCATAGAAGAGGGAATAAATATTCACGAGGATGAAATTACTGTTGTTGGTATTGGTTCTATGAGTGGTGATGTTTTTGGAAATGGTATGATGGTATCTGAAAAGTTTAAACTTCTTGGTGCTATTTCTCAAAAAGAGATTTTTATTGACCCAAATCCAAACGTTGAAGTTGCATATAAAGAGAGAAAAAGGCTTTTTGAATCAAGAGATGGTGGTTGGGCAAATTATGATTTATCACTTATTTCAAAAGGTGGTGGTGTTTTTAAAAGAAGTGATAAACAAATAGAGTTAAGTAATGAAATTCAAAAATTGATTAAGACTTCAAAAAGAACAATCTCTGGAGAAGAGTTATGTAGAAAACTTTTAACATTAGATGTGGATTTACTTTTTAATGGAGGAGTTGGAACTTACGTAAAAGCAAGTGATGAAAACAATCTTGATTTAGGTGACAAACAAAATGAAGCCGTAAGAGTAGATGCAAGTGATTTAAAAGCAAGAATTGTATGTGAAGGTGGAAATTTAGGCTTTACACAAAAAGCAAGAATTGAATATGCTTTAAATGGTGGAAGAATTAATCAAGATGCGATTGATAATGCAGGTGGAGTTAATACATCTGACCATGAAGTAAATTTAAAAATTTTATTAAATATCATAAAAAATCAAGGGATATTAAATGAAAAACAGGCAAATGAAACTCTACATTCTTTAACAGAACAAGTAGTTCAACTTGTTCTAAAAAGTAATTATGACCAAGCTTGTGTAATCTCAATAGATGAACAATTTTCAAGAAAATATCCAAATGATTACATAAAATCTATAGAGGTTTTAGAAAATAATGTAGAAGCCTTTAATAGAAGAGATTTTTATATACCTAAAAATGAAAATCTAAGTGATATTATAGATATAAATGGTTCAATTGTAAGACCTGTTTTAGGCTCTCTTTTATCATATAGTAAAATCTTTATCAAAAAAATCATACTTGATTCATCATTGGTTGATGAACAGTTTTCTTTACAATATCTATTTAGATATTTCCCTCAATCATTTGTAGGAGCTTATGAACAACAAATTGTAAATCATCCTCTAAAAAGAGAGATTATTGCTACGATGATGGCAGATATTGTTATAAATCATCAAGGAATAACTTTCCTTTCAGATTTTGCAAAACTTGGAAATGAGAAATTTTTATTAAAAATAAAATCATATTTAGTTGCAAAACTTTTATTTGGTTCAAGAGAAATTAGAGAAAAAATTTATGCTCAAGATTCAAAAATGAGTGTAGAACAACAATACAAACTAATAAATAAATTAGAATATATTTTATATGCAAGTACAAAATGGATGGTGAAATATCTTCAAAAAAATCAATTAGATTCAGTTCATATTTTAGACCATAAAGCCGAACTTTTTGCATTACTTTCTGAAGTTCACAAACAAAAAGTAGAGATATTAATCGAAAATGATGATGAATTTAATAAATTCTATAGTGTAATTGATTATTTAAGATTTGCAATTGCTGCAATTATTATAAAAGAAAACACTCCTCACTCATTTAAAGATGTGATAGTTTTATTTTATTCATTAATCCATGAATTTAATATATTAGAAATAATTGTTGAGTTAAATAGAGTAACAATAATAAATTCAACAGATATGGCTTTAAGAAATCAGATTTTACAATTTATTGAATATATTGTAGTACACTATACAAAGAAGATTTTAGAGTTTCAAAGGGTAAATGAAGCCCCAGATTTAGCTTTTTCAAACTATATTGCAAATGAAAAAGATAAGTTTTATAAAATAAGAGACCATTTAGATGTGTTTATGGTAAAAGATAATAAAGATATTAAAGATATAGCTATTACTGTAAATCAATTAATGGTTTCATTAATATAATTATATCTTATAATTAGTATATAAAGATTTTATTAGATATACTTATGAAAATATTATAAAGGAGTTATTATGAGTAAATTAAATAATGGTGAACCAAGTTTAGATAAAATTGATGATTATAATGGAAATGAATCAAAACAAAAAAGAAATACAGTAAGAGTTGTGATTATTTTTTGTTTAGTTGTTGGGGCTTTAGTTGCTTATTTTAAAGCTACTTCTGTACCAGATGATTACATAGGTTCAAAAGAACAACCAGGAATTTCAACTACAAAATAATTTTTAAGTTAGGTTGCTATATACTGCTGAAATTTTTATATAAATCATAGAGGAAAAATAATGAAAAAAAGATATTTAGCTATTTCATTAGTAGCTGGTTTTATTACTTTACTAAATGCAAATGACTTTGATACAAAAGTTTCAGTAGGTGCAACTTCTGCAAAACTTGATGGAGAAACTTATACTCAATATGGTTTAGGATATACAGCAAATACAACTTTAAATAATGGAATTATTTTAGGTTTTGGTAATAGTGCTTATTATGGAAATGTAACAAGTGGAAAAGAAGTTACAACACTTGATTTAGATTTAAGAGCTGGATATGAAATTTATCGTGATTTAACAGCTTTTGCAATTGGAACAGGTGTTTATCAATATTATGATGATAGTTCTGCAACAGGTGTTGGTTATGGTGGTTCTTTAGAATATAAAATCACTCAAAATGTATATGTTGAGGGAACTTATAAAACAACAAATATGAGATATTCAACAAATGACTATGATTATAGTTCATCAAATGTTGCTGTAAAGTTCAACTATTAATAGTTGAACTTTTTTTAAGATGTTAATTTCTCTAAATCAATACCATCAAAATACTAAACACTCTTATCTCTCAGTTAGAAATAATTCAAATCAAGTTGATTGGAACAATCCTCCAAATAGATTCAAAAACTATCCAGATAGTTATAAACGAATTCATTTAGATTCTAAAAATACAAACAATAATTTTTTATATTTAATCGCAGGAATAACAGCAAAAAAAACATATCCTGGAATAGAATATTATTTAAGAGTAAATCCAAGTGCTGGAGCACTTTATCCAAATGAACTATATTTTCAAGTAAGAAATGTAGAAGGATTTGAAAATGGAATTTATCATTTTGAAGTTTCAAGTTCAAGTGTTGTTTTATTAAAAAAATTAGAGTCTGATGAAGGAATAGAAAATATTTTAGGTTTAGATTTTAGTATAGATGGTTTTGTCTTTTTAATCTCATCTTTATATTTTCGTTCATCTTGGAAGTATAAAAAAAGAGCTTTTAGATATTGTTTATTAGATGCTGGACATCTAATAGGAAGTATTGAGGCAAGTTCATATCTATTTGATAAAGAGTTTGAAATTTTATATGATTTTTCAAAACAAAAATTAAATGAATTCTTTTGTTTTGATGAAAAAGAATTTTTTACATCAGTTTGTTTAGTTGGAACAAAAAAAGATGATAAAAAAAATGTTTTTTCTTTAACTCTTCCCACTCTTGATGGAAGTTCATATGAGGAAGGAAAACTCTCTTTTTTTGTAAAAAATGAATTAATCGAAAAAGTTTATGAAGAGACACTTGAAATAAAAGATAAAAAAATTGAAACAAAAAAAACAAATTTTAATTTTCAAAAACAAAGATTTCAAGATGTGATTTTTAAAAGAAGGTCTATTCGAGAGTTTACAAAACAAAGTATTTCAAAACTACAATTTGAAGCAATACTAAATGTATTAAATCAACCAATAACTAGTGATTGCGATGAAGAGGTTGATATCTTTTATACGATAAATAGAGTTGAAGGTTTAGAAATAGGACTTTATAAAAATGGAAAATTTTTAAAAAATGGAGATTTTTCATCAAAAGCTGGATATTTATGTTTAGAGCAAGATTTAGGGAAATCAAGTGCTGTTACATTTTTTTTAGCAACAAAAAGTAAAAACTATCAAGAAGCTTATCAAAAGGCTGGAATTATTGGACATAGATTATATCTTGCTTCAAACTATTTAGATATTGGTTGTAGTGGAATAGGGGCTTATTATGATGATGAAGTTTGTGAATTTTTAGAAGAGCAAACTATGATTTTATATGCTTTGGCTATTGGAAACTAAGTCTCTTATTTAAAAGAGACAAAGTTTTGAGAAGGTTTTCCTATATGGTAACCTTGATAGTAATCTATTTCTAATTCGTCAAGAACTTTAACAATTTCTTCATTTTCTACAAACTCAGCAATTGCTTGAACTTCTAATTCTTTTGCAAGTGTAACGATACTATTTACAAAGGCTTTATCTTTTGCATCTTTATTGATATTTACAATAAAATCACCATCGATTTTTACATAATCTATTGGGAATTTTTTAATATAGTGAAATGACGAGAATCCTGCACCAAAATCATCTATCGCAAATTTATAACCTTCTGATTTTAAAATATGTACAAATTTTTCAAGTAAAGAGAAGTTTTTAACAGTTTCTCTTTCCGTAATTTCAAATACAATTTTTTCTTTTTGAATGTTATATTTATCAACAAAACTATTTATTTTATTTATAAAATCACCCATAATTAAAGATTTAGGTGAAAGATTAATAAATAAAATTCCTTCATAAGAAGTTTCTTGAATTTTTCTAAATGCTTTTTCAATAACCATTAAATCCATAGTATTGATTAAACCTCTTGCTTCTGCAATTTCAATAAATTCAAATGCAGATACAACTTTACCATCTTGATGAATTCTCATTAAAAGTTCATGGATTACTAAACCATTATTATTTGTAGAAGAAGGTTTTATTGGTTGGAAATAAGCTTCTATTTGGTCATTTTCAATTGCTTTTATGAGAAGTGATGATTTTTCTTGTTTTTGTTTTAAAATTGAAGATACATCTTTTTGATTTGGTATTTTTATTGAATTTTTACCTTCTTCTTTTGCTTGATACATCATTGAATCAGCAATAATAAACATATCTTTTTGTGATAAACTATGTGTTGGATAAACTGATATTCCTATTGAAATTGTAATACCAACTCTTGTTCCATCAGGAGCTATTAGTTTTTCTTGTTCTATTTTTTTAGAAATTCTATTTGCAACTGTCATTGCTCCATTTTCATCACATTCTGGAAGAATTATTGTAAATTCATCTCCTCCATATCTAGCAACTATATCTTCAGGTCTTTTTTCTTTTTCTAAAATATCAGCAACTGTTTGTAAAAATTTATCTCCAAAAGAGTGCCCGAAATTATCATTAATTGGTTTAAAATTATCACAATCTATTACCATAAGAGCAAAAGGATATTTATGTCTTTCAGCACGTTTGATTTCATATGCCATCATATCATTGAATACTCTTTGATTAAATAAATCTGTAAGTGGATCACGTGCAGCATAATATTCTAAATCTTGAGTATATTTATGAATAGCTTTAACAGAACCAACAAGGTTTGCCATAGTTGTTAAAATAGAATCAATTACAATATATCTAACAGGGTCATTTGAGAATACAGATTGAAGACCAATTCCTACAATTCCCCCAATTTTTGGTGTATCTAAGAATAGAGATTTTGTTCTATATTCAATATCATCTTCTTTTAATTCAGTTAATGAAATATTTTTATTTGCAACGATATGTTTTATTGTAAAATCTGTCATTCCTTGGAAATAGTCAGACTCTTTAACAATAGTATTTATATATCTATCAAACATATCTTTTTGATGTTGTTTTGGTATAGCTAACCAAAAAATATCAACTTCAAATTGGTCTTCACCAACTCTAAAAATAGTCATTAAGGTATATGTTTCCATAATTTTGTTAATTTCTATTAGTAAGTCACAAATATACTCTTTCCAATCTTTTACAACATCTGAAGTTATAATAAATTTATCTAAAAGTTTTATTTCAAACTCTAATAACTCTTTATCAACAGCAATACCTTTTAGTTTTGTAGCCATTGAATCTACATTTTTAATAATTCGATTAAACTCTTTGAAGTATAAATCAATATCTTTTGAGTCAAAGTCTTTAAAATCTTGAATTGAATTGATATTTTCAACTTTGTTATTAAATAAATCTAAATTATCAGTGATTTTTCTGGTGGTATTTCTTGAAGATATAAAAGCAATAATATAAAAAAGAGGAACAATTATTAGAAAAAATGCAATAAATTGGTATTTTGATTCTCTAAATATTGTGTTTAGATTTTGTTTTACTTCCAATACTCCTAAAACTTCACCTTCTTCTATATTTATATGACAAGCTTTACAATCTGTTGTTGCTTTTAGTGGTAAAATATTTCTAACTATATTATTTTCAAAACTGTCTAAGTTCTCAATTTTTCCATTTAATACATCAACTAAAGTAGCATCTTTTTGTTTCTCAGCAATTTCTCCAAAAAGTTGTTTTACTTTATCTCCTCTATAGATATTAACTTCATAGTTACTAGTTTGAAAATTGTCTTCTAAAGATTTTGTAAACATCATTACATCATCTCTACTCCAACCTTTTCGCATAACTTGATACATTGATGAAAATATTTGATTTGATATAGCTTTTGAGTGATTTAAGGCTTCTTCTTTTGTGAGTTTAGTGTGGATATATGTACTAAAAATAAAACAGACTAGAAAAATAATAGATACTAGAATAATTTGCCTAGAAAATATGTAGTTTTTGAAAGTTTTTTTCATTTTTAAATCCAAATTCTGAGAAATATAATCGCTATATTATCAGAAAAAAAATATTTAGTACAGAAAAAAGAGTAAAAAATGTTATTAAATAAGATAGAAACTTTATAAAAAGGCTTAATTTAAGTTATTATTTATTTTAAAAGAGGGTTTTATAACCACTCTTTTAATCTTGAGGTGTATTTACCATCCAAATTGAGAAAATATCTAAATAATTCCAAAAAGATTGTTTTAAATCATCTGGCATATCTAAGTTCTTTAAAATAATAATGTAAGATTCAAGCCAAATTTTTCTTGCATTTGGAGTGATTCTAAAAGGTTGATGACGACCAACCATTTGTGGTGCACCTCTATTTTGATTAAAATAATCAGGACCTCCACAAATTTGGATAAAGAAATCAGCAGAGTGTTGTTTCGCAAGAGCAAATCCTTCATCAGTTGGAGGAAATAGTCCTTTAATATCACTTTGTCTTAATAAATCATAATGGTCAGAGATTAATTTTCTCATCCCTTCTTCACCTAAAAATTCTAGAACTTTTGGGTCTGGTTTTACAACAGGAGGTCTAATACCCATTGGTGCTTCTGTAATAGTAAATTGCATTTTTATTAACCTTTTAAAAATATATAAATAATTTTACGCTAAAAGCGTTTTATATAATACAATATATTTGATTTTAAATAGTTTTTACGATTAAAAAAAGTTAACTATGTTAGAATACCGAGATTTAAAAATTAGGATTTTGATGCATAAAAATATGAACTCTATAATCGAATGTTATAGTTGTGGATTATTTATAAAAAAAGAGGCAAAAAAGAATGCCACTTTTCGATGTCCAAGATGTAATAGTAAATTAGAAATCAATAAAAAACACTCTAACGATTCTTTATATTACGCGATTTCAGCGCTTTTATTATTTGGCATTTTAAATATCTATCCAATTATAACTTTGAATATAAATGAGAGTGAATTAAAAGCAACTTTAGTTGGAACAGTCTCAATTTTACTTGAACAAAACTTCTTTTTTGTTGGTTTAGTTGTTTTTTTTACTATTATTTTTGCTCCTATTTCAAACTCTTTAATAATTATTTTTGCTTTTATACAAAAGAAAACAAAAGTCAAATTGTTTACAAAAACATTATTACATGATAGTTTTTATTTTTTTAAGCATTGGGGATTTATTGAAGTTTTTATAATAAGTATTATTGTTACATATATAAAACTTGTTGGAATGGTTAGTTCTACAAAATTTGATATAGGATTTTATGTACTTTTAGCTTATATTTTTTGTTTTTATATGTCTAATGTGAAATTTGAGGGTAAAAGTGTATTTGGAGAATAGATGGTTTTAATCTCTTGTAAAAATTGTCATAAAGTATATGAAAAAGAAAATTATGATGATTTTATTTGTACTAGATGTAAACATAAAGTTACAAGAAGAGTTAAAAACTCTTTACAAGTATCTTTAGCTTTAGTTATTTGTGCGATATTATTGTATATACCTGCGATGGTTTATCCAATAATGGAAGTAACAAAACTAGGTGTTCAAGTAGAAAGTACAATTTTAGAAGGTGTAATCAGCTTTTTAAATATGGAGAGTTATTTTATAGCTATTGTAATTTTTACAGCAAGTGTGGCAATACCTATGATTAAACTAGTTGGTTTGCTTTTCATATTTGTATCTCTAAAAATAAATGTAAAAATGGAAAATAAAACAAAAAATTTGATATATAAATTTATTGAAGCAATAGGAAAATGGTCAATGATAGATATTTATGTAGTTGCAATTTTAGCTTCTGTTGTTCAACTTGATGAAATTTTTAATATAAAAGGGGGAATTGCTGCAACCTCTTTTGCTTTAATGGTGATTTTAACAATGATAGCAGCAAATAGATTTGATACAAGGATTATTTGGGATGAGTAAAGATTTAGTAAAAGAAGATGAATTGAAAGATATAGTTTATCAACCAAAGATTGAAGATAAAAAATCAGTATCATTTATTTGGATTTTACCTTTAATTATATTGGGAATTTTAGGTTGGATTGCTTATGAATCTTATATGAAAAAAGGTACAAAAATCACTGTTGTATTCAAAAGTGCAGAAGGTTTAAAAGAGGGTATTACTCCTTTGGAATATAAAGGTTTACAACTTGGAAAAGTTACAAAAATCTCTATGCATGAAGATTTAAAAAGTGTAAAAGTAAATATTTTAGTAGATAATGATGTGGCAAAATATGTTGCAAGTGAAAGTTCAGAATTTTGGATAAAAAAACCAACAGTTTCTTTAACAAAAGTATCAGGACTTAATACTTTGATTAGTGGTTATAAAATTGAACTTTCTCCAAAATTTAAAACACAAGAAGAGTATAACCAAGGTGTAAAAAAAGACTACTTTAAAGGACTAGATTCTCCTCCAAATGATGAGTTTGATGACAATGGATATTATATTTCTTTGATAGCAAATGATAAAAGTAATATCGAAGTTGGAACACCAATATTTTATAATAAATTCCAAATTGGGGAAATAACAGCAAAAGAGTTTATATTTGAAAAAGTTTATTTTACAGCTTATATTTATGATAAATTTAACTATTTAGTAAACAAAAGCTCAAAATTTGTAATAAATGAAGCTCTAAAAGTAAAATATGGAGCAAGTGGATTAAATGTTGAATTAGGTTCTTTATATTCAGCTTTAGTTGGAGGAGTTACTGTTGTAACACCTGATAAAAATGATACAAAAATTTCAAAAGATGAAGTTTACGTTTTATATGGAAAAGAAGATGATTTAAAAAACAAAGAGTATTTCACTATCAATTTTGCTGATGTAAATGGAATAGAAGAAGGAACACCAATTATTTATAAGGGTATTGAAGTTGGAGAGATTTTAGAAGTTACTTTAAATAAAGAAACTTTAAATACAAAAGCTTATATTTATGATGAGTATAAATATTTACTTACAAAAAATACAAAGTTTTTTGTTGAAGAGCCAACTATTTCTTTAGATGGAGTGAAAAATTTAGGAAATATAGTAAAAGGTAACTTTATCTCTTTAGAGTATAAAAAAGGTGATTTTACAAATAATTTTAATGCAATAAATAAAAAAGATTTAAATAAAATTAGCAACACAATAAAAGTTGAATTATTAAGTGAAAATCTAAATTCTATTTCTGATAAATCAAAAGTTTATTATAAAAATATAGAAATAGGAAATGTTGATAGTTATACTTTAACACCAGATTTGAAAAATGTAAAAATCACTATTTTAATTGATGATAAATATAAAGATTTAGTAAATGACAATACACTTTTTTATGATATGAGTTCAAAACTTGTTGAGATGAAAAGTTTAAATTTAAATGTAAATTATAGTGGAATAGAGCCATTGTTAAATGGTGCTATTGGAATCATAGCTGAAAAAAAAGCTAATGAAAAACTTACAAAAAATGAATTTAAACTTTATAGTTCTTTTAAAGATGTAGAAAGACTTAAAAGATTTTATAATAGTGGATTTACTATTGAAGCAGATTTTGATAACAGCTTTGAAATAAAACAAGATATGGCAATAGTTTATAAAAATCAAGAGATAGGTTTTGTTAAAGATATAAAATTTGATGATAAAAAATCAAAAGTTAATCTATTTATTTACTCTCCATATAAAAAATACATAACAGATAAAAGTAGATTTTTCAAACAAGGAATTGTTAATTTTAAAGCTAGTTTATCAGGTGTTATTTTTGAAGTTGATAACTTTTCATCTTTGATTGATGGTTCTATTCATTTAGATAACTCTTCAACTACAACTTTGAGTAAATACCAAATCTTTGCTTCTGAAGATGAAATGAATAAAGCTATAAATAGTGTAACTATAGTTTTTGATGATGTAGAAGGCTTACAAGAAAACTTTTCACAACTAACTTATAAAGGTGTAAATGTTGGGAAAATAAAAAAAATCTCTTTAAATGAACAACAAAAAGTTGAAGTTCAAGCTTTGATTTATGATGATTATTCATCTTTTGCAAAAGAGGGAACAGTTTATTATTTAAAAAAACCTAGAATATCTTTACAAGAGATTGCAAATGCAGGTTCAACTGTAATGGCTGTTAATATTGGGGTAATTAAAAGTGAAAGTCTAAATAGACAAACAAAATTTGTTGGACTAGAAACTCAACCTTCAGTTGAAAAATCACAATTTGGAACAGTATTTAAAGTAGAAGATGTAACAGCATCAAGCGTAAATGTTGATGCACCAGTTTATTATAAAAATGTACAAATTGGAAAAGTAAGTAAAATTGACTTAAGTGAAGATGGTTCTAAAGTTGTAGTTGATTGTTTGATTTATGATAAATATACAAAACTTATTAGAAAAAATTCAGAATTTTATGACATAAGTGGTTTTGAGATGAAATTCTCTATTTTTAGTGGTTCTAAAATTGAATCAAATACTTTTACAAGTTTATTAAAAGGTGGTTTAGTTGTAGTTACTCCTTATGAATATGGTGAAATAGCAAATCCAAAAGATAAATTTACTTTAGTAAAAACATTAAGAGAAGATTGGAAAAGTATAAGTCCAAGTATAAAATAAAGGAAAAAATTGTTAAACAATAATTTTTTAAGAATTTTAGTTTCTGGTGGGATTGCTACAGTTTTACAAAGAAGTTTAGGATTAAATCCTATCTCTTTGGAAGGATTTGTCTTTTTTTTATTGATTTTTTCAACAGTTAGTTATTTTTGGATATTTATTTTTCCAATGAAAAAAGAGGATTTAAGTCAAGAGGAAAAAGAGAAACTACTAAAACAAAAAGAGTTAAATAAAAAAATTTATTTTGAGTACATAAAAAAATTTGTTGTTATAGTTTTTTCTTTAATTTGTTTAAATATTATTGTAAATTTTTTATCTTTTAAAACAGGATTATTTGATGATAGTTTTAAATATAGATTTAATACAAAAAAAGCTATTTCTTTAAATTTGGATAATGAAAATCTTGTAAAAGATATTCGACTTTATGATGAGTTTTACTCTTTATATAAAAAAGATGGAAAATATTTTTTAGTTCAAAAAAATGAAGAATCAAATAAATATATTTTAACTCTTTATTCAAGTTTTTATATTTCAGATATTTTTGATAATTTAAAAGATGAAGAGAATTTTTTGGATATTTTAGAAAATATTTCTCCAACACTTTACAAAGAGATAACTTTTCAAGATTTTATTTTTAAACCTTTGTGGTTTTTTAATAATTCAAAAGATATTTATTGGTTAAGTGAAGATATTGAGTTTTATAAAAATGAGTATAAAAAATATATTGAACAAAAAAAAGCAAAAGAGAAAGAAGAAAAATATAAATCTTTGTTAAATAAAGATTTACAAAATCTAAGTGAAATAGAGTTGTTTAATCTTTTGAAAGATATTTATAAAATAAATGCTTTTACGGAAGAAGAGAGTTATTTAATAGCTATTTTTAATGAACTTGATAAAAGAGATAAAAATAAAACAAAAAATTTGAATATAGATGCTTATAGATTTGCTTTACTCGCATATTTTCATTTATATAAAACAAAAGTAGAGTTAAATTATATTTTGAAAAAATATGAAAAAGGTGTTGTTTATGCCTTTGATTTTTGGGATTTAAAACCTGATGTAAATATAAAGTTTTCCCACGCTAGATTTGTAAATCTAAAAAGTGATGAAGTAACGGTTTTTTATCAAGAGAATTTACAAAATATTGAAGTTTTAGGAAATGAAATAGTTGTTACTCAAAAAGATGGAACAAAAATCTCTTTAGGATTTTTTGAAAAAGAGGATGTAGAAACTATAAAAAACAAATTATCTATTTTAATAAGAGATGTTTATTTGGTTCAAAATATTTATAATAAGTTGAAATAAGGATTTTAGATGACTTATGTGATTGGTGATGTTCATGGAGAGTTTGATTGTCTAAGAAGATTAGTAAATAAACTTCCAAAAGAAGCTAAACTTATTTTTGTTGGTGATTTAGTTGATAGGGGAAGAAAATCAAAAGAAGTAGTGGAATTTGTAAAAAATAACAATCATTTATGCACTCTTGGAAATCATGAAAAAATGATGATTGAGTATGTAGAGGAGTTTGAAAAAACATATCCAACTCTTCCTTGTATGGTCTATTATCATAGATGGATACACAATGGTGGGAAACAAACACTTCTTTCTTATGGTGTAATTGAACTTGATAAAAGTGATGGAAAGTTAGTTTGTGTTGAAGATAAAGAAAAATTTCAAAGACTTTTAGATGATGTGAAGTGGTTAAAAACTTTACCTTTATATATAGAGTTAGAAGCTAAAAAAAATGATAAACCAATAGTAATTTCTCATGCTTCTATGGCTGATGTTTGGTATTTAAAAGATGATGAAAAAAAACAAGAAACTATAGAAGAGTATGCTTTATGGAATAGAAAAGAACCAAAAATTGATGTTCCAATTTTTAATATTTTTGGTCATACTATTCAAAAAGAAGTAGATTTGACAAAACATTTTATAGATGTTGATACTGGATGTTGTTATGCAGATAAAGGTTATGGAAAACTTAGTGCTTATTGTGTAGAAACAAATCAAGTTATTTTTAGTGAATAAAATAATTTTTTGTATAGAATTTATGAGGAATTTTGCTATCATTTAAGAAATAAAGCTTAAATATTAAGGTTTTTTATGCAAGACAATAAAACTCATAAACAAACAATTTTAGTTGTAGATGATACTCCTGATAATCTTTTTTTAGTATCAAATTTACTAAAAGATTTATATTGTGTGAAAGTTGCAAATAGTGGCGAAAAAGCCTTAAAATATCTTTTTGAAACAAATATTCCTCCTGATTTAATTCTGCTTGATATTATGATGCCAGTCTTGAGCGGTTATGATGTTTTAAAAAAAATAAAAGAAAATCCCAAATTAAGTGCTATTCCAATTATATTTTTAACTGCAAAAAGTTCTGTTGAAGATGAAAAAATAGGCTTAGAATTAGGAGCTAGTGATTATATTGTAAAACCAATTTCTCCTCCAATTTTATTAGCTCGTGTTAAAACACAACTTGAAAATAAAGCTGCTGCTGATTTTCTAAAAGACCATAATGTATTTTTAGAAAAAGAGATTCAAAAAAGAACTCAAGAAATAGTTGCTATTCAAGATGTTACTATTTTTGCAATGGCATCTTTAGCTGAAACAAGAGACAATGAGACAGGAAATCATATTAGAAGAACAAGAAATTATGTAAAAGTTCTTGCTTTGAAACTACAAAATCATCCAAAATTCAAAGATTATTTAACTGATGATATGATTAACACTTTATATAAATCTGCTCCTTTACATGATATTGGAAAAATTGGAATTCCTGACCATATCTTATTAAAACCTGGAAAATTAACTCCTGAAGAGTTTGAAGTTATGAAAACTCACACAACTTTGGGAAAAGAGGCGATTGAACATGCTGAAAATCAACTAGGATTTGAGGTTGATTTTTTAAAAACTGCTAAGGAGATAGCTTATTCTCATCAAGAAAAATATGATGGTTCAGGATATCCTTTAGGATTAAAATGTGATGAAATACCAATTAGTGCAAGACTTATGACAGTTGCTGATGTTTATGATGCGCTAATAAGTAGAAGAGTTTATAAAGAGAGTTTCGATTTAGATGTAACAATAAAAATAATGAAAGAAGGGCGAGGAACTCATTTTGACCCTGATATGATAGATGCATTTTTAGAAATAAAAGATGAGTTTGAAAAAATAGCAGAAAGTTTTAACGATAAACATAACGAGGAATAAAATGAAAAAAGCTCTTTTTTTACTACTAATATTTCCTCTTTTTTTAATGGCAAATTTCAAAGATTCATTAACAAAGGAAGAAAAAACTTGGCTTGATAATCAAAAGGTTATAACAGTTGGAGCAATGGATAATTGGGAACCTATTAATTTTGTTGATTATAAAAATCAGCCTTCAGGAATAGGAGCTTCAATTGTAGAAATCTTAAATAAAAAATTAGATAATAAACTACAAATTGTCTCTTCTTCTTGGAGTAATATTTATGAAAAAGCAAAAGCTGGAGAGTTAAATGCTATTTTAGATATAACGCCAAAAAAAGAAAGAGAAGAGTTTTTTTTATTTACAAAAGCATATTTACAAATTCCACATGTGATAGTTTCAAGTTCTCAACAACAGCCCTTTTCATCTTTAGCTGATTTAAATGGAAAAGTTGTTGCCCTTGAAAAAGGAATTGGTACTATTATTGATTTAGAAAAAAACTTTCCTAATATAAAAATAAAAACTTTTGAAAATACAACTTTTGCTTTAGATGCAGTTTCTAGGGGAGTTGCAGATGCTTATATTGGAAATAGAGCAGTTGTAGATTATAAAATAAGAAATGAACTTTTAACTAATGTAAAAGTCGATAATATTGATATTACAAGAAAACCAACACTTCTTACAATAGGTATTTCAAAGCAATATCCATTGTTAGCTTCTATTTTACAAAAAGCTATGGATGATATTCCACTTGAAGAAATAAATAAAATCTATTCAAAATGGTCAAAAGAAAAAATTATTGATATTGGTTTAACTAAAGAAGAAAAAGATTATCTAACACAAAAAAGAAAACTTCGATTTGTAACTTCAAATGATAGTTGGGCTCCATATTTATTTATGGACAATAACAATAATATAAATGGTTTAGAAATAGATTTTTTTAATCTTTTAGAATCAAGAATTAGAGTTCCAATTGAACTTGAATATAAAGTTTGGAGTGAAGCTTTAGAAGATGCTAGAGAACATAAATATGATGGTGTTTTCCCAGCAACTCCAACAACAGAACGAAAAAAAGATTTACTTTTTTCAAATCCTTATTATATTTCATCAATTGCAATAGTTACAAATAATAATCTAAAAGAGTTCAATGAAAACAATTTTTCAGGGAAAAAAATAGCACTTTTTAAAGATAGTTTTGTAAAAGATTTTATAAAACAAAGAATAAAAAATGTAAAAATCATTGAAATAGAAGGCGGAATAAAAGAGCTTTTAAATAAATTAAAAAGCGGTGAGGTTGATGCAATTGCAGATTATACAGCAGCTTTAAATTTTGGTATAAAAGAGAATAACCTTGAAGATAAAATGAAAATCTCAAAAGTTTTCACTTCTGATGATTTAACTGGTTCTAATTATGGAACAACAAATAAAGAGCCTTTATTAAACTCTATTATAAATAAAGCAATAAATTCTTTTACAAAAGAGGAAATTGAAGCTATTAAAAACAGATGGGAGGGAACATTACCTGCTGTTTTGAAAAAGAGTGAAAAACTCGTTTTTTTAACAAAAGAAGAAGAGTTATGGTTAAAAGAGCATCCCGTTATAAAATATGCAGGTGATCCAAATTATATGCCTTTTGAATCTTTTGATTTTAATGGAAATTATATTGGTATAGTTGCAAATCATTTAGATTTTATAGAAGAAAATCTTGGAATAAAATTTGAGATTTTGAAAACAAATTCTTGGGTAGAGACTTTAGATTTTGCAAAAACAAATAAAGTTGATATGTTTTCAAATTATGTTGGAGTTGAAGATTTTAGTGATACACATATAACTGTTCCAATGGATATTGAAAGTCCAATTGTTGTGGTTGGAAAAAGGGATAGCAATCAAGATTTTATTTTTTCAATTTCTCAATTAAAAGGTAAAAAAATTGCTGTAATTAAAGATTATTTTTATTTAAAAGAGATTTATAAAGAGTTTCCCAATCTAAATTATATAGAAGTTGAAAATGCAGAAGTAGCTTTAAATGGTGTTTCATTAGGAATTTATGATGTTGCACTTTGTTCTTTACCTGTTGCTACATATAATATAAATCAAGGTTTATCAAATATAGAGATTATTGGAAAAACTGATAACTATATGCAACTAGGGTTTTCAATTAGAAAAGATTATGAAATCCTTTCAAAAATTATAGAAAAAGTTTTGATTTATCAAAATAATAATGAATTTAATGAAGTTATAAAAAATTGGCAAAATGTTACAAAAAAAAGAGATCTAAATTGGGATACTATTTTTAAAGTATTAATTATTATATTTCTTATGATTTTGTTTTTATTATTATGGAACTATCAACTTAAAAAACAAGTTAATAAAAAAACTTATGAATTATCTAAATTATTGAAATTTTTTGATGAAAATGTAATTGCTTCAAGAACTGATTTAGAGGGAAATATTACTTATGTAAGTGATGCTTTCTGCAAAATTAGTGGAAATAGTAGAGAGTTTATGCTTGGTAAAAATCATAGAATTGGAAAACACCCAGATAATGACCCCCAAATATATAAAGATATGTGGCAAACAATCATAGATGGTAAAACATGGAAAGGTAGAATAAAAAACAAAACTAAAGATGGGGGTTACTATTGGGTTGATAGTATTATCGAACAAGAAAAAGATAATGATGGAAATGTAATAGGTTATTTATCTATAAGACATGATGTTACCGCTCAAGTTGAATTGGAAAAATTAAGTACAAATCTTGAAAATATTATAAAAGAGAGAACAGCTGAATTATATGAAATGAATCAAAAACAAAAAGCTATTTTTGATACGGCAAGTATTGGTATAGTTTTATTAAAAAATAGAATAATAAGTGAATTAAATGACAAAATTTGTAATATTTTTGGTTATGAATATGATGAACTTTTAAATCAATCAACTAGAATCTTTTATTTAAATGATGAAGATTATAACAATGTAAGAGAAGAATATGAGAATTTAAAAGAGCATAAAGTTGTAACTTGGGAACAAAAATTTGCAAGAAGAAATGGTAGTGATTTTTGGGCGAGAATAAGTATGCAAGCAGTTGATTTTATGGATTTAGATAAGGGAACAGTTGCAATTATTGATGATATTACTTTAGAGAAAAAAGCTTTAGAAGATATCAAAAAAGCAAAAGAGTTAGCAGAAGAATCAACAAAATCAAAAAGTGAATTTTTGGCAAATATGAGCCATGAAATAAGAACTCCAATGAATGCAATAATTGGTATGGCATATCTTGCATTACAAACTTCTTTAGATGAACAACAAAAAAACTATATTCAAAAAATAGATAAAGCCTCTAAAAATCTTTTAGGAATTATAAATGATATTTTAGATTTTTCAAAAATTGAAGCTGGAAAAATGCATTTTGAAAAAATAGATTTTTCACTTGATGATATTTTGTCAAATATTTCAAGTCTATTTACATTTCAAACACAAGAAAAAGGTTTAGAACTTCTATTTGATATTGATACAACTTTACCACTTGCTCTAAGAGGTGATGCTCTAAGATTAAATCAAGTTTTAACAAATCTTTTAAGTAATGCTATTAAATTTACTTCAAAAGGTGAAATTATATTAAGTATTAAACAACTATCAAGAAATGATAATGAGGTTGAAATAAGATTTGATGTAAAAGATTCAGGTATTGGAATCTCTGATGAACAAAAGGCAAAATTATTTAATTCATTCTCTCAAGCTGATAACTCAACAACAAGAAAATATGGAGGAACAGGTTTAGGTCTTGCCATTTCAAAACAGATTGTTGAACTAATGGGTGGAAGTGTTGGTTTAGAGAGTAAAGTTGGTGTTGGAAGTGATTTTTATTTTATTTTAAAATTTGATTTACAAGAGAAACAAAAAAATTTAGATTTATTGGGAGATGAAATTAATAGTTTAAAAGTTTTAATTGTTGATGATAATGCTTCTTCAAGAGAAATACTAGAAAATATTATCAAATCACTTAAATTTGAGGTAAAAGCTCTATGTTGTGGGAAAGAGTCTTTGATTGAATTGAAAGATGCATATTCAAAAAATGAACCTTATAATTTGGTTTTAATGGATTGGAAAATGCCTGATTTAGATGGTGTTGAAACAATAAACAGAATTAATGAAGAGATAAAAGAAATACCAGCTTTTATAATGGTTACTGCTTATGATAAAGATGAACTTATGGAAAAAGCAAAAGAGGTAAAAATATTAGGTTTCCTTGAAAAGCCAATTAGCCCATCAACACTATATGACACTATTCTTAAATCTTTTGGAAAAGAGATAGTTCAAAGTTCTACTAAAGAGATTAGACAAGACATCCATTTTGATGAGGTAAAAGCTTTAGTTAACGGGGCAAAAATTCTTCTAGTTGAAGATAACATTCAAAATCAAGAGATAGCAACAGAGTTTTTAAATAAAGCAAATATAAATATAGTTATTGCAAATAATGGAAAAGAAGCAGTTGATATTTTAAATGAAAATGAAGAGTTTGATGCTGTTTTAATGGATTGCCAAATGCCAATTATGAATGGTTATGAAGCTACAGAACATATAAGAGAAATAGAAAAATTTGCAAATTTACCAATTATTGCCATGACTGCAAATGCAATGGAAGGTGATAAAGAAAAATGTATTAGTGTTGGAATGAACGATTATATCTCTAAACCTTTGGATTTTAATAAATTCTATGAGACTTTAGGAAAATGGATTAAAGTGAAAAATCCTATAAAACAAAGAGTTCAAGAAAAAAATGAAGTTGAAGATATAAATATCGATAACTTAAAAATAGAAGGCATTGATATAAACGAAGCATTAGCAAGAATGGCTGGAAATAAAAAATTATTTTTAACTCAATTGGAAAGATTTGTTAAATCTCAAGAGGATTTTAAAACTAAAATAGTGGTTAAAGATTTAGAAGTAGCCATACGAGAAGCTCATACTTTAAAAGGTCTTTGTGGAAATATTGGAGCAAATAGTATATTTACTAAAGCAAAAGAGCTTGAATATCATTTAAAAGAGAAAGGTTTTGATAATAATAGTTTTCTTTTAATTCAAATTTTAAATGAAGAATTAGAAAAGTTAATTATAAAAATAAAAGAACAACTAAATAATTTTAATTTAGAAAAAGAAAATGTGAGTTTGGATAATTTAGAAATAGATAAAGAAAAAGTATCTAAATTGATAAATGAACTTCAAAATCTTTTAGATGAACTTGATTCAGATGCGATTATAAAAGCTAATGAGTTAAAAAATGAGTTATCAAAAACTTTCCATGATGAAAAGCTTGATAGATTAATGAGTAGTATAAATAATTTTGATTTTGATAAAGCTAGTGAAATTTTACAAACTATAAAATAAGAGAAATTCTCTTATTTTATATAGTTCTCTTTTTTGTCAACTGTGTCTAATTCTTGACCAATCTCTTGATATCTTTTGAAATAGTATTTTACAAAAGAGTTTATAGTTTCATTACTTGGCATAAAATATTTCTCTTTTTTTGTTGCATAGTTATTTAAAAATTTCGTTGCATCAAGTTTGTCTAAATAGTGTTTTGCTAAATCTGTGTAATTTTTGATATACCAAGTTTTTAAAACTTCAAATTTTGCATCACTTATATCTATATTTAATTTTTTATTTTCATCATCCCAAGATAAAACACCACTATCAAAAAGTCCATTTAAGTGGATTAATCCTTCACAATAGTATGGTTGAACTTCATCAACTTCCATCCAACCAATAAGTCCAACACTTCTTTTAACAAGGTCTATTAAAACTTGCTCTTTTAAATGTAACTCGTCAGTATCCTCATCTAATAGGTATGATATTAATCCACCTGTTGTTGCTTTGAACTCTTCAATGTTTTTAAAGTTTCCAGTTTTATTCATAACTGATTCAGTTTCATCATCACACCATAAAATATGTCCATATTCATGTCCAACTGTACTTATATCATAAACTTGATGCCAAGATGTTGTTTCATTAAATAAGAACATTCTATCACGAGTAAGAAGTTCTTGCCCAAATATCTCTCTACTTAGTTTTAAAAATGGTTTAGCCCTGCTTGTTTGTAAAATCTCATCACTAAATGCAAAGATTTTTTTACCTTCTTCTAAAGATACAACTTCATCATTTGGTACAACTTGTGCTGAAAATAGTCCATTGAACTCTGCTCCAAAGAATAGGGCTGGTCGACCCACATAAAGTTGAACTTTATCAAGTGATTTGAAAGAAAAATCATAGATTTTTTTGTAACTTTCATTTGGTTCAAAACTATTAAAGATTTTAGAAAAAGCTGATTTTATTTTATTTACTCTATGGTCATTTTGTGCAAATTTTGGATTTGTAAGTCTTATATCCCATTCAAGTGCAACAGCTTTTCTAAAGTGGTCTTCGTAGTATTCAAGTGGATGTCCGATTTGAATTGGAGTTTTTATTTTCATCCAAGCTCTATCTACATCTGCCCATTTTGAAACTAATTCATTTATTCTATCTTCACTAAATGCTTTGATTAGTGCTTGAATATATAAAACATAATCCCATTTTTGATTATAGATTTCATCTTCAAGTTCGATTAGTTTATCTGCAAATTCTTCAAGTGCATCCACAACTTCCGTTGTTTCTTTTTTGAAAGCTTTTATATATGCTTTTGAAGTGTATTTATCGCCATCTTTTACTAAAGCTGAATAACATCTATCAGCAGTAATTCCTCCATGTCCTAAATCAAAAAGTTTTTCATCTTCAAGATATTTCATAATCTTTGCTTCATCACCTTCAAATTTGGCAACTAACTCTTTATTTATTCCATTTATAATATGCGCTGTCCAAGAAGTTTGCCATGCGCTCATTTGAAGTCCTACGTTATAAACTCCAATAAATACTTCCCTATAAAAAGGTGTTAAAAGTTTGTTTTCAACTATAAAATCAATAAATTTTGTATGAATATCGTGCCAATACTCTTTTACAAATTGATAAGCTTTTTCTTGTAAAGAGATAATCTCTTTTTCATTTTTTTCAAGTTTTTTTAGAACTTGAACTAAACTATCATCTCTTAAATTTACAAGTCTTGTAACAAGTGCAAATCTTAAATCATCTTTCATTTCAAGATTTAAAGATTTTGCAAAATCATCAATTAATCCTAGTTTATCAAACTCTTTATTTTCTAAAAATTTTATTAGTTCATTTGTTTTTGTTTTTTGGTCATTTAAAAAATCATATATTTTTTGTAAGTCGTTTAGAAATTGCTCTTTTGTCATATAAAATCCTCTTTTTTTCTGAAAAATTATTTTAGCAAATTATATTAATAGGAATGATTAATAAATAGAATAAATTATAAACATTAGCACTCAAATATAAAAAGTGCTAAAATTTATAAAAACTTTAGCTAACTTTTATAAAGTTGCGATAAAATTATCTTCTAAAAATCAAAAAATTTATAGGAGAAATTAGTATGGCAAAACATCAATTTCAAACAGAAGTAGGACAATTATTACATTTAATGACACACTCTTTATACTCAAATAAAGAGATTTTTATAAGAGAACTTGTATCAAATGCAAGTGATGCTATTGATAAATTAAACTATTTAAGATTAACTGATGAAAATTTAAAAGATAAATATGCGCAGTGGAAAGGTGAGATTAATATCTCTTTTGATGAAAAAGATAAATCTTTAACTATTTCAGACAATGGTATTGGTATGAACAATGAAGATTTAATCGCTTCTATTGGTACTATTGCAAAATCTGGAACAAAATCATTTATTGAAAATTTAACTGGTGATGCTAAAAAAGATTCAAATTTAATCGGTCAATTTGGGGTTGGATTCTATTCAGTATTTATGGTTGCATCAAATGTTGATGTAATTACTAAAAAAGCTGGAGAAGATAAAGCTTACAAATGGTCATCAAATGGTAGTGGTGAATTTGATTTAGGTGAATGCGTAAAAGGTGATTCTGGAACAGTTATTTACATCAAATTAAAAGATGAAGAAGCTGAAGAGTTTGCAAGTAAATATAGAATTAAAAATATTGTTGAAAAATATTCAAACCATATTGCTTATCCAATTTTCTTAAACTATAACGAAGAAGTAACTGTTGAACAAAGTGAAGAGGATAAAAAAGCTGGAAAAGAAGCTGAGAAAAAAACTGAAAGAAAACATGAACAAATCAATGCTGCAACTGCTCTTTGGATGCAACCAAAAGCTAAATTAACTGAGCAAGATTATAATGATTTTTATAAATCAATCTCTCATGATAGTTCAGACCCAATGCTTACAATTCATACAAAAGCAGAAGGTGTTAGTGAATATACGACATTATTTTATATTCCAAAAACTGCACCTATGGATATGTATAGAGCAGATTTCCAAAGTGGTGTTAAACTATATGTTAAAAGAGTATTTATCACTGATGATGAAAAAGAGTTATTACCAACATATTTAAGATTTGTTAGAGGAATTATTGATAGTGAAGATTTACCACTAAATGTTAGTAGAGAAATTTTACAAGAAAATAGAATCTTAGCAAACATCAAACAATCAAGTGTTAAAAAGATTTTAAGTGAGATTAAAAAACTATCTAAAGATGAAGAAAAATATGCTGAATTTGTAGCTCAATATATAAGACCTTTAAAAGAGGGTGTATATCAAGATTATACAAATAAAGAAGCAATTTTAGAACTATTAAGATACAAATCAACAAAAACTGAAGCTTCTAAAATGACTTCGTTAGAAGATTATAAGCAAAGAGCTAATACTGAGCAAAAAGCTATCTATTACATCATTGGAGAAAATGAAAAAGTATTAAAAAATTCTCCACTTTTAGAGTCATATAAGAAAAATGATATTGAAGTTTTAATCTTAGATGATAAAGAAATAGATGAGATTATAACTCCTGCAATTGGTGCATATAAAGAGTGGGAATTTAAAGATATCACAGCTTGTGAGCCTCCAAAAGTAGAGCAATCTGAAGAAGAGAAAAAAGAAGTTGAAGAGAAATTCCAAGATATCACTAAAAAAATCAAAGATAAATTAGGTGATGCAGTTAAAGATGTAAAAGTTACTTCAAGACTTTCTGAATCTCCATCTTGTGTTGTAAAAGATGCAGCAGACGCTCAAATGGCAGCAATGGCTCATATGTTTAGAGCAATGGGACAAGCTATGCCAGAATCAGCTCCTATTTTAGAAATCAATCCAGACCATGAAATCGTGAAAAAATTGAATGGTTGCCCAGATGAATCTACAATCGAAGATGTTTCTTGGATTTTATTAGACCAAGCAAAATTAAGTGAAGGTATGGAAATTACAGATACTGTGGCTTTCGCGCAAAGACTATCTAGAATTACTGCAAAAGCTCTTTAAAAGAGCTATTTGCATAAATCTTCTGCGTTGGATAAAGTTTTTAACTCAATCACATACTATTTGTATGCTCAATCGTTAAAAACTTTATCTGCCTTGAATCTTCATACAACAAACTCTTTTATAAATTTAAAGGAAAAATTTGAATTTAAAAGATTTTAATACTGATAAATATATTGTTCACTATACTAAATTTGCAAATAATTAAAATAAATATATATTTTCTTCACAATTTCTTACTACTATCCTTGAATAAAAAAAATTATTATGTTAAAGTACATTTCTTAAGATTAAATAAAAGGTAACCAAAATGGGTATGGTAAAAGATGCTTTAAAATCACTTTTCAAAACAATCACAATATTATCACGTCCATATTTTAGTCTTGAAGAAAATGA
This sequence comes from uncultured Aliarcobacter sp., assembly GCA_963664305.2. Taxonomy (GTDB): domain Bacteria; phylum Campylobacterota; class Campylobacteria; order Campylobacterales; family Arcobacteraceae; genus Aliarcobacter. The sequence goes on from CAXXLV010000002.1 coordinate 189,032, forward strand.
ATTAAAATTCAAAGTGGATACTGACACTTTTTTTAAATTCCCAATTACAAATGTAGAAACAAAAACAAGATATGATTCTTATATTTTCGAAGCTTATACATTGTGTGCAGATAGTATTTATGTTGAGTATATACATACTGATGCTGATGTGGCTTGGAATGGGCAAGCTTTAGGATATTTTATCTCTTTATTAAAAGATAAAATTGAAGCTAAAAACATGGAATTATTAGAAAAGTATGAGTTTAATCACTATGAGTTTTTGACATATAAAATTGATGATAGTTATATCTTAAATATCATATACATATATGAAGTGACAAAAGATATTTTTATAGTTGACAAAAAATCTGAACTTTATGAAAATTTATTAAAAAATTTTAAAAAAGATTATGAATATAAATTTGAAAAAAATGAAGATGTAACTTTAGATATCAATGTTAGTTTAGTAAAAAACAATGCTATGAATAGCTACTTTAATATTTCAAACTAAGAGAAAATCTCTTAGTCTATTTTCCAAATACCTGTTTTAAAAGTGAAGATGTTTGCTCAACAGGATTTTGTCTAATTGCTGCTTCTTTTTGTGCAATCATTGTAAATAATCCTTCAATTGCCTTATTTGTTACAAATTCATCAAGACTTTCATCTGAGTTTCCAGGTAGATAAGAATCAACTCCAAAATTTTTAGCTAATCCCATAACTTGACTATTTTGAGTTAATCCTTTTGTATTTGATTTATAAAGATTATTTGCAGTGTCATAATAACTTGCTACTTGATTTTCTTTCATTGTTTCTTGAATTATTGGAGTAATTGCTTTTTTTAGTGAAGCACTTGTATTTGATTTAAAATATTCAGTTGCTGCATTGTTACCACCAGTTAAGATTTTTTGAGCATCTGTAACTGTCATTTTATCAATAGCATCTATGAAGATTTCAGCTGTTTTAGGAGCTGCTTTTGAAGCTGCATTATTCATTGAAAGAATTAAATCATCAGCCATTTTATCTCCACCAACTGACCTAATTAATGTTTCTGCTTTTGCTAAATTATCTGGAAGAGGAATTTTAACTGCAGAATTATTTAGGTAACCATTTGTTGCCCCTAATTGTGTAGTTGCATATTTTACACCTGTTTTTAATGCTTCTTTTAATCCACTAGAAACAGTAGAATCACTTAGATTTGAAGAAGTTTGTGTTGTTGATTTTGTTTGATTAGTTGTTGTAGCTGTATCTAAAACACCTTTTGCAATAGAACCTAAGTCCAAAGCAAATACGAATGTTGTGCTTAAAATAAGCGTTGAAGCAATGATTGATTTTTTCATGAGATATCCTAAAATTTTTGTATTTTATAGATTTCATTATATAATAGAGTTGATGTAATAATTGTGAAAAAGGATTAAACATAGAACTTATAAATGAAATTTGCGATTTTATTTATTCTTTTAAAAATAAAATTGCTGAAGCAGATGAAATAGCAACAAAATATAATGAGAAAATCTCTTTATTTGCAAATAAATTAAAAGAAGAGAAATTAGATATAGAATTTGAAGAAAACTTTTTTACAATTCTTGGTTATTCGTATCGATTAGAAGATATAAAACAAAGATTGTTTTTTACTTTTAGTGAAGCTGTTTATGCAATTGATTTAGATAAGTTGATGAGAAATCAAGACTCTTTAAAATTGAATTGTATAGTTTATATTTTAGTTTTAAATACCATAATAAAAGAGTATCTAACAAAAAATATTGATGAAGATTTAAAACAAAAAGCTCTTGAAGTTTATGGAAAAATAGAAGAGAGAAAAGCAGCTGAAAATAAAAAATATCATATGTATCAATATTAAAGGCAAATTATGAAAATGAGATTAAATTGTGATATGGGTGAAAGTTTTGGTATTTGGAAAATGGGAAATGATGAGGAGATTATGCCATTTATTGATATGGCAAATTTAGCTTGTGGTTTTCATGCAAGTGATTCAGTTACTATGAACAGATCAGTACAATTGGCAAAAAAACATAATGTAACAATAGGCGCTCACCCTTCATATCAAGATTTGGTAGGTTTTGGAAGAAGAAGTATGCTTTGTTCACTTGAAGAAATAAAATCAATAATTTTATATCAATTAGGAGCTTTAAGTGCATTTTGTAGAGCGCAAGGAACAGTAGTTTCTTATGTAAAACCTCATGGTGCACTTTACAATGATATGATGAGAGATGAAAATATTTTCAAAGCAGTTTTAAATGCAATTGCATCTTTTGATAAAAATATAAAATTGATGATTTTATCTGGTCCAAAAAATGAAGCTTATGAACATATTTCAAAATTATATTCTATAAATTTGATATATGAAGTATTTGCAGATAGAAACTATAATGATGATGGAAGTTTAGTTTCTAGAATGAACGAAAATGCTGTAATCCATGATGAATTAGAAGTTGTAAATAGAATTAAAAATTTAAAAGATAGAGGTTATTTATATAGTGTAAATGGACAAAAACTATTTTTAAAAACAGATTCAGTATGTGTTCATGGTGATAATGAAAAAGCTCTTGAATTTATAAAACTACTTAGAAAAGCCTTGTATTAATGGATTTTAAAGTTGTAAGTGTTGATTCATTTATTATCTATTTTGGAGATTTTATAGATGAAAAAATCGCACTTGATATAAAAAAAGCCTATTTTTGTATAAAAAACTTAAATTTAGAAGGAATTATAGAAATCATTCCTTCTTATACTTCTATTTTTATAACCTTTGATATTTTCAAATATGATTTTGAAACTTTAAAAACTTTAATCAAACAAAACATAAATTTAGAAATAGATGAAAATTTTGAAGAAAAGATTGTAGAGATAGATGTTTATTATGGAATAGAAGTTGGATTTGATTTAGAATATCTAAGTTCAAAAACAAATTTGAGTATAGAAGAGATTATAAAAATTCATTCAAATAAACTTTATGACGTTTATGCAATAGGATTTTTGCCAGGTTTTGCATATTTAGCAAAAGTTGATGAAAAAATTGCATTTCCTAGACTTTCAACTCCTAGAAAATTAGTTCCAAAGGGAAGTGTTGCAATAGCAGATTTTCAAACAGCAATTTATCCACAACAAAGTCCTGGTGGTTGGAATATCATAGGGAAAACAGCTTTTGAACTTTTTGATAAAAAGTTAGAAACTTTATCTCCCTTGAGTGTAGGAGATAAAGTAAAATTTAATCCTATTTCAAAAGAAGAGTTTATAGCTCAAGGAGGAATCTTATGAGTTTAGAAGTCATAAATAATCCTCTTTTTGTAACTATTCAAGATAGGGGAAGATTTGGATATGCACATAGTGGAGTTACAAATTCTGGCGTGATGGATGAATATGCCTATTTTTGGGCAAATAAACTTTTGAAAAACTCTTTTGATACAAATATTTTAGAAATAGCTTTTTCAAATGTGATTTTTAAAGCAAATGAAAATACTCAAATTTCTATCACGGGTGCTAGTTGTGAATTTTTTATAAATGATGAAAAAAAAGAACTTTGGCAAAGTCATAATATCAAAAAAAATGACATCATAAAAATAGGAAAAATCCTAAGTGGAAATAGGGTTTATTTAGCAGTTTTTTGTGGCTTTAATATTAAAAAAGAGTTTGGTAGTAATAGTGTAACTATAAAAGAAAATCTTGGTGGACTTGATGGAAATAAGCTAAAAAAAGGTGATATTTTGCCTTTTAATAGTTGTACTTTTAACTATACTATGAAAATAAAAGAAGAGTTTATTCCAAAATATGATGAAAATCTAACTTTAAGAGTTATATTTTCTTATCAGGAGAACTACTTCTTAGATGAAGAAAAAAAGAAGTTTTTAAATTCAACTTATTTAGTAACAAATGATTTTAATAGAATGGCTGTAAAGTTAAGTGGTGAAGCAATAAAGTGTGAAATAAATGGAATTATTTCAGAAGGAATTGCATTTGGAAGTATTCAAATACCAAGTGATGGGCAACCAATAGTTTTATTAAAAGATAGACAAACAATTGGTGGTTATCCAAAAATTGGAGTTGTTTTAGGAATAGATTGTTTTAAACTTTCTCAAGCAAAAACAAATACAAAAATTAGATTTCAAGAGATTTCTTATGAAGAGGCAGTTAAAAAAACAAAAGAGTTTTACTCTTTCGTTAATTAAGTAATTTATCAAATACTACTTTTGATTTATCTTTTACTTTAAAAGGTTCAGTTTTGAATTTATAACTTGCTTTTATATATAAGCCTGAATGACTTTTAAGAGTTGTATTTAAAAGCATTTGTTCAAGATTTAACAAAAAGTTTTTTATTTGATTTTTGTCTTTTTCTAAAACAAAAATAAAAAATTTATTATGAAAATATCTTGCAATATGGAAGTTATAATGCTCATCTTTTAATTTTTGAGAAATAAAATTTATTATAAAAATTAAAAGATTTTTTGCTAATAATTCTCCATACTCTTTTTGAATATAATTAAAATCTTCAATATCCACTAAAGTACAAACACCTTCATCTTTAAAATCTGTATTTTCATCTAAAAATTTATTGTAAATCCATTTTTTATTGTAAGATTTTGTAAGATCATCTATGAATAATTCATCATTTAAAAGTTGAATTTCATTTTCAAGAGTAATCATTCTTTTATGAATATCTGTTAATGCACCACTATCATTATTTAGTATTGCATTTGAAGCATTTTGTGTCTCTTGTTTTAATTCATTAACACTAGAGATTATAAGACTCATATATTTTTCAATATTTTTATAATCATCAACTAATATTTGTTCAACTTCTTTTTGAAATTCTTCATCATCTAAATTTATTTCTACTTTTTTTGCATGATAATTAAATTTTTCAAAATACAAAGATGGAAGAATAATTTCTTTGTTTAATAATTCATTTATAGTTAAATTTGTTATCTGCTCAAGTTCTTTTTTCATTTATAACTCCTAAAAGTTCTTCTATACTAATTGGTTTTCCTATATGATAACCTTGAGAAAAATCTATATCAATATTTTTTACATAACGCAAAGTTTTTAAATCACTAACAAACTCTGCAACAATTTTTATGTTCTGTTGTTTTGAAAATAAAACAATACTTTTTATCAGATTTAAATAAATTGCTTCATCTATTTTTTTTATTAAAGAGCCATCAATTTTTATATAATCAATATCTAAATTTAAAATATTTTCATAGTTTGAAAAACCTGTACCAAAATCGTCTATTGCAATTTTTGCACCATAAGTTCTAACTTCTTTTATAAAATCATTTACAAGATTGAAGTTTGATACTTTTTCACTCTCTAAAACTTCAAACGTAATATATGAACCAACATTTTTTGTTTTGATTTTAGAGATAATTGTTTTTTTAATTTGTGGATTTAAAATATCTGTATAGTCTAAATTTATACTCACATGAATTTTGTATTTTTGGATGTAAATAATCAATTTATCAAAAAGTATTTCCATTAGTTTTTGATAAAGTCTTGATTTTTTTGCCTTATGAATAAAAACATTTGGCATTAACATATTTCCATCTTTATCAAAAATTCTCATTAAGGCTTCATATTTAACTATTTCATCAGTTTGATTATCCATGATAGGTTGAAAATATGGTTCAACTAAATTGTTATTTATATTATGATTTAAAATATCTAATAAATCTTTATTTATAAACTCATTTTTATATAAAAATGAATCAAAATACATATAGTGTAAATAGTTTAATTTTGCTTCATGTAAAGCTTTTTCAGCATATGATTTAATTTGTTTATCAGAACTTTTTGAACAACCAATAGTTACATCAATATTTATTAATAGATTTTTGTCTAAAAGTTTAAAGTTTTTTGATACAACATTTTCATAAATCAGATTTTTTATTGAGATAATCTCTTCTATTGATAAATCATCAAATAACATAATCTCAAAAACATCTGCATGAGTGTTTTTAATTTTTATATAAATATCTCTATTTAGAGTTTTTTTAATTAAATTTTTTGTTTTATTATTTAAAATCCAATGAAGTTGTTTTATAATGAAATCACCATTATCAAAATTGTAAATGGCATTTAAATCTTTCATATAAAGTATATCAACTAAAAATAGAGTTTTAATTTTTGAACTTCTAAAAAAAGAATTTATAATATTTCTAATTATCAATTAGCTCCCCATTTTCGGTTAATCAAAGTCATTCATTATATATCAACTAACTTTAAGAAATATAAAAAAGATATTTAATTTCTATACAATTTTTGTAATAATATTGTAACTTTAGATTTAATAACTTTACGATAGAATCCAATAAATTTTATTATTGGAAAATTAAAAAATGAAAAAAATAAACATTAAAGATTTAGAACTGAATATTGATATAACTCAAATTTTAAATTTATTAGCTTCAAAATCTAAAATTATTATTGATGTTGATGGAAATATATATACAAATGATGAAGAGACAAAAAAGAAAGCTGTAGTATTTAAAAATGAAAATTCTTTAGATATATCTACTATTTTAGATGTTAAAGTAATTGCTTCAAATTTTTTTGCTGATTATAAACCAACAATTTTAGGTACATCATGCAAAATAAAACCTGTTGTAAATTGGCAAAATATTATAGATATGAATAAAGAAAATATGCTTTATTTTGACCATCAAAGTGATGGAGTTGAAATTTTTGAAGATAAAACTTTAGAAAATTATGGTTGGTTTGCAAATAGTTTAGAGATAAATTATAGAGAGTTAAGTGAGCATATAGAAGAGGTTTGTGAGGGAGTTTTACTTTGTTATGACAACGAAGTTCAATTTAGTGGTTTTGTAATTGTTGATGACTTAGAAGAAGTTAGAACAAAAGTAAAAGAGTTTATTATAGAAAAAGCAAAAAAGAATATCGAAGATGAAATCCTAGATATCGAAGATGATGATGTGATAGAGGCTTTAGAATTTTTTGGAATTAGGATTTAATTAAATGGAACAGTTTATTCAAGATTGGGGTTATATAGCTCTATTTTTATACTCTTTTGGTGGAGGTTATGTAGGACTTATTTTTGCAGGAGTTTTATCTTATAGTGGAGATTTAAACATTTATGTATCTATTTTAGTTGCTGGATTTTCAAACTTTTTAGGTGACCAATTTTTATTTTTTTTAGCTAGAAAAAATAAAAACTATGCAAAAGATATGATGAAAAAATATGGAAGAAAAATTGCACTTGCTCATATAATGATGAGAAAATATGGCTCTTTTGTTGTTTTTGTTCAAAAATATATTTATGGAATTAAAACTTTAATTCCCCTAGCAATGGGATTAACAAAATATTCTGCAACTAAATTTTCAATTTTAAATGTATTTGCAACAGCTTTATGGGCTTGTATAGTTGGATATTTAAGTTTTACAGCTGGAGAATATATACTTAGTTTAGGTGATGATTTTAAATACGTTGGTTTAGGAATTATTTTAGTTATAGTTTTATTCACATCTTATATTTTTAAAAAAATCGAGAAATAATATTATGGAAAAATTTTCAAATCTTAATTTATCAAAAGAGTTTTTAAAAAATTTAGATTCTTTATCATACTCAAAAATGACTCCAATTCAAGAAAAAAGTTTGCCTTTAAGTTTAGAAAACAAAGATTTAATTGCTCAAGCAAAAACTGGTTCTGGAAAAACTGTAGCTTTTTCTATTCCAATTGTTAATAAACTAAATGTAAAAGATTTTAAAATTCAATCTTTGATTTTAGCACCAACAAGAGAGTTAGCAAATCAAATTGCAGAAAACTTACGAAAACTTTCTCGTCATATTCATAATGTAAAAGTTTTAACATTATGTGGAGGAGTTCCTTTTAAACCACAAGTTGTATCTTTGTCTCATGGAGCTCATATAATTGTAGGAACACCAGGACGTGTTTTAAAACATATAAAAGAAGAAAATATTGTTTTAGAAAATATCAACACTTTAGTTTTAGATGAAGCTGACAAAATGCTTGATATGGGATTTTATGATGATATTATGGAAATAATTGAAACTCTGCCAAAAGAGAGACAAACTCTTCTTTTTTCAGCAACTTATGAAAAAAATATCGAAAATTTAGCATCAAATATTTTGAAAAATCCATCTCTTGTTAAAATAGAAGATGAAGAAAAAACAGTAATAAATCAAATTTTTTATGAAGTTGGTGAAGAAGATAAAGCTTCGATTATTCCAGCACTAATTTCTTCAAATAAAGCAAAATCAATTTTGATTTTTTGTAATATGAAAATAACTTGTGATAAATTATCAGATGATTTATATGATATGGGATTAGATGTTTTAACTTTACATTCTGATTTAGAACAAAAACAAAGAGATGAAACGATAGTTTTATTCTCTAATAAATCTTATCCTATTTTAATAGCAACCGATGTTGCTTCAAGAGGACTTCATATAGACGATGTTGATTTAGTAATAAATTATGATTTATCTTTAGATGAAAAAATACATACTCATAGAATTGGAAGAACTGCAAGGGCTGGAAAAGGTGGTTTAGCTATATCTTTATATACAACAAATGAGTTAGATAAAGTTGAATTAATAAAAGACTCTTTTAGTGATATAAAAGAAGAAAATATTGGAAATATTGAAGATAATTTAACTTATAAAATAGATTCAGATTTAAGAACAATTTTTATAAATGGTGGAAAAAAACAAAAACTTAGAGCTGGTGATATTTTAGGTGCTTTAACTGCTGGAATAGGTTTAGAAAAAAATGAAATAGGAAAAATAGATATTTTAGATTTTTGTTCTTATGTAGCAATAAATAAAGAAAAAATTGATTTTGTTTTGGAAAAATTGTCAAAATCAAAAATAAAAGGAAAATATTATCGTATTTATGAAAAATAGATAAAATTCGTCTTAAATAGTTAAACTTTTTTAAGTTAGAATGGATAAAATATTAAGGCATATATAGATATTAAAAAGCGAAGGAAAAATATTGTTTAAAAATACTTTATTTTTAAAGATAATATTGATTTTTACACTTCCTGCCTTAGGAATTTTATATTTTAGTTCGATTTTGGTTTATGAAAAAGTTGAATTAGTTAAAGAAGTTGATGATACTTATAAAAATTTAACATATTTAAAATCAGTAGAAAATGCTGTTTCAAATCTTCAAAAAGAAAGAGATTTAGCAATTAGATATTATTTATTGAAAGTTGAAACTCCAGTATTTAATGAACAACAACTAAAAACAAATGAAGCTTTTAAAAATTTAAAAGAAATTTTGCTCAATTTAGAATTGAATGAAAAATTTAGCCAATATAAATTAGATATAAATAAACTAGATGTATTTAGAAATAAGATAGAAAATTTATCAATTTCTTTAGATGAAATCTTTGTTACATACAATGAGTTTAATCAGATTTTATTAAATTCATTAAAGCTTATGAAACCAGTAAAATTTGCAATTGATTTTAATACTGATTTGCTAAATATTTCTCATTTTTTAAACTTTAAAGAAGCAAGTAGTATTGAAAAAACACTTGTAAAAATATATATAGTTGATAAAAGACTTGATGATAAGTTATTTGATATTTTTCTAAAAAATTATTCTATTCAAGATATTAATAAAAACTATTTTTTTAATAATGCAAGTTTAGACTTAGTACAAAAATTTAGTGGGAAATTCAATGAAGATTATTCAACTAAGATTTTTCTTTTAAGAAAAGATATTAAAGATAGAGTAATAAATAATTCAACTTTAAAATTTGAAGAATGGGAAACAATTTCAAATGCTAATTTAGATTATTTAAGTGAGATTTACAATAATTTAATTTATTCAATGGAAAAAATTGCAATAAAATATGAAGATGAAATAGTTGTAGATAGAAATAAAAGTTTAATCTTCTTATTTGTTTGTTTCTCAACACTAATTTCTTTACTTTTTGTTTTAAAAAATATTATCTTTAATGAACAAAAGAGTTTCTTTAAAGTTCAAAAACATAAAGAAATTTATGAGCTTTTAAATCAAGCAAATAAATTTTTATTAAAAACATTTAATAAAAAAACATTGTATGCAAACATTTGTGAATTATTATCTGAAAATGATAGTTTAGAATTTTGTTTTATTTATGATGCAAAAGATAAAAAAATTATTGCAAAAGATGGAGCTTTAAAAGATAAAGTTATTACTCAGATTGATAAATATGATGATAAATCTCAAGATAATATAGTTTCTAAAACTATGAAATGGGAAACAAATATAATCATCAATAATTTCAAAGAGAGAAATATTTCAGTTTTTTATAATGAAGCAGATAAATTACATATAAATTCAATGGCAACTTTTCCAATAAAGAAGTTTAATGAAATAGTTGGAACTTTGATTTTATATTCAAATGAATTAAATTTCTTTGATCAAGAAGTTGAAATCTTATTTGATAAATTGGTAAATGATGTTACACATTGTTTAGAAAAAATTGAATATGAAGAGATAAGATTAAAACAAGAAGATGAGTTAAGATTATCTTCTTACGCTTTTGAATCAAGTGAGCCAATGATAATAACAAATAGTGTAGGTGAAATTGTAAAAGTTAACCAAGCTTTTTGTACAGCTATGGGATATGCAAGAGATGAAATCTTAGGTAAAAATCCAAGAATTTTTAAATCAGGGCATCAAGATAGTAAATTTGGTGATGAATTATGGAATAGTCTAAAAGTTCAAGGTTTTTGGAGTGGTGAAGTTTATAATAAAAAAGCAAATGATGAAATCATTCCTTTAAGAAGTACAATAACTGCTATCAAAGATAAAGATGGAAAAATTACACATTTCTTAGGGCAATATTTTGATATTGGTGAGCAAAAAGATAAAGAAAAAGTTCTTGAGTATCAAGCAACACATGATAATCTAACAGGATTACCAAATAGATTATTATTACTTGATAGAATAGAACATGCTATTACAAAAGTTGTAAGACACAAAATAGTTGGTGGTTTAATCTTTATTGATTTAGATAATTTTAAAGAAGTAAATGACACTTTAGGACATGATATTGGTGATGCTTTACTTATTATGGTTGCTAAAAAAATAAGAGAAGTAATAAGAGAAGAAGATACAATAGCAAGAATTGGTGGAGATGAGTTTATTGTTTTACTTGATAACATAGGAAATAATAAAATAGATGCAAAAAGAAATATCGCAAATCTTGCAGAAAAAATTAAAAATATTTTAAATGAAATAACTCATATTGAAGGTCATATAAATGTTTCAACTCCAAGTATTGGAATTACACTATTTAGTGATTCAAGTGTTAGTGTTAAAGATATTATCAAACAAGCTGATACAGCTATGTATGTGGCAAAAAAACAAGGAAAAAATGCAATAGAATTTTTTGATTAAAATATCAAAAATTTAATTTATATTAAAAGGAGAAATTATGAAAAGTGCAACAGCAAGACATTTATTAGTTGATAGTGAAGAACTATGTTTACAATTAAAAGAAAGAATAGCAAAAGGTGAGAAATTTGAAGATTTAGCAAAAGAATATTCATCTTGTCCATCAGGTTCTAGAGGTGGAGATTTAGGTACTTTCTTTCAAGGTCAAATGGTTCCTGAATTTGATAAAGTTGTATTTAATGAAGCAATAAATGTAGTTCATGGTCCAGTTAAAACTGACTTTGGTTACCATTTGTTAGAAACAACTTCAAGAAGAGATTAAAAACTCTTCTTCCTCTTTTTTTGAAACTTCTTCATCCCATAAAATAGATATTCCATACTCTTTATCAGTTATTACATATTTAAAATATTCGCCTGTTCCTCGTCTTCCATGAAGTCTTACAATTACTTGTTCTTCTTCTAATAATTTTTTCATTTCATATTTTGAAAAACTTCTTTTGTTCCATTTTAAAAAGACATTTGAATAGACTCTAAAAGTACATGTTGAATCAGAAGAAAACACAAATTGTGAACTATCATCATGTTCTTTTTTTGCATTCTCACAAGTATAAAGATTTACTTTTTTTCCAAGTGCTACAGTTTTTATTGCTATTACATTTCCCGAACAATATGGACATTTTCCAAGTACCAATTTTAAACTCCTAATTTTTCTAAAAGAATTTTACAAAAATTTTCAAAAGAGTTTAAAAAATATAACAATTTGAAAGATTAAGGTGCAAGTCTAGAGATAGTCCAAGTGCCATCTTGTTGTAATTCATATAAAAATCTATCATGAAGTCTATCTTGTCCACCTTGCCAAAACTCTATTTTTGTGGGTTTGATGATATATCCACCCCAAAAATCAGGAAAAGGAACTTCACCTTTTACAAACTTTCTTTTGATTTCATCAAACTTTTGTTCAAGCAGACTTCTTGAACTAATAACTTGACTTTGGTGAGATACCCAAGCTCCAATTTGGCTTCCTTTTGGACGAGAAAGAAAATATTTTAAAGATTCAGTTGTTGAGATTTTTTCAATATTTCCTTCGATTTTTACTTGACGTTCTAAGTCAAGCCAAGGAAAAAGTGCAGCAGCTTTTGGATTTTCTTCTATTTGTTTTGCTTTTTTACTTTTATAATTTGTAAAAAAAACAAAACCTTTTTCATCAAATATTTTTAATAAAACTGTTCTGATACTTGGCATCATATCAGCTCCAACAGTTGCTAGAGAAAAAGCATTTGGTTCAGTTAGCTCTGCTTGCATTGCTTGATTGAACCAAAGCTCAAATTGTAAAAAAGGATTCGGGTTTAAATCTTTTATATCTAAACCTCTTGTTGTGTATTTTGCTCTAAGAGTTGTTAAATCCAAGATTTATCCTTTTAAGTGATATTTTTAATTTTATCAAAATCTCTATTTATTTCATTCCTCAAAAATGTTAAATAATATAGATTTTAAATCGTTTTTCATTTCATCTGATAAAACTTTTTTTGTTGAATATAAATAGAATGGAACAGTATTTCTCATAGAATGTTTTAATCTTTTTCTCAAAGTTGATATTTCATCTATATTTATAAGTTCTTCCCCATCATATAAGTAAAAGTCTTTTGCAATACCAAGTTTAAATGAAACTATTTGATATGCAAAATATAATTCTTCATTTTCATATTTTTTAATAAAATCATCTAAAGCAACTTGTAATTTTTCTAATCTATTTGCAGTTATAAATCCAAAACTCTCTCTAAATTTATATCTTTCAATAGTTGTAAAATCTAAAACTTTATAAAATTCATTTAGGTTTTTCCATGGACTTCTAAATCTTCGTTTTCCAAATAAAACCTCTTCAAAACAGTATAGATATTTTGTATCTTCTTTTGTTTGAATCTCTTTATCTTTTATATCAAAATATCTGTTTTTAAACAATGAAATTAGCCAGTTTTCATCAAGCATAGAGATTGTATCAAGCTCTTTTTGTCTATTTTGATTTTTAAAATTCCAAAGCATTGAAATCGAATTTGAAAGTTTTTCATCTTCATTTATATCTTCAAAATATTTGCTAGCTAAATATTGAACTACACTTTCAAGAAGTGTATCTGTTTTTGCAATACCGTGATTGAAGATTACTTTTTTATATAGATTAAATCTCATTTCAAGCATGTGTTCAATATCAATTAAACTCATATCATAAAAACTTAAATAAAATTTTTCATCTTTTTCTACTAGAACAGCTTGTTTTGTAATTCTTATATGGTCATTTGGACCAGTTATATAACCACTTGCTAACATATCACGATTTATATAATCAAGTCTATCTGCATCAACTGTACTATCTATAAAATTGTGTAATACTTTAAAATCAAAACCTTCATAAAACTCTTCTTCAAGAATTAAAATAGCAAGTCTTTTGATTAGTTTTAAATACTCTTTTTCATAAGATTTTGAGATTAACTCTTCTAATTCATAATCAAATAGTAGTTTTAAAAGATTTTCTCCAATTGCTTCATGTAAAACTTCTTTTGAGTTTTTTGTAATCTCTTCATAATTTTGTTTGAAAACTACTTCCTTTTCCAGTAAAGCTTCTAGATTTTGCTCTTTTAGTTTGATTTTGTCATAAACTTTTTTTAAAGCATATTCAACTTGATGTGAAAATGGTAAATGACCAACATCATGAAGTAGGGCAACTATCCTTAGAGTTTGTAAAAATATTGTATAAGTTGCTCTTTGTGATTTTGATTTTGTAGGAATTGTAAATTGATATAAAGCTTTATTATCAAAATAATCCATATCATCAGAACTAAGTTTTAGATTTTCTTCAATTATTATTGAAACAATTACATTTTTTAGACTAGATAAAAAATCATTTTTTGTTTTTTTATCTGCATTAAGTAGTGCATTTTTAAACATAAATGATGCTAAATGCATAGTTCCTAAACTATGAATAAATCTTTTTGTTGTAATTGAGGGATAAGAAAAATATGCCAAAGCGTTTTGTGTGATGAATTGTAATCTATTTACTATTTTTGTTTGAAGGATTTTATCTTCAAGTTTTGTATATTCTATATGATTGTAAATAGTATCATTTATTAATCTATTTTGTATGATATATCCTTTTTATTTTATTATTATATTTTATTGTTTTAAACCTAAAAATTATGCAAAATTTTAAATTGATGATATAATAATCATTATCAAAATAAGGTTTAAAATGGAAGATATTGTAATTTATATCATTGTTGGAATTGCTGCAATTTATTTTATAAACAAACTATTTGGAAAAAATGGCAGTTGCGGTTGTGGTGGCAAAGGTAATTGTTCTAAAAAATAGAGAAGTTTAATTCTCTACTTTTTTTTCAAAAATTCTTTCAGTAAATTGTGCAAATTTACCTCGAACTGCTTTTTCTAACTCAATAGCAAACATTTTAAGTTCAGGATGAGTTTCATTTGTTTGTTTTAAAAGAGTTGTTAAACCATTGTTATATTTATTCAAATATAAGTTATCTATTTGTCTATTTGAACCAATAACTATTGCCATACAACTTTCATCAAGTCTTGAAAGTATTAATTGAGTTGTTTTTTCACTACTATTTTGCCATTCATCCATGATAACAATAGCACTACTTAAAGTTCTTCCTCTTGCTTCTCCAGGCCATAAAGTTTCGATACAATATCTTGATTTCAATTCATCAATTTTTGATTCAATAGATTCTTGATTTTCTCTATTTTCACTTTTTTTAAGATGTTTTTTTGCAATAAACTCTAATGTATCTTGTAATGCCATATTATAAATTCTGAATTTTTCATCATTCCCTGATAAATATCCAATATCAGCACCTTTATCAAGAGATTCGATAGAATTTCTCACATATACGATTTTATCATATAGTCCTAAATCAATCAGTCTCATAGAACTTACAACTGACATCAAAGTTTTTCCACTTCCAGCTTTTGCATCAATTACAAGTAAATCGTATAAGTTTGTCAAAATTGCTTTTGTAAAAAGTTTTTGTTTTATATTTACTGGTTTTACATTTAAAGCTTTAAAATCATTTTCTTTTAGAACATCAATTTTTCCATTTGTAATAATCGCATATTCTATATTTCCATCATTACTTTCAAAGCAATAAGAGAAGTTTTCCATTTCATAATCTTTATCAACAGCCGTGATATCTTTATTTTCTAAACTATTAAATAAAGAAGAATCAAGTTCTATTTGTTTTACAAAATTAAAATTCGGAACAGTTGATTTATCATCATGTAGAGTTTCAGTTTTTATTCCTCTAAATAGTGCAAAAGTTCTTGCATATACATCAAGTGAAAGAAAAATAGTTTTATAACCTCTATAGTATTCTTGAGCGATAGAAGCTACTTCAATAATTCTTTTGTCATTTGATTCAGAAATATGAACTTGTTCTATTTGTGTATCATAAACATCTTTTGAGATAATATCAATATTAATTTCATCATTAAAAAGTTTCACAACTTTAAAACCTAATTTATAATCAACCTCTTTGATTTTCATCTTTGCAAGTAGTCTAGCAAATTCTCTTGAATAGTATCCCAGTTCATTAGTCAGTTTCTTTTTATCCTCTAATTCAAGAAGTACTGTTTCAGGGATAACAATATGGTTAGTTTTATTGTCTGATATTTTGTAGAGATTTTGAAGATTTTGTAAGATGATATTTGTATCTAATACATATACTTTTTCTTTCATGATAAAATTGTAACATAAAAGAATGACAATAAAGTTACATTTCTAGAATGTTTTTTATTCAACAACTAAAATGTAATAAATAATTAAAAAGATTGTATAATAATTTAAAAATAAGTTAATTTAAGGACTCTTTTGAATTTTATAGCCGAAGACTATTTACTATTGTTATTATTTGTGATTATCATTTATTTGTTATCTATTGTAAAAAATATGAGAACTTTAAAAAGAGAAAATCATATATTAAATCAGTATAAAGTGGCTGTAGAAGAGAGTAATATAGTTTCAAAAGCTGATTTAAAAGGTAATATAACTTATGTAAATGATAAATTTTGTGAAGTTACTTTGTATTCAAGAGAAGAGATTATTGGAAAACCTCACAACCTTTTAAAAGGTGAAAGTTCAAAAGAGGTTTTTAGAGATTTATGGGAGACTATAAGTAATAAAAAAACTTGGCATGGAGTTTTAAGAAACAAAAGAAAAGATGGTGAATTCTATTATGTAAACATCACAATTATGCCAATTTTAGATGAAGACAATGAAATAATTGAATATATAGCAATAAGACATGAAATAACAGATTTAATACACAAATCAGTAGAACTTGAAAAAAGTTTGAGAGAAGATTTCCTAACTAAAGAAGGAAATAGATTTAAACTTTTAGAAGATATAAAAAAATCAAAAAAACCAGCTTTAGCACTATTAGATATCAGTAGCTTTGGTGAAATAAATGATTTTTATGGTTATGACGTTGGAGATGAGGTTTTAAAATTTATTTCAAAAGTATTTAGAAAGTTTATGGGTAATAAATACTCTTTATATAGAATTTATTCTGATGAATTTGCAATTCTTGCAGATAATGAGGATAGAGAACATTTTATAAGATTTATTAAATTTTTAATAGATTCAGTTTCTTCATCTCCTTTATTAATAAAAGGAAAAGAGATATATATTCAAATGAATTATAGTATCTCTTTTGAAGAAAAAGAAACTTTGAAAAAAACTGCAAATATCATAAAAAGATTTACAAAAGTTAATAAAGATGTCCATATATATGATAAAAAGTTGGAAATTGAGAAAATATATGAAAAAAATATTATGTGGACTACAAAATTAAAAAAAGCATTTGAAAATGATAAAATAGTTCCATATTATCAACCAATTTTTAATATAAAAACAAACAAAATAGAAAAATATGAGGCTTTAGTTAGATTGATTGATGCTGAAGAAATAGCAATTTCTCCTTATTATTTTTTAGATATTGCAAAAAAATCAAAACAATATTTAAAACTTACAAAACAAGTTATCAAAAAATCATTTGAATATTTTAAAGATAAAGATTATGAACTTTCATTAAATCTTACATTTGAAGATATAAAAAGTAAGACAATATCTACATATATTTTGGATATGCTAGTTGAATATAATATTGCATCTAAAGTCGTATTTGAAATTGTTGAATCAGAAGGAATTGAAGATTTTACTCAAGTTAATATTTTCATTGACAAAGTTAGAAAACTTGGTTGTAAAATAGCTATTGATGATTTTGGTTCAGGGTATTCAAACTTTGAATATTTGATTAAATTAAATGCAGATTATATAAAAATTGATGGTTCTTTAATAAAAGATATATTGATTAATAAAAACAATCAAGAGATAGTTATTCCAATAATAGATTTTGCTAAAAGACAAGGTTTTAAAACTATTGCAGAGTTTGTATCAAGTAAAGAAATTTTTGAAAAAGTAAAAGAGTTAGGAATAGATTACGCTCAAGGTTATTATATCAGTGAGCCAAAACCTTTTATAAAAGAGGATAAAGCTTAAGAAAAATCTTAAGCTTTAGATAGTTTTTTTAAAGAGTTAATCATTGCGATTGCACTCTCTTCATTTAGTGGTTTTTCATAAGTAGTTAAAATCTCTCTAGCTATTATAGTTGAACCTAAGTGTTGAAACATTATTCTCATAGCTTGAAGACCTTTTGCTCCTCCTCCACCACTGTGTGTTGCAAGACCAACGATTTTTTCATTGAAGGCATCTCTCCAATTTTTTGTTGCTCTTGAAGTCCATGCCATTGCATTATTTAATACAGGAGGCATAACTCCATTATATTCTGGTGCAACAATGATGAAAGCTTTTAATGCTAAGATTTTTGTTGCTAAATCAAGTGCTGATTCTGGAATTCCATTTTCTTCCTCTTCAACTGTACTATATAATGGTAATCTTAAATCAACTAAATTTATTAAATCAACTTCAGACTCTTGGCTTAATGCTAATTCTTTAAGTTTTAAACCTAATTTTTGATTGTTATTAGAACTAGCTACTAATATTCCTATTTTTGTCATAATAATCCTTATAAAATTTTTTAAAAAAAATATTATATCAAAGGATTACTTTTATCCTAGAAATTATTAAATAATGGGCTAAATATAGTATTTAAAATAAAATAATTGAATTGCTAATTTTAGTAAAAATTGTTATAATGACCAGCTAAATGATTTTATAAATAAGAAATATAAATATGGAAATATCAAAAGAAAAACAGTTTTTAAAAATAATAAAATTTATGCCTTCAATTTTTGTTATATTTTTTTCCATTTTTGTAATTTTATTTTTATATTTTGAAAATAAAAAAACTTTTAATGAAGAAAAAAAAGATATAGAAGAAAAATATATTTTAAAAAATAAAGAGAATATCAAAGAAGAGGTAACTCGTGTACACTCTTTTATAAAACAACTTCAAAAAAATACAGAACAAGAACTTAAAAATAGTGTAAAAAATAGAGTTTATGAAGCCCATGGAATAGCTACAGGAATATATGAAAAATATAAAGATACAAAAACAAAAGAAGAAATATTTGAATTAATAAAAATTGCACTAGGTGCTTTGAGATTTAATGATGGAAGAGGGTACTTTTTTATGGATGATGTTTATGGAAATAAACTTTTACATCCAATAGATACAAGTATTGAAGGTAAAAATTTTATAAATTATACTGATGCACGAGGTTATAAACTTTTTCAATCAATTGTAAATGTTATAAAAGAGAAAACTGAAAGATTTGATGAATATTATTGGTATAAACCAAATAATAACGGACAAGTAGCAAGAAAAATATCTTTTTATAAATATTTTGAACCTTTAAATATGGCTATAGGTACAGGTGAATATTTTGATGATTTTGAAAAAATGATTCAAAAAAAAGCTTTAGATTATATAAACATGATTAAATTTGGTAATTCAGGTTATATATTTGTATTAAATTATGATGGTGTGTATTTAAGTCATTTCACAAAAGATTATATTGGTAAAGATTATATTCAAAATAGTGGTATAGAAAATGCTAATAAAGTTGTACCAGATATGATTGAAATAGCAAAAAAAGGAAATGGATTTTATTCATATGTTCAAAATAAAAAACCAACAACTAATTTACCAACTAAAAAAATTAGTTATATCCAAGGATTAGATGATTGGAAATGGTTAATTGGAACAGGTTTTTATGAAGATGATATAAATTCTGAGATTGCTGAGATAAAAAGAAAATTAGATGAAAAATTTGATAATTATATAAAAAATATATTGATTATAGGTTCTATATTAATAGTTTTATTATTGATTGTATCAAGATATGTCTCTTTATTTTTGGAAAATAAATTTAAACAATATAAAAAAGAGTTGGATAAAAAACAGTTAATCTTACATCAACAATCAAAAATGGCAGCAATGGGTGAAATGATTGGAAATATAGCCCACCAATGGAGACAACCTTTATCAACAATTACAACAGCTTCAAGTGGAATGGTTTTACAAAAAGAGATGGGAATTTTAACTGATGAATTTTTCTTTGAAGCTTCTAAAAAAATCAATACATCAGCTCAATATTTATCTCAAACAATAGATGATTTTAGAAACTTTTTTAGTCCAAATAGACAAAAAACAAAGTTTTATTTAAAAAATACTTTTTCTACTACGTTAGATTTAATTTCTGCACAATTTAATGCAAAAGAGATTCATATAATAAAAAATATTGAAGATATAGAACTATTTAATTATGAAAATGAATTAATACAAGCACTGATTAATATTTTAAATAATTCAAGAGATGAGTTATTAAAAAAAGAGAATGATAGATATATTTTTATTGATGTTTATAAAAATAATAGAAATGAAGTGAATATTTTAGTAAAAGATAATGCAGGTGGAATCAAAGAAAATGTTATTGATAAAATTTTTGAACCATATTTTACAACAAAACATCAATCTCAAGGTACAGGAATAGGTCTTTATATGACAGAAGAGATTATAACAAAACATTTAAATGGAACAATAAATGTGAAAAATAAAGAATTTTCTTTTAATGATAAAAAATATTTCGGAGCACAATTTAGAATAAAATTGAAATTATCAGAGGAAGAATAATTTTTAATTAAATAAGTCATTTTTTATTCTTATTACTATATTTGAAAAGTTAAAATAAATGGTACACTTTTTGTATATTGAAAAATAAAAAGGGAAATCATATGGTTTGTAAATTTCAAGAAATAAGTGATTTTTTTCATAAATACTCACAACTTTTAGAAGGAGTTGGAGAAGAAGAATTAAAAGAGTTATTGGATACATTTCCCCATGCCTGTAAATTTGTAAAAACACTTGATGAGGATATTGTTAATTGTGATGATTTAGAAGTCGTTTCACAAAAAACTTTAGAGTTACTTGATAATGCATTTGACCATGAATATACAAAAGATGATATTTTAAAATTTGCAGGTGTTACATGTAAGATATTTGATATTGTAGGTGCACCTAAACATCATGTTCCATTTATTTTAGTAATGTTATCGAAACTTTAAAAGTGAAAATACTATTGATATTTTAAGATATTATTTGAGTGGTTTTGAAATTTTGTGATTAGAAATCTTGTAAAAAAGTGGTGCGAATGGTGAGAATCGAACTCACACTCCGAAACCGGAACGGGATTTTAAGTCCCGCGCGTCTACCTATTCCGCCACACTCGCACAGTGTGTATATAAAAATTCAAAAGTGGTGGTTCGAGACAGAATCGAACTGTCGACACAAGGATTTTCAATCCTTTGCTCTACCGACTGAGCTATCGAACCCTTGTAGCTTTTGAATAAAAAAGTGGTGGTGAGAGAAGGATTCGAACCTTCGAAGCCGTAGGCGGCGGATTTACAGTCCGCAGGATTTGACCACTCTCCAACCTCACCATCAATAATAAAACTTAAACTAATTTGGATGGGGTAGAAGGATTCGAACCTTCGAATGACGGTACCAAAAACCGTTGCCTTACCGCTTGGCGATACCCCAATAATTTAAGTGGACGGAATTATATACTTTAAATAATTAAAGTTAGCTAAAAAATTAATAATTAATAAAAAAATTTGAAAAACTTATAATTGAAAATAGCTTTACTAAAGAGAAAATTTTATGGTATTATTTTTTTTGATTAAATATTATTTTTAATCATTAAAAGGTGATGACATGTTTATGGAACATTTGGCACTTACTTATAAGTGTCATAGCTCAATTGGTAATAGTTTAGATTTAAATTCTATGATAAAAGAAGTTCTTACTACATTTGTCGAAGAAACAAATGCAATTAATGGCTTTTTTTATCTTATTGATGAAAATAATGACATATATAAGTATATGTCTTATAACAACTCTTTGGAATATGAGAAAGAGTTATTAAAGAGTTATATGCAAGATTTAAAATATGTAAAGATATTTGATTTTGAACAAAATAAATTGATAGTATTGCCACTTGATAAAGGAATATTTTTTATCATTTATGAAAACAATGATATAAATTTTGAATATATAACTTCTATGTTTCAAGATTTAATTGTTAAATTGAACATAAGTATTGATGCATGTTTAAATGTTCAAAGAATGAAAAATAAAAATAAAATATTAAAACATTTAACAAATGAGTTAAAAGAACAACAAAAACAATTAATTGAATCTGATAAATATAAAAGTGATTTTTTGGCAAATATGTCCCATGAATTAAAAACTCCATTAAATTCTATTATTGTTATTTCATCTATCATGTCAAAAAATAAGAACAAAAAACTTGATGATGAACAAGTTAAAAATATGAAAATCATAAACAATTGTGGAAATGATTTATTAGTTCTTATAAATGATATTTTAGATATTTCTAAAATAGAAGCAGGTGAAGTTACAATCAATTTAACAAAAACAAATATGAATCAATTGATAGAAGATTTAATAACAGAGATGCAGCCTTTGGCTGTTGAAAAAGAGTTATTGTTGATTTCAAATTGTTTATTAAATCAGATTTTTTTATTAACAGATTCAAGTAGAATAAAACAAATTCTAAAAAATCTTATAAGTAATGCAATAAAATTTACTAAAGAGGGTAAAATAGAGGTAATTTTAGAAGAAAATGCCAATGATTTAACTATAAAAGTTATTGATGAAGGTATAGGAATAGCAAAAGAAAAATTACAACATATTTTTGAAAGATTCAAACAAGCTGATGGTAGTACAACAAGAAAATATGGTGGAACAGGCTTAGGATTAGCAATATCAAAAGAGCTTGCACTTTTATTAGGAGCAGATATTAAAGCTTTTAGTGAAATTGATAAAGGTAGTACTTTTGAGCTTATTTTGCCTAAGAAAACAAATATTAAAAATATCTCAGATGATAAAGTTACAATTTTTTCTAAAAACGAAAATGAAGTTATAGAGGATATAGTCTTTTTTGATATGGATGAACATGTTTTAGAAGAAACAAAACTAAAACAAGAAGATAAAATTTTAGTTATAAATAGTGACCATAGCTCTTTTTTCCCCATTGCTGTTGCTTTGAAAAAACAAGGTGTAATTATTGACTATTTTAATTCATTTGAGGAGAGTTTAATCTCTTTGGAAAAAAATTATAGATTAATTTTAATTTATGAAGAAAATTTATCTTCAAATTTAGATGAGGTTTTGGAGTATATAAAAAATGAAAATTTGAATTATTTACTAATTACAACAAATGCTGAAAATATAGAAAATTCTTTGTCTAAAGAATTAGTAAAAACTGAGTTATTGAATAAAATTTTAACATATTTGGAAAAATGAAATGGATAAATTTAATATTTTACTTGTAGATGATGTTCCTGAAAATATCTATTCTTTAAAGATGATGATAGAAGATAGTTTTGATGTAAGAATTTATTCTGCATTAAATGCGCAAGAAGGAATTGAAATTCTTATGAAAGAGAATGTAGATTTGATTTTAACGGATGTTCAAATGCCTGATATTGATGGATTTGAATTTGTTGATTATATTAAAAATATAGAAAGAACAAAAGATATTCCAGTTATTTTTATAACAGGAATTTATGATAAAGATGAATATAAAACAAAAGGTTATAATTTAGGGGCTGTTGAATATATCACAAAACCAATTCATGATGTTTTATTAAACTCTAAATTAAAAGTTTATATTGATATTTTTGAAAGAAGAAAAGAAGACGAAAAACAAATTGCTGAAAAAGAAAAAGTATTAATTCATCAATCAAAAATGGCAACTATGGGTGAGATGATAGGTGTTATTGCACATCAATTAAAACAGCCTTTAAATGTCTTATCTTTGTATTGTAACGATGTAAAATCTTCTTATGAATACAATGAAATTGATGATAAGTTTATTGAAGATTTTTCTAAAAATACAAAAGAACAAATAACATTTTTAAGTGAAACTATAGATGGATTTAGAAATTTTTTCAATCCTGAAAAAAGTAAAAGAACATTTTTTATTAGAGATGCAATAAATACTTCTATTAAGTTGTTAGGAAATCAGTTTGAAGTAAATAAAATTGAATTAAATGTAGATGTTTCAGAAGAAGAAGTTTATGGTAATGAAACAGAATTAGAACAAGTGATTTTAAATATTATAAATAATTCAATTGATGCTTTTAAAGAAAGAGAGATAGAAAATAGAAAAGTTAATATCTCAGTTTTATCAAAACAATCATATACAATTTTGATTATGGAAGATAACGCAGGTGGAGTAAAGCTTGAGACTTTAGAAAAACTTTTTGATCCATACTATACAACAAAAGCAAATGGAACAGGTACAGGACTTTATATGGTTAAGTTAGTTATCAAAAATAGTTTTGGTGGAGATTTAAAAATAGCAAATACAAAAGATGGATTAAGATATATCATAGCTCTTCCTCAAAAGAGACTATGATGGCTATTCTCTGTTAATTCTTTTACTTTTTCTTCTAAAGATTTAATTACATCTTTTAAATCTTCTATTCTTTTATTTTTTTGTTCATTCATTTCAGTAAGTAAAGCTAACTCTTTTTTTGTAGCTGCTATTTCTTCATGAGATTCTTTGATTTTTTCTAATAAAGTTGCTTTTTCTTGTTTTAGTAATAATACGCTTTTTGAATACTCTTCTGCTTCTTTACTTTTTACTGTCATATGACCATAATATTTTTCATCAACATTATGCATTTGTAATTCATAGTGGTCAAGTTGTCTTTGTCTGCTTAAAGTTTTTGCTTTTTGCTCTTCTAACTCTTCTTGTAATCTTGGAATATATGATTCTAATTGATTAAGTCTATCTGTTAGTTCTTGAAATTGTTTTTTATAAAGATACTCTTTTTTATTAAATTCTTGAAGTGTTTTTATAACTTTTTTTTGAAATTCTCTTTTTTCTATATTCTCTTTAGTTGTTGAAAAACCAATTGTAATATATTCAGTTTTTGAATCTGAATCAAGACTAAAAATTGTATTTTTTAAATAAAAAGCTTCATTGTCTTTTGCTAAAAATTTTGTATTTCCAGTCCAAGAATCACCTTTTTTTAAACTTTCCCATGTTTTTTCAATATATTCTTTTGGAATATCTGGATGAATTAATCCAGAAAATCCAATCTCTTTTAACTCTTCAATTGTATATTTTGAAGTTTCAAGTAAACTTTTATTTGCAAAAGAGATATTTCCATCCCCGTCCATTTTATAAATTAAAGCTACATTATCAACAGCTTCAAGATATTTTTTTAGTTTATATTGTTTCTCATCTAATTGTGATTGAATATATTGCTTTTCACAAGCTTCTGAAACTTTTTTTATTAAAATTGATGTATCTATTGGTTTTATAATATAGCTTGTTACATTTAAATCAATAGCTTTTACAATATTTTCTGTTTCACTTCTTGCTGTTGTATAAATAAGAGGTACATTAAGGTCAAGTTCTCTTATTTTTTCAACCATTTCTAAACCATTCATAATAGGCATATTTATGTCAGATACGATTAAATCAATTTTTGTATTTGAATTAAATGCTTCTTTGAATCTTTCTAAACCCTCTTGACCATTTATTGCAATAACAACATTTTTGAATATTTTTCCTAAGAGTTTAGCAAGTTTTTCTCTTGCTAAATCTTCATCTTCTACAAAAAGTACAGTTTGGGTTTTTAAAAATTCTGAATCTATCATTATAAAAATCCTATTATATTTTATTCATACGGAGTTGGTTTTGGTGGGAACTCTTCAAATGCTTTTTTTATAGCACTTGAAATAGAGTTTCTATATTTATAATTTTGTAAAGGATTAGAGAATTGTAAATATTCAATTGCACCTTCTTCTGTTTTCTCTTTTTTATAAACATAAGCAACTTTTTTCCCAAGTTTTAGAGTGTTCTCATAGATTGTTTTTGCATATTCATTTATATATGGAAACTCTTTTTCTTTGATTTTATCTCCCCAACAGAAAAATACAAATTTTCCTGCAGGAATAAAATTTGCTGCATCAAAATACATAATATCTCTATCAAATTCTGTGTTTTGAGCTGAGTTATATTTTTCTAAATCTTCATTAAATTTAGTTAATAAAGAAGGAACATCAATATGAGATTCTATTAGATTAAATAGATTTTTAATCTCTACAATTTTTCCTTTACAACTCTCTCTCATTGCTTGTTTGAAAACAGTTATATAAGTTTCAGCTTTTAATTCAATCATTTTATCAAAGTCATCAAATTCTTGCTCTAATAAGTATTTATTTGAATCAAATCCAAGAGGAGTTACAACTGGATTATATAAAAATACAGTTCCTATAATATTCTTTTTTCTATCTTTTGCTGTTTTAATTTTATCTCTTAAATCTTTAGCTGTAATCTCTTCATCTTCTTCATTAAAGTACATATAACTTTGTGTTAAAAAAATCTCTTCATATTTAGTTTCAATTACTCCGAAATATTGCATCAAACTCCCTTTATTATTTCTATTAAAATATTATCCAACATTAATGAATAGCTGGCTTAGGTTTTTTTATATCTTGTTTTTGATAAATTCTTAGATTTGCACATTCACGAATTAATTCGTTGTAATAATTTGTATCATTATATTCATTTTTTAATTTATCAAAATATTTTCCATAATTATTTTTTATATATTCATTATAAACTTTTTCATTTCCATAGTACCAAAATCTTTCCAAATCATATCTATAGAAATCTTTATTGTAATAATCAACAGTTTTAGAAGCATAATTTATATCATAAGAAGCTAGTTCAGATTTTGCTAACATATAAGTGATTTTTGCTTTAAACTCTTTTTCTTTTGCTTCTTCAAGTGCAGTTGTAAAGTGTTTAATAGATAAATCAATTTTTTCTTTTTGTAAATCATAATCACTAAAAGAGTAAACACTTCTATAAACTGTTGTTAAAATATTTGAATTTCCAAAGTAACTAAGATTATATAAGGCATTTGCATAAAGGTAATTATCCATCACGCTTTTTGGATTTTTTTCTAATTCATTTTGAATTACAATAATTTTTTCAAGAAACTCTTTGATACTCATAGTATCTTGTTTTCCACTTCTATTATTTCCTCTAATTAGACCATTAAACGGATTGAATTGAACTTTTTCATTTAAAATTGAAGCATTTAAATCAAGTGCTTCTTTAAATTTTAGATTGTTGATTAAAAGTTTAGTTTTTGTATTTAATAGATTTTTACTTAATACAAATTTATCATTTTCTTTATTTAATAGTTTTTGTTCACTATATTTAGAAGCAAAATGTTCTTTGATTTTTGAATCTTTTGGATTTTCCATAAATATTCTAAATTTTTCCAATAAAGCTAAATCAAAAACAGCGTCATCTAAATAGTTGATATGATTTGCTAAAAATGCGTTAAATTTGTCATTTTGTTTTAAATATAATTTTTCTAAAACTACAAAAGTATAGTCATGAATTGAAGTAGAATTTGTCTCATTTTTTGTTAATTTTGACATTTTTTCATATATATCATTTTCTATTTTTATATCTATAGAATTTAATTTTTCAAGATATAAAATATATGATAAAGTCTGAACTTCATGTGAGTTTGGATAGTTTTTCAGTAATTCTTCTGTGATTTTTGTACTTTCATCAAAGTTTTTTTCATAAAGATTAAAATATGCAAGACTTAGATTTACTAAATACATATCGTCTTTTTTTACAGTTTTTAAAAATTCAATATATTTTTTATAAGGGAAATTTCTCTCATATTCACTGTGTTGGTCAAAAAAATGTTGAGTATTTAAAAGTTCTCTATAAAGTGTAAAATCAAACCATTTTGAGTTTTTATCTAAAGTATAAATATTTTGTAACTCTTCGATTACATTACTATTTTCATTTAAAGCTCTTAGTGCATAAAATTTTGTTTTTTCTTCATTTGATTTTGCTAAATTTAATAACTCATTCCATTGTTCATTTGTTTTTATATGAAAAAAATTATAATAACTCAAATGTGAGTTGATTTTATCTTCACTAAAAAGTTTTGAAAATTCATAAACACCTTCTACAACTTTTCCACTTTTTATTAAAGCTCCAGCATAAAGTCCTTGAATCCAATCTTTTACAATTGTTTTATCATTTGAATCTAATAAATATTTATATTTTTCATAGATTTTTAATGGTTCTTGTTTTTTATAGTGAGCTAATCTTAACGATAAATAAAAATATCTAAGCTTTAACCATGAAGAGTTTACGGTATCTATTTTATTTAAAGCTTCATCTAAAAGTTTTTTATAATCAACTAAAGCTCTTTTTTCAACTTCACTCATATAGTAGTTGTAAGTTACATGTTTTTCTTGTCTTTTTACAAGATTTATATAATCAAGGATATCTTTATCTTTTAGGTTTTGTAGATTTTCTCTTTTATAAACAAAATCTTCAATCTCTTTTAAAGAATAAGCATCTTTTAGCTCTTTTTTCCACTCTTTTAGATTTTCTTCTTTATTTTTTTCTTCATAAGCCCAAACAATTGTATTGTAGACATTTGCAGAATTTACCTCTTCTGAAACATTTGAAAAAGGCATATCTCTATTTTCTAAAAAGATAAACTCTTTTTGATTGTAATCCCAACCATCAGCACAAGCTAGAAGATAAAGTTTTACAAAAAGCGTTAAAATTAAAACTCTAAAAATCATATTTTCCCTTTTATTAAATTCTCTAAATCAAATTTATCTTTATATTTTATCGTATAAAAAATTATTTCTTCAAATCTATTTTTTGTTAAATTTACAAAGTCTTCTAAGGCTATTTTTAAATTCTCTTTTTTTACATCTTCAAATCTAAAAATATCATCTTTATAAACATATCTTCCTTTGAAATATGTACTATTTAAGACCTTATATAAATTTGGTGAAATCTCTATAAAGTTTGAGTCAAAATCACTTTTTTCAACTCCTTCAAAAATACTCAAAGCTTTATTTTCACGAAATTGAATAGCTTGAGAATAAAGTGGAAGTGCAAGTTTTAATTTTAGTTTATAATTATCAAAATTGTAGTGATATTTTTTTGCAATATCATTATCTAAAATAGAATTTTTTGTATTTATATCAGTTATATTTGACATATTGTAGTACATCAAAACTCCATAATCAACAGGTGGAATTCCTGTTTTTACATAATATTTTATTTGATGAAGTCTAATTGTTGCACTAATTGTTTTATTTAGTTTAGTTTTTAAATCTTCAAGCAGTTTAAAGTAGTTTGATTGACTTGAATCTGACCAATCACAATCTATTTGTACTTCTTTAAAATCTAGACTAGTTAATGTTTTTAAAATAGCATTACTTACTAAAGAATAATCTACATTTTTCATAGTTTCATTTGTAATATAAACAACTGGAACGAAATCTTTTGGAGTAGTTTTTAGATTTGTTGTAACAAGTTCTAACTTAGTAGAATAAGCAATATCTAAAACTTTTATATAAAGTTTTTCATTTATATCTTTTTTATCAAAACTATTTTCCCAAGAGTAAAAAGAGATACTCATAGGCTCATTTTTTTTGGTTTGTACAAAAATAAAAGATACAAATAAAAATATAAGAATAAGAGGTATAAAAAATTTTTTCATAAATTATCCTAGAAAGCTTTTACTTTAGTAGCTCTATTTTTTTTCAGCCACTCTTCTTGTAGCTCTTTACTTTTTTTATTATCTGCACGTTTACTAATAAATCGTGATTTTACATAAGAAGTTGTTTCCTCATTTTCATTATAAGTGTATGTTAGGTTTAAATCTGCAAGTTGTACCACACTTTTTGCTCTAGTTGCTGCAACATAATAGATATTTAATTCTTCGTTTATTCTTTGATAAGAGAGTCTGTTTTTTGTATTTACAATCTCTTTTTTTGAGATAAAATCATCAGCCATCAAAACTTGCTCATACTCTAAACCTTTTGATTTGTGAGTTGTTGTAAAAATAATATCTGCATCTTTTTTGTCACTAACAAGAAACTCTTTTATTTTTTTATTTATCTCAAAAATATTATCTCCATAAGTATTTATAAACTTGATAATATTTAGATAATCTTGATTTTTTGTATCTTTTGCAAATTGTTCAAGTTCATTTATTGTTTCAAAATCTTTGATTTCATCTATTGTGATTTTGTCATTTTTTTTCTGTTTTAAATAAAAAATAGAATAAACAGTTTGGTTCATAAATGAATAAGAGTTATATCCACCTTCAAAATAGATTTTCTTCTTATCATGAATAAAATAAACCAATTGTTGGATTAATCCAAAAGTACTTCTTGCAATCACGCAAAAAGGTTTAGAAAAATCTATAAACTCCTTTCCTATTTTTGTACTTTTTTCAATTCCTGTAATTTTTAAAAGTTTACTACCATTTATCTCATACAAACCATTTAGATAAGATTGTAAAGTTTTTGCATAATTATCACCAAATCTAAAACTTTTTGTTAAATCATAAGAGGGTAAATCTATTTTATATAAAGCATTTGTTGCAAATCTAAAACTATAAATTTGTTGAAAAGAATCACCCACATAAATTCTTCTGCAATTCTGATTTTCAACAATTCCAATCATAACATCACTGATATCTTGTGCTTCATCAATAAGTATTAAATCATAAGGAAGATTTGTTGATATTTTTTTATTTAGATAAAACATTTTTAAATAAAAATCATGTGTAGCATCTATAGTTTTATTTTTCATACCTGAAAGTATTACTTTTAGATGTTCTAAAACTCTTTTTTCATTTTTATTTAAAATCTCTAAAATTTTTGCACCTAAGTCTGATTGTTTTTTATAACTCTCAAGAAGTTTTAAATCTAAAGCAATTAAAGATGAATTACAATAAAAGTTGACTAAATCTTTTACTAAAGCTATATATTCCATAGTTGGATAATAACTCTTTTGATTTATTTGAAATTCATGGGTTGTGATAACTTTTTCAATAATATAGTTTTTTAAATCAGCTGTTAAATTATAATTATAGGCTTCAATTCTGTTATAAGCTAATGAATGTATGGTACTTACATGTAAAAAAGGAAGATTATAATCTTTTAATTTTTCTTGTAAAGATATTTGTAAAGATTTATTATATGCAAGATATAAAATTTTTAAATGGGAGTTTTTTTTTGCATATTCAAGAAGTGTTGTAGTTTTCCCACTTCCTGCAACAGCATTTATTTTAAAAGAGAGTTCAGAACTATTGATTATCTCTTCTTGTTCTTTTGTTAATTTCATTTTGGAATTTTAGCAAGCTATGCTAAATAGTATATAAATTACTTTTCATCAAGTAATCTATCTTCCAATATTTCAATAGATTTTTTTAATATCGTTTCATCAAAATTAAACTCTTTTGCTTTTCTTAGAGCTTTTGCGATTTGAATAGTAGAAAATGGTTCTTTTGGATTACATAATATTTTTGCAATATGTAAGATTTGTGCTTTTTTAAGGAATTCTTCATCACATTTATTTAATTCATCTACATATTCTATAGTTTGAATTAGATTTTCACTTAGTTTCCAATGTTTAAATATTTCAGCCGTAACTTGAGATGTTGTCACGCCCAATAACTCTTTTTCTATTTCGCTTATCTCTTTTCCCTGAGCCAATTTTTCTTGAAATTTTTCAGTTAAATTATTTGAGATAATTACTTCTGCTAAGATAAATAATCCAGTTTGTTGTAAAAGAGCTGGTAAAATCAAATCATCTTTTAACTCAGCATCTTTTTTGCTAATCCAAAGATTGATTAGTGAAGATGTTAATCTTGTTGATTTTACATAATCATCATGATTTATTCCATAAGGTTTTAAATCAGTTGTTAGCATATTTTGAATAGTTTCATTTATTGCAATAAAAATTGCAAATTTCATACCTAAAAGATTAATCAATCTTCCTAATGTTTCAACTTTTGAACGAAAGCCAAACATTGCAGAATTTGAAACTTTTAATAAAGTAGATACGATAAATGGGTCAGTTTCTAAAATAGATATAAGTTCTTCAACTTCTTGAGACTCTTTTTTTCTAAAAATTTCGATTTTTGTGATGGTTTCTGGAAGAGGTGGAAGGTCATTGATTTTTTCAATTATTTTATTTATCATTTAAAAATTATCCATTTTGAAACTAAGAATATAATCTTTCTTGCGAAAGATTATATTTTAAGTTTTATTAAACTACAAGAAAATTCTTTTCGTTTCTACTTTTTTGATATCGGCAAAATTATCTAAATAATCCAAATAAGTAATTAAATATTTTCTACTTAAATCAAATTTATCTTTAAAATTTGAAAGTTCTATAAAACCTTCCTCTTTTATAATATCTTTCATAACTTTTACAATTTTATTTAAGCTTTCAAAATGTATAAAAAGATTGTGTTGTAGTCTAATAACTTGTTTTTTTGAAGTAAGTGATTTTAGTATATCATCGCCAACTTTTCTATCAATATCTAAATCATCATAAATATTATAAGGTGCAGTTGGAGTTATATCTTCGTCTTTTAATCTTTGTAAAATAATATTTTCTAAATCTTTAATAAAATCTTCTTCTATATTTGCATTTTTGTATAATGATACATCTCTTATTAAAAATCCTTCATTTTCAAGTTCATCAAGAGCTAGTTGAATAAATGCTGTGCTTGCCCATTTTAATCTAAGATTTATAGAAGCATTTGAAAGTAGGGCATATGAATTTTTTGTATAAATCTCTTTTATAAAATCTTTTATTTCATTTTTTGTGTAAAGTGGATAAATAACAAGCTCTTTTTCATCAACAAAAACATTTTGCATATTTCTTGCAAAATTAATAGCTTCATCATGAGATAAAGCAAATCTTTGAGTTGAAGAGATAATTCCTAAACCTTTTTTGTGGGCTTCCAAAAGTTCATTGTATGCTGCTATAAAATCTTTTTTATGTAAAGCTTCTAACAATCTTTTCTTTTGATTTTTTTTCATTGGGTCAATTACTGGATTTAAAATAACTCCACCACAAATAGTTTCATTTCCATTTCTTAGGATTACTTTTTCTCCAAAAACTGTATAAAGTGGTTCATCAGCTTTTAATGTTGCATAACCTTCTTCAAGGCTTGTTATACAATCAAAAAGTAAAACTTTTAAATCAATTTTTTTTGCTCCAACAAATAGTGTATAAGTTTGGTTATGATTTAGTTTTTTGTTTTTTAAACATTTAAAAGAGATATCAATTCCATCAAATCCTCTAATATGTCCTTTTTTTGTGATTAAATCACCTTTTTTTAAAGAGTTAATATTTATATTTTGAAGATTTAAAGCAGCTCTATTTGAAATATTTGCTTCTAAAACATTAAGATTATGAACTTGAATATTTTTTATTCTTGTCTCTTTTTGGCTTTGGCAAATAAAAAGTTTTTCATCTATTTCACATTTTTTTCCTAAAACAGTTCCTGTTACAACTGTTCCAATACCTTTTGGTGAAAAAATTCTATCAACATAAAATCTAAAAAAGTTTTCTTCTTGTTTTGTACTATTTTTGATGCTAAAAAGTTGAGTTTTTAATTTTTCAATAGAGTTTTCATCATAAATAGATACACAACTAATGAATTTAACATCAAAATCAAATCCTTTTAAAAATTCTAAAATCTCTTCTTTTTTTAACTCTAATTCATCAGTTGTAACTAAATCTTTTTTTGTAATAACAACTATAATTTCTTTTAATCCTAAAAGATTTATGATTTCTATGTGTTCAATAGTTTGCGGTTTTATTCCTTCATTTGCACTAATAACAAGCATTACATAATCAAATCCAAAAGCACCTGCAATCATGTTTTTTACAAGTTTTTCATGTCCTGGTACATCAATAAAAGCTATGTTTTGTTGACCTTGAGTTAGATTTGAAAAAGATAAATCAATAGTTATACCTCTTTGTTTTTCTTCATTAGTTGTATCTCCCTCAAAACCATTTAATGCACGAATAAGTGCTGTTTTTCCATGGTCAATGTGACCTGCTGTTCCTATAATAATATTCGACATTAGTTACACTTTCTAAATAAATTTTTTAAAATAATTTCAATTTTTTCTATCTCATCTTCTAAAATAGTTCTAAAATCAAGTAAGACTTTCTCATTTTCAATTCTTGTGATTAAGTTGTTTTTTCTTAGAAGTTCTTCTATTTTGTTTGCTTTATAATTCTCAATTTCTAAAGATAAGGCAATTGATGGGATTTTTTTATTTGGAGTTGTTCCTCCTCCAATCATTGTTTGAGTTTTTATAACTTCACAATGACAAATATCTTTTAATCTCTCTTTTAAGCTAGTTGCTCTTTCTTCTAAAGTTTCTAAAGTAGTGTGAAGCATCTTTAAAGTAGGGATGTTTTCTAATTCATTTTTTAAATAAGAGTTTATTGTATCTTCTAAAAGAGCTAAAGTAATTTTATCAACTCTAAGCATTCTTAAAAGTTGATTTTTTTTAATTTTATCTATTAACTCTTTTTTCCCAATAATTATTCCAGCTTGAACACTTCCTAAAAGTTTATCTCCTGAAAAACTCAATAGACTTGGATTATATTTCATAATTTTTAAAATAGATGGTTCATTTGCATTTAGATTAAAAGGTAAATCAATCATATGACCACTTCCCATATCATAGTAGTCTATTAGATTATTATCATGTGCTACTTTTACAATCTCTTCAAAATCAACTTCACTAGAAAATCCTTCAATTGAGTAGTTTGACTTATGAACTTTCATCAGCATTGAAGTTTTTTCATTTACCGCATTTTCATAATCTCTTAAATGCGTTTTATTTGTAGTTCCAATCTCTTTTAATATCGCACCACTTTGAGCCATCACTTCTGGAACTCTAAAACTACCACCAATCTCTACAAGCTCACCTCGACTTACTACCACTTCCTTATCTTTACAAAATGTGTTTAAAATAAGAAATACTGCACTTGCATTATTGTTGACAACAAGAGCATCTTCACAACCTGTTAGAGCTTTTAAAGCTTTTGATATGTGTTCATATCTTTCGCCTCTTTTACCTTCTTTTAGGTTATATTCTAAGTTATTATAAGAAGTAGCTATTGTTATAGCTTTTTCTAGTGATTTTTTATCAAGCAAACTTCTACCTAAATTTGTATGAACAATAATACCTGTTGCATTGATAACATTTTTTAAAGATGGAGTTGTTAACTCTTCATATTTTTGTAAAACTTCATCTACTAAATTGTTTTCATCTATTTCTTTTATTTTTTCATTTAATATATTATTTCTTAGATTTTCAATGACTTCTTTTGTAAGTTTAGTAACTAAAGTTTTTGATAATCCTTCGAAAGCCTTGTGTGTGATAAACCTATCAACCTTTGGAATGGATTTAAGTAAAATCATTTTTACCCTTTCAGACGTTTTTAAAATTTTTTAATGTAATATTTCTTTTCTTTAAATGGGAGATAAGTGTACCTGGTGGGCACCACAGGCTTCAACCCTGATTGACGGTTTTTGTGTAAACGCCGTGGGAGGTTCGATTCCTTCATCTTCTCGCCATTTTAGATTGAAAAGATTATATCTTAAACTTATTCATCTATACCTTAAAAGGTAAATTATAATTTACCAATAAAACCCCACTTTTTACCCACTTTTGAATATTAGAATTTATTAATAGATAGTATAAGGAATTTATTTTATGGAAAAATTATTTGTATATGGAACTTTAGCTCCAAATAAAACAAATGAACATATTTTAAAAGATTTAGAAGGAACTTGGGAATATTCAACTGTAAAAGGCAATCTATTAAAAGAAGGATGGGCTTCTGATATGGGCTATCCAGGAATTGTTTTAGATGAAAAAGGAAAGAATATCCAAGGTTTAGTATTTTCATCAACTCAATTAAATGAAAAATGGGATTTCTTAGATAACTTTGAAGGTAAAGAGTATAAAAGAGTTTTAACAAAAGCTAAACTTTTGACAGGTGAAGAAATAGAAGCTTATGTATATGCTTTAAATAAATAGATTTTTTTAAATAAATTAAATGGTATGATTACAAAATAAAAACTAAAAATTATCTTTGTATAAAAGGAAAATAATGAAAAAAATAGTTTTAGGTGTTATGGTTTTAGTAATTATTCTGGGAAGTGCCGTTTATTTAGATAAAGCTAAAAGTGTAGTGACAACTGAAAAAACTGAAAAAAGTGAGCAAGTAGAAAATAAAGAGATTAAATCAAATTTTGAAATTACAGAAGAAAAAGCCTTAAAAGGTGATGCTCAAGCTCAAAATGATTTAGGAAATATGTATGCGAATGGTACTGAAGTTGAACAATCTTATCAAGAAGCATTAAAACTATTTGAATCAGCAGCAAAAAAAGGTTATGCTCAAGCACAATTCAATCTTGGAACAATGTATCAAAATGCAATTGGTGTTGATCAAGATTTTGAAAAAGCAGCAAAATACTACAAACTTGCAGCTTCTCAAGGACATGTAGAAGCAAAAGAGAATCTTCAAGTAATTTGTGAAGAAAATCCAGAACTTTGTAAATAAGAAAGAGTTTTAACTCTTTCTTTTAATGTACAATTATTGGAGTAATTCCTCTTGGAATTACATGACCTATTATACTCGCATAACCAAAACTTAACTCTTCAAGTTCTTTTATATACTCTTTTGCATCTTCTTCTTTCATAGCTATTAATAAACCACCAGAAGTTTGTGCATCACAAAGTATTGCTTTACAATGACTTTGAAGATTATTTAAATATGTGATTTTATCATCTACATATTTCATATTTCTTTTTGTTCCACCTGGAATTACATCATCATTTGCTAAATCAATTGCTTCTGTAACTACTGGTACACTATTACAAGAAATTGAAAAAGATACTAAATCATTTACACACTCTAAAGCATGTCCTAAAAGACCAAAACCTGTAATATCAGTACATGAACTTATCTCATATTTTCTCATTATTTTCGATGGTAAATAGTTCAAACTTGACATTATTTTCGCACAATCTTTTATAAGATTTATTGGTAATAAATCTCTTTTTATAGCAGTTGTTAATATACCCATTCCAATAGGTTTAGTTAAAACTAAAACATGACCAATTTTTGGTGTATTATTTCTAACTATTTTATCTGGATGAATCATACCCGTAACTGATAATCCATAGTACATTTCTGGAGATTCTATAGTATGTCCACCTAATAAAACTCCTCCACACTCTTTGATTTTTTCATTTCCACCATTTAATATAAGACCTAAAGCTTCTTTAGATATATTTTTTTTATCAAATCCAACTATATTCATGGCAGTTTTTACATCAGCTCCCATTGCAAATACATCACTAAGTGCATTTGCAGCAGCTATTTGTCCATAAACATATGGATCATCAACAACTGGTGTAATAAAATCAAGTGTTTGTACTATTGCTTGAGAATCATTTATTTGATATACACTTGCATCTTCACTTGTATCAAATCCTACTAAAATTTTTTCATCCTCTGGCGTTAAGTGGCAAATTGTTTGTTTGAGATCCCCCGGACCCATCTTTGCAGCTCAACCAGCAGCTTGAACAAATTTAGTTAATTTATATTCATTGTTCATAAAAATTTATCCTTGCATTATATTGCAAAATTTAAGTAAGTATTATACTTAAGTATATTTAAAAATTAAGTTAAAAATAAGTAAATTTTTTTTTACTATTTAAGTGATGGTTTATAATTTATATATTAAAATTAGGCAAATTTAGTTCAAGACCATAGGTTATGGTTTGACGTAAAGAGAGCTATTACTTTCTTTATCTCTTAATAGAACGCAAAAACTATTAGAGGTTATTCTAGCATGAAAAGAAGAACATTTTTAAAAACAACAGCTGCATTATCAGGTGCTGTAATTTTATCTCCAAATATTGCATTTGCTCAAGAAGAGACAAATCCATTTGGTATTACAAGTAAACCAAGAAAATTTTCATTTGTAAATAGTTATGATATCCCTTCAAGTGAAGAAGTAACACAATTATGGATACCACTTCCAAAAGATGAAAGTTATCATAAAGTTGTAGATTTTGCCTATAAAGGTAATTTTGACGAAGCTAAAGTTGTTAAAAATGAGTATAACACGAGAGTTCTATATGTAAAATGGAATAAAAGTGATAAAAAAAAGGAATTAGAAGTTAATTTTGATGTAATCATGCAACAAAGAACAACAGATTTTTCTAAAGCAACAGCAAGTACAGATTATCCAGATGAAGCATTGATTTATTTAAAAGGTACAGAACATATTCCTGTAACTTCAAATTTGCAAGCATATGCAAAAAATATTACAAAAGATTCAAAAACACCATTAGAAAAAGCACAAGCTATTTATGATTGGACAGTTACAACAATGTATAGAGATGATAGTGTAAAAGGTTGTGGAATTGGTGATGCTAAAAAATCTTTAGAAGAAAAAATCTATGGTGGAAAATGTACAGATATTAGTTCAGTATTTGTATGTTTATTAAGAAACTCAGGAATTCCAGCTCGTGAAATTTTTGGAATTAGAGCAGGGCAATCTAAAATCTCAAATGCTTGTGGAAAAGCAAATGAAACTGGATTTGCAAATATGACTGGTGGACAACACTGTAGAGCGGAGTTTTATGTAGACGGTTTAGGTTGGGTTCCAGCAGATCCAGCTGATGTTACAAAAGTAAGACTTGCAGAAAAATTAACAAATGAAGACCAAAAAATTAAAGATGTAAAAAAATATTTCTTTGGTTCATGGGAAATGAATTGGGTTGCATTTAATAGTGCAAGAGATTTTATCTTAACTCCAAAACCAACACAATTTCCATTAAATATGTTAGGTTATCCTTATGCTGAAGTTGGTGAAGATGCTTTAGATTATTATGATGCAAAGAAATTTGCATATACATACTCTTCTCAAGAAAGAGCATGACTAAAAGTTTATTTCCAATAATAGGTGCAGTTTTAACTGCACTATTATCAACAGTATGCTGTTTGCCAGCTTTTTTATTTCTTTTTTTTGGAATATCAAGTGGAGTTTTAACATACTTTACAACGTTAGAATATACTAGAATTCCCCTTGCTATTCTAACTATAGTATTATTTGTTTTTGCCTTTAAAAATTTGAAAAAGAAAATATCTTGTCAATGTTCAAAAAAAGAGATTTTTAAACAATATTTTGTTTTTTCTTTATTTTTTATATTGATAGTTAGTTTACTTTTTTATCCTGAATTTATATCTTATTTTATGGATTAGATTATGAAAATAGTTGTTTTATTTTTTTTATTAGTTTGTTCTAGTTTTGCCTCAAAAATTTCAGTTATCAAAGTAGAAAGAATGCATTGTCCTTTATGTACAACAGCTGTTAAAAAGGCCATAAAAGAGCTTGATGGAATAGAAAAAGTAAGTGCAATATTAAATACAAAAGAAGTAACTGTTATTTATGATGAAAAAGTAAAAATGGAAGATTTATTAAAAGCCATAAAAACAACTTCTTATGAAGGTGTTGAAATCTCAACTAAAGAGAGTTCTAATTAAAAAACTCTTTTAGTTTTTGGCTTACTTCATTTGGTTTTTCTTCTGGTAAAAAATGCCCACAATCTAAAGCTTCTCCACTTACATCAAAAGCATACTCTTTCCAAACATTTAAAACATCATAAGTTCTATTTACAAAACCTTTTTCTCCCCATAATACAAGTAAAGGAGTAGATATTTTTCTATTTCTATCTTTTTCATCATCACTCATATCAATTGAAGCACCAGCTCTATAATCTTCGCAAGTTGCATGAATAGAGTCTTTATCAAAACATCTTACATATTCTTCAATTGCTTCTTTATCAAAAATAGAACCTTTTGCACTCCATCTTTTTAGTTTTTCTTCTAAATAGTATCTTGGATTATTGCCAATCATTGTTTCAGGTAAAAAATCAGGTTGTATTAAAAAAAACCAATGATAATAACCAGTTGCAAAAGCTTGGTTTGTATTTTTAAACATATGATAAGTTGGAGTAATATCCATAACACAAGCTTTTAAGATATTGTTTGGATAATCTAAACACATCCTATGAGTTACCCTTGCACCTCTATCGTGACCTGCTACAAAAAATTTATCAAAGCCTAATTTTTGCATAAGAGTAATCATATCTTTTGCCATAGATTTTTTTGAATAAAGTATATGATTTTCATCACCTTTGGGTTTAGAACTATCCCCATAACCTCTTAAATCAGGACAAATAATATAATATTTTTTAGATAGGTCTTTTACAACATTATGCCACATAATATGTGTTTGAGGATAACCATGTATTAGTAATAAAGGCTTACCTTCTCCTCCATGAGTTACATTTATAAAAATATCATCTTCAACTAAAATTTTTTCATTTTTAAACTCTTTTGGAAAAAGCATAATTATCCTTTAAATATTTTCTAAAGCACTCTCATTAAATCTATAAGTTTTGTGTTGAACTTTTACTAAGATGTTTTTTTCTGCTAAATCTTTAAATAGTTTGATTAATGTTGGTTTTGAAATGGAAAACTTTTCCATAATATCTGTATAAGAAGCAACAAATAGATTTTCATTATCTAAACTATTAATTATAAATTTTACAATTTCAACTTGTTTACTATCAGTAATTGCAGAGATTGTTTTTATAACATTGTTATTTTTTCTAATCTCTTTTTCTTGAATAATTGGAAGTAACACTTCATGTAAAGTATTTAATAACTCTTTCAAATTTATAGGTTTTACAATATAGTTTTCAACCTTTAATTTGATAGCTTCAAGTAGATAGTTTGTATCTGTGTGGGCTGTTGTAAGTATTGTTGGAATATTGATATTTTTATTTTTAATGTGCTTTAAAAAATCTATCCCATTTTCATCTTTTAGTAAAATATCAGAAATAATTACATCAACTTTTTTATTTAATAAAACATCAAGAGCTTCTTTAGAAGTTTTTACAGCATAAATATTGTTTACAAAATCTTCTAATACATCACTCGTATGTTTTAATAAACTTTCATCATCTTCAAGATATAAAACATTAAAGTTGTGTAAAATATTCAAATCTTTATTTATCATCATTTTTCTCACTAGATTCAGTTATTGGTATTTTTATTGTAAATAATGAGCAATTAAAAACTTTGTCATCTTTTATTTTATGTAAAATATTTTTACAAAAAATCTCGCCATTCATATGTTTTTCAATAATTTGTTTTGACATATAAAGTCCGATACCTGTTCCTGCACTTTTATATTTTGTTGTGTAATATGGCTCAAAAACCTTTGGTAGAACCTCATTTGGGATTCCTCCACCATTATCAACAATATTTACTACAAGACTATTTTTAAACTTATTTACAATAATTTTGATAATTCTATCATTTTTGTCAACATTAGAAGATAAAGCGTCTTTTGAATTTGAGATAATATTTAAAAAAACATGTGATAATTCATTGTAATAGCTATTGATTTTTACGTCTTTTCTAACTTTTAATTGAACTTTTATTTCTTCTTGATTTAGAAAATATTTTGATAATTCTATTGAGTGTTCTATACAATTTTTAACACTAAATTCACTTTTTATTTTATTTGGTGAGAAAAAATTTCTAAAATCATCTAAAGTATTTGACATATTAGAAGCTAATAACAAAGCATCATTTACTTTTTCTTCAACAAATGAAGGAGTTAATTTTCCTAAAGACATTTTTGTTTGAAAACTTTGAATAATCATAGTAATGGAACCAAGAGGTTGACGCCATTGATGAGCTATGTTATTTAACATTTCTCCCAAAGAGGCAAATCTTGCTTGTTGGAACATTATGATATCTTTTTTTCTATTTTGAGCAACCTCTTTAGAAATCTTTATTTCAAGATAGTTATTTAACTCTTGTAACTCTTTTGTTTTTTCTTTTACTTTCTCTTCTAAAGAGTTATGAAGATTTTTAAAGTGGTTGATTATATAAAACGATAAGATTATAGAAAATAGGAAAACTATAAAAATAGAGATAATTGAAAAAATCAGAATGATGTTAAATATTTTATCAGTATTTCTTTTTTCATTTATTGCTAAAGATAAATCATAGTTAATCAAACTTGTTAAATAAATAGAAAGAGCATTTACTTGTAAATCTAAATTTGAATAAAATTTATCATCTTTTTCAAGATTTATTTTAGATATATGTTCTTTGATGATTTGCATTTTTTTATCTATATTTTTCAAAATAGAAGTTTTTAAAGTATTGTTTTCATAATAATTTTCTTCTTTTATTATGAATAATTTAATAAAAGTTGTAAGTAATTCTTTATTTTCAACCTTTATTTGATTTTGATATAAATCCCAATTTTTATTTATAATTTCTAATCCTAAATTTAATATCTCATTTGCTTGTTCATAAGAAATTTGTTTTTTTTCTATATCATTTAAAGTTTCTTGAATATTTACTTGATAGGTATCTTTTATATTTTCAAGCTCCATCAAACTTTTTGTTCTTTTATCAAATAAAATATCAAAATCATTTTTTATAGTAAAAATAGAAATTTGAGAAAGAATAATAATACAAATCATCCCCCCAGCAATAATAAAAATAAGAAAAGCTGTTTTGTATTTGAAATTTAGATTATTAAAATAATTAAGAAGACTATTAAATTTATTTTTCATTTTTAATCTCTTCAAATTTATTATTTTTGTATTCAAAAAGGTAAATTTTATTTAAAAGTTGAGTATTTTTAAACTCAAGGGGAATTCCATCTAAAAGGCTTTTAGGTGTTGTTTTAATCATGTAGATAAATTTTTCTCTTGTTATTTCACCTTTTATTCTAGAGATTGCATTTATTAAAACTTTAGCACCTAAAAAAGTTTCTAAAGATAAAAATCCCAATTCTTCTTGTGGATAATATTTTTTCATCAAAGTTTGATATTCAACAACTGATGGAATTGAACTATCCATATAATTTGGAACTACTTGAGAAAAAATAAGATTGTTTGTATTTGTATTTAATCTTTTTAGTTCAGCTATCATTGAATTTGCATCTCCAAAAGAGATATTACAAAAAATCACATCTTTTAGATTTTCATTTTCTTTTGCTTTTTTTATAAATAAAGAGTTTGTTTTATAGGCTCCAACCATAAAAATCACTTCAGGTTTTGCATTTTTTATCTCATTTAAAGCATGAGTAATTGATAAAGTATTTCTTTTGTATGAACCTTCAGCTACTAAACTTAGATTTTTTCTTTTTAGTGC
Source organism: uncultured Aliarcobacter sp. (assembly GCA_963664305.2). Lineage (GTDB taxonomy): Bacteria > Campylobacterota > Campylobacteria > Campylobacterales > Arcobacteraceae > Aliarcobacter. Next base: position 232,135 of record CAXXLV010000002.1, read on the forward strand.
ATCTAAAACAGAGATATAACCTTCTTCTCCATAGTCATCATTTTGATAAAAAACAGCAATTTTTTTTAGATTTTTTTTATAGATAATATAATTCATTAAAGCTTCAATTTCTTGGTCATAAGAAGCTCTAAAATTTATAAAATTTTCATTATGATTATCTCTTAAAAAAGAGGCTCCTGTAAAAGCAGAAAATAAAGGTACATTTTCATCATATAAAATTGGAAGAACTCTTTTAACAGTTGGTGTTCCTACTAAACCAAAAAGAGTAAAAACTTTATCTTTGAAAATTAATTTATTTACATTTTCAATAGTTAATTCTGGTTCATATTTATCATCATAAGTTAAAAATTCAATTTTTTTATTTTTGATTAAATTTTTTTCATTTGCAAAGTTGAAATAGCTATTTGCTCCACTAGTTACAGCATTTCCCCAAGATTTAATTATTCCTGAACTAGGAATTGAAGACCCAATAATAATTGTTTTATTTTTAAATACTTCATCTTTTATACACAAATAAGAAATAATAAAGATGATGATAACTATGAGTAATTTTTTTGACATAAAGAAGTTTACATAAATTTTGCTTTATTTTTTTAGTATATAAAAAGTAAACAAAAAATAGAAAAAGGTAAAAAATATTTTATTAATTAAGTTCAAATTAATTTTTAAATATATAAAATAAAGTAAAATATTTTTTACTAAAAAAGGGCATAGTTTATGCAAGAATTTATCTATTATAATGCTTCGGGACTCGATTTCCCAGTAAGTGAAAAGATATTTGTAACAACAAATATTAATGAAGCTAAAAACAAAAACTTTTTAATCTCAAACTCAGATGACATAAATTGTGAATTAGTTGCACCAGAAATTGATTTTTATATTAAAAATTCACAAGATAACTTAAGTGATAAAATCAAAAATGTATCAGAACTTTATGAAATAGCTGCAACAAAATATGACTTTGCTTTAGATGTTTCGCATAACTTAGAAATCTCAAATGAATTACTTTTAATTACAAATACAGATGAACAATACAAAGATTTTATTTTAGCTGTTGAAACAAATGATTTTGAACTTTTTAATATTCAAGAAAGTATATTAAAATCAATAAGTGGAACTATTGGAAATTTTCAAGTAGTTGTTGATAGTGATGGAAAAGATGTTACGTTAAATGTTTCTCAAATTGTTTATTTTGATTATAAAGAGAAACAAAGAGCTGGAATTTATAATCCAAATCTTTCAAATATAGAAGAAGTTTTAAAAACTTTAAAAAACAATATCAACTCTTATTCATACAAAAAATTTACTACTTATGATGCAAATATTTGTCAATATGATGAAAGAAGAGTTGAAATCTGTTCAGCATGTGCGGAAGTTTGTCCAAGTGTTGCTATTACTAAAGATGATAAAAAGAAAAAATTGATTTTTTCAAATGTTGATTGTGTTGCATGTGGAGAGTGTGTTTCTGTTTGTCCAAGCGGTTCACTTGATAGTGCAACAACAAATAGAGATTCTTTATTTGAATTAAGTCATTTTTATAAAGATAAACATCCTTTAATAATTCCTTCAAAAATGAATATTTCAACTTTAGAGATTTCATTAAAAGAAAATATCTTTCCTTTTAGTGTTGAAGGTGAAATTTTTGATGAAGCATCACTTTTAACTTTACTTCAAATATCAGGTTCTCAAATCATCTATTTTAGCGACAAAGTTTCTATTGGAACTAAAGAGTCAATAAATATTTTAAATGATGTTTATCAAAAAAGATTTGGTATTGATGCAATCTTATTAGCAACTTCAAAAGAAGAGTTAGAAAAAGCTATGAGTAGTGTAACTTTTGTTGAAAATTCTTATTTTAATTTCAATCAAAAAGGTCTTAAAAAAAGAGAAGTATTCTCTCAAAGATTACAAAAAATAGTTGCAAATGATAATTTAGGTGTTGTTAAAACTTCAAAATTTGTTCATTATGGAACTGTAACAGTTAATGATGCAAATTGTACATTGTGTATGTCATGTGTTGGTGCATGTAATGTTGATGCAATTTTTGCAAATGAAGCTGATTATACTTTAAGAGTAAATCCAAGTCTTTGTACTGCATGTGGTTATTGTGAAGTTAGTTGTCCTGAAAAGGATTGTTTAACTATTCAAAGAGATGAAATCCAACTTCAACCAATGTGGTTTAAAGAAAATATTTTGGCAAAAGATAGTCTATTTGCTTGTGTTGAATGTGGAAAAGAGTTTGCTACAAAAAAAGCAGTTGAAAAAATAGCTTCAATTATGGCTCCAATTTTTGCAAAAGTTAGTGAGACAAAAAAACGAACTTTATACTGTTGTGAAGATTGTAAAGCAAAATTGATGATAAAACAAGGATTATTAGATGCGTAATGTTGAAATAGATAGAGCAAGAGGCTTTTTATACAATATCTTATCTTTGTTATTTGTAGAAGAGTATGTGAAAAATTCTTCTAATGATTTAAAAGATGCTTTAGAAATTCTTTCTACTAACTCTTTTGATGAAGATGTATCAATCGCTGCAAAAGAGATTTTAACTTATTTAAATGAAAATGGTTTTGATAAGTTGTACGTAGATTATCAAGATTTGTTTATTGTTCCTTTTGGTGAATTTGTATCTTTAAGTGCTTCTTGGTATCACGAACAAAGAGAAGGTGGTTTGATGCAATTAAAAGTAAGGGATATCTTAGCTAAAACAAAAATTAGAAAAGATGAAAACTCTTTTAAAGCACCAGAAGATCATTATGGATTTATTTTTACATTAAGTGCATATCTAATAGAGCAAGAATTAAAAGAAGAGATAAAAGAAGAGTTACAAAAAGAGCTTTTTAAAGAAGTTATAAATCCATATTGTGATGAACTATTTTATAAATTAATGGCAAGTTCTAGTAAAACTTATTCTCAAGTTGGGGTAATTTTAGGGAATATTTGTAATTTTGAAAGAGCATATTTAGATATTCCAAAATTAAAGAAATAGGGCATGCTAAGAAAGCTGCTCTAAAAATTTAATTAGAGTTTTTAGAGGGGCTTTTACCCAAATTTATTAAAGGAGTTATCATGCAAGATAAGTTAAATGAAAGACGTAACTTTATCAAAAGAGCTGGAATAGCTGCTTCTGTATTAGCTGGATCTGTTGTTGCAACTGCTGCAACTACTGAAAGCAAAGATAGAGGTGCTGGAAGCAATGTTGGTAACGGTGTTGTAGTAGGAACATCTACTAAAAAAGAGATTCTTTACAAAAAAACTGCGGCTTGGGATACGTTTTACGACGCTGCTAGATAAGTAAATTAGAAAAAGGAGGAGAATATGGAAGCTTTAAAAAGCTTTGGAAGAAGAAGTTTTCTTAAGATGGCTTCACTTGCAACAGCTGTAACAGCAACTTCTGCCTTTGCGAACACAGAAAAAGTATTAAGAGATGCGACTGATGAAGAGGTTAAAAACCCTTTCCCTGGTTCAAAATTAATTAAAACTATTTGTTCACATTGTTCAGTTGGTTGTGGTGTTATTGCTGAAGTTCAAAATGGTGTATGGGTTAGACAAGAAGTTGCTCAAGACCATCCAATTAGTCACGGAGGACATTGTTGTAAAGGTGCTGATATGATTGATAAAATCAGAGCAACTAACAGATTACAATATCCAATTGAAAAAGTAGCTGGAAAATGGAATAGAGTTTCATGGGATGATGCTATGAGTAAAATCTCAGCAAAATTAATGGAACTAAGAGAAAAATTTGGTCCAGATGCAGTTCAATTTTTAGGTTCAGCAAAAGTAAGTAATGAGCAAGCTTATTATATTAGAAAATTTGCAGCATTATTTGGAACAAATAATATAGATCACCAAGCTAGAATTTGACATAGTCCAACAGTTGCCGGTGTGGCAAATACATGGGGTTATGGAGCTATGACAAATCATTTAGGTGATATGCAAAACTCAAAAGCAATTATAATTATGGGTGCAAATCCTGCAGCGAACCATCCTATTGCTATGCAACATATTTTGAAAGCAAAACAACAAAATGGTGCAAAAATTATAGTTGTAGATCCAAGATTTACTAAAACTGCTGCTAAAGCAGACCTTTATTGTAGAATTAGAACAGGTACTGATATTGCGTTCCTTTACGGAATTATTAGACTTGCAAGAGAAAATGGTTGGTATGATAAATCATTTATTGAGCAAAGAGTTTATGGAATGGAAGATATCTTTAAAGAGTGTGAAGAGTTTACTCCTGAGCATGTAGAAGATATTACTGGATGTCCTAAAGAGACTTTAATTCAAGCTGCAACTGCATTTGCAACAGCAGACCCAGGATGTTTAATTTGGAATCAAGGTTGGACACAACACACAGTTGGTTCATCAAATACAAGACTTGGTTCAATTATGCAGTTAGTTCTTGGAAATTTAGGAAAACCAGGTGGTGGATGTAATATTCTAAGAGGTCATGATAATGTTCAAGGTTCAACTGATATGGGTTGTCTTGCTGATACATTACCAGGATATTATGGTTTAGCTGAAGGTTCATGGAAATATTTTGCAAAACAATGGAAAGTTGATTATGAATGGTTAAAAGGAAGATTTAAAACTCCTGAAATGATGCAAGCAAAAGGTAATAGTTTATCTTTATGGATTCATAACGTTGTTGATGATGCCAATGCAAAGAATAATGCTGGTACTCCTTTAAAAGCTTTAATTTGTATTGGAAATGGTATTTCAACAATAACACAAACTCATAAAACAAAAGAGGCTTTAGATAAATTAGATTTAGTTGTATTTATTGACCCATATGTAAATGATGCTGCTGTTATTACAACAAGAAATGATAATATGTTCTTATTACCAGCTGCTTCACAAGTTGAAACAGAAGGAACAGTTGTAAATACTTCAAGAATTGCACAGTGGAGAACTAAAGTTGTTGAGCCATTATATGAATCAAGAACTGACCACGATATTTTATTTGACTTTGCAAAAAGAATGGGATTCTATAATGAATTTATTGCAGGTATGGGTAAAGGTGATAAATTTGTTTGGCCAGACGATGCAACAAATGAAATTGCAAGAGCATTAAAAACTATTGGAATGCAAGGAAGAACGGCTGAAAGAATTAAAAAACATACTACAAATTGGCATTTATTTAATTCAACTTCTTTAAAAGGAAGAGGAGTTACAGAAAAAGAGTATTATGGATTACCTTGGCCTTGTTGGACAGAATCACATCCAGGAAGCCCAGTACTTTATAATATCAATTTACCAGTTTCTCAAGGTGGTATGGGATTTAGAACAAGATTTGGAACAGAGAGAAATGGAGTTAGTTTATTAGCTGCTGAAGGGTCTGCACCAGTTGGTTCAAGAATCAAAGGTGGATATGATGAAATTACAGCTAAAAATATTGAAGAATTAGCAGGAATTACATTAACTGAAGATGAGAAAAAATTAGTTGAAGGTAAAAACTGGAAAAATGATGATAGTGGACTTTTAGTTAAATATGCACTTCAAGCTGGACTTGCTCCTTATGGAAATGCAAGAGCTAGAACTATTGTTTGGGAATTTGTTGATCCAACACCAAAACATAGAGAGCCATTACATACATTTAGACCAGATTTAATTGCTAAATATCCTGCAATTAAAGATAAACCTAACCACTTTAGAGTTGATGTTAGATATGAAAGTGAACAAACAGCTCAAGATTGGACAAAAGATTATCCAATTAATATTGTTTCAGGAAGAGTTGTTGAACATATGGGAACAGGAACAGAAACAAGAGCATCTAAATATCTATCAGAACTTTCAGGTGAAATGTATGGTGAATTACATCCATCTTTAGCTGGAAAACTTGGAGTTAAAGAAAATGAAATGATGTGGGTTTATGGAACTGGTGGAGGAAAAATCAAAATTAAATGTAAATATAGTTTAAGAGTAGATGAAAACTCAGTATTCTTACCTCAAAACTTCTCAGGAGTTTGGAGTGGTGAAAGTTTAGTAGATAGATATCCAGCAGGTACTGCTCCTTATGGACTTGGTGAAAGTTCAAACCAAGTTACAAGTTATGGTTACGACCAACAAACTTCTTGCCCAGAGACAAAATGTTCTCTTGTAAGAATTGAAAGAGCATAGGAGATACAAAATGAGTAGTAATGTAGATTTTTCAAAAATGAAATTTTATTGTGATGAAAATCTTTGTATCGATTGTAATGGATGTGTTGTAGCTTGTAAAGAGGCTCACGAAGTTCCAGTTGGGGTTAATAGAAGAAAAGTAGTTACAGTAAATGAAGGAATAGTAGGAAAAGAGATATCTATTTCTATGGCTTGTATGCATTGTAGCGATGCTCCTTGTCAACAAGTTTGTCCTACAGATTGTTTTTATATCAGAACAGATGGTATTGTTTTACATGATAAAGACAAATGTATTGGTTGTGGATATTGTTTATTTGCTTGTCCTTTTGGTGCTCCACAATTTCCAAAAAATGGTGCATTTGGAACAAAAGGAAAAATGGATAAATGTACAATGTGTGCAGGAGGTCCAGAAGAGACTAACTCACATGAAGAGTTCCATAAATATGGACAAAATAGAATCAGTGAAGGTAAAGTTCCAATGTGTGCATCTATGTGTTCTACAAAAGCTTTACTAGTTGGAGATGCTAATGAGGTTGCTTTAATTAAAACATATAGAGCTGCTTCAAAAGGTAAAGGTATCTCAACTGATTCATATGGATGGTAGGATAAAATATGGAAAATAGCTCATTTTTCGAAAGAAATAAAGCGTATATTTTTACTCTTCTTGGGCTATCATTAGTAGGATTTGTATTCGTTAATTTTTTAATGATTATGGATTGGGAATATTTAATCAAATATTCAATTCATGTAATAACAGGTGGTAATTTGGATGGAGTTTTAACTCCACCAGATTCTACTTATAAAGCAATGGTAAATGCAGCTTTTGGTCCAAACTATGAAGCTATTGCACCTGAAATAATAAGAGCTAGCAATGAAAGACAACTTTTCATTTGGTGGGTTTTTGTAGGTGAAATAGCAATATTTTGTGTAATGTACGCAATTAGTGGAAGAAAAACAGCTGTAATTACAAAGCCAAATGATGAAGTTGAAGTATTTTCATTATTTCATAGAGCAATAATTTGGTTAAATGTATTTATTATTATTACTTTGATTATTACTGGATTTAATATAACTTGGAGTTTAAGAAGTGAAGGTGGATATATTCCATTTATTTTAAGAGGAACTCATGAAGTTACAGGATTAGTATGGTTTCCAATTTGGCTACTAATGAGTATAATAGCGTTTAAAGATATAAAATTATTAACAAAAAATAGCTTAATTAATAAGCTTGTATTACCAGGAAAATATAAACCAATGAAAAGAATAATTTTTATTGTGTTTGTAGCAATGGGAGCAGGGTTATTAGTAAGTGGTGCAACAATTTGGTATTTACATCCAGATGCATACACACATGCTCAATTTATTCAATTTAAAAGAGCATTACTTTATGTACATTTTGGTGCTAGTGTACTTATAATGTTTTTCTTAATGGATTTTGTTTATTCTGCTTTAGTTGCTGTAAAAGGTAACTTAAAAGGTTTAATTACAGGAAAATATCCAAAAGAACATTTAGAACAGTTAGCTCCTGATATTTTAGCAGATATAGAAAAAAGAAAAGGAAAATAGCATGACAAGCGCTATGAGAAGTGAAAACTTCTCCCTTTTTCATGATAATTTAGATGATTATACAAAAGAGATAATCATAGAAAAATTTTATGAAGATGGGGTAGAAACAATTGAAGATTATGTTATCAAAGAGGATAAAATAGAGTTTTTTCTAAATGGAAAAAGATTTTTATCAGTAATGAGTATAGCACAACATCAAGATGCTCATATTTTAGGTTTTTTACTTAGTGAAGCAGTTATAAAAAGTTTTGATGATGTGAAATCAATAGTTATAAGTGAAGATGGATTAAAAGTAGAAGTAATTGCAAATGTTAGTGATGAAGGATATGCAAATTTATTTAAAGAAAAAACTTTAACTTCGGGTTGTTGCATTGGAGTTACAGGAAATGCTGAAAAAGTTTTTGATTGTTCATTTATAAATACGGATTATAAAGTTCATGCAAAAGATATATTGTCAAATATGAAACTATTTAACACATCATCTAAATTATTTGATAATACTGGATGTGTTCATAAAGCTGAGCTTGTTTTAGCAGATGGTACAATATACGTTGCTGAAGATATTGGAAGACATAATGCTATTGATAAAGTAATTGGACTTGCAAGCATGAATAAAAAAGATGTTAAAAAATCAGTTTTATATGCAACTGGTAGATTATCTATGGAGATGGTTGTAAAATGTGTAATGCATAGAATTCCAATCGTTGTTTCAAAAGCAGCAGTTACCTTTCAAGGTATAAAATCAGCAAATGAACATGGAATTACTCTTGTAGGATTTGCAAGGGGAAATAAAATGAATGTATATACTCACTCAGGAAGAATAAATGTCTAGTATTGATGATAACGTCGTTGTAGAACTTGATAATATACAAAAAGAGTTACTACTAACAAATTTAGATGAAGAGGGAAAACTATCTTGCTTAAAAGCTTTTAAAGTTGCAAGATTAATTGGTAGAAAACCAATAGAAATGAGTGCTATTACAAAAAGCATGGGAATAAAAATTACAAATTGTGAGCTTGGTGTTTTTGGAAAGTTAAAATTTAAAGACCCAAGTGCAGTAGTTTATAATAGACTAAGACAAAATTACATGGGGCATGAAACTTTAGAATGTAAAGTTATATGGGATGAAGCAAAAAGAAGTAATCTAAAAACTGTTGGCTCAACAGTTAAAAATAGTAATATTCAAGTAAGTCATTGTCAGCTTGGTTGTTTTAGAACTAGAAATGGAAAAAAAGAGCTTGTTTAAACTCAATGTTTTACAATACAATCCAATAAAAATAGATTTTATAAATGAAAATTATTCACTTGATAGTTTAGTGGATAATTCTCATTTTGAAGAGTTAACTAAAAAATATAAAGAAAAATTTGGCTTTTCAAAACTAAAAACTTTCTCTTTTTCAAAAGAGGGATTTTTAGGTCTTTTTTTAGAACTACGTGGAAAAATTGCTATTAGTCTTGGAGAATGTGAAGCTTTAATAAATGGTGCAAAACTATATGAAAGTTTAGGTTTTGAAATCATTTGGATAGGTTTAAACAAAGATGGAAAAGTAAATTTAAAAACAATAGAAAATCAAAATATAGATTTTCTTTTTTTATCTTCTTATGTTATGGATACTTTTGTAATAACACCTTTAGATGAGGTAAAAAAACTAACAACTGCTAAAATCATCTCAAATGCAAGTGCTCAAATTTCATCTTTTAGTGATGCAATCTATTTTGATAACTATAAATTAACTGGTTATAACTTATCTGGTGTAATACTATTTGAAGAGGAAAATCTTTTTGAACTTTTAAATATAGGATTTATTGATACTTTGGCTGTAAAGTATTGTTTTGAAGCTTTAGAAAATCAAGAATTGAATTATGAGATGAAAGATAAATTCTTATTAAAACTAAAAGAGAAGTTTGCTGAAGATTTATACTTTTTTGTAAATCCAAATGATACTTTGCTTTATTCTTTACACTTTGCACTAAAAGGTATAAAAGCAAGAGAGCTAATACGAACACTTGCTCTTAATCAAATTTTCTTGACAAATGGAGAAGGATGCTCTTTGGGACTATCAAAACCATCAAGAATAATCCAAGCTATGGGATATGATGAACTTACAAGCAGAAACTCAATCCAAATGGCTTTTAATAGATTTTTTAGTGATGTAGAAATAGAAAAGATTGTAAATACTATTTATTTAAAATATAAACAGATCAAATCATTTATTTGATTACTTAATTTTAAAATTATAACTATTTTTATAATTTTTTAGAAAAAACTTTCGATTTCCTTTCTTTTTTTTGATTAAATTTCTTTATAAAAAAAATAAGGAAATGAAATGAAAAAAATCTCTCTTTATGCAAGTGCTTTACTTGTAAGTACAAATTTAATGATAGCATCAACTATAACTCTAGATACAACTACTACAGGAACAGCAGGAGTTACTCAATTTACATATGGTGGAGGATCTGATTTTTATGATGGTACGAAAATTTTTGTCTATTCAATGGATTCTTATGATTTAATAATTGATACAAATATTACTTATACTGATTTAAGTACAAATACTGGTTTAGTAGGTGGTATACTTGAACATTCTACTACTTCGAATAATATAGATGATAAATCAATAACAAATAACTCAATTATTTCTATAAATACAGATTACTCAGCACGTGGATTAGTCATTGATTATAATGATATAGACTCTTCAATAAATAACAATGGCCAAATATTAGTTAATAGTGTATCAAATAATACTTATGGGATTTTCATTGGAGATGATCTAAATGGTTCGATAATAAATAATGGAACAATTAGAGCTACTTCAAATAATCAATTAAATAGAAATAGTTATGTTATAAATACAAATTCGATAACTAATCAAGGTATTATTACAAATAATGGTTCATTAGAAGGAAATTTTAATGTTTATGCTCAAATAGATAATAATGGAACAATTAAACTTCCTAAAATGGGAAATAATGATTCTGCATGGGTAGACACTTATAATCAATCTTCAAGTGGTATTTTACAAATTCAAGTTGATTCTGATAATGCTGGAAATGTAACTGATTATTCAAAACTTCAAGGTACAGATATCACGTTTGCAACAGGAAGTACTATTGATGTAAATGTACTAAATCAAAATTTATTAGCAGGACAAACATTAAGTGGTGTTGTTGAAGCATCTGGTCCAGGTGCAGCATTAAGTGCAAATGATTTAAATATTACAGATAATTCTGCACTTCTAAATTTCACATACTCTTTATCAAATGGAGGATTAAGTTTAGATTTACAAACTGTAAGTGCTGGAACTATTTATAGTTCTGTAGTATCTGGTGGTGGAAATAGTGCTGCACAAAATGCAGGAAGAGCTTTAACAACTATTCAAAATAGTGGAAATACTCAAATGAACTCTGTATTTACAGCACTAAATAATCTTTCTACTAATCAAGCAGTTGCAAGTGCAGTTGAAACTACAACACCTCAAATCTCAAATGCAGCAAGTGAAGCTACATCACAAATTTCTAGAAATATTTCAAATATTGTAAATCAAAGACAAAATGTATATTTAGGAAATGGTTTAAACTCTGGTGATATGATATTTGGTGAAAAAAGTTTATGGGTTAAACCTTTTGGTTCAATGGGTTCTCAACAAGATAAAGATGGATTAAATGGTTTTGATACAAAAACTTATGGATTAGGTTTAGGTATTGAAGGTGAATATGCAGATAATCAAAAATTAGGATTTGCACTATTTTATGCAAATGCAAATGTTGATATGAATAATATTTCTCAAGATGCAGACTTAGACGTATTTAGTGCATCTGTGTATGGAAATGTACCTGTAATAGACGACAAAACACAATTATTATATCAATTAGGTTATTCATTACAAAAAACAGATTCTACTAGAGATATTTCTTTGACTAGTCAAACAGCAACAGCTGATTATACTTCAAAAAGTGCATCTGCTGATTTAAGATTAGTAAGAGATTATCAACTAAATGAAAAAGTTTTATTACAACCTATGGTTTCTACAACATATAGATATTTTAATACTCCTTCTTATTCTGAAAGTGGAGCAGGTTCTTTAAATTTAAATGTTGACAAATTTACGACAGATGAATTCTTAGTTGGATTAGGAAGTGCAGCACAATATAAAATAGATGATAGTTCAAAATTAATTGGAAATGTAAATTTATATTATGATTTAATTGATGATAATAGAGCTGTTACATCATCTTATTCTGGTGCTACTGGAGTATCATTTGATACTTATGGAATTGATAATGGTAGATTATCTCATGAAATAGGTTTAGGTTATGAAAGAGAAATTACAACGTTAAGTAATATTAATTTCTCATATAACTATCAAGGAAAAGGTACTGATTATAGTGATCATTTAATCTCAGCAAAATATGTATTGAAATTTTAAATATAAATACTTCTAACAGTAAAAAGTAGTTAAAAATAATAAAGTAAAATATTTTTAACTCTTTTTATTATAAAATATAATAAAATTTATTATGATTTATAATGAAAAGATTAGGAGATTTTTTTTATGAATGATATAAGTGAGTTAAAATTATTATATGTTGAAGATGAATTAAATACATTATTGTTGTATGAAAAATATTTTAAATCAAAATTTGAAATTGTTTATACTGCAAGAGATGGAATAAAAGCTTTAGAAATATATACAAAATATAAACCTAATTTATTAATTTTAGATATTAATTTACCATTCTTAAATGGTTTAGAACTCACTAAAAAAATACGTAAATTTGATAATGAAACTAAAATTATTCTTCTTACTGCAAGAGATGATAAAGAGATTTTAATTCAAGCTATAGGATTGGATGTTCTTATGTATTTAGAAAAACCTTTAACAAGAAATAGTTTAAAAAATATGTTTGATAAAGTAGAAGCATCTTATGAAAATCAGTTATATAAAACATTAGTTATTTATAAAGATGAATTAAATGAATTTATTTGGAATAGTACAAAAAAAGTTTTATTACAAAATAAAGAGATTATAAAATTGACAAAAAAAGAGCTTTTACTTTTGGAATTATTTATAAATAAACCAAATGAAATTATACCTTTTGAATTGATCTATGATAAAGTTTGGATAGAAGATAGTTATAAAAATTTTAGTATACCTTCTATAAAAACTTTAGTAAAGAATCTTCGTTCAAAATTACCTGCAAGTACGATAAAAAGTTCTTATGGTGCAGGATTTATATTTAATTTAAAATGAAAAATTTAAAAATAATTTTTACATTATTATTAATACTTTTTGATGTTCATGCTAATGATTCTTTAGAAAAAGTTAAATTACAACTTCAATGGAAACATCAATTCGAATTTGCAGGTTTTTATGCTGCAAAGGAAAAAGATTTTTATAAAGATGAAGGTTTAGATGTAGAATTAATAGAATTTGATAACGATGTAAATATTATACAAAGTGTTTTAGATGGTAAAAATGATTATGGTATAACATATTCAAATTTAATCAGTGAATATCTTGAAGGAAAACCTTTAATTTTTATTGCAAATTTTCTTAAACAATCTCCTCTTGCTTTAGTTACACAAAAAGATATTACTTCACCTGCTGAATTAAAAGACAAAAAAATTATGGGTGTATCTGACCAAATTAATAGTTCTATGTTTTTATTAATTTTCAAACGATTTGGTATAAAAACTGATGATTTTATATCCGTAGCTCCAACTTTTAATATTGATGATTTTATAGATGGAAAAGTTGATGCAATGACAGTATTTACTACAAATGAACCATATTTTTTAGATGAAATTAATTATAAATATAATTTGATTAACCCAACAATTTTTGGTGCAGAATTTTATGATTTAAATTTATTTACTTCAAAAAATGAACTAATTAATAATCCATCAAGAGTTGAAAAAATCAAACGGGCTACAATAAGAGGTTGGGAATATGCACTAAAACATAAAGAAGAAATAATTAATATTATTTTAAAAAAATATAATTCTCAACATAAAACAAAAGAAGCTTTAATGTATGAAGCAAATAAAATAGAAAGTCTAATGTTACCTTCAGTTTATTCAATAGGTAGTATTGACAAAGGTAGAATAAAATTAATTATAGATAATTTTATAAGTTTAAATCTAATAAATGAATATAAAAATGTAGATATAAATGATTTTGTTTATGAACGAACTTCACTTCCTATAACAGCTGAAGAAGAACAATACTTAAATAGTAAAAAAAATATAAAAATTTGTATTCATCCTAAATGGTATCCTTTTGAAGCTTTAAATGAAAATCAAGAACATGTTGGATTGAGTAAAGATTATTTAGATTTATTTTCAAAATTTATAAAAAAAGATTTTAAAATTGTTTCAACTGGAAGTTGGCAGGAATCTTTAGAATTTTTAGAAGATAAAAATTGTGATATTTTACCAATAGCACCAGAAACATTTATGGATAAAGCCAATTTAATTTTTACTAAACACTATTTTTCAACAGATTTAGTAATGATAGGAAGAAAAAATGATGACCTTAAAATATCAAATAGCTATACAAAAAAAACAATAGGAATTTGTAAAAATTTTAAATTGAATGAAGAAATAAGAAATAGATATTCAAATATTAAATTTATAGAAATTGAAAATTATGTGAAAGGTTTTAAGTTATTAAGTGAAAAAAAAATTGATGGATATATAAATGCATTACCTGTAATGAGTAATTATTTACAAAGTAATTACTCAGAGGAGTTAAAAATAATGGATAAACTTGATGAAAAGTTGAATTTTTCTATAGCAGTTAGAAATGATGAAAAAATGCTTCAAGAAATTTTGAATAAAGCAATTCTTAGAATAACAAACGAAGATGTAAAAAAAATTAGTGATAAATATTTAATTCCAGTTATAGAAAAAGAAAAAGATAATTCTATATTAAAAATTATTATTTTTATTATTGTTTTATTTGTTGTTTATTTACTTTTTAAACAATATATTTCATATAAAGTGACAAAAATATTAAAGAATAAAATTGAAATAGAAATAGAAAAATCAAAACAAAAAGATAATATGATATTTCATCAGAATAAGTTAATTGCTATGGGAGAAATGATTGAAAATATTGCTCATCAATGGAAACAACCATTACATGAATTAAATTGTAATATTATATTAATGGATGAAGAGTTAAAAAAATTAAAAATAAAAAATAATTCATTAGATGAATATTTGGATAATATTGAAAATTTGACAGTTTATATGTCTTCTACAATTAATGATTTTAAAAAGTTTTATTCAAAAGAAAAAGAACTTAAAAAATTTAATTTATTAACAATTATTAATAATACTTTGGCAATATTAAAACAATCTTTTCAACAAGAAAATATTTTAGTTGAAGTAAATTCTATAGAACCTATTATTATAGAAAATTATGCAAATGAATTTCAACAAGTAATTTTATCTATTTTAAATAATTCAAGAGAAGCTTTTAAAGATAAAGATATTGAAAAAAAGTATATAAAAATAGATATAAATGAGTTAAAAGATAATATTTTAATTTCAATAGAAGATAATGCTGGTGGAATAAAAAAAGAGATAATAGATAAGATTTTTGATCAACACTTTACAACAAAAAAGATTTCTTTAGGTAGTGGATTAGGTTTATATGTTTCTAAGATGATTATAGAAAATAGTATAAAGGGAAAAATAGAAGTAAAAAGTATTAAAAATAAGTCAATTTTTACAATTAAACTAAAAAAATAATAAATTATTTTTTATGTGACGTTATTTGTGACAAAAAAATGATAAAATTTTTTTATTATAAAAAAGAAGTAAAAATGATAATAGAAGACAAAGAAAGACTACTAAAAATCCATAAAAACATTGAACCTATAATGAATGATAAAATAATGTGGGGAAATAAACTTTTAAATATGCTTATCGCAATTGCTCTTGATAAGTATATTCAAGAAAATATAAATAAAGTTATATCTTTAGAAAAATTACTTTTATTTGTAGGATATAATAATTTGATTAAAATATATTTGAATATAAAACCAAAAAAAACTTTAATTATTGGAAATCATTTAAGAGCAACGACAGAAGATGAAGCTATTCACATGATAGAAAATCAATGGAATGATGATTATGGATATTTTATTGATGAATTTTATAATACGCTTTTAGATTATTAAGAGTTTAAAATAGATTAAAAAAGGTATTTACTTTTTGTAAATACCTTTTTTTTTATTTGAAAATATCTGACATTTGATTTTTATACCATCCGACAGCATATTCTGCTTCTTGTGCTCTAAAATTATCATCAGCATCTTGAGGACTTAATCCCCCAGCATCTTTTACTGCAACTATTTTATCAGTGTGAGCTTCATAAACAGCTGCAATTGAAATACCATAAGTTGGAGATAATAAACTATAACAAGTATTAGCAAGTTTTGGAGGATTTATAACTGCTTGATTTTTTAAAATTTTAGAGATTTGAAGAGCTACAATTTTACCTTGTGAATTAGCAGAAAAACCTGATTTTGGCATTGGACTAGCCATAGAAGCATCACCAATTACATGAACATTTTTTACAAGTTTTGACTCAAAAGTTTTAGTATTAACAGGACACCAATCTCCCATTACTAGTCTTGAATCAAATGCAAGTTTTCCAGCTTTTTGTTCAGGAATATAATTTAAAACATCTGCTTTGATTTTTTCATCTTCAGTTGTTACAACTTTATTTATTGGGTCAACTGATATTACTTTACCACCAAATTCAGCACTTCTCCATTCAATCATATTTGGATAAAGTTTTTCCCAACCTTCTTGAAATAAAGCTTGTTTTGAAAATTTATTTTTTTGGTCAAGAATTATAATTTTTGAATTTGGTTTATTATTTTTTAAATAATGCGCAACAAGAGAAACTCTTTCATAAGGTCCAGGAGGACATCTAAAAGGGTCTTTTGGTACAACCATTACAAATATTCCACCATCTTTCATCTCTTCTAATTGTTTTCTTAAAAGTTCAGTCTGAGAGCCAGCTTTATAGGCATGTGGTGCATACTCTTCTGAACCTTCAACATAACCTTTTTCATATTTAAAATCAATCCCCGGTGCAACTATTGCTTTTGTATAAGTTATAGTTTTTCCACTTTCTAAAATTACACTATTTTTAATTCCATCAAGTTTTTTTACTTTTTCATGAATTACTGTAATATCATATTTTTTTTCTAAAGTATTATAATCATGTTTTATATATTCAATAGGATTCATTCCTGCAATTACAGTATTACTAAATGGACAAGTATAATATTCTTTATTTTGTTCAATTAGAATAATTTCTGTATCAGGAGAAAATTTTCTTAAATATTTAGCAGCAGTTGCACCACCAAATCCACCACCAATAATCACTACTCTTTGTTTGTTTTTTGAAGGTGTAGTTATATCTTCGATTGTATTTGTACATGCTGTAAAAGATAAAGCTGTTGCACCTAATACTATTTTATGGAAGTTTCTTCTATTCATCATGATATTTTCCTTTTATCTTTCTATACTTGAAAAGTAATAAGAAATTTGTTCAAGTTCTTCATCTGTGAAACCTTTTACATGTTTTTGCATCATAGTTTCAGTTCTTTTGCCATTTTTGTAATCTAATAGAGTTTGATATAGATTAGTTTTCCCCATTCCTGCAATATATGGAGTTATTGCTTCAGATTTTCCATCTGTTCCATGACAAGAAGCACAAGAAAGTGCTAACATTTCACCCCTAATTGGGTCATATTCTGCAGCTATTGAAAAACTATAGACACAGATAAATAAAAGTGCAATTTTTTTCATTTTCTCTCCTTAAGATATAACAAAATATAAATATAATTATAATAAGTTATTAATCTTAAAACGAAATAAATTATTTAATAAAAAATCTTTCAAAATGTAATAATTTTAAATCTAATTATAAAAATATAATAAAATTATTCTATGTTTTTACACTTAGATATAGATTGTTTTTTTGTTTCTGCTCATAGAACTATTGATGATAGTTTATTTCATATTCCAGTTGCGGTTGGAGGACGAAGTAATATTAATATTTTTTCTTCAAAAAAAGAGGTTAGACAAATTTCTTCAAATAGTGGAGCTTTTGTTAGTACGATACTTACAAATGAAGGTCATAAGAGTTTTAAAGATTATTTTGTTGATGAAAATGGAAAAATAAGAGGAATAATAACAACAGCATCTTATGAAGCACGTGCATTTGGAGTAAAAACTGCAATGAGTGTAAATGAAGCTTTAACTCTTTGTCCTCATCTTAAAATGCTTCCACCAAATTATCCTTTGTATCATGATTTATCAACAAAATTAAAAGAGCTTTTAGTTAAAGAGATTCCTTTAGTAGAACAATTTTCAATTGACGAATTTTTTGGAGATGTAACAGGTTATATAAATGAAGATGAGATAGTTGATTTTGCTTATAGATTGAAAAAGAAAATTTATGATGAGTTGAAATTACCTATTTCAATAGGAATTGCAAATACGAAATATTTATCAAAATTAATAACAGAATATGCAAAACCAGATGGAGTAAAATACGTAAGTGTTGATAATATAGCAAATTTTATAAGAGATATTCCTATTGGAGAGTTTCCTGGAATTGGAAAAGGTTTTCAAGAAAGACTTAAAGGTTATGGAATAAAAACTTTAGGAGATATAAGAAAAAATCAAAAACTTTTTTATTCTTGGAAAAAGCCAGGAATTGATTTGTATAACAGAGTTTGTGGAATTAGAGATAATAAATTAACAATTGAAAGAGAAAAAAAATCTATAGGAATAGGGCGAACTTTTGATGTTATTTTTGATAGAGTCGAACTTAAGAGAAGAGTTATGATACTTTGTCGATATTTATGTTTTTTAGTAAAAAAAGAGGGTGTAAATCCATTAACTTATGCTATAAAAATTAGATATGAATATAAAATAAAATCAAAAAATTATATAAATGTAAATAGAATTTTTAATGAAATGGATTTTAAGTCTGAGATGGTAAAACTTTTTGAACAAACAGATAATCATAAAACCCATGGAGTAATTCAACTATATATTACAGTTTTTAATTTTGCAAAACAAAATGATTATACATACAATCTTTTTGAATATGAAAATGATGTAAAAAAACAATTCCTTACAAATCAAATGCAAAAATTAAGAAGTAAATATGGAATTGATATTATAAAAAGTGCATTTGAAATACGTGAATAATAGATTATTAAAATTATCAAATGATAAAATATCTTATTTATTGATAATCATTATTAATATTGTTTAAAGAATAAATATTTTAAAATTCTCTTTTACAAATAGGGGGAATTTAATGCAAAATACTATTAGGTTGATGCGAATATCTTTTGGAATAATTTTTTTATGGTATGGAATATTGAAATTTTTTCCATCATTGAGTCCAGCTGAAGAGTTAGCTACAAAAACGATTGATATTATGTTTTTTGGTTTAATAAATGAAACAATTTCAATTAAACTTTTAGCACTTTTAGAAGTAGGAATAGGTCTTGGATTTTTAAGTGGTTATTATACAAAGTTTGTTGTAGCAGTATTTTTAGGTCATATGATTTGCACCTTTGCACCATTATTTATACTTCCAGAGTTATCTTTTACTCATGCACCTTATGCTTTTACATTAGTTGGTCAGTATATAGTTAAAAATATTGTATTTATTTTAGGTGGAATTCTTATTTATCAAAATGAGTTAGCAAAAGAAACGAGAGACTAACTTTATTTAGAGTATACTTTCAAAAAATATTTTTGGAGTTATAAATGAATTATCTTTTACAAGTAGATTTTCCTCATGATGGAATTTTTGGTGAAGAATTTTCAAAAGCTTTTGTAGATTTAGCAAAAGATATATCAAATGAAGATGGATTACTTTGGAAAATTTGGACTGAAAATGAAGAAACAAAAGAAGCAGGTGGGATTTATTTATTTTCAAATGAAGCTGATGCAAAAAGATATTTAGATAAACATACTAAAAGACTTGAATCTTTTGGATATAAAAATATTAGAGGAAAAATTTTTAAAGTAAGTGAAGAGTTAAGTAAAATTACAAAAGCAAGTTTTTTATAAATAAAAAGGGCAAAAGCCCTTTTTAGTCAACTAATAAATTTCTATAAAATTCTCTATAGTTTGTATCTTTTTCATCTCTAGCTTTCATAGCAGCTCTTGGATGTTCATTTAATTGACCAGTTAACATATATGGAATACTATATCCCCAGTCAAGTTCTTTTTCAAGTGGAACAATGTACTCTTCAATAAATTTTAATACAGGCATTAATTTATATTTTGGATTTTTTAAGAAACCAATTAAAAGTTCAAGTGGACAGTTTCCTGCTCCTCTTCCTAAACCAGAAATTGTAACATCAAGGAAACTTGCACCATAAATCATAGATTCTAAAGTGTTTGCATATGCTAATTGAAGATTATTATGAGCATGAATTCCAATTTGTTTTCCAGTTTCTTGTGCAACTTTTAAATATTTTTCTGTTAATTTTTTGATTTGTTCAGGATAAAAAGAACCAAAACTATCAGCTATATAAATAACATCAACAGGTGTTTTTGAAAGTTGTGCTAAAACTTCATCTAACTCATCATCAAAAGATTTTGAAATAGCCATAATATTTACAGTAGTTTCATAACCTTTTGCATGTGCATCTTCGATTAATTCAATTGCAGCAGGAATTTGATGAATATATGTTGCAATTCTTATCATATCAACAACACTTTCAGATTTTGGTCTAAGTTCTTCTTTTAAACTTCTTCCAATATCACTCATAACAGCAATTTTCATATTTGTGTTATTTTCACCAACAATTCTTCTAATATCTTCTTCTTTACAGAAATTCCAAGGACCATATTCAGCTTCACTCATAATAGTTGGAGATACATTTTTCCCAATTTCCATATAATCAACACCAGCAGCAACGCAAGTTTCATAATGTGCTTTTACAAATTCATCACTAAAATGGTAATTATTAACTAAACCACCATCTCTAATAGTACAATCAAAAACTTTTATATCTTCTCTAACTGTCAACATTGAACCTTTTTTTTCAATCATCATTGTTCCTTGAATTTAATAATTAAATATATAATATCTAAAAGCCACTCAAAATTTTATTAATAAGATTTTAGGGCTAAAACCTCTTCAATTTTATTATAAGAGTAGAAAGCAAAATCCTTGTTTTTAGCCTTTATTGTATAAACTGCCATTCTATCTGCAAGTTCATTTCCTTCAATTCCTTTATGACCTCTTACATGAATAATTTCTATTTTAGCTTTTAGTTTTTCGTATAAATAATGAGCTTCTTGGATAAGTTCAAGGTTTTTTATTTCTCCACCTTTTTTATTCCAGCCATTTTTTTTCCAACCATAAGCCCAAGTAGTAATACAATCTATGGCATATTTTGAATCGGAATAAATAGAGATGATATTTTCACTATGCGTTTGTGAAGCTATTGTTAATGCTTGAAATAAAGCATTTAATTCAGCTATATTATTTGTTCCTTCTTCTTCATATGCTCCATAAAGAAGTACTGGATTTTTTTTATTTGAATAAATTGCAAGTCCACTTCCTGCATTTCCAGGATTTCCACTACAAGCTCCATCACAATAGATTCTTATATGTTCAACTTCTTCATCTTCATCATTTTTTGTTTCAGGTTTTTCTTCAGTAGTTGTTGGTGTATAAACTTTTGCTTTTATATTATTGAACTCTAAAACCATATGATAGTTTTTTATGATTTGTTCTTGAGCTTTTAGGGAAAAATTTCCTTTTAAAAGCATAAGTAAATTCATATCATTTTTAGATACTTCTTTTTCTAAAGCTAAATCTTTCCAATTTTCAATGTCAGATACAATTTCTAAAATTTCTAGTTGTTTTTGGTTTAGTGTATTATTATGTGAGATTAGATTTAAAAAACTCTCTTCAATTTTCATTCTTTTTTCTTTACATAGCTTAAATTTAATTATTTGGAAGTATACAAAAAAATATTAAAACAGTTGCTTTTATCAATATTTTGATAATTCTTTATTGAAATAATTATTATTTATTTGACTTATATCATGGAAAATAATTTTTTTTCTGATACAATAAATATAAAAAATCATAGGAACATTATCATGCTTTCAAAATTATCAATTAAACAAAAGCTAATTCTCATAATGTTAATTCCTCTAATAGTTGTAATATTATTAGATGCAAAATTAGCAGTAGATTCTTTCAGTGCATCAAGAAATCTAAAGTCATTAGATAATGTAGTAGAACTTTCTACAAAAATAGGAGCATTAGTTCACGAAACACAAAAAGAACGAGGAATGACAGCTGGATTTTTAGGAAGCAAAGGCGAAAAATTTAAAACTGAACTTCCAAATCAAAGAGTTTTAACAGATGAAAAAATATCAGAACTAAATAGT
Organism: uncultured Aliarcobacter sp.; assembly: GCA_963664305.2. GTDB lineage: Bacteria > Campylobacterota > Campylobacteria > Campylobacterales > Arcobacteraceae > Aliarcobacter. The sequence goes on from CAXXLV010000002.1 coordinate 254,295, forward strand.
TATTTATCATCATTTGATAAAAATTCTTATAGTGAAGATTTTTTAGAAAACTTAAATAGTGGGTTGAAAAAACTTGAAGATATAAATAATATAAGAAGTAATGTAAGTAATTTATCTATCAACGCTCCTGTAGCAATTGGATACTATACAGAAACTAATAAATTGTTATTAAATGTAATTGGAACAATTACAAAATTATCAAATAACGCAGAAATTTCTCAAAAATTAGTTTCATATATGAATTTTTTATTGTCAAAAGAAAGAGCAGGACTTGAAAGAGCAGTTGGAACAAATACATTTGCTAAAAATGCTTTTGACTTAGAGTTAAAAACGAAGTTTTATACTTTGGTTGCAGAACAAAATGCATATATGGATTCATTTGTAAAAGTTAGTACAAAAGATGTAATAGATTTTTATAAAACTACAATGCAAGATAATTCTGTAGAAGAAGTAGAAAAAATGAGAAAAATTGCTTTATTTAGTGGTAAAGATTCTGATTTTAATGTTGATGCAAATTATTGGTTTAAAACAATTACAGACAAAATCAATTTATTAAAAAAAGTAGAGAATTATCTTTCTGAAACTTTGACTACAACTATTGATAAAGAGTTAAGTATAGCAAATCAAAATATGTTAATTTTTGGAATTTTAAGTGCTTTTGGAATTGCTTTAACTATGATTTTAGCAAGAACTATTGCATTTACAATTTTAATTGATGTTGATTCTGTAAAAAAAGGAGTTGAAAATTTCTTTGCGTTTATAAATTTTGAAAAAGATGATATAGAACTAATCAAAGTTCATTCAGACGATGAACTTGGAATGATGTCAAGAATTATAAATAAAAATATAGAAGAAACAAAAGCTAATATTCAAAAAGATAGAGCATTAATTGCTGATACAATTAGAGTAACAAATTTAATTAATAAAGGGCATTTAAACGCAAAAATTGAACTTGGTTCTAATAACCCATCTTTAAATGAATTAAAAAATATTATCAATCAAATGTTAGAAACTTTAAATACAAATGTATCAAATATTTTAAAAGTTTTAACATCATATTCAAAACTAGACTTTAGACCAAAATTAGCAGAAAATGACCTTGAAGGAATTATTCAAGAGTTAGAAAAAGATGTAAATATTTTAGGAGAAGTTATTACTCAAACATTACTAGAGAATAAAAGAATAGGAATGGTTCTAAGTAATAATGCAAATATCCTAAGTAAAAATATGCAAGGTATTGCAACTGCTGCAAACTCTCAAGCAGCTTCACTAGAAGAAACAGCAGCTTCACTTGAAGAAATTACTTCAAATATTACAAATAACAATCAAACAACAATAAGAATGGCAAATTTTGGAAATAAAGTAAAAGAATCAATTTCTGTAGGTCAAAGTCTTGCAAATAAAACAGTTGTTTCTATGGAAGAAATAAACACACAAACAACAGCAATTACAGAAGCAATTACAGTAATTGACCAAATAGCATTCCAAACAAATATTCTTTCTTTAAATGCAGCCGTTGAAGCAGCAACTGCTGGAGAAGCTGGAAAAGGATTTGCAGTTGTTGCTGGAGAAGTTAGAACCCTAGCTAGTAGAAGTGCAGAAGCAGCAAAACAAATTAAAGATTTAGTTGAAAATGCTCAAAGAAAAACTCAAGAAGGTAAAGATATCGCTGCTGATATGATAGAAGGATTTAGTGATTTAAATAAAAATATTTCAACAACTTTAGAGTTAATTGATAATGTAACATTGGCAAGTAAAGAACAAGCTACAGGAATGGTACAAATAAATGATGCTGTTAATAACTTAGACCAAATAACACAAATAAATGCACAAAGTGCTTCTGAAGCAAATAATATTGCTCAACAAACTTTAGAAATTTCTAAAAAGATTATTGAACAAGCAGATGCAAAAGAGTTCAATGGAAAAGATTCGGTTAGAGTTTAAATTAAACTCTAACCCCTTGCTTTTATTTTTTTATTCAGTTATACTGTGTCCACATAAGATGAATTCGAGTTTCATCTGTTATTTGCCTTTTATTGATTCTCACACCGTTAATATTACTCATTTAGACAACAAGCTCATATTTATCTTTTAATAACTTCATTGAATTGAAGAATAAAAAGGAAAAATAATATGTCAATTACACATATAAAAACAAACAAAAAAATCGAAGTTTTATTAAGACTTTTACAAAATAATGAAAGTTTAGAAGATGCTAGTTCAAAAGCTGGATTAAATATAGAAAAAACAAAACTTATTGTAAAAAGTAGAAATTTCTAATTAAAAGAGATGAAAAACTCTTTTAGGGAATATAACTTAGTTTACTTTTTATAAAAGAGGTTGTATAAAAAATTTCTCTTAAAAATAAGAATAGAGAGATTATCAAAGAACTCATTGCAAGAATAAAAAGAATTGCAATAAGAAGTGAATCTTTAAATTCGAAAATAGCACTTAAAAACATTGTAACAATTACTAAAGCTATTAATAATCCTGTTGTTGTACAAAATAAAATAGCTAAATTAGTATTTTTCATTCTCATTGTAAGGAATTTTCTTCTTTGTTCAATCTTTGAATAAATTTCTTCATTGTTTTTTAAAAGCTCTATATTATCATTTTCATATTTATCGAGTCTATCAACTTTATCAATAATTCTTGAAAGTCTTCCCGTAAATACATTTAAAAGTCCAGCAACTCCTGCAAGTAAAAAAACAGGTGCAACAGATAATTGTATTAGTTGCGAAACATTGTTTATTGTACTTGCATCAATTGGACTTATCATAGTTTATTTCACTTCATCAATTAGTTCTAAAAGTTCTTCTTGTACTCTTTGTGCAAGTTCAATTAAATCAGGATTTATATCATCAACTGATTGTACTATAGAGTTTAATGTAATTGTTGTTTCACCATCTTGTGTGTAAACAGCAATTCTGCAAGGCATAATTATAGATAAAGAAATATCTTCATTTAAAAATTCTTCTGCATAAGATGGTTTACAAATATCAATTATTTGACACTCATTGTCTAAATTTTTACCTTTAGATTTTAGCGTTTCTTGAATATTTAAAACATTTAAAACTCCAAAACCATATTTTGATGCCACTTCTTTAACAGAATTTACAACTTCTTGAACACTTTTATTTGATATTTCTATATATTGCATGATTTCCCTTTAAAAATTTTAATTGATTATAACAAATTAGTTTTTATAAAATGCTCTTTTTTTAACTTCAAGTTTATCAAACATACTTAACATATTTTTATAATCTTGATGTAAAGTTCTATTTATTAAATACTCTTTTCCTTCTAATATATTTACAGCTCTTTGAATTTTTTCTTCACCATAAATATTAAAAAGTGATTCTTCATAATCATTCCATTCTAACTCATCATTTTGCATTCTAATAAGTTGAGCTACTAAATGTCCTAGTTTATTATTTGAAAACTCCAAAATTTCTAAAGCATCATCATACTCTTCTAAAAGCAATAAAAGTTGAGCTTTAAAATCTTGCATTGTAAAGTTTTCTTCAAAAATTACACCAATATAAAGTTGCATATTTAGTGAATCATCTAGACTATCAATTACATCTAAAATATCATTTGCATCATATTTTTCAAAGTTTAAAACCATATCACGAATTAGTTTTCCATTGTTTTTATTGTTATAAACCATATCATCAAGTGGATAAACTTCTGAAAAATTTGGAACTATCATTTGACAAGAGTAAAAGTCTAAATAAGTATATTCTCTTAAATACATCTCTCTATCTTGAGATTTTAAAATGTCAAGTAAAAATGCATATTCTTCATCACTACCATTTCCCTCATATTTCCAAGGAGCGTATTCAAAGCTTTTTTTAGCACTTAAAAACGGGAAACCTAACTTTCCATTTGAATCAATAAAGTGAGCTTCTAAGTTAAAACTATCACTTACTAAACTCATATCAAAAGTTGGAATTTCAAAGGCATCAAGATTTGTTAAATCTCTTCCTTGCATAAGTTCAGTCATAGTTCGCTCTAAACTTACTTCTAAAATAGGGTGAGCTCCAAAAGATACAAATAAAGTATTATTTTTTGTATTTATAAGAGATATTGCAGTTACAGGGAAAACTCCACCAAGACTTGCATCTAAAACTTCGATGATATAACCTAAGTCTCTTAACGCTTGCACATCTTTATATACTTTAGGAAAAGATTTTATTATCTCATCTGGAAATTTTGGAAGAGCGTAACCTTCTTTGATAATCTCTATTTTTGCATATCTTTCAAATATTTCACTTAATGCTTGAACTTTTGCTTCATTTGCTGTATTTCCAGTTGCTAGACCATTACTTACAAATAAGTTACTTAAGATATTTATTGGAATATATGTTTTTTCATTTGTTGATTGTTTTATAAACGGAAGAGCAACTATTTTATCCATATAATCGCTGTTAAAATCAACTAAATCTTTGTCTTCAAGTTCATTTGTAGGATTATAGATTTTCTTTAATTCATCATTTAAATAATCACCACCAAATTCAAATGCAACTTCATCTGGATAATATTTTCTATTTGGAAGATGGAAATCTATAAAAAAGTTGTTAGTTTGTAATCTTTCTATATATTCTCCAAATGCACTTGCTATTGAAGCATCTGAGATTACACCTTTCCCATTTGAATAGATATGGTTTGGAGCTTCATTTGAAGCTAAGTTCACAGAAAAACAGTTTTCTAAAGGATGTTTTTCTTGAGAAAAAGAGGCTTCACAGCCAACATCTTTTAATACTGCTTTCATTTTTAAAATTGATTGTTCAACGGGAGAGTTTTTTGATAGTAAATTCATTTAATTTTTTGTTCTCGATTCATATTATTTTTGTTAAAAGGTTAACAGTATAGCTAAAAAGAGTAGATTATGATACAATCAACAAAAAAAGGTAATCATGTCATTTTCAAAATTAGGTTTGTGTTCAGAAATTCTTCGTGCAATTAAAGAAGAAGGATATACAACTCCAACTCCTATACAAGCGCAATCTATCCCAATAATTTTATCAAAAAAAGATGTTTTAGCAGGTGCTCAAACAGGTACAGGGAAAACAGCTAGTTTTACACTTCCATTACTTCAGAGATTAACAAAATCAACTTCAAAAGATTCAAAATATCCAAAAGCTTTGATTTTAACTCCCACAAGAGAACTTGCAGCTCAAGTTGCACAAAGTGTAGAAACTTATGGAAAATATCTTCCTTTTAAATCAGCAGTAATTTTTGGAGGAGTTGGAATAAATCCTCAAAAAGCTCTTTTAAAAAAAGGTGTTGATATTATTATTGCAACTCCAGGAAGATTGATAGATTTAATCTCTCAAGATAGTTTGAATTTATCAAAAATAGAATTTTTGATTTTAGATGAAGCAGATAGAATGCTTGATATGGGATTTATAAATGATATTAAAAAGATTTTGGCTATCTTACCAAAACAAAGACAAAATCTACTTTTTTCAGCAACTTTTTCAACTGAAATAAAAAAGTTAGCAGATGGTTTACTTAAATCTCCTGTTTTAATTGAAGTAGCAAAAGCAAATAGCACTTCACATAAAGTTCAACAAATAGTTCATCATGTTGATAGAGACAGAAAAAAAGAGCTTTTAACGCATTTGATTAATAAAAATGATTGGAAACAAGTTTTAGTTTTTACAAGAACAAAACATGGAGCAAATAAACTAAGTGAAGCTTTAATAAAAGAAAATATAACATCATCAGCAATTCATGGAAATAAATCACAAGGTGCAAGAACAAAGGCATTGGATGATTTTAAAGAGGGAAAAGTAAGAATATTAGTTGCAACTGATATTGCTGCAAGGGGAATTGACATAGACCAACTTCCTCATGTAATAAATTTTGAATTACCAAATGTTGCAGAAGATTATGTTCATAGAATTGGAAGAACTGGGCGAGCTGGAAATGAGGGTGTGGCTATTTCTTTAGTTTGTATAGATGAACATGAATATTTGTTTGGAATTGAAAGATTAATCAAACAGAAAATTAAAAAGATTGAAGTTGCGGGATTTAAAGTAAATCCAAATATTAAAGCTGAACCAATTGGAAATAAAGGGAATAGAAGTAAATCTAATACTAATCAGAAAGAAAATCCAAAAAAACATTTCGGAAAGAAAAAAGATGAAAGTTCATCTATAAAATCAAAAAGTAAAAATAGATTTGATTCTAAAAAAAATGAACCTTCATCAAACACTTCAAAAAATAGAAGAACTAATTCTAGATTTAAAAATAATTAATTTTAAAAATAACCAATTAAAGTATGATGTTTATACAAAAATGACTTTATTTGGTTAAAAATTAAAGTTAAAACTTCTAAAATCTCATCCTGTAAACTTTTTTGTTTATATATTGATGTTTGCATAATTTATCCTTTTTAAGATAATTTTTTATTTTAGCACTATTTATAATAATCATCAATAAATTTTGTTAAAATGAGGAATATTTGAAAAAGGCAATAGATGTTTAAAAATATATGTATTTTATTTTTTTTAATAATTTCTGCAAATCTTTTTGCACAAGATTTAGAAATAAAAAGAATATTTGATGAAAAAAAAGTTGAAGGTACGATTGTAATTGAATCGTTAAATAAAAAGAAAATTTATATTTACAATGATAAAAGAGCAGATAGCTTTTTTTCTCCAGCTTCAACTTTTAAAATTCCAAATACATTAATCGCTTTAAATGAAGGTATCGTAAATAAAGATTCTGTAATTGTTTGGGATAAAAAAGTAAGAGAATTTGACTCGTGGAATAAAAATCAAACTTTACAATCTGCTTTTAAAAACTCTTGTGTTTGGTGTTATCAAGAGTTTGCTTCAAAAGTAGGGCTTGAAAAATATAAAAAATATTTAGAAGATATTGATTATGGAAATAAAACTTTAGGTGATGATGTAAAAAACTTTTGGTTAGATGAAAGTTTAAAAATCAGTGCTTTTGGAGAGATAAAATTTTTAAAAAGATTGTATCTAAATGATTTACCTTTTAAACAAGATGATATAAACACTCTAAAAGAAATGATGATAGATGAAAAAAATGAAAACTATATAATCCGAGCAAAAACAGGTTGGGAAGGTAAATATGGTTGGTATGTGGGATATGTTGAAACAAAAGATGATGTTTGGTTTTTTGCTTTAAATATTGATACCAAAACAAAAGAAGATTTGGCAAAAAGAAAAGCAATAACTTTAGAAGCTTTAAGAGTTGAGGGAATTATAAATTGAATTATGAAATAAAAAATGAATATATAAAAGCAAAAATCAAATCATTGGGTGCTGAACTAAATAGTTTACAAAAGTGTACAGATAGTTGTGAGTATATTTGGCAAGCAGATGATAAATATTGGGCAAGACATTCTCCTATACTCTTTCCAATAGTTGGAAGACTAAAAGAGGATAGTTATATTTATAAAGATAAAAAATATTCTATGTCGCAACATGGTTTTGCAAGAGATAAAGAATTTGAAGTTGTAAATAAAGAAGAGAACTTTATAGAGTTTAGACTTTGCAATGATGAAAAGAGTTTAGAAATTTATCCATTTTTGTTTGAACTAATTATTAGTTATAAAGTAGAAAAATCAAAATTAATAATCTCTTATAAAGTAAAAAATAAAAGTAATGAAATTATGTTTTTTTCAATTGGTGCACATCCTGCTTTTAATTGGAGTTTAGAAGAAAATTTAAAAAAAGAGGATTACTTTTTAGAGTTTGAAGTAACTAATTCAAAAAGATATTTTTTAGATAATTTAGGTTTAATTTATAAAAATATTGATTTGAAATTTGAAGATAAAAAACTATTTTTAAATGAAGAACTATTTAAAGATGATGCTTTAGTTTTTAATGATTCTAATATAAAACAAGTAGTTTTTAAAAGTTTAAAAAGTGATAAGTTTATAAAAGTAAATTTTGATAATTTTCCATATTTAGGTATTTGGTCAAAGCCTAGTGGTGCACCTTTTTTATGTATAGAACCTTGGTTTGGAGTTGCAGATGATGAAAATTCAAATCAAAAACTAGAAGAAAAAAGAGGGATAAATAGTTTAAAAAAAGATGAAGAATTTTCTTGTTTTTATAGTATAGAGATTTAAATATCTTTTAAAAAACAACCATTTCCAAATGGTTGTTTTGAATAAAAAAGTTTTGAATGATTTACTATTAAGGCATGATATTCTTGATAAACAATCACTAATTTTTTTTCATCAAAAATTTCTTTTTTTAGTTCACTTTCCATAAAATATTTTATATCATGGTATTTCACATTTTCAGGAAGCAGTTTATTATGAACCAATAGACGTTTAGTATATGCATCTACTTTGAATTGAACTTGATTATATGCATATAAAAGTATAGAATCAGCAGTTTCAGGACCAATTCCTTTTATAGCTAAAAGTTCTTCTCGTGTTGGAATTTTACCTTTTAGAGATTCAAAAAAATTGATAAATTCTAAAATATAATTTGATTTTTGGTTATGATACCCAGATGGTTTGATAAGTAATCTTAACTCTTCAAGAGGTAATTCTTTGATTTTTTTATAGTTTAAAGAGTTGATATTATTTAAATTGTTTAGTGATTTTATAACAGAAGTAAATGTCGTATTTTGTGTTAAAATCGAACCTAAACAAACTTCAAATATCTCATCTTCATCTCTTGGAAAACTATAATCTAAAATATGATAACCATCGTTATTTCCCTCTTTTAAATCATTTTTTCCTTTATAATTTATAAAAGGCCACCAACCTTGGGGACCATAAGTATCATAAAGTTTTTGATAAATACTAAAAACTTTATTCATATTTTAAATATTTTCTTTATTTACAGATTCATAAGCAATTAGGATTTTTTTTCGTTCAATTCCCCATCTATATCCACTCATAGCTCCACTTTTAGCAATGACTCTATGGCAAGGAATCAAATATCCAATATGATTTCTTCCAATAGCACTTGCAATTGCTCTTACAGCTTTTGGTTTATCTAAATAATTAGCAATATCTTGATATGTTGCAACTATTCCATTTGGTAGATTTAATAAGGCTTTCCAAACATTTATTTGAAGATTTGTTCCTTTTACAAAAAGGTTATATTTTTTATTTTTTATGAAGATATTTTCTAAGTATTCATTTGCAGCAGTTTCATCGTGAACTAAATTTGCATTTTCCCAAAGTTCATTGAAACGATTAAAAATTTCAGTTTTATTTTCATCAATAAAACCTAGGTAGCAGATTCCTTTATCAGTAAATCCAATCAAAGCTTCACCAAAAGGAGTTTGTCCAAAACCATAAGTGATTTGTACATCTTTCCCTTTTTCTTTCCACTCTTTTGGAGTAACTCCAATCAAGTTTACAAAAAGTTCATGAAGTCTACTAGTACTTGATAGTCCAATATCCAAACTACTATCTAGTATGGACTTGGACTCTTTTATATGCTCTTTTGCATAATTTAGCGTTACGCAATGCAAAAATTGTTTTGGAGTAACACCCACATACTCTTTAAATACTCTTATAAAATGAAATTTGCTCATACCTATATTTTTGGCAACTTCTTCAACACTAGGGTGTTGTTTGAAGTTTTCATCTATATATTTTATGGCTTTTTCTATTTGTTTATAAGTAGTATCTAAAGTGGGCATTAATACTCCATATTATAAAATCCTAGAAAGTCGATTGATTGTAAATCACAAAACCAGAAGCTAATTCTTCTAATTCTTTGTTGATTTTAGCATGTAATGCTGAATCTTCAATGTTATCTAATACATCACAAATTTTGTTTGCAATAATTTCAAACTCTTTTTCTTTCATTCCACGTGCAGTTAATGCAGGACTTCCTATTCTAATCCCTGAAGTAACAAATGGACTTCTTGTCTCTCCTGGTACTGTGTTTTTATTTACAGTAATTCCAGCATTTCCTAAAGCTGCATCTGCATCTTTTCCACTGAATGGTTTATTTAAAAATGATACTAAAATTAAGTGATTATCTGTTCCACCACTTACAATGTCATATCCTCTTTTTGTAAGAACTTCTGCTAATACTTTTGCATTTGCTTTTACTTGTTTTGCATAATCTTTCCATGATGGATCTAAAATTTCTTTAAATGCAACAGCTTTTGCAGCAATTACATGAACAAGTGGTCCACCTTGTAATCCTGGGAAAATAGCTGAATTTATTTTTTTAGCAATCTCTTCATCATTTGTCATAATCATACCACCTCTTGGACCTCTTAAAGTCTTGTGAGTAGTAGTTGTAACAACATCAGCATATGGGAATGGACTCATGTGTTCACCAGCAGCAACAAGTCCTGCAATGTGAGCAATATCAGCAAATAAAATAGCACCAACAGCATCAGCTATTTCTCTGAATTTTTTAAAGTCAATTTCTCTTGCGTATGCAGAAGCACCACATACAATTATTTTTGGTTGACAAATTTTTGCAATTTCCATAACTTTGTCATAGTTGATTCTACCATCTAATTCAACACCATAATAAAAAGCAGAATAGTTTTTACCAGAGAATGAAGGTTTAGAACCATGAGTTAAATGTCCACCATGAGATAAATCCATACCTAAGATTTTATCACCAGCACTTAATAATGCAGCATAAACAGCACCATTAGCTTGGCTTCCAGAATGAGGTTGAACATTAGCATAAGAACAACCAAAGATTTTACAAGCTCTGTCAATAGCTAATTGCTCAACTTGGTCAGCAAATTCACAACCACCATAATATCTTTTATAAGGATAACCCTCAGCATATTTGTTAGTGAAAACAGAACCCATAGCTTGCATAACAGCTGGAGAAGTAAAGTTCTCAGATGCAATCATTTCTAAATGGTTTGTTTGTCTTTTTAATTCGTTTTCAATTATTGAAAATACTTCATTATCTGCTTGCTCTAAATTCGCACTTGTTATATAACTCATATTTGTTACCTCTTTAATTTAACTTTTTTATTTTGGAATAATAACTCAATTAATACTATTTAACAATCCAAAAATTGCTATTATTCAGAAATTTCTTCCTCATCTTCTAGTTCTTCAATCTCTTTTACTTTTTTAATATCAGCTCTAGCAATAAGTTCTAAGTAGAAACTATCATAACCTTCATTTGTAGCAAAATCAATAGATTTTGTTACATCAACAAATTTAATTTCATTTGCTTCATCTGCTGTTTTACCAAACTTACAATCAAAAGCCCAAAAATTAAAACCTTCAGGAGGTCTTTTACTTTTTTCTCTTTTTATATATTTTCTTACTTCATTTTTGATTGAATCAACTTGTCTATCTCTATTTTTATTTTTTACATTTATTTGGAACGTTTTTTTCATATTAAATCCTTTGGCGCAATTATATCAAAAAAAATCAAATTACAAATTGATTATATTTTAATCAGTTCAATATAAAATAAACAATTTATTTTAAGATATAATTTTTTTTACAAAAAAAGAAAGAGGAAAATGGAAAATATATTATTCACGTTATTTTTAACCATATCAATTGCAACAATTCTAAATATCATATTAAAAAAATTTGGAATTTCTCATATCATTGGTTACATAATGACAGGGACATTGATAAGTTATGGGTTTAATTTTAACGGAGTAGATATTGGTTCTTTAGAATTAATTGCTGAGTTTGGTATTGTATTTTTGATGTTTACAATTGGTCTTGAAATGAGTGTTGATAAAATCAAAAAAATGAAAGAGATACTTTTATTAAATGGTTTTTTACAAGTAACTATTAGTGCTGCATTGATATATTTGGTTGCATTTTATGTGTTTCATTTAAGTATTGAAGTTTCACTTATAGTATCTTTGGCTTTTTCTTTATCTTCAACAGCAATTGTTTTAACATACTTAAAACAATCAAAAGATATTCATACACCTTATGGAGAAAAATCAACAGCAATTTTGATATTTCAAGATTTAGCTGTAATTCCAATCCTTTTACTTATTACATTTTTAACAAATGATACATTATCAATTAGTGAAGTTTTAACAAAAACTTTTATATCAGCTGTAATTATCATTTTGTTTATGTTTACAATTGGTAAAAAATTAATCTCTTGGCTTTTGAAATTTGCTTCAAATAGTAGAATTGAAGAGTTATTTTTAGGAGCAGTTTTATCAATCGTTATAGGAACTTCTCTTTTAGCACATGAAATGGGATTTACTTACTCTTTAGGAGCATTTATAGCTGGAATGATAATTTCTGATACGAACTTTAGTGTGAAGGTTGAATCAGATATTGCAAGTTATAAAGATTTACTTTTAGGAGCATTTTTCTTCTCGGTTGGAACAAAAATTGATGCTTTATATTTTTTAAATAACGTGCATATTATTCTAGGTATTTTTATAGCAATTATGTTTATAAAAGCGTTAGTTGTTTATGTAATAATTAGAAGAAAAGCTGATAAGAGTACAGCTGTAAAATCAGCCCTTGCTCTTTGTCAAGTGGGAGAGTTTTCATTTGCAATATTTGCATTAGCATCAAGTAATAATTTGATTTCTCATGAAACAGCTAGTTTCTTGATTTTAGTTTCAGTATTATCAATGATTTTAACTCCATTTATTGTAAACAATATATATAAATTGGCTTCATATGTAGTTGTTGAGTTTTATGAGTCAGATAAAATTACGCCAATTAAAGCAAAAAATCACGTTGTAATTTGTGGTTTTTCTATTTTAGGAAGAGTAATAGCACGAGATTTGAGTGAAAGAAATATTCCTTTTGTAATTATTTCAGATGATTTAAGACACGTATTACTCGGAAGAAAATTAGGATATATGGCTTATTTTGGACACTTAGATAAACTTCCTGTTTTAGAGTCATTGAAAGTTGATGAGGCTTCAAGTGTGATTATAACAGTAAGTGACACTCATATAAAAAGATTAATTTGTGAAGCAGTTCTAAATTTTCATAAAGAAGCTAATATTTTATTAAAAATAGAATCAATAGATGAAAAGGCTCAATTAAAAGATTTAAATATTAAAAAGTTTGTACATGCTCATATAGAAGTAGGGCGATTATTGGTAGAGGAAGCTTTGAGTGTTAGAGATGAAAACAAGTAGATTTTTAATCTTCTTGTTCTAAATTATGTCCGTGTTCATGCTCTTCTAAATTTTGTATAATATAGTCATATATTCTTTGGTATTCACTATCAGGAGTTTTATCTTCTTCTATAACAGCTAAAATATTTTGAAGCTCAACTAAAAACGATTCCATTTCTTCCATAGCTTCTTTGTCATCTTCAGTTTGAGAATTTGTTTCAAGAAGTTTATATAAATCCTCAAGATATGCTTCAACTTCAGGAATCATAAGATTTTCAACTATATCTTTTAGTTTATCTTTTATAGTTTCCATATATTTCCTTTTTTTGTTTTGTAGTTTATTATATTATCTTATTCATTTAATTTACAAATGAAATTTTTGATACAATCCCTCCATGAAAAATATATTAATAATAATCAGTTTTGTTCTAACTTTAAATGCAATAGAAATAAAGCAATTACCCTTTGATTTTGGTGAAACAAGAATTAACTTAACGAAAGAGTATATAAAAAATTCTTACGATTTAGAAGTTTCTAATATTCATATAATTCCTAAAATAATTGTAATTCATCACACAGCAATAGATAGTTTGGAAGAATCATATGAAAGATTTAAGCCTGAAATTTTAACAAGTGATAGAAAGTATATACAAAAAGCAGGAAATCTTAATGTTTCAGCTCAATTTCTTGTAGATTTTGATGGAACAATTTATTCAACAATGCCAGAAACTTATATGGCAAGACATGTAATAGGGCTAAATCTTTCAAGTATTGGTATTGAAAATATTGGAGGAAATAAAAAGCCTTTAACAAAAGAGCAACTAAAAGCAAATATAAAACTTGTAAAATATTTAAAAGAGAAGTACAAAACAATAGAGTATTTGATTGGTCATTATGAATATACAAAATTTGAAAATCATTCTCTTTTTTTGGAAAAAGATAAAAATTATAGAACTATAAAACATGACCCAGATGAGAATTTTATGGAAAGTTTAAGAGCAAACTTTCCTGATTTAAAATCATTTTAAAAGTGGTCTTTTATATTTATTATTATTTCAAAAGCAATTAAAATGATAATAATCCATTCTAAAAAAGATGAATATCTATGCTTTTGTTCATCACCTAAAACATGTAAAAGTTCTTGAATAACTTCTAGTTTTTTATTTAGAACTTCTACTCTTGATTTTATATCAAGATATTTTATCAATTTTTCATATTGACTCTCATATTCTGGATATTCCCAAAAAAATTCAGGAGTATCAAGTAAATCATAGTGTAAATTCATTTTACTTTTTACTAAAAAAAGTTCTCCAATTTTTTTAGAAATCTCTTTTTTTGTAAGATTTATTTTTCCAGTATGTGCTAATTGTAAAGGAATATTAGAATTATCTTCTATTGAAGTTAAAAGTTCTTTTTCAAATTGGTCAAGTTTTACGTTTTGAGCTAATGCTTGAGAAATAGCAATTTTTGAGATATTTGATAAATTATTTAGATAAATCGTATCAAAATTAATTTTAAATTCATTCTCTAAAGTATAATTTAACTCTTCAATAAATGGAATTTCAAAACTATTTATCTCAAAATTTTTTACAAAATCCATAAAAAATTTAATATTTTCAAATTTTACATTCCAACAAATAAATACACCATATTTAAATAAAATTATTTGTTCATCTTCTTCTAAATTTATGATAACAGCATCTTTGATTATATTACATTTATATCGCTCTTCTAGGCTTGTAAAGATATCTTTTTCAAATTTTTCACAACTTAAATAAGAGATTAGTTTTTTTGTTTGCATATTTTTTCCATAAAAATAATTTATAATAATTATATAACAATTGCGTTACTTTTTAGAAACAAATTGAACACTTAAAAGAAAAATTTAAGAACAGATATGTTACCTTGAAAAAATGAATGATAATATAAACACAAACTCGTATATAGATAAATTCACATTAAATCCTGTTTCTTCTCTATTTTTTGCTATAGGTTTTTTAGCAATAGGTTATGGAATGATTTTGACTTATGTGGGAGTTTATCTAAAGAATTTAGGTTTAAATGATGCAGTCATTGGTTTGATAAATGCTTCATTTTTTTTAGGCGCCATTGGCTCCTCAATACTTAGTCAAAAAATAATATCCTCCGTCGGACATATTAGAAGTTTTACAACTTTTGCTTCTTTGATGGTTATATCTTTTTTACTACAAGCTCTCTTTTTTAATGAATATCTATGGGGATTTTTACGTTTTGTCTCTGGTTTTGCTTTTTATGCACTTTTAATAATCATCGAAAGTTGGTTAAATGAAAAAAGTAGTCAAACTCACAGAGGAAAAATACTTGCGATTTATACAATTATTTTTTATCTAGCTACTGCACTTGGACAAATATTTTTAAATATTAAAGGTGATACAACTTTTATAATTTTTATAATAGGTTCTATTTTAATCCTTTTTTCTGTTCTTTTTATATCAATGACGAAAATAAAAGAACCTATTTTAAAACCTTTTGAAAAATATAGTTTTCCTAAACTTTATAGTGTAGTTCCACTTGCTCTTACAGGAAGTTTTATTGGTGGATTTTTTGTAGGTGGCTTTTTTACAATGGTACCTATTTATTTAATGCAGAAATATTCATCTATTGAAACAGTATCTCTTTTTGTGGCTTATTCAATAATTGGAGGATTGATTTCACAATGGCCAATTGGACTTTTATCTGATAAATATGGAAGAAGAAAAATTATAGCGTACAGTGGTTTTTATATTTTTATAATATCTTTACTTTTTTTATTTTCATCATTTTTTGATGAGTATATCTATTTTTTAGGAATATTTTTAGGTTTTTCTATTTTTAGTATTTATCCTTTATCTCTTGCGCGGGCAAATGATGTCGTTGATGAAAATAAAGATATTGTTGAAATAAGTAGAACTTTACTTTTTGCCTATGGATTAGGTTCATTCATAGCTCCTATTATTTTAGGTATTGGACTTTTTTATTATTTAGAGTTTATCTTTCTAATATTTGCTATTTTAGGAATATTTTTAGGTTTTTATTCTTTATCAAAAAAACGTGTAGCAGATGATGATATGAGTATATTTGTAAATATTCCAGTAGCTTCAGGAAGTGTAGTTGTGGAGTTAGACCCAAGACAAAATTTAGAAAAAGAAAAGGAAAATAATGAAAAATAATTTAAAAACAACAATTTTAAAACCAGTATTTTTACCCTCAGTTATTTTTATAGTAATATTAGTAACTTTTGCAATTTTTATACCTCAATTAGCAAATGAAGTTTTTACAAATGTTAAAAATTTTGTAGCAGATAAATTTGGATGGCTTTATATGTTAAGTGTAGGTATTTTTACTATATTTGCACTTTTTTTAGCTGTTTCTCCCTTTGGAAAATTTAAATTAGGACCAGATCAGTCAAAACCAGTTTATAGTAATCTTTCGTGGCTTGCTATGCTTTTTTCAGCTGGAATGGGAATAGGGCTTATGTTTTGGAGTGTTGCAGAACCAGTTATGCATTATGTGTCACCTCCTGTAGGAACAGCTCAAAGTATTGATTCAGCAAAAATGGCAATGAATATTTTATTTTTCCATTGGGGATTACATGCTTGGGCAATTTATGCAATAGTTGGTCTTGTTTTAGCATATTTCTCTTTTAGACATGGTTTACCTTTATCTATTAGGTCAGCTTTATATCCCTTAATTGGAGATAGGATTTTTGGAAAGATTGGTCATAGTGTTGATACAATCGCTGTTTTAGGTACAGTTTTTGGTGTTGCTACATCTTTAGGATTTGGTGTATTACAAATTAATTCTGGATTAAACTATCTTTTTGATGTTCCTGTTGGAATTACAACTCAAATTATTTTAATAGCATTAATTACTGCAATCGCAACTATTTCAGTTGTTTTAGGTTTAGATGGAGGTATTAAAAGATTATCTGAATTAAATCTTTATTTAGCAGTTTTTTTACTTTTATTTATATTTTTAGCTGGACCTACATTTTTTTTATTAAATACATTAATTCAAAATATTGGTTCATATTTTTCAAATATCGTATTTATGACTTTTAACCAATACTCGTATGATATAACTTCTTCTTGGATGAGTTCTTGGACTCTATTTTATTGGGCTTGGTGGATAGCTTGGGCTCCCTTTGTTGGAATGTTTATAGCAAGAGTTTCAAGGGGAAGAACAATTAGAGAGTTTGTTATTGGAGTTTTATTTGTACCCGTTGGATTTACTTTTATTTGGATGACAGTCTTTGGAAATAGTGCTTTATATTCTATTATGAATGAAAGTTTTACTCTTTTATCAACTGCTGTTTCAGCTGATGTTTCAACAGCACTTTTTAAATTTTTAGAGCATTTTCCATTTTCAAATTTTGTATCTATTATTGCAATTATTTTAGTAGTTACATTTTTTGTTACATCTTCTGATTCTGGTTCTTTAGTTGTAGATACAATAGCTTCAGGGGGAAGAGTAAATAATCCAGTTTGGCAAAGAATATTTTGGGCTCTTAGTCAAGGAGTTGTAGCAATTGCTCTTTTACTAGCAGGTGGTCTTCAAACTTTACAATCAGCATCAATAATCATAGCTTTGCCTTTTGTTTTTGTTATGTTAATTGCTTGTTGGGGAACTTATAAGGCTTTAAGTTTAGAAACAATTAGAAATGAAAGTTTACAACATCATATGAATGCTGGTCGTCATGGAAAAATAAGTGGAACATGGCAATCAAGATTAAGTAGAATAATAGAATTTCCAAAAGTTGAAGAGACGAAAAGATTTATAAATGAAGATGTTATAAGTGCAATGAATTTAGTGAAAAATGAACTTTCTAAATATTCATGGAATGTGGAAGTTTCAAATGATAAAATAAATGCAATTTCAATTATAAGAGTTGAACACTCTGATGATTTTGACTTTATTTATGAAGTTAGAGCAAAAAATTATGATACTCCAAGTTATGCTTATCCTGAATCAGTAAATCCTACAAAAGCACAAAAAAAATATGCAAGAGCCGAAGTTTTTTTACAAGATGGAAATAAAGCTTATGATATTTATGGATATGATGAAGATGTGATAGCAACGGATATAATTGACCAGTTTGAAAAACATAGACACTTTTTAAATAATACTTCTAGTTTAAATCCAGTAGTACCAATTAATTAAGATTAACAATCAGAAGTTTTAAGACTTCTGATTGTTTTTGATAGAGTAAACTTCTAAATATCTCATAATAATTGCTGAGATATAAGGAATACTTTGAATAAAAATAGTTGCAGCAAATACATAGATTTCTGTAATACCAGTTTTATTAGTAAAAATTAAAGCAAAGAATGAAGCTAATAATAAAACTCCAAGAATTGTTTCATGTTTTATTGGATTAGCACTTTTTTTAGCCGCTTTTCCACCTTTTTGAGTTCTTTTAAATGGTAATCCATCTTTAACAAATCCATCATAAACAGCTTTGAAAATAATAAGTTGTAAACTCATAGAAGCTATTGAACTTAAAATAGTATTTTTAATACTTGTTTTTACTTTCATTCTATATAAAATAAATGTATGTAAAATATTTACCAAAAATGCTGTAATAATTGGAATAGTCAATGGAATTGTTGGAATTGTCACCCCAACAAAAATGATAACTGGAACCCAAATAATATTCATAATAGCCATAACAGGACCCATAGCATCACTTAACCAGAAGAACCAACCAGCTACGAATTTTTTCTTTTGATTTGGAGTTAATTTATTTGCTGATGGTTTAAACTCTTTCCAGTGTTTTTTAAGAATTTGAATTGCTCCATAAGCCCATCTATGTCTTTGTGTTTTAAATGCTTCAACAGTATCAGGAAGTAATCCATAACCATATCTTCTATTTGTATAGTGAGCAATATATCCAGCTTCAAATAGTCTTAATCCTAATTCACTATCTTCAACAATTGTGTCAGTTCCCCAACCACCAACTTCCATCATAGCACTTAGTCTTACCATTACCATTGTTCCATGAACAACAATAGCGTTTTCTTCATTTCTATCAATCATACCAATATCAAAGAAACCAGCATATTCTGCATTCATAGCTGCTTTAATAATTGATTCATCACCATCTCTATGATCTTGAGGAGCTTGAACAATAGCAACTTTTGGGTCATCAAATAAAGGAACTAAATCTACTAACCAAGGTGACTCAACTACATAATCAGCATCAATAACTGCAATAATTTCAGCTCTTTTATCTGTTTGTTCAAGTGCTGCATTTAGAGCACCAGCTTTAAATCCAGTACATGTAATATTCATAAATACAAATTTTTCACCTAACTCTTCACACAATTTTTCAATTGGTTTCCAGTAGAATTCTTCTGGTGTGTTATTGATAATAACAAGAACTTCATAATTTGGATATTTAAGTCTACTTAATGCTCTTAATGTCTCTTCTAAAACATGAGGTTGTTCTTTATAAGCTGGAACATGAATAGAAACAAAAGGTGCATTTTCTGATCTTAAATCAAGTGGTACTAATCTTGTTGGAGGAGTTCCAATTGAACATTTAAATAATTCATTAGCTTTTGCAAGAGTAATAATAACTAATGGAATCATTAAGAAAGTTCCCATTCCCCACATTACCCACATACCAAAGTTCATATAGTTTGTGAATGGATAAATAACAGCCATTACAATACCAAATGCCATACCTTGTGCTGCAATTGCATAAGCTATTGAGTGACTTAAATTTAATCTTTGATTTCTTAAACCATAAAGAGTGATTAATGCCCCAATTATAATGGCAGCAATCATTTGATATAACCAATATTGATTTAATTCAATGTCACCATTTAAATTAAATTTTAGTTCTCTATCAGATGTAAAAATTCCCCAATATTGTCCAACATTTCCTTCATCATAACCTTTCCATTGTTGGTCAAATGCTTCGATTATGTTATATGTCCATCCATTTTCTTTTGCAAGGTTAATAAATCCTCTAATAGCCATAGCTTGGTTTTTTAAACTAGGAACTGCACCTCTATTATTATAACCATGACTTGGCCAACCTGTTTCACCAATTGCTATTTTTTTATTTGGATGAATGTTTTTTACAAGATTGTATTTTTCAACTACAAATGAGTTGTATTGGTCAATAGGAATTTTTTCCCAATAAGGTAAGATATGAATTGTTAAAAAGTCAACATGTTTAGCAAGTTCTGGAACTCTTTCCCAAACATCCCAAGTTTCAGCAGTTGTGATTGGTTTATCTGTATATTCTCTCATAAAATCAATATAAGCCATAAGTTCAACTTCAGTTATATCAGCTCTTAAAAGAGTTTCATTTCCAACTATTACATTTGCAATAGAATCAGGATATTTTTCAAGTAACTTAATTGCTCTTTCAATTTCTTTGAAGTTTTCTTTTAAATCACCACTTAACCAAAGTCCTAAATCAATAGGCATATCAGTTTTAGAAGTTACTTCTAAAATAGCTTTTGCTTCTGAAGCTGCATATGTTCTAACTTTGTTTGTGAAATGTGACAACATACTAATGTCATCTTCAATTTGTTGATATGACAACATTTTTTTATCATATCCCTCATATGGAGAATACGAAAGTGACTCAATTTTGTCAAAAGAGTCTTCAGATAAAGACACACGATTATCTTGAGTAATCCAAAAGAATACTTGAAATAATCCTGCCATAATAAGACCTAAGATAATATATCTCAACTTAGTTTCCTTTAATAATAAATAATGGCGAATATTAACATTTTTTAGTTTATTTTTGTTAATAAAATGAAATTAAATTGAGATAGATGGTTTAATTTTGTTTATTTTTATTAGATTAGTCTGTTTTTTGTAACAATTACTCCATCATTATCTGCATAAATATAATCACCATTATTAAAAGTTACTCCTTCAAAATTCAGTTCTACATCTCTTGAAGATTCAGTTTTTTCAAAATTTCTTAAAGGACAAGTTCCAATTGCATATAATCCAACATCAATATTTTTAGTTTCATCTGTATCTCTTACATAACCATTTAAAATAATTGCTTGCCAGTTATTATTTTTTGCAAAAGTCATTAATTTATCACCAACTACTCCAAAAAATTCTTGAGAATTGTCAACAACTACAATTTTACCTTCTCCATCTTCATCTCTTAACATTTCAAGTAATCTCCAGTTACTTTTATCTAATTTTACAGTTACTATTTGTCCACTAAATTTTTTTAGTCCACCATAGTTTTTAAATTTTGAAGATAATACTTGTATATTTTTATCTCTGTTATCATCACATAAATCTGCTGTTTGAATGTTCATTTCTTTTCCTTCTCTCCTAAGTTATAATGTAATAGTAATCAAAACAAATGTATAAAAAGTGTATAAATTAAAAAAAAATAAAATTTTTAAACTAATTTTTAAAGATAAGCAAAAAAGTAACAATGTGATAATTATATGAAATATTATATAATCCCAAAAAAATTTATGTGAGAAAAAATGAAAAAATTTACCCAAGAAACAATGTTTGAGATAATTTCTTATTTAGAAAATGAGTTGAAAGAAAAAGATGAGATTTTATTTGAAGTATTAAATCCAGATATAAAAATTGATATTTATGCAGGAGAAATTTACAAAAAAGAAAATGAGAAATTTATTTATAGGTCATATAAATCTTGGTGTGATTTAGCTGAATTGCTTTTTTGTAAAATGTTAATAGAGTCTTTAAATAAAGATATTGTAGTTTTGAAATTTCAAAAGTTAAATAAATTTGATTCTTTTCATAATGATACAAATGATGAAAAAAATGAGAAATATGGTGAAGATTCTACATTTTTTAGAATAAATAAAAATGAAGAACCAGTTTTTTTGTATTCATATATGAAAGCATTAATAAATGTAAAAATAGAAGAGAAAAAAAATATTTTGAATTTAGGAATAAATAAAGCAGATGAGTTTGAAGTTATAAAAGAACTTTTAGATGAAGAAACTTTAAAAAATATTTCATTTACCGGAATTGATTATTCATCAAGTGCAATAGAATTTGCAAAAAAAAGATTTCCAAGTGAAAATTTCAATTTTTATACCCATGATATAAATAAATTGAGTGAGTTAAATTTAAAAAAAGCAGATTTAATAATTTCAATTGGAACATTACAAAGTTCAGGATTAAATTTTAAACTATTATTTATGGATTTAATTCAAAACTATTTGGAAGATAAGGGTTCTATAATTTTAGGTTTTCCAAATTGTAGATGGATTAATGGAGAAATGATTTATGGAGCAAAGGCTCCAAACTATTCTTATAGTGAACAATCAATTTTATATAAAGATGTATATTTTTGTAAAAAATATTTACAACAAAAAAAATATAGAGTCACTTTAACTGGAAAAAACTATCTTTTTCTGACAGCAACTTCTATAAAATAATAAAAATTTAGTTTCTTTATCTATTTTTTTTTGTTACAATTAGTTATATAAATTTAAGGAGTCTATTATGCCAGCAAAACATATAGAAATTAAAACGTTTAAGTTAGCTCATACAACTGATGATGTTGTAAAAATAGAGCATGTTGAAAAACCTTATGGTGAATATAGTAGCCCTGTAGTTAGTATTGCTGTTTATTCTCACGGTAAAACTAAAATTTCAGAGGTTGAAATTCCTTATGAAAATATACAAGAATTTTTAAAAGCTTTAAATGAATCTATTGCTTTATGTGAATCAATACCTCACAATCCAATTCATGGAGAATTAAATTCTGAAATTGGTGGAGGAGCCTAATAGATGAATGAAATTTCATCAGATATCAAAAGGTCGAACTTCTCAAGTTCGACCTTTATTTTTTTAGCCTTTTTAGTATCTTTAGTTGCAACGTTAGGAAGTCTTTTTTTCTCAGAGATTATGCATTTTATTCCTTGTTCTTTATGTTGGTATCAAAGAATTTTTATGTATCCATTGGTTTTATTATTTTTAATTAATCTTTTGTATCCTGATGATAAAATTTTTAAATATAGTTTTCCTTTAGTTATTATTGGATTGTTAATTTCAATTTATCATAACTTATTGATTTATAAAGTAATTCCTGAAAATTTATCTCCATGTGTTAGTGGAATTCCATGTTCTGTTGATTATTTAAATTGGTTTGGTTTTATTACAATTCCTTTGTTATCTTTTTTTTCTTATACTATCATTCTTATTTTATTAATTTTATTTAAAAGGAAAAGTGTAGATGCAGAATAAAAAGTTAGTATTAGGTTCATTGGTTAGTTTGATTATTTTATTTATAGGATTAGCTATTTTTTACAAAAATAATGAAGTTAAAGAAGATGAAAAAAAAGTTTTAAGTAAAAGTGATTTATTAGTTAGAGAACATTCTATTAAATTTGGTGAAAATAAAAAAAATATTTCAGTTGTTGAGTTTGTTGACCCTGAGTGTGAATCTTGTGCAATGTTTTATCCAATTCTTAGAAAATTATATAAAGATTATCATGAAGATATTCAGTTAGTTGTTAAATATATTCCAAATCATTTAAATTCAAAATTTGCTATAAGAATTTTGGAAGCTTCAAGAGAACAAAACAAATATGAAGAAGTTTTAAGTATGATTTTTGAAAAACAACCTTTATGGGCACAACATAATAATGAAAAACCAGAGTTATTATGGGAGTTTTTAGCAACAATTCCTGATTTAGATATGAATAAATTAAAAGAAGATTCAACAAATCCTAAAATTGATAAAATTATGGAAATTGATTCTTCTGATGCCAGAGAAATTGGAGTAAGAGGTACCCCAACAATTTTTGTAAATGGAAAAAGATTAGCAGTTTTATCTCAAAAAGATTTATTTGATTTAGTTGAAGCTGAGATTTATAAATAAGGATATTTAATGTCATTTTTTGAAGAAATAAAAAATAGTTTGTCTCTTTTAAAAGAGTCAAATTATGATTTTGGAGTTGTTTATTCGCAAAATCCAAATAATATAAATATATTTATTTTAATTTCTATTGTTTTATTTATAAGTGCAATTATTCTTATTGTTAATGCATTTAAAAAATCTCAATTATCAAAAGATGTTTCAACTATTAAAGATTGTTCAGATTTTATAGAATTTGATAAAAAATTGACAAAAATCTCAAGTGAAATATCAAAAAGAGGTTTAGAAATAGCAAATAAATTAAATCTTACAAAAAATGATATTTATGAAAAAGCTCTATTTTTAATCAAAGATTTTAATATCAAAGAAAAAATTGATGCTTATAAAAAAATCTCAAATAATTTTGATTTGATTTCTAAAAATACAAAAAGATATGAAATAGGGGAATTAAACAATTTTTTTGAAGAAAAATCTATTTCATTATTGGAAAAAAATCTTTTGAAAGAGATAGAAAGTTATTATAAAAATACAAGATTTTGTGAAAATGATGTCGAATTTGTAAATAGTATAGTTTCTTATTCAAAGAATTTACCAAATCCTTTTTCTATTTTAAATCCTTTACAAGAAGAGATAAACAAATTTAGTTTAGCATTTAATTTAGATGTATATAAATTTATTAAAAAATTAACAAAAAACTTTTCAGGAGAAATTTTTGTTAAATCTAATAAAAAATTAGATGATTTATTTAAAAATGAAGAAGCAATTATTTCAGAAGTTATTTTGAAATATATTTTAGAAAATGAAAATAAACAAAAAGTTTATGATTATATTTCAAATTTGAAAAATAAAATTTATTTACAAAATTTGTATTATAAATTTTTTGAACAAAGTGATGATTTAGATTTTAATTTATCATTTATAAAAAATAAAACAGAAATAGAAAATGATTATAAAGAGTATTTAGATAGCCAAATAACTTATCATTGGAAAGATTTAGATTATATAAAATATATTTTAAATGCTCCAAGAGTTTTACAAATAATTGGACATGATGATTATAGAACTATTTTAGAAAGAATGGAAAAATTGGAAAAAGAAGTTGATTTTAAAGCAACAGTATCAGAAATTTTGAATGTTGCAAAAAATGCAGAAAAAATTGCTAAAGAAGCAAAAGCAATAGCAAGAAGTAAATAAATTATGGAATACATATTTGCTTTATTATTAAGTGCTATATTTACATTTCTCTTTATATCTTTTAAGAGAAAAAATAGTAGTGTTTTAAAATCAAAAGTAGTAAAAAAAGATGAATTAATCGAGTCTTATAAACTTGAACTTCAAGATATTTTAAAAGAGTATGAAGATAATAAAGAGTTACAGATGCAAGAAAGAATAAAATTTCTTAAAAGAGTAAATCATGAATTATCAATGAATATCTTTTTTGATGAAAATGAAGCGAAAGAGTTACTACAAGAATTGTCAAGGTTAGGAAAATGATGAGAAAATGTTTAGTTTTTAGTTTATTAGTTTTAGGTGTATTATTTAGTGGTTGTGATTCAAAATCTACAATAGATGGAAATGTTCTTGCAAAACAAAAAAAAGAGGAAGTAAATACAAACTTTGAACCTCAATCTTTTGCATTAATTACAACAGATGAAAAGTTTATCAGTTTTACAAGTACAGCTCAAGGTTTAGATTTTGATGAATTTAAAGGTAAAAAAGCAGTTTTAATTGATGTTTTTGCAACTTGGTGTCCACCTTGTATAGAAGAAATACCAACTTTAGTTGAATTAAAAGAAAAATATAAAGACCAATTTGAAATAGTTTCAGTTTTATTTGAAAGAGATAAAACAAAAGAAGAGATAGAAGCTTTTATGAAAGAACATGGAATTAATTATCCAATTACAATGGGTGAAGAAAACTTTAGACTTGCAAAAGAGTTAGGTGATGTAAAAAAAGTTCCAGAAATGTTTTTATTCTCAAAAGATGGACGATTTATAAATAAATTTATTGGTAAAACATCTAAAGAAGATTTAGAACAGTATATAAAAATGGCAATTGAAAACTAATTTAAAATAGTTTTCAATTCTTTTAGAGTTTCTATAAAATAACTTGCTTTTGAAAAATCTTGTGTGAGAGTAAATTCATTTTTTACAATCACACATTCTATTCCTGCTTTATGAGCTGCTGTTAAACCCCTTGTTGAGTCTTCAACTACAATTGCCTCACTTTTTTTTGCTTTAAAGAGTTCTAGACCTTTTAAATATGGTTCAGGATGTGGTTTTGCATAATTATAATCTTCTTCACAAAGAACAAAATCCATAAAATCAACTATTCCTAGATTTTTATGAATAATTTCAAAATCAACTCTTCTTGATGTAGTTACTATTCCCATTTTATAATCTTTAGATAATTCTTTTAGAACATCTTTTACACCATCAATTAGAATATTTTCCGTTCTTAAAAAATTTTGATAATATTCATTTCTTTTATTTCTTGCAATTTCAACTTCAGTAAATGAAAAACCTTTATTTAAAGCTTTTTGCCAAACAGTTGTTCCTTCACTCATTATTTTCATATATTCTTCAAATTCTAACTCTACATTAAAAAACTCTTTTAAAGCTTGTATATTTGCTTTAAAATATAAAGGTTCAGTATGAACTAAAACACCATCATTATCAAAAAGTATATATTTTTTCATTTATTAAGATTATTCCTATTTTAAAAATTTAGTTAAAAAAAAAGGAAGCTTATAAAAAGCTTCCTTTATCTTGTATATATTAGGAGGAGTAAAGTTAAAAAAAATCTTAACATCGCAAATTAAGGTTTGTCTATCAACTTATAAAGTAATTATAATAGCTATGTATTAACCTTTCTTAAATCAAAAGTTAACAAAGTGTGAATAAGATAAAAAAACTCTTAATTTTGCCATTTATCTTTAGGTGCATTATAATTTAAAATTCTTTCAATAATTTCGTCAATATTATCAGAAACGATTAACATATCAACATAATCTTTTTTTATAAAACCTTCTTTTACACAGTTTCTTAAGAAATCAAGTAACTTATCATAATAACCATTTATATTAAAAAATGCACAAGGTTTTTTATGATAACCAATTTGTGCAGATGTTATAACATCAAAAATTTCTTCAAATGTTCCATAACCACCAGGAATTGCTATAAATGCATCAGATAAATCTTCCATTTTAGCTTTTCTTTCATCCATAGTATTTACTCTATAAATTTTTGTAAGATTTTTATTTTCAAGTTCTTTATTTATTAAATCAAAAGTAATTACACCTGTAACACTATTGCTACATTTTAAAGATTCATTTGAAACTATTCCCATAAGTCCTTGTAAAGAGCCACCATAAACAATATTTAAATTTCTTTGTGCAAGTTTTTGGGCTAAAATTTTTGTTTGTTCTTCATAAATCTTATCATTTCCAAATGAAGAACCACAGTAAATAGCAATGTTCATTATTTTTTCTCCTTAATTTTGTCAAAAGGTTTAAATATTAGTAATAATTTTGGAAGTAGTAATAAATCTGCAAGTAATACTGTAAACATTGTAACAACAGTTAATAATCCAAAATATATTGTTGGAATTAGATTTGATAAAACTAAAATTGAAAAACCAATAATTATTACTAAAGAAGTATAGTACATCGCATAACCAATACTTTGATGAGATCTTCTCATTGCATTTATATAGTTATGGTCAACTTTAAACTCTTCTTTAAATCTATGAATAAAGTGAATTGTATCATCAACACCAATTCCAATAGCAATTGCTGCAATTGTAATAGTCATAATATCCAAAGGAATATTTAACCATCCCATAATACCAAATATAGCTGATATTGGTATTATGTTTGCAAGTATTGCAATAGTTGCAAGTTTTAAAGTTCTAAATAAAATCAGGAACATTATAAATAAAACAATAATTGTAAATCCTAATGTAGAAATTTGAGATTCAAATAAAGATTGAAGCATATTATTATATAAAACCATTAGATTTGAAAGTCTAAAAGTAGTCTCTTTATTTTTAATAATATCTCTTAAATCACTGTTTATTTTATTGATTAAATCATTTCTTCTTAAATCTGGATTTGAATCCATAATTCTCATTGTAATTCTTGCTTCATTTTTATCGATATTAATAAATGGAGAAAGTATTAAGGTTTTATATTTTTCTGGGAACTGATTGTATAGTAAAGCTAATGTTATACCATCTAAAGATTTTCCATTATTAAGAGATTGACCAATTTTTAAAAGTGTAGCTAAAGATTGAACTTTTCCAACTTCTGGAATAGTTTCCAAGTAGTTATGAACAGCTGTAATTGTGTCCATTTTATCTTGACTAAACCAATATTGTTTGTCATCTGCTGTTTTTGCAAATTCATTTTCAAAATCATCAAATTCATCAGTTGAATTTTTAGTTATTTGTGGTTTTGGTTCATCTTTAAATTTGATGATAATATCAAGAGGAGTAGTTCCTCCTAAATTTTCATCAATAACTTTCATACCTTTATAAATATCTGTTGATTGTTTAAAATAGCTAATAAAACTATTTTCAACAAGAAGTTTTAATGCTCCTGTTGTTGAAAAAACAATAACTAAAATTGTTGTAATAATTATAGCTTTACTGTGATATTCAACAATATCTGATGATTTTGCAATGAATGAAAACTTTTTATTTTTTTGTTCATGTTCATCTTTTTTATTCATTAGAATCAATAGAGCAGGGAAAGTTATAAACGCTAAAAATAAAGATATCGCAATACCTGTACTCATCATAAGACCAAGATTTATAACTGGTTCAATATTTGATAAAACAAGTGAGCCAAAACCAATTACTGTTGTAATAATTGCAAAAAATGAAGGATTGAATTTTGACAATACAGTATTGATTATAAGTTTATATTGGCTTGCATTTTTATATTTTACGTTTAATTCTCTATATCTTACAATTAAATGTAGAACTATTGAAATAGTGATGATTAATTGTAATGCTATAAAGTTTGAAGATATTACAGTTACTTCCCATCCAAATAATCCTAAAAGTCCTGCTGTTGAAACTACTGAAATTAAACATACAAATAGAGGTAAAACAATCCATCTAATATGTCTAAAAATATACCAAAGTATAAAAATTAAAATAGCAAGTAAACCAGAACCATAGATGATTAAATCATTTTTTACATAGCCAACAATATCGCTAGCTATCATATTTACACCACCAAGAAATATTTTTGCTTCACCTTGATAGTTTTTTATAATATCTCTTATATTTTCAATCTCTTGGGCTTCTTGTACTCTTAAAATATCTCTATAATCTTTAAACTCTAAAATAGCCTTTTTTAATTCATCTTTTTCTTCTTTAGAGATAGTTTTATCTTTTTCTTTTTTTAATAAAGCATTTCTTTTTTCTAAAAGCTCAAAATATTTTGTATCAGTTTTTAGATTTAAAATAATTGCTGTTGTTTTAAAATCACTACTTACAAGTGAGTTTGAATATAAAGGTGAGTGTAACAACTCATTTTTAACAAGATTTGTATCAAACTCTTTTGTTTCAAGTGAATCAACTCCTTCAACTAAATCAGAAATAGGACGAATAGGAGATTGAAGTAAAGGTACATTTAAAATAGAAGTAATACTTTCAACATTTTTTACTTTTAAAAAATCATCAGATATATTTTTGATAATTTTCAAATTTTTTTGTGATAGAAGGTCTTCATTTTTTGGAGAAAAAGTAACTACTAAAAAATCAGAATTGTCATAAGTCTTATTTACTTCTCTAAAAAATTGTAAATCTTTATCATCTTCTAAAAGTAAAGTTTCTGCAGATGCATCTATTTCAAGCTTTGTGGCATAGTAGCCCAAAGTTGAAACAAATAACATTAAAAGAGTAAGAACAATTAATGGATACTTTAAAATTAAAGTATCATAGATTTTTTTTAACATCTTATTTTTCTAGTAAAGCTAACATTTCATCAAATGTTTTTTCTTTTAATAAGCCTGAAAATTGTTGTCTATATGTTTGAATGATACTAACCCCAACTAAATCAACATCATAAATTAACCACTCTTCATTATCTTTAGATTTATTATAAAAATTATAGTTAATTTTATAAATTCCATCTTTACCTAAAAGTTCAGTTTCTAGCTGTAATCTTGTGTTGTTATATGGTTTTAATCCAATAATTTTTACTTTTTGATCATTATAAAGTTCTAGTTTTTCAATATATGATTTTTTTAATTTATTTTCAAAAACTTTTGTAAATTGTTTTTGTTTTTCAGGTGTTAATGTACTCCAAGTCTCTTTTCCTAATGCAATTTTTGCCATTAATTCATAATCAAAAACATCATCAATAATTTTGATAATTTCATCACCTTTTTGTGCAAAAGTTTTGTCTTTTTTTTCTAAAATTTGTAAAACATTATCAATTTTTTTTGTCATTTCTTGTTGAATTTCATCTTGTTTTAAAGCATTTGCATAAGAAAATGTAACTGCTAATAACAATAAAAATTTAATAAAACTTTTTTTAATCATCTATTATTCCTCTATTTGTCTTTTTCTTGCTTGTGAATAAATATCTCTTAAGAATGGATATAAATCTAAAGCATCTTTTTTAATTGTTTCATATTGATCTGGATTTAATGAAGTGTTATTTACTACATCAAATGTTTTGATTCCTACTTCTTCTAACACAGTATTTGGAATTTTGTAATCAATTGCATCTTCTCCTGCTCTACTTAGAGGTGATACAAAACTATCTCCTGCAAAACCAACCATATCTCTTAAATTAGATGGGCCTAAGAAAGGTAAAACAACAGGAACTCCTTCACCAACTCCATAAAAACCTAATGTTTGTCCAAAGTCTTCTTCGTGTGCTTTTATGTTTAATTCAGAAGTCGCTAAATCCATAAATCCACCAAGTCCCCAAAGAGTATTTATTAAAAATCTTTCTAATTCTTCAAGTGAATTTTTAAATTTTAGTTGTAATAAATTGTTTGTAAATCTTACAGGAAACATTATATTATTGAAAAAATTATCTATTCCTGTTCTTGCAGTTTCAGGTACTACATAAGCATAACCTTTTGAAACAGGTACTAATACATTGATATAAACTTTATCATTAAATGTAGTCATAAGTCTATTATATCCACTTAATGGGTCAAATATTTCTTCTGTTTTATTTGAAAACTCTGAATCAAATTCTTGTGAAAAATCATCATTATTAGTTTCATTAGCAAAACTTAAAATTGCGAATATTAATATAAAAATAATTTTTTTCAAATTGAATCCTTTTTGTGATAAACAAGAATTATATTGAAATTTTGTGGAAATAATCTTTAAGCATTATTTTTTATATACAAATAGTTTTTATTTTGAGCATTTATTTATAAACATATTATCACAAACTTGCTATAATCAGCGAAAAATTTTGAAAAATAAATTGGGAGTGATTATGGGAAGAGCCTTTGAATATAGAAAAGCGGCTAAAATGAAAAGATGGGGAAATATGTCAAGAGTTTTCCCAAAACTTGCACGTGCTATTGAAGTAGCAGCAAAATCAGGAGTTCCAGATCCAGAAATGAACTCAGCTCTTAGAACAGCTATTTTAAATGCAAAAGCTGAAAATATGCCAAAAGCAAATATTGATGCAGCTATAAAAAGAGCAAGTGGTAAAGATGCAGCAAACTTTTCCGAAGTAAATTTTGAAGGAAAAGGTCCTCATGGAGTTTTAGTGTTTGTTGAAACAGCAACAGATAACAACACAAGAACAGTTGCAAATATTAAAATGTATTTTAATAAAACACAAGGTCAAGTTGTTCCTACTGGTTCTTTAGAATTTTTCTTTGATAGAAAAGCAATTTTTGAATTTAATAAACCAAGTAATTATGAACTTGAAGATTTAGAAATGGAATTAATAGATGCTGGACTAGAAGAACTTGAAGAAGAAGATGGTTTATGTTTAGCTTATGCTAATTATACTGACTTTGGAAATATGAATAATAAGTTTGAAGAGTTAGGTATTCCTTTAACTAAAGCAGAATTAAAAAGAATTCCAAACAATCCTCAAGAGTTTACTGAAGCTCAACAAGAAGATATTGGTAAATTAATTGAAAAGCTTGAAGATGATGATGATGTTCAAGCTGTTTATACAAATATAGCTTAATTAAATAGAGAAACTTCTCTATTTAATATAACTTTTCTCCTAGTAAATTACTCGTATTTTCTTTCGTTGGACTACTTTTTTGAAGTATAGTTGGATTATTTTTCATTTTTAAAATTAGTGCTTTAATGTCATTTATTCTTGTTGTTGAACTTGGATGTGTTGAGAAAAATTCAATTGTTTCATTTTTCCCTTGAGACATATTTTCCCAAAATTTTAAAGCTTCATCAAGATCGTATCCTGCTTGTGCCATTAAGTATATTCCAATTTCATCAGCCTCACTCTCTTGCATTCTTCCATAAGGAAGCATAACTCCTACTTGTGAACCAATTCCATAAGTTTGATTAAATAAGTTTTGATATTGAGGTGCTGTAACTCCTAATGCAATATTTCCAACAACTCCAATTCCTTGTTGAACCATCGATGCACTCATTCTTTCTGCTCCATGACGAGCAAGAGCATGGGCAATTTCATGTGATATTACTGTAGCTAATTGGTCATCATTTTTAGCAACTTTTAGAATTCCTGTGTAAACAACAACTTTTCCACCAGGTAAACAAAAGGCATTTTGGCTGTCATTTTCAACTAAATTAAATTCCCAGTTAAAATCATCTCTATTTGCAACTTTTGCTATTCTTTGACCAATATTGTTAATTCTATTAGCATCTTTTGTTCCAACAATAACTTTTGAAGTTGAAAGTGCATCTTTATAAGATTTTTCTCCTAAAGCTAGTTCTTCTTTTGGTGACATAAAAATCATTTGAGATCTATTTGTATATGGTGTTTTTGCTGTACACCCAATGAGTATTAAACCACTTAAACTAAGTAAAAAAGTTTTTTGAAGTTTCATTTTTTATCCTTGTTTTAAAAAATTTAAAATATAAATAAATAAATCATTTGTATTTTTATCTGTAACAATTACATGATTTTTTGCTTCAATCAAATGTAAAGTTTTATACCTTGATTGAATATTTTCAAAGATTTCATGAGCTGAACTTGGATTTACAACTGGGTCATCTTTTCCTTGAATTATTAATATAGGTTTTTTGATTTTAGGCAGAATTTTTTTTGTTTTATTCATAAGTAAATTTAACTGCTCAATTGAATCAATATAATGTTTTTTATAATTGATATCTGGGTTTTCTGGAAAATTATCTACATACTCTTTTGTGTATTTTTCTTCATGAAAAACTTTAACAATATCATTCCAAAATGAAATTGCTGGAAGTAGAGTTTTTATTCTCATATCATTTAAGTGAAGCGCTGCATTTATACAAATAACACTTACAAACTCTTTGTATTGTTTTTTTGTACTTAAAAGTGCAAGTAATCCACCTGTCGAAAAACCTACAATAAAAATTTTTTTATATTGTAAAGAAGCAATTATTATAGACCTTGAAATAGATTTATACCAATCTTGCCAAGTTTTTGTTTTTAAATCTTCTGGTGCTGTTCCATGACCTGCTAATCTTGGTGTTTGAACATTAAAATTATTTTCATTTAAAAATAGTGCTAATTTTTCCATCTCTTTTGGTGCTGCTCCAAAACCATGAATTGCAATAACACAACTATTTGAATCTTTTGTTTCAAAATATTTACTTTTTCCTATCTCTATAGGTTTAATATCTTTATTACTTTTAAACTTTTCATAACTTGTTTCATACTCTTTTTCTTCTTCATATTTTAAAATATTTACAAGTTCTTTTAGATTTATTTCTTCATTATTTGAAACTAGATTTTTTACGATATTAACGCTTTCTTCATGTATTAAGATTTCATTTAAAATTACTTTCAAAATATTTTTCATTCTAATAGTATGATGGGTAAAACTATTTAAAAGGTTCTTTTTATTGATTATATATTTATAACAGTTGATTTCATCAACTTGTAAAATCTTGTCATTGATTGCAACTTCTAAAATATTGTCAAAAGCTTTGAATTTTTCATAAGAGATTAGATATATTAAATCTTTATTTATATCACTATCATAAAAGATATTTTTTTCTTTTATTTTAAAAATAGTTATATAAATTAATCTTTTGAAATATTCAATTTCTATTTCTTTTTTTGGAAATAAAAAAAGAATTAAAACAAAAATATGGTCAAAATTTATAGTTAGAGATTCATAAATTTTATCCATAAAAGAGTGAGTTATTTCATATCTTAGTTTATTTATAATCTCTTCTTTTGGTAAGTTTTTTTTATATAATTTTTCTAGAATATTTTTTGTTGAAATTGGTTCTAAAATTCTTATGGTAATTTTTGAGTTTAGTACTATATTACTCTCTATTTCTATCTCTTCTTTAAAATGATTTCCCATATCATCTAAAAGTTTATTTGTCATATCAACTAAAAAGTTTTTTCCATTTCTGATATTTGAGTAACTGATATTTATTGGAACAATCATTGTTTCATGTTTGTTTATATCTGTGCATTTATTTACAAAATATTTTTTGCTAAATTCTTCATAATTTTCAAGCTCTTTATCAAAATATTTTTGTCTAAAAAATTGAGAAAGTAGAGCAAAAACTGCAGCTCCTGTATGAACTCTTTGACAAGTTCCATCAATTTTCACACAAAAATTTTTATCTATTTTTGAAATATCTTTTGATTTTACCATTATTCCTTCTGGAAAAATCATCCAATCTTTACACGAAGTTATTAAATCACCGATTATATGCTCATTTCTATTGGGAGCACTTGTTCTTAATGCTCCTAAATTTTCTAAAAAATCTCCAAAAAAACTCTTAAATAAAGAATCAGCAGCAATAACTCCAACTTTTTTATTTGTTAGATTGTACAAAGTATAAGGAACAAGCATCGCTTCTGTTCTTGTAAAATGATTTGCAACAAACATTCTTGGATTCTCTTTTGGAATATTTTCAACTCCAATTACTTCAATATTTGCATCAAGAATTTTTTGAAGTAGACTTAAAACATAACCATTTGTGTTTATTAGCAAATCATTTTTATCAATCATTTTTGAGCCTTATAATCCTTTGCATCAAATGAATCAACACTTATTACTTCTTGTTTTAGTGCATGAGCTTCAAGCATTTTTTCTATCTCTTCTTTTGATAAAAGATTTTTTTCTAAAAGTTCTTTAGTCATATTTTCTGGACTATCTTTTTTTATAGTTCCATTTTTAATAGCATCTTTTAAAATTTTAAATGAACTCTCACACTCTTTATTTAGTTTAACAGCTAGTTGAAGTTTTGTTAATCTATCTTTTTCATTTTTTGAAATAAATAAAGATGATGTTAATTTTTGTAAATAATCTTGATTTGATAGATTTTTTACTATTTTTGCATTTAATTTATCTTTTGCTTTAACTGAAAAAGGATTGATTTTAAAAATCGGAAGTAAATAGTCTAAATAACCAATATTTGTGATTATCTCTTCTCTTGATATTTGAATTTCATTAAAACAATAGTTACAAATGTAATCAACTAAAAGTTCATCTTCTTCATTTGGATTATTTTCAAATTTTCTTAAAGTTGCAGTTATCAAATAGCAGTTTGATAAAATATCTCCAAATCTAGCACTTATATTTTCTCTTTTTTTTAGACTTGGTCCTAAAATTCCTAAAGCAACATTTGTTAAAAGAGTAAATTCAGCACTAACCCAAGCTAGTTTTTGTTTATATCTTTGGAAGTTTCCTTTTTGACAAGAGATATTTCCTCTTGTGATATAAAAAATAAAAGATTTACAAAAAGATGAAAATACTAAACCAATGTGAGAAAAAAATGCTTTATCAAAATTTTCTACATTGTTACTATTTAATGCTGTAATTTGTTTGTAAATATATGGATGAGATTTTATTAATCCTTGTCCAAATTGCATTAAATTTCTAGTTAAAATATTTGCACCTTCAACAGTTATTGAAATAGGTAAGGCAAAATAAGCATGTGCTAGAAGGTTATTTTCTCCTCTAATAATCGCACTACCACCTAAAACATCCATAGAATCATTTATAACTGTTCTAAATTTTTCTGTTGCATGGTATTTCATAATAGAGTTTATAACACCTGGTTTTACACCATCATCAATTGCATCAAGTGTATAGTTTCTAGAAGCATTTAACATATATGTAAGTGCAGCAATTTTTGCAATTTTTTCTTCAATACCTTCAAAATGATTGATACTTAATCCAAATTGCTCTCTAAGTTGTGAATATGAAGCTACAACATTTAAAGCTAATTTACTTCCACCAAGACTAACGCTAGGAAGTGAAATTCCTCGTCCTATAGATAAAGATTCAACAAGCATTTGCCAACCTTTTCCTATACCTTCACTTTCACCTATAATATTTTCTAAACCAATAATTACATCTTTTCCATAAAGTGGAGAGTTTACAAAAGGAATTCCAAGTGGGTCATGTCGTTTTGAGTTATCAATACCTTTTGTATTTGAATCAATTACAGCAAAAGTAATACCTAAATCTTCATTTTCACCAAGTAAATGTTCTGGGTCTTTTAAAACAAAAGCAAGTCCAATTAAAGTTGCGATATTTCCTAATGTGATATATCTTTTTTCAAAATTTAATTTGATTTTTATTTCACCATTTTCATCTTTAAATAAAACTCCATTTGAAGTTATTGATGTTGCATCACTTCCTGCATTTGGTTCTGTTAATCCAAAACAAGGAACAAGTTTTCCTGTTGCTAAATCGCTTAAGTATTTATCTTTTTGAGCCTGACTTCCATGTTTTAAAATAAGTTCAGCAGGGCCTAGTGAGTTTGGAACCATTACAGTTATTGCTAAAACTTGAGATCTTGATACTAATTTTTCAATAACTTTTGAGTGAGCAGTTGCACTAAATCCAAGACCTCCATACTCTTTTGGAATAATCATCCCAAAAAATTTTTTATCTTTTATAAACTGCCAAACTTCATTAGATAAATCTCTATTTTGGAAAATTTCCCAGTCAGTTGTTTTTTCACAAAGTTCATCAACAACATCATCTAAAAATGATTGTTCTTCAGCTGTAAGTGTTGTAACTTTTTGAGCATTTATCTCTTTGAAATTAACTTGAGCCTTGAAAAAATCAGCTTCTACCCAGTTTGTTCCAGCTTGAAGTGCAGCTTCTTCTGTTTTTGATATTTTTGGTAATAGACCATTTTTATTTATAAAATTTACTATTTTTGAAGTAATAAATTTTATTCTAAAAGTAGGGATTAATAATATAGTAGCAAGTACTATAAAAATAGCCCAAAAAACTGTTCCAACATCAAAAAATATTGCACTATAAATTCCTATTAAGGCAAAATAGCTGTAAAGTGGAAATGAAAAAAATCCAAAAGCTAAAATAATTAGTATTAAAATCAATGTTTCCATAAAGCTTCTCCTGTTTCAAAATCTTCATACTCTTCAACCAATTTAACTAAAAGATTAGAAGGTTTAAATCTCTCTCCATACTCTTTTTCAAATTTTTTTAAAGATTCTAAGATGTTTTTTAGTCCAATTTCATTTGCATAACTTAATAATCCACCTTTGTAAGCTGGGAAACCAGTTCCTGCAATCATTGCAAAATCAATGATAGAAGCCTCTGTTACGATGTTTTCTTCTAAACATCTACTAGCTTCATTTATCATAATATATATACATCTTTGAACTATCTCTTCATCGTCAAAAATTCTACCATTGTTCTCTAGCATAGACGTAACATGTGAGTTTGGATATTTGTCCCGACCTGCATATTCATAAAATCCAGCTTTTGTTTTTGCTCCTAAAAGTTTTGTGTTATACATTTTTTCTATTAAAGAAGCTATTGGCATTCTACTTCCATAAGACTCGTTTAAAATACTAGCAACTTTATAACCTATATCAATTCCAACTGTATCAGCAAGTGTAAATGGACCCATAGGCATTCCAAAATCTTTTATAATTGAATCAATTCTTTCAATTCTTGAACCTTCTTCAAGTATAAATGCTGCTTCATTTAGATATGGAAGTAAAATTCTATTTACTATAAATCCCGCACAATCTTTTACAACAATCGGTGTTTTGCCACTTAAAATAAGCATTTCACAAACTTTATTTATACTCTCTTTTGAAGTTTGTTCTGTTGGGATTATTTCAACAAGAGGCATTAAATTTACTGGATTGAAAAAGTGAACTCCTAAGAAATTTTTTTTATTTTTGATTTCACTTCCTAGTTTTTCTATTGAAATAGATGAAGTATTCGTGGCAATTATTGTACTTTCACCTATAACATTTTCAAGTTCTTTATAAGTTTCTTTTTTTACTTTTTCATCTTCAATGATAGCTTCAATAACAAAATCAAAATTTTTAAATCCTAGAAATTTATCTGTATAAGAGATTTTATTTAGTTTAAAATCCACTTGATTTTTAGTCATACTTCTTGATTTTATAGAGTGGTCATAGATTTTTGCTACATCTTTTAAAATCTCATGAGCTTGAGTTAAATCTCTTAGTTTTATTCTTACGTCTTTTAGATATTTTGAGAATAGATAAATAATTCCTTTCCCCATTACTCCGTTTCCAAGAACTACAGCATTTGAAATTGGATTAGATGTTTTTTCATAATTTTTATTCAATTTCTCAAATAAGAAAAATAGTTTTATCATATTTTTTGATTCTTTTGTAACAGCAAGTGCTGAGAACTCTTTTGCTTCAATTTTTATAGAATCTTCAAACTCTTTATTTATAGTCTTTTTTATCACTTCCAAAGCAACATAAGGAGCTTTAAAATCTTTATTTACTTTTGATTCTAAGTTTTTATATGCTTTTTTAAATACAAGTTCATTTAAAGGAGCATAATTTAAAAAGTTGAAAGTAAATCTCTCTTTTATTGTTCCATAAATAGCTTTTTTTACAAAATCATCTAACATAAACTCTTTTTGAGCATCATCAAAAATCATATCTGCAAGTTTGATTTTGTAAGCTTTTTTTGCATCTATTGTTTTTCCAGTTAAAATTAAATCTAAGGCATTAACTAAACCTATGATTTTTGGAGCTCTTATTGTTCCTGCAAAACCTGGGAAAATTCCTAGTTTTATTTCTGGAAATGCTATTCTTGTTTTTGGATTTGTACTCATTACTCTATATTTACAAGCAAGGGCAAGTTCAAGTCCTCCGCCCATACAAGCACCATTTATATATGCAATTGTTGGGATTGGTAAATTTTCTAGTTTATTAAATATCTCATGAACTTCCATTAAAGCATCATAAACTTCTTTTTCATCTTTTAATTTTTCAATCTCTTTAATATCTGCGCCAGCTATAAAAATATCTTTTTTTGCACTATCAATTACTAATGCTTTTATTGAAATATCATTTTTAATAAGATTTAGTTTTTCATCAAACTCTTTTAAAATTTCAAATGATAATTTATTTATTTTTTCATCTTTTAAATCAAAAGTTAGTGTTGCTATATTTTGTTTAATTTCTAAAATAATGTTACTCATGTTATATCTCCAATAAGAAAGATGCACCTTGTCCACCACCAATACAAAGTGTTGCAAGTGCCAATTTATCTTTTCTTCTTCTTAATTCTTTAAGTGCTGTTAAAACAATTCTAGCTCCACTCATTCCAACTGGATGACCAAGGGCAATTGCTCCACCGTTTACATTTAAAATTGATTCGTCAATTTCACCAAGAGCATTTGAATTAAAAGTTTTTTTACAAAAATCATTTGAAGCAAAAGCTTTTTGATTTGCAATCATTTGAGCAGCAAAAGCTTCATTCATCTCAATTAAATCTATATCTTTTAAAGTAAGATTAGTTTTATCAAAAAGTTTTTTTGTTGCATAGATTGGACCTAATCCCATTCTATTTGCATCAAGTCCTGCATAAGCATAATCTTTTATAAATCCAAGTGGTTCAAGATTTAATTCTTTTGCTTTTGATTCACTACAAACTATCAAACTACAAGCTCCATCTGAAACTTGTGAAGAATTACCAGCTGTTACTGTTCCACTTAATCTATCAAAAATAGGTTTTAACTTATTTAAGGCTTCGATATTTTGATTAAATCTTACTCCATCATCTTGTGTAATTGAAGCATTACTTGTCATAATTGGATGAATTTCATCTTTAAAAATCCCAGTTTCTATTGCTTTTTGAGCTTTTTGATGAGATTTTAACGCATATTCATCTTGAGCATCTCTACTTATTTTAAACTCATTTGCTAGATTTTCAGCTGTTAATCCCATGATTTTTCCTGAAATTGGGTCAGTAAGACCAGTTAGTAAACCAACAGTAGGTTTTAAAAAACTTGGTCTAAAAGAGCTTAATAGTTGGATTTTTTCAATAAATGATTTTGAATATGTAAATTTTGTTATTAGATTTTTTAACTCATTACTATAATATAAAGGAAGATTACTCATAGATTCAATTCCTCCAACAAGGTATAAATCCCCTTGATTTGAATGAATCTTTTCAATAGCACTTGATATTGCTTGCATTCCTGAAGCACAATTTCTATGAACTGTATAAGCAGGAGTTTGTGAAGGAAAACCAGCACGGCTAGCCATAACTCTTGCGATATTTGTAGCATTTGCAGGATTTGCAACATTTCCCATAATTACTTCATCAAATTGTTCATATTCTAAATTATTTCTAAGAACTAACTCTTTTGTAATAATACTTCCTAAAATATCAGCACTTACATCATTTAATTTACCATTTGCTTTAGCTATTGGACTTCTTAATCCATCAATTATGGCAATTCTCTCTTTCATTTTTGCTCCTCATACATGCTATTTATAAAACTAGCATATTTTTGTTCAATTTTACTTCTAGCAATTTTCATTGATGGAGTTAATTCTCCACTTTCAATGGAAATATCGTTTGTTATAATTCTAAAATCAACAATTTTTTCCCATTGATTCAAGTCTTTATTGATATTTGATATGTGTTTAGAAATGTTATCTAAAATTTCTGGTTGCTTATAATACTCTTCTATTGTTAAGTTATTATTTATTTTTTTTGCTAATTGATATTTCTCTTTATCTACAAAAAGTAGGGCAGTAGTGAATTTTTTATTTTCTGAAATGACTACAGCAAACTCTATATATCTATTTTTTGATAGTTTTTGTTCAATTGCAACTGCATTTACATATTCACCAGTTGAAGTTTTAAATATCTCTTTTAATCTACTTGTTATAAATAAATAACCTTCTTCATCAAGATAGGCAATATCTCCTGTATGAAGCCAACCATCTTTATCTATTGTTTTTGCTGTTAATTCTTCTTGATTTAAATATCCTTTCATTAAAGATGGTCCAGATACTAGAAGTTCTTTGTTTTGGGCTATTTTTATTTTTGCACTTGGGATTACTTTTCCACAAGAACCTACTTTATTGGCAGATGGATAGTTTGTAGAAATAACTGGTGAAAATTCTGTTAAACCATAACCTTGATAAACGGGAACGCCAATATTTACAAAAAACTGTGCTATCTCTTTTGATAAAGGTGCACCTCCACTTACAAGTTTTTGAACTCTTGAACCAAATATTTCTCTAAATTTTGAATAAACAAGTTTGTCATAAATTTTAAATAAAATAGAACCTTTATCTAAGTTCTCTTTTAACGCATAAGAAAAGGCTAATGAAGCAATTATTTTACTAAAAAATGGTTTTTCTAAAA
Organism: uncultured Aliarcobacter sp.; assembly: GCA_963664305.2. Classification (GTDB taxonomy): domain Bacteria; phylum Campylobacterota; class Campylobacteria; order Campylobacterales; family Arcobacteraceae; genus Aliarcobacter. The sequence continues at coordinate 296,025 of CAXXLV010000002.1, forward strand.
TTTGAGTTTTTATTTTGTTAAATATTTTTTCAAGAAGTCTTGGAACAACAGTCATAATTGTTGGTTTTACAATCTTCATAAGATTTGCAACATTTAAAATATCATCTACAAAATAAATACTAATTCCACGACTTAGATAATAACTCATAACAGTTCGCTCAAATATGTGTGCTAAAGGAAGAAGTGAAAGTGCAACTTCATTTTGTGGTAAATCTATTAGTTTATTTATATCTTGAAGTTGTGAAATTATATTTTTATGTGTAAGCATCACTCCCTTTGGAGTTCCTGTATTTCCACTTGTATAGATAATAGAAAATGTTTCATCTTCTTCTGCTTTATGCGGAATAAACCCTTTTGAATCGCAAATTTGTTGTCCAATAACTAATATCTCATCATAATTATAAAAATTTGGCTCTTTTATACAAAAATTATGAGTTATAAAAGTTAGATGTGAATTTTTTTCTTCAATATCTTTTAATCTTTCAAGTGAATCAATAAACATATATTTCATATTTGAATCGTTTATTTCATAGTTTAAGTTTTCAGTTGAGATATTTGCAAAAATAGGCACACTTATAGCTCCTACTTCATGAATTGCAAAATCAAAAATAAGCCAAAAAGGAGAACTTGAGGCAAAAATACCAACTGTATCACCTTTTTGTATTCCCATATCTTTTAAAGCAAGAGATAAACAAATAACTTTATTTTTAAAAGTAGTAGTTGAGATGTTTTTATAAGTTCCATTTGAAAGATAGTTTAAAAAATATTCATTATCTAAATTACAAATATGAGTGAAAAGTTCATTGTAGGTTTTAAAGTTGTAATTTTCCACTGTATATCCTTTATTCAAATATACAGTTTATTCTATAATGTTTATTATAATAATAGCTTAAAAAATAATTTTTTATAAAAGAATTAAATTAGAGAGCGATAAATCTCTTCACTTATGATATCTTTATTTGTTTCAACCCTATCAATATATACATGTCCTATTAAATGGTCATATTCATGTTGAAAAATTCTTGCTATAAAGTCTTTGAAAACAATGGTTTTTTTCTCATTTTCTAAAGTTTTATACTTTACTTCAATTTTATTATATCTTGGAACTTTTGCTCTAATTCCTGGAATACTTAAACATCCTTCCCAATCTTTATTTTTACCTTTTGAAGTTTTTATTATTTTTGGATTTATTAAAACTAAATCTTCCATAACTGGAGCGTTCGGATATCTTTCATTTGGTTTTGATGAGATAATCATAATTTGTTTTGAAATAAATATTTGAGGAGCAGCAAGACCAACACCATTTGATTTTTTTAGGGTTTCAAGCATAAGTGAAACGATGTTTTTTGTCTCTTCACTTTGTATATCTTTAACTTTTTTTGCTTTTTTTCTTAAAACTTTTTCACCAAGTTTTGCAATTTTTATTTCATTTGAATTTGACATTTTTCACCTTTAAATTAAAAAATAAGATTTTATTAAATCCTATTTAATGAGATATATTATATAGTACATAACGATAGAATTTAGTAAAATTACAATGATTTTCTAAATATTTTATAAGGAAAATGATGAAAGAAGTTATAAATTATGAAGCATTAGTGATTAAAACAGCTTTTTTAGAAAAGGAAGTTAGATTTAACGACTCTTTTTTAAAAAAATTGTTTGATATTATTCCTAGTCCAATGTTTTATAAAGATAAAAATGGAGTTTACCAACACTGTAATGACGCTTTTTCAAAGTTGATTCTTGGTATTCCAAAAGAAGAAATAATTGGAAAAACACTTTATGATTTATCTCATGTTATTCCAAAAGAGAATGCAGATGTTTATTATGAAAAAGATAAAGAACTTTTTTTATCACAAAAAGAGCAATTTTATGAAGGTAAAGTAAAATGTTCAGATGGAGAAACAAGAGATTATCAATTTTATAAATCATCATTTGTTTTAGATGGGGAAATAATTGGATTAGTTGGATTAATGCTTGATGTTAGTGATTATAAAAAAGCTTTAAGAGAGTTGGATGAAAAAAATAGATTATTAAATGAATTATCAATTACTGATTCGTTAACAGGTTTATATAATAGACGATATTTTCAAACAATTTTTGACAAAAAAGTTAGTGCTTTGAGTCGATATAATCATCCATTCTGTTTTGCAATTATTGATATAGATTTTTTCAAAGATTATAATGATTCTTTTGGGCATTATGAAGGTGATTTAGTTTTAGAAAAATTAGGAAAAGTTTTTAAAGAGAGTTTTTTAAGACCTACGGATTATGTTTTTAGATTAGGTGGAGAAGAGTTCGCAATACTATTTGATGTTATTGATTTTAAAGATGCGATTTCAGTAATGGAAAATTTAAGAAAAAAAGTTGAAGATTTAAAGATAAAAGCTTCTCCAAATTCAACATATGAATATTTGACTGTTTCAATAGGATTAGGAAATATAAAAGAGTTGAAAAATGATATTAATCCTTCAAAAATCTACCATGAGGTAGATAATCTTTTGTATAAATCAAAAAGTGAAAATCGAAATAAAATTTCAGTATCTGAAATCAAATTTTAATCACATAATATCCAGTAAAATCTACGCAAACTTCGTCATTTTCAATAATCTGAGATTCTATTTTTATAGAAGCACTTTTTTTAGAAAGCAATTTTTCTTTTAATCTTTCTATTTCTTCTTTTGAAGGTTTTTTTGTAAAACAAACTATATCTTTTGTTACAGGTTTTTTATAAGAATGTTCATTTTTTATTACAACAATATTATTGCTATTAAAACCTAATTCTTTTGAAATTAGCCAACAAATACTCCAAGCAGAAATAATTGTTGTTGTTGCTAAACTTCCTCCAAAAGCAGTTCCTTTATCATTTATATTTGGTCCAAGTGGTGCTGTTGTAATAAGTTGATTTTCATCGTAATTTTGGATTTTTAAATCCATAAATTTTGTTAATGGTATTTCATTATGTAGTTTTTTTTCTAGTTCAATTATCATATTTTTCTCTTATTTTTATACTTTTTTAAATGTGAAAATATACAAAAAAACAATTGAACAAATAATAAAAATTATGTACAATTTTTGTACATTGAAAAAACAATAAGACTTAAACTAAATTTAATAAAAAGCCTTAAAAGATGAATTTTTGAATGACTAAAATTAATATTTGATAAATATAAAGATTTAGTGTAACTTTTATTTACATAAATAAAAACTTGTACAATTCTTTCCAAAAATTGTACATACTTATTTTTCTCTTTGTGATATAATGACTAAACTTTCTAAAATCAAGAGGAGATAATATATGAGTTTATTAGCAAACTATAAAGCACATTCGCAAGAAAGACTTAATGAAGGTGGATTACCTGCATTACCTTTAACTGCTGAGCAAGTTGCTGAATTAGTAGAATTATTAAAAGCTAATCCAGTTGTTGAAGCTGAATATGCATTAGATTTATTCAAAAATAAAATCAATCCAGGTGTTGATGATGCTGCTTATGTAAAAGCTGCATTTTTAAATGATATTGTTCAAGGAAATGTTTCTTGTTCAGTTATTTCAAAAACTGATGCAATTGAAATTTTAGGAACAATGATGGGTGGATATAACGTACCACCATTAGTTGAAGCTTTAAAAATTGCTGAAGTTGCAGATGCTGCTGCTGAGCAATTAAAAAATACAATCTTAGTTTATAATTCATTCAACGATGTAAAAGATTTAATGGATGCTGGAAATGCAAAAGCTAAAGAAGTAATCGAATCTTGGGCAAATGCTGAGTGGTTCACAAACAAACCAGCTTTAGAAAAAGAAATTACATTAACTGTATACAAAATTCCTGGTGAAACAAATACAGATGATTTATCTCCTGCTACAGTTGCATTTACAAGAGCAGATATTCCATTACACGCAACAGCAATGTTACAATCAAGAATGGAAAAACCATTAGAAAAAATGGCTGAATTAAAAACAAAAGGTCACCCTTTAGCATACGTTGGAGATGTTGTTGGAACTGGTTCATCAAGAAAATCAGGAATCAACTCTGTTCAATGGCATATGGGTAGAGATATTCCAGGTGTTCCTAATAAAAGAACAGGTGGGGTTGTTATTGGTTCTATTATTGCTCCAATTTTCTTCAATACTGCAGAAGATTCAGGATGTTTACCAATTCAAGCTAATGTTGATGCATTAGAAACTGGTGATGTAATTGTATTAAAACCATACGATGGTGTTATTGAAAAAGATGGAAAAGTAGTTTCTGAATTTAAATTAGCTCCAAATACATTAACAGATGAAATGAGAGCAGGTGGAAGAATTCCATTAATTATTGGAAAAGGTTTAACTGCAAAAGCTAGAGCTGCATTAAAATTAGCTGCTTCTGATATGTTTATTGCTCCTGAGCAACCAGCTGATAACGGTAAAGGATTTACTCAAGCACAAAAAATGGTTGGAAAAGCTTGTGGTATTGCTGGTGTTAAACCAGGTATGTATGTTGAGCCAATCGCTACAACTGTTGGATCACAAGATACAACTGGACCAATGACAAGAGATGAGATTAAAGAACTTGCTGCACTTTCTTTTGGTGCTGATATGGTTATGCAATCATTCTGTCACACTGCTGCTTATCCAAAACCAGCAGATATTAAATTAAGACATACTTTACCAGATTTCATCAACTCAAGAGGTGGAGTTACACTTAAGCCAGGTGATGGTGTTATTCACTCATGGTTAAATAGATTATGTTTACCAGATACAGTTGGAACTGGTGGAGATTCTCATACAAGATTCCCAATTGGTATTTCATTCCCAGCTGGATCAGGATTAATTGCATTCGCAGGTGTTACAGGTATGATGCCTTTAACTATGCCAGAATCTGTATTAGTTAAATTTACAGGTGAAATGCAACCAGGTATTACTTTAAGAGATTTAGTAAATGCTATTCCATACCAAGCAATTAAAGATGGTTTATTAACTGTTCCTAAGAAAAATAAAAAGAATATCTTTGCTGGTACAATCATTGAAATCCAAGGTTTACCAAATTTAAAAGTTGAGCAAGCATTCGAATTATCTGATGCATCTGCAGAAAGATCAGCAGCAGCTTGTTCTGTTCAATTAAATAAAGAACCAATTATTGAATATTTATCTTCAAATATTGCATTAATTGAAAAAATGATTGAAGAAGGTTACGAAGACGCTAAAACTTTACAAAGAAGAGCTGACAAAATGAAAGAATGGATTGCTAATCCAGAATTATTAGAGCCAGATGCTGATGCAGAGTACTTAGCTACAATCGAAATCGACTTAAATAAAATTACTGAGCCAATTTTAGCTTGTCCAAACGATCCAGATGATGTTGCTACATTATCAGAAATCTTAGCTGACGAGTCTAGACCTAAAAAAATTGAAGAAGTATTCGTAGGTTCTTGTATGACTAATATCGGTCTATTCAGAGCTTTAGGAGAAGTATTAAAAGGTGAAGGTGTTGCTAAAGCTAAATTATGGGTTGCACCTCCTACAAAAATGGACGAAGCTCAATTAACTGAAGAAGGTTACTATGCTGCATTTGCTGCTGCTGGTGCTAGAATTGAGATTCCAGGTTGTTCATTATGTATGGGTAACCAAGCACAAGTTTCTGAAGGATCAACTGTATTCTCTACATCTACAAGAAACTTTGATAACAGACTTGGTAAAAACTCTAAAGTTTATTTAGGTTCTGCTGAAGTTGCTGCAGTTGCTGCACTTTTAGGAAGATTACCATCTGTTGAAGAATATATGGAAATCGTTTCTAAAAAAATCAATGAATCAAACAAAGATGGTGTTTATAAATACTTAAACTTCCACCAAGTTTCTTCAGATTATTTAACTACATTAGTATCTTCAAGATAATTTTAAAAGCTTAGGAATTTTCCTAAGCTTTTTTCTTTTCTAACCCTTTTCTTTTATTCTTATTTAAAAATTTGATATTATTCCTTACTAAAAAACTAAAAAGATGATATATGGCACAAAAAGATAAAATAAAATGGAATAAAAAATATCAAGAAACTACTTCATTATTAGAAGATAGAGAACCAAGTAAAAGACTGATTAATATTGTTGAAAAAGTAAAAGGTAAAAAAGCACTTGATGTTGCAAGTGGGGCTGGAAGAAACTCTATATATTTAGCAAATAAAGGTTTTGAAGTTGAGGCTTTAGATATTTCAGAAGTTGCACTTGATAAATTAAAAAGCAAAGGTTTTACAAATATATTTTGCAATTTAGTAGATTTAGATGATTATGAGATAGCTAAAAATAGTTACGATTTAATAGTAATGACAAATTTTTTAGATAGAAATATAATTTCTAAACTTGCAAATGCATTAAATGTAAATGGTGTACTTTTTATAGAAACTTATATGGATGATGAAGTAAATGAAAAACCACCTTCAAATCCAGACTTTTTACTAAAAAAAGAGGAACTTAAAACATTTTTTAATGAAAATTTTAAAATATTGGATTATGAAGAATTTTTAAATGAAGAGTGTGAAATTTACAGAATGAAAAAACAATTTATTGCTGTTCAAAAACTTTAATAGAAGTTATAAAAGAAATATTTTTATAAAATTCATATTTTATTAACAATAAATGTATTATCATAGAGAAAATTTTTTTAAGGAAAAAACATTTCAGCGTCAAAAGAAAACAAAAAAAATACTATTATAGAAAATGCATTAAAGCTTTTCTCTCAAAAAGGTTTTTATAATACTACAATCCCAGACATTGCAAAAGCAATGAAAATGAGTGTTGGAAATATGTATAATTATTTTGCTTCAAAAGAAGAATTAGCTAAATTTGCAATAAAATATTCAACAAATATTTTAGCTGATGAATTAAGAGAAGTTAATAATATGGATATTTCATCAAAAGAGAAAATATATATATTTGTAAAAAAATATTTAGAAAATGTTCAAAAATCTCCTGAAATTATTGAGTATTTTTTAAGAGTTTACTTATCAAATAGAGAAGTTTTCAAACAAGGATGTGAAGGCTTTTTATGTGTTGGAGAGTTTGTAACAGAAGTTATGATTTTACTTGATGATGGTGCACAAAAAAAAGAGTTTAGAGAACAAGAATTTTTTCCTGCATTTGGAATGATTATGGGATGTTTAGGTGGATTTGCATTTTTAAGTGGAGAAAATGTACTTGATAAAGAACTATTAAGTTATTCAGATGCTGTTGCTGATAATATTTATCGAGCATTAAAGTATGATAAGTGAATCTAAACCAACAGTTGTATGGTTTCAAGCAATAACATGTAATGGAAATACGCACTCATTATTGAGTGCAAATTCAAATAGATTTGAATTATTTTTAGATAATTTCGATTTTATTTATCATCCTAGTTTAACAATTAACAAAACACTTGAAGATATTTTAGAAAATGAAGAAAAAATAGACTTTTTACTAATTGAAGGTTCAATTTCTTCAAATGAATATATATTTTCACTAACTAACAATTCTACAAAAACTTTATTAGAAAAATTAGCTTTAAAAACAAAATATATTATCTGTGTTGGTTCATGTGCCTCTTTTGGAGGGATACATGCAAAATTTACTCAACATAATGATATTTTTAGTGTAAAAAAATCTTTAGAAAAATCAATTTTAGATAATTTAGAACATCAAATCATAAATCTTTCAGGTTGTCCTGTTCATCCTGAGTGGATATTTCAAACACTTTTTATTCTAAAAAATTATGGAAAAATTTCTTTAGATGAACAAGGACGTCCAAAAGAACTTTATAGTTCTTTAACTCATCATGGTTGTACAAGAAATGAGTATTTTGAATGGAAAGTTGAAGGTGAATTTGGACAAAAAGAGGGATGTCTGTTTTACAATCAAGGATGTCGTGGTCCTATGACACATAGTTCTTGCAATAAAATTCTTTGGAATGAAATTAGCTCAAAAACAAGAGTAGGGATGCCTTGTATTGGTTGTACAGAAGCTGATTTTCCAAGAACAGATTTACTTGAAACGAAAAAAAATATGGGAATACCACAAGATGTTCCTTTTGGAATTTCAAAAAGAGCTTATCTAACAATAAGTGGAGTTGCAAAAACTTTTAAAATAGATAGATTACATAAAAAATTAATGGAATAAAAGTGAAGACAGTAGATATAGTAGAAAGAATTGAAGGTGAAGCAAAACTTAACTGTTCATGGGATAATGGAATTATTAGTGATGCACGAATTGATTTTCTAAATTTTAGAGGTTTTGAATATATTTTAGAAGGAAAATCACCTTTAGATGCTTTGATTTATACTCCACGAATTTGTGGAATTTGTGGACAAGCACATTTAAAAGCTACTGTTGATGCTTTAGAAAATATATATGAAAACATTGGTGAAAAAATAGAAGTTTCAGAAAAAGCTAAACTTTTAAGACAAATTGGTTTAAATATAGAGATTATTGATTCTCATATAAAATGGTTTTATCTGTTTATAATGCCTGATATTATTAAACTTGACAAAAATGATTTAGGAATTTATGAACCTTTAAAAGGAAAAAGATGGCTAGAAGCTTGTAAAACTGCAAGCGAAACTATAAAAGCATTAGCTGTTATTGGAGGGCAATGGCCACATAGTTCTTATATGCTTCCTGGTGGGGTAATGAGTGATCCAACTTTAATGGATTTACTTACTATGCAAAATTATCTACAAACTGCTTTAAATTTTTTTGAAAATTCAATTGCAGGAGTTTCATTAGATAATTATTTATCATTTGATAGTTTTAAAGATATAGAAAAACTTCAAAGTGATATGAGATATTTTAAAGAATTGTCTTTTAAATATGAGTTACATAATTTTGGAAAGTCATACAATAGATTTATAACTTTAGGAGAGTCAAATCTATTTAAAAATGGGAAAATTAAAATAAAATTGGTAAATAGAATTGATTTATCAAAAATAAATGAAAATGAAGAATTTACTTTTTCATTAAATAAGCAAAATAATAGTGAAAATAAACATACTTGGAGTAAATCAGTTTCATATAATGATAATTTTTATGAAACTGGACCTTTATCAAGAGCAATTATATCAAATAGGAAATTTATAAAAGATATTCATAAAAATTTATCAGATAGTGTATTTACTAGAGTTATTGCAAGAATGGACGAACTTGCTTTTTTAATAGATGATACGAAGTCATTAATTTCACAAGTAAATATTTCTGAACCATCATTTATTGAACCTAAAATTTCATTGATTGATATTGAAAAAGCAAATGGAAAATCTGCAATTGAAGCTACAAGAGGTTCTTTATATCATAATGTAAACATTGAAAAAGGAAAAATTAAATCTTATGATGTAATAACACCTACTGTTTGGAACTTAGGACCACAAAACAAAAAACAAAAAGGAATTGCACAAAATGCAATTATTGGAGCTACATCAATTGAAATAGCTAAAATCATTTTGAGAAGTTTTGACGTCTGTTCAGTTTGTACAACACATTAGTGAATATTCATTCAAAAAAAGTGTATATTAGTAACAGAGTTAAAAAAAACTGAATTAATATACCACTTATATGAAATTCGAACAAAAAAATCACCTAAATACCATAAAATCAAAGATAAAAACTATAAATATTTTTATAAAAACTTAAATGTTATTTTAATGCTATTTTTAAATGTTTATTATTAAGTAAGACCTAAGTTTCTTATTGTTACTTTACAATAAAGTAAATGAATATTCATTTTAAGGAGCAAAACTATGATTGATTCAACGGAAATGGTAAAAAAAGTTTTTACCCAAAAGTCAGGAAAAGTTGAAACAAATAAAGGTGAAGTTTACTACAACTCTTTATTTGAGAAAACTAAACAAAGATTAAAAGATTTAAGAGCACAAGAACCTCTTAAAGATATTGATATGATGGATATAATTGAAAGTGAAGGAATAAATAGAAGAGATTTTATGAAGTGGGTTAGTGCTACAACTGCTACACTTATGCTTCCTCCTATGTTTGCTCCACTTGTTGCAGAAGCAACTGAACTTATGAATAGAGTTCCAGTTATCTGGATAGAGTTACAAGACTGTGCTGGAAACTCTGAAGCTCTTTTAAGAAGTTCAGCTCCAACAGTAGATGACTTATTATTTGATGTGTTAAGTTTAGAGTATCATGAAACGCTACAAGCTGCTGCTGGACATGATGCAGATAAACAACTTGAAGAAGCTGTTGAACACTTCAAAGGTAAATATATATTATTTGTTGAAGGTGCTATTCCAATGGCTATGAATGGTCAATATGGAACAATTGGTGCTATGGGTGAAACTTTCCATGACCATCTTGTAAGAATGTCAAAAGATGCTGCAGCTGTTGTTGCTGTTGGTACTTGTGCAACATTTGGAGGAATTCCTGCTGCTGCTCCAAATCCAACTGGTGCTGTTGGTGTTATGGATATTGTAAAAGGTAAGCCAATTATTAATATTCCTGCATGTCCTGCAAACCCAGCTAACATGGTTGGTGTTGTTTTACACTATGTATTAACTGGACAAATTCCAGAACTTGATTCTTTACTAAGACCTAAATTTGCATTTGGATATAGAATTCATGATAACTGTGAAAGAAGAGCACACTTTGATGCTGGTGAATTCGTAGAAGAGTGGGGTGATGAAGGTGCTAAAAATAACTGGTGTTTATATAAAGTTGGATGTAAAGGTCCTATGACATTTAATAACTGTTCAATCATCAGATATAACGAAGGTACAAACTGGCCAATTGGGGTTGGAAGAGGATGTATTGGATGTTCTGAGCCAGATTTCTGGGATAAATATGCTTATGAAAGACCAATGGCTGATGCAAAAATTAAAGCACCAACAGGCGGAGTTGAAAAAACAGTTGATGAGTTTGGTCTTGGATTATTAACAGCAACGGCTGTAGGTATTGGAGTTCATGCAGTTGCAAGTGTTGTTGCTGGTAAAAAATCAAATGAAGGAGAAGAAAAATAATGGCAAAAAAACATTTAGTAATTGACCCAATTACAAGAATAGAAGGACATCTTAGAATTGAAGCAATCATTGATGAAAACAATGTTGTAACAGATGCTTACTCTTCTTCAACTATGTTTAGAGGAATTGAAGAGATTTTAAAAGGAAGAGACCCAAGAGATTGTGGACTTTTAGCTATGAGAATTTGTGGAGTTTGTACAGGAACTCACTATCAAAGAAGTATTGAAGCTGTTGAACATGCATTTAATATTACAATTCCTAAAAATGCAAGATTAGTAAGAAACCTAATCCAAGGTGCTTTATATGTTCATGACCATATTGTTCACTTCTATCATTTACATGCTCTTGACTGGGTTGATATCACAGAAGCTTTAAAAGCAGATCCTAAAGCAACAGTTGCAGAAGCTCAAAAATGGGCAGCAGTTTCAGGACATAGACCATGGAATGCAACAGAAGATGTTTATGCACAAGTTCAAGAAAGAGTTACAAAATATGTAAAACAAGGAAGACTTGGGATTTTTGGAAATGCATATTGGGGAAGCAAAGGATTTAAACTTACTCCTGAGCAAAACTTAATTGGACTTTCACACTATTTAGATGCACTTGAATTACAAAGAGATTTAGCAAAAATGATGGCTATTTTTGGTGGTAAAAATCCACATCCACAATCTTTCGTTGTTGGTGGAGTAACTTGTGTTCAAGATATTAAAAATCCTGCAAGAATTGCAGAATTTAAACAAATCTTAAAAAGAGGTCAAAAGTTCACTAAAGAAGCATATTTACCAGATGTTTATATGGCTGGAACAATGTATGCAGAAGAAGCATTAGAAGGAATTGGTGGTGGTTTAGGAAACTATATGTCTTATGGAGACTTTAGATTAGATGATTTACCATTCTATGAATCTTCAAAATTATTCCCTTCAGGAATTGTAAAAAATAAAGATTTATCAAAAGTTTATGAAATTGACCAAACAAAAATTACAGAAGATGTAACTCATGCTTGGTATGAAGGAAATACAAATCTTCACCCATTTGATGGAGTAACAAAACCTAACTATACAGGATTTGGTAAAAAAGAAGATAATATCGCTTATTTAGATACAACTAAAAAATATTCTTGGATTAAATCACCATTATATAATGATGAAAGAATGGAAGTTGGACCATTAGCAAGGATGATTGTTGGTGTTGCTAAAGGTGATGAAAGAATTACAAAATATGTAACAACTTTCTTAAAAAATGGTAATTTACCAACAAAAGTATTATTCTCAACAGTTGGAAGAACAGCTGCAAGAGCTATTGAAACTGAATTAATGGCTGATGTTATGATGGAATGGGTTGATGAATTAGCATCAAACGTTGCACATGGTGATTTATCAACTTGGACAGAATTTAACTTTGAAAATGTTTCTAAAGATTGTCAAGGTTATGGAATGGCTGAAGCTCCAAGAGGTGGATTAGGTCACTGGATAAAAATAAAAGATGGTAAAGTTGTAAATTATCAAGCAGTTGTTCCATCAACTTGGAATGCAGCACCAAGAGATTATAAAGGAAGATTAGGTGCTTATGAATCATCATTAATTGGTACAAAAGTAGCAAATCCTGATCAACCACTTGAAATTTTAAGAACTGTTCATAGTTTTGACCCATGTATTGCTTGTGCAGTACATATTATTGATACTAACGGTAAAGAGTTAGGAGTTTATAAAGTAGATCCAATTGGAGGAACAAGCCGTGCCTAAAATAAAAGAGGTTAAAAGAATGACAGGAACTATGAGAATCATACATTGGGCAAATGCTATATGTATGGTAGTTGCTGTTGTAACCGGTTTATATATAGGTCATCCATACTATCAAACATTTATAGCAGATCCAGCAGTGGATAAATATGTAATGGCATGGAATAGATGGGGACATTTTATTGTTGCAATTATTTTTGACGTAACTGCTGTATTAATTGGTTATTTATACTTCTTTTCAAGATTTGAAAAACCATATAAAAAACTAATTCCTACAAAGAAAAATATTGTTGAATTTTGTGAGGTATTTTTAAATTTAATTACTTTTAATAGAAGAAAAAATTTTGATTCTTCTCATAGTGATAGTTATAATATTGTATTTTTTACAATATTTCACTTATTGTTAATATTTATGTTATTTACTGGACTTCAGTTATATGTTCATGGTTTAGCTTCAGGAAACAGCTCTATTGGTGCTTGGTGGCCTGCCATGTTACATTTAACAACAGATTGGACTATAACAGTTTTTGGTGGAAATATGGGAGTTAGAATTGCTCATCATACATCAATGTATTTGATTTTAGTTTGGGTAATGTGTCATATTTATTATCAAATCTGGAGAACAATCTTCTGGAAAGAGGGAGATATTGCTATTGTTATTGGTGGTAGTAAATTTGTAAGAGAAGAAGAGAAATAAGACTAAGCGCAAAGCTTAGTCTTATAACTTTTTTATAAGTTTAAATTGTAGATTTATAAAAGAGTTATAAAGGGTGTAATTTATGAAAAAAAATATTGTTGTTGGCGTTGGAAATATGCTTTTTAAAGATGAAGGCATAGGAATTTATGCAAGTGAATATATCAAACAAAATTATGAGTTTGATGATAAAGATTTAGAAATCATTGATGGTGGAACATTAGGATTTAAATTAATGGCATATTTTCAAGAGTATGATAATGTAATTATTTTAGATACAGTTTCTATAGAAGATGAAGTTGGAGGCATCTATAGACTTCCAAGTGATGTTCTTTTAGGACTTGGAAATTATAGAAAAACAGCTCACGAAGTTGAAATTGTTGAGATGTTAGAGATAGTTTCTGTTTTAGATTCTCATGCAAATGTAACAATCATTGGAATTATTCCACAAGATATTGAAAGTGTTGAAATAGGGCTTACAAAAGCTATGGAAGATAAGTTTGAAGAGTTTATTCTAAATGGTATCAAAGAGATAGAATCTTTAGGTATTAAAGCAACAAAAATCAATGATATAAAAATTAGTGATGTTGTAAAAAGCATGATTGGTAGTTACAATGGTGAACACTTAACTAGAATTCCAAATGAGGAAGATTTTACACATGCAATTAATTTATAAAATAGAATTTAATACAACAAATTTATATTTTAAATATATTATAAACTCTTTAATAAAAGAAGCTAATGTAAATGCTGTTTGTAAACAATATAAAGGCTTTATATTAATTATTTTAGAAGAAACATCAGAAAATATAGAGAGTTTTTTTGCTTTATTAGAAAAAAAACTTCCTATGTCTATTTTCATTGGAAATTCTTATGTAGTTGAAAGTTATGATGAAAATTTAGAAGAATTAGAAGATTTTGAAATAAAACAAAATCTTCATTTACTTACAAATGATGAAATAAAAAAGATTATAGAAGAAAACAATATTGATTTTTTAAATGATATTGTAAAAATATCAAAAGGTGAGATTTCAAGATTTGAAACACATAATGGTCTAAAAGACTACTTTCTACCAAATAAAGATATTAGAGAAGATTTTGAAAGAAGAGGTTTTGAAGTTAAACTTCTTATTACTGATGTGTCAAAATTAGATGAACTTTTTGATTTAAATATGAAAGATTTTCAACTTCTTTGTTCGATAGAAAGACCATTGGTAAAACTTAAATTTAAACTTTTAAAAAATGCTAATAAAGAGTTTAGTTCAACAAATTTTATTTATGCAAAAATTCCTGATGATAAAGAAGTAGTTTTATTTGCAAAAGCTTTAAAAGAAAATGGCATAAACTATGTTTTATATACAAATGATGAAGTTTATCAAGATGGATTAAAAGTTACATATACAAAAGAACAAAACATTATTATCTCAGGAGATAAAGGTTTATTCCCTAAATATGATTTTATTGCAAGAGAAAAGTTTAATAGTTCAAAAGAGTATTTTGATGCAAATGGTGGAGTTTACAAAGCAATTCTTGCTCAAACTGCAAAAAGATTAATTCCAACTGTTGGAGTATATTTTTCTTTAAATTCTCAAAATAGTTCAATTTCAATAAATATCCCAACAAAAGGTATTAAACAGATTATTGAAATACCAAATATTCATAATAGTATTAAAAATTGTTTTGAAGAAATAGCTGATATTGATGAACATTGTTCAAGATTAATTACTAATTTTTCTAAAAAATTTCCAAAAGTATTGGAAAATGATGTTCCTGCAAATGCAAATGGATTTGAATCTATTATAAATTTATGTGCAAAAGTTTTAGGCGTAAATAGTGCTAAAGAGTTTGAAGATTATGCTTTAAGTACAAGTTTATCAAGTGGTATTCAAATAGATATGAAACTTATAAATTTTAATGGGACTAATTATTTAGATTATAGAAGAGTAGTTCAATCAATCATGGCTTATAAAATGGCAGATGTTGATAATATAACTCTAATTTATTCATTTTATGAAAGCTTGAGTGAATTTATTAGTAACTATGTAAATGAAATTGCAAAAGAGACAAAAGCAAATGATGTTGTTTTGTGTGGAAATATGTTTGCAAACTTAATTTTACTTTCAAAAACAACAAAAGCTTTAAGTAAAACTTACAATCTTATCCTTCCAAAAGAGTATCCATTAGATTATTAAGAATAAAATTTATCTTTTGATATTCTTTTTTCATAATTATTATAGTAATATAATAATTATGAATTATAAAAGGAAATATTATGGATACTACATTTGACACACAAAATCTAAAAAAAGCACTTAGACAGCAACAAAATGAGATAAATGACCATACTATTTATAAGATTTTAGCAACCTATCAAGATGATGAAAACAACAAAAAAATTTTTGAAAAAATATCAAAAGAAGAAAAAGCACACTATGATTTTTGGGTAAAAATTACAAATAAAGAGATAAAAGCACAAAAATTTGTAGTATTGTGGTTTGTTTTTCTAGTAAAAATTTTTGGAACATCTTTTGCTTTAAAATCTTTGGAAAAAAGAGAAGCGGGAGCAGAGGAGTTTTACAAAGAACTTTTTGAAATCTATCCTGAATCACAAAAAATATATAAACAAGAAACTGAACATGAGTTTGAACTTATTGATATGTTAAATGATAAAAAACTTTTATATGCTGGAGCTATAGTTTTAGGAATGAATGATGCTTTAGTTGAATTAACTGGAACATTAAGCGGAATAGCATTAGCTTTTGATAAAAGTTTGGTTGTTGGATTAACAGGATTGATTATGGGAATAGCTGCATCTTTATCAATGGCGGGATCAGCTTATCTTGAAGCTAAAGAAAATCCAATTGAAGAGATAAATCCTTTAGTTTATTCACTTTATACAGGTGTTTCTTATATTTTAACAACAGCTATTTTAGTTATTCCATTTTTTATATTTGATTCAATGATAGAATCATTAATAATGATGTTTATTGGTGCATTTATAGCTATTCTTTCTTATAATTTTTATATTAGTGTAGCAAAAGATTTAAGTTTTAGTAAAAGAGTGCTTCAAATGTCAGCAATTACATTTGGAGTTGCAATAATCTCATTTTTGATAGGTTACTTAGTAAAATATTATTTTGGACTTGAAATATAAATAAGGTTTCTATAAAACCTTATTTAGTTTCAAAGAATAAAACTCTCTTTTTTTATTGAAATGAATCTTTATTCATTTAGTCAAGAAAATTTAACCAAAAAGATTATAGAATGCTTTTAATAAAAAAGTGAATACCTATTCATAAAAGAGAGAAGCAATGGTTAAAGAACTTCCTAATAAAAGTTCAATTTCTTTATTTGAAGAGAAAAAAATCCCCTTTTGTCAGACTTGTTTAAAAGAAGTAGAAGAAGAGGGAAATAAAGAGTATTACAATGCTTTTAAATCTTGTAAAAATTGTACGGGATTTGAAGAAGCAAAATTTATTTTTGAAAAAAAAGAGATAGCTTCAAATAAAATATTATTTGAAAAACTTGCTTCATTAATAAATGAAGATAAAAAGATAAAAATAAAAACATTAAGTGGAATATTTATCTTTTCTAAACTAAAAAACATTGAGAATAGTTCAAAATTATTAGTAACAAATCTAAAAAATATCAATACTCTAGTTATTGAAAAAAAAGTAGAAATAGAAGCTTTATCCAGCGTGGAAAAACCATCTATTGATTTTGAAATAAATGAGAGTTATAAACAAAAGAACAATATAAAAAAAGAGAAGATTAATATCAGATTTTCAAATGATTTAACTTTATTTTTATTGTCAAAAAAGTTAGAGAAATATGAGATAAATTTTTTAAATATTGAAGAAACTGGTGAATTTGACTATTTTTTAGATGTAAAATGTAAAAAAGATATTTATATAGATATTCCAAAAATCAAATGTTTTGATGATAAAAAATTGATTTTAGAATCAAATTCTTATCCAAAAAAGTTAGATTTGGTATTTGAAAAATTTAAAGAAAAAAATAAAGCTCAATTTATGACAGTTTTATGGGAAAATAATCTTTTTAAAGAGTCAATATTAAACTTTTATATTAGTAGTAAAAATAATGATGGAATAAGTTACTATTCTGAAGAAATAGATGGCTTAGTTGATATTATAGAGCCATTACCTATTCCAAAATCTATAAAAAAGATATTTGAAGAAATAGAAAAAGAGTCAAAAGGTAAAAAGCTTATTTCAAGCTATAAAAAAAAGTTTCCAGAAGATTATAAAATAGCTTTAAATAGTCCAATATCTTTCGTAAATAATTCCTTTTTTACATACTTTCAAATAGCTAAAATAGTTTTAAATTTTGAAAAAGAGATACTTGAAAATGCAACAGAATGTTTGTTAGAAAAAGGACTTAGAATAGATTATAAATTATTTGATTCTAAAAAGATATTTCATAGAAAATTTGATTATATAGCACTGTTTAGCTCAGCAATTAGTTTTAAACTAGCAGGTGTGGATGAAAGAGCTATATCTCTAGGATTTATTGAAAGTTTAGCGAATTTTATTGCAAATGAAATAGATAATATAAATAGTGTTTATGCTATTTCAGGAATTAGTTTATGTGGAGATATGTTTACTAATGATAAGTTCAATTTTTTAGTAGAAAAAAATATAACAAAGAGTTTTAAAATCTATTACAATAAAGAGTTTGTCATTCAAAAATAGGTATAGTTTTAAAATTGTACAAAAAGTGAAGAAATGATAAATTTAAAAATAGAAGTTACAGGTATAGTTCAAGGGGTAGGTTTTCGTCCTTTTATATATAATCTAGCGATAAAACATAATATAAAAGGCTGGGTTAATAATGACGAAAAAGGTGTAAATATTTTTCTTTATGCAAAAGAAGAAGATATAGAAAACTTTACAGATGAACTAAAATCAAATCCTCCAATCTTGGCAAAAATAGATTCAATAAAAATTGAAAAAATAACTAATAAAACTGACTATAAAGATTTCCAAATAATAGAGAGTTCAAGCTCAAATAATAAAACTACAATTATCTCTCCTGACATTGCAATATGTGAAGATTGTATCAATGAAATCAATGATATGTCTAACTTTAGATACAATTATTGTTTAACAAATTGTACAAATTGTGGCCCTAGATATTCTATAATAAAAACTGTACCTTATGATAGAGAAAATACCTCTATGAGAGAGTTTAAATTATGCAAAAAATGCCAAGAAGAGTATGAAAATCCTACAAATAGAAGATATCATGCTCAGCCAGTTTCTTGTGAAGTTTGTGGCCCTAATGCAACTTTGTATAATAAAAAAAATATAGAAATATCTAACAATATAGAAGCGATAGAAAAAACAGCTAAATTAATAGATGAAGGTTACATCGTAGCTGTAAAAGGAATGGGTGGTTTTCATTTAATATGTGATGCTACAAATGATAAAATTGTAAGTAAATTAAGGACTATTAAGAATAGACCAACTAAGCCATATGCACTACTTTTTAATAATATTAATACTATTAAAGAATATACAAATATAGATTTTATAGAAGAAGAGATTTTAAACTCTAAAGAGAAACCAATTGTTCTTGTAAATAAAAAAGAAAATAGCTCCTTATCAAAATACATAGCACCAAATGTTAATAAATTAGGATGCTTTATAGCTTATACACCTTTACACCATTTGTTATTTAGATATATAAACAAACCACTTGTTGCAACAAGTGCAAATCTTAAAGATGAACCAATAATAAGAAGTAAAAAAGAGATTTTTGAGAAGTTGATAGATGTTGTTGATTTTATTTTAGATTTTAATAGAGAAATCGTAAATGCATGTGATGATTCTATTATACAAGTTGTTAAAAAATATAATATAAAACTAAGAAATGCTAGAGGTTATGCACCAACTGCAATAAAATTGGATAAAAAAGTTGATAAAAAGATTTTATCTTTAGGTGCAAATCAAAAATCTACTATCTCATTAGCCTTTGAAAATAATTTAATTTTATCTCCTCATATTGGAGATTTAAACTCTATAGAATCAGTTGAATATTTTGAAAGAACAATTAATACTTTTAAAAATTTTTATGATTTTGAACCAGAAGTTGTAATTTGCGATAAACATCCAAATTATGAATCTACAAAAATAGCTTTAAAACTAAAAGAAAATAATCCAAATATTAAATTGGTTCAAATACAGCATCATTATGCACATATTCTTTCTGTAATGGCTGAAAATAGACTTGATGAAGAAGTTTTAGGCTTTGCATTTGATGGAACAGGTTATGGAGATGATGGGAATATTTGGGGAGGTGAAGTATTATTAACTACAAGAAAAGAGTATAAAAGGGTTAAGTATATCAAATACTTTAGACTTTTTGGTGGAGAAATGGCAGTAAAAGAGCCAAAAAGAGTTGCTTTGAGTCTTTTATTTGATACTTTTTCATTAGATGAAATTTTAGCTTTAGATATTCCAACTGTAAAGGCATTTAAAGAAGCAGAAATCAAAATGTTTTATACAATGTGGCAAAAAGGATTAAATGCACCTTTATGTAGCTCTATAGGGCGTTTATTTGATGCAATTTCTTCTTTTGCAGATATTTTACATACTCAAACTTATGAAGGTGAAACGGGCTTACAAATAGAGCAAAACTATGATAGTTCGATAACTTCATCATATTCTTATGAAATAACTGAAAATGAAATAGATTTAAGACCAATAATAAAAGAATTAATTAAAGAAAAAGATAAAAAAATCATCTGTTCTAAATTCATAAATACTATTGTAAATCTTATTTTAGAAATCTCAAATTCATACAAAAATTTACCTGTTATTTTAAGTGGTGGAGTTTTTCAAAATAAAACTTTACTTGAAATTTTAATTGATAAATTTGAAGAGCAGGGTAGAGTTCTTTACTTCAATATTGATATTCCATCAAATGATGGTGGTATCAGTATAGGACAAATATATCATCAATACATATAAAGTGAAAAATATCAAAAATTTCGCACTTTATATAAAAATAAATATTATACAAATAATTAAATATTAATATATATAATAATACATACAAAATGTAATAAAAATATTTTAAATTGCTATAAAATAGGCTTTTATTGGAAAAATAATTTTTTTAAAAAATCAATAAAATTTTAACTTTCAAATAATCAAATAAAAATAAAAATGTAGTATACAAAATGAATATATTTAAATATATAAAATACTATACATAAATTCAAATTAGTAGATATAAATTTATTGTATGTTAGAATAAAAATAAAATTAGGAAACAATTTTATGATTAAAACAACCTCTTTAATATCTGATGAAAATGGATATAAGAAATATAATCTTTTTGAAATACATGAAGATTTAGAATCAATTATTGCAGATGATTATCTTGACTTTTCATCTAAGGAATTTAAAAAAGATTCATATTGTGAATTGATGTATAAAAAGAATTTCTATGATAAATATGATAAAGAAATTTATAAAGAAGTATATGAAAAATATATTGATAACGAAAAATTTAAAGATAAAGCAAAATTTGTTTATAGCATTATTGATTATGATAAATATATAAAGTTTGTTGAACTTAATGAAACAATAGAAAATCCAGATGAATTGATTATTTCCTATAGTGTTGTTGATAGTGAGGGAGTAAAAGTTAATATTTATAATATTGGAATTAGGGATATAGCTTTTGTATTTTAAAAGAAAGGAAATTTATTTTCTTTCTTTTTCTTCATTTATTTCATTATCTTTTTTACTATTCGAATAACAATTAAAACTAAGTAATTTAATTTTTTCTTTTGATTTTACCTAAAGCTATTTTTGATAAAATCTTAAACTTTAAATAAACCTAACATTGGAGATTATCAATGCATCATAGCTCTGATATAAATTCAGTTTGTACATATTGCGGTACAGGATGTGATATTACAGCACAAGTTGAAGATAACAAAATTATAAAGATATATGCTCAAAACGATGGATATGTATCTCAGGGAAAACTTTGTATAAAAGGTGCACAAGGTTTTACTTTTGTTGATTCAAAAGAGAGAATTAGAAATGCAAGAGTGAAAAAACTTTTCATTGAAAAAAATAGTGAAGAATTACCAAGAGAATTAAAAGCTAGAGTTAAAACATTAAAAGAGTTTGATGAAACATATTATGAAGTTCCGTATGAGTTTGCTACATCATTAGCAGCATGGAAACTAATGGATATAAAAGAAAAATATGGAAGACATGCTTTTTGTGGAATGGGAGGAGCTAGAACTTCATGTGAGAGTGCTTATGTTTTCCAAAAATTTGTAAGAGATGCTATGAATTCTCCTCATGTTGATAACTGTGCTAGGGTTTGTCACTCACCATCACTAAAAGGTATGAGAACAACTATTGGAGAAGGAGCTGCTACTAATCCTTTTGATGATATTTATCAAACTGAAAATATCATCGTAATGGGTTCAAATACAACTGAAGCTCATCCAATTGTTGCAAATAGAATTATCAAAGCTGTTAGAGATAAAACAGCAACATTGAGTGTACTTGATGTTAGAGAAACACAACTTGCTAAGTTTGGTGAAGCAGTTGTAATTCCATATGAAGCAAATCTATTAGTTTTAAATATGATGGCATATGTAATTTTAAAAGAGGAACTTTATAATAAAGAGTTTATAAATTCAAGATGTATTGGTTTTGAAGATTATAAAGAATCAATTTTAAATGACCCTTATGCAAATCCTGAATTTATGGCTCAAGTTAAAGGTTATGAATATTTAGTAGAACAAATTCCTACTGTTGCAAGACTTTATGCAACAAAAAAATCAATGTTCTTTTGGGGACTTGGAATTACTGAGCATTTAGATGGAAGTTATGCTGTTATGGCAATTACACATTTAGCAATGCTAACTGGAAATATTGGAAAAACTGGTGCTGGATTAATGCCACTTCGAGGTCAAAACAATGTTCAAGGTGCATGTGATACGGGTTGTTTACCATATTATGGACCTGATTATTCTGTTCCTGAAGAAATTGGATTAATGACACCACAACTAATTGATGAAATGATAGCTGGACGTGTAAAAGCTATGTATGTAATGGGTGAAGATATCGCTCATATTCATCCAAATCAAAATAAAGTTCATAAAGGTTTAGCAAATTTAGAATTAATCATTTCAAATGAATTATTTATGAATGAAGTTACAAAAATGGCAGATATTATCTTTGGTGTAAAATCAGCTTATGAAAAAACAGGTGTTTATGTAAATGCTATGAGAAGATTACATCTTTCTCAACCTTTAGTTGATACAGATTTACCTGATGATTGGGAAGTTTTAAGAGATATTGAAAATAAAATCAATGGAGAGTTTGAGTTCAAAGATAGTGAAGATGTTTGGAATGAAGCAAAAGAAGCAGTTGGTTCTAGATTCTCAGGAGCAACATATCACAAACTTTCAAAAAATAGAAATAGAGGAATGCTTTGGCCAATTAAAAAAGATGATACTCCAATACTTCACGTTGAAGATTTTAGAACAGAAGATGGAAAAGGAAAGTTTGCTTATCATCAATATCAATTAAGAGAGCAAATCAAAAAACTTGTAAACAACGAAGAGTTTGCTTCAAATGAGTTTTATTTAACAACAGGAAGAACTATTGTTCAATATAATAACGCAGCTCAAACACAAAGAAGTGAAGCTTTAAATTCAAGATATGATAGAGATGTTGTTTTAGCTTCAATTGAAGATAAAGATAGAATTGGAAGTAATGAAATCATAATGAGAACACAGTATGGTGAAACAGCAATTTTACCTGTAAAATTTGTTAAAACTATAAAACCTGGAACTCTATTTACAACATTCCATCATGCAGCATCAAAAGTAAACTATATTTTTGGTGATGAGGCTGATGAATTGATTATGACTGCAAAGTTTAAATCAATTAGAGTAGAAATAGAACCAATTTCAAATGCATCATAAAAAAGATAAACCTTTATAGGTTTGTCTTTTAATTTATATACTACAAAGAGCTGTTAAATAAGCTTGCTCTTGATATTTCTTTAACTCTTTTGGAAAACTAATCTGATTCTTTTTTTCATAACTAGTTATAGTTTGACTTGAAACTAAATCAACATTACAAAACGGATTTAGTTGTATTAATCCTTCAATTTTAAAAGTAACTGCTCCACCTGAAAAAGCACCTTTTTTTGCTCGTTTTTTTATAAATACTTTTTCTATCTCATTTTTTTGTAAGAAATCTAAAAACTCATTACAAAACTTTCTAATATCTTCTTGTTTTTCATCATCTTCAACTATAATTTTTTTAATTTTTGTTTCTATATAACTACCATTTTTTAATATAACTAAAATCACATTATTAGCTTTTAATTCAATTCCACAAATATTCATTTTATACCTTGATTTTTTAATATTAAACAAATTATAGTCAAGAATTTTTTTCTAAATGGATTTTATTGCAAATTGTAATAAAAGTAAAAAAAATTATTTATAACTAATGGTTAACTTTTTTATTTTAAAATCTAATAATAAAATAATTTAGGAGTACATTATGAATAAAAATAAAATATTAGTCTTAAGTGATCTTAAGGATTTTACTAAAATTGTTGCTCAAAAAGCTATTTTTTTAGCAAAAGAATATAAAAATGAAATAGATGTACTTCATGTGGAAGATGAATCTTTTTTAAAATTTTTTAAAGAAAAAACAGAGTGTTCATTAAATAATAGTAAAGAGATTTTAAAATCAATTTATAACAATGAAGCAAAAGTTTTTTCAAAATGTGGTAATTTTATAAAAACAGTAAAAGAGCATATTTCCAAAAATGATATTTCATTGATTATTGTAGGGTTCAAAAGAGAAAGAACTTTGTTGGAAGATATTTTTAATGGTTCAAATCTAAGTTCAATTATTAGAAAAGTGGAATTACCTGTTTTGGTTGTAAAAACAGAAGATGAACCAATATATAAAAATATTTTAATACCTACTGATTTATCAAAGGCTTCAAAAAAAAATATAGAGTATTTAACAACAATGTTTCCTGAGTCAAATTTTTATATTGAACACTATTACAAAGTTTTTTTTGAAGATAGAGTTAAATTATATGGATTTAATGATGATGAAGCACATGACTTTGTAGATTTTTATGAGGAAGAGGCTAAAAAAGATTTAGATAAATTTGTTAAAAGTTTAAAAATACCAAAAGAGATAAAATTATTTGTTAAAGCTAAAAAATATGTAGATATGAAATCAATGGTTGAGGAATCTATTGAATATAAAACAATTGATTTATTAAGTCTTTCTGTTGGGACAAGTTTGAGCATTTTTTCTTTTGATTTATTAGAACATTCAACAAAAGATGTAATTATCTATAGAATAGATGAGGACAGTATAGAATAAAAAACAAGCATAAAAATTATTGATTTTATGCTAAAACAAAACAAATATTGCTTTTTATTTTATATTTTTCTATTTACAGTCAAGTTATATTATAGTTACAAATTTAAAAATAGAAAGCAAGAAAGGATTTTATGGCATCTATTGAATTTTATTTATTAATTACTGCATTTTTGATGCTTTTAAGCGTATTTGCAAGTAAATTATCAAGTAAATATGGAATACCTTCACTATTTATATTTTTAGGACTAGGAATGCTTGCTGGTTCAGATGGAATTTTAGGTATTTATTTTGATAATGTTGAATTAGCTCAAAACATAGGAACTTTAGCTTTAATATTTATTTTATTTGGTGGTGGTTTAGATACTGCATGGAAAAGTATAAAACCTGTTTTAAAAGATGGTTTGATTTTAGCAACACTTGGAGTATTTTTAACAGCATTTTTTGCAGCAATTTGTGTTTACTATATACTTCATTTTACTTTTTTAGAATCTTTACTTGTTGGAGCGATTATTTCTTCAACAGACGCAGCAGCAGTTTTTGCAATATTAAGAGCAAAAGGGATTTCTTTAAAAAAGAGACTTACTCCACTTTTAGAACTAGAATCAGGAAGTAATGACCCAATGGCAATTTTTTTAACAGTTGCTATTTTACAAATATTGATGTTACCAGAAAGTTCAAGTGTTACAGAATGGATTTTTAAATTTTTTCTACAATTTATAATTGGAGGTATTCTTGGTTATATTTTTGGAATATTATTACCTTCAATATTAAATAGAATTCATTTGAGTTTTTATGGACTTTATCCTGTTTTTACTATTGGTTGGATTTTATTTTTATTTTCAAGTGCTTCTTTATTAGAAGGAAATGGATTTTTAGCTGTTTATATTGCTGGAATTGTTGCAAATACAAAAGAGTTTGTACATAAGAAAAATTTAATTGGTTTTCATGAAGGTTTATCATGGATTATGCAAATTACAGTTTTCTTGGCTCTTGGTCTTTTAGTTTTTCCTTCAGAACTTCCTGATGTAATGATTTCAGGTTTAGTAATTGCTTTTTGGTTAATGTTTGTAGCAAGACCAGCTGGAGTTTTTATAAGTACAAGTTTTAGTTCATTTTCTTTTAAAGAAAAAGCTTTTATTTCATGGGTTGGATTAAGAGGTGCTGTTCCTATTATTTTGGCTACATATCCATATTTACAAGGATTTGAAAAATCAAATTTGATTTTTAATATTGTATTTTTTATTGTTTTATTTTCAATTTTGATACAAGGAACAACTCTTCCTCTTATGGCAAAGTGGTTAAAAGTTGAATCAAAAAGTAAAGATTTTAAACCTGAAAATGTTTTGGCTTCACCTCTGTTTTATCATACATTAAAACAATTTTATATTGAAGAGAATTCAAAGGTTATTGGTTTGAGTATTGTTGAGTTAAATTTACCAGCTGATTTTTTAATTCTTCTAATAAAAAGAGAGAATGATTATATAAAACCAACTGGTTCTACAATACTTGAAGAGAATGATATGTTACTTATTCAATGTAATAGTGAGAATAGATATAAAAAAGTTTTAAAAAGATTTAAAAGTTAAACATTTTGAATTTTAAAAAGAGTTATAATTAACAAAAAAGAAGGAAGATTATGTACTGTAAAAATTCTCAAAATTATGAGTCAACTTGTATCCCAAAAACTGTAAATGCTTCAATTGCAGTTTTATCTCCAAAAGAAGATAAAGATTTCATAGTTAGAAAAGTAACTTTAGCAAAAGATGGTTCGATGCCAAATCATACAAATGAAATTCAACATCAACAATATGTTTTAAAAGGTGAAGCAAAAGTTGTTGTTGGTGGAGAAGAGTATCATGCAAAAGCTGGAGATTTTATCTATATTCCAGCTGGTGTATCTCACTATTATGAAGCTTGTTATGGTAGTGAATATGAGTTCTTATGTATGATTACAACTAAAGAAGATAAAATCACTATGTTATAAAAGATAGGCTTTTGCCTATCTTGTTAAATAGTTGTATTCTTCTTTTATTTTAGTCAATTTATCTAACATAGTTTTATCCCCACTATAAAGACAATCGTTTGCAAAAAAGCTTGGATTTATGTCATAAATCATAAGTAATATAGCTTTTTCTTCATTTTCATTCAGAAATTTTTCATCTATACTGATTAGACCGTAATTCTTTTTAGAACTTATCCATTCTTGTTTTAAATTTAGGTCATAATCAATTGATTCTATGTCAAAAGTAATTTTAGTTATTAGATGGTTTGATTTATATTTAATTTTAAAAATTCTTTGTATTTTTTGTTTAAAATTGTTTGTATAAATATAGGAAAATTCAAAATTCTTCATAATACCTCTTGTTTAGGTTTTTACTATTCTATCTAAAGCTGGTTAAATATGATGAAATATCTTTGAAATAAACTAAAATATAATAAAATAAGTCCTATACGAAACTTATTTTAGAATTCTTCCTCATCATCTGTGTCACAACAATAAATACATTTTTCATCAAAGAAAGAATATTCATCATAACAATAAAATTTATGGCAACTTTCACATTTGAAACAATCATGCTCTTTTGATAAAACTTGTTCAAGTTTATCTTCACTTATGTTGTTTACTCTTGCGTATTCTTCAAAAAGTTCAATTACATTTTCATTTTCATCAGATTTTAGCTCTTTTGCCAAATCTTCTAAAGTATCTATATCCATATTTTCCTCTTTATTTTAATAAGTCATCTCTCATTTTTGTAATATCAATAACGAGTCTTTCTTTCATATCTTTTGTTATTGATGGATTTGCTTCAAAAACTTGATTTATTAGATTCTCAAATTCATCAGTTGTTAATTCTTTAGTTTCAGCAATTAGCTTAAAAAATAACAATCTAATTTTTTCATATTGGTTTTCTTGCATACTTCATTCCTTTTTAACAAACGCGTATTATCTCAAAAAAATATTAGAAAAAAATAAAAGCCCCAATATAAACTTTTCCTTTACCACTGTTATGTTATAATTCGCGCCAATAATTAAAACAAATAAGGTCTTCAAAATATATGGATAAATCACAAATCAAAACACAAAAATTTATTATCAAATACTTCACTGAAATTATGATAAAAGGTACGACAGCAAAAAGACAAATGATATCTCAGGTTTATAATAATCTAGTATCTTTATTATCAAAAATTTCAACTGATATAAAAATAAAAAAGTTTTTTGACAAGGTAGAAGTAATTTGTCCCATAGAAGTAGTTGATTTAGTTCGAACAAAATTACTTGATACTCCAGGAATTGAGCAAATTTTAGAAGCAATTCAGTTTGATAACATGACAACTTTAGATGAAATAAAAGAAAAAGTAAATGAAGTTATGAAAGATGAAATCATCGGTAAAACTTATGTAGTAAGAGCAAAAAGAACTGGAACACAAGAGTTTAAATCAATGGATATTGAAAAAACTGTTGGTGGATATATGCTTGCTATGAATGAAGGAAAAACAAAAGGTGTTGCTTTAAAAAATGCAGAAGTTACTATCAATGTAGAACTTGAACACACACAATTAAATATAATCACTCAGAAACATTTAGGTTTAAGAGGTTTTCCTATTGGTACTCAAGGAAGTGTATTATCTTTAATGTCTGGGGGATTTGACTCAACAGTTGCTTCATATTTAACAATGAAAAGAGGAATAAAAACTCACTTTATTTTCTTTAATCTTGGTGGATTAGCTCATGAAATTGGAGTAAAACAAGTAGCATATTATCTTTGGAATAAATTTGGAAGTTCTCATAGAGTTTCATTTATTAGTGTTCCTTTTGATGATGTTGTAACTGAGATTTTTAAAAGTGTGAGTCAACCTTATATGGGAGTTATGTTAAAAAGATTAATGTTACTTGCTAGTGAAAAAATAGCAAATAGTATGGGAATAGATGCTTTAGTTACAGGTGAAAGTGTAGCACAAGTTTCGAGTCAAACATTAAGAAATCTAGCATTAATTGACCAATGCACAAATAAACTTGTTTTACGACCACTTGCAATGATGAGTAAACCAGATATTATTGATATTGCTTATAAAATAGGAACAAGAAGATTTGCAGAGTCTATGCCTGAATATTGTGGTGTTATTTCAAAAAATCCAGTAACTCATGGAAGTTATGAAAGAATGGAAAAAGAGGCAAATGCTTTTGATTATTCTATTTTAGATGAGTCTGTTAAAAAATCTGTATTTGTAAATGTAGATGAAATAGACCAAGATGTAAATGAAATAGGGCAAATGGAGATAGTTACAGATTTAAACAGTGGTGATTATACAGTTATAGATATTAGACAAACTCCTGATTGTATAGAAACTTCTTGTGAAACTTTAAAAATTCCATTTTATGAGTTAAAAAATGAGTTAAAAAAGCTACCTCAAGATAAAACTTATTTATTCTATTGTGATAAAGGAATAATGAGTCAATTACATGCACAATATCTAAGAGATAGTGAAGGTTATACAAATATCAAAGTTTATAGACCAGAGAGTAAATAATGAAAAAGTTTTTAATAGCACTTTTTACAACATTTTGTTTATCAACAAGTTTAGTTTTTGCAAATCCAATTATAGACAAAGCATATCATAACAAACAAAGTGATGTTCAGGTTCAAGGAAGTGGAAAAGTTGTTAAAATATTAAGTGATGATAATAATGGAAGTCGTCATCAAAGATTTATTTTAAAACTATCTTCAAATTTGACAATTTTAGTTGCACATAATATTGATTTATCAAATAAAATAAAAGATTTGAGAGTTGGTGATAGTGTTGAATTTTATGGTGAATATGAATGGAATAATAAAGGTGGAGTAATTCATTGGACTCATCATGACCCAAGAAAAAAACACAAAGATGGTTGGTTGAAGCATAAAGGAAAAATTTATCAATAAAATTTGGTAAAATATTATTTAGTTATTAAAAAGGGGAAATATGAAAAAGCTTGTCTTGGGTGTAGTAGCTATTTTGGTAGTTATTATTGCTGTAGTAGTTGGATTTAAAATAAAATCTGATAGTTTTATAAATGCAAAAATTGAAGAGTTAAATAGTAATGGTTTTGTGGTTAAACATCAACAAACATCTAATTATTTAAAAACAAATGGTAATGGTCAAATTGAAGTTGTTTATCCAGATAAAGTTACTTCTTATCTATTTGCTAAGATAAAAGATGATGAGTTAAGAAAAACTTTAGAAAAACAATATAATCTTCTTGATACAGTAGAAAAAGTAGAAATTTTTGAGGGAATTACTTTTGATTATGATTTTGCTATTAATAATCTAAGTTTTGATGTAAACGCTAATGTATATTTATCTGCATTATCTAAAAAAGCTATGTATACTCTAACTCAAGAAGCAACAAATATTCCATCAAGTAAATGGTTAGTAGATTTCTTAAAAGATAAAAAACTAAAAATCAGTATTGATAAAAATGCAAATTATAAACTAGCAGACATTGATACAGTTATTCCAAATTTAATGTTCTTCACTCTTAGAGGTTTAGAAGGAAATAGTAAGAATATGAAATTGGCTTTAGTAAAAATATCTGGTACAGAAAAATCAGATAAAGACTTTTTCCAATTAAATGATTTAAATCTTGATTATGATTTTGATGATAAAAAAGAAGTTTCAAATGCAACTATTAAAAATATTGAGTTCCAAGATTATGATAATTCATTTAATGTAAAAAATATTTTAATAAGTTCAAATACAATAAAAGACGATGTTAATATCTCAGGAAAAAGTGGAATAGCTTTTGATGAGGTTAATGTAAAAAAATATGGTGAAGAAGTTGCAAATCTTAAAAAAACATCTTTAAATTTTGTTGTTGATAAATTACCAATAAAAAAATTAGATGAAATAACAAGTTATTTAGAAAATGAAAACTATCAAGATTATTTAAAAACATTGTTCCAAAGTGGTATATCAGTATCTTCAAATGGAAGTGCGACAAATTATATGGTTAAAGGTCAAAAAATATTTGATACTTTAAAATATGATTTATCTTTAGGATTAAATAAAAATGGTTCAATTGAAGATGCAAAAAATATTAAAGATATTTTTGAAACTATCAAGTTAGTTATTAATTTAGATAATGAAACAGCACAAAATCTAAAAAATCTTTTAAATCTAAAACAACCTGATTCTCAAATAGATTTTATAGATGGACAAGATAATCTAAAAAAATTTGAAGCAGAGTTAAAAACTGATGGTGTTTATGTAAATGGTAAAAAAGTATTAGATGAAAAAGAGTTAGACCTTCCAAAGAAAAAAAGTTTTGATGATTCTCAATATTTAGGACAAAACACAAATGGTAAAGGTGTATTCTATGATTATGAATTAATTGGAAAAGACCTTTTAAAAGTGACTTTTAGATATATCCCTGATATGAATACAATTACAAGTGGTGGAATATCTGTATCTTTCCCTGAGTTAAAAGACGCAACTAGAATAAAAAAACATACAACAAATAGTTTTGATAAAATCAATTTTTATGATGCTGGAAGTGAAATCTGGAATGGTGGATTAGAAAAAAATATAATTTCATCATATTTATTAGTTGAAGGTTGGGATGAAAACTGGACAGATCCTACTATTGAAAAAGAGTTTAGTTTAGAAATTGATGTAAAAGATTTAGATGTTTTACAAATCAATTTAAGAGCAGGTGCTTTAAATGACTCAAATAATGGTGAAAAAGCATCAGAGATTGTTCCAGTTGATGGAGAATTAGATCAACAAAATTATCCTATCCAAATAGCTGACATTGAAATTTATAATCTAAAATAATAAAAAGATATTAAGGTTTTTTAACCTTAATATTTAAAATACAAATAGAAATAGATACATAAAAATACCCATAATTGAACTTACTGTTAAAGCAAAAAATATAGCTTTAGCAATTTTTCTATGTTTTTTTCCATTAAAATGATGATTTATATAATCTTTATAAGATGAAATAAATAAAAATAACCAACCACCTACAGCTGCAATTGCTATTAAAATATGTATTACTAAAAAAATTATCATAAAGTCATAAGAGATATTACTATATTTTGAATACTCTTCAAAACCACCTGTAATTCTAACTCCAATTTCAAAAATAACAATTATAAATAAAGATATACCTAAGATTATTGCTTGTGAAATTAGATGTTTTTCATACATCTTTTTTTTTGCAAGATAAATGCTAAAAGCTAACAAAAATGGAAGTATTGCAAAATAAACTGTTGCTAAATCTAAATAAAATGGAGCTTGTGTTCCTAAAAAACCTTCTGTAAAAAACATCTATTTTAACTTTTTAGGAGGATTTTTCATTATAACTTTTTCAATTAAAATAAATCCAAATGGAATAAGTGAATAAACAAAAAGTTGGAATCCTAAAAATTTCCATTTATATTTTTTCATAACCATATATAAGGCAATACAAAATAGAATAAATAAAATACCATGAGTCATTCCAGCAACTTTTACTGCTATTGGATAACCACCAAAATATTTTAAAGGCATTGCTATAAATACTAAGATTAAATATGAAAGACCTTCTACAAATGAAATCACTCTAAATCTAGTAAAAGTATCGTTTGTCATGATTCTCCTTTTTTAAAAGATGTAGTATAGTGAACTTTGGTTTATGAAAGGTTAATATAGCGACATTATGTTACAATCGCGAATGAAAAAAATTATACTTACAACATTAAACGCGAGATATTCTCACACATCTTTAGCTTTGAGATATTTATATGCAAATTTAAAAGAATTTAAAGAAGAAGCTAAAATTTTAGAGTTTGTTATAAACTCATCAAATCAAACAATAGCAGAACAAATACTTGAACATAAACCAAAGATAGTTGGAATTGCTGTTTATATTTGGAATGCAAGTGATGTTGCTGAACTTGTACAAACTATTAAAAAAGTATCACCTGAAACGATAGTTGTTCTTGGAGGTCCTGAGGTTAGTTATACTCCTTTACGAGTAAATTTTGATATGGCTGATTATATAATCACAGGTGAGGGAGAAATAAGTTTTTACAATTTGTGTTTTGATATTTTAAATGGAAATTGTAAAGAAACAAGAGTTATAAATTCACCAAAAGTTGATTTAGAAAATATTGTTCTACCATATGATGACTATACAGATTTTGATATCAAAAATAGACATATATATGTGGAAATGGCAAGAGGTTGTCCTTTTGAGTGTGAGTTTTGTTTATCATCAATTGATTCAAAAATGAGATATTTATCAATTGAAGTTTTTTTAGAACAAATTGATAAATTATGGCAAAGAGGTGCAAGAAATTTCAAATTTATTGATAGAACTTTTAATATCAAAATCTCTTATGCAAAAGCTATTTTAAACTATTTTTTAGAAAAAGAAGAAGAGTATTTTTTACACTTTGAAGTAATACCTGATAATTTCCCTGAAGAATTAAGAGAGTTAATCAAACAGTTTAAAGCTGGAAGTTTACAACTTGAAGTTGGTATTCAAACTCTAAATTTAGATGTTGCAAAAGAGATTCATAGAAATCTAAGAATTGATAAAATAAAAGACAATCTAAAGTTTTTATCAACGGAAACACATGCTCATATGCATATAGATTTGATTATTGGGCTTCCAAGTGAAACTATTGAGAGTTTTGGGAAAAATCTTGATTTACTTTATACCCTTTCAACTGGTGAAATTCAAGTTGGAATTTTGAAGAAGTTATCAGGAACAACGCTAGATAGACATGACAAAATTTATGGAATGGTTTATAGTGATTTACCTCCTTATGATATTTTAAAAAATGATTTAATCGATTTTTCACAAATGCAAGAGATGAAAAGATTTGCTAGATTTTGGGATATTGTTTACAATAGTGGAAATTTCCAAAAAACAACAGCTTTACTTTTTGAAGATGGAAAAGTTTTTGAAAATTTTTATGATTTAAGTAAGTGGCTTTATAGAAGAAGTGAATCTACTTATAAAATCTCACTTGATAGAATGGCTGAGTTTTTATTTGAATATATGAGTGCAAAATTTGATAAAGAAAAAATTGCAAATATAATTTTGGAAGATGTTATGAAAGTAGGGGGAAGAAAAATTCCACCATTTTTAAAGAAAATTATTCCCGAAAACTATGATTTTGCTCAAAAAGATGTATCAAAAGCAAATAAAAGGCAAGAGTTAAGAAAAGGATAATCTTTTATTCTTTGAATTAAAAAAGAGTTTTTTTTGAGTTATTTGTTTTATATAATTTAGTAAATTATATAAAAAGGCTAGTATATGTATACAAAGTTGATGAATGAATCTTTGAAAACTCTTATTGAAAATAGACAGGCTTTATTTAAAGCTTTAATTATTCCTTTAATCTTTTTACTTATTATAAATATTTTTTTCCCAAAATTAATTATGTTAGATGGAAAATTAGTATTCGCAAATGATGCTGAAAAATATATTGCAATTTTATTTTTTTTACTTTCTTTTATTGTAAATTTATCAATTGCTATTTCTGTACATAGAATAATTTTAATAAACGATAATATTTCACCATGGAATAGTGTAAAAACAACAAAAAGAGAATGGAAGTTTTTTTATAGGTCATCACTTCTTGGGATTATTTCTATTATAGCCTTTTTAATAATCTTCTTTTTCTCAACAGCATTGTTTAATATGTTTATGGGAAAGCTCTCAGTAGTTTTTGCAACTATTCTTTCTTCTACAGTTACTTTAATTATTTTGAGTAGATTTTCTATGATTCTTCCTGCTGTTGCAATTGATGAAAAAATGGATTTTTATGATACTTGGACTTTAACAAAAAATTATAAATTTTTATCTATGTTTATGGTAATTATTTTTCCAATTTTAATTTCTATTTTAATAGCCGTTGTTTATGGTTTAATTATAAAATTTCTTACAGGTATTTCTCCTCATTTCGAAATCTTATATGTATTATTAAATCTTTTTATTACAACATTAGTTATTAGTTGTTTATCTGTTACATACTCATATATAAAAGAACAAACAAATAAAGATATGATAGAAAACTTTGAAAAAATTGATAGTTAGTTTTTGAAAAAGTATTTTTTAGCTAAGATAATCTTATGAATTACAATAAGATTATCTTCACTTTACTGATGTTATATATCTTAGCAGATATTATTAAGAGTTACTTTTTTTAAATTTTGAAAAGATATTTGAAATAAATGGAACTATTAAAACAACAACATAACCTACAATCGCCCCTAAAACAATCTCACTTAAAAATCCTCCAAGAGGAATAGCTTTTAAAATCTCATCAAATGAGTGTAAAATATGTGTTTCGTGAGAGATAATTCCTCCTCCAACAGCAAGCATAGCAATCGTTCCTAAAATACCAATAGTTTTTATGATATAAGGCATTGATTTTACAAATCCATCACCAATAGTTTTTAATATTGCACTTTTTTTCTCTTGTAAATAAAATCCTATATCATCAAGTTTTATAATAAATGCAACAATCCCATATACAAAGATTGTTGTTAAAATCCCAACAAGAAATAAAACAGAAACTTTTGTTAAAAAATCAGTATTTTCTATCAAACTAAGACTTATAACTATAATTTCAAAAGATAAAATAAAGTCAGTTTTTACTGCACTTTTTACTTTTGCATCTTCTAATTTTTCACTTGAAAGTTCTTTTATAGTCTCTTTAACATCATCTACTTCATGATGATTTCCAAATTTTTCTAAGATACTTTCAACCCCTTCATAAGCTAGATAGGCTCCCCCTAAAATTAAAATAGGACCAATAAGCCAAGGAGAGATATAACTTAAAAGTAAAACAACAGGAATAATGATAAATTTATTTTTAAAACTTCCAAGTGCAATTTTATAAACAATAGGAAGTTCTCTAAGTGCTGCTTTTCTTTTTGCTTCAAGAATTGCTAAATTTCTAATATTTTCAAGTTCAGCTAAAATCTTTTTTTGTTCATTAACATCAAGTTTTTCAATATTTTCTTTAAACTCTTCAACAGATTTTGCTTTTTCTAACTCTTTTTTCAAAATATCAGAAGTTGTTTCATTTGTAAAATTTGCAATAGCAGCTAAGTCATCAACTAAAAGACCACTAGATTTTACACTTGCAAGTTTTGTGTAAGTCGCAATATCATCAAACAGCAATCCTATATCATCGAGTGATGTTGCTAAACTTTTGGCAGTTGTTGCCATAGTTTTTCCAGCAAGTGAACTTATATCATCTGCTAAAACTGATAAATAGCCTAATATTCCAGCCAATTATAATCCTTCAAAATAATTTAATATGTAATGATATTTAATAGTTACTTAGAAAGATTTTTTATTAAAAAATTTATTTGTATATTTTTTAAACACTAAAACTATTCAATAAAGATTAATTTTTATTTATAATTACTTTATCAAACATGTTAGAGGCAATTTCGCCTCTTGAAGAACTGCAAAGATGGCTAGGGTTCCGAACTTTTTAAGTTGACTGGTCCGAGAGCTATCGACTCTTAAATTAGAGTTACACGGAGGGATAAAAGCCCGGGAGGTGAAAACCTCTTACGTGTTTAATTTTATTTAGGAGTAATACATGAAACTTTCGATTTCAAAAATCTTTAAACTATTGTCATTGGC
The DNA here is from genome assembly GCA_963664305.2 of uncultured Aliarcobacter sp. Classification (GTDB taxonomy): domain Bacteria; phylum Campylobacterota; class Campylobacteria; order Campylobacterales; family Arcobacteraceae; genus Aliarcobacter. The sequence goes on from CAXXLV010000002.1 coordinate 332,496, forward strand.
TGTTCTATTTTTAGGATTAACATCAACTTCGCTTTTTGCTGGAACAAAAAAAGATTTCAAAGTTGCTTGGAGTATCTATGTTGGTTGGATGCCTTGGGATGTTATCGAATCTCAAAAAATCATGGATAAATGGGCTAAAAAATATGGAATTAATGTGCAAATAGTTCAAATAAATGATTATATAGAATCAATCAATCAATATAGTTCAGGTGAATTTGATGGTTGTGTAATGGCAAATACTGATGCATTAGGAATTCCTGCTGCTGGTGGAGTTGATTCAACTGCTTTAATCATTGGAGATTATTCAAACGGAAATGATGCTGTTATTTCTAAAACTGCAAAATCAATCAAAGATTTAAAAGGAACAAATATAAACCTTGTTGAGTTATCAATTTCTCACTATTTATTAGCTCGAGCTTTAGAAAAAAATGGAATGAGTGAAAAAGATATAAAAGTTGTAAATACAAGTGATGCTGATATGGTTTCTGCTTATGCAACTGCTGATGTTACAAGTGTTGTTACTTGGAAACCACAAGTGAGTGAAATTCAAAAAATGCCAAAAGCAAATACTATTTTTGATAGTTCAAAAATTCCTGGTGAGATTATAGATTTAATGGTAGCTAACACTCAAACTTTAAAAGAAAATCCAGAATTTGGAAAAGCATTAGTTGGTGCTTGGTATGAAATGATGACTTTAATGACTTCTAACTCAAAAGAATCAATCGAAGCTAAAACAATTATGGCAAAGGCTTCTGGAACGGATTTAGCTGGATTTGAAGACCAATTAAAAACTACAAATATGTATTACACACCAGCAGAAGCTGTAAAATTTAACAATAGTGATGAAATAGTAAAAACTATGGAGTTTGTTGCTAAATTCTCTTTTGACCATGGTTTATATGGTGAGGGTGCTAGTGATTATGGATTTGTAGGAATTGAGTTTCCAAATGGAAAAGTTATTGGAGATAAAGGAAATATCAAACTTAGATTTGATGATACATATATGAAAATGGCACTAGAGGGAAAACTTTAATTTTTAGGAAAAAATATGAAAAGGTTAATAAATGAAATTCCATCAAAAACAACAAATATTTTTTTGGGATTATTACCTTTTCTATTAATAGTGATAGTTTATATAGGTTCTTCAAATGCTAGACTTGCTGAAAATCCAAATGATAAACTATTGCCATCAATAGAAAAATGTATTGAAAGTATGAGTAAATTGGCTTTTGAAGAGGATAAAAGAACTGGAAGTTATATCCTTTATGATGACACAGTTTCAAGTTTAAAAAGATTGGCTTTAGGTGTAGGAATTAGTGCAGTTATTGCTTTAGTTGTTGGTATTTCAATTGGAGTTATTCCTATGATTACTTCAACTTTATCGCCACTTATTTGGTTTTTTTCACTGATTCCAACAATGGCAATTTTACCGATACTTTTTATAGTATTTGGTTTAGGTGAGATTTCAAAAGTAGTTTTGATTATCTTAGGAATTACACCAATTATGATAAGAGATATTTATCAAAGAGTAAGAGAAATACCAAGTGAACAAATCATAAAAGTTCAAACTTTGGGAGCTAATACTTGGCAAATAATAACAAGAGTTGTAACTCCTCAAATATTTCCAAGATTGATTGATTCTATTAGATTGACTTTAGGAACTGCTTGGATATTTTTGATTTCAGCTGAAGCAATAGCTGCAACTGAGGGTTTAGGTTATAGAATATTTTTAGTACGAAGATATTTAGCTATGGATGTGATTTTACCTTATGTTGTATGGATTACACTTTTAGCATTTTTAATAGATTTTGTTTTAAGACAATTTAATCAAAAACTATTTCCTTGGTTTGGAAAGGAGTGATTATGGGATTAATTAAAGCAAAAAATATTTGGAAAAATTACGGTGATAATATAATCTTAGAAAAATTAAATTTTTCTATGAATAGTGGCGAGTTTTGTACTTTAGTTGGACCATCTGGTTGTGGTAAAAGTACATTTTTAAGAATGTTATTAGGAATTGAACAACCCTCACGAGGTGAGTTGTTTTTTGAAGATAAAGAGTATCCAAAAGAGCCAAGTGATGATAGAGGAATAGTGTTTCAAAGATATTCAACACTAAATCACTTAAATGTGATTGATAATGTAATTATTGGTTTAGAGTTCAAAAAGTCGCCATTTCTTGGGAAACTTTTTGGAAAAGCAAAAAAAGAGGCTTATGAAAAAGCTGATGAGATTTTAAAGGCAGTTGGTTTATATCACTCAAGAACTAAATATCCATATGAGTTAAGTGGTGGAATGAAACAAAGATTATCAATCGCTCAATCACTTGTAAAAGAGCCAAAACTTCTACTTTTAGATGAGCCATTTGGTGCACTTGACCCTGGAATTAGTAAAGATATGCATGAATTACTTTTGGATATTCATTCAAAACTAAATTTTGGAGTTGTGATGGTAACTCATGATATTAGTGAAGCTTTTAAATTAGGAACAAGAGTTTTGGTATTTGACAAAATAAAAGTTGACGAGGATTTTCCAAATAGATATGGGTCAACAATTGTAAATGATATAGATTCAAGTAAGGAAAGAAAAAATGAGAAGTAATAAAGTGGTTTTAAATGAAATTTTCCCTTCAAGTGTAAAATGGTCAAAAATCATTAAAAGAGGGCAAACAATACAACTAAAAGCAAAAGGTGAAAATGCAAGTTTAAGTGCTATGTTTTACAACGCTTCAAATGTAGCAGAAAGATTTAATAGTGCAGATACAGTAAAAATCCAATGGAATGCATTTTTAGGAAAAGAAAAAGTTCTGTTTTCTGAAATGGGTAGAGTTTTATTTGCAATTACGGAAGATTCTACTGATGGTTTATTTGATATTTTAGGTGGAATTTCAAATGAAAGAGTTATCAAAGAGAATTTTGGAGGAGAAGCAACTTATCAAAGTTGTAGAAATGGTTACTATAAAAGTGATAAAGAAAACTTTTTAATAGAGCTTGGAAAATATGGAATGACAAAAAAAGATTTAATTCCAGCACTAAATCTATTTAGAAAAGTAGATGTAAAAGATGGTTCAAAACTTGTATTAAGTGATAGAAAAGCAAAGAAAGATGATGTTATAGAATTAACAGCACACATGGATGTTTTACTTGTATTATCAAATACACCTCACGCTATGGATAAAAGTGGAGTTTATGAGCCAAGTGATATTGAAATTACTATTTTTGATAGTGTTGAATTTAAAGATGAAGATTATAAAAACTATAGTGATGAAGCTAAAAGAGGCTTTATAAATACAAATAGATATTTTGTGTAAGGATTAAAAGATGTCAAAAAATATAGAAAATGCAATTTATAATGAAAAATTACCATCAGGTCTTCCATGGGCAGGTGTTATTAAAAAAGGGCAAACTTTCAGAATTGTTGATTTAGAAGGTTGTCAAGCAGTAGATACACTTTTTTACAATAACGATAATTACAATGATAGATATAGTGCAAATGATACTATTAGAGAACAAGGAAGTATTTTTATTACTACTGGAACAAAACTTATTTCAATAGATGATAATGTGTTAATGGAAATTACAGAAGATACTTGTGGAAATCACGATACTTTAGGTGGACATTGTAGTGCTGAAAGTAATAGTGTTAGATTTGGTTTAGATAAAAAATATATGCATTCTTGTAGAGATAATTACTTAACAATTGCGGCACAACTTGAAATGAGTCCAAAAGATATTACAAATAATATTAACTTTTTTATGAATGTACCAGTTGAAGAAAATGGACATTTAGCAATAGTTGATGGTATCTCAAAACCAGGTGATTATGTGGAAATGGTAGCACATATGGATACATTAGTTTTAATTTCAAATTGTCCACAATTAAACAATCCATGTAATGGATATAACCCAACTCCAATACAATTAATTATTTGGGACAAATAGTTAGTTAAAAGCCCAAAAGAGCTAATTCTTTTTATCTTATTAGACGACTTATAAGATATATTCATACGGGACGGCCCCAAATTATACTTCAAGGATATAAAGTGTTTAAAAGAGTATTAATTGCAAATAGAGCTGAGATTGCAAATAGAGTAATTAGAACTTTAAAAAAGATGGGTATTGAGTCAGTTGCGATTTATAGTGAGGCAGATAAACATGCTTCATTTGTACGAAATGCAAATATAAGTGTACAACTTCATGGAACTACACTAGAAGAGACTTACCTAAACTATAAAAAAATTATTGAGATTTGTAAAGAGTATAATGTTGATGCTATTCATCCAGGATATGGGTTTTTAAGTGAAAATGTAAATTTTGTAAAAGAGTGTGAAAAAAATGGAATTATATTTATTGGTCCCACTTCTAAACAGATAGAAGATTTTGGATTAAAACATACAGCACGAGATATTGCAAAAGCAAATAATGTACCATTGTTAGAGGGAAGTGAACTTCTTACTAGTTTAGAAATGGCAAAAGAAGTTGCAAACACTATTTATTATCCAGTTATGTTAAAAAGTACTGCAGGTGGTGGTGGAATAGGAATGAAACTTTGCTTTAATGAAGAAGAGTTAGTTCAAGCTTATGAAAGTGTTATAAAACTTGCTACTTCAAACTTTAGTAATGGTGGAGTTTTTTTAGAAAAATATATCGAAACTGCACGTCATATTGAAGTTCAAATCTTTGGTGATGGAAATGGGAATGTTAAAACTTTAGGTGAGAGAGATTGTTCAATTCAAAGAAGAAATCAAAAAGTTATAGAAGAAACACCAGCACCAAATATTAGTGATGAGTTAAGAAAAGAGTTATTTGAAGCTTCAAAAAAACTAGCACTTGCAGTAAATTATAAAAGTGCTGGAACTGTTGAGTATATCTATGATACAAAAACAAATAAGTTTTACTTTCTAGAAGTTAATACAAGATTACAAGTTGAACATGGAATTACTGAAGAGGTATGTGGGGTTGATTTAGTTGAGTGGATGATAAGAATTGCATATGGTGATAACAAACCACTACTTGATTATATTCATAATCCAAAAGGTCATGCAATACAACTAAGAGTTTATGCAGAAGATGCAAGTAAAAATTTCCAACCAAGTACTGGACTAATTACAAAAGTTGAGTTTCCAAAAGATTTAAGAATAGATACATGGATTGAAGATGGATGTGAGGTAAGTCCATTTTATGACCCACTTTTAGCAAAACTTATTTCTTATGGAAAAAATAGAGAAGAAAATTTAGAAAAACTACAAGAGGTTTTAAAAACTTCAAAAATCTATGGAATTGAATCAAATCTATCATATTTAGAAGCAATTTTAAAACAAGATTTTTTTAAAAATTCAAGCTTTTACACAAAAGTATTAGAGAAGTTAGAATACAAACCTTTTAAAGTTGATATTTTAAAATCAGGAACAATGACATCAATCCAAGATTATCCTGCACGTCAAAACTTCTGGGCAGTTGGTATTCCACCATCTGGAGCTATGGACAATCTAACACCAAGACTTTTAAATCATTTACTAAAAAATGATGAAAAAGCTGCTTTTATAGAGATGACTTTTATGGGAGCTACTTTTAAATTTAGAAATTCTACAACTATTTCTTTTGGTGGAGCAGATATGCAAGCAACATTAAATGGAAATAGTGTAGAGATGTATAAAGCTATAAATGTAAAAGAAAACGATGTTTTAGAGTTTAAAAAAGTTATTGGAAATGGAAATAGAACATATTTAGCTATCAAAGGTGGTTTTGATGTTGCTTCATATCTAGGAAGCTCTTCAACATTTACTTTAGGTGAGTTTGGAGGACACTCAGGACGTGCGCTTAAAGCTGGTGACGTGTTAAACTATTTTGAAACTAAAGATGAGGTTTATGAAGAGCTTGCAAATAAAATAAATTTAGTAAATGAGTGGGAAATTGGTGTTGTTTATGGTCCTCATGGAAGCCCAGATTTCTTTACAACTGAAGATATAAAAGAGTTTTTTGCTACTTCTTGGGAAGTTCACTTTAACTCAAGTAGAACAGGAGTTAGATTAATAGGACCAACTCCAAAATGGGCAAGAAATGATGGAGGAGAAGCTGGACTTCATCCTTCAAATATCCATGACAATGCTTACGCTTTTGGAACAATAGATTTTACAGGAGATATGCCAGTAATATTAGGACCTGATGGTCCAAGTCTTGGAGGATTTGTTTGTCCTGCAACAATTATCTCTTGTGAATTACATAAAATTGGTCAGCTTAAAACTGGTGATAAAATAAAGTTTAAACCTCTTTGTTTAGAAAACGCAGATTTGATGAATTTAGCTTTTGAAAAAGCAATTAAAGCAAATGAAGTTTTACCAAATTTGGCTGATTTTATTATTGATTTTGATGAAGAAAAAGCAACGCCAATTATAAAAACTTTTAATTATAAAGAGTTAGATTTAGATATTGTTATTAGAAGTGCTGGAAATGAGTTTGTATTAGTTGAAGCTGGAGAGTTAAAACTTGATATTGAATTAAGATTTTTTATTCATGCTCTAATGACTTATATTGAAGAGAAAAATTTAACTTCAATCATTGATTTAACTCCAGGTATTAGAAGTTTACAAATCCATTTTAACTCTTTAGAGATAGATAGAAGTGAGATTTTAAAACTTGTAGAAGAAGCGATAAATTCTTTAAAAGATATTGAAAATTTAGAAGTAGAATCACGAACAGTTTATTTACCACTTTCTTGGAATGACCCATCAATCCAATTAGCAATTGATAAATATCAACAAGGAGTACGACCAAATGCACCTTGGTGTCCTTCAAATATTGAGTTTATTAGAAGAATAAATGGACTTAAAGATGTTGATGAAGTACAAAGAATTATTTTAGATGCGTCCTATTTAGTTATGGGATTAGGAGATGTTTATTTAGGAGCTCCTGTTGCTACTCCACTAAATCCAGCTCATAGAATGGTTACAACAAAATATAATCCAGCAAGAACTTGGACAGCTCAAAATTCTGTTGGAATTGGTGGAGCTTATATGTGTGTTTATGGTATGGAAGGACCAGGAGGTTATCAACTTTTTGGAAGAACTTTACAAATGTGGAACACATATAGAAGTACAAATGAGTTTACAAAACCTTGGTTATTAAGATTCTTTGACCAAGTTCGGTTTTATTTAGTTTCAAGTGATGAGTTACATGATATTAGAGAGAAGTTTTTATATGGAAAATATCCTTTAAAAATTGAAAATGGAACATTTAAACTAAAAGAGTATAAAGAGTTTTTAGAAAACAACAAAAAAGAGCATACAAGTTTCCAATCAATGCGAAAACAAGCTTTTGAAGATGAAAGATTGATGTGGAAAGAAAAAGGACTTGATAAATTTAATGTTCAAGCTGATGTTATTGAAGTAAAAAATGAGATTGTTTTAAATGAGAATGAAGAAGCCGTTGAATCTATCATGTCTGGAAATATTTGGAAAATTGAAGTTAAAGAGGGAGATAAAGTAAAAGCTGGTGAAGTTTTAGTTATTTTAGAATCAATGAAAATGGAAGTTGATATTGAAACAAATATTAGTGGAACGGTTGAAAAAATTCTTTTTAAAGAGGGTGATAATATAAATTCTGGTGATGTTTTAGTAATCATCAAAAAGGATGAAAAATGAATTTAAATATTAAAGATTTAAGAGCAAAATATTTAAGTGGTGAAGTTACAGTAAAAGAAGTAATTTTATCTATTTTTGAAAAAATTGAGCAAACAAGAGATTCTAATATTTGGATTTATACTTTAACTGAAGATGAAATAAGTTTTTATTTAAAAAATTTAGAAAATAAAAATATAGAGGATTTACCACTTTATGGTATTCCTTTTGCTATAAAAGATAATATTGATTTAGTAAATATTCCTACAACAGCTGCTTGTCCTGAATTTTCTTATACTCCAAAAAAATCAGCTTTTGTGGTTGAAAAGTTAATCCAAGCTGGAGCTATTCCAATTGGAAAAACAAATCTTGACCAATTTGCAACAGGACTTGTGGGAACACGAAGTCCTTATGGAGAGTGTAGAAATTCAATAAACAAAGAGTATATCTCTGGTGGTTCAAGCTCAGGAAGTGCAGTTGCAGTAGCACTTGAAATGGCTAGTTTTTCACTTGGAACTGATACTGCTGGAAGTGGAAGAGTTCCAGCTGCTTTTAATAATCTAATAGGATTAAAAGCTACAAAAGGAGTTATTAGTACAAGTGGTGTAGTTCCTGCTTGTAGAAGTTTGGACTGTGTGACGGTTTTTGCAAAAGATTTAAGTTCGATAGAAGAGGTATTTAAAGTTGCAAATGCTTATGATGAAGAGGATATTTATAGTAGACATTATGAAAAAGTAGAGTTTGAAGAAAAAGCAAAATTTTCTTTTGCTATTCCAAAAAAAGAGCAATTAAAATTCTTTGGTGATGAGGAATCAAAAAATCTATTTGAAGAAGCTATTAAAAAGTTTGAAAGTCTAGGTGGAAAGGCTTTTGAAATTGATTATGAACCATTTAATGAAAGTGCAAACTTACTTTATAGTGGACCTTGGGTAACGGAGAGATTTATAGCTATAAAAGAGGTTATTACAAAAACTTCAGATGTTGTTGAGCAAACAGTTAGAAAAATCATAAGTGGTGGAGAAAATATAAATGCTATCAACTATTTTGAATCAGAATATATCTTGAAAAAGAATAGAAAAAAAGCTGAAAAGTTGTTTGAAGAGTTTGATTTTATGTTAACACCAACAACAGGAACAATTTATAAAATAGAAGAAGTAAACAACAATCCAATAGAACTTAATACAAATCTTGGATATTACACAAATTATATGAATCTACTTGATTTATCTGCAATTGCAGTTCCTGCTGGAAATAGAGTAAATGGTTTGCCTTTTGGAGTTACGGTTGTAGCAAAAAACTTTGAAGAAGAAAAACTATTAAGTTATGCTTCAAAATATCTAGGAGTTTAAAATGAATGAAAATGAGATTTTAATCGGTGTTTGTGGAGCTCATATGAGTGGATTGCCTTTAAATTGGCAATTAATAGATTTAGAAGCTACTTTTGTAAAAAAATGTAAAACAAAAAAAGGTTATAGACTTTTTTTACTTGAAAATAAAACTCCTATTAGACCTGGTATGATTTATGATAGTTCTGTTAAAAGTCAATTAGAACTTGAAGTTTGGTCTATGAATGTGGAAAACTTTGGAAAGTTTATGAAACAAATAGCAAGTCCACTTGGAATAGGAACAGTATTTTTAGAAGATGAAAGTAGTGTTTATGGCTTTTTATGTGAAGCAGATTATGTAAAAAACTCAAAAGAGATAACAAGTTTAGGAAGCTGGAGAAACTTCTTATGTCAGCAACAACAATAGCTTGGATTTATCTTTTTATAGCTGGACTTCTTGAAGCTTTTTGGGCAATTGGTTTGAAATATAGTGAAGGCTTTTCAAAACCAATTCCTACTATTTTGACTTTATGTTTGGTAGTTTCAAGTTTTTTTCTTCTTTCAAAAGCTATGAAAGTATTACCAGTTAGTTTTGCTTATGCAATTTGGTGTGCAATAGGAATAGTTAGTTTGGTTTTAATAGAGTATTTTTATCTAAATGGTGTTTTGAATTTTCAAAAAATCATCTCTATACTTTTTATTTTGATTGGAATTGTAGGTTTAAAAATATCATAGTATTAAGAAGATGCACTTAAAGCTTTATATATAATACGAAAAAAATATAAAGAGATTGATTTGAATGATATTTATGATTGTATAGTTATTGGTGGTGGACCTGCTGGAATTTTAGCCAGTATTAGTTGTGCTAGTGAAAAGAACTCCGTTTTACTTCTTGAAAAACTTCCAAAAATTGCAGCTAAACTAAAAGCTACTGGTGGAGGAAAATGTAATCTTACAAACACTCTTTCAACTGAAGAATTTATGGCAAAATTTGGTAAAAATGGTCGTTTTATGAGCCATGCAATAGATACTTTTAATGCAACAGATTTAAGAGATTTTTTTGCTAAAATTGGAGTTGAAACAATCGCCCGAGATGGATTTAGAGTATTTCCTGTAAATCATAGTTCAAGTATAATTTTAAGTGCATTAGATGAAGAGTTAGAAAGAGTTGGAGTGGAAGTTGAGTGTTCAGTTGCTATTGAAACTATAAAAAAAGAAGAAGATATTTTTATCATTATTTCAAAAGATAAAATCTACAAATCAAAAAATATCATCATAGCAACTGGAGGTTTGGGTTATCCAATCTTAGGAGCAACTGGTGATGGATATATTTATGCTAAAGATTTTGGTCATAAAATCACTTCAACTCATCCTGCTATGATGCCACTTATTACAAAAGAAAAAAACTTCGCTTCATGTAAAGCTGATACAATCGCAAAAGCTATATTAAAAGTAAATATTCCAAAATACAAAAACTTAAAACTTGTTGGTGATTTGATTTTTACAAAAGAGGGTTTACGAGGTCCAGTTATTTTGGATTTTGCTAGAGAAATTACTCCTATTTTAGAAAAACACAATGAAGTTCCACTTTTGATAAACTTTTTAAAAGGTAAAAATGAAGAAGAGATTTTTACTCACTTAAAAAATGAAATAGCAAAAAATCCAACAAATACTATCTTAGAAAATTTAGAAACTCTACTTGCAACTGGTGTAGCAACTGAGATTTTAAATATTTGTGAAATAGAAACAAGTTTAAGATTTAAACAAATAGAAGGAATTAAAAGAGAAAAATTAGTTAAAACATTAGCTTGGACACCTTTTACAATTGTAGGACATGAAGGTTTTAAAAATGCCATGATAACAAGAGGTGGAGTTGAACTAAAAGAGATTGATTCAAAAACAATGCAAAGTAAAATAATAGATGGTTTGTACTTTTGTGGGGAAGTTGTAAATATAGATGGACCATGTGGTGGATATAATCTTCAATGGTCTTTTTCAAGTGGCTTTTTAGCAGGAAAATTAAGAAAATAATGGAAAATTTATCTAAAAAAGAGATTGAAAATGCAACTGTTTTTTTAGATTTATCTCAAATAGTTTATTTTGATAAAATTGAAAAAATTACAGAAGAGATAAAAACAAAATATGCTTATGATGAAGTATATTTTTTCGATAAAAAAAATCATAAAAGAGTTTCTAATAATCTTTTTAAAAAGATATTTTTTAAACTACGTTCAAACTACGATTTAATTGATTTACAATTTATTGTAAGTATAAAAAAAATGAATGAGAATGAAAAGGGAGAAATTTCTATTATATTTAGAGGAAGTCAAGAAAAAGAAGATTGGCTTACAAATCTTAGTTTAAAATATGTATCTCATAACAAATTCAAAAAATGTGTTCATTCTGGATTTTACAGAAGTTTTAAAATATTTAGAAAATCAGTTAAATCAAAAAAAGTTGATAAAGAGATAGATTTTTTAGAGGATATAAACTCAATAAATGAAAATTATAAACTTACTTTATCAGGACATAGTTTGGGTGGAGCTATTGCCACAATTGTAGGATGTTATTTTATTGATAAAGGAATAAATAAAGATAATCTTTCAATTTTTACTTTTGGCGCACCTCCTATTGCTAAAAAAGAGTTTTGTGATTATTATGAAGATAATTTAAATATCTTTCGTTTTGTAAATAAAGAAGACCCTGTACCAAATATTTCAAAACTTACAAAACTAAAACATATAGGAAAAACTATTTTGTTAAATACAAAAGAGGTAAACTTTCATTCTTTGAATGATTATAAAAAGATATTAAAAAATTTATAAAAGGTTATATATGAAATTTGATATTAAACAATATATTTTAATAGTTTTAGGAGCATTCTTCTTATCTTTTGGGACAGTTTCTTTTTTATCACCAAATGAGATAATTACTGGTGGTGGAGTAGGAATTTCATTATTATTACATAGTTTATTTCCCTCAATTACTTTAGGTATTATTATGGCATTAGTAAGTGTTCCATTTTTGGTATTGTCATATATTTATTATGGGAAATATTACTTATTTAAAACTTTTATAGTTGTAATTCTTCTATCAACTTTTACAGATGTTTTAAAAGAGTTTTTTCAAATAAAAGCTATAACACATGACATTTTATTGGCTGCAATTTTTGGAGGAATTTTTATAGGTTTAGGTGTTGGTTTAATTATCAAAGGAAGAGCATCAACTGGAAGTACTTCTGTTGTAGGAGAAATAGTAGCTAAAAAAACAAAATATAAAGCAGCAGAAGTTTTACTTGCAATTGATGCAACAATTATGTTTGCTTCAATATTTGTTTATAACGATATTGAAAAGTCTTTATATAGTACATTAAGCGTATATGTTGGAATTAGAGTTATTGATATGATATTAACTGGACGTCCATCTAAAAAAATAGTTAATATTGTTTCAAATAATGTAGAAATATTAAAAGAACAAATTAGAGAAAAGATAGAAGAACATGGAACTATAATGAAAGGAATAGGGCTTCATCAACATCAAGATAAAACAGTGATTTTTGTAACAGTTGAAGCTTCTAAAATAGACCTTTTAAAAAATCTGATAAGAGAATATGATCCAGATGCATTTATGATTATAACTGAGGCTTCGGAGTTTTTAGGTAGAGGAAATTAATTGGGACAAGTTTTAAAAACTTGTCCACTCATCTTCATCATTTGAAGTTGCTTTTATCTCATTTTGAGGTTTTTTTGCAGGAACTTCTTGTTTTTTAATTGTAGGTTTTTTAATATTTATTACAGGTGCATTTGACTTTGTATCATCTAATGTTTTTGCTTTAACATCTTCTTTCCCAATAAATTCTTTAGCATTAGCATTTGAAAGTACTAATTTTGCAATAGTATCAGTTTGAACAGCAACACTATATGTTTGTGATGCAATTTGTGCATTTTGTTGTGTTTGTTGGTCAAGTGATGTGATAGCATGATTTATTTGTTCAATTCCAGCTAGTTGTTCTTTACTTGAAGATTCAACTCCTTTGATTAAATCAATAGTTTGAATAATACTTTCATTTAAAGCTTTATAACCACTTATCATATCTTCTGAAATTCTTTTCCCTTGGTCAGCTTTTTTTGTAGCATTTTCAACTAAGTCTTTAATCTCTTTAGCTGCTTCTGCACTTCTACTTGCAAGGTTTCTAACTTCTTGAGCAACAACAGCAAATCCTTTTCCAGCTTCACCTGCAGTTGCAGCTTCAACGGCTGCATTTAGAGATAAAATATTTGTTTGGAAAGCTATTTGGTCGATAACTGTAATAGCTTCATTAATTGCATTTACTTCTCTATCAATTTCATTCATAGCTTCTGTAGTTTGACTTGCAAGTGTTTGACCTTGTGATACAGAACTTGTAACACTAGAAGCTAATTTAGACATTTGAACAATATTGTCTGTGTTATTTGAAATATTACTTGAAATCTCTTCAACAGCAGCTGCAGTCTCTTCTAGTGCAACAGCAGCTTCATTTGAATTTCTATTTAGAGTATCAACATTTTTAAGTAAGATATGACTACTATCGCCTAATGTTAAACCATTTGATTTATTTTCAACAAGCATTTCATTTATGATATCAGCTAAGTTATTTAATCCAACAGTAACTCCACTATTACACCCTTTAATTCTATGCGTAAAGTCAAGTTTTGCATATCTTTCTAGTGCATAAGAGATATCATTGATATTTGTACAAACTCTTAGTTGTAAGCTATACATCATTTCATTGATATGAATTCTAAGTTTTTCCATACTTTCAGATTCAACTTTGTTATCAAGCCTTTTATTTAAAAATCCATTTTTTACAACTTGAGCCATCTCATTTATTTCAGCTAGGAATTTATTGTCTGAATCAATAGTTGTTTTTGTTTTTCTAATATTCTCATTTACAACTTTTGCCATATTTCCAAATTCATCGTTTGAGCTATCATCTAACATTTCAACAGATGAATTTTCTTTGTTTACATAACCAAAAAAGCTTAATAAACCTTTTTGAAAATTGTTTAAAGAGTTGATTAGCTGATTTGATAATAAAACAGAGAAAGTAACAAAAAATAAAATAGATATTACGGCAATAATAACTAAAACACTATCCATCGTTTCATCAGCTGAAATTTTCAATTTTATAGCATTCTCATTTATGTCAGATAATTTTTTTTCAAGTTTTAAACCAACTTCAACCATCTCTTTTATGATAGTTTTTATTTCTTCATTTTCTTTTAAAATATCGTTATTATATTCACTGATTTTTTTAGCATAAAATTTATCAAAACTACTAATATAATTTTTAGATAAATCTAAAATTTCATCAGATAATTGAATATTTTCTTTCTCAACTAATTGAGGTTTTAAAGCTTTAACATATTCATCAAACTTTTTAAAGTCATCCCTTACGCTTTGAGCACTTTGTTCAGTTGGAGTTCTTAAAAACTGATAAACTGAAATACGACCTTTTAAAAGTTGTTGTATAAATAAGTCAGTTTGGGAAGCTACATTTATTCTTCCATTTGCAACACCATTGAAATAACTATAAACGGCAGCAGACACAATAACAATAATGATAAATGTTATTGGTAACAGTAACAGTTTCTTTTTTGTAGAGAAATTTTTTAACACAAGAAGCCCTTTGAAGAAAAAATAAAATAATCAAGCAATTTATAAAAAACAAACATAAAGTTAGCTTAAATGGTAAAGAAAAATTTATGATTTTAATTAAAAAAATTTATGGGATAATATTTTATTTTTGAAAAAATAATTGATTTAAAATACTTATTTGTTCTTCTTTTGTGTAGTTAAATTTGAATTCATACTCTTTTAAATAAAAAAAGAAATTATCTTCATCTATTCCTTTGTATTTTCTCAAATTTGTTTCAAGATATTTCCAAAATTCATTTAGTTTTGTTTGATGAGAGTTTTTAGAGTGAATTTTATACCAATTTAGATATTGGATAAATCCATCTTCCATATCAAAAGCACGATTTCCAATTTTTGGCATCAAAAGAGTATATACTTTTTCATTTGAGTAAAAACCTATAATATTTACAGCTTCACTAAGAGATTTTCTTTTTTTCTTTTTTTCTCTTTCTTTTATATAATAAAACTCTTCATATTCTGTATAATCTTTTATTGAACTATGATACTCTTCTTCTAAAAAAACAGCTATTTTTTTTCTAAATAAATCAAATCTATCTTTTATTGTTTTGTAGTTTAATTCTAATTCTTTCGAAGTTTCAAGAGCATTTTTATCTTCACAAAACTCTTTTATTATTATCTTATCTTTTTCTATTTTTTTTAGTGATAATTTTTTTGCACAAGTTTTGCATTTGATATAATCATCAGCAAGAAGATAAAATGTTGTATTGTTACAGTTTGGGCAAATCATGGTTTTATTTTAGCATTTTAATATTATAAATTGGTATTAAAGGATTGATAATTGCATAGTTTAAACAATAAGAGTAATATACTTTTAAATAAAAAAATAATGAAAGGTTGAAAAAAGTGAAAATAGCAATTCCAGTAAAAGATGAGAATTTGACATTTTTTAGCAATGCAGGACATACTCCAAAATTTGCTATATACGAATTGACTGGTTCAGGTATGTTTAAATCTTTTAAACTAAATTCAATAATAGTAAATCCAAGAACTGATATTGACCATGACCATGCAGAAGAAGACCACGTTTGTGACCATGGGCATGATGATGAAGAACATATAAAAGAACACAATAAAATGGGAATTGCATTAAAAGATTGTAATTACATAGTTGTTAAAAAAGCATGTAAAAATACTGCAAACTCTTTTACTTCTGTTGGGATAAAACTTGTTAAATATAGTGGTGAAGCACTAGATGTAAATACTATATTAAAAGAGACATCATCTTCATTTAAATAAAAAAATCTTGTTCTATAAATATATAAGTGATACAAAATTGTCAGATGTAATTTAGACTTTTTGAGTTAAACTATCTAAAATGAATAAATATTCACTATAAATAGTTTAAAACAAAAAGGAAAAATATATGTGTAAAGATTGCGGTTGTACAATAGCAGGAAGTGAACATCATCACCACCATCACCATGATGACCATGAACACGGAATTGTTCATGACCATGACCATCCACATGATAATACAACTTGGAGTGCTACACATCAAGCAGCACATGAAACACTTCATCATAACCCTCAACTAAATGATGCAAAAACAATCTCAGTTATTCAAAAAATTTTAGATAAAAATGACCATGAAGCAGCTCACAATAGAGCTCATTTTGATAACCACAAAGTTTTAGGAATAAATCTTATGAGTAGTCCTGGAAGTGGAAAAACAACACTTTTAGAAAATATTGCTGATATGGTAGATTTTAAATTTGCAGTTGTTGAGGGTGACTTAGAAACTTCAAGAGATGCAGATAGACTTAAAGCAAAAGGAATAAATGCAGTTCAAATACAAACAGGAAGTGCTTGTCATTTAGATGCATTTATGGTTCATAAAGGACTTCATGATATTCCACTTGATGATTTAGATGTATGTTTTGTGGAAAATGTAGGAAATCTAGTATGTCCAGCATCTTATGATGTGGGAACTCACTTAAATATCGTATTAGTTTCAGTTCCTGAAGGAGAAGATAAGATAGCAAAATATCCAGTTATGTTTAGAAGTGCTGATTTAATACTTATTACAAAAACAGATTTACTTCCATACTTTGATTATGATATTGAAAAAGAGAAGATGGAAGCTAGAAAACTAAAACCAAATGTGGATATTTTAGAAGTAAATATCAAAGATAAACAATCACTTCAAAATGTAATTGATTGGATTAATTTCAAAAGAAAGATGAGATAAAAGTATATGTGTTTATCAATACCTTCAAAAATTAAAAGTATAGATACAGAAATGAATACTTGCGTAGTTGATACTATGGGAGTTGAAAGAAGTGCTAGTTTAGATTTAATAGACCAAGATGTAAAAATTGGGGATTATGTTTTAATTCATATTGGTTTTGCTATGAATAAAATAGATGAAGAGGATGCTTTAGAGTCTTTAAAAGTCTATCAAGAAATCATAGATAAGATGGAAGAAAATGACCGACTTGCAGCCATTGAAGAAGCTGAAAATTGCCCAAATAGGTAAGTTATGGAAAAAGAGTTACAACTAAAAGATTTATATGATGGTTTTAGAGATGCAAAAGTTATAAAAGCATATAAAAAACTAATAGATGAAGATTTAAAAGATTATGATGGAACAATAAATATCATGGAAGTTTGTGGAGGACACACTCATACTATTATGAAGTATGGAATACCACAACTTTTAAATAAAAAAATAAATTTTATCCATGGTCCTGGCTGTCCTGTTTGTGTTATGCCAAAAGATAGAATAGATAGTGCTTATGAGTTAAGTTTACAAAAAGATGTAATACTTGTAACCCTTGGAGATATGATAAAAGTTCCAGGAAGTAAGGGAAGTTTACAAAAAGCAAGAAGTGAAGGTGCTGATGTAAGATTTGTTTATTCTCCTATGGATTGTTTGAAAATTGCAGATGAGAACAAAGATAAAACAGTAGTATTTTTTGCAATAGGTTTTGAAACAACAACTCCAATGACTTGTGCTTTAATGGAACAAGTTATAAAACAAGATATAAAAAATATTCTGTTTCATATAAATCATATAACAGTACCTGAAGTAATGCGTGTATTAGTACAAAATAGTGATTGTAAAATAAATGCTTTTTTAGGACCATCACATGTTAGCGTAATAAGTGGAAGTAAAATATATGAAGAGTTTCCACGAGATTATAATAAACCAGTTGTTGTAAGTGGATTTGAACCAGTAGATGTTATGCAAAGTATCTCTATGATTGTAAAACAGTTCAAAGAAAAAAGGGCTGATTTAGAAGTGGAGTATAAAAGACTTGTTTCTTATGAGGGAAATCTAAAAGCTCAAGAACTTATAAATAAATACTTCAAAAAAGTTCCTTTCAAATTTAGAGGAGTGGGTGAGGTAGAAGATAGTGGTTATGAACTAAAAGATGAGTTTGATAAATACAACGCAAAAATAGTTTATAAAGATATATTACCAACACAAGAAGTAAAAGAGAACAAAGCTTGTAAATGTCCTGAGATTTTAATGGGAGTTGCAAAACCAACTGATTGTAAAATCTTTGGAAATGTATGTACTCCAACAAACCCTGTTGGTTCTTGTATGGTTAGTAGTGAAGGTGCTTGTAGTGCTTATTATAAATATGGGAATTTGTTGTAAATGAGGAATGATAATCAAGATTTATTAATTTCATATTTAGATTATGAATTTAGTCAATTAAACTTGTATTTAACAGAAAAACAATTAAATAGTATTTCTAAACAATTAGTTACACCAAATCTAAATTCTATAAATTTTAGTTTTACAAAAGAACAATTGTTAAATACAAAATATTCTAAAGAAGAAGATACGGTTGAAGATGTTTTAAATATATTAAGAAATAAAGAACAACAATTAGAAAAATTTATTAATTTATCTGATGATGAAAGAGGAGAATATAGTACTTCTTTAGCTAAAAGAATTGCTAAAGAAAGATTATCTTTTTTATATAAAAATATTCCTAATTATTTCATTGAATTAAAAAATGCTAATTATATGGTAAAAGAGAATGTAGATAAGATATGGGGACAAGCATTAGATTTATTTGAATTATTAATAAATACAGCTATAGATATAACTACACATTTTGATGTATCAAAACTAGAATACTTTAATGAGAATATTGATTTGTATGATGCTTTACAAAGATTACAAGGAAGAGCTTGTTTATTATCAAATGAAATATTAGTACTTTTAAGAGCAGGTTTTGCAGATGGTGCATATGCTAGATGTAGAACATTATATGAAACAATGGTAATAAGTTGTTTTATAGCTGATAATGGAAATGAAACTGCTAAAAGATATTTAGATTATAGTATTGTTAATGGCTTAAATGAAGCAAGACTGTTTACTAAATATAATGAGATATTTGAAGATGACATGAATGATGAAGAAATTGAAGAATTAGAAAAAGAAGTAGATAAGTTAAAACAACAATATAGTGAACAATTTATTAAGGGTGATTATAATTGGGCATTAAATATAATTCAACCTAAAAATGGAAAGAAAATTCAATTTTGGGAAATAGAAGCCAAAGTTGATTTTAAAAATATGAAATCATTTCATAAATCATCAAGTAATAATATACATTCCGCTTCTTCTAGTTTATATTTTCATAGAGCTTTACATAATGCAGATTCACATAAAATTCTTATGGGTGCAAGTGATTTAGGAATAGGAATTCCTTGTGAATTAGCTTCTTACTTCATTAATATTGCTACTTCAAATTTAATATTATATAAAGCAGAAAAAATTGAACATCTAATAGAAATATCTTTATTGAATCTACTAAGAGAAGATTTACAAAAGTGTTTAGATAAAATTGAAGTAAATTAAGGAAATAAAAATGAAAAAACTAGCATTCATTGGCGTTGGTGTTATGGGAAAATCTATGGTTTCAAATCTTTTAAAAAAGGGTTTTGAAGTTAGTATTTATGCAAGAAACAAAGCTAAAGTAGAAGAAACTATAAAAGAGGGTGCTATTTTTTGCCAAACTATAAAAGAATGTGTACAAAATAAAGATGCAGTTATCACAATAGTTGGTTATCCAAAAGATGTGGAAGAGGTATATTTTTCAGAAGATGGGATTATAAACAGTGCTTCACAAAATTCATATTTAATAGATATGACAACAACAACTCCAACACTTTCAGTAAAAATATATGAAGAAGCAAAAAAGAAAAATCTAAAAGCTTTAGATGCTCCAGTATCTGGTGGAGATATTGGAGCAAAAAATGCAACTCTTTCTATTATGGTAGGTGGAGAACAAGAAGATTTTGAAGCTTGTAAAGAAATCTTTGAAGCAATGGGTAAAACAATCATCTATGCTGGAAAAGCTGGAAGTGGACAACATACAAAGATGGCAAATCAAATTGCAATTGCTGGAGTTATGGCAGGAATTAGTGAAGCCATAGCATATGGAAAGAAAGCAGGTCTAGATATACCAACTATGTTAGCAAGTATAAGTAATGGAGCAGCTCAAAGTTTTCACCTTACAAATAATGCACCTAAAATGTATAAAAGAGAGTTTGAGCCAGGCTTTTATATAAAACATATGGTAAAAGATTTAAAAATTGCATCACTAGAGATGCCAAATCTAAAAGTATTAAAAGATGTGTTAGAGATGTATGAAACACTTGAAGAAAATGGTGATGGTGATTTAGGAACTCAAGCTATTTGTAAATATTATGAATAAAGGTCATTTATGGATATAGAAAAAATAAAACAAAGAATACAAAAGTTTAGTGACGATAGAAATTGGGAAAGCTTCCATAATCCAAAAAATCTAGTTATGGCTTTAAGTGGAGAAGTAGGTGAATTAAACGAGATTTTCCAATGGCTAAACTTTGAAGAGTCAATGAATTTACCTGAGGATGTAAAAGAACATACAAAAGAAGAAGTTGCAGATATTGCTATTTATCTTTTTAGAATTTGTATGAAGTTAGATATAAACCTTGAAGAAGCCATATTAAATAAGATGACAAAAAATGAAGCTAAATATCCAGTTGAAACATCTCAAGGTGGAAGTAAAAAATATAGTAAGAGTAGGGAAAACAAATAGATGACAAAAACAATTACATTAGCCCAAGGAAATGGCGGAGCTGAAAACAATGAACTAATAACTAAAGTATTTTACAATGCTTTTAAAAATGAAATATTAGAAAAAAGTGAAGATGCAGCTATTATAGAAAATGGTAAGTTAGCATTTAGTACAGACTCTTTTACAGTTAGTCCACTTTTTTTCAATGGAGCAAATATAGGAAAACTTGCTATTTGTGGAACTTGTAATGACTTGAGCATGATGGGTGCAAAGCCAAAATATCTTACTTGTTCAGTTATTATAGAAGAGGGCTTTGAAGTAGAGCAACTTGAACTTATAGTAAACTCTATGAAAGAAGAGTTAGCAAAAAATGAAGCGATTATTGTAAGTGGAGATACAAAGGTAGTACCAAAGGGAGCTGTTGATAAAATCTTTATAAATACAACGGGTATTGGAGAGGTAATATATAGTGGAATTAGTTCAAATAGTATTACTGAAAATGACTTGATATTAGTTAGTCGTGATATTGGAGCACATGGAGCTACAATATTTACTGCACGTGAAGGTATGGATATGCACTCAAATTTAAAAAGTGATTGTAACTCTTTATACCCTCAAGTAAAAGCACTTATCGATAGTGGAGTTAAAATAACAGCTCTTAGAGATGCCACAAGAGGTGGAGTGAGTGCTGTGTTAAACGAGTGGGCAAAACAATCAAATATCTGTATAGAAGTAGAAGAAGAAAATATTCCAGTTAGCGATGAGGTTAAGGGAATTTGTGAAATGTTAGGATTTGAAGCTACAAATCTAGCAAATGAAGGAACATTTGTACTAGCAATTTCAAAAGAAGATGCAGCTCGTACAATAGAAATTTTACATAAATTTCCTGAAGCTTCAAATGCTTGTATTATCGGAAAAGTAACACAACAATATCCACAAAAAGTTATTTTAAATAGTTCTTGGGGAACAAAAAGATTTTTAGATACACCAACTGGTGAACTTCTTCCAAGGATTTGCTAGTGCACGAATATAGTATAGTTCAATCTTTATTAGAGAGTTGTGAAGAACATGCAAGGGCAAATAAAGCAAAAAAAGTTACAAAAGTAGTTGTAAAAATTGGAGTTTTAAGTGGAGTTGAGCCAGATTTACTCCAAACTGCTTTTGATACTTTTAAAGAACAAACAGTCTGCCATGATGCTTTATTTGTCATAAATGTCCAGAAAATAGAGATTTTATGCCTTGATTGTAATACAAAATCAACTTTAGAAAAACATGAGTTTTCTTGCCCCAAATGCCAAAGTGTAAATATAAAAGTAACTGATGGAGAAGATATGTATCTGATGAGTTTGGAGATGGATTAGGTTTATATTTATTGATTGTTAATTTATTTTAATTATAATTCATTTTTATAAAATATTTAGGAATGATATATATGTTATTGATGAAGTTAGAATCAAAAGAGAAGTTCTCTTTTTTACAATTAGCTCACTATTTGGCAAGAATTGATAATAAATTTGGAGAAAGAGAAGAAGAGATTATTTCTGAGTATTGTACAGAAATGGGAATTGAAAATTTAGATTCTTTTGATATGGAGAATTTTAGTTTAGATAAAATTTTAAATGATTTTAAATCTGAAAGAAGTAAAAGAATTGTAATTTTAGAATTAATGATTTTAATTCATATTGACCATAGTTTTAATATAAATGAACAAATATTGATGGAAAAGATATCAAAAAATTTTGGTATAGATTTAGATGATGTAAATGACTATTCTCAATGGGGAAAATCAGTTGCTATGTTGTACGAAGTTGCAAAAATATTTATAAATGAGAAAAAAAAGGTTTAATAACAATTTTTTAAACTAAAATAATAAGAAATTTTGGATAAAATCTTATTATGGAAATAATAGAAACATTAAATAGTAAAATTGATAAATTAATTCACGACTATGATAAGATAAAGCTTGAAAATCAAGCATTAATTCAGCAATTAGAAAATTTAAAAAATGAAAACGATGAATTAGTGCGAAATAATCAAGATATGTTTTTAAGAATTGACAGTACATTGACATTAATAAAGGCACAAAAGGGTGAATAGAGAAGTTACTTTTCATATAAACAATATGGCTTATACTGTAAATGTTGATGATAATATATATAAAGAACTAAGTAAATATTTGGATTTAAGTAAAAATAATGATACGAAAGATTTATTGATTGCTTATCTTCATTTATCTCAAGAATATCATCTTTTTAAAAAAGATGTTGAAGATATAACTAATAAACTAGCAAGGTTTTAAAATCAAAAGTTTTTCTTTATTAGAGATTATTATAGCAATAGTATTAATAGCTATAATAGGCTCTTTTGCTATTCCAAAATTTACACAAATAAATGATAAAACGTATCTTTCAACTCTAAAATCTCAATTTTCACTAATTCAAGTAGGAATAACTAAACAAAAAAGTAAAAATGTACTTTTATCAAATTCTGAAGATTTAATCTCTTTAGATGATGCTTCAATAGATAAAAAAAATGAAGAGCTTTTTTCAAAAGTTATAGATTTTTCTATAGTTTCAACAAATTCAAATGAAAAAAAACTTGGAAGTTGGTCAAAACTTTCATCAAAAAATTATACTTTTTATTTACCTTCAAATTCTGTTTTATTTGCTTTTGAAAATGGAAGTTTTGTTTGTAAAAGTGAAGAGAATATTTGTAAAGAGGTAGAATAGTGTATTTTTATGAAGTTGCAATTTTAAGGTCACCTTTAAATAATTTAACATATCAAAGTGAAAATAAAATTGAAATTGGAACAAAGGTTCTAATAAAACTAAGACAAAGAAAAGTTTTAGATGAAGCCGTAATCATAAAAGAAGTTGAAGAACCAACTTTTAAATGTACAGATATAAACGAAATTACAAATGAATTTTATGATGAAAAAATGCTTCAAATTTCATCTTTTGTTTCTCAATATTATGTTTGCTCACTTGGTGAAGCTTTAAGTGTTTATAATGCTTTTGATAAAAGTATAAATAAAATTGAAATAGAAGAAAAATTTGATAGTAAAATAGTTTTATCAAGCCTTCAAGAAAAAGCAAAAGAGTTTTTAAAAGAAAAAAAACAAGCACTTTTATTTGCAAATACAGGTGCTGGAAAAACAGAAATTTATATAAAAATCATTGAAGAACATCTAAATAATCAAAAACAAGCAGTTTTATTAATGCCTGAAATTTCTTTGACTCCACAAATGCAAAAAAGATTAGAAAAAGTTTTTGGAAAAAGTGTAGCTATTTGGCACTCAAAAATTACTAAAAAAAAGAAAGTAGAGATTTTAAAAGGTCTACAAGAAGGAACTATAAAACTAATAGCAGGTGCTAGGTCTGCACTTTTTTTACCATATTCAAATCTTGGAGTAATTGTTGTAGATGAAGAGAATGATGACTCATATAAAAGTGATTCAAAACCAAGATTTCACACAAAAGATTTAGCAATTTATATAGCAAAAAAATTTGATTTACAACTTGTTCTTGGAAGTGCAACTGTAAGTACAAGTTCTTTTTATAAAATCCCATTTTTTAGACTTGATGAGACTTATCACAAAACAAAAAAACTATATAGTTTTGAAGATAGTGATGCAAATTTATCTTCAAAAGTTATAGATAAAATAGATAAAACGTTAAAAAGTAATAATCAAGTAATTGTATTTTTACCTACAAGAGCAAATTTTAAATATCAGATTTGTACAACTTGTGGAAAATCTGTAGAGTGTCCTTTTTGTTCTGTTTCTATGAGTTTACATAAAAATGATTTGGCTTTGAAATGCCATTATTGTGGATATACTCAAAAAATTCCAGATTCATGTCCATCTTGTAATAATGGAATTATTCATAATCTAAGAGTTGGAACTGCTCAAATTGAAGAGGAGTTAAAACTAATATTTCCTGCTAAAACAATTAAAAGATTTGATAGGGATGAGATAAAAACTGATAATCAATTAAAAACAGTTTTAAATGATTTTAATGACGGAAAAATAGATATTCTTGTTGGAACTCAAATGCTTTCAAAAGGTCATGATTATCACAATGTAAAACTTGCTGTTGTTTTAGGAATTGATTCTGTTTTAAATATGAATTCATATAAAGCAAGGGAAAAGGCTCTCTCACTACTTATTCAAATAGCAGGACGAAGTGGAAGAAGTGGTGAAGGTGAAGTAATAATTCAAACAAAAAATCAAGATTTTTTTAATCACTACTTAAATGAGTCAAACTATTTAGAGTTTTTAGAAGAAGAACTTGAATTTAGAAAAGATTTTTATCCACCATTTTTAAAACTTGCAAAGGTGATGTTTTCTCACTCAAATGGTCTTAAAGTTAAAGATGAAATGGATTCTTATGTAAAACTTTTTAAAGAAAATAAAGATATTGAAGTTGTAGGTTTTGGACAAAGTCCTATTTTTAAAATGTCAAATAAATATAGATATGAGATACTTTTACGTTCTTCAAATATAAAAGCATTATTACAAGCTCTACATTCTATACAAACCCCCAATGCAACTATTGATATGGATACAATTTACTAATTAACCTTATATTAGTCAACTTTATTGTAAAATACACCAAAAAATTTAATAGGAGAACTAATGGCTTATACAAAAGATGAATTTAAACAATTAGTAGATGATATTCAATCACAACCTTGGTACAAAAATCCAATCGGATTTGGTATTGCAAAAGTTGATAGAGGACAAATAAATAAAGATAAAATACTACAAGCGACTTTCCCTGTAATAAATTGGAATGAGAATTTTGGAAGTGCAGCAGTATTATTAAACGCTTTAAAAGTTGCTGGAGTTGATGTTGATACATCAAAATCAGAATTAGTATGCAAAATTTCAGATGAATTTTTAACTTCTTGTATTGAAGCTTTTAGACCATTTATTCCAGAAGCAAAAGGTGATGCACATAAAAATGTTCAAGTTGTTTCAACATTAGCATCTTTACCAATAGATTCAGGATTAACAGCTGATGATTATAGAGTTGTATTTATTTTTGAAGATGCAGCACCTGAATCAACAGAAGCTGTATATTTAAAACTTTATGCACTTTCAACTGGAAAAGCAGCATTAAGAAGTCTTAATTTAAATGGTGCATTTGGTAAATTACACAACTGCGCTTGGATTGGAAATCAACCAATTGAATTAGATTGGTTAAGAGCAAATGAGATTGTATTAAAACTTTCAGGAAAATATCCAAATATTGATTTTGTTGATAAATTCCCAAGATTCTTACAACACATTATTCCTGCAGATAATACAAGAATCTTAGAGTCTTCAAAAGTTAGAATGGGAGCACAATTAGCTGCTGGAACTACAGTTATGCCAGGTGCTGCTTATATCAACTTCAATGCTGGAACTTTAGGTTCAGTTATGGTTGAAGGAAGAATTTCTTCTTCAGCAGTTGTTGGAGCTGGATCTGATGTTGGTGGAGGAGCTTCAATTTTAGGAGTTTTATCTGGAACTGATGGTGTGCCTGTAACTATTGGAGAAAACACACTTTTAGGAGCAAACTCTTGTACTGGAACAACTATCGGTGATGGTTGTATTTTAGATGCAGGTGTTACAATCCTTCCAGGAACAAAAATCGCATTATCTGATAAAGCTGTTGAGCAATTAAAAGAGATAAATCCAGGTAAAGAGATTTCTAATGTTATGAAAGGTAGCGATTTTATCGGAGTAAATGGAGTTCACTTTAGAGTTAACTCAAGTACTGGTCAAACTATTGCTATGAGAAGTACAAGAGAAGTTAAGTTAAACGCTGATTTACACTAATCTTTTATTTTATATTTTTAAAAAGGCAAGGAACATTTTGTTTCTTGCCTTTTTTTATGTCTAAAAAATAAGTATAATGAACTATTGAAGAAATAAAAATCTATCTAAAGGAAAATATTATGGGTAGGGGAAAAAAAACAAGTACAATAAATACAAAAGTTTATTTAGTTGGAAGTGGAATATCTTCTCTTGCAAGTGCTGTATATCTTATCAAAGATGCAAATGTTAAACCTAATAATATTTTTATTTTAGAACAGAGTGATATTTCTGGTGGTGCTTGTGATGGAGCAGGGGACGAAGTGGACGGTTTTGTTATTCGTGGTGGAAGAATGCACGAAGAACATTATAATTGTTATTGGGATTTACTTTCAAATATTCCTTCATATGATGACCCAAATATTTCTGTTAAAGATGAAACTTTTGAGTTTAATAAAAGATTTGTTTCCAATGCACAAGCAAGGTTATTAAGAAAAGGTCAAAAAATTGATGTATCAAGTTACGGATTATCTTTAGTTGACCAAGCAGATTTATTAAAACTTCTTTTTACTCCTGAAACGATGTTAGATACTTTAAAAATCGAAGAGTGGTTTGGTGCTGATTTTTTCAAAACAAATTTTTGGTATATTTGGTCAACAACATTTGCATTTCAAAAATATAGTAGTTTAATTGAGTGTAGAAGATATATGAAAAGATTTATTCATTTAGTTGATGGTTTAAATAGACTAGGTGGAATAATGAGAACAAAATACAATCAATATCACTCTGTTATTTTACCAATCAAAAGATATTTAATTAATTTAGGTGTAAATTTTGAAATGAATACACAAGTTGTTGATATTGATTTTTCTATAGAAGAAGAGAAAAAAAGTGCAACAACTTTACATATATTAAGAGATAATCAAAAAGAAAAAATAGAGTTAGATGATGAATCTTTTGTTTTTATAACAAATGGTTCAATAACTGATAGTTCAGACCAAGGAAGCTGGACAAAAGCACCAATTTTAAAAGATAAATCAAGTTCGACTTCTTGGAAACTTTGGGAAAAGATAGCTAAAAAAGATTCTTCTTTTGGTAATCCTTCAGTTTTTTGTGACCATGTTGATTTACAAAAATGGTATTCTTTTACTGCTACTTTAAAAGATAGTACTTTTCATGATTATATGGAAAACTTTTCAGGAAATGTAGATGGAACAGGAGGTTTAGTAACAATGATTGATTCAAATTGGTTAATGTCAATTGTAATTGCTAGACAACCACATTTCCCAAATCAATCAAAAGATGTAAAAGTATTTTGGGGTTATGGTTTATTTCCTGATAAAGAAGGTAATTTTATTAAGAAAAAGATGTCTGATTGTAATGGAAAAGAGATTTTAGAAGAACTTTTTTATCATTTAAATATTCAAGATATTATGAATCCGATTATAAAAGATGGAAAAATAAATTGTATACCTATTTCTATGCCATTTATTGATAGTCTGTTTATGCCAAGAAGTTTGGGTGATAGACCAAAAGTTATACCTTCAAATGCAACTAATTTTGCTTTTTTAGGACAATTTACAGAAGTTGAAGATGATTGTGTTTTTACTGTTGAATATTCAGTACGAACAGCCCAAATGGCTGTTTATGGTATATTTAAAACCAATAAAGAGGTAATTCCAGTTTATGATTCAATTCATAATCCAAAATATTTGTTAAAAGCCATTAAAAGTTTTAGCTCTTAAAAAATAAGAGCTATTATGTTAACTCTAATCAACATATAACCACATATATCGTATAATCCCATCCTTAAAAAATATAATACAATAAAAGAAGAATTATGATAGAACTTGTAAATATATCAAAAAGTTACCCAACAAATGACCTTTACAGCAATTTAGATTTAAGATTAAATGCTGGAAATAAAGTAGGTTTAGTTGGAAGAAATGGAAGTGGAAAATCTACACTTTTTAAATTGATTTTAGGTGAAGAACAACCAGATAGTGGTGAAATAGCACTTCCAAAAAACTATAAAATTGGTGCTTTAAAGCAATATTTTGATTTTACTGAAAAGACTTTGTTGGAAGAGACAGCTCTTGCTTTAGGTGAAGATGATAAATATAACATCTATAAAGCTGAAAAGATTTTATTTGGACTTGGATTTACAGAAAGTGATTTAGAAAAAGCTCCAAAAGAGTTTTCAGGTGGTTATCAAATTAGAATAAACTTAGCAAAACTTCTTTTAACAGAACCAAATATGCTTTTACTTGATGAGCCAACAAACTACTTAGATATTTTATCTATTAGATGGTTAAAAGCATTTTTAAAATCTTTTGAGGGAGAAGTGATTCTTATCACTCACGATAGAGATTTCATGGATAGTGTTTGTACACATACAATGGGAATTATTAGAAAAAGTGCTTTTATGGTTCAAGGAAGTACACATAAATTCTATGAATTATTAGCAAGTAATGAAGAACACTATGAAAAACAAAAAATAGCTCAAGAGAAAAAAATCAAAGAACTTGAAGAGTTTATTGCTAAAAACAAAGCAAGAGCTGCAACTGCAACACTGGCTCAATCAAAAGTAAAAATTCTAGAAAAAATGGAAGTTATGGAAGATTTACAATATGATTCAAGTTTAGAATTTAACTTTAACTATAAAGATACAGCAGCTAAATTCTTACTTGAAGTTAAAGATGTAAGTTTTGGATATTCACCTAATAATATTTTATTTAAAGATATCTCTTTTGCATTAAGTAAAGGTGAAACACTAGGAATCATCGGGAAAAATGGTAAAGGTAAATCAACTTTACTAAATGTAATTGCAGGAGAATTAAAAGCTTTAACTGGAACTATTGATTATCATACAAGTACAGTTTTTGGACACTTTGGGCAAACAAATATTTCTCATTTAAATAAAAACAACACTATTATGGATGAGATTCACTCTACAAATGTAAAACTTCCAGAGTCAACTATTCGAGGAATTGCTGGATTAATGATGTTCAGTGGTGATAGTGCTAAAAAGAAAATTTCACTTTTATCTGGGGGAGAAAAAAGTAGGGTAATGCTTGGAAAAATCATAGCAAAAGATGTAAATTTACTTTTCCTAGATGAGCCTACAAACCACCTTGATATGGATTCTATTGATGCACTTACAACTGCAATTAAAGAATTTGAAGGTTCTTGTATTATCGTAACACACAGTGAAGATTTATTAAGAGCAGTTTGTGATAGATTGATTGTATTTACAAATGATGGAGCTGATTATTTCAATGGAACTTATGATGAGTTTTTAGAAAAAATTGGTTGGGAAGAAGATGAAACTGTTGAAAAGAAAAAAGTTGAAAAACCAAAAGTAAATAAAAAAGAGAGCAAAAAATTAAGAGCTGCTATTGTTTCAGAAAAAAGTAAAGCAACAGCACCACTTAAAAAAGAGATTCAAGATTTAGAAGAACAAATAGAAAAACTTGAAGATGCACTAGAAGACGCAAGAGTTAAACTTTCAAGAGATATTCCAAAAATTGAAAAAGAGATTGAACAAAAATTTGAATTATTACAAGCAACTCAATTTAAACTTGATGATATGAATAAAGAGTTTGAAAGAAGAATGAACGAGGTTTAAGCTAATAATAGCTTAAAGCTCTTCGGAGTAAATAGTCTTAAAGAATCACTTTTTAGTGATTTTAACTCACTTGAAAATCCATTTTTACTAAAGATTACAAAGATATCTACATTTAGACCTGCACCTTTACAATCATCTATTAGTTTATTTAATTCATTTTTTTTGATTTTAGAGTTTATATATTTGCAATTACCTGCAATAATTTTTCCACTTGTTGTTTTTGCAACTAAATCTATTTCTCTTTTCTCATCCCAATATTTTCCAAACTGTTTTATTGGGTCTTCACTTAATAAATCTCTGATAAATTCCATTGATAGTTCTTCAAATACAAAGTTTCCAAATTCAGCTTGTTTATTTTCAAAAAGAGTATAAAATTCTTCATAATTTTTCTCTTTTATACCTTTATAAATAGGAGAAACAAAAGCAAACCAAAACCTTAAAAAAGGTGTAGTAAATAGAAGTTTTCTAGCAACTTTATCATCACCTCTTTTATTTGCTAAGTGATGTTGAGATGATTCAACTTCAATTATTCCTCTTTCTACTAATTTTTCAACACATTTAGAACCCTCTTCAAAACTTACAAATGCTCTTTTAAAAGATGAATTAGTTCTTCTATCACCTTGAGCTATTCCTGTTAAAACAGCATGGTCAACTTTATAACCACCCGTTAAACTATGAATTTCATTTCTTAATTGTAAATAGTTATTTAAAATATGTTCTTCTATTAGTTCAAGTAATGGTTTTGTTGTATCTATTTTTATATCATAACCACCAAATACTATAAAGTATTGAACAGCTCTTTCCATATCTGTGATGTTGTTTTCTTTACAAAAAATTTTAAATTGATTTTTTGTTGATTGGTCTATTAAAATTATGGTAAATCCTTATTCTTTATTATATTTTTGCAAAAAAGCATTAAATGAATTTGCAAATTGTTGGGCATCTTTTTGACTAAAAGGAGCTGGACCTTTTGTCATTTCTCCACTATCTCTTATTTCTTGCATCAAATTTCTAATTGCAAGATACTGTTTTATATTATCTTGTGTATAAGTTGCACCTCTATGGTCAATTGCATGAGCATTTTTTTGTATAGTTCTATCTGCTAGTGGAATATCTGCCGTTATTACAAGGTCATTTTCTTCTAACATTTCAACTATTTTATCATCAGCTTCATCTTGTTTTGTATCAACAATGATATAACTAATATGTTTAGAAATACCTATATTGATTTTTTTATTTGCAATTACAATAGTATCTATTTTTTGTTTTTCAATTGCCCTTAATACAATTGGTTTTAACAAATTTGGAAAAGCATCGCCATCTATAAAAAGTCTCATATTTTAAATAAATCTTTTGGATCAATATGAGAAGAGTCTTTTGTTACTTGGAACATCAAACTATCATCAACCCTTCCAACAACATATCCTTGTTTTATCCATTTTCCAACAACAAGTGTTGGAGAGATTTCATCTAAATGAGAATAAATAGTGTGTAATCCACCTTCATGTTGAATAATTACTACATTATCAAGCATACCTGCATTTTTTTTAGCATAAACAACTTTTCCATTTAATACAGAAACAACTTTTGATTGAGGTTCTGTACTTTTTAAAACAATAGATTCATTAAATAGTTTAATTTTATAAATAGGGTCATAATATGTTCCAAAATTTTTTACTACTTTAAATGATTTTAATGGTGCAATACTTTTGGCACCAGTATATCTTACTATTTTAATACCATCAGTAGAAGAACCAATTTTTCTTACATCAAGATTTAGATTTTTTGCATATTTTTGATTTCTTACTTCTGATGTTTGAATTTCAGTATCATCTTGTGCTACTTCTTCTTGAGCTGATGAATTTTTGTTCTTGTTATTCATAAGAGCTTGAAGTTTTTGTTTTCTCTCTTCCTCTTCCCTTGCTGCAATTTTTTTATCTTCTTCTTCTTTTAAGATATTTAATTCAGAAAGTAAGCTTTTTAAAGATTCTTGTTGCTTAACAACTTTATTTAACTCAACTTGATAAGCTTTATGTTGTTCTTCAAGACTAGATAATGAACTAGAATGTTTTTGTTTTAAACTTGTTAATTTATCTTTTGTTTTTTGTCTATCTTCAATGTATGAAGAGATTTTTTCAATATCTTTTTGATTGTTTTTCGTATTGTTATAAACTAAGTTATATGTACTATTTAACTTTGTAACTTTATCTTTTGAATGTTCTGATAATAGTGTATAAATCTCATTATCAACCAACTCTTGTAAAGAGTTTTCAGAAGCTAGTTTTAGAGCCATAGAAATTGAAAACTCTTCAATAATTGTATCAACTATTTGTTCTTCACTTGAACTTTTTTCTTTTATTAATTGAGTTGATTTTGATTGTAACTCTTCTAATTTTGTTTTAGAATCTTCAAGTAGCTTTTGATGTTGTTCAATATCATCATTTACTTGTTTTATATCTTTTTCAATATTCATTATATTTGTATTTTGAGCTTCAATTTTATCTGCAAGTTCTTTTATTTTTAGGTTTGTTGTCTCTTCTTTTTGTGTTGTATCGTTTAATATTTCTTTGTTTTGTTTAATTTTTTTGTCAATATTAGAAGCTGCAAAAATTAAATTGCTTGTTAAAAATAAAATAAAAAATATCTTAGTCATTTGTAATCTTATATTTTAATAATACTCCAAAAATTGTGAAAATAGAGATACAAAAAGATAATAAAAATATCTTTAATAACTCTAAAGGTAAATTTATTTGTATATCTATAATATCGTGTAATTCTAAAGGAAATAAAACTTCCATATTGTTTGAAACATAAAATAAAAAACCAGTTGTAATTAAAAAGGCTAAAAATGAACTTAATAGTGCATAATTTAATATTGATGATGCACTATATAAAATAGAAGCACCATGTAGCCTTAAAATTGATATTTTTATATGTTGTTCATGGAACCATAATTTTATCTGTTTTGCAATAATGATTATTGCAAAAAGTGTAATAATAAAAAATAGTATAAATGAAACACTATTTAATAAAAGAAGTAACAGATATACTTGGTTATGGTTTTTATAAAAAACTTCAACTTTTTTTATATTTTTATTTTTCAACAAAGTTTGTTTTATCTCTTCTAATTCACTACTTGTTGGAAATATTTCCAAATAAATTTGATAAAAATTAGGAAGTTTTTGTTTTAATAATTCAATTGAATTATCAGATAAATTTGTTTTTATATTATCGATAATTTTATCATTTGGTAAAGCTTGAATTCTTTCTACTTTTATTCCTGCAAGTTCATTTATATTATCTTTTTCTATTGGATTAGTTGTAACAACAACAATAGAATAATCTCTAGAAATTTGTGTTTTGTAATTTTCAACTACATTATTTATTAATAGATAAATAGAAAATGCAATTAGCATAGATAATAATGGAATTAAAAAAGCTAGTATGTTTTTAAGAAACTTCATAAATAATTCCATCCTCAATAGATAGTTGTCTAAATTTAATTCCTAGATTTTTAGGAACTCTATGAGTTACAACTACTACTGTAATTCCTAATTGTTCATTTGCACCTTTTAACAAATTCCATACAACTTCAGCTGAATAATCATCAAGATTTCCTGTTGGTTCATCTGCAATTATGATTTTTGGATTATGAGCAAGTGCACGCGCAACAGCAACTCTTTGTTGTTCTCCACCACTTAATTCATTTGGATAATATCCAGCTCGATGAGTAAGTCTGACATGAGCTAAAAGTTTATTCGCTTGATCTCTTGAAACTTCATGTGAATATCCATTTATTTTAAGTGGTATCATAATATTTTCTTCAATAGTAAATTCATTTACAAGTTTATAATCTTGAAAAATAATACCAATATCTTTTCTAAGAAGTCTTAGTTTTTTACCTTTTATTCCAAAAACTTCTTGGTTTTCAATTCTTAAGCTTCCATGCTTAAGAGGAATATCACCATAAAATGATTTTAATAAAGTTGATTTTCCACTACCTGAGTTTCCACCAATAAAGATGAACTCTTTAGGTTTAATAGTAAAATTTCCTTTTTTTATTATATATTTATTATCATCATAAGTTAGGTAAATATTCTTAGCTTCTATCATTTACTTAAAATCTCTTTTAATTTTTTATGTGCATTTATATTTGAACTTGTAGGAAGAGGATTTCCTTGATAATAAGCAATATTTCCATCTTCTACAAGTAGATACTTTGTAACTGGTCTATCAAAATTTCCCATAGTGATTTTTATTAATCCTGAATTATCTTTATTTTCAAGTGTATAAATCTCTTCAACATGAATAAAGTAACCATTTTCAATAAGTGACTTTGTTGGAATATTTTTTATTGTTTTGTCAAAGTCAATTTTGAAATCAAATGAAAAATCATAATCCAAGTTTATATTTTCATCTTCATTCCAAGCTTCTAAAACTACATCATAGATATTTTTACCTTGTTTTTTCCATCTATCTTCATATTTACTAGAAACTGCTAAATCTTTATTTATATCAATTGTAATTCTTCCTTTTGGAAGATTTGTTAAAACTTGCGTACAAAAATCAAAATATTTTCTACTATCTGTTCTAAGTTCTAAAGTTCCACCAATTTTTAAAACTCTTAATGCTTCATTTACAAACTCATTTGAATAAATTCTTCTATGAGGTTTTTTATCCCAAGGTACAGGGAAATGAACAAAGATTTTTCCTACTTTATTTGATTCAATAAATTCCATAAATAATCTTGCATCATAATTTACAACTAAAACATTTGTAATACCTTGAATTTCAAGTTGTTTTAAAAGTTGTTCGATTGATGGATAGTGAATTTCAAGACCAATAAATTGAACATTTGGATTTGTTTTTGCTTGATGTAAAAGATGTCTTCCACTTCCAAAACCAATCTCAATTTGAATCTCTTTATCTGTTTTAAAATCGCTAACAAAATAGTTGATATCTTTTAGATATTCGTGTTTAGTCTCTTTTTTTACTTGAAGATTATTTGTATTTGAAAATAATACATTTGCTTCATTTAGATTTACATAAGCATTTAAAGCATTTTTTACAAGAGTTACTGGTGATAATCTTGTAACTTTATCTGCTTTTATCATAAAGTTTTCATCTTTTGGTTTTAAAGATAATAAAAATTCTTTTCCTTGATTTGTAACAGCTACTCTATATTCTGTTTTTCTTTCTTTTTGAGTAAAGTTATATGACTTTGCTATAAACTTAAACTCTACACCATCTTTTGCTGATGGTGTATTAATTAACTCTTTTCTTTCAAATACGATATGTGGCATTTATTCTTTCTTATTATTTTGAATTTGTTTTTGGAATTGTTAATGATGCTTCATTTGTTTTTTCAGATACTAATCCAAACTCATCATTTGCTTGAACTGTATATTTATATTCAACTCCACTTACAATATCTGTATCTTCAAATCTTGTATCACTAATATTATTAAATGTTACTTCTTTATATTCAAAGAAATTTTGTTTAATTTTTTTCACAACATTGTATGATATAGCTCTACTATCTCCAGCTTTCCAGTTTAAAATAGCTCTATTATCTTGAATTTGTGCAAGTGTTAATACTGGTTTTGCAGGTTTTGGTAAACTTATTCCTTTTGTAGGATTTACGTCAAAAGAACTCTCTAAACCATCTTTTCCTACAGCAATAATTTTATAGTAATAAACTCTTCCATCATCATCTGTTTTATCTGTAAATTCAAGAACATTAGCATTTACAGTTCCAACTTTTTTATATCCAAAAGATGTGTAAACACTTCTGTGAATATCATATTTTATTATATCTTGTGTTGGTGAAGCATCCCAAGCTAAAAATATTTTTTTAGGAATATTATTTGATGCTCTTACATTTGATGGTCCACTTGGAAGAGGTTTTGTTTTTGCAACAACTGGTTTTGAAGTTGCAGACTCAACATCATTAAATGTAAATGCTTTTACTCTATATTTGTAAGCTGTATTATTTTCTAAACCTGTATCAATATATTCAACTGATAATCTTTGGTTTATAGTTTTTAAATAAATCCATTCATTTAGTGTTGTATTAAATTTCTCAATTCTATAGTATTGAACTCTTGGGTCTGGATGTGGTCTCCAAATTATTTTTATTCTATTTGGTAAATCAGAAATTGCTTGAACGAACTCAACAGCAGGAAGTCTTTGTAATGTTTGAACTATATACGCATCTGTTGTTGGAGATTCACTACCATCTGCTAATCTTGCAGATATTTGGTAAGCGTATTTTGTATTTGGCTCTAAATCTTTATCAACATAGTGAGTAGCATATCTGTTATCAATAGATTTTATAAGTCTTAAAGTTTTTCCATCTTTTTGTAAATCCATTCGATAAAAGTTATAACCTACAACTTTTGGGTCATTTGATCTTTGCCATTCAAATCCAATTGAAGTCATATCAGGAATTGATTTTATAGAATTAAAATCTACAGTTTCAACTGAGTTATTAATTTTTGGTTTTGTTGGTGTATTTAAATTGTCAAATATGTTAGTACAACCACTAAATAGAAAAAGTAAAACTGTTAATGATGTAACTTTCATCAATTTTATCATCAATATTCTCCTTTTGGAAATTGTTATTTAAAAAATTATTTATGTCTTCTGGTAAATTTGCTTTGAAACTCATTTGCTTATTTGTTATAGGATGAGTTAAATAAAGATAATAAGCATGCAAATAAAATCTATTTATTTTATTTAATTCGCCCTTAAAACCATATAAATTATCTCCAAGTATATGCCTATTTATCGAACTTAAGTGAACTCTAATTTGATGAGTTCTTCCTGTGTATAATTTTGCTGCTATTAATTCAAATTTTTCATTATCACTTAATGCAATTTTTGAAAAAGCTGACTTTGCAAATCTTCCATTTTCTTCAATTGACATTTTTAATCTATTATTAGGATTTCTTGCAATATTTTTCTCAATAATTGTACTTTCTTTTAATGGCATATTAATAATTGCAAGATAATATCTTCCCATAGATTTATCTTCAAGTTGTTTTGATAAGCCAACATGTGCCTCATTTGTTTTAGCAACAACCATAACTCCACTTGTACCTTTATCTAATCTATGTACAATACCATGTCTCTCTTCACCACTAATTGTTGAAAGAGATATATTTTTTAATTTTAACCAATCAACTAAAGTTGCATCTTTTACACTTGGTGCATCATGAACTGTAAGATTATATGGCTTATTAATAACAAGAATATAATCATCTTCATAAATTATTTCTACATCTTTATCTTCTAATGAATTAATAATAAATTCTTCATTTTTAACACTACTTAGTTCAGCTTCTGGAAAATGAACATCAACTATTTGATTTTCTTTTAATTTTAGCCCTGTTTTATTAACTATTTTTCCATTTACTTTTACGTACTCTTTTTTTATTAATTGTTCAATTTGATTTCTTGAAGCTTCAATTTTTGAAGCTAAAAATTTATCTAGTCTATTTGTTTCAAAAACAATAAAATTTTTATCCATATTTAGATACTCTTTCACTATGCGTTTATTTGATAAAAGAATTATTTCACATTTTGATTATTTGTTAATAATATTTGTTTTACCTTTGATATTCTTATCATACCATTTAATTAGTGAAACAAACGAACTGTTAGCCAATAAACAATTGGTATATTTTACAATTTCGGTATTTGTATTTTTTTTAGTTTTTATGTTACCTATTAGAAAAAGACTAAGATTAATACCTGTTTTATATTGGATTGGAATTATATTACTAATTGCAGTTGAGTTAATAGGAATATCTAAGTTAGGTGCGAAAAGATGGATATATATTCCTGGAATTGGTACAACAATTCAGCCATCTGAGCTTATAAAGCCTGTATTTATTTTAATGTTAGGTTATTTAATACAACATAAGCCACCACCTAAAAATGGTTATAATTTAAAAGATTTTATATATTTTTCATTTTATATATTATTACCATTTTTTTTAATTGCAATAGAACCTGATTTAGGAACTGCAATGGTTCTACTTTTTGTAGGATATGGAATATTATTTTTAATTGGTGTAAATTGGAAAATATGGGTAACAATACTTTTGGTAATTGGTATTTCTTCTCCATTTATTTATACCTATTTGATAAAAGATTATCAGAAAAAAAGAATTACAGATTTTATTTCTGAAAAACCAAGTTATCACGTACAACAGTCAATTATTGCAATTGGTTCTGGAGGACTCACTGGAAAAGAGAGTGAAGAAGCTACTCAAACCCAATTAAAATTTTTGCCAATTGCAACAAGTGATTTTATTTTTGCATATTTTGTAGAAAGATATGGATTTTTAGGTGCTTTAGGATTAATATTTTTATATTTATTGATTATTTTACATCTATTATCAATGAATTATTTTTTTAAAGATGATTTTGTTATTAGAGCTTTTGCCTCCGGGCTTGGACTTTTGATATTTTTTAATATGAGTATAAATATTTTGATGGTAATTGGTTTTGCACCAGTTGTTGGTCTTCCTCTACCATTATTCTCATATGGGGGAAGTTCTTTTATAAACTTTATTGTTACATTTGCAATATTAGAGAATTTATTAGCATTTAGATATATGAATTTATATAATTATGAAAGAAAGTTATAAAAAGTAGATTTAAATAGAATGAAAATTCTATTTAAACTCCTTGATGTTTTAGCAAACTATTTACAATATCTAAATCATAAATTGATTCTCCACAATCCTCTTTTTTAGTTTTTATATCAAGTAATTCTTCATCATTTTCATTTGTATATTTATATGCAAGAATATAATCTTTTTTTAGAAGTTCTAAAGTAGTTTCACTTTCACAAAGAGAATCTTTTACTTGTTTTGTGAAAATATTTTTTGTTTTTTCATTACTTAAGTCAACTCCAAATAGAGTATATTTATAGAAAATACTTTTCCCATCTTTGTAAATGTCAATTAAAACACTATTTAAATCAACTTGAATAGGTAAATTCTTTTTGAAATCTTCAATATCTTTTTCAATATAATAATCTTCTAAAAAGTAGTATTTATATGTTTCGATAAAAAAAGCAAGAGAAAAAAATAGATTTAAAGTTACAAGTGTTTTTGATGAAAATGACCAAAATTTTGAACCTTCATATTTACTTGCACTTTTAAAAGTAATAAAAAATATAAAAATTGAATATAGTAAAATTAAGAAATATACAAAAAATTCTAAATAAATATTTTCTTTGTCAGATTTAAATCCAATTTGCATAAATATTTCAATACAAATAGAAATAAAAATAAACCATAACCAAAAAACAACAATTAATGGAACATTCCCACTTATTAATTTATTTAAATAAATCCTACTTTTTTCTAACATCTTTTTTCCTAAAATAATCTATAAAATACTTTAAATCTTAATTTTGTAGTAGTTGTTGGTTTTGGATAATCTTTATAGGCTATCTCAATTAATTCTAAAGTATATTCATCTAGAACTGCATAACTTGATGAATTTATAATCTTTAAACCAGTAATACTTCCATCTGGATGAAACATAAATTCAACAATATTTATTCCACCAATTTTAAGTTTAGCTGCAAGTTTTGGATAACCTAATCTATCTAAAACTCTTTGGGTAATAACTTGAAAATTATTAAGATTTTTTTCTAAATATGCTTTTTGAACTTTTGTAAAAGTTTGATACTCTTCCCCATATAATTTTTCTAATTCATTTAATATCTCTTTATTTACGGGCTCTTTTTGTGATAAGAAATTTTCTAGAGTCTTTTCTTGTAAAGAATTTTCATTTTTTACAATTTGTTCTTTTAATAAATTATCTTGAAGTTTTTTCGCTTTTTCAAAATTTACTTCTTTTTTTCTTTC
This sequence comes from uncultured Aliarcobacter sp., assembly GCA_963664305.2. Classification (GTDB taxonomy): domain Bacteria; phylum Campylobacterota; class Campylobacteria; order Campylobacterales; family Arcobacteraceae; genus Aliarcobacter. The sequence goes on from CAXXLV010000002.1 coordinate 372,474, forward strand.
AACATTTTTTTCTATATTTTTAACTAATTGTTTTTTCTCTTTAATAATTTCATTTTTAACTGGTTCTGTTTTTTTAACTTCAACAGGTTTTTCTACTGGTTCAATCTTTGTTTCAGCAATTTCTTGTTTTTTAATTTTGACAAATTTTACATCAGATTTTTTTTCTACAAGTTCATTATTTGAAGTGTTTTTTGTTAATTCTTCGTTCTTGTATTTCTTTAAAAAAAGTAAATGTAAAGATATTGAAATAATAAAAGCTAGGATAATAATTTTCATAAGCGGGATTATAGTACAATTCCGCTAATAAATGATTAATTAGGAATGTGAATGTTTGAAAAATCAATAAAAGCTTATGAAGAAGCTTGTAAAGTGATTCCTGGAGGAGTAGATTCTCCTGTTCGTGCCTTCAAAAGTGTAGGCGGAACACCACCTTTTATTCAAAAAGGAGAAGGAGCATATTTATATGATATAGATGGAAATAAATACTTAGATTTTGTTCAAAGTTGGGGACCTTTAATATTTGGTCATTGTGATAAAGATATTGAAGAAGCTGTTATAAAAACTGTAAAAAATGGATTGTCATTTGGAGCACCAACAGAACTTGAAACACTATTAGCAAATGAAATTGTGGAAATGTATGATAATATCGACAAAGTTAGATTTGTAAGTTCTGGTACAGAAGCTACAATGTCTGCAATTAGATTAGCACGTGGTGTTACAGGTAAAAATGATATCATCAAATTTGAAGGTTGTTATCATGGACATTCAGATTCTCTTTTAGTACAAGCAGGTTCTGGAATGGCAACATTTGGAGCACCAAGTAGTCCTGGAGTTCCAGCTGATTTAACAAAACATACTTTAGTTTGTGAATATAACAATATAGAAAACTTAAAAAAATGTTTTGAAGATAGTTCAGATATTGCTTGTATTATTATTGAGCCAATTGCTGGAAATATGGGATTAGTTCCGGCAACTGAAGAATTCTTAGCAACTTGTAGAGAACTATGTGATAAATATGGTGCACTTCTGATTTTTGATGAAGTTATGTCAGGATTTAGAGCAAGTTTAAAAGGTGCAAGTGGAATTTTAAAAACTCAAGGTGATATTATCACATTTGGAAAAGTAATAGGTGCTGGTATGCCAGTTGGTGCTTTTGCTGCAAGTAAAGAAATTATGGGACATTTATCACCTGAAGGTAAAGTTTATCAAGCTGGAACTTTAAGTGGCAATCCCGTTGCTATGGCTGCTGGATTAGTAAGTCTTAGAAAATTAAAAGCAAATTCAGAACTACTTTATGCTGATTTAAGTGCAAAAGCTAATAAATTAGTAAATGGTTTAAAAGATATAGCAACAAAATATAATATTCCTATGCAAGTAGATACAAGAGGAAGTATGTTTGGATTTTTCTTTTGTGAAAAAGCTCCAAAAAATTTTGCTGAAGTAGGGCTTTGTGATTTTAAAAGATTTGCAACATTTCATCATGAAATGTTAAAAAAAGGTTTTTATTTCGCTTGTTCTCAATACGAAACTGGTTTTATTTGTACAACAATTACAAATGAAGATATAGATGCATGCTTAAATGCTGCAGATGAAATTATGCAAAAGTTGTAAGAACAACTAGTTATTCTCTTTAGAGTTTGTTTCTTTAACTTTGGCTTTGCCAAAGTGTTAAAAGAAGTTTAATATTAAAATAAAAAGGAAAAAAAATGCCAACAATTAAAAATGTAGAATTAACAAAAAAAGCGAATATTTATTTCGATGGAAAAGTTACAAGTAGAAGTTTTGTAGACGAAAATGGAGTTAGAAAATCATTAGGTATTATGATGCCAGGTGAATATACTTTTGGAACAAATGAAGCAGAACATATGGAAATCATTGGTGGAAAAGTTGAAGTGTTAATTGCTTGTGGTGATAGTAATTGGGAAACAATTGAAGCAGGTGGTTTCTTTGAAGTTCCTGCAAATTGTTCTTTTGATATTAAAGTATTAGAAATAACTGATTATTGTTGTACATATATTGGATAATTTATGCAAGAAGAAATAGAAGAAAAACCAAAACACCAAGATAAAATAGCCGCTTTAGATAATCTATCTTTAGGTATTTCAATTGTTGCAGCTATATTAATTGGTTTTGGTATTGGATATGGTTTAAAACAATTAACTGGATATACTTGGACTTTATGGCTTGGTATTGCATGGGGAATATTTGCAGCTGGTTTAAATGTTTATAAAGCATATAAAAGGGCTCAAAAAGTATATGAAGGATTAGAAAATGATCCAAGATATGCTCATAGAGCAAAATATGGAGATAAATCTTTTGATGATGAAGATTAATCAAGAGATTTTAAAATTTGCAAAGGTTTTTATATTTTTAGACCTTTGCATTTTTATTTATTCCCTAATTTTTCAAAATAAATTATGGCTTTTAAATACTCAAGTTGCTTTTTTCTCTTCTTTATTCATTACTATTGCTTCTTTTATTTCTTATAAAAGAAATATTCAAAATAGATTATCAAATTTAGATTTATCGCAAACTTCTAAAAATGAAGATAGAGATAAAATAGATGAGATTGATGATCCTTATGATTTGTATACTGAATATGAAGAAGTTCCAGAATCAGAATTAACGCCTGAAAAAATTAAAGAAATAATTAATGATGAAAAATCAAAAGTAAAAAGAAATACTTTTAAAAATACTTTATTTGCAACAGGTGGATTTTTATCTATATATAGAGTTTTAGGTTATGGATTATTGATTTTTGGTTTTTTTGCTTTAAATAACAATAAAATATTTATACCTATTGCTTTTATTATCGGATTAGGAATCGTTCCTATTGGAGTTTTAATTTCAAAGCTAATAAAAAAATAGCTTTGAAATTATAAAATTAGTGGTAAATCTATTGTTACCTTATTATCATCTGCAGTTAAAATAAAAGAATGATTATCTTTTAAATCTATTTTCGAAAATTCATCACTCTCTTCAGAAGCAATTTCTATACTAATTAAAGAGTATTTTTTTCCATCAATTTTTATATATTCCCCAATTTTCAATAAAATTGAACAAGATACATTTTTTCTCTCACTAAATGCTTCAAAGATTTGATTTAATGTTTTTATAAATGCACTTGCATCAAGTTTAAATTCTGGAATAGATGGGTCATAATTCTTTGTAAAATTAATATTAGTTTTAATTTTACTAGTTGAAATAGCCAAATCTACCAATGTAAAAATATTTGTTGTATTAATATTTTTAATATTTAATTTTGATTCTTTTTTAACCATTGCACTTTTATAAAGTTTCATATGAATTTCATCTTCATTTTCATACATAACTGTAATTGCATAAAAAGTGTAATTTTTAATTGTTAAATCAATATATGAAGTCAATGCTCCAAATGTTTTTGGAGCATATGTTAATGCTAAGTCAAATAATTCTTTAGGTTTAATTCTATTCAATAAAAACTGAGCTTCTGAATTAGAATATAATATTTTAGAACTAGATGAAAAAGAAAGTACTGGATTTAAATCCAGTTCAACCCATTCTTCAAAAAAACTCATATCTTAACTTTCAACATAATTTTTAAGATTTTTACCAACTTTTGGATGCTTTAATTTTTTAATAGCACTTGATTCGATTTGTCTAACTCTCTCTCTTGTTACAGAAAGTTCTTTTCCAATCTCTTCTAATGTTCTATCACTTGCATCTTCCATAAGACCAAATCTCATTCTGATAACAGCTTGTTCTCTTTCATTTAATTGACCTAAAATTTGATCAATTTGACCTTGTAAATCTTCTTTCATGATATTGTCAACTGGTGTTGGAGCTTTTTCATCAGGAACAAAATCTCCAAATTTACCATCATCATCACTTCCAATAGGAGCTTCTAGAGAAACTGGTTCTTTAGTGATTTTGATAACTTGTTTAACTTTATCAACAGGAAGTCCTACTTCTTTTGCGATTTCATCTACATCAGGCTCTCTTCCATTTTCTTGAATACCTTTTCTAATGATTTTATTAATTCTATTAATAGTTTCAATCATATGAATTGGAATTCTAATAGTTCTTGCTTGGTCAGCAATTGCTCTAGAAATTGCTTGTCTAATCCACCATGTTGCATAAGTAGAGAATTTATAACCTTTTTTATATTCAAACTTATCAACAGCTTTCATAAGGCCGATGTTTCCTTCTTGAATTAAATCAAGGAAAGGTAAACCTCTATTTGTATATCTTTTTGCAATAGATACAACAAGTCTTAGGTTTGATTTTGCCATTCTTGTTTTAGAAGTATCAGTTATTTGTTTACCTCTTTTAATTTGTTCAAGAACGTCTTTTAACTCTTCAGGAGTTAAATCAAATCCACCTTTTGAAGCTTCTGCTGTTTGGAACAGTTTTTTAATTTCCATATATGTAGAAACCATTGTAGCTTCAGGAACCATAGATGTAATTTGTGCTTTTGATAAATTCACAATATTATCTAAAATCTTTTTGTGGTTTTTTAATAAAGTTTCGTTAAATAGAGGTAATTTATACTCTAATCTTTTTAACTCACTGTCAAAACCAGTGTCAGATTTAAGTGCAGTTTCCATTGCTTTTACAATTTCAGTAATTAATTTAGATGTTGGACCTAAATCTAATAAAGCCTCTTTCAAAATTTTCTTTTTAAAAGCAACAGCTAAATTGAAAGTCATTTGATCTGTTTCATCATCAGATTTTGCAGTCTCTTTAACTTGGAATTTAAGCCAGTCTTTTTTAGCTTTTTCTAAATTTTTAAATGCTTCGATAATTGTTTGAGCTCTTTTATCAAGCTTCTTTTGTTTTTTTCCACTGTTTTTTTCATCATCAGTATCTACACTATCTTCGTCATCTACATCTTCATCTAAATCTTCATCTAAATCTTCATCTTCTTCTTCACTTTCAGAGTCTTCATCATCATCAAAGTTTTTAAATAATTCTTTAACTTTTCTTTCTCTGTTTACTAAAGGTTCTTTGTATTCTAAAATAAAATCAATTAGATATGGAACATAACAAATTGCATCAAGAATAATATCTTCACCAGTTTCGATTTTTTTAGAGATTTCAACTTCTTCTTCTTTTGTTAAAAGAGGAATTTGTCCCATTTCTCTAAGATACATTCTTACAGGAGAATCTGATCTTGACCATTCAAGCAGCTCTTTGTTTTTTAATAAATCGTAAACGTCATCTTCGTTTTCAATTAATTTTTCTCTTAATTCTTTTCTTTTTTTAGCCTCTTCAGCATTCATTCTTTTTGCTTGTTCTTGAGAACTAATTACAGTTACATTATATAATTGTATTAATGCTAAAAGTTTTTTGATATTTGGACCTGAAGGTGCTTTAGGAAAGATTTTAATAATTTTCTCATATGTAAGCACAGAGTCTTTATACTCTTTTACCAATTGCTCGATAGTTTTATTTATATCTTTTACGCTCATTGTGTTAGGAAATCCTCTTTATTAAGATGGTCGGATATTATACCCAAATTAGTTAAACATCTTATTAAAAAAAATAGATTTAAACAAATATTACTAAAAAATTGGTTAAAATGCATTTTTTTTGAAAATATTTATTTGATAGATTTAAAATCTATGTAAATACAAGGACATATATTATGAGTAAAATTACTGGAAAAGTGTGGAATTTTGGAGCAAATATTGATACAGACGTTATCATTGCAGCTAGATATTTAAATAGTTCAGATCCTGAACATTTAGCAAAATATGTAATGGAAGATGCAGACCCTGAATTTCCAAAAAAATTACAAAGAGGTGATATAATCGTTGCTGGTGAAAATTTTGGATGTGGTTCAAGTAGAGAACATGCACCAATCGCATTAAAAGCTGCAGGTGTTGCTGCTGTTGTTGCACCTTCATTTGCTAGAATTTTTTATAGAAATGCATTTAATATGGGATTACCAATATTTGAATTACCTGAGTCTTTAGAAATAAAAGAGGGTGAAGAAATCTCTATTGATTTAGATAAAGGTGAAATTACAAATAATACTACTAATAAAACATATAAATTTATTCCAATTCCTCCATTTATGCAAGAATTAATTGCAACTGGTGGATTAATTAATTATGCAAAAGCAGAAATGAAAAAGGCAAACTAAAAATGAAAAACTACAATATATCAATAATCAAAGGTGATGGTATAGGACCAGAAATCGTTGATGAGGCAATAAAAGTATTAAATGCAGTTGCAAAAAAATGTGATTTTGAATTAAGTTATAAAGAGTATTTAATGGGTGGTATCGCTATTGATACTACTGGTGTTCCATTACCTCAAGAGACAGTTGATGGAGTTTTAAATTCTGATGCATGTTTATTTGGTGCAATTGGTGGAGAAAAATGGGATACACTTCCAAGAGAATTAAGACCAGAAACTGGATTATTAAAATTCAGAGAAGAGATGGGTGTTTACGCAAACTTAAGACCTGCAATTATTTATGATGAATTAGTAAATGCATCAACTTTAAAACCTGAAGTAATTCAAGGCGTTGATATTATGATTGTAAGAGAATTAATTGGTGGAATCTATTTTGGAAAACCAAGAGAAAATGATGGATTTAAAGCATTTAATACAATGGTTTATACAAAACCAGAAATTGTAAGAATTGGTAAAACAGCATTTGAACTTGCAATGAAAAGAGATAAAAGAGTTTGTTCTGTAGATAAAGCAAATGTTTTAGAAGTTTCTCAACTTTGGAGAGATACTATGAATGAATTATCTAAAGATTATCCTGAAGTTGAATTAACTCATATGTATGTAGATAATGCAGCAATGCAACTTGTAAGAAATCCAAAACAATTTGATGTTATCGTAACTGGAAATATTTTTGGAGATATTCTTTCAGATACAGCTTCAATGGTAGTAGGTTCAATTGGATTACTTCCATCAGCTTCAACAGGAGATAAAACTGCAATTTATGAACCAATTCATGGTTCAGCACCAGATATTGCTGGACTTGGGATAGCAAATCCAATAGCAACAATAGTAAGTGCAGCAATGATGTTAAAATACTCTTTAAATGAGATAAAAGCAGCAGATATGATAGAAGATGCAATAAAAGCAGCATTAAAAGATGGATATAGAACAAAAGATTTAGCAGCATTTGATGCAAAAGAAGTATTAAATACTACTGCTATGGGTGATATTATTGTTAAATATATAAATAAATAATTTTTTATGATAGAATAGAAAATTATAATTTTAGGATTTAGATATGAATGAAAAAAAATATAGATTAGTTACTAGAAGTGATATGGATGGTTTAGTTTGTGGTACTTTACTTAAATATTTGAATATTATTGATGAAATAGCTTTTGTTCACCCAAAAGATATGCAAGATGGAAAAATTCAAATTACAAAAGATGATATAACAACAAATCTTCCATATGTTGATGGTGTATATTTAGCTTTTGATCATCATTTTAGTGAAACACTAAGAAATGAAAAAAAAGACAACCACATAATAAATCCTAATGCACCAAGTGCAGCACAAGTTGTTTATGAATATTATGGAGGAGATGAAGTTTTCCCTGGATATTTTACAGCTATGATGAATGGTGCAAATAAAGCTGATTCTGCTGATTTTGATATTGATGATATATTAAAACCAAGAGGTTGGGCATTACTAAGTTTCTTAATGGATTCAAGAACAGGTCTTGGAAGATTTAGAGATTTTAGAATTTCAAATTATCAATTAATGATGGATTTAATTGAATATTGTGCAAGACATAATATTGATGAAATTTTAGATTTACCAGATATTAAAGAAAGAATTGATTTATACTTTAAATATGAAGAAGATTTCAAAGAACAATTAAAAAGATGTACAAAAGTTGTAGGAAATCTTTTAATTATTGATTATAGAAATGAAGAGATTATTTATCCTGGAAATAGATTTATGGTTTATGCAATGCATCCAGAACAAAATATTTCTATTCATGTTGTTTGGGGTAAAGATAAACAAAATATTGTATTTAGTACTGGAAAATCAATTATCAATAAATCTTCAAATACAAATGTTGGTGAATTAATGCTTAAATACAATGGTGGTGGACATAAAGCTGCTGGCGGATGTCAAATTGATACAGATAAAGCAGAAGTTGTATTACAAGAATTAATTGCAAAAATAAATCAAGATGGATAAAAAAGAAGTTTAAAACTTCTTTTTTAGAATTTCATAAAAATTTTCAAAAGAGGGCAAATCTAGTTTTGCTTCTCTTTGTTTTTTCCCCCACATTGGTTCTGGGAAAAATGAATCTTCTTTAAATCTTGCCATAACATGAAAATGAACATGAGGAACATAGTTTCCAAAAGATGCAATATTTATTTTTTCAGGTTTAAAATAAGATAGCATCTCTTTTTCAATTAAATCTAAATATTTCCATATTTCTTGTTTTGTTTCAGTATTACATTCAGAAAACTCTTTTATTGGTTCATTTGTGAATATTTTTAACCATGGAATTTCAGATGGTTCAATTTCAATTTTTATTAAATCATTTTTAAAAAGCAGTGACAAAATAAATCCTTTCTTTATCATAAATATTATGGAATATTATAATAAATATGATTAAATAGTTATTCCAAAACACATTCAACTTATTTTAAGTAAAAATTAATTATAATCCACTTCCATTTTTTCAATCATTGAGGAAGTTTTTATAAAATATACATGTTTTATTTTATAAAGAGTTGGTAAAAGCTTAAAGATGAGATATATTATTTTTTAAGGCTTTTTCCTGTTGAAAGTGGAAAAAAACACAAAGAAGAGGACAGGCTTATGAAAGTAAGAGCTTCAGTAAAAAAAATGTGTGATAAATGTAAGGTTATCAAAAGAAGAGGTGTCGTAAGAGTAATCTGCGAAAACAAAAAACATAAACAAAGACAAGGATAAGACACATGGCAAGAATCGCGGGTGTTGATTTACCAAATAAAAAGAGAATGGAATATGCTTTAACGTATATTTACGGAATCGGATTACATAACTCTAGACTAATTTTAGATGCAGTTGGAATTGATTACAACAAAAGAGCATTTGAATTATCTGAAGACGAAGCAGCGACTATCAGAAAAGAAATCCAAGAAAACTACCTTGTAGAAGGGGATTTAAGAAAAAAAGTTGCTATGGATATTAAAGCTTTAATGGATTTAGGTTCATACAGAGGTTTAAGACATAGAAAAGGTTTACCTTGTAGAGGGCAAAAGACTAAAACTAATGCTAGAACAAGAAAAGGTAAAAAGAAAACTGTTGGTGCAGCAACTAAATAAGGGATTGTAGATGGCAAAAAGAAAAGTTACTAGAAAAAAAATTGTAAGAAAAAATATTGCTGACGGTATCGTACATATTGCTGCAAGTTTTAACAATACAATGGTTACAGTTACAGATAATGCAGGAAACGCAATCGCATGGTCAAGTGCTGGAAACTTAGGATTCAAAGGTTCTAAAAAATCAACTCCATTCGCAGCACAAGCAGCTGTAGAAGATGCTATGAATAAAGCAATGGAACATGGTATTAAGAATGTAGGTATTAAAATTCAAGGACCAGGTTCAGGAAGAGATACAGCTGTTAAAGCAGTAGGTTCTATGGACGGAGTTAGAGTTACTTGGTTAAAAGATGTTACACCATTACCACACAATGGTTGTAGACCTCCTAAAAGAAGAAGAGTGTAAGGGGTAAATAATGGCAAGATATAGAGGACCAGTAGAAAAAATCGAAAGAAGACTTGATGCGGATCTTGGATTAAAAGGTGAGAGAAGATTATCAGGTAAAAGTGCTTTAGAAAAAAGACCATTTGCTCCAGGACAACACGGACAAAGAAGAGCTAAAATTTCTGAGTACGGATTACAATTAAGAGAAAAACAAAAAGCTAAATTTATGTACGGTGTTTCTGAAAAACAATTCAGAAAATACTTTAAAGAAGCTGCAAGAAGAGAAGGTAATACAGGGGCTAACCTAATTACTTTAATCGAACAAAGATTAGATAACGTTGTATTTAGAATGGGATTTGCTACAACTAGAGCAAATGCAAGACAATTTACAACTCATGGACACGTTTTAGTAGATGGTAAAAAAGTTAATATTCCTTCTTACTTAGTAAAACCTGGACAAAAAATTGAAATTAAAGAAAAATCAAAAACTAATCCTCAAATCGTTAGAGCATTAGAATTAACAAATCAAACTGGAATGGTTGATTGGGTTAATGTTGATAAAGATAAAGTATTTGGAATTTTCACAAGAATACCAGCAAGAGAAGAAGTTGTTATCCCTGTTGAAGAGAGATTAATCGTAGAGTTATATTCTAAATAATAAATAAAAGGTAGCTAATGAAAAAATTTGCAGAAACTCCGTTTTTACCAACTGAAGTTGAAATAGAGGCTATCAGTGATAATGAGGCTAAAATATCAGCATATCCATTTGAGGATGGTTTTGCAATTACTTTAGCACACCCTTTGAGAAGACTTTTATTAAGTTCTTCGGTTGGTTATGCACCAATTGCAGTAAAAATTGAAGGTGCTTCTCATGAGTTTGACTCATTAAGAGGTATGCTAGAAGATATAGCTATTTTTGTTATAAATTTAAAGAATATTAAGTTTAAAATAAATGGTGATAAAGAACAAGTTGTAGTTGAGTATTCTTTCAACGGACCAAGAGAAATTAAAGGTGAAGATTTAATTAACTCTGATGTTGAAGTTGTTTCAAAAGATACTCATTTAGCAACAATTAATAGTGACTGTAACTTAACATTCTCTGTGATTATTCAAAAAGGTATAGGATATATGCCATCTGAAGATATTAGAGATATTGTTGGACCAGATTATATTCCAATTGATGCATTCTTTACACCTGTTAAAAAAGTGGTTTATGATATTGAAAAAATGTTAGTTGAAGATAATCCTAACTATGAAAAAGCTGTATTTACAGTACAAACAAATGGACAAATTTCTCCAATTACTGCTTTTAAAGAAGCAGTTTCTGTAATGTACTCTCAAATGTCAGTTTTTAACAAAGTATTTGATTTATCTGAAGTAACAGTAAGTGATTCTGGAGAAGAACCAGTTGAACTTAAAGAATTAGTTATCAAAATTGATGATTTAAATTTAAGTGCTAGAAGTTTCAACTCTTTAGATAGAGCTGGACTAAAGTATTTAGGTGAATTAGTACTTATGAGTGAAGTTGAAGTAAAAAATATTAAAAATCTTGGGAAAAAATCTTACGATGAGATTGCTGAAAAATTAGAATCTCTAGGTTACCCAGTTGAAAATACACTTCCAGAAAATGTTGCTTCTGCATTAAGAAGAAAATTAGAGCAACTAAAAGCATAATTAAGGGTTTAATATGAGACACAAGCATGGATATAGAAAGTTAAGTAGAACTTCTTCTCATAGAAAAGCATTGTTAAAAAACATGGCAATTGCAATTATCGAAAGAGAAAAAATCGAAACAACTGTACCTAAAGCAAAAGAGTTAAAAAGATACATTGAAAGATTAGTTACAACTGCAAGAAATGCAGATTTTAATACTCACAGATTAGTATTCGCTGAATTACAATCTAAAGAAGCAGTTAAAAAACTAATTAACGAAATCGCACCAAAATATGTAGATAGAAATGGTGGATATACTTCTATAATAAAAACTAGAATTAGAAAAGGTGATGCAACGCCAATGGCATTCATCTCTTTCGTATAATAGATTTTATTTTCTAAAAAAGGGATAGAACATGTTTCTATCCCTTTTTTTTTCCTAAAAAAGCCTTTTTCTAACCTTTTTTTAATTAACTTTTTGATATTATTTCGCGCAATACTACAACTGTAAAATCATAGGAGAACCGATTGATAACTCTAAAAGAAGCACTAACATTAGGTAGTGATGATATAAAAAAATTAAGAGATGATTTAACTTCAAAAATAAAAGAAAACAATATAGGTGCTTATGTTGAACAACTAGTTTCGACAGAAATTTCACAAAGTGGAGCAGGTATTCCAATTGCTATTAAAGATAATATCAATGTTAAAAATTGGGAAATTACTTGTTCTAGTAATATTTTAAAAGGCTATATTTCACCATATAATGCAACTGTTATTAATAAATTAGAAAAAGCTGGATTGTCTCCTTTTGGAAGAACAAACATGGATGAATTTGCGATGGGAAGTTCAACAGAATCTTCTTGTTATGGAAAAACATTAAATCCTATTGATAATACAAAAGTTCCAGGAGGAAGCTCAGGTGGTTCAGCCGCTGCTGTTGCTGCTGGAATTGCTATTGCAGCACTTGGTACAGATACAGGTGGAAGTATTAGACAACCTGCCGCTTATTGTGGTTGTGTTGGAATGAAACCAACTTATGGAAGAGTTTCAAGATATGGAATAACTGCTTATTCATCTTCACTTGATCAGTGTGGACCAATTACACAAAATGTTGAAGATGCAGCAATTTTATATGATATTATTTCTGGATATGATCCAATGGATTCAACTTCAGCAAATATTGACTATGAAGCAGTAACTCCTAAATTAGATTCAAATAGAAAATTAACTATTGCAGTTATTGATAATTTTGTATCACAAGCTAGTCCAGCAATTCAAAAAGGTTTTGAAAAAGCTATTAAAGTATTAGAAGAAGCTGGACATAAAATAATTCATAAAAATATGTTAGATACAGATAAAATAGTTTCAACTTATTATATTGTAGCAACTGCAGAAGCAAGTGCAAATCTTGCTAGATTTGATGGTGTTAGATTTGGAAATAGAAAAGGTGAAGGTGGACTTAAAGATATGTATGTTCAAACTAAATCTCAAGGATTTGGTTCTGAAGTACAAAAAAGAATTATGTTAGGTTCTTTTGTTTTAAGTTCTGGATATTATGATGCTTATTATATTAAAGCTCAAAAAGTTAGACATTTAATCAAAGATGAATATTCAGCGATTTTTAATGAAGCTGATTTAATTTTATCTCCAGTTGCACCAACAACTGCTCCTGAATTTGGTTCATTTAAAACATCATTAGAGATGTATTTAAGTGATATTTATACAATTTCAATCAATCTTGCGGGACTTCCAGCTATCTCTTTACCTGTTGATAAAGATGAAAATGGAATGCCTGTTGGATTACAATTTATTGCAAAAGCATATGATGAACAAACTCTATTTGATGGTGCTTTATCTTTAGAAAAAGCTATAAACTATAAATAAATATTAATTAGGATAAAAAAATGAGAATTAAAAAAAGAGCATTAACGTTTGATGATGTTTTATTAGTACCTGCAAAATCAGAAGTATTACCAAAAGAGGTTTGTATAAAAACAAAACTTACTAAAAAAATTGAATTAAATATTCCTTTTGTTAGTGCTGCTATGGATACAGTTACTGAATATGAAGCAGCTATTGCAATGGCAAGACTTGGTGGAATTGGAATTATTCATAAAAATATGGATATTGATGCTCAAGTTTTACAATGTAAAAAAGTAAAAAAATCTGAATCAGGAATGATTATAGATCCAATTACAATTAAACCAGAACAAACTTTACAAGATGCAGAAGATATTATGGCTTCTTATAAAATTTCTGGTGTTCCTGTTGTTGATGATAATGGAATTTTAGTTGGAATTTTAACAAATAGAGATATGAGATTTACAAAAGATTTTACTCAAAAAGCAAAAGATAAAATGACTTCAATGCCATTAGTTACTGCAAAAGAGGGAACTACATTAGAAGATGCAGCTGATATTATGCATGCAAATAAAATTGAAAAATTACCAATTGTTGATTCAAATAATAAATTAATTGGTTTAATTACAATAAAAGATATAAATAAAAAAAGAGAATATCCAAATGCAAATAAAGATGAATTTGGAAGATTAAGAGTTGGTGCTGCAATTGGTGTAGGACAATTAGATAGAGCAAGAGCATTAGTTGCAATCGGTGTTGATGTTTTAGTTTTAGATTCTGCTCATGGCCATTCAAAAGGTATTTTAGATACGGTAAAAGCAATTAAAGCTGAGATGGATGTTCAAATTATAGCTGGAAATGTAGCAACTGCACATGCAACAGCTGATTTAATTGCTGCAGGTGCTGATGCTGTTAAAGTTGGAATTGGACCAGGAAGTATCTGTACAACTAGAATCGTTGCAGGTGTTGGTGTTCCTCAAATTTCTGCTATTGATGAATGTGCAGCAGAAGGTGCAAAAACTGGTACTCCAATTATCGCTGATGGTGGTATTAAATATTCTGGAGATGTAGCTAAAGCTTTAGCTGTTGGTGCAAGTTCAGTTATGATGGGAAGTGCATTAGCTGGAACTGATGAAAGTCCAGGTGAAGTTGTATTATTCCAAGGTAGAAAATTTAAAACATATAGAGGAATGGGTTCAATAGGAGCTATGACTAAAGGAAGTACAGATAGATATTTCCAAGAAGGAACAGCTGCTGATAAATTAGTTCCAGAAGGAATTGAAGGAAGAGTTGCTTACAGAGGAAGTATAGCTGATATTATTCATCAAATGGTTGGTGGATTAAGAAGTTCTATGGGTTACTTAGGTTCAAAAGATATTCCAACATTCCAAGAAAGAGCTGAATTTGTAGAAATTACAAGTGCTGGATTAAGAGAATCTCACGTACATGATGTAACAATCACAAACGAAGCTCCAAACTATCATATCTAAAAATAAAAAGAGGATAAAACCTCTTTTTTTAATTCTCTATTTTTTAATACACTACAAATAATAAGGTTACCATGGCTAAAAGTTCAAACAATAATAGTGTTAAAACTACAAAAATGAATCTTCTTGCTGCAAGAAGTAATATGACACCAAAAGCATTTGAAAAAGATACAGTAGTAAAAGAACAAGTAGTAAATGCTAGAAAAGCTGCAAGTCTTAATAAAGAAAAAGCAAAGAAAAAAGCTAAAATAGCAAAGGCTTCGAGAAAAAAAACTAAAAAATAGTTTTATAAAAAGCAATAATGAAGAGAGAAAAAAACTTAATTTTTTCTCTTAAACTTTAAATATTTATACTATTTTGTTTATCACTACTTTGAAATTTAAAACACAACCTGCTAATGGATGATTATAATCCATTGTTACGCTATCTTTTGTTACATCTGTAACTGTTGCTTTAAATAGTTTTCCATTTTCATCTTCACCTTCTAAAACTAATCCTATTTGAAGATTAATTCCTTCAAATTCTGAAATTGGTAAAGTTTCTGTTAATTCTTCTTGATATTCACCATAAGCTTCACTTGCTGGTACAATTATCTCTTTTTCTTCACCTTCATTCATATCTTTTATCCCATCTTCAAGTCCTGGGATAAGTTCACCTGTTCCAAATGTAAATTCAATTGGATCTCCGTCTAAATTTGTTTCTACAATTTCATCATTTATTTTTAATTCATATTTTAGTGATACAAATTGATTTTTTTTAATTGCCATATTTTCCTCTATATTAAATTATAATTTCGTTTTTTGCTGTATTTCTTACTTCATCTATTTTGAAACACTCATTTGCTAGATTTCTAACTGTTGTATCAGAATATTGAGTAACAATTTTATGAATAGTTTTCATTTCATCTTTTGTAAAAAGAGATTCATCAAATTCTTCTTCCATCTTAATAAATGTTAATTCTATGTAGTTTTCTTTTTCACAAACACCAATATCTAAATAATCCAATAATTCTTGCATTAGATATATTCTTTCATCTTCTTCATCTAAATCTTCTTCATTTGCAACTACGTCAAATAAATCTGCTAAAGTTACAGCTTCTGGATGTCTTGATGTTTTAATATAATCTTCATTAAATATTTTTTTTCCACAATATTTTAAGTGATTAAAATCCATTAAAAAAAGTAAAATCATAACTTTTTTATCATTTAAGTGTTTTACTTGTTTGTGTAGCATATATAAAATTACATTTGCTACTTTAGTCATATCGATATTCAAAAAAATCCTTTTTATTTAGTTTATTCTACAGTTTTCATTAAAACATCTCTATAATGATTTAATTCTTTCATCTTTTCATCATTCTCATCATTTATGTCAGGATGGTATTTTCTTGCAAGTTCTTTATATCTTTTTTTTATCTCTTCTTTTGTTGGAGAGTGAGAAAAACCAAAAAAATCCTTTGCTTTTTGTACTTCATCAAATCTTGGAGCATTTGAAAAGCCTTCAAAACCAGAATTATTAAAATTTCTAAAATCATTAAAATTGAAATTTTGTCCATTTTGAAATTGTGAACTATCAAATCTAAATGAAAAGTTATTTGCTCTCATTTTTTTCTTGAAATTATAAACAATAAATCCAATAATTAAAAAGAAAATACCCACTATAATCATAAAAGTCCCAAAGTTTGTGAAAATTAAATAGAGAATAAAAAATAATATTGCAAGTCTTACTATTCTATTGAAAATATAAATAATTGTGTTGTTGTACATAAAAAACCTTTAAAATTGTTGCGTATTATATAATGCTTTATACTATAAATAAATTAATCAATAAAAATAAAAAATTATTTTATTAATTAATATTTTTGTTTAATATAATTTATATCAATATTTTGTATAATCATCTGAATTTTATGTAAGTTTATATCAAAAGGTTGTTTAAATGATTCTATTTAGAAAATTATTTTTATTATTATTTTTATCTTTGACTGTTTTTGCAAATGAAACTATTCTTGATGAAATAAAGACAACAAACAAGTTAAAAGTTTGTGTATGGCCAGAATATTATGGAATTTCATTTTTAGACCAAAGAAGTCAACAGTTTTCTGGAATAGATAGTGATTTAGCTCAAGAATTAGCAAAAGATTTAAATGTGAATTTAGAGTTTGTTCCTAGTTCTTTTGCAACTTTAATTGATGATGTAAACAACAATGTTTGCCATATTGCAATGTTTGCAATTGGTAATACTGCTCAAAGAAGAGAAAAAATTAGATTTACAACTGCACACTTATCAAGTGACGTATATGCAATTACTACAAAAAACAATAGAAGAATTGAAAAGTGGAATGATATTGATAAAACAGGTAATATTATTGCTGTTGCAAAAGGGACTTATCATGAACCTATTATGAAAGAAAAATTGCAAAATGCTCAGCTTTTAGTTCTTGATAAAATGCATCAAAGAGAACAAGAAGTTCAATCAGGTCGTGCTGATGCTTTTATGACAGATTATCCTTTTGCAAAAAGAATGTTGGCAAAAACTGATTGGGCAAAATTAATAGAACCAGAAACAACATATTTTAAAACAGATTATGCTTGGGCTATGAAATATGGTGATGATAAATTTTATGAAAGAATTGAAGAGTTTATTAAAAATATAAAAGAAGATAAGCGTTTAGTTCAAATTGCAAAAAAATATGGTTTAGAACCTATTGTAAAATTAAAATAAGTAGAAAATTAAATGAAATTTACAGTTGCAAAAATAATATCTGTTAGTTTATTTATTATTTTTCTTGTAATTTCTGGAGTGTTTTTTTCAATTTCTGTTTTAAAAGATGAAACAATAAAAACACATCTTAAATTAATTCAATTGTATTCAAGTATATTTGTAGATAATTTAACTAAAACTATAAATGGAATGGATTTATTAAGTGATAATTTAACTGTTCTCTTAAAAAATGAACAAAATGAAGATATCATAAATGACAGACTTTACGAACTTTTGAAAGATAATTTAGAAATTAGGTCTATAAATATCTTAGATGAACAAAATAAGGTTATTTATACTTCAAATAAACTAAATAAAACTCTTTTAATAAATTTAGATAGCTTTTATCCAATACCAACTTATAACAATAATATTTTAAGAGTAGGTAATACAAAAGAGGGAAGAGATTTTTTTGATGCTAAAAATATCAACTATTCTAAAAACAATTTAGATATAAACTTTTTTCCAATATTAAGAGAGATTGATTTAGGGGATAAGAAGATTAAAATTCTTATTGCTATAAATGGTGATTTTTTATTAAATAGATATAACAATTTTTTAAATATTGAACACTGTTATATTGATATTTTAAAGCTTGATGGAACTTTATTATCTTCAAATGATTTTAGAGAAAAATCAAATATAAAAATGGATAAAGAACTTTTAAATTTAATAAAAGATAAAAATTCATATTCTGGAGTTGTTGATTTTAATAAAGAAAAAACTATTTTATCTTTTAATTCAACAGTAAATTATCCTTTTGTTGTAATGGTTAGATTGGATTTTAATAAAACTTTACAAACTTGGGAAGAAAAAAGTCAAACATTTTTAATAACTATTTTTGCTTTATTGATTTTATCAATTATTCTAGTGATTTTTTGGTTATACACTTACAATAAAAAGATAAACAAAGAAGTCTCTTTAAATAATAAATTCAAAATTTTATTTGAACAAAGTAGTTTTTATGCATTGATTATAAATTCAAGTGGAAAAATAGTAGAGATAAATAATAGCTTTTTATCTACATTTTTTAAAGAAAAAAAGCTTGAAAAAAATATTTGGGAATATGAATGTTGGCCAAATAGTGAAAAAAAATGGTTAGAAAAAATTGTAAAAACATATCCTGAAAACGAAAAAATACAAAGAGAATTAAATATTATTGATTTAGAAGGAAAGCAAAAAGTATTAGAGATAGTTATCTCTTCTTTTGAAATTGATGAACATATTGAATATGTAATGATAGCTTTAGATATTACTTTGAAAAAACAAAGAGAAAAAGAGTTGAAAAATGCTCATATTGTTTTTAAAAATGCTCATGATGGAATAGTTGTTACAGATGAAAAGGCCAATATAATAAACGTAAATAAAGCATTTGAGATAAATACAGGATATAAATTTGATGAAGTTTTTGGAAAGAATCCAAAAATTCTAAAATCTGGTCTTCAAGAAGAAGATTTTTATAAAAATATGTGGAAAGAACTTATTGAAATAGGGTATTGGGAAGGTGAACTCACAAATAGAAATAAAGATGGAGAGATTTATATAGAAAGAATAAAAATAAATGCTGTATATAATGAAGAGAAAAAATTAACAAATTATATAGCAGTTTTTTCTGATATAACTTTACAAAAAGAACAAGAAAAACTTTTACAAGAAAAAGAAAAACTTCTTTTCCAACAATCAAAATTATCAGCTATGGGTGAGATGATTGGAAATATTGCTCATCAATGGAGACAACCTTTAAGTGTTATTAGTTCATCAACAAGTGCTATAAAATTGCATGAGGAAGAAGGTTTTTATTCAAAAGAAGAAATAAAAGATTTTGTTGAAGTAATTTTAAATTCTACTAAATATTTATCAAATACAATTGATGATTTTAGAAATTTCTATAAAGAAGATTCAGAAAAGAGTGATTTTGATGTTAAATCAGCAATTAATAATAGTTTAAACTTAATTAGAACAGAACTTGTAAAACAAGAAATAGAAGTAGTTTTTATTGATAACGAAAGTAGTTTTGATATAAAAGGTATTAGAAATCAGTTTTTACAAGTAATGATGAATATATTGATAAATGCAAAAGATGCATTTTCCGATAAAGAGATAGAAAATAAAACCATATTTATCGATATACATCAAAAAGATGCTAAAAAAATTATAAAGATTTACGATAATGCTGGTGGAATAAATGAAGATGTAATAAATCATATCTTTGAACCATATTTTACAACTAAACATAAATCAGTTGGTACTGGAATTGGATTATATATGAGTGAAGAGATAATCACTAAACAATTAAATGGACAAATTTCAGTTTCAAATAGAACATTTACATATAAAAATCAAGAATATACTGGAGCAGAATTTAGAATAGTTATTAAAAAAATGTAACCATTTTGTTACCAAAATTACCATTTTTTTAAATAATTAGTTGCTATTTAATTGCTATTCTTTTTTTATCATAAAAATATCATATCTCAAAACTATTCTTAGTCTAATTTTTATTAGGAGGAAAGTTTATGAGTTTAGGTTTTCAAGCATTTTTTGCTGCGTTACCAATCATATTTGCTGGTATCTTACTTGTAGGACTTAGAGTTTCTGCAAAAAAAGCAATGCCTTTAGTTTATCTTGCAACAATCGCAGTTGCATTAGTTGTTTGGGAAGTTTCTTTTGGAAGAGTTCTTGCTTCGACAATTGAAGGTATGTTAATCACAATTTCTGTTTTATGGATTATTTTTGGTGCAATTTTACTTTTAAATACACTAAAACATTCAGGTGCTATTATTGTAATTAGAGAAGGATTTAACAATATCAGCCCAGATAGAAGAATTCAAGTTATTATTGTAGCTTGGTTATTTGGTTCATTTATTGAAGGAGCTTCTGGATTTGGAACACCTGCAGCAATTGCTGCTCCACTTTTAGTTGCTATTGGATTCCCTGCAATGGCAGCTGTTATGGTTGGAATGATGATTCAAAGTACTCCTGTATCTTTTGGTGCAGTTGGAACTCCTATTTTAATTGGGGTAAATAAAGGTTTAGATTCAGCTGGAATTGGAGCAACTTTAACAAATCTTGGTTCATCTTGGGATGCATATATTCAAATTATTACATCTGAAGTAGCTATTACTCATGCAATTGCTGGAACTTTTATTCCTTTATTTATGATTATCATGCTTACAAGATTTTTTGGAGAAAATAAATCTTGGAGTGAAGGATTATCAATAATTCCTTTTGCAATCTTTGCAGGTCTTGCATTTACAATTCCTTATGCTTTAACAGGTGTATTTTTAGGTGCAGAGTTCCCATCTTTAATTGGTGCATTAGTTGGTTTACCAATCGTTGTATTAGCAGCTAAAAATGGATTTTTAGTTCCTAAAAAATCTTGGGATTTTGCTCCAAGAGAAAAATGGCCCGTTGCATGGGTTTCTAAATTTGAAATGAAATTTGATGCAATGACATCAAAAGAAGCAATGTCTTTAACAAAAGCTTGGATTCCATATGTATTAGTTGCTGCAATTTTAGTATTAACAAGAGTTAGTGCTGATGCAAAAGCGTTTGTTATGTCTTTAGCATTCTCATACAAAAATATTTTAGGTGAAGGTTTAAACTTTACTATGAATCCTTTATATTTACCAGGAGGAATTTTAGTATTTGTTGTAATTATCACTTATTTCTTACATAAAATGGAATTTAAAGAGTTAAAAGCTGCTGTTGGAGAATCTTCAAGAGTAATGATTGGTGCTGGATTTGTACTTGTATTTACTATTCCACTAGTTAGAGTTTTAATCAATTCAGGTGTTAATGCTTCTGGATTTGATTCTATGCCAATTGCAATGGCAAATTTTGTTGCTCATTCAGTTGGAGATATTTATCCTTTATTTGCACCAGTTGTTGGAGCTTTAGGGGCATTTATTGCTGGAAGTAATACAGTTTCAAATATGATGTTAAGTCAATTCCAATTTGGTGTTGCTGATGCATTAGGAATTTCTACAGCATTTATGGTTGCTCTTCAAGCAGTTGGAGCAGCAGCTGGAAATATGATAGCAATTCACAATGTTGTTGCAGCTAGTGCAACTGTTGGATTACTTGACCAAGAGGGTGAAACTTTAAGAAAAACTATTATCCCTACAATTTATTATTGTTTAGTTGTTGGAATTGTTGGTTTAATTGGAATGTATTATTTAGGATTAACAGATCCACTTATGAAATAAATAAAAAAGAAGAAGTAAAAACTTCTTCTTTTTAAAAATAGCTATTTTCTACTAAATCATTTATTTGATTTAACATACTTTCATAATCATTATATTTTATATTTATTGGATAGAGTTCTTTTTTATATTTTAAAATCAATGAAGGGAAAACTTTTACATTTAGTTTTCGTCTAAAGTTTAGTTCTTCTTGTAAATCATCTTCTATTTTTTGTGATTTTAAATCCTCTTCAAATTTTTTCTCATCCATTCCTATTTGTTTTGCTAAAGTTATAAGAGTTGAGGCATCACTTGGATTTAAAGCTTTTTGATAATAAGCTTCTTGAATAGCATTTATCATTTCATCTTCTTTATCTTCATAACGTGCAAGCATAGTTGCTTGGCATGCAAGATAAGTTGAACGTCTTGGAATACAATTTTTCCAAAAATCATGATTAAACTTAATTCCTGTTACTTCCTCTATTTCATACCAAATATTTTCAATTTTTTCTCTCATTTCCATTGGCATTGGTTCATCTGAATGTTTTGCTAAACCACCAACTACACAAACTATTTTTATATTTGATGATAAATGTTTTTTTAATTCATCTAAAGTCGCTTTAAATGCATAACACCATGAACACATTGGGTCATGTACATAATATAGAGTATAAACCATAAAAATCCTTCTAAAAATTAATTATTATTTTTATTTAGATTACCTAAATTGATATTAAAACTTTTTGAGTACAATATGTATGAATTTAAAAGGATTTATATGGACTATAGTGAATTTGAAAAAGCTGTTGATATGTTTGGAATATTAACACGAGTTTCAAGAAAAGATTTGAAAAAAAAGTATTTAAAATTGTCAAAAAAATATCATCCTGATATGCCAGAAGGTAGTGATGAAAAATTTATTGAATTAAAAAAGAATTATGAAATACTTTGTGCTTATATGGATTCATATTATTACTCATTTGATAAGGATGAGTTTAGACATCAGTTCCCAGCATTTACAAACTATAAAAATTGGGTGAAATAATTTAAAGGAAAATATTATGAGAAGAACATTGATGAATTTTTTTTCAGATAAGTTATATGTTGAATTATCAATAACAACAGTTCTATTTTTAATAGCATTGGTTTTAGATAAACTTATGGATTTCATTATTTATATGCTCTATTTTGTAATATTTTTAGAAATAGTAAGAGCTGTTGTAAATTATGTCAGGGAGCAAAGAGTTTCAATGACTTTATTAGTTGATGCTTTTATAATTTTAGCTTTAAGAGAGTTCATCGTTAATGTTGTAAAAGTAAATAAAGAGGAATTAGGAAGTATTGAAGCAATATTTTCAAGTCCAATTAACTACAATCTTTTAATATTATCAGGAGTGATTTTATTTTTATTAGTAGTTAGATATTTATCAATTATTACATCACAAAAAAATGTATTAAAAGATAAATTTGATGATAAAACAAGAATAGGGTGAATTTATGAGGAAAATTATATTTATTTTTTTATGTTGTTTAGGTCTTAGTAATCTTTTTGCAAATGAAACTTATTCAAAAAAAGATATAGAAAAAATGATTGCAAAAATGGTTATTTTAGGATTTAATGGTGAAAAAGTAAGTTCAAAAGATGAAATATATCAAAATGTAAAAGCAGGGCTTGGTGGAGTTATTTTATTTGATAAAGACCCAAATGATAAGAATAAAGTAAAAAATGTAAGAAATAAAGAACAATTAAAAAATTTAACTTCTCAACTTCAAGCAATTTCAAGTCAAAAACTACTTATTGGAATTGACCAAGAGGGAGGAATAGTTCAAAGATTAAAAAGTAATGATGGTTTTGTAAATACTCCAAAAGCTAGTGAAGTTGCTTTAAATGGTGAAAGTTTTGCAAAACATACTTATAAGAATTTAGCAGTTGATTTAAGTGAATCTGGAATGAATCTTGATTTTGCACCGGTTGTTGATTTAGCAATTAATAAAAATAATAAGGTTATTGTAACAAGAGGTCGTTCTTTTGGTGAGAGTTCAAAAGAGGTTATAAAATACTCTTCAATTTTTATTGATGAATTAAAAAAAGAACAAGTTATATCTGTTTTAAAACATTTTCCAGGTCATGGTTCTTCTTTAGGTGATTCTCATTTAGGATTTGTTGATATTACAAATACTTGGAGTGAAAAAGAGTTAGAACCATATAAATATTTAATCAATAATAAAAAAGCAAATATGATTATGACAGCTCATGTTTTTAATGAAAAGTTAGATAAAAATTATCCTGCAACATTGTCTTATAATATAAATACTAAATTATTAAGAAATAAGTTAGGTTTTGATGGTGTTTTAGTTAGTGATGATTTACAAATGTATGCAATTTCAAAACATTATGATTTAAAACAGACTCTAACTTTAGCTATAAATTCAGGTGTTGATATGCTTTTATTTGCAAATCAATTGGCAAAACCTATAACACTAAAAGAGATAGTTGATACAGTTTATGCTCAAATTTTAAATGAGCAAATTTCATTAGATACAATTATCAATGCAAATAAAAGAATTGATAATTTATTAGTTAAATATTAATAAATATCAAACTTTAAAATAAAATTTTTCAAAATCCTTCGTAGAAAGAGGTTTTGAAAAATAGTATCCTTGATACTGGTCACAAGAAATCGATTTTAAATAATCTATTTGTTCTTGTGTTTCAACACCTTCAGCAATTACTTTCATTTTAAGCATTTGTCCCATTTTTACAATGGTTTCTAAGAATATTGCTCCATCAATACTATTGAAATCGTCCAAGAAAGCTTTATCGATTTTTAAATAATCAATAGGATATCTTTTTAAATAAGATAAAGAAGAATAACCTGTTCCAAAATCATCTAAAGAGATTGTAACTCCTAAATCATGAAGTTTGTTTAGATTGTTTTTTGTCTCTTTTGATTCTTCCATAAACATATATTCTGTAATTTCTAAATCAATTTTAGATGGATTAATATTTTTACTTTCAAGTGTTTTTATGAAATTTGTAACAAAATTTTTATCTAAAAGTTGTTTTGCTGAAATATTTATTGAAATATTTATATCAATACCTAGTTCTTTCCATTTTATATGTTGATTTAGAGCTTCTTCAATAATCCAATTTCCAAGCTCTTTAATAAAACCATTTTCTTCTGCTAAAGGAATAAAAACATTAGGTGGTATGAAACCTTTTGTTGGACTAATCCATCTAATTAACGCTTCAACTCCAACTATTTTTGAAGTAAGTAAATCAACTTTTGGTTGATAAAATAAACAATATTCATTGTCTATTAAAGCTTGTCTCATGTCTTTATCTAAATTTATTGTATTTTGAACTATTTGATTTAATTCTTCAGTGAAAAAGTGGTATTGATTTCTACCCAATTTTTTTGCTTGATACATTGCAATATCAGCATTTTTCATAAGTGAAAAAATATCATTTCCATCTTTTGGATAAAATGCAACTCCAATACTACAAGCTATATTTATAGGATGAGTTTGAATAACCCATTGATGTCCTAATTGTTTTTGTATTCTTTTGATTATTTGAGATAATTCTAAATAAGATTTATAATCTTGAATAATTATTGCAAATTCATCTCCTCCAATTCTTGCTACAAAATCATTTGGTCTTAGAGTTTTTTTGATGATAGATGATATGTTTTGTAATAACTCATCTCCAATATTATGCCCTAAAGAGTCATTTACTGTTTTAAAATGGTCAATATCTAAAAATAAAAAAGCAAATTCTTGACCATTTCTTTTAGCAGTTGGGATTAGTCTTTCCACAAATTCATTTAAAGAGTTTCTATTTGCTAATCCACTTAATGAATCTGTTCTAGCCATTAGATAAAGTTCTTTTTTTTCCTTTTCTAATCTTGAAAAAGAATCAACCATTGAACGACGAATAGCTTCTAATTCTTTAAGTTTAAAAGCTTTTGGTACTTTTGTATTGTAATAAGCAAATTGTCTTAAAAGTTCAAGAGGTTTTGATACATAAACTCTTAATAATATAATCAAAAATAAAAATGCTAAAATAGGTGAAAAACCAAAATATAAAATAAAATCCAATTTATTTTTTACAAAATGAGAGTGTATTTCTTCATGCTCTAATACATAAATTAATAGAAGAGTTTTTTGATTTTTACCTTCATAAAATCTCACATTTTCTTCAATATAATTTTGATTAATAAGTTTTTTATATGAAGTTTCTAAAGTTTTATTTTCAACATTTTTGGCAAGAGTTCTATAACTTGGTTCTGTTGTAATTAGTAATTTTTCATTATCAAAAACCATGATGGCTTTTATGAAATCATTATTTGATGCAATTCTATCAAGTAACGCTCTATACGAAATAACATCTTCTTTTTTTTCTATATTTTTTGATAAAGTATAACTTGTCTCAGTAATATTATTTTTAAGTGATTTTAAAATTACATTTGCAACTTCTTCTTCTTGTTTGAAAAAATAGTAACCAAAAATCACATAAAATAAAACTAATAATACAAAAAGAAAAAATAGGATGAATTTTTGAATATTGTATATCATCTTATTATATCTCTTGTTGGTAAATTATGATTGCTTAATTTTTCAATAATCTTCTCTGATATATCTTTGTTTAACCAGATAATATCATCTAAAGAGCTTAAAAATTCTTCATAATTTGTATTTGGTAAATAAGCTTTTATTGTCTCAAAAAACGCTTTAGGGTCTTTTTCTAAATCTACTATTGATTCATCAATTAATTTCTTTAATTTTACAAAGGTATCTTTATTTTCAAGAAATTTATCTTTTTGCATAAATAATGCATCAACAATTAGTAAGTCATTATTGTTTTTAGTAGATGCCAATTCTTTAAAACCATTTTTTTCTAAAGATATATTGTAAGGTACATAAGTTATGATAATTGTTGGGTTTTCAAGATTTGAAAGTCTTGATATATAGGCTTGGTCTTTATTTATATAATTAAACTGTTTTGTTTGAAGATTATATTTTTTTACAAATTCTTCAAACAAAATTGAGTTAATTGAGTCCATTTCTAAATAAACATCAATAGAACTATTTAAATTTTGTAACTCTTGAATAGTTACATTTCCCATAACTACATCGCCACCATTTGATTTATCAAATAATATTATAGGTATTAAAGAATTCGTTTTATCAGCTAAAATATTGTATTCATATTGAGTTCCTACATAAGCATCAGCATTTCCTGCTTTGTATAAATACATATTTTCACTTAATGATACAACATTTAAAAGTTTTATATTTAAAGGTTCAAGCCAACCTTTTTCTTTAGCATAAAATAGTGGTGCATATCCTATCCAAGTTGTAGCTGAAATTCTTATTTTTTCTTTATTTTCAAGACTACATGATGTAAATGATAGAATAATCGCTAAAGAAAATAAGATTTTCTTGAACATTCAAAACTCCTAAGTTTTATTTCTTTTTCTAGATAAATCAGACATTAATATTCCAAGCCAATGAGTACTTGTATTTGAATCAAAAGCTATTTTTAATGTCATTGTTATTGGAACGGCTAAAAACATTCCTACTATTCCTAAAATATAACCCCAAAAAATAAGAGAAAAAAAGATAATTAAAGGTGAAAGACCTAACTCTTTTCCCATAAGTTTTGGTTCTAAAATATTACTAATAGATATATTTATTATTATATAAAAAATTGTCACCCAAATGGTTACATTTATATCAAGATTCATCAATGCCAATAAAATTGCAGGGAATGAAGCAATAATTGAACCAACAACTGGAACAAAATTAAAAAGCATTGCAATAACACCCCATAAAATTGGATAATCAACACCAAAGAAAGATAACATAATTGTAATAATGAAACCAGTTAAAAAACTAGTAAATGATTTTACAACAAAATACTTCTGAATGTTATATGAAAAGAGATTGAAGTGTTCTAACTTTTTTGCATTGTTTCTAAAAATAACTTTTAGCTTTGTTTGAAAAGATTTTGACTCTGCTAAAATAAAAGCAACACCAATAACAACTAAAAGAAATTTAGATAAAAATGTACTAATACTTCCAATTATATTTGTTGTTACACCAAAAAATGAACTAAAATTTAGACTTTCCATAATTTTGGTTTTATCAATTGATAAACCATAACCTTGTGTTAAATGAAGTAAATTTAAAACCAAACTTTTAAATTTTTCCTCATACGTTGGTAAATTTGTAAGAAAATCTTTTAGTGAAATATTTATCACATAAGCAAACATAAAACCTATTGATATAACTATCAACAAAATGAAGAAATAAGATAAAATCTTTGGTATATGTTGTCTTTGAAGAATTTTTAGAAGAGAAGAGAAAATTGATGAAATAAAAATTGCTAAAAATAGTATTACTACTACTTCGCTTGACATTTTTACTCCGGCGATTATTACTACAAAACTTGCAATATAAAAAAAATAATTCTTTAGATTGATTGCATCCATTTAAAACCTTTGAAACTTTTTAAGTTATTAATTATAGTCAAATTAACTGTTGTTTTACAAATTCTAAATAATGTCCTTCTTTTTCTTCTAATTCTTTATGATTTCCACTTTGAACTAAAACTCCATCATCAATCACATAAATTTGGTCTGCATTTTTTACAGTACTTAATCTATGAGCTATTGTAATTACAGTTTTATCTTTTAAAAACTCTTCAAGTTCATTAAAAAGTTTAGTTTCAGTATGAACATCTAATGCCGATGTTGATTCGTCAAATATTACAACAGCAGGATTTGCTATAATCATTCTAGCTATTGATAATCTCTGTCTTTGCCCACCACTAAGTCTTATTCCATGTTTTCCAACAAGAGTGTCAAGTTTATTTGGCATATTTTCAACAGTTTCATAAAGTTGTGCAATTTTTAGTGCTTTAAAAATCTCTTCATCATTTATATTTGTATTTCCCATTGTAATGTTAAATCGTAAACTATTATTAAATAAAATAGGCATTTGTAAAACTAAAAAAATATTTTCTCTTAAACTTTGTCTTTCAATCTCATCAATACTTATATTGTTATATAAAATATCTCCAGATATTTTAGAATAAAATCCAGAAATAATATGAGCTATTGTTGTTTTTCCACTTCCACTTGCTCCAATAATGGCTACTTTTTCACCTGATTTAATATCAAATGAGATGTCTTTTAGAGTTAATTTATCTTTTGTATATGAAAAAGATAGATTTTGTATAGAAATATCAATTTTTTTATTGTTTGATTCAAGGATAATTGTTCCATTTTTTTCAACTTCTAAATCTAAAATTTTATTTATTCTATTAATTGCAGCTTTTGCACTGGCAAGGGAATATTGGATAGTTAAAATATCTTGAATAGGTGTTAAAATAAACCAGATATATCCAAACATCGCAAACATTAAACCAATACTTAAATCACTATATGCAACTAAAATTAATCCAGTAGCCCTAAATATTTCAAATGCAATTAAAAAAATTGTAAATGAAAATCTTTCGTAAGCAACACTTTTATAGTTAAATTCATTTGAAGCTTTTTGTATATCTTTAGCTTTATTTATTGAATCATCAAAAAAATATTTTTCTTTGTTGCTTGCTTTTATTTGTCCGAATAAATCTAATGTTTCATTTATATTATTTTGAAAAATTTCAACAGTTTTATTTTCCTCTTTTTTTAATAAACCTGTTTTATCTGCTATTTTTTTTGAAAGTAGTATAACCATTGGTTGAGTTAATAAAATCATTAAACCTAATATTAAATCTATTTTTATAATCACAATTGCAACTGCAATTAAAGTAAGAGTTGAAGCTATTAATTTACTTGAAACAGAAACTATAAAGTTATCTAAAGTATTAACATCAGTTATTAAATTTGCACTAATACTTCCACTTCCTAAACTTTCATATTCATTCATATTTACTTGTTTTAGGTGATTTAATAGTTTTTCTCTAATTTTGAAAGTTACAAATTTTGAAATCTTTGTAAAAATCTTAGTAATGATTACACCAAAAATAAAATATATTAATCTCAAAAATAAAACTACAAAAGTTACAATAGCAACGTAATAAAAAGCACTACCACTACCAAAAAGATTATTGATATTATTTACAAAAAAATCTGGTTTGTTAAGTAAAACTTCATCAACTAAAAGGGGTAATAATAAAGGAATAGGAACACTTATCATTATGGCAATAATAGTTATTATTTGTCCAATAATAAGTTGTTTCTTATTCTTTAGTAGAAGTTTAAAGATAAATTTTAGAGATATTTTTTCATTCATTGATTTATATATCTATTCTATAACCAATACCTGAAACATTTTTTATAAGTTCTTTGTATGTTTTTTTTCGTATTTCTTTTATGAGAGATCTAAGTGCATCTTGAGTCATAGAACCTTCCCAAATTTTTTCATTTATCTCTTCATAATTTACAGCTCTATTTTTATTTGTAAAAAGATAAGCTAAAAAAAGTGATTCTTTTTTAGTTAAAGAAATTAGTCTATTTTTTTTAAAAAGAGTTTTATTATATGAATCAAATAAAAAATCATTTTTTAAAACATAGATATTTGAACTCTTTGAATCAAGATTTTTTATAAAATCTTTTAAAGTATCAATAAATTCATTTAGACAATCTAAATTTTCTATAAATTTGATTTGAGTTAATTCTAAACTTTCAAGTAAATGAGTGTCATTTAATTGGTCTAAAATAGCAATGATTTGAATCTCTTTATTTAAAATTCTTACTTTTTTTAATAATTCAAAGTTATATTTTGTAATAACAACATGAATATTTTTTGAATTTATTAAATCAATTAGTTCATTATGTTCATTGTAATCAAAACTGTTGTTAGAATAAGACGATATATAATCACAAAATTGATTATTCATTACATCAGAATGATAACAAACATTAAAATGTTTTAGTTCTTTCATTTTCTTTTCTTGTTAAATTAATTCTCTTTTGAACTTAACATTTGTTCACAGATTTCTAATTTCATACCTTCATTATAAGTACAATTAAGTCCACATTTAAAAAGGGCAATATTTTCTAAATTTTGATTTTTGATTTCTATTTCAGATACTTTTTTACACTCTTCTAAACTATTAAAAGTCATAGGACTTTTTATTTTATTTTTAGTATCTTCTTTATTTGGATATATGAACGCAGTCCATTTTTCCTCTTTTTTACTACCAAAACAACCTGAAAACAAAAATATAATACTACTTATCAATAATAAATTTTTAAACATAAACTCTCTTTTTATTTTCATTTTATTCAAAATTCATTTATAAAACCCTAAAATTTATTAAATGATAATTATTTTTCTTCTAAATATTAAAGAAATATCTATAAAATCGAATAAACTTCTTCTGTTTTCAACAATTATTATACGTTTAATATGTTACAATGAAATAAAAAAAGAGTTTTAAATATGGGAAAAATTGCATTAATAATTTTTTTATTATTCAGTTTTGTTTTTGCAAAAGAGGATTATTCTGAAATGAGTACACAAGAACTAATTGAAATAATTGGTTATGTAAAAGAAGAAAATCAACAATCTTTTTTAAAGGAATTAAATTCTAGAATTCCGAAAATGAGTGAATATGAAAAAGCTCAATATGAAAAAAGAATTAGTGGCAATATAACAGAAGATGAGCAACCTGAAGATGAAAAGTAAAATATTATTATTAGAAGATGATTTAAACCTTAGTGAAACAGTTTCAGATTATTTTGAAGAACAAGGTTTTGATGTTATTTCTGTTCATGATGGAGATGATGCATTAGCATCAATATATGAACATAATTTTGATTTGTTATTGTTAGATGTAAATGTTCCAAATAAAAACGGTTTTGAAGTTTTAAAAGAAGTTAGAGCTCAAAATAAAAAAGTTCCTGCAATTTTTATTACATCTTTAAATTCAATGGATTCATTAGAAGAAGGATTTTCTAGTGGTTGTGACGATTATATTAGAAAACCATTTGAATTAAAAGAACTACTTTTAAGAGTTCAAACTATTTTAAAAAGAGAGTTTGCAAACAATAAAAATGAATTAATAAATATTACAGAGAATATTACATTTAATTCAATATCAAATGAATTAAGAGATAATGGAGAAGAAGTAAAATTAAATTTAAAAGAGTTAAAACTTTTAAAACTATTTTTACAACATCCAAATGAGCTTTTAGTTCATGAGAGAATTTATGATTATGTTTGGGATTATGATGAAGAATATAGTGATAACTCTTTAAGAACTTATATAAAAAATCTTAGAAAGGTTTTAGGAAAAGATAAAATTGTTAGTCTTAAGAAACTCGGGTATAGATTTAACCAAGAGTGAAACTAGAACTCTTCTAGGGTTTTCACTTTTATACTCTTTTTTAGTATTGGTGATATTGGGTGTAGTTACATTTTTATATTATCAATTTCAAAAAGATTTAATGCTTCAAGAAAAAAGACAAGTATTACAAAATTATTCAAATAACTTAATTTTTAGATTAAAAGATTTACATATAAATTTTGATAAAACAAATATTTATCCAAGAGATGAAAAGTTTGAATCAGCAATATTTGATAGTGATAAAAAAAAGATTTTTTCTACTTTAAAATCTAAAGATGTAAGTTTAGATGATGTTATTTATTTAAGTGGAAATCAAATTCATTTTATAAAAGAGCCTGAATCATATTATTTAGGTTCAAAATATGTAATTATTGAAATTCCTGATGATAATATTTGGTTTGAAAATATAAAATATAAGATGATTATAGGCTTTTTATTAGCTTTTTTATTTATGTTATTTATTGGATATTTTATAGCAAAACTTTTTTTAAGACCAATGAGAGATGCTTTACATTTGTTAGATAGATTTATAAAAGATACAACACATGAACTAAATACGCCTGTAACAGCAATTATTACAAATATAGAGATGATAAATAAAGATTTATTGGATGAAAAACTTGCAAAAAAAATCAATAGAATAGAAATTGGAGCAAAAACAATCTCAAATATTTATGAAGATTTAACTTTTGTAACTTTAAATAATCAAATAATATCTAATAACGAAGAGATTAATTTATCAAATATTTTAAAACAAAGAATAGACTTTTTTTCTAGTATAGCAACAATGAAAAAGATAAATTTTGAAACTTTTATCAAAGATGATATTTTTATTTTTTGTGATGCTAAAAAAATATCTAAGTTAATTGATAATTTATTATCAAATGCGATTAAATACAATAAAATTGCTGGAACTATAAAAGTTGTATTAACAAAAAATAGTTTAAGTATTGAAGATACAGGAAAAGGTATAAGTAAAGAAAACCTAGATAAACTTTTTGATAGATATACAAGATTTGATAAGAGTGTAGGTGGCTTTGGAATAGGTTTAAATATAGTTTCATTAATTGCAAAAGAGTATGATTTTAAAATTGAAGTAACTTCTTCAATTGATATTGGAACAAAGGTTAAAATAAGATGGTAAGAGTAGTTTTTTTTATTTTTTTAATTTCAATATCTTTATTTGCTGCAAAAAGTGATATTTATGAAACAGATTGTGTAAAGTGCCATAATAGAATTCCTGTTACAATCGATAAATATTTTTATAGGTATTTATTAAAATATAGTAGTGAAAAAGAAGTTAAAAAAGCTATGTTTAACTTTTTGAAAAATCCTACAAAAGAAGAAACAATTATGTCTGAATCATTTATAACAAGATTTGGAATAAAGAAAAAAACAAAATTATCTGACAAAAAATTAAAAGAAGCATTAGATATCTATTGGGATAAATATAAAGTTTTTGGAAAACTACAATAATTTCCACAATATCTTCACAATAATCAATTACACTTGCATAAATAAAATGGATTATGAGGATTAAATATGAAAAAGTTTTTATCAATGCTTTTGATTTCAAGTTCTTTAGTTTTTGCTGATAATAATACAATAGGTTTAGATACAGTTGTAGGAGCAACATTAGGAGTTGCTATTGGTAATCAAATTGGAAAAGGAAATGGAAAAGATGTAGCAAGAGTTGCAGGTGGAATCTTAGGTGCAACAATTGCAAATAATACAAGAGATTCTAGAAACTATTCAAATTATGATAATAATTCATATAATAACAATAATGGGTATGAGAGAAGTACAACTTATGTAAGAAATGAGTACTATTATGATGATTATGATAGAAGACCACCACAAGTAGTTGTTATTTATGACAATGCTCCAAGACCTTATTACCCTGGATTTTATCCTCCAGGACATTACAAACACCACAAACATCACCATCATGACTATGGTCCAAGATATTATGGAAGATAAAAGCTCAAGTTAAAACTTGAGCTTTTTTTATGAAAGAAGTCTTGAAACAGTTTGTTGATTTATATTATTTGATTGGGCTTGACCAAAAGCTCCAATTTGAGCCAAAATATTTTGTTTAGAAAAGTTTGCTGATTCTTTTGCATAATTTGTATCAAAAAGTGAAGCAGCATTTAAAGTGTTTGTTTGTTGAGTCAAAAGATTTCTATTTGAACTTTCTAATTGATTTTGAACAGAACCTAAATTTCCTCTAACGTCATTTAATCCACTAATTGCTTTATCAACAGTTTCTAAATATTTACTTGCTTGGTCAGCTGTAAAAGTTGAAGAATTTTGATTTACTAAATCTGTAAGCCCTAATCCTTGTGTATTTGATTGAATACCTGTTGATTCAATAATATCTTGACCATTTAAACCTGCTTGATATTGTAAGTTTTGTGAAGCAGATGTATCTGTTTGACTATTTTGTAATAAAGTCGTTCCATTATAATTTGTACTACTAGCAATTTTATCAAATTGTTCTAATTGTTTTTGTACATCTTTTAATATTGCATCTCTATCTTCTTGACTTGTTGTATCAGTTGAAGCCTGTTGAAGTTTTTCTCTAATGTTGTTTAAAATATTTGATTGTTCAGTTGTTGCTCCACTTGCAATTTGAGTTGCAGCTATTGCAGAATTTGTATTTTCAATTGCTTGTGAATATCCATTTGATTGAGCTAATAAATTTGTTGCAATTGACAAACTAGAAGCATTATCACTTGATTTATTTAATTCAATACCTGTTGCAATTCTTGTAAGTGCTTGATTTGTATTTAAATAAACATTCTGATTTGTTATAGAGTTCGAATTTATTTGCATGATAAACTCCTTTGAAATTAATTCATCTTACTATTTAATCATAGTATTTATTGCTTTAAAATATTATTAACAAATTAAAATTATTATTAACTTTTGATACAATATAGAAACTAAAATAGGCTAAAAAATGCAATTAAATCAAGAATTAAATGACATTATTTCTCTATTAGAAATAGAAAATTTTATTGAAGCGCATAATAAATTAGAAGAACTTTGGAAAAAATATAAAAATGATGAAAAAACAAGAGAGGAATCATTTATCTTAAAAGCTTTTGTAAATGCAAGTGTAAGTTTTGAACTTTTAAAAATGCAAAGATTTGAACACGCATCAAACGTTTGGAATACCTATAAAAAATATGAAGATTTAATAGAAAAACTATATACTACGAATTCAAAAAATTATAAAAAAATAAAAGAAATAGTTCATAAAAAAAGAGAAAAATATATAAAATGATAATTTTAGATTTTGAAACAAATAGTTCAAATATTGGTGACGTAATAGAAATTGCAGCTGTTAAAATAGATAAAGAGTTTAATATTTTAGATAAATTTCATAGATATTATTTATCACGATTTCCAGTGAATTTTTACTCTTATGCAGTTCATAGATTAACTCCTGATTTAATTCTTGATTATAGAAAAGATAAAAATTATAGTTCTTATTTTACTGAAGATGAAGATTTTGAAGAGTTTTGCAATGGATCTAAAACTTTAATTGCTCATAATATAAAGTTTGAATTAAGACATATAAACAATAGAGTTAAATTTGAGAATCATATTTGTACAATGAATGAAAATAAAAAAATAGTAAATGTTTTTGGGAAAAATGGAAGAGTAAAAAATCCAAAACTTGATGAAACTTGTTTATATTATGGAATAGAATTTGATGGAGAAAAATATCATAGTGCAACTTATGATGTAACAAAGACTTATGAAATTTTAAAAAGAATGAATTTGAATCTATAAACTGAATAAATTTACCTACAAATAGACCTTTTTTTGTTATAAAATAAAATAAAAAAAGGATTTCTCATGAAATTAGGAG
The DNA here is from genome assembly GCA_963664305.2 of uncultured Aliarcobacter sp. Classification (GTDB taxonomy): domain Bacteria; phylum Campylobacterota; class Campylobacteria; order Campylobacterales; family Arcobacteraceae; genus Aliarcobacter. Next base: position 408,343 of record CAXXLV010000002.1, read on the forward strand.
TTTCTGCTTGTTTGATTGGAACAAAATGTCGATATGATGGTGTAGGAGCAACTGATAAATTTATAGTTGATGTTTTACAAAAATATTTTGAAACATCATCTTATTGTCCAGAAACTATAATTTGGGGAAGTCCACGAGAAGCTATTAGACAAACTTTAGATGAAAATGGGCAACTAAAAATTGTAACTTCAACAAAAAATCCAAAAGATGTAACAACTGAACTTGAAAATATCTCAACTGAATGTGCAAATAGAATTGAAAATGATGATTTATGTGGTTTTATTTTAAAATCAGCATCTCCTACATGTGGAATGGAAAGGGTAAAAGTTTACAAACCTTTTAATGCACCAAGTGTGAAAAATGGTGTTGGAGTATTTGCAAAAAAAATAAAAGAAAAATATCCATATTTACCAGTTGAAGAAGAGGGAAGATTGATTGACCCTTGGCTTAGAGAAAATTTTTTGATGCAAATTTTTGCATATCAACATCTATTTGAATTTTTAAAATCAAATCCAACTCTGAATGATTTGGTAATTTTTCATACTTCTTATAAATATTTAATCTATTCAAAATCTCAAAAAGCTTATACAACTTTAGGAAGAATTGTTGCAAATAAAGATAAAAAACAATTAAATGAAATTTTATCAGAGTACAAAGAAGAGTTTTTAAAAGCGATAAGTTTAAAAGGAAGTGTAAATAAAACTTACAACGTACTTCTTCATATTTTTGGATATTTCAAAAAGCTAATCACAAAAGAAGAAAAAGAAGAAATTTTACAAGCTTTAGCTGAGTATAAAGAAAAAATTATTCCTTTGATTGCAGTTATGAAACTTATAAATTTATATGTAAAAAGATTTGATGTACAGTATTTAAAAGTTCAAAAATTTTTAAATCCATATCCAAATGAATTAGCTTTACGAAGTGACATTAAGGCTTATAAATAATGAAACAAATTTTGTGGTTTAGAAGAGATTTAAGAGTAACTGATAGTGCAATATTAGCTAATGCTAAAGATGAAGTATTGCCTATTTTTATTTTTGATAAAAATATCTTAGATAAACTTTCTAAAGATGATAAAAGAGTTACATTTATCTATAAAAATGTTTTAAAACTAAAAGAAGATTTGAAAAGTATTGGGCTTGATTTAGCAATATTTTATGGCATTCCTAAAGAAGTTTTTGAAAACCTAAAAAATAAGGGCTTTGATACTGTTTTATGTTCAGTTGATTTTGATAATTATGCAAAAAAAAGAGATGAAGAGATATCTAAAATCATTCCAATGGAAACTTTTACGGATTCATTTATAATTCATCCAAAAGATGCTTTAAAATCTGACAAAACTCCATATAAAGTTTTTACTCCTTTTTATAAATCACTTAATTTTATTTGGGAAAGTGAGAGTTTAGTTTTATTTGAAAGAAATAAAAATCTAAAAAAAATTGAATTTAATTATGAGATTGTTCCAACGATAAAAGAGTTGGGTTTTATTGAGCAAAAATTACCAGAGTTTTTAGAAAAAAGTGCAGATGAACTTATAGATGAATTTTCTTTAAAAATATCAAATTATCAAGAAGATAGAGATTTTTTTTATAAAAATGCAACTTCAAATCTAGCTGTTCATTTACGATTTGGTCTTATAAGTCCAAGGGAACTTTTTAATAAAATAAAAAAAGTAAGAGTTATTCAAAGTCAAAAAGATTTTTACATACGAGAGCTTTTTTGGAGAGAGTTTTATAACTATATTTTGTTTCATTTCCCAAAAAGTGAGTTTGAAAATCTAAATGAAATAAAAGTAAATTGGTCTTTAAATGAAGAAAATTTTCAAAAATGGTGCGAGGGAAATACTGGAGTTCCTCTAATTGATGCAGCCATGAGATATTTCAATCTAACTGGTACTATGCACAATCGTTTAAGAATGATTGTTTCTTCGTATCTAACAAAAAATTTGCTTATAGATTGGAAAAGAGGTGAAGAGTATTTTGCTTCAAAACTACTTGATTATGAAGCAAGCTCAAATATTGGTTCTTGGCAATGGGCAGCTAGTACTGGTGCTGATGCTGTGCCATATTTTAGGATTTTTAATCCATATTTACAAAGTGCAAAATTTGATAAAGATGCAATTTTTATAAAATCAGTTATTCCTGAACTGAAAGATATAAATTCAAAACTAATTCATACTGAAAATGGTGTTCAATCAAATATGTTTTTAAATTATCCAGCTCAAATAGTAAGTATTGAATTTTCAAGAAATAGGGCAATCGAAGAGTTTAAAAGAGCAAACAATGAAAAAAGTTGAAATTGCAGTAATTGGTAGTGGAATAGGTGGAGCAATGATTGCTTCACTAAATCAAAAAAAAGATTTAATGCTTTTTGAAAAAGATAAAAACTTAGGTGGTTGTGCTTCTACATTTAAACGATTTGGAGAGTTTTTTAACACAGGAGCCACAACTTTTGTAGGATATGAAGAGAATCATGTAATAAAAAAAATATTTGATGAAGTTGGAGTAAAGCCTGATCTAATTGAGAGTCATGTGGCAATTAGAACTATTCAAAATAAAAAAATAGTTGATAGAGTTGAAAATTTTGAAGAGTTTTTATCAAATTTAAATAGTGTTTATTATCATGAAAACAATAGAATTTTTTGGAAAACTATAAAAGAAATAGATGAAAAATTTTGGAAATTAAAAAATATTTATTTTTCAAAATATAGTTTTAAGGCATATGCTAAAACAGCACTTTTTATAGTTGAACTTTTCAAAGAATTTGGATTTTTATTGTTTAAAACAGCAGATGGATATATAAATGAAGTTTTACCAAATATTTCAAAAGAGTATAAAGCTTTTATTGATTCACAACTTTTGATAACTTTACAAACGACTTCTAAGGATTTATCACTTCTTGCATTGAGTTTAGGATTATCTTATCCTTTTCATAAAGTTTATTATTCAAATGGTGGAATGGGAAAAATAGTTGAAGATTTATTAAAAGAGGTAAATGTATCAAATAAAGAAGAGATAATTTCTATAGAAAGATTTGAAGATAAATATAAAATTATTTCAACAAAAGATGAGTATTTAGCTTCAAAAGTCATATTAAATTCTACAATTTTTGAGAGTTCAAAACTTTTTTTAGATGAAGATATAAAAAGATATTATGAAAAGTTTTCATTTAATGACCAAAGTGCTTTTGTTGTTTATTTGAAACTAAACTCAAAAGAGAACTTTTTACATCACTATCAAATAATTTTAAAAGAGAATATTGCAAATTGTATATCAAACTCTTTTTTTGTTTCATTTTCAGATATAAATGATGAAAAACTCTCACACAATGGTTATTCTATAACTATATCAACACACTCAAAAGCTATTTTTTGGGAAGGTTTGACCAAAGAAGAGTATGAAAATAAAAAAGAAGAGACTAAAAATTTTATTATAAATGAGTTTTTAAAAAATTTTGATTTTGTAAAAAAAGAGGAGATTACTGTATCTTTTGCTGCAACTTCAAAAACATTTAATAGATATATAAATAGAACAAATTGTGGTGGAAAAGCAATTACTTTAAAAAATATTTTAGAACTTCCTAGTTGTAATACTCCTTTTAAAAATTTATATAATGTTGGTGATACTATTTTTGCAGGACAAGGTTGGCCAGGGGTTGCTATTGGGGCTGATATTTTGAATAAAATGTTATAATGAAAAATATATATTTTTAGGGATAAATATGGCGAAAGTAATTATTTTAAGTGGTGCAGGAATTAGTGCAGAATCTGGAATCTCGACTTTTAGAGATAGTGGTGGATTATGGGAAAATCACAAAATAGAAGATGTTTGTACTGCTGGTTGTTTAGAAAAAAATAGAGTTGAAACTTTGAATTTTTATGATTTAAGAAGAGTTGAATTAAAAGATAAAGAACCAAATCATGCCCATAAAGTAATAGCTAATTTAAAAGAAAAATATAAAGATAAAATAGCAGTTATCACTCAAAATGTTGATGATATGTTTGAAAAAGCTGGATGTGTTGATGTTTTACATTTGCATGGTTTTTTGAAAGAAGTAAAATGTGAAAGTTGCGAAAATATAGTTAATATCTCTTATGAAAAACAATTAGGTAGTTTTGAAGTTTGTCCAAAATGTGATAATTTTTTACGTCCTAATATTGTATTTTTTGGTGAAATGGCACCTAAATATCAAGATATGTTTATGGAGTTTAATGATTGCGAAGTTTTAGTAGTAATTGGAACAAGTGGAGCTGTTATAAATACTGATATGTTTTTAAATCCGGATATTAAGCTTTCTATTTTAAATAATATAGAGCCAAGTGATTATTTGATGGAAGAGTTATATACAAAAGTATTACATAAAGAGGCTACAAAAGCTATTGATGAAATAGTTTTTGATATTGAAGAATTTTTAACAAATGGAAAATAAATGAATATAGTTGAATTAAAAATATCACCAAAAGATTGGCTTTATATAATCATAATTGGTGCATTTTTTGGATTTTTTATCTCTTTATGTTTCTATTTTTTAAGTTATGATTTACAAAATATTTCAACTATTATTTTTAGTACAAGTACAGCTATTTTTATCTCTTTATTTGCATTTTTTTTGATAACGATTTCAAATAAATTTATTCTTCCAAAAGTGAAAAAAAAGTTTTGGTATTTGATTAGTTTTATATTCTCTTTTTTATCTGGATTTGTTGGATTTAGTTTTTCATTTTTACTTTTTTCTTTTGGTGATTTAAAGATTTTAAATATTATTTCACCTTTTTGGATTTATATATCAATCACCATTGGATTTTTGACTTTTTTAGTTGGATTGATTTTACATCAGTTTATTTCTATGAAATACAAAAATGAAGAGATAAAAAATCAAATTTTAGAGACAAAATTAAAAGCTTTAGAAAATGAATTAAATCCTCATTTTTTATTTAATGCTTTAAATTCTGTATCAGAATTAATTTATCAAGATCAAAAAAAAGCTGAAAATGCAGTTATTCAAATCTCAAAATTTTTAAGAAATGCCATAAATAAAGAGAGTTTAATAACTTTAGAAACAGAACTTTCTATGGTAAAAACTTATGTTAATATTGAAAATGTAAGATTTGATGAAAAAATTGTTTTAAAAATTGATGATTTTGAAGAGTATAAAGATATAAAAGTTCCAAAATTTTCAATTCAACTTTTAGTAGAAAATGCGATAAAACATGGATTTCTAGGAAAAATTTTAAATATAGATATAAGTTTTTCAAAAAATAAAATAGTTGTGCAAAACAATGGTAAAATAGTTAATATTGTGAAATTTGGTACAGGATTATCAAATCTTCAAAAAAGATTAGAGTTACAAAAAATTGGAAATTTAGAGTTTGAAATAGAAGAAAAAAAAATGAAGTTTATAATAAAAATAAAGGATAAATTTTGAAAGTAATGATTGTTGATGATGAAAGTCTAGCTCTTAGTAGATTAAAAAGATTATTAAATGAAAATGGAATTGAAGATATTACAGAGTTTAATAATCCAGTTGAAGCATTAAAAGAGATAACTAAAACAAAATTTGATGTTGTTTTTTTAGATATTTCTATGCCAAATATTAGTGGTTTTGAACTTGCTGATTCGATTATAAATATTGAGCCAAAAACTTTTATAGTTTTTCAAACAGCTTATGAAGAGTTTGCTCTTAAAGCTTTTCAAAGTGGAGGGATGGGTTATTTAGTTAAACCAATTGAATCAAATGATATAAAAAATATTTTAGAAAAAATAAGATTATTTAAAAGTTCAAATTTAGATGAATCAAAAAAGATATTAGGAAAAAGAGGAGATAAACTCTATTTGATAGATATCAATGAGATTTATTATATAAAAGCTGACCTGGATGAAGTAATAATAAGAATAAAAGAAGCAGATGCTTATGTAAGAAGAAAAATAGGGGATTTAGAGACACTTTTAAATGGAAAAAATTTCTTTAGAATTCATAGGTCTTACATTGTAAATGTTGATAAAATAAAATCTATGAGAAGTGTAGAACAATCAAAACTTGAAATATCTTTTGAAGGAATTGGTGAAATAATAACAAGTTCAAAAGAGGGTGCTAAAGATTTTAGAGAGTATATAGAAAGAAGAAGCTTATAAACCTACAAAAATAACCTACTAAACTTGCCTTTATTTTTGTAAATTATCCTTGTATAAAAGATTTATACAAGGAGCAAAAAATGCAAACATTTATAAAAAGTTCATATATTAACTGTGATATTAAATCTTTATTTGATTTTCATATTGATACAAATAATATAAAAAGAATAACTCCAACTGATACAAAAGTAGAACTATTAACAAAAGATTTTAAACCACAAATTTCAAAAATATTAAAAATCAAAAGTACAAAATATTTTATTCCTATGCTTTGGGAAGTTAAAATAGAAAAAATTGATGAACCAAGTTTGTTGGTTGATGTGGCTTTAAAATCACCTTTTGCTTTTTGGGAACACAAACATATATTTATAAAACATGGAAATATGAGTGAATTAAAAGATGTAATTACATTTAAAATGCCATTTGGAATTTTTGGAAAATTATTTGAATGGTTTGTTAGAAATGATTTGCAAAAAATGTTTGATTATAGACATAAAATTACAAAAGAAATTTTAGAAAATAGGAAATAATTTGAAAAAAGCAATAATATTGATGAATATGGGTGGACCAAATAATTTAGATGAAGTAAAAGTTTTTCTAAAAAATATGTTTAATGATAAATATATTATAGGTGCTCCTCAACCAATAAGAGCATTAATTGGTGCAATTATTGTTTCAAAAAGATTAGAAATAGCAAAGGAAAATTATAGAAAACTAGGTGGAATTTCTCCAATAGTTGGTCATACAAAAAGATTAGTAAGACGTTTATCAAAAATGGTTGATGCTGATGTTTTTTATGAAATGAGATATACATATCCTTTTGCAAAAGACATTTTAGAAAAAGTAAAAGATTATGATGAAATATACGCAATTCCTATGTATCCACACTATTCAAGTACAACAACAAAATCATCTTGGGAAGATTTAATCAAAGTTGCTAAAAATCTAAAAATAGAAAATAAAATAAAAACAATAGATAGTTATTATGACAATGATTTTTATAACAAAGTAATTGTTGAGAGAATAAAAGAGGCTTTAGAAGATGATGATTCAAACGAATTTGAGCTTATCTTTTCTGCTCATGGATTAACACAAAGAACTATAAATAAAGGTGATTTATATCAAAAACATATTTTAGCAAATGTTGAATGTGCAAAAAAAGAGCTTGAAAAACAAAATATAAGATTTAAAAAGATTCATGTGGCTTATCAATCAAGACTTGGTCCAATGGAGTGGTTACGTCCATATATGGAAGATAAACTTAAAGAAATTAGGTCAAAAGTGATTGTTTATCCTATATCTTTTACTGTTGATAATTCAGAAACTTTAGGAGAATTAGTTCTTGAGTATGGGGAATTGGCACATGAATTAGGAATAAAAGATTATAGGGTAGCAAAGGCACCAAATTATCATCCATATTTTTTGACTGCTTTAAAAGATATTTATGAAGAGATGAAGAAGTTTTAGTTATTTTCTAAAACTTCTATTGTCATCTCTTTTTGTAGTTTTTTTCTTTTTAGCTGGTTTTTTAGCTACATTTGTTTTTGAAAACCCACTTTTTTGAGCTGCTTTTTTAGCTTCTGCTTTTTTAACGCTAAGTTGTTTAGGTCTTGCTTTAAAAAGTCTTGGTTTTTTTTCTGTTGTTTCAAAACCTTCAACTTCAATTCTTGGAATATTTATGATTAACTCTTTTTCTATTTCAATCATAAATTTATAATCTTTTACACTTAAAAGAGTGATTGCTGTTCCAGCATTTCCTGCACGTCCAGTTCTTCCAATTCTGTGTGTATAATCAGCAATTGTTTCTGGTAATGCAAAGTTTACAACAACAGGTAAAAGTTCTATATCAATCCCACGTGCTGCAATATCAGTTGCAACTAAAACTCTAATATCACCTGATTTGAATTTTCTTAAAGCTTTTGCCCTTGCAGATTGTCTAACATCTCCATGAATACACTCTGCTGGAAGTCCATCAAGTTCTAAATGTGCTACTAAATCATCTGCTTCTTTTTTCATATTCACAAAAACTAAAACTTGAGAATAGTTTCTTGAACCAATTAAATATGATAGTAGTTCAGCTTTTTTATCTGCATCAACTAAAACAATTTGTTGTTCAATTATTTTTACAGTTGAACGTTGACTTGCAACTTCAATTACAACTGGGTCTTGTAAAAACTCTTTTGCAAGTTTTTTTACATTTTGATTCATTGTTGCACTAAACATCATAATTTGTCTATGAGGTCCTACATTTGGTAAGATTTTTTCAATATCTTCTAAAAATCCCATGTCAAGCATAGTATCAACTTCATCGATTACAACTGTAGTAACACTTGATAAATCAACAGTTTTATTTTTTAAATGCTCCATCAATCTTCCTGATGTTGCAACTAAAATATCAATACCTTTAGCCAGTTTTCTCTCTTGTTCTTTTGATGAAACTCCACCAAAAACAGCAAGTCTTTCTATTTGTAAATATTTTGCATAATCATCAACAGCTTTTGCTATTTGTGTTGCTAGTTCTCTTGTTGGAACTAATATTAAAGCTCTTAAAATAGGTAAATTATTTGTTTGCTTTTTTTCAATTAATTCTTCTAAAATTGGTAGTAAAAAAGCTGCTGTTTTTCCTGTACCACTTTGAGCAGCTGCAAGAATATCTCTCTTTTTTAAAGCCATAGGAATAGCTTTTTTTTGGATTTCAGTTGGCTCTTTGTAATCTAAATCTTCTATTGCTTTTATAATTTTTTCATTTAAATCTAATGATGTAAAAGTTTTAATAAGAAGTCCTTTTATCTTAATTTTATTAGATTATATCTAAAAGTAGATTAGTTTTAAATTTAGGCTTCTTTAACTTCAATTTAGCTAATATAAAATACTTATTAAATAAATAATTTGGATAAATAAAAAATGACTGTTAATATAACTTTACCTCATGATACTTCATACAATATTTTTATAGAAGAATTAAAAGAACTATATTTTGATACAAAAGTTGTGATTGTAACAAATCCAACTGTTAGTGGTTATCACTTAGAGTATTTAAAATCAAAATTAAATGCTAAAGAGCTTAGCGTTTGTACAATCCCAGATGGTGAAGAGTATAAAACTATGGAAACAATAGAGTTTATTTTAGCTCATTGTTTTACTCATAGACTTGATAGAAAATCTTTACTTGTTGCTTTTGGTGGTGGTGTAATTGGAGATATGACTGGATTTGCTGCTTCAATTTACCAAAGAGGAATAAATTTTGTACAAATCCCAACAACATTACTTTCACAAGTTGATGCGAGTGTTGGTGGGAAAACTGGAATAAACAATAAATTTGGAAAAAATTTAATTGGTGCATTTCATCAGCCAATAGCTGTTTATATTGACCCATCTATGCTTAAAACTTTACCAAAAAGAGAGTTTGGAGCAGGTGTTGCTGAAATTGTAAAAATGGCAGTAACTTTTAATAAAGATTTTTTTGAGTGGCTTGAAACAAATGATTTAAATGATGAAAAAAATATTCAAATAGCTATTGCTAAATCAGTTGAAACAAAAGCAAATGTAGTTTCTCAAGATGAAAAAGAGTTAGGAATAAGAGCTGCACTTAATTATGGTCATACTTTTGGACATGTAATTGAAAATGAAACAAATTATAAAACTTATTTACATGGTGAAGCTGTAGGAATTGGTATGTGTATGGCAAATGCTTTAGCTGTAAAATTAGGTTTTATGACAATAGAAGAAGAAATTAGAGTTAAAAATTTACTTGAAAAATATGAAATCCCTACAACTTATAAAATTAAAGATGTAGAAGATTTTTATGAGCATTTTTTCTTAGATAAAAAATCTTTGGATAATAAAATCAAGTTTATTTTACCTGTGGGGATTGGTGATTGTAAAATTACTAATGAAGTTACGAAAGAAGACGTTATTGAAATTTTAAAAGGTTTTTAAATTGATTAAAAAATTAGGAATATTATTACTTTTTGTATGTTTTTCAATCGCAGCAGAAGATATTACTGATGTTGTAGATAAAAAAGATAAAGCTGAAGTTAAAAAAATTGAACAAAATATTATAAAAGAAAAAGCAATAGAAGCTCAAAAACTTGAAGAAGAAAAAAGAATTCAAGAAATCCAAGAGCAAAAACAAAAAGAATTAAATATGCAAAATATGGCACAAATAAATATTTTGCTTGATAAAATTGCAAGAATTGAGGCTGAATTAAAAGATAATATTTTATTAAAAAGATATTCTAACTATTTATCTTATAGTAAGATTTCTACAGAACTTGAAAGTTTAAAAGATAGTTTAAAAAAGAAAGCAAATACAACTGATGAACAAGTGTATCAATTACACAATAAAATTCGTGTAAAAGAGAACGAGTTAGAGTTAATTGATGAGTATAAAGGTTCACCAATTGGAGCTTTGATAAATCCACCTGAAATTGAAAAATATGAAAATATTACAAATCCATTTGGAATAATCAATGCTTTATCACAAATTAAAAAATTAGAAAACAATAAAAAACAATTTAAAAGTTTAGATTTAGAAATAGATTCATTAACTACAAAACTTGAAGAAGAACTTGTAATTTATTTGGAATTATTTAATCTTGATTCAAAACCTGAGTATAAAGATAAAATCACTTTTTTAGATAAACAGAAAAAAGATTTTTCTATGGTGTTAGATATTGTATCAACAACAGAAGAAGTTTATACAAGAAAAATAGAACAAGTTATTTTAGAGATACAAAATCAAGTTTCTCAACAAGTACAAAAATTGTTTATTATTTTTACGATTATTGTTGTTTTATCAATAATTACATTTTTGGTAAAACTTACACTTAAAAAATATTTTTCACAAAATGAAAATTATTATATGATAAATAAGATAATCAATTTTACTTTAGTATTTTTGATTGTAATGGTAATTTTATTTTCATATATAGATAATGTTTCTTATCTTGTAACAATCTTAGGATTTGCATCTGCCGGGATTGCAATTGCTTTAAAAGATTGGTTTATGTCTATTTTTGGTTGGATGGTTATTGTAACATCTGGGTCTATTCAAGTTGGAGATAGAATCAAAGTTAGTAAAGGAAATGTTGAAACTGTTGGAGATGTTTTAGATATCTCTTTATTTAAAATTACAATTAGAGAAGATATTACTTTAACTTCATATACAACAAATAGAAGAACAGGAAGAATTTTCTTTATTCCAAACAACTATATTTTCTCTGAATTAATAGCAAACTATACACATTCAGGTTTAAGAACAGTTTGGGATGGAATTGATATCGCTATTACTTTTGATTCAAACCATAAAAAAGCACAAAAAATTGCTAGAGATATTTTAAAACATTATTCAAAAGGTTATACAGATATAACAAGAAAACAACTTTCAAAAATGAGAAATAAATATCAATTACGTGCAACTGGAGTTGAACCAAGAGTATTTACATTTGTTGAACCTCATGGTATTGTAATTTCATCTTGGTATTTAACAAATTCTTATGCAGCACTTGTATTAAGAAGTACGATAAGTCCAGAAATACTTGATGCGTTTATGAAAGAAGATGATATTCATATTGCATATCCAACTCAACAAATTAATATTAATAGAACAGATAATGCGTATGGTCCAGCAATGAAAAGTAAAAGAGTTCCAAAAGATTTGGAAGACGAAATAATAAGAAGATAATTAGGAAATAAAGATTTATGAATTTTTCACAAACTAAACCAAAAGTATATTTTAAAACTTTTGGTTGTAGAACAAATGTATTTGATACACAAGTTATGATGAGTAACTTAAAAGATTTTGAAGTAACACAAGAAGAAAAAGATGCTGATGTTGTAGTAATAAATTCTTGTACAGTTACAAATAGTGCAGATAGTACAGCACGTGGTTATATAAACTCTTTAAAAAAACTTCCAAAAACTCCAAGAGTTGTTTTTACTGGATGTGGAGTTTGGACAAAGGGAGAAACACTTTTTAAAGAAGATAAAGTTGATTCTTTATTTGGGCATTCTGAGAAAGAAAAAATCAATGAATTATTACTTCAAGAAGAGAGATTTTTTCAAGCTGGTGATTTAACTCATATTGATGAAACAATCGTTGAAGAGTTTGTTGGTAAAAGTAGGGCATTTATCAAAATCCAAGAAGGTTGTGATTTTAGATGTTCATATTGTATTATTCCTTATGTAAGGGGAGATGCAAGAAGTTATAGTGAAGATAAAATTTTAGAACAAGTTACAACATTGGCTGCAAATGGGTTTGGTGAATTTATTTTAACTGGTACAAATGTTGGAAGTTATGGAAAAAAACAACATACAAGTCTTGCAAAACTTCTTAAAAAAATGGCTTTGATTAAAGGTGTTAGAAGAATTAGAATGGGAAGTATTGAACCTATTCAAATTGATGATGAATTTAAAGAGTTGATAAATGAGCCATTTATGGCAAAACATCTTCATATTGCACTTCAACATACTTCTAAAGAGATGTTACAAATTATGAATAGAAGAAATAAGGTTTTATCTGATTTAGAACTTTTTGAGTTTTTAAGAGATAATGGTTATGCTTTAGGAACTGATTTTATCGTTGGACATCCAGGAGAGACTGAAAAAATATGGAAAGAAGCTATGGAAAATCTACATAGATTTCCTTTAACTCATGTTCATGCTTTTACTTATTCAAAAAGAGATGGAACACCAAGTGCAACAATGAAACCTGAAATAAAAGGTGATATTGCTAAAATAAGATACAATGAATTAGTAAGTATTATTGAGCAAAAAAATTACGATTTTAGAAAAGCTAATACAAAAACTTTAGAAGTTTTAGTTGAGCAAGAAAAAAATGGTAAGTATATAGGTTTAGATCAATTCTTTAATCAAATTGAAATTGACTCTCCTGTTGATTTAGTTGGAGATTGGGTTTTCTTAGATGATTATAAAGTGGAGCTTGAAAAAAATGTTGCGAGATTCAAATAACGATAAAAATATAGATAAAAATCTTAAATTGATGGCTTTATCAGCGATTGTATTGCTGATATTATTTGTTTATACAATTTATAAAAGTAGTGCAACAATTCAAGGAAGTTCTTATTATATAGGGATAATATTTCTTTTTGTTCTTCTTTTTTTAGCACTTTTTTTAAAATTTAAACAAGATAAAATTAGAGCTTTTATAAATAGAAATAAAAAAGGAAATAGTGCCTTTGAAAATGAACTTTCAAAAACTAAAGCAAAGATTTCAACTGATGATTTAAACTCAAATATTCAAGCAGTTACTTCAAATGTAACTTTTAAAGATATTGCTGGAATAAAAGAGATAAAAGAAGAGCTGGAAGAGATAGTTGATTTTTTAAATAGTCCTCAAAAATATCTTAAATTTGGAATAAAACTTCCAAAAGGTGTACTTTTAGTTGGACCTCCAGGAGTTGGTAAAACTCTAATAGCAAGAGCAGTTGCAGGTGAAGCTGATGTTCCATTTTTTTATCAAAGTGGTGCAAGTTTTGTTCATATTTATGTTGGTATGGGTGCAAAAAAAGTTAGAGAACTTTTCGCAAAAGCAAAACAAAGTGCTCCTGCAATAATATTTATAGATGAAATTGATGCTGTTGGAAAAATGAGAAGTGGAAAATCAAATGATGAGAGAGAATCAACATTAAATGAACTTCTAACTCAAATGGATGGATTTGATGGAGATAGTGGAGTTATTGTAATAGCTGCAACAAATAAAATAGAAGTTTTAGATGATGCATTATTACGTGCTGGAAGATTTGATAGACGTGTTCACGTTGGGCTTCCAAATATTGAAGATAGAAAAAGAATTTTAGAATTATATTTAAATGGTAAAAACCATGAAATTAATATAGAAAAATTAGTAAATGAAACAGCAGGATTTAGTTCGGCAACACTAGCAACATTAATAAATGAAGCACTTTTAAATATGATTAAAACAAATAGAAAAATATTAGATAATGATGATATCGAAGTTGCAAAAAATAAACTTGAATTTGGTAAAAAACAGTTAAAAATACTTGATGATAAACAAAAAGAGATTTTAGCAATTTATCAAGCAAGCAAGGCATTTATTTCAAAAACAAAAGTTGCATTATTTGATGAAAGTGTTCAAAAATTAAATTCGACTTTCCCTTCATATCATGAGTTATGTGAAAATATAAGAAGAGATTTATCTGGATTTATTGGTGTTGAAGTTATTAAAAAAGAAAAATATGCAATTAACCATGAAGATTTAGAAAATGCTGAAAAAACAGCAACTGAGATAGTAAAAAAATATAAAATGGCAAATTCAGTAGATGAACTTTTAACTAATATCAAAAATGATTTAAGAACAGAACTTTCTTCTAATATTGAAGAGATAAATAGATTAAAAGAGATAATGCTTAAAAATGAGGTAATTACTTTTGATGACCTCTAAAAATTATTTTTCTGGTTTTTGTTTTTATGAAGAATCAGAACTTTTTGATGAATATATTATAAGAAATGATTTTACAATTTCTGGTTTTTCTTATGGAGCTATAAAGGCTTTTGAAGAAGCTTTAAACACACAAGATAGAGTTGATAAGCTTCAACTCTTTTCTCCTGCATTTTTTCAAAATTTCGATGAAAAATTTAAAAGAACTCAACTTATGTATTTCAAAAAAGATGCAAATTCTTATGTCGAAACTTTTTTAAATAATGTAGTTTATCCATCAAATAAAGATATTTCAAAATATTTTAAACTAGGAACAATTGAAGAACTAGAAGAACTTTTAACTTATGTTTGGGATGAAGAAAAACTTCAAAAATTAGTTGATAAAGGAACTATAATTGAAGTTTATTTAGGAGCTGATGATAAAATAATTGATTCTTTAAAAGTAAAAGAGTTTTTTCAAAAATTTGCAACAATATATTATATAAAAGAGAAAGGACATTTATTATGAATAAAGAAATAGCAAAAATTGGGATAATAACTGCAAGTGATAGAGCAAGTGCAGGAATATATGAAGATTTATCTGGGAAAGCTATTATTGATACATTAAATAGTTATTTAAAATCTTCTTGGGAACCAGTTTATAGATGTATCGCTGATGATCAAAAAACAATTGAAGATACTATGAAAGATTTAGTAGATAATGAAAAATGTTGTTTAGTTGTAACAACTGGTGGAACAGGTCCTGCAGCAAGAGATGTTACTCCAGAAGCTACAGAAGCTGTATGTGATAGAATGATGCCAGGATTTGGGGAATTAATGAGAGCTGAATCTCTTAAATTTGTTCCAACAGCTATTCTTTCACGTCAAACAGCAGGTTTAAGAGGAAGTTCTTTGATAGTAAATCTTCCTGGAAAACCAAAATCTATAAAAGAGTGTTTAGATGCAGTTTTCCCTGCAATTCCTTATTGTATTGATTTAATGGAAGGTCCATATTTAGAGTGTGATGAAGAAGTTATTAAAGCTTTTAGACCCAAAAAATAGAAGGAGAGAGTTTGAAAAATATATTTATTTCTATTTTAGTTTCACTTGGATTCTTTTTTATTGCAAGTTTCTTTTTTGTGACTCAACATGCAATTTTAATAGCATTGATAGCTTTACTTGTAATATTATGGACAAATGAAGCTTTACCAATTGGTGTTGTATCTTTATTACCAATTATTTTATTTCCAGCATTTGAATTAATTGATGTAAAAACAGCAACAGCCAACTATTCAAATCCAACTATATTTTTATTTATGGGTGGATTTATGATAGCAATTGCTACTCAAAAAATAGATTTACATAAATATATTTCAAATAAACTTTTGACAATTTTCCCTAAAACACCAAGGGGAATGATATTTTCTTTAGCTTTTACTTCTGCACTTTTGAGTTCAGTTTTATCAAATTCTACAACAGCTTTATTGCTTATTCCAATTGCAATCTTTTTAACTGAAGATTTAAAATTTAAAGCTAGACTTGCTTTATCAATCGCATATGGATGTAGTATTGGTGGGATTATAACTCCAATTGGAACACCACCAAATCTTATATTATTAGGATTTATGCAACAACACTCAATTGAACCAATTGCATTTATCCAATGGATTATTTTAACAGCTCCATTAGCTTTAGTTATGTTGGTAATTATTCCATTACTTTTATCTATAGGTTTAAGTGATGTAAAACTTGATAATACAGTTGAGCATACAGAAGTTTTACAAAAAGATCAAAAAAGATTATTATATATTTTGTTAGGTTTAGTAGTTGTATTATTGGTAAACTCAAAAATAGAACCTTATTATTCAGGTTTAGGATTAAATGAAACGGCAATATTATTGAGTTTTGGATTATTGATGTTTGTACCAAAAATTGGTTTTATAGAATGGGAAGACGCAAAAAAAATCCCTTATGAAATCATTTTTTTATTTGGTGCAGGATTTACAATAGCAACAGCATTTTCAAAAACGGGATTAGCTAGTGAAGTTGCAAATTATATGTTATCTTTAACAAATCTACCAGTTATTGTACTTATTTTAATGATTGCAACACTTATTACTTTTACAACAGAAATTACATCAAATACAGCTTTAATTTCAATTGCACTGCCAATTATTTACTCTTTAGGACAAGTTGCAAATATAGATATGACTCTAATTTTAATGGTTGCAACAATTTGTGCAAGTTATGCATTTATGCTTCCAATAGCAACTCCTCCAAATGCAATTGC
Source organism: uncultured Aliarcobacter sp. (assembly GCA_963664305.2). Lineage (GTDB taxonomy): Bacteria > Campylobacterota > Campylobacteria > Campylobacterales > Arcobacteraceae > Aliarcobacter. The sequence goes on from CAXXLV010000002.1 coordinate 425,165, forward strand.
AATGAGTAGTGGTGCTGTTAAAGTAAAAGAAATGGCTAAATTTGGTTTTGTTATAAATATATTAGCAATTTTATCTGTAACAATTATTTCATTGATTTACTGGCAATTTTTTATATAAAATCTCAACTTTTATAGGTTGAGATTTCCTCTTTTTTCTTCAATTTTAATACTAAATTTATGTGACGTTATATGTGACACCATTTTGTTAAGATATTGTAAATATCTTAATTATGGAAATAAATTATGGGAACACATTTATTAGTAAATATTCTTTATGTTTCATTTGCCATTATTAATTCTAGAATAATTTATTTAATAGTTAAAAATCGAAAAATTGAAATATTAGTTTTATTACTTATAGTTTTTTTACCTTTTAGTGATGTGTTTTTACAAAAAGGAATAAAATCGTATTATGAAATGTATGAAATGAAACCAAAAATTTATGATTATCCTCAACAAGACCAATATGGAAAAATTGAGAGTTTAGATTTGACTCATAGTTCAGCAATTTGGTTTACAAAATATTTAACTGAAGATAATAAATTTAGAACAAATTTATTTTTAAATAGTACTTCATTTGATAATCGAATTAGAGATTTTTTAGAGATAAAAGTTCCTGATTTAGAACAAGGAAATAGATATTTAAGAATTAGCTTTGATGGTGATTTAATTAAAACTGAATTTATTGAAAGTGGAACAGCAAGATATAAAATAAATATACAATCAAATAATAGATTATTTGGTCTTTATACAGAGATAAAATATCAATTAATAGATAGAAAAAGAGATAATAAACTTTTAGCAGAAGCAATAACTATTATTTTCCCAAATGAAAAAGATAATTTTAGAAATAAATATCTACTTTGGGGTACAAAAAATGAAGAAATATTTAAAAATGAGAGTATTAACAATAAAGAAATTATTGAAAAATTACTTGAAGTAGAACATATTTAAAAGTTTAAAAAAGGATGAATGTTTTCATCCTCTTTTATTTATTTGAAAATCTCCAGAATCATATTTGTACCTTGAGCAACTCTAAATACTTTATCTTCAACTCTGTAAATATCTGTATTTTTAACAAATGGATAATTTTTTGAATTAATCATTGTTCCACTTCTTAGGATTCTTTCATCAGCAATTTGACCTTTTGCAAGTTTTTTTTGCCATCCTGTTGGTAATGTCCCATCTCTTTCAATTTTCTTTTCTAAACCTTTTGGTAAAGTTTTTTGTTTTTCAGGACCTTCTCTATAATATTTATCACCTTCATAATCTTTATAATTTTTGTACTCTTTATCATACTCATTTTTATTTTTTTCTTTAATGTTTTTTTCGTGTTGTTTTACATTTTGTTCTTTATAGTCTTTGTATTTCCCTTTTAAAGGTTCGTCTATAACATTCTCATCTTTTTTTGCATATAACGAACATGATACTAAACTTAGTGTAACAAGTGATATAACAATTTTTTTACCTAACATATCTACTCCTTTTTTATTATGATGTTATTTTATCATTTAATTGTGAAATAATGTGGAAAACTATTAAACTTATTCATAAAAATATTATGCCCTTTTAGTTATAATTCCACCATGCAAAACATATTAAAAAAATTAGACTTAATGGACTATATAGAGAGCTTCTCAAAGCTTATGGCAAGAGAAAAATCTATTATTTTAGAAGGGGATATAAACCTTCATTACAAACTTATAAATGAGTTGTCAAAATTTGATTTTAAAGCACCATTAAAAACTGAAAATCTTGATTCAGCATTAATGCATATACAAAAACAAGGTGTTCTAAAAATATATGAGATTTTTGAATTTATTAAAATAATTAACTATTTTAGATATTTAAAAAGATTTAATTTTGATGGAAAAATGCTTGAGTGGATGGATAAAATCATTATTCCAAATGAGATTTTAAAAATTTCAGATTATTTTGATGATAAATCAAATTTAAAAGATGGAATAGATGAAGATTTTGACAACATTAAATACGCTATTTCTAAAAATAAAGAGGCAATAAAACAAAGTCTTTATAAAATAATCAACTCTACAAAAATTAGAACCTATTTAGTTGATTCACAAGTTCATTATATAAATGGTGAAGAGGCTTTACTAGTTCGTGGTGGATTTAATCATGTTCTTAGTGGAAGTGTAATTGATAGGTCAAATTCTGGATTTTTTTATGTAGTTCCTCATAGTATTAGTGAACTAAAACAAAAACAAAATGATTTAAAAAATAAACAAGAAGAAATTTTATATAAAATCTGTAAAGAGATTTCATCTTTATTTGAAAAAAATCTTCTATTTTTAAAATTTTTAAATAAAGAGTTCGATAGATTTGACCATTATCAAGCAAGACTATTTTTTGCAAAAATGGGAGATAAAAATTTTATACTTCCTTCAAAAAATGATGTTAATAAACTTGTTGATTTTTGTCATCCAGCTTTACATAATCCAAAACCAATTACAATTGATTTTACAAAATCAGTTGTTATGATTACAGGGGTAAATGCGGGAGGAAAAACAATGATGTTAAAATCAATTTTATCAGCAGTTTTCCTTTCAAAATATCTACTTCCATATAAAGCTCATCATGATACAGTTGTTAGTAATTTTAAAACAATAAATGCAGTTTTAGATGACCCTCAAAGTGTAAAAAATGATATCTCAACATTTGCTGGTCGTATGGTTGAGTTTTCTAAACTTTTTGGAGCTAAAAATGCAATAGTTGGGGTTGATGAGATTGAACTTGGAACAGATTCAGATGAAGCTGCAAGTCTGTTTAAAGTAATAATTGAAGATTTAATTCAAAGAGATATAAAAGTAATTATTACTACTCACCATAAAAGATTAGCAGCACTCATGGCTTCAAATGATAATGTTGAATTAATTGCTGCACTTTATGATGAAGAAAATCAAAGACCAACTTATGAGTTTTTACAAGGAACAATTGGAAGGTCTTATGCTTTTGAAACGGCTTCTAGATATGGGATTCCACTTAGTGTTGTAAAAAGAGCAAAAGAAGTTTATGGTGAAGATAAAGATAAATTAAATGAACTAATAGAAAGAAGTAGTTCATTAGAGAGAGAATATAAACAAAAGATTGCAAAACTTGATGAAGAAATTGCAAATATGCAAAGAATTACTTCTAATCTAAAAGAGCAAAAAGAAAAGCTTGATGAACATATTTATAGTGAAAAATCAAAACTTCATAAAGAGTATAGTGATGCAAGAGATGAAGCAAAAAAAGCTATAAAAGCAAAACTTGTAAGTGAATCTCATCAACATCTAAATATTGCTCATCAAAAAGCAAAAGAGATTAAAGTTGAAAAGGTTCAAGAAGTTGTTGAGTTAGCTGTTGGAGACAGAGTTAAATATAGAAATACAAAAGGAACTATTGTTTCAATAAAAGGAAATAAAGCTTATATTGAAAATGACATGGGAATGAAAGTTCAAGTAATGTTAAGTGACTTAAGTAGAAGTGGAAATCCACCACCTCCAAAAGTTCCTACTAAAAAAGCAACTGTAACTATTCAACGACCAGAAACTGGAAGTATAAAACTTGACCTTCATGGACAAAGAGCTGATGAAGCAATTGAAAATTTAGATAAGTTTTTAAGTGATGCTTTACTTGCAGGATTTGAAGAAGTTTTAGTTTATCATGGGATTGGAACTGGGAAATTAGCATTTGCTGTTAAAGAGTTTTTGAAAAAGCATCCAAAAGTTAAAGGCTTTGAAGATGCTCATCCAAGTAGTGGAGGATTTGGAGCTAAAGTTATAAAACTTTAGTTTCCAAATTTTTTAATAAATATAAGTTTTTAGAGATTTAACAAACTCTTCCATTGTTTTATTTGCATTTTCATTTGGTGCTTCTAAAAAGTTTAATATAAATGAATCTTCTGTTTCACAAACACCAATACTTCTAGGACGTACTGCTAACACTTCAGGTGTTGGTAACTCTTTTCCAAAACAAAAAACAATATTTTTAGCAGCTTTAATATCTGGATTTATTTCACTATTTTCAATTGAACTTGTATGTTTATATTGGTCAAAAATTGCAATAAATGCAATAATTGGATGTGCATCAATTTTTACTTGTAAAGCAGAAATAATCTCATCTACACTTTTATATTTTAATTCACTTTTTTTATATTCTATTTCAAAAATATGATATTTGTCTTTAAAAATTTTTTGTTTCATTTTTTTCCTTTATTAAAATTTTAATTTATTGATAAAAATGAATTTATTACGCAATCCATTCTATCTTCTAAATCTTTTGCATCTAAATCCATATAATCTATTTGGATTCTATAGACTAATTTTTTGTCATATTTAAAATCAAACATTAAATAACCAGCATATTTTTTTGCTTCACTATTTTTCTTTCCAGTGTCTGCTTTGTCATTTTCATAGATGTAGTAGTTAATAGAAAGTTTTTTATCTTCAAGTTTTTGTTCTGTTGTTAAATATTTATTTATAATATTTTGTAAAATTTTGTCACTTTGTTCTTTTGTTAAAATATCTATTAAATGACTTTTCATATATTTTGAGTATTCAATTGAAGAGTTTATTTCATAATTTCCATTTTTTAAAGCTAATATAGCTTCTTTTATGGGTTCTTCTATAAATATTTTTTCAAAAGTTGTAGTTTTTGTTTGGCACTCAACTCTTTTTGTTTTTGCACTTTGAGAAATTTTTGTAAAAACTGTATAAGAGATAAAACATAGTAAAGAGATAAGGAATATTGGGAATATTTTGTTAAGCATTAGATTATCCATTTTTAAATTTCTGGATAATAACAAATAAAGAATAATAAGTCAATATTATTCTTTATTTATAAGTAAATTTAATAATTCTTATTTAAGTTGTTTGATTTTTAAATCTATTGATGAATTTGAAGTTAATATTTCATCACTTAAAATTATTTGTTTTTGATTGATAGCTTTTTCTTTTGTTAAATACTCTTTTATATTTAAAATTCTATCTTTAGCAATTTTTTCAAGTTCAATTTTTTTTACTTTTTCTTTTGCTATTAAAGCATCAATTTGTTCTTTTTTTAGATTTCTATCATCATCTTTTCTTGCAAGATATTTTTTTTCTTTTAAAGCTAAAGTTTCTTTATCTTTATCATATGAAGGAAGAAGTTTTATAGCAATATCATGTTTTGCTGTTAGAATTTGAGCTATTTTATCAAGAGTCTCTTTTTGAATAGGTGTAATTTCACTCTCTAATGAATCAAAATTTACACTTTTGATTTCATCTTCACTAAAATTAAATACACTTGCTAAAAGTGAGAAAGGAGCAGTTACTGCTTTTGTTATTAAGTTTACAAATGCTTTCCAAACAATAGCTCCAATAGAAAATTCAGGATCATCTACGTTTCCAGAAATAGGAAGATTTATATCAATAATACCATTTGAATCTTCAAGTAAAGATATCGCAATTCCTAATGGTAAAGATACAGCATCAGGACTTTGAACTTCATTTCCTAACTCTAATTTTGTAATTACGATATTGTTTTTTGCATCAAGATTTGATTCTTGAATATTATAATTTAAATCTAAATCAAGTTTTCCACTTTTTAGTTCTCGACCTAAAAATTTTCCTGTATATGGTGTGAAATTTTCCATAGCAATATTTTTAAATTTCATATTTATATCTGTTAAAAATTTGATGTTATTAGGATTTACAATTCCTGTGATTTTTGCAACACCATATTTATCAACTACACCACTAACTTCAAGATTTGTTTTACTTGATTTATTGTTTTTAATCTCTGAAATTTTTCCATTTAGTTTTGATACTGTTGTTTTAAATGAAATAGGTAGATTTTTATCTTCAAAATCAAATCTTCCATTATTAATATTAACTGGACCTATATTTAGTTTTGTTTTATTTGAAGTTTTACTATCTTTTGTTGTTGTTTTGGCAGTTTTTACAACTTCTTCATTTTTTGTTGCTGATGTTGAGTTTTTAGGTAAAACAACAGATATAAAAGGATTATTTAAATCAGTTCTTAGGATTTTAAATAGATTTTTTTGATTTGATAATTTTTTTATTCTCAAATCCAAATTTTTTGCATGAATTTTTGTATTGTTTTCTAAATTTATAAAGTCAAGATTTGGATTTAAAACTCTTATTGAATCAATAGTAACATCACTTCCTTTGTTAGAAAGTTTGTTTACAGTTATTTCAATGTTTTTTGTTTTTAGATCTAATTTATTTGCTAAATCTTTTAGATTAATTGATGGTTTTGATAATTTGATTTCATTTATAGTGATTTTGTCATTCTCTAATAAAAAATCATTAAGATTTAAACCTACATTTGTACTTTTGATATCAAGCTTTGAATTTTTATCTTTAAAATCAAGATTTGGAGTTTTTAAAGATGAATTTTTGATAGAAATTTTATTTCCATCGATTTTTAAAGCATCTAAAATTAAATTTATATTTTTAGAATTTATATTTAATTTTGATTTTTTTTCATCAAAAGTAAGATTTTCTTTTGATAGATTAATTTTGTCAATATCTAAAATAGAGTTGTTTAAAGATAGTGCATTTAGATTGATTTTTGTATTTTTAGATTTAATATCTAAATTATTTTTATTATCAACAAAACTTAAATTAGAGTTTTTTATGTCAAGAGAATTTAAATCAATTTTAGAGTTTACAATTTGAAGATTTTTCAGATTTAAAGTAGTATTTTTTACATTGATTAGGCTGTTATTAATTTTATCATTAAAATCAAAATTTGTTGTAGCTTCAACATTTGATAGATTAATTATCCAAGGTTTTGACTCTTCAGTTTTTGATGGTTCTTCTTTTTTTACAGAATCATTAGCATTTGATTTTTCTTCTGATTTTATTAGATTAGCAAAATTAATTCCATTTTTATCAGAAATCATATTTGCATTTAAAGCATCAATTTTAATGCCATCAAGTTTGATGTTTTGAGTTATTAAATCAAAATCAAATTTTTTAACATCAAGTTTTTTTAGACTTGCTATTGATTTATCATTTTGTTTTAGATTAAGATTATTTACTTCTAATAAATCAGTATTTAGTTTTAAATATAAATCATTTGTTGTATCAAGATTATAGTTTAAAACAAGATTTATATTTGCATCTTTATTTATATCAAAATTAAAAAAGTTTGTTTTAAAATCTAAAAACTCTTTAATTTTTAAATTTGTAATATCAACTTTTCCATACATTTGAAATGGTTCAAGTTTAATCGCTCCACCAATTGATACATTTGTATCTTCGTTTATTCTAAAAGTTAGATTGTTAGAAGATAAAGAATTTTTATATGTTCCCAAATCGTAAATTGTATAATCAATATCTTTTAAACTAAGAGAAAAAGGTTTTTCTTCTTTTTCACTTGTAAAATTAATATCTGCATTTTCTAAATCAATTTTTGAAATTAAAAATTTAATATCAGATGAAGTTGTATTTTCTTCTTTTTTTTCTTCTTGTGATGGTTTTACTAATTTAGTTAGATTTAATGAACCATTTTTATCTTCAAAAATATTTAAATAAAGTTCATCTAAATAGATATTTTGGAAGCTTATATGTCTTTTTTCAATAGACCGCATTACTGCAAAATCAATAGTTAGTTCTTTAAAAGAGATATCTGAGTTGTTATTTTCATCTAAAAGTTTAAAATTATAAACTTTGATATCAAATGTAAAAGGATTAAATTCTATTTTTTCTAAACTTGTTTTTACAGTTAAATTTTCATCTAAATTTTTGATTAGTTGGTCTTTTGCAATAATTGGAACTAGTTTAAAACCAATTGTTGCATATGCTAAAACCATAAAACATAGCCAATAAAATGATTTTTCTAATTTTCCCATGGGATAGCCTTTTTTTAATAAAATAATAAAAATTAAAATTTCTTCATAGTTTTTTATTATAACAAAATAAAGTTAAGTTAGCTAAAATTCCCCCTAATTAAAAGGATATTAAATGACTATTATAGAATTATTTCAAAAATTATTAAGATTTAAATCAATAACTCCAAATGATGATGGGGCATTTGATTTTATAGAAGAGTATTTAGGAGCTGATTGGACTTGTATTAAAGTTGATATGGAAGGTGTAAAAAATAGATTTTATTATAAAAAATTCAATGAAAACCCACAACACCTTTGTTTTGCAGGTCATATAGATGTTGTTCCAACAGGTGAAGGTTGGAGTGTTGACCCTTTTGCTGCTGATGTTGTAGATGGAGTTATCTGTGCACGAGGTGCACAAGATATGAAAAGTGGAGATGCTGCTTTTTTATATGCTTGTAAAAATGCAAAAAATTTTGATGGAACTTTATCTATTTTACTTACTTCTGATGAAGAGGGTGAGGGAACTTATGGAACTATAAAAATGCTTGAACATTTAAAAGAGATTAATATGATTCCAAACTACGCAGTTGTTGCAGAGCCAACTTGTGAAGTTGTATTTGGTGATGCCATAAAAGTAGGTCGAAGAGGAAGTATAAATGGATACTTAACAATCCAAGGAAAACAAGGACATGCTGCTTATCCAGAAAAAGGTATAAATCCAGTTCATCAAATAGCTCCTCTTTTAGAAAAAATAGCCGGTTATGATTTGGATAATGGAGATGAATATTTTGCTCCAAGTAAACTAGTAATCACAGATATAAGAGCAGGTATGCAAGTAACAAATGTAACGCCAAATAAACTTGATTTGATGTTTAATGTTAGAAATTCTACAAATACAAAAAAAGAAGATGTTGAAGCTTATATTGAAAAGGTTTTTGGACATTTAAATTATAGTTTACGAACAACACAAGGTTCATATCCATTTGTTACAAATAAAGAATCAAAAGTTGTTAAGGCTATGGAAAACTCTATTGAAGAAATTTTAGGAATTAAAACAAAACATAGTACTGCAGGAGGTACTAGTGACGCTAGATATTTTGGAGCATTTGGAATCGAAGCTATTGAATTTGGTGTTATAAATGATACTATTCATAGTGTAGGGGAGCGAACTACTGTAAAAGAGGTTGAAGGTCTTACAAAAGTTTTTGAAAATTTAATAGAAAAATTTTAAATAATATAGATAAATATCTATATTATTTTGTATATTAAAAAAATTATTTCTTGTAGTAAATTATAATTTTTTATTGTAGAATAGTCTCTAGTTAAGTTTTTTTAAACTAAATTAGAAAGGTTTCAAATGAAATATATAATTTGCCTTCTACTCGTAATGACTTCCTTTTTATTTTCTGACCAAAGAACGCTGAAAATTTCCAATTTTGTTGATTATATTGATATTGAATTATTAAAAGATTTTGCTTATAAAAATGATATAAAACTAGTTTATGATATTCATGATGTAAATGAAGATATATATGAAAAATTGATAAACAACAATCAAGATTATGATTTGATTATTATTTCTTCAAACTATATTTCAAAATTAAAAAATTTAGATAAATTAGAAAAAATTGATTCTACAAAATTGATAAATTATTCAAATATAAATAAAGATTTTTTACATACAAATTTTATAGATACTTATGAATATACAATTCCTTATTTATGGGGAACTGTTGGATTAATTTATAATAAAAAGATTTCTAAAGAGCCTATTTCAAAATGGGATGATTTGTGGAAAGAAGAGTTTAAAAATTCTATTCTTTTATCAAATGAACCTTCTGATGTGATAGGAATGGTTTTAAAATCATTGGGATATAGTGCAAATAGTACAAATATTAATGAATTAAATGAAGCCTATGAAAAATTAAAAAAATTAATACCAAATATAAAAGATATTAGTTCTTCAAACGCCTCTTCATATTTTTTGAAAAATGATTTTCTAGCTGGTATGGTTTATAGTGGTGATGCAAAACTTATAATTGATAAATCAACTGATTTTGAATTTGTTTATCCAAAAGAAGGAGCTTTAAAATGGGCAGATGGATTGGTTGTTTTAAAAGATTCTAAAAACAAAGATTTAGCTTATAAATTTATTGATTTTATTATTGAAGAAATAAATTTAGCAAAAATAGGAAATGCAACAGGATATGCAGTTTCTAGTAAGATATCTATGGAATATATCAATAAAATAGATTTAAATAATGTCATAACTTATCCAACAGAAACTAATCTTATAAATTCTGAAATATTGATAGAAAATGAAAATATATATAAAAAAATAGTTGAAGATTTTGAAAAATTTAAAGAAGAATATATCAAAAAAGAGGCTTTAAATGAAAAATAGAAGATATAAATTTATGGTTAGTATTTTTTTCCTATTTGGTTCATTGACTCTATTTTTATCTACTTTCTTAATAAGTAATTTTTATTTAAGAGGATTAGAACAATCATATAAAATGTTAGAAGAAAAAAATCTTGAAATTACTTCAAATCTTTCAACTACAATTATGGAATCATTGAGAAGTATAGTAGGGCAGTTAAATGTTTTGTCAAAAATTACTAATAATAAAAATATTATTGAAAATGAAGATGTAATAGAAAAAGTAATGTGGGAGCAACTAAAATCAAATACAAATATTGCAAGTATTTTTTTAGCTGATGAATATGGAAACTTTTTTCAATCAAGAAGAGAACCCAAATTAGCCTATAGAACTATAAATAGAGTAGATTATAGGCAATTAGATACTTATTATTATAAAAATGAAGATTATAAAACAACATCAATTAGTATTAATAAATCAACTTATGACCCAAGAACAAGAGATTGGTATAAATTGGCAGAAAGTTCTAAAATTTATTGGTCTGAACCATATATATTTGATTCTACAAAAGAACCAGGAATTACTGTATCTATAGGTGATTTTGATGAATATAACAATAAAATAAAAGTTGCAGCAGCAGATTTTACTTTAGCAAAAATATCTAAGTTATTAGAAGACAAGGCAGTTACATTAAAAGGAAATTTGATTTTATTTAATGAATCAAAAGAAGTAATTGCAACTTCATTTAATACAAATTTAAAATCAAAAGATAATAAACTTCTAAAACTAGATGATTTAGATTTTTCTTTATATTCTGAAACTTTTAATAAGATACAAGAAGATATATTTACAGGAGAGTTAAAAGATAAAAAAGATAATGTGTATGTTTTTTTTGTTTCTAAATTAGAAAAAAGTAGTGGAAAAACTTGGTATGTTGCATCTTTTGTTAAAAAAGATTTGATTATTGAGGATATTAGAAATACACTTATTAATACAGTTTTTATCTCTCTTTTAATTATTATAATTATTTATTTCCCAATACAATATATTTTAAGAAGATACGTAACTAAGCCAATTGATGAGCTAGAAAAATTGACAAATGAAATTGCAATGAATCAATTTAAAAATGTTAAGCCTATAAAAACAATAATCTATGAATTTCATAAATTATCATCATCAATTGTAACCATGTCAGTTGCAATTCAAAAGTATGAAAAAGAACAAGCAAATTTAATGGATGCAATTATAAAAATATTAGCAGAAGCAATAGATGCTAAGTCTCCATATACAGGTGGACATTGTGAACGTGTTCCTGAAATTGCTATTTTACTTGCAAAAGTTGCAGATGATTCTAATCATGGAGAATTAGTAAATTTTAAATTTAAATCAGAAGAAGAGTGGAGAGAGTTTAAAGTTGCTGCTTGGTTGCATGATTGTGGTAAAGTTGTTATGCCTGAATATGTTGTTGATAAAGCTACAAAATTAGAAACAATTTATAATAGAATTCATGAAATTAGAACAAGATTTGAAGTTTTATATAGAGATGCTATTATTGAATATTATGAACAGTTATCTTTGAATCCAAATAACAAAGAAGAGTTAGAAAGTAGATTAAAACAAACCCATGAAAAACTTACATCAGATTTTGAATTTTTAGCAAACTGTAATGTTGGTGGAGAGTTTATGGAACAATCTAGTTTAGATAGATTAAAAGAAATTGCTCAAATAAAATGGAAAAGAAATTTTGATAATAGATTAGGTTTATCACATGAAGAGTTAAAAAGATTTAATAATGATAAACCTTTTGTTCCTACATATGAACCTTTACTTCAAGATAACGTAGAACATTTGATAGAAAGAAGTAGAGATATTGATTTAAAAGAGTATGAAAAATTAGGTTTCAAAACGGAAGTTCCTAAATATGAAAGAAACCTAGGGGAATTATATAATCTTAGTGTGACAAAAGGTACATTAACAACAGAAGAAAGATACAAAATTAATGAGCATATTATTATGACAATAAAAATGCTTGAAAATATACCATTTACAAAAAATCTAAGAAAAGTACCTGAATATGCAGGTGGTCATCATGAAACTATGATAGGTACAGGATATCCTAGAAAATTATCAAAAGAACAATTATCTATACCTGCAAGAATTATGGCAATCGCTGATATCTTTGAAGCATTAACAGCTGCTGATAGACCATATAAAAAAGCAAAAACATTGAGTGAATCAATAAAAATTATGTTTTATATGAAAAAAGATAAACATATTGATGCAGACCTTTTTGATATCTTCTTAACAAGTGGAGTTTATAAAGAGTATGCTAAAAAATTCTTGCTTGAAGAACAAATTGATGAAGTGGATATTAGTCAATATCTAGATAAATAAGTGGATTTTTCCACTTATTTATAAAATTTCTTCTACAAAATATCTATTGTTTTTTTCACCTATTGTTAGTTTTGTCTCAAAAATTTCAGATAGATTTTGGCTCGTTAAAATCTCTTCTTTTTTACCATATTTATAAATTGTATTATCATAAATTAAAGCTATATTCTCTATCTCTTCAAAAATCTCTTCTAAGTGATGAGTTACTAAAATAATTGATGAATTAAGGGAAAGTTTTTTTAACATTTTTATAAAATTTATTTGTGCTTTTATATCAAGTCCTACTGTTGGTTCATCTAAAATAAATGCTTTTGGTTCATGAATAAGTGCACGTCCAACTATACATTTTCTTAGTTGTCCTGTACTCATTTCAGCAACTTTTTTATCTTTTAAATCAACAATATCTAAAAATTCTAAAACTTCTTTTGCTTTTATAATTTGCTCTTTTGTAAAATCTTGGTGGGTAAAAATTCCAACTGAACTATAATGTCCACTTAAAACAACTTCAAAGCCGTTTAGATATCCTGCTTCTCTTGCGAAGTAGTTGTGTAAATCATTTGTGATTATTCCTAACTCTTTTTTTAATTCAAAAATAGAGTAAGTTGATTTTCCTAAAATCTCTTTTTTATAGTTGTTTGTTCTTCTTGGATGAATTTCTGATTGGATAACTTTCATCAAAGTTGATTTTCCACTACCATTTGCTCCAAGTATTGCCCAATGCTCACCTTGTTTTATTTTTAATGTTACATCTCTTAGAACAATTTTTTCATCATAGCTTACATTTAAATTTTCAAAATCAATAATATTCATAATATTTCCTAAAATAGTTCTTTTTAAGATACTACTAATTAATATTTAATATAATCCTTAAAATATATAAATAAAAGAGAAAAAATGAGAGTTACAAGAATCAAAAAATTAATGATTTCAGGAATTAGTACAATTACAAATAATGAATTAGAAATGAGTGAAGAGACTGGAAAAATAGCTGGACTTTGGGAAGAGTATTTTCAAAAAGATATTTATAAAAAGACTTTTGATAAGGCAAAAAGTGATTATATGTATGGAGTTTATAGTAATTATCAATTTGATGAAACAGGAAATTATAAAGTAACTGTTGGGGTTGAAGTTACAAAACCAAAAAATGCCATAATTATTGAAGATAAAAAATATTTAGTATTTTCAAAACAAGGTGAACTTCCTATGATTGTAACTGATTTATGGGAAGAAATTTGGGGATATTTTGAAAAAAATAGTGAATATGAAAGAGCTTTTGAAATAGATTTTGAAAAATTTACAAATGAAGATGAAATAGAGATTTATGTTTCTATAAAATAGAGTTATAAACGAATTTAAAATGAAAGATTTTTTAGAAGAAACGCAAATAATATCGATAAAATCAAAGCTGATGTAAGTATCTCTGCAAAGCCATTTTTTGAAAAATCAGGGTTTATAGAAGTTAGAAAAAATGTTGTAAAAAGAAATAATGTTGAGTTGATAAATTTTAGTATGGAAAAAAACAACTAAGAGGAAAAGGATAAGATATGCCATTTTCAAAAAAAGAAAAAGAAGAACTTTTAAAAGTAAAATATGTTGGTGAAACTGTTATAAAAAGATTTGAACAAATAGGAATTGACTCTTTAGAAAAGCTTTCAAATAGCAATGTAGAAGAGATAACAGATATAGTTTCAGATATCTTAGGAAGTTCTTGTTGGAAAAATTCTCCACAAGCAAAAAAGGCTGTTTCTAATGCTATTGAGTTTGCAAAAGAGAATAAATAAAGAAGAATAAATTAAAATCTATTCTTCTTTAAGATTTAATTACTAAGCCAACTACTTAAAGCTCTTGGTTTTCCAAGATAATATCCTTGACCGTAAGTTATTCCTATTTTTGTTAATTCTTCCACATCTTCTTTTGTTTCAACATATTCTGCAACAGTTTCTTGATTTTTTAGGGTTGCTATTTCTTGAATATATTTTATAACTGCTTTATCAATTGGGTCTTTGTGCATATCTTTTATAAAACTTCCATCTATTTTTACTACATCAAAAGGCATACTTTTTAAGTATTCAAAAGAGGCCATTCCTGTTCCAAAATCATCAAGAGCTAGTCCTATTTTTTTGCTTTTTAGCCAAGTAATAAATTCATTTGCCATATTAAAACTTCCAATTGCTGAACTCTCTGTTATTTCTAATTCAAGTTTTTCCCAAGGGAAATCAAAATATTCAATTGCTTCTTTTACTTTTGCTTGGAAATCTGGATTATTCAAACTTGAACCTGCAAGATTTATATGTGCAGAGTGTAGTTTTTCAATATGTGCTTTATCTTTTGTAACAGTTTCTAAATATGTCCAAAGTACATAACTATCTATTTCACTCATAAGTTGGTATCTCTCAGCCGCAGGTAAAAAACTATCAGGTGCGATAAAATTATTATCTTTATCCCACATACGAATAAGTATCTCATAACCGATTTTATCACTTTGTTTTTGTAGTGGAACAATATCTTGAGCAAATAGTTCAAACCTTGCTGGTCCATCTCTTAGAGCTTCTTTTATAAGTTGGGCGCTATGTTGTTCCCTTGAAAATCTTTTTATTGTTTCATCACTTTTATTATAAATATGAGATTTATTTCTACCTTTTTCTTTTGCTGTATAAAGTGCAGTTGAGCTAGCTTTTAAAAGCTCTTTTAATGTATATTCATAGGCTTTAAAATAAACAAGAGAAATTGATGCAGAAACACTAAAAGTTTCATTATGGTGTGAGAATCTAAAATCTTTTAGTTTTTCTAAACTCTCTTGTAAAAATGATTCTCCTTCTTCTTGGGTAGAATCACTAAGAAGTACCATAAATCCATTTCCATCAACCCTTGAAAAAGAGGCATTTTTAGGTAGTGATGTTTGAAAATAACCAACTATCATTTTTAAAAGTTCATCACCTGCTTGATAACCTGCTGAATCATTTATCAATTTAAATTGGTCAATGTCTAAATATAATAGATTGTAACCATTTTTATTCTCTTGTTTTAAAGAGTTTTTCAAACTATTTTCCATATAAAATCTATTAAAAATATTTGTTAACTGATCATGGGTAGCTTGAAAATGAAGCTCTTTTGAAGAAGTTGATATTTGATTCATTTGATTGTTAAAGCCGTCAAATAACTCTTTTATTTCATTGTTTGCATTTGTTTCTACTTTTATGATTTTGTCATTTGTTGGGTCACTTTTTTTCATGGCATCTATTAAACTAATAAAAGGTTTTGTGTAACTTCTACTTAAAAATAGACTAAGAATTAAACCAAAAACTAAAGCAAAAGGAAAAATTGACAAAATAGTATAAGTAGTTTCCATCTGTTTTTTTTGATAGCTACTCAGGTCAATATTAAAAAGTGCATAACCAAAGTCATATCCCTCAGCTACAATTTTTTCTTTTATCAATAAATCATCTTTTAAAAATACGATATTTTCAGAAAATATAACATCTTGAACACTTTGAATTTTGTTTATATTTGCGTATTTAAAGATGCCATTTTTATTTACATCGGTTAAAAGTAGACCTTTTACTTTACTAAATGCTGTAAGTCTGTATGTAATATCTGAAACCACATCTGCATTTGGGTTTAAGATAATTTTGATTAAATCATTGTTCAAAGATTTTGTAATAGTATTAACTTCCACAAGTGCATTTTCTTTGTTCTCTTTTTTTTGATATTGATTTACAAAATAAAGAGTAGATAATTCAACCACACAAATTATAACAACCATAAAGATTGTTAATTGTATTTTTATATTAAATTTATTCCACATAGGCTATTTTTTCGAAATTGTAACAATTGGTAATTCAGTATCATTTCCCCATTCTTTCCAAGAAGCATCATAATTTGCAACATCATATCCTAGTTGACGAAGTGCAAAATAGTTTGATGATGAAACTCTACCTATATCACAATAAGAGATGATTTTTTTGCTTTTATCCACATCTTTATATAGTTCTTCAAGCTCTTTTATATCTTTTAATTTAGAAAAATTATTATTTGAAGAGATATTATGAATTGCAGGTCTACTTATAGCTTCTGGAATATGACCAAATCTTTTTGCATTAGACTCTTCTCCAATATATGCTTTGTAACTTCTAGCATCCATAATAAGCATAAAAGGGCTTTTTGTAGCAATTTGTGTTGAGAACTTTGTTGCTAATTTTTTGTTATCAACTGAAGCAATATAAGCACTCTCTTTAGTTTCTGTATTCTCTTTTGAAATAGGCAAATCAAGGTCACTCCACTCTTCAAAACCACCATTTAATAGTTTTACATGTTTAAATCCATAAACTTCTAAACTCCAAAATAATCTTGCAGCATCAAAATAAGTACCATCATCATAAATAACAACTTGGTCATTTACATCAAGACCTAATTTTCTTAAAATTTCTTGCATTTTATTTGGTTCAGTAAGTCTTCCATTTACAGATTTGTCATTGTAAGTTAGTGCAATTGGAAAAGATAAAGCATTTTTGATATGACTTTTCTCATATTCAACTGTTGGTCTCACATCTATTATTTTGTATGTTGAAATATCTTTAGATAATTGCTCTATTTGTAAGCGTAAATCCTCAGCATTTAAAGATAAAAAACTAAAGAATAAAAAGATTAATTGCAGTTTTAGTTTCATTGATTTACTCCAATAAAATAAAATAGTAATCATTCTAACATAATTCACTTGATTACTTTACAAATGAAGTTGTAAAAAATAATCTATATAAAGAGTATGATAAAAAATTATAGTAAGATATATGCCAAAATTAACTAATAAAGCAAAGAAATGAAAGTAAAATATTTAGAAAAATTTTATGTTGCGGGAATCACAACAAGAACTAATAACAAAATAGAATTAGATGAAACAACAGCACAAATACCACAACTATGGCAAAGATATGTAGATGAAAATATTGAGAGTAAAATATTTAATAAGTCGAAAAATTTGCTTATATATGGAGTTTATAAAAAATCTGAAAAAGATGTAAATTCTGATTATGATTATACAATTGGAGTTGAAGTTACAAAACCAAAAAATGCCATAACAATAGAAAAAGATAAATATTTAGTATTTTCAAAAAAAGGTGAATTTCCAGAATTAGTAATTGATACTTGGCATGATGTTTGGAATTATTTTAGTTCTTTAGAGTGTGAGTATGAAAGAACATATAATTATGATTTTGAAAAATATGTAAAAGAAAATGAAATAGAAATATATATTTCTATTAAATAAAGTATCAATAAATCAAGAAATTTCATATAACTTGTACAAATAAATAATTTTAAACTAAAGTTACTTTAGATAGATTGGAGTTAATAATTTTTATTTAAAAGGAGAATTATCATGAAAGGTTTTGCAATGTTAAAAATAGGGCAAATTGGTTGGATAGAAAAAGATAAACCAATTTGTGGAAGTTTGGATGCAATAGTAAAACCTATTGCTGTTTCACCTTGTTCATCAGATGTACATACAGTTTGGGCAGGTGCATTAGGTGATAGACATGATATGATTTTAGGACATGAAGCTGTTGGTGAAATAGTAGAAGTTGGTTCTCTTGTAAAAGATTTTAAAGTTGGTGATAAAGTTGTTGTTCCCGCAATTACTCCTGATTGGAATAGTTTAGAAGCCCAAAGAGGTTATTCTATGCACTCAGGTGGTATGCTTGCTGGTTGGAAATTTTCAAACTTTAAAGATGGAGTATTTGCAGAATATTTTCATGTAAATGATGCAGATGGAAATTTAGCACTAATTCCAGAGGGTGTAGACCCAATAGAAGCTGTAATGTTATGTGACATGGTACCTACAGGTTTTCATGGTGTTGAACTTGCTGATGTTCAGTTTGGGGACACTGTTTGTGTTATAGGAATTGGACCTGTTGGATTAATGGCAGTTGCTGGTGCAGCTTTGAGAGGTGCTTCAAAACTATTTGCTGTTGGTTCAAGACCAAAATGTATTGAAGTAGCTAAAGAGTTTGGCGCAACTGATATTATCAACTATCGTGAAGGTGATATCGTAGAGCAAATAATGGAAAAAACACAAGGAAAAGGTGTTGATAAAGTTGTCATTGCTGGTGGAAATTCTGATACATTTGTTCAAGCTGTTAAAATAGTAAAACCTGGTTGAAGAATAGGAAATGTAAATTATTTAGGAAGTGGTGAGTTTATTCAAATTCCAAGAGTTGAATGGGGAAATGGAATGGCTCATAAAACAATAGTTGGTGGTTTGATGCCAGGAGGAAGGCTGAGAATGGAAAAATTAGCTTCTTTAATACAAACAAACAGAATAAGTCCTAAAAAACTTATAACGCACAAATTTAATGGAATGGAACATATAGAAGAAGCCTTACTTTTAATGAAAGATAAGCCAAAAGATTTGATTAAACCAGTTGTGATTTTTTGATTAAAAGGTTATTAAAATTATAAGAAAGCATTATTATTGTATAATGGGGCATTTAATGTTTAAAGGAAAATAATGAGTCAATTACCAAACTGTCCAAAATGTGGAAGTGAATATACTTACGAAGATGGAGATTTATATATCTGTCCTGAGTGTGCTAATGAATGGCCTCAAGATTCATCTTTAGAAAGTAGTGATGGTGATACATTAGTTGTAAAAGATGCAAATGGTACTATTTTACAAGATGGAGATGATGTAACTGTTATAAAAGATTTAAAAGTTAAAGGAAGTTCTTCAGGTATAAAAGTTGGTACTAAAATCAAAGGTATTAGACTTGTTGATGGAAATGATGGTCATAATATTGACTGTAAAGTTCCAGGTGTTGGAGCTATTAAATTAAAACAAGAGTTTGTAAAAAAATCTTAAAATGCTTTTTTATAAGAAGTTTTAAAATTAAAACTTCTTATAAATCTTAAGCTTTATAATCTTCAATTTTAAAGGCGTTAAATAATATATCCGTTGCTAACATTCTTGCCCCATGGTTTAAAGCATCTAAAATATCTTTATCTTCCCAATTTAAATTTTTAAGTTCATTTATGTCATCTTTATTTACTTTGTGGGGATTTTTCATAGAGTTAATTACAAATTTTAAAAGAGCATTTTCACTTTCATTTAGTCTTGAAGAATTTAAATTATTTTTCATTGATTCTACTTCTTCTAAACTCCATTTTGAATAATTAACCAATAAAGCAGTATTGAAATCTATACAAAAATTACACTCTTCTTTAGTTGATACACAAATTCTAATACTTGCTAGTAGTGGCATAGATAAAGTTTTATGAGTCGAATAATATTTTATAAAATCTAATTGTTGTTTTAAAAGTTCTGGACTTGAACTAAAAAGTTTTGCATTGTTTCCTACACTTCCTCTTAATTTTATAATTTCATTATAAATTTCAAGTAATTCACCTGTTGCTTCGTCTGTTTCATAAGTTTTAATTAATGGCATTTTAAATCCTTTTTATAATTGACTATTTGGTCAAGTGTCATTTTAATAAAACTTGACTGATTTGTCAAGTCAAAAATGATATAATTCAAAATGGAAAATAATACAAGAAAAAACTTAATAGATTCAGCCTTTGATGAAATCTACTCAAAGGGTTATCAAGGTGCATCACTTACAGCTATTTTAAAAAATGCGAAAGTACATAAAGGTTCAATGTACCATTTTTTTGAGAATAAAAAAGATATGGCATTAGTTTGTATAAAAGAGAAAATTTATGAAAGATTTGTTCAACGATATTCTTCAATATTAGCTTTACAAACAGGTTATTTAGAAGCTTTTATAAATGGCATAAAAGATACAACTCAAAGGGATTTTAAAAAGGGTTGTCCAATAGCAAATGTGGTTCAAGAGATGTCAAATATCGATGAAGATTTTAAAGTTCTGATGGAAGAGATATATCAAACTTTTAGAAAAAACATAAAAGATATTTTAGATATTTCTATAGAAAAAAATGAGATGAAAGAGTGTGATACTACAAAATTAGCTCTTTATATAGCTTCGACTTTAGAAGGAGCTATTTTATCTGCAAAAGCAAGTGGAAATGTCCAAGATTATGTTGATGTAGTTGATATTTTATCTTCATATATAATCTCTTTTAAAAAGGTTTAAAATGAATATGAAAAAACTAAAGGATATGGAAGAAGAGTTTTTGACTTTTTATCCAACAGGTTTTGAAGATGCAAAATTTTTCCCAACTATGAAAAAATTTGACCCTTTAAAACTTGAAGAGTTTACAAAAGAAAATTTAAAAAAAGAGAACTTTTCAAACCCAAATTTGGTAGTTCAATCTTTTTTTCAAATTATTCAAAAGTCTGTTTTGGTTTCACTCTTTGATAAACTAAAGTTTAGAGATATGTTAGCAAATCTGACTTCTTATGAAAAAGATATGTTAAGTATAGAGCTTTTTGAACTAATACACGGAAATCAAAAAAATGGATTTGAGGGAATAGTTGATTTTTTAAGCCAATACAATCTTGCAAAATGGACGATAATCTCTGTTGTTTTATATTATAACGATAGACAAAAAGAGTATTTTATCAAACCAACAACTACAAAAAATGTACTTAAATATTTTGAAATAAAAGATTTAGTTTATAAACCAACTCCTAGTTTTGAGTTTTATGATGCTTATAAAAAAGTTTTAAATGAGATGAAAAAAAACGTAGATAAATCTGTGAGTTTTGATAATGCAGCATTTACTGGATTTTTACGAATAGGAATGGAAGATTGATTTTATGAATGAATTGTATTACGAACAATTTAGAAATGTGTGTAAACAATATTATGATTTTGATGATGAGAATTTTGAAAGATTAAAAAATATCACTTTTTTAAAAGAGGTAAAAAAAGCAGAAATTTTACTTGACAATTATTCAAAAGCAAAATACATCTATTTTATTTGTAAAGGTATTTTACGAACTTATTATTTAGGTGAAAATGGAGAGATTTATACTAAAAATCTTTTTAGTGAAAACTATTTTTCTGCTTCAAAGGTTTCACTTATTACAAAAGAAGATTCTTACTTAAATATCGAAGCTTTAGAGGATAGTGTACTTATTTTCATTGATTTTGAAAAGTACAAAGAGTTGATAGATAAATATAATGAATTTAAGATTTTTTATATAAATTATTTAGAAAAAAATTGGGTAATAGTAAAAGAAAAAAATGAGATATCGTTGATTCTTGATGATGCAACAACAAGATATGAAAACTTTATAAAAAACAATCCAAATATAGAAAATAGAATTGCTCAACATCATATTGCAAATCATTTGGGTATAACTCCAACTCAGTTGAGTCGGATTAGAAAAAAGTTAAATAAATAAAACTAAATTATATTTTTTACAAATTGCATCCAATAATATTGTAATGGAAATAGAAAAATTATAGTAATAACTGCAAGTAGTAATAAAAACTTTATAGCTTGTGTTTGTTTGATATTTGCCAAAGCCAAACCAATAATTATTGGTGGAGATTGGTAAGGTAAAAATAGAGTAGAAAAAGCTGATACTTCCATCATAATCACCTCATTTAAACTAAAACTACTTATTGAACTTATATGCTCAGCCATTGGAGTGAAAATAGCAGGAATAGATGGTTGAGTTATAAAAATACCTGTAAATGACATAAATGAACTAATAATTATTTGATTTAAAACTTCATAATTTGTAGGTTTATATAGATTTATTATTGATGTTAAAATCTCTTTAATATAATCATTTGTTGCAACAATATTTCCAAAACTAATAATAGCTGCAACTAAAAGTAAAGAAGCAAAATTTATACTATTTACATCTTTTGTTTTTATGATATTTATTGTTGGATTTGCTAAAAATAAAACACCTACCATTGCAATCACACTTGCTGAAATGCCATGTATAAAATCTGTTGCCCAAAAAAGAATCATTGTAAAAGTAGTGTAGATTACTATTTTTTCATCTTTTGATAAAAGATTTTTTTCACTTTTGTAAAAAAAGTTTTTAGGAGTATCATTGTACATGAAATATAGTAGTGCAACAAGAATTAAGTTTTTTATGAAACCTAAAACAAAAAAATTAGCAACTAAATAGTGTGAATATAAAAGTTCAAAACCATAAATTTCATATGTTAATCCACTTAATATCATATTTGGAACATTTGCTGGCAAGATTGTAAATGCTGGTATTACTGTTGAAAAGATAAAAGCTAACATTATTCCAGTATAACCTTTGTCTTTTTCTTTAAAACCAAAATTTTTAGCAACAATCATAGCAATTGGAATTAAAAGTACAGTTCTTCCTAAACTTGAGGGCATAACAAAACTAAATAATAAAGAAAAAATATTAATAAAAATCAAAATATTTAGATAAGAGGGATTTTTTATCAAAGAAAAAAGTGTAGAAAATCTTTCACTTAAATTTACATTTTTTATTGCACTTGCTATTAACATACCTGCGAATACAAGCCAAAAAGCAGAAGATGAAAATCCTGAAAAAATAATATCTTTGCTGCTTAAAGAGAATATCAAACAAGTAAATAAAAAGATAAGAGATGTTTGGTAATTTGGTATTATAGAAGTTGCCCAAAAAATAATTGTAGTTGTAAGTAATGAGATTAAAATCAGATTTTTAGTATCAACTATAAAATTTGAAGCAATAAAATAAATAAAAATAGGAATAATAAAAAATAAAATATTTTTAATCAAAATTAACCTTTATGAAGCTGTGATTTTTAATTTAATATCAACATATGTAAATGATTAAAAAAGTTTATTCTACTATGATTAGATTAATTATTTATTTAATTTACATATAAAGGATTATTTTGACTGAAACTTTAAAAGCCCATTTTTCAGTATTATTAGCTACCTTTTTAGTTGCAGGTTCGTTTATAGCAAGTGCAAAACTTTCAGGTGTTATTGATTCTATTTCTTTGACTTTATATAGATTTGTTTTAGCAGCTATTATTTTAGCTCCACTTATTTTGATAAAAAAAGAGTATAGAAAAAAAATTATTCCAACTTTTCCAAGAGCTATGATTATAGGATTATTTTATGCTTTATATTTTATTGGAATGTTCAAAGCTTTAGAAACAACAACAGCTTTAAATACAGGAACTTTATATACTTTAGTTCCTTTGATGACAGCGATTTTATGTATATTCTTTTTTAAAGAAAAAATGAATTTAAAACAACTTTTTATATATTTTATAGGAATCCTTGGTACTTGTATAGTTGTATTCAAAGCAGATTTTGAATTGTTTTTAGGTTTTTCTTTAAATGAAGGGGATATCATATTTTTACTTGCTTCAACTTCAATGGCTTTGTATTCGATATTTTTAAAACTTCTACATAAAAAAGGAGATATTCTTTTCGTGTTAGTTTTTACAACACTAATTGGTGGATGTTTTTGGATGTTTCTTTCTATGCAGGTTTTAAATATACCATTTGGATGGGAAAAAATAAAAGGTGATTTGTTTTATTGGATGGCTTATTTAGTTATTGGAACAACAATTGTAACTCTATATTTATATCAAAAAAGTTCTATTATTTTAGGTCCAAAAAAATTGATGGCTTATGTATATCTAAGTCCTGCAATGGTTGCATTTTTATCTTTTATAATAGAAAAACAGACTATAAATTTTAATGTTTTTATAGGGATTATCATATCAACATTTGCTACAATGATTCTATTAAAACAGAAGTGAGAATATATTATGAAAATACCAAATATGATTTATGGAACAGCTTGGAAAAAAGAAAATACAACTGCTTTAGTTTTTGAAGCTTTAAAACAAGGATTTAGAGCTGTTGATACAGCATGTCAACCAAGACATTATCGAGAAGATTTAGTTGGCTTTGGTTTACAAAAAGCTTATGATAATGGAGTTGTAAAAAGAGAAGATTTATTTATTCAAACAAAATTTACTCCAATTGATGGGCAAGATAAAAATAATATGCCATATTTAGAAAGTGATGAAATAGAAATTCAAGTGGAAAAATCTTTTGAAACTTCTAAAAAAAATCTAAAGACAAATTTTATAGATGCTTATATTTTACATTCACCAGTTTATCCTGGAAGTAAACTTCAAAAAGTCTGGCAAAAAATGGAAGAGTTTTTTGATGCTGGTGAAGTAGGGCAATTAGGAATTAGTAATTGTTATGATTTAGATGTTTTAGTTTACATTTATAACAATGCAAGAATAAAACCATCAATCGTACAAAATCGATTTTATGCTCAAAGTGGATATGATAAAGAAATAAGAGCTTTTTGTAATCAAAATGGTATAAAATACGAGAGTTTTTGGTCTTTAACTGCAAATCCAGATATTTTGACAAGTGCGATTTTACAAACTTTATCACAAAAATATCAACGAGGTGTTGCTGAGATTTTTTATAGATTTTTAAATCATATAAATATAACGCCTTTAAATGGTACAACGTCTACAGAACATATGATAAATGATTTAAAAATTAGTGAGTTTGAATTAGAAAGAAATGAGATAGAAGAGATAAATAATTTATTAAACAGTAGGTTATAAAGTAAACAATTTTTGATTTTTTTCTTTATAGGTTCAGATATAATAATTTTATGTAAATCTTTATAAGTTTGTAATAAGGCTAAATATGGAGAAAATTTTAGGTTTAATAAAAAATAAATTTATATTAATAATTTTATTATTTACTTTTGTTTATTCTCAAGAAAAAGTAACTCTTCAACTTAAATGGCTTCACCAATTTCAATTTGCAGGATATTATGTTGCAAAAGAGAAAGGTTTTTATAGTGAAGTTGGTTTAGAAGTTGAAATAAAAGAGAGAAATTTACAAGTTAATAATGTAGAACAAGTAATAAATAATGAAGCTGAATATGGTATAGCTGATACTGCTTTATTGCTTTATAAAATGAAAGAAAAACCTGTTGTAATAGTAGCTCCAATTTTTCAACACTCTCCAAATGTTTTAATCTCTTTAAAAAGTAGTGATATTCTATCTCCCTATGATTTAGATGATAAAAATATTTCTGTTTTTGCAAACGATACTGATAGTTTGACTATTTTAGCAATGTTAAAAAAGTTAGAAATTCAACCAAATTTTTTAGCACAAAGAGAAAATAACGATTATCAAAAATTAATAGATAAAGAGATAGATGTTATTTCTTCATATTTAAGTAATGAACCTTTTTATTTTAAAGAAATAAATATGGATATAAATATAATTAATCCTAGAAATTATGGATTTGATTTATATGGTGATATTTTATTTACCAATAAAAATGAGGCTTTAAATCATCCTGAACGAGTTGAAAAATTTAAAAAAGCAACTTTAAAAGGTTGGGAATATGCATTAAATCATAAAGAAGAAGTAATAGAGCTAATTCATAAAAAATATAATAATAAAAAATCAATCGAACACCTAAAATATGAAGCAAATATAATTGCTGAGATGATTGATAAAGAAAATATTCCTCTTGGAACAATAAATGAGGGTAGATTAAAGTATATTACTGATTTATATCAAGATTTTGGGTTATTAAAAAATAGTTTAAATATAAAAGAAATTATTTTTCAAAGATTTAGAAATGATTTAGATTTAACAGCAGAAGAATTAAATTATTTAGAAAATAAAAAAGAGTTAACATATTGTATTGATCCAAATTGGTTACCTTATGAAAAGAATTTGGAACAAAAACATGTGGGAATAACAGCTGATTATTTTAAAATTTTTCAAAAAGAGTTAGGGGTTTCTTTTCACTTTATACCTACATCTAGTTGGAGTGAAACATTATCTTTTGTAAGAGATAAAAAATGTGATATTTTATCTCTTGCCGCAGTTAATGAAGAAAGAAAAAAATTTGTAAACTTTACAAAATCTTATATACAATCTCCTTTAGTAGTTGCTACAAAAACTGATGAGATTTTTATCTCTGATATTTCAGATATAAAAGATAAAAAAGTAGGAATTGTAAAAGGATATTCTTTTATAAAATCATTAAAAGAAAAATATCCAGATATTAATATTGTAGAAGTAAAAGATATTGATGATGGACTAGAAAAAGTTAAAAACAAAGAGTTATATGGATTTATTGATACTTTAACAACTATTGCATATTCAATACAACATGAATATGCAACCCAATTAAAAATTAGTGGAAAGTTTGATGAAACATTAGATTTATCACTTGGAACAAGAATTGATGAACCAATATTAAATAGTATTTTTAATAAAGTCATAGATGGAATAACATTTGATGATAAACAAATGATTTTTAATAAATGGACATCAGTTAAAGTTGAAGAAAAAACTGATTATAAAGAAGTATTATTGTGGGTTTTGGGAACAATTTTTGTATTTGGAATAGTTTTATTTATTGTAATTGATGCAAATATGAAATTAAGTGAAGAGATAAAAAAAAGAGAAGAGGTTGAAAAAAGATTAAAAAGTTTTAATAAATTGATTGATGAACATATCATATCTTCTTCAACTGATTTAAAAGGAAACATTACAGAAGTTTCAAGTGCTTTTTGTGAAATAAGTAAATATTCTAGAGAAGAATTAATTGGTCAAAATCAAAATATAGTAAGACATCCTGATATGCCAAAAGAGGTTTATGAAGATTTATGGAGAACAGTTAGAGAAAATAGAGTTTGGACTGGTGAGATTAAAAATATTGCAAAAGATAAAACAGTTTATTGGGTAAATACAACAATTAGTCCTAAATTCAATGAATTTAATGAAAAAATAGGTTATGTTTCTATTCGACATGATATTACTGATAAAAAGATCATAGAAGAGATTTCAATAATGGATGGTTTGACAAATATTTATAATAGAAGATTTTTTAATGATTTCTCACCAAAATTTGTAAATGGTTCAAAAAGAGAAAATGATTACATATCTTTTTTAGTTATAGATGTGGATTATTTTAAACAATACAATGATACTTATGGTCATATAATGGGTGATGAAGTTTTAAAAAAAGTAGCAGGTGTATTAAAAAATCATACTTCAAGATTGGATGATTATTGTTTTAGATTAGGTGGAGAAGAGTTTGGAATATTATTTAAATCTAAAGATAAAAATAAAGCTTTTGAATTTTCAAAATTTATTTTAAAAGATATAGAAGAGTTAAAAATAGAACATAAAAATAGTAAAGTTAGTAGTTATATTACTGTATCTATGGGACTTTTTAGTGATTTTGCAAACAATATAAATAATATTGATGAAATGTATAAAAAAGCTGATGAGATGCTTTATTTAGCAAAAGAATCTGGTAGAAATAGAGTGATTTGTTAAAATAAAATAACAAAAATTAAAGTTTTTTAGATAGTATAAATTTTTTTAAATTAAAGGAGAAATCTTGAAAAAAATAGCATTATCTATATTTTTTAGTGCAACTATGATTTTTGCACAAAACTTTACATTAAGTAGTTCAGATTTACAAGGACAATTAACATCAAAACAAGTATTTAATGGTTTTGGATGTACTGGAGAAAATATATCTCCTGAACTTTCATGGAAAGATGCTCCAAAAGGAACTAAATCTTTTGCAGTTACAGTTTATGATCCAGATGCACCAACTGGTTCTGGATGGTGGCATTGGGTTACTTTTGATATTTCAAAAGATAAATTTACACTTCCAACTGGTTTTGGAAATAGTGAATCAAAAGATGTTATTCAAAGTGTAACAGATTATGGTAAAACTGGTTTTGGTGGTGCTTGTCCTCCTGTTGGAGATAAAGCTCATAGATATGTATTTACTGTTTATGCTTTAGATATAGAAACTTTAGGATTAGATAAAAATGCAAATCCTGCACTTGTAGGATTTTATTTAAATGCTCACTCTTTGGCAAAAGCTTCTTTAATTTCATATTACGGAAGATAAAACTATTTAAATCTATTTTTTAGAAACTCTATCAGGGTTTCAAAAAGTAGATTTTTTGTTTTTTCTTTATGATAAACCAAATAAAATTCTCTTTTTAATTTCAAATTTTTTAGTTTTATTTGAAATAGTTTTTTCTTTTTTAACTCTTCTTCTACAATAATTTTTGATATAGCTGTAACCGTGTCTGGATTATTTAAAACAATTTTTTTAATCTCTTCAAAATCTTGTAATTGCATAAAAATATCTAACTCTTTTGATATTTCTCCTATTTGATTTATAAATATTTCCCTTGTTCCTGAACCAATTTCTCTTAAAATCCATCTTTTTTTTATGGTATCAATAAAAGCCTCTTTTAAATAGTTCTTATCACTTGTAACTACAATCAATTCATCATCACTAAGTTTTTCTTTTATTAAACTTGAGTTTTGTGTATCAACTTCAATTAAACCAATATCAAGTTCAGATTTTAATATTTTTTCTATAATTTTACTTGAATTAATGGTGGAAATATCAAGTTTTACATCTTTGTATTTTGTCAAAAAATCATAATAAATATTTGGCATTATGTAGTTTGAAATAGTTCTACTTGAAGCTATTTTTATATTTCCTGCCAGTTTATTTTCTTGGAAAATAGTTTGTGCATCCATAAGTGCTAAATAGTGAGAAAGAGTCTTTTCTTTAAAATATTTTCCCTTTTCATTTAAAATTAGTTTTTTACCAATTCTGTTAAATAGTTGTTCATTTAGTGAATTTTCTAGAGATTTTATTGCTAGAGAAATAGCTGATTGACTAATATTTAATTCACTTGCTACTTGAGTAACTTGAGGATTTTCACTTAGTTTATAAAAAAAGTGTAGTTCTTTAAGGGTCATAATTTTCCTTATTAAAAATATTAATCATTATATTAAAATTAATATATTTTACAAATTAATAAATAGGAGTTATACTTACAAAATCAAAGGAGTTGTATTATGAAAATTAATAATTTAGATATGAAAAATACTTTTTATGGAGTTTTATTTGTTGGATTTTTTTCTTTAATAGCAACGATTTTAGCAGGAGTAGATTTTTTTAGAAATTTAGGAATTAGCTCACTTATAATAGGAATAGTTTTAGGAATTTTTTATGCAAACACATTTAAAAAAAGATTTTTAAATTTTGGAAAAAATGGAATAATATTTTCAACAAAATATATTTTAAGATTTGGAATTATTTTATATGGATTTAGATTGACTTTTCAAAATTTGCAAGAAGTAGGATTTAACGGAATTTTTATTGCTTTTTTTATAGTTTTTTTTACTTTTATTTTTGGATACTTTATTGGGGTAAAAGTTTTAAAAATTGACCGTGAGATTGCTATTTTATGTAGTGCTGGAAGTTCTATTTGTGGAGCAGCAGCTGTTATGGCAACACAAAGTGTTCTAAAAAATGAAGCTTATAAAAGTGCCATTGCAGTATCTTTTGTAGTGATTTTTGGAACAATAGCTATGTTTTTGTATCCATTTTTGTATAAATTAGGAATATTTGATTTAAGTGCTTCTCAAATGGGAGTTTATATAGGTGCAACTTTACATGAAGTAGCTCATGTTGTGGGTTCTTCAAATAGTTTGGGAGAAGTAGTATCTAAAGATGCAATTATTGTAAAAATGATAAGAGTAATATTTATAGTTCCTTTTTTAATTTTATTATCAATTTGGTTGATTAAAACAGGTTTTCATAATAAAAAAGAGAAATCAAAAGTTATTATTCCTTGGTTCGCTTTGATATTTATAGTTGTTGTGGGATTCAATTCTTTTGGCTTTTTGAGTATAAAAACAATAGAAAATATAAATTATTTAGATAATTTTGCTTTAACAATGGCAATGACAGCCTTAGGAATGGAAACAAGTTTTGATAAGTTTAAAAATATTGGTATGAAACCTTTTTATTTATCTTTGATTTTATTTGTTTGGTTGATTATTATTGGATATTTGTTAGTAAAATTCTTTTTTTAAATAAGTATCTTTAAAAAGATACTTATTTTTTACCAATTATTTTTCATTAAATCTTGTTCAAACATAGCTTGTGTTAAAACATCATAACCTTTTAATTCTTCAGCAGTTGTAACAACCCATTTATTTAAACCTTCCATTTGCATCATTTTTTTGATGATTGGTTCATTTGGGTCTTGTGAAAGCATCATATCAACAAAAGTTTTTTTCACTTTTTCATCTAAACTATTGAGAGCTGTAAAGTTACAATGACAATATCCCTCACTTACATAAAAAGATTCGATTTCACCTGCAGGAAATAATCCCTCCTCAATAATTCTAATCCAAGTGCTAATACCAATTGCTCCTGCATCAATTTTATCTTCTTTTATAGCTTCAATAATATCAAATTCACTTCTTCCTGTATCTCCATGTTTTCCTAAATTAGAATTAAATCTAATAATTTCAACATCATTGATTTTTTCTTTTAGTTCATTTTGTAGATATTTTAAAGGTAAAATTGCAGCTTGAGCTGAATCAGCACTTCCAAGACCAAATTTTTTGCCTTTTAAATCATGAATAGATTTAATACCACTTTTTGCTTTTGTGATAAACACAGATTTAAAATCAATATCCGTATCTCTCATAAGTAAAGCTTGAGCTTTGTGATTACTTAATTCATAAGTTCTTACCCAAGCAACATTTGTATTCCAAGCAATATCTATTTTCCCAGATAATAAATATTCAATTTGTGCTTCATAATTTGAAAATAGAATATAATCAAGTCTTACACCATTATCATTGAAATAATCTCTAATAATATCCCAAATCGGTACAACTTTTGGGTCATAAGCAACTGAACCCACAACTATTGGTTTTTGCATTTTTTATCCTTATAAAATTGATTGATTTGTTAAAGCTTTTCCAAGCCAAGTTGTAAGAACATCAGTACTTGGAGCCATAACTTGTGCTGCAAGTGAATCTCTTAATAGTCTTTCTATATTTATTCTTTTAGCGTATGCTGTACCTCCACCAATCTTCATAGCTAAAGTACAAACTTTTACAGCCATTTCAGAAGCATGAATTCTTGCAGCTAATACATTTGCTTGAGCCATTGGGTCAGCTTCAATTACACTTTTTGCAGCACTTAATGTAAAATATTTCGCACTTGCTGCATTTGTATAGATTTCAGAGATATGATTTTGAACAGTTGGGATATTACATAAAGCTGTTTCATCACTATATTTTCTATTTATTGAATACTCATTGATTGAATTACAAGCATTTAAAGCAACTCCACTATAAACAGCTGCTAATCCCATGATAAAAAATGGACCAACACAATTAAATATTTGATCTAGTCCCGTTCCACTCTCCCCAATTTTTGATTTTTCATCAATTTTTACATCTTTTAAAATCATTGGACAAGAAGCATTTCCTCTCATACCAAGACCATTCCAAGCACTCTCTTCAAAAGTAATTCCAGCTAAATCTTTTGAAATAATCCAGTTATCTAAACCTTCAGTTTCAACAGAGTTTGCATCAATTAAATAATAATCAGCATAAGTAGCAGATGTAACAAAACTTTTTCTACCATTCATAAATAAAGTTTCATTTTCTTTTGTAACTTTAATTTCTGGATTATAAAAGTGTGTTCCTGTTCCACTTTCACTATATGCAAGTGCTAACATAATTTCACCATTTGCAATTCTTGGTAAAAACTCTTTTTTTAGTTCATCACTTCCATAAGTTGCAATACAATTTGTTGCAACATTGTGCATCATATAACATAAAGCTGTTGTGGCGCAATAATTTGCAAAAGCTAAAATAGTTTGTGTATGGTCTTGAAAATTTAATCCCATTCCTCCAAACTCTTTTGGAACTAAAAGACCTGTTAATTTTTTTTCTTTAATTGCTTTAAAACTTTCAACTGGAAATTTTCCCTCAATATCCACATTGTCTGTATATGGTGCAATATTTTCTTTTGCAAACTCTAACATTTCATTATATAAATTTGACATTTTTTTTCCTACTACATAAAATTTGGTGTATGAACTTTAGAAATATCATTTGCTAAATCTTCATCCATACCTATATCTACTAATCTTTTTATTCTATTTGTATTCATTTTTTGTTTTAGTTCTTCAACTAAATCAAATCCTCTTTTATAATCCTCTGGCTCATCACTTCCACCTGCAAGAATTGCTAATGATTCAAGTAAAATAGAAGATTCACTATTTATTTCATCCATAAACTCTTTTCTTTTATAAGCAGTATTTTTTAAAGCATTTATTCTATTTGGATTTTGTTCTATTGCTGATTTTACATGTTCAACACCATAAGCAACATGTCGCATTTCATCTCTTTTTGCAAGGCGAATGATTTTTTTTGTTGCATCATCAGGCATATGTTTTTCCAAAAATGAGAGTAAATCTACAAAAGTACCTTCACCCATAACATGAAGTAAAAATGAGCTTTTTATATAATCATCTTCTTTAAATAAAGAAAAAAGTGAACGTTGAGTAACTTCACTTGAGTATTGAAATCCTCCTCCATTCGCATTTGCTCTTTTTGTAAAAACTTCAATATGTCTTGCTTCATCATTCATTAGTGATGATAAAAAAAGAGGAACTTCCATATAGTATGGATTTATTTTACTTATAAATTTTCCAGGAATATATAAAGCTGAAAATTCATTTTCAACTAAATAAGTCATGATTTGGCATACAGCTTTTTCTATAACAGGATTTAGATTTGGTATTTCATTCCAAGGAATATCAGTTGTTGCATTCCATTGAAGATTTTTTCCTTCTTCATATAAAACTGAAACAGGATTTGACCAAACTTGTTCTTTAAAAGATAATTCAAAATCATAAATTGGACTATTTTCTTGAGTTATGATTCCTCTTGTTAAAAGCCCATTATCAATTGGAGCTTTTGCTAAAATTTCTTCACTTAACTCTAAATCTTTTAGTTTTGGATTTGAAGTATCAATACCTTTCATTTTTTTGCCCCAAGAAGCTTTTGAAGTAAAAGAATTTTTACTTATTTTTTGGATTTTATAAGAGTATTGATTTTTTAATGCAACTCTACCTAAGTAGAAATGACCTTTAAGTTTTGCCCATCCTTGAAGTTCAATTTCAATATTTGCTTTAAGTGAAACAATTTCAATTATTTCATAAATATTTGCTAATAAAAAAGCATTCTCAAGTTTTAGAAATAAGGCTTTAGAAGGAGGTAAATCACCAGTAAATATAGATATACAATGATTTTGATTATTCAAAATGAATCTCCAAAATTAGATTTTAATTTTGGCCATGCAGTAAATTGTTTAAATTAACGATGGAATCTCTACCTGAGATCTCGAATCGTTATTCTAACAAAAAGATTTAAAAAGTAAATAAAATTTTACCAAAATAGTAAAATCAAAAAATGATTTTACTATTTAACTTCAATTCCAAATTTTTCAAGTAGATTTACCCAAACAATGTTATTTCCATTTTTATCAAATATTGTTGGTGTTCCTTGAACGTTTAAAGACATTCCAATTTGAACTTGTTCTTCTAATTGTTTTTCAAGTTTCGCTAGTTGAGCTTGTGTATATTTTGCATTTTTTACTTTATCTAAATTTTCACTTGCATCAAACATTGCATCTATTTTTGCATTTAATGTTTTTTGACTCATAATATATAATGATAAATCTTTTGCATTTTCATGTGATTCTAAAGGAAAATAAAAAACTCTTATTTTTACTTTATCTTTTATTTGTGGAAGATATGATTCTAGTTTTTTACAATAAGGACATTCAGGGTCTGTAAATAAATAATATTCTTCCTTTCCTGTTCCATAAACAAATGCTTCTTTACCTTTTGCATTTGTTAAATCAACAGGAGCTGATATTTTCATTCCATTATTTACATCAATAACATCACCAGAAAGAATAAGTTTTTTATCTTTTGTTAAATAAATTTCATCACTATTTCCTTGAACATTGATAGTTAAAATATATAAACTTCCAACATCAAAAGCTTTTACTATTTTTATTTGTGCTCTTTTAAATAATTCTAATTGTTCCATTTGAACAATTTCGTTTTTTGATACTTCTTTTGTAGCAGCATTTAAACTACAAGTTAGGATAAGAAAAACAATTAATATTTTTTTAATTAACTCAAACATAAAGTTTCCTAATATAAATTTTTTGCGTATTGTATCTATTTTCCCTTGATTATAAGTCTAAAAAGGGATTTGTACTTTAAAATAAGATTTAATAATTTTAAGAAATGCTATTTTAATGCTACTATAATGAAAAAATAATATTTTTTTTTAAGCTTTGTTTTTAACTTTTTTGATGTAGAATATGAAGAAATTTTAATATAAGGCAAAATTATGGAAAATGCAAAAAAATTTTTAGTTGCAGGATATATTGTAACAATAGTTTCATTAGGTTTTTTGTCTTATTTATCCAGTGTAAAAAGTGATTATATTTTAGTATCAAGTTTACTTTTCTTTTGTGTTATTTCATTCTTATTTTTTTATGGAATAAATTTGTTAAAAAATCAAAAAGAATTGGTTTTAATTGATGAAAAAAAAGAGGAAGATTTTTTAGAAAAAGAGTTTATAAATGATTTAACTAATTGTAGTTTATCATTTTCAAAAAATATCTTCAACACAAAAATTAATGCAAAAACAAAAAATGATGAATTTCAATCAATTGCAAATAATATGAATCAAACAGTAAGTAATTTAACAAATTGTTTTGATGAAATGTTAGATTTTTTTGAGAAGTTCCAAAAAAATGATTTTACAGTTGAAATTAAGAATAAACAATCAGAGCAATTACAAAAAATTGTTGAAGCTGTTAATAAATTAAATGTAAAAATCTCAAGAATGCTTTTAAGTAGTTTAAAAAGTGGAAATATGTTCAAAAAAAATGCAGATGCATTAAAAAAGAATATGGAATTAGTAAGTGCAAATATAGTTACTCAATCTGCAATTCTAGAAGAGACATCAGCATCAATGGAAGAGATAACAAGTAGTGTTAGAAATAATAATTTAGATGTTGATAAAATGTTAACTTATTCTAATGAACTTTTAATATCTGTTCAAAGTGGTTATAAAAGTGCAAAAAACAGTGCAGAGTTGATGGATAAAATAAATGATAAAACAAAGTCAATTGAAGAAGCAATAAGTATTATTGACCAAATTGCATTTCAAACAAATATTTTATCTCTTAATGCTGCTGTTGAAGCAGCAACTGCTGGTGAAGCTGGAAGAGGATTTGCTGTTGTTGCAGCAGAGGTTAGAAATCTAGCTTCAAGAAGTGCTGAAGCAGCTAGAGAAATAAAATCACTTGTTGAAACAGCTACAAAAGAGGCAAACAATGGGAAAAATGCTTCTACAGATATGATAAAAGAGTATGATGTTTTAAACGAAAATATTCAAAAAACAAAACATATTATAGAAAATATTTCTAATTCTTTAAAAGAACAAGAAAGAGGAATAGAGCAAGTAAATGCAGCTGTTGCTGATTTAGATAAAGCAACACAAGAAAATGCATTAAGAGCTCAAGAAACAAGAGAAATTGCAAATCAAAATGATGAAATGGCTACAACAATGGTTGTAGAAACTAATAAAACAAATTTCTTTGGAAGAGATGATTTCAATAGAAAAAGCTAAAAAATAGAGATTTAAAGTTTAAGCTTTAAATCTCATTTTTTAAAGAAGATTAAATAAAATTCCTGTCGTTAAAAACGAAATAATTATCCCATATCCTACAATCGCTGAACTAAGTCTTGGGGCAAGTCCTGCCATCGAAGCTATTGCACCTGCTGTTATCATAGGAGCCATTCCTGCTTCCATAATTGATACAATTGAAGCTTGATTATCCCAAGCAAATATTTTACAAATAACAAATGCAATAGTTGGAGCAAGAATAAGTTTTACAATTAAAGCTACACTAAAAGGTTTTATCTCTTCACGTGGTAATTTTAATTGAAGTTGAAGACCAACAGCAACTAAAGCAATTGGTACAATGGTACTTGCAAATGAACTTAAAACTTTTGAAATTATTGGATTAAATTCTACACCTATTAAAAATAGAGCAACAACTAAAGATAAAAAAGGTGGAAATGTTAAAACTTTTAGTGTAATGATTTTAAAAGTGATTTTTGAATTATTTGAATAATAAGAAGCTATAAATGTTCCATAAGTAGCAAGAGCAATAAAAGTTCCTAATTGGTCATAAACTAAAACATATGGCATTGCACTTTCGCCCATATAAGCATTTATTATTGGAATTCCTAAAAAAGAACTATTTGTTAGGATTGAAACTAGCATTAATGAACCCGTTATCTCTTTTGAAAAAGAGAAAAATTTTGATAAAAGAAGAATTAATATTGCACTTATAGCCATAACAAGCCAAGCTACAATAATAGGTATAATCATATCAATTGAAAAACTAAGTTTTGGAATTTGAAGTAAAATCATTGCAGGAAGTGAGATATAAATTGCAAATTGATTTAAAATAGTTGGTGCATCTTTTGAAAAAATATTTAATCTATTTATTACATAGCCAATAACAATGGCCAATAAGATTAATACAAAATTTTCCATTTATTTAGTCACAAAAATTATTTTGACAAGGGTTATCAGATGTGATTTTTCCAAACTCTTTTACATAATCTATTCCCCATTTATGCATCTCTTCAAGTACGGCTCTTAGATTTTCTCCTGCTTTTGTTAAACTATATACAACCTTTGGTGGAACACTAGCAAAACATTCTCTATTAATGATATTTTTTTCTTCTAATTCTTTTAATTTTATAGTTAAAGTTTTTTGTGTTATTTCACTTATTATTTCATGTAATTCTTTAAATCTTTTTTCACCATCAAGTAAGTGCCAAATAATTGCTAATTTCCATCTATCATTAAAAATATCAAGTGTTACGGCAACACTACATCTATATTCTTTATCATTTATATAATACATATTAAATTCCTTATTTTTACAATTTCAATTATAACATAATAAAAATTAATTCCTATTACTTACCTAAAGTAAAGTAAGAGTAAATTAAGTTTATTGTTAATATAATTTTCAAAATTAAAAAGGAGCAAAAATGAAGAAAGTTTTAATTTTAAATGGACATCAATATTATGATGTTGTGGCTAAAGGTGAATTGACTCAACATTTTATTGATAAAGCAAATGATTTTTTTATAAAAAATGGATTTGAAGTAAAACAAACTCACATTGAAAAAGGTTACAATGTAGAAGAAGAGTGTGAAAAATTTGAATGGGCTGATTATGTTTTATTTCAATATCCAGTTTATTGGATGGGTGTTCCTTGGATTGCAAAAAAATATTTTGATGAAACATTTACTCAAGGAAGACATTATGCAAGTGATGGAAGAAGTAGAAGTGATGCAAGTAAAACTTATGGAACAGGAGGATTATTAAAAGGTAAAAAGTATATGTTAAGTTTAACGTATAATTGTCCAACAAGTGAATTTAGTAATGAAAATGGTTTCTTTGATGGTTTATCTTTAGATGAAGCTCATGTGGCAGTTCATAAAACTTTCCAATTTTGTGGATTAGAGCCATTAAAAACTTATTCTGTTCATGATATTTTCAAAGGAGATTTAGATTTAGCTAATGAGTTAGAAAAATTTGAATCAGTTTTAAAAGAGAATTTTTTATAGGAAAAAAATATGAAAAATATTGTAATAGTTGCAACTATAAAAGTGAAAAAAGGTTTTAAAGATGAAGTTTATAATGAACTTATAAAATTGCATAAAGCAACTCATGAATTTGATGAAGGTTGTATTCAATATGATTTACATAAAGATTTAAGTGATGAGGATAGTTTTACTTTTGTTGAAACTTGGGAAAATCAAGAACTTTTATCTTTACATGAAACAAAAGAGCATTTTAAAAACTTTGTATCTAAAATCGAAAATAAAATAGATGGTTTAACAATCAATAAATTAGAAAAATTAGAAATCTAAAAAGGATTTTTTATGAGCTTATTACTAAAAAGTGGAAATATTGGAGCATTAGAGTTAAAAAATAGAGTTGTAATGCCACCTATGTGTATGTATAAAAGTGATAATAGTGGAGAAATAAAAGATTTTCATAAATATCACTATGTATCAAGAGCCTTAGGTGGAGTAGGGTTTATTATAGTTGAAGCAACTGCAATAGAGCCAAAAGGAAGAATTTCATCAAACGATTTAGGCCTTTGGGATGATTCTTTGATAGAAAAGCATAAACAATTAAATAAAGATATACACTCTTTTGGTGCTAAAACAGCAATTCAAATTGCCCATGCTGGAAGAAAGTCAACTGTTATTGATTCAACTCCTATTGCTCCAAGTTCAATTGCTTTTTCAAAAGAAGCTCCATTTAAAATTCCTAAAGAAGTTTCAATAGCAGAGATTGAAAATATTAAAAAATTATTTATAAATGCAGCTTTTAGAGCAAAAGAGGCAGACTATGATGCTATTGAACTTCATGCAGCTCATGGCTATTTATTATGTGAGTTTTTATCACCAATTTCAAATAATAGAACAGATATTTATGGTGGAACTTTAGAGAATAGATGTAGATTAGTTTTAGAAATAGCCCATGAGATAAAACAAAAATTAGATTTGCCTTTGATTGTTAGAATTAGTGCTGATGAGTGGATGAATGAAGGTTGGAATATAGAAGATTCTATTTATTTATCAAAAGAGTTGGAAAAAATCGGAGTTGATGTTATACATGTATCAAGTGGTGGAAATTTAGAAAAACCTGATAATGCTCCAGCAATTCAAGCTTTATATCAAGCTAATTGGGCAAAAAAAATAAAAGAAAATGTAAATATTCCTGTTATTGCAGTTGGATTAATTACAACAGCAACAGAAGGAGAGTATCTACTTGAAAACAATTTTTGTGATTTTGTGGCTTATGGTCGAGAGTTACTTAGAAATCCAAATTTAGTTTTTTATGTAGCAAATGAATTTAGAGAAAAAGAGAGCATAAATAGTTCTTATCAAAGAGCATTTATATAATAGAAAGTAGATAAAATGATTCAAAAAAGTAATACCAAATATTTTATTGGTATGTTTATAGCTATGATAATTTGGGGAATAGCATGGACTTCAGGAAAAGCAGCAACAGAACATTCGAATCCAGAAGTTGCTGCATTTTGGAGATATGCAATCTCTTTTTTAACGATAATTCCTGTTATTTTATATATGAAAACGGTTTTAAAAACAGATAAAATAGGATTATTTTATATGATAGGTGCTGGAATTTTAAGTGCTATATTTAATTATCTGTTTTTTAAGGGATTATCTCATGGAGCAGCTGGTTATGGAGGAACAATGGTAACCTCAATTGCTCCAATAATTACATATATATTATCAATTATAATTTTTAAAACCCAAGTGTCAGCAAAACAAATTTTTGCACTTGGAATTGGAATTTTTGGTGCATTAGTTTTACTTCGAGTTCCTTCAGAAGGATTTGCTTTTTTAAATGTAAATAGTTCATATTTTTTAGCTTGTGCTGTAGTATGGGCTATGGTTACAATATTTTCACAAAAAGCATCAAAAAGAGCAGACCCGATGTTTTATACTTTAGTTGTTTTTGGAATTACTGGATTTATAAATATGATTTTTGCCTTACCTTATCATCCTTTTGCTTTTGCATCGTATGATTATGTATTTTGGTTAAATATTATTTATATTGGAGTTTTTTCAGGGACTTTTGCAATGACACTTTTTTTTGTATCAGCTGCAAAAATTGGAGCCCATAACACAGGAGTATTTATGTTTATAGTTCCTATAGGAGCGATAGTTTCAAGCTATTTTGCATATAATGAGAATATTGCTTTATCGACAATTATGGGATGTATTTTATCATTTGTTGCTGTTGTATTATTTAATACAAAAAGTAAATTAGAGCGATTAAAAGCCAAAGAAAATTTAATTTAAAAGGATAATTATGGAAAAAACATTTATGGAAGCAATGGAATTTAGACATGCTTGTAAGATTTTTGATGAAACTAAAAAAATTAGTGATGAAGATATGAAATTTATTTTAGAAGTTGGAAGAAAAAGTCCTAGTTCTTTTGGTCAAGAAGGTTGGAAATTTTTAGTTATTACAAATGAAGAATTAAAAGCAAAATTAAGACCTTTTTGCTGGGATCAACCACAAGTTACAACTTGTTCTCATTTAGTAATTATATTAGCTGCAATTGATGCTGTTAAACCAGAATCAGGAATTCCAGCAACAAGATTTGCAAGACGTGAAATGCCTCAAGAGAAAAAAGATTTTTATAACAAATTATATAAAGACCATTTAACAGTTACAAAAGTTTTAGATAGCGATGATAATGTTTATTCTTGGACAGCTAGACAATCTTATATAGCAGCAGGAAATATGATGACAGCAGCAGCAACAAAAGGAATTGATTCTTGTCCAATCGAAGGATTTGATAAAGCAAAAGTTGAAGAAGTTTTAGGACTGGATACTAAAAAATTCCAATTAGCAATGGTTTTACCTTTTGGTTACAGAATAAATCCTCAATCAACTCAAATGAGATTACCTTTTGAAGAAGTAGTTGAATATATAAAATAATCTATTTAATAGCCTTTTATAAAGGCTATTAATCTAAAAATATCAAAAAATAATAAAATGATACTTTTGTAATACCTTTCTTATATAAAATTCCTTTAGCAAAATAATTAAAAAGGATTTTTATGAATACAGTTTTTATTGATACTCAAGATAAAAAGAAAAAGTCTGTATTAGTTATAAGTGAAGATTTAATTTATTTAGATAAATTAAAAAAAGAAGTTAGTTTAACTTTCAATTTTACATTTTTTGAGAATAATAAATTCTATTTATTAAGTAGTACGATTAATAATTTTGATGTAATCATATTTGATAATAGCAATAATAATCTAAAAAAATTTCTTGATGTTTTTAAACTTACGAAATCTTATAATTTTAATATACCTATAATTTTATTGGAAGAGAATATGGAACAAGATTTGTCTTTATATAAAATTATTAATGTTTATTCAGTTTTTCAAAAGCCAATTGCTGTAGATTTTTTACTAAATACAGTTGAATTATGTGCAAATTTTTTAGATACAAATAAAAAAGTTCAGTTTGAAAATGGTTATTACTTTGATATAACAAGAGAAGAGTTATTTCATGGTAAAAAAATTATTAAATTAACAAGAACAGAAAAAAAATTAATAAATTTGTTAGCTAAAAACCCAAATAGTTTAGTAACATATGAAGATATTTCAGATGTAGTTTGGAAAGGTAAAGTCTTTTCTAAATATTCATTAAGAAATGTTATTAATCATATTAGAGAAAAAACTGATGATACTTTCATAAGAAATTACTCAAATAGAGGGTATATTTTAAACAGCATTTAGTTTTTTACTTTTTTTAAAAATTACAATATAATAATTTTATGATAAAAAAATTAACATTAATATTTTTTATATTGTTTTTTTTTAACTCTTGTGAGAATACTTCAACAAAGTATTCTCCAAAATATCAAAAAGATAAAGTTATTGTAAGTAAACAAGTTTATATTTTTGGTATTCATCCTTTATACAATCCCAAACAACTTTTTGCAGTGTATCAGCCTTTGATTGATTATTTAAATAAAAATTTAACAGATGTGCAATTTGAATTAGAAGCTTCAATTAATTATGATTCTTTTAATGAAAAGTTATCTTCAAGACATTTTGATTTTGCATTACCAAATCCCTATCAAACTTTAGAATCATTAAAATCTGGCTACCAAGTTTTTGCAAAAATGGCAGAAGATGAAAAATTTAAAGGAATTATTTTAGTTAGAAAAGATAGTGATATTAAAGAATTTGAAGATGTTAAAGGTAAAAAAATAAGTTATCCAGCTTCAACTGCTCTTGCAGCGACACTTTTACCTCAATATTTTTTATATGAAAATGGTATTGATGTAAATAAAGATATTGAAAATATTTATGTTGGTTCTCAAGAATCATCTATTATGAATATCTATTTAAAAACAGCTGATTTATCTGCTACTTGGACTCAACCTTGGGAAAAATTTAAAAAAGAGAGACCAGAAATTGCAAAAGAGATAAAAGTATTATGGGAAACAAAAAATTTACCTAATAATACTTTAGTTGTAAGAGATGATGTGCCAAAGGATTTAGTAGAAAAAGTTGCTAAATTATTACTTGAGTTAAATTCAAATGCAGAAGGTGAGTTGATACTTTATAAAATTGATTTAAGTCATTTTGAAAGAGCAGATGAAAATACATATATTGTTGTAAAAGATTTTATAGATAGTTTTGAAAAGAATATAAGGAAAATAAAATGATAGAAAAAATCAAAGCATTTTATTTAAACTCTATAAAGCGAAGATTGATTATAACTATAACTGTTAGTTATATTATTTTAATGAGTATTTTTGTTTATGATTTATTAAGTGAACAAAGAAAATTTTTAGAAACACAAAATATCAAACAAGTTAAAAGTTTAACAAAAAGTGTTGCTCAAAACTCTGTTTTATGGATGTTATCAAATGATTATATAGGATTAGAAGAGTTAATCTCTTCAATATCTAAATATCCAAATTTAGAGTATGCAATGATTTTAAATAAAGAAGGAAAAATTATTGCTCATAGTGATAAAGAATATGTAAATTTATATATATCAGATGATTTAAGTTTAGCTTTTTTATTATCAAAAAAAATTGAACCATATATGCTAGTACAAAACAATGAAATTATTGATTATATAATGCCTATTTTAAGAGATAATCAACATATTGGTTGGGTAAGAATTGCATTAAATCAAAATGAAATTTCAAAAAATCTACAACAAATTTTTTATGAAGCAATTTTATTTATATTAATTGCAATAGTTATTGGATATCTATTTTCTTATTTTTTAGCAACAAATATTACAAAAGATTTATATACTTTAATAAAAGTAGCAACTCAAACCGCAACAGGAAATAGAAATCAAAGAGCAAATATTCAAAGAAAAGATGAGTTAGGAATTTTATCTAATGAGATAAATAAGATGCTTGATAAAATTGAAGAAAATGAAAAACAGTTAGAAATATCAAACAGAGAGTTGGAAAAAGATATTGTAAAACTTGAATTGATGGATAGTAAATTAACTCAATTAAATAGAGATTTAGAGAAAAAAGTTGAAGAAAAAACTTACGAATTAAAAAAATTAAATGATAATCTTAAAAAAGAGATAAAAGAAGAAGTTGAACAAAATAGAAGAAAAGACAATATGCTTTTCCAACAGTCAAAAATGGCTTCTATGGGAGAAATGATTGAAAATATTGCTCATCAATGGAGACAACCTTTAAGTCTTATTTCTACAAGTGCAAGTGGGATTAGATTGAACAAAGAGTATAACACATTAACTGATGAACTTTTAAATGAAGCGGTTGAAAATATAATGAACAGTACAAATTTTTTATCAAATACAATTGATGATTTTAGAGATTTTTATAAAGTTGATAAGATTAAAGAAAAATTCAATATAAAAGATGTTTTAGATAAAACATTAAAATTAACAAGTTCAAGATTTACAAATAGAGCAATAAAAGTGATTAAAGAGTGTGAAGATGTTGAAATTTTAGGTTTTGAAAATGAATTAGTACAAGTGTTTATAAATCTTTTAAATAATGCAAGAGACGTTTTAGAAGAGTTACCATATGAAGAGAGATATATTTTTGTAACAATTAAAAAAATTGAAAATGAGGCTTATATCTCATTAAAAGATAATGCAAATGGTATTGAAGAATCAATTCTTGAAAAAATATTTGACCCATATTTTACAACTAAAGGTTCAGATAAAGGAACTGGTATTGGATTGTTCATGTCAAAAGAGATTATCGAAAAACATTTTCATGGAAAAATAATCGCTCAAAATGAAACATTTACTTACAATAAAAAAGAGTATAAAGGAGCAA
The DNA here is from genome assembly GCA_963664305.2 of uncultured Aliarcobacter sp. Lineage (GTDB taxonomy): Bacteria > Campylobacterota > Campylobacteria > Campylobacterales > Arcobacteraceae > Aliarcobacter. The sequence goes on from CAXXLV010000002.1 coordinate 469,590, forward strand.
ATTTTATAATTACGATACCTTTTTAGAATTAATTTTTATTAATTGTAATTGTAAATATTGTTCCATGTTCATTGCTTGATACTTCAATATCTCCTAAACTATCTTTTTCTAAAATATTTTTACAAATATATAAACCTAATCCCGAACCATTCTTTTTAGTTTTAGTAGAAAAATAAGGATTAAAGATTTTAGAAATGATATTTTCACTAATTCCACCTGCATTATCTCTAATCAAAATTTTTTGTAAGTTTTTTTCTTCATCAAAAGAGATTTTAATAAGAGCATTTTCAATGTTTTTTTCTATAAATGCATCTTTTGCATTATTCAAAATATTTAAAACTACTTGGATTAGTTCATTTTTGGGAAGATTTATTTTTGTTAAATTTCTATTTTCAATTTCAATTTTTATATTTTGAGATAAAAATGTTTTTTCTAACATTTTAAAAGCACTTAAAACTACTTCATTTAAATCAATAAGCTCTCTTGTAGAATTTATAGTAAAGAAGTTTCTAAAGTCATCTATTGTTGTAGACATATATTGGATATATTTATTCATATCACTTAACATTTCATCTAAAAAATCTTTATCAAGTTTATTCATATCACTTTTTAGTTTTACTCTTGTAATTATGCTAGAAATCGTTGATAATGGCTGTCTCCATTGATGTGCAATCATTGAAATCATCTCCCCCATTGCTGAAAGTTTTGATTGATGGATAACCATTTTTTCTTTTTCTTTTAATTCGCTCAAATCTAAAATAAAAACCATTTTATAATCTCTATCTTGATAAGCTAAATTTTTAATTTTTATAATTACTGGAATAATTTTTCCATCTTTTGTGATTAAAGATATTTCTTGAAATAGTTTTTCATTATATTTTATAAATTTTTCTTTTGAAGTAGGAATTAGAATACCTGTAGCTAATTTATCTATTAACTCATCTTCTTTTTCATATCCTAAAATCTCTAATAATGAATGATTTATATTTTTTATAAACCCTTCTTCGATTATTAAAACACCTTCTATTGTATTATTAATTATTTCATTTAAATCTATAAAAATGTTGTTCTTATCTTCCATTATTATCCATAATTTTGTAGTTTTTAAATTTTATCAAAATAAAAAAAATTTGACCATTAAAGTTGCAATTTTAAATAAATTTCTATATTATAATTCTTATTATAACTATTTTAGAATAAGAGAGCAAAACATGAGTTCAAATGATAAATGGGTATAACGATTTAAATGTAAATATTAACGAAATTGCGTCAGAAACATCAGTTTTAGCTAATAATATTGTAAGTGCTGTTAAAACAAAAAAATTTAAAGAAAAATAGAAAAATATAATTTTTTTATTTTTCTCATGAAAAGATTATTTTTTATTTAAAATAAATAGTATAATAGTAAATAAGGTAAAAGGAATTAAAATGAAAAACTTATTTATTATAATTGCTATTGGAGTTTTTTTTCTTGGATGTAGTAATAATCAAGAGGTTACTCAAGAAGATTGCAAAAAAGAAGGTAAAATCTTTAAAGTAGAAAAAGTACTAAATTATCGAACAGGAACATATGAAGATAGAGCTTCTTGTATTTAATAAATTTATAATAAAGAGAAAAGAATGAAAAATGCAAATGTAAGTGTAGAATTAGAAAAATTAGAAAAACTTTTAAATAAAGTTGGTGATTTAGTAATTACAAACTCTATGATGGCTCAGACAATTGATAATCTACCATCAGGGGAAGCAAAAAAAAATCTTCTTGAAAAAATCAATCTTTTACAAAGACATATTGTTGAACTTCAAGATTATGCAACAGATATAAGAATGGTTAAATTTGAAAGTATGTTTGAAATATATGATGATTTTCTAAAAGAGATAACTCCTGAAAATAAAAAAATAAAATTTGTTTTAGTTGGTGGAGAGACTAAAGTTGATAAATCTCTTATTGAATTATTGGATACATTGATAAAAAAAGTAATTTCAAATGCTGTTACTTATGGAATAGAAACAGTAGAAGAGAGAGTTTCAAAAGATAAAAATGAAGTAGCAACTTTAAAGTTAAGTGTTTATCAATTAAATGGACAAATGACATTTTGTATTGAAGATGATGGTGTTGGTATTAGTAAAGAAGATGTTGAAGAAATGGCAGGAATAAATGAATATACTAATAAATTTAATGCAGATTTAGAAGTAGAAAATGAAGCTGATAAAGGAACAAAAGTATCAATAATTGTACCATTAACTCACTCTATTTTAGATGGATTAAATATCAAAATTGGAAATAATATATTTATTCTTCCAACTTCATCTATTGTTGAATCAATTCAACCAACAAAAGAGATGATAAAACTGGTTGGAGATGGAAGTAGTCAATTATTGATGCTAAGAAATGAGTTTATTCCAATAATTAGATTATATGAATACTTTAATATTGTTCCAAAATCAACAAAATTAGAAGATGGAATTTTAATTATTGTTAAATCACAAGAGCAAAAAGCAGCTTTTTTAATAGATGAATTCTTACAGCAACAACAAGTAGTTTTAAAAGCAATAGAAACAAATTTCAGAAAAGTTGAAAGTGTTGCAGGTGCTACAGTAAGAGGTGATGGAAGTATTGGTATAATAATAGATGTAAAAACTATTTTAGAAGCTAATTAAAGGATTTGAATTGATTGATTATATCTCTTTAGAAGAATATGGTAAAAAAATATCTGTTTTATTTGTAGAAGATGATGAAAATATAGTAAAAGAGATGGGCTTTTTGCTCGGAGATATTTTTGATAAAGTTGATATAGCAATTGATGGAAAAGATGGATTAGCAAAATATAATGAATATTATAAAACGAATGAAGAGTTTTATGATTTAATAATAACAGATATTCAAATGCCAAATATGAATGGTATAGATTTGATTAAAAATATTTATAAAATAAATCCATTACAAAAAGTTATTGTTTTATCAGCTTATAATGAAACAGACTATTTAATGGAACTTGTAAATATAGGCATTTCACAATTCATTTTAAAACCAATTGATTATAATACTTTCTTAGATGTAATTTTTAAAATCTCAAAAAATATATATGAATCAAAATATAAAAAAGATTCAAAAGTTTCTAAATTTATAAAAATTGATGAAGATTTAGTTTGGAATAAAGAGCTAAAACAGCTGATATATAAAGAAGAGATTTTTAAATTGACAAAAAAAGAGCTTTATTTAGTTGAACTTCTTTTAAAATATCCAGAAAAAACTTATTCAAATGAAGAGATAATCTCTTATTTATGGAGAGATGATTTGGAAAGTCAAGGGGATATTTCAAATCTGAAAAATATAATTTCAAGACTTAGAAAAAAAATCCCTCTTTTAAATGTTGAAAATATTTATAGTTTTGGTTATAGATTAACTATAAAAAACTGTTAATTCTTATAAGTTTAGATTTCCTAAAAATTCTGAACTTAAAAGAGAGGCTTCTAGATTATTATGACTAAAATAATCACCACAAACACCCAATTTTAATTCTTTATCAAAAAAATATGGCATATCTAAAGAGTTTTTAGCAAATGCATATTTCCAAAGATGTGGAATTTGTTTGAAATTTTCTAATCCTTTTAAAGTTTCTTTTTCAAAAGTTTTTAAAAATATTTGATGAATTTCTTCTTTAGTTAGTTCATTTAGGTTATTCGCAAACTCTTTTGTTGAATGTATAACATAAGAACTAAAATCTTTATAGGCATATTTTTTTGAATTATTTATAATATCTTTTACATTTTTATTTTCATAAATTTTGTTTTCATCTAATTTTATATTTTCATCTGAATATAAAATCAAAGAAAAAGTTGAATCATATTTTATATCTAATAACTTATTTTTAAAATCATCTGGAAGTTGAATATCCATTTGTAAAATTTGTGGAGCGGGAATTGTAACAAATAGTAAATCAAAATCATCAAAAATCTTATGATTTGAGTCTTCTAAAAGCCATTTTTCATTTTTTTTAATAATTTTTTCTATTCGAGTATTTGTTATTAAACTATTTTCATCTATTAAGAATTTACAAATATTATTTATTCCATTTTTAGGTATGAATTCATCATATTTACTTTTTACAACTCCATTTTTTGCTAAATCTAAACAAAAAAACTTTAAGTCATTAGTTATTGGAATTATTGATGAAGTTCCATAATCAATAAATTTATCATCAATATATTTTGTGCTTATTCTTCCTCCAACACCTCTTGATTTTTCAAAAATAGTTATATCTTGATATTTTTCTTTTAAATTATTATATAAATTACAGCCAGAAAATCCTGCACCAATGATTGCTATTTTCATCAAAAAATCCTTTTTATATTTTTATGGGCAATGATAAAATAATTAGTTTTATAAAATACTTTAATATCACGATATACATTATTAATAGACAAGAGGGTATAATGAATAAAAATTATTGAATAATAAAAGGTATATTTTGAGATTAAAAAGTGTATTGTTTTTTTTATTAACATTTATTTTTTCATTAAATTCATACGCGATAAATCAAGAACAAAAAATCAAACTTCAACTTCAATGGAAACATCAATTTGAATTTGCTGGATTTTATATGGCAAAGGAAAAAGGATTTTATAAAGATTTAGGTATTGATGTTGAATTTATTGAATTTGATGGAAAATCAAATATTATGGATGAAGTTTTAAATGAAAACGTACAAATAGGGGTTTGGGGTTCTGATATTATAAATGAGTGGTTAAATGGTAAAGATATTGTATTTTTAGCCAACTATTTTAAACGTTCACCTTTAGCACTAATTACAAGACCAGAGATTAGAACACCTGAAGATTTAATTGGAAAAAGAGTAATGATTCCTTTTTCTGATGCTTCAAGTGCAAGTTTTCAGCAAATGTTTAAGGTATTTAATATTTCTAAAGATGATTTGATTTTAGTTGAACCAAATTTTGATATACCAAATTTTGATAAAGATAAAATCGATGCTTCATCAACGTTTCTACCAAATGAGCCTTATCATTTTATAAAAAATGGTTTACCTTATAATATTTTAGACCCCAATAATTATGGAGTAGAATTTTATGAAGTAAATCTTTTTACATCTAAAAAGTTTGCAATAGAAAATCCAATTTTAGTTAAAAAATTTGTTGAGGCAACAAATAAAGGTTGGGATTATGCTTTAAATAATATAAATGAAAGTGTTAATCTAATTTTAGAAAAATATAATACTCAAAATAAAACAAAAGATGCATTATTATTTGAAGCAAATGAGAGTAAAAAGTTTATTTTACAAAAAAATTACTCTTTAGGAAGTATAGATATTGAAAAAGTTAGAAAAATTGCTGAGTTATATATTGAATTAGGTTTTGCACCTAAAAAAGATAATTTAGAAGATTTATTATTTATAAGAAATCCTACAACAATTTCTTTAACAAAAGAAGAAGAAAACTTTTTAAAAGAACATCCTACAATTAAAGTTGCAAGTGATAAGTTTTATCCACCTTTAGATTATATAAAAAACAACAAACCATCAGGTTATAGTATAGAGTTAATTGATATTTTATTAAAGTCTTTGGGATTTAATGTTGAATTTGAAATAGATGGTAATTGGAATAATCAAATTGAAAGTTTTAAAAAAGGTGAAATAGATATATTAACATCTATTTTCGAATCAGATTTTTATAAAGATAATTCAATATTAACTAACTCATATTTAAAAGCACAAGATGTTATTGTTGTTAGAAATGGAGATGATTCTATACAAAATGCTTTTGATTTAAAAGACAAAGTTGTTGCTCTTCCAAAAGGTTATACATACTTAGAATTATTAAAAAATAAAGGCATTAATTTTACTCATTTAGAAGTTGAAAATATGCAAGAAGCTTTAGAAGCTGTTTCTGATTGTAAAGCAGATGCAACAATAGAATCAGATGCAGTTATGGAATATCTTATGGATAAAGATTCATATGTAAATTTAAAAAAGGTTTATAAGATATTTGATAATAGAGTAGGGGTATATCATGATTTCTTTTTTGCAGTTAATAAAGAGTACCCAGTTTTAGCACAAATGATTAATAAAGCTTTAGAAAACTTATCTGTTATTCAAAAAAGAGATTTAAAAGCAAAATGGTTTGATAAAAAAGAGTCACAAAATATAAAGACGATTTTATTAAATGAAGAAGAAAAAAGATTTATAAAAGAAAATCCAATAATAAAAGTTAGCAGTGAGACAAATTTTCCTCCTTTTGATTTTACAATTGGAAATCAACCTTATGGATTTAGTATTGATATTTTAAATATTTTATCAAAAAAAATAGGTGTTAAATTTGAATATCAAACAAGTGATAGTTGGTCACAACTTTATAATGATTTCAAAGATAAAAAAATAGATTTATTACATACTTTGACAAAAACTCCACAAAGAGAAAATGATGGTATTTTCTCTGACCCATATATCTGGTATGAAACTCATTTTATAACAAGAAAAGATAACCCTGAAATAAATAATATTGAAGAGTTAAATGGAAAAATATTAGTTGTTGGAAAATCTTGGTCAAGTGAAGAGTTTATTTCAAAAAATTATCCAAAAATAAAACTTTTAGTTGTAGATAATTTTGAAGAGATGCTAGAAGCAGTTTCAAAAGGTGAAGCTTATGCAATGATTGGCGAAAATCTAATGACTAGATATTTTATAAAGAAAAAAGGTTTTACAAATATAAAAATTTCTTCTGCTTTTACTGATTTTAATTCTACAGAAAGAACTTCATATAGATTTTTAACTTCAAAAGATAAACCTATTTTAAATCAACTTTTAAATAAAGGATTAAATAGTTTAACTTTAAAAGAGTTAGATGAATTAGAAGAAAAATGGTTTGGAAAATTTGATATTGCCGATAAAATTGATGAGTTAAATATCAAACTTGATGATGATGAGTTATCATATTTATCAAAAAAGAAATTGATTAGAATGTGTGTTGACCCAAATTGGATGCCTCTTGAACGAGTAAATGAAAATGGTTTCCATGAGGGAATGTCAGCTGATTTGATTAAAAAAATGGCACAAAAATTAAATATAAATATTGAATTGGTAAAAACATCTTCATGGGAACAAAGTTTAGAGTTTGCTAAAAATAGAGAGTGTGATATTTTATCTTTAGCTATGAAAACAGAAGAAAGAGCTAAATATCTTGATTTTACAACACCTTATTTATCTTTTCCATTTGTAATTGCAACATTAGACAATGCGTTATTTATTGAAAATATTGACCAAATTTTAGATAAACAAATTGCTTTAGTAAAAGGTTATGCTTTTAGTGAAATATTAAAGAAAAGATATCCAAACAAAGAGTTTATTGAAGTATCAAATGTTAAAGAAGGTTTGGATTTATTATCTCATAAAAAGATTTTTGCATTTGTTGATACCTTAGTTTCAATTGGGTATGAAATACAAGAGAATAATTTTTATAATATAAAAATTGCAGGAAAACTTGATGAAAAATGGGATTTATCAATTGCAACTAGAAATGATGAAGCAATCTTAAATAGAATTTTCCAAAAAGGTGTAAATTCAATTTTAGAAAATGATAAACAAAATGCCTATAATAAATGGTTCTCAATTAAGTTTGAACAATCAGTTGATTATATGATTTTATGGAAAATAGCAATTCCTATTTTAATTTTAATTTTTATAACAGTTTATTGGAATAGAAAACTTTATAATGAAAAAGAAAAAACAAAAAAAGCTTTAAACTCTTTAAAAAATCTCCAAGATATTTTAGAAATAAAAAATCTTCAATTGGAAAAAATGTCTAATACGGATAAATTAACGAATCTTTATAATAGACATAAATTAGACGATTCTTTAAAATATGAGTTATCAAGATTTCATCGAACAAATATTGGTTTTGGATTGATTATTTTAGATATAGATTTTTTTAAAAATGTAAATGATACTTTTGGACATAATATTGGAGATAAAGTTTTAATAGAGATTTGTTCAGTTCTTAATAAAAATGTTAGAAGTAGTGATATTTTAGGAAGATGGGGTGGTGAAGAGTTTTTAATCATTGTTCCAAATATTTCAAAAGAAGAACTTCAATCATTTGCAGAAAAATTAAGAAAAGAGGTTGAAGAACATAAATTTTCTACAATAGGAAAGAAAACTTGTAGTTTTGGTTTAACTATAAGTAAAGAGTTAGATAATGAAAATTCTATTGTAAGTAGAGCTGATAAAGCTTTATATATAGCAAAAAATCAAGGAAGAAATAGAGTAGAATTTTTATAAATTCTACTCTAAAAATATTAAATCATTTTTTTGTAAAGTTATTTTCTCTTTGAGAATATCTAGGTCCAATATTCGGATATTTTTTTAATAATCTATCAATTATTTCAAAATCTTCTTTTTCAAGAATTACATCTATAGCACCAATATTTTCTTCAAGATATTTTCTTCTTTTTGTTCCTGGAATTGGAATTATATTATCACTTTGACATATAACCCAAGCGATGGCTAATTGAGCTGGTGTACAGTTCTTTTCTTTTGCAAAAGTTGCAAATTCATTAGATAGATTTTTATTATTTTCAAAATATTCACCATTATATCTTGGAAGATTTTTTCTAAAATCATTTGAATTTAATTTATCCAAATCCAAAGTATTTGACATCAATCCTCTACTTAATGGGGCAAAAGGAACTAAAGTTATATTTAACTCTTTAGTTAAAGGTAATAAATCATTTTTTAAATCTTGTGTTAAAAGAGAAAATTCACTTTGTAGTGCAGAAATAGGGTGAATTGAATGAGCTTTTTTTAATTCATCTGCAGTACATTCACTAAGTCCAAGATATTTTATTTTACCTTCTTTTACTAAATCACTCATTGCTCCAATAGTCTCTTCAAGAGCTACACTTTTATCAATTCTATGAGCATAATATAAATCAATTACATCAGTATTTAATCTTTTTAAACTTTTTTCTACAGCTTCTTTTATATATTTACTAGAACCGTCAATATAAACTTCACCACTAAAAGAATCTTTTGTTTCATCTTTCATCCTAAAACCAAATTTAGTGGCAATAAAAACTTTTTCTCTATTGTTTTTTAGAACTTTTGATATTAATTCTTCATTTTTTCCATTTGCATAAATATCAGCTGTATCCCAAAAATTTATTCCAAGTTCCAATGAACGTTCAAGTGTTGCAAGGCTTTCTTTATCATCTCTTTCACCATAAGCTGCACTCATTCCCATACATCCTAAACCAATAGTAGAAAGTTCAATATTTGTATTTGCAAATTTTCTGTATTTCATTTTTTACCTTTTTTATTTCAAGAAAGAGTTAACTTCTTCAATTGTATCTATGTCTATTGCTAAATCTTTATCAAGTTTTATATTAATACATTTTTCTTTTTTTAAGATTTCTCTAGCACCCAAATCAGCATTTAAACTTATCAATTTATCATAATGTTTTTTAGGAAAAATTGCTGGAACTTTTGAATTATTTGTTTCACCATATATTGAAGCAATAATAGTTTCTTCTTGAATATTTTTTATTAAAGTTTTATAATGAGAAATAGGTATAAAAGGTTGATCACATAACATAACTAGCGTATTATCAAATATTTTTGTCTGATTTATACCGCAAGAAAGAGATGTTCCCATTCCTTCTTTATAATTTTTGTTATATATGATTGTTATATCAAAATCTTTTATTTCATTTTCACATTTTTCTTTTTCATGTCCTAAAACTACAAAAATATTTGAAGAGATTTCTAAAGCTTTTTTTACTGTAATTTTTAAAAGAGATTCATTTTTATATTTTAATAACTGTTTTGGCTCACCCAATCTACTTGATGTCCCAGCAGCTAATATAAGAATTGCAAGATTATTTAGCTTGTTCATCTTAGATTTTTCCATTTTTTCTAGCTTCAATTTGTGCACAAATTGATAATGCAATAGCTTGATGAGTATTTCCACCAATATCTAAACCAATTGGAGCAAAAAATCTATTATCATTTTCTAAATGAAACTCTTTTTTAATTCTTTGCATATTTTTTTTATTTCCCATCATTCCAATATAATTCATATTTGAATTGACTAAAGCTTTCAAATAAATATCATCAGTTTTTGGACTATGACTTAAAATTACACTTGCATTAAAAGAGTTTAAATCCATAGATAAAATATCTTCAAGATTTTTTAACACTATTAAATTATCAGCATCTTTTACAAACTCTTCTTTAATTTTTATATCAATTACTGTTGTTTCCCAACCCATCAAAGTAGCCATTTGAATTAAAGAAGTTACATGAGCTCCTGAGCCAAAAATTAAAAGTGAAAAAGGTTTTTTTATTAATTTTTCTAAATCTTTATAATTTCCTTCATAAAAAAAAGGTTCTATTTTATATTTTGAAGTTCCATGACCTGTTGATTCATCTTTAGCAATTGATTCAAAAAAGTTTATCTCTTTTTTTTCTAATGCTATTTTTGATAATTCTAGAATTTTATTTTGTAAAAAAGGACTTCCTAAAACACCAATAAATTCATTTTGTGAATTTACAAGCATCATATTTCCAACTTTACTATAGGTAGAACCTAGTGTTTCAATAACACTAGTTACTACAATATCAAGATTTTTATTTTTACTATTTTTTATAAAATCTAAAATCTTTTTATCTAAAAACATTTTTTATCCTAGTTTTATAGGAAAACTTGTATATCTTTTTCCTGTTGCATCATAAAGTGCATTTATAATAGCAGCAAACATAGGAGGAACTCCAACTTCTCCAATACCACCTATTTTTTCACCTGAATTTATAATTTCAACGTTGATGTTATTTGGAGCATCTTTGATTCTATTTACTTCATAGTCATAGAAATTATTTTGGTCAACTGCACCATTTGTAAGTGTAATTTGAGCATATTTTATATATCCAATTGTAAAGTTTATTGCTCCTTCAATTTGATTTTCAATTCCAAGTGGATTTACTGCCATTCCACAATCAACAGTAGCCCAAACATTTTCCACTTTATAGTCATTATTTTCAACTTTTACTTTTACAACGTAAGCTACGATACTGCCAAAACTTTCAGCAATTGCAACTCCATAACCACTATTTTTTTCTCTATTTTTCCAGTTTGATTGCTTTGAAACATTTTCAAGAAGTTTTATAAATCTTGGCTCTTTTAGATTTTTAATTCTAAAATCCATTGGGTCAATATTGCTTGCTATTGCAGCTTGGTCTATAATATTTTCAACAATTGGAGCTGAAACTGTGTGTCCAACAGAACGTAACCATAAAACAGAAACTGGTGAACTTGGACAAAATGCTTTTAAATCATGTGATGTTATTTTATATGGATGGTCATCAAGACCTTCTCTTTGAGTTTTATCAATTCCATCTTTGAACATCATTGATTCAAACATTGTACCTTTTGTTAAAGATTGATTTACAATTTTTCCCTCAAATGCTGTAATATTTCCTTTTTCATCAACGGCCATTTTTACGCTACTTTTTGTCATAGGTCTATAATAACCCATTTTTATATCATCTTCCCTTGTCCATAATGTTTGAATTGGCCACTCTTCATTTTGTGCAACATATACTGCATCTACAACAAAATCACTTGCAAGATTTGCTCTTCTTCCAAAACTACTTCCTAAATAGTTGTTATAATATTCTACATTTTCAGGCTCAATCCCTAAGATTTTTGCAGCTGTCCCTCTATATAAAGTTTGAAATTGTCCACCAACACTCATATAAGCTTTATTGCCTTTATGATGAACAGTACAATTTAGTGGTTCCATTGGAGCATGGGCTAAAAATGGGAAAGAATACTCAGCCTCTACAACTTTAAAAGCTTTATCAAATGCAGTTTTACTATCACCATCTTTTCTCATAATTGGTAAATCATCTTTTTTTAAATATCCATCATACTCTTTTTCTAAATCACTAGTGCTTATTTTTTCAAATTCTCCATTTTCCCACTCAACAACTATAGCTTCACTAGCTTTTTTTGCTTGATACCAATGATTTGCAATTACAGCTATTTTTTGGTTTGGAAGTTGTTTTATTTTTAAAACTCCATCCATAGTTTTGGCTTTTGAGTCATCAAAATTTTTTATTTTTGCTCCAAAAACTCTTGGTTGAACAAGTGCAGCGTATTTCATATCAGGAAGTCTTACATCAATACCAAATTTAGCATTTCCAGTTATTTTTTCTTCAACTTCAATAGGATGTCTTTTAACTCTTTTTCCTATTAAGTTGTATTCACTTTTATCTTTTAATTTCACATCACTTGGAATTGGCATAGTTTTTATTTCATCAATCAAACTACCATAAGTTACTTTTTCTTTTGTTCTTTTATTTATAACATATGAGTCTTTTGTTTCAACGTCATAAACTCTAACTTTCCATTTTTTAGCAGCTGCAGTTTTTAGCATATGTCGTAAGTTTGCTCCAACTTGTCGCACACGTTGCTGTTGAGTTTTTATACTCATAGAACCACCAGTTAACATCATAGGCATTCCAGGAATATTATAAACATCTTTAACTGGTGCTGGTTCAAAAATAATCTCATCCCAATAAGCATCTAACTCATCTGCAATACACATTGCAATTCCTGTATATGCTCCTTGCCCCATTTCAACTTGACCAAGAATAAATGTGATTTTATTATCTTTGTCTATTTTTATAAAAGCATTTGGTTCAATAACTTCTTTTTTCTTTTCAAGTTCTTTAGCCATTCCTTTGATTGGAAGATTAAATCCAATAATAAAAGCTGAACTAACTAGTGTACTATTTTTTATAAATTCTCTTCTATTTAAACTCATTTTTTATCCTTTAGCTACAGTGCTAACTGCTTTTAAAATTTTATTATATGTTCCACATCTACAAATATTTCCATTCATAGCCTCTTTAATTTGCTCTTCTGTTGGATTAGCATTTGATTTTAAAAGTCCTGCTGCATTTACTAATTGTCCACTTTGACAATATCCACATTGGGCAACATCATGTTCTTTCCAAACAACTCTTAATGCTTTTAACTCTTTATCTTCTTGATTTTCAATTGTTGTAATATTTTTTCCTAAAGCATCTTTTAGTGGAGTTTGACAACCTCTAACAGCAATATTATCAACTAAAATTGTACATGCACCACACATTCCTACACCACATCCAAACTTTGTTCCAGTCATATTTAAATAATCTCTTAAAACCCATAATATTGGTGTATCTTCTGGAATATCATTTAATGTATAATTTTTATTATTTATAGTAATGTCATTCATAATTTCTCCTAAGTTATAAAAATCTAATATATTTTTATTATATTGAAAAGAATAAATAAATGATAGAATGATTTTCCACATCTATTGCCTATTTCTCCAAATTATGTGATAATTTTAAAATTAGGAGTAATTTATGAATTATAGAGAAGAATTGATTTTTTTAATAGAAAATAAAAAATTTAGTGATGGAGTGATAAATACTAATATCCCAGCTTTGAGATTTTATACAACAAAACAAACTTCAGAATTTGTTAGTGTGATTTATGAACCCTCATTATGTATAGCAATTCAAGGTTCAAAAGCAGTTGGTTTTGGTGAAGATATGTATAGTTATTCTTCTGAAAAATATTTAATCGTGTCAACTCATATTCCAGCAAATGTAAGAATAGAAAAAGCATCTATTGAAAAACCATATTATTCAGTTATTATAAATTTTACATTAGAACAAATCTATGAAGTAATAAAAGAGTTAGATGAAAATTCAAAAAAGAATGAAGATAAAATTTTTCATAAAAGTCTTTGTTTTGATAAATTAGAAGATGATTTATTAGAACCAATTTTTAGATTTGTTAAATTATCTTTTAAAGAAGAAAATGTGGATTTTTTATCAAATCTTGTATTAAAAGAAATTATTTATATTTTACTAAAAAGAAATGGTGATTTTTTTAAACAATATGTTTTAGAAGGTTCTATTACAAATCAAATAGTCAAAGCTATAAGTGAGATAAAGAATAACTTTAATAAAACAATAAATATGAAAGAATTATCAAAACTTGTTGGAGTTAGTGAGTCATCTTTATATTTAAATTTTAAAAAAGTGACTTCAATGAGTCCATTACAATTTCAAAAGAAAATAAGACTAGAAGAAGCTAAAAATATTTTATTGAGTCAAAATATTGAAGCATCTGATGTTGCTTTTAGTGTAGGTTATGAATCTCCTTCTCAATTTAGTAGAGAATACACAAGAATGTTTGGAATGTCACCAAAAGCTCATTCGATTTTTATAAAAAATAATGAAATGAGTTGATATTTAAAATTTATTTTTATTATTAAAAATTATTTTATCTTTTAATGGATAAATATTTGAAAAAGGTGTTTATTTTGTATATATTTATTATAGTATGATATAAGAAATAAAATGATAGAATTTAATGAAAAAATTTAAAAATAATATTTAAAAAAGGTAGGATATGCTTAATCTTGGAGAAATCGAAAATTGGCTAAAAGAACATTCTATTAATAATTACATGATTTCAGAAGATTTATATGTATCAGTACAAGGAAATGTAAATTTAAACGAGAGATTAAATGGTAAAAAAATACCTATTAAATTCGATAGAATAGAAGGATATTTTGATATAAGCAATAACAATTTAACTACATTAGAAGGTTGTCCTAAAGTTGTAGTAAAAGATTTTAATTGTTCAAAAAATAAATTAGTTTCACTATTCGATGCTCCTACAGAAGTAGGGGATTTTGATTGCTCTTATAATCAATTAAAATCATTATCATATGCTCCAAAAGAGGTTAAAGGAAGTTTTAATTGCTCATTTAATGAACTAACATCAATAAAAGCAAGTCCAAGAACTATTAAAGGACACTTTAAATGTAACGATAATAAATTAGTATCTTTAGAAGGTGGACCTAAAAATATTGATACTTATTTTGATTGTTCTCACAATTTTATAGAAAGATTAGTTGGTGGTCCAATTACAGTTAAACATGATTATATTTGTAATGGAAATAATTTAAGTGATTTAGAAGGTATTGCTGATGAAATTGGTGGAGATTTAGTTACTGATATAAAATTAAATAATTTAACATCAAGATTTAATGAAGAAGACAAATATTGGAAATATAAAGGTAGTGATGTAATAGCACATATTTATAAACCAATGGTTGCATTAAATAATAATGAAGATATTTTAAATTGGTTAAATAAATATGATATTAAAAGTTTTACTATTTTACCTGATGGTTCAGTTGATGTTCAAGGGGATGTTAAATTATCAAATAGATTAACAAATTTATTTAAATTACCAATTAATTTCAATTCTGTTGATGGGGATTTTGATATTAGTGAAAATGAATTAGTGTCATTAGAGGGAAGTCCAAAAAAAGTTGGTGGAAGTTTCCTTGCTCATAAAAATGAATTAAACTCTTTAAGAGGTGGACCAAAAGAGGTAAAAGGTAGTTTTATCATCTTACATAATAATATTACATCATTATTAAATTCACCTACAATGGTAAAAGGTGATTACATCTGTTCACATAATCCATTAAGAACTTTAGAAGGTATAAATACCGTTTTAGGATATGTTTTTACAGGTGTTTATGTTCCAAGATTAAAATGTCAAAAATATAACTATAAAGGCGTAACAACTTATAAATATCCAGGTGATTCAGTAATGAAATATTTGGATGAAGAGTATATCTCATTAACAGATGAAGAAAAAGCATTTGAAGCAACTAAAAAGAATTTAGAAAAAGTAATCAAAAAGATGCTAAATGCCGGAACTTTAACTAAAGAGATGATTAACGATACTTTAATTAAAAACTTAACTAAGTATCAATTAGACCAATTAAAAACTAAAGTTTTATGGATTAAAAATCCACCAAATGAAGATAATAGTGATATCGTAAGTGAAGAAGATATCATGAAATTAGCTTTTGAAAAAGAGCTATAAAAAATAGATTAAGTCCTAAATATATTTTTTTGGATATAATCGTAAAATCAATACAATTAAGTAAATAAAATAAATGGAGAGAATTATAATATGGTTCAAACTGTCAATCTAAAAAAAGCTTTTGGTCCAAGAGTTTTATTTCAAGATATAAATTTAAAATTAGATACAGGGAAAAGATATGGGCTTATTGGTGCAAATGGTGCTGGTAAGACAACTTTCTTAAAAATATTATCTGGTCAAGAAGAAGCAACTGAGGGTGAAGTACAAGTTCAAAATGGTAAAAAAGTTGGAGTATTATCACAAAACCAATTTGCATATGAAAATAACACAATTTTTGATGCAGTTCTTTTAGGAAATAAAAGATTACATGATGCTGTAAAAGAGAAAGAAGAACTTTATATGAGTCCTGAATTTACTGATGAAGTAAATAATAGACTTGCTGAACTTGAAATCATTTGTTGTGAAGAAGACCCAACTTATGAATACGATATTAAAATTACAAAAATATTAGAAGATTTAGGTTTCCCAGCTTCTATGCACCAAGATTTAATGAGTACATTAACAGGTGGAGATAAATTTAAAGTTTTATTAGCTCAAGTTTTATATCCAAAACCAGATGTTCTATTTTTAGATGAGCCTACAAATAACCTTGATATTGAAACAATTGGTTGGTTAGAAAACCAACTTCAACATCATGAAGGAACAATGGTTGTTATTTCTCATGATAGACACTTTTTAAATGCAGTTTGTACACATATTTTAGATGTTGACTTTAAACAAATTAGAGAGTTTGCTGGAAACTATGATGATTGGTATATCGCATCAACTTTAATTGCAAAACAAAATGAAAAAGATGTTAATAAAAAATTAAAAGAAAAAGAAGAACTTGAGAAGTTTATCGCTAGATTTAGTGCAAATGCTTCTAAAGCAAAACAAGCAACATCTAGACAAAAACAACTTGAAAAACTTGATGTTGGTGCAATTCAAGTATCAAGTAGAAGAGATCCATCAATTATTTTTAGACAAAAAAGAGAAGTAGGAAAAGAGTTATTAACTGTTAAAAATATCTCTAAATCTTATGATGACCATGTTGTATTAAATGATGTTTCATTTACAGTTGAAAAAGGTGATAAAATAGCTCTTATTGGTACAAATGGTATTGGAAAAACTACTTTATGTGAAATTTTAGAAGGTAATTTAAAACCAGATTCTGGAGAAGTTTTATGGGGAGCAACTATTCAAAACTCATATTTCCCACAAAATGCGACTGATATTATCAAAGGTGATATGACTTTATATGATTGGTTAAGAAGTTTTGATAGAGATGCTGATATTTCTGAAATTAGAAATTGTTTAGGAAGAATGTTATTTAACGGTCAAGAGCAAGAGAAAAAAGTTGATTCTTGTTCAGGGGGAGAAAAACATAGAATGATGCTTTCTAAAATCATGTTAGAGCAAGGGAATTTCTTAGTTTTAGATGAACCAACAAACCACTTAGACTTAGAGGCTATTATTGCTTTAGGTGAGGGATTAAATGATTATGCAGGTTCTGTAATTTGTGTATCTCACGATAGGGAATTATTAGATGCTTATGCAAATAGAATTATTGAAATTCAACCAGGTGGAACAATAATTGATTTTAAAGGTACTTATGAAGAGTACATTGAATCTAAAGAACAAGCGTAAGTTTGTTTTTTAGCTAAATAAAAAAGGGGAAGATTTGATATCTTCCCCTTTTTTTATGGAAATAAAAGAGATTATTTCGCGTGTCTTGAAGCCATTCTGATTTCTCTTCTTTGAATAGCATCATTGTATCTTCTTTTATCATCTTCTGTTACAAGTTCTAATTTTGGAACAGGAGCTGGTTTACCATGTTCATCAACTGCAATCATAGTAAAATAACAAACATTAGTGTTTTTTATCGTATGGTCTTTGATATCTTCTGAAATTACTTTAATTCCGATTTCCATAGATGTTCTTCCAGTATAATTAACTGAAGCATGGAAAGTAACAAGAGAACCTATTTTAATTGGGTCTTTAAATAAAACCATATCTACTGACAATGTTACTGCGTACATTCCTGTATATCTTGCTGCACATGCATATGCAACATGATCTAACATTTTTAGGATTTCTCCACCGTGAACATTCTTTCCAGAAAAGTTTGCTTTATCTGGAGTCATTAACATAGTCATTGTAAGAGACTTTTCTCTTTTTACTTCTTCACTACTCATTTTTTAACCTTATGTTATAATTATTGATATATTTGGTATTATAAAATAAAAACGTGCCATAACCGTAGCAATTTGATAAAATAGTTGTATAGATTATGAAAATATATAAAAAAGTAACATTTTAATTTTAGTTCTTAATCTTTATATCTATTTCTAATTTCAATAAATAAATTCTTATTTTCTAAAAATAAATCAACAAGATATGGGTCAAACTGTTTAGCTTTTTCATTTTCAAGCAGTTCAAAGATTTTTTTATCTTCCCATGCTTTTTTATAACATCTATCACTTCCTAAAGCATCAAAAACGTCTGCAATTGCAGTAATTCTTCCATAAATATGAATTTCTTCACCTTTTAATCCAAAAGGATAACCAGAACCATCATATTTTTCATGATGTTCTTTTGCAACAATCGCTGCTGTTTTTAAAATATCTCTATTTGAATCTTTTAAAATGTTATAACCTATCATTGAGTGTTCTTTCATAAACTCAAATTCATCTTCTGTCAACTTTCCAGGTTTTTTCAAAATAGAGTCAGGAATACCAACTTTTCCAATATCATGCATAGGTGAAGCTATTAATAAATTATTTGCCTCATTTTCATCTACTCCATAAAGTAGGGCTAGAAGTTTTGAGTATTCAGCAACTCTTTTTACGTGATTTCCTGTCTCTTTACTTCTTGTTTCACCAATTTCACCCATTTTATAGATAATCTCTTTTTGAGTTGATTGAATTTCTTCATTTAGATTAAATAGTTCTGTTAAATCATTTATAATCCACATATATTCTATTGTGAAGTTATTATCATCTTTTATTGGAACAATAGTGATATTTATCCAATAATTATCTCCATTTTTTGATTTATTATTTAAAATTTTGTTGAATATTCTTTTGTCATCAATTAATAGTTCTAGGTCTTCAAATAAAGGGTCTTTTATATCTTTATGTTTAAATATTTTATAATCAGCACCAATTAACTCTTCTTTTGAATATTTAGTAAGTTCAATAAATTTGTCATTTACATAAATAATCTCTCCAAAATTATTTGTTCTTAACAAAATACTACTTATATCTATAGCTTTTTCATACTCTCTTGCAAGTTTTATTGAATGATTAAGATTTTCTTCTGAACCTTTTAATTTAAGTTTAAAGTACTCTTTAGCTTCTTCTTGTTCAGTTATGTCATTTCTTAGAGCTATAAACTCTTCAATATTTCCATTTTTATCAATGATTGGTTTTATAAAGGCTTCAACCCAATAATATGAACCATCTTTTTTCTTGTTCTTTATTTTCCCTTTCCAAATAGTTTTTTTATTTTTTATGGTGTCCCAAATTTCTTCAAAAACTTCTTTAGGTGTATCAGGATGTCTAACTATATTATGACTTTTTCCGATTAGTTCTTCTTTTTTATAACCAGATAATAAACAAAACTGTTTATTTACATAAGTTATGATTCCTTTATCATTTGTTTTTGAAACAATAGAACTTTCATCTACAGCATCTTTATACTCTTGTAACAACAATGATGAGTGATTTGATTCTTTTTGTTTTTTTCTATTGTAAATCCACAAATCAATTTTTAAGTATAGTTCTTCAATTATAAAAGGTTTTTTTATAACATCAACTGCACCTAGTCTATAAGCTTCTCTAATAATTGAGATATCTCTTGTTTTACTGATGATTAGAGGAATTTGTAATTCTTTAATCAAATTACTATTTTTTTCCATAAAATCTATAACATCAAATCTTTTTGAATTTGCATTTACAATTATTAAATCAATATTGTTCAAATCAAGAGTAGTAAAAGCCTCATTTGGATTAGAAGATAAAATTGTATTAAAATTTCTTTTTTCAAGTAGTTTTTTTAATTTTTGTTGAGAACTTAAAATATCATCAACTAAAAGAATTGTTTCTTCTTTGTTGTTCTCAAGTTTTTCAATATTTTCTATTATAGATTTTGTTTTTTTATCTAAAAATGTATCTTTAACAATAAAATCTATTACCCCATTTTTCAAATAAAACTCTTTTTCTTCTTTATTTGAATTTATAGATAAAATAAAAATCTTTATAGAACTATCTTTTAATTCATCAAATAACTCTTTTGCATCATTATCTGGAAGATTTATATCTAGTATTAAATAGTTAATGTCTTCTTTTTTTATTATTTGTTTTGCACCATTTAAAGTATTTGCATTAAATGTAATATAACCATTTTTATTAAATTCTTTAGTCAATAATTCATTTATATTTTTTGAATTATCTACTATTAAAATGTTACATTTAAATTTACTAAAAATTAAACTTTTCTCTATTTTCATTATTTTCACTTATTAAATAATATAAAAATTATTTTTTATAAATTAAAGATTAATAATATAAAAAATAATTTATTTATATGCTATATTATCGCATTTTCTAAGTCTAACATAAAATTATAATTTTATTATGTAAGAAATTGGTTGAAATATTTACAATTTTCGTTCCTTTTAATAGAAATTTATTATATAAAATTAATAAAATGATATTTTTGTAATACTTTTTTATAATATAATAAACTTATATTCAAAGATAATAAGTTCTAAATTAGAAAATGGGAATAAGATGGAAAAATTTAATATTTTAATTGTTGATGACATAGAAGAAAACATTTATTCTTTAAAACTAATAATTGAAGAAAGTTTTGATGTAAATATTTTTACTGCATTAAGTGCTAAAGAAGCTATTAAAGTACTAGTAGAAAATAAAATAGATTTAATTTTAACAGATATTCAAATGCCAGATATTGATGGATTTGAATTTGCACAGTATATTAAAGGCGTAGATTCAATTAAACATATACCAATAATCTTTATTACAGGAATTTACGATAAAGATGAGTATAAAAATAAAGGATATGAAGTTGGTGGTGTTGAATATATTACTAAACCAATAGATAAACATCTTTTAACATCAAAATTAAAAATATATATTGATATTTATAATAAAATAAAAATAACAACTGAAAAATTAAATGAAACACAAGATTTATTAATCCAAAATAGTAGAATGGCTTCAGTGGGTGAAATGATAGGTCTTATTTCACATCAATTAAAACAACCATTAAATGTTTTATCTTTATATTGTGATGAAATGAATATGAATTATGATTTTAATGAACTCAATGAAGAATATATGAAACGTTTTTCTGATAATACAAAAAATCAAATTAACTATATGGATAGAACAATAAATAGTTTTTTAAATTTCTTTAAACCAAATAAAATGAAAGATAATTTTTTACTTAAAGATTGTATTGTAAAAACTGAAGAGATGTTAAAAAATAAAATAAAACTATATAGTGCAAATATAAATGTAAATATTAATGAAAAGTTAGAAATTTTCGGCGTTGAAACAGAACTATTACAAGTAATAATTAATATTGTAAATAACTCTTTAGATGTAATTAAAGAAAGAGACATTAAAAAGCCAGAAATATTTATAAATTCATATGAAGAAGATAATAAAATAGTTTTAGTTTTAGAAGATAATGCAGGTGGAGTAGATAAAGAAAATTTAGACAGAATATTAGAACCTTATTTTACAACAAAAGAGAATGGAACAGGAATAGGTTTATATTTAGTTAAAGTAATAATTGAAGATAGTTTTCAAGGAAAATTAGAAGTAGTAAACGGAGAAAAAGGATTGAAATTTACAATAACCCTTGAAAATTAAAAAATAAATGATAGGGTTTTTCTATCATTTATTTATAAACTATTCATATCTTCATTTGAAATTGGGAGTTTAAAATATTTCTCAATTTTATCTTTATTTATTGAATCTAATTCATCATTTGAATACAAAATTATTAGATTGTTATTTAGTTTTTCATTTATTTGATTTTTTTCTACATCAGTTAATTTTGAAATATCAATTATGATTTTTGAATCTTCATTTTTATTTTTTAAATCAATTAATTTTTCTATAGAATTTGCCTGTTTTACAATATACTTTTTATTTAACACAGTAATTAAATTTAAAAATGTAATTGGGTCATTATTTAAAATCAAAATACTATCTTTAGATTCTTTTTCAATTTTTGCATCTATATCTTCATATGAATCTATTGTTATTTTAGTTTTATTTTCTATGATGTTTTCAGTTGAATTTTCTATATCAACTTTTAGGTTTTTAGGGATTAGTAATTCAAAAGTTGTACCTTTGTTTAGTTCACTTTTTACATCAATTTTTATATCTAAAAGATTAGATAGTTCTTTAGAAATAGCTAAACCAAGTCCTGTTCCACCATATTTTCTAGTTGTACTACTATCAATTTGTTTAAATCTTTCAAAAATTTCATTAAGATTTTCTTGGGCAATTCCAATACCATCATCTTCTATATTTATTCTAATAAAGTCATTTTCATTTTGAGCTTTTAATCTAATTTGACCTTTATTTGTAAATTTAATTGCATTACTTATAAGATTATTGATAATTTGTTTTAGTTTTTCTAAATCTGTATAAATATGTTCAATATTTTCATTTATTTCTACAATAAATTCTAAATTTTTATTTTTTGCTTGTTCATAAAATTTATCATAGATTGTTTGAATAGATTTTTTTATATCAATTTTTTCTATAGTTAATTTTGTTTTTTTAGCATCTAATTTTGATAAATCTAAAATATCTGTTATTAAATAAATTAAATCTTTACCACATTTATTTATAATTTTGATGTTTTTTAATTGATTTTCATCTAAAGAATTAGATTTATTTTTAACCATAATTTCACTGATAACATTTATTGAGTTTAATGGTGTTTTTAGTTCATGACTCATATTTGCTAAGAAATCATCTTTTGCTCTATTTGCTTCTTCTGCAAAAACTTTTGCATCATATAGTTTTTTATTTTTAATATTTAACTCATTAATCATTTCTGAAAAATTTTGGCTCAATTGAGAAATCTCTAAAATATTTGTATCAAGAACTTGTACATCAATATTTTTTTCTTTTATTTGTGAAGTTTGTTTTGATAAATCAATTATAGGTTGCGTAATTGAAAAAGAGAATTTGTTGATTTTTTTTAGTAATAAATAGAAAAATATGATATAAAAAACTAATAACAATGCAATAGCGATATAACCGATTTTATCTGATAAATTTTTTAAATCTTCTATTGATGCGAAGATATTTTTTTTATCAATTAAAACCATTAATTTCCAGTTTGTTTCATTGATATTTTGTTGTAGTGTTAGATATTCATTATTGTCGATTTTTAGTGTTGAAAGAGTTTTATTATTTTTTATTAAATCTTTAAAATGTTCTGCAAATGGACTTTTATTTTTTAATAAATTAAACTCTTCAGGTTTTGAAATAGTTTTTAAAATGGCATCTGTGTATAAATGTTCTTTTAACTCTTTTAATCCTAGCAATTCTTCGATTTTTTCAGGCATTGCTAAAATCATACCATCTTTATCAACCATGAACAAATTAGCATTATATGGAAGTTTTCTATTTAAAATATTTTTAACAAAACTATCAATAGTGATATCTAATCCAGTAACTCCTTCTAAGAATTCATTGTTATATATTGGAACTATACATGATAACATCCAACCATTTCCAGCAGGGTCAAGATATGCACTTGTCCAAACAGGTTCTTTTTTAGGATTATGTTTTTTATTGGCTAAATAGTAAAAATTATAATCTTCCATATTTATATGTTCACCATATTGTTCATAAACTTTAGGAATAAAAGGATATAAACGATTCATATTATCCCAAGAGTTAAAATATGCTGCAACAATATCCGGATTTATATCTACAATACTTTTTAAAGATATATCCATAGCTTCTGTAAATGTTGCTTTATCTAGTTCTTTTTGTGTTATTGCTGTTTTAGAAGAATAATATAAACTTGCACCTATTTCATTTGTTTTATAAAAGACACCATTTTGCGCAATTGCAAATTGTGGTTTATTATTTGGTAAACCAAATCTATTAGGATTTTCAAAAATTGCTTGATGCTCATTTTGTAAAAATACAGCAGTTTTAGAAATATCATTTAATTTTTCACTAATAAAATTAGCTTCATTTTCAAGTATTGCTTGAGAATGAGATTGAGCTTCATCAAGCAATAGATTGATATTTTTAGAGGAAATATATGCATTTATTGAAAAGTACATTACTAATAATGCAACTTCAACAACTAAAATTGGAATTAAAGAATATCTAACAAAATGTTTAGATAAAAATTTTTCAAGTCGTTGTTTCTTTACCATTTATATTTCCTTTTATAAAATTAGATTATTCATCTCTTCTTCTGTTAAAGTTGTAACATTTAGTTCTATTGCCTTATCATATTTACTTCCAGCATCTTCACCGAAAATTACATAATCAGTTTTTTTAGAAACGCTTGAAGATACCTTTGCACCTAAATCTTCAAGCATAGATTTTATATCACCTCGACTTTTACTCATAGTTCCAGTTATAACTACAGTTTTCCCTTTGAATGGATTTTCACTTACTTCTTTTTTTACTTCAACTTTTGGGTTAATAATTGAGATAAGTTTTTCAACTAACTCTTTATTTACTCTCATAAATTCACAAAAAGAGTTTGCCATCTGTTCTCCAAATCCATCAAGAACAATTAGTGAATTATAATCTTTATTTATCACATCTAATCCAAACTCTAAACAGATTTGTTTTGAAGCAACTTCCCCGATATGTTCAATTCCTAAAGCGTTTATAATTCTATGAAGTTCAGTTCCTTTTGTATTTTCAATTGCATTTAAAAGATTATTTATTTTTTTCTCTTTAAAACCTTCTAAGTCTTGTAAATCTTCATATTTTAAAGAGTAAATATCTAAAATATCATAGATTTTTTTCTCCCTAACTAGTTGTTCAACTATTTTATTTCCAAGACCATCAATATTCATACAATTTTTACTTGCAAAATAAATAATAGAGTTTACAACTCTTGAAGGACAATCAAGATTTTGACATTTGATTAATGCTCCTTCATCTAAAAGTTCACTTGAACAATCAGGACATGAAGTAGGGCGAGGAATATTTATCTCATTTCCTATTCTTCGCTCAGTAAATACTTTTGTGATTTTAGGAATAACATCACCACTTCTTATGATGATTACTTCATCATTTATTTTTATATCTTTTCTTGCTATTTCATCAAAGTTATGTAAACTTGCTCGCTCTACTATAACTCCTTCAATATCTGTTGGTTCAACAACTGCAACAGGAGTAATAACTCCAGTTCTTCCAACTTGTAAGATAATATCTTTGATTTTTGTAGTTTTTTCTAAAGCAGGAAACTTGTATGCACATGACCATCTAGGGAATTTTACTGTGTAACCTAACTCATCTTGTGTTTCAATGTCATTGATTTTTATAACCATTCCATCAAGCATCATTTCTATATCATCTCTTATTGCAATAATTTCATGGTAAAGCTTTTCAATTCCTTCAACACTTGAAGTTAAAGTTTGCATAGGAGGTTTAACAAATCCTAAAGAGTAGATATAATCCATCATTTCAGAGTATTTTGTGTATCCAAGTGAGTTTAAACCAACTCCCCAAACATTAAAAAATAGTTTTCTTTTTGCTGTGATGTTGGGGTCAAGTTGTCTTAAACTTCCAGCTGCTGCATTTCTTGGATTTGCAAAAACTTGTTCGTTGTTTTTTATTCGCTCAATATTTATTTTTTCAAAGTCAGCTTTTTTTATAACAATCTCACCTCTGATTTCTATCAAAGATTTTTCTTTTATTTGAAGTGGAATAGAGTAAATTGTTTTTACATTGTTTGTTACATCTTCACCAATACTTCCATCACCTCTTGTGATTGCTTGTTTTAAAATACCATTTTCATAGATGATATTTAGTGAAGCTCCATCAAATTTTGGTTGACAATAAAAATCTAAATTTGTATTTACTTTTGAAGCTCTTTTTATCCAATCTTCTAGTTCTTCCGTATTAAAAACATCTTCTTGTGACCACATACGACTTAAATGACTTGCTTTTTCAAACCCATCAAGTACAAATCCACCAACTCTTTTGTTTGGTGAGTTTGGATGTGAAAGTTCAGGATTTTGTTGCTCAAAAGCAAGACAAATTCTAGCTAATTTGTCGTATTCTTCATCTGTTGCTATTGGATTATCAAATACATAATAGGCTTGTGCCCAAGAGATTAATTTTTCAATATTTAAATCATATTCACTTTTAGTCATAACTTCTCATTAATAATTTTTATTTGAATTATACTTAATAGATTTAGTATAAAAGATAAATAAGTTATAATTTATATCTTAAAATAAAGCTATAAAGAGAGTGAATGAGTTATTTAGATATTTGTATAATTGGTTGGAATTTAAATGCTTTGATGTTTGTGATAAATTTTTTAATAGCAATAAAAGTTATTTCAAATGGAGATAGAACAAAATTACAAGAAGAGAGTCAGATTTTAAAAGAGTTAAAAGATGAATTAGATAAATATTATCCATATAGAACTGCTGCCACAGTTTTTGCTTATATGGTACCATTTACTGCATTTTTTAGAATTTCTTTTCGATTAGTTGAAATGTATCTATTCTTTCAAAAAAATGAAAATGCAAAGATGTTTGATTATATGGTATATAAATATTCTTATGATATTGAAAAGGCTAAGTATAATGAGAAATAAATAGGAAAAGTCCTATTTAATTTCTTGAGTTATTTTTTTTACAATTTTATAAACATTTTCAACAGATTTTATTGAAACTTGTTCTTTTTTAGAGTGGGGGAAGTTTATCGTTGGTCCTATTGAAGCTACTTTTATATGTGGATATTTATCTTTAAATATTGCACATTCAAGTCCTGCATGAATTGCTTCAAGTGAAGCCTCTGAATTAAACTCTTTATATATTTCTAAAACTTTAGAAGTAAATTCGTTAATATCTGGTTTCCAAGCTGGATATTTTCCATTTGTTTCAACACTAAAATTATAATTTTCTAACATTTTTATTGTTTCATCTTTTAGATTTTTTAATTCAGTATTATCCATAGACCTAGCACTTAGTTCTATTTTAATTTCATCTATTCCAGTTTTTATGATTGCAAGATTTATAGAGTTTTGAACAACTCTTAATTCATCATTCATTGCTCTTACACCATTTTGAAAATCATATATAAAATCAATAATTTTGTCATCATAAACATTTAAATGTTCAGATTTTGTATCAATTTTTTCTATTTTCATATTTTCATGACTTGCTATTGGAGTAGATTTTGAAGCAATTATTGCTTTTACATTAACAGGAATTGAGTTGATTCTCTCACCTCCATTTATATCTAGAAGTTTCCCATCACACTCTTTGATTGTTTTTGCAATTAGTTTTATTCCATTTGGAATATTTTTATCTATATCAACTCCACTGTGTCCACCTTGAAGTTTTCCTATCGTTATTTCATATAAATCAAGCTTATCAATATTTGGAATAATTTGTTTATTTGAATTTGTTCCAAAAATATCAACTCCACCTGCACAACCTATACAAATTTCTCCTTCTTCTTCACTATCAAGATTTAGCATATAAGAGGCATTTAATGGTAGACTTAAATTGTTTGCTCCAATAAGTCCGATTTCTTCATCACTTGTAAATAAAAATTCTCCATCATAATTTTCACACATTAAAGCAATCATATATGAACATCCAATTCCATTATCACTTCCAAGAGTTGAATCAGTAGCTTTTAATAAATCTTCCTCTTGTAAAATTTGAGGAACACAATTATCACTTAAACAAACTATGTCATAGTGTGATTGAAAAACTAATTTTGCATTTGAGTTTTCTTTTTTACATAAAATATTATTGTATTCATCAACTAAACATAAATATCCTAACTCTTCTGATAAATCTTTCATATAATTTATAAATGGTTCATGAGTCCCTGAACATCTAGGAATTGTTGTTATTTCTTTAAAAATATCAATTATATTATTGTCCATTTTTCTAAAAATCCTTTGAAATTTTTTTGTATTATATCATTATAAACTAAGAGGTAATTTGATAGTAAAAAGCGCTCCATTTTCACTATTTCTAACACTTAGATTTCCTTTGCAGTGTTCGTCAATTATGATTTTACTCATATAAAGCCCGATACCAGTTCCTTCTTTTTCTTTTTTTGTTGAAAAATATGGGTCAAATACTTTATCGATAATTCCAAGTGAAATTCCACCTGCGTTATCATTTATTTCAATAACTGCAAAGTTGTCAATTTTTGAAGTTTTTATAAAAATCTTTTTATTTTTTATTTCTCTTTCATCAAAAGCATCTTCTGCATTTTTTAGAATAATTAAAATAACTTGTTGAACTTCATTTATATATGTTGTGATTTTTTCATTATATTGATTATCTATTTCTAGTTCTATATTTCTTGAAATAAGTGATGTTTTTATAATATTTATAGATTTTTCTATTATCTCTTTTAATGAACTATCAGATTTTATTTTATCACTTCTAAAAAAGTTTCTAAAATCATCAATTGTTAATGAAAGATGTTGTGAATAATCATTTATCAATTTTAATTCTACTTCCAAATCTTTATTTTCAATTTTTTCAGCTAAGATGATTTTTAATAATAAATTATTTGTTGTTGCACTAATTGCAGCAAGTGGTTGTCTCCACTGATGAGCTATCATACTAATCATTTCACCCATTTGTGCAAGTCTTGATTGTTGTATTAGTTGATTTGTTTTCTCTTTATTTTTTTTAATTTCTTCAGCAATTCTTTCTTCTAGTTTATAAGTTAGACTTTCTAACTCTTTTTCCATTTTTTTTCTTTTATTTATATCTCTAATCACTGTATGAATTAAAGGAACATTATCTATTTCAATATATGTTAAAACGATTTCTATCCACAAATTATCTAAATCTTTATTTTGGAAAATCCATTCAAAACTAGAAATTCCTTTTGTTATTGTTTCATTGATTTTTTCTTGAGCTTTTAGATTTGAATTTTCTCCATTTTCTTGATAAATAGGCGAAATATCAGGTAAAAATCTGTTTAAAAGTTCATCTTTTTCATATTGAAGAATTTTTAAACTAGCTTCGTTACAATCAATGATTTTATTATCTTTTATAAGTAAAACACCATCTGCTGATTTACTATATAATTTTTCAAAAAGTTCTTTTTGTTTTGCAATTTGTTTTGTTTTTTCAGCGATTTCATTATTTGCTAATTTTAAAGCTTTGTTGTGTTTATTTAAAATTATTTGTCTATATGTTAATACGCATAAAATAATAAAAATAAAAGATAAAACTTTCCATAAAAGAGAGTAATCATATGACTCTTTTAAAAAAGAGTTTGCCCATCTGTTTGAAATATTTGTATGTTCATACTCTTTTAGTTGTTCAATAGTTTTATTTAAAATCTTATATAAAAGGTAATCCTCTTTTGAAACAGCAATTTTTGTATTTAATGTCAAATCTGTATATCTTGAGATAAAAATATCATTAAATGCATACTTTGATACATAATAAGCAATAACAGGAAGAGGCTCAACTGCATAGTAAACTTTGTTATTATTTACAGCTTCTAGGGTTTCATAATCATCTTCTGTTTCAAAAATATCAATATTTGGATATTTTGATTTAAAATAGTCAATATTTTCAGAAGTTGATTTTTTTGCCATTGTTTTATCCAAAATATCATCAATACTTTCAACAACAGGTTTATTTTTTTGTGTAATAATTGCAAGTTTATAACTCAAAATTGGATTTGTAAAAAGTGCAACTTCTTCTAGTTTGTTATCTTCTATAGTTGTTGGTAAGATGTCACAAAAGCCATCTTTTAAATATTGTGTTGCCATTTCATAACTATAAACTTTAATATTTTCAAATTTTATTTCAAGTTTTGTTGCAATTAAATTTAATAAATCAATATTTATACCTTGATATTGATTGTTCTCATAAAACTCAATAGGTCTTAAATCAATAATATGACACATTTTTATCACTGATTTATTCTTTAAATAAGTTTTCTCTTCATTATTTAAAAAACTTTTTTCATTGTTAATATCAGTTGTACCAAACCATTTTCTTTTTAAATTTAGTAACTCTTCATCACTAACGCTATTTTGAGCTTTAATAAATATTGAATTTAAAAGTGGTTTGTTTTTTGAAGTTGCAATACTTATATGACTAACTAATTTATTATCGTCAATATAATTTGTTGGTACAACTTCAGAGATATTTTTAGTTGAAATTATGTAGTCAATTACATTTTTTTTATCAATTGTTGCATCAGCTTTTCCTAAAGAGAGTAATTTCAAGGCTTCTACAGAATCTGTTACTAAAATTTGTTCTATATTTGGATAGTTTTTTTCTATATATTGTTGAGCAAAAAAACCTTTAGGCATTACTATTGTTTTACCTTCAAGTTTTTCTAAAGTATCTAGGTTTTCATTTCCTTTTTTTACATAAATGGCATTTGATGCAGAGTGATAAACGTTTGAAAAATTGAAATCTTTTTCTCTTTGGGGACTACTTGACATATTAATAATTGCATCAATTTCATCTTTTTTTAACATATGAACAAATTCATCCCAAGATGGACCAGAAATATATTTTACTTGAACATGAAGTTTTTTTGCTAAAAGATTCATATAATCTATTACGAAACCTTTTGCTACACCATTTTCATTGAAATTATATGGTGGCCAG
The DNA here is from genome assembly GCA_963664305.2 of uncultured Aliarcobacter sp. Taxonomy (GTDB): domain Bacteria; phylum Campylobacterota; class Campylobacteria; order Campylobacterales; family Arcobacteraceae; genus Aliarcobacter. The sequence goes on from CAXXLV010000002.1 coordinate 500,488, forward strand.
TATTGTTCATTATGTAGTTTTAATGGTTGATTCTTTGAAAGAAATTCTAATTCTTCTTTTGTTAAGTCTATATTAGTTGTTGCATTTAAAAAAGTGCTAAAAAAGATAAGAATTAGAAGTAAATATTTCATTATTCATCTTCATATTTAAGTGTATATCCAAAAGAATAAACTGCTTCAAATAAGTCACAATTTAGTTTTACTTTTAACCTAGTCATTAAATTTCTTAGTCTTTTTGTATTATCTTCACAATTGTTAAATAGATTATATTCTATCTCTTCATAAGTTTTTGATACAGCTTTTGTTGTAATAAATAATTCAAAAAGCATTCTTTCATATTTTGATAATTTTATGATTTCATTTTCTTTTAATAATTGATTTGAAGTTTTATCCCAAACGAAACTATGTTTTAATTTAATTTTATTATCGTATTTCTTTTTTATATCATATTTATCAAGTAATTTTTCAAGAGTTTCTGCAATTTGCTCTAAAGTGTAGGGTTTTAGTATATATCCATCAATTCCTTCGTTGATAGTTTTCATAAAATATTCTTTATCATCATGTGCTGAAAGTACAATTATAGGAATTTTTTTATTTTTTATTCTTACAGTTTCAATTAATGATATTCCATCAACTAAAGGCATTTTTATATCTGTTATGATTAAATCAAAACACTCTTTATTAAATAAATCAAGAGCGATTTTTCCATTGTCTGCTAATTCAATTTTATTAAAAAATGAAGATAACATTTTATTTGTTTGAAATTGTACATCAAGATTATCTTCTATATACAAAACATTAAAATTTTTTGTATAAGTTATAATATTCTTTAATTTATCACTATGCATTCTTTCCCTAAGAATTGATTTAAAAAAAGGATTATATGAAAAAAATGATGTTAAAAAGTTAAATTTGTGATTTTATATGAGAAAATAATTTATTAAGGAGTTTAATAATGTAACTCCTTAATAGTTTTTTTAGATAGTTTCTTTTAAATCTTTGTTTCTTATTGCAAGTAAAATAGTAATAATAACTAAAGATACAGTTACGTAAGCCCAAACTGGAATTGGAACTGGATCACCTGTTGCATAAGAGTGCATTCCTGATAAATAGAAGTTAACTCCTAAATAAGTCATTAAAATAGAACTAAATGCTAATACAGATGCTGTTGCAAATACAAATGGAGTATTTAGAGATTTTACAAATCTTAAATGAATTACAAATGCATAAACAACGATTGATACATAAGCCCAAGTCTCTTTTGGATCCCAGCCCCAATATCTTCCCCAAGATTCATTTGCCCAAACTCCACCAAGGAAGTTACCAACAGTAATAGCTGCAAGTCCAATAATTAAAGCAATTTCATTAATAGCTGTAACGTGTTTGATTATATCATCAAGGTGTGGTCTATTTTTTCTAAAAATAAACATGATTAATGTTAAGAAACCTAAAATTGCTCCAAGTCCAAAGAATCCATAAGAAGCTGTTAAAATTGAAACGTGGATAGTTAACCAGTATGATTTTAAAACTGGAACTAAGTTTGTAATTTGTGGGTCAACATCTGTTAGGTGAGCTGTAAACATAAAAATTCCAGCAATAATAACAGCTGCACTTAATGCTAAAAGAGATTTTCTAAAGAAAATAACTCCTGCAAATACTGCAGACCAAGAGATATAAACTAATGTTTCATAAATATTTGACCAAGGTGCATGTCCTGATAGAACCCATCTATAACCCATACCAAATGTTTGTAAAGCAAATAAAATTGCCAAAATTACAAAGAATGATGTAGTGATTTTTTTAGGTTTAAACTCAGGTTTGAAAATCACAATAAATGCTACAACTAACATTACAAAACCAAGAAGTACATATGCTAAAGTTAATTTGAAGAAGATATCAATTTTATTAAATAATATTTCAGCGTCAATTTTTGATTTTGAAAGCATTACATCTGCTCCAACTTTTTCTTGATATAATGAAATCATATTAATAAAGTTGTCTGCATCTTCCCATTTTCCTTCAACAATAGCGTTTACAAAACCTCTTGTTATAGTTTCAACTGCTGCTTGATTTTGTCCTGTAAAAGTTTGCATAGCTTCTAATGGAGAATACCATTTTGAATTATCATCTTGAGCTGTTGTATCTTTAACTTTTGGGAAGATATTTAATAATGAACCATTAAATACTGAATACATAATATTTAATTTTTCATCTAATTTGATAATATCTTTTTCGTAAGTTCCTCTTTCAATTGGTTTTGTTTGAAGAGCTTTTTCTGCTTCAGCTGCTAATAAATATTCACCATTTCTAAATACTTCAGAAAAGGCAATATATTTTTCATTTACATCAACACCTAAAAATTTTTTTAATTTTGGTGTTTGGATTTTTATCATCTTAACATCTTTCCAAACATCAGGTTTAGATAACATTCCTAAAATTAATTGGTCAGCAGTCATTCCTAAAAAAGATGCTTTTCCACTTAATTTTTGAATAATTTCTCTATCTAAAGTTGCTAATGGTTTCATTCTTCCACCATTACTTTGTACAACTAAATGACCAAATTTATCAGCTGTTTGTAAAGATTCATCTTTTAATTTATTTAAATAATCTACAGTTTGTGTTGTAGCATCTACTTCTGGCTGATTTTCAGCAGCATTAAGTGATACTGTACTAAAAGCACATGCAATAACAATTGCAATCGATGCAAGATTTTTACCACTAACAAATTTTGTTAATTTCCAAAATCTTGATTTTTTGTCAAAGAAATTCATTAATAATCCAAGTGTTAATAAGAAATATCCTAAATAAGTTGGCCATTTTCCTGGGTCATTATTTACAGATAAAATTGTTCCTGTTTCATCAGGAAAATAAGAACTTTGGAAAAATAAGAAGTTTCCTTCATTTAAAGTTCTATTCATAAATATTCTATAATCATAAGATTTTCCATCTTCTTTAATAACTGTAACTTCAGATGCATAAGAAGAAGGAGACATACTTCCTGGATATCTATCTAATTGGAAGTCATTTAACTTGATAGAAAACGGTAAATCAATTATTTTTGAACCATAACCTAAAGTTACTTTTATATCTCCAAATTGTAAATCTCTAGGAATTGGAGCTTGTCCTCTCATTCCTGGTAATCTAATTTCTTGTTTTTCTCCATTTAAATTAACTTCAACAGTTGTTAATCCCATTTTTCCACCATTTTTCTTAACAAACATATAATCTTTATAATTTACTTCTAAAGATTTATCTCCAAAATGAATAACATGTGAAAAATTGTTTAAAGATGAAAGTAATGAAGTGAACTCTTTTTGATATTCTTGGTAATAAACTTGATTTCCATCAGTTATAGTAACTTGTAAATAAGGTTCAAGTGAAAGCATTTTATTTTCTGTTTGACCTTCTGGTATTTGCATAATACCTTCATATCCAACATATCTTGTTATTCCTGCACCAATAAGAATAATTACAAAAGATGAGTGGAAGATAAATCGTGCTTTGCTTTTCCACATTTTATATTTAAAAATTATTCCGATTAGATTAATAGTAGTTAATACAAGAACAGTTTCATACCATAGGTTATTGTAAACCAAAACTCTTGCTGAAGATGTACCAAAATCATTTTCTATAAAGGTAGCAACTCCCGCCCCAATTGCTAGTAAAGCAAGTAAAATCAATGTAGTCTTAAATGAGAATAAGACATTTATAAGCTTCAAAAAATATCCTTTAAAATTTTTATTTTGATGATTATATTAATAAGAAGTTAACTCAGCGTTAATGAAATGTCAATTTTATGTCATCCTTATTAATTTAAGATGGAATTTTATCTTAAAAATTTATAATTACGTCATGAATTTAGAAATATTACAAAATAAAAAACAAGAATGTCGTACTTGGAAAAATGTTGAGCCTTGGTATTTACAACTTCAAGAAGCTTGTAAAATAGAAAAAGCTGATTTAAAAATAGATTATGGGGATTGGTTTAGTGTTGGAGAAAAAGAGGATTTAACACAAGAAGAATATGAAGTTGTTTTAGAAACAGCTAAAAAATTAATTCCTTGGAGAAAAGGTCCTTTTAAAGTTTTTGGTTTAGAAATAGATAGCGAATGGCAAAGTAACATTAAATATAATTTGATACGTCCATATTTTAATCTTAAAGATAAGGTTGTTGCAGATATTGGTTGTAACAATGGTTATTATATGTTTAGAATGCTTGAAGATAAACCTAAAAGATTAATTGGATTTGACCCAAGTCCGTTGACTTTACATCAATTTGAGTTCATTAATCATTTTGTAAAATCTGATATTATTTATGAAATGTTAGGTGTTGAGCATTTAGAATTCTATAATCATAAATTTGATTTTATTTTTATGTTAGGTGTTTTATATCATAGACCAGACCCAGTTGGAACTTTAAAATCATTGGCTAGAGGATTAAATAGCAAAGGTGAAATCTTAATTGATACTTTTATGATAGATGGAGAAGAAGAAATTTGTTTAACACCAAATAAAAGATATTCAAAAATCCCAAATATCTATTTTATTCCAACAATTCCAGCACTTAAAAATTGGTTAGAAAGAGCAGGGTTTGAGAATATTGAAGTATTAGCAACAACTGTAACAACGAGTGAAGAACAAAGAAAAACAGAATGGTCATTTGACCAAAGTTTAGAAGATTTTTTAGACCCAAATGATAATACAAAAACAGTTGAGGGATATCCTGCACCTAAAAGAGTTTATATAAAAGCTAGAAAAGTTTTATAAAAGATAAAATACTATAGATTAAAATAAATCTATAGTATCTTCTGCACTTAAATCACTAAATTTGAATAATTGACTTCTACCTTTATTTTTCGCTTCATAAAGAGCAATGTCAGCATTTTTTATACATTCTGTAATTGAAGAATCAGAATCAATTTTATAAATTTCAAATCCTATGCAGATAGTTTTTTTCAAAATTTGTTTTGTTTCTTCATTTACAACTATGTCAACTAAAGCAAAATCAGAGATGATTTTCTTAGCTAATTCAGTTGCATGATATTCATTGGCATTATTTAAAATAGATACTAAAAATTCATCTCCATTTAATCTTCCAACCATATCAAATTCATTTATATTTGAGTGAATTACTTTTGCTAGTTCAATTAAAACTTTATCTGCAACATCATAATCAAACTCATCAATAACAGCTTTAAAATGGTCAATACCAATCATTAAAAAATATATTTCAGTTTGTTTATTATTTGAAATTCTAAGATGTTTAGTTAGATTATCAATAAGATAATTTCTATTATAAACATTTGTTACTGAGTCTAAAGAAGAAGAATCTATAAAATTCTTTTTCAATATAGCACTTTGAACCATAGGAGAAACTTGAAAAAATGCTGCTTCAATAACAGAATATCTCTCTTCTAAAATCTTATGGTGAACTTTTGATGTTGCACAAAATGAAACAGTTGCATTTAAACTTGTATGAGTATTTATTATAAAAAAATGCGATAAATCATCATCTAAAAAGAAATCTTGTCCTTTTACTAAAATTTCTTCTTTTGTATTTTTATTTATGTCAAATAATGAAAATACCATATTATCTATATTAAATTCTTTATTTAACCAGTTAAAAATATCTTCTGCTAATTGTTTTATATTTGTGGCATATTGAAGCTGTTCATGAAGATTAAAAATGCTAACTAAAGATTTATAAGCATCTTCATTTGTAGCAGATAATTTAATTAATTCAAGAATTTTATTTTTCATATTTTTACCTAAAAGAAATCTATTTTATTTGTATCTTCTTCATTGAATAAAAAAACTTGTCCTCTTCCTCTATTTTTAGCTTCATATAGAGCAATGTCAGATTTTTTTATGATTTCTTCAATTGTTGTTGCATTATCTGGATAAATAGATATTCCACCACAAATTGTTTTCATTAATACTTGTTTTGTCTCTTCATTAATAACAACTTTTTCTTTACTGAAGTTATTAATAAGTTTTTCAGTAATGAGTATAGCATTGTTTTCATTAATTATATTTAATAAAATAACCAAAAATTCGTCATTTGAGATTTTGATAACTATATCTGATTCTCTTACACTATTTTTTAAAGTTTGGGCTAACGCTTTTAAAACTTTATCTCCAATTTCATAATCAAATTCATCAATTACTGCTTTAAATTGGTCAATTGCTATTTTAACAAATGCTATTTTCTTTTGTTCTCTGTTTGATAAACTCAAAAGATTTCCAACATAATTATTTAAATAACATCTATTATATGAGCCTGTAACATGGTCAACTAGTGACATTTCACTTAAAGTTTTTTCCATATATTTATTATATAAAGATTGCGAAAAAATTTGTAAAGATAGTTTAATAAAATTTAGATTTTCTTTTATTGAATTAAATTCTTCTTCCGTTTTTGATAAAAAACTAAAGATTATTTCAGTGTCACAACTTTGTTTAAATTCTAGGGTATTTATAAAATAATTTATTTGTGGGTTAGAACATGAAAATAAATTCTCAATTTTATCATTTTTCTTAATATCAATTTTAAGAGTTTCTATTTTGTGATGTAAGTTTAAATAATCAAAAATATTTAAACAACTTTTTTCTAAATCAGAAAGTTTTAATTTTTCATTCTCATTTATAATCGTTTCGCAAGATAAATTCATAAATCAAGCCTTTTTATATATGTTTTTCCCATTGTCTAAGAGAAGGAATTTCATTTCTTAATGTCGTTTTATCCCCATGCCCTGGATAAATATGAAAATCTTCTTCCCATTTTAAAATTTTATTTAAACTTCGTTTCATTAACGTAGCATTTGAATTAGGGAAGTCAAATCTTCCAATAGTTCCTTTAAAAATAAAGTCTCCACTAAATAAATGTTTGTCAATTTGAATAGCACTACAACCAGGAGTATGACCTGGAAAATGATGAAATTTTATTTTTATTCCTTCTATTTCTAACTCTTCATCTGGATTAACAAGAACATCAGCGAAAGATGCAGGCATTCCTAATCCATATGGATCTAATGTTAACATAAATTCATCATCTTTTGGAGTGTAAAGTTTAATTCCAAAATTTTCTTTTACAGCTTGATTTGACCATACATGGTCAAAATGTCCATGTGTATTTAAAACTGCTATTGGATTTTTTGCGTACATTTTTAGCCAAGAAAGTGCATTAACCCCTGGATCTATGATTATATCTTTTTCATTAATTGTTACGATATAACAATTAGTTTGATAGTCACCCATTGGTTGTACTTTTATATCCATTTTAAACCTTACTTTGATAAAATTAAATTCATTATATCAAAAAAGAGGTTATTTATGGATTATTTTAAAACACTTGAAGAAATTTTATTTACAAGTGAGCCTAAAAATAAAATTGAAAAATTTAGAAATTTTTATGATAATTTTTTAAATGGTAATTTTTATTTTAACGATTCTTATGAACCTTATAAATTTGATAAACCATCTTATTCGACTTTTTTAGAAATTGTAAAACCAACAGCTTTACCTCCAATAAAAAATTTTAAAACTATTGAAGGGAAAAAATATTTAGTACATACAATTTTACATATTGAGTATTCAGCGATTGATTTAGCATTAGATGCAGCTTTAAGATATAAAGATTTACCAATAGAATATTATAAAGATTGGTTAGAAGTAGCTGATGATGAAATAAGACATTTTTTAATGCTTGAAGAATTACTAACTGAACTTGGAGGAGTTTATGGAGAGTTTCCAGTTCATAAAAATCTTTTTGAAGCGATGGAACAAACTCCTGAATTTTTAAGAAGAATGGCAGCAGTTCCTAGATATCTTGAAGCAAATGGACTTGACCAAAATCCAAAAATTATGGAAAAATTAAATTCAAATAGAGATGAATTTAATATAAAGTTTATAGAAGCATTAAGAGTTATTTTAGAAGAAGAAGTAAGTCATGTTAAAAAAGGTGATATTTGGTTTAAATATGAGTGTGAAAGATTAAATCTAGAACCAGAAAAAACATATCTACAGATAATTGAAGAGGTTTTCCCAGGCTCAACTACTAGAAAAATGGATTTAAATTTTGATGCAAGAAAAGAGGCTGGATTTTCTTGTTCAGAATTAAAATATTTATCTAAAAAAGAGGATTGTAACTGATGATAAATTCAAATTATGATATTTTGCTTTCAACTATCCAAAAATCAGATGCAGCAATAAAACAAGAAGTTGATAGGTTTTTAAATAAATTAGTTGATGTTAGAAATGAAGATAAAACTTCTAGAACAAATGCTTTAACATATGAGAATATAAAAGGTATAAGTTTAGAAGAGATAGAAACTTTATTTGTTAGTGAAGATGATAAAAATATGGCAAAAAATCTAAGACTTGCAACTCTATTTTCAAGTGATGAAAATTTGTCAAAAGCTTTATTTAACACAGTTTTAGGAAAACCTTTTAATTTGGGATACTCTTATTTGACTGATAGATACAATGACAAAAATATATTTTTAAATTCAAATAGTAGTAGTTTATTTGATATGTTAGATTCTTCAATTAGAAGTAAAATAAATAATTCTCAAACAAATTCAACTGATGTAATATCTCAAGATAAATTAGATGAGATATTAACAAAAGTAAACTCTTTTAATTTTTTGAGTGCTTTATCAAATAATTCAAAAAGAGGTTATGATAAGTATAAAGATGAAAAAAGTGATTATTCATTTTTATACAATGATTATTATTTACAATACCAAGAACTTATTTCTAAATATCAAGATTTAGAAAATTTCAATAAAAATTTAATAAAACAGTTTTAAAAAATATTTATAAATAGATGTAATTTTAAATTGTCATTTTCATTAGTTAATTTTAATTTTGAACTAATTCTATGTCTTGATAATTCACCTTCTATTGTTTGTAGAATATGCCAAAATTTTTCGTTGAAAGGCATTTCAAGTTTTTTTATTTTGTGTTTTATTATCAATTCAACAATAGTTTGAATACAATGAAAATAGAAGATTTTATTTTTTGCTCTTTGAATTTTATAGTTTTTCATTAATTTTAGATTTGAAATATATGCATGTTTTTCAATATCTAATAGAGTAGTTCTATCTGCTATTTCTTTTTCTTCATTATCTAAGTGTATTAAATAAGAAGAAATTTCTCTATTCATAGTATTTTCTAAATTAGGATGAAATTTTAAAAGAATATCTAAAACTTCATTTGATGATAAATTTTTATGATTTATTTGATTTGAATAAACTTTTTTCTCTTCGTAAGGGTGATTTATCGAATTTAAGATATCAATAGCAAAAGTTAAATATACAAATTTATCCTCTTTACCATCTTTAAAAAAAATACCTTTTTCGTCTATAATTGGTTTTGGTCCTGCATATTCAACTTTCATTATTTTTCCTTAATTTAAAATTTTGAATTTGGAATAGGGTAGTTATTGATAACAAAGTCAATGTCTTTATCACCTCTACCACTAAGACTTACTAAAATAGTTTTGTCTTTATCTAAAGTTTTTGCTAATTTCATAGCGAAACCAACAGCATGAGCTGACTCAAGAGCTGGAATAATTCCCTCTAGTTGAGATAATTTATAAAATGCATCAACAGCTTCATTATCATCGCAAAGACCAACTTTACTTCTTCCAGATTCTTTTAAATAAGCATGTTCAGGACCAACAGATGGATAATCAATTCCACTTCCAATAGAGTAAACAGGAGCTGGATTTCCATCTTTATCTTTTAGCATAATAGAATTAAACCCATGCATAATTCCTTCTTCACCATAAGTTAAACTTGCACTATGTTCACCAATTTTATCACCTTTTCCCATTGGTTCAACACCATAAAGTTCTACTTCTTTATCATCAATAAAACCAGAGAATAATCCCATAGCATTACTTCCACCACCAACACAAGCAGCAACTGCATCAGGAAGTTTTCCTTCATGTTCTAAAAATTGCTCACGTGCTTCAAATCCAATTACACTTTGGAAATCTCTTACCATCATAGGAAATGGATGTGGACCAACAACAGAACCAATACAATAAATAGAATTTTCTGTATCTGCTAAATATGCTTCAAAAGCTGAATCAACAGCTTCTTTTAAAGTTTTTAATCCGTGAGTTGCTGGAACAACTTTTGCTCCTAGAATTTTCATCCTAACTACATTTGGATGTTCTTTTGCAATATCAACTTCACCCATATGAATTTCACACTCTAATCCAAAGTAAGCAGCAGCAGTTGCTAATGCAACTCCATGTTGACCAGCACCTGTTTCAGCAATTACTTTTTTCTTCCCTAAATGTTTAGCTAAGATAACTTCTGCCATACAGTGATTTAATTTATGAGCACCAGTGTGATTTAAATCTTCTCTTTTTAGATAAATTTTTGCTCCACCACAAAAGTTTGTAAGATTTTTTGCAAAAGATACAGGAGTAGGTCTTCCTTGGTAGTGTTTTCTTACATATTTTAATTCTTCTATAAATTTAGGAGAATTTTTTAATTCTGCATAAGCTTTTGTAATTTCTGCAAATGGTTTTTCAAGACTTGGAGGAATAAATGAACCCCCAAATTTACCAAAAAATCCATTACTATCTGGCATACTTTCTAAATATGATTTATTCATTTATTTCCCTTTTAATATATCAATTTATTTTTTTATGAAAACCATTTTTTTACTTTATCAAACATTGATTCAAATGTTGATTCGTGGGGTTTACTCTCTATTCCAAAACTATCTTGTAATTTTTCTAAAAGTTCTTTTTGTTCATTGTTTAAACTTTTTGGATATTCGATTTTTATTTGAATAATTAAATCACCTTTTCCATAACCTTGAACAGATTTTACACCTTCACCTTTAAATGTAAATTGTTGTTTATCTTTTGCACCTTTTGGAATTTCAAGTTCTAGTTCACCTCTTAAACTTGGAACTTTGATTTTCCCTCCAAGAGCAACTTGTGTGAAGAAAATAGGGGCTTCAAAGTAAATATCATCATCATGTCTTACAAAATGAGAATCTTCTTTTACTTTTACTTGTAAATATAAATCTCCTCTTGAGCCGTCAGGTGCGATATTTCCTTTATTTGAAACTCTAATTCTCATTCCATCATTTACACCTTCAGGAATATCCACTTTAAAGTTATCTTTTATCTCTTCATAACCAGTTCCACCGCATGATTTACAAGAATCTGATGCTGCTTGACCAGTTCCTCCACATCTAGGACAAGTTTGTGCAAACGTCATAAAACCTTGTCTTGAATGAACTTGACCATGTCCATTACAAGTAGAACAAGTAGCCATTTTTCCATCTTTTGCCCCTGTTCCAGAACAAGGTTTACAAGCTGTTTTGTATTTATAATTTATCTCTTTTTTACATCCAAAAACAGCTTCATTGAATTCTAATTTAACTTCAATAGTAACATCTAAGTTATAGTTATATGATTTTTTTTGTCTTCTTCCTCTTGAACTTGAACCAAATCCAAACATCTCTTCAAAAACTGAACTTAAATCATCAAATCCACCAGAGAATCCTCCACCTCTTTGTCCATGACCTTCAAGTCCAGCTTTACCATATTTGTCATATATAGCTCTTTTTTCTTCATCACTTAAGACTTGATAAGCTTCATTTATAGCTTTAAATCTTTCTTCTGCTTCGTTATCACCTGGATTTTTATCAGGATGATATTTCATAGCCATTTGTCTATAGGCTTTTTTGATTGTACTTTTATCTGAACCTCTACTAACTTCTAGTAGTTCATAATAATCAATTTCAGTCAATTTCTATCTCCCTAAAAAATAATCTAATAAAATTTATGTAAGTCGCGATTTTATCTAAAAATAGTTAAATCTTAGATATAATCTTGCTATGAATAAAGGATTAGAAAAATTTTATGAACTAGTTGAAGCTTTTGAGTCTTTACCTACAATTGGAAAAAAATCAGCTTTACGTTTAGCATACCATATTGTTATGAATGATAATTACTGTGGGATAAAGATTGCTCATAGTATTGAAAATGCTCTAAAAAATATAACAAAATGCTCAAGATGTGGCTCTATGAGTGAACATGAAATTTGTGAATTTTGTTTAGATGAATCAAGAGATAATGAAAAATTATGTATTGTTCAAAGTGCAAAAGATATATTTGTGATTGAAGATTCAAATCAATTTGATGGTAGATATTTTGTTATTGAAGAGTTAGACCAAGATGTTATAGATTCTTTACAAAAGTTTATAATGGATAATGAGGTTAAAAATATACTTTTTGCAATTACACCATCTATTGCAAATGATGCATTTATCCTATTTATTGAAGATAAGCTAAAGAATTTTGATATTAAATTTACAAAAATTGCTCAAGGTGTACCAACAGGTGTAAGTTTAGAAAATGTAGATATCTTATCTCTATCAAAAGCTATACAAAGTAAAGTCGAAATATAAAAATGGAAAAAAGAATAGTTTGTCAAAAATGTGTTTATTATTTTGTTACATGGGAAGCAAATAGACCACACGGCTGTAAAGCTTATGGTTTTAAAACACCAGTATTACCTTCTATTACAGTTAAAAATTCAAGTGGAGAAGATTGTAAATTTTTCACTTTAAAAAATTTTCAAAGATAGTATTTATGGAAAATTTTATTGAGCAAATTGAAAAAAATAAAATTGCAATTATAAGAAAATGGATTTCATTTCCTACTGTAATTGAGCTTATAAAAAAGTATGAATTAGATGAAAATCTATTTATAAGAAGATACTCTTTTGCAGTTGTTGAACATTTTATTCTGGTTATTAAAAAAGATGAAAAGACTGAAAAGAACTCTGCAGTAATTGATTTTTTAAAATATTTAAAAAAACAAAATTTTAAAATTAATGAACTTTTTTTAATCTTTTCTGCTTTTAGAGATTCTTTAATTGATTTCATTTTTAAAATGAATATAGAAAATATAGAGTTAATAGAAAAGATAAATTTTAATTTTGAAAAGATTTTTTCAGTTCTTTTGGATATTTATTCAAAATCTATTTCTGAAATAGAGAGTGCTTTAAATAAATCTATTGATATTGTTGATAAATATGTAATTATGTCAAGAACTGATTTAAATGGAATAATTATTAGTGTCTCAAACGCTTTTTGTAAAGTTTCAGGTTATGAATCTTTTGAGTTAATAGGAAAACCTTTTGATTTTTTGAAACATTCTGATATGAAAGATGAATTCTTTTTAAACATAAAAGAGATTATCCAATCAGGTGAAATGTGGCAAGGAGAAATAAAAAATCAAAAGAAAAATGGTGAGTTTTATTGGCTTAAAACTACTATTCATCCAAATTTTGACAATAATGGAAAAGTTATAAGTTATGATGCAATAAATGAAGATATTACTTCTCAAAAAGAGTTGAAAAATCAACAAAATTTACTTGTAGAACAATCTAAATCTGCTGCAATGGGTGAAATGATTAGTATGATAGCTCATCAATGGCGACAACCTTTACAAGCTGTTTCTATTTTGATTCAAAAACTTCCTTTGTTAAAAGAGATACAAGGTGAAATTTCTGATGAAATGTTAAATGATGTTGTTTCTCAAGTTTCGGTACAACTTGATTATATGTCAAAAACAATTGATGATTTTAGAGATTATTTTAAACCAAATAAGAAAAAAGAAGAAGTTTATATAGAAAATGTTATAAACAAATCTATGGATTTTTTATCTTATTTATTCAAAATAAATTCTGTCGAAATTAGATATAAAAATGAATCTACTTCAAAAATCGAGTTATTTTTAAATGAAATGGTACAAGTATTTATAAATCTAGCAAAAAATTCATGTGATGCTATGATTGAAAGAGAAATAAAAGATAGGTTTATAAATATTTATAGTTATGAAAGAAATAAAAAATTATATGTAGAGTTTGAAGATAATGCAGGTGGAATAAGTAAAAATTTTTTAAACAAAATTTTTGAACCTTATTTCTCAACTAAAAGTAATAAAAATGGTACAGGTTTAGGATTGTATATGATAAAAACTATAATTGAACAGTATAGTTTTGGTAAAATAGATGTTTATAATACTGAAGTTGGAACAAAATTTATTATTGAATTACCACTAAAATAGGAGTTAAGTTTGTTATATAAAGATTTTAAAGAGAGTATAAAAGCATTAGGTTTTTTAACAATTGAAGATTTTATACAATATTCTGGAGTTACATCTGATGATGTTTTAAATTGGGAAGAAAAAAATGAAGTACCTTATCTAGTTTCATTGATTTTACATCTTTTAAAAGGTGAGAAAGAGTTATTACCAACAAATTGGGCTTTAGATAGTGTAATTGAAGAGTGTTTACCTTTAGCTTCACTTTTAGAAGAGGCTTCATCATTCCCTCACAAATTAGAAGAGATGTTTTTATTACAAAAAAAATTAAATGATTCTACAAATGGTAAAAATTGGGAATTAGGTTTAAATAAATTTGGAAAAGAGATAAATTGGCTTAGATGTATTCATATGGAAGTTGCTGAACTAATTGAATCAACTCCTTGGAAACACTGGAAAAATATCAATTCATCTCCTGATATGAATAATATTCATGTTGAACTAGTTGATATTTGGCACTTTTTAATGTCTTATATTTTACAAGAAACAAATGTTCCAAAAGCTGTTTCTTTATCTAATACTCATTGTATATATGAAGCTGCTGAAGATGTTGATGTAAAACTTATGGTAAAAGAAGCTGAAAAATTATCTTATATAGCTTTAGCAATTGATACAGGAAATATGCCTTCATTTAGTGGAATAGAAAGATTTATTGACCAATTCTTTAGATGTTGTAAAATCTCTGGATTATCATTTACATGGTTACAAAAACTATATATTGGTAAAAATTGTTTAAATCAATTTAGACAAGATAATGGATATAAAGAAGGACATTACATAAAAGTTTGGAATGGAAATGAAGATAATGTTGTAATGGTTGATTTATTAGAAAAAATGGAAGACGTAAGTTTTGATGATTTATATAACAAATTAAAAGAAGAGTATAACAAATGTAAATAATAGGTTTTAAACCTATTATTTAGAAAAACGAATTTTATCTATAATCGTTTTTATATTCTACGTAGTGCCCAGCGTGAGCTATTAATTTATCAACATCTTCTTGTGTTAATTCTTTTACTACTTTTGCAGGACTTCCCATAATCATACTTCTTGGTGGAAATACTTTTCCAGCAGTTACAAGTGAATTTGCTCCTACTATACTTCCTTCTCCAATTACAGCATTATCTAAAATCGTTGCACTCATACCTATCAAACAATTATCTTCAATTTTACAACCATGAAGCATAACTTTATGACCAATTGTTACATTATCTCCAATAATTGTTTTTGTATTTGTATCTGTATGAATACAAGATAAATCTTGAATATTTGTATTTTTACCAATTCTTACTTCATTTACATCAGAACGAATTACACATCCAAACCAAACCGATGAATCTTCACCAATTTTTATATTTCCAATTAAATCAGCACTTGGTGCAATCCAAGCACTTGGATGAATTTCTGGGTAAAATTCTTTAAATTTTAAAATCACAGCTCTCTCCTTAGCTAAATTTGAAACAATTATAGCAAAGGAAACTTATTTTGCTATATATTCTAAAATTATTGGCTCACTATAATTTGGTACATTGTCATAGGTAAATATTGCATAATATTTGTTTATATCAGTTGCTCCAAAATCATCAAATGTATATTCATCTATTCCTGCATAAAGTTTTTGTCCATCATGAGATGAAAGAGGTTTTCTAAATGGATTTTTTATAACTTTTACTCCTACAAAATCTATATCTTTTGGATTAGTCCAAGTAAGTTTTATTTTTCCATTTTCAACAATCAATGAAGCATTTGAAACTTTTTCTACAGGAAATCTTCTTTTTACAATATGTTCAATTATTAGTTTTGGAGAAAGATTTATATTTGTTGTTTCCCAAGATACTTTTTTATTTTTTAAAGTTTTAAGAGCTGATGTTGGTTTTAAAACAAAAGCAACATTTGATTTGTTTTTTAATTTTTCGTTTAAAATTATTTCAGAAAAAGCATCAAAGATAAAGTATTGTGTTTGATTGTTTTTTAACTCATTTGCACTAATATCATAACCAATATTTTGAATAACTTCTCTATTTGTAATTGCTTCATAGTTTTTGTCAATATGTTCATCAATAAATTCAAGATGAAATCTAATATCATCTTTTATATAAATTTTTGTAGAGTTAAGTTCAAAATAGGCTTTTGTAATCATAGTATCATTGTATGGTGGTAAAGAAGAGAGATTAAATTCAAAAATAGAGTAGATTTTACTTCCTTTTTCATCAAATCCAGCACTAATTTCATCTCTTTTTATTTCTGCTTTACTTAAAGTACAGATTTCCTTTGGATATAAAGTTGTAATTGTTGGTTCTGTTGTAAAAGTTAATTCTAGTCTTGGACGATAGTTTAATCCAAAACCAAATTTTCCATAGCCAATATCCCATTGCATCATCTGTTTTGTTCTTCCAATTTTTAACTCTTTTGGACCTTCAACCCTTAAAACAATAGTATCTTTTCTAATAGAGTTTTTTAAAGTAATACATTCTAAACCTGATAACTCCCAAGTTCTCCAGATACCTTGAGTTAATTGAAAAGATTGTGTAGCTCGTCCTAAATATTGGCTAATATGCATATTTTGAACATCTTCAAAATTTGTGATATCTCCCATAGTATCTTGATTTACAATTCCAACATTCCATTCTCCATATTTTTCAATAGTTGTTGAAACTCTGTTTATTGGGTATAAATTCAACGAAGCTGATTTTATAATGGCATTTATTGGAAGAGATTTTACATTTATTGAAATAATTGCATAAGAAATACCTTTATCATCATCAACTCCAACAAATAAAGAGTTTACTCCAAAGTGTTTAGCATTGTTGTTTAAGTTTTCAGCAACATAACCTGTACCTTTTGCATTTGCATAGTATGTTCTACTAAATTCATCATATTCAACTAAAGTTCGCACCTTTATTTGTGGACAAAATGGAGATTTTTGATTTGTTTTTTTATTTACGGCTCTTATGTTGTAATAGTAGTTTTTATTAGAAACTAGATTTATATCATTGAACTCTAAACTTTTTGTTTTTGCTATCAAATTTGAAGAGTTACAATATTGTTTATCTTTTGTACTTCTGAATATTTCAAAATATATATTTTCGTTTAATAAATAATCCCATTTAAGATTTACATGATTTGAACCAATATGTGTGATATTAAATCCTTCTACTCTTTTTATATGATTGTTTTTTGCATAATTATCAACTTCTTTTAATGCATAAATAAGTGCAGGAATATGTTCTTTGATATTTTCACTTAAATCTTGCATATAATCACTAATATTTCTAGTTCCTACTTCAACAACTGTTGATATAATTCCTAAAGAATAATAAAACTCTCTACCACTTCCACCTATTAATTTTGCAGGTGGTTTTCCTTGATGTATTCCATATTCACGACCAGATATTTTTCTTATCTCTTCAGCCATATTTGCACATAAAGTGTTCATATCTGTCGTATCAAAAGTATCTTCATGTCTAAAATCGTGCGCTGGGAAAAATACATTTCCTTGACTATGGTAATCAAGTGCAATAGTAATATTTGGATGAGTTAAAACAAAATCTCGCAAGGCTTTAGTTTCTGGTTCACTAAATGCTTCAGGTCCACCATAAACATTTGAAGTTGTTGTTGTACTTTTATTAAATCCAATTGGAAAATTTCTATTTAAATCAACTCCATAAGTTCCATCTGCATTTTGTCTTCTATTTTTTCTCCAAAAAGAGAAGTGATTTCTTGAATATTCAAAACCATCAGGATTAGCACAAGGTACCATATAAACTGTACTTTCATTTAGATAGATTTGTAAACTTGGGTCTGTTTCTAAATTTTTTAAAATATAAATTGCAAACTCAATTGCTAACTCATGCCCAATCCACTCTCTTGCATGTATAGTTCCTGTATAAAAAAGTGCTGGCTTTGTATGGGATATTTTTATATTTTTTGAAATGGTTATAAGATATATATCTCTTTTTTCCCAAGTTTGACCAATTGATTCTATCTTAAAATTATTTGGATATTTTTCTTGTAATTCATTAAAAATATTTATTGATTCTTTGTAGGACCTATACAATTTTTTCAAAATCTATTCTCCAACTTTTAATCTTGATTTTAATTGAGCAAATTTATTTTTACCAATACCATCAATATTTTTTAAATCCTCAATGCACTTGATTTCTCCTACTTTTTCTCTAAAATCAAAGATGATTTTTGCTAATTTATTTCCAATTCCTTTGATTTTTTTCAAATCTTCTTTATTAACACAATTTATATCAATTCTCATATCATCAATATGCTCTTCCCAAGATTTTAACATTTGTTCATCTATTGATTCTAACTCTAATAAATCAGAGCAATCAGTAATAATGTTATCTTGTAAATACTCTTTAATCTCTATTGCTAAATCTTCTTCCATTCCATATAAACTCATCAAATCTGTTAAACTAGCTTTGTTAAAATCTATTTTTCTAGGGCTAAATTCATCTTGTTTTGGATTTTGTTTAGCAATTTCAATTTCTGAATTTTCAGGAAAAGGCATATCCTCTTCATTTGATTTTTCTGTCATTTCCATTTCAAAAATATCTTTTTTATCTTTTATAAATCTTTCTCCATCATAACTTTGTGTGTATTTACCAAAAGTGATGTTTCTTAGAGTTCTTAAAAGTGATGAATCAATTTTTCCTAACTCTTCCCACGAGAATAGGGGAATATGTGGTTTTGGATATTTTCCTTTTGAAAAATCCCACATTAAATATTGACAAATCCAATCTCTAATATATGGAAAAGCAGCAAATGCTGTAGCACACTCTAAAATATAAGCTTTATTTGTGTTTTCATCAATAGCTATATCACAAGCAAAATATTCAGCTTTTGAAGCTTTAGAAGCATTAACTGCAAGTTCTAAAGCATTCATCGGAACATTTTTATATGACATTGAACCACCTTGAGAAGTATTTGTGATCCATTGATTTTTTCCGGAATATCTCCAAAATGCACAAACTGGTTTATGACCAATTAACATAACTCTAATATCTCCTGAGTCTTTTAGTTTAATTGCATTTTGTGTATAGATTGGATTATATTTTTTTAGTTCAAGTAATTCTTTTGCTTCTTTATAGTTGTTTGCTTTATGTACATAATATCCACCATAATTTGATGGTCCATAACTTCTTTTTATAATTTGTGGATAATTTGCTTTATTTTTTAAATAATCTAAACCTTTTTCCATATTGTAAAAAATTTTTGTTTTTGGAATTGATAGATTATATTTTTTACAAAAAAGCGTTACATTTTCTTTTGATTTATTTGGAAATTGGCTCTCTATTGATGGAACAAATCTAACATTTGGTAATTCTTTTGCAATTTCAACAAAAGTATCATAAGCAGTTGCAGGAATATTCCCAACTAATATATCGATCTTTTTTTTCTTTACTTCTTTTATGAATCTCTCTTTATCATTTTTCCAATGATAAACAACAGATTCAATTCTGTCACTCCAACCTTTGAAGTTTGATTTATCAAAGAATCTTAAAACATAATCTAGATATAAAAGTCCAATTTTCGGTAGTTTTTTCATTTTATTTCTCCTTTGTTTAATGCTTTCCTATCTATTAAATCAACAATTAAATCAATTTTTTTATCATTGAAATTAAGACCTAGTTTTTCTTGTTCAGGAGTTGCAAATGCTGGAATTCCATTTACTTCTAAGACTATATATTCTTCTTTTTTTCTATCATAGATGATGTCAACTCCCGCGATATCAAGTCCCAAAACTTCTGTTGCTTTGATTGCAAGATTTATTATCTCTTCATTTGGTTCTCTTAAAAATACACTTCCACCACTTGTGATATTTGTTTTCCAATGTCCAACAGCTGCTTTTCTTCCATAACAACCAACAAATTTACCATCAACAATATCAATTCTATAATCAGTGTTATCATAATCTACATATTTTTCTACATAGAAATATTTAAGATTTATTTGATTTAAAAAAGGAATTAACATATTTAAAGCTTCAACGCTATCTATTTTTGTAACTCCAATTCCTCCCCAACCATCAGTTGGTTTATAAACCATTTTGTTCCATTTTTTCATAATATTTTCTAGTCTATAAGTTTCATCTTTATTACAAAGTTTATAATCAGCAGTTCTAATTCCATGTTTTCTTAAAAAAAATGATGTATGAAATTTATCTTCACTTATTTCAAAAGCTTCATAAGAGTTAATCATAGGAATGATTCTATTTAGAGCCTTGTATAAATATACTTGATAAGGAGTTTGTTCTCCTGCGTTATAAGAGAAAAATAAATCTAATTTATCTAGTTTTAGATTTTTATTTTTCATCTCATATATAATATGACCATTTTTTGCAATTGCATCTTTTAGATTGATATTAGGTAAAACTTCGATATCTCTTTCTTTTAACTTTTTAATCATTTTTTTTTGAATAACATCTCCACCACTATTTTGATAAAGCCACATACCAATATTTCTTTTTGCCATAATTTCCCCTTTTATATATGTTTTTGAAAATGATTTAAGATTTTTGTCATAAGTTCTATTCTTGAAATAAAACTACTTTTTAATGCTCTTTCATTTATTGTATGGTCTCCATCACCAAATGGTCCAAAACCATCAAGTGTTGTTACACCACAACTAGCAACAATATTTGCATCACTAACTCCACCTCTTTTTTCTTTTGAAATTTTTGTGTTTGTGATGTTTTCTAACTCTTTTATAAATTTCAGTTGTTTGTCATTTTCAGCCATAACATCTCTTTGAATTCCTCCACTAAGGGTTGATTTTGAACCTTTTACATAAGAAGTATTTACTATCTTTTCTAATGAGTCTAATACTCTTTGTTTTTCTTCATTTGATGTATATCTGATTTCTAAAAGTAGTTCACATTTTGGAGAGATTGTATTTGCGCCAATTCCTCCATTTATTTTTCCAACATTAACTGTAGTTTGACGTTCTAGGTTTGTTAGTTTTACCAATTCTTGCAGTTTGAAACTAGCTTCCAAGTTTGCATCAATTCCTTTATCATAGTGATTCCCTGCGTGACTAGCTAATCCTTCTATTGTAATAGTAAAAGTTCCTACACCTTTTCTTTGAGTTACAACTTCAAGATTAATTCCAGCTGCTTCAAAAACAAAACAATAATCATAATTTGTGGCAATTGATGAAGTTAATTCTTTTGAATCATCACTTCCAGTTTCTTCATCAGAAACCAAAAGAAAATCAATGTTAAATACTTCAGCATTTTGATTGAAAATATTTCTAAGAGCTTGTAAAGCAACAATATTTCCACCTTTCATATCGCAAACTCCAGGTCCATAAACCCAAAATTCATCTTCTTTAAATCCTTCAAAACTATTTGGAGGAAAAACTGTGTCATTGTGTCCTAAAAGTAAGATTTTATTGCCAGATTTTTTTTCGGAGGAAAAGAGTAGGTGATTACCAATGTTTTCTCTTGTATAAATAGAAGTATTAAATCCAAGAGGTTCAATCCAACTTGTCATTTTTTGTCCAACTAAATCAACGCCTGATTTGTTTTTTGTGTAAGAGTTTATATTTACGATTGTTTCTAAATCTTTTAAGTAATCCATACTTTCCTCACTGATAAGATGGATTATTCTAATGTTGAAAAATTACAGTTGAGTGACAGTTACAAATTGGTTATGAAAAAAGAAATAGTGAGAAAAAAGTAGTGTAGCTAAAGTGGAAATTCCACTTTTAGCTTATTTTCTGTTTGGATTGCTTCCAGCGATGATAAATCTTAAAGCATTTAATCTAATAAATCCTTCTGCATCTTTTTGATTATAAACTTCATCTTTTTCAAATGTTGAGTAAGCATCATTATATAAAGACATTTGAGAATCTCTTCCAACAACTGTTACGTTACCTTTGTATAATTTGATTTTAACTGTACCTTCAACATTTTTTTGAGTTGCATCAATAGCAGCTTGAAGCATTTCTCTTTCAGGTGAGAACCAGTATCCTTGGTAAATTAACTTAGCATATCTTGGCATTAACTCATCTTTTAAGTGAGCAGCTTCTCTATCTAAACAAATAGATTCGATTGCTCTGTGAGCTTTTAACATGATAGTTCCACCTGGAGTTTCATAACAACCTCTAGCTTTCATACCAACATATCTATTTTCAACGATATCAACTCTTCCAATACCGTGTTTGTTTCCTAATTCATTTAATTTAGCAAGTAATGTAGCTGGTGACATTTCAACACCATCAATAGCAACTGGGTCACCATTTTTATATGTTAATGTTAAATATTCAGGTGCATCTGGTGCTTTTTCAGGAGCAGTTGTCCATAACCACATAGATTCTTCTGGCTCATTTGCTGGATTTTCTAAATGTAAACCTTCATAAGAGATATGTAAAAGGTTAGCATCCATAGAATAAGGACTTGCTTTTGGATTTCCATTCTCATCAACGTGTTTTTTAGAGATTTCAATTCCATTTTTTCTTGCATATTCAAGTAAACTTTCTCTTGAATTTAAGTCCCATTCTCTCCAAGGAGCAATAACTTTGATATCAGGTCTAAGTGCAAGGGCTCCTAATTCAAATCTAACTTGGTCATTTCCTTTTCCTGTAGCTCCATGTGAAACTGCATCAGCTCCAGTTTCATTTGCAATATCAATTAATTTTTTTGCAATTAATGGTCTAGCAATAGAAGTTCCTAATAAATATTCACCTTCATAAATTGCATTTGCTCTAAACATAGGGAAAACGTAATCTTTAACAAATTCTTCTTTAATATCTAAAATATAAACATTTTCAGGTTTGATACCACAAGCAATTGCTTTAACTCTTGCTGGTTCAACTTCTTCACCTTGTCCTAAATCAGCTGTAAAAGTAACAACTTCAGCTTTGTATTCATCTTGAAGCCATTTTAAAATAATAGAAGTATCAAGACCTCCACTATAAGCTAAAACTACTTTTTTAACATCTTTTTTACTCATAAATCTATCCTATGGTTACATTATTTTAAGGCACACATTTTATCGAAAATTAGTTGTAATTCAACTAAAGTTACAAAATAGTTCTTTACTTTGTAGTCTAATTGTAATTTATAAAAGGCTCATTTAGTTAATTTTAGTTATAATCAATACTATGAGAATCGATAAATTTTTAAATGCAGTAAATATTACTAAACGAAGAGCAGTTGCTGAAGATATGTTAGAGCATAAAGTTGTATTTATAAACGACCAAGCTGTAAAAAAAGCAAAAGAAGTAAAAGTTGGAGATATTATAGAAATTAAATATCTTGAGAAGAGTGAGAAATTTAAGGTATTACAAATTCCAGTTACAAAATCAACACCTAAATCAAAAATAGATGAATATGTGCAAAGGATAGACTAATGTTTAATACAACAAAATTAAAATTTGATGATATTTTTGAAAATAGATTAAGTCAAGAGGAAATTCGTGAATATCTATTGGAGCTTTATGAAAGAGGTGAAACAGCTTCTGAAATAGCAGGTGCAGCAAGCGCAATGAGAGATCATCTTATACCACTTCCAATTCACGAAGATTTAAGAGCAAAAGCAATTGACATTGTAGGAACAGGTGGAGATAAAAGTTATAGTTTTAATATCTCAAGTACAGTTTCAATTTTATTAGCAGCTTGTGGATGTTATGTAGCAAAACATGGAAATAGAAGTGTTACAAGTAAAAGTGGTAGTGCAGATATGCTTGAAGCTTTAGGAATAAATTTAAATCTAAGTTTAGAAAATACAGCAAAAATGTTAGAAGAAACAGGTTTTGGTTTTATGTTTGCTGCAAATCATCATCCAGCAATGAAATATATTACACCTGTTAGAAAATCAATTCCACACAGAACAATTATGAATATTTTAGGACCTTTATGTAATCCAGCAGGTGTTACAAAGCAAGTAATTGGTGTTTTTGATAAAGATTATATAAATAGAATTGCTACGGCTCTTGATTTACTTGATAGTAAAAGAGCTATGATTTTATCGTCAAATGATGGAATGGATGAAATATCAATTTCTGATATTACTTATGCAACATTATTAATCAATGGAAAAATTACTGATATTGAAATTAATCCTGAAGAATATGGTTTACCAATGGCTTCAAAAGAAGATATTATTGGAGAAGGACCAGAGTTTAATGCAAAACTAACAAAAGATATTCTATCTAAAAAAATTGTTGGTGCAAAACTTGATATTGTTTTAATAAATGCAGCAGCAGCTTTAATCGTTGATGAAAAAGCTAGAGATTTCAAAGAAGGAATTGAGATGGCAAGATGGGCTATCATAAGTGGTGCTGCACAAGAAAAGTTAGAACAAATTATTAAAGTATCTCAACAATTAAGTTAGGTTTATTTTGATAAAAGAGTTTGAATTAGAATTAACTAACTTAGATGTTTTAGTTAAAGAGTTAAAAAATATTATTGGAAATGAAGATAGTATTATTATATTAAGAGGTGACTTAGCAAGTGGGAAAACAACTCTTGTTAAAAATTATGTAAAATCTTTAGGATTAAATGATTTAGTTACTTCTCCTACTTTTTCATTGCAAGCAATATATTCAGAAAAAGTTTTTCATTATGACGTTTATAATAAAACTTTACAAGAATTTATCTCTCTTGGTATGTTAGAAGAGTTTGAAAAAGAGGGTATCCACTTTGTAGAGTGGGGTGATGAAAAACTAGAAGAAATACTAAAAGATTACGGATATAGAGTAATTTTAGTTGAAATTGAAAAAAAAGATAATAGAAGGTTGTATAAAATAAATGCATAAATTAGAAGTAAAAGATATTACAAAAACAATCAAAAAAACACAAATCTTACATGGTATTTCTCTTGAAGTTAACTCTGGGGAAATAGTTGGTTTATTAGGACCAAATGGAGCAGGGAAAACAACAACTTTTTATACAGTATGTGGATTAGTAAAACCAACTAGTGGAAATGTTTATTTTGATGATAAAGATATTACAGCTTTACCTTTACATAAAAGAGCAATAAAGGGAATAGGTTATTTACCTCAAGAATCTTCTATTTTTAAAGATTTATCAGTTGAAGACAATTTAATGCTTGCTGCTGAAATCATCACAAAAGATAAAGATGAACAACAAAAAAGAGTTGAAGAGTTACTTGAATTGTTTAATATTGAGCCAATAAGACAAAGGAAAGGTGTTTCTTTATCAGGAGGTGAGAGAAGAAGAACTGAAATAGCAAGAGCCTTAATCTCTCATCCAAAATTTTTACTTCTTGATGAACCTTTTGCTGGAGTTGATCCAATTGCTGTTAAAGATATTCAAGAGATTATTCATCAATTAACAAAAATAAATATTGGTGTTTTAATAACAGACCATAATGTAAGAGAAACTTTAGAGATATGTGATAGAGCTTATGTTATGAAAGCAGGTGCATTGTTATCTAGTGGAACAAGTGATGATATTAAAAATGATCCAAAAGTAAGAGAACATTATTTAGGTGAAGATTTTAATTTTTAAATAAAATAGTAATAGTTTTAAGCTATTACTATATTTTTCCCACTATTTTTTGCAAGATAAAGTGACTTATCAGTTTTAGAGATTAATGAAGATTCCTCATCATTTTCAAGCATTTGACTTACTCCAAAACTTGCTGTTATTTGTAAATTTTTACTTGTTAAAGGTTTATTTGCGATAGTCGTTCTAATTTTTTCAGCAACAGCTTTTGCTCCTTCTAAAGGAGTTTGAGGAAGTAAAATTAAAAACTCTTCTCCTCCCCATCTAACACAAATATCAGGTTCTCTAACATTATCTAGAAGTATTTTTGCTATTTCAATTAAAACTTCATCTCCAACTTGGTGACCATAAGTGTCATTTACATTTTTAAAATCATCAATATCAAAAAGTATTATTGATAAATTATTACCATATCTTTTTGCTCTTTTTATCTCTTTAGAATATAGTTCATCAAATCTATTTCTATTAAATAAACCAGTTAATTTATCATGGCTTGCTTGATATTCAAGTAAGTTTGATTTTTCTTTTAATTTTGTAATATCAGTTAAAGAAAATACATAGTAGTTATCTTTATTTTCATAATAATCAACATTAATAGCAAAGATTTTTTCTTCATTTGAAGAGTTTTTGATTTTTACTATTCTATCAATTTCATGTAAATCTTTTATATATTGAATCCATGATGCTTGTTTATTGATTTGTTCTTTACTAATAAATCCAAACTCTTCTTGAAAAAAATCAAAAATATTTTTTCCACTAGAAGTAAAATCATTAAAATCTTTGATTTCAAAAAAGTCAAGAAATTTTTTATTTACATTTGTGATATTTTCATTATGTGTAACGATAATAATATTATCTTGAGCATCTAAGATAGATTTTATTTTACTTACTTCTTGTTCGATTTTACTCTCTAAAGATAGATTTAACTCTATTAGTTTTCTTTTTAATAAAATAGGTTCCATAGCTTTTATGATACTTTCTATTAATTGGTATAAATCAATAGGTTTCATAGCATAAGTATTAACACCAACTTGAATAGCTTTTCTTAAAAAACTTGTATCATTATGAGCACTAGTTATTACAAGAGGCATTTCATTGTTTATTTTTCTAATTTGTTCACACATATCTAAGCCATTCATTTTTGGCATATTAATATCTGAAATAATTAAATCTATATCATTTTGATTTTCTTTATATAACTCTAATCCTTCTAAACCATTTTGAGCTACATAGACTTTTTTTAGTAATGAACTTAATAATTTTGAAGTAAATTCTCTTACATCGTTTTCATCTTCAACATATAAAACGGAAATGTCTTTTAAAATTTCTTTGTTCATTTTTCTTTCTCTTTAAATTCAATAAGATTAGGTTCTGCAATTGGAGCTGAAAAATAATACCCTTGGGAATAATCAGCTCCAAGATTTTTAACAATATTAAAAATCTCTTCATTTTCAACATATTCGGCAATTGTTTTCAAATTTAAATTTTTGGCAAATTCTATTATAGTTTTTGTTATCTTATAAGAGTTCTCATTTTTAGCAATATTTTTTATCAATGAAGCATCAATTTTTAAATAATCAACATTCATTTTTAATAAATGCTCAAAATTTGAATATCCACTACCAAAATCATCAATTGCAACTTTACAACCTAAATTTTTAATTTCATCAATAAACGATATTAATAAATTGTAATTTTTAATATTCTCATCTTCTAAAATTTCAAAAACAACTCTATTTTTAACATCATATTTCTTTAACATTTCTTTTATGAAATCTAAAAATGAACTATTTTCAATATCTTCATAAGAAATATTAACTGAAAACTCAAAAGGTAAATTCTCAAATTTTTTGAATGATTTTTCTATTACAATTTTTGTCAATTTTGTATATTGATTTGACCTTTTTGAAATATCTAAAAAGAAATATGGATTTACAACTTTTCCATCTTCATCAATAAGTCTTACTAAACATTCATATTTATCAACATTTAAAGTTTCATTATTAACTAAAGGTTGAAAATATACTTCAATATTATCATTTACAAAAGCAGATTTTAGTTTTTTAGTCCAAAACATATTATTTTCATATTCTTGAAATTTATCAAGTTCATCATAAAAAATCAAATAATCTTTATGGTCTTTTTTTGCAGTTTGTAAAGCAATATCAGCTGTGATTAGTTTATTGTTTTTATCTGAAAATGAAATTCCAGCTGTCATTCTAATATCAATTTCATAATGTTCAAAAATAAATACATTTTTATAAATTGTTTCAATAATTTCATTTATTAAATCAACAAATTCATCTCTTGATTCTTCTGTATTTACTACACAATAAGTATCAGAAGGAAATTTATAAAGTTTCAAATTTTTATGGTTGTGTATTTTTTTTGAAATAAGTTTTGCAACATCAATTAAGATAGAATCTCCAACTTTATGTCCAAAAAAATCATTAACTTCTTTAAAAGAGTTAATATTCAATAATGAAACAGCTTTTAAATTTAGTCCATTATTTTGTAAATCTTCTATTAATTTAGCTCTGTTTGGGAATTTTGTTAAATTGTCTGTATAAAGAAGTTTATAAAGTTCATGTTTATGTTCTACTTCATGACTTATATCATTTAATATAATTATATTTGTGTCATTATGAGATAAATGAATTTTTTGAATAGAAAAAAATCTTTTTTTATTTCCAGTTTTTATACATACTTTTAAATTTTTTTCTTTTAATCTACTAGAAGAAATTTTTTCCATGTCTGTAACACAGCCTTCTTCTTTTTCAAAAACATCTTTAACAGTTTTGTATTTATCATTTAACTCTTCAAGTGAATAACAATTTGTAAGCTCATAAAAATGGTCATTTGCAAATATAATATGTTCTTTATCAACAGAAAAAATTGGATTATTAATATTGTTAATTATTGAATTAGAGAAATCTTCTTCATTTTTTAATAAAATATGATTTTTTATATTGTTAGTAAAATATTCTATTTTTGAAACTAATTTATTAAAATCAAGAGGTTCATATAAAATATCTAATTTTCTCGAATTAGATATTTTTGCTAAATCAGAATTATCATTTATGATAAAAATAATATAAGGGTCGTTTTTTAAATATTTTTCAATGATATTATAATATTCAATAGAATCTATATGAACAATAAGTACATCAACAAATTCTATTTCATTAATCATATCTTCAAAATTTGGAAATAATGAGATGTTCACATTTCTAATTTTTTTTGAAGAGTAATCTTTAAAATCATTAAATTTTAAAAAATTATCTATGATGAAAACATCATAATGCATAGATTCACCCTTATATTTTTTTGTTTATATACATAAGTCTTCCATAAAAGTGCTTTAATATTACTTTATTTATAAGATTAAGTTATAAAGCACTTTTGATAATTATTTTTTAAAGATTTCTATAGCTCTGTTTAAATCTTCTTGTGTATCAATACCAAATGATTTAGAAACAACCTTAACCATCGCGATTTTGAAACCATTATCAATAGCTCTTAATTGTTCTAATTTTTCTATATTTTCTAGTTTTGAAGGAGAAAGTTTACAAAAAGCGTTTAAAGATTTTTTAGTAAAACCATAAATTCCTAAATGTCCACTATATGTTGAAACTTCATGATGATCTCTATGATATGGAATTTTTGCTCTTGAAAAATATATTGCATTTGAGTGTTCATCTAAAATTACTTTTACATGATTTGGATCATCAGCTAATTCTGAACTTATTTCTTTGAAACAAGATGTAATCATAATATCTTCATCATTTTCTTTTATTTTTTTTACTCTATTTATTACAGATTGTACAACATCAGGTTCTATAAAAGGTTCATCTGCTTGAACATTTACAATAATTTCATCATCACTTAAATTTAAAATATTAACAGCTTCATTTATTCTATCTGTTCCACTTTGATGTGATGAAGAAGTCATTACAGCATCAAATCCATACTCTTTAGCTAAATCTACAACTTCTTGAGAATCTGTTGCAATTACTACTTTATCTAAACTACTTACTTGTTTAGCAGTTCTAATTACCATCGGTAATCCTAAAATATCAACCATTATTTTATTTGCAAATCTACTAGAATTTAATCTTGCAGGTATAATTATCATTTACATTCCTTTTGTTATAAAACCTTGTTTTTAGTGACATTATTATAATATAAAAACTTTAAACAAGTAAACAAAAGAGATTTATATGAAAAAAACAATTACAGTAATAGATACATTTGGCTTTTTATTTAGAAGTTATTTTGCTCTTCCTCCATTAAAATCAAGAGAAGGTTTCCCAACAGGTTTATTAACAGGTTTTATTAATTTTATATCAAATATTGGAAAAGATTTTCAAACTGATTATATAGTTTTTGCTCTAGATGCAAAAGGAAACACATTTAGAAATGAACTTTATGATGGATATAAAGCACATAGACCTGATGTTCCAGAAGATTTACTAAAACAACTTCCAATCGCAATTTCGTGGATTGAACAAATGGGATTTAAAACTGCAATAAGAACAGGATTTGAGGCAGATGATATTGTAGCTTCAATTGCTCATGATGCAAAACAAAAAGGTTTAGAAGTAAGAATTGTTTCTCACGATAAAGATTTATATCAATTAATAGATGATGATAAAGTTTATTTATTTGACCCGACAAAAAAAGTAATTATTAATGAAGATAAATGTTTTGAAAAATATGGAGTTCATCCTTCTCAATTTACTGATTATCAATCATTATTAGGAGATAGTGCTGATAATATTCCAGGAGTAAAAGGAATTGGAGCAAAAACAGCAGAAACTTTAATCAAAGAGTTTGGAACTTTAGAAAATATTTATGAAAATATTGAAAATATTACTAAAAAAAGAACTAAAGAGTTACTTCTTGAAGGTAAAGAGATGGCATTCATCTCTAAAAAACTTGTAACTTTATCAACAGATTGTCATGTGATTGATAATCTTGATGAATTTGTTTTACCTGTTGAAAATCCAATTTTAAGAATTAGTGATATTTTAATCAAATATGATATGCATAAAATTTTAGAAAAAGTAAATAAAAATGGAATGGGATATAAAACAGAAATCCCAAAAGAGGTAAAAAAAGAAGATAAAATTGAGTATGTTTTACTTGATAACGAACATAGTTTATCTTTAGTTATAAATACAATTCCAAGAGATTCTATAATTTCTTTTGATACTGAAACTACAGATATTGATACAACTTGTGCAAAGATAGTTGGATTTTCTTTTGCTTTTGAAGAAAATAAAGCATATTATGTTCCAATTGCACATTCATATTTAGGTGTAGGAAATCAAATTTCAAAAGAGGCTGCTTTTCAAGCTATTGTTCAATTAAATAGATATAAATTAGTTTTACAAAATTTTAAATATGATTATCAAGTAATTAAACATAATTTTGATTTAGAATTAAAACTTTATGCGGATACTATGATTTTATCATGGCTTTTAAATACAAATGAGAAAGTAGGGCTTGATTATCAAATTGATAAACATTTTAGACATAAAATGATTAGTTTTTCTGATGTTGTAAAAAAAGGTGAAAATTTTTCAAATGTAGAAATTTCAAAAGCATGTGAATATGCTTCAGAAGATGCATTAATGACTTTAAAATTATTTAATAGACAATTAGAAATTTTTAAAGAAAAAAATGAAGAAGAGATTTTAAAATTAGCATTTGAAGTTGAATTTGATTTTATTTATGTTCTAGCTGAAATGGAAAATAATGGAATAAAAATTGATGTTGAACTTCTAAAAGAGTATAAAGATAAAAGTAATAAATATATTAGTGAATTAACTTCTAAAATACATGAAGTAAGTGGTGTTGAATTTAATATAAACTCGACTAAACAATTAGGTGTAGTTTTATTTGAAACTTTAGGTTTACCAACATCTAAAAAAACAAAAACGGGATATAGTACAGATGAAGCAGTTTTAAGTAGTTTAGTAAATGAACATCCTGTAATTCCTTTACTTCTAAAATATAGAGAAGCTTATAAATTACAATCAACTTATATTGAACCTTTATTAGAACTTGGTTTAAAAAATAAAGATAATAGAATACACACTTCATTTTTACATACAGGAACTGCAACAGGAAGATTAAGTTCAAAAAATCCAAACTTACAAAATATTCCAGTAGGAAGTGATTCTTTATTACAAATTAGACAAGCATTTATTCCTGAAAATGGCTATAAATTAGTGGGAGTAGATTATTCTCAAATTGAATTAAGACTTTTAGCCCATTTTAGTCAAGATGATGCTTTAGTTGAAGCATTCAAAAATGATTTAGATATCCACTACCAAACAGCTGTTAAAATTTTTGGAGCAGAATTAGCAAAAGAAAAAAGAAACATTGCAAAATCAATAAATTTTGGATTATTATATGGAATGGGAAGTAAAAAACTTGGAGATACTTTAGGAATTCCATCAAAAGAAGCTAAACTTTATATTGACTCGTATTTTGAAGCTTTTAAAAGTGTAAAAGATTATTTAAAATCTATTGAAGATTTTGCTTATACAAGTGGTTATGTAAAAACACTATTAAATAGAAAAAGATTGTTTGATTTTGATTCTGCAAATGCAATGATGAAAGCAGCATATTTAAGAGAAGCTGTAAATACATTATTTCAAGGTACAGCTGCTGATTTAATAAAGTTATCAATGATAAAAATTTATAAAAAATATAAAAATAACGATAAGATGAGATTGCTTTTACAAATCCATGATGAACTTATTTTTGAAATAAAAGATGAATTTGTAGAGAGTTTTACAAAAGAAATAAAGGAAATTATGGAGAATATTTATACTTTAAATGTTCCTCTAAAAGTATCGGTTGCAATAGGAAATTCTTGGCAAGAACTTAAATAAAGATAAAAATTATGTAATATATAATTTTATTTTTGACAAATAAAGAAATTTTTGTTATTATTATAACTTAAACCAATAATTAAAGAGTTATATTATGTTAAAAACAGTAAGAAATATAAGAAAATTGTACAATGCAAAACTACTATTTATTAGTAGTGATTTGGCAGTTAAACAAACTATAGAAAGTGAGTTTGACGATTATTTTAAAGAATTAAAAATTGCTACAACAATGTCTGAAGCGTTATCTTTAGCTTGTTCTAACAATTATGATATGTCAATTATTGATGCTGATATTGAGGGTGTTTCTTTTTCAGAATTATGTTCTGAGTTATCTCAATTAGCTCCAACATTACCAAAAATAGTTATTTCTAGTTCTGATGATAATGAAAATATCGTTACAGCTATTAATTCAGGTGCTTATACTTTTTTATCTAAGCCATTAAGAGCAAAAGATGTTAAATTAGCTGTAATTATGTGTCTGAACCAAACAAAAAGAGGTGATAAAATTGAATTTGAAAATGGTATTTATTTTGATGAATATAGAGACCAATTCTTCAAATCAGGTGGAGTATTAATTGATTTTACAAGATTAGAAAAATCATTCTTAAAATTATTAATCACAAAAAGAAATGAAATTACAGATTATGATACAATAAAAGATGTAGTATGGAAAGGTAAAGATATGTCTATTTATACTATGAGAAATATTGTAAATAAAATTAGACAAAAAACTTATTATGAGATTATTAAAAATCATTCAAATAAGGGTTATACAATAGACATTTTGAAAAATAATTAGACATTATGATTTGCAAAATCTAAATAAAAAAGTTATAATATGCAAGAACTGATCATACCTAAAGAAGAGCTTATACAAATGTTTGAAAGTCAAAAGATTGAAGACACTGGTCGAGGTTGGCTTATGGATGGTAAGGTTGTTGATATTATAGCTTTACATGATATTGATCCAAAATTTCTTCAAGATGTTAGTAATGCGAAGTTCTATAAACTAATAATCAAAGGTAAAAAATAATGTCGCATTGCCCATTTTGCAAAAAAAAGATTGCTATGAGTAAGGCTTTTTGTTCAAGAAGCTGCAAAGAGAATTATTTTCAATTAATTGCTATCCAAGTTCCAAAACCTTTTTTAAAAAGAATTTTTGTATTTTGTACTCCGGAGCAAAGAGATGCTGAAATAGAAAATTTTGCTAGTAGACATGGGTGGAGATTAGATTTACTAAAAAATAAGATTATAGAATTAGCTATTGAATCTGGTTACAGTAAAGAAGTTAAAATAAATAGTTAAAAATTAACTATTTATTATTTTTTTTCTTCCAATATAAATTATTATACAAATCCCTAAAATTATCAAAGATTGTAAAATCCCCATTGTTAGCCAATCACTATATAAGAATCCTAATTGTGTATCTGGTTGTCTGAAGAATTCTGCAATAATTCTTGCAATTGCATAAAATGCACCATACATTAATGCTAATTGTCCATCAAAAGTTTTTCTTTTTCTAAAATATACTAAAATTAAGAATACAAAAAGACCTTCAAGTATTGCTTCATAAATTTGAGATGGGTGTCGTAAAATTCCACCTACATAAATTCCCCATGGAACATCTGTAATACGTCCTATTAATTCTTGATTGAAAAAATTACCTATTCTTCCAAACACATAAGCTGCACTAATTCCAAGAACAGCAATATCTGTTATAAACCAAAAAGATATTTTATTTTTTCTACAAAATAGATAAGAAGCTATAATAAATCCAAAAAAAGCTCCATGATAACTCATCCCTGAAATTCCTGCATAAACACCATTTATATATGGATTAAATATTTGCCATGGATGAGTTAAATAGTACATTGTATGTGTATCATAAAATAATACATATCCAATTCTTGCACCTAAAATTACACCAATTTCTGCCCACCAAATATATGAATCAAATAAGTCATTTGAAATAGGTAATTTATCATGTTTAATAAACCATTTTGCAATAAAAATTGCACTTATTAATGCTAAAGCATACATAAGTCCATACCAATGAACAGCAACAGGTCCTAAATTAAAAGCAACGGGATTAAAATTTGAATAAATATTTTGCCAAAATTCCATATTTTAATCTTCCAGTGCTTCAGCAATTAATTCAATTGGATTTTTAAATTGAACATCAACATTTGCTTGATATAAAGAGTTAGTTATTTGCATTCTACATGCACTACATTCAGCACTTACAATTTGTGCTTTTGTATCTCTAATCATCGCAGCTTTTGGAGCACCAGCAGCTTTTGCAAAATCATATTTTTCAGTTTGCATAGTAACTCCTCCAAATCCACAACATCTATTTGAATCACTCATCTCTTTTAATATATAATTTTGTTTTAAAAGATTTCTTGGTTCTTGCCAAACATTTTGCATTTTTTTAGCATGACATGGGTCATGATAAGTTACAAGTTGGTCGAATTTTTTACCAGAATTTGCTAATAAATCTTTTAAATCTGTATTGTTTTCTAACCATTTTGTAGCTAAAAAGATTTTTGAAGATAGTTTAGCTGCTCTTTCTTTCCATTCTGGTTGATTATGTAAATAGTGTTCCCAATCTTTATTTATCATTGCACTACATGTTGCTTCTGGAATAATCACAGCATCAACTTCATCAATCCAAGTTTCAAAATATTTGATATTTTCTTTAACTAAATAATCAACAGTATCAAAAGCCCCCGTAAAATATGCAGGCGCTCCACAACAAAGTTGTTTTTTTGGAATCATAATGTCTAAATCTAATTTTTTTAGAATTTTTACTAAAGAATCTCCAGTATTTGTATATGTATAGTTACTCATACAACCAATAAAAATTGCAACTTTATTTTTTCTACCAACTTCTTCTTTTTTATTTGTTGCTGGAATATTTGCTGGATATTTATTTAAAAAGCTTATGCTATCAGCAAATGGTAGAGCTCTATCTTTTTTTACAATTGGTAATGAAAATCGCGGAAGTGCTGATTGTTTTGCATTATCAATTTTTAAAGCACAAGTTTGGAATATATAACCCATTTTTGATAGAAAATCCATAGTTTTTCTATGTCTTAAAAGATAGAAGAAAAGTTTTTTATACCAAGCAATACCATATTTTTGAGCAATATCTGATCTCACTTGCTCAATAATCATATCTGTTGGTAAATCATTTGGACAAACTTCAACACAGTTAGTACATAAAAAACATGATTCAAAGATATCTTTTGCAGTTTTATCAAGTTCTAATTCATCTCTTTTATAAGCTCCAAGTAAATCAATAAAACCTCTTGGACTTGTTGCTTCATCTTGATTTATATTAAAGATTGTACAAACAGGTTTACATTTTCCACACTTAACACAATCATCAGAAATTTTTGTATAGTCAAATTTTTCTATAGCCACTTGTAGACCCTTTATAATTTTAAAATTTATAATATTTATAATAAAAATTTAATATACAAAAATATTGGTTAAAAGTTCTTAAATAGGGAATTTATCCCTATTTTATGGAAGTTGTGACTTGGCTTTTATTTTTTCTTGCAAATTAATATTTGTACGATTAATCCCATAATTGATTAAATCTAGGTATTCAATATTTGAAGTAAGAGTTTTCGCTTGATTATACATATTATTTGCAATTTCAAGTTTTCCATAAGCCTCATAGATTAAAGCTAGATTATAGATTACTTCAAAACTTTTTCCATTTAATTCTTTGTCTAAGTTTTCAAGTTCAGCTTTTGCAATATCTAGTCTTGTATCTTCAATTAAATTTACAATATTTTCAAATCTATTTCTTTGCTCTTTTGTATAAATTGGATTATCTTCATCTAATTCTTCAATGATATTGATATTAAAATAGACATAATGTGGAGAAATATCGTCAATTATATCACTTGCTATTTCATCTGCAATTTGAGAATTTATTCTATAATTATTGTTAGATGACAGACTCATATGGGGAATATAAGGTCTATCATAACAAATTGAATCATAACTTGATTTGTCATAAGTTTTTGAAAAAATTATACTATTGTTAACTGGTTTAATAATTTGTAGATTGGTTGTAACATTATAAGTTCTTTTTTCACAAGGAACAAATCTAACAGCATATTCTATACAATGTTTAGTTTTACTTTTTTCGTCATATCTATAAAATCTACATCTTGAATAATCTATCTCATCTCGATAATATGTGTGAACATTAACTGAAGAGTTTAAAACTTCTCCTGTAATTATTGCATCAGTACCAAAAATATCATTTTTTAAAGTGAAAACTCTTTGATTATCTACAATTTTATTTGCTATTTTATTTTCTAAGCTGATGGTTTGATTTACACTATCATTTCTAAATCTTTCAACAACAACTGTATTTATTTTCTCATTTTCAATTTTTGAAGGCTGAAGAGTTCTTACAGTTAATTTTTTAGCACTACAACCACTCATAAAATATGATAAAAATATCAATAAAAAAACATGGAATAAATTTTTCATAAAAATCCTTTTGATTATGGAAAATTATAACTTATTTGTAGAAATAATGTGTAATTAGTACTAAATAAGAATAATTTAATTCTAAAATGAGATAATATTATCATTTAATAAATATTATAGTTAAGGATAGTTTTATGGGATTTTTTACAGCAGATTTATGCGATGAGTTTAGTGAAAAAGTACAAATTTTAGGACCAGATTTTAAATCATATGGTGGAAATAAAAAGTTTAAGGGTGAAGTTATTACTGTAAAACTAGAAAAAAATAATAAAGATTTAGCAACATTTTTAAAAAACAATGATGGAACTGGAAAAGTTGTAGTTGTTGATGTAAATATGAGATATTTTGCAGTAGTTGGAGATAATCTAATGAAATTTGCAGCAGATAATAAATATGAAGGAATAATTGTAAATGGTTATGTAAGAGATACTATTAATACAAAAGATTTTGAACTTGGTCTTGTTGCAAAAGGAACTTGTCCAAGAAAATATATTCCAGTTCAAGATGGGCAAATTGGTGTTCCTTTAGTTATTGATGATGTGGAAATTTATCCAGGTGATTATATTTATGTAGACGTTGATGGAATAGTAATTTGTAAAGAAAAATTGGTTTAATCATGTATCTTTTTGGTTTTGGTTCACTAATAAATCTTTCTAGTGCTCAAAAATCTTTTAAAAGAGTTTTATCTCAAAAAGATTTACTTCCTGTGAAAATTAAAGGTTATGAGAGAATTTGGAATGCAATTGAATCTATACAATTTGAAGATGAAGATGAAGCTATAAATGGAGTTTTTTTAAATATTAAAAAAAATGAAAACTCTACTTTATATGGTGTGATGATTGAAATATCTGATGAAGAGTTAGAAATTCTAAAATTAAGAGAAAAAAATTATAGTTGTATAACTATAAAAAAAGAAGAAGTTTTAAATTTAGACGTAAAAGATAATTTAATAGCTTTTATGACTACAAAAGAAGATAAATTAGCAAAAACTGGTGATAAAAACTCTTTTATACCAGAAAAATATACACAAATAGTAAAAGATGCATTAAAAAATTATGATGAGGATTTTAATAAAGATTTTGAAAAAATTTTCGAAAATTATCCTTTTGTCCTAAAAAATGGGAATTATTCTTTTACTGACCCAATTCAAAATAAAGCTGCACGTGAAGGAACTAAAAGTTAAATGAACCAAAATAGTTGTTTTATTCATATTTCAAAACTTTGTAATTCAAAGAGAAAAACAAAAGAAGATAGTTGTATAACAAAGAAAAATAATAGTTTATACGTAACATATTGTGAAAACGATAGTTTAGATAAGTTTGAAGCAGATATAAATTTACTTGCTGGAACTTCTTCTTTTTTATATTTTTTGAAAAAAAGATTTATAGCAACTTTTATTTCAGTTATTTCAGTTCTTGTGATTTTAATAGCTTTATTATCGGTATCAATTTATGAAGATTTTTTAAAAAAGATGATATTTGAAATGCCTTCTTCTTGGGAATTTAATGATTATATATCTTTTATTTTTGTTTTTGTTTTCTTTTTAGGATTATTGATGATGCCATCAATTTTAGATGGTGAAGGAAATGAATTTAAAACTTTGATTTCATCTTGGTTTAATAAAGATATTAGGAAATTAAGAAAACTAGAATTGGCTCTTTCAAATTTTGATAAAAAGATGGAAATTCATCTTTATAATTTTGATTTAGAAGATAGTGAACATTGGATTTGGAAGATATTTACAAGTAGAGTTGTAAATAGATTTTCAAATATAAATTTTTATATCAGAAATGATAAATTACAAACAATTATAAAAAGAGTAAATAAATTTGAAATATTAAATTTAGAAGTAATAAAATCAGAAAAAATACCTAAAAAATGTGATGTAGAAATTTTATTAAGTTCAAAAGAACAAAAACTTTATTCTTTAATGCAACTGTGTTCAACAGTTATTGCAAAACAAAGAGATAAAAAAACTTTTATATCGTTAGAGCTTTTTGAGTATTGTGGTAAAAATTTTATAAAAGAGGAAAATGATTCAAAAAATCAATTGATTTTTGGTTTCCAAAATTTTATAAATAGAAGTTTTGATGATTTTAAATTTTTAGTTCAAGAAAAGTCTTTACAAGTTTTTTTCACACAAAATGTAATCTTTAAAGATTTAAGTGAAGAGGAAAAACGTCTTGCTTATTATCTTAGAAATCATATTGAAGAGTGTATAGAAAGATTTGAAAATCCAATATCTCTTTTGATTTTATATTATTATGTAAAAGATATAGTTTTAGATAAAAGAAGAACTATAAAAATTCTAGAAAAATTTATAAGTTCAATTAAAAATAAACAACAATATGAATTAATAAATTTTTATTGGTTTGAAATTGCTGGTTATATGTTTGATTTCAATGATGTGAATACTTTTGAAAGTTCAAATAACTCTTATTATAGAAAGATTTCAATAGATGCTTTAAATGATTTAGCATTTTTATTTGAGAGAAATGGGCACTTTGAACAAGCAATACTTTTAAATCAATATTTATATGAAATTAATCCAAATAAATATGCCTTAAATATCTGTTCTTTATATGAAAGAATGGGAAAATTTGAACAAGCTTATGATAGTTTACCAAAAGAGTTAAATTTAGGAAAAAGTTCAAAACCAACAGATATTGAAATCAGATATTATCAAAGAAAAGCTGCTTGGATAATCATTTCACAAAGAAATGAAACTTTAAAAGAAGAAGCAATCGAATCTTTAAATAAATTAGAAACTTTGCTATTTTCTCACAGTGATGATAATGAACCATTATGGTTATGGCATTTTTATAATATAAAAGCAAATCTAAAAGAGTGGGAAGAAAATTATGATGAAGCAATAGTTTTCTATAAAAAATGTTTATCAATTCCAACACTTGGAGCTTTTGAATATGGAGCAACTTTTGTAAATATGGCTATTTCTTATAGATGTAAATATATAGAACAAGAAATAAAAAATGAAAAAACTATTGATAAATCAATCAAACTTGGGCGTTTAGGAATGATTTTAAAAGAATCAGTTGGAGATAGAGATGAAATGCCAGTTGTTTTACATAATTTTGCTTTAAATATTTTATATAAAATTGCTAACTCTTTTGATTTGAATTTATGTAATGAAGTTTTAACAGCAACAAACGATGCTTTAGAAATTTTAGAGCGAACTAAATCTATAAAAAGATTAGGAATGGTTTTAATTGAAAACTATATTTCAAAAACACTTTTAAAAATTGATACAAAAGATATCGTTTTAAAACTTGAAAATCATATGCCACTTTTAGGTCAAAGTGAGTTGAACCAACTATTAAATATATACAAAGAGTTTGAAAAAAACAATAAAATGAAAAAATTAGAATTTTTAGATAATTTAATTTGAATAAGAGTATAAAAGGAAGAAAATGGATTTTATAAAAAATAGCGTAAATTTGAATACGGGCACGATAGAAGAAAAAAGAGAAGAAATAAAAAAACAATTTTTACAAACTTATGAAATAGATGAAAAACTTTTTGATTTATTAAAAGAAAAAGAGTTTATTTATCAACAACCAAATAGACTTAGACATCCACTTATTTTTTATTATGGACATACAGCAACTTTTTTTGTAAATAAATTGGTTCTTGCAAATATTTTAAAACAAAGAGTAAATAAAGAGTTTGAATCAATTTTTGCTATTGGTGTTGATGAAATGAGTTGGGATGATTTGAACTCTGGAAATTATAAATGGCCAACATTTGAAGAAGTAAAATCTTACAGAGATAGAGTTAAAGAAATAATTTTAGATTTGATTGATAATATTGAATTTTCTATGCCAATAAACTGGGATTCTCCTATGTGGGTTATTTTAATGGGAATAGAACATGAAAATATTCATATAGAAACAAGTTCAGTATTACTTAGAGAATTGGATATAAAATATTTAAAAGAAGAAGAGATATTTGAATATGTAAATGAATTTTCAAAAGAATATCCAAATAATGAGCTTATTGATGTAAAAGAAGGTGAAGTTTTATTACAAAAAGATAGAAAAAATCCAATATATTATGGTTGGGATAATGAGTTTTCATATCACAAATCATTTATAAAAGATTTCCAAGCTTCAAAATATCTAGTTTCAAATGGAGAATTTTTAGAATTCGTAAAAGAGGGTGGATATAATAAACCTGAATTTTTTTCAAAAGAGGGACGAGAGTGGCTCGATTTTACACAAGCGAAATATCCAACATTTTGGATAAAAAAAGATGAAGAGTATTTTTTAAGAGAAATAAATAGAATAATTCCTTTACCACTTAATTATCCAGTTGATGTAAATCTTTATGAAGCTGAAGCATTTTGTAAATATAAAAGCCAAAAGTTAGGTTTTGAAGTTAGACTTCCAAGTGAAGATGAATATTATAGACTTTATGATTTTGTTAAAGCAGATACAAAAAAATCAAATATTGGACTTAAACAATTTAACCAAAGTAGGGTTGATAAGTATAATTTTGATGAATTTTATGATGTAGTTGGAAATGTTTGGCAATGGAGTTTAACACCAATTTATCCTTTTGATGATTTTATAACTCATCCAATTTATGATGATTTTACAACTCCAACTTTTGATGATAGACATGCTTTGATAAAAGGTGGTTCATTTATTAGTTTAGGAAATGAAACTTTAAGAAGTGCTAGATATGCATTTAGAAAACACTTTTTTCAGCATGCAGGATTTAGATATGTTAAATCTTCAAATGAATATAGAACAAAATTAAATGATAATGTTTATGAAACAGATGAATTGATTTCTCAGTATTGTGAATTTCATTATGGAAAAGAAAATTTTGGAATTAAAAATTTTTGTGTAAATTCAGTTGAATTATTAAAACCATATGTAAAAGATTTAAAAACTTCTAAAGCTCTTGATTTAGGTTGCTCTGTAGGACGAGCAAGTTTTGAGTTAGCAAAAATATATGATGAAGTATTAGGAATTGATTTTAGTGCAAACTTTATAAATGTTGGAGTTAAACTAAAACTTTATGATTCTTTAATTTATAAAGTTAAAAAAGAGGGTGAAATTTTTGAAGAAAAATCTGTTTCTTTAAAAGATTTAGATTTAGAAGAAATTAAAGAAAAAGTATCTTTTATGCAAGGTGATGCTTGTAATTTAAAAGATATTTATACAGGTTATGATTTGATATTTTGTTCAAATTTAATAGATAGATTATATTATCCACAAAAGTTTTTAGATGATATTCCAAATAGAGTAAATAAAGAAGGTCTTCTAGTTCTTTTAAGTCCTTATACTTGGCTGGAAGAATATACGCCAAAAAGTAATTGGCTTGGAGGTTTTATTAAAGATAATAAAGAAGTATCAACTTTTGATACTTTAAAAGAAAATTTATCTTCTAGTTTTGAATTAGTTGATGTTTTAGATGTTCCTTTTGTAATAAAAGAGACAAATAGAAAATATCAACATACTATTTCTCAGATGTCAATTTGGAAGAAAAAATAGAGTTTTTATACTCTATTTTTTTGTTTTACTTGCTCCATTAGTTTTAGTTGATCAGCTACACTTAGACTTAATATTTGGTTCTCTTTTACAGAAGTACCATTTTTATTATTTGTAAAAGTTTCTTTCAGCCCATTTATTTTTTCTTCAATCTCTTTTTTTATAGGGAAAGTATTATTTAGATTTTCATTTGTATTTCTGATTGATCTTCCTGTAACCTTTTCTTGAGCTTGAATTAATGTTGTTTTTATATCTTTTAATGTTGATTCAATTTCACTTAGAGATAAATTTCCATCAGATGATTTTTTCTTTTTTAGATTTTCTAATTTGTCTAAAAGTTCTTTTATCTTTTCTAATTCATCTTCTGTAAAACCTGTTTTTAGTAGAGATAATATATCTTTTACTAATGCTTCTCTTTCATTGTTTTCAATTTTTACATTATTTTCTTTATCATTATCCTTTTCCATTAATGAATCAAAAGAATTGATTGAATTTTCATCTTTATCTTTTGATAAAAGAGAATCTTTTGTTGATGTACCAAATAATGAATTTGTAGAAGTTGTTATTTGCATAAAAAGCCTTTTAAATAAAAAATTTTATGTATAATAATTTTTATGATTATTAGTAAAATAAAAAGTAAACAAATTGTAACAATTATTTTCTTATTTTTTCTATTTTTATTAAACCTTTCCATTGAATATAGTAAATATTTAGATTTAGTAGATGAAGAGATTTATGAAACAAAAGTTGAAGTTTTGAATATTTATAAAAAAGAAGAATTTAATATCTTAAGATTAAAAGCAGATAATTTTGACTTTTTTACAAATATAGATAAAAGTGAGAATATAAAAAAATTTGATTTATTAAATCTTGTTTTTATTTCAAAAAATATAAGTTTTTTAGATTATCTAAAAGGTTTTTATACAAAAACTATTTATTTTGACATTTTAGATAAATCTCCTTTTTTTAGGGATAAACTTGTAAAACAAATAGATATAAATCATAAAAATGAAATGATAAAAGAACTATTTCAAGCACTATTTTTAGCAATTCCTATTTCAAAAGAGTTAAGAGAAATTTGTACAAATTATGGAATTTCTCATTTAATTGCGTTATCAGGTTTTCATCTTGCTGTTTTATCTTTTGTAATTTATTGGATTTT
Organism: uncultured Aliarcobacter sp.; assembly: GCA_963664305.2. Taxonomy (GTDB): domain Bacteria; phylum Campylobacterota; class Campylobacteria; order Campylobacterales; family Arcobacteraceae; genus Aliarcobacter. Next base: position 544,216 of record CAXXLV010000002.1, read on the forward strand.
ATATTTTCCATATTCTTTTTTTCATCAAAAATTTTTTCCATACAGAAACAAAAAGTATGATTTATTGCTAATAACCATAGTATTTCTTTTTTTGTATTTGTTATTAACTGGAATTATTCCTTCCCTGTTAAGAGCTTTTGTGATGTTTTGTTTAGGTATTTTTTTACTTCGCTCAAATATAAAGATTTTATCTTTTGAAACTCTATTTTTTACAGCTTTAATTGTAATTTCATTATTTCCTAAATATCTTTTTTCTTTAGGATTTTGGTTCTCAATAATTGCTGTTTTTTATATCTTTTTATATATTCAATATTTTGATTTTAAAAACAAATTTTTTCATCTTTTTTTATTTAATATTTGGATGTTTTTAATTTTTAATCCAATAGTACATTTTTATTTTCCTTCAACTTCCTATTTACAATTTTTATCACCCATAATTACAATCTTTTTTAGCTTTTTTTATCCTTTTGAGATTTTTGCACATATTTTTAATTTTGCAATCTATTTTGATGAGTATATTAAATATTTTTTAGATTTTAAGCTGTTTATTTATGAAGTTAAAACACCTTTTTATTTTTTTATTGTTTATTTGATTTTCTCATTTTTTTCAATATTTAATAAAAAAGTGTTTTATATTTTAAATTTTTTAATGATTTTATTTAATTTATTTTTGTATTTAAGATTTTAAAACTTTGTCTAAAGTATATTTTAAATCTTCATCTAGTTCCATACTTGTTCTCATCCAATTTAGATAATTTGTATCGATTTTTGCAACTTCTTCAATATCTTTACCTTTATATTTTCCAAATTTAAATGTTTTGATAAATACAGGCGTTTTTGTCAAATCAACAAGTTTTTCAATTGGATTATAATCAGGATAAATTTCTCTACATCTTCCTACAAGTTTTGTTAAAAATAGTTTCATAACTAAAACATCACCAATTGCATCATGAGCTTTTATAGTAATATTATGTTTTGAAGCCTCTTGTTCTTCAGTTTTATACAATTCAAGAGCATATCTTATATATTGAAGTCTATGATAAGGAAGTTCAGGAAATAGGTGCTTTGCACATCTTAATGTATCAATGATTTGATATTGATTTACAAATCCCTCTTTTTTTATCATTTCCATATCAAAAGAGATATTGTGAGCTATCAAAAAGTTTTCATTTGAGTTTAATTCTTCTAGTCTTTTATAAAATGAAGTTTCAGGTGCTTTTGGTTTTCCAATTAATAAATCAGGAGTTATATTGTGAACTTCCATTGCTTCAAGCTTTATTTCAACATCACTTGAACAAAATTCATCATAAGCTTCAATTTTTCCTTTTTGATCAACAATCATTGCACCAAATTGAATAACTCTATCTTCTTCTTGGTTTCCTGTTGTTTCTGTATCAAATAGTATGTAATATGCCATTTTAGTCCTTTAAATTATTAACATACCATCGCCATATGAGTAAAATCTATATTTTTCTTTTATGGCTTCATGGTAAATTTCAAGTGTTTTTTCTAATCCTACAAAAGATGCAATAAGCATAATTAGTGTAGATTTTGGTAAGTGAAAATTTGTAAGTAAATAATCAACTTTAATTGGTTGATTTGATGGATTTAAAAACAAATCACATTCACCTTGGATTTTATTTGTTCTTGCATAGTATTCAACTGTTCTAGTAACCGTTGTGCCAACTGCTAAAACTTTTTTTGCATTATCTAAAGCTTTTTTTGCTTCTATTCCTATTTCAAAATATTCACTATGCATTGGATGATTTAAAATATCATCCACATCAACAGGTTTGAAAGTTCCAGCTCCAACATGAAGTGTAAGATAATTTACATCATATTTATTATTGATTTTTTCTAATAATTCAGATGTAAAATGTAGTGATGCCGTAGGAGCTGCAACTGCTCCATAATTTTTAGCAAACAAAGTTTGGTAATCTTTTTCATCCTCTTTTTCATCTTCTCTATTCATATAAGGAGGAAGTGGAAGATGTCCAATTTTATTTAAAATTTCAACAAGCTCTAAAAAATCTAAGTTTTTATCTTTTTTAAAAAATTTAACAACTCTTGTCCCATCTTCATTTAATTCAATTACTTCTGCAATTAAATCTTCATCAAAAAATAGTTTTGTTCCAATTTTTACTTTACCTCGTATCATTACAAGATATCTATCCATAAAAAGAGGTTTATTTAAAAGAAGTTCAACTTTTCCACCTGATTCTTTTTCTCCAAAAATTCTAGCTTTTATAACTTTTGTGTCATTCAAAAAAATAGATAAATCAGAAGGTAAAACATCCATTAGATTTTTGAAAGTTGTGTGGGTAATTTTGTTTTCTTTTCTGTTATAAACCAAAAGTCTAGCACTATCTGCTGGACTTACAGGTTTTGTTGCGATTAACTCTTTTGGTAAATCATAATCGTAACTTGAAGTTTTAAGCGGGTCTAACAATTCTATTCTTCCTCATCTTCTTCTTTTGCAGCTGGATTAAATACTTTTGCTACATAAATAGAAATTCCATATAATAAAATAAGTGGACCAGCCATTAAAAATTGAGTTAAAACATCAGGAGGTGTTAAAAGAGCTGCAACTATAAATATAATAACAACCGCATATCTAAAGAAATCTTTTAACATTTTATCATCTACAAGTCCGATTTTTGCAAAAAAGAAAGTTATTACAGGTAACTCAAATGCAATACCAAATCCAAATAGTAATTTTGTAAAGAAACTAACATATGCTCCAATACTTGGTAATACTGTTACAACAACTGAACCAAAGTTTACTAAGAACTCAAATCCAAATGGAACAACAACATAATAAGCAAAAGAAGCACCAATTACAAACATTAATGTTGCAAAAAATACAAAAGGAATTACAAGTTTTTTTTCATGGTCATAAAGTCCAGGAGCTAAAAATAACCACATTTGCCAGAATATTACAGGTAAAGAAAAAATAAACCCAGTAAAAAAAGCTACTTTTAAAGCTGTAAAGAATGTTTCTTGAAGTTCAACTGCAACCATATGAGAATTTTTAGGTAAAACAGCTTCAACAGGAATCATCATCCAAGTTAAAATAGGTTCATAAAAAGAAAAACAAACAAAAAACATTGCAACAACAGTTAAAGTAGAGACAATAAGTCTTTTTCTTAAGTCAGCAATATGGGGTTTTAAATCTTCAAACATTAAGCATTTTCCTCTTTTTTGTCTAATTTCTCTTTTTTAAATGAAACTTTTTCACTTTTTTCTTTAGTTTCATTTTTTGGTGTATCAGTATTTAAATCATCTTTTAAAATTTCATCTAAACCTAAATCAATTTTTGATTCTATTGATAAAGAAGCTTTAGTTTCTTCTATTTGTGATTTAAATTTATTTGCTTCAGTTTTCATTTCAGAAATATTTAATTCACTATCTAAAGTTGATTTTGCATCTTCAAGTCCAGATTTGAATTTTCTGATAAATTTTGCAATTTGAACCATTGCATCAGGTAATTTGTCTGGTCCTAATGCGATAATTGCAATTATTGCAATTAACAAGATTTCCATAAAGCCCATTCCAAACATTTGTAACTCCATTGTCTATTTAAAGGGAGAGATTTTACCTAAAATTTGTTAAAATCAACCAAAAATTTAAACTGGAAGATAAGGGAAAATATGGAATTAATAGTTTTAGCAGTTGTAATTGTGATTTTGTTTTTTATTGGAAAAAACTATAAAACAGAAGAGTTTAAAAATATAAATTTAAAAAGAAAAGAGATTTTTCAAGGAGATTTGTTACATCACGAAGCAGGACTTTTAGTAGCTTTAATGGCAAAAGTTGCAAAAGCTGATGGAAAGGTTAGTGAACTTGAAGCAGAACTTTTAAAACATACATTTAATGATATTTCAAGTCATTTTGAAAACTTTGAAGAAGTAAGAACTAAATTAAAAAATTTATATGAAACAGAAAAACAAAGTTTTGATAATCTTATTGTAATTAGTGAAAAACTATATGGCTTAACAAGAAATGATTACAATAAACGTCTAAAAATTATGGAATATCTTATAAATTTAGCATTTATTGATAAAGAGTTTTCTAATACTGAAAAGATGATAACAGAAGATATTTCAAATGCATTAAAAATCAAAAAAGAGGATTTTGATAGATTAGTTTCAACATTCGAAGCTTTTTATGCTCAACAAGCTTCAAATAAAGCTACAAGTTTAGAAAAAGCTTATGAAATTTTGGAATCAACACCAAATGATGATGCAGCAACATTAAAGAAGAATTATAGAAATTTAGTGAAAAAACACCATCCTGATATTATTGCAGGACAAGGTGCTAGTCAAAATATTATTGATGAAGCTACAAAAAAACTTCAAGAGATAAATGAAGCTTATGAAATTATCAAAAAAGATAAAGGTTTATAAAAATTGTTGAATTTTCCTAAAACTTATGAAGTATGTAACTGTAAAAAAGTTACAATTGCACAAATTGAAGATGCAATAATCACTCAAAATGCAAAAACTCTTAGAGATATTCAAGATATTACAACTGCTGGAACTGATTGTAGATTTTGTATATTTGAAGAGGGTGATTTTGGAAAAATTAAAAAAAAGATATATTGTAAAGATATCTTAAATAGTGTAAAAGAAGGATTTTAATGGCTAGAAGTTTTCCACACTCTTTTGTGGTTTGTACTTGTAAACACGTAACTTTAGGTGAAATTATTTATTCAATTAAAGAAAAAGGTGCAAAAACTCTTGAAGATTTATCTGAATTAACAGATGCTGGAAGTTGTTGTAAATCTTGTCAAAATTCACAAAGCGATATTGGTGTTGAAAAAATGGAACTATATTTAGAAGAAATTTTAAATAAATTTAATAAAGAATAATTATGAAAGAAATATTAATAGAAAATATAAAAGAGTTAATCAAAATAAATCCAACTGATAGTATAGAAATAAATCCTAAATACCTTGAATACTTTGATGAAGAAGAGCTTTTGAATATTCAAAAAGAGTTGGAATTAAGAAAAGAAAACATATCTAAAATAAGTAATAATTATTTAGATGAAATTTATGAAAAAACAAAAAAAGATGAGATATAATTACTTAATAAAGGATTAAGAATGATAAATTGGGAAAAAATTAAGCAAGATTTAATTTTATTTTTAAAAGATGAAGTTGCTAAAACTGGTCTAGAAAAGGTAACTGTAGGGCTTTCAGGAGGTTTAGACTCAGCTGTTGTTGCTATTTTATGTAAAGAAGCTTTTGGTGATAATTTAAACTGCGTATTAATGCCATCACAATTTTCATCAAAAAGTTCAACAGAACATGCAATCGAAGTATGTGAGAAATTTGATATCAAATATGAAATTATCTCAATTGAACCAATGGTTAGTGCTTTTATTAAAAATATGAATGAAGATAAACTAAGAATTGGAAATTTTTCTGCAAGAATGAGAATGTCTGTTTTATATGATGTATCATCAAGAGAAAAATCTTTAGTTGTTGGAACTTCAAATAGAAGTGAGATACTTTTAGGTTATGGAACAATTTTTGGAGATATTGCATGTGCAATTAATCCAATAGGGGAAATTTATAAAAGTGACGAGTTTGAATTTGCAAAATATTTAGGTGTTCCTGAATCTATTTTAGGAAAAGCACCAAGTGCAGATTTATGGGAAGGTCAAAGTGATGAAGATGAACTTGGACATACATATAAAGAGATGGATGATTTATTAAAAGCAATGATTGATGAAGGAAAATCAAAATATGAGTTATTAAAACTTGGTTTTGATGAACCTTTTATTGATAAAATAAATTATAGAGTAAAAGCTAATTCTTTCAAAGGTAAATTACCAACAATAGCAAAAATAAGGTGGAATTGATAAATGGCAAAAAATATTGCAATATATAAAGCAACAATTGATAATGATGAATTTAATCAAATCAAATCAGTTTTAGATTCAAAAAATGACTTATCAAAAGTTTTAGAATTTGAAGATGGAATAAAAAAATATATTGGTGCAAAATATGCTATTGCAACAGCTACATCAACTGCTGCAATTCATTTAGCTCTTAGTGCTATTAAACTTAAAAGAGGTGACAAAATACTTATGTCAGTAAACTCTTTTATAAATCTTCCTGAAGTTGTAAGACATTTTGATGCTGAACCTATTTTTATTGATATTAATATGGAAGATATGAATATTGATATTGATAAGTTTGAAGAAGCATTAGCAAATAATGATTCAAAAAAATTAAGAGGAGCAATAATTACATTTATTGGTGGTCAAGCTCCTGATTTAGATAGAATTTATGATATCGCTCAAAAATATGGAATTATTTTAATAGAAGATTGTAGAGCCTCTTTAGGTGCAACTTACAAAGGTAAAAAAGTTGGAAATTTAAGAGCTGATATGACAATTTTTTCAACTAATCCTTCTCCTTCTAAATATGCAATTAGTCGTTCAGGTGTAATCGTTACAAATAATGAAGAAATTGCAAATAGAGCAAAACTTTTAAGAACACATGCACTAACTACTGCGTATGATAGTTATGGAAACTTAGATTATGTTTATGATGTTGTTGATATTGGTCATAAATATGATTTATCTGAATTAGATGCTGCTTATTCATTAGCTCAATTAAATAAAACAGAAAAATTTATTAAAAGAAGAAAAGAAATAGCAAAACTTTATGAAAAAAGATTAGCAAATGTAAAACATGTAACAATCTTACCTCATAAAGATGAACATATTTTTACACAATTTATCATCAAAATTTCTAGAAATAGAGATGCTTTTGCTAGAGCATTAAAAGAAAGAGGAGTTGCTACTGGACTTAATTATATTCCATTACATCTTTTATCTTATTACAAAACAAAATATTCAATAAAAATTACAGCATTCCCAAATGCTTTAAATAACTATCAACAGATTTTGTCACTTCCTATATATGCAGGACTTACTGATGAAGATGTAAACTATGTATGTGACCAAGTGATTGAAGTTGCATCACAATGGGTTTAATTTAGTTTGAAACAAAAATTTTACTTATGGATTGAAGAGTATCTCTTCTTTCCAAATAACTTTCAAAAAATTATCTCTTTTTTATTATTACCTTTAACTTTTATTTATATGCTAATTATTCTTACAAAAAGAGCAATGGCAAAACAAATTGAGTTTGGAATACCAATTATTTCTGTTGGAAATATTATTGTTGGTGGTAGTGGAAAAACTCCAGTTACTATAAATCTTGCTTCAAAGTATGAAGATGTTTGTATAATTTTAAGAGGTTATGGAAGAGCTTCAAAAGGTTTACAAATAGTAAGTTTAAGAGGAAAAATAGAAGTTGATGTAAAAACAAGTGGTGATGAAGCTATGCTTTTAGCAAACTCTTTACCAAAAGCAACTGTAATTGTAAGTGAAAATAGGGTAACTGCAATTTTAAAAGCAAAAGAATTAGGTTGTAAAATCTTATTTTTGGATGATGGATTTTCAAAATATCATATTTCAAAATTTAATATTCTTTTAAGACCAAAAGATGAACCTACAAATATTTTTTGTTTACCAAGTGGTGGATATAGAGAACCAAAAGGTTTTTATGCTCAAGCTGATATTGAACTACTTGAAGGGAAAGATTTTAAAAGAGTTATTACTATAAAGAAAGATGGAAATATTAAAGAACTTCCAAATAAAACTCTTTTAATAACAGCAATTTCAAAACCTAAAAGATTATTGGAATATCTACCAAAAGATATAAAAATGATAAGTTTTCCAGATCATCATACTTTTACAAAAGAGGAAATTTCACAAATTCAAAAAGAGTATAAAGATTATGCTATTCTAACAACTGGAAAAGATTTGGTAAAATTAAAAGAGTTTAATATAAAAAATCTTTATTTAATGGATTTAGAGATAAAAATTGATGAAAATGTTGATTTTTCTTTAATGAATGAATATATTGAAAGTTTTAAAAAAGGAGTTTAAAAATGATGGGTATTTTAATGTCTTCTTTTATGATGGTATTTGTAGTTTTTACTTTTGTTTTATATATTTATGTTTTAATAGATATTTTAAAACATGAATTTACAGGTTATAATAAAATTATTTGGATTTTAGTACTGATTTTTTTCCCCGTTATTGGAGCAATTTTATATCTAGTTTTTGGAAGAGGGCAACGAATAAAGTAGCCAAAAAGCCACTTTATTAGATAGTTTTAGAAAATCTTCTTTTTTCTTCAGGAATTTTATTTAAATATGCATCAAATGGCATACAGATATTTCTAATAAGCATAGTTCCTGTTTGTGAAACTTCAATTTTATCATCACTTATTTTTACAAGTTCTGCATCTTCAAACTCTTTTAAAGCTTCTAGTGCATCACTAAAATAATCTTTAAAGTCTATTTTAAATTGTTCTTCAACTCTTTTTATATTTAAAGAGAAGTTACTCATAAGTTCCATGATTACAAACTGTCTTAATTGGTCATCATCACTTAATCTATAACCTTTAAATACTGGTAAATCTCCATTATCAATCGCATTTTCCCAAGGCTCTAAGTCTTTGAAATTTTGTGCATAATAATCAACACCATTTCCAATAGATGTAAGACCAATTCCTATTAAATCAGCTCCACCTTTAGTTGTGTAACCTTGGAAATTTCTATGTAATTCACCTTTTTCAATTGCTTTAAATAACTCATCTTCTGGTTTAGCAAAGTGGTCCATTCCAACCATTTTATAACCATTTGATGTAAAGAAATCAATAGTGTCTTTTAACATCTCTAGTTTTTCTTGAGGTTTTGGAAAAGTTGTTTCATCAAATTTTCTCATAGTCTTCATAAGCCAAGGAACATGAGCATAATTAAATACTGCAAATCTATCAGTATTAAGTGTAATCATCTTTTCTAAAGTTTTTTTGAAACTCTCTCTTGTTTGAAAAGGTAATCCATAAATTAAGTCCGTATTTACAGAGTGAATTCCAGCTTCTCTAGCTATTCTAATAACATTTTGAGTTAATTCAAAAGGTTGAATTCTATGAATAGTTTTTTGAACTTCTTCATCTAAATCTTGAACTCCAAAACTCAAACGATTACAACCACCAGCTTTTAAAACATTCATATGTTCAACAGTAAAATATCTTGGGTCTACTTCACAAGAGATTTCTGCATCAGCACTAAAGTTTGGGAAAATCTCTTTAATTGCAGTTATAACTTCTTCAAGTTGAGAAGGAGAGAAATAAGTAGGTGTTCCTCCCCCAAAATGCATTTGAGTTACAACTCTTTTTGTATTTAGATGATTTTTTAAGATATTTAATTCTTTTTTTAAATACTCAATATATCTAGTTTTTTTATCTTCTTTTGAAGTGAAAATTGTATTACAACCACAAAAATAACATGCACTTCTACAAAATGGCATATGAATATAAAGTGATAATGCTCTATCATCACTTTGATTTTTGTAATACTCTTTTAAATCTTCTTGTGTGAAAGTTTCACTAAACTCAGGGGCTGTTGGATATGAAGTATATCTAGGTCCTGGTTTTGAATATTTTACAAACTTAGCGAAGTCTATCATTATTTCTCGTCTCTTTTTCTATCTAGCCAAACCATTACACCTTTTTGTGCATGTAATCTATTTTCAGCTTCTTCAAAAATAAGACTTTGAGAACTTTCCATTACTTCATCACTAACTTCATAACCTCTATATGCAGGTAAACAATGTAAGAAAATAGCTTTATCTTGTGCTAATTTCATCATATTTGAATCTACCATATATCCAGCAAAATCTTTTACTCTTTTCTCTTTTTCAGCTTCTTGTCCCATAGAAACCCAAGTATCAGTTGTAACTACAGTTGAGCCTTTTATTGCTTCTTTTGGATCATTTGTGATAGTGATTTTTGCACCACTTAATTTTGCCATTTCTAAAGATTTTGCCAAAATAGTTGCATCTACTTCATAACCTTTAGGAGTTGCAATTCTAAGTTCAAAACCTAATTTAGCTGATAAGTTAAGCCATGAATGAGCCATATTATTACCATCACCAACATAAGCCACAACTAAATCTTTATCTAATCCAGCTTCTTGGATAGTCATATAATCAGCCATAAGTTGAACAGGGTGGTACTCATTTGTTAAACCATTTATTACAGGAACTTTTGAATATTTTGCAAATTCTTCGATTTTAGATTGTTCAAAAGTTCTAATCATCACCATATCTACCATTCTAGAAATTACTCTAGATGTATCACTCATAGGTTCACCTCTACCTAATTGGATGTCATTTGATGAAAGAAATAAACCAATACCACCTAACTGATAAATACCTGTTTCAAAAGATACTCTTGTTCTTGTAGAGCTTTTTTCAAAAATCATACCTAATGTTTTTTTAGGCATGTAATCTTTAAATTCTCTTCTTTTAGTCTCTTCTTTGATTTGTTTAGCTAAAGCAAGTATTTCTAAAATCTCTTCTTTAGTATAATCAGCCAATGTTAAGAAATGTCTCATTTTATTTCCTCTGTAATTAATAAAAACAAACATTCTATTTAATTTAACTTTAGAATATCTTAAAATTTTGAAAAATTAAGGATAAAAAATATTCAAATTAAAATTTATTATTAAAAAAACTCCCATAAAATGACACTTTTGTGACAAAAATGCTTATATCTTATTAAGAACAACTCATCTAGAATTACAAATCTATTGAAAGGAAAAAATAATGATAGTTGATATATTAAAAAGAGATGGAACTAAACAAAAATTTGAATCTTATAAAATAGAAGATGCCATAAAAAAGGCTTTTAAAAGTGTAAATAACAAATATGATATTTCGGTATTTTTTAATGTTCTATTTGAATTAAAGTGTAAAAGAGTAGTTGCTGTTGAAGATATTCAAGATATTATTGAAAAAGAGCTTTATAAAGCAAGATATTTTGATGTTATGAAATCATTTATTTTATATAGACATCTTCATAAAATTCAAAGGGAGCAGATTTTACAAATAAATGATGATACAACATATATAAACTCAACACAAACAATAGAAGAGTATATATCTGGAAGTGATTGGAGAATAAAAGCAAATTCAAATACAGGATATTCTCATGCTGGACTTATAAATAATAGTGCTGGAAAAATTATTGCAAACTATTGGCTTGATAAAATTTATACAAAAGAACAAGGATATGCACATAGAAATGGAGATTATCATATACATGATTTGGATTGTTTGAGTGGTTATTGTGCAGGTTGGAGTTTAAGAATTTTACTTGATGAGGGATTTAATAAGGTACGAGGAAGAGTTGAAAGTGATGCACCAAATCATTTTAGAGAAGCTTTGGGGCAAATGGCAAATTTTTTAGGAATACTTCAAAGTGAATGGGCAGGAGCTCAAGCTTTTAGTTCTTTTGATACATATCTTGCTCCTTATGTTTTCAAAGATAAACTTGAATATAAAGAGATAAAAAAAGCAATTAGAAGTTTTATTTATAATCTTAATGTTCCTGCACGTTGGGGACAAAGTCCTTTTACAAATATCACTATTGATTGGACTGTTCCAAGTGATTTGAAAGAGCAAATTCCAACAAAAAATCAAAAACATCTATTTAAAAATTTTTATGATGAAGAACTATTTTTAGAGATTCAAAAAAAAGGTTTAACTTCGTTTGAACAATTAACTTATAAAGATTTTCAAAAAGAGATGAACTTAATAAATAAAGCCTATTATGAAGTAATGACTCAAGGTGATAAAACAGGACAGCCTTTTACTTTTCCAATTCCCACTGTAAATATAACTGAAGATTTTGATTGGTATGGCGAAAATACAGATTTACTTTTTGAAAATACCGCAAAAATAGGAAGTTCTTATTTTCAAAATTTTATAGGAAGTCAATATAAAAAAGATGAAAAGGGAAATTTGATACAAAACGAACAAGCCTATAAACCAGGGCATGTAAGAAGTATGTGTTGTAGATTACAACTTGATTTAAGGGAACTTCTAAAACGAGGTGGAGGTTTGTTTGGAAGTGCTGAAATGACAGGTAGTATTGGAGTTGTAACAATAAATATGGCAAGACTTGGATACTTATATAAAAATGATATAAATGGTTTATTAAACAGATTAGAAGAGTTGATGGATTTAGCAAAAGAGAGTCTAGAAATAAAACGTAAATTTATAAATAGTATGTATGAAAAAGGACTTTATCCTTATACAAAAAGATATTTAAAGAGTTTTAATAACCATTTTTCGACTATTGGAGTAAATGGGATGAATGAGATGTTGAAAAACTATTTTGGAGAAAATATTGATATTTCAACAAAAATAGGAAATCAATTTTGTATCGAAATATTAGATTTTATGAGAGATAAAATGGTCAAATTTCAAGAAGAAACTGGAAATTTATATAATCTTGAAGCAACACCAGCAGAAGGAACAACTTATAGATTTGCAAAAGAGGATAAAAAAAGATACAAAGATATTATTCAAGCTGGATTTGATAAAAATATTTATTACACTAACTCTTCTCAACTTCCAGTTGATTTTACAGAAGACCCATTTGAAGCCTTGGAATTACAAGATGAATTACAATGCAAATATACAGGTGGAACAGTGCTTCATCTTTATATGAGAGAAAAAATTTCATCAGTTGAAGCTTGTAGAAAGTTTGTAAAAAATGTAATTTCAAATTTTAGATTGCCTTATATAACAGTAACTCCTGTATTTTCTATTTGTGAAATTCATGGATATATAGAAGGTGAGCACGAGTTTTGTCCAAAATGTGATGAAGAGATTTTAAAAAAGGAGTTAAAAGATGACAAATCAAGAATTGCTTGAGAAAAATATGGAAAAAAGAACTAAATGTATAATATATACTAGAGTTATGGGTTATCATAGACCAATTGAAAGCTTTAATATAGGAAAAAAAGGTGAACACAAACAAAGAGTTAAATTTACTGAATCAAAAACTAATTTATGATTTTACAAAATTTACAACAACAGATTATGTAGGGCAAATGTCATGCATAATTTGGTTTATAAAGTGTAATTTTAGATGTTTGTATTGTTATAATAATACTTTGGTTTATACAAAAAAAGGAAATTATAGTTTTTTTGAGATTTTAGAGTTTTTAAAATCAAGGGTTGGTTTACTAGATGCTGTTGTTTTAAGTGGTGGTGAATCAAGTTTACATGAGTTGGAAATTTTTTGTAAAAAAATAAAAAAGTTAGGTTTTAAAATAAAACTTGATACAAATGGAACAAATCTAAATTTAGTAAAGAATTTAACAAAAAAAGGTCTAGTTGATTTTATCGCTATTGATTTTAAAGCTCCAAAATATAAATTTTCTCAAATTACAGCTACAAATTTTTATGAAAAAGTGATAGATACCATAAAATATCTAATAAAAATTGGCTTTGATTTTGAACTAAGAACTACAATAAATACAAGGCTTTTAGATGAGAAAGATATAAATTCTATGATTGAAACTATTAGTTGTTTAAATTATAAAGGTGTTTATTATTTACAAAACTTTATAGAAACCTCATCAAATATAGGAAATATCAAAAAAAGTAGGGCTATAGATAAAAGTTTAATTGATAGCAAAAATTTAACTATTCAATACAGAAATTAAATAACCTTGTCCTGAAATATTTTCTATCAAATCTTTAGAAGTTTTTATACGTAATCGTTTTATAAAGGTTCTTAATCTTTCATCATTTACCTCTTCATTCCAAAGAGAAGTTTTTATAGTTTGAGTTTTTACTATTGAGTTTTTGTTTTTTAAGAGTAAATATATAAACTCTTTTTCTCTCTTTGTTAGATTTATTAATAGTTCATTTTTATGTAAAGAGAAGGTATTGTTATCAAAAATAAAATCATCTTTTAGTATGGAAATCTTTTGTTTTTCTATTTTTATTGAGAGCTTTTTTATATGTTCTATTACTTCATCTGGGTCAAAAGGTTTGATAAAATATTTATTTATTCCAACATCTATAGCTTTTAAAAGTTTTTCTTTATCAGAGTGTGCACTTAGTACAATTATAGGAATATTAGAATCAATCTCTTTGATTTTTATAGTCATATCTAAACCATCAAGTTTTGGCATCATTATATCAGTGATTATAATATCAGGTTTAAAAGTTTTATATTTTTTAAGACCTTCAGTTCCATCTTTTGCAATAATTACTTTATAAAATGAATCATTTATAGCCTCTTTTAAAAGTTGAGCTAATCTTTTTTCATCTTCAACTATTAAGATTTTTAGAGTTTTTAATATATCTTGCATTTTTACTCTTTTTCATTTAAAATTGTGATTGTAAAGATTGAGCCATTTTCACTATTTTTATGGCTTAAAGTACCTTCTAAACTCTTTTCTACAATCATTTTTGACATAAATAATCCAAGTCCAGTGCCTTGTGATTTATGTTTTGTTGTAAAGTATGGCTCAAAGATAGAATCTATATTTTCTTCTTTAATTCCACCTGCATTATCTTCAATCTCAAGTAAAAAATATTTTTTGTCTAAATCTTCTTTTAGAGTTATTAAAATATTTTTATCTTCTACATCATTTGTTATAAAAGCATCTTTTGCATTTTGAATTAGGTTTATAATAACTTGTGATAGTTCATTTGAAACACCTAAAACTTTGTAGTTTGTAGGAACATTAACCTTGATTTTTATATTTTCTTGTTGAATTAGTTTTTTTAAAATAGTTAAAGCTTCATTGATACTATCTTTTATCTCAAAACTTTTTTTCTCTTTTTTAGGATTGAAAAAGTTCATAAAATCTTCAATAGTTGTTGACATACTTGAAATTAGATTTTTACTCTCTTTATATAACTCTTCAACTTTTTTTTCATCTTTTTTTAAAGAGGCTTTTTTCATATTAAACAAAGTAAGATTTAACTCAGTTAGAGGTTGTCTCCATTGATGGGCAATATTTCCTATCATTTGTCCTAAACTTGCCATTCTTGATTGCCAAAAAAGAAGTTTTTGTTTTTCATCATTTTTAGCTATCTCTTCTTGAACTCTTTTTTTTAAAGTTTTATTTAGTTCTTTTAGTTGTTTAGTTTGTTCTTTTACTTTTAATTCTAGATTTTGATTTAACTCTTCAAGCTCTTTTTCTTTTTGCTCTAAACTTTTTTTGAGCTCAACCTCAAAAGTTACATCATATCTTATAGCAATAAATTCAATAATATTTTCAAATTCATCTAAAATAGGCGTTATAGTAGTATTTAAGTAGACAGTTTTTCCATCTTTCGTAAGATTTTTTACAGTTGCTTTATATGGTTTTTTATCTAAAATAGTTTTCCATAAAAGTTCAAAACTTGAAGCTTGTACCTCTGGATGTCTTACGATGTTATGGTTTTGACCTATTAATTCATCATAAGAGTATCCAGAGATTTTGCAAAACTCATCATTTACAAAAGTGATAATTCCACTTATATCAGTTTTTGATACAATATTTGAATTTTCAATTGCTTCTTGATAAGTTGTGCTCATTTTTAGTTGTTTCTTAAAATTTCGCAAACCTCTTTTGCATGGTAAGAGATGATGATATTTGCACCAGCTCTTTTAAATGCAATCATAGTTTCCATCATAACTCTTTCATAATCAATTAATCCAGCAATTCCAGCATGTTTAAGCATAGCGTACTCTCCACTTACATTATAAACACATAAAGGAAGATTTGTTTGGTTTCTAATATCTCTAACAATATCTAAAAATGCAAGTGCTGGTTTTACCATCAAAATATCTGCACCTTCTTTTTCATCTTCAAGTGATTCTTCAATTGCTTCAAGTCTATTTGCTGGATTCATTTGATATGTTCTTCTATCACCAAAACTTGGAGTTGATTCAGCAACATCTCTAAATGGTCCATAATATCCACTTGCAAATTTTGTTGAATATGCCATGATTGGAAGATTTTTAAATCCATTTTCATCAAGTGCATTTCTTAAAGTAGTAATAATCCCATCCATCATTCCTGAAGGTGCTATCATATCAGCTCCAGCACGAGCATGAACCACTGCTTGTTGAGCAGAGATTTCTAATGTTTTATCATTATCAACACTTCCAGTTTTTGGGTCTAAAATACCACAATGTCCATGGTCTGTATATTCACAAAAACATAAATCAGTTACGATAAACATTTGAGGGAATTTTGCTTTGATTGCTTTAATAGTTCTTGCAATTATGCTTTCACCACATAAACATTCACTTCCAACTGAATCTTTAGTATCTGGAATTCCAAATAAAATAATTGATTTTAAATTTATACTTACTAAATACTCACACTCTTTTAAAATTTCATCAATACTCATTTGATAAACACCAGGCATTGATGCAACTTCAGTTTTTATATTTTGACCTTCTCTTACAAATAATGGATAGATGAAATCATCAGGTGTTAAAACTGTTTCTTGTACTAAGTTTCTTAGTGTTTCATTAATTCTTAATCTTCTAAATCGTTTAAACATTCTATTTACCTCTTTTGGTTATAATCCTCGGATTTTAACAGTTTAAGGTTTAAATACAAATGAATATTGAAAAGTCAAATATCGCTAAATTACCAACAAAACATGGAAATTTTAAAATAAAAGCATATAAAGATGATATTCAAGAACATTTAGCGATTATGAGTGAAGATTTTGAAAAAATTGAAATTCCATATGTGAGAATTCACTCAGAATGTTTAACGGGAGATGCTCTTGGAAGCCTAAAATGCGACTGTCAAGCACAGTTGAATTTAGCATTAGATTTTATAGCTAAAAATGGTGGTTTAGTGATTTATCACAAACAAGAAGGTCGAAATATTGGTCTATTTAACAAAGTAAATGCTTATTCTCTGCAAGACCAAGGAAGAAATACAATAGAAGCTAATTTGGAATTAGGTTTTAAAGAAGATGAAAGAGATTATTCTATTATTGGATATATTTTAGAAGATTTAGGTGTTAAAAAATTAAAATTGATTACAAATAATCCTAAAAAAATAAATTATATTGAAAGCTTAGGAATAGAAATAGTTGAAAGAATTCCTGCAATAATCGAAGCAAATAAATACAATGAAGAGTATTTAGCTACAAAAAAAGAGAAAATGGGGCATTTACTTTAATGTTAAAAGAATTACTTGAATCAAATAATTTAAAATTTGATGATAAATTTTATAGTGATTGTGAAGTTTTTACAAAACTTTTACAGCAATGGGGAAGTGTTCATAATCTAAGTGGTAGATTAACAAAAGAGGATATAAATGAAAATATTTTAGATTCTTTATATCCTTTAACTTTTATAGATAAATATGAAAGTTTTGCAGATATTGGAACAGGTGCAGGTTATCCTGGACTTATACTTGCAATTGCTTTAAGAGATGTAAAATCTTATTTAATCGAGCCAAGAATAAAAAGAGTTTCTTTTTTAAATTTTGTAAAAGCTAGTTTAAAACTTGATAATTTAACTGTATTATGTAATAGAGTAGAAGAGGTTAAAGATTTAAAAGTTGATTTAATAACTTCACGAGCAGTAACAAATACTTCTTTACTTTTGGATATTACGAAAAATATTAAAAAAGAGAATAGTTCATACCTTTTTTATAAAGGTAGTATGCTAGAAGTTGAGATTGAAATAGCTAAAGTAAATAATTATAAAATAGTAAATAGAAAAGATAGAAACTATTTATATATAAAAGGTTAATAATGGTTTTAAAAGTTATATTAGTAATTGCAGTAGCCTTTTTAGTTTATGTTTTTTTATTTAAAAAAACTAGAGAAAATGAAATAAATAAAAAAGACGAAATGATTACAGATGATATGGTAGAGTGCCCAACTTGTAAAACATATGTTTCTAAAAAAGAAGCAATTGTAAGTAATGGTAAATTTTATTGCTCAAATGAGTGTTTATTAAATAAATAGGTTACTAAAATGATTATAATTGGAGATAATTTAATTCCATTTGAAGAGTTGAATTTAATAAATTCTATAGAAGATATAAAAAATACAAAAGCAAATTCAGCTTTGTTATTTTTTTATAATGAAGAGTTATTAAAATATTGTTTTAAAAATGAATTATCAAGTGCAATTGTTGTAAAAAGTATAAAAGAGGCTATTTATTGTAATAGTTTAAATGTAAAATATATTATTTGCGATAAAAAACTAGCTAAAAAACTACAAAAAATTGCAGATAACTATATGTATGATTCTAAGATTTTAGCAATTATTAAATCAAATGATGAGTTAGAGAATATTGCAAAAAATGAAATTGATGGAGTTATATATAAAGATTTGATTTCTTAATCATGAAAATATTTATATTAATATTTACTTTATATTTTTATTCATTTGCATGTAGTGGAGATTGTATGTCTTGTCATGCAACTTTAAAAAACTCAATCAATGAAGAACACCATAAAGTTTTAACCTCTTGTATAGCTTGTCATACAAAAACGCCAACTACAATGGTTGAATGTGGTGGAGATTGTTTTGCATGTCATTCTCAAAATAAATTAATACAATCAAATAGAATGGAACATCAAAACTTGGCATCGTGTAAAAAATGTCATATAAATAAAGAGGATATTTTTAAAACACCAGGTATGAATGAAGGCTCAACACTAGTTGATTTACTAAATAATAAGTAATAATTAGTTAGAATATTGGCCTTTTATATAGATATAAATTAGGAAAAATGTGAAAGATATATTAGACACAATAATACTTATTATGTTTGTTATTATGGTTGCTTTGTTTATCATAAATTTTAATAGACAACAAATCAAAAAACATACAGATAAACTTGACGAAAATGAAAGAATTAATAACTCTAAGAAGGAAAACGTAGATGAATAAACCATTATTAATTGAGATTGGTGTTGAAGAATTACCAGCAATTCCATTTTTAAATGAATTACCAAATATTGAAAAAAAATGGAGTGATATATTAGAAAAAAATAGATTATTATGTGATTTTGACTTTTTTTATACACCAAGAAGATTAGTATTATGGCATAGAGAATTTCAAGTTAAACAAGAAGATTCAACTGTTGAACAATATGGAGCTCCTATTAAAATAGCTTATAAAGATGGTGTTCCAACAGGAGCTGCTATTAGTTTTGCTACTAAATGTGGAGTAGATGTTAGTGCTTTAGATAAAATTGATTTAGGTAAAGGAGAAGTTCTTTATTTTAAACAAGAAGTAGTTGGTAGTGAATCAAAAACTTTACTAAATGATATGGTAAATGAATTTGTTGCTTCTTTAAACTTTGGAAAATCTATGAGATGGGCAAGTAGAACAGACAGTTTTATTAGACCAATTAGAAGTTTATCTATTCTTTTAGGTGAAGAAATAGTTGACGCTGAACTTTTTGGAGTTAAGTCTTCTAATTTCTCATTTGCACATAGAATGGTTTCTTATGAACCATTTACTTACTCTTTTGCAGGAGATTATTTCTGTAAACTTGATAAAAATGGAGTTATTTTATATCCAGATGAAAGAAGAAAAATCATCTTAGAACAGATGAAAAATATTGAACAAAGACACAATGTAAAAATTGAAATTGATACAGAATTACTTGAAGAAGTTGTTGCTATTACAGAATATCCAACAGCTTTAATTGGTAAATTTGATATTGAATTTTTAGAATTACCAGAAGAAGTAATTGTAACATCTATGAAAGAGAATCAAAGATATTTTGCAGTTTATAAAGATGGAAAATTATCAAATAATTTCATTGTTGTATCAAATGCAAAAACTGATGATTTTGGTTATATCATTGCTGGAAATGAAAAAGTTTTAAGACCAAGATTAGCTGATGCAATGTTCTTTTATAAAAATGATATTAGAAATGGTTTATCAAATGAAGGTCTTAAAAAACTTGTGTTTGTTGAAGGTCTTGGTTCTATGTATGACAAATGTGAAAGAGAAGCAAAAATTGCATCACATTTAGTAGAACTTTTAGATGTAAAAGAAAAAGAGTTAGTTCAAAGAGCTGTTATGCTTTCAAAAGCTGACTTAATGTCTGAGATGGTTTATGAATTTACAGAACTTCAAGGACTAATGGGTTACTACTATGCAAAAATTGCAAAAGAAGATGACTTAGTTTCACTTGCACTAAAAGAACAATATTTACCAACTGGTGAAGATTCAGAACTTCCTTCAAATGTATTTTCATCAATTGTTGCTTTATCAAATAAATTAGATAATTTAATGGCTTTATTTAGTGTTGGAAAAATCCCAACAGGTTCTAAAGACCCATTCGGTTTAAGAAGGGCAGCAGCTGGAATTGTAAAAATTGCAATTGAGCATAAACTTCCTATTGATTTATCAAAAATCATTGATGAATTATCAACAAGTTATAAAAATTTAGATAAAAAAGTTTTAATAGAGTTCTTCAATGAAAGATTATTTAAAATATTTGAAGTTAATCCAACAGTTTTAAAAGCAGTTTTAGCTGGTGGTGAAACTGATATTTATAAAATTTCTCAAAAAATTTGTGCGTTAAATCCAATCGTTCAAAGTGATAATTTTAAAGAGTATGTTGCTACATTTAAAAGGGTTGCAAATATTATCAAAGATATTGATGTTAATAGTAAACTTGCAATTGATGAAGATTTATTTGAAAACAATGAAGAAAAAGAGTTATATACTAAATTCCATGAAGCTCAATTTAAAAAATATGCAACTTTTGATGAAGAATTAGAAGCTTTATTTGCTTTAAAACCACAACTTGATAATTTCTTTGACAATGTTTTTGTAAATCATGAAGATGTAAAAATCAAAACAAATAGAAAAAATCTAATTGGTCTTGTTTATCAAGGATTTAGAAAAATCGCTGATATTAAAGAGATTACAATTTAATTATAAGTACCTATTTTAGGTACTTATAAATCCCAAATTTCAGAAATAAGTTTATAAGACTTTATTCTATCTTCTGGATTATGAATCCATGAGTTTATCATTATTTCATTTGCGTTTGTTCTATCTATAAGTTTTACAAGTTTTTCTTTTACTACTTCTTTTGTTCCCCAAATAGATTCTCTAGTTTTATGTCTTATATTTCGTTCTTCCCAAGGTTCCCATAAATCATCCATAATTTTAGGTTTTGGTAATAATTTATTATCACCTCTTTGAATATATAAAAATTTCTGAAGCTCAGTAGTAGAAAGAAATTGAGCCTCTTCATTTGTATCTGCACAAATTACATTTATACAAATTATTAAATAGGGTTCTTTTAAATGTATCGAAGGTTTAAAACTTGATTTATAAACTTTTATTGCTTCTTCCATTAAATCAGGTGCAAAATGTGATGCAAATGCAAAAGGTAATCCTTTTTCCCCAGCTAATTTTGCACTAAATGTACTAGAACCTAATAACCAAATAGGAATATCTAGTCCATATCCTGGAACAGCTTTAATACTATCTTTATTTGTTTTATCTGATAAATAGTATTCTAATTCTTCAAGCATATTTGGAAAATCTGAACCATCATTGTAAATATCTTTTCTTAATGCTAACATTGTTTTTCTATCAGTTCCTGGAGCTCTTCCTAAACCTAAATCAATTCTATTAGGATATAAAGATTCAAGTGTTCCAAATTGTTCAGCAACAACTAATGGTGCATGATTAGGTAACATAATTCCACCTGAACCAATTCTAATTTTTTCTGTTTTTCCACCAATATGACTAAGTATTACAGAAGTTGCAGCACTTGCAATTCCATTAAAATTGTGATGTTCAGCAACCCAATAACGATTGAAACCAAATTTTTCAACAGCTTGCGCTAATTTTGTACTATTTTCAATAGCTTGGCTTATAGTAAAACTCTCGCCAATTGGAATTAAATCCAATACAGATAATGGTATTTGTTTTTTTATCATAATTACCTCATTTCAAATGCTTATATTGAAGATTTTAACCTATACATTCTTAAAATAATATTACTTTACTTTAGGTAAGTAATATGTGTTAATCAATAAGAAAATATTCTTTTGATTAAAAATAATAATCAAATTTATTTAAAAGATAAAATACAGTCAAATAATAATATGATACGATTATAGTACTATTTTAGAATATAATAATAAAAATTTAAATGGATTGTAATGAAAAAAAATCTAGGAATTATTTTACTTTTATTTGTCTTATCTTATTTTTTGATACTAATTTTAAAAAATGAAGTTCTTGAAGATAAGATTTTATTAGGACAAAGCGCTTCTTTAACTGGTTCTGCACAAAATTTAGGAATAGAGTATACAAAAGGGGCAAATGCATACTTTAATTATATAAATGATTTAGGTGGAGTATTTAATAGAAAGATTGAATTAATCACATTAGATGATGCTTATGAACCTGATTATGCAAAACAAAACACTTTAGAATTAATAAAAGAAAAAAAAGTTTTTGCAATGTTTGGAGAAATAGGAACTCCTACTTCAGAAGCTGCAATTTCTATAATTAAAAAATATAATATCCCTTTTTTAATGCCATTATCTGGTGGAAGTTTTTTACGAGAAAATGAAAGTGGTTTAATTATTAATTTGAGAAAAAGTTATAATGATGAAATTAAGGCTTTGATTGATTATTTAGTAACTGAACAAAATATAAAAAGAGTTGCTGTTTTATATCAAAATGATAATTACGGTAAGTTAGGTTTTGATAGAGTTCAAAATGCATTAAAAAAATATCAATTAGAAGTTATAGAAGAGGGAAGATATAGAAGAAATACTTTATCTTTTCATACTGCTCTTGAAAATATAAAAAATGCAAATCCCGAAGCAGTAGTAATAATTGGAACTTATAAACCAGCTGCTTCTTTTATAAAAGAAGCTAAAAAGTTAGGTTTAAATGATACAAAGTTTTGTAATATCTCTTTTATTGGTGGAGATAGTTTTGTAAAAGAGCTTAAGGGAAATACTAAAAATGTAATTATTTCTCAAGTTGTACCTATTCCTTGGGATGAAAATAATATTGCAACAAAAGAATATCGTGAAATTTATCATAAATATTATCCAAATGATGATTTTACTTTTGTATCTTTTGAAGGATTTTTATCTGCAAAACTTGTAGTTAAAGCTTTGGAAAAGAGTGGTGGAAATTTAAATAGAAAGAATTTTTTAGCATCTTTCAAAAAATTAGATAAAAATGTATTAGATGGTTTTGAAATAAATTTTTCAAAAAATGATAATGAAGCGTTAGATGAAATTTATATTTTAGATTATGAAGATTCCCAATATAGAGTATTAAAAAAGGTTAAAATAAATGATTGATGATTTTATAAAATATGTAAATAATTCACAGCTTTCAAAACAGATAAGAATAATTTTTATTTTAGTTTTCTTATTTGTATTAAGTATAATTGCTATTGGTACTGTTTATACATTGTCAATACAAGAAAGATTTAATAAAGCAGTAGAATTTCATGTTATGCCTCTTCAATCATTAAATGAAATACAACAAATTTGTGATGTAAATATCTTAGATACTATTAATGAAATGATTAAAGGTAACTTAGAAGTTAAAGATGCAAAAGAGATATTATCTTTATCAAAAAAACTTCTATTAGATAATTGGGATATTTATAAACAACATCAAAGAGAAGAAGATAATTATTATAATTCAAATAGAAAAATAAATAGTTTTTCTCAAACAGAAAATAATTTGATTAAAATTACAGAACATTTAAATAAACTATTGGTTGCTTTAGAGTCAAATGATAAAGAAAAAATCTACGAAATAATTTCTACAAAAATTAGACCAGAATTGACTATTACTTCTTATAATTTAAAAGATTTATTTGATGAAGATATTCATTTTATAAATGAAATATTATCTTCTGAAAAAAAGATATTTAAAGATATGGTATGGATTATAGTTCCAATATTGACTATTTTGGTTATTTTATTTATTTTAATGATTCGAATTATATTACTAAGAATAAAGCATAATAATCATGAATTAGAAGATTCAAGAAAAGAAACGGTTGAAACAAATTTTTTATTAAAAACAATTATTAATTCAGTTCCTTTTAGAATTTTTTGGAAAAATTTAGATGGAGTATATCTTGGTGCTAATAATGCTTTTATAAAAGATGCTTCTTTAAAAAATGAATCAGAAATTGTTGGTAAAAATGATTATGATATGGTTTGGGCAAATGAAGCACCTTTTTATCGAGCTGATGATTTGGAAGTAATAAACTCAAAAAAAGAAAAGATAAATATTATTGAAGAGCAAACTCAAGCAGATGGAACTAAACTAATACTTGAAACATCAAAAGTTTTATTGCAAGATCAAAAAAATAATGTATTAGGTGTAATTGGTATTTATCAAGATATAACAGAAAAAGTAAAACTTTCTAAAGAATTAGAACAACTAAATGATAACTTGGAGAAAAAAGTTGAAGAAAAAACTTGTGAGTTAAGAATAGAAAAAGAAAAAGCAGAAGAAGCAACAAAAACGAAAAGTTCATTTTTAGCAAATATGTCGCATGAAATAAGAACACCAATGAATGGAATTATTGGTATGGCTCATCTTGCATTAAAAACAAATCTAAATGAGAAACAAAGAAATTATATTAATAAAATAAATATCTCAGCAAACAATCTTTTGGGAATTATAAATGATATTTTAGATATCAGTAAGATTGAAGCGGGAAAATTAGAACTTGATAAAAACAATTTTGATTTATTTAAAATGATAGAAGTAGTTATAAACCTTATTGAATTAAAAGCAGAAGATAAAAATCTAGACATTATAGTAGATTATGAACCAAATGTAGGAAAAATTTTCTTTGGAGATAGTTTAAGAATAAACCAAATTCTTACAAATTTAATGTCAAATGCTGTTAAATTTACTAATAAAGGTGAAATAGGATTATCTGTAAAAAAAGTATCTAATAATAGAATTAGATTTGAAGTACGAGATACAGGTATTGGATTAACAAAAGAACAAATAGATAAACTTTTTGTTTCATTTACTCAAGCAGATACAAGTACTACTAAAAAATATGGTGGAACAGGATTAGGTCTTTCTATTTGTAAGCAATTAGTTGAAATGATGAATGGAAAAATTTGGATTGAAAGTGAAGTTGGAGTTGGAAGTAAATTCTTCTTTGAGATAGATTTAGAAGAAAAAGATAAACAACAAGTATTTACAATATTTAGTGATAAAAAAGCTCTAATCGTGGATGATTGTCAAAGTTGGCTTGAAATTTTAAGTCATTTAATGCATTCATTTGGATTAGAAGTTGATGTTGTTGATAGTGGTGAAAAAGCAATTGAATTATTGAAAAAAAATGGAAATTTGTATGATTTAATCATAGTAGATTGGAATATGCCAGAATTAGATGGAATAGAAACTTGTAAGATTATTGATAATGAATTACATATAAATTCTGAGAAAATTATTTTAATAAGTGCATATACAGAAGATAGTTTATCTGAGGGCATAAAAGAGGCAAAAATAAGTCACTATTTACACAAACCAATAAATCCATCATCTTTAAATGATATGTTAAATGAAATATTCCTAGGTAAAATAAATACTCAAAAAATTGAATTGAAAAATGAACAAAATAATTTACATAATAAAATAAGAACTTTAAAAGGAAGTAATATTTTATTAGTTGAAGATAATGAAATTAATCAAGAGATAATTAAAGATTTATTATTAGAAAGTGGAATTAAAATTGATATTGCTAATAATGGCTTAGAAGCTATAAAAATGTTTAAATCAGCTTCAAATAAATATGAATTAATTTTAATGGATATTCAAATGCCAGTTTTAGATGGATATGAAGCTACAAAAGAGATAAGAACAATAAATAGTAATATTCCTATAATTGCATTAACTGCAAATGCAATGAAAGAAGATATTGAAAAAACAAAATTAGTTGGTATGAATAAACATTTAAATAAGCCAATTGAAGTTGAAAAACTATTTGAAACACTTTTAGAATTTATATCTAAAAAAGTTGAAATAATTGATAGAAAAAATCTATCTAATCAAGAAGATGAATTATCAGAATTTGAGAATATTGATAAAAACTATGCTTTAAAATTGGTTTTAGGTAATGAAAATGCATTTAAAACTATTTTAAATGGTGTAGTTAAATATAAAAATATAAAATTTGAAGAGTTAAATGAAGAAGATTTTAAAAGAGCAATGCACTCTTTAAAAGGAATAAGTGCAAGTGCTGGTGCATTAAGCTTAAGTGAATTAGCTAAAGAGATTGAGTTGACATTAAACAAAGATTTATTACCTTCTTTTTATAAGAAATTAAATGATGTTATAAAAGAAATTGAAGAGAAATTTGTAGATACAAATAAACAAAATAAAATAGATTTGGATGAGACCAAAAAATCAATAATTCTTGATAATTTAAAAGAGGCTCTACAAACTAATAGAATTAAAAATATAAAACCAATTATTGAAGAAATTGAACAATATACTTTATCGCAAAGAGATAAAGATTTCTTTGAACAAATCAAAGAGTTAGTAAATAAATTTAAATTTAAAGAAGCTATGGAGTTAATAGATTGAGAGAAGAAAAAACTATATTAATAATAGATGATATTGATACAAATATTCATACATTAATAGAACTTTTTGATGGTAAATATGATGTTTTAGCATCGATTGATGGACAAGATGGATTAGATATTTTAAATGAAGAAGAGGTTGATTTAGTACTTTTAGATATAAATATGCCTTTAATAGATGGTTTTGAAGTTTGTAAAAGAATAAAAAAAAATGAAAATACAAAAAATATACCAGTTATTTTTATTACTGCAAATACAAATGAAGAGTCAATAGAAAAAGCTTATGAAGTTGGTGGAGTTGATTATATAACGAAACCATTTAAAGCTAGAGAAGTATTATCAAGAATTAATAATCACTTATTATTATCAGAAAAGAATAGGGCATTATCACAATATTTAGAAGAAAATATAACTCTTTTAAATCAATATAAACAAGTTGTTGATGAGAGTTTATTAGTTTCAAAAACAGATTTAAAAGGTAGAATAATTTATGCTAATGATGAATTTGTAAATATCTCAGGATTTACAAGAGATGAATTAATTGGAAAACCGCACAATATAGTTCGAGATAAAGAATCACCTAAAGATATTTATAAACAGATGTGGGAAACAATAAAAGATAAAAAAGTTTGGCATGGAGAAGTAAGAAATAGAAAAAAAGATGGTTCTTACTATATAGTTCAAGCAACTGTTATGCCTATTTTAAACTCTAAAGGAGAAATTGTAGAATACATAAGTGCTAGAAAAGATATAACTGAATTGTATGATTTAAAAAAAGAAATTATAGATACTCAAAAAGAAGTTATTTTTACAATGGGTTCTATTTGTGAAACAAGAAGTAGAGAAACAGGAAATCATGTAAAAAGAGTTGCAGAATATTCTAAACTTTTAGCATTATATTCTGGATTAAGTGAAGAAAATATTGACCTAATTACTGATGCCTCTCCAATGCATGATATTGGAAAAGTTGCTATTCCTGATAACATTTTACATAAACCTGCAAAATTAACAGATGATGAGTTTAAAATAATGAGAACACATGCTGAAATAGGTTATAGGATGCTTTGTCATTCAGATAGACCATTATTAAAAACAGCAGCCTTAATTGCTTTTGAACATCATGAAAGATGGGATGGAACAGGATATCCTAGATATTTAAAAGAAGAAGAAATCTCAATAGAAGGAAGAATTACTGCAATTGCTGATGTATTTGATGCTTTGGGCAGTGATAGAGTTTATAAACAAGCTTGGAAAGATGAAGATATATTTAATTATTTAAGAAATGAAAGTGGAAAACAATTTGATCCATCTTTAATAAAGATATTTTTTGAACATATAAATGAATTTTTGGAAATAAGAAGAAAATTTTCTGATATTTAAATGCTATTTTCGGAAATATAAATTCCGAAAATAACTATATAAATTAATATTCGCGCACATCAATTTATTGATTTAAACTTATAATGATTTCTATTTTTGGAGAAAAAAAGTTTGAATTTAGTGGAGCTGGTGAAGGGAGTCGAACCCCCGACCTGCTGATTACAAATCAGCTGCTCTAGCCAACTGAGCTACACCAGCACAAAGTGCTATTCACTTTAAAATGGTGTCAAGAGAGAGACTTGAACTCTCGACCTCCGGCTTATGAGACCAGCGCTCTAGCCAGCTGAGCTACCTTGACATAAGACATCATTTTAAAGCAAACGATTTTTTTGGTTGCGGAAATAGGATTTGAACCTATGACCTTCGGGTTATGAGCCCGACGAGCTACCTAGCTGCTCTATTCCGCGGATTTTGTATCAATTTGTGGATGGGGTAGAAGGATTCGAACCTTCGAATGACGGTACCAAAAACCGTTGCCTTACCACTTGGCGATACCCCAAGCTTTTAAGTGATGGAATTATAGTTAAATAACTATTTGTTGTCAAGCCCTTTTAGATTAAATTTTGGATTTTTTGATATAATATTTAAATATAAAATAATTAATTATAAAGAAGAAATATGAATGCAATACAAAGAGTACAAGAAGCTATAAAAGAGATTCAAAAAGGTAATATGGTAATTATGTTGGATGATGAAGATAGGGAAAATGAGGGTGATTTAGTTTATGCTGCACCTTTAAGTACTCCTGAAAAAGTTAATTTTATGGCTACCCATGCAAAAGGTTTAATTTGTGTATCTGTTACAAAAGAAACAGCAAATAGATTACAGTTAAATCCAATGGTTAGTTCAAATACTTCATCTTATGAGACTGCATTTACAGTTTCTGTTGATGCAGCTGATGCAAGTACAGGAATTAGTGCAAAAGAGAGAGATGATACAATAAAAATTTTATCAAATCCTATCTCAAATCCTTTAGAATTAGTAAGACCTGGGCACATTTTTCCATTAATTGCAAAAGATGGTGGAGTACTTGTTAGAACAGGACATACAGAAGGAAGTGTAGATTTATGCAAGTTAGCTGGACTAAATGGTGAAGCAGTTATTTGTGAAATCATGAAAGAAGATGGAACAATGGCTAGACGAGATGATTTAGATATATTTGCACAAAAATATGATTTAAAGCAAGTATATATATCAGATTTAGTTGAATATAGATTATCTCATGAAAAATTAGTAGAAGAAATTTCAAGTGTAAATAAGAAATTCTTTTCAACTGATACTTTACAAAAAGAGTTTAAAGATCATTTAGGAAATATTCATACAGCTATCATTTTTGGTGATATAAAACAAGTAAGTCATATAAAATTTCATACAATTGTTCCTGATATTGATTTATTTTTAAATGATGAAAAATTACATTCAATGTTAAAAACAATTAATTTCTTACAATCAAAAGGTGGAGTTCTTATTTTCTTAAGTGATGAAATGAGAAAAAAAGAGACTCAAAAAGATTATGGAATAGGGGCTCAAATCTTAAATTCTTTAAATATTAAACAAATAAAACTTATGACAAGTGGAGGTAAACACTCTTTTGTTGGATTACAAGGTTTTGGTTTGGAAATTGTTGAGGAGATACAAATAGAGTGTTAAAACACTCTATTTATTAATAAATTCCTGCAGCTGATTTGATTAGTTCTAAAGTTCTTTGTGGGATAATTAATGATTCAGCTAATTTTTCTTTATTGTCTTTGTAGTATTTTGATTCTAAAATAGCATTTATTTTGTCTTCAAATTTTTGAATAACTGTTTCTTGTGTATCTTTATCTTCAATATTTAAAAATTGTTTAGGTTCTTGATTTTTAACACGAGTTAATCTGTAATTAAATAGATATAAATTATCGAAGTCTTCATTAAAAGTTTTACAAATTTCTTTATAAACATCATCTAACTCTGCTTCGTATTTTTTATAAATTATTCCAGCACTGTCATTTAGAGCTTTTGTAAAATTATCATAATCTACAAATAATTCTTTTAAGACACTATCATCTAAACTATCATTATTTACATCAAATTTCTTTGATAATATATGATTACAACAATAATAAACAACTTCTTCTTGATTTTGTTTGATATTTTCTAAAAAAACAGATAATTTCATAATCTTCTCCCATTTTTATATTAAAAGGAAAGAGTGAATTAACACTCTTTCAACAATTCTTTTTTTATGAGAGAATTATAACTTATAAAACTGGTCCTGCAGCTGTGAAATCATATTCACTTTCTAAAGTTAAGTATTTTTTAAAGTTAGTGATATACATTGAAGCTAATTTCTTTTTAGTTTCATCATATGAAGCCTTGTCTTCCCAAGTATTTCTTGGATTTAATACTTCTGTATCAACTCCTTGTAAAGTTTTTGGAATAGATAAATTAAATACTGGTAATGTTTCAAATTCAGAATTTTCGATAGAACCATCTAAAATTGCATTGATACATGCTCTAGTATTTTTAATACTCATTCTTTTTCCAACACCATATGGACCACCCGTCCATCCAGTATTTACTAAATAAACATTTACATTATGTTTATCTATTTTTTTACCTAAAAGTTCAGCATAAACAGTAGGATTTAAAGGTAAAAATGCTTCTCCAAAACATGAAGAGAAAGTAGCAATTGGTTCAGTAATTCCTCTTTCAGTTCCTGCAACTTTTGCAGTATAACCACTTAAGAAGTAGTACATAGCTTGTTGTTTATCAAGTTTTGCAACAGGAGGTAAAACTCCAAATGCATCAGCACATAAGAAAATTATATTTTTGGGATGACCACCTCTCATATCTGGAGTGTGATTTGGGATATGATCTAATGGATAAGAAACTCTTGTATTTTCTGTTTTTGAACCATCTGTATAATCAACAACACCATTTTCATCAGCTACAACATTTTCTAAAATAGCACCTTTTTTAATAGCGTTAAAAATTTCTGGCTCACTAGATTTATCTAAGTTAATAACTTTAGCGTAACAACCACCTTCAAAGTTGAAAATTCCTTCATCATCCCAACCATGTTCGTCATCACCAATTAAAGCTCTATTTGGATCTGTAGAAAGAGTAGTTTTACCTGTTCCTGATAATCCAAAGAATAAAGCTGTATCACCATCTTTACCGATATTCGCAGAACAATGCATTGGTAATTTACCTTCTAAAGGAAGCCAGTAATTCATCATTGAGAATACACCTTTTTTCATTTCACCTGCATACCAAGTTCCACCAATAATTGCTGTATTTTCTTCAACATTAAATATTACATAAACTTCTGAGTGTAAACCATGACTAACATAAGCCATATCAACTGTTTTACAAGAGTTGTAAATTGTAAAATCAGGTTTAAAATTGTCTAATTCTTCTTGAGTTTGAGGAACAATAAACATATTTTGAATAAAATGTGCTTGCCACGCAACTTCAGTTATAAATCTAACTGATTTTCTTGAATCAAGAGAAGCTCCACAATAAACATCAGTAACAAAAATATCTTTATTACTTAATTGTTTTTTTGAATTCTTTAATAAATCTTCATAAACTTCTTTAGAAACTTTGTGGTTAATATCACCCCATGCAATATATTTATTTGATGGATCTTGATTTACAAAGAATTTATCTTTAGGACTTCTTCCTGTAAATATACCTGTATCAATCATTAAAGCACCAGTAGAAGATACTTTAGCACCTTCATTTTCTACAGCATATTTGATTAATGAATCTACATCTAAATTTCTTTTTACAATTCCAACGTTTTCTAAACCTAATGAGTCTTTAATTTCAGACATAATTTAACTTTCCTACTTGTTAATTTTAATTATTTAAATATCGATAAAAGGACACCAGCAGCAACTGCTGAACCAATAACACCAGCCACATTAGGACCCATCGCATGCATTAATAAAATGTTCGATTTGTCATAAAGTTGACCTTCTTTACTAACAACCCTTGCTGCCATTGGCACAGCAGATACTCCAGCTGCTCCAATTAAAGGATTTATTTGACTCTCTTTTGAACTTACTAAATTCATGATTTTTGCCATTATTACACCCATTGCAGTTCCTGCAGCAAATGCTAAAAGACCAATTGCCATAATACCTAATGTCTCAGCTACTAAGAATTGCTCTGATGCTAGTTTTGAACCAACACCTAATCCTAAAAATATTGTTACAATATTAATTAATGCGTTTTGCATTGTATCAGAAAGTCTATCAACAACTCCTGATTCCCTTGCAAAATTTCCAAAACATAATGCTCCAATTAATGGTGCAGCATCTGGTAAAATTAATAAAGTTAAAGATAATACCACTAATGGAAATACAATTTTTTCTAACTTAGAAACCTTTCTAAGTGTAGACATTTTTATTTTTCTCTCTTTTTCAGTAGTTAATACTCTCATAATTGGTGGTTGAATTAGTGGTACTAATGCCATATATGAATAAGCAGCAACAGCAATAGCTCCAAGTAATTCAGGTGCAAGTTTTGAAGCAACGAAAATTGATGTTGGTCCATCAGCTCCACCAATAATAGAAATTGCAGCAGCTTGTTCTAATGTAAAGTTAATTCCTGGAACAAATTGTGCTAATAACACTGCACCAACTAATGATCCAAAGATTCCAAATTGTGCAGCTCCACCTAATAATGCAGTTTTTGGATTAGCTAATAATGGACCAAAGTCTGTCATAGCTCCAACACCCATAAAGATTAATAATGGGAAGAATTGATTTGTAATACCCATACTATAAATAATTCCTAACATTCCATCATGTCCTGCCATATTTGCTATAGGAATATTTGCTAATAATCCACCAAATCCAATAGGAATTAATAATAATGGTTCAAACCCTTTTTTAATTGCTAAATAGAATAATAAGAAACAGATGAAAATCATGATGATTCTTCCATACCCTTGAGCAAAGAATGTCATCTCTTTTCCATGTGAATCTAATACACCAGCTTGCGGTTCAAACAAGGCTTTAATACCAGTTGTTGCATAAAACGAATCAACTAGTTCACCCATTGTTTTTGAATGATAAGGCTGTTTTTCTTCTGTTGGTGTTTCAACACTTGGTGTTGAAGCAAAACTATTTAGTGCAAATGCACTAAATAGAAGAAAAATTGCTATTAATATATTTTTTTTCATTAATTACCCTCAAATTATTAACCAATAATGGCTAATGTTTGTCCTTCATCAACAGCTTGTGTATTTTCAACTAAAATCTTAGTAATAACTCCAGAAACTGGTGCAGTTATATCTATTTCCATTTTCATTGCTTCAAGAATCATGATTTGTTGATCTTTTTCAACTCTATCACCTTCTTTTACTAAAATTTTCCAAACAGCTCCATTTACAGCAGCTGGTACTTCAGTTCCACCATTTGAAGCAGGTGTTGAAGCAGCAGGTGCTGAACTTACTGTATTTGAAACAGGAGTTACTTGAATATCTGCATTTCCTTCAGCAATTGTTACATTAAATCTTTGTCCATCAACTACAACTGTATAGTTTCCACTAGCATTTGCCATTTTATTCTCTCCTAATTTACAATCTTTATTATCTTCACAAACAGTATCATTTTTTCTTACATTTAAAGGTGATTCACCTTTTAAGAATGCAATTCCTTTTTCATCACAAGCAGCAGCAATAAAGATATTTTCTTCAGTTGCTTCAATTCCTTCAATTTCTAATCTTTGTTTCCAAACAGAGATTTTTTTCTTTTCATCTCTATCTGCGATATCTAAAGGATTTTCACATGTAGGTTCAAGTTTTAGTTTTTCAGCTGCAAGTCTTACTACTTCAGCATCTGGTTCAACTGGAGTTTTACCAAAGTAACCTAAAACCATTTTTCCATAACCAGGAGCAATTTGTTTCCATGGACCAAACATAACATTTGCGTATGCTTGTTGCCAATAGAATTGTGAAACTGGAGTTACAGATGTACCATATCCACCTTTTTCAACAACTTCTCTCATAGCTTTAATAACTTCTGGGAATTTATCTAAAGTTCCATTATCTCTCATCATTTGAGTATTTGCAGTTAATGCACCACCTGGCATTGGAGAGAATGGAATTAAAGGAGAAACTTGTGTAGCTTCTGGTGGGATAAAGTAATCTTTTAAGCAGTTAGCTAATACATCTTGGTATTTTAGAATTTTATCAATTTCTAAACCACCTAAATCGTAGTTTTTACCTTTTACTGCATGAAGCATAGTTAAAATATCTGGTTGAGAAGTTCCACCACTAACAGGAGAGGCAGCTAAATCTATACCATCAGCTCCAGCTTCTAAAGCTGCTAAATAACAAGATACAGAAACACCAGCTGTTTCATGAGTATGAAGTCTAATATGAGTATCATTACCCACTAATCTTCTTGCCATTTGGATTGTTTCATAAATTTTTTGAGGAGATGAAGTACCTGATGCATCTTTAAAGCATAAAGAATCAAATGGTAACCCACTATCAAGAATATTTCTTAAAGTTTTTTCATAGAAAGGTACATCATGAGCACCAGTACAACCTGGAGGTAAATCCATAAGTGTAACAACTACTTCATGGTTAAGACCATATTTTTTAATACATTCAGCACTATATTCAAGATTTTGAACATCATTTAATGCATCAAAGTTTCTAATTGTTGTTGTTCCATGTTTTGCAAACATTTTTGCATGTAAGTCGATTAATTCTCTAGAACCAGTATCAAGCATTACAGTGTTGATACCTCTAGCTAAAGTTTGTAAGTTTGCATCTGGTCCAACGATTTCTCTAAATTTGTCCATCATTTCAAATGCGTTTTCTTGTAGATAGAAGAATAAAGATTGGAATCTTGCTCCTCCACCAAACTCAAAGTGAGTTATACCTGCTTCTTTTGCAGCTTCTACGGCTGGAAAGAAATCTTTCATTAGGACTCTTCCCCCAAAGACAGATTGGAATCCATCTCTAAAAGTTGTATCCATGATATCTATATATTTTTTAGACATATATTTTAACCCTTCAGATTTTTATGATGTTGTATTGCTGCTACTATTGCAGCCATTTTTGCAGCTTCAGTTTTTCCGTTATTTGTTACTATTGGAGTATTATTTACTGGTTTCTTTTCTTCTTGTGGAAAAAACTTTGTTAATATTATCCCTTGTGCTTTTAGTACAAATATCATTATTGTTAGGAATGCAAATACTACTCCCATCCCTAAAAACATAAACTTTACTGATTCTGCGATTAAGTTTACTTCCATATTATTCTCCATGGTTACCACTTGTTAATATCAACGTAATAATATATAAAAGTTGCTTTAGTAATATTTATATTTTTGATAGATTTTTACTAAATTTATAAATTTTTTGTTTTTTTTGATTAAAGGATTTTATCACCAAACTCATAAATAAATGTATCAATTATTTTAATAAATTTAATTACATTGTCTTTTGTTTTATTTATTTTCATTACCATAAATCATCCTTTTAAATAAAATATTTCAAATTTTATAAAAAAAATAAAATACACTTGAAAAATATTTCAATTTGTAATATAATTATTTAAAGAATACATCAAAAGGAGTTAAAATGTTAATAGTTGATGAAATTATAGAAAAGTTAAAAGATATAATTAGTGCAGATGGAAAGAATGGAAAAGTATTTGATAAAGATGTTGCAGAATCTCTTGAATTAAGCCAAGCAAATTTTGCAACTATGAAAAATAGAGGAAAAATACCTTTTTCAAATATTTTAAACTTTTGTGCAAAAAAGAAGATATCAATTAATTGGCTTTTATATAACCAAAATCCAGGTTCATTAGTGGATACTACTGATAAGTATTGGATTAAATACTATCCTTCTATTGCTGTTAGTGCTGGAGGTGGAGCTTATGAAGCAGAAGATAATTATGAATCTTTAGAATTACCAACATATTTTGTAAATATGTTAGGAGGAAAAGAAAATTTAAAAAATATTGATGCCATAAATGTTGTGGGTGATTCAATGGAACCAACATTAAATAGTGATAATATTATATTTGTTGATAAAACAAAAAAAGATGTGACAAGAGATGGAATTTATGCTTTTACTACTACTCATGGATTATTTGTAAAAAGAATTCAAAGACGTGTAGATGGAAAACTTGATATTATTTCTGATAATAAAGATTATCCATCTCAAATATTAAATAAAAATGATTTAGAAATTTTAGGAAAAGTGATAAGCTCTTTTGGATTAGTATATTAATCTAGAAGAGTGTTAAAACTTTTTCTGATTTCATAAAATATTCATATACTTCTTTATAATCAAAACCTATAATATAAATACAATTGAATTTTAAATCTTTAATTATAGGTTTTAATTTTTCTAAATCATCAATTATAATTTGTTCTTCATCTTCTAAAAAATCTATTTTAAGAGCTGATATAAAAATTGTTTTTGCGTATTTATATTTTTCTTTTATATAGATAATTTCATCTTGATATAACTCTTTATTATTTTGACAAATTATAAATTTATCACTTTTCCCAAATTCAATTAAATTAAGATTTTTATCTAAAAATAGGGGCTTTAAATGATAAAAAGATTTTAATTTAGAAAAATCTAAATTTTGATTAAATAAATTAAAAATTCTAATAAAATTTTTTAAATATAAGCTAGAAATCTTTAATCTTGAAAAATAATTACCTTTATATGAAAAAGAAGTTTCAAATAAAGAGTGTTCAATTAAATTGTCAATTTCATTTAAATTTATAGTTTTGTCAAAATTAAAACAATTTGGATATATTTTATCTAGATTGTTTTTATCAGATGAAATTAAAATATCATTATTTTCAATATCATCAATAATTTTAAAAAAATTTTCTAGTTTTTGAGGTACTAATTTTATATTTTCATCAAAATTATTTGAATAAATTTTTAATAAATCATAAGTAGCTTTTTCACAATAATAGACTTCAAGATTTTTAACTGCAAGTTTAAATCTTATTAATTTTACGACAGATAATTCTATATTTTTAACCTTTATCCAAGCTATTTCATTATCTATTATTGGATAATTCTCTTCTAAAATTATTGCAAATGCACCATTTTTAATTGCAAGTTCAATTTCATCTAAATTTTTAGTGATAAATAAATCACCTTCTTTAACTTTATTTACATTTGTTTTGATTGAATATATAAAAGAGATTGATGGAGAGTTTAATAAACTTCCATCAACTATATCTAAAATAGATGAAATCTGCACTAGCTTATTTTTGTCCCAGATTTTTTAGGAGCTTCTGGTCTTAATAATGATAAACCATTTTCATCTTTGGCTGCCATTAACATACCTTCACTAAGCATTCCCATAAGTTTTGCAGGTTTTAAGTTTGCAACAACACAAGCTTGAGTCCCTACTAATTCTCCAGCAGAATAATATTCTTTAATCCCAGCTAAGATTTGTCTATTTCTTCCTTCTCCTAAATCTACTTGTAATTTTAGAAGTTTTGCAGATTTTGGAACTTCAACTGCCTCAACAATTGTTCCAATTTTTAAAGTTGTTTGGAAAAATTGGTCTATAGTAATTAAATTATCATCTTCTTCTTTTTTCTCTTCAATTTTTGCAACTTTTTTTGTTTCACATTCAGCTTTTGTTTCATCTGCAACAGGAGGTTGTTCTAAAAGAATTTCTTCAATTCTTGGGAATAGCTGATCAACTTTTGTTATAACTGTATCAGATAATAATTCTTGATTTTTTATTAGTTTATTAAAAGTTTCAGTATCAATATTCATACCTAAAGAATGTGCTATTAATTTAATTTTTTCAGGCATTACAGAATCTAAAAGTAGGGCAACTTTAGCCATAATATTTGTAATTAAAGCAACTAAAGCCATTGCTTCAGCAGTTTTTCCATCTTTCATTAGATTCCAAGGTTCATAATCATTAATTGCTTTATTAGCAATTGTTAAAACTTTCCAAATTTCTTCAAGATATCTGTTAATTTGCATATTAAATAAGTAGTTTTCAACACTTCCTAAAATAGAATGAACTTCTTCAAGTTCTTTTGCATGGAATTTTGATACATCAACTGAACTAACTTTGTAATCAAAATATTTTCCACTCATTCCAGAAATTCTATTTAATAAGTTTCCTAAATCATTTCCTAAATCAGAGTTAATTCTATCAATTAGTGCTTTTTGAGAAAAATCTCCATCTTGACCAAATGGAACTTCTCTTAACATAAAATATCTAAATGCATCAAGTCCATAAGCATCAGCTACTTCTTTAGGATTTACTACATTACCTTTTGATTTAGACATTTTTTCACCATCTCTTGTCCACCAACCATGAGCTGCAATATGTTTTGGAAGAGGTAATTCCAAAGACATTAAAAATGCTGGCCAATAAATAGCATGGAATCTTAAGATATCTTTTCCTACAAGTTGAACATTCGCTGGCCAGAAATCCATATTTTTATTGTCAGTCCCATATCCTAAAGCCGTGATATAGTTCATAAGTGCATCTAACCAAACATACATAACATGTTTTGGTTCATTCATTGATTCTGGTAATTTTACTCCCCAGTCAAAAGAAGTTCTTGAAATTGATAAATCTTTTAATCCACCTTTTACAAAGTTAACTATCTCATTTTTTTTACTTCTTGGTAAGATACAATCTTCATTTTCTTCATACCATTTGATTAATTTATCTTCATATTTTGATAATTTAAAGAAGTAACTCTCTTCCTTTACTATTGAAGTTGGTCTTCCACAATCAGGACAGAATTGCTCATCTACTAATTGTTTTTCAGTAAAAAATGTTTCACAAGATACACAGTAAAAACCTTCGTATTCACCTTTGTAAATGTCACCTTTATTAAACATTGTTTCAAATGCTTTTTGAACACCAGCTTTATGCTCAACATCTGTTGTTCTAATAAATTTATTATATGTTATACCAAAATCATCCCATAACGTTCTAAATTTACCAGATATTTCATCTGCATACTCTTTTGGAGTTTTACCTCTAGCTTCTGCACTTTGTGCTATTTTTTGACCATGTTCATCAGTTCCTGTTAGAAAAAATGTCTCATGACCCATAAGTCTTGAATATCTAGCTAGCATATCAGCGATAATTGTCGTATATGCATGACCAATGTGAGCTACATCATTTACATAATAAATTGGTGTTGTTATATAAACATTTTTACAAGATTCTTGCATTCTTACCTCTTTTTTTAAAATTCAAATCCACCGCCAGAACCTTTATTCATCGATTCATAAACAGCAATAACATATTTTTTTCTTAATTCACATTCAAAAAATTGACTACAAGGAGTACAAGATTTTAAACTATTTGATTCTTGACAATTTTTCAATTCAACTAGCATTTTATCTAGTTTTAAATCCCATTCGTCAATTATAATTTCTTCGTGATCAGACATTTTTACTATAAACTTCTAAAACTCTTTTAATTTCAGTATTTGAACCAAAAAAACATGGAGTTGTATCATGAATATGAGTAGTTTCTACTTCTAAAACTCTTTTAAATCCATCAACAGCTTGCCCACCAGCTTTTTCATAAGCTAATGCAAATGGGAAAACTTCAAATAATTGTCTTAATTTACCTTTTGGTCTATCACTTGTTCCTGGATATGAGAATAATCCTCCACCTTTTAGTAATATTTGATGAAGATCTGGAACCATACCACCAGAATATCTTAATCTATAACCATCATTGAAAATATCATCAATTAATTGTTTATGAAATGGTGCCCAACAGTTTTGAGTAGAACCTGGAGCATTTAATTTACCTTTTTCATTTAATTTAATATTTTGAATAAATTTAAATTCACCATTTAATAATCTATACATTTTTACATCTGTTGTAGTTACAACCATTTCAACTCTTGGACCAAATACAACATAAACAGAAGCAACTATATTTTTTGCATTAAATTCATTTTCATAAATACCAAAAATTGAACCAACTGAAAGATTTACGTCAACTAAAGATGAACCATCAAGTGGATCATAAGCAATTAGATATTTACCATCTTCATGTAAATTAACTATAGCTTCTTGCTCTTCACTAACTATTGCTTTAATACTTGGAATTTTTTTGAAAATATTCTCAATAATCTCATCACTTTCAATATCAAGTTTTAATTGCGTATCACCAGTTGAGTTTTCAGATTCACTTTTCCCTGTATCACCTGTTTCAATTAAATATTTTATTTTTATAGCTGATTCTTCAATTGCTTTAATTATTTCTTGCATTTTTACACTCTTTTTGCATTTTTATTTATCCAAGAGATTAAATCTTCTGGATTATTTAAATCTAATTTTTCAATATTGTTTGGAATATCATTTTCATCAATAGTTTCATCACAAGCAATTGCATCTGTTACATTAAAATAACTTTCATCTAATCTATCTCTAAAAATTGAAATTCTAGGAAGTTCTAAAGTTTTTAATCCTTCAACTAATAAATAATCAAAATCTTCAAAAAGTTCTATTAATTCATCAATTGTAGATGTAGATTTTTTAAATAAAGTTGTTTTATTTGGGCTTACAACTGCAACGTCAGCACCTGTTTGAGAAAATTTAAAGGAATCTTTTCCTTCTCTATCAAACATAGCTTTATCTTTTGGATCATGTTTTACAATACATACTTTAAAACCTTGATCTTGAAGAATACTTGCAACTTTTACAATGGCTGTTGTTTTACCACTATTTGATGGTCCTGAAAAGGCTACTACTAATCTTTTTTTATTCATAAGTCGGATTTTATCTAAATGATTGTTAAACTTAATTTACATCAGAAATATATTATTCTTTTATTGTTTGTATTCTTTTAAAATCAGGATAAACAAAAGCACTAAAAGGAACAAATAAAATTAAAGTAATCCAAAGAAGTTTATTATTTTTTCTTTTAAAATTATTTTTTAAAATAGAAAATAATGAATATAACCAAACAACTATGTAATTTATTGCAAAAATTATAATAAATATTAAAATTTGAAAATAGAAAGCAAGTCCTAATAATAAGCTATTTAAAATAATTTGAATGATTAAAAGTTTTGGAGTATATTTTTCACTCATCTCTATATA
Organism: uncultured Aliarcobacter sp.; assembly: GCA_963664305.2. Classification (GTDB taxonomy): domain Bacteria; phylum Campylobacterota; class Campylobacteria; order Campylobacterales; family Arcobacteraceae; genus Aliarcobacter. Next base: position 585,199 of record CAXXLV010000002.1, read on the forward strand.
ACCTGAGTTCATAATATTTGAATATGTAATTTCAGGTGAGTTTTTTCTTAAACTACTTCGTAATCTACCGTTTAATTTAATTCTTTCATTTTTAGTTTTTATCATAGTTAATTCTTTAGTTTATTTTATTATTTATTAAAAATTATTATTTTTTCCATCATACCATTTTTTTGTTAATTTTTTATAAAAATATTTTTTAAAGCCTTTGTAGTGTAAAATCAGACCAATAAAAGTTTGGAGAGATGATGTATAAAATAGTATTTCTTTTATTTATTTCACTTTTTTTTGTTTCTTGTGGACCTAAAAATAGTGCATTTAGATATTTTGAAAAAAAAGATGTAGAAACAAGAGGTATTCAGTATACTAAAAAAGCTGATATATTAAAAGATAAAGAAGTTGATGTAATTTTTATAGCAACGTATTTAAATAAAATTGATAAAAAAATATCAGATTCAAAAAATGAAGTGTTTTTAGTATTTACATATTTTTCAAACAAAGAATCTCAAAATATAGAAGATAACAATTATCAAGTTGTTTTAAATGATAAAGAACCAATAGTTTTGGAAAAAGTAGAAAAAGATAATGAAAACTTTAAAGATTTAATGTTAAAAAATCATTGGGGAAATTATTATTTAGTTAAATTTGACTCAATTGGAGAAACAAATTCTTTAAAATTAGAATTAAAAAATTCAGAGTCTAGTAGGGCGATACTAGACTTTGAAAAATAGTAGATAGTGAAATAGGATTTTCACTATTTAAATAATTATTATAAATATAGTAATTTGCAAGAACTTTTTTACCATACTCTCTTGTTTCTGTAAAAGAAATCATTTCCATACTTAAAAATGGTTCAAATTTTCCTTTTCCTGAAAACAGACCTTTTTGTAGTTGTCTTTTTGTATATCCTCCCCCACCATTGTATGCATAAGCTATAAATAAAGGATTATTATCAAATTGTTTCATTAGAGTATCTAAATGAAAACTTCCATATTTAATATTTTTATTTGGTATAAATTGTTCATAAACATTATAATCTTCATTTAATTTTTTTGAAATATCAAGTGATAAAAATGGCATTATTTGCATTACACCTTGAGCAGAAGAAAAAGATATCGAAGATGGAATAAAATGACTCTCTTGTCTTGCTATTGAATAAATCAAAACTTGTTTATAAATATCATAATTTTTAATTACATTTCTATAAGGAGTAATATAATATTGAGTTTTATATTTATTAAATCTTTCTAAAACAAAAGTTAAGTGAGGTAAAGTATTTTCATCAGTAAAAATTTCATAATATTTTTGAAGTTTAGCTTCGTCTAAATTTTTTTTAGTGTCTTCAACTACATCCATCCATTTAAATGCATCATAAATATCAAAAGAACTTTTTGTATTTTTTAAATCAATATTAAAAACGATATTATCAGGTTTTATTCTATATATCTCTTTTGCATATAAAGAGTAGATGTTATTATCCCAACTTGTTGATAATTCTTGTAAAAAAGAGGTATTTTTACTTACTAAATATAACCAAAATAGAGATTTATCTTTATCAATTTTTAAATAAGATTTATTGTATGAATTTAAAAAGAAATTATAAGCTGTGTTAATATTGTCATTATTAACTGCATTAATTCCAAGTAAAAATTGTATTTGAGGTGGTAAGTCTTTGTTTGTTTCAAATAAAAATAATGATTTTTGGATATTTGTAAGTTTTTTATCAAAAACAACATATCTCAAAAATTTTTCAAAATCTTTATCTAAAGATATTTGATTTAAAAGTTCATTTGGAATTTTTTTATTTAAAACTTTTACTCTATAATCATCACCTAAATCAAAAAAAAGTCTCAAAAATCTTTTTACATCAGAATTCACTAATGAAGTAAAAGGATCATTTGAATTTAAAATCATTAAATCATTTTTTAAAGTAGGGTACGGGTCAAGTTTTGTTATAAAATAAGTTAAATCTTTTTTTGATAATTCTAAAGCTTCTTGTAAAGATAATCCTAATGCAATACATTTTGAATCTTCTTGTTTTAATTGTTCTATTGTTGCTCTATAACATTTTAAGTCAATAGGAGCAGTTTTTTTATATTTTTCATTAAAAACTTTTTTTAGTGTAGCATTTGTTCCATTGCCCATTTCATAAGCAATTTTTGCATTTTCAAATGATAAATTATCTTGATTTAAATATTGTAAAATAAAAAAATCTTTTGCATAAGATTTTGGTTTTTGTTCGAGCCAATCTAAAGTAACTTTAAAATCTTTTTGTAAGAAATCTGTAGTGCTAATTTCATTAGCACTAATAGATAAATTTAATAATATAGTAGCACTTAAGCTAAAAAGTTGTTTTTTCATAATTAAATATTAGAAGAATAAATTTTTTAAAAATGTCTCTAAAAAAATTAATGCAAAAATTAAAATAAGTGGAGCTAAATCCATTCCACCAAAAACAGTTGGAATGTATTTTCTTATAAATGCATAAGCAGGCTCTGTTAATCTATAAAGCATTTGAACAATTGGATTATAAGGATCAGGTCTAACCCAAGATAGTATTGCACTTATAATTACTACCCATTTATATAAAAAGATAATACTAAATAAAACAGTAAGAATTGAGCTTAATAATGCATCTATCATTTTATAATTTCTCCTAAATAATTTTTAATTAAAGGATAAATATCTGAAATATTTGGACCATTGTCAACACCAGTTAAAATATATCTTAATGGTTTAAATAGGTTTTTACCTTTTAGCCCAGTTTGTTCCATTACATATTTTTTTAATTCTTCATAATCTTCAAAAAATGGTGCTTTTTGTAAACATTCTTTTAATTTTGAAAATTCTTCTTCAAAACCTTCACAAGAAGTTTTTGGTGTAAAAATTGGTGCAATTTTTTCTTTTATCTCTTTTATTGTACTAGCTTCTTCTAAGAAAATTTTCCCAAGTTTCCCAATATCAGCATCAGCAAAACCTAAAATTTTTGATAATCTCATTTCATCAAGCATTTCAATATGTTTTCTATTAATAAATCTTAATTTATCAATATCAAATTTTGCAGAACTTTTTGATACGTTTTCAATTTTAAACCACTCAATAGCTTCTTCTAAAGTAAAGATTTCAGTTGGAGTTTTATTTCCCATTAAAACTAAATAATTAGCAATAGCGCTTGGTAAAAAACCTTCTTCAATTAACCATTTTACTGAACTTGCATCATCTCTTTTACTCATTTTTTTACCAGTTTGAGCATTTAAAATAATTGGTAAATGAACATATTTTATCTCTTTTTCATATCCTAAAGAATTTCTAATATGTATTTGTTTAGGAGTATTTGAAACATGGTCTTCACCACGAATTACTACAGAAATATCCATTAACATATCATCAACTGCACATGCATAGTTATAAGTTGGAGTTTTATCTTGTCTTAAAATAATAAAACTATCTACATCAAATGGTGCATAATCAAAATCACCTTTTAAAAGGTCAGTAAATTTGATATTATGTTCAGGTTTTTTGATACGAACAGTAAAAGGTGCATTTGTATTTAAAACTGTTTCATCAGATAAATTTTCACAAAAATCATCATATCTAAAAGGTTTTTTTTCACTTTCTGCTTTTTGTCTTAATTCATCAAGCTTGTCATCACTACAAAAACATGCAAATGCCTTTTTTTGAGTCATTAACTGTAAAGCCATTTTTTGATGATATTTTAAATTTGCACTTTGATAGAAAAGTGATTTATATTCAATAGAAAAAAGATTTAAAATCTCTAAAATCTCTTTATCTTTACCTTCTATGTTTCTTTCTGTATCTGTATCTTCAATTCTGATAATTAAATCTTCTTTTAATTGTTTTGATACAATATAATTAAAAATGGCAACTCTAAGGTTACCAATATGCATATCTCCTGTTGGACTTGGGGCAAATCTTAACAAAATTATTTCCTTACAATTGAAAATGTTAAATTATTTATCTCATTATGAGATTTTATATATTTATTTAAATCAGCTAATTCTAAAGTTTGAATTTTTTCTAGCTCTTTTTTAGAATAATCAGGCTCTAAACCTCTATAATATAAAGTAAAAGCTCTATTTAATCTTTGAGCTAAAGTTTCACTTCTTAATGGTTCACTTCCTGTTAAAAAGTTTTTAGCTGCTTCTAATTCCTCTTTTGTTACACCTTTTTCAACAAAATCTGCAACAATTTGTGAAACTAATTTTTGTGCTTCATTTGCACTTTCATTTTTAGTTTGTAAATAACCATTAAAATATGTGTGAGATTTATTTATAGAGATTGAACCATAAGCACTATAAGCTAAACCTCTTTTTACTCTAATTTCTTCCATTAATCTTGAACCAAAACCTGAACCACCTAAAATAAATGATGCAACTTTTGCTTTGTAGTTTTCCTCATCTTTTGAATCTACATTAAATGAACTACCAAAATAAATATAAGCTTGTTCAGTATCTTTTATTAGAGTTTTTTCTTCTTTTTTAGATATGAAATCAACTTTTTTAGCTTCTTGAGTTGTTCCAACTTTTAAAGTTTCTAAAATAGGTTTTATTAAATTTTCAAATTCATTTAAACTAAAATCCCCTCCAGCAACAATAATTAAGTTTTCTAAACATAAAGTTTTATCTAAAAAATTTTCTATATCTTTTAATTCTATTTTAGAAATAGACTCAATTGTTCCAGAAGCTGGATTTTGTAAAGCTGTATCTTTAAAAAGTATAGATTTTAATTGATTTTGTGCAACATAATCAAAGTCATTTTCTTTTCTTTTTAAGCTTCCAACTTGAATAGTTTTTAACTTTGTTAATGTGTCATCTGTAAAATTTGGTGATTTTAATAAATCATTTAAAAGTGAAACAGCTTTTGATGCTTCTTCTTTTAAACTTGATAATTCAATTACAAAAGTTTCAAAACCATTTGAAGTTGTTAAGGTAATAGCATTTTCATCAAGTTCTTGAGCAAAGTTTGTTGCACCTAACTCTTTTGTTCCTTCATTTAAAAGTTTAGAAGAAAGATTTACTAAACCACTTTTTTCATTGTCTTGAATATAACCAGAATTTTTAAAAACAAGTTGTAGATTTAAAATTGGTAAACTTTTTTGTTCTTCAAAAATTACTGGTATTTCAACACCTTTTATATTAATATGCTTAATTGTAGCACTCATTAAACTTCCTTGTAAAATTACTAGTATAAATAAAAAATAGTATTTTATTTTCATTAGATTTAGAACCTTTCTAAAATCTCGTAAGCTGTATTTCTTTTTGCTGGATTTTCACCAATATCTTTTATTAATCTAATCATTTCATCTTGATTCATTCTATTTGCTGCACCAGCTGCTTTTACAACGTTTTCTTCCATCATTGTACTTCCTAAATCATTTGCACCAAATTTAAGTGCTAATTGACCGATGTAAGAACCTTGTGTAACCCAAGAACTTTGCATATTTCTAAAATTATCTAAATATAGTCTTGAAACAGCTAATAATCTTAAATATCTATTTGAAGATTGAGGTTTGATTTCAGGATGTTCTTCTGTAAGTTTTGTATTTTTTCCTTGAAAAGACCACATAATAAATGCTCTAAATCCACCAGTTTCATCTTGTAATTTTCTTAAATGTTCCCAATGTTCAATTATCTCTTCATCTGTTTCTACTGTACCAAACATCATAGTTGCTGTTGTTTTCATACCAATTGAATGAGCAAGTCTATGAACTTCTAACCACTCTTGTGTATCCATTTTTTTAGGAGCAATTATATCTCTTACTCTATCAGATAAAATTTCAGCACCAGCTCCAGGAATTGAACTTAGACCTTTTGCTTGTAATCTTTTTAAAACTTCAAGTTTTGAAATTTTTGAAATTCTAGCAATAAAATCAATTTCAATAGCAGAAAAACCATGAATTGTAATTTGTGGATATTTTGTATGAATATGATTTACTAACTCTTCATAATAATCAATTTTTAGTTTTGGATGAACTCCACCTTGGAAAAGGATTTGTGTTCCACCAATAGCTAATAACTCTTCTATTTTTTCATCAATCTCATCAAATTTTAAAACATAAGAGTCTTCATCTTTCCCATGTCTAAAAAAAGCACAAAATTTACAATCTACCCAACAAACATTTGTATAGTTGATATTTCTATCAACTATAAATGTTGTTAATTTTTCAGGATGAAGTTCAGCTTTTTTAGCGCTTGCCATTTCACCTAATTCTAAAAGTGAAGCATTTCTTATTAAATCAAGTGCTTCTTCATTTGTAAGTCGTTTTTTTAAATCAACTTCAACTTTTTTAACCATTAGAAGCTTGCTCCTAATGAGAATTCAAATGATGATGTATCATCACCTGGTTCATTATCAAGTGCTCTTGAGAAGATTAATTGTAATGGTCCCATAGGTGAAATCCATTCTAATAATGCACCAGCTCCTGATCTTTCAATATCATTAAATGTATCTTGTCCAATCATACCATAGTCGTAGAATAATCCCCATCTCATTTTTGCACTTGGAATTAATGGGAAACTCATCTCTGCTGAATTTGCCCATAAGTTTTTATATGGGTCTGTTTTATAACCTGTTTCATTTGATGGGAAGGCATAAGATTTATAACCTCTTAATGTTTTAGGACCTCCAAGGTATAAAGAGTCTCCTTGATTAATTTGGCCATTATCAATTAAGATTTTCATTTGAGTTTTTAATCTTAATACCCAATCAAGTTCTGTTAAATCCTCTAAAGAATAGAAATATTTTAAATAAGCACTAGGTTTTATATATTTTGAATCTCCACCAACTCCAGCATACTCAGCAGAAACTCCTGCTCTATATCCTTCTCTTGGGAAGTAATAATCATCAGTATTATCATAGTTTAGATAAGGCGTGATTGAACTTGAAGTATAATCTTGTGATTCATATTTTTCACCTAAAGCAGAATTATAAACAAAAGTAGAGTCATAATCATAATTTTCACTAACAAAATCAAGTCTATATCTAGCTCCTGCATATAGATTTCTCATTACTTCTTTTCCTAGAGCAACAGAAAAACCTTGAGTTTCTATAGTTGAATCATAAGTGTCTCTATTTATTTCTGATTCAGTACTATGAACTTCAACTTCACCATTATAATCACTATCATTAATTGCAGGATTTTTTAGACTTAATTCAAATCTATTTGTTCTTGCAGATAAATCAGCACTTAATCCAAGAGCCATTCCTGAACCAAAAATATTTACATCGCTGATAGAACCATTTACCATGAATTTATCATAAGAACCATATCCTCCACCAAGCATTAATGAACCTGTTGGTGCTTCAGTTACTTTTACAACAATATCCATTTTTGTATCACTAACTCTTTTTTCTTCGATTTGAACATCTTCAAAGAATCTAGAACGTTTAAGTTTATTTGTTGAATCTTTAAAATCTGTAAGATTATATAAATCTCCAGGTGCTAAGAATACATTTCTTCTAATAACTCTATCTAAAGTTCTGTTGTTTCCTGAAATTTTTACATCATTAATATAAACTTTTTTACCAGGAATTACATTATAAATAACATCAACTTTTCTTTCAGCTTCATTTTTCTTTAAATCAAATTTTACTTCTGTAAAAGCGTAACCTTGATTTGCTACTTGAGTTTTTATATAGTCTTGGTCAGCTCTTAATTTTTTAATATTAAAAGTATTTCCAACAATTAATTTTAATTCAGGATAAATTGTTTCAGGGTCTACAATTGATGAATCTAAATATATTTTGATGTCATTTGTAGTATATTTTTCACCCTCAAAAATAAAGAAGTCTAATTTTGCTTGGTCAGATGCAAAATCAATATCTAAAAATGGTTCTTTTACTTGAGCATCTAAATAACCTTTTTCATAATACAAATCATTAATTCTTCTTGCATCATATTTTAATTGGTCAATTTTTACTTCACCATCATTTTGTCCAAACCACCAAGAAGCAAATTCTATTTCTTTATTTGCAGTAACTAAATCAAAATCATCTTGTTCTAAATTATCAGCACCATGATAGTTTGCTTGTTTGATAATAATTTCATCACCTTTATTTACATTGAAAGTAACTTTTAATGATTGCTCATTTATTTTTTCAACTTCAGTTTCTACAACTGAGTTAATAAAACCTTCACTTTCAAGCATACTAAGAAGTTTCTCTTTAGCTTCTTTTATTCTTTTTTCCGTGTACATTGAACCTTTTTTTAATCTAATTAGATTTTTTAAAGTTTCTATATCTTCACTTCTTGACTTATAACCTTTAATATCAATACTTGCAATTGAAGGTTTTTCTTTGAAAATTAATTTTATATTACCATTTTCATTTACAATTTTAATATCTTCAAAATAACCCTGTTTATAAAAATTTATAACAGCATCATTTAGCTTATCTTCATTAAGTTCATCACCAACTTTCATATTTAAAGTTTCATCTAATATTTGAGGTGAAATCTTGTTTACATCTTTATATTCTATTGATTTTATTGTAGTAGCGCTTAATGCTGTTGCACAAGCAAGAGATAATAGTACGACTTTATTTTTCACAACTATCCTTATTTTCATTATAGTGCATTAATATATCTAAATATAGTTTATATAAATATAAAGTAGGGTATAATCCTTTAATAATTTATAAAAAGGTCGTAGTTTGAATATTGGAATTATTGGTTTAGGACTAATGGGTGGTTCTTTAGCAAAAGCTGTAAAAAGATATGGTATTGCAAAAAAAGTTTATGGTTTTACAAATAGTGAAAAAAATAAAAAAGATATCTTAGATTTAAATTTAGTTGATGAATTAGTAGATTTAGAAACATTAAAAAAAGTTTCAGATGTAATAATATTAGCAATTCCAGTAGATGCAATTATTGGAATGTTTCCAAATTTTTTAGATATAGATGATGAAACAACAATTATTGATATGGGTTCAACTAAAGAGTATATAGTAAAATCTATTCCATCTGAAATAAGAAAAAATTTTATTGCAGCACATCCTATGACGGGAACAGAAAAATCAGGTCCAAAAGCTGCTATTGATGATTTATATGAAGGAAAAACGGTAGTTTTTTGTGATTTAGAAGACAACGCTAATTTACATGTAAATAGAGCATTTAGAATTTTCCAAGAAATTGGTATGAGAATTGTTGTTATGGATAGTGACCAACATGATATTCATGCTTGTTATATTTCTCATTTACCACATGTTATATCTTTTTCTCTTGCAAATACAGTTATGAGTCATGAAGACCCAAAATCAATCATTGCACTTGCTGCTGGTGGATTTAAAGATATGAGTAGAATAGCAAAATCAAGTCCAAGAATGTGGAGTGATATTTTTAAACAAAACAGAAAAAATCTTTTAGCTTCTATTGAAACATTTGAAGAGCAATTACAAAGTGCAAAAAGAATGGTTGAAAATGAAGATTATGAAGCTTTAGAAGCTTGGATGAAAAAGGCAAATACTTTACATGAGATACTATAAAATAGTATCTCTTCTTTTTAATTTATATTATTTATAGCTTCAAAAACTTTTATTGCTTGATAGTGTTCTTTTACATCATGACATCTAATAATTGAAGCACCATATCTAATAGATTCTAAATGAATTGCTAAAGTTCCAGGAAGTCTATCTACAACTTCAGTTGGAGTTATCATATTTATCATAGATTTTCTACTTGCACCTATTAATAACTCATAACCAAAATGTTTAAAGTGTTCTAAATTTTTTAAAAGTAATAAATTATGTTCTAATGTTTTTCCAAAACCAATTCCAACATCTAAAACAATATCATCTATTCCAAAACTTTTGGCTTTTTCTATTTGATTTTTTAAATAAGTATCAATATCTAAAATTACATTTTCATAGGTTGGATTATCTTGCATATTTGTTTGATTATTTTGCATATGCATAATTACAACTTGAGCATTGTATTTTGAAGCTATTTTACAAACTTCATCATTTTCTAAACCTGTAATATCATTTACAATTTTAAAACCATGATTTAAAACATAATCAATAACTTTTGGAGCAAAAGAATCAATTGAAAAATCAACTTTTTCATAGTATTTATTTTTATAAATAGTTTGAACTATATCTTTTACTCTTTCTAATTCAACATCTTCTGGAACAGCAAGACTTCCAGGTCTAGAAGAAACTGCACCAATATCAATTATATTAGCACCATCTTCAATCATTTTTTCAATTCTAGTTGATGCACAAGAATTATCAAATCTACTATTTTTAAAAAATGAGTCTTCATTTGCATTTAAAACACCCATTATTTTTGTTTTAAAATTTTGTTCTTTTACATAATTTTTTAAAGATTTTGCTAACTCTTTTAAACCAAAAGGTTGCGCTAACTCTTTTCTAGATAAAACTTCAAAATGTTTAGTTGTTCCAATTAACACAGCATCTACATATTTATCACGAGCCACAATAACTCCACTTGGAACTGCTAAATCCGCACCAATAGATAAAGCATCTTGTTTTAAAATATTTGCTGCTCCAACATGTAAATCTTTTATATATAAAGTGTGAAGTTTTGATTTTTTAGATAGTATTTCTATACCACCTTTGTCACAACCTAAATTTTCATAAAATTTTTTTGTATCAGATATTGATATTTTATATGTTTGCATATAAAACCTTTTTAGTTTTTATTTTTTTGATTTACCAAAAATAGAAGTAGGGTAGTTAACACATTTATAGGTCTAGAATTTAATTCTAATAATTTTATTGATTTAGAAAAAAATTCTAACTCTTTTTGTGATAATTTTATTTTTTGATTATTTACTTTTAATAAAATTGATTCAACAATATCTTTAGCTTCTTGTTTAGAAATTTTTTGATTTTCTTTTAAAAAATTATAAATATCTTTTAAATCTAATTTATTTAGATTAAGAGTAGATTCTTGTTTTATCAAAGATTTCTTTAGATATTTGTATGGTAATCTCGAATAAATTGTTGGTAAAAGAGATGTTTTAGAATTTGTTATTATTATAAATACAACATTTCTTGGTGGTTCTTCTAAAATTTTAAGTAAAGAGTTTTGAGCCTCTTTTCTAAAAGTTGTTCCACATAAAAAAATATATTTTTTTTCATTTGAAGCAATATATGCTTCTTTTATTGCTTGTGTAGCTTGAGCAATTTGAAATTCTTCTTTCTCTTCATTTTTTATAATTCTTGTAGAATGCAAAGGATATTTTGGAATCAACTCATTTATAGTTGTTTCAATATCATTTACTATTAAGATAGACGAGTTTTCAATAAATTCAATCACTTTTAATTTTCCACATTAATTTCAGCAAATAAAGAAGCACTAACTGATTTATTATATAATCTAAACATTTGTAAAAGTTTCATATCTAAAGCTTCATCGCTACTTTTTAAATTAAATGCATCTTGTTTCTCTTCATCAAATAACCATAAAAAAGAGTTTTTAGAAACTTTTGGAATAATAGCTCTTACATCTTGGCTTTTACCAATATACCAAAAACAATATCCATTTGGAAAAGAGATACTTAACATATCTTTTATATAAGAAATATCTTCATCTGATTTTACAGCATCAATATATCTATAAAAAGATTTAAAATCATAGTAAGGTAAAAATGGTCGATTCAATTTAGGAGAATTAATATTTCCTAAAATATACTCTAAAAACCATTCTCTCTCTTTATCCGTAACAACAATTATAGAAAAACCTCTTTCTAATAAATTGTTTATGTTTTTAGATACTAATGGTGTCCATTCATATTTTTTTTCTTCCAACCAAGGAGATATTAATCTATCTTCCCTGATTGTATTTACAGTCCAATTTAAAAATTCTTGCACTATTACTTATCCAGCTCATATGCATCATGTAAAGCACGAACTGCTAATTCTGCATATTTTAAATCAATTATCATAGAGATTTTAATTTCACTTGTAGAAATAATTCTAATATTGATATTTTCATTTGCCATTGCTGTAAATGCTTTTGATGCAACTCCTGTATGAGATTTCATACCAACACCAACAATAGATACTTTACAAATAGATTCGTTGTAATCTATATTTTTAGCTTGAGGCTTAAATTGTTCCATAACTTTTTTACAAATTTCAAAATCAGTAGTTGGAATTGTAAAGTCTAAATCAGTAGTACCATCTAATCCTCTTGTTTGAACAATCATATCAACATTGATATTTGCATCAGCAAGAGCTGTAAAAATAGCAGAAGCAATACCAGGTTTATCAGTTACTCCATACATTCCTACTCTAATTTGGTTTTTATCTAAAGCAATTCCACTAACAATTGGTTTTTCCATTATATTTTCTTCCTTTGTGATTAATGTACCATCAACTTCTGGCGTAAAGCTGCTTCTTGATACTAAATTTACATTTAATTTTTTCGCCATTTCAACAGATCTGTTTTGTAATACTTTTGCACCTAAACTTGCTAATTCTAACATCTCATCATAAGAGATTTTTTCAAGTTTTTTTGCTTTTGGTTCAATTCTTGGATCTGTTGTATAAATACCATCAACATCAGTATAAATTTCACAAACATCAGCTTCAATAGCTCCAGCAATTGCAACAGCAGTTAAATCACTTCCACCTCTACCTAAAGTTGAAACTCTTAAAGTATCTTGTGCAACACCTTGAAAACCTGCAACAATAATGATATTTCCTTCAGTTATTGCTTTTTTCATTTCTGTTGTGTCAATAGATTCAATTCTTGCTTTTGTATGAGCATTATCAGTGATAATTCCAGCTTGTCTTCCACTCATAGACATTGCTTTATATCCCATTTCATTTAAAGCAATAGATAAAAGTGCAGAAGTAACTCTTTCTCCTGAACTTAAAAGCATATCAATTTCATCTAACTTAGGAGTTTTAGAGTAATATTCAGCATATTCAATTAATTTATTAGTTTCTCCACTCATAGCCGAAACAACAGCAATTACATCATGCCCTTCATCTTTTATTTTTTTGATGATATTTGCAACATTTTGTATTCTATCAAGTGTACCAACACTTGTTCCACCAAACTTAAGTACTTTTAACATTTAATTTTTTATCCTTTTTAAATATAACCTTCATTCTTAAAATATTTCAAAACTTGTTTATAAACAGTTCTTTTGAAAAAAGTTATATATTCATAAATATTTTTAGTAGGCACAAATTTATATTCGCTAAATTCAGGAATTTCTGTATTAATATTTATTTTAGCGCCTTTTTTTAATTTCACTAGATAATATTTTTGTCTTTGTCCATCATAAGGATACATCCTTTTTGCAATTGCAGGAGGAAATTCATATGAAACCCAAGTAGGGTACTCTGCAATAATCTCAACATCTCTAGTTCCAATTTCTTCTTCAAGTTCCCTAAATAATGCTTCTTTTGATGACTCACCATCATCAATTCCTCCTTGAGGAAATTGCCAAGCATTTTCTACATCAGTTCTTGAAGCAATAAATATTTCGCATTTATGAGGATATTTTGCTGATAGTACAATTGCGGCAACATTAGGTCTAAACTTTTTTTTCTCGTGGTTAATTGTATTTTCTCTTTTATCAGTCATAAATATATTTTCCCTTATAATTAGCCAGATATTTTACAAAAACTAGGATTAAAAATTGCTTTTATATATACACATTCCCTTCTGCGATAGTAAATGTTTTTACTGCGCTTTTAACTCATATACTGATAGATTTTACCTAAAACAGGAATATATGAAGGCATTAAAAAAACAATTAAAATATAATTTAGATAATTATGTTTTAAAAAGAGATAAAAAAATTGAAACAGTTTTTATAGGAGGAGGAACTCCTTCAACTATAAAAGCTTTTGAATATGAAGAAATTTTTTCGATGATAAAACCTTTTTTAACAGAATTTGCAGAAATTACAACTGAAGCAAATCCTAATTCAGCATCTTTTGAATGGCTACAAAATATGAAAGATTTTGGAGTAAATCGTGTTAGCTTTGGAGTACAAAGTTTTGAAAATAATAAGCTTAAATTTCTAGGTCGTTCACATAATAGTAATAGTGCTATAAAAGCTATACAAAATGCAAATAGTATAGGTTTTAAAGGTATTAACTGTGATATAATTTATGGTGTTCAAGGAGACACGATAGAGAGTATAAAAAGTGATTTAGATGTTGCTTTTTCTCTTCCGATTACACATTTAAGTGCATATTCTCTTACTATTGAAGAAGGAACAAAGTTTTTTGATAGAAGTAGTGTAAAAATTGATGATGAAGAGTTGTCTTATGAGATATTTGATTATATTTCAAAAAAAGGTTTCAGTCAATATGAAATTTCAAATTTTGCAAAAAACAAAGAATCAGAATCAAAACATAATTATGGTTATTGGCAACATAAAGAGTATTTAGGAGTTGGTGCTGGAGCTGTTGGATATATTAATTCTCAAAGAGAATATCCAAGTAAAAGTATTGAAGAATATATTAATGACCCACTATTTTTTGAAATAGAAAAAATTGATGAAGATGATGTAAAAACTGAAAAAATTTTACTTGGATTTAGATGTTCAAATGGAGTAGAATTAGAGCTTTTTAATGAAAAAGAAAAACAAAAAATTGATGAATTAATACAATATAATAAGCTTTATATAGAAAATGAAAAAGTTTATAATAAAAACTTTTTGTTAGCTGATGAGTTAGCTTTATACATATTAGATTAATCTCTTAATTATTTTTATAATATAATCTAAACTTTTAAAAGGTAAATAAATTAATGACGATAAAAGAAATTGTAAGAAAATATACAAATCAATTAAAATTAGTAACTCACATTCCTGCAAAAGAAGTTGAAATACTAATTATGCATCTACTAGATAAAAATGCTATTTGGCTTCATTTAAACTACAATCAGGAATTTTCAAAAGAAAAAGAACTTGAAGTTTTAGTAAAAAAAAGAGCTACAAATTATCCTTTGGAATACATTATAAATAAAGCTTCATTTTATGGTGAGATGTTCATTGTAAAAGAGGGGGTTTTAATTCCTAGACCTGAAACTGAAATTTTGGTTGAAAATGCTGTTGAAATCTTGAAAGATATTAAAGAGCCTATAAAAGTTTTAGAGATTGGAACAGGTAGTGGAATAATATCTGTAATGCTAGCTATGTTAATTGAAAATATTAAAATTATTGCAGTTGATATAAATGAAAAAGCATTAACTTTAGCAAAAGAAAATGCAATAAAACACAATGTTCAAGATAAAATTGAATTTAGGTTGAGTAATTTGTATGAAAATGTAAATGAAGATGATATCTTTCTTACAATTTCAAATCCTCCGTACATAGCAGATGATTATAAATTACCTCAAAATGTTAAGTTTGAACCATCAAATGCACTTTTTGGAGGATTAGTTGGGGATGAACTTTTAAAAGATATTATAAAACAAACTAATGAGAAAAAAATTCCATATTTACTTTGTGAAATGGGATATGACCAAAAAACTCCTTTGGAAAACTATTTCAAAGAGTTTGAAGTTGAATCTTATAGTTTTTATAAAGATTATGAAAGTTTTGATAGAGGTTTTACTTTAAAATTTAAAAAATGAGAAAGGAATAAAAAATGTTTAAAGAATTTGATTTAAGTAATTTAGAAAATAGTAAAGAATTATTAGAAAAGTTTTTAGATGAAAATAGAAAAAAAGTTGATGAGTTATTAAAGATAGAAAATAAAACTTATAAAAATTTTGTTTTACCTTTTCAAGAAATAGGGGAGAGTATAAATGATTTTTTAACTCCAATCTTTCATATAGACTCTGTTAAAAATTCAGAAATAACTACAAAAGTTTATGAAGAGTGTATTCCAGTTATCTCAAAATATGAAACAGAAATTTCTCAAAATGAAAACATATATCTAGCTTTTAAAGATATACAGTCTAAAGAAAAAAGTACTTTAAATGATATACAAAATAAAGTTTTAGAAAATGAAATTAGAGACTTTAAACTTTCAGGTTGTCATCTTGAAAATGATAAAAAGAAAAGATTAGAAGAAATAAGTCTAAGACTTAGTGAAATTTCTCATAAGTTTTCACAAAATCTTTTAAATGCTACAAAATCTTTTGAAATGATAATTGATAATTTTGAAGATGTAAAAGAAATCCCAGCTTCTGACTTAGAATTAGCAAAATTTGAAGAAGAAGGAATTACAAAATATAAATTTACATTACAAATGCCATCTTATTTAGCATACATTACTTATGGAACATCTAGAGAAAAAAGAGAAGAAATATATAAAGCATATTGTACCAGAGCACCAGAAAATGGAAAAATAATAGAAGAACTTTTAGCTTTAAAAGATGAAAAAGTAAAAATCTTAGGTTTTGAAAACTATGCTCAATATTCACTTGCTACAAAAATGGCTTCAAAAGAAGAAGATGTTGTTTCATTTTTGGAAGAATTAGGAAGTAAAGCTAAAAACAAAGCTAAAGAAGAACTTGAAGAGATAAAAGCTCTTGCTTTAAAAGATGGAATAACAGATTTTAGATCTAGTGATATGTCATATTATTCTGAGAAATTAAAAAAAGCTCAATATGATTTAGATGAAGAATATTATAGACCATATTTTGAACAACAATCAGTTTTAAATGGATTTTTTGATTTTTTACATCAAATGTTTAATATCAAATTTACAAAAGCAAATACTCCTGCTTGGGATGAAAAAGTAAAAGTATATGATTTAAGTGAAGATGGAAAAATTGTTGCTAGAATTTATATAGATTTAGAAGCTAGAAAAGAGAAGCGTGGTGGTGCATGGATGAATAATTGGCATACATACCATAGAAACTCAAATGGTGAGATCAAACTTCCAACAGCATATATTGTAGGAAACTTCCCTCAATCTACAGAAGAAACTCCTTCATTATTAAGACATTCAGATGTTGTAACACTTTTCCATGAGATGGGTCATGCATTACATCATCTTTTAAGTAAAATTGAAGAGCCATTTGTTAGTGGAATTTCTGGTGTTGCTTGGGATACAGTAGAATTTCCATCACAATTCTTAGAATATTTCTCTTATGATAAAGATGTTTTAAAACTTTTTGCAAAACATTATCAAACAGGAGAAGTTTTAGATGATGCAGCTATTGATAGAATTATAAAAGCTAAAAATTTTCAATCTTCTTTAGCAACTGTAAGACAAGTTGAATTTGCATTGTTTGATTTTAAACTACATCAAAAATTATACAAAACTGAAGAAGAGATACAAAATTTATTGGATTCAGTAAGAGAAAAATTCTCAGCAATGATACCTCCAAGATATAATAAATTCCAAAATGGTTTTTCTCATATCTTTAGTGGAGGATATTCTGCTGGATATTACTCATATAAATGGGCAGAAGTTTTAAGTGCAGATGCATTTTATATGTTTATTGATTCAGGAAATATTTTTAACAAAGAGTTAGGAATTAAATATAGAGATACGATTTTAAGCCAAGGTGGTTCGTATGATATGGATAAATTATTTTTCAATTTTGCACAAAGAGAACCAAGTGTTGATTCTTTATTAAAAATTGATGGAATTATTAGCTAAATTTTGTAATAATACGGCTTTTAATAATATATACCAACGGGGATTTAATAACATGACAAACGCAGAAACAATTTCAAAATTAAATAACGCTTTAAGTACTTTAATTAAGGCATATGAAGAACTTCAAGATGAAAATAATAATTTGAAAAGTAGAATTAATGAATTAGAAGATGAAGTTTTAGAATTAGAAGCGGCAAAAGAAGATTTAGAGAAAAATGTTGATGAGTTTAAAAATCATACTCAAGAAGATAAATCAAATATTAGTTCTATGTTAGGTAAAATAGAAAGTATTTTAAATAGAAAAATTGGTGATTCTACACCTTCAAGTTCAACAGCTACAAAAGTTGAAGATAAAAAAGAAGAGGAAGAAGTAAAAGAAGAACCAAATATTTTAAATACAAATCCAAACTCTTTTGAAAATGTATTACAAAAAGAAGAAGCAAAAGAAGAATCAAATAGTAATAAAATAGATTTAAATAGAATGGCTTCTTTATTAAATGGTTTTAATCATTAATAAAAGAATTTGAATTTATGATTATTTCTGTAGATAAGGATTCTTTATTTAATATATTTGGAGTTAGTAGTTTCAATTCTTTAGAAAATAAGATTGATTCTATGGCTCCTTCATTAGTAGAGTATCATTTATCAAATTTTTACAATTATAACAATGACAATGTATATTTTAACAAACGAGATGTTGAAGAGAGCGTTTCAATTGGAGAATACAATTTGTATTTTGATTATAATGAGAATATTTATTTAGAAGTTACTGAATCAAACTTAGATGATAATACTCAAACTCTTTGGTAATTAAGAGTTTGATATTATCATATTTTCAATGCCATTACATAATCCAATATGTGGTAATAAAATAAATTCTAATTCAGGATATTGTTTTTTGAATTTTTTTATTTCACAAGGAATATCTTCTAAAACATGTTTTCCTGCAGCTAAAAAATAAGGAAATATTTTTATTTTTTTACAGTTTTTATTTATTGCATTATTTATAGTTATAAATAAAGATGGTTCACTTAGTTCTAAAAAAGCATGAAAAACATGAAGATTTGTATTTTCATTTGACTCTTTAATTTTTTCTACAATTGTTACGATTTCATCATTTGAACTTTTCATTTTACTACCATGAGCTACAATTATTAAAGCTTCCATTCTTCCATCCTTTCTCTTAAATTAAATATTTATTTATATTACAGAAATATTATTTAAAATATCTCTGTAGTTTTACGTAATCTTTCTTTATCAAAGTGTGTATAAATTCTAGATGTATTAATATCTGCATGACCTAAAGCTTCTTGAACAAGTATTAAATCATGATGTTTTGCATAAAGTAGGGTTGCAAAACTATGTCTTAACATATGTGCACCATTTTTTTCTTTTCTTATTCCTGCACTTATTAAAATATTTTCAACAATTCTACTTATGTATGCTTGAGTTAATCTTTCACCTTTTTGATTACAAACTAACAAATCACTATTACAAACTCGCATATCTAACCAATTTCTTAAATCATTCTCAATAATTGAGCTTTTTATCATTACAACTCTTGGTTTATTACCTTTTCCTCTAATTTGAAGTAAATAAATATTGTCTTCTTTGAACATATCTTTAATTTTTAAATTAAGTATCTCACTAACCCTAATTCCCGTATAAATTATAATTTTTAATATTAATCTATTTCGATAAGAAGTATTATCAGAAAACTCAAAAGTATCAATTGCATTTAAAAATCTATCAATTTCATCTTTATTCATAAAAGAGGGTAGTTTTGTGCCACTTTTCCCACTTAAACCTCCCCAATTTTTTAATTCAATTTTAAATAAATATGAACTTCCATCTTCATTTTGATTTTGTTTATCTATATATGAAAATAGTGATAATAGGGCAATTCTATGGTTTTTTTTAGAGGCATCAGACAATGAGCTAGTTTCACTAGCTAAAAAATCACTAAGTAATTCTTCATCTATTTCTCTCATTGAAGCAAGTCCAAGAGTTATAATGAAATTGTATAGTTTAAATAGGGGATTAAAATATGTATTAACTCCTGCTAAACCAATATTTCTAGCTTCTTTGACTATAGTTGCTAATTCATCAATAGATTTACTTCCTTTTACTAATTGTTGAATTATTGAAGCTAATTTTTCTTTATCTGTAACTTGTCTATTTGATAATGTTGTAAGTTTATTTCTAACAAATCTTTCAATCCAAAATAAAAATGTATCGTTGAAATTATTCTTAAAATCTAAATCATATCTCATTTTAATCCTAATCAATTAATATATAATGAAAGTATTATATCAGAAGATATATTTATTTTAGTTTGAAAATTATAGTTTTCAATACTAATATAAATTTTTATTAATCTAAATTACATCCTTGGTAAATTCCTGAAATAATTCTTGAACAATATCCTGTTAAGATTGTTTTTCTTTCCATTTTAAAATTAGGATCTGCAATTAATATTATTTCTCCTAAATTAAAATCATTTATTAAAATTTTAATGTATGATTTTGATTTAGTATAATCTAAGATTTTTCCTTTTATTGGATAATATCTAAATACTGTAGAACTATCTGCATTTAAACTGAAACTACAAAATGCAAAATAAATAGAAAATAAAAAAATAAATTTATTAAACATTCTATACCTTTCTTTTTATTTTGAATTAATTATTAACTTATCAGCCATTTCTTTTAATCTTTTAGCATAGTCTTTTATTAAGTCATTTGTAGGAATTATTGCTTGCCAATCTAATACTTTTGCTCCAATAGAAATTGATGCTTCTTCCATATACATTCTTGCCATATAAAAACTATGATTCATAAAATATTTTGTAGTATTATAGTTTATTAAAATAGAAGTTTTATCTAAAATTGTTTTTCTTGGAGTTGAATGAGTTTGACTATATGGCCAATAATGATATGCTATCAACCTACTTTCAACTTTTTCAAATAATCTATTTCTATTAAATAAATCATTTCTATCAGCTACAATTACAAATGCAGTAGCTTCTTCAATTTTGTCAAGTAAATCATTCATATCATCTTTTATAACGCATTTTGTAGGACTATCACTTTTTATTAAAGTACAACATCTACATTGGGTACATTTAACAATTTTGAAATCTTTAAATTTTATTCTTTCATTTTTTATATTTAAAGAATCAAAATAATTTATGAGAAAATTTATTATATCTTCAATATTTTTATCTGATTTCTCAGTGCAATCAATTATTTTTATAAACATTTAAAAGATATTACCTCTTTTTCCCTCTTGAAAAATCTATAATGTATTCTGCAATTTCATCTAAATGAACGATATCTTTTACCGCTCCTGCTTGAATTGCTTTCATTGGCATTCCAAAAACTACACAACTCTCTTCATTTTGTGCAACTGTATACGCACCATTATCATGTAATTCTTTCATTGCAATTGTACCGTCATCACCCATTCCAGTCATCATAACAGCCATCGCAGCTCCACCAACAGCATTATTTACAGATCTAAATAAAACATCCACACTTGGTTTATGTTGACTTACTTTTTTTGTATCTAATAATTTTGTTCTATATTCATTTGCATATTTCTCAATTGTAAGATGCATATTTCCTGGTGCTAAATAAGCGTGCCCTTTTTCTAATACCATTCCATCTTTTGCTTCACACACTTCAACATCAGAATTATCATTTAATCTATGAGCAAAAGAGTTAGAAAATCCATATGGAATATGCTGAGTAATTAATATTGGAGGTAAATCTCCTGGAAGTTTTCTAAAAACTCTTAATAATGACTCTACTCCACCTGTTGAAGAACCAATTGCTATTAGTCTCATACCTGGAAATTTTGCTGCTCTTAATGGTATTACTTCATCTGGATGAACTTTATATTCTATATTATTTAATATCTTATTACTCTTTTTTAAAGCAGGTGGCTTTTTTAGAGTATATCTTTTTAATAAGAATGTCAAATTTAAAAGAGTATCTTTTATTCTATCTGAAAATGAGTTCATTGATTCACCAGTATCAGGTTTTGGAATAAACCCTACTGCACCATCATCAAAAATATCATTTCCTCTTACACTTTCTCCTGATATTACAACTGCTGGCATTGGATGTAATCTCATTAAGTTTCTTAAAAATGTAACTCCATCCATTTTAGGCATATTAATATCAATAGTTACTAAATCAGGCTCATATTCTTTGATTTTTTCTCTTGCATCATAGGCATCTGTTGCAACACCTATAACTTCAAATTCATCTATAGAATTAATCATATCTTTTATGATTCTTCTCATAGAAGGTGAGTCATCTATAACTAATACTGTATACACTTATAACATCCTACCCTATTTTTAGAAAAGTTCAATTTCCATTTGAGGTTCAACTTCTTTAGTATCAATACCAAATAAGTCAACACCACCAACATATTCTTTGATAACAGGAGCTTTTGTAATCTCTTGTTGTAAATATTTTTCATCAGATAAGATTTTACTATCAGTTTCAGATTTTTGAGTAACTTTGATAAATGTTTCAAAATTATCTGCTAATAATATTAATCTACCATGTTCACCACGAGTGTGTTCACTTACTAATTTAAAACCTTCTGATTTACAAAAATCTTTAGCAAATTCAACATTTCTAAAACCAATAGATTGGCTAGACATGTTTATTTGCATAATATCTGCACCACCAGATATTTTTGCAACCATATTATTTTTACTACAACCTAATTTATACATTTCATTAAGCATTGCCTCAACTGAATATAATCCATATTTCATATCATCATTAGTATTGTTTGTTTTTGGTAATAAAAAGTGATTCATACCTTTTATTTTTGTATTTTTATCATAGAACATGATTGCAACACAAGAACCAAGCAATGTTTTAAATGCTATTTGATCCAAATCACTTCCAACGGCAAATTCACCACCGATTACTGTATGAGTCAAAAATCCTTTTGTTTTTTGAGTGAATCTAACGGCAGAAGTTTTTTCAATACTTCCATCTTTATGTCCAATAACAATCATATTATTTCCTTCTCTTTAACAAAGATATTTTGCCCAACTCTTTTTACATAATGAACTAAATCTTGAGGATTTTCTGAATGTCCTAAATATAAAGTACCACCAATTTTAAGATGTTTAAACAACTTTTTTAATATTGAGTTTTGATCTTCAGCTGAAAAATAGATTAGTACATTTCTACAAAAAATTACATCAAATTGATTTTTTGCAAAAGGATATGAAGGATCACTTAAATTCATCACATGAAAAGTAATCATTCTTTTTAATTCATCATTAACTTTTATAAGAATTTCTTCTCCTGAAAGATTTTTCTGAATTCTTCTTTTAAAAAAATTCTGAGGTCTAATCCATGATGGAAACTCTTTTGATGATTTAGAATATCTATAAATTCCATTTGCTGCATATTGTAAAACATTTGTATCTATATCAGTTGCAATAATTGATGCATTGATATTTTTACCTAACTCTTCACTAGCTTTAAATACTGTCATTGCCATAGAATATGGTTCTTCTCCAGTTGAAGAAGCAGAACAATACATATTTATTTTTGTTCCACTATTTGCAAAAGCAGGAAGAACTCTATCTTTTAAATCAACAAAATGAAAATCTTCTCTAAAAAAATGAGTTTTATTTGTTGTAAATGAATTGATAAATTCTGTTACATTATTCCCTTGCTCTATAGAATTTAATAATTCCATAATATCACCAGAATATTTGCAATTTCTTTTTAATTTATCAATTCTATTTGAAATCATAATATCTTTATTCTCAGAAAGGGTAATTCCAGTTAAAGAATAAAGAAGCTTTTTTACTTTATTATGAACATCTTGTGTCGTATATCCCATTTATTTTAAGAAGCCCTTTTTGCAGCATTCATATCTTTTTCAATTTTGATTTGTGCATTGATTATTCCAACAACATCCAGAATTAAACCAATACTTCCATCTCCTCTTACAGTTGCAGCTCCAATTCCTTGAACACTTCTAAAGTTTTTATCAAGAGGTTTAACAACAACTTGGTGTTGATTTAAGAACTCATCAATTGATAGAGCAACTTTAGTATTTCCTGATTTAACAACAATTAACATTCCATCTTCTAATTTATCAAAGCTTTTTTCTAAACCAAATAATTGATGTAATTTTACAACAGGAATAAATTCTTCTCTTAACATTAATAAGTCTTGTGTTCCATCACCAATTTTTTTAATCATGTCTGAAGTTGGTTGAAGAGATTCAACAATTGAACTTAAAGGTAAAATATATTTTTGATTACCTACTCTAATATCTAATCCATCTAGAATTGCAAGAGTTAAAGGTAACATAATAGTGATAGTTGTACCCTCACCTAAATGTGTATCAAGTTTAATCGCTCCACCTAATTTATGTATATTAGTTTTTACAACATCCATTCCAACACCACGACCTGAAATATCAGTAATTTGATCAGCTGTTGAAACTCCTGCTCCAAAGATTAATAAAGCTTTCTCATTTTCAGTCATAGTGTTATATTGATTTTCATCAATTTGACCTTGTTCAAGAGCTTTTTGTGCAACTTTTTCTGAATTAATTCCTTTACCATCATCTTCAATAGTAATAATCATTTGTCCATTTGCTTGTTCTGCTGAAATACTTATAGAACCAACTTCTGGTTTTCCAGTTTTTTCTCTTTCCGCAGGTGTTTCAATACCATGATCTAAAGAGTTTCTAATAATATGCATTAAAGGATCAGTTAATCCCTCAATCATAGCTTTATCAATTTCAACATTATCTCCATAATGTTTAAATTCTACTTTTTTACCAAGTTTTTTAGAAATATCTCTTACAACTTTAGGGAATTTTGAGTAAATCGAATCCATAGGAACCATTCTGATACTCATAATAGAATCTTGCATATCTCTAATATGTCTTTCTAATAATTCAAGTCTTTCTAAAACAGAATTTCTTGTTTTTGTTTCGTCAATTGTTGATGAAAATTGTGTTAGCATTGCATTTGTAATAACTAAATCTCCAACATTATTCATTAATAAATCAATTTTATCTAGATTTACTCTAATACTGTTATTATTGTTTGATACTGATTTTTTTGCACCTGCATCTTCATTATCTTCAGCTGCTACTGCTTTAGATTTTCTTGCTACTGGTGTAGATTTTTCAACAACTTCTTCTTTTTCAATAGTTGGAACAACTTTTTCTTCAATGTCATTTGTTTGCATCACAGAATCAGGAGTTATATTTGGCATTTCATCAAAGAAACCAAAATTTTCTTTATCATCATTTGATATTTTAAAGTCACTATCTTTTGTATTTTTAGAAATTGTTTCTAAATCATCATCATAAAAACCTATATTTTCATGAACTGCATCAATATCATCATCTGCAAAAATTCCATAAGGTTTATTTTTTGTATCCCTTTGTTCATTTAAATCATCATCAAAAAATCCAAAACTATCACTGTCTAATGTAGTAACTTCAACTTTTTCTACAACTTTTGGTTTTTCAACTTTTTCTACAACAACAGGTTCTACTTCTTTTTTTACAGCTGTTCCATTTGAATAAGATCTAATCTCTTCTAATAATGAGCTAGTCATTTGAGTGAATGTATCTCTATCTAATTTATCTGCTACTTCAAGATCTAAAATCTCTTTCATAACATCAAGACCATCAATTAATGTTTCTGCCATTTCTGGAATAAATTCAATTTTATGATTTCTCAATTTATCCATTAAGTTTTCAACATCATGTGTAAACTCAGCAAATAGAGCTAATTCAACAGATGCACCACTACCTTTTAAAGTATGTACATCTCTAAAAAGTTGCCCCATCTCTTCATCTGTTAAAGTTCCATTATTCTCAGCTTCTAAAAGAACATTATCCGCTGATTCAAAAAGTTCAACAGCTTCTTCAAGAAACATTTCCCTATATTTAGAAATATCAAACGACATGAAAGCTCCTTTTTTATCTACTTAATACTATATTAACTGCTTTTAATAACTGGTCTGGTACAAATGGTTTTACAATCCATCCTGTAGCTCCTGCAGCTTTACCTTTCGCCTTCATTTCATCACTTCTTTCAGTTGTAAGAACAAGAATTGGTTTTTTTGTATATTGTGGTATTTTTCTTAATTCACCAATTAATGTTAGACCATCCATATTTGGCATATTTACGTCTGTGATAATTAAATCAAAATCTGTAGCTTTTGCTTTTGCTAAACCATCAACACCATCAACGGCTTCAGTTACATCCGTATAACCACCCTCATTTAATGCATAGTTTAGCATATCTCTTAGCATTGTAGAATCGTCTACGATTAAAAGCTTAGCCATATTAGAACCCCTTAAGTTTACTTATAAAAAATTATTTTAACTATACTAACGTAAGAAATATTAATTTAGGATTAGAATTTATTATAAATTTATTATATTGATATAAAATTTGCTTAAATGGTCATATTTAGGGGATTTTAGTAGGTAAATTAATCCTTTATAAAGGATTAATTTGAAGATAATTCTATTCTATCTTTTTTAACTTTTAAAACTTTTACTTCGATATCTTGTCCAACAGATAAAACATCTGAAATGTTATTTACTCTCTCTTTAGAAATTTTTGAAATATGTAAAAGACCTTCACCACCTTTTGGTAAAAGTATAAATGCACCAAAATCAACTAATCTTTCAACTTTACCAGTTACAATTTCATCAACTTGATATAATTTTTCAAAATCAACATTTTTTGGAGCTTCTTTTCTTGAAGGAGCATTATTTGAAATAGTTTTAATATGTTCACAAGCATCTAAAACATTTTGTTTATTTTCTCCACTTACTTTTACTGTTCCACTATCTCTATCTAAATCAATTGAAACAGTGAATTTTTCAATAATTTCTTTGATTGTAGCACCTGCTTTTCCAATAATAACCATTATTTTACTTGGGTCAATTGCAAATTGTTCAACTAAAGGTAAAGCTTCACTTGGAACTATTTCATTTGCTGCTTCATTCATAAGTCCTAAAATATGCTCTCTACCCTCTTTTGCTTGCAATAATGCTTCTTTTAAAACTGATAATTCAATTCCACCAAGTTTAATATCCATTTGTAAAGCAGTGATTCCTTTATTTGTTCCTGCAACTTTAAAATCCATATCTCCATCATGGTCTTCAAGTCCCATAATATCTGTTAAGATTGAATATTTACCATCTTCTACAACCATTCCCATAGCAACACCTGCAACTAAATCAGAAATAGGAACACCTGCTGCTTTAAGTGCTAAAGAACCTCCACAAACTGTAGCCATTGAAGAAGAACCATTTGATTCAAGAATTTCAGAAACTAATCTTACAGTTTCATTGTAATCATCATCAATTGTAGCTTCAAGTGCTTTTTTAGCTAAGTTACCATGTCCCAATTCTCGTCTTCCTACACCAAACATAGGTTTAGCTTCACCAACAGAGAATCCTGGAAAGTTATAATGAACCATAAATCTTTCCATTGAAGTTGATTTATCAGTTAAAACTTCATACATTTGTCCATCTTTAGGTCCTGCAATTGTACCTATAACTAATGCTTGTGTTTCACCTCTTGTAAATAAACAAGAAGAGTGAGTTGATGGTAAAATATTTGTTTCAATAGTAATTGGTCTAACATCTTTTAAACCTCTACCATCAGCTCTTACTTTATCATTTACAATCATTGCTCTTACAATTTCTCTTTTTACAATTGAAACTGCTTCATAAATAGTGTTAAATTCTAATTCATTAGTAATACAATATTCATTTTTAGAAATCATTTTAGCAACATCTTTTAATTGAGTTGCTCTTTCACTTTTTGCAAGTTTTTTAATAGCTTCTTTTATGTCATTTGAAAAATTATCTCTAACATAATTTATTACAGACTCTTCAATAGTAAATTTAACTAATTCAACTTCAATTTTTTCTTTGCTTGAAGATTCAAAACCTTTTTCATAAGTTAAATTAGCCTCTTTTAAAGCATTTTGTGCAAATGCAATTGCTTCAACTAAAACATCTTCATCCATCTCATTTGAATTATGAATTTTAGTAAATGCTTCAATATCAACTTCAACCAATTCACTAGAAGAGATAGTTTTCATTTCAATCATTAATAATTCATCTTTAGATCCAGCAACATATAAATCTAAAACAGAATTTTCTAATTCAGCTGGAGTTGGATTAATAACTAAGTTATTTTCTATTTTTGCAACTCTAACACCACAAACTGATTTTTTAATTGGTAAATTAGATGTGTATAAAGCAGCATTTGCAGCATTTAATGCTAAAGTTTGTAAATCAACATCTTTGTCTGCGCTTAAAACCATAACTGTAATTGTTGTAGGATAAACATAACCTTTTGGGAAAAGTGGTCTTAAACTTCTATCAATTACTCTTGATGTTAAAGTTTCAAAATCGCTTGGTTTTCCTTCTCTTTTTATAAAACCACCAGGTAATTTTGCAGCTGCATAAGTTTTTTCTATATATTGAACTGTTAAAGGAGTAAAATCTTCACTAACAGGATTATCGAATTCACTTACAACAGTTGCTAATACTACTGCATTCCCTATTTTTGCTAAAACTGAACCATTTGCTTGTTTAGCTACTTTCTCAAATTCAAAAATCTCTTGTTTTCCATTTAATTCAAATTCACACACTGTTGCCATAATTTTTTATCCTTTATTTATTTTCTCTATATCTTCAAAACTAAGTTCTTCCAAACTATCATAATAAAAATCTATCTCTACAAAATGATCTAATTTTTTTATAAAATATAAATCATCAGCAATAGATTCAATTGTTGGAATACTAGCTGTTGGTAAAATTGGAGTAGCTACTGAAATAGATTTTGCTTTTAGATTAATTGCAGTTTTAATACAAGCCATCATTGTAAGACCTGTATTAATTCCCTCATCAACTATTAAAACATTTTTATCTTCTAATTTTTCAATTCTCTCACCATGTCTAAATCTATTAACTTTTTTTACAATAGATTCTTCAAAAACTTGTTTAGATTTTGAATAAATGTAATCTAAACTGATATCAAATGATTTTACTAACTCCTCATGTATTAATACTTCTTCGTGCTCAGTAACAACTGCAATTTCACACTCTTCATTATTTGGAGCATATATTTTTTCTGAAAACATAATATCAAATTTTCCATTTAATGTTTTTGCAATTATTTTAGCAATTTCAAATCCACCATAAGAACTTGAAATTACTGTCCAATCTTCTAACTTCATACTATCAATAGGTAAGATATCTAAAAGTCTATAAGCTGCAACTTCCCTATTTTTAAAATATACTTTATCGGAATTCATTAGTTGTCATTTTCCATTCTATATTTTTGTTTTATTCCACCTAATGGTTTTAATAATAGAGTCATAGTTATTAATTTTTGCTCAACACTATCTTTATTAGTTGAAGATGAAGGTATAATTTCATTTTCTAATCTTAAGTCTAAATTCCAACAATTATCATTTATATTAAAACTCATTCCTTGTCTATTTCTAATTTTTTCTAAAAGATTATAATTTTCATAATAACTAATACTGTAATCTTTTGATATTTTATATGAAGTACTAACTCTATATGATTCTAAATCTTCTTTATCAGTATTTGGAGTCTCTTTTGATTTATAGTATCCTAAAGTAAATGATAAATTGTCAAAAACTAAAGTATTATTAAATGTATCCTCTACAAATTGTTCATCTTGCATGTTATAAACAATTCTTCCTGATACATAACCATAATCATGATTTACTTTTACATAATTTTCTAAATTTTGTAATTTTGGATTATCTAATTCATCATAAAGTATAGATTGTGACATTTTATGATTAATAAATTGTTTTAAATTATCTTTCAAATATAAAGATTGATTTAGTGTTAAATTAATATTTTTTTCTTCTTGAATAATAGGAAATGCTTTTAATTCTTCTTCTTTCGTTGAACCACTTACAGTTGTAATTTTATATAAATCACCTTCTTCTTTTAAATTTTTAGGCACTACATATTCAGCTCCTAAATTTATAGTATGTAAATAGTTTTCATAAGGTTTAATTAAATCGCTTCCAATTAAAACTGAAGTTCTATTTTGAATTAAATTACCATCTTCATAAAATGTATTTTCAAAATTATTATAATCATATTTACTAACTATTGTTTTATTTTCAACAGTTAAGTACATAAAATCATCTAAAAAATATTTTGTATAACTAATAGGAACACTTATTTCATAAATAGTTGCATTTAAACCTTCTGGTCTAGTATAATTCATTACTTTTGTATCTAAAGAATAAACTAAATTATCAAGAAATGCTTCTTTATTATATGAGTGAAAATGTACTTGTGGTAATTCTTGTAAAGTCCCACTATTGCTATCTGTTGAAGTATCTATATAATATCTTGAATAAGCACCTGTATAATAATCAGGTGTGTTATAAAAGTAATTAATTTTTGATTCAACTTTTTTATCAGTTGATACTGAATAATTTGATTCTTCTAATGTTAAGTATTCAACATCATTTAGATATTTTATAGCTGTATATAATCCATCAGTAGATTCTGAAGTTTCAGAATTTGCAAATATATTTCTTCTGCTATAATCAACATCTAATCCAAAATGTTCTTTATGTTCTAAAAGATTTTCTTCTCTATAATCATCATTTTCTACAAAAACACCAGATTTTATTTTTAAAAGGGAATCAGGAGAATCAGCATATCTATAATATCCATAAATTCCTTTTCCTCTTGCTGTTCTAATTTGAGGAATTAATTCTAAATCATAGTTTTGAGCAGGTGCAAAATATATTGGTTGAGCATAATAAAAACCTTCTCCTTCAGAAATTCCTAAAGTTGGAAGCAATAAACCTGTTCGTCTTGTTGTATCTGTAGGAAAACCAATATAAGGGCTATAAAATACAGGAACATCTTTTATATATAATCTTGGATTATAAGCATTCATCCATTTATTTTCTGTATCATAATCAGCACTTGATGTTCGAATACTCCAAACAGGATCTAAACAATCACAAGAAGAAATTATCGAACTATCTAATTTTACTATCTCTTTTTCTTTATTTGACTCTTTTGAGTTAACCCAAATATTGTTACTATTTTCAAATAGAAACAGAGGATATTGATTTGATATATCATTTTTTAAATCTACAAAAGCATGTTCACTTTGTGTTTGAATATTATTATCTTTTATAATTAAAACATTATCAAATAATTCAAAAGTCTCTTTTTCTTTATCAAATACAATTTTATTTGCACTTAAATAATATGTGGGAGAATAGATTACAACATTTCCTGTTGCAGTTATAATATTATCTTTAGCATCAATATTTTGGGCAATTAATTGGAATTTTTCATTATTTATTTCTTGACCTTGCAGTAATGCAGAAGTAATTAGTAGTGAACCTATTATCTTTTTATACATTTACTACCAACGTTTTACCAGTAATATCATGAAATGTTTTTCTTCCATCATTAAAAAAACCAATTAAAAATCCAACATAAAAAAACATTTCAGAAAATATTCTTCCTACTGCTCTTAAAAAAGAAGAAAATACACTAACTCTTCCCCAATGATTTGCATCAATTACTCTTATTTTAGCCACGATTTTACCTATTGTTGCACCATAATACCAAACAAAAAAAGTATGATAAATTACTTTTAGGAAAATTAATGGCATTACTAATTCAGCTTTCATAAGATACATTAATGCATCTGCATCATCACTTAGTGCATAAATTTTTTCCCAAAATATAATCATAATGATTAACGTAACAAGTAAATCATCTATTACATAAGCAAATGCACGAGAACGCATTGATGCTAATTGAAGATTATTTGTATTATTTTGCATTTAAAGAATTACTTTAATGCTTGATAAGCAATATCTGTTCTACATTTTTTACCTGCAAAATGTACTTGTCCACATAAAGCATAAGCTCTATCTCTTGCTTCTTTTATTGATTTACCAAATCCAACACAAACAAGTACTCTTCCACCAGTTGCCATTAATTTATCATCAATTTTTTCAACACCTGCATAAGAGATATGAGAATTTTGAAGTAAATCTTCATCAACTATTTCATCAACAATAATTTCAGCTGGTGTACTTGAACCATATGGATAATTTCCACTTGCCATTACAACACCTACACCAAACTCATCTTTTATTTTAATATCTAATTTATCAAGTTGTTTAGTTGCACCTTTATAAAATAATTCAGATACAGGAGTAGCTAAAAGTGGCATTAAAATTTCACACTCAGGATCTCCAAATCTTACATTATATTCTAAAATAATTGGCTCACCTTTTACTACCATTACTCCAATAAAAAGTACACCTTCAAAAGGTGCACCTTCATTTTGCATCCCTTTTAAAGTAGGTTTGATTACTCTTTCTTCAATTTTTTTATAAATTTCATCATTTACTAAAGGAGTTGGAGCATATGCACCCATTCCACCAGTATTTGGACCAGTATCTCCATCACCTATTCTTTTATGATCTTGAGCAGCTGGTAAAACTTTATAGTTTTCTCCATCGCAAATTGCAAATACTGATAATTCATACCCATCTAAATACTCTTCTACAACAATAGAAGTTCCAGCGTCACCAAAAGCTGCTCCACTTAACATTTCACTTGCAGCTTGTTTTGCTTCATCTTTTGTTTGTGCAATAATTACACCTTTACCTGCGCATAAACCATCTGCTTTTACAACAATTGGTTCATTCATTGTATCTATAAAATCAAAAGCTTCTTTTTCATCAGAAGTTTCTATAAATGCTGCTGTTGGTATGTTATATTTTTTAAGTATATTTTTCATATACACTTTTGAACCTTCAAGTTGAGCAGCTGCTGCACTTGGTCCAAAAATAGTTAAACCATTTTCTTTAAATATATCAACAACACCATCTACTAAAGGAGCCTCTGGTCCTACAATAGTTAAATCAATAGAATTATCTTTTGCCCATACTGCTAGTTGATTATAATCTTTTATATTTATGTTTGTACCTAATCTATCAGTTGCACCATTTCCTGGCATAAAATATAGGTTATGAGCATTTTCTTTGTATATTGCTAATCCAATAGAGTATTCTCTACCACCACTTCCTAGTATCAATATATTCACGATAATTCCTTGTAATGTTTTTAATCAAATAAGATACCCAAGTAGTCGTTAACCATCAAATGGCCCACATAAGCCACAAATTGCAGGCAAGTGCAGATTTTAGGAGCGAGAACGCAATGAATCGCTGCACACCATCTGACTACAACTGCCCGCGAAAATTATTTATTCGGACCCACAACAATGGAAATCTCGAACTACTTAGATTGTCTTATTTTATCTAATTATGATTAAAATTGAGTTTAAAAAAATTTTGCTTTGCAAGTTTTATACATTCATCAACTGATGTTTCTAAACTTATTTCATATTTAACATCTTTTGGTAGGTATTTTGCAGTTGTTTTTCCAATTACAATTGCTTTATAAGAATCTTTCCATGAATACTGTTTGAAGAAACATTCAATTGTTGAAGGAGAAGTAAAAATAAATATAGAATTATCTTCCAAAACTTTATTTGATTCTTTACAAGAAGTCTTATATGTAACAATTTCATCAACAAAAATACTATTTTCTTTTAAGATTTTTGGTAAATCAGAAACAGTTTTTAAAGCCTTTATATATAAAGCTTTTTTATCTTTTAATAAAGGTATCAATTCATATGCAAAATCATTTCCATGCCCAGAATTACCAACAAATGATATTTTACCACCTAGGTTTTTAACAATATTTGCAGTTTTAGGAGCAATTGCATATGAAGGAATATTTTTCCAATCTTTATTAAATGAATCTAAAGAATAAATAGCATTTTTTGAAGTAAATACCAATGCATCATATTTATTCAAATCAATTTGTGATTTTAAAAATTCTATTTGAAAAACTTCTAAATTTTCAATACCCTCATATCTTTGAGAGTTAAGTAAATAAATCTTAGCCATGAATTAATTCATATTTTTGTGTATAATTTATTGCATCATCTAAATTTGAATACATTCTAATCTTTTTAAACACGTTATCATTATCTACAGATAGGATTTTTCTTTTATGTCTATATCTAAGAACTAAAATTATTTCCAAATCTTTACTTTTGAATTTTTCAATAATCTCTTCCAAAGTAAATATTGCAGAAATATCAAAAAAAGATACATTTTTACAATCAATTATAATTTTTTTACAATTCTTAACTTTTTCTAATTTATCTTCAAGAAATGCAGCAGTTCCAAAAAATAAAGAACCATTAACTTTTATAATTTTTACATCTTGGTTTTCTATATCAATGTCAAAAGATACTTTTGAACGTGCAGTTTTTATTTGAGTATTTCTTGAAACTTGATAAACAGCCATAATAGAAGAAATTGTAATTCCTACACCAACAGCCATGATTAAATCTACAAATACAGTTAGTAAAAAAACTGTAATCATAATAATTAAATTTTGTTTTGTAATTTTTGTTAAAACTTTTAAAAATTTATAATCTAAAATATCAAAACCTACTTTTACTAAAATTCCAGATAATACTGCTAATGGAATTTTTGAAGCAAGAGGAGCTAAAAATAAAACTATTAATAAAAGTGTTATTGAATGAACCATTCCTGATAGTTTTGTTGTTGCTCCACTATTAATATTTATTACTGTTCTCATTGTTGCCCCTGCTCCTGGGATTGCACCAAAGAAAGAACAAATGGCATTTCCAATTCCTTGCCCAATCAACTCTTTTTTGGAATCATGTTTTGTTTTTGTTTTAGAATCAGCAACAACAGAAGTTAAAAGAGAATCAATAGAAGCTAATAAAGCTAAAGTAATAGACAATGTTAAAATAGTGCTTAGTTTTAAAATATCAAAAGATATTGGTAAAACAAAATCAGGTAATCCCATAGGAATTTCACCAATAACTTTTACTTGAAAACTTAAAAATATAGATAAAAATGTCATTGAAACAAGAGCAATTAAAGCTGGAGGTATAATTTTTGATATTTTTTTAGGAGTTAAAAACATAATAATCAAAGTAAGAGTAGCAAGAATTACTGCTTCATAATTTATTTTTCCAAAAGTATCAAGTAAATGAGTTACTGTGTAAATAATAGAAGTATATGAATCAACACCTAAAAAAGGATTGATTTGTAAAATAATGATAATAACACCAATTCCACACATAAAACCAGAAATTACTGGATAAGGGATATATTTTATCCATTTACCAATTCCTACTATTCCAAAAGATATTTGCATCAAACCAGCAAGGAAAACGATAGTCATAACAGTAGAAAAATCATTTGGAAAAGCTGCAATTGCAGATGCAAAAACAACGGTCATTGGTCCAGTTGGACCTGAAATTTGAGTTGGAGTTCCTCCAAATAAAGCAGCAAAAAAACCTAAAATTATAGCACCATATAATCCAGCAATTGCACCTGCTCCACTTGCAACACCAAAAGCTAAAGCTAATGGTAAAGCTACAACGGCAGCAGTTATTCCTGCAAAAATATCATTTTTAACTCTATTCAAGGAAAAACTCCTAAAAATTTATTTGTCTCTTTCTAAATACTCTTCATCACCCATTTTATCATTTTTACCACGTGCAATAACGTGAATTGGAGTTCCTTCAAAATTGAATTGTTCTCTTAAGAAGTTGATTAAATATCTTTTATACGTAAAGTGTAAAAGACTTGGTTTATTCATTACAAGAGCAATTCTAGGCGGTCTTGTACTAAATTGCGTTGCATAATAAATTCTTAAATAAGCACCATTTGGACTTGGAAGTGAATGTCTAATTACTGCTTCTTCAATTACTCTATTTAATTGAGAAGTTGGAATTCTTTGTGTATAGTTATTGAAAATTTCAATAATTTTATCTTTAAGTCTTTCTATACTTCTTCCCGTTTTTGCTGAAACTGCAATAATTGGAGCATAAGATAAAAATCTAAATCTTCTTCTGATTTCCTCTTCAATTTTTTGGAATGTATCCATATTTTCATCCCATTTATTTAAAACAATAATTGTTCCTAATCCATATTCATCTACTAATCCAGCAATTTTTTCATCTAAATCAGTAAGTTCTCTTGAAGCATCTAAAACAACTAAAGCCATATTTGCTTTTTCTAACATCTCTTTAGTTCTCATTAAAGCATATTTTTCAATACCTTCAATACTTCCTCTTCTTCTTAATCCAGCTGTGTCAACGAAAGTAATTTGTTTTTCTTTAAATTCAAATGATTCATCAACGGGGTCAATTGTAGTTCCAGCAATAGGAGAAACAACTGATCTTTCTTCTCCTAATATTGCATTTAATATTGAAGATTTCCCAACATTTACTCTTCCTATAATTGCAACATTGATTTTGTTTTCATCAATTTCAGCAACTTCTTCTTTAACAAAATCTTCATCTGATTCTAAAGAATAATCTTCTTCATCGTCAAAATCAAAATTTTCTTCTCTCTCTTTTCTTAAAGCTTCTGCTTCTTCTCGGGCAACTGTTTCAAGATTAACAGGAAGATGTTGATAAATCCATTCAAATAAATTTTTTGTTCCTCTATTATGAGAAACTGAGATTCCAAAAAGATTTTCATCTCCAATACCAAACTCAAAAAATTCCCAAAGTCTTTCTAATTCTTTATCATTATCAATTTTATTTACAACTAGGGCTAATTCTTTCCCTAATCTTTGAAGCTCATAAAATAATTCTTTATCCTTATCATCTGGTATATTTTTACCATCAACCATAAAAAGTATTATATCAGCCTCTTTTGCTGTTTCTATAGCTTTTCTTTTTACATTTGAAAAAATGGCATCATTAGTTTCATCGATACCACCAGTATCTAACATTAATGCTTTTCTATCCATAATTTCAATTTCATGTTTTCTAATATCTCTTGTAGTTCCAGCCATATCCGATACAATAGCAATTCTTTTATTTGCAATTCTATTAAATAGTGATGATTTTCCTACGTTTGGTTGCCCTATTAGTGCAATCTTTTTTAGTGTTTTATCCATAAATATTTTAAATCCTAAGTTTTTTTGTTTTTTAAATAAAAAAAGGTATTAGCATTATAGCTAATACCTTCATTAAATAAAAGAGGTTTATATTAATATAATCCAAATTTACCAGCAACTGAACTTTTATATAAAACTCTCATATTATCATCTTTATCAATAAATACTTTGAATAAAGCGTCTGATGCCTTTAAATCTTCTAAAGCTTCTTCAATATCTATTGGTTTATAAGATGTTAATCTTACAGGAGTAATTTCGTCTTCAAATTTCTCTAATTCTAATGCAATTTTATCTTGAATTTCATTAGCTTCAACTTCAGATAATTTAGTAGCTTTATGAGCTGCAATTTTATCATGATGTCTTCTTAATACTTTAGATACTCTATCAACTGCAATATCAATTGCAGCGTATAAATCTTTATCTTTTTGTTTTACAACAATAGTATCTAAATGAGCAATATTTAAAGTGAATTCAAAAGAGAAAGCTTTTTTACCATGTTTTTCATCTTGTGAAATAATTGAGTTTACAGAAATAATATCTAAATTATATTTTTTAAACACTTCTACTGAGCTATTAATGTAATCTTTGATCGCATCTGTTAATTCTATGTGTCTTCCTACAATACTTGTATTCATAACATACTCCTTAATTATAATTTATTTATTCTAACATAAAAAACATAAAATGGGTAATATTCTCTATAAAATAACACTTGTATAACCTTGTAAATGGAGAGAAATTTTGATAATTTTTTGAATTCTTAACAAATTACGCTTAGAAAAGACTAAGCGTAATTAAATATAGAAGAATTTGAGTTTGAAAGGTTTTTAACGTAACTATTTAGTTCACTATTATTAGTTTGATTATTCATCATTTGCATAATATTTTTAAAGTTACTTAAATCTAAATTCTCTGAAGGATTTGAACTATTAGATTTTATAGTATCAAGTAATAATTTTACAGTATCTTTTATAGTTGAATTATCAGCTGTTTCATTAGATATTCCTAATGCAGCATTTTTTTCTTCTTGAGATACAATACCATCTTTATTAGTATCAAGTTCATCATATTCTTCTTCATCAGTTGACGCTGCTGAACCACCACTTCCTCCACCTTTAGGTGGTGGCATTGATGCTACAGATTCAGAAGAAGAGCTATTAGTTACTTGATTATATGCACTTGTTAACTCGTCTGTTGAAATTGAACCATCACTATCAGTATCTAATGCAGAAAACTCTTCATCACTTAAGATTGAAACTTCACTTGCACTAAGTAATGAATCACCATCACTATCATAACTTGACATTATCATAGAACTAAACTCATTTGCTTGTTGACTAGTTGGTGGTTCAGGCATTTGAAGGCCTAATTCAGATATTAAACTTTCAAATTCTTCTTTTGAAGGCATTTCTCCATCAAAAGAAGATAATTTACTATCTATTGCACTTGCAATTTCATTTTGAGTAACTAGTCCATCACCATCACTATCAAGTGTAGAAAACTGTTCTTCACTAACACCTAATTCATCAATACTCAAAGATGAATCAGAATTAGTATCACTATTTTTAACTATGTCTTTTGAAATATTACTTATAGGAGACATCATACCTATAGAACTATACGAAGAAATTGTCATATTATCCTCCTTTTTTTAAAATCCTATTCTTTTAAAGTAAATAATGGGTAACAAAATTATTAAGAATCACTAGAACCTTCAATAATTAATTTTAAAGATGAAAATGCTGTTTCCATTTGCGTAATCAATACCGTATATTCTGCAAATTGTGTAGACATCTGTTCATATTTTTCATCTAATTTATCAGAAGCTGTTTCATAATCTTCATTTAATGAGTCAATTTTGTCGTTTAATTTATCTTCATAAGTCGTAAAAAGTCCATCTAAGGAATCTAATGAATCTAAATAAGTTTTCAATTTTGTTCCAATACCTTCTTTTTCTGCATAACCAACAAATAATTCTTTTAAATCATCATAATTATCACTGACAGCTTCTGTTAATTCTGTAGAATCAACATTTAAATAACCATCTGTATCAAAAGATATTCCATATTTAAACAGACTCTCTTCATTATCTAATCCATAACTTCCAAATAAAATCTCTTTTATACTATTCATCATTGATTTTAAAGTACTTGAATCAGAAATTATTGCTGGGTCATCTTCATCACCCAAAATATAAGAATTTACTAAATCAACTAAATCATTGTATTTATCAGCTACATCTTCAATTGTTGATACTAATGTACTAGTATCTCTTTCCATAGTAATTGAAGAATCACCAGTTGTAGTAGCAGTTATTATTAAACCATTAGCCATTGTTACTTTATTTGATGAAACATCATAAGAAATACCATCAATTGTTGCTTGCATATTTTGTGCTGTTAAAACATGACTATCTTCTTCTTCAAATCCTAAATCTATATCTGTTTGAGAAATAGAAATTGCATTTGATTCTCCAGTTTCAGCACTTTTTATTACAAGTCTATATGAATCATCACCAACTTGTTCTAAACTTGCTTCAAAATTTGAGTTATAACCCATTTCAGTTACCAAACTTTCATAAGTTTTTCCATCAGTTGAAAAATCATAACTTGTATCTCCAACAGTAATAGTTATTGTTCCTGAATCCATTGTAGCTGTTGTATCTGAAATTGTATTTGATTGATATACATCTTTTTGTGCTAATTGACTAACACTAACACTAATTGTCCCCGGAGTTAATTTACTTGAATCAGTTGCATCAAAAGTTACAGAATCACCTGATGTTGTTGCACTTATTTCATCAAACACATTAGTTCCACTTGTATATAAATCAAAATCGTCAACTAAATCAAGTAGTTCTAAAACCATAGTTTCAATTTCAGTTAATGCATCTAATTCAGCTTGTGTATCATCAATTTCATCAGTAATTGGGTCTAGAATAGATGTACTTTCTGCTGTTTTTAATTTAGTAATTAAATCTGAACTTAAATCTACACTTCCTGAAGTTCCGAGTCCTAAAATTCCATCTGCCATTTTATATCCTTTACATTGCTAATAGCGTTTGAAGCATTTCATCAACTGCAGTTATCACCTTTGCATTTGCTTCATATGCTGCTTGAAATTGAAGAAGATTTATCATCTCCTCATCTGAATCTACTTTTGTAAGATTGTTATATGTTGTTTCCAAAGAATTTACTATCGTATTTTGAGATTCTAATTTAAAGTTATTATTTTCTACGTTTGAAGAAACTGTAACTAATAAGTTTTGATAAAACTCACTAAATGAAGTATTTGAAGTTGAACCAATAGTTAAATTTGTTGCCCACTGAATTTCAGATAGGTTTTCTAAGTCATTACTGGTTAAAGAGCTTACATTATCAGAAATAAAATTTAATGTATCAACATTTGAACCAGTAAATAGAGGCGTATTACTACTTGAATTAACTAAATCAATTAATGCACTTGCAAATTCATCTAAACTATCTTTATATGAATATATATTTGAAGTTGAAGTTGTAAGCTCTTGGGTTATAGCCTTTAAAGAACCACTTGTTAGAGATAAACCATTATTATAAACAGCTAATGAAACATTATTTTCAGCTTCAACAGAAGTTGCACTTTTTGATATTTCACTACTATTTACAGAAATAGCAATATCAAAAGCCCCCTCTTCTCCTTCAATATTTGATTTAATAATTAAATTATTACTTGAATCAAGATACGCGTTGTAATTTGAAAAATTTGAGTTTGAATTAATTGCATCAATAATTTGCTGTTTTAATTCATTTTCATCTGTTCCACTAACATTTGCACTTAATGTTAATGATGTAGTATTATTTAAAGAAATAGTAATTTCATCTCCATCACTAAAGTTACTATCATCTAAAGAAGATGAAGTATAAATATCTTTTTGTGCAATATTTTCTTCATTTATACTTACTTCATGTAAATTTGTATCATTAAAAATTACATTTACTCCTGCAATTTTTAGGTTATAAGTATCACTATCTCTATTGATTTCTATATCAACATAATTTGATAACTCTTTTTCTAAAGCATCTCTTTTATCAAGTAAATCATTTGTTTCACCACTTTGTTGCATCTGTTTATTAAGATAGACTATCTGTTCTAAAATATCATTTACACTATCAACTTGATCTTGTAATTGTGTATTTAAACTCTCTAAGGTATCATCTAAATCACTGTTTAATGATTGTAAATTATTTACTAATAATTGAGATTGAGTTGATAATTCATTTTGATAAATTAAGTTTGTAGGTTCTTCTCTTAA
Source organism: uncultured Aliarcobacter sp. (assembly GCA_963664305.2). GTDB lineage: Bacteria > Campylobacterota > Campylobacteria > Campylobacterales > Arcobacteraceae > Aliarcobacter. The sequence continues at coordinate 626,165 of CAXXLV010000002.1, forward strand.
TGATTCAATTGAATTAAAAAAGTTACTTAACGTTGTTGAAAAACCACTACTATCAGCTTCATCAAACATTATTTCAATACTACTTAATATAGTGTCTTCTTGTTCATAATATGAAGCTAAACTACTTTGCGCAACCAATTTATCATATAAATAACTATTTGTTGTTCTAGTAACTCCATCAAATGATACTCCATTCCCAATATTATCTTCTAAGCTATTTAATTCAGAAGTATTAACAACTCTTTTTACATAACCATCTGTATTTTCATTTGCAATATTATTAGAAGTTACATCAACAGAATATTTTGAGGCATCAAGACCACTTTTTGCGATGTATAAAGAATTTATCATAATAAACTCCTAATAGATTCTTTTTACATCAACAAAATCAATAAAAGTTACAGTATCATCTAAAATATATTTTTTTTCTAAAGCATCTATTCCTAGAACTTCATGACAAACTAAATATATTTTATTATCTTTTGTTGTTTGAATTGAACTAACATTAAATTGTCTAAAACCTCTTTCACCATTTCTTAATCTACCATCTTCAACAACTCTGTCAATAATATTTACAATATTTGTCATAGTTAATAAATTCATTGATTTTTGTAATTGAATTACCATTGATTCTAAATTATCAAAATTTGTATTTTGATAATTATTCATAAAATAGCTATAACACTCAATTACTTGTGATTCTAGTCCTTTTATATCCATAATATTATTTTTCATTTTCAATCCTTTTTTAACTTAAATATTTAACTAATGACAAGTTATTTACTTTGTTGATAGTTGAGTATAAAGCTGTATATGTATTTTCTAAAGCTTGAGATTCAACAGCAAGTGCAGTTAAATCTGCTGCACCAACTGTTTCTTGTAAAATGCTAAAGTTTGTTAATTTTGTTTGAACAATTGATTCATAGTTTTCAATTGAAGCAGTTCTTATTCCAAGTTTTGCATGAGCTAAATTTACACTATCGTAAATATCTCCAATTTTATCAACGTAACTTGATAAAATAGAATCTGCTTCATCTTCAGTTATTGAATTACCATTAGAATCTTGTTGTTTTAACGCATTTATAACTTCATCTAAATCATCAAAAACTGAGTGTTTTGATGTTAAAGAAGTTGTTCCAGTGTTAGTAGTTGTAAAAGTTCCATCTCCATTATCTGTAATTGATAGAGCTGTTTGTGAACTATCCCCATTTAAATATAATCCATTATAAACACCATCATTATCAGTATCTAATAATTTATATTGATTACCATCTTTATCTAGAATAATTTCATTTTCTTCAAATGTTAAATTTTCACCAGTTTGTGCTGTTTGATTTGTATAATATAGAAGCTCAATACCATTTAATCCTTGATTATTATAAGTATTTGTTTCAACATTAATTGTTTTATTGTCATTTGTTGATACATAAGAAATTCTTCCAGTTGTTTCATCTTTTACAAAAGGTTGTGTTGTTACACTATTTCCAGAAAAAAGGTATTGATTACTTGCACTACTATTTGCAAGCGAGTATATATAATCTTTAATAGATTCTAATTCATTTGCAATAGTTTCTTTATTATCACTATCAGTTGTATCTGTAGATGCTTTTAAAATCAAAGATTGAGCTGATTCAAGAGATGTTTTTATACTTGAAACGGCTGTATCACTTGTCGTATTAAATGAATTAGATGATTGAATTCTATCTAAGATTGAACTATAAGAATTAACACTATTATTTATTGATAATAATTGATTATACTTTGAAGAATCATCGCTACCATATTGTAAAGCTTCATTACTACTTAATCCATAAGTTACTTTTTCATTTCTACTATTTAATAGACTTAAATTGTACATAATAGTATTTATTGAACTAACCATAATAAACTCCTAATTATCTTTTTAGACCTATTAATGTTGTTAGAATTTCATCTGCTGTGGTAATAGATTTTGCATTTGCTTCAAAAGCTCTTTGAAATACCATCAAATTAACTAAACTCTCACTCAAATCTGCTGTACTTAATTCTAAAGTTTCACTTTCAACTGATACACCATTATTATTATTTACTGCATAGATTGGATTTCCACTCTCTTTAGTTGCAGCTAATAGATTATTTCCTATTGACTCTAATCCTATATTGTTTGTAAATTGAGCAATTGCAACTTGTCCGATAACAAAATCAACTCCGTCTTGAGTCATAGTTATTATTCCACTATCATCAACTGAAAATTCTCCAAAAGATGAATCAGTTAATCCTAAAGAGCTTAGATTTAATTGTAAAGAAGACAAAGAAGTTGTTTGATTTACAGTTGAAATAATTTGCATAAATTCTGCATTAGCACCACTATTTCCACTTGCATCTTGATTTCTTTCTTTTGTATAAACAGTTCCACCATCATCAAACTCAATTACACCCGAGAATTCTTCTCCAGGATTTTTTGCTTCAATAACTAACATTCCATTTATTGTTTTTGCTTCAACTTGAGTTTGTAAATCTGCATCTGTATTTATTTTTGAAATCAAATCTTGAATAGCACTATTGTAATCTGTAAGAGTGTTATCACTTGTTACTGTAACACCATTTAAAGTAAAAGATATTGTATCTCCAACATCGAAACTTAAAATATTTCCATTATCATCGCTAATAATATCTGCAGCTTCATATACATCTTGTTGAGTACCAGCTACTGCATCTCTTAGTGCTTCCATTGCACTTTTAACTGCTGCTTCACCAGTTCCTTCAACAGCATTTGTTAGAGTTGTTTTTGTTCCAACTTGTTCTGTTGTTCCTGAAACTTCAGCTAAATCACCAAGTGTAAATGATGTTCCTGGAATTATTGAATCTATTTTTATTGCACCATTTAAAACATCAACATTTGAGGTACTTGCACTATTTGTTGAATCAACTGTATAAGCTTTTAATCCAGTAATTTTTGAAATTTCATCAGCTAAAGATTTATATGTTGCTACCCTACTTGCAAGTACATTATATTCTTCATCAGTTGTTACACCAGATGTTGTAATCCCTGCTGCATCCATTTCTGCTTTAAATGAATCTGTTGCCGTAGTAGTTACATAATTTTGTGTAATTTTATTTCCATCAACATATACGTAAATTTGATCACTTTCACTATCTAATAAACTTGTTCCTGTATTTGGATAATCTATTAGTGTTGTTTGAGCTATTGATGTACTACTTGACTCTTCTGGATTTTCAGCATAACTTTCTAAAGCTTTATTATAATTAGTAATTAATGCTTCAATATCAGAGATTTTTGCAGATTGTGTCTTTATTCCTGAACCTGAAAGTTCAGTTGAGTCACTTTTAGCACTGGTAGTATAATCAGACATTTTTGCAGCATAAGTTTGGATTTTATTTGAAAATTGAATTACTTGATTTCCTGCAATTTCACTAAAAGCATCAGTAAAATATGTTAGATTTGAATTTGTAGAAGTAATATCAGATGATGGATCAATTGTACTAATTGCCCATCCTTGAACTTCATTTCCAGAAGCATCTTGTAAAGTTCCATTTTCTCCCATTCTAAAATTTCCAGCTCTTGTATAGTAATTTTCAGATGTTCCACTAAAGTTTTTATTTGATACAACAAAAAAACCATCTCCATCAAGTGCTAAATCATAAGATGAACCCGTTAAATTTAAACTTCCTTGTGTATATTGTTTTTCTGCATTTGTAACAGATGAACCTTTTCCTATACTGTCTTGATACATCAAATCAGCAAAAGAAACTCTTGATGCTTTATATCCAACAGTATTTACGTTTGCAATATTATTTGACTCATTATCTAAAGCTGTTTGCTGAGAAGAAAGTCCTGCAATTCCAGTCCATAATGCACTAATCATTTTTAATCCTTTATAATTAATAGTGATTCCACTTATTTAATCATAAAGGTTTAGGGTAAATTTAGGGTATCTAGAAAATAAATAGTTTTAATAATTTACTAACCGTTGGTAACAGTTAGTAAATTTTGGTAATATTATTGTAAGAAATAGTTTTTGCTTCAGTATCATAAGCTGTTGCCGTATCTTCTGTATATGCAAGTGCTAAGTTACTTTGTGAAATAGATGAAGAACCATTACTAACAGAAACAACTAATTGATAATTTCCACTTGTATTTTGAACTACACTTGCAGTCATTCCTGATGTTTGCGAAATTTCTGTTGCTAATTCATCATAAGTTTTATTATAAGTTGAATATGTATAGCTATTTCCATCACTATTTGTTAACGTAATTGAGCTATCTTCATTTGTTGAATCAACAACATCTGAACCACTCGATACTTCATCAAAATAATATACATCATAATAACCAGATAATTCATAAGCAGTTAAAGTAATTTCTCCATCATTCATGGATACTGAGGAAATTCTATATTGTTTATTATTACCTTCATCATCTGTATCCCCATTTTCTACGATATTTCCAATTAATGATGCAGAACTAGAAAGTGCTGATTGTTCAAAAGTTGATTGTAAAGCTTCCATTGCTTCTACTGTAGCTGTACTTGCTTCTAAATTTGATAATTGAAGTTGAGTATCAAGCATTGTTGAAGAATCAACTGCACTTGTTGGATCTTGAAGTTTTAATTGTGTTAGCATCAATGTAATAAAATCAGAACTTTCTAATTGATCATTACTAACTGCTGAAGTGACTGTATTACCATAAGCATCTAATGATGAGCTTGTTGTTATCGAACTTGTAGTTGACATATTATACTCCTTAATGGTATAGAATAAAAAATTCTAACTATATGGAGTAAATATAGGGTATTAAAGAGTAAATAAAAGGTAACTAGTTATTAATATTGATATAAAAATGATGATAACCATCAATATATTTATATTCAAGTTTATAATTATGAATTTTGATAATATTATTTGAAATATAAAGCCCAAGCCCTAAACCACTTGTTGCAGTTTCATAGTCATGATTAAATGGTTTATAATATTCTTCAATATCTTTTGTTAGTTTTTCTCCTTTGTTAATTATTTCTATTGAATTTTCTTCAATGATGATTTTAGGTTCTTCTTCTAAACTATATCTTATTGCATTATCAATTAAATTTTTTATAGCAATAGAAAATAGTTCAAAATCTGCATTAATTTTTAAATCAGCTTTATCTTCTATTTCAATAGAATGTTCATCTAATAACAAAATATCAAAAGATTGATCAACTAATTCAATGATATGATATTCATTTTTATTTAGAGTAATTTTGCCAGAAGTTAATTCTTCTATTTTTGCAAACTCACTTAATAAATATTCTAGTCTTTGAAAGACCCTAATTAATATATATTTTCTTTCACTATCTTCATAAAAATCTGTAATTAATTTACCTTTTGTAATAGGTGTTTTTAATTCATGCATTATGTTTCTTAAAAAAAGATTTCTTGAATCTCTCAACTCTTTTAGCTGTTTTAATGCATTTGAAAATTCTCTTGTAAGTTCAGAAATTTCATCTTTCCCATTTATTTTTGTAGTGATTTTGAAGCTTCCTTTTGATAGATTAATCATATCTTCTTTTAAACTAAGAAGAGGTCTTAATTTTTTTCTAATAAATAGGAAAAACCAAATTAATGAAATATTAACTACACTTAAAACAACTAACCAAAAATACTTAAACTCATTCTCTTTTAATTCATCAATTAATAATATTTCATGTGGCTTAGGTCTTAATTTAAAAAAAATAGGTTCTTCAAATCTTTCAAATAGTGGTTTTTCTGGTGGAGGAGGCATTTTTCTAAAATCAGGAAATTTAGGATTAAAATGTATATATTTAACACCATTTAACATATACGTATCAATTGGAGCTTCATCATCTATTTTTATTTTTTTATAATTTGATGTTAATAAATCTTCAAAACTTTTCTCAGATAATCTCATATCAAATACTGAGATTTTATCATTTATCTCTTGTAATGATGCATTCTTCATATTTAAATCTTCTACAATTCTAACTGTTGACATATATCTTTTTACTTCTAATAAAGAGTAAGTTTTACTATCTACAATAAATTGTATAGTTATAATAATATTAATAATTAAGAAAATAGAAAAGAAAAAAAGTTTAATTTGAAAAAATATAGAATCTTTTTTATTGATTAACCAATTTATAACCTACTCCTCTAATTGATAATATATATTTTGGTTTTTTTGTGTCTTCTTCTATTTTTGCTCTAACTCGACCAATTAAAACATCAATACTTTTATATGAGCTTTCATATTTTATAGAATCAACATTAGAAAGTAATTCTTCTCTTGAAACAACAAAACCACCTTTTTGAATCATATATTGAAGTATAAAATACTCAGCATTTGTTAAATCAAGAAGTTCTTCATCTTTATATATTTCCATTTTAGATTCATCAAAAGTAAATATTTGTTTTTTATTTAAAGGAGATTCTTTTTCAATAATTTGATGATTACATCTTTTTAAAATAGATTTTATTCTAAGTATTAATTCTTGTGTATCATATGGTTTTGGCATAAAATCATCAGCTCCATAAGAAAAACAAGCAATTTTATCACCTAAATATGACCTTGCAGAAGAAATTATAATTGGTAAATCAAATTTTTGTCTAATTATTCTACAAACTTCTATGCCATCAATATTTGGCAATGATAAATCTAATATTACTAAATCATATTTTTTTAAAGAAAGTGCAGATATTCCAAGCTCTGGAGTATCATAATTTGTAACAATTATGTTATATTGGCTTAGATATTCAGTTAAAATTCTAGCTAGTTCTGTATCATCTTCAATCATTAAAATATTAATCAAATTTTTACTCCTTATTTACTTTTTGAATTATAGTATATCAATGTAAATAAAAAGTAACAATTTGTTAAATCAAGATTTCTCGATTTCCTTTGGCATTTACTTCTGATAAAATTCCAGTTTGTTCTAACTGTTCAACAATTGTTGCTGCTCTATTGTATCCAATTCTAAGTCTTCTTTGAATATATGAGATTGAAGTTTTTTTCTCTGTTAAAACAATCTCTTTTGCATCTTCATATAATTCATCAAGTTCAGCTAAATCTGAATTATTTGAATTTCCACCACTAGATGAAGAAACTCCTGAGTTTCTATCTTTTATAAAGTTCATATCATAAGAAACTTCTCTTTGGTCTTTTAAAAACTCTACAACTTTTTCAATTTCAGATTCTGTCGACCAAGGCGCATGAATTCTCACTAGTCCAGACATTCCAGGAGGTGTAAATAACATATCTCCCCTTCCTAAAAGAGATTCAGCACCCATTGAATCTAAGATGATTTTAGAATCTATTTTTTGCCCTACTTTGTATGATAATCTACTTGGTAAATTTGCTTTAATAAGTCCTGTAACAACATCAACGGATGGTCTTTGAGTTGCAACTATTAAGTGAATTCCAGAGGCTCTTGCCATTTGTGCAAGCCTTGCAATTGAATATTCAACATCTTTTCCACTTGTCATCATTAAATCTGCTAACTCATCAATTACAACAACTATATAAGGCATTGTTTCATAACCTTCATTTTTAGCTTTTTCATTGTAATTCTCAATGTTTTTTGTTTTTGTTTTTGACATTAATGTATAACGTCTTTCCATCTCACTAACCATATTTGCTAGTGCATTTATTGCATCACTTGCTTTTGTAATAACTGGAGTTAAAAGATGTGGAATATCGTTATACATTGAAAACTCAAGCATTTTTGGATCAATCATCACTAATCTTAAATTATCTGGTGAATTTTTATAAAGTAAAGATAAAATCATTGAATTTATTCCAACTGATTTTCCTGAACCCGTTGTTCCAGCAATTAAAAGATGTGGAAGTTTTTTTAAATCTGTGATAAATGGTTTACCAACAATATCTTTTCCTAAAATCATTGTAAGTGGTGAAATAGAATTTTGGAAAATTTCACTTTCTAACATCTCTTTTAGATATATTGTTTGTGTATCTTCATTTGGAACTTCAATTCCCACAACATCTTTTCCAGGAATTGGAGCTTGAATTCTTATTGTTTGAGCTTTTAAAGCCATTGCTAAATCATCTTGAAGACTCAAAATTTTTGAAACTTTTACATTTGGTGCTGGTTTAAACTCAAAAGTTGTTACAACTGGACCTGTATAAGTTCTTACAACATCACCTTCAATTTTAAACATTGCAAGCTTATCTAATAAATCTCCAATTTTTTGGTCAATAAAAGATTCTGAAACTTTTGATTTATTATCTTTTGGAGGATTTTGAAAAAATGATGTTGGAGGTAATTCAAAATTTTTTGGTTTTTCTGTTTTACCTACTTCAATTTCTGCTAAAAGCTTTTTATTTTCTTCCAACTCATCTACAATAATCCCATGAGATTCTACAACTTGAATATCTTTTTCAAAATCATCACTATCAAATAAAGAAGATTCATAAATATTTGTATCTTTTATTTCTTCTATATTCTCATATATTTCTGGAGTTATAGTTGCAATATTTGTAGTAGTTTCCTGTTTTATCTCTTTAACTTCAGGAATAGTTTTAGTAAGTTTTTTATCTATACTCTTTAAAACCTCTTTAGTTGTCTCTTCAACTCTTTTTTCTCTTCGTTTATTTTCAATTCTTTTAATATCTAAACTATTTTTTAATTTAATTTTATTCTTTAATTTTTTTAAATCTTCAATATCAAAATCTGAATTTTCAAATAAAACTAAAAATGAGATAATAAATCCAACTAAAACAAAGAAATAAAGTCCAGCACGTCCAATCACTGGGCTTAAAGAATCAACTAAAATATTTCCAATTTCTCCTCTTGAATAAGGATTTTCAATAACTAAAGCTTGGAAAATCAAACAAACAAAAAGTAATAAAAATACAACTAATATATTTAGTATTAAATCTTTTTGGTCAATATTTTTTTTGAAATTAATCATATAAAGTGGAAAAATCAATAGTAATAAATATATATAAGATAAATATCCAAAATATTTATGAGAAAAATCAGAAAATAAATATCCAACATTTCCCACAATATCTTTTCCACTTTCAAATGTAGAAAATTGAAAATAAACAATAATAAATAAAATAATTAGGGATATAATTTTCTTAGCTATGATAAAGCCTTTATTTTAATAAATTTGAAATTTTTCCTTGTAATTTAAGCCATTGTCTATGCTCAAATAAAGGGAAACCTGCCCAAGATTTTTTTGGTTCAGTAATTGTTTTTGTAACACCACCACGAGCTGCAATTGTAGTAAATGGAGCTATTTCTAGATGTCCAGCTGTTGCACTTTGTCCACCCATTACAACATAAGGATGAAGAGTTGTTGAACCTGATAATCCAACTTGAGATACTAAAATACAACCTGAACTTATTTTACAATTATGTCCAATATGAACTAGATTATCAATTCTAACACCGTTGTCAATTTTAGTTGTTTTAAATACAGCTCTATCAATAGTACAATTTGCACCAATTTCAACATCGTTTCCAATTTCAACATTACCATTTTGATAAATTTTTATATATTTACCATCTTTAGTATTTGCAAATCCAAAACCATCACTTCCAACAACAGTTCCTGCGTGAATAATACAATCATCACCTATTTTACAATCTCTATAAACTGTCACATTTGGGTAAATAATAGTATTGTTTCCAATTTTTACATTATCACCAATATATGCACCAGCCATAATAGTACAATCACTTCCAATAACAGAATTTTTACCAATATAAACATTTGGCATAACTTTTGTACCACCACCAATTAATGGTTTTTCACCATCCATTTCTATAACATTTGGTGCAAAAAGTTTACTAATTTTTGCTAACATTAAATATGGTTCATCACAAATTAAAGCAATAGTATTTTCTGGAACTTCACTTGAATTTTCAAGTGTAACTAAAACTGCTGCTGCTTTTGTATTTTTTAAATCTGATAAATATTTTTTATTTTCTAAAAAAGTAAGTTCAAACTCTGTTGAATCTGTTAATGTATTTAAACCAGTTATCTCTTTGTCACTATTTATATTTAAACCAATATAATTTGCAATTTCTTGAAGAGTCATTTTTATCCTTTAATTAGGATAAGATAAGAAAAAATTCTTATCTTTCCATAGCTACAATACCACTTCTTACAACTTCAAGTGGATTGAATTTTTGCATAACTTTAATAAAATTCATAATTCTTGCTGATGAATCAGTAGCACTTACGATAATTGCTTCATCTGTAACATTTTGAATAGCTCCATGATATGCTCTTGCAATTACATCAATGTCTGATAAATTATTATCTATTGAAAATTTCATTAAAACTGTATCTTTTTCAACTACATTTTTATGTTCATTTACTTTTAATACAGGAATTAATTTATTTAATTGTTTTACAATTTGGTCAATCACTCTTTTATCACCAGTTGTTACAATAGTCATTCTTGAATATGGACTTTCAGCAATCGGAGCAACAGTTAATGAGTCAATATTATAACCTCTTGCTGAAAATAATCCAACAATTCTTGATAAAACATTGTGTTCATTTAATACAACTACAGATATTACTTGTCTTGTAGTTTCACTATCATAATAATGATTGAAGTTATTCATTATTTTGCTCCTTCAATTAATGTCATTTCATTTAACGCATGTCCATTTGGAACCATTGGTAATACCTCTTCATTTCTTGCAACAACTACTTCAATCATTGCAGGTTTTTTCTTTTCTACAGCATCTTTTAAAGCTGTATCAAATTCTTCTTTTGTTGTAACTCTATAACCTAATCCACCAAATGCTTCAACTAGCATTTTAAAGTTAGGTTGAGCTGATAAATCTGTTTCAGATAATCTATTTTCATAGAACATTGTTTGCCATTGTCTAACCATTCCTAAATAGTTGTTATTTAAAACGATATTTATAACTGGTAAATCATATTCTACACAAGTCATAAGCTCTTGAATGTTCATTAAAATAGAACCATCTCCAGTAAAGTTTATAGTAACTTTATCAGTTCCTTTAACTGCTCTTGCTACACCCATAGCTGCAGGTAATCCAAATCCCATAGTTCCTAAACCACCACTTGTAATCCATTGTCTTGGATATGAAAATGGATAAAATTGAGCTGTCCACATTTGATGTTGACCAACATCTGTAGAAATAATAGCTTTATCCCCTAAAAGTTTTCCTACCCTTTCTATTGGCCATTGTGGTTTAATAACTTCATTTGAATCAAGATATCTTAAAGGTTCTTTTTCTCTGTAATCTTTTAATAAATCAACCCAGTTAGTATAATCATTAAACTCATTCTCTTCGATAGCTTCAATCATAGCTTTAACTGTAACTTTTAAATCTCCAACGATTGGATAATCAGGAACAACTAATTTTGCAATTGAAGTTGGGTCAATGTCAACATGAATAACCTTTGCTTTTGAAGCAAACTCATCAAGTCTTCCAGTTACCCTATCATCAAATCTTGCACCTAAAGAGATTAATAAATCTGTTTCATAAGCTGCCATATTAGCTGCAAATTCTCCATGCATTCCTAACATTCCAAAAAATAATGGATTTTCATCACCCATTACTCCTCTTGCCATTAGAGTTTCAACTGCTGGAATATTTAATTTTCTAGCTAATTCTCTAATTTCAAATGCACAATTTGATAATATTGCTCCACCACCTACATATAAAAGAGGTTTTTTAGCATTTGAAATTGCTTCCATTGCTTTTTTTAATTGTCTTTTATTGTAGTTTACTGTTGGTTTATAAGTTGGTAAATTTATTTCTTCTGGATAAATAAATTCTGCAACTTGTGCCGTAATATCTTTTGGGATATCCACATGAACAGGTCCTGGTCTTCCAGTACTTGCTATATGAAACGCCTCTTTAATAATTCTTGGTAAATCTTCAATTTTATTAACTAAATAGTTATGTTTTGTACAAGGTCTTGAAATTCCCACTGCATCAATTTCTTGGAAACCATCTGTTCCAATAATTGCTGTTGGAACTTGTCCAGAAATAACAACTAAAGGGATAGAATCCATATAAGCATCTGCTATTCCTGTTATTGCATTTGTAAATCCAGGACCACTTGTAACAATAGCAACTCCTGTTTTACCAGTTGCTCTTGCATAACCTTCAGCTGCAATTATTGAAGCTTGTTCATGTCTATTTAGAATGTGTTGAAAATAGTTTTGTTTATATATTTCATCATAGACGTTCATAATAGCGCCTCCAGGGTATCCAAATACTACTTCAACCCCTTCTTGATGTAATGATTCTACAACCATTTTTGCGCCAGTCATCTTCATAATAATTCTCCATTGTTCTAAAAATAAGTATTTATTTTACAAAAACTATGATTAAATTACCTTTTGATTATCTATTTATTTTATAAATTTAGCTACATCTAATTAAAAAATATCTATATAAATGAATAATTATTAAAAAAATTAGCTATAATAAATTAAAATAATAATTTGAAGGAGCCCAAATGGATGTAAATGCAATAAATAATAATTCTATATCAAGTTTAAACACTTCATCATCTTCTTCTTTACAACTAGAAAAAACCTCTCAAAGTGGTAGGATTAATAATTCTGAAAAAGATGCATTAAGTTTAAGTATCAGTGATTATAATAAACAAAGAGATGAACTTTCTTTAAATATTCAATCATTTAATGATGGAATTGCAATATCAAAAATAGCTCAAAATGGAATATCAAAACAACAAGAATATTTAAGTAATGTTCAAGATAAACTTCAAAATATTAATAATTTACAAAATAAAAATGATATAAAACAAAGTATCAATGAAGATTTAAGAAATTTTAATCAAACTGCATATGAAACAAAATATAAAAATGATAATTTATTAGTTCAAAATTATTATGATGACAAATCAACTATTGATATAAATACAAGTACTGGAAATTTTTCTGTTGAAAAAACAAATACTGCAACTTTCGCAAATGATATTTTTGAAACAGTAAATAATAGTGATTTAAATAATCCAGAAAACGTTTCAAATGCTTTAAATAAAGTTTCAACAGCATCATCTCAATTAAACGGATTATCTGAACAATTTTCACAATTTAGTAAACAATTAGAAGAAAAAGCATTAGAAAATATAAAAGAGCAAAATAATTTATATAAAGAAAATCAAATGAATAAACCAAAAGATTTTGGTAGAGAATCAACTGATTTTTCAAAAGCAAATATTAATGCAAATGCAGGATATTTAGCAGCTTCTCAAGCAAATATCGTTCAAGCACAAAGTGTAAAAGTTATAGGTTAATTTTTACACTTTGTCAAACAATAGTTTATAGCAACACCTTCTCTTAGTCCATCATCTAAAACTATTGATTCTTTTTTATTTAAAACTTCAAATATTGTTTTATAAATAAAAATTCCAACTTCAATAAATTCAACTCTACCACGACCAACAAGTCTTGTTATCTTTTCTTTTGAAGAATTTTTAAAAATATCTAAACAATAACTCAAATCTTCAAGATTTACTGTTGCACCATTTACAATATTTCTATCATATGAAAAGAAATCTTGTCCTAATTTAATAGCTGCTATTGTTGTTGGAGTTCCAGCAGTTGCAACAAAACTATAATTTGATAGATCTAAATTTAGTGAATCTAAAAATTGTTTTATTTCTATTTTTTTATTTTCTAAATCATTATGTAAATCATGAGTTTTTAGAAATTTTTGAGTCATAGTAACAATACCAAAATCAAAACTTTTAGCTTTATATTCATCTTTTGTATTTACAATAATTTCAGTTGACCCACCGCCAATATCAAGAAGTATAAAGTTATCAGAATTAATTTTTTCTCTTTTTAAAGCATATTTAACAGCAAGTAAAGTAAGTCTAGCTTCTTCATCTCCATTTATTATTTCAAAATTTATTCCTGTTTCATTTTTAAAAAATTCTAAAACTTCTTGATTATTTTTAGCTTTTCTCATGGCAGCTGTTGTTACACAAACAGCATTTTTTGCTTCATATTTTAGAACTTCGCAAGAATGGTTAATTGCAGATATAACTCTTAACATAGCTTCTTTTGAAATAATTCCAGTATCAACTAAACCATCAGCCATTCCAACTACTTCATTGTATTCTGAAATAATTTCATGATTTTTACAATCATATTTTAGAACTCTAAAAGAATTAGAGCCTAAATCTACACTTACAATTTCATTATTCATAAATATAACTTATAAATGAGGAATTCTAACTTTTGAATTTAATAGATAACCAATAATTATCATCATAAAAAGTACAAAAGTTTCTGAAATAAATCCTGTTAAGAAAATCAAATAAACAAGCCATAATAAAATAGCACCAAGAGGAGTTGGTACACCTGTAAAATATTTTTCTACTTTACCTTCATCTGCATTGATATTAAATTGAATTAATCTTCTTAATCCTGAAATTACATAATATACAAATGCAAAAATAATTAAAGGAACACTTAAAAAAGGTTCTTTTGTATCAATTACTGCAAAATAAATAAACATTGTAGGCACAATTACAAATGATAAAAAATCTGCAAATGAATCTAATTGAATACCAAATTGAGTAGATAGATTATATTTTCTTGCAATTTTTCCATCAAATATATCAAATCCTCCAGCAAGCCAAGCAAAAAGGGCTGCTGCAAAAAACTGATGATGCGTTAAAAAATATATTGCAAATAAACCTGATGCAATATTAAAAAAAGTAACAATATTTGCTAAATTAAAATGATTGTACTTATTAAACAAAAAACTCATTCATTTCCTTTGTTATATATATGATATTGATTTCTTCCATTTTCTTTTGACTTATATAAACATTCGTCTGCGAATTTATATAATTTGTTTGCTGAAATGTATGAATTTGGTTCATATATTATAGCTCCCATTGAAATTGAAACAACGTCGAGTATTTTACTATTTTTATGCTCAATTTGTAATTCGACAATTCGTCTATTCATATCTTTTAGACAATTTTCTAAAGTATTTATATCTGTATCAAATAAAATTACACCAAATTCTTCACCACCTAATCTAAAAACAAATTCATATTTTTTATTAAAATACTCTTTTAAACTAGTTGCTACTTTTTTAAGTGTAACATCACCCAAATCATGTCCATAAGTATCGTTGTACTGTTTAAAATAATCTATATCGACCATAATAAAAGCACACTTCCAATTATTTGCATTTGAAATGAATGGCATATTATCAAAAATTGTATCAAAATATTTTCTATTATAAAGTTTTGTCATAGAATCAGTAATAGAATCAATTTTATATTTTTTATTTAAAACTGTTAATTGTCTATCTTTTTTTATAACTTGATAAATAATATAAACAATAATTACAAAAGATAATAGAAGAATTAAAACAATATTATAAAAAAGATAGTTTTTCATCTGTTCATAATCATCTAAGAAAGCTTTTCTTTGTTTAAAAGCTTGTTGAGTTTCATATTTTATTAAAAAATCAATTCTTTTTAAAATATTTATAAAAAGATTGTATTTGTTTTCTTTAAATGATTGAAGGATTTCATTGTTGATTGTATCAACAACAATTTTTTCTTCTTCATTTTTATAAGCTTTAAAATAGTAATCCCACTCTTGAAGTATAATCTCTTGTTCTTTCTTAAATTCACAGTTGTATTTTATTTTTCTACAAGCAGCAATTTCTTGAAAATTGTCAGAAATAATTTGAAGTTTAATAATAGGAATTAAATTTCCAAAATATATATTGTCTATTTGTTTTTTTAATTGATCAATTTGACTATAAAATATTAGTGCAGAAACTATTAATGTAGCCAATACGGTGCAAACAAGCATCAATAATTTTAAAGTAGTTGATTTTAAAAAATTATATATCATTAAATTATTTTATCGAAAGATTTATTTAAAAAAAGTAAAATTAGTTTATTTACAATTGCAATTTTTTTTGTTAAAATGGAAATAAAAACGAGTTAATAATGGAAGTAGCTAATAACTATCAAAATTTATCATCAATTTACCAAGAATTGTCTATAAAAAAGGGACAATTATCTAATATTGATAAAAAAGAGTTAGAAAAATCTACTTTTGAAAAAACTGATAAAGTTTTATTAGGTGCAGAAAAATACGATGAAAATGATTATCAACGAGTTTTAAATAAGTTTAAAAACAAAGATAGTGAAATAAGAACTCATGAGCAAACTCATGCATCAGGAGCTGCTACAACAAGTGCAATAAATTATAACTATCAAGTTGGTCCTGATGGGAAATTATATGCAATGGGTGGAAGTGTAAGATTTGACACTTCTATTCCAAATAATCCAGAAAGTGCAAAAGTTAAACTTGATCAATTAAAAAGTGCTTCTAGCTCTGTTAGTTCACTAAGTGGAGCTGATTCAAGTATTGCACAAACTGCAAATTTGAATAAAATGTTATTACAAAGCTTAAAGGAGGGATATTCTTATGACAATTGATAGTAATTTAAATGCAATGTTATCTTCACAATTACAATTAAGTGATATGGCATCAAAAATTGCTGATATTTCTAATGTAATTGCTGATCCAGAATTTCAACAAGTAAGTGCTGATTTAATAGACTCTATTGTAGGACAAATTCCAGAAGTTATTTCATATTCAGCAAATGCAAAAAGTATTGAAACACAAAATGCAACTTCAGATATGTTATTAAATATTAAGGCTTAAAATGTCAAAAGTAAATATAGTTTGTCCACACTGTTTAAAAATAAATGCTATTCCAGTTAAAGATAGTTATTCTAAAGCAAACTGTGGTAGTTGTAAAAAATCACTACTTGATACAACTCCAATAGAATTAGATGAAACAAATTTTGACCATGTTATTGTAAACTCAGAAATTCCTGTAATTGTGGATTTTTGGGCACCTTGGTGTGGACCTTGTAAAATGTTTGCTCCAATTTTTAATCAAACTGCAAATAAATATCCATTGAAAGCATTATTTGTTAAAGTTAATACAGAAGTTGAGCAAAATTTATCAAGAAAATTTGGGATTATGTCTATTCCAACACTTATTGTTTATAAAAATGGAATAGAAAAAAAGAGAGTTTCAGGTGCCTTAGACCCATTAAGACTTTCAAATTTAGTAAATGAGAGTTTATAAAAAACTATTTATTAGTTTTTATAAACTTCTCTAACTCTTTTAATTCATTTTCATTAAATACTGTTATTCCATTTTCTTCAAGTAATTTTGCTGTTAATCCTTGACCATCAATTAAATTTGAAGAAAAAGTACCATCATATATCTGTTTATTCCCACAAGATGGTGATTTTGATTTTAAAAGTGCAACTTTTATATTTTCTTCTTTACAAATATCTAAAGCTTTTTTTGCACCTAATAAAAAATTTATTGTTACATCCAGTCCTTCTTGATTTTTAACAATAAAAGGTTTGTCATTTTTAACTATTTCAGCTGGGATTCTAGGAATTGTTAAACCACCTGCAACTTCTGGACAAAATGAATAAATTTCATTATCACATAAAATATCCATAAAAAGTTCTTTTAGTGAAAATGAAAACTTTGGATTAAATGCTATAGATGAATTATTTCCATCATATCGTACATCTTCTCCCAATAAACAAGAAGATACTAATATTTTCATATAATATTATCTTCTTCCGTTACTTCATCAGTTAATTCTTTTATATCTTTATAAAAGAATGTTGATAGTTGGATATTACTAAATGCAGCTTTCATTGAAATAAAAATTTTTGGATTTTCTTCTTCTAGTTTTGCTAATAACTCTTTTGTTGCTGCTCTAGCATGAGGCATTTTTACATCAAATCTTAATCCAGGACAAGCTTCATCACCAATTACATTGATTTCATTTGCATTTGCAAAAGCTCGTAATTGTCTCTCTCTACAAAAAATCAAAGGTCTAATAACTTCTAAACCATTTTCTGCTTTGTAAATTGGAGGCATAGAACGCATAGTTCCATTATAGAAGAAATTCATAAAAAATGATTCCATTGCATCATCTAAATGATGTCCAAGAGCTACTTTGTTATATCCTTGTTCTTGCGCTGTTGAATATAAGTACCCTCTTCTCATTCTTGAGAAAAATGAACAAAAAGATGAATTTTTTCTAATTTTTTCACCAGCTAATTCAAAAATTTGTGTATCAATTATTTCATGTTCAATTCCATGTTCTTTACAGTGATTACTTAAAAATTCAACTTGTTCACCCATACCATAAGTTACAGTTACAGCTTTAAATTCAAAATTATATGGGGCTACTTTTTTTATTCTATTTAATGTATGGATTAAAGTTAGTGAATCTTTTCCACCTGAAAATCCAACTAATATTCTATCACCCTCTTTAATTAATCCATATTCAGCATTAGTTTTACCTACAATTGTAGAAATTTTTTTACTTAATTCAACCAATATATTATTCCTATAATTTTTTTGTGATTATATCAAAAAAGTTTTAATACTATTTTACATCTGATTTTTACAACATTTTTTAGCCTAAAAAAATAATTTAATTTCCTTAAAATGGTTAAATTTTACTCAAGTTTTAGATAAAAAATATATAATTTCATAAATATTATACAAAGATACAAAATGACATTAGAAGAAGAAACACTTTTCAAAGAAAAAATTAAAGAAACAATCTTACCATTAGCTATGAATATGACTGAAGAACAAATACGAAATATTATTTTATCAGTTGAAAAAGCAAATAGTGAATTGCCAGAAGGTTTTGGAGCTATGTTATTTGAACAAATTATGGTACATAAATACAATCAATTAAAAAAGTTATAAATTTAATATGCGAAATTTTATTAGTTACAAAAAATCTATTGAAATATTAAATAATATTCAATTAACAAAACCATCTACACAAAAGTTATTCATTACTCAATCTTTAGGAAAAGTTTTAGTAAAAGACATAATAGCATCTCATAATAGTCCAGAATTTCCAACTTCTGCTATGGATGGTTATGCAATAAGATATGAAGATTTAAAAAGTGAATTTTTAGAAATAATTGCAAAAAATCCAGCTGGAAGTGTAACTGAATCTGAAGTTAGTTTAAATAAATGTATAAAAACTTTTACAGGTTCACTTATGCCAAAAGGGAGTGATACTTTAATTCCAATAGAAAATGTTGAAGTTATAGATAATTTAATAAAAATAAAAAAAGAAGTTCCTTTTGGATTTGCAGTAAGAGAAATTGGAGAAAACTATAAAAAAGATGAAATCCTTATAAAAAAAGGAACTATTATTGGATTTGCAGAAATTGGAGTTTTAGCTTCATTAAATATTTCAATGGTTGATGTAATAGTTAATCCAACTATTGCAATTGCAAGTACTGGAAGTGAAGTTTTAGATTTAGGTGAAATTCAAACTAATGATGCACAAATAAGAAGTTCTAATCACTTAACATTAGAAGCTTTATTTAAAAGTAATGGAGCTGAAACTTTACAACTAGGTGTTGTAAAAGATGATATTGATTCTATTACAAATTTATTTGAAACTGCTTTACAAAAAGCTGATATTGTTGTTACAACTGGTGGTGTAAGTGTTGGAGATTATGACTTTGTACAAGATGTAATCAAAGACAAATTAAAAGCTGAAGTTTTATTTCATGGTGTATCAATAAAACCAGGTATGCATATATTAGTTGCAATTAAAGATAAAAAAATTATTGTTGCACTTCCTGGATTTGCTTATTCATCAACAGTTTGTGCGATACTTTATGTTTTACCATTGATTTATAAATTTAGAAATTCTAATGAAACTTTACCTATTATAAAAGCAAAAATAACTCAAGATTTCCCTAAAAAAACAGATAAAACAGTATTTACTGCTTGTAATGTAAAATATTTTGATTCAGAATTTATTATTGATTTTGAAGGTAAAAAAGAAGGAACAAGTGCAATTTTAACAAACATGCTTGGAAGCCCTGCTCTTTTAATTCAAGATGAAACTAGTAGCAATTTAAAAGCTGGAGATTTAGTAGATATATTATTATTAAATCAATTAAAATAATGAATAAAAATTTATTTCATATTTTAATGGTTTTTGCCATGGTGTTTTGGGGTGCATCGTGGATTAGTACAAAAGTTCTTACAACTTATGTAAATGAATATGAATTAGTGTTTCTTCGAATGGGTATTTGTTTTATAACAATGCTTCCTTTAATCTATTTCTTTAAACTATCATTTAAATTTGATTTAAAATCTTTATTATTAATCTTAGTTGCTTCAGTTATTTTAACTCTTTATAGCATAGTTATGTTTTTAGGTGTTGAACATGGAACGGGAAGTTTTGGTGGAGCTTTAGTTACAACATTAATTCCTATAAATACATTTATAATAATTGCACTTTTAAATAAAAAAACTATTAGTTTAAAACACTCTTTTGCTTTAATTCTTGGTGCATTTGGTGTTTTAAATATGCTTAATATTTGGAATTTTGATTTAAATGAAATATTCTCAAAAGATAATATCTACTTTTTATTAGCTTCTTTATTATGGCCAGTTTTAACTATTGTTACAGCAAAAGCTACAAAAATAAATGCTTTTGTTTTTACTTTTTACACTTATATTATTTCAAGTTCAGTGCTTTATTTATTTTTTGTTGATAATACTATTTTTACAAAAATTATGAATTTTGATTTTATCTTTTGGTTTAATATATTTGTAATTACTATTTTAAGTACAACATTTGCAACATCTATTTATTTTATTGGAGCAAGTAAATTAGGGGCAAAAGAAGTATCTTCTTATATCTTTTTAGTTCCAGCTTCAGCTTTGATTATTGGAGCAATATTTTTAGGTGAGAAGATAACTTTTAATATAATAATAGGAACAGTTTTTACAATAATTGCTATTTATATTTTAAATAATCTAAATTTTCTTAGATTATTTAAAAAAGATTAATGACAAGAACCTGAATTACAACAAGAACTCTCTTTTTTTCTTTCAAGCCAAGGTTTAACCAAATAATAAGTCATTAAAGCAAGCATTATAAAACTTGAAATTTGAGATAACAAAGATGTTTGTTCACTTTCTAAACTAAAATTTATAATTTTTAAATCTGAAAAATATAAATCAAAAAGATATCCAAATAATAAAGATAAAACAGCAATCATACTTAAATATATGATTAATGAAGTTTTTCCTAAAGTTTTATATACAATACTCATCGTTATTAAACTTGTTGCTGGACCAGCACTTAAAAGTATAAATGCAGCTCCTGGACTCATACCTTCTATAATTAAAGCAGCAGCAATTGGAAGAGAAGCTGTTGCACAAATATATAAAGGCATAGAAAATAAAATTATTACAAAATATGTAAGTATTTGATTTTCAAAAAGTAAACTTGTGTACTCTTTTGGAGCTAAAGTTGTAAATAATGTACCAAAAATAAGTCCAATAAAAAGTGGTTTTACCATATCTTTAAATAGAGTCACATATGCATAAGAGAAAACTTCTTTAATTGAAAAAGTTTTTTTAACTGGCTGTTGAGAACTACAAGAACAGTGACAAGAACAAGATGAAGTCTCTTCTTTTTTTATCTCTTTTTCTTCATCTTTGTCAAAAATATTTTGAATAATTCCTACAACAATTGCAATTATCATAGATGAAATAACTCTATAAACTGTAAAAATAAGACCAAAAAAAGAGTAAGTTGCCAAAATAGAATCCACACCAGTTATTGGACTTGAAATCAAAAAACTTTGAACGGCACCTTTACTAGCACCCTCTTTTCTAAGACTTTGTGCTAAAGGAATAACTGAACAAGAACAAACTGGAAGTGGTATTCCAAAAATTGTAGCTTTTATAACTGAACTTATATTTCCACTTCCTAGATGTTTTATTATAAAATCATCAGGAACTATTTGTTTTAAAAATCCTGCAATTAATAATCCAATAAGTATATAAATAGCCATTGCGTCAAGTAAAGCTAAAAAATTATTAGCTAAAGTTATTGCTAATTCCATATTTTATTCCTCTTGAGAATTTATCAATTTATTTGAAATTTGTTTTTTAGGTTTTACACCTAAATCTATAAACTCTTCTGCCCTTTTTATTAAGTTTGCATTTCCTAAAGTAAGTTTATTCATAGCACTATCGTAAGCTTTTTGAGTTCTATTTATATTTACTCCAATATCTTCAATATCAGCTACAAATGAAGCAAATTTATCATATAAGTCTGCTGCTTTTTTAGAAATCAATAAAGCATTTTCATTTTGATGTTCATTTCTCCAAATATTTTCTATTGTTCTTAAAGTAACGTATAAAGTTGAAGGAGAAACTAACATAATATTATTTTCAAAAGCTAATTTAAATAGATTATCATCAGTTGAAGTTGCAAGAATAAAAGCACCTTCAACTGGAATAAACATCAATACAAAATCTAAAGTTCTAACACCATCTAATTCTTCATATTTTTTAGAGCTAAGTGCTTTAATATGAGATGTGATTGATTTTACTAACTCTTTTGAAGCTGTTGCTTTATGTTCTTCATTTTCAGTTTTACAATAATTTATATAAGCATTTAAAGAAACTTTTGAATCAATAACAATATCTTTTTTTGAAGGTAAATGAACAATAACATCAGGTCTTAATCTTTTTCCATCATTGTCGTTGAATGAGCCTTGAATTGTATATTCATTTCCTTCTCTAAGTCCAGTTTGGTCTAAAATAGATGATAAAATCATCTCTCCCCAATCACCTTGAGTCTTATTTTGTCCTTTTAAAGCTTTTGTTAAATTAACTGCATCAGTTGAAATTTGATTATTTAAATCTTTTAGATTTTTTATCTCTGTTAAAAGTGAAATTCTTTGTTTTGTCTCTTCATTATGAATTTCATTTACTCTTTTTCCAAAAGAGTCTAATTGGTCTTTAAATGAAGTTAAAACTTGTGTTAAATTTAGGTTTGACTTTTTCTGATTTTCATCAAATAGTTTATTTGCAAGATTTTCAAACTCTATTTTTAATTGTTTTTTTGATTCTTCTAAAAGAGTTATTTTTTCATTAAAATTTTCCTCTTTTATTTCGAATTCTCTAAGAAGTTGTTTCTCTTTTGCTTCAGCCATTTTAGCAAGACTTGAAAGTTTAAATTCATAAGTTTCAACTGTATTTGAATTCATTTGAGAAGCATGTTTTTCTAATATCTTTAATTTATCTTCAAAACTCTCTTTTATAAGTTTTTTTTCTTCTTCAAGTCTTCTATTTGCATTGTTTAGATTAGTTATTTGATTTTCATAAGAGCTATGATTTAATTCTATCTTTTCATTTAAAGCTTTTAATTTAAGTAGTGCTTCGTCTTGTAAAGCTTTTAGTTGATTTTCATATTTTTGTCTAGAAAATTGCAATATTATCAATATTCCAGATAATATCGCAATAGAAGTAACTATTAAAGTTAAATAGTTTACTTCAATAATTCCTTGAGTTAACATCTATTTATTCTCACTAAATTTTAAACTTTTAACATCGTACCCCAACTCTTTAAATCTTTCAACTAAAGGTGGATGAGAATAATAAAAGAAAATATACAATGGATGTGATAAAGGAAATGATTTATTTTCATTTGCAAGTTTTAATAAAGCATTAACTAAATCTTCTTTAGATTGTAAATTTGAACCAAAACTATCTGCTGCATATTCATTGTGTCTTGAAATAAAAGATATTAAAGGCATCAAGAAAAATGACAATATTGGAGAAAAAATCAAAAATACAACTATAATAGCATATGGTTCATTTTGTAAATTTAATCCTAAAAATAGTTCATCTGGCAAATTCCCAAAAATTGTAAAAAACACAAACATCACAACACCCATAATTGCAATATTTTTTATAATATCTCCATTTTTAAAGTGTCCTAATTCATGTCCTAAAACAGCTAAAAGTTCATTATGTGATAATTTTTCAACTAAAGTATCAAATAAAACTACCCTTTTAGTACTTCCAAGTCCTCCAAAATAAGCATTTAATCTATTATCTCTTTTACTTGCATCTACAGAAAAAACTCCACTACTTTTAAACCCTACTTCATCTAAAAGATTTTCTATTTTTTCTTCTAATTCTTT
This sequence comes from uncultured Aliarcobacter sp., assembly GCA_963664305.2. Lineage (GTDB taxonomy): Bacteria > Campylobacterota > Campylobacteria > Campylobacterales > Arcobacteraceae > Aliarcobacter. The sequence continues at coordinate 650,235 of CAXXLV010000002.1, forward strand.
ATCTTTTAATTTTTCAAATTTATCAAACATCTTATCTCTAATTACTGGATAAAGCATATTTATCAAAATAATTACGGCAAAAATAAAAGCAAATCCCCAAATCCACCAAGAAGAAAAACTATTTATAATAAATGAAATTCCTGCAATTACAAGTGAACCAAAAACTAAAAATAAGATTCCAGTTTTTATTGTATCTTTTATAAATAAAGCTGGTGTCATATTTGAAAAACCATATTTTTTATTTAATTTAAAAGTCGAATAAAGTTCAAATGGTAAAGTTAAAAACCAATTTATAACAATAAATAAATCTACAAAAATCACTGCTTTTAACCAGTATGAATCAACTTGAATTAAAGAATCTAAATAAGATAATCCAAAACCAATCCATAAAATAAATAATACAAAATCATAAAAAGTTGAAACAATAGCAAGTTTTTCTTTTTCTATTGAATAGTTTGCGGCCTCTTCATATTTTGCTGAATCTAATATAATAGCTTGTAGTGTTTTTGCATTTTTAACAAATCCAATTTGCATAAAAGAAGTATAAATATTAAATGCAAAATAGATACAAAAACCTATAACAAATATTTCTAACACTAAAAATCCTTTTTTAATACTTTTATTTTAATGATACAATTTTAATGCTTTTAGTTAAATATTTCTTTTACTTCAACTAACTTAGCAATAACCTTTTTATCATCAGTTATATAAATCAAATCATAATTTTCTTCAAATGATTCTTTTGTCCAATTTGTACTTCCAATTATGGCTTTTGAAGAATCAATTAAAGCAACTTTTAGATGCATTTTATTTTTATCTTTGTTGATTATGGTTTTTATTCCATTTTCTTTTAGTAAATCTAAAACTTCATCATCTTTTTTTGTTTTTTTATCATCAAATAAAACAGTGATTTTTACACCATTTTTTGATGCTTTTATTAAATCTTTTGCAAAATCTTTATATGAAAAATTATACATAGCTATAAAAATCTCTGATTTTGCATTCAAAATAGTTGATCTTATCTCTTTTTGAGCTTTTTTTGAATCTTTTGGAAGTATATAAATCTCATTTGAATATAAATTTAAAACTAAAAATATAGATATAAATAAAACTTTTAACATATAATTTACTCAAATAAATCAAAAAATCCTAAAGGAATTTTTGATGGTTTAAAATTTTTCAAAAAAGCCAATCTAAATGTAGCTTTAAATATAACTTCATCAGCTCTTGTAATTTCTTGATACATAACAATCGAAGCTGATTTTTTTTCTATTAATTTTGTAGATATTTCTAAAATATCACCAAAAATAGCTGGTTTTATCCAATCAGCTGTTGAACTTTTAACCACAAAAAATTCATCTTTATTATGTGGAGATAAACCTTTACTGAAAAATAATTCACTTCTTGCACGTTCACAAAAATTAAAATAATTAGAGTGATAAACCACTCCTCCACAATCTGTATCTTCGTAATAAACACGAATTTTCATTATAATTTATTTCCCTTATTTTTGTATTATTAAAACAATAAGCTCAAAATTAGCTATTTTGTTAATTTGATTGTACCTTTTATCAAATTGATTTGGACTTATAGGGGTCTAAATAACTATCACTTCTTTTAAATAATAAAAATAAATTTTAATTAATCAACATATTTGACCTACTAAAAGATAATAGATAATCATAAAATAAATAAAAAAGGATTTAGTATGTTAAAAGAGCTTATTTATACAGGACTTGGTGGTGCACTTATCTTAAAAGAAAAAATTGAAGCAGAAGTTCAAAAAATGCATGATGATGGAAAACTAGATTCTAAAGATATCAAAAGTTTTATTGAATCACTAGAACAAAAAGGAAAAGAAAGTGATGAAAAGTTCAAAGAAGAATTAAAATCAACAATAAAAGAGATTTTAGATGAACTTGGTGTTGCTACAAAAGCTGATATTGAAAAATTAAAAGAGGACTTAAAATAAAATCTTTTTTTAACCAACTAAAACTATACTCATTTAAAAGAGTATTTAAAGTCTTTTTATTTTTACTGACGGTTTATTTGGTAATTAAAAGAAAAGAGAATCTTTTCTGGTTTAAACCACTTAAACCAAAGCAATTAAAAGACACCATTACATATCTTGGAGCATCATTTATAAAACTTGCTCAAGTTTTAGCCACACGTGCTGATTTTTTTTCGCAAGAATATTTAGATGAGTTAAGACAGCTTCATGATCAATTACCTAAAATGTCAAATAAAGATTTTAATGAAATTTTTAATAAAGCATTTACAAAAGAAACTTTTAAAAGTTTTGATGAAAATCCAATAGCTTGTGCTTCAATAGGACAAGTTCATATTGCATATTTGCATGATGAAACAAAAGTTGCTGTAAAACTAAGAAGAAAAGGTATAAAATCTCAAGTTAAAGCAGATATTAAAATTATAAATTTATTTAACTTTGTATTTAAACCTCTATTTTCTCATTATACAAAAAACTCTATAGAAGCAGTTATTAGTGAATTTACGGTAATGATTATGCAAGAAGTAAGCCTAAATCAAGAGTTAGCAAACCTTCAAAAGTTCTCAAAAGTTTATGAAAATGAAAATATTAGATTTCCTAAACCCTACCCTAAATTGTGTTGTGATGATGCAATAGTTATGAGTTTTGAAGAAGGCTTTAGATTTGATGATAAGAAAAATATTTTTGAACATAAAATTGATTTTAAACAAATCATCTCAACTTTAGTAAACTTTTATACAACTCAAATGTTAATTAAAGGTTATTTTCACGCAGACCCTCATCCTGGGAATATACTTATTTCAAAAAATGGTGAAATTATCTTTTTAGATTTTGGTATGGTAAAAAGTGTACCAAATGATATAAGAATTGCAATAATTGAACTGATTAAAGCAGCAAATGAAAGAGATTATGAGTTATATATAAGTGCTTCAAAAAGACTTGGTACTATTGCTTATGAGGCTCCAACTAGTGAATTAGCTGAATTTACAGAAAAAATGTTTGAAATATTTTCAAATGATAATCTAAATAGTGAATCAATGCAACAACTAGCTTTTGAAGTGTTAGAAAGCACTAGAAAAATGCCATTTAAACTTCCAAGTGATGCAATTTATATTTTAAGAGTTAGTGCAATTATTGAAGGACTTGGAACAACATATATTGAAAACTTCAATGGTGTAAAAGATATATTACCAATATTAAAAAACAATCTTACTAAGGCTTTAGGAGCAAAAGATAGTATTATTGAAACAATAATTGATGAGATAAAAGATATTCCTTTTATTGTTAAAGATTTAAAATCTGTTATAAAACAAGCAAATAAAGGGGAACTTAAAATTGAAATTTCTAATAACCAATTAGAGTGGATAGCAAAAGAAATTAAAGATTTTATTCGACCTATTATTTTATCATTAGGTCTAATTTTTATATCAATCTTTATACTTTTATATGATAAAAATCAAAAAGAGATTTCATTGATTATTTTTATAATTGCTATTATTAGATTGATTTATAGGAAGTAAAAAAAGTTGTTTTTCCTTCATTCTTTAATTTAAAAGTTAAATATGTTAAAATCACTTTTTAAAATCGTATATATTTAAAGGTGTTTTTTGTGTCTATTTTTGCTTTACAATCGATAGCTGGTGGTTTTCTTGATGAAGATTTAGTACATTTCAATAAAAAATTTGATGATTGGTGTATTCAATTTAAAAATTATGATGAAGCTATGAAGACAGTTAAAACTCTTGAAAATCCAGAGATTATTGATATTGTTGAAATCACTCCATTGAGTTATCCAAAATATTTTTTTCATGATTTACAAGGCACAATTTACGTGACAAGACAAATAGAAGATAAAATTATTTGTGTTGTAGAACCTGTTATGGGTGCTAGTTTTAGAATAGCAATTTGCGATCTTAAAACAAAAAATGTAAGATTAACAAAAACTCATTATAAAACCATTCCTAGTGTTGAAGGTGCTTTTGCTAGTTTTAGTGATTAATTATATTTTTAAGAGTAAAGAAAATTTCTTTACTCTTTATCACAATTGATTTCTCTAATTTTATTTAATAAATCAAAAACAATTTCTATATTATTTTCCATCTCTTTAGTAGTAGAGAATATTTCTTCATTTTCTGCTTTAGCAGCATATAAATAAACTGTTTCTTGTACTAATTCATGTACTTTTTTATGAGCAACTTTTAAATCATTCCATTCTTTTGTTTGTGCAAATTTTTTATCTTCATTTGCATCAATCCATTTACCTAAATTACACTCATGGTTTGTTTTAACTGTAAATTTAAATCCCTCTTTACATTGAGCAAAATTTACATTTTTAAAATTGATATGGTCAGATTTTAATTTGTTTATATCAATAATTAAATTTGTATCACAAACTCTTTTGTGTGCATTTTTATCAAAACTTGTTTGATTGATTGTATTTTCGAGATGAGTTACTAATTCAGATGTTTTTTTAGCCATATCATTTATAGTTGAAGCAAGAGCAGCATTTTGTTGAGTTGCTTGGTCAAGAGAATTAACTGTATCATTTATTTGAGCCATAGCTTTTTGTTGTTCTTTAGATGCACTAGCAACATCATCAATTAGTTTTGTAGTTACAACAATATTTTCATTTAATTCATTGTATCCTTCAATCATTTTAGAAGTGATATCTTTTCCTTCTTTTGCTTTAATTGTTGCATTTGAAACTATTGTTTTTATTTCATTTGCTGCATCTGCTGAACGAGAAGCTAGATTTCTAACTTCTGCAGCAACAACGGCAAATCCTTTTCCAGCTTCTCCAGCAGTTGCTGCTTCAACAGCTGCATTTAGACTTAGAATATTTGTTTGGAATGCTATTTGATCGATTACAGAAATAGCTTCATTGATTGCTTGAACTTGATTATTTATCTCATCCATTGAAATTGCTGTTTTATGTGCTAAATCTTTTCCAGTATCACTTGATTTAATTACATTTTTAGCATATAAAGCCATTTGAATAGCATTTTCACTACTTCTTGTAACTGTTGCTGAGATTTCTTCAATAGCAGCAGCTGTTTCTTCTAAAGATGCTGCTTGTGTATTTGATGAATCACTTAATTTTTTAGAAGCATTTGCAAGTTGTGTTGAACTTGAAGATAATTCATTATTTGATTTTTCAATTAAACACATAATTTCATTAATTGAAGATTGAGTAACTTTTGTACCACTTAATAAAGAAGCGATAATTCCAGTTAAATTATCTATGTGTGGAATTTGATAGTCATATTTTGCAGTTGATAAAGCAACAAGAGATTCACTTAAGATTGTAAGATTTTTTTGCATTCTTTCTATCATATTGTTAATTTCATTAACTAAAGAATCAACTCCTGCTGAGTTTGCTTTTCCTTTAATTCTATCATTTAATAATCCAGCATTAACTTTTTCAATAATTGTTCTTGATTCTTCTATTACAATTTGATCTTGTATTAAACCTTTTTCAATTGAATCTAAATAATTGTTAAAGCTATTTACAACATCACCTATTTCATCATTTGATTTTACTTCAATTCTAGTTCTTTCAGTTGAATTATTTGAAATAATTTCAATTGAATTTTTAAGATTAAGAATAGGAAGTAATATATTATTTCTCATATTAATCAATGAAATAACCATGATAATTAAAACTGCAACAATTAAAATAATTAATGCAACCCAAATAATATAAGAAGCATGATCTATTGCAATTTTTACAGAGTCAATTGGTTCAGCAATTAAAGCAATTCCCAATTTTTTTCCTGCAAAATCTGTAATATCTACATAAGTATAAAAATATTTATCTGTTATTAAAAAGCTATCATTTAAAAGTTTAGTAAAGTTTATTTTTTTAGCATCTTCTAAAAAATCTTTATTTATAAACTTTTGAGAGATAAGATATTTATCCAATTTATTTTCTGCTTTAACATCAGCTGTTGCTAAAGATAAATCCATTAATAATAAAAAAGCTTTTTTCTCTTGGTCAAATGAACTTGCAACAGAATTAATTCCTTGCATAAACTCTAATGAACCAACATGATTTTTATTTAAATCAAAAATAGGAACAACTGATCTAATACCAAGTCCTGCATTACCAATTTCAAAACCATTAATAGCTTTTTTGTCTGTATTAACTTTTACTACACTTGCTCTAAAAGAACTTAAATCATCACCAAATTTATCTGGTTGCCATGATCTTAAAAAAGAGTGATTATCTTTTGTATGTAAATGAATCTGAATATTTTGAAAAGGTGTTGATTCTTTCATACTTTTTGATAAATTAGCTAAAGTTTTGATTGCTAATTCTCTATCATTGTTAGCTAAAGCTTCTTTTATAGAAGAGTCATTTGAAATAGAAATTGCATTTGAAATCCCTGCTTCTAATTTTCCTTCAATTTTTAAAACAGTTAAAGCATTTAATTCCATTTTAACATCATTATAAACTTCTTCTGTTAAATCATTTTTATATTTATTCAATATAAAATAACCTATAACTAAAACTAATAAAGTCACTATAACGTTTGTTAAAGTAAATTTTTTATTAATACTCAAGTCTCTCATCCATATCCTTTTTCAGAAATAACCTATATTTTAGTAAAAAATCAATTAAAGGTTATTAAATTATATAAATAAAACTTATTTGTAGATTATAAGTTTGTTTATGTAACAACTATAAGAATATGAAATAGTAAAATTTACCAAGCATATAAAAGATATTTAAATGATTTCATTAAAACCACCAACGATATCGAATTAAAAATTCATCATCAATTTTCATTGCAAATTTTTTATCATCTTCTTTTGCATATCTAATCATAAATTGATTGAATTTTTCAGTAAAGTAAAACATTCCTATCGAATATTTATTTGAAGAAAAATCATTATTTTGATTCAACTACTTCACCTTTTGTAATTTGGGTGGATATAAATAAAGTAGATTTAAATGAAGGTGCTTCATCTAAAAAACTAGATTTGAAAAACTATCCTATGGAATATCACGGTGATGTATCAGACAAATTTGAAGATGCAAAGCCTTTTCAATGGCCAAATAATAAAGCCTAAATAATAGGCTTTATTTAAAATATAACCAATTTATTTTAACCCATAGGGTATAAAATATCTTTTTGAATTACTTCAATTTTTTTAAGAAGTTCATCATCAATTTTAAAATTAAATGCTTTTAATGATTCATCTAATTGAGTTAAAACTCTAGCCCCAATAATAGTTGAAGCTACAAAATCAAAATGTTTAGAATATGCAACAGCTAGTGTTACAGGCGATATTCCATACTCTTTTGAAAGTTCTATGTATTTTGCAGTTGCTTGTAAAGTTTTATCATTTACAAATCTTTTTGCCATAGCCTGAACTCTTACACTTTGGTTATTTGCATAAGCAGTAAATCTTGCATCTGCTGGATAAAATCCACCATTATATTTTCCACTTAAAACCCCTCCTCCTATTGGAGAATATGGAAGAAGTGAAATATTTTCTTGTCTACAAACATTTGCTAATTCATCATGAAATCTTGGATTTAATAAAGAAAAATTGTTTTGAATTGATTCAAATCTAGCTAAGTTTTTATTTTTTGAAGTTTCATTTGCTTTTGTTAAACCATAAGCACTATCGTTTGAAGTTCCAATATATCTTACCTTTCCTTCACGAACTAACTCATCAAAAGCTTTTAAACTCTCTTCAATAGGTACAATTGTATCTGGCCAATGCATCTGATAAAGGTCAATATAATCTGTGTCAAGTTTTTTCAAACTTCCTTCAACTGCTCTTTTTATATGAAAAGAATCAATTGCAGTTAAGCCATGTCTAATTGGTGGTACAAACCATCCAGAAGCAGCACCTGCAACCTTTGTTGCAAGAATTATCGAATCTCTTGGTTTTGTTTTTAACCACTCTCCAACTATTTGTTCAGTAATTCCGGCTGTATTTGCTTTTGGAGGAACAGGATAAATCTCTGCTGTATCAAAAAAATTAATTCCATTTTCATAAGCTTTATCCATTATTTTAAAAGCTTCTTCTTTTGTTGTACTTGAACCAAATGTCATTGTTCCCATACAAATAGAAGAAACTCTAAGTCCACTTTTTCCTATATATCTAAATTCCATAATAAATCCTTCAAATTTTTTAATAGGGATTATTATAACACTTTAGACTTATATAAAATGAGTTTTTTATTTACAATCTGATTTTGAGATAATTATTGTTGAAATTAACTCAGAATTTTTATCTTTATATGTAAATGAATAATCAATACCTTTTGACAAATTATCTAAAAAGTTTTGTTTAGCACAAACACTATTTTTTAAAGATTCTTTTACACCTGGAATTATTTTTTCAACATCAACTTCTTCTTTAGTTATATTTACTAAAGTATAATAACTTTCAATTTTTTTATCTACAAATTGAACTAAATCAAATCTAGTTTCATCATCTACCATTTTTGGAAGAGTTTTGCTCGTTTGTAAAATTTCTGTTTTAATTTTCTCCAAAGGGTCATTTAAAAACTTAGGTATAAAATATATTGCACCTACAACAACCAAAGCTAAAATTCCATATACAATAACACTCTTATTTTTTGACATTTACAAAAATTCCTTAATATTTTAAATTAGAAGCGTATTATATCCTTTTAAATTAATTACTCCATAATACAAATCTCTTTTTTCATCATATGTTTAATAGTTTGAATTGCAACTAATAAAACAATGATTGTTGTAATAATTACTAAAGTATATGCAAATATTTCATAGATTTTATTATTTGTTAATTCATACATTAAAATAGTACTTAAAGTAACTGCTGCCATAGGAAAAGTAAACGCCCACCAAGAGATAAAAAACTTTATTTTTACAAAGTTTTTATACATTACAAAAACTAAAATTGTAAAAAATAGTCCAAGATTAAATAAAATCTGAGCAAAAAAATCTAAATTTCCAGTTAGTTTTATATAAGAAATAAATCCAATTGCTGGAGGTGCAATTAAAATAAAAAGTGTTGGCATAAATTTTGGAGCAAATTGATTGTGAAAAATAATTCTATTTAAAATTATTGAAAATAAAATTATCCAAAAGAAAATTCCAATTGAAAAATAAAAATATAATATTGAATCATCTACAAAACCTTTTCCCGCAATTGGAACTATCAAATTTCCAACAATTGGAATAAACCAAGCAGGATTTGAGTGTTGCATTTCAAGATTATTATTTATCCAAAATCTAATCGTATAATAGGTAAAAAATATATGAAAAAATGCTCCAAAAACAAAAAATATTTCAGATACTTCTAGATTATAATGTCTATAATCAATTGATAAAATCAACATTGAGATAGAAAAAGCTGCAAAAAAGTTTATTCTTATTGGATGAGAAAACTCTTTTTTTACTTCATTTTTAAATTTCACAAGTTTTAAAATATAAAAAATCAAAACTAAAAAGAATAAAGATGTAGAAACAACCAACATTAAAGAAGCGAAATAAATAGGAAAAGAAAAAACACTAGTTAATCTTTCATATACTAAAGTTAAACCACCTAAACCCATAATTGTTGCAAACATCATTATAGGGAAAAATTGTAATCTGTTTGAAGGAATCGATTTTATGCTCTCTTGTACTTGCATTATAAATCCTATTAAGAATAATTTATTATAATTAGAAAAAATAAAAAAGGTTTATTTTGGCAAAAAGTAAAAAGTCAATAATTGATTTAAGTAAAGAAAATCTATCTTTTGAAGAGAGAAATCAAACTATAAAACTACTAAACTTTAAAACTGAAACAATGAGTTTAGATATTGCAATTTTTGAAAAAGAAAAATTTATCAAAAATAGTACAATGGTCTTTGCTCATCTACCAAAAAAACTAAAGGCTAAGCTAAATCCAACAGGAAAATAGTTAGTTTTTCTAATAATTAATTCATAATTATAACTTATAAAAATTAAAGTTTGTTTTATTTTATATAAGTAAATATTATAATACTTTATAAAATTAAATATTTTTTAATTTTATTAAAATTGTTTCTAAGCATCGTATGTAGATATGTTCCAAAAATATTATTGTTTTTAAAAGCAGCATAAGTTCCATCATTACTATTCTTTTTATAAAGTTTATACTCCCCTATTTTATCTTCATCGACTAATCTTGTATAATGAAAAGCATGACCTGTTATTCCTAAATCATTTTCATAATATCCCATTCGATAAAATCTTTTTCCTAAAGTAAAATCCAAATCCAATAAACCCATCATCTTTTTATCATCAACTTTGTTTGATAAAAATAGTAAACCAGCACATTCACCATAAACTGCTTTATTTTGTTTTGCATGATTTAATAAAGAATTTTTAAAATCATTTGAGTTTTCAATTTTTTCATAAGCTTTTTGAGTTTCGATGTAACCTCCAACAATAAATACTACATCTGCATCTTCTGGTATTTTTTCATTATTAATAGCATTTACAAGTGTAACTTTTGAAAAATGTTCTTTTAAAAACTCTAAATTATCATGATATAAAAAAGAGAAATTATCATCATTTACTAAAGCAATGTGTTTATCATAAATTTTTACTTCTTCAAATGGATAATTTTCAACTTTTTGTTGTTCAAAATTTGAAATAAGTTCAAGTTTTTCTAAATCGATATGTTTTAAAACCTCTTTTGAAATAAGTTCAAGTTTTTGCGTGTCATTATCTTTTAAATCAAGTCCAAGATGAGTAGAGTCTAAAGTATCAAGTCTATTTTGAATCCAACCTAAAACCTCAATATCATCAAAATCTTTTTCTATTTGATTTTTGATTAGTTCATAATGCCCATTTGATGAAACATGATTGAAAATCACACCTTTTATAGTATTTCCTTCTCGATAAGTTTTAAGACCTTTTATAATAGCGCTTAATGTTATATATGAACCACTTGCATCTAAAACTATAACTGTAGGAATATTTAAAAGTTTTGTTACATCATAAGCAGAAGCATTTTTATCCATACCATCATAAAATCCCATTACTCCTTCAAGTATAGAGATATTTTTATCACTATATTTATCAAATATCCATTTTACTTGAGCTTCATTCATAATACAAGTATCAAGATTTATACTTGGAGTTTGACATATTTTTTGATGAAAAAGTGGGTCAATAAAATCAGGTCCAATTTTAAAGGGACGAACAGAGTTTTTGTAATGATACAAAAGAGCTGTTGTTAATGTAGTTTTTCCTTGATTTGATGCAATTGCACTTATACATAAAGCTTTGATTTGAAATCCTTGTACTTTTTTAAAGAAATATTATCTAAATGTCACAAAAACTTGATAGAATTTCTATATAAATGAGTTAAAAAGGAAATATTTGAACTGGTTAGCACATGTATTTTTATCAGAATTAAATGTTGATTTTCAAATGGGAAATTTTCTAGCAGACCCATTAAAAGGAAAAGTTTGGGAAAATGCAACTCTTGAAATAAAAAAAGGTATGGAAACACATAAAATAATTGATTCATATACTGATTCTCACGAAATTACATCATTAAGTAAAAAAAGATTAAGAGAAAGAGGTTTATTAAAACCTGTAATTATTGACTTGACTTATGATTATCTTTTGACAAAAAACTGGGATAAGTTTTGTAATATCCCTTTAAAAATCTTTTCAAATAATTTTTACAATGAAGCTTACAAACGAACTCCATTTATGCCTTATGTTGCAAATATACCAATAGCAAATATGATAGAAAGAGATTTACTAAACAAATATCACACTATGAATCAACTAAAAACCTCTTTTGATAGAATGGATAGAAGATTATCTCCTAGACTTTTACAAAGAGAAACCGCAAGTGGTTATTCAAATGCTGTAGTTGAAAATATTAACCATTTAGAAAAGGATTTTTTAGAGTTTTTTCCTGAACTTTGTAAAACTCTAAAAAGTAATTTGGATAAAGAAAAATTAAAACACTGGAGATTATAGATGAAAAAGTTATTTTTGATAAGACACGCAAAATCTTCTTGGGAAAATTTAAATCTTGATGATTTTGATAGACCTTTAAATAAAAGAGGTGAAAAAGATGCACCGTTTATGGCTCTTATATTAAAAGAAAAAAATATCATACCAGATTTGATAATCTCCTCTCCAGCTCTTCGAACAAAACTAACAGCAGAAATAATCGCAGAAAAAATTGGCTTTATTGATAAGATAAGTTTTGATAAAACTATTTATGAAGCACCTTTATGTAATTTAAAAAAAGTTGTACATAACATTGATGATTCTTTTAATACTATCTTTTTTGTTGGGCATAATCCTGGACTTTGTGATTTAGCAAATTTTTTATGTGATATAGATATAGAAAATATCCCTACATGTGCTATTTTAGAAATCGATTTTGATACAAAATCATGGAAAGATATATCAAAAGAAAATTCAACTTTAATCTCTTTTGAATCACCCAAAAAGTATAAATAAGAATTTATACTTTTTTACTTCTTCTAACTAATAAATATACAAAAAATGGCGCTCCTATAAAAGCTGTTACCACACCTATTGGAAGGCTTGAATCTGTATTTAAATTACGTGAAAGTAAATCAGAAAATACTAAAAAAATACCTCCAAAGAAAAATACAGGGAAAAATAGTTTATCGGCACTTTGTTTATAAACAAGTTTAATAATATGAGGAATAATAAGCCCTATAAAACCTATAGGTCCAACAAAACTAATACTTATACCAACACTTAAAGATACGACAATAAGTAATAAAATATTTATCTTATGTACATTTAGACCTTTTAAAAATGCTGTATCATTACAGATTAAAAGTAGTTTTATTTTTTCTTTATTAAAATGCACAACTGCATAAAATATAAAACTAACTATCATAACAACAATTCCACTTGTAAAACCAACTGTATCTAAACTTCCAAGTGTAAATCTAACTATTGAGTAGTTTTCTTGTAAATTACTCATATAAAAAACAAGCATTAAAGCTGAACTATAAAAATATGATAAAGCTATTCCTATAAGTAAAATAGAGTTTGTTGAAACTGCTATCGCACTTTTATTTATTTGTTTTGAAATAAAATATAAAATTAAAATCGTAATTATTGAGCCAAAAACAGATGAAACACTCATATAAAGAGCAGGAAAAAATACTATTGAAATAGCTGTAAAAAGTGTCGTTCCACTTGCAATTCCTAAAGTATATGGAGTTATTAACTGATTTTTAAAAATGATTTGAAATATTAATCCCCCAAGAGCTAATATTCCACCAACAAAAAAAGCTAAAACAACTCTAGAAACTCTTAAATCCCAAAATATTGTATATGTTGTTGAAGTTGGCTCAAAAATATCTTTTAGTGATATTGATATTTCTCCTAAAAAAGGAGCAATACAAACTATGATAATACTGATTAAATATAAAAATATTTTCATAAATTTACCACCAAATGATTATCAAGTTTCATGATTGTATTATTATAAAATCTTTTTAAATTTTCATTTGAGAAGAACTCATCATGTTCTCCAAAAAATTCAATTATTCCATCATTTAAAAATAAAACTTTATATTTTAAAGCATAAGCTAAATCAAGATTGTGAGTGATAATAATTTTTTGTTCTAGTAAATCAGAATTTAAAATATCAAAAACCTCTTTTAATCGACTAATATCTAAATTTGCAGTTAATTCATCAAAAATTGTAATTTTTGCATTGTGCATTATTGCACTAGCCAATAATAAAAGTTGTTTTTCTCCTGAACTAAAAGACTTACAATGTTTATGTTCTAGTTTCTTTAGATTTAAAAGTTTTATTATTTCATCTATTTTTTGAATATTTACACTATCTATAAAAGATAATTCTAAAAATTCTCTTAGTGTCACATATTCATCAAAAATAGAGAGTTTTGGCGGAATATAATTGATATATAAAGCTCGTTTAAAATCACTAATTTTAGATAAATTTTCTCCAAAAAGTTCTACTTTATCATTTGTTATTAAATTTGACAGAACTTTTGCAAGGGTTGATTTTCCAGCTCCATTTTCACCAAGAATTATCAAATTTTCTTTCTCTTTTAATAAAAAAGAGATTTCATGTAAAATAGAACTATTGTAATTATTTATCTCTAACATTTTCTAATATCTTTTTAAAATCTTTTATAAAAAACTCTACTCTTTGGCTAGGAATTCCAGCGTATAGTTTATCAACAGCATAAATGTTATCATTTTTTGAAGCATTTATAGGTAGTTGTTTCCAAGCATTTATTATCTCTTTTTGTTCTTCAATTTTTCCATCTAAAAATGGAGCTAAAAGAACTATAACATCTGGATTCATGTTTATAATCTTTTCAGTATTTACAACAGGTTGTGCAGGATTTTCTGAATTATAAGCATTTTGATTTCCACTTGCTTTGATAATATCTTCAAAATATAAAAAATTTCCAGTTACATAAATCTGATTTGATAATGATTTTTTTGGACTAATTACAACTAATATCTTTTTATTTTCAATAATTGAATTCAAAGAAGACAAAGCATTATCAATATTTGATACTAATTCCTTTGCTCTTTCCGTTTTGTTGAAAAAACTACCTAAATCAAGGATAGTATTTTTTATTGATGAGATTGTATTTGTTTTATAAATCAAAGTTTTTATACCCAAAGCTTTTAAATTTGAGTTTAATTTTTCATCATAATCTTGTCCAATTACAACTGTTGGTTTTAATTCAAGCACTTTTTCCAAAGAGATATTGTTATAACCTCCAATTTTTGGAAGATTTTTTGATTCTTCTGGAAAATCACAATGTTTAGTATTTGCTACAACATTTTCACCAATACCTAAAGCAAATACAATCTCATTTATAGAAGGTGAGAGAGTAACTATTCTCTCACTTCCTAATAAATTTACACAAAAAATAAGTATAAATAAAAAAAATTTCATATTAGAAACTAGCCTTTAATCCTATATAAGCACTTCTTTCAGCAGTTGCATAACCATCAATTGTTTGATAGTATTTATCAAAGATATTATCAACTTTTAAATATGCTTTGTAAGTTTTGTTTATATCATAATTTATCACAGAATTCCAAATTGTATATTCTCCTGTTTTAACACCTGATTTGTCATCACTAGCATACATTGCACTCGTATATTGACCATTTATATTAAAGTGAAAATCTTTAATTCCGTAATAATCAACACCATATCTTAATTGTTTTTTTGGACTTCTTCTTAAATCCTGATTATCATCATTTTCAGCTTTAAGATGAGTATAACTTACATTTGCAATAGTATCATCTAAAAGTTCATGTTTATATGATGCTTCGTAACCTTTTAGTGCAGTTTCTCCATTTAGATTTTCATATTTTTTAGTTGTTGAATTATAATCTATCATATCATTTATTTTATTATTAAAATATGTTAATCCTAAACCTTTATATTCTAAATTAACATCAAATGATTTTGTTTTTTCTGGATTAATATTTTCACTTCCATATTCTGAATATAAATTATATAAAGTTGGAACATTGTATGCTGTACCATAGTTAGAAGAAACATTAAAATCATCAGTAATAAAATGTTTAAGTCCAACTTTTCCTGTTGTTTTATCTTCAAATTTATTATAGTAATCAGCTCTTAAAGACTGAGTAAAAATTGTATTATCAAAAAATTTATTGCTATTTGTTACAAATAATGCTTTATTGTTATACTCTTTATTTATATCACTTTTATATTCTGATAATTTATAATCTCCTCCAACAATTAAAGAAGAAGTATCATTTAAATAAGGAATTGTTGATTTAACACCAAATTCGTCTAATGTACCATCAAATTCATTTTTTGTAGAAAGAGTCTTTCCATTATTTACTCCACCTGTATATGATTGAATATAGTTATATTCTCTATCAAAAACTGATCTATTTGCATAAACATCTATTTGATTAAAACTATTTACATGATTAAAATTTACAGAAGAAAAAGTATCTTGTGTTTTTGAATAGTATGAGTCATTATCTGCTTTTTGTGTTGCTGTATCTGTACAAGAATAATATCCTCCAAATGATGTTTTCCAAGTACTATTTCCACAGCCATCATATTCATTTCTTGCATTGATTAAAGTATGTGATAAATCTATTTTATTTGAATCATCAAATTCATATCCAAATTTTACATTCGCAGTAATATTTTCATAGCCATCATCTTCTAAATATTCATTTTTTATTCCCTTTGGTGCTTGAGCAGTAAATCCATTCGTATCTAAAGTACTAACTGAACCTTTTAAATAATATTTTTTTTCTTTATAAGATAATTCTGTATTTAATTTTTTCGTATCATAAGAACCATATTCTGCGTTTACACTTCCATGAAACCCATTTTCAGCATTTTTAGTAATAATATTAATAACACCTGCACTAGCATCTGCTCCCCATACTCCACTTTGAGCACCTTTTACTACTTCTATTCTTTCAATGTTACTTATCATTAAATGTTCAAAAGGAGCACCACTTGTTCCTGTTACATCATTAACTCTTATTCCATCAATTAAAACTAATACTCTTTTTGTATCAAATCCTCTTAGTTTTACAGAACTTGCTGTCCCTAATCCACCATTATTAATAATATTCATTCCAGCAAGGGTATTTAAAGCCTCTGTAACAGAAGTAAAATGTCTTTCTTCTATCTCTTCTTTTGTAATAACTTCAACATTTGAAGTAACATCTTTGATTGATTGTTCTGATTTTGTAGCACTTGTAACTGTGATTGTTTCTAAGTTTTGAGCTGAAAAAAGGTTTGTTGCTAAAAGAAAGCTTGCAACTAAGCTAATAGATAAATTTTTTTGCATTTTTTATTTTCCTAAATTTTTATTTATATGTTATTTGTTGAATATAATTTCATTGGTTTTAATTGTTTATGTAACAAGATTTTAGTAATTTCTGGCACTTTTGATAAAACAGAATGAATCATACAATTAAGAGATTCTAATTTTCTATTTACAGTTGCAGCTAAAATACCAAAAAAACTGAAGTATTTTTTCTTTTTAACCATTTTGTCCTCCTTTATAAAATTTAATTATTGATTGTTTTAAATATGACAATTTAGAATAGATTTTGTTGGATCAGTTAAATATTCATAACCAATATATCCTATATATATTCCAAATGCAATTACTAAAATTGAAGCTAGTTTGATAAACAAATCTCTTAAATTTGATTGTTTGAAAAGTCCAATAAAAAATCCAAGAGAAAAAAGTGCAGGTATTGTACTAAGTCCAAAAATAAACATAACAAAAGCACCCCAAAATGCACTTCCTGTACTAGCTGCTGTTATTGCAAAAACATACACAAAACCACATGGAAGTAGTCCATTTAACATACCTAAAAGATAAAAACTAAATAGAGAATCTGAACCTAAAAGTGATTTAAATGTTTTTTGATAAAGGCTTGATTTTGAGCAACTATGTTCAAGTATTGTTAAAAATTTGATTTTCCCAAGAAGTGAAAGTCCAACTAAAACCATCATAAAACCAGTTATTAGTAAAAATATTCCACTTGTAAGATTATCAAAAGTTACAACTCCACCAACAAGACCAAATAAAGCTCCCAATATCATATAAGTTGTAATTCTTCCAAAAGAGTATAATAAATGAGCAATTGCTTGAATTTGTTTTGACCATTCAGCTTTTATTTTTGTACTTGAATATGCGATTACAATCCCTCCACACATTCCAACACAGTGACCAAATGAACCTAAAAAAGCTATTGAGATAATAGTTAAAATACTTATCGTTTCCATTATTTACCTAATAACTCTTTTCTATAAACTGGATTTGCCATAGTTTCACCTCGAAGCATTTTTAAGTCCATCTCTTCAAAAGTAATAAATCCATCTTGTTTATTTTCATATGCACCAAATCCGTATCTCATAGGCGTAGAATCTGTTTTACTATACCAAGCAGTTCTTCCATCAATATATTTTTGTGTATCAATAGTTCTAACCCAAATTTTTGCATCATCTTTAAAAGATTTATCTCTTAGCCAATTTGCCATTCCACCATGGTCATGGAAAAACCAAGTTTTACCATCTGGGGCAACAACTTGAGAAACATAATCCATTTTGTCTATTATCATTCCACAATCACTATCTTGATATTTTCCTAAAACTATATCAAGTGGCATGTGAGTAGTATTACCCTCTTTTAAAACAACCATTTGTTTGCTATTTGACATTGATAAAAATATTGTAACAATTATTGCTATTATTAAAATTATTGTAAAAAAAGGTAAGATTTTTTTCATAGAAACTCCCAAAATTTAGCGGTATTATATTCACTTGTATATAAATTTTAGATTATTAAGGCATAAAAAAAGGCTTTACAGAGGGAAAAACTGTAAAGCCTGTATTCAAATTTACTTCAGAGTATAGGATACAAAATCATATGTATTTAGTAGTAGGAGGATTTAATACAAATATCCTATGAAAGAATAGTAACAGTTCTAATATTAAAATAAGATAAAATTTCTCCTATATTTAAAAAATATTTAACTTTTTACTTATATTTTTCATAATATAATAAAAAATACAAAAAAAAGGAATTTAATGCGTCTTATAATGTTTGATATGGACGGAACATTGATTGATAGTGGATATGCAATTACAAATACTATAAATTATGTACGAGAAAATTTAGGTTTTGAAAAGTTAGAAAAAAATCATATTTTAGAAAAAGTAAATGACCCAACTATAAACTCAGCAGAGTTTTTTTATGGAACAAAAGAGTTTACACAAGAACAAACAAAACTTTTTGAAGAGTATTACAACCAACATTGTTTAAGTGATTTAGTTGTTTATGATGGAATTGCAAAATTGATTGAAGATTTAAAAAGTGATTTTACACTTGCAGTTGCAACAAATGCAAACTCAACTTATGCATATAAGATGCTAAATCATGTAGGTTTAGCAAAATATTTTTCAACTATTTTAGGATATGACAGTGTAAAAAATCCAAAACCACATCCTGAAATGGTTTATAAAATTTTGGATAAACACAATATTGAAAAACACAATGCACAACTAATTGGTGATTCGCATAAAGATATTATGGCTGCTACAAATGCAGGTGTTGATTCAGTTTTAGTTAATTGGGGATTTTCAAATCATGAAAAAGATGCAATTGAAACTGTTCAAGAGTTAGAAAATAAAATAAAAGCAAAATTTTACTAAGAGCTACTATGTTTGAAAGTATAAAAAATCTCTTTAAAAAAGAAGAAGTTTTTCCTTGTATTGTTTTTGATGGTA
Organism: uncultured Aliarcobacter sp.; assembly: GCA_963664305.2. GTDB lineage: Bacteria > Campylobacterota > Campylobacteria > Campylobacterales > Arcobacteraceae > Aliarcobacter. Next base: position 669,532 of record CAXXLV010000002.1, read on the forward strand.
AGATTATTAGATATCTTGACTTAACTCAAAAACAAATAGACAAACTTCAAGAAGAAAATAAAGATTGGACTATCACAAAAAAAGAGGAGTGTTAAAGTTCTATGAACTTATACTCACCCTCTTTTAAATCTTCTACATCAAATCCTGCAAAATTTAATCTATGAAGTTTAACTACCCTATTTCCAACTGCTGCGAACATTCTTTTTACTTGATGATATTTTCCTTCAACAATTTCAAGTCGTACTTGTGTTGGAGTAATAATTTCAAGCTTTGCAGGAAGTAAAGGTTTTTTTTCACCATTTAACATAAGCTCTCCACTTGCAAAGATTTGAGCTTCATCACCTTTTAAAGGTTCAGCTAAAGTTGCTTCATAAACTTTTATAACATCACTTTTAGGGCTTGTTAGTTTATGATTTAAGTCTCCATTATCAGTCAAAATAATTGCTCCTGTTGTATCAACATCAAGTCTTCCAACAGTTGAGATTTTTGGATTTCTTCTATTCCAACGTTGTGGAATTAAAGAATATATCAAACTTCCTGCGTCGTTATGAGAACAAATAAAACCACTAGGTTTATTTAATAATATTGTGATTGTTTCAGCATCTATTGGCTCACCATCAATTTTGATATCATCATGATAAGCTTTTAAAGATGGGTCAAAAACTCTTTTCTCTTTTACTAAAACTTCAAAAATTCTCAAAAATTTCTTTGCTTCACTTCGTGTACAATAACCCAAACTTGACAGATGTGCATCTATTCTTTTATAACTATTTGCCATAAATTCCTATCTTTTTCTTTTAAATTGGTCGGATATTAACATTTTTTTCAATAAAATACAAATATGAAATTACTTGATAAAAAATATAAAATCTATTTATTAGATGAGGATAACTTTGATTTTCCAACTTTGGAGATGATGAAAGATGATTTAGTTGCAGTTGGTGGTGACTTTCATCCTCAAAGACTTATAAATGCTTATGAAAATGGAATTTTCCCTTGGTATATTGATGATTATGGTTATATTCATTGGTTTTCTCCAAACAAAAGAATGGTTTTAAATCCAAATGAAATGAAAGTATCAAAAAGCCTAAAAAAGTCAATCACAAACAAAGGTTTTGTTGTCAAATCAAATGAAAACTTTGAAAAAGTTATGCGTGAATGTGCCGAAATTAAACGAAAACATGAAGATAGCACTTGGATAAGTGAAGAGTTCATACAAGCATATACAAACTTACATGAACTTGAAATTGCTTTTTCTATTGAAACATATTTGGATGATGAGTTAGTTGGTGGACTTTATGGACTTGTTATTGGTGATGTTTTTTGTGGTGAAAGTATGTTTGCCAAAGTAACTGATGCTTCAAAAGTTGCCTTTTATCATCTATGCCAATGGGCAAAAGAGAATGAAATCAAAATCATAGATTGTCAAGTTTACAATGACCATTTAGCTAGTTTGGGAGCTAGTGAAATAAGCAGAGTTGAGTATTTTAAAATATTGGGCGTAGATTAATTTACTCTATTTTTAGCCCAAATTTTTTGCTCATCTTTTGATAAAAAAGTCCAAGCTACTATTCTACTTATTTTTTGACCTTGCGACATTTCTATTGTTTTTACTTCTACAGCTTTTACATCTTTTAAAGCTTTATAAATAAAAGAAAGATTCTCTTTTTTTGATACAAGAGTTGTAAACCAAAGACAGTTTTTTGAAAACTCTAAACTCTCTTTTATCATATTTTTAATAAATGCTATTTCTCCACCTTCGCACCAAAGTTCATTGTTTTTTCCACCAAAATTTAGAGCATTTTTTGTACTTTTTTGTTTTGTAAGATTTTGAACTTTTCTTTTATTTCCTGCTAATGCCTCTTCTAATGATTTATGAAAAGGAGGATTGCATAAAGTGAAATCATATTTTTCATCTTTATTGATAATATTTACAAAAATATTAGAAGGATTTTCTTGCTGTAATACTTTGATATTTTCTTTTAAAATTTCATTTGAATTTATGATATTTAAAACAGATTCAATAGAATTTTTTTCTATATCACTTCCTAAAAACTGCCAACCATAAACGCTAACACCAATAATAGGATAGATACAATTTGCTCCAACTCCAACATCTAAACCTTTTATAGCTTTTCCTTTAGGAATTTTTCCATTATTACTTAAAGCTAACAAATCAGCAATATGATGTATATAATCAGCTCGTCCAGGAATTGGAGGACATAAATATCCTTTTGGGATTTCCCAATTTTTAATCCCATAAAAATGCGATAATAAGGCTTTATTTAAAGCAATAACAGCATCAGGATTTGCAAAGTCTATTGATAAATCACCATATTTATTTGGTTTTACGAACTCTTTTAGACTATCTTGAGATTTTATTAAAGTAGTAAAATCATATCTATCGTTATGAAAATTTCTGTGATGTAGTGTTTTTGTATTTGACATATCTTATTTTATCCTATTGATAATGAAAATTGTATTATTGATTTTCTAAGTATTTGGTACTTTTTATTTTAATAGTGTAATATTTCTTACCAATAATAAGGAGAATATGTGGATTATAAAAAATTTAGTGAAATTTCACCTTGTGATTATGCAGGAACTTTAAAAAGAGAAAGTTTTATGGATGCTGGAATAAAAGAACTTTGGTCAAATATTCCTAGAATCTCAGGTCCTGCATTTACTGTAAATATGGTTGCAGGAGAAAATTTAGCACTTCATAGAGCTATTTATGAAGCACCAGTTGGTTCTATAATCGTAGCCCAATCAAATACAATGGATTATGCAGTAATTGGTGGAAATGTAGCCACTATTGCGTATAACAGAGGAATTGTAGGTTTTGTGATTGATGGTGTTGTTAGAGACATTGCAGAAATCAGAGAAAAAAGAATTCCAATGTTTGGACGTGGTGTTTTAGCAATGCCAGGAACAAAAAAACAAGCTGTTCCCGTAAATACACCAATAATTGCAGGTGGAATAAATGTAAATCCAGGAGATATAATAGTAGCTGATGAGGAAGGAATTGCAGTTATTCCAAAAGATAGAGCTGAAGAGATATATCAAGAGTGTAAAGAAAAAGTTAAAAAAGAGTCTGCTTTGAGTTTTGAAGAGTGGGCAGATAGACACAAAAAAAATATAGACTCTTTTTATGAGTGATTTTTAAGATATTAAGAAAAGATTAGATTTTGCTATCTTTTCTTAAAATAAAAAGTATATATTTTCTCAAAATAAAAAGAATTTTATATAAAAGTTTTGAAAAAATATTCTCATAAGCAAAGAAAAAGTGCAATTTTCCCAAAATCGTAGTTTTATCAACTGCACTATTTAAAAACTCTAAAGCTTTAGCTCCTTGAAAACAATGATTTTCATAAACAACTATAAAACCATCATTTATATCTAAGTTTTTACAAATATTTTCTAGTTCTATTTTATTTTTTCTAACATCTATTAGTTTTAAATGAAAACTCTTTTTTAGCTTCAAAAAATTTGTATAGTTTTTACAAAAAGGACACTCTTCATCGTAAAATAGGATTATTTGATTAGTTTTCATTTTCAAAATATATCAAAACTTTTGCGATGATTCTACAATCCTTTTTTTTATAAACAAGATGAGAAAAATCAGGATTTATAGATACAAAAAACTCTTTTTGCTCTATAAGACTAGCTTTTTTTATCCACATATTATCATCTTTATAAATCAAAAATATAGCTTCATTTTCAAACTCTTTTTGAGATAAATCAGCAACTACCAAAGATTTATCAGCGATTTGTGGTTGCATAGATTTACCTTTTACTTTTGAAACAAAAAGTGAAGTTTTAGAGTATGGAACTTTTATCAAATCCTCTTCAAACTCCAACTCTTTTTTTACAATTTTATTGTCTATTTCTCGGTGGTATTCTAGTTTTATTTTGTTCATTGTTTATTATAATTCTTTCAAAAGTAGAAAAATATCATGTTTTAGAGGTTTGATTTTTTTAGTTATGATTTCCCAAATTTCATCTGAATCTATACCAAAATAATTGTGAGCTACTATATTTCTAAAATCTTTTATTTTATTCCATGGAATAGTTGAATTTTTTTCTTTAAAATTTTCATCAAGTTTTGAAATCATCTCGCCAATAATTATAAATTGCATCATAGTAGCATCAAAACTTTTTTGGTCATAATAAAACATTTCACTATCATCAAACTCTTTTGTATAAATTTCTATTTTATCAATAGCTTCAATAATTGATAAAAGTGAAAATTTTATTTTAGACATATTTTACTTCTTTTAAAACTTCATCTTTTAGAAGAGGTTTTAGGTATTTTTCCCTTGCAATATCTACTTTTTTATCAAATGCTTTTTCCATAATCTCTTTTAATAAAGATTTTTTTTCATAAATATCTGTTAAATCTTTTTTCAATTCGATTAATATGTCTATATCACTATCATTTTTTGCTTCATTTCTAGCGTATGAGCCAAAAAGACCGATTTTTGTAATACCAAAATCTTTTTTGAATTGCTCTTTATGTTCTGTTAAATAGTTAATGATTATATCTTGAGTCATTTTCAATCCTTAATGAAATAATTATATCTAATTTGCTTTTATATTTACGATTTTAAAATATATTATAATTGTATATTACAATTATGTTCTAATTCCTACGGAGCGACCCATCTTAATAGATGAGTTACCAATCAGACTTTTAAATTAATTTTTAAAACTTTCTTTTTTTAATGACTTTATAAAATAATTTTGTAGTATATCCCTGCTATTTTATAATTCTGTGTATATAGCAATAGGATCAATAATAATTTCATGTGGAAGTTTACCAGTAAATGCAGTTTCTACATCTGTTAATTTTGTTACCATATTCATTATAGATTCTTTAATATTATTAAAACTTTCTTTTTCAACTTTCTTTTCTGCAATAGATTCTTGACATTGTGTAACAATCCCAAATAAAACAAATTCTTTTTCTGTCTCTCTTGCATATCTTTTTATAAGTAAATTCTCTCTTTCTCTTAAATACTCTCTTTTGATATTAGTTGAAAATAGATTATGATTATAATTTATTTGTATTTCAAGTTGTTTATCAAATCCATATTCTAATAATGTATTTAAACTATCTATAAATTTTTGATCCAGTTGTAACTTATTATTTTTTGCGTATTCATCAATATTTTTAAAGTCTTTTGATCTATCATTAATAAATCGCATATGAGCGAATGCTTTGCCAATTTTATTGAAATCTTTTAAAGTATGCATTAGTAATTCGATATCATTAAATGTAGCTTTACCTTTGATTTTGATAAATGATGTATTGATACAAGTATCAACTATATTTACATCACTGTCTAAAGAATTAATATCTGCTACTTTATTATTTTCAATTAAATATTTTTCAAATAAAGTATATGAATAATCATGTAGATATTTTCTTTCTTCTGTTTTACTACCATCTTTAATTATATCTGCTAATATTCTACCACTAGCAAAACCACCTTTTTGCTTATCATTATTTTCTTCTTCTTTGTAATTAGTACTCACTAAATATTCTGTTATTCCTTCGAAAATCTGAGATGATAGTGAATACATTTTATATTCATCTAAATAGATAAAGTTTTTAATCATTTATAATATCCTTTTGTTTCTTTCTATTATTTCTTTGATTTATAAAGTCATTATAATATTTTTTTCGAGTCTGAATTATAGACCAAAAAGAAAAAATAATTCCAATAATAATTGTAAATATAATTATAGTTATAGTAATTTCATTCATAAAACAACCCTTTGTAACTTATTATTATAATGAACAGAATAACCTATAAAAAATGAGACCATGCTCATTACTATAACCAAGACTGTTATATTATTTTTATCGATCATGGGAGAAACTTCATTTGATAATAAAATTAAAGCAAATAAAGCACTATATACAGTAATAAATAATATAGACATACCATTTTGTTTAGTTTTCCATTCAGCTTTTTCATTACTATGTTCAAGTTCATTAATTATTGAAATATGTATAATTAATCCAAATATAATAATATCAGATATATTTAATAACTCTAATGATGAGTCTTCAGTAACTAACCAAAGTAATGCTCTTATAATAACAGGTAATAAACCAATAACAACAGTATATATTAGCCACTTTGTTTTTCTATTTTCCACAATTTAACCTTAAATCATTTTACTTAGAATACCATAAGATAAAAAATAATAATATTAATTTTATTAATAACTTATTGTTTTTTTATATGTTAAACTTCCACAACTCGTTCAAACATCTCTTTTATCTCCATTTCATGGCTAATTAAAAATATTTGTCTATATTGTTCTTTGATTGTATGAAAGGCCTCAAGTATTTCCATTCGTCTTGTATCATCTTGACTTCCAAAAACTTCATCAAAAGCCAAAAACTCTACACTATTTGCACCGCTTAGTTCACTCAAAGTTTTTGAAATAGCGATTCTTAAAACCAAGTTTGCAAGGTCGATTTCTCCACCACTAAATCGTTCTATTGGATACTTTTTACCTTCATCATAGATATAAAAGTCAAATTCATTTGAAACCTCTATATGTTGATATTTTCCTTTTGTGATTTGTGCAAACATATTTGAAGCAATATCAGAAATTCTAGGGGCTACTTTTGAGTTTAGTTTTGTTTTAAATTCTGCTAGATTTATTTTGATTTTTTCATAGTCATTTAGGTCATCTTTTTTTGTTTGTACTTTTTTTAGTTGAGTTTCATTGTTAGATAAACTCTCACTTATAGTTTTGATTTGTCCTTCAATAGTTGCTATTTTTACTTTTAAATCATTTATTAGAGTTACTAAAGCATCTTTTTGTTTTTGTACCTCATCAAATTCTTTTGATTTTTCTTGATGTTTTACCTCATCATAGTTTATAGCTTTATACTCTAAATCTTTTTGTAGAAGTTCTAAATTGTATTTATCTTGATTTTGTATTGAAGTTTGTAACTCTTCTTTTATAGTATCAACTCTTTTTAACATTGTTTCAAGTGAGAGTATATACTCATACTTAGTTTTTAACTCTTTTTGTTTTAAAAGTAGTTCTTCATGTAAGTTCTTATCATAACTATAGATTTCTAGTTTACTTAACTCCTCTTTATTTTTTACACCCTTTTGTGTCACTTTTTCAAAATGCTCTTTTAGGGCTAATAAATCTCTTTTTTTATTTTCTATTAGATTTATTTTTTTAGAGATTTCAAAATGCTCTTTTATATATGCTTTTTGTAGTTCTTCTAGTTTTTCTTTTTCATCTTTTATATTTGATAATTGCTCTTTTGATTTATCAATCTTTGTATTTTGTGTATTTAGCACTATTTGTTCAAGGGAAAATATAACACTATCATATTCATCTAAAAGTGGTCTTGTACAAGTTGGACAGTTTGATTCTTTTCCTAATGTTGTAATATTTTCTATTTTCTTTTTTATATCAGCTATGAGCTTCTCTTCACCTGCTATTTCTTGTAATACTCTTTTTTCATCTAATTCTTTGTTTGTTAGTAGTTGTTTATACTTTTCTATACTCTTATCTAACTCTTTTTCTTTTTCTACAAGTTCTAAATGCTCTTTTGTTTCAAACTCTAATACTTTTATATTATCCTTTGCTTTTGTGTATTGTTCTCTTAACTCTTTTTGCTCTAAAAGTAATCCATCTTTTCTTAGACTATACTCTTTTAGTTTATCTTGCTCTTTTAGAGTTTCATGTAGATTTATATACTCTTGCTTTATAGTTTGTAAGCCTTTTAACTCTTCTTGTTTTGTATATAAAGTATTTAGTTCATTTTGTAGTTTTTCTTGAGTTTTTTGGTGAGAGTTGATTGTATTTGTTAGAAGCTCACATCTAGCTTTTAGGCTTTGCTTTTGTTCTTTTGCTTTTGTAAATAGTTCTAACTCTTGTTTTATAGTAGAAGCTTTTTTATTTAACTCTTCTAAAACTAAACTTTGTTTATCTATCTCTTTTAAAAAATCTTCTTTTTGAGATGTTTGTTCAACTATATTTTCTTTTTTTATAGTTATATCTTCACTACTTAATAATACTTCTTTAAAAGCATCTATTTCTCTTTTTAATTCCCTACTCTTTTCTATTAACTCTTTTTCTACAAAATCAATCTTTTCAAGACCTAGAAGTTTTCTAATCATCTTTTTTCTATCTTCTGGTTTACTATTACTTAAACTTGTAAGTTCTTTTTGACTTGCAAATAGTGTATGCATAAAAGCATCTTTACTCATCTTTGTTAGATTTGAGATAGTTGTAGTTACTTCTTTTGCACCTGTTGTTATAAGTTCTTCGTTTTTATATAGTTTTGCATTAGCACTTAGAGTTTTTCCTCTAAACTCTCTAATGATTTTATATATATTCTCACCTATTTCAAACTCTAGTTCAACACTAACTATGTCTTTTTGTGAAGCATTTGCATTTCTTACTACTTCTTTATCACCTTTGTTTCTTAGTTCTCCATATAAAGCAAATAAGATAGCTTCAAAAATAGTAGATTTTCCACTACCATTTTTTCCTATGATTCCTATAAGTCCTAAATCAAAAGTGATTTCAAAAGAGTTATACTTTTTAAAGTTTTCTAGTTTTAGTTTAGTTAGTATCATAACTTACCTCTTCATACTTAGAAAATAGTTCTTGCGTTTTTTGTTTTAGTCTTTCATACTCTTTATCTTCACTATTTTGTTTAATATGCTCTAAAAAATACTCTTCAAGTGATATAGCTTCAAGATTATCAATATTTGATGAGGTAGTATCTTTTTTAAACTCTCTTTTTATACTAACACTTAAAGCAGTTGAAAATAATTCTTTGATTTGTTTGTTTTGAATATCTATTGAGCCTAATGGTGTAAGATTTGTTAGTTTTACTTCTACTATTGCATTTTGGCAATCACTTGTATCTAAAGCTTGTATTGAAGCTTCATAATCTTCACAATCTATCTCTTTTTGTCTAATAGCTCTTATGTTTATCTCTTTATACTCAATTTCTAGTTTATCTTTTATAGTTGCAACGATAAAACCTTTTGAGTTTCGTTTATCATTTAGACTTGTTCGTTCACTGCTTCCACTATAATAAACATTTTCATACTTTCCAACTTTTCCAAAACCATGCCAATGCCCAAGAGCTACATAATCCATCTTTTCAAATATATACTCTTTGTTTGATGGATATACCCATTCTCCAAATTCACTCATCAAATACCAAGCACCAACTGAACAGTGCATCATCATGATATTTCTTTTGTTTTCGTCTATATTCGCTTCACAAAAGTTTATCTGCTCTATTGCAATATTTTCATCATTCATATGTGGCAAAGTATGAAATACTACATCTTCAAACTCTATTTTTTTATACTCTTGATTATATGAAACATAGATATTTTTAAAGTTTTCAAATATCTTTAAAATAGGAGAACTAAGATTTGTTCGTGGAGTTGAGTGATTTCCAGCTATTAAAATAAATGGAATATTTAAACTATTTATTTCATTGAACTTTTGTAAGGCATAAGTAATAGCTCTATTACTAGGACTTGCTCTATGAAATAAATCTCCCGTATGGATAATAAAATCAGGTTTGATTAGTTTTATTTGCTCAACTACTTGTGAGAAAGCATCATAAAAGTCTACTTCTCTTTGATTTATATTGTTTTCATTTATAATATCTAGGTCATTAAAACCTAGATGAGTATCGCTAAAATGTAGTATTTTCAAAGTTAAATCTTTCTTTTTTTAAAATTGTTAAAAGATTATAACAAACAAATTACTCACAAATAGCTTTTATTCCTACTTGTTTTATCATAAATAAAATCTTATAATCCAATTTATGGAAGACTTATTAGAAATTACCTTTTTATCAAGTTTAGAAAATGATGGTTTTGAAATACTTACATTGGATAAACTTTTAGGAAAATATGATTTAGAAAATCATTATATGACAAAACCACACAGAATTAAATTTTATAATATTTTGTATTTTACTAATGGTGAAGATTATCATTATATTGATTTTGAAAAGTATCCAGTAAAAAAAGGTTCATTAATCTTTTTAAATAAAAATCAGATTCATAACTTTAGTAAAACAGCTAATTATGAGGGATATATTATTTTATTTACTGAAAAGTTTTTAAATAGAAATCTTATAAATATTCAAAAAGTTTTTTACAATATCTTATCAAAACCTTATGTTTTAAATAATTGTTTCCAAGAATTTGAAAACATTTTCAAGCAACTTTTAGATGAGTATCAAGATAAAAACAATCTTTTCAAAGAGAAACTTTTTGTTTTACTTTTTAATTATTTGATTTTGAAATCTGAAAAACTATTATCAAATAAGCTAATAGATAATCAAAATGAAAAATATCTTACAATATTTGAAGAGTTTACAAATCTACTACAAGAAAACTATCAAATATCAAGAAATGTAAATTTCTATGCTCAAAAATTGAATATCTCTTCTAAACATTTAAATAGTTTATGTAGAAAGTTTTTAAATATTAGTGCTAAAAATACCATCGATAACTATACAATTCTAGAAATAAAAAGAGAACTAATTTCAAACTTACCTATTAAAGAAATAGCTTATAAATTTGGTTTTATTGAGACAACAAACTTTGTAAAATATTTCAAAAAACAAACAAACATTTCACCATCTAAATTCAAAGAACAATTTGGTATTTAGTTCCATATTTACCATTTTTAATACTTTTTTTACCTTTAAAATATTTTCGTTTAAATATAAAATTCCATGATATAACATAAAAGGAAAAAACATGAATGGAAAAAATATTTTATTAACTACTATAACATTGATTTCACTTGCATCTCAATCACTTAACGCTCAAGGCTTAACACAAAAAGAAAAAAGTATAAATCTTTTAGAAAAAGCTTTCTCAACAAAACAAGATAGAAGTGTTTTAAGCTATATAAATGATAAAAAATATATTCAACACAATCTTTATGCCAAAGATGGTATTGATGGATTAAAAGGATATTTAGATTATTTAAATGGAAAAGAGTTAAAAAATGATGTTGTTATAGCTTTTGAAGATAACAATTATGTAGTTACTTTATCTTCAACTTCTCAAGAAAAACAACTTTCAAAGGTTATTGATATTTTTAGATTTGAAAAAGGTTTGATTGTTGAACATTGGGATAATGTTCAAGAACTAGCAAAAGATGAAAAATTACATGCAGTTGAAGTTATAGATATCGATAAAACTCAAAAAAATAAACAGTTAATAAAAGAAATAATTAACGAAAAAGTTTTTGCTGGTAAATACCTAAAAAATCATATGATTTTAGCTCAAGGAAATCTTGTACTTTCAGTAAGCGAAGTAATAAAAGAGGATCAAAAAATTTCATTATATGAGCTTTTTGATATAAAAAATTCTAAAATCATAAATCATTGGACGATTGAAGAATTTATTCCTTCAATTAATGAATGGCAAAACTCTAATGGCAAATTTTAAAGATGGTTCTCCATCTTTAAATAATATTTTTTAGATTAACTTATACTCTATTGGAATTTGAATTTCTATAGTTTTATTTGTTTTAGGAAAATTTCTTGAAGCCTCTTCAATAGCTTCAATTGTTGCATTTTGTAAAAATTTATGACCATCAACTATAATAATATTTTCAACTGTACCACTTTCATTGATTTTAAATCTTACAGTTACAACTCCTTGAATAGATAATTTTCTAGCTTTCAAAGGGTATTTTACATTCTGATTTATCAAATCTCTAATAAGTGCTAAATGTTTTTCTAAATACTCTTTTTTTTCATCAATTACTGGTTTTGTAGCTAGTAATTCTTTTGTTTCTTTTTGTATATCATTATTTACTATATTTTCTTTTACAATTTCTTCTTTTGTAGGATTTTTTTGTTCTTTGCTTTCCTCTTTTTTAACTACTTTTTCTTTTTCTATTTTTTTCTCTTTTGGCTTTTCTTGAACCTTTTTCTTTTCTTCTTTTTTAACTACTTTTTCTATTGGTTCTGGTTTAATTTCTTCTTTAATTTGCTCTTTTTCTTCTTCTTGTATAATATTTTCTTCTTTTATTTGATTAACAACTGGCTCAGGTTTTAACTCAATATGATTTAAAGATATTTTTTGAACTACTTTAGAATCTTTTGTAATCATCTTTTTATCTATAAAAAAATAGAAAATTCCAAAAGCAAAAGAACTATAAAAAACTAATGCAATAATAAAAGAATTAAAATATCTTTTCATTTTTTAGTCACAATTGAAATATTTGAATATTCGTTTCTTTTTAACATATCTAAAACCGATACAAAGATTTCAAATTTTGAATTTTTATCACTATTTATATGAATTGCAGTATCTTTAGAAAATTGTAAAATATGTTCTTCTATATTCTTTAAACCCTCTATATTATTATTACAAAATAGAGTTCCATCATCTTTTATTACTATAATTATCTCTTTGTTTACTTTTAAATTTTCAGCATTTGATGCTTTGGGAAGAGATATAGGAATTATTCCTTTTGTAATAAAAGTTGATGTCATTAAAACAATAGTTAATAACACAAGTAATACATCAATAAATGGTATTACATTTATTGAATCATATTTCTTCAGTTTCATAATGACTTTCCAAAACTTCTGCATAACGTCCTAAGATGTTGTAAAAAATCTGAGAACTAATAGCAACTACAAGTCCAATAGCAGTTGCTTTTAAAGCAAGTGCTAATGAACTCATAATTTTTGAAGCATCAATGTCACCATTTCCCATAGTGAAAAATGTAAGCATTATTGCTAAAACCGTTCCTAATAATCCAATATAAGGTGAATTTGAAGCTATTGTTCCTATGATTGTTAGATGTTTCGTCAAAGCAATATCTAAAGCCTTTTTATTTTTAAAACTTTTTACATCTAACTTTTTATAAAAAATAATTCTTTCAACAAAAAACCAAAACGAAATAAAACTCATAAAAAGTAAAAGAGCAATAACTCCATAATCTATAAGATTTTTTAGAACTTCAATATTCATTTATTCTCCATGCTCATTTGATGGTTTTTATGATTATGTCCCATATTTGCACCATAAGTTTTAAATACATAACCCGTATAAAAATTTAGACTCATATAAAAAATTATAAGTGCAGATGCAAAAGGAAAAGCAATTACTTTTAAAATAGTTTTGCTCTCTATTAGTTTAAATCTTGCTATCATCAACACAAAAGCCCAAATATAACCAATATGATTAAAAACTTTAAAAATATGAACCCATTCATCTTTTCTACTTGCAAGTGGTTGCATAGTTTCAAATCCTAAATAAAAAGCTTGATTAAATCCATTTACAATATTTGAAGCATAAGAATAAAAGAAAAATTCTCCAATATGTGATAATCCACCTATTATAAATAGTGGAGCAAAAGCATATCCTAAAGTGTAAAATGTAGTTTGGAAATTAACTTTTAAAATCTTTGAAGCTATAAACATTCCACCAACACTTAAAACTATTGAAATTAACACTGCATATAAAAATGCAAAAAGTCCAATAACATCAATAGTGCCAAAATTTATAAATACTTCAAAATATCTTGCTGTTTTAGTCCAAAAAAACTCTTCAACTATTGCACTTCTTCCTAAAGCATGATGGAATCCCATAGTTATACTAATAGCTGCTGTTATAAAAATCAAAGCCCAAACTTCTGCTTTAGAAGTTTTAAACTTATCAAACATAGTGCTTGAAGGTTTTTTTAATTTAAAAGCCACACTTTCACAAGCACTGCTACAATCCATACATAAAGTACAATCTTCCATAGAATTTTTCTTTGCAAAAGTAAATGGTTTTAAGTTATAACTACAAGCAGTTGCACAATCAAATGTTTTACAAGATGAACAGTGTTCTTTGTAAGTTTCAAGTTTTGTAAATCCTACTTTTGAAAAAGCTTTTGTCATAGTTCCAATAGGACAAATATATTTACAATATGCCATTTCATCATAAATATAATAAAAAACTACAGCAACTAAAGTCATAATAAAAAATAAAAGTGCTGTTGCATAAGGTGTTTTAAAAAACTCAGGATACATATAGTATGTAGCCCACCAACCAATAAAAAGTAAAAAAACTCCAATAAAAGGATTTGCTAAACTTTGAGGAATTTTTCTTTTTAATCCAAATTTAGTGATATATTTTCCTATAAATCCATGAGGACAAACTCCACAAAAAATTCTTCCAAATGTTGATAGTGTTGTAACCATAAAAAATGGCCAAAACAATCCCCAAAAAAGTCCAGTAGTAAACAGATTTTCCTCTTTTGTTGGATTAATAAATCCCATATAAATTGCATACACAAATAAAAATAAAACTAAAATCTGAACCGTTCTTTGAAAAACTCTATTTTTAAAAATGATATTTAAAATAGGCATTCCAAAAATATCATTTTTATCTCTTTTTACAAAATTTACCATAATTATTTCCTAAAATTTGTATGTATATGTAAGCATTGTCATTCTAGGACTTGCAGCTTTATATGACTCAATTCCATAAACATCTTTTGAAGCTTCTGAAGCATAATATTTATCAAATAAGTTATTGATATTTAGCTGAATATTGTGATTACTTTTTTCATACCCAATCATAAAATCTGTAATTAAATCATAACCTTCATATTTTTGAGTGTTTGCATTATCCATATAATAACTTCCATAAGTTCTTGCAGTTACTCTTGTTTTAAAGCCATTTGCTAGATTATAAGCTGCAAATAGTGAGTATTGATTTTTTGGAATAAATGGCATATAGTTTCCATCTCTCGAAACTAAACTTCCTCTAACTGATTCATTAAAAGTATCAAATTTAAAATTACTATAAGCATAAGCTCCACCTACTTGAATAGAAGAAGTTAAATCATAAGCTAGGTTATACTCTAAACCTTTTTTATCAGTTTTTCCTGCGTTATCATAAATAGAATTTCCATTTGCATCTTTAATTTGAATAATCTCATCATCTACAAAATTTTGGAAAAGTGCTAAATCAGAAGAATAATCATCTGTTCTAGTTTTTAAACCAACTTCATAGTTTATACTTTGCGATTTTTCTAAATCTTCATTTTCTCCCAATTCACTTGTTGTTGGTGCTTGATTTGCACCTGCAATTGAAGCATAAATATTTGTATTATCTGTGATTGCATAAGTTGAACCTACTTTTCCTGATAATAGTGTAAATGAATTATCAATAGCATACTCACCAATACCTGCTTTATAACTTTTTGTTGAATAATCATAAGTAGTAATTTCATTTCCATCTATATCAAATTTTAATTTATCAATTCTTGCACTAATATCAAAACCTAATTTATCAGTAGCTTTAAAACTTTCCATCAAATATGTTCCATAAAGCAAAGTTTGAGAATCTTCAGTTCCAGCTAATGCACCTTTTTCATTTGATAAAGTTTTTACTATTTGAGTTACACTTGAAGGTGGCCAACCAGATGTTACAGTTTGAGTTTGAATATCTCTGTATTGATATTTTTTAGCATCATTTGTTTTATCCATTTTCAAAGTTATACCAGCAACAAACATTGCATCTTTTGAAAATAGTTTATGTGCTGCATTAAACTCTAAATCTGTACCAAATACTTTGTTATCATCACTATCATTTATAAGTCCAGTTACAGGGTGATAATGTTCCCATGAGTTAAAATAAAATCTTGGTTTGTATGTAATATTTCCTACTTCTTTTTCATATTTACTATTTACAGAAAATATTTTTGAATCCCTTGCACTATTTTGCCATTGATTTGAAGTATCATGTTGTTTCCCTGTTTGTTTAAAAACTTCAAACTCTTCTCTTGTCATTGAAGCTGGAAGATTTAAATTTGATTCTGTATATGAAAGTTCATTTTCAATAGTTGATTCATCATCAAAAATATGACCATATTTTAAAGTGGCTTGTGTAGTATCAAACTCATTATTATCTCTCCATGAGTTATCGATTTTTCTTGAACTAAATGTAAATGAAGCAAAATCATTTTCATCAATTGCTCCTCTTAATTTAAGATTTACATTTCTTTGATTATCATTTCCAGCACCAACTTTGAAACTATTTTTATCTTCATCAAAAACAGATTTTGTGATTAATTGAATAACTCCACCTGTTGAATTAACAGCATTTATTGAACCTGGTCCTTTTTGAACTTCAATACTTGAAACATCTTGCATATCAATAAAATCAAATCTAGTAAATGAATCTGGGTCGGTCATAGGAACTCCATCTTTCATAACCATAATTTCTCTTACACCATATCTAGCTTTTAATCCAGCACCTCTAATAATCAATCTTGGACTTGGAGAATTTGATGAAGATTCAGCAATTACACCTGGAATATTTTGTAGAGCATCTTGAATATTTAAGATATTTTTATCTTCGATAGTTTTTTCATCTACAACAGCAATACTTTCACTTATCTCTTTTGTGGCTTTTTCTACTTTTGTAGCAGTAACAGACATCTGTTCTAAGTTTATTGTTTCAGCAGATAAAAGATTTGCATTTAATGCAATTAGGGCAAATATCGAGTATTTTAGTCTCATTTCGTTCCTTCAAATAAGTTTTTGAAATGATAGAACTACTCTGTTAACTTTTTGTTAATTTTTTGTTAGATTTGTAATTAGAAAGAAAGTTATCCCAAGAAAATTCTTGAGATAAACTAAAAATTAAGACATTATTTCTTCAATAGTGATATAATCTCCAACTCTTCCTGTCATTTGTTCAACATCTGTATTAACTGGAAGTGTTTTTTTACCAGGAACCCAACCAGCTGGGCAAACTTCACCAGTTTTACTTGCATGTTGCCAAGCTCTTACTTGTCTTAAAAATTCATGAACATTTCTTCCAACCATTGGAGCTTGAACTTCTTGAGCTACAACAGTTCCTTCTGGATTAATTAAAAATCTTCCTCTAAGTGCTAATCCTTCTTCTTCAATCATAACTCCAAATGCTCTACTTACAGCACCTGTTGTATCTGCACCAATAGTTAATTTTAATCCTTTTAATAAAGGTTCAGTTTCAACAAATCTTTTATGAGAAAATTTAGTATCTGTTGATACAGCTAAAATTTCAACACCAAGTTCTTGGAACTCATCATATTTTGCATTCATTGCTGCAATTTCTGTTGGACAAACAAATGTAAAATCTGCTGGATAGAAACAAACTACATGCCATTTACCTTTATAATCTTCACTACTTACAGTTACAT
The DNA here is from genome assembly GCA_963664305.2 of uncultured Aliarcobacter sp. GTDB lineage: Bacteria > Campylobacterota > Campylobacteria > Campylobacterales > Arcobacteraceae > Aliarcobacter. Next base: position 686,770 of record CAXXLV010000002.1, read on the forward strand.
AGTGACCTGTTTTTGAATCATAGGCATCCATTTTGAACTCTGGAACTTTTCTTAAAACTAAACTTGAACTCATATTTTTTTCCTTTTTTATTTCATTATTATTTTCATTATCTAAAACTATTTCTTTTTCTTCAATTGGTTTTGCACCTGTATCACAAGCCATAAAAACTCCTTTATTTTACAAAAGATAATATTTTTCCTTTGATAAAAAGAATTCTATATCTTTATTTATTAAACTTAACTTAAATATAAAATAAATTTATAAATTTATCATAATTAAAACTTATAATTTAATCCAAATGTAAAAAATTTAGAACTAACATCATCTCTATTTTCAGGTAATTCTTTTGAATTAGAATAGATATATTTAGTTATTACATCTATATTTTGAAATTTTTTTCCTAAACTTACTAAATAAGTTTTATTTTGTTCTAAAGCATGATGTTCTACTTTTAAACCATCTTCTTGAACTGAGAATAATCTATCACCATTTATCACTCCTAAACCTAAAATAAAGCCATTATAATTTGCATTAAGATTTAAAAAATAGCTCATATAATAATTATCTTCTAAAATATAATTTTGATATTTTTCTCCATTTATATCTATATATTTTATTCCTGTTTGAGCTTGAAAATTAATATTCTCAAATCTAAATTTTTTTATAAATGTAAAATCATATTGATTAACATTAAAATCTTCATAATCACTTAAATAAGTGTCTAATTTTATTTGATTACTACTATCTATATTTTTATTAAATCCAAATCCATAAACTTTTCCATTATCTGTTGGAGCTAAATTATCTTCAATATTTATAAAAGAGGTTTTTATAGATAAGTCATTACTTATATGATAAAGATATTTCATACTTAACTTTTCAATTTCAAGAGAAGTCATTTTTATTTTTGTTAGTTCATTTTCTCTTTTTGTTAAACTATCTTCATAATTTATAGTTAATTCAGAATTTTGAAAATTATGTAAAAACCTATAATCTAAAGTTTTTCCTTCTGTTTTTGTTTTAGAATTGTCATAATCTTTGTATGTATAATAAGTAGATATCTCACTATTTGCTAATAAATAAGAACTTAAAAGTGCTGTTGTCACTAATATTTTTTTCATTATTTTCCTTTAAAATTTTTTTGAATTCTAACAAAAAATACTTATATGCAACTTAGTTGCATATAAGCTAATATAATAATTTATTCATAAGTTTTTAATATAATTTAATGTACTATAAAGAAAAAAATTTAAGGATTTATATATGAATTTAAGAGAAAAATTCTCACCAATGTGCTTTTTATCCTCTCTTGGAGCAGGAGGATTAAGTGTTTCATTTTTTATGTATTTAATGTTTTTAGTTCCCCATCCAAATACACCAATGGCAACTTATGATTTTATTATGCCAGCTTTATTAAAAGGGGATTGGTTATCTTTTGTAATCTCTTTTTCTTTAGTATTTATTATTGCCTTTGCTTTTTTACATTTTAAATTATTAGTTTGGAATACAAAACAATATTTTATGTATAAAAAAACTAAAGCTTATGAAGATTTAAAAAACTCAAATGCACAAATTACCCTTATGACTCTACCTTTGACATATACAATGACAATAAATGTATGTTTTGTTTTAGGAGCAGTTTTTATTCCTGGTCTTTGGGGAGTTGTTGAATATTTGTTTCCTTTTGCTTTAATTGGTTTTATAACAACTGGTTATTTTTCTTTGAAAATATTTTTTGAATATTTTTCAAGACTTCTAATCAAAGGGGATTTTGATTTCTCTAAAAACAATAATTTATCTCAAATGATTTCTATATTTGCACTTTCAATGGTTGCAGTTGGATTTGCAGCACCAGGAGCTATGAGTCATAATTTAATTATAAACTCAATTGGTATTTTTGGAGCTTTATTTTTTGCTTCCCTTGCTATTTTATTAATGTTAATAAAACTTACAATTGGTTTTAAAAATATGTTTGAAAAAGGTTTAGGATTAGAAGCAGCTCCATCTATTTGGATTATTATTCCAATATTAACTCTACTTGGAATTACTTTTGTGAGAATATCTTTTGGTTTAGAACACAACTATTCAACACCATTAAATAAATCATCACTTTTTGTATTTACATCAACAATTTTATCTTTACAAATCATATTTGGTGTTTTAGGATATATGGTTATGAAACAAATGGGTTACTTTGAAAAATATATAGAATCAACTGAAAAATCAGCTGTTTCATTTGCTTTGATTTGTCCAGGAGTTGCTTTTTTTGTTTTTGGTATGTTTTTTATAAATTTTGGATTGGCATATAATCAAATCATTTCAAAATATTCAATTGCATATTTTATTTTGATGATTCCTTTTATTTATATTCAAATAAAAACTATTATCTATTTTTTCAAACTTTATAAAAAGTTTTCTTTTTAAAATAGATAATTTTTATCTTATTATAAGTTAAAACTATCTAAAATTGATAAGTTTTAATTATAATATTAAAACAATTTTATATAAGGATTTATAATATGAAAAAAGGTTTATTAGTTTTATTATCTTCTTTACTTTTATCAACAGCGAGTTTTGCAAGTGATAATATGGCAAAAGGTTTAAATGTTGTTATAACATCACAAGATGCTCAAACACAAATGATGGGAATGGTTTTATCAATGATGACTTTAAAACAAAATAAAGAAGTTAATATGACTCTTTGTTCAAATGCAGGTGATTTAGCTGTAAAAGGAATGGAAAGTCCTATTTTAAAACCTCAAGATAAATCACCTAAAATGATGCTTCAAGCATTGATTAAACAAGGTGCTAAAGTTCAGGTTTGTCCTCTTTATTTACCAAATGCTTCTAAAGATGAATCTGTTTTATTAGAAGGAATTACAGTAGCAAAACCAGATGAAGTTGCTAAAAAATTATTAGATAAAGATTATCAAAACTTAAGCTACTAAAAAATAGAGTGAGTAAAACTCACTCCATTTCTAAATCTTTAATAGCATATTTTTCTCTTATTTTCCTTCTCTCTTCTAACTCTTCTTTTTTTGCATTTGGATTTGTGACATCTAAATCAGGTCTTTCAATAACTGGAATTTTTCCTTTTAATTTTGGATTAAATTTAAAAAAATTATCCATATCTATCTTATAAATAACATCTTTATTATGTAGTTCTGCATGTTTTGGATATTTTAAAATATAACATCCTCTAAAATCTTTTTCAATGATTCCTTTTCTTGCTAATTTTTTAGAGAAATCAAATTTGAAGATTATATATGCAATTATAAAAATAACAAAAGAAAAAAATATATCTCCTATATATTCCATAAAAAAACCCAAAATCAAAAATATTTATTATTTTATATAAAGATATCCTATTTATTAGTATGTTAAATGATTATTTATATAAATATTAGGTTGTAATTATAACAAATTTAATTTAATATCTCATTTTTTCTGTTATATTTGTACAAACTTTATCTTTTTTGGAGTATGATTATATTAATGCTTTTGTTACTAGAATTAAAGGTTTAGTTTAAAAAAATTAGACTAAAAAAGAAGATAAGTAAACAAAAAATACTTAAAAGAGAGTTGGCTATATAAGCCCTTGAGACTTATAAATCAAGATTCCTTTTGTGAATCAAAATAATTAAAATTAGAAAAAATCTTAGATTAGAATACAAACTTTTTTATTTGGTGTTACTTATTTATTGGAACAAAAAAGCATTAGTATGGGCTAAAAATAGCTTGAGCTTTTTATACTACTTACTTGGTTAAGTCTTTTGCCCATTGTTATATATCTTGGATATAGATTAAAGTGCAACAAAGGAGATTAAATGATTGCCATACCAGTTAAAAGTGAAGAAGAGAACAGTAATTTATTAGAAGAGTTTGGAAAAGCAGAATATTTTGCTTTAATCAATAATAATAAAATTGAGATTTTAAAGAATGAACAAAAAGATACGCAAGAGATAGCTAATTGGCTAAAAGACAAAAATGTAAACATTTTAATTTCTTCTGCTTTAAAAGAAAATACTTTTTATACATTAAAAAATAATGGTATAAAAGTATATTGTTCGCAAGGAAATAAAATCAAAATTGATGAAGTATTATTAAAATATGCAGATGGGGAATTACCTATTTTAAATAAATTAAGTTTTTTATATCAGAAGGTATGATTTTAAAGAAGTAGATTTTTTCTACTTCTTTTGAATTAAAAAACTAAACTAAATTTATCAAATCCTCTTTTTTATCAATTTGTTTCTCAATAGCTTGTATCCCTTTTGCAAAGAGTGAATTTTTTAATCCCTCCCCTATTCTTGTAGATAAAAATATATTTACTTTATATTTCATTAATATTTGTGGTAAAACAATAGCAGGTTTTAATTTTTTGGAAAAGACTTCATTCTCAAAACTATCCAATAATTTAATTTCATTATTTTGGATTTTATAAATCAATACATATTTATCAGTTGCTAAAATTGATTCAAAATTTTCTAAACTTGAAGAACATAAAGCTACAATATAACCTAAATTGTCATCTTGAATAGAAATCTTATTTCCATAAACTAAAGCTCTTGTTAATTTTTGTCTAGCATTTTTTAGAATTCTTGTAAAAGTTGGTCTTGAAACTTCCATACTAATAGCTGCTTCTTCTTGATATAAATTTAAAACATCCATTAAATAAATAGCTTCCATCTCTTCATCTAACAACACAGTAACACCAGTAAATGGTTTATTTTCCGGTATAAAATCTTTAAATGCCGGTTTATATATTAAATTTCTTTTATTTTTATCTCTACCCATTTTTATCCTTGTTTGAAATAATATCAAAATTTTCTTGATTTTTTATTGACATATGTTCATTAAAGTGTTATTATTTTGAACATATGTCAACAAAAGGAGATTTTATGTTGAATATTAAAAATATTTACTCTTTTTATCTTAACGGTTTTAAAAATATGACTATTGGAAAAACATTATGGAAAATCATATTAATAAAATTATTAGTTATATTAGTTTTTCTTAACTATTTTATCCATGATAAATCTATCAAAACTGAATATAAGACATATGAAGAGAAAGTTGATTTTGTATATAAAAATCTAACAAAAGAAAATTAAAAGGAAGAGAAATGGAAGAGCATTTAGTTGATTGGTCCAGAGCTCAGTTTGCACTAACAGCAATGTATCATTGGATTTTTGTTCCATTAACTTTGGGACTTGGATTCATTGTTGCTATTATGGAAACTATTTATGTAAAAACAAATGATGAATTTTGGAAAAAAACTACAAAATTTTGGATGGGTTTATTTGCAATAAACTTTGCAATAGGAGTTGCAACTGGAATAATAATGGAGTTTGAATTTGGTACAAACTGGGCAAATTACTCTTGGTTTGTTGGAGATATTTTTGGAGCTCCACTTGCAGTTGAGGGAATTTTAGCCTTTTTTATGGAGAGTACTTTTTTTGCTGTAATGTTTTTTGGTTGGGAAAAAGTTAGTAAAGGATTTCATTTATTATCAACTTGGTTAGTTGCCATTGGTTCAAATCTATCTGCTTTATGGATACTTGTTGCAAATGGTTGGATGCAATATCCAACTGGAATGACATTTAATCCTGATACGGTTAGAAATGAAATGAATAATTTTTGGGATGTTTTACTTTCACCTGTTGCTATTAGTAAATTTTTACACACTATTGGAAGTGGTTATGTTTTAGCTTCACTTTTTGTTATAGGAGTTAGTGCTTGGTATTTATTGAAAAAAAGAGATATTTTATTTGCTAAAAAATCTATGATTATTGGAGCTACATTTGGACTTATAACTTCAATATTTTTGATTTTAAGTGGAGATGAATCAGCTCATCAAGTTGCTCTTAAACAACCTATGAAACTTGCAGCTATGGAAGGTTTATACGAAGGAGAAGAGAAAGTTGGAATTGTAGCTTTTGGTTTATTAAATCCAGAAAAAACAATAACAAATGATGAAAATACATTTTTATTTGATTTTACAATTCCTTATGCTTTATCATTTTTAAGTTTCCATGATATAAATGCTTATGTTCCTGGAATAAAAGATTTAGTTTATGGAAATGAAGAAAGAGGAATCTTAAGTGTAGAAGAAAAAATGCAAAAGGGTAAAGTTGCCATTGAAGCTTTGGAGTCTTATAAAGAGGCTAAAAAAACTTCAAATGAATCATTATTAAATAATTCAAAAATTTTACTTGATGAAAATATGAAATATTTTGGTTATGGACATATTAAAAATAAAGAAGATGTTATTCCTCCTGTTTCTATTACATTTTATTCATTCCATATTATGGTTGGACTTGGAACTTGGTTTACAATACTGTTTGCTTTAGTTTTATTTTTATTAACAAAAAAAGAGATTCTAAATTATCCGATTGTTTTAAAATCAGCACTTTTTAGTATTCCTTTAGGATATATTGCAAGTGAAGCTGGATGGGTAGTTGCAGAAGTAGGAAGACAACCTTGGGCTATTCAAGACTTAATGCCTGTTGGAATTGCAGCTACAAAAATAGCAACAACAAATGTAATGATTAGCTTTTTTATCTTTGCCATACTTTTTACTGTTTTATTAATAGCAGAAATAAAAATTATGACAAAACAGATAAAAATTGGTCCAAATGGAGGTCACTAATATGGGATTTGAAAACTTAGAACTTATAACACTTCAACAATATTGGTGGATAATAATATCTTTATTAGGTGGACTTTTTGTATTTATTATGTTTGTTCAAGGTGGTCAAACTTTAATAGATAAATTAAGTGAAAATGAGACTGAAAAAACTATGCTAATAAATAGTATAGGAAGAAAATGGGAATTAGGTTTTACAACTTTAGTTTTATTTGGTGGTGCTTTATTTGCAGCCTTTCCACTATTTTATGCTACAAGTTTTGGTGGAGCTTATTGGGTTTGGTTAAGCATTCTATTTTGTTTTATTATTCAAGCTGTTTCTTATGAATATAGAACTAAACCAAACAATTTTTTAGGACAAAAAACTTATGAAATGTTTTTAAAAATAAATGGAAATATTGGAACATTTTTATTAGGAGTTGCAATTAGTACTTTTTTTAGTGGAAGCGAATTTATAGTTGATTCAAACAACTTTGTAGATTGGCAAAACTCTTTAAGAGGACTTGAGGCACTTTTTAATCCATATAACTATTTATTGGGCTTTGCACTTGTATTTTTGGCAAAGATTAGTGGAGCTTTATATTTTATAAATAATATAGATTATGAAAAAATAAGAATCAAAGCAGTTAATTCAATCAAAATAAATATGATTTTATTTTTATTTTTCTTTTTAGGATTTATGTTATGGATTCTTACAAAAGATGGATATACAATAAATAAAAATAGTTTTATAGAAATAGAAAGATTAAAGTATTTTCAAAACTTTATGGATATGCCTATTGTTTTAGTTATGTTCTTAATTGGTGTCTTGATGGTTATTATAGCTGTATTTGTAACTATTACATTTAAAAAAACTTGTTGCATTAAAACAAGTGGCGTGGGAATTGTATTAACTGTAATGGCGATTTTATTGAATGTGGGATTAAACAATACAGCTTACTATCCTTCAACTACTGATTTACAAAGCAGTTTAACAATTATGAATAGTTCAGGAAGTCACTATACTCTTATGGTTATGAGTTATGTTTCATTGATGGTTCCCTTTGTATTAGCATATATAACTTATGCTTGGTACAGTATGGATAGAATAAAAATTACAAAAGAAGAGATTGAATCTAAAGATTCACATAATTATTAAAAGGTTAGAAAAGATGGAATATTTAAGTGAATTAATTTGGTTAAGTTTATGGCCGGTGGTTATATATCTTGGATATAAAATTTCATATAAAAATGCAACAAAGGAGATAAAATGATTGCAATACCAGTAAAAACAAATAAAGAAAATACAGCAGTATCAACACTTTTTGGAAAAGCAAAATATTTTGCTTTTATAGAAAATAACAAAATTGAAATATTAAAAAATGAACAAATGGGTGGAAAAGCTGTTGCAAATTGGTTAAAAAGTAAAAATGTAGAAGTATTGATTACTTCTCACTTAGGAGAAAAACCTTTTGAAACCCTATTAAACAAAGGATTAAAAGTATATTTTGCAGGTGATGAAAGAATAGAATTAAAAGATGTGATGATAAAATATGCAGATGGAGAATTACAAATTGTAAATAATCAAAATTTTCATACTCTTTTAAAAGAGGATAATCATCATTCTAAAAATTGTTCAAAAACAAATCAAAAACCAGAAAATAAACTACAAAGACCTCTATATAAAAGTTTTATAAGAAACATTCATTACTAAAAAAATAAAGATAGAAACCTTTGTTTCTATCTTTTTTCTATAGTTGCTTTATTTTTAAAAGTTTTTAAAACTTCTACTTTTTCGCCTTCTAAAAACTCTTTTTCATCAATTTCTGAATCAATATCCCAATAAGTTCCTTTATAAAAAACTTTTGAATTTTTTATTTCACCTATTCCTTTTTCATTTAAAAAATCATCAGAAACATCAATTTTTGGAGTTGAAACAATTTCTACAACTTTTTTTCTCAAAAACAATATCAAAAAAATAGATAACAATGAAACAGTAGCCAATTGCCAAACTGCACCAGAAAATAAAACAAAATAACTAATTACAGCTACAATTATAAAACTTATACCAAACCAAATAAGTATAAAAGATGCAATTAATGCCTCTAAAGCTATTAAAGCTACACCAATTGCCAATAAAATATAAGGATCTACAGCACTAAGCATTATTTGTTGCTCCATTACTTACACCTTTGAAAAAAGCATCTCCTAAAACAGAAGTTGAACCTATCATTTGAGAAACTTCATAAGGTAAAATCATCTTATCAGTTGAATTACTTTCAGCCAATGCTCTAAAAGCTGCAATTCTATCTTTTGCTAGTAAAAATTCTGCTGCTTTTTCATTTTCCATCATAGAAATATTTATAAGTCTCATGGCTTCTTGTTGCCCAGCAGCCATTTGCTCCTGTTCATATCTTCTTGCATCTGCCATTCTTTCGATTGCTTCTGCTTTTAAAACTTCTTCTTGTTTAAATGCTTCTGCTTTTCTAATTACTGCTTCTTTATCAGCTTTTGCTTTTGTTTCAATAGCTCTTTTTTCTCTTTCTGCTTCCATTTGCATATTCATAGCTCTTTCAATTTCTTGAGGAACTGAAATATCAGAAATCTCAACTCTAGTTACTTTGATTCCCCAGTTTGTTGCTGCACTTCCTAATTCATTTTGTAATTTTGCATTAAGTGTTTCTCTATTTGATAAAGTATCATCTAAATCCATTCCACCAATTTCAGCTCTTAGAGTTGTCATTGCAAGATTTGCAATTGCATTTTTAAAATCAACTACATTATAAGTCGCTTGCATTGCATCATCTACTTTACAAAAAACTATTCCATCTATAGAAATATTTACGTTATCTCTTGTAATAACCGATTGTTTTGCAATATCAACTAATTGTTCTCTTGATGTAAGAACAGCTCTTACATTATCAATTATTGGTATGATTATATGAAAACCACCATGTAATACTTTATTAAATTTTCCTAATCTTTCAATCAAATATAAATCTGATTGAGGAACAATTTTTACACCTTTTACAATAACAATTAAAGCAAAAAATATTATTGCTACTGCAAACACTATACTTGTTTCCATTGAATTTCCTTTTTATGAATTAAAACTCTTGATAATAATATTACAATTTATTTTAAAAATTGACTTTAAATAATTATATTTTTTAAATTTAGATTGAATCTATTTCCAGTTTCTGTAGTTTCTATATTAATAAGAATTTTATTTTTATCACAAAATTCTTTTACCATAGCAAGTCCTAAACCAAATCCGTCATTAGAAGGATTTTCTTGAAAATATTTATCAAAAACAATAAATAGATTTTTTGTATCTATTTTTTCGCCACTATTATAAATAGATAAAATAGAATTTTTATAAGATATTTCTACTATTGGATTTTCTTTAATATTGTATTTTATTGCATTTGAAATTAGATTATCAATTGTTTTTATAAAACCATTGATATCACTTTTTAATGTTATATTTGGGACATCAAATATGATTTTAGTATCTTTTTTTATGTCATCAAATTTATCAATAGAGATTTTAACAACTTCATCAAGAAAAAACTCTTGTTTATCTATTTTGTCTATCTCTTTTTTGATGTTGTATTCCATATTTTCATACAATTTCAAAAGATTATTACTAGCTTGTTTTATTCTTTCTAGTCTTTTTAAACTCTTTTCATCTTTTATTGTTTTTTCTAAAAGTTGAGTATTCATTTTTATAGTAGAAACAGGAATATTTAATTCATGGATAGTCTCTTTTATACTAAGTTCTAATTTCTCATCACTTTTAAACAATGGCTTTAAAATAGAGATTGAAAAACTTAAAAAAATTGCTAAACCTAAAATAATTAAAGGAACAATGATATATATAAAATTATCTTGATTTAGACCAAATTTAGAAATAAAAAAATAGTTTAAATATAAAATAATAACCAAACAAAAAGTGAAGATTATTGAAATTGAAATTAGAAAATCTCTTTTTTTAGAATTCAACTTTGTATCCTATACCTTTGATATTTGAAATTGAGTCTTTATTTTCAAAAAGTTTTTTTATATGATTTATATAAACCCTGATAGAACCTTCACTATACTCTTGGCTTGTTGCCCATAATTTTGCAATTATCATCTCTTTTGTAACTATTTCTCCCCTATTTTCAATAAATAGTTCCATTAGTTCTAAAACTTTTACAGGTAAATTCAAATCTTCCCCATTTTCATAAAGTCGTTTATTTAAAGGATTAAAAGTCAAAGTTTCAGTTAGTTTTATGATTTCAAATTGCTTTTTATTTCTTTTTAGTAAAGCTTTTATTCTTAAGAGTAATTCATCTAAATCAACTGGTTTTTTTAAATAGTCATCACAACCTTTTAAAAAAGCATCATGTAAAGTATCTCTATCTTTATATGAAGTTAAAAAAATTGTAGGAGTATTATCTTCACTTTTTCGCAAGTTTGAAAGTAATTCAAGACCATTTATTTTTGGAACATTAATATCAAAAATATATAAATCATAATTATTCTCATAATTTAGAGTTAAACACTCTTCACCATCATATGCAATATCAACAATAAATCCTTCATCACTTAAAAAATCTTCAATTGTTGATGCAAAAAGTTCATCATCTTCTAAAACTAAAACCTTATACAAAGTCCTTCCTTACATTTATTGGTTATTCATTATATTTACTTTTTGTTAAATAATTGATAATTCGCTATTATTGTTATTATGAATTAAATAAAAGGATTCAAAATGTTAAATAATATTTCAATAAAAACTAAACTAATAAGTTTATCAATCATTATTTCTTTATCATTTTTATTAATACTATTTATTGAACTTATTTCTATAAATAAAGTAGACAAAATAGCAAATATAAATACAAAAATTGGAGAATTAGAAATTCAACAATTAGAATTAAGAAAAAATGAAAAAGATTTTCTAGCAAGAAAAGATTTAAAATATTTAGATAAATTTAAAGAAAATGTATCTAATATCAATAAAATTACTAATGAATTAGATATCAAATTTAATGAATTTGATTTAGATAAAATTGAATTAAACAATTATAACAATATCATAAAAGAGTATTCAACTATTTTTACAAAAATTGTTGAATTACAGCAAAAAATAGGATTAAAAGAGGATAATGGTTTATATGGTGCATTAAGAGAAAGTGTACACTTAGTTCAAGAATTTGCGAAAAAATCTAATGACAATTATCTACTTGCAACAGTTTATGATTTAAGAAAACAAGAAAAAGATTTTATGTTAAGACTTGATGAACAATATGTGGATAAATTTAATAAAATCATTCCAAAACTTCAAAATGATGAAAAATATAAAGATTTATCTTCATTACTTACTAGTTACAAAACAAACTTTTTAAATCTAGTAAATTCTGAAAAAGAAAAAGGTTTCAATGAAAATTCTGGATTAATGAAAGAGATGCGAGACATTGTACATAAATCAGGAAATTCTCAAAAAATTTTAGCAAATAATGTTAATCAAAAAATAGAAAATTTACATAAAAAAATCGAATTTTTTTCATATGGATTAATCATTGTTATTTCATTATTTATTATTATTGCTCTTTTATATATAAGTAGAGTTATCAATAAATCTCTAACTTCTTTTCAAGAAGGCTTAGGAGATTTTTTTGCATTTTTAAATAATGAAACAAAAAATATAAATCTTTTAAATGATAAAAATGATGATGAATTTGGAAATATGTCTAAAATAATCAACTCAAATATAATCAAAGTTCAAGAAAATATAATAAAAGATAAAGCATTGATTGATGATGCAACAAAAGTTGCAAATGATATAAAAGATGGACATTTAAGTAGTAGAATTCATACAAACTCAAATTCAAATGAATTAAATGAACTTAAAAATGTAATCAATTTAATGCTAGAAAATTTAAGTTCAAATATAGATAATATTTTAAATGTGTTAAAAAATTATAGTAATTATGACTATACAAAAAGAGTTGATACAAAATTAGTAAAAGGTGATATTTTAGAGCTTTGTAAAAATATAAATCATGTTGGAGACACTATAACTAAAATGTTAGTTGATAGTAAAAATATAGGTTTAAATTTACAAGATAGTGCAAATATATTAATTAACAATGTAAAATCTTTAACTCAAAATGCAAATACTACTGCTGCTAGTTTAGAAGAAACAGCTGCTGCTGTTGAAGAAATAACTTCAACTATTGCAAAAAATAGTCAAAATATAAATGAAATGTCAAAATACTCTACAAATGTAATAGATGCTTTAAAAAAAGGTGAAGACCTTGCAAATAAAACAATGATTTCAATGGATGAAATAAATGACCAAGTTCAAGCAATTAATGAATCAATTACTTTAATTGACCAAATTGCATTTCAAACAAATATTCTATCACTTAATGCAGCAGTAGAAGCTGCAACTGCTGGAGAAGCAGGAAAAGGTTTTGCTGTTGTTGCAGGGGAAGTTAGAAATCTAGCTGCTAGAAGTGCTGAAGTTGCAAAAGAAATTAAAATCTTAGTTGAAAATGCAACAACAAAAGCAAATAGTGGAAAAGAGATATCAACTGATATGATAGATGGTTATTCAACACTAAATACAAATATTCAAAATACAGTTAATTTAATAAATAGCGTTTCAACTGCATCAAAAGAACAACAAATTGGTATTGAACAAATAAATAGTTCAATAAATCAACTAGACCAACAAACTCAAGAAATTGCAAATATTTCTTCAACAACACAACAAATTGCACAAGAAACAAATAATATCGCAATTGAAATAGTAAAAAATAGTAATGAAAAAGAGTTTGAAGGGAAATAAAAACAAAGGGGATTAATAATAATTTGGTAAAATAAGTAATTTTATAATAATTTTCAGGATTTTTTATGTTACAAAAGTTACTTTTACCATTTTTATTATTGATTTTCGCATATGTTGTCATCTCTTTAGAAAACTTTACAGTTATTCTAAGTGGTATTGCCATTTTTCTAATTGGAATGATGTTCATGCAAGATGGATTTAAACTTCTATCTGGTGGAATTTTAGAAAAATTACTTCAAAAATTTACAAGTAATATATTTTATTCTATATTAACAGGTTTCTTATCAACAACATTTGTACAAAGTTCTTCTATCATCTCTTTAGTTGTAATCTCTTTTTTATCTGTTGAACTTTTAACTTTAATCCAAGGAATTGGAATACTTTTTGGTTCAAATTTAGGAAGTACAACAACAGCTTGGATAATTTCTAGTTTAGGTTTTGATGTAAAAATTTCAGCTTATGCAATGCCTATGATTTTATTTGGAGTGATTTTAAGATTTATAAAAAACAATGCATATAAAGGTTTAGGAAATGTGCTTTTAGGTTTAGGTTTTGTTTTTCTTGGAATTGCTTATATGAAAGAAGGTTTTGAAACTCTAAAAAACTCTATTGATTTAGCTTCTTTTGCTATGGAAGGAGCTTTAGGGATAATTATTTATTTAATTGTTGGAGCAATTGCAACTGTAATTATCCAATCAAGTGCAGCTACAATCGCTATTATTATTACAGCATTAAGTGCTGGAAGTATTATTTATATAAACGCTTTAGCACTTGTTATTGGAGCAAATATTGGTACAACATTTACAGCCATTTTAGCTTCACTTGCTTCTAATGAAAATGGAAAAAGAGTTGCATTTGCTCACTTTTTATTTAATATTATTACTGGTTTGATTATTACAATTTTTATTTATTCATTTAAAGATTTTGTTGATTATTTAGCACCATATTTTGGAATAAGTGAAGAAAACTATAGTATGAAATTGGCTTTATTCCATACTTTATTTAGTTTAATTGGTATTATTTTATTAACTCCATTTGTAAATCAAATAGTAAATTTATCTCAAAAACTAATCAAAAAAAAGGTATCAGCACTATCAAAACCAAAATATCTTTTAGATGCAAATTTAACTATTCCAGAAACAGCTATTGTTTCAATTAAAAAAGAGACTATAAACCTATATGAAAATTGTCAAAAAGCGATGTTACATGCTTTAAATTTACATACAACAAATTTAAAGACAAAAGAAGATTTAAAACTACAAATTTCAAAAGAAGTTTCAAAAATAGATACAAATATTGATGAAATTTATCAAACTAATCTAAAAAATCTTTATAGTGAAATTATAAAATTCTCTTCATTTGCTCAAGAAAATATGAGCAGTTCTCAACAAAGAGAAGTTGCAGATATAAAAAGATGTGCAAAATTAATTGTTGAAGTTTTAAAAGATACAAGAGATATTCAAAAAAATGTAAATTTTTATTTAAAAAGTAGAAATGAATATATAAAAGAAGAGTATAATCTATTAAGAGAAGAATTAGCTACTATTTTAATTGATATAAATTTACTTGATAGTCAAGAAACAGAGCTTGAAAAACTTACTCAATTAGAAGTGATAAAATCAACCCTACAAACTAATGACTTATCAAATTCAGGGAAAATCGATGCTTTGATTAGAGAAGATAAAATCAAAGCAACAATGGCAACTTCACTTATCAATGATAGTGCAACTGTTTATTCTATTCAAAAAAAACTTGTTGAAATGGCAAGTATATTGTTTTTTAACAATACACTACTAAAAGAGATAGGAAACAAATAATATGAACTTAGATAAAATCGTTTCAAAAATAAAAAAATATTTAAAAAAAGATAGTTTAGATGAATCAAAACAAGAAAAAGTAGAAGAGATAATTGAAAAATTATCTCAAAAAAAAGCTAAACTAAAAAAAGAGATAAAAGAAGCTAAAAAAGATTCAGAAAAAGAGAAGCTTCAAAAAGAGCTTGAAGCTGTAATAAAACTTATTGAAAAAAGTAATTCTCTTATTTAAAATCTTTAAAATTTTGTCTTAATGCTTCATAAGCTACTATTGAAACAGAGTTTGCAATATTTAAACTTCTTGCATCATTTGTCATAGGAATTGTAATACAAGTTTTTGGACTTTTTTCTAATAAAGAAACTGGAAGTCCAGCATCTTCTCTTCCAAAATATATATAATCCCCTACTTTATATTCAACATCAAAATATAACTGTTTTGTTTTTGTAGTTGCTAAAAAGTGTCTATCATTAAAAGGATTTTTTGACCAAAAGTCTTCAATATTTTCATACTCTCTAACATCTAAATCAAACCAATAATCAAGTCCAGCACGACGTACTTCTTTTTCAGTAATTTCACCAAAACCATAAGGTTTGATAAGATGTAAAGTACAATTCATAGCAAAGGCAAGTCTTCCAATAGTTCCTACATTTCCAGGAATTCGTGGTTCTAATAAAACTAGATTAAACATTATAAAATTACCGTTTTGTTTCCATGAACAAAAACTCTATCATGTAAGAGTAGTTCAAATGCATTTGATAAAACGATTTTTTCAACATTTCTTCCTGCATTTCTCATATCTTCCCAAGAGTAACTGTGGTCAACTCTTACAACATCTTGGAAAATAATTGGACCTTCATCTAAATCATTTGTTACATAATGAGCAGTTGCTCCAATAATTTTAACACCTCTTTCATGTGCTTGTTTATATGGATTTGCTCCAATAAATGCTGGTAAGAATGAATGATGAATATTTAAAACTTTTTTAGGGAATGTTTCTACAAATTTTGGAGTTAAAATTCTCATATATTTTGCAAGAACAATTAATTCAGGCTCAAACTCTTGAATTTTTGCAATCATTTTATCTTCGTGCTCTTCTCTTGACATACCTTCTGCACTAATACAAGTAAATGGAATATTGAATTTTTCTACTAACTCTTTCAAGTGGTCATGATTTGCAATAACTGCTTTTATATTTGCGTTTAATTCTCCAGCAATATATCTAATTAATAAATCACCTAAAACGTGAGACTCTTTTGTTGCTAAAATAACAACATCTTTTTTCTCTTTTTTATTTAATTTAATTGAAGCACCTGCTGGTAAAACTTCTGTTAGTTCTTTTAGTAAGATGTTTTTTGAAACTTTTCCAGAGATTATACTTCTCATAAAAAATTTTTTAGTTTCTTGGTCAACATATTCAGCATTTTGTTCTATATTTAAATTATTTGCAAAAAGAACTTTTGAAATGTTGTAAACCAAACCTTTTGAATCTTCTGTATCAATTAACAGTATATACTCTTCCATATTCGTCCTATGATTATTCAAGCTTAATTTTTAAAGCTTGAATAATACCATTTTATAAATTAATAGATAATTTTAAGTTATAACATAGAAGCCAATTTTTCTCTATATTTCACTAAATCAAACTCTTTTACTCTTGCTACACCTGTTTCAACTGCACTATTTGCAACAGCAGATGAAACTTCAACCATCAATCTCTTATCAAATGGAATTGGAATGATATACTCTCTTCCATATGATAAATCACCAAATGAAGCTTTTAACTCTTCTGTTATTGGCTCTTTAGCTAAATTTGCAATTGCCTTAGCTGCTGCCATTTTCATTGGCATATTTATTTTTCTTGCTTGAACATCAAGTGCACCTCTAAAAATAAAAGGGAACCCTAAAACATTGTTTACTTGGTTAGCATAATCTGAACGACCAGTTCCTACTATTGCTTTTGGTTTTACAGCAATTACTTCTTCTGGAAAAAGTTCAGGTGTTGGATTTGCTAAAGTAAATACAATTGGTTCTTCACTCATAAGTTTTATATGTTCAACAGTAAATGTTCCTGGTCTTGATAAACCTAAAACCATATCTGCATCTTGAAATGCCTCTTCCATTGTAGTTATATCAGTTTGTGTAATAAAATCTTTTTTATATTTATTTAAATCAGTTCTTCCTTTGTGTATTACACCTTTTGAATCGCACATAATTAAATTTTTAACTCCAAGTTCTTTATACATAGTTGAACATGCAATTGCTGAGGCCCCTGCTCCCACAACAACTATTTTCATATCTTCAACATTTCTTCCCATCATAGAAGCTGCATTCATAAGTGCAGCACTTGTAATAATAGCAGTACCATGTTGGTCATCATGCATAACTGGAATATTTAACTCTTCAACTAATCTTCTTTCAATTTCAAAACATTCAGGTGCTTTTATATCTTCTAAATTAATTCCCCCAAATGTTGGTGCAATAGCTTTAACAACGTCACAAAATTTATCAATATCAGTTTCATCAACTTCTATATCAAAAGAATCTACTGCAGCAAATTTTTTGAATAACACAGATTTACCTTCCATTACAGGTTTTGAAGCTAATGCTCCTATATCACCAAGTCCAAGAACTGCTGTTCCATTTGAAATAACTGCAACAAGATTTCTCTTTGATGTATATTCAAAAGCTAATTCTGGATTTTTTTGTATCTCTTCACAAGGATATGCAACACCTGGTGAATATGCTAGTGATAAATCTTTTTGAGTTTCTAATCTAGTTGTAGTTGATATTGCAACTTTCCCAGGATTTGGAACTCTATGATATTCTAATGCCTCTTCTTTTGTAACTTTCGTACTCATTTTGTTTCCCTTTTTATAAACTGATTCATTATTAAATCACAAAATAGTAACAAAATGAAACTTAAATAAGAAGATTTTTTATGAATACAAATTCATTTAAGTTTATTTTAGAGAGTTATGTAAAAATTGTGTAAGTTTTTAGTTGTCATTTATACTTATTATTCCTGCAAATCTTCCTGTTTTTGGATTTTTTCGAAACGAAAAATATGGTTCATTTGAACACTTTGTACAAATATCTGAAATCTCTATATTTATTATTCCTAAATCTTCTAAAAGTTTTTTATTTATTCCTTGTAAATTTATATTTTTTCCTATACAAAACTCTTTTCCAAATGAAGTTTCTACTATTTTTAAAAGTTCATCATTTACTTCATAACAACATTTTTGAATAGATGGTCCCATTATCACTTTTATATCTTCTGGTTTACAAGAAAAATTTTCTATCATTTTTTTTGCTGTAATTTCTGCAATTCTTAAAAAAGTTGAATTTCTTCCGGCATGAACAGCTGCAATAACGTATTTTTTTTCATCATAAAATAAAATTGGAATACAATCAGCAACCATAACCATCAATGGAAGATTTTTTGTATTTGTGATTAAACCATCACAATTATCTATATATTTTGGTGAACTATCATCTACAATTTCTACATTATTTCCATGAACTTGATTCATATAAACTAAATCTTCATTTTTAAACCCAAGCTTTAATGCTAGATTTTGTCTATTTTTATCCACATTTTCTTTTATATCACCAACATGATATGCTAAATTCCCATCATCTATTGTTGTAAAGTTTATTAATACTTTGCTCATTTTTTCTTCTTTTTATTTGCTTTTGATATAATTTATCAAAAATTTGATTAAGGATAAGATTTGAACAGATTTGATGAAGCTGCAAAAACTTGGGATAACAAACAAACAAGTATAGATAGTTCAAATGCTTGTGTTGAAAATTTAAAAAAACATATAAAACTAAAAGATGATTCAAATATCTTAGATTATGGTTGTGGAACTGGATTTATCGCATTTGCTTTAAGTAATGATACAAATAATATTTTAGGGATGGATAATTCTGCTGGAATGGTTGATAGATTTAATGAAAAGGTAAAAGAATTAAATTTTTCAAATTTAAAAGCTGTAAAACATAATATAAATGAAGAAGATTTACCTAAAAATGAGTTTGATTTATTTATTACTTCAATGACAATGCACCATATAAAAGATACTAAAATGTTTGCAAAAAAAGCTTATGAAAGCTTAAAAGATGGTGGAATTGTTTGCATAAATGATTTAGAAAAAGAAGATGGTACATTTCACGCAAAACATAACAATGATGGTGTAGAACACTTTGGATATGAAAAAGAAGAAGTATCTAAAATCTTTGAAGAAATTGGTTTTAAAATCATCTCATGTGATACAGTTTTTATACATGAAAGAAATGATAAAGAGTACCCTCTTTTTAACTTAATCGCACAAAAATAAGGAAAATAATGACAAAAAAATTTGTAATCTTTGGAAATCCAGTAGCTCACTCAAAATCTCCACAAATGCAAAATGCAGGATTAAAACATATAAATTTTGATGGAGTTTATGAAAAACATCATTTAGAAGATGGAAGTACTATCAAAGAAGTATTTTTACAAAATGCCTATAGTGGTGCAAATATAACTGTACCTCACAAAGAGTTTGCATTTACAAACGCAGATGTTGTAAGAGGAATAGCAAAAGAGATTGAAGCTGTTAATACTTATGTTATCGAAGATGGAAAAGTTATAGCTTATAACACTGATGCACCCGGATTTTTAAAAGCAATTGAGAGTTTTGGTGAAGTAAAAAATGTACTTTTATTAGGAGCAGGAGGAACTGCAAAAGCTATTAGTTTAGCTTTACAAGAAAAAGGTATAAAAGTAACTGTTTTAAATAGAAGTGAAGGGAAATTAGAGTTTTTTAAAAATCATCAAATTCCTTCTTTTTCTTGGGAAAATTTCAAACCTGAAACTTATGATTTAGTAGTTAATTCTACAAGTGCTGGACTAAAAGATGATTATTTACCTGCACCAAAAGAAATAATTGAACCTATACTAAAAAATGCATCTTTTGCTTTTGATTGTGTTTATGGAAAAATCACACCATTTTTAGCTTTAGCAAAAGAAAATAGTTGTGAGATAAAAGATGGTGAAGATATGCTTTTATACCAAGGTGTCTTAGCATTTGAATATTTCACTAATACAAAAGCTGATAATACATTAATTGAAGCAATGAGAAAAGGATTAAAAGGAGAATAATTATTCTTCTTTTAATTGATTGTTATATAACCTTCTAAATATTTAACTGCTTTACCTAAAATTTTTACTTGTTCTTTTTCTACTTTACATTTTAAAATACCACCACGAGTTGATGCTTGATATGCAATTAATTCATTTTTATTTAATCTTTCTGCCCATAAAGGTGCAGCTCCCGCATGCATAGAACCAGTTACAGGGTCTTCAACACCACCATTTGCAGGCCAAAAATATCTTGAAATAAAATCATATTTATTTGATTTAGAAGTTACAGTTACATCTAAAGGTCCTAATTTTTTTATTTCATCTAAATTTACTTGTACATTATAAACATCTTCTTCGTTTTCATAAACTACAAAATATGTTTGTTGATTTACTAAAATATCATTAGATTTAATAGATAAACCTTTTATTAGTTCTTCTGGAATATTATCAACCTTTTTAGGTTTTCTATTTGGAAATATCATTTCTATATTACTATCAGACAATTGACTAACTTTTAAACTTCCAACTGCATTTGCTAAAAAAGTAACTTCTTTTAAGAAATTATTTTCTTCAAATAAAACAAAAGCTGTTGCAAGAGTGGCATGTCCACAAAAATCTATTTCAGTAATTGGAGAAAACCATCTTATTTCGTAAGTAAAATCATCACATTTTTTAGCAAATGCTGTTTCAGATAAATTATTTTCAATTGCTATTGATTGCATTATATCTTCTGTTAACCATTCATCAAGAATTATAACTGCAGCAGGATTTCCTTTAAATTGTATTTCAGTAAATGCATCTATTTGATATATTTTTAATTGCATATTTTTCCTTGATAATTATAAAAAAGTAAAATTAGGATATAAAAAAGATTCTAAAATATGAATAAATAATCATTTTTTTTTAATTTTGTATTTAAAAATCATTAAATTTAAACTATAATTAGATTGCAACAAACATAAAAATAGAAGTTCAAAATGAAAAAGATAACAAAGCTTTGTGGTACAAAGAAAAATTATATCATCTTACCATTAGATGAAAAAATAAATTCAAATCAAATTTACTTTTGTAATAAATGTAAAAGGGAAACAAAAGAAAAAATTCTTTTATGTTACCCAGAAATTAAAGAAGAAAAAGATTCAAATTCATAATTAAATTCTTCTTCAAAAATTTCATTCATACAAAATGTATATTTATATAAAGCATAAAACCAAGGTATAAATAAAATACCAAAGTATAAATAATCGCTATTTGAACTAAAAAAATAGTTTAGTTCAAAAAACAAATATCCTAAAGAATCAACCATTATTATTAAAAATAAAAAGACCCAAATATATTTAGAAAAATATCGTTTTTTATAAATATATCCTTTAATACTCAATATAGATATAAATGCTACAACTAAAAAGAAAAGATCATAAATTCGTGAAAAAATATTTCCAAAAAAAAGTTTTTGCTCATTAACAAGTAAAAATCCTAATAAACATAATGAAGAAAATACTACAAACCAAAAATAAATTTTCCAAAAAACAACTATTTTATTCATCAACTTTTCCATTCCTAATACTTAATTAAAAAATTCTATCTAAAGCGCGTCACATATTCCGTCACATTTTTTAAATCAACAAATTCTACATCCAACATAAGGAATAGTTTCTATAAATTTATATTCTAATTTTGTTCTTAGTCTATAAATCAATGTTCTTAAAGTACTATCTGAAATAATACTAGAGCCCCAAATTAAGCTTTCTAAATTATTAAAAGAGATAATTTGACCTTTTGATTCTAAAAGTATTTTTAAAAGTAATACTTCTTTTGAACCAAGATTTATTGGTAAAGATTTATAGTAAAGTTTATTTTCATCATTATTAAAATAATAATCTTCTCCAATATGAAGGAGATTATTATCATTAAAATCTTCTTCAATATCTCTATTTTTATAAAGACCTAACATAATATTTGACTTTAATTCATCTCTTTTAAAAGGTTTTATCAAATAACTCACTGGTTTTGTTTGAATAGCTCTATTTATTGTCTCTTCATCAGAAAATGCAGTAAGAAAAATAATAGGAATATCATCAAAACTTTTTATTTTTTTTGCTGTTTCAATTCCATCTTTACTTTTACCTAGATTTACATCCATTAAAATTAAATCAGGTTTATTCATCAATACACTATTAACTGCTCCTTGATAATCAAAAGCTGTATTAGTTATCTCATAATCAAGTTTTTCTAATGTTCTTTTAATATCAAGAGCAACGATACTCTCATCTTCTACAATAAGTATTTTAGTTTTCTTCATAATT
Source organism: uncultured Aliarcobacter sp. (assembly GCA_963664305.2). Taxonomy (GTDB): domain Bacteria; phylum Campylobacterota; class Campylobacteria; order Campylobacterales; family Arcobacteraceae; genus Aliarcobacter. Next base: position 709,492 of record CAXXLV010000002.1, read on the forward strand.
CCTACTTTTCATATTTAAAAAATATTATCATTTTCATGTCACGATTCACGTCACAAAATTATTCTTCTAAAAAAACTTTTTTAAAAAAATTTGATGCATTTGAAGGGTCATAAGAAATTATTAGACAAGGTGTTTCTAAACTTCCATAAGATTCTAATTCTTTATATATTTCAACCCCACCTAGTTTTTTAAATAATTTCAAATGTTCTTGTCTTATTCCAGAAAGTGCAATATCAATATCATTATTCATAAATACGTTATATATCCCACACATTAAGTATTTAAACTCAAGATTTAGACCTTGACCTCTATTTTTTACAATATTTCTTGAGATTTCACCTATACAATTGTATTTATTTCTCATATCATCAAATGTAAATTTATTTTCAGAAGGAAGTTTGTTTTCTGAATCAAAAATCAATCTTATTGTGGCTGACACTTCTTTATTATTTTTGTAATAAATAACTGCAGATGTTTTATCATAAATATCAAAATTTAATCCCTCTATCGTATCTGGAAATTCATCTTGATAATTAATTTCTGTAAAAACATCACTTCTTAGTTTAAAAACCTCTATTAACTCTTCTGCACTTTTTACTAAAGATAAATTTTTATATTTATCTTCCCAAGATAATTTTCTATTAAAAGAAATTGTATCTTCTAAAATACTTTCTAAAAAAATCCTTTTTTGAAATATTTCTAAAGCATGTTTTTGTAATGAGATAAAAGAGTCAGGAAGATAAGCTTGTTTTGTTGAAATATCACTTTTGATAATTTCTTGAAGTTGATTTAGGGAAATGTTTTTATTTATGTAAGCCATTTGTTTGTCCTTTTTTTAGGACAAACTTTATTAGAGAAACGTCACAGTTAGCGTCACAAAATGGGCTTTCTATGGACTTTTTGAGATTTTACATCCAATGCTTGAAATGGTTTCAATTATCTTATAATTTAGTTTTGTTCTTAGTCTATAAATTAAAGTTCGTAATGTACTATCACTAATTGGTGCATCTGGCCAGAGTATATATTCTAAATATTTAAAAGAGACTATATTACCTTTTGCCTCAACCAAAATAGTAAGCAATTTTTTCTCTTTTAGACTTAATTTTATAGGTTCAGATTTAAAAAAAAGAATTTCATTTTCTAAATCATAAAAATAATCAAAACCTAGTTTTTCATAAGAATTGTTATTATCAAAAGTTTGTGTTTTTAATTTGTAAATACTTAATAGTAGTGTTGATTTAATATCTTCTTTTTTAAAAGGCTTTAAAATATAACCCAAAGGATTTGTTCTAATTGCTCGCTGAATAGTTTCTTCATCACTATATGCTGTTAGATAAACTACCGGTATAAACTTTTCTTTTTGTATCTCTTCAATAATATTTATTCCATCTTTTTCTTTTCCAAGGTTTATATCTGAAAAAATAAGTTGAGGGGAATTATTTTTTACACTTTTTATTGCATCTTCAAAACTTGATACAATATCTACTACATCATGACCTAAATTATTAATAATTCTTTTTATATCCAAAGCAACTATTGCTTCATCTTCAATTATTAAAATTTTTACATTATTCATCTTCATTCCACAAAATAGTCGTTGTTACACCATTTTTAGAATTTATATCTATTTCACCTTTTAATTGACTAACTGCTAGAGTTTTTACCAAAGTAAAACCTAATGAAAAATTAACTTTTGATTCATCAAATCCTATTCCATCGTCTTTAATTGTTAATTTAATGTTTTCATTCTCTTTTTCTAAAGTTATAAAAATATTTCCTTTTTTATCTGGAAATGCATATTTAAATGAATTTGTAATAAGTTCATTTATTATAAGTCCACAATAAATTGATTGTTCCATTTTTAGTTTTGTTTTTATATCCAAATGAATCTCTATAAAACTATCATAACTTTCTCTTACTTCATCGATTAAAACTTCAAAATATTCATAAACATCAATATAATTTATATCATCTTGTTTATATAAAAGTTCGTGTAAATGACCCATTGCACTAATTCGATTTTGAATAGTTAATAAAATATCTTTTAATTTTTCATTTTCTATTTCATCACTTTGAAGTCTAATCAAAGATACAATTGTTTGCATATTATTTTTAACTCTATGATTTAACTCTTTTAGTAATAGTTCTTTTTCATCAAGTGCATTTTTTAAATCTTTTGTTCTTAAATTAACTTCATTTGATAGTCTTTTAGTTTCATTCTCTTTTTGAATAATCAATTTTTGATTAGCTTCATTTTTTTCTTTTTGAAGATTTGTTATTTTATTTGCTAAAGCTATTGAGAAAATTATTGCTTCAATTACAAAAGATGCTTCAATTAAATAAGGAAAATATTTTTTTATATCAAATATTCCAGCACTTGATAAATACATCAAAAATCCAGAAGATAGGAAAATAATCCAAGCAAACAAAATAAAATATGCTTGTTTATTCTTTTTTAGAGTTGCATAAAGTGTAATTATCATTAAAAAAATCAAAAATAACATTGTAAAAGTATTTCTATATTTATCGTAATCATCAGTTACTAAAAAGAATATTATTGAAATTGGAATGAGAATTAAAAAACCATTTAAAACCATATTAAATTTTTTATACTGTTTTGTTTGTAAAAAACTTTTTGTAAATAATCCTAAAGCATAAACAGGAATAGCAACTATAACAGAAGCAAAACTAACTATAGTAATTTTTTGTTCATAATTTAAAAAATAAACATTTGCAACACCTGTATACATCAAATGATGAATAATTAAACCTAGTATGTATATTACATAATATAAATAACTAATATCTCTTGTAAATAAGTAGATAAAAAAGTTATAAATCCCTAGAATAAACATTGCTCCAAAAAACAGAGAAAGAATTATTTGATGTTTTATCTCTTTTTTATAAAAACTTTCTTCATCAAGAAGTTTTAAATCAATTATTAAAGTTGTTATAAATGATGATGCTTTTATAAAATAAGTATTTTCTTCATTTGGATTTAATTCAATAACTAAAATTGGATTTATTACATAGTTATTAATATCTTCTGATAAAAGACCATCTTTTTGAGTGTAATTTTTATTTAAATCATAAAAATCTACATTTGTTGTAAGGGGATTGTTGTATTCAATTATTTTTTTTATGGCTTTGTTGGAATTATTCTTTAATTTAAATCTAATCCAAACATGAAAATTTGGAGAATAACCATAAGATAAAATATTTTTATCATTTTTTTCAAATTTTATATTTTGATTTTCTATATCTTTCAAAGTAAGATTTTTATTTTTATCTATATAAATTTCACTTTGAGAAAGGATATCTATTGTATTTGTATCTTCATTTATATTTATAACATTTGCAAAAATATTTGAAGACAAAAGCAATAAAAAGATTATTTTTAAATAGAACATATTAAATCCAGAATTTTAATCAGTTATTATACAAAATAACTACTCAAATTAAAATTGCATAGACATATTCATCATAAAATTTGTCGAATCACCTTTTGTATCTGAATAAATATAATAATCCTTATTTAAAATATTTTTAATACTTAAATCTACTTTTACATCTTCATCATTAATCTTAGTAAAGAAGATAGCTCCTAAACTTCCAATAGCATAACTATTTAATTTATCGCTATTCAGATTATCACTATATCTACTTCCAACATAAGTAACTTTACTTATAAATTTTACATCTTTATATAAATATTCAGCTTTTAAATCCAACTCTTTTTGTGGAGAATATGTTGGAACATTTCCAATTAATTCTTGTAAATTACTATTTAAAACTTCAATATCTGAAATTTTGGCAGTTGTTATAACTTTTAAATCTTTTGTTAAATCTTTTGTTAATGAAAATTCTAATCCTCTATATAACTCTTCTGAAGTTTGTAAATAATCTTCACTTTCATCACTTTGCGATAAATAATGATTATCTTTTATTATTTGATAAAATGATGTATTAACTGTTGCAAAACCAAGTTCTGAAGTTACATTTAAACTAAGTTTTTTATTATTTGTATTTTTAAAACTTTGATTTACAAATTTATCATAATCTATACTATTGTTTAAATTTTCAAAACTTATGTTTGAAATGATTATTGAATTTGGTTTAAAATATAACTTAACAGCTGATTCTTCTTTTACACTTTTCTTTTTATATGCAACTCCACCTGAAGTATCTATTGTACTTCTTATTGAATCTTTATAATTCATATTAAAATTCAACCACATATAATCATATAAATAAATGCTACTACTAAAAAGTAAATTATAAGAGTCTTCATTATAAATATCTTGGTTATGATAATCTAAATAACTAGCATCTTCATAGCCTGCTTTACCCAATTTATATCTTAATGCATAATCAAATGTTTCTTGTTTTTTTCCCATTTTAAATTCAGCATTTTCATCATCTAAATTTACTAATTTGAGATTATTAGTTATTAATTTACTATAAGTATTTATATAATTTATCTCTTTTGCTTGAAGATTTATAACAGTGAATGCCAATATAATAAAGTAAAAATATATTCTTAACATTCTTCTATTGTACTTAAATTAATATTAATACATAATTTAATTTTAAGGTTTTAAATAAATTTTGATAACTATTATTAATTTATAGTTAATGATAAAATTTTATTTAATAAACAGCAAATTTTTATGTTATGATATTACAAGAGATAGTCATAAAAAGGAGTATTTATGAAAATATTACTTATTCTATTTGTACTTATTACTTCTTTATTTTCAAATGAAAAAAGAAATCTTACTTTACAACTAAATTGGTTAAATCAATTTCAATTTGCAGGTTATTATGTAGCAAAAGAAAAAGGTTTTTACAGAGATGTTGGATTAAATGTAACAATAAACGAGCTAAAAAATAAAACTGAATTAGTTGAAATGATAAAAGAAGAAAAAGCTGATTTTGCAATTGGGCGTTCATCTTTACTTCTAAATAAAATAAATGGTTATGATATTGTGGCTTTAGGAGCAATTTTTCAACACTCACCTTTGATGTTACTTACTACAAATGAAGAGATAAAAACTATATCAGATTTTAAAAATAAAAAAATCATGATTACACCTGATGCTGAATTTACAGCTTCAATAATGGCAATGTTAAACTCAAATGGTATTTACAAAGAAAATGTAAATTTTATTACTCACTCTTTTAATCTTGATGATTTAATAAATAAAAAAACTGATTTAATGGCTTCTTATGTTTCAAATGAACCTATAAGACTTCAAGAAAAAGGCATAAAATATAAAATCTTTCATCCAAAAGATTATGGATTTGATTTTTATAGTGATATTTTATTTACTTCATCAAAATTTATAAAAGAAAATCCAACAACTACTAAAAACTTTTATGAAGCAAGTTTAAAAGGTTGGGAATATGCTCTAAAAAATAAAGCAGAAACTGCAGAAATAATATATGAAAAATATAATTCTCAAAATAAATCTTTAATAAATATAATTAAAGAAGCTGAAGTTTTAGAAAAATTTATCATAAATGAAAATGACAATAAAATTGGTTGTTTAGATAGAACAAAACTAGAAAAAACTTTAGATGTATTTAAGGTGCTAGGACTTACAAGAGATAAACTAGATTTAGATTCTTTTATTTATGAAAATAATCATCATAAAAAAATCGTTTATGAATTAGATTATCAACAAAGAAATCTACTAATAATGTTAATTATTTTTATGACTATTATTTTTATTTTGATTATTTATTTTTTAAAAAGAATTCATAATAAAAAAAATTTACTTAATGCTGTTATTAATACAAGTGATGATTTAATTTATTATAAAAATCAAAATTTAAAATATATAGGTTGTAATGATGCATTTAAAAAACTTGCTAATAAAACTGAAAATGAAATTATAGGAAAAGATGATTTTGAGATTTTTGATAAAAAATATGCACAGGTATTTAGAGAAAATGATTTAAAAGTTCTAAAATCAAAAGAGTTAATAATCCAAGAAGAGTGGTTTGAGATTGATAATAAAATGTTACTTTTTCAATCTAAAAAAAGACCTTTGAAATGTATGGGTGCACAAATAGGAATTTTAGGAGTTAGTAGAGATATCACAAGTTTATATGAAACTCAAAAAAAACTAGAAGAACAAGCAACAATGGATGAACTTACAAAAGTTTATAATAGAAAATCTTTTAATGAAAGATTAAAAGAAAAAGTTGAATTGTTCAAAAGATATGAAAGTTATTTTTGTATTGCATTATTTGATATTGATGATTTTAAATATGTAAATGATAATTATGGACATGATGTTGGAGATAAAGTTTTAATAGAAGTTTGTGAAATAGCTAAACAACATATAAGAAATACTGATTTACTTTTTAGAGTTGGTGGAGAAGAGTTTATTATTTTATATCCAAAAACTTTAATAGATGAAGCCTATTTATCTATTGATAAAATTAGAAATTTAATAAAATGTACAACCATAATAGAAAATCATCCTATTACAGTTAGTGTAGGTTTAACTCAAATACATAAAAATGATGATGAAGAATCTATATTTAAAAGAATTGATGATTTAATGTATCAATCTAAAAGAACAGGAAAAGATAAAATTACGATTGATTAACCAAACTTGGGTAAAATAATGCAAAAAAGATAAAAGGATTTTAATTTTGAAGAAAAAAAATCATATTAAAAAAATATCTGATTATGCAATAGTTGGTGGTTTAGGCGCAATTTTAGTTATTGGACTTACAGGTTGTGATGACAAAGGAAGTAATAACCAAAATCAAAACCAAGGACAAAACAGTGCTTTTACAGATGCTAGCCAAAAACAAGGAGCATTTGTAATTATAGAAGAATCTGCTGATGGAAAATATAAAATTGCAGATGAGTTCCCTGCTTCAAAAACTACAATTGTATTAAGAAAACCAGATGGAACTGAGAGAATTTTAACTCAAGAAGAAATTGATAAACTTGTACGTGAAGAAGAAGCAAAAATCGATGCTGGAACTTCTGCACTTACAAATCCAAATGCACAATTAACTGATGGTGGAATGGGTCTTGGAGGAGTATTATTATCTTCAATTGCAGGAGCTATGATTGGTTCTTGGTTAGGAAATAAACTATTTAATAATCAAAATTACCAAAACCAAAGAGCTGCTCAATATAAATCTCCTCAAACATATAGTAAATCACAAAGTTCATTTACAAAAAGTCCAACAACTTCAACAAATACAAATACATCTACTAAAAAAACAGGATTTTTTGGAAATACTTCAACAAGTAAAACAACATCTTCTGGTACATCACTATTTGGAGGTTGATTTATGAAATTAGAAAAATTAACTCCACTTACTGATGAGTATTTAGAATCAATCGGATTTGTATGGCACACAGATAGTGATAATTCATCTTATGTAAGTGATGAAATTGTTGTTATTAATGAAGATGAAGCAAATGCTTATTATGAAGCAACAAATGAACTATATGATATGTTTATTGAAGCTGGGAAATATGTAATTGAGAATAATCTATTTCATGAATTAAATATACCTTTTAATTTAGTTGAAGTTATAAAAGAATCATGGGAAAATGAAGTTCACTGGCATCTATATTCAAGATTTGATTTAGCTGGTGGAATAGATGGACAACCAATAAAACTGATTGAATTTAATGCAGATACACCTACTTCACTTTTTGAAACTGCAATTATTCAATGGGCAATGTTAAAGAAAAATGGATTAGATGAAGCTAGTCAATTTAATAGTTTATATGAAGCTTTAAAAGACAATTTTAAAAGAATTATAACTTTAGATACTGATATTGAAAAATTTGAAGAGTTTTATTCTGCTCTTGGATGGAAAATTTTATTTTCTTCAATTTCAAGTTCATCAGAAGATATAAATACTACAAAACTTTTACAACATATTGCAAGTGAAGCTGGTTTTAATACAGATTTTGAATTTATTGAAAATGTTCAATTTAGTGATGATGGAATATTTAAAGATGATGAACTTTTTGAATTTTGGTTTAAACTAATTCCTTGGGAAAATATAGGAATTGAAGAGAGCGAATTAGCCCTACTTTTAACTGAAATCATAAAAGAGAAAAAAGCAATTATTTTTAATCCAGCTTATACATTGATGTTTCAATCAAAAGGATTTATGAAAATTTTATGGGATTTATATCCAAATCATCCACTTTTACTTGAAACTTCTTTTGAACCATTAGTTGGTAAAAAACAAGTGGAAAAAAGATGTTTTGGAAGAGAAGGTGCAAATACTAAAATCATAAATATTGATGGAACTATTGATGAACAAACAAGCGGTGAATATGAAGGTCATAAAGCTATTTATCAAGAGTTTGTAGAGTTTCCAAAAGATGAAAAAGGGAATTTATATCAAGCTGGAGTATTTTTTGCTTATGAAGCTTGTGGATTAGGATTTAGACGTGGTGGAAAAATTTTAAATAATATGTCTAAATTTGTAGGTCATATTATTAGATAATAAAAAGATTGGGGAAAGAATAAAAACCCCAATCTTTTTTTATCATCTTATTAATTCTTCATACTATTTAATTGGGCAAACAGTTCATCCAAAATATCTTCAATCTCGTTTGAATACATTAAAATTACTTTTTCATCCTTTTGTTTTATTGAAATTCCATATAATTCTAACTTTTTATCAAGTTGATAAGTTTTTTCTTTAATATTAACTATCATAGAATGTTTATCGTATTTAGCGATAAATTGTTCAATATTTTTTCTATTTTCAACATCAATATTTATTGTTTTACTATTATTGTTTACTTGGTTCAAAATAGCTTGTTTATATTTTGCATAATCAATTTTTATATTATTTATCTCTTGAACTAAATCAAAATTAGAGATTCGTTTTTCAACACTTTTATCATATTTATTTAAAGAAGCAGCTTTTATCATATTTAGTGCAACTTCGTTTGTTTCTATAGCTAAATCTTTTGTTTTAGTTGCCATATTTGCATTTTCTTGTGTAATATAATCAAGTCTATTCATAGTCTCACTAATTTGTGCTAGGTTTCTCATTTGAACATCATTTGCTCTTGCCACATCATCAATTATTACTGTATTTTCTTCAATCATAGAAGCTAGTTTTTCAAAACTATTTTTCATATTTAAAGAATAATTTTTACCATCAACTGATTTTTGACTTGCAACTTCAACTAAATTTTTAATCTGTTTTGCAGCTTCGGCACTTCGAGAAGCTAAGTTTCGCACTTCAGCAGCAACAACAGCGAATCCCTTTCCAGCTTCACCAGCAGTTGCAGCTTCAACTGCTGCATTAAGAGATAAAATATTTGTTTGAAATGCAATTTGGTCAATAATCGTAATAGCTTCAGAAATCGCATTTGTTGAATCATTTATTTCAAGCATTGATTTTTCTGTATTTTCTACAAGTTTAATTCCTTCATTTGCATAATTCTTAGTTTCTGTTGCGATTTCAAGCATATTTCTTGCTTTTTGAGAAGTTGTTGTGATATTTACAGTGATTTCTTGAACAGCTGCACTCGTTTGCTCTAATGAGGCTGCTTGACTTATAGTTGCATTATGTAATGAATTAACCAATGATAAAAGTTGATTTGACTTTTCATCTAACACATAACCATTTTTATTTATCATCGCTAAAAATTCTGATACGTTTGTTCCAATCATATTTAAACATCTTAAAAGTGTATTTACAATCGCTCCAATATCACTTTTATCTGCTTTTATTTCAAAATTTCCATTTGCATAACTAAGTGATGTTTGAAAAGAGTTAACAACATTTTCTCTTAAACTATCAATCATATGATTGAAATTATCTTTTAATTCATTTATATAAACATTATTTGCTTGGCCATTTATCCGATAAACTAAGAAACCTTTTCCAATCATTTTTGAAACAAATTTTGCTTCATCAATAACAGCATTATCAATAGCTAATCCATCTTTAATTTTTTTGATATTTTCATTTAACTCTTTTGCCATATCACCAAATTCATCTTTAGTATGTAAATCAATAATATCAAGATTTTTTTCTGTTGAAGTCAGATAATTGAAAAATCTACTAAGTCCTGATTTTATAGTAATCATTGAATGATTAATATTATTTGAAATTAATAAAAAAAATACAACTGTAGCAACTAATATTAAACATATAAAAATTATAGAAAAAGTCAAACCTTCTTGAGTTTTACTCTCTAATATATGATTTATATATAATCCTGAAACAAATAAAAAACCAAAAAATGGAAATATAATCATAAAAATTAGTTTACTTTTTAAACTAACATTGTCTAAAAATTTCATTTTAATTCCTTTTAATAAATAATCAAACATAAAATATATGTTTGATTATTTATTAAATTAAAAAGAATTAGGGCTTAAAGCCCTAATTGACAGAATGATAGATTAAAATAAATCTCAAATAGCCTATTTTTTCTTTTTAATCATCATGTTTTGCAAATTTTTTATATAAAAAGTCTAAGATAGCTTCTCTACATCTAATATATTCAGGGTCACTTTGAAGAGCCACTCTATCTCTTGGTCTTGGAAGATTTACTTCTAAAATCTCTCCAATTGTTGCTTCTGGTCCATTTGTCATCATAATTACTCTATCACTTAATAGCACTGCTTCATCAATATCATGAGTGATGATAATTACAGTATTTTGCACACTTTGTTGTATTCTCATTAAATGTTCTTGTAAATTTGCTCTTGTTAAACTATCAAGTGCTCCAAAAGGTTCATCCATTAGTAATACTTCTGGTTTTATTGAAAGTGCTCTTGCAATTCCTACTCTTTGTTTCATTCCACCACTAATTTCACCAGGAAATTTATCTTTTGCATGGTCAAGATTTACCATAGAAACAAAATGTAAAACTCTCTCTTTTAACTCAGGAGATGTTAAATTTGGCATAACTTTTTTTACTGCCATTTCAATATTTTGATAAACTGAAAGCCAAGGTAAAAGTGAATGATTTTGAAATACCACAGCCCTTTCAGGTCCAGGTCCAGTTATCTCTTTATTATTTAAAATAATATTTCCTTTTGTTTGGGCATCAAGTCCAGCAATCATATTTAAAAGAGTTGATTTACCACAACCACTATGTCCAATAATTGAAATAATTTCATTTTTTCTAATATTAAGATTTACATCAACTACAGCTTTGTACTCTTTTCCACCTGGAAGTGCAAATGTTTTATCTATATTACTTAGTTGTAAAAATTTGTCATTATTCATCTTTTAACCTTTTACATTTTTTTTCTATAATCAAAATAATCAGCAATTTTTCCCATGAATAAATCAAGAATAAATCCAATTACACCAACAACAATAATTCCAATGATAATATTATGATAAGCAAGATTGTTATACTCATCCCAAATCCAGAACCCAATACCAATACCACCTGTTAGCATTTCAGCTGCAACAATTACAAGCCAAGCAATACCTAAAGATAGTCTCATTCCTGTAAAAATATAAGGAACTGCAACTGGTAAAATAATTTGGAAAACTTTTTCTAATGGAGAAAATCTTAAAACTTTTGCAACATTTAAATAGTCTTCACTAACACTTTTTACACCTAAAGATGTATTAATTATAATTGGCCAAATTGAAGTAATAAAAATAGTTGACATAGCTGTATTATCAATATCTTTAAATGCAAACAATAATAATGGCAACCAAGCTAGTGGAGAAACTGGTTTAAAAATTTGAATAAATGGATCTAGTGCATATTGAATATTTTTACTCATTCCAACCATCAAACCAACAGGTACTCCAACTAAAACAGCCAATGCAAATCCACCGAATACTCTTTTTAAAGATTCTAAAACTTGCCAAAAAATTCCTTTTACATCTTGATTCTCAACATAAAAAGGGTCACTTAAAACTCCTTTTAATGTTTCTCCATCACTTGTAGTTCCTCCAAAAGCATAAACATAAGTATCACTTGGAGTTGGAAAACCTGGAATCATTGAAGCAACAACTGACCAAACTTGTATAATAACTACAAGTACAACAAGAGGTAAAATTACCTTTTTTAATCTATCTTTATTCAAAATCAATCCTTTTTATAAATTTGCCCTTTTTAATATATAAATTTTTATATACGAAAAGGGCAAAGCTCAGTTTGAGCTTTTTCCTTTTTTAACTATTTTTTAGTAACAAATTTTGGATCTGCACAACCAGCTGGTCCATAAGGACAAACATATGAAGGTTGTTTTGTATCAACTTTCCAGTTATTTACTTTCATTAAATCTTCTTTTGAAACTACTGGACTTGTTACATCAAAACTATAGATATAATCAACAGCTTTGTTTGGGTCCCATACTTTTCCATCTAAGAATTTGTTATATTCATCAACACCATCTTTTTTCCATGCACTTGGTGGTAACTCATACCCTACTTCTTTTGCAACTGTTTCAAATAAATCTGGTCTATAAACTTTTTCAATTGTAGCTTTCATATCAACAGGAGATGTTAATTGTCCCCATCTATACATTTGTGTTATAAACCACATACCATGAGAATAAAATGGATATGCTGCATAATAGTTAGCAAATACGTTAAACATTGGGTTTTTAGAATCAGTTCCAGGATTATAAAGGAATGTTCCACTCATTGATTTTCTTAATACATCAACTGGAGCTTTTACATAGTTATCTTGAGCTAAAAATTTAATAGCCTCTTCTCTGTGTTCCCAAGACTCATCTAACCACATTTGAGCTTTTAAGATTGCTCTCATAACTGCTTTTGTAGTTTCAGGATTTTTTTCTATAAAATCTGCACGTGCTTGTAAAACTTTTTCTGGATTATTGTTCCAAATATCATAGTTTGTTACAAGTGCACTTCCTGCATTTTTTTCAACAATTCTTGTATTCCAAGGCTCACCAACACAATATCCATCAATATTTCCAGCTATTAAGTTTTGTGGCATTGTTGGTGGTGGGAAAGGTTTGATTGTAGTATCTTCATCTGGTTTTATTCCACTTGCAGCCATCCAATATCTTAACTCATAATTATGAGTAGAAACTGGGTGAACCATTCCAAAATTTAAAGGTTGATATTTATTTCCTTCAACTTTATGTTTTTCATCAATATATTTTTTTAAACTTTCAGCAGTAACTGGTCTTTCTTCTTTTTTAAGACCATATTTTTCCATTTCACCAATGATTTTATTTCCAAATGTAATTGCATTTCCATTGAAATCAAGAGATAATAAAGCTTGTAAATTTGCATTACCATTTATTCCTAATGTAGCTGCAATTGGCATACCTGCAAGTGCATGAGAAAAATCATATTCACCTGAAATTACTTTTTGTTGAATTCCAGGCCATCCACCACCCTCTTTTGCAACATCAACATCTAAACCTTCTTCTTTAAAGAAACCTTTTTCTTTTGCTATTACTATTGGAGCACAATCAGTTAAAGCAATGAAACCAATTTTCAATTTTGTTTTTTCAGGAGCAGCTATTAATGAGCTTGCAACAACAGACAATCCTAGACCTAAAGTTAAAAATTTACCCAACATTTTTTCTCCTATGTTTTTGATTAGAAAATAGTAACATTAATTTTTTATGATTTATATAGCTTTATTGTTTATTTTTTATACATTTTATACTTAATAATTCATAAATTCAATTTTTATTAATAAATTTTACTTAATTTATAATGTATATATTATATTTTTAACTTAATTTATCATTAATTTAAAAGTAGTTAACTATATTGATTTATTTTTTGTTTTTTTATTGAGTTTATTTTTTTATTTATAAACTTAAATTATCATTAATATATATAGATAATTACTCATTAAATAGTTTTATTCTAAAAATTTAACTTATTTTTACATTAAAATATTTATTTTAAATTGCTTTTGTTTAATTTTTATACAGCATTTATCACTTTTTTTGATTTTATTAATTTATAATTTCATTAAATATAAATAGGAGACAAAAATGTCATTAAAAGAATTAAAAGGACAAGGACACTGGCCAACAGTTTTAGCAGCCTTTCTTTACTTTGATTTTAGTTTTATGGTTTGGACAATGTTAGGCCCATTAGCTACAGAAATTAGCGAATCATTAAAAATTACTCAAAACTTTGTAATGAATGCTGACCAAAAAGCTACACTTTTAGCAATTCCTGTATTAGGTGGAGCAATTTTAAGAGTACTTCTAGGATTTTTAGTTGATAAAATCGGTGCTAAAAAAACAGCTTTAATGTCACAATTTGTTGTTGTTTGTGGTCTTTTCTATGCTTATTATAGAGGTGAACATATAACTTATGATGAATTATTAATAGTTGCATTTGTTTTAGGTTTTGCAGGTGGTTCTTTTGCTGTGGCGCTTCCACAAGCTGGACAATGGTATCCTCCAAAACTTCAAGGTGTTGTTCTTGGACTTGCAGGTGCTGGAAACATTGGTGTTGTTATTGACTTTATTTTTGCTCCTAAAATCGCAGAAATTTGGGGTTGGCAATCAGTATTTTTAGTAGGTGCTGTATTATCAACATTTATCTTCTTTGTTTATTTATTTATGGCAAAAGATGCACCTGAAACTGTTTATAAAGCTAATCCTAAAAAATTAAAAGATTATGGAAAACTATTAAAAGATAAAGATACTTGGTGGTTTTGTCTATTTTATGCGGTAAGTTTTGGTGGTTTCGTTGGTTTTGCAAACTATATGAAAGTATATTTATTAAATACATATAAACCTGAAATGACTCAATTTGGTTTAGGTTTCTTAAGTGAAGCAAATGTATTAGTTGTTGCTGGTTATTTTGGTGCATTATGTATTTTTGCAGGTGCAGTTTTAAGACCAGTTGGTGGAGCAATTGCTGATAAATTAGGTGGAGTAAAATCTTTATACTTCTTCTATGGAATAGTTTCTTTACTTGCAATTATTAATGCAACATTTAATTTACCTTTTGGTTTAGCTATATTAGTATTATTCTTAATCATGGCTAATCTTGGTATGGCAAATGGTGCAGTATTCCAATTAGTACCTCAAAGATTTGGTAAAGATATTGGTATTATGACTGGAATTGTTGGATGTGCTGGTGGTCTTGGAGGAACGGCTTTAATTAAAACTTTAGGATGGTCTCAAAGTACATTTGAAGGTTATACAGCTGGATTCTTTATCTTTGCGACTGTAGTTTTAGTTGCTATTTCTGGAATTTCTTTAGTAAAAACAAGATGGAGAACAACTTGGGGAGCAAGTTCTGGAGGAAGAATATAAAAAGAGGAAATCCTCTTTTTATATTTAATTTAGGATTTTGATAAAATTTTAAATTAAATATATCAAAGGTAATTTTAATGAGTAAAGAAAACATCAAATCTTCAGGTTTTTCACTTGCTAAAGGTAAAGAGTTAACTGGTGATGACTTTTATGAGATTAAACAATTTGAAGATTTTACTATTGCTGTACTTTGTGATGGAGTTGGAAGTGCAGTTGAAGGTGCAAATGCAGCTAAAAAAGTTACTCATCATATTATCAATAATTTTAAAAACCTACCAAGTGTTTGGAGTTTTGAAAAAGCTATAAAAGAATTTTTAACTTCGATTAACTCTATTCTTTACGCAAAATCTATTCAAGAATATGAAAGACCTGAATATCTAACAACGGTAACTGTTGTTGTAATCAAAGGAAATAGACTTTATGGTGCAAATGTTGGAGATAGTAGAATTTATCTTTTAAGAGATAATAAACTATCTCAACTATCAATTGACCATAACGAAGAGGGAATGGATAATGTTTTATCAAATGCAATTGGTATTGATAAAAATGTAGATATTTACTATTTTGAAAATAACATCCAAAAAGATGACAAAATTTTAATGTGTAGTGATGGTTTATATACTTTAATGAGTAGTGATACTCTTAGTAAACATCTAGTAAATGGAGCTTATCATATCGTTAAAAAGGCTAGTTCTTTAGTTGAAGATAATCTTCCTGATGATACAACTGCTATTGTCTTAGAAATTTTAGATGATGATTATAGAGAAATATTAAAAAACTTAGATTTAAAAATTCCAGAAAAATTAAATAAAGGTGATATTATCGATGGTTATGAATTAGTTCAATCATTGATTAGAAATGATAGAACTTGGATTTGTAAAAAGAATGAGCAAGAATATGTAATCAAATTTGCTCCACTTGAAGCAATAGATAATGAAACAATTTTAGATTTATATGTAAAAGAGGCTTGGAATGCAAAGAGATTAAAAGCTGGTTTTTTTCCAAAATCATTTATTCCAAAATATAGAACAGCTAGATATTATCTTATGACTAAACTTGATGGAGTAAATCTAAAACAATATCTAAAAAAAAGACAACTTACTATTGATGATGCAATAAATCTTACAAAAACACTGATAACTATGGAAGAGTATTTATTAAAATACAATTTAGTTCATGGAGATGTAAAACCTGAAAATATTATTGTAATTCAAAGGGATAATAAAAGAATATTTAAAATCATAGATTTTGGCTCAATTACTGAAATTTTTTCTATTACAAGTAAAGCTGGAACGCCTTCATATCTTGCTCCTGAAAGATTTAAGGAAAGTACGATAAATGAAAAAACAGAAATTTTTTCTATAGGAGTTACAATTTATCAAGCCTTAACAGGTAGTTATCCTTATGGAGAAATTGAACCTTTTCAAAATCCATCATTTTCAAAGCCAAAAAATCCAAAATCTTTAAACTCAAAAATTCCAGATTGGCTAAATAGTATAATATTAAGAGCGATTAGTGTTGATGAAAATAGAAGATATGAGAACTATTCATATGTGAAATATGAACTTGAAAATCCAACAAAAGTAAAACCTTTTTTTGATAAAAAGGCTCCTTTTCTTGAAAAATCACCTGAAAAGTTCTATAAAATTGGATTTTATTTACTTTTGATTTTAAATTTCATTTTATTTTTACAAATATCTTCAAATTAAAAATTCATATTCTCAGGTTTTCCAAAATAGTAACCTTGAGAATAATCAACACCTAATTCATCTAGAATATTAAAAATCTCTTCATTTTCTACAAATTCAGCAATAGTGATAATATTTTGTTTTTTTGTAAATGTAACTATTGTTTCAACTATATTTCGACTGTAATTATCATTTGCTATATTTTTTATCAACTTCCCATCTATTTTTAAAATATCAGGATTAAACTCTAATAATCTTTCAAAATTTGAATATCCTGCTCCAAAATCATCGATTGCAATTTTTACACCCATATTTTTAACTTTTTTGATAAAAGCTTTGATAACTTTAAAATCTTTAACATTTTCATCTTCAAGTAGTTCAAAAATAACTCTATGTCTATCACTTTCATACTCTTCAAGTAATTCAAAAAGTTTATTTCTTGTCTCTTCTTTTTCTATATCTAAAGAAGAAAGATTTATAGAGATTTTTGTTGTAACTTGTTTTAAAATTTTAAATGAATTTTCTAAAACTCTGTGGGTAATTTTATTGTAATAATTCCCTTTTTTTGAAATATCTAAAAAGGCATGAGGAGATAAAATATTTCCTTCTTCATCAACTATTCTAACTAAAGACTCATACTTTTCTATCTTTTTAGTTTTATTATTTATAATTGGTTGGAAATAAGAAATTACATTGTAATTTTCAAGGGCAATTTTTACCATCTTGATTACTTCCATATTTCTTTTTGCTTCAATTTGTTCTTTTATTGAAGAATCATTTGAATATTTTACAATTTCACTTTTTTTAATTGCTTCATCTAAACCACATTTTGAATCTTCATATAAATGCTCTCTTCCAAAAGAATAACTAACAATTACATTCAAATCATATTCAATTTCATCAACTATTAAACGAGACTCTTTTACATTTTTTACGAAACTATTTAAATAATCGTTTATATTTGTATGAGTTGATAAGAAATCGAAAAAATCTGTCAATAATGCAAATTGACCATTTCCTAAATAATAAATCGTATCAAAAATATAAGAATTTGGTAAATATGTTAATAAATTAAAACCAAATATTTTTTCGATTTTATCAACAATCAACATATTATAAAACTTATCAAGGATATCAAAATCCTCTATTTGTATAAGAATTAAAAGGTGTAAACCTTTTTCATTTATTTTTTCAATTAACTGTTTTTTATCACTCATTACAGTATTTACATTACTTCTTATACTTACATATTCAACTATTTCACCATTTAAATCAAATACAGGTTTTATTGTTGTTTTTATGAAGTAAGGTTTCCCACTTTTAGAAAGATTTTTTAGAACTCCAGTCCATGGTTCTTTTTTAAATTTAATCGTATTCCATAAATCTTTGAATAACTCTTTTGGATTTTCAGGATGTCGTACAATGTTGTGGCTTTTTCCTATTAATTCAGCACTTGTATATTCTGATGATTTACAAAAATTTTCATTTGCATAGGTAATAACCCCATGTTTATCTGTTTTAGAAACAATTGTATTTTCGTCAACAATTGCATCATATTGTTTTTTTAAAAAGAATTTATCTACTTTAATTTGCTCAGTTTCTATAAACTTACTTAAAATAGCTAAAAATTGATTTTCATCTAATGGTTTTGAAAGATATCCATTTATTCCTGCAGAGATAGCTTTTAAAAAGATTGTTTTATCATCATTATATGAGTAAATTATGGTGATGATTTTGGGATTAATCTTTTTTATCTTAGTAATTAATGAAAATATATCAAGATCTGGGATTTCAGTGTCAGTGATTAATACAGATATTTCATATTCATTAAATTTTTTAAATATATCAATTTCATTGTTTGAATAAATTATTTTCTTAAACATACTTTTAAAATAATTTATTGCATTATCATTTTTATCTGTAGCTAAATATAATAAAGTCAAATCTTTAGTAAACCTAAATATTCTATCTCTGTCGTGAATATCCATAAATTTCCTTAAATAAAAAAACGTAAATTTATAACACAAAAAAATAAAAACCAAACTTATATTATAAAGAAAATAATTTTTGACATTTAATTTTCTTACTAATTTTGTATATTTTTTAAACATAATTTTCTTAAATTTACATTAATATTATGTATAATATTAACTATTAAAATGTATAAATTGATAAAATAAGGATTATTTACAATGATAAAGTCAGTTTGTGGATATTGTGGTGTTGGATGTGGATTAGAATTTGAAGAGAATAAATTAGTTGGTGATGTAGTTTATCCAACAAATGAAGGTAAGCTTTGTTCAAAAGGTGTTTCTGAACTTATTAGTATTCAAACTCCAACAAGACTTTTAAGACCAATTTCTAGAGAAAATTTAGATGAAGATTTTAAAACTATTTCTTGGGAAAGTGCTATAAATCAAGTTGCCACAAGAATTGCTATTTCAAACAAAGACAAAGTTGGATTTTATCTTTCAGGTCAACTTTTAACAGAAGATTATTACATTGCAAATAAACTTATGAAAGGTTTTATTGGTTCTAATAATGTTGATACAAATAGTAGAACTTGTATGTCAAGTGCAGTTGTTGCATATAAAAAAGCTTTAGGAATTGATTATGTTCCAGTAAGAATGAATGACGTTCATGATGCAAACTTACTTATTTTAGTTGGTGCCAATACAGCAGAAGCTCATGTTGTATTTCATAATAGAATAAAAAGTGCAAAAAAAGATGGCTTAAAAATCATTGTAATTGACCCACGATTTACTGATACTGCAAAATATGCTGATTTATATTTACCAATTAAACCAGGAAGTGATATTGACTTTTTCAATCTTGTATCAAAAAGAATTATTGATGAAGATTTAATAGACAAAGAGTTTGTTGAAAATCATATAAATAACTTCACCCTACTTCAAAATAAGTTCAAAAGATTACCATCAACAAAACTTTTAAAAAGAACAGGTCTTACAAAAGAACAATTTGAAGATTTTTGGCAAATGTATAAATCAAATGAAAATATCATAACAGCATGGACGATGGGAATAAATCAATCAGTTCAAGGTGTAGATAAAAATTTAGCAATAATAAATACACATTTACTAACTGGGAAAATCTTCAAAAAAGGAAATGGTCCATTTTCACTAACTGGACAACCAAATGCAATGGGAGGAAGAGAAGTTGGAGGACTTTCAACTATGCTTGCAGTTCATTTAGGATTTGATAGTGAATCAATCAAAAAAGTAAACCAATTTTGGGGAACAAAAAAAGTTTCAAATAAACCAGGACTTACAGCAACTCAAATGCTTGAAGCAAATCTTGATGTGTTAGTTATTTGTCATACTGACCCAATTTATCATCTTCCAAATAGAAATAAAATGGAAGAGTTAATCAAAAAAATTCCACTTGTAGTTGAAATAAATGCCTATGAAAACTCTGAAACTGCAAAATTTGCACATATTAGATTACCTGCTGCTCCTTGGGGAGAAAAAGAAGGAACTCAAACAAATCTTGATAGAACAATTACGAAACAAGAAAAACTAACTCGTGTTTCAATTGATTGTAAACCTGATTGGGAAATTTTCCAATTAATTGCTCAAAAACTTGGATACTTAAAAGAGTTTTGTTTTACATCTTCACAAGAGATATTTGAAGAGTATCAAGAGATGACAAAATTAAATCCCCACTTAAATATTTATGAAACGTCTTATGAAGAATTAAAAAATAAACCTTTTGTTTGGGGAGAAAAGATTAGAGAAGATAGAGAATTTTTTACACCTGATAAAAAAGGAAATCTATTTTTTGTAGAAAACAAAGTTTTAAGTGAAAAAACTTCTTTGGAGTATCCATTTACTTTATTAACTGGACGAACACGTGACCAATGGCATAGTGGCACAAAAACAAATCTTCCTAGAACTCTTTTAAAACACAAACCTTTAAACTTTTGTGAAATCAACACTAAAAATGCAAAAGATTTAGGAATAAAAGATGGAGATAATATAAGAATTATTTCAAAACGTGGACAAATTGAATCAGTGGCACATGTTACTGATGATATAAAACTTGATACTATTTTTGTTCCTGTTAGTAATAGAAAAATAAACTACTTAACTAACGATTTATATGATAAAGAATCTTTACAACCTGACTATAATCAAAGTGCAGTTAAAATAATCAAACTTTAAAACTTAATTTTACATTAATTATTTATATCTTATCTAGATATAAATAATTAATTGTCTATTTTATATGCATTTTATTTTAATTTTACATTAAATTTAAAGTTATAATTCATTATATGTTTAAATATGGAGTGTAAAATGAGTGCTTTACAAGATGCCTATGAAAAAAGAAACAAAAAATCAAATAAAATTGAAGATTTAAAAAAAGAACAAAGTGCTATTGAGTTTATCAATAATTTTGAAAATATCACAAAAAATGGATATGAAAATCTAACTGAAGCTCAATCAAAACATCTTTTAAAATGTTATGGTATTTATGACAAAGGGAATAAAGATGAATTTGTTATCAGAATTAGAATTCCTTTAGGTCAATTAACACTAACTCAGGCAAAAATGTTTGCAAAAACTGCAAGTGATTTTGGAAGAAGTAGAATTGATTTAACAACAAGAAGCCAAGTAGAGTTTAGACATCTAAAATTTGAAGAATTACCAACTGTTTTAGCAAACTTACAAAGTGTTGGAATTACTACTTATCAAACAGCAGGTGATAATTTAAGAGGGATTATTACTTCTCCATTTGATGGTTATTCAAAAACTTCATTAATTAATTGTAAAGATTTAGTTGAAGATTTACATGATGTATTTTTGAAAAATCCTGATTTTATAGGAACACTGCCAAGAAAATTTAACACTGGAATTTTAGGTGATATCACAAATGATTGTAATATTTATGGTCACGATTGTGCTTTTGTTCTTGCTAAAAAAAATAATGAGATTGGATTTAATCTATATCTTGGGGGAAAAGTTGGAGTTCAAGCAAGACCAATAAATATTTTTGTAAAACAAAATCAAGTTAAAGAGGTTTTTAAAACAATACTTGACATATTTAAAGAGTTCGGATTTAGAGATAATAGAAATAAAAATAGATTAACTTACTTTTTGGATGAAGTTACTATTGAAGAGTTTACAAAAGCACTTATTGAATCTTCAAAATTAGAACTTCAAAGCTCTGGTGAAACTCTTGTAAAAGAAGAGTATAAAATAGATGAAAATTCAACTATAAAACTAAAAGATGCAAAAACAGCAATCTATTTCCCAATTCCTGCAGGTCTTTTTAATAGTAAAGATTTAGAAGAAGTTTCTACTTTGATGGAAGAAACAGATTCAATTTTAAGATTTACTCATGAACAAAGTTTCTTTTTAATAAGTGATGAAAAAAATCTTGAAACTATTAAGAACTCTGAAATATTCAAAAAATATGACGCTTATAATACTCTATTTTTTAGAAATCAAATCGCATGTGCTGGGACAAATGATTGCTCTTTTGGAGTAATTCCAAATAAAGCTGATGCAATTGAGATGGCAAACTATTTAAACAAAGAAATTCCTATGAAAAAAGGAAAAGTAAGAATGTATTGGTCAGCTTGTCCAAAAGGTTGTGGAGTTCATGGAGTTGCTGATATTGGATTTGAAGGAGCAAAAGCTAAAGATGAAGAAGGAAATTTTTGTGATGGAGTAAAAATCTTTATTGGTGGAAAAGCAACTAAACAAATAGAAGAAGCTAGACAATTAAGCAAAGCAATTCCTATAAAAAAAGCTCAAGAAGTTGTAAAAGAGTTATTAACAATCTATAAAAATGAGATGATAGATGATGAATCTTTTGAAAGTTTTGATTCAAGAGTTTTATCAAAATTAGCTATTGAAGAAATTCAAGCAAAAGTTGGATTATAAGATGAGTTCAAACGAAAAAACTCCATTGGAAAGCTTTATAGCTCATAAGACTGATACAAATATGCAATGTGGAAACTACTCTATTGATATTGCAAAACCAAAAGCTGGAGAGCAATATAGATTTCACTTTGATGCAACAGCTTGTATTGGATGTCACTGTTGTGAAGTTGCTTGTAATGAGCAAAATAACAATAGTGCAGATGTAAAATGGAGAAGAGTTGGAGAAACTCAAAGTGGAATTTTCCCAAATGTAAAAAATCACTTTAATTCAATGTCATGTAATCATTGTATTGACCCAGAGTGTCTAAAAGGTTGCCCCACAAATTCATATATAAAATTCGATAATGGAATAGTTTTTCATGATGATGATACTTGTATTGGTTGTCAATACTGTACTTGGAATTGTCCTTATGAAGTTCCAGTTTTTAATAAAGATAGAGGAATAGTAACAAAATGTCATATGTGTCATGAAAAGCTAGAAGTTGGACAAACTCCAGCTTGTGTTCAAGCTTGTCCATCAGGTGCAATTGCAATAGAAATTGTAAATGTAAAAGAGTGGCTTGATAAAGATATGAAAGAACAAGGAGTTGCTCCAAATCTTCCTGATATAAATATCACAAAACCAACAACAAGATATACTATTGATGACATAGCAGATATGACACCAGCTGATGCTCATATAATTAAACCAAATCATAGTGAATGGCCATTAGTTTTTATGACTGTTTTAACACAAATCTCTTATGGAGGTTTTATTGCTTTAGTTTTAGGTGAAATGACAAATCTTTTTGGATTTAATCTTCCAACACCAAATCTTTGGATGATGATTGCTATATTTTTACCTGCAGCTATTGGACTTCCACTTTCTGCTCTTCATCTTGGACGTCCAGGACTTGCCATGACTGCTATGAAAAATATAAAAACATCTTGGCTTTCACGTGAAGCTTTAGGTTTGGCTTTATATACAGCAGGTTTGGTTTTAGTTATAGCATTATTCTTTTTTGAATCAAATCAAAAATTTAGATTCATTATTGAACTATTGGTTTTAGGAATTGGAACTTATGGAATATACGCACAATCTATGATTTATAGGATAAAAGCACGTCCATCTTGGAATAAAAAAGAGACAACAAATATATTTTTTAATGTTGGATATATCGGTTTTTTCATTATTACATTTATATTGATGTTAAATGAAAGCTATTCATCTGCATCTGTTTTATTACCTTTTGGTATTTTTGTAGGATTCTTACAATATAAAGAATTCTCAAAAGAAGTAGATTTTTACAAATTTTTAACTAGTGAACAAACTAATTACTATCAACTAAATAAAACAAAAATTTTATATGAAACAAATTTCATAAAATTAAGAGATTTTAGAAGAAATTCTATCTTCATTGGTACATTTATTTTACCAATACTTTGTATGTTATTTATAGCTAGTCAAAACTATACATCTGCAATACTATTTTTAGTTTTATCAATAGTTATATCTTTTTCAAGTGAGATAGTTTCAAGATTACTATTTTATAAAACAGCTGTTGCCCAAGGCTTAGCTGGAAATTTCTTTATGGGAAATCAAAGAGGATAATAAGATGATAAATAAAATAAAAAACTTTTTAAACTTAGATATAAAAAATGAAAAATATGCTCTAACAAATGATGAAAAATTTGGGAAAGTTGCACTTGAAAAAGCCCCTACTTCTTGGGTTCGTTCAACTTGTGGTTATTGTGGAGTTGGTTGTGGACTTTATATTGGAGTTAAGGATGGAAAGCCAGTCTATACAAAAGGTGACCCAAAACATCCAGTAAATCAAGGAACACTTTGTCCAAAAGGTTTAAGTGAACATCTTATGGTACAAAGTTCAAATAGGTTTACAACTCCAATGATTAAAAAAAATGGAGTGTTAGGATCAACTTCATGGGATGAAGTATTTAAAACTACAAGTGATAAGTTCAAAGAAATTCAAGAAAAATATGGAAATACAGCTATTGGAGTTGTATCAACTGGACAACTTCTAACAGAAGAGTTTTATAGTTTAGGAAAATTTGTACAACTTGGACTAAAAACAAATAACTATTGTGGAAATACAACACTTTGTATGGCAAGTGCTGTTATGGGATATAAACAAACTTTTGGAAGTGATGGACCTATTGGTGCTTACGAAGATTTTTCCCATGCTGATGTTATTATGTTAATTGGAGCAAATATAGCAGATAATCACCCTATTTTGAAACTTCATATAGCAAAAAACCAAAAAATAACGGGGAAAAAACCAACAATTATTGTAGTTGATCCAAGATTTTCAAAAACTGCAAATATGGCAGATATATATGTTCCAATTCAACCAAGAAGTGACCTTGCACTTATGAATGGACTTTGTTACATTATCTTAGAGCAAGGTTGGGAAAACGAAAAATTTATAAATGAAAAAACATCTGGTTATAAAGAGTTTAAAAAACATATTTTTGAAAACTATAAACCACAAGATGTTTCAAATATCACGGGAATAAATGTAAAAGATTTATATGAACTAGCTCGCGTTTATGCAAAAGCCAACAAAGCTATGAGTGCTTGGACAATGGGAGTAAATCAAAGCTCAATTGGGACTGATACAGTAAGTGCTATTTGTAATCTTGCTCTTATTACTGGAAATGTAGGACGACAAGGAGCAACTGCATTATCAATTACTGGACAATGTAACGCTATGGGGACAAGAGAGACTGGATTTACCTCTTCACTTCCTGGATACAGAAACTTTGCAAGTTCTTATGATAGAGAAGAGTATGCAACACTTGTAAATGTTCCTGTAGAAGATGTTCCAACAAAAAGAGGTTATTCTTATCCACAAATTATAGATGCTATTGATAGAGGTGAGATAAAAGCTTTATGGTTAGTTGCAACAAATCCTTTGATTTCATATCCAGACCAAAACAAACTAAGAAGTGCTTTAGCAAAACTAGAGTTTTTAGTTGTTCAAGATGCTTTTAAAAGTGAAACTTCACTCATAGCTGATATTGTATTTAGTGCTGCAACTTGGAGTGAAAAAGAAGGCGTTTATACAAATAGTGAAAGAAGATGTAACTATGCGAAAAAAGCTGTTGAACCTTTGGGTGAAACAAAAAGTGATTTAAATATTGTTTTAGAATTTTCAAAATATTTTGAAGGCTTAAATGAAAAATTATTCCCTTCTTGGAGCGAACCAAAAGATGCCTTTAATGAATGGAAAAAAGTGAGTGCAGGAAGATTATGTGATTATTCAGGAATGAGTTATGAACTCATTGAAGAACTTGGTGGAATCCAATGGCCTTGCAATGAAAAATATCCAAAAGGAAAAGCTAGACTTTATGATGAAGAGATGCCTTGTCCAACAGAAGATGGAAAAGCAAAACTTTTATGCCTTGATTGGAAACCTTTAGTTGAAACTTCTAGCTGTGATTTCCCATTTATTTTAAATACTGGAAGAACTGTTGAACAATGGCATACAAGAACAAAAACAAAAACTATCTCTATTTTAAATGATTTAGCCCCAGAAGCTTGGATTGAAATAAATCCAACTGATGCAAAAAAACTTGAAGTAAAAAGTGGTGATAGACTTGATATTAGTTCAAGCAGAGGAAGAATAAATAATATCATAGTAAAAGAGACACAAAATATTAGAGTTGGAACTGTTTTTGTACCATTTCATTTTAATGAACAGCTAATAAACACTATAACGATTGCTGATTTTGACCCAAAATCTTTTGAGCCAAATTTCAAACAGTGTGCAGTCCAACTTCATAGCTCTAAAGTTCCCCAAGGTTTAAAAGTAAAAAAAGAGGAAATAGTTGCTCAAATTGAACATATAGTTATAAAAGAAGAAACTATCTCTTTAAATGATTTAGAGAAATCATCAATTATAAAATAGATTAATTCATTTCTATATTTTAATGTAAAAATAAGTTTAAAATAAAATATATACATTTTTATTTTACTTATTTTTATTTATTTAATTTAAAATTAAGATTAATGAATAAATTATATACAATTTTCAAAACACAAATTTTTTTCTTTATGTAATAATTCAATTATAAGAAACTAAAGGAAAGAAAAGTGAAAAAGAAATTAGTTGTAATTGGAAACGGAATGAGTGGTTTACGAACCATTGAGGATTTACTTGAACTTACAAATGACAAGTACGATATAACTATTTATGGTGATGAACCTTATGTTAACTATAATAGAATCATGCTTTCATATATACTTTCAAGTGAAAAAACTTTTGAAGATACTATCATAAATCACCAAACTTGGTATGAACAAAACAATATTACTTTAAATAAAGGCGATAAAGTAATATCTATCAATAAAAATGAAAAAACTATTACTAGCCAAAGTGGAAAAGTTGAATCATATGACAAACTTCTAATTGCTACTGGTTCACTTCCATTTATTCCTAAAACTACTGGAAGTGATTTAAAAAATGTAATTGCATTTAGAACAAAAGCTGATGTAGATACTATTTTAGCAACTATAGATAAATCAAAAACAGCTGTTGTTGTTGGTGGTGGTTTACTTGGACTTGAAGCTGCTTATGGTATTGCTATGCATGGAATTAAAACTATTTTAGTTCATAGAAGTAGCTCAATTCTATCTCAACAATTAGATTCTACTGGTGGAAAACTTTTACAAAAAAATCTTGAATCTTATGGAATTGAGTTTAAACTAAACACTACTGTAACACAAATAGATGGTGTAAATGAAGTAGAAATTGTTAAATTTAGTGATGGAGATGTAGTTGAGTCAAATCTTGTGATTTTTGCAACAGGAATTATTCCAAATAAAGAGTTAGCAATAGATGCAACATTGGAATGTAACAAAGGTATTGTTGTAAATGATTTTTTACAAACAAGTGATGAAAATATTTTTGCTATTGGTGAATGTGTTGAACACTCTGGAAATACTTATGGTTTAGTTGCCCCTTTATATGAACAAGCAAAAGTTTTAGCTAAATATTTAGCTGAAGTTAAAACAGAAGGATACAATGGCTCAACTCTTTCAACAAGACTTAAAATCTCAGGTGTTGATTTATTTAGTGCAGGTGATTATCTTGGAGATGAAACAACTGAAGATTTAATTTTATTAGATGAAAAAGTTGGTATTTATAAAAAATTAGTAATTTATAATGACAAAATCATTGGTATGGTTTTATATGGTGATACAGCTGATGCTTCATGGTATTTAAAACTATTAAAAGAAGAGACAGATATAAGTGATTTAAGAACTAAAATCCTTTTTGGTAAATCAGCACTTTCAGGAGATAGTGGTCATGGTGGAAATGATGTAAATGCTATGAGTGATGATGAAGAGGTTTGTGGATGTAATGGAGTTTGTAAAGGTGATATAGTTAGAGCCATCAAAGAAAAAGATTTAAAATCTCTTAGTGATGTAAAATCTTGCACAAAAGCAGGAGCTTCTTGTGGAAGTTGTAGTGGTTTAGTTGAACAAATTTTAGTAAATACTTTAGGTGATGAGTATAATGCAGTAGAAGAAGGAATTTGTTCTTGTACAACTTTAGGTCATAAAGAGATTAAACTAGCTATTGATAATGGTGAATTTGAAACTGTTTATGATGTATTTAATAAACTTTCATGGAAAACAACTGATGGTTGTGCAAAATGCCGACCAGCTATCAACTATTACTTACTTGTAAAATACAATGATGATAAATATAAAAATGATAAAAGAAGTGCTTTAGTAAATGATAGAATGTTTGCAAATATCCAAAAAGATGGAACTTATTCAGTGGTTCCTAGAATTTGGGGTGGGCTTACATCTCCACAAGAACTTAAAGATATTGCAGATATTGCTGTGAAATATGATGTTCCAACAGTTAAATTTACTGGTGGTCAACGACTTGATATGCTTGGAGTTAAAAAAGAGCAATTAGAGCCTATGTGGAAAGATTTAAATGATTGTGGTTTTGTTTCAGGTCAAGCTTATGCAAAAGGTTTAAGAACTGTTAAAACTTGTGTTGGAAATACATATTGTAGATTTGGAACTCAAGATTCTATGAATATGGGAGTTCTTTTAGAAAAAATCACTTGGGGAAGTTGGACACCACATAAATATAAACTAGCAGTTTCAGGATGTCCAAGAAACTGTGCGGAAGCAACTATCAAAGATTTTGGTGTTGTTGGAGTTGATTCTGGATGGGAAATTCATATAGCTGGAAATGGTGGTATAAAAGTGCGAGTTACAGACCTACTTTGTAAAGTAGAAACTGATGAAGAGTTAATCGAATATACAAAAGCATTTATGCAGTTTTATAGAGAAGATGCCTACTATTTAGAAAGAACTGCTCACTGGGTTGAGCGAGTTGGACTTCAATATGTAAAAGATGTAATTTTAGATAAAGAAAAAAGAGCCTTTTATGCTCTAAGATTTGAAGAATCTCAAAAATCGGCACAAGTTGACCCTTGGGCAAAAGCAATAGAAGATGGATTTACAAAAGAGTTTTCTACAATTGTAATAAATCCAGAAGAATCACATAGTTTTGAAGCAAAGGAGTTTTAAGATGAAAAAATGGTACAAAATTGTAAGTATAGAAGAAATTCCTTTTATGGGTTCAAGAGTGATAGAAATTGGTGATTTACAAATTGCAATCTTTAAAACTAAAGATGATTCAATCTTTGCAGTAAACAATACTTGTCCTCATAAAAAAGGAAAATTAAGTGAAGGATTAGTTCATGAACATATTGTTACTTGCCCACTTCATAACTGGAATATTGATTTAAAAAGTGGTGAAGCTTTAGGAAATGACCATGGTTGTACAAATGTGTATGAAACAAAAATTGTTGAAAACATAATTTATTTAGGAATTTAAAATGGAAAATAGAGTTTATCTAACAGGTGCTGGTCCTGGAGATATTGAATTACTTACTTTAAAAGCAGCTAGGGTAATAAGTGAAGCTGATGTAATAATCTATGATAAATTAGCAAATCCAGAGATTTTAGAAATGGCAAAAAAAGATTGTCAATTTATTTTTGTAGGAAAAGAGAGTGGAAATCACTCTGTTCCTCAAGAAGAGATAAATGAAATAATTTATCAAAGTGCTTTAAAATACAGTAATAAAGTTGTTGTAAGATTAAAAGGTGGAGATCCATTTGTTTTTGGGCGTGGTGGAGAAGAAGCTATTTATCTACATCAAAGAGGAATAAAATTTGAAATTATTCCAGGAATTAGCTCAAGTGTAGCAGTCCCAGCTTATGCTGGAATTCCAGTAACTCATAGGGGAATAACAACTTCATTTAGAGTTGTAACTGGTCATGAAACACCAAATAAAAAAATATCTCAAATCGAATGGCAAACTTTTTTAAATGATGAAACAATAGTATTTTTGATGGGATTACATAATATTGGATTAATTACTTCAAAATTAATGAGTCTAGGAAAAAGAAAAGATTATCCTTGTGCAGTTGTTTCAAAAGGAACAACAAAAGACCAAAAAGTAGTTATTGGAACATTAGAAGATATTACGCAAAAAGCAAAAGATTTACCAACACCAGCCATTATAATCGTAGGAGAAGTTGTAAATTTAAGAGAGCAAGTTAAATGGTTTGATTAACTTTATTTTCGAAAACAATAGAAAAACAAGCACCTTTATATTGTTTTTGATTATAGGTAAACTCTTCGTTATAAATGTCTATTATACCATTGTGTCTTTCTCTTACAATTTTATCAACAATTGCAAGACCAAGACCAGTTCCTTGTGATTTATGTTTTGTTGTAAAATATGGTTCTAAAACTTTAGAGATAATTGACTCTTCAATTCCACCACCACTATCTAAAAAGTTTATTTCTAATCTATTTTTATCAAGTTGTTTTGTTTTTATAAAAATAAATCTATCATCTTCATCTTTATCTTTTAATACATCTTTACTATTTGAAATGATATTTAAAAAAGCTTCTGTTAATTCATTTTTATTACCATAAATTTCTAAATCAGCATCAATATCCAAAACTAAATTTATAAAGTTATTATGTAAAGAAGCATGTATAAGATTTAATGTATTTTCTAAAATCTCTTTTATACTAATCTCTTTATTTGATTTATCTTCTTTAATAAAATCTCTAAAATTATCAATTGTATTTGATAAATATTCTGTTTGTTTCACAATAGATTTAGATGTCTCTTCAATATCCTCTTTATTTAACATATTAAATTCAGATTTTACTTTTAAAGCACTTGCACTTGTACTAATAAAACTTAAAGGTTGTCGCCATTGATGAGCAATATTTCCTATCATTTCTCCCAATGATGCCAATTTTGCTTGTTCTTGCATAATTTTTAATGAACTAACATCTTTAATAAGTAGTAAAAGTCTCTTTTTATCAGGAAGCAATGATAAGTTCAAATTAACAGAAACTCTTTTTTCTCCAAATAAAAATACATTTTCATAATTACTAATAAATCCATCTGAGATTACTTTATCTAAAATCTTTTTATTGTTTTCAATATCTGGAGATATACAAAAATCAAATAACCTTTTTTCTTCTAAAACCTCTTTTGGTTCTTTTATCATTTCAATCAAAGAATCATTAAATTTAATAAATTTTGTATCTAAATCAAGTATTGCTATACCATCTTTAGAATAATTAAAAATCAATTCAAACTCTTGTTTTTGTTCTAATATCTGTTTTTGATTAAATTCTTTTTCCGAAATATCAATTCCAATAGTTGCTAAATAATCCATAGAATCATCTTCTTTTTGAACAAGCATACTTGACCATTCAAAAACTCTCTCTTCACCACTTCTTGAAATCCAAGAGTTTTTAAAATTCTTAATAATATTTCCTTTTTTTGCTTCATCTATAATATTAATTACTTTATCTCTTATATTCTCATTTAAAAATCTTGACCAAAAAAATGGAACACTTGATATCTCTTCTTGCGTATATCCAACAAATTCTTGTGCATATTTATTTACTTTAAACATAACACCATCACTATTAATTACAGCAATAATTGCATTTGAGTTATCTATAATTGTAGAAATAAAATCCCTATCTTTTATTATTTGTTTTTCTAAATTTTTTCGCACTGTCAAATCACTGTGAGTTCCAAGCATTCTAATAGGCTTATTATTTTTATCAAGAATAACTTTTCCACGAGTCAAAATCCAAACATAATTTCCAGATTTATTTCTCATTCTTATTTCTAAAAAATATTTGTTATCAATTGGATTTTCAAAATAGTTTTTTAGACTATCTTTTACTATTTTTTTATCATCAGGATGAACTAGATTGAAAAAAGAATCAGCATTATTTTCTATTTCATCATCTTCAAAATCTAATAATTTTTTCCATTTAGCAGAAAAATAAGTTTCATTTGTTATTAAATCCCAATCCCAAATACCTTCATTTATACTCTCAATTACTAACTCAAATCTATTATTAATTTCATCAATTTTAAATCTAGAATTTTTAATAGTTGATATCATAGTGTTCATTTTAGAAATTAATTCATTTAACTCTTTTGTATTATGTAAAGGAATTGCATTTTTAGGTAAACCATCTTCAGAATCATTTTGAATTACATCTATGATATTGTAAATTGGTCTTAAAACAAAGGTTTTAATCATAAAAAATAAAAGAGTAATAATGATTAAAGAAGAGATTAAAATTTCATATAAACTTCTTTGAACGATTATATTTAACTCTTCTTCTAAATGTTTATTTGTAGAATATATCATTATTTTTGCGATTTCAATATCTGAATTTTTAAGAGTTAATTCTTTAACTGAAAAATTATTTTTGATTATTATTTGCTGTTTTAAATCATTTTCTTTAAAACTTACAATCTTATCATCTATTTTTAATTTTCCACTTTCTACATAATCTTTACTAAAAATTTTTCCATAATTATAATCTTTGATTGTAATAGCTAATATATTTTTATTTTTTAGTTGATTTTCTATTAGTTTTTCATATTCATTAATTGCATATGAATTAATAAAATAAGGAAGCATATCTTTTAACTGTAAAGATACAGATTCAACATCTAAAGTTATTTCATTGATTAATCGTTTTTTTGTTTCAAAATAGTTATAACTTGTATAAAGAGACATAATTACTATTACGAAAAATAATAAGGGAAAAAGAAAAGAGACTATTAAAGAGTTATTTCTCATAAATTATTTTATACCTAATACATTTAATTTTATTTTAGGTAAATTTTCTTGAATATTATCTTTTGAAATAGCTAAAATTGGAAGTTTATACTCTTTTTTCACTTCTTTTTTATTTAAATAATCATCTAAAACTTCTACTGCTTTACTTCCCATAAGATATGGTTGTTGCATTGCTGAACCAACTAATATCTCTTTTGGTATTAAATCTAAAAATTCAGGTTCAGCATCAAAACAAATAAGAAGAATTTTTCCTTCTTTATTGGAATCTTTAATAGCATCAAGAGCACCTTTATATTTATCAGAACCTTGTAACCAAATAGCTTTTAAATCTGAAAATTGATTTATCAATTTTATTGAATAATCATAAGTTTCTTTATATGAAAAATCTACTTGTTGATAAATTCCTGTAGTTTTTATATTTGATTCATTTAAAGCTTTCAAAAATCCATTTGTTCTATCTTTTCCATTTGTTCTTTTTTGAGGAATAGCAATAATTCCTACAGTTCCATCTTTATCCCAATTTAAATCTATCAATTTTTTTGATAAAATTTTTCCAAGTTCATATGCTCCTGTTACATTATCAGAAGAGATAAAAGAGACATAATCTCCACTATCAGCACCAATATCAGATATAACAACTGGTAAATTTGCTTTTTTTGCTAAATCTAATATTGTGACTGCTGTTGAAGAATTTATAGGAGAGATTATTAATCCATCTACTTTAGAATTTAAAACTGTAACAATATTCTCAAGTTCAATTTTTTTTAAATTATTTGAACTATAAAAGTCTATTTGATAACCCAATTCAGAAGCTTTTGATTTAATACCTTTTGACATAATTTGCCAAAAAGGAATACTCATATCAGATACTATGTAAGCTAATTTTTTATTTGGTTCCATTGCATTTACGCCAATTGAAATCATGATAAATAAAATAATAATTTTAATTTTTACCATCTATAAATACTTAACTCCATAATTTTATAATAAAATAATATCTAAGTATACATAATTTTTTTGAATTTGCATAAATAATTGTAGTTATTTTATCAGATTTTTTAATAAAAGTTAAATGTTAGATATATTTGAGTAAAAAAATTATTAATTGTGTGAGATTGATAAATTGTCGATAAGTAGCTATTTATTAAAATTAATATTGTTTGTAATATGTTTGATTTAATGTTTTTAAATTTCTTTTCTAAATTAAGGCTATTCGAACTTTAACAAACAAGAAGAGAATAACTTCTTGTTCATTCTTTTATTTTAAATTAAAAAGTTAATCCACCTTGAAATAACACTCTGCTATTTCTCTCTGGTTCACTTGTTACTTCTTTACTATTTGCATTCCATGCTACTTGTACTTGTCCAAAAAATCTATCATATGATGCATAGTATCCAACTCCTACATCTTGTAATGATTTACTTTCAAAGTCTACACTATTATTTGCCATATAAGCTTTTCCTCTATCATAAAATATTCCAACGGTGTTAGATAGATTATTTAAATTAGGCAATTTATATTTTAATTCTGTATTAAATGTATAACCATTTTCTGCACTTAATTCACCATCTGGGTATAATTTAACTCCATATGCGCCACCAATTGAAAAATCTTCACTACCATCTAGATTTTTATTTCCTAATGCATATTGCATTTGTAAAGAAGTATCTAAAGAAAGAGCTGATGTAAATTCAATTGTATTTGACAATTCTACATTTACTTTTGAGTAATTACCGTTTGTATCCGCACCTGCTTCATCTGTTGTTCTATCAGCAACATCATCAAAGCTTAGTTTTCCATATGTAAAATACACATTTGCTATTGATTTTGAGTTTTTATTAAAGGCCATATAATTTTTATCATATTCAAGAGCTAGTTTTACAGATGTTGAATCTTTTTTTGTAATATCACTTGTTGACTCTACTTCATCTTTTAAATCTTTTGAAGCAATTGAAATTAAGCTATTTAAGTTTTCTGCTCTTGTTCTAATAATTGGGTAAGATATCTTTCCTTCAACTGTTTTAGAAGTTCCAAATGCATCTAAACTTTTATAACTATCAGATAAAGAGTAATTTGTTTGAGTATAAGATACTTCCCCTACTAAACCATTTGGAGCCAAAGGTGCTTGGTATGCAACTCTTCCATTTTTTAGATTTTGTCCATTTGAAACAAGACCAAACAATGATATCTTATCACCGATTTCAAATGGAGAGTTTATATTAACTCCTGCCATCAATCTATATTTACCAGTATATCTACTTCCATAGTTATCAGAAACAACATATCCATCTACTCTTTGAGATGCTTCTGTTGTAACTATAAAATCTGAAGTTCCTACTTGTTCTCCTGGCATTACATCTGCTTGAGTTACTATTGTACCTGGAGTATCATTGATAATAAGCATTGATCGTTCTAATGTATTTGTTGAAATTACATTATCTTTTTCTTTTGCATTATTAAGCATTCCTTGAACTACACTATCTTTTACTAAAGAGTTGTTTTTTAACTTAAATTCACCATAAGTTCCTTCAATTACAGCTATTTCTAATACACCGTTATTTTCATTTATATTTTGTGCTGGAATATAAGCTCTTGCAACAAAGTATCCTTTTTCTCTATAAAATTTAGTTATTTCAACAATAATTTCTTGTAATTGATTAAAAGTTAATTCTTTACCTTTTGATTCTACAAAGAATTTTTCCAATTCATTTAAAGAGATATGTTCATTACCTGTGATTTTAAAATCATTTATTAAGATTTTTTTACCACTATCTACCATTGGTGCTTTATACTCTTTTTGTTTTATTTCTGGTAATGGAGGTTGTTCTTTTTTTATTTCTGGTGCTTTTATCTCTTTTTCTACATTCCCTATATTTGGTGTTGCTCCAAGAAGAAAAGTTGATGTTAGAGTTGAAAGTACGATTGTTTTTATTGTTATATTTTTCATTTGTTTCATTTCTATTTTTCCTTCTTCTTATATTTCACTATTATTATTTGAATTCTCTACTATGAAGAATTGTTGATGTAAGCCATTTGGAAGTAAAATACCTCCATTTACTAAATCAATTATTGAATTATCTCCTATTGGTACTCTTATTTCCTGATTTCCACTTGGATTATTTGTATCTTGATTTAATCTTAACTCTTCCATACTTATTATTCTTGTTGGTTGAGCTTCTAATGGTTGTGACAATACATTTACTCTATTTCCATTTATTGTATTAACTGGATTTTGAGGTTGAATTACTGGTAATGTGACTTTTGGTACTTCATATCTTATTGCATTAGTATTTACTATTGAAGTTATTACTTTAGTTATATTTTCATTATTATTTGTTGGTGTTGTTGGTGTTGGTGTTGGTGTTGTTACACCATTCTTTATATTTAATTCAGCAATAATAGTCGAAATATCTCTATTATCTAAAGACGTAAAATATGAAATTGCACTTGAAGATGAATTTGCAGCTAATGTACCAATATTAAATTTTATAGCCATTGCCTTATCTCCAGTAATTGAATAACCTTTTACAAAAAGTGGGTCACCATAAGTTGTAACATTAGTACAACAACCTGAACCTACAGCTAATTCAGTACGTGTATCTGCTGAATAAAATAAAATATTAGATTGTGAACCAGCCAAAACATCATAAGCATCTCCATCAAAACCTTGTCCACTTAATACGGCAACTTTATCAGAAGATATAGTAGATTGAATTGTTTGTATTGTTTGTGAAGAACCACCTACATCTCTATTATTGTCCGGATCAAATTCTCTTGCAAATGCAACATTTGTCATATCTGTACTACCTGTATTAGTTAAAACTACACTATTGTTAAAATATTTATCTTCTGTTTTAAAAGTAATATCTTGAACAACTTTTAAATCACCCTCCATCGATGTAACTCTTGCTGTTAAAGTATTATCAGCTCCTAAAGATAATAGTTCAACTGTTACATTATCGAATTCACTCGTATATCCAGCTACACTAGAACTATTAAAAAATGCTCTATAATTTTCATAATCTGATCCAGGAAGGAAATAATCAATTCTTAAATCTGTTCCTGTTCCAAAACCATCTGCATCACCTATCATACCAATTCTTGTATTAGATCCTTGTCTTCCAAAAAATAAACTAGGGATGGCTGTTCCTGACGATCCAAAAACTCCTTTTGTTCCATTGATTCCTAATTCAATATATTTTCCACCTAAAAAAACATTTCCATCCATAATTGCATATCTAGTACTTGCTAAATCATTTCCTTTTCTCCATTGAATAGAAGGAGATGTTACTGTTTTACCTGAAGCAACACTATATGTACTTGTTCCTCCATCTGCTGTTCCTTGACCATATAAAAATATTATTCCTCCAACTGAAGTTCCAGTATGAGTAATATTTTCATTTACATAAATATTATTATATGCAGAAAGTGTTAATGTATTATTTGCACTCCAAGATATTGCACTATCAACATTAATATTTCCTTCACTACCACTTTCTCCAGAGCTTGTATCAGGAGTATTACTTCCATCAGTTGAAATTGTTACATTTCCACTTCCAAGTGCTGTTTCAATTGCCGAAGCTAAAGTAGAATCTATAGTAATATTAACAGGGTCAATTAACCATTCTGCTGCTTCTATTTTTGCACTATTAAATTTAAAATCTTTCCCTGAAGTCTCAACAAATCCATCTTTAGCTTCAATTATTCCACCAACTTGAACTTCTCCACCATGAGCAAACAATTCAACTTTACCAGTTATCCCATCTAAAGAGTTAGCTTCAATAATTCCAGTATTATTTACTACACCTTTTAATAACTCATTTACTGCATTTGTTGTTAAATATATCTCTCCACCATCTGCTATAATATTTCCTGAGTTTTTAACTAATGCATCTAATATACCTTTATCTACTGTTAAATTAACTAATGAGTTTCCATTTAGATTAATTGAATAAGAATCAGCTCCAACTAAATGAATGTTTCCTTTAACTGCTTTAATTGTTCCCTCATTAGCAACTTCATTTGAAGCAAGAACTACAGAACCATTATTTACAACTTCTATTGTTCCTTGATTAATGATTGAATTTGCTGTTGCATTTTTAAAGTTATAATTTCCAGCATTAAAATCATTATCCGATAGTTCAGCTGTTGTTGCTAATAATCCTGAAGTATTAATTGATGCATTTTTTCCAAATAAAACACCATTTGAATTTAATATCCAAACTTGTCCATTTGCGTTTAATGCTCCATTTATTACTGATTTTTCAGTTCCTATTACTCTATTTAAAGTAATTGAAGAAGAGTTTGGTTGATTGAAATTTACTGTTTCATTTGAAGAAATAGAAAAGTTTTGCCAATTAATTGAGGCTTTTTGAGTGCTTTGGTTGATATTTGTTACCGTTCCACTTTGATTTATTGTTGCACTTCCTGATGTTACAGTTCCCCCTGTAGGTGCAGCAAATGTTAATGTTGTAGAACTAAGTATAGCACTAACTAGTAAACTAATTTTTCCACCTTTTAGTATTCTAAACCGTGAATGAAAATCGAATGTTTTTTCCATTGTTGTCCCTTTTATAAATAATAAATTATTAAATTGTATCTAAAAATTGTCGGAAATCTGACGGAAAAAAGAAGTTCTATTATGGTAGAATTCTGGGATGTTTAAAGGCTCATGTTTAAAATATATAACAATCTTTCATATCTTTTTAATTGTATTATTAGGAAATAATTTTTCTGATAAGATTATAAATATCCAAAACACAATTACTGATAATTTTCAATTTCAATATTTAAAAAGTAAAGAAATATTGACCATTCAGGAAGTTAAAGATATTGACTTCACTGAAACATCTTCTAATAATTTTTCATTAGGATATACAAATTCACAACTTTGGATAAAATTAAATCTAAAAAATAATAATTCTAAATCAGAATTTGTATTAACAGTTAATGAACATTTTTACGAGATTTTTAATCTTTATTATTTTGATGAAATTAATAATAAATGGATAAAAAAAGAAAATGGACTATTCATTCCTATTGAAAATAGAGAAATAAAAACAAATAAATTAGCAACAAAGATAATTTTACAACCAGATGAAACAAAAACTTTTTATATAGAATTAAAAGGTAAATATTCTTATTTTGGAAAACTTCTAATCTATGATAGTGATAGTTTTTATCTTAATAAACAAATTACTGTTAATATTTTTTATACCTTTATTTTTAGTATTTTTACAGTTATTCTACTATTTACGCTTTTCTTATCTATTAAAATAAAAGAGAAACTATATTTTTACTATTTAGGATATAGTTTTTTTTATCTGATTTATACAATAAATATTAGTGGAATGTTAGCTTACTTTGATTTACATCATTATGTTTATAAACTTCATTCAGCAGGAGCTTTTACAACTGCGTTTTTTGCACTTTTTTCTATAGAATATTTAAATATAAAAAAGCACGCCAGATATTTCAATTATTTACTATTATTCATTTCATTTTTATTATTCATCTTAGGTTTTTTATTAATTTATGAATATACGCCATGGAACAAAGTTATAAATAATACAGTTGCCATAGTAAACATTGCATTAATAATTGCTTCAATAATTAGTTATTTAAAAGGTCATCAATTTGCTAAATATTACACATTAATATTAGTCTTCTTTTTTATTTTTATTCTAATATTTACTACAATGGTAGGAGGAGTGACAGAATATAATATTTTGACTAGATATGGATATATTGCAGCTTCTGCAGTAGAACTGATTGGATTTACACTTCTTTTAGTTAATGAATATTCTGTTTCTAGAAATAAACAAATTGAATATCAAGAACAATTAATAACAATAAAAACAAAACAAGAAGAACTATTAAAAAAAGAAGTAGAAAAAAGAACTCAAGAGCTTGAAGAATCAAATCAAAAGTTATCTTTACTAGTTAAAGAAAGAGAACTTTTATTAAAAGAGATATTTCATAGAGTAAAAAATAATTTTCATATGATATTAGGTATGCTTTGGTTTGAATCCCAAAAACATGAAAATAAAGAAATCTTTACAGAATTGACTAATAGAATTAAATCTATGTCAAAACTACATGAACAATTACTTTATAGTTCAAAAGATTTAATTCAAATAAATATAAATGAATATTTGAAAAATATTATAGAAAATATAACTTTTTCATATGCAAATAAAAATTTTTATATAGATTACCATATTGAAAACATCTATTTAAGTTTTGAAGAAGCTCTAAATTTAGGTGTTATTGTCAATGAAATTCTTACAAATAGTATAAAACATAATCAAAATATAAAAGAAAATTATATAAATATATTTTTAAAAACAATAGATGAAAAAATTGAATTAAGAATTGAAGACAATAGTAAAGAATTTTCTATAGAAAATAGTAGAGGTTTAGGTTTAAATCTAATCAAAGAATTTTCAAAAAAACTCTCTGATTCTCAATATACATATACTTTTGATAAAACTGCATGTTTTACTTTAACATTTAGGAAAAATAAAAATTGATACAAAATAACTTAAATATTTTAATAGTAGAAGATGAATTTTTAGCAGTATCTTATTTAAAAAATATACTTCAGAAAATTGGTTTCGAAAAATTTTTTATAGCTAATAATGCAGAACTAGCTAAAAAAATCACTTTAGACAATAATATAGAGTTAATTTTTATGGATATTAATATCAATGGAAATATTGATGGAATTAATTGTGCAAAAATCATTGATAGTAAAATTCCAATTATATACACAACAGCATTTACAGATTTAGATACAATAAATGAAACTGAACAAACAAATGTATATGGATATATTATTAAACCATTTACCTATGAAGATGTTTATTCAACACTAATTGTAGCATTAAGATTAATGTATAAAGAGTTATTAAATAATCGGTTTAGTGATAATGATTATGCTATTAAACTTGGTGATTATGTTTACCATAAAAAAAGTAAAACATTAAAATATAATGGAAATATAATTGACTTAACAAAAAAAGAGATAGAAGTTTTAAATCAACTATGTTTGAATATTAATCAGCAAATCTCTTATTCTTTTCTAATAGATAAAGTTTGGTATGATAAAGATGTTTCACTTTCAACAATAAGAGATACTTTATCAAGATTAAAAAAGAAAGTACCAAATCTTGATATACAAAACATACAAAATTATGGATATATTTTAAAAATATAATATTATTCTATCAAAAATTTATAATAAATTTAAAAGAAAATATAAGATTATTATTTTGTAAGTGTTTATAAAATAGGTAAACCAATAAGCCGCGTTTTGTTTTTAAGACAATAATTTATCTAGTTGTTAAATTACTTTAACAATCTTGCGAAGACCAAAAAAGTGTGAAGGAATTACCTAGTCTTCTTGCTGCAGGTTGGGTTTACAAAGCCATTAAGATTACTCAAAATGCTGGTAGGCTCTTACTCTACCGTTTCACCATCACCAAAAAATCGGCTGTCTACTTTCTGTTGCACTGTCCCTTAGGTTACCCTAGCCATTATTTAAATGGAACCATTCTTCACAGCAGCCCGGACTTTCCTCTTGAATACTCAAGCTATTGTCTGGTTTACCTGTGAAATTATAGCTTTTAATTCTTAAAATCTATTTTTTTATAATATCGTAAGAGTCTGGTACTTCAAACTTAAATATCTCATCAGAGATATCGCTATTTTGTACCACATTTGAAAATTTAATATCAACACTATTTTCTAATTTATCTTTATATGTTATTTCTTGAATTTTATCATTTGAAGTTTTAATTGAATAATCAACATCATCTATGTTTGTTGTATAACTATTTTCAGCACTTTTTTTAGAACTATTTAAAAGTTTGATAATATTTATTTCACTATCCAATTGAGTAAAAATAGCTTGTTCTAACTCTGGTTCATCTACTATTGCAAAATCGTTATTTATATAAACATTTTTAACAACAGGTGTCTCATATTTCCATAAGATTTTTCCACTTTTTTTGATAAAAACCTCACCTTTATATTCAATTATATTTTTTGAACTTGAAGTAATAACTTGTGTAAAACTAGCTTTAAAAGAATCTAAATTTCTAATATCACTTGAAGCTATACAACTAATACTGAACAATGCTAAAAAAATTAGCGATTTATAAAACATACTTTAACCTTTTTTTTTATATAATCTTGCGATTATAACGAAAAGGAACTAATTTTATGTTAAATGTTTTTTCAAAAATTTTTGGTACAAGAAATGATAGAGAAGTAAAAAATTATAGAAAGAAAGCAGAAGCTATAACTGCTTTAGAAAGCAAGTATAAAAACTTAAGTGATGAAGAATTAAAAAATGAATTTAATAAGCTTAAAGAGCTTGTACAAAAAGAAGAAAAATCATTAAATGATGTATTATTTGAATCTTTTGCAATTACTAGAGAAGCAAGTAGCAGAACTCTTGGAATGAGACCTTATGATGTACAATTAATAGGTGCTATGGTTTTACATGATGGAAGAATTGCAGAGATGAAAACAGGAGAAGGAAAAACTCTTGTTGGTTCTTTAGCTGTTGCATTAAATGCACTTACAGGAAAAGGTGTACATGTTGTAACTGTAAATGATTACCTTGCAAGTAGAGATGCAAATGAACTAACACCTTTATACAACTTTTTAGGATACAGTGTTGGAGCAATCGTTGGTGGTTTAAGAAATGACCAAGAAAGAAGAGAACAATATGCTTGTGATATCACTTATGGAACAAATAATGAATTTGGATTTGATTATTTAAGAGACAATATGAACTATGATATTAACGAAAAAGTTCAAAGAGGACATAACTTTGTAATTGTAGATGAAGTTGACTCGATTTTAATTGATGAAGCTAGAACTCCACTTATTATTTCTGGACCAACAAATCACAAAAATTCAAATTATGTAAAAGCAAATGAAATTGCTTTAAAATTAGAAAAAGGTGAATTAATTCAACCAAAAAGTGCAGCTGAAAAACCAACAACAACTGGTGATTTTATAGTTGATGAAAAAAATAGATCTGTTATGTTAACAGAACAAGGGCATGAAAATGCAGAAAAACTTTTTGGAGTTGAAAACTTATACTCTTTAGAAAATGCAATGCTTTCTCACTCACTTGACCAAGCTTTAAAAGCTAACTATATCTTTGAAAAAGATGTTGATTATGTTGTAAAAGACAATCAAATTATCATTGTTGATGAATTTACAGGAAGATTAAGTGAAGGAAGAAGATTTAGTGAAGGATTACACCAAGCTTTAGAAGCAAAAGAAGGTGTTTCAATCCAAGATGAATCACAAACTTTAGCAGATATTACTTTCCAAAATTATTTTAGAATGTATAAAAAATTAGCGGGTATGACAGGAACTGCTCAAACAGAAGCAACTGAGTTTGCTGAGATTTATAATCTTGATGTTGTTTCAATTCCTACAAACATTCCAGTTAAAAGAATCGATAAAAACGACTTAATTTACAAAAGTGAAAGAGAAAAATTTGAAGCTGTTTGTAATAGAATTAAAGAATTACATGAAAAAGGACAACCAGTTCTTGTTGGAACTGCTTCAATTGAAAAATCAGAAAAATTACATAAAATTTTAGTTGATAAAAAAATTCCTCATACAGTTTTAAATGCAAAACAACACGAAAAAGAAGGGAAAATTATCGCTGACGCTGGTCAAAAAGGTGCAGTTACAATTGCTACAAATATGGCTGGAAGGGGAGTTGATATTAAACTTACTAAAGAGATTTTAGACTTAGGTGGTTTAGCAATCATTGGAACTGAAAGACATGAGTCTAGAAGAATTGATAATCAGTTAAGAGGAAGATCTGGACGTCAAGGAGATGTTGGAGAATCTCAATTTTATCTATCTTTAGAAGATAATCTTTTAAGAATCTTTGGAAGTGATAAAATCAAAGGAATTATGGAAAGACTTGGGATTGAAGAAGGTGAGCATATTGAATCAAGAATGGTTACACGTGCTGTTGAAAATGCTCAGAAAAAAGTTGAACAAATGCACTTTGAAAGTAGAAAACACCTACTTGAATATGATGATGTTGCAAATGAGCAAAGAAAAGTTATCTATACATTTAGAAATGACTTATTAAGACCTGATTACAATATCGAAGCAAAACTTGATGAAAATAGACTTGAATATGTTCAAAATTTATTAAATGAAGCAAATATTATTCCAGGTATGCCAGAAGAAGATTTTGATTATGAATTTATAAAAACAAAATTACAAGAAGAGTTACACTTAGTTGTAAATGAAGAAGCTATAAAAAGTGACTCTTACGAAGATTTTGAAACAAAATTAACTTCAATATTAAAAGAAGTTTATACTAAAAAAATGTCAATGGCTGCACCTGAGCAAAAAAGTGAAATTGAAAGAATTTTATATTTACAAATTTTAGATAATGCTTGGAGAGAACATTTATATGCGATGGATACTTTAAAAGCAGGTATTGGACTTAGAGGTTATAATCAAAAAGATCCACTTGTTGAGTATAAAAAAGAGTCTTATAATATGTTTATAGAATTAATTTCAAATATTAAACATGAAATTATTAAAATTTTATTTACTATTCAACTTCAATCAAATGAAGATAGACAAAAAGAACAAGAAGCAATTGCAAGAATGAAAGAGCAAATGGAAGAAGCAACAGAACATATAACTACAAATGTTGCTCAAGAAGCTGTAAAAAATAGTGATAAAAAAATTGCAAGAAATGAAACTTGTCCTTGTGGAAGTGGATTAAAATATAAACAATGTTGTGGTAAAAGTGGACCAAAAATTGGTTTAGCAGCGGGAAAATAATTTGAATAAAAAATTAGTTAATTTTATTGTTAAAAAGTATCTAAGATTTGATAAAAAAAATCCTTTTATATC
Source organism: uncultured Aliarcobacter sp. (assembly GCA_963664305.2). GTDB lineage: Bacteria > Campylobacterota > Campylobacteria > Campylobacterales > Arcobacteraceae > Aliarcobacter. Next base: position 754,437 of record CAXXLV010000002.1, read on the forward strand.
TATAAGTGCTATTTTAGCATTTATAGGAGTTTCTATAGGTGTAATGGTTTTAATTCTTTCTATGGCTATTATGAATGGAACAGCAAAAGAGTTTGAAAAAAAACTATTTACAATGAATTATCCATTAACTATCTATCCAAAAGTTGAAGATTCTGTAAATGAACAATTACTTGAAAGACTTCAAAAAGAATATCCTTATTTAAAATTTTCTCCTTTTGTTTCTTCACAAGCCATTATCCAAAATGGTGACATTATGAGTGGAGGAATGATTTTTGGTGTAATTCCACAAAAAGAAGCAGAAATAAATCCTATTTATAAAGAAGCAATAGGTGATTTACTAATAAATAAATTTGATGTAATAACTGGTTCTGGAATAAGTGATAAATTATATTTAAATGATGGAACAAAAACTACTCTTTATTTTACGGAATTAAATCCTACTGGTTTTTCAATGATGCCTAAAATGAAAAGATTTAATTATATCGGTTCATTTACATCTGGATTAAATGCTTATGACAAAGCTTATATGTATACGACTTTAGAGTCTTTACAAACACTATTAAAAAAAGAAGCAAATGTTTATGATGGAATTCATATTTATTCAGAAGATGCATTTGCTGATATTGAAAAACTAAAGATTTCTTTACAAGGAACTGATACAGGAATTGTTGGTTGGTGGCAACAAAATGGTAATTTCTTCGCCGCAATGAAAATGGAAAAAACTGCTTTATTTATTGTTTTAATGCTAATTATTTTAGTTGCTTCATTAAATATTATCTCTTCACTTCTAATGACTGTAATGAGTAGAAGAAAAGAAATCGCCCTACTTTTATCAATGGGTGCAAGTTCAAAAGAGATTAAAACAATATTTTTAAGAGTTGGTACAATCATTGGATTTTCTGGAATTTTAACAGGAATTGCTTTAGGATTTATTGGTTATTGGCTTCTTGATAATTTTGATATTGTTACTCTTCCAGCAGACGTTTATGGAAGTGCTAAATTACCTCTTAATCTAGCAATGACTGATTTTGTTTCTATTATTATTGGTGCAGTTATAATAGTTTTACTTTCTTCTTATTATCCTGCTTCAAAAGCTACACATATTGATGTAATTGATGTTTTAAGAAATGAATAAGCCTCTATTTTAAAGGCTTATTTATTGGTTCTTCTTTTTTCTTCTCTTCTTCTAAACTACTTTTTCCACTTATAAAATCTAAAAGTAATGATGGTGAAGTTAATATTCTTTTTGTAATATTCATAGGAATACTAAAAGTTTCTTTTGTAAGATTTGTTGAAATACTTGGATTTGATAAATCCCCAAAAATATTTACTTGTGTTTCAACTCTATTATTATCGCCTAATAACACATAATTAACTACAGGAATTGCTCCAACTATTTTTGAATAATCTTTTAAAAATATCAATTTAATTTCAGAATCTAAAGTCAAATCATTCAAATTTACTTTTCCTTTTCCTTCAAAATCAATACCATTTCCAACAGTTACAAGTTTTTTTACATCAAGTAACTCTTTTTCTTTACTATAATTAAACTCCATTACACCATTTACTATTTTATATGCTGTTAGATTAAATCCTTGATTTGTTGCCATTCCAACAACAGAAGGAACTGCTAAAAGTGGATTTACAAGCGCAGGAGAAGTATGTATAAAAATCAAAAGATTATTTAAAATTGCTAAATCTTCAATATTACTATTTTCAATAATTAATTTTCCATTTAAATTATCTATATTTCCACTTGCAAGAAATACGATTTTTCCCCCTTTAAAAATATTTTTATCGAAAATTGCATTTACAAACTCATCATTAATTTCATTTGTAAAAATATCTATCTTTTTATCTTTTGAGATTTTTAGTGTTATATCTGTCTTTTTATATTGCAAATGAACATACTTTTCTTCATCTCTCACTCTTACTTCAAAGTTATCTGCTAAAAATTTATACTTATCATTTATATAAATATTTGAATTATTTCCTATAATATTAATATTTTTATAACTATTGTTATCTTCTTTATCTTCAGTTTTATATACAACATCATAACCATTAACATTTAAAGATAAATTTCCATTTTTCTGCTCTAAAATTAAATCATTATTTTTTGTATATAATTTTGTATAGTTATTTTTATTTACCCCTAAAAGCGTTAATTCATCTATCTTTTTTCCATCTTTTTTTAATGGAATATCTAAATCTTTTAAAGTAGCCTCAAATGTAATTTCTTCTTTTTTCAGAAGTATATTTGCATTTTTTATTTTATAAGTAGTTCCATCTAAATTCAATTCACTATTTGTAAGATATACATTCATATTTTGATTTAGATTACTTGTATCTTGTTTTTTTGTATCTAAAATGATATTTAGATTTTTTAAATATATTTTTAAATCATCTCTTACTTCAAGTTTTATATTTTCATCAGCAGAATTTATATCAATATTTTTACCATTGATTGTTCCTAAAACATCAAGACTTTCGACATTTTGCCCATCTTTTTGAATAGGTAAATTTAAACCTTTTATTAAAGCTTTGAAGTTGATATTGTTATCATTTTTAATATCTAAAGTTATATTTCCATCTTTTATTGATATGTCTTTTAAAAGTTTTGAATAGGGATAGATTTTTGATAAATTATTAATATTTACAGAAACTACATCAGCAACTTTTACAGTTGTTTCTAAATCCTTTAGATTGATAATTGTTTCTTTATTAAAATCCATTTCAATAGGTGTTTTTTTATCTTTTATATCAACAATTTTTTCACCACTATCTTTTTTAATTACCAATGAATTAATTGTTGTTTCACCTGAAGATTTTAGAGTTTTAGTATCTATATTTATATTTACAAGAGCATTTATCATATCTTTGTATTTAAAATCTGCATCTTTTACTAAAACATTACTTCCATCTAAAATTACTGTTGCATTTTTACTATTAAAAGAAAAATTACCTATTGAAATCAAAGCATCTTTTACTAAAAATTCACCTTTTGTTGTCATTGGTTTTTCTAACTCATATGGAAACACTAAAGTTAAAGAAGCATCAGTGTTTCCACTCTTTTGAACTAATGGAAGATTGATTTTATAAGCTTTTAAAATATCTAAAATATCTTTATCCAATTTACTATTTGCTTCTATATGTACTTCAACTTCACCATTTTGTGCACTTGTAAGATTATGAATAGTTACAAAACTTCCATCTAAACTTTTACCTCTAAAAGTTGGTTCAATTAAATCAAAATGAAGATTATCATCTTTAAATGTAATATCTAAATTTTTTGTTTGTATAGCATCTACATCTTTGTGAAATCTAATTTTTGCTTCTTTTATTTGTGCTTTTCCATTTAAAGATTTTTCAACTAGCTGATTGTTTTTTAAATCATATTCAGCATATAAGCCCTCAAGTTTTATATCTCCAGCAACATTATCATACATCCATTCTTCAGCTTCTTTTGGTAAATCTAAAAATTGTTTTATAAATTTTAAACTTTTAAAAGGAGAACTAACTATATAAAATTTTGCTAAATCTTTTGTCATATCAACATTTAAATTTGCTTCTAAGTCTTGATAATAAAAGTTTCCAAAATAGTTTAATTTGTCATTAAAATAATCAATTTTTATTTTTCCATTAAATAATATTTCATAATCTTTTAAATATAAAGAATACATATCAAATAAAATTTGATTTCCACTTATGTCTACTTTTGAGGCAATATTCACAAATTTATTATCAAGATATAAATCTTGCTCATCTAAAATAATTTTAAATTCATTATCATCAATTTTTAAACTCTGAATATTAATACTTTGAAATAGTTTTAGAACTTTTGGTAATAGTTCAATATCTTTTTTTAAGTCTTCAAAAGAACTTTTCGTTTCAATCTTTTTTGATTTATATTCGATATTATCAATATTCAAAATAAGTTTTTTATCCAATTTAATATAGAATTGCGAAACTGAAAAATTTGAAAAAGAGAAAGAGTCTATTTTTATGCCCGAATACAGATACGAAAGAAATGATATGATGATTAAAAAGAGGAGGACAAGTAAAAGTTTAATACTCTTCAACATTATTGATTTTATCCTTGTAAGCTTTATTGTGATTTTATTTTATGTAACAATGCCAGTAACTTCTACAAAAGTGTTGTTTATTCCTAAAGGCAGTACAGCCAATATTATATCATACTTAAATAAAAGTGGATATGAGATGAATGGTCTTGATGCTGTAATTATCAAAACAATGGGTTATGTTCAAAGTGGTTGGATAGATATAAATCAAAATAGATTAACAAAAATGGATTTTATTTATAAACTAATAACTTCAAAAGCAGCATTAAAAGATATTACATTAATTCCTGGTGAAACATCGTATGTTTTCTTAAAAAAGTTAGCTGCTGAATTTAATTTATCTGAAGAAAAATTAACACAAATTTATGATCAATATGCATTTAAAGCTGATGGAAACATCTTAGCTGACACATATTCATTACCTTTAGGGATGAAAGAAGATTATATGATTTTTTATCTATTTTCTCAAACAAATAAAAAATATGAAGAGTTTTCAAAAAAGATTTTTGGAATTTATGATAGAAATAAATGGTACAACTACTTAATTTTAGCTTCAGTGATACAAAAAGAAGCAGCAACAATAAATGAAATGCCAATTATTGCAAGTGTAATTCATAATAGACTAAAAAAAGGAATGAAACTTCAAATGGATGGAACATTAAATTATGGTAAATATTCAAATGAAGTAGTAACTGCTGATAGAATCAGAGATGATGAAAGTTCATATAATACATATAAATTTGCAGGCCTTCCAAAGGATCCTGTTTGTGCAGTTGGTTTAGATGCGATAAAAGCTGCAATGTTCCCTGTAAAAAGTAATTACATCTATTTTGTAAGAGATAATAGAAATGGTTTACATAAATTTGCAAGTACTTTTGAAGAACATCAAGCAAATATCAGAGCAAATGTAGGTGTTGAAAAAACATATACAAAAGTAAAAGAAGTTGAAACAAAAATTGATGAAGAAGCAGAAACAATTATGAAAACTGATGTTACAAAACAGAAACCAACTTCAATTAAAGATTTATTTAACAATATAAATTAGTCTAACTTGTGAAAATTTGAAACAATCAAATTTTCACACCTTTAAATATTCAAAACTTTAAATTACCCTAAAATCAAATCTAGATAATATATCTCCAACATTAAAATTCAAATTTAGGAAAAAATATGTCAAAGATAATCTATACAAAAGTTGATGAAGCTCCAGCTTTAGCAACATACTCTTTTTTACCAATCATTAAAGCTTTCACAAAAAGCTCTGGAATTGAAATGGTTACAAAAGATATCTCATTAGCTGGAAGAATTTTAGCTAACTTCCCAGAAAACTTAAAAGAAGATCAAAAAATTGGTGATGCATTAGCTGAACTTGGTGAAATGACTCAAGATCCAAATGCTAATATTATCAAACTTCCAAATATCTCTGCTTCAATTCCTCAATTAAAAGCTGCAATTGCTGAGTTACAATCAAAAGGTTACAATGTACCTAATTATGATGAAAGTGCTGAAGTAACTGCAAGATATTCTAAAATCTTAGGTTCAGCTGTTAATCCAGTATTAAGAGAAGGAAACTCAGATAGAAGAGCTCCAGGTGCTGTTAAAAATTATGCAAAAAACAACCCTCATAGAATGGGTGAATGGACTAAAGATTCTAAAACAGACGTTGCATTCATGGATTCAGGAGACTTCTATGGTTCTGAAGTATCTAAAACTTTTGATGCTGCTGATGATTTAAAAATCTCTTTCTTTGACAAAAATGGAGCTGAAGCTGTATTAAAAGCTTCTACAAAAGTATTAGCAGGTGAAATTATTGATGCAACAGTAATGAGTGCAAAAGCATTACAAGATTTCTATGCAAAAACTATTGAAAGAGCTAAAAAAGAAGATGTATTATTATCTTTACACTTAAAAGCTACAATGATGAAAGTTTCTGATCCAATTATGTTTGGATTTGCAGTAAAAGTATTCTTCAAAGATTTAATTGAAAAACATGGTGCATTATTTGACACTTTAGGTGTAAACTTCAACAATGGTTTAGGTGATTTATACTCTAAATTAGACCAAGTTGATGCAGCTAAAAAAACTGAAATTGAAGCTGATATTGCTGCAATTTATGCAAAACAACCAAGACTTGCTATGGTTAACTCTGCAAAAGGAATTACAAACTTACACGTACCATCTGACGTTATCGTTGATGCTTCTATGCCTGCTATGTTAAAAGGTGGTGGGAAAATGTGGAATGCAGATGATAAAGAAGAAGATACAATCGCTATGATTCCAGATAGATGTTATGCAATGTCTTTCAAAGCTGTTGTTGATGACTTTAAAGCAAATGGAAAATTAGATGTTAAAACAATTGGAACTGTTCCAAATGTTGGATTAATGGCTCAAAAAGCTGAAGAGTATGGTTCTCACGATAAAACTTTCCAAGCTGCTGCTGATGGACAAATCAAAGTTATTGATAAAGCTGGAAATGCTGTATTTACTTTTGATGTTGAAGCTGGTGATATTTTCAGAATGTGCCAAGCAAAAGATGCACCAATTCAAGATTGGATTAAATTAGCAGTTACAAGAGCTAGATTATCAAATACTCCAGCAATTTTCTGGTTAGATGAAAACAGAGCTCACGATGCTGAAATGATTAAAAAAGTTAACAAATACTTACCAACTCATGATTTAACAGGATTAGATATTACTATTATGTCTCCAGTTGAAGCAACTAAAAAATCTTTAGAAAGAATGAGAAAAGGTTTAGATACTATTTCTGTAACTGGAAACGTATTAAGAGATTATAACACTGACTTATTCCCAATTTTAGAACTTGGAACATCTGCAAAAATGTTATCTATTGTTCCATTAATGCAAGGTGGAGGATTATTTGAAACTGGTGCGGGAGGAAGTGCACCTAAACACGTTCAACAATTTGCTGAAGAAGATTATTTAAGATGGGATTCTTTAGGTGAATTTATGGCTTTAGCTGCTTCATTTGAGCACTTAGCAAATACACAAAATAACAAAAAAGCTCAAGTTTTAGCTGATACTTTAGATAGAGCAACTGGAACTTTCTTAATCAATGATAAATCACCAGCTAGAAAAGTTGGAGAAATTGATAATAGAGGTTCTCACTTCTTCTTAGCTATGTACTGGGCACAAGAATTAGCAGCTCAAAATGATGATTTAGAGTTAAAAGCTGAATTTACTCCAATTGCAAAAGCTATGACTGAAAATGAAGCTCAAATCGTTAAAGAATTAACTGAGTGTCAAGGAAAAGCTGTTGATATGGGTGGATACTACTTACCAGATGATGCAAAAACATCAGCTGCTATGAGACCATCTGCAACATTAAACGCAATTATCGGATAATTTATCCTTTAATATTTCAAAAGGCAAGGCTTCGGCTTTGCCTTTTTTTATGCCCAAAAAGATATAATTTCTCCCAAAGAAATTTTAAAGGCTCTATTTTGAATACAAAAACTATTGGAATTGTTGGAGTTGGAAATGTAGGTTCAACTTTAGCTTTTACACTTGCAACAAAAAACATATGCAATACCCTACTTTTAAAAGATGTAAGAGAAAATATTGTACAAGCAATGGCACTTGATATTTCTCAAGCTACAAATGCAGCACGTAGTAAAACTTATGTAAAAGCATGTTTGAATAACGATGATTTCAAAGATTGCGATATTATTGTAATTACTGCTGGAATTGCAAGAAAGCCTGGAATGAGTAGAGATGATTTACTAATAACTAATGCAAAAATCATGACTTCTGTAATAAATGATGTTTTACCAAATAATAAAAATGCAATCTTTATCATCGTTTCAAATCCTCTTGATGCTATGGTTTACACTGCACTTAAAGCTTCTAATCTTCCTAGAAATAAAGTACTTGGAATGGCAGGAATTTTAGATAGTGCAAGAATGAGTCATTTTATCTTTGAAAAACTAGGATACGGACAAGGACAAATTGAAGCTTCAGTTATGGGTGGACACGGTGATACTATGGTTCCACTAGCTGATTTTTCTACAGTTGCTGGAGTAAAACTTGAAGAACTTTTATCAAAAGAAGATATAGAAGACATCATAAATAAAACAAAAAATGGTGGAGCTCAAATAGTAAAACTTCTTGAAACAGGTTCAGCATATTATGCACCTGCATATTCAACTTCACTTATGATTGAAGCAATAATAGAAGATAAAAAGAAAATTTATCCATGTGCTATTATGCTTGAAGGTGAATATGGATATGAAAATATAGTTTCAGGAGTTCCAGTTATGTTAGGTTCTAATGGAGTTGAAAAAGTTATTGAATTAAATTTAAAAGAAAAACAAAAAATAGAATTTTCTAAATCTGTCTCTTCGGTTCAAGAATTAGTTGATATTTTAGAAGAAAAATTTTTTAATAATTAAAAGGAAATATTATGAAACAAACATTTGAAGTTTTAAATGTAAAATGTGGTGGTTGTGCAAATACATTAATCAAATCTTTAAAAGATGAATTTGGTGATATTGAAGTTAATTTAGATGTAACTCCAAGACAAATTACTCTTGATATAGAAGATGCTAAAAAAGAGGCTTTAAAACAAAAACTTAGAAGTTTAGGTTATCCTTTAACTACTGATGAATTAAGTGGATTTGAGAAAGCAACAACAACTGCAAAAAGTTTTGTTTCTTGTGCAATTGGAAAATTTGACGTCGCAACAAAAAAATAGACTAGTTTTTCATAATAACTAAAGGATTTATAACACTTCTTTAGATAAAATTACGCCCTTTGTAAAAGATAAAAGTATTTAGGTAGAAAACATGAAAGTAGTTATTGGAGTAGTAGGTAATGATATTCACGTAGTTGCAAATCGACTAATTGATATATCACTACAAGCAAGAGGTTTTGAAGTTTTTAATCTTGGTGTTAATACATACCTTGAAGAGTTTATTGATGCAGTTATTGAAACAAATGCTGATGTTTTATTAATCTCTTCATTAAATGGTGAAGCAGAAGGTTGGTGTAGAGACCTTCCTATTTTAAAATCAAAATATAAAAATCTAAAAGATGTTGTATTTATGTTAGGTGGAAACCTTGCCGTTGGTGAAGGTGATGCTAGTGTTATCGTTCCTAAATTTAAAAACTATGGTTTTGATTTAGTATTTCACCAAGTTGATTTAAATACAGGTCTTGATGAATTAGAAAGATATTTAAAGGAGAGAAATTGAGTTTACTGCAAGAAGAAAGAAATATAATTGTACAAAATAAATATGCAGATAATTTTGACTTTGCAGAAATTGAAGAGTTTATAAAAAACGCTTCAAAAAATTTATTTATTTCTCACCACTTTAAAAATTCTAATAAAATGTTAGTTCAACCAAGAGGTGGATTTCCAACTTATAAAAAAATGTTCTCATTATATGAATATTTTGTTGGTGCAAATGTAGATGTACTTCCATGTACAATTGACTCAAATACAAGATTAAATGACTATGCAACAAGTGCTAAGATGTTAAAACTTTCAGAAGAGAATGAAGTTGATATGTTAAATGGTTATCCACTTGTAAATCATGGGTATAGAACAACTAGAAAAATGATGACTCATTTTGATAAACCTATTTCTCTAAGACATGGAACACCAGATGCTAGACTTTTAATCGAAACTGCCTTAGGTTCTGGTATTTTTGAAATTGAAGGTGGACCAATTACTTATCTTTTACCATATTCAAAAAACTTTCCACTTGATAAAGCGTTTATGTATTGGAAATATGTAGAAAAAATTTGTGCAAATTATTCAAAATTAAATGAACCAATCAATAGAGAATCATTTGGACCTTTAACAGCAACATTAGTTCCACCTTGTATTACAATAGTTATTCAACTTTGTGAAATGCTTTTATCACTTGAAGAGGGAGTAAAATCTTTCTCTGTATCATTCTCACAAACTGGTTCAATGATTCAAGATATTGTAACAGCTAATGTTTTAAGAAAAATGGCAAAACATTATGCAGAACAAATTGGATGTGGAGATGCTAGAATAAATCTAGTATATCACCAATGGATGGGTGCTTTCCCTTCAAATAAAGATTATTCAGAATCATTAATTAATACTTCAACGGTAATTGCTATGATGGTAAAAGCTGATAAAATTATTACAAAAACAAGAGATGAGTCTTTTGGTATTCCAACACGAGAATCAAATGCAAAAACAGTTGCAAATACTCAATATACTTTAGGAATGTTACATGGAATTCCTACAATCACTGATGAGATGGAAGAAGAAATCCTAACAGAAGAAGTAAAAAGTATCATGGAAGCTGTATTCAATGATAAAGCTGACACTTTATGGAGAAAAGTATTTAACTCTATAAAAGCTGGAATTATTGATGTTCCATACTCTCCACATATTATAAATCATAATGAAGTTGTAACAGTAAGAGATAAAAATAAAAATATTAGAATCATAAAAAGAGGAAATCTTCCAATAAGTGATAGATGTTTTGAATATGAAAAATCAAAATGTGACTTAAACAAAGATGCCTCTTCAATCGTAAATGATATTATTCATGATATAGGAATTATGCAATGAGCCAAAATAAATTATTAGTAGATGTTGGAAGTACATACTTTAAAGTTAGTGCAAATGGAAATATAAATCAATATTTTAGAGATTTTAACAAAGACATTTTTGATGATTTAACTTCTAAATGTGGTGATATTATCTCTAAATTTAAAAAAGATGAAGTATTTATTTGTTCTTCTGCAAATGGTGGATTAACTACATTAATTATTGGAATTACTAACTCTTTTTCTTTAAAATTTGCTACAAATATTGCATATAATTCAGGTATTAATATTATTAATACAGTTTTATACCAAGATATAGATACAACTTCAATTCCAAGTGATTTAATTGATGTTGTTATTCTTGTTGGAGGAATTGATTCTATTTCAAATGTTTTTGATGAAAAATTATTTAATTTCTTAGAGAATCTAAATTATTCAAATGTTGTATTTGCTGGAACAACACAAGATGAAAAATATTTAAAAGAAAAAATTAAAAATTTAGTTGTTGTTGATAATATCATAAACAACAAACTACATGTTGTTGAAGAGCCTTTAAAACAATATTTAACGAACCTTTATCAAGCTGATATTGAAGGAAAAGAAGATATAAAACATTTATATGATTTAACTTCAAATCAAATTTACTCTACTCCATATATTGTAAATAAAACTCTTCCTTTAATTGATACTAAATTTGCAGCTGTAAATCCATTTATTTTAATTGATATTGGTGGAGCAACAACAGATATTCACTATTCAAAAGATTTATCTATGGATAATATGGTAACTGAAAATGAATATGATAGACTTGTATTTAAAAAACTAGGTGTTTATAAATCAAAAGAGTCTTTAATTTTTGCAGCTAAAAACAATGAATTTGTTTATGAATTATTAGCACATTTAAAAGTTACAGAAAATATTTTCAATGAAGATTCTCCAAAAGCACTAAGAGTTTTAATGCAATTAGCAATTTTCCTAGTTTTATATAAAGTAAGTGATGCTCATCCTTTATATATAAAATTAAAGTTAAATTTACTAAAATCAATTGTATTAACAGGTGGAATTACTAAAGTTTTAACTTTTGATGAAGCAACAGATATTATCTCTTTCTTCTACAAAAAGATTTTAAATTCAGATATTTATCCTTCTATTATCATGGACTATGACTATGATATTTGGACTTTGGGTATTACACAACAATAAAAAGGGGCAATTATGTCAATAAATTGTATTAGAACATTAATTGAAGATGCAAATATTTCTCATCCACAAAAAGTTGCATTAGTATATGGAAATGAAAAATTAACTTATGGTGAATTATTTACAAAAGTTAATCAAATAGCCCTTTATTTATCAGAATTAGATTTACCAAAAGGTAGTAGAATTGGAATTTATTCAAATAAAGGAATAGACCAAGTAATTGCTATATTAGCTACATTATCTACTAATTATGTTTTGGTTCCTTTAACAAAGTTTTTAAAACCAGAGCAAGTTGAATATATTATTAGTGATTGTGATATTAAATGTATTATTACAGATAGAGTTAAAATAGAGTCAATTGAAGAGATTAAATTTAATGGAAAAATAATCTCTTATGAAACTACAAATAAAGATTTACCTTCATTTGAAGAGATTTATAAATATTATAATAAACCTTATAATTGTAATGTAAATGGTCATGATAATGCAATTATTACTTACTCTTTTGGTCTTAGTGGTCAACCAAAAGGAATTGTAATTTCTCATAGAAATTTAATTGATAGTGCAAGAGTTGTATCTTCTTATTTACAATTAAAAGAGGATGATGTAATTTCTGGATTATTATATTTTAATTTAGACTATGGATTAAATCAAATTTTCTGTTCTTTATATAAAAGAGCAACTTTAGCGTTACATAGATTTGTTTTACCAACAGATTTCTTTAACCATTTAATAAATGATAAAGTATCTGTAATCTCTTTAATGCCTATAAATATTACTGAAATGTTTGATGAAGAAGAGTATAAACTTCCAAATCCATCTTTACTTGAAAATATAAGAATTATTGCATCTTCAGGTGGTAATGTAACTGCAAAAATGATAAAAGATATTGAAAAATATTTTGTAAAAGCAAAATTCTATTCAATGCATGGATTAACAGAAGCATTTAGATCAACTTATTTAGACCCAAGTCAGTTAAAAATAAGACCAGATTCTATTGGAAAAGCTATTCCTGATGTTGAATTATATGTAATAGATGAAAATGGAAATGAATGTCCACCAAGAGTTGTTGGTGAATTAATTCATAGAGGTGGATATATCTACAAAGGTTATTGGAATGCACCAAAAGAGACTAAAGAAAGATTCAAATCTATTCAAATTCTTAAAAATGTAATTAATCTTGAAGGGCAATTAACAGATGAAATAGTTGTTCAAACAGGAGATTATGTTTATAAAGATGAAGAAGGATACTTCTACTTTGTTTCAAGACATGATGACATGATTAAAACAAGAGGATATAGAGTAAATCCTTATGAAATTGAATCTGTTGTTAAAAGAGAATTACAAGATATCGAAAAATGTGCAGTATTCTCAATAGAAAATGAAGAAATAGAAGAAGAAATTGTTTTAGTTTATAGTGCTAAAAATGAATTAAGTTCTAGTGAAATTTTATTTGAACTAAAAAAACATTTAGCATCATATATGATTCCATCTAAAATAATTTATAAAAAATCATTACCTCTTGTTCCTTCTGATAAAAATAAAATCAATAAAGAAGAGCTAAAAAGAGAGCTTATTTCAAAATAAAAAGAATAATTTTTAATTATTCTTTTTAAAATCTTTAAAATACTTGATTGAAGTCAATAAACTCTAAATAATATTTTTATATAATCCTTTTATCTTATATAAAAGGATTATTCATGAAAAAAATAATTATCGCTACAACTTTATTAACTGCATGTGTTGCTTTCGCTAACCCTTATGCAAAATGTGCTACATGTCATGGTGCAAACGGTGAGAAAGCTGCTTTAGGTAAATCAAAAGTTATCAAAGATATGACTAAAGCTGATTTTGTTGCTGCATTAAAAGGTTACCAAGATGGAACTTATGGTGGAGTTCAAAAAGCATTAATGGTTGGTCAAGTTAAAGATATGACAGAAGCAACTATGAATGAGATTGCTGATTTAATCATCAAATAATCCTCATTATTCAAAAACTAGAAGACTAGTTTTTGAATATTTTGCTCTTTTTTATCTCTTCTAATATATTCATTAGTTCTTTCTTTTCATCTAATAGCTGTTTTATTAATATATCTTTTTCGTCATCAATTTCAGGAATATTTTTTTGTTCTAATATTTTTCCTAAATGAAATTCAAAAAGACCTTTTTCAATAGAATAATCAACTTTTAAACACTCTATTGTGATTTGTGGTTTATCATTTCCTAAACCATTTGTTATAAAAAGTTTTTTTATTTGTTTAATAGTATATGTTAATTTATCATCTTTTATAATAGGTTCAAGTAGCTCTTTTTTCCAATAATTATTATTTTCTTTTTCTAATATATTGATTTTCTTTAATAAAACTTTATCAAATAACTCTTTATTTATAGAAAGTTTATACACCCTATTCCTTAAATTTTTTGTTTACTATAACTATAAATTACTAAATTAAAAATATTACAACTAGCTTTAATTATAAAATGTTACAATCACAAAAAAAATTATTAAGGAAATTTATATGTTGAAAAACTATAAACAATTATCATTTATTTTTTTAATTACGATTTTATTTACTGCTTGTTCAATTAAAGAACCAATTGTTATTCCAAAAGAGAGTGATATAGTTGAACTTTCAAAAAAAGCAAAAGATGATTTTATTAATCAAAATAAAGCTACAAATGATTATTTTATTAAATACTTTAAACCTTGGGATTCATCAAAAGTTTCATATCCTAAACTTGAAGCTATGTGGGGACAATCATATAAATATAAAAATGTTTATTTAGAAAATCATAAATTAGCAACAAGTGAATGGTTTGATAAACAAATAGCAAACTCTAATTTTGATGAATATAATGTTGTGCCTAAAAAAGCTATTATGTTAAAAAATGCAAATGTTAGAGTTCTTCCTACAAATTCACCTATGTTTTATGACCCAACAAAACCAGGAGAAGGTTTTCCATTTGATTATAATCAAAACTCTTTAATTAAAATAAATACTCCAATTATTGTTTCTCATCTTTCAAAAGATAGAGCTTGGGCTTATATGGAGTCAAGTACAGTTGGAGGTTGGGTAGAAATAAATAGTATTGCTTTTGTAGATGATAATTTTATAAAAGAGTTCAAAAATTCTAACTATTATGTAAGTATTAAAGAAAAATTTCCTATTTATGACCCAGTATTTAGAGAATATGTAAAAGTTGCAACAATTTTCCCTAAAAAAGATGATAAATATATAATTGCAAAAACAGATGATAATCAAAAAGCAAAAATCACTTATATTTATTTAAATGAGGATGAAATTGAAGCTATGCCTATAGCTTATACTTCTGAAAATAGAGTAAAAATTTTAAATCAACTTCTGGATGAGCCTTATGGTTGGGGTGGATTATTAAATAATAGAGATTGTTCAAGTTTTACACAAGATTTTTTTGTTCCATTTGGAAAATATTTACATAGAAATTCTAAATCACAAACATCAAATGGAAATTATTTAGATATGTCAAAATTGACAATTGATGAAAAAAAAGATTTTATTAAAAAACATGGTGTACCTTTTTCTACATTAGTTTATTTAAAAGGTCATATTATGTTATATGCAGGTATTAAAGATAAGGAACCATTAGTAATACACAATATTTGGAGTGTAAGATTAAAAGATAGTTCAGGAAGAAAATATAGAAATATTATTGGTAAAGCTACAATAACTACACTAGAACCAGGAAAAGAATTAAAAGATTTTGATGAAGATAACAATATCTTACGAAGAGTTTTAGGTATCACAATTTTATAAGCTTTAGAAAAATCTAAAGCTTATTTCTAACTTTTTCTTAAATAAAATATCCTATAAATCATAGGCACAAAATATAGATTTAAAACTGTTGCCCATAAGATTCCAAAACCTAAAGAAACAGCCATTGGTTGAAGTATTAAAGCTTGTCCAGATGCGAAAAATATCAATGTCCCAAGTCCTAATACAGTTGTAATTGAAGTTAATAAAATTGGTCTTAATCTCATTTTTGCTAAAGATACCAGCTCTTCAAGATTTTTTGCTTTTTTAATAAAATCCATCATGATAATTCCATCATTTACAATAACACCAGCAAGTCCTACCATTCCAATTAAACTTGGCATTGTAATATTTATATTCATGATTAAATGCCCTATTAAAACACCTAAAATTGATAAAGGAATTGTTGTTAATATTATCAAAGGTTTTAAAACTGAATCAAACATCCAAATAAGTGCCATAAAAATTAAAACAATTGCAATAATTGCAGCTTGTGCCATCTCTCTTTGCACTTTTTCATTCTCTTCTTGTTCACCTTTTATTGAAATATTTACATTTTTTCTAAGTTCTATAATTTCATCATTAATTTTTTCAAATAACTCAGCTGATGTTATTTTTGTAAGTGATGCAGTTACACTTATAATTTGTTCACTATTTTCTTTAAAAATTTGTGAATAAGAAGGTATTTTTATAAAATCTGCAACTTCTTTTAATAACACTTTTTCATTGTTTGAAGTGTTTATTGTAAAACTATCTAGGCTCTCTAAAATATCTTTTTTTGAACTTTCAAAAACAATATCAATTAAACCATCTCTATCAAACATTTTAGAGTAAGAAGCTTTTAAATAAAAAGGTCTTAGTTGATTTAAAATTGTCTCTTCTGTTATCCCTAAACTATTTCCATAAGAGTTAACTTTAAATTTTAATTCATAATTTCCAACAATAGAATCATCTGCAATATTTGAAACACCTTCTACTTGATGTAAACTAGCTTTTAGTTTTTCAACAGCGTTTAAAACTTCTTCTTTTTTTCCAGAAACTGCTATTTCAACATCATTTTTTACAATTCCAGTTTGAGGAACAAATACTTTTAACTCTTCAAATTTTCCAGATTTTACATCTGTTTCTAAAATCTTTTTCAATTCATTTTCAACATCTTGAGCACTTACAGTTCTAATCATATTTGAATCATCATATTTTGGAGATAAATATGGATTTATATACTTTTCAAAGAAATTTTCAGCAGCACGTTCATGTAAATTTACAAATACATGAAAATAAAACTCTTCATAATGTGGTAAATTTTTTCCATCAAGTTTCATTCCAATAACTGAACTAACAGAGTTTATACTATTTTTAAAATCCATTGAAGTTAGCATTTTCTTTTCAAGTTCTAAAACTAACTCTTCTGTTTGTTCTATTTTTTTACCAACTCCAACAGAACCTGTTATATAAACTTGAGTCGAATCAAATGATGGCATAAATTTAAATTTTTGTGTTTTAAATATCATTATTGAACCAATGATAATTAAAAACACCATTAAAAATATTGCTATATATTTACCTTTTAATAAAAACTCTAAAATATTTCCATAAAGTTTATAATTAAAATCCCAAATTTTATGAGATTTCTTTTCAGCAGGATTTACTTTTAAAATATCTTTTGCATGTAATGGTAAAAAGAAAAAGGCTTCAAATAAAGAACTAAGAAGTAAAATACTAATCATTACAGGAAGAATTTGCATAAATTTTCCTACTTCTCCTGTCATTAGTAAAATTGGTAAAAAGGCAAATATTGTCGTTGCCGTTGCTGTTAAAACAGCTGGATACATTTCTAATGCTCCATCTCTTGCTGCACTAAATTTATCTTTTCCCATTTCAAGATGTCTATAAATATTTTCTCCAACAACAATTGCTTCATCAACTAACATTCCAAGGGCAATTAAAGCTCCTAAAAGTGAAAGCATATTTAAGCTATATCCTAAATATTCAGCAAAAATTAGTCCAATCATAAATGATGTTGGAATTCCAATAGCTATAACAATAGCTATTCTTAAATTTATGAAATAATATAAAGCTATACACAATAAAATAAGTCCAAAAAGAATATTTGAAACAACTGTATTTAGCCTATTTTTAATCCAAATAGAAGTATCTATATATGTATCAAATTCTAAATTTTCATATTTTTTTTCAAAATCTTTTGTTATTTGTTTTATTTGTTTAACTAATTCAATTGCATCACCTTGAAAACCTTTGTTTATAGAAACTGCAATATTTGTATTACCATTAAAATGAGAGATATTTGAAACATCAGCTAATTCATATTTTATTTCAGCAATATCTTTTAAATAAATTGATTTTCCATTGATTTTTATAATTGTATTTTTTATTTTTTCAACATCTTTTTCACCATTAAATGTAGATAAATAATAGTGTGTTGAACTATCTTTAATCATACCTATTGGAAAAATTGAACTCAATGAAGATAAGGCATTGATTACTGAAACTTTTTCAAAACCATAAGCATTGATTTTTTCATCATTTAATATCATCAAAAGTTCTTTATCACTCTCTCCTAATACTTGAACTTGTGATAAATCTTTTAGTTGCATAACTTTAGATTTTACCTCTTTAGCAACTTCAATTAAATACTCTTTAGAATCATGATTTTTTGAATAAACAGCAACGGTGATTAAAGGGAACGCAAACTCAACAGCTTTTACTGTTGGTTCATCCATATCAGAAGGTAAATTTGTTTTTATTTTTGTGATAATATCTTTTACATCATCTAAAATATCTTTTGCTTTATATCCATCTTTTAAATCTACATTTATTGTAAAACTTCCATTTTTTATAGTTGATGAAATAGTATCAGCACTACTTAAACTCAATAATTCATCTTCAATTTCTGAAACAGCAATTTTATCAAGTAACTCTGAACTTGCTCCTGAATAAGCTCCATTTATAACTACTGCATCCATAGCAGAAGGTGGAAAAATCTCTTTTGGAATTTTTAAATAAGAAAAAATAGATAAAAGAAATATAAAAAAAAGAATAAAATGATTTAAGAGAGGTTTTCGTAAGGAAAACTCAATCATCGCTTTTATCATCAGTCTTTTCCAAGTTTAAATTTTTATTATTTAGTTTATCTAATGGATTAAATAGTAAAGAATCCATAATTTGATTTTTAAATTTCATATCTTCCAATTGTTGAGCAAGGAAAGTATTTTCCTCTTGAAGTGAAATATAATGGGCATATAATTTATTGATATCTTTACTTGTGTAATAAATATTATTTCTTATATATATTTTTGGAAAATATATAAACAATGCTAAAAATAATATTCCAAATACTATATTTAAAGCGCTTCTTGCTGTTAATTTAGTCAAATTTGAAAATCCTTAATTTAGAACTTCTACTTCGTGGGTTTTGTTTGATTTCTTTTGCAGTTGGAATTATAGGTTTTTTTGTAATAATTTTCCCTAAAGCGTGATTATTTCCACATTCACATCTAAAAACACCTTCAGGACAAATACAAGATTTACTCCATTTTTTAAAATAGTTTTTAACTATTCTATCTTCTAAAGAGTGAAAAGAGATAATTGCTACTATACAATTTCTAAATTTTGCTTTTTCCAAAGAATCAAAAAGCCTTTCAAGAACACCTAATTCATCATTTACTTCTATTCTAATTCCCTGAAAAGGAAGAGTTGCTGGATGAAGTTTTCCTTTTGACATCTTTTTAGAAAGAAGTTCAGAAATCTCTTTTGCACTATTAAAAGGTCTATTATTTACTATTAATGAAGCAACTTTTTTATACTCTTTTACTTCACCATACTCTTTAAATATTCTTTCTAATTCTGTTTGAGAGTATGTATTTACAACAGTTGCTGCATCTAAACTTTGATTTTGATTCATTCTCATATCAAGTGTTTCACTCTCAAATCCAAAACCACGGTCAAGTTTATCAAGTTGTAAAGAAGATACTCCAATATCAGCTAAAACTCCTCTAATATCATAATCTTTAAAAGTTTCTATAACGTGTTCAAAATTTCCTTTATTAAAAATCACCCTATTTTCAAAATTTTCTAGTCTTTTTTTACTAAAAGCCAAAGCTTCATCATCTTGGTCATTACAAATTAATTTTATATTATTATTTTGATTTAACAAACCATTACTATGACCTGCAAAACCTGTTGTACAATCTATTATATAACCTTCATTTATATCTTTAAAAGCTTCTAAAGTTTCATGATATAAAACAGGTATATGGGGAATATTCATTAAAATGGTCCTTATTTAAATTAGTATATAATACCTAAAAATATATTCAAGGGCTTTTAAAATGATTGAAAAAGATACTATAAAATTACTCTCTGATTTATCTTTAACAATGTTTAGTAAAAACTTTTTTGGTATCTATCATGGTGCTATATCTACAAAGATTGATCAATATAATTTTATAATAAATACTAGCGATGCAATTTTTGATAAAATGGATGAAAAATCATTTTGTGCTTTAAATATAAATAAACAAGATTATAGATGGAATATTGCAAGTATGGAATCAGATATTCATGCAACAATTTATGCAAATATCCATGAAGCAAAATATATAGCATTTGGAATGCCAATTTATACAACTGCTTATACTTTTGAACATGATAAAATCGTTTTTGAAGATTTTTTTGGAAAAACAATTTTTGGAGAGATTGATATATATAATCCTGGTGATTTTTCAACATGGTATAAAAGAAACGCTCTTGAAATTACTAAATATTTAAAAGAATCAAATAATAATATTATGGTAATAAAAGGTATAGGTACTTATGTATATGATAGAGACGTTCATGAACTAGTAAAAAAGATTGCAATTCTTGAAAATTCATGCAGACTTTTAAGTATAAAAAGCTCTTTCCAATAAAAAAAAGTAAATCTTGATTATTTTTCTTGTAATTTCAGCTTTAAACCCCGAAATTTTAGCTATTTCAAAGCTTAAATACTATAAAGTTTTCACAATTTAATTTTATACAAGGAGTTCATCCATGAACAAGGCAGAATTTATCGATGCAGTAGCTGCAAAAGCTGGTTTATCTAAAAAAGATGCAAAAGGTGCTGTTGATGCTGTTTTAGACACAATTACTGAATCTTTAGTAAAAAAAGAATCTGTAAGCTTTATTGGATTCGGTACATTTGCAGTTGCAGATAGAGCTGCAAGAACAGCAAAAGTTCCAGGTACTGATAAAACTGTTGAAGTACCAGCTACAACTGTTGCAAAATTTAAAGTTGGAAAAGCTCTTAAAGAAGCTGTATCAGCAAAATAATCTCTTCTTCTAAAAAGAATCCATTTTTTAATGGGTTCTTTTTTTTATTCTCTAAAAAATGCCGCTATGGTGAAATTGGTAGACACAAGGGATTCAAAATCGCAAGAGAAAGTAATTTAAAAGCCTATAAATAGGTTTTAATTTGTTTTAGGTACGTAAAAAAGGTACACAATTTATTTATATGGCTCTGTGGCGGAATTGGTAGACGCGTACGATTCAAAATCGTATTCCACTGGAGTGCCGGTTCGATCCCGGCCAGGGCTACCATAATTAATTATGATAGATTATCCTCGATATAATTGAGTACATCATCTCTAAGTATAAAATGTTTTACACCCACTTTAAATGATCTTAACTTTTTAAGTTTAATTAATTTTTTTGCAGTTGTTACTTTTATAAAACCTAATTCATCTAATTCTTTCAATGAAAAAGAAATTCTTCTTGGTAATAATTCTTCCATTTTATACTCCTACTTTATCATCGTTTAGCACTTTTGCAAGTTTTTCTGTTTCTTTTTCAATCCAATAAAAAATTGAATTTTTCTCACTTGCAACTTTTTCATAATTCCATTTTCCTTTATTTCCCCAGATTTGTAGCCATTTTATAGCCCTTTTATCTCCAAGTCCAATAGATTCTCTTACAATTTTAGTTTCCTTCATCAAATCACTCTGATTAATTTTTTCATTAAGATCTTTTAAAATATCACTTACAATTTTTATAAAAAAATATTCTTGCTGACTGATATTTGATTCTTCAAAATCTACTTCAATCAAAGAAATCGTTTCCTCCTCATATTGAAAAGCCTTCGATTGAATTAAATTATCTCGATCTTTTTTAACATGAAATAGCCAAGTATTACTTTGATCATTCTTAGTGATCAAAATTTGATAATCAAGATCTCTTTTCCATTCAAAACTTCCGTGATAATCCGCAGTTTGTCCATCTCTAACACGATGTGAATGATGGATTATTATTGGTGTTGAACCTTGACTTCTAAGAATTCTAATTACATCAAATAATTCTTTTAATTTTACTCTTTCTTTTCTACTTCCATCATATACAAAATGAGAGCCACTATCTATCACAATCATTTTACCTTTATTTTTATCTCCATCTAAAACAAGTTCTTTTAAAGCGTCTATTGCTTCCATTTCTTGTATAATTTCATTGCCAAGTAGGTAATCAAATTTTCCATCTCCCCATTTTTCTGCAAGTTGATCATATCTTCGTTTTTTTAAACTACTTAAACAATTATCAAAATCAAAGAAAATTGCACCACTTATATTCTTATTTTCTAATCCATAATTTGCAAAAGCAGTGCACATTAATGTTTTTCCTATTCCAGTGTCTCCAAATAACATAATATTTTTTCCTGATTCAAGTAAATTAGGATAAATAAATTGTGGATTTTCCTCTATCTTAGAAGTTTTTTCCAAACTTAATCTAAATTTTTTAAGTTTTTCAATCCCTTGTATTTTACTGTTTTGATTTTCAATGTTTAATTCTTCAATTTTTTTCTGAATTATTTGCCTTTGATTTTCATTTACATGAGAACTTCTTTTCAATTCTTCTAAATCTTTAATTTTTTTACTTTGAATTCTTTTTTTTATAACTTCATATTCAATTTTTTCAATTTCAATATTTAAATTTTCCATCTTTAGGCAATCTCTTCTTTTATATAAAAATATAAGTAAAGCTGATTATTTATTCTTTTTCTTAGATTCTTAAATTGTGATGATAATTCTGATTCAATAAAATAAGAAAGATTTATATCTAATTTTTCACTAAGTTCTTTTATCTCTTCGAATGTAAGTTCAAATTTACTTTCTAAAGTTTTGATATGTTCAATAATAAGATTTGGCTCATCTTTTGCTAATTTTTTTAAATCTCTCACTGTAAAATCAATTTCATGATTTTCATATATGTCAGCCATAATCCAAATTTGAAAATTTAAAAGATTAATTTTTCTCTTTGAATCGAAAAGATTCTTAATATTATTTAGTAAACGCTGTTTAATTTTATTAAAAACTTTAATATTACTATCTTCCTTATTTTCAAAAAAGCATTTTTTATTTTTTGTAATACTTTTTTTTATCTGTCTCAATGTTGCTTCAATAGCCAACTTATAGCATAATTCAAAATCTATTTGATTTAAATATCCTCCTGTTTTATAAAAAAATTCTTCAACTTCTTCTTTCATTAACATATAAGTTATTGAATCAACATTTGTTAATTCTTCTATCCAATCACTTTTTGTGAATGCATTAAATAGAAATGAAAATTGATTTTTATTTCTTTTTTTGCTATTATCGTTAGAAAAAGATTTTAATTGTGCATTTTTTCTCATTTTTAATCCTTTTTATTTTTGATTAGAGTGTAATTTAGAATTAAGTTTGCAGACCCTATTTATAAATTACACTCTTTATTTATATTTTTATTACTTTTAATACTACATATCACCCTCTCCAAACAAAATCTATAAACTATTATTGACTTTCTATTTTTTTAATCTCATTTTAATGTGAATTAATCGTAAAATCACTATAATCATTTATTGAGTATATATTTCAATATAATACTCATATGAGTATAATATTATATAACGATTAATTTGTCAAGGGGTACAAATATGGATTTTGCAAATAAATTTGAATCAATTCAAAAAAAATTAAATCTTTCACAAAAAGATTTATCAATTAAATTAGGATTATCAACAAACGCTATTTCACAATATATCACTGGAAAAAGGAAACCCGATTACACAACCATACAAAAATTAATAAATTTAGGAGTTTCTCCATACTTTTTATTTTCTGATGGGAAAGAACCTTTTGATCCAAATTTTCAATTATTTGCAGAAGCAGTTAAATATATTAATAGTGAAAATGAAAAAGAATTAATAGAACCTATTAGTGAATTTGTAAATAAACATAAATTAATTAACTTAATCAAATCAAAAATTGAAAAACTAAAAGGGCAAAGTTTTTTTGAAAAAGTAATTGAAGAATTTTCGAATAAAGGTGAAAAAACTCTTAAGTTTTTATATTACTTTATTCTCTATATTGAAAGAACTCAAAAAAATTTTGATTTTTTAAATATTAAAAAATCATTCATTGATGAACTTGAAAAATTTGAACTTTCAAAAAAGGATAGAATTATATCATTTGAATTAAAAGAAAATGATAGAAAAAGGTTAATTGAATGGATTGAAAATGAATTGGATGATTCTTCAATTTTTGAAATAATTTCAAACATTGAACAATTAAAAAAAATAATAAAAGAAGAATTAAATATTTTCAACAAATATTTAATTCAGCTTTAAATATTACCTTACAACTGTGTTTCCTTTTCTACTCTTCGAAGGTTTTATATATCCCATTTCAGTAATTAGAAATAGCTGTATCTGAATAAGCTATAAGCCCAAGTCCATAAGAGAAGGTAAAAGCTTTATAGCTTTTACCTTTTTTTATTTTTGTTGATTATTTGTTAATAGCATATTAATTTATTAAAAATTATTCTATTTAACTGTTTTTAGAATCAAATCACTTATAATTTAAATATCTTATTTAGTAGTTAATTTATTTGTTATTTCTTCTGATATTTTTTTCATTTTTTCATCAAATTCTTTACCAAATATTTCATCTTTTATGTATGTTGGTTTTATATAACACTTCTTTTTAAACTCTTCCATATTGTATAAATAATTCAAATATATATCTATAGTTTCTACTGGAGTAGTACTTCGTTTCAAATGTCCTTTGAATTTTTCATTAAAATTTTCAATTTCTTCTTCATTATCATTGTCATAAACATAATCATCAATAAAAAATTGTCTAGCAAAATATTTTTGAGTCATTCCAAGTTTTTTAATCCATTTTTTCAATTCTTTTATTTTTTCTTCTGTTTCATTCATATCCGTGTCCCCTATTGTCCCCTACTACTATTCTATAATTTCATTATCCTAATTTTAGGAAATATATTTAAAAGGAGCCTATTATGGCAAAACAAACTCCAATGACAAAAGCTGCATCAAAAAGAATTCAATCTGCAACAGCTAAACAAAATGAAGGGCAAACTCCAAAAGGTAGCTTTGCTCAGAGAGCACAAAGTACTGCAGATAAAAGTTCATCAAAAGAAGGTAAATAAAATGGCTAAAACATCAAATTGTAAACCAAATATGCCAAGTACTACAGGTAATCCATCTGGAAAAGGTCGTAGTAACTGTACTCCTTCTCAAAGAAAATAAGCTAGATAGGCTTTTAGCCTATCTTACATACACTCTCTTGCTTTAGTCTCAAATATATTTAAAAACCTATTGTTATCCTCTCTAAATAGTTCGTAAGGATAGTTTATTTCTGTTTTTTCTAACGCACATATGCATATTTTTCTTTTATCTATATGTACTTTTTCATTTATTGGCTCATTATAATTAAATATGCATTTCTCAATAATAGTATATTCAACATTTATAGGATATCTATCAGTTTGTAAATTATACTTTTCTATTAAATCATCAACATAATGTCCTGATACTCCACCAACAGTTAAAGCCATTAAAATTGATGCAACTTTTTTCTTATTGTCCATTTTCACTCCATAAGTCATTCATTTTAAAAGCATACTTATATAAGGCAATATAAAAAGGTATACATATTATAAAAAACCAAATATATGCCTCCTGCCACTCTAATAATGAATAGCCAACTGTATCTATAATTGAAAGAATAAAAATAAAAATCCAGAAATCTTTATAAAATATTTTTTTTCGATATACAAAACCATATAATCCAATAAAAGAAACTAAAAATAATACAAATTCAAAAATTTCATAAAAAACTTCAGATTTATATAATCCATCAAATATTTCATTATTATCAAATAATAAAATATACATATAAAATAAAGTTAAACCTAAAAATATATAAAAATATATTTTCCACCAAATACTACGTTTTTCAACCAAACTAATCTCCTTTAAACCAAATTAATCAAACTCTCTCTTAATTTTTTACTTTCTTGACTTTCATTAGTTGCAAATCTAACTATTGGAATATTATATTTTTCTAATATTTCATCCTTTAATTTATCCCGCTTTAATTGAGTTGGATTATTTTCATGGTACTCATAACCATCAACTTCAATAGCTAACACTATCTGTTTATCGATTTTGCTATATATTATAAAGTCTATATGAGTATTTTCATTATTTACAAATTTAATTTCTTTTTCATTCAATAAACTATAATCTTTAACTATTCTATATAATTGCATATGTAATACAACATCTAAGTGAAGAAAACTTTCATCTTCTAATACTTCATCAATTACAAGACACATTAAATTTTCAGATTTATGTTCAGATACATTTTTATACTTTTTTTGATATTTATTTAAATGTGAAGAATAACTTTTATAAAGTAAATCAAATATTGAGTAAATTTTACTTTCTAGAACATCACAGTTATAATATTTAATATAACCTATTAAATCTTTCATATTTTTATTTTTTTCTCTATCTGAAACTACAACATAAAGCTTATCTACAGCTCTAGAGATTGCAACATTCAATAAGTTCTTATCATCAGCAAATTCATCTTCATCATTTACTACAGTACTTAAAATAATTATATTTTTTTCACGACCTTGATATTTATGTACAGTATCAACTTCTATTTCTTTATTATTATTCTTATACTCTTCATTTATTTTATCTACTTGTTTTCTAAATGGAGAGATTATTCCTATACTAGTATCTTTTAAATCAGGTAATATCTCATTAGTAATTACATCAATTTGACGTTGATTGTATTTTCCTCTTGCATGATTTCCTTCTACAGTATTAAATAAAACTAAAGATGATTCATTTTCATTTTCAAATTTTGTTAAAACTATTAGCTCATTATTATAAAATTTCTTATTACAAAAACCTATAATTTTTGGATTACATCTATAATGCTCTCTTAAAAGAGTTTTAGGAACATCTTTAAAAAGTTTAGTAATTGATAGTAACAAATTATTATCATAATGATATGATTCATTAACTTTATATTGATTATAAACAATTTGAATTAAATCTTTTGTTTCCTTTGTAACTACATGAGGTAGTTGTTTTAAATCACCAACAATAACTACATTTTTTGCACAAGATAAAGCTAAAGAACCTGCAACCACATCAACTTGTGAAGATTCATCTATTATCAAATAATCATATAAATAGCTATTTCCTGTAGAGTTTCTTAATGAATGAGTTGTACTTAAAACAATAGGATATTCTTCAATAAAACTTCCAAAATCTTTCCATAAGACATCACTATTAAAACTTGTTCTCTTATTTGCAAATTTATATTTATTTGATATAAACCTTTTTAATAAAAACATTGACTTTTGAGTATATAACTTCATTTTATTTTCAAAATCAAAGTTTGATAACTTACTTTCAAAAGTATTTATTTGTTTAGTTATTTCAATCTCTTTATTTTCATAAAATAAACTTTGAAGATATTCAATTATAGAGTTTATTGGATATTTGTAAATTGAAAAAGAAAAGAGCCTATATTTTATGAGATTCTTTATTTTAAACAAAAGCGTTATCTTTTTATTTAAAAGTTGAATATTCTCAAACTCTGCCCATAAAGAAAGTATAGAATCAATATCGTACTTGTTGAAACTTTTAAAATATTCTATATTTTTATCTTTTTTATCATAGTAATCTAAAAAATGTTTTTTTTCTACTTTAAATTCTTCATATAGTTGTTTTTGTAATGCTAATTCATTCTGAGTAGATAACATCTCTTTAAGAGATTTACTATCTTGACTTACTTCTTTATATAGTTTATTAAAATCAACCTCAGTTTTTTCACTTACAAAGTTAGGATAACTGCTATCTTGATTATTAAAAAACTCTTCTTGATTATCTTTATTACCTAAAAATGCTGATATAAAAGACAAATCGTGACTACTTAATTTATCATATACATTTTTTGTTGCCGCATTATTATTTGACACAATAGCAACTGTTTTTTCTTGCATTATAATATTTGATAAAATATTTAATATAGTTTGTGTTTTACCAGTACCTGGAGGTCCTTCAATAATACTTATTTGATTTGTTAGTGCATTTTCTACAGCTTTTTCTTGACTTAAATTAAAACCAAAAGGAAAGATAATTGTAGATCTATTTTCAAAAGTATCAATACTACTAGAAGCTAAATATTTAGATAAGACACTATCTTCACTTATGAAAGTCATTTTTTTATATTGTTTATCTAAAAATCCAACTTCTTCTTTATCATCCGTATTATTTAATCTTTCTGCTAAACTTTTTAAATACTCTAATACACTATTTACCCTATTATCATTTAAACAGTTTTTTTCTATTTTAATACGCTTTTTATCATATAATTTATTAGTACCATTTTCATAAAAAATCTTTAAATGACTTTTAAAATCAAGAATTCTAACTATTTTGAATAATAGTTTTCCATCTAAAAAAACAATACAACTATTTAAGTTTATCTCTATGGGATTTTCCATTATCTTAACTTTCTCTAAACTATATGAATATTTAGTATCATTACTTTTAAAAACTACATCAACTTTATTTTTATTAATATCAAAACTTTCAATCTCTTCTGTTTTATCAACATCATTTATTAGAATTAAATACTTATTTATATCCATATAACTTTACTTTATCTTTCTTAAGTTCTCTAATATCTTCACCATTGCCAAAGTATCCAGTTTGCAATACTCTAAAAGTGAGTTTCTTAGTTTTAGTTTCTCTTTTTCATCTAGTGAACCTAGTCTTGAAAAAGCATTCATAGCTTGGCTTCCATTTTGAACACCATCAAGTTCTTTGTAGGCTTTCTCAAACTCTGGAACAAGTGCTGGAAGTACATATTTGATAGAGTAACTTCCTTGCATAGCTGGAGTTACATACCAC
This sequence comes from uncultured Aliarcobacter sp., assembly GCA_963664305.2. Taxonomy (GTDB): domain Bacteria; phylum Campylobacterota; class Campylobacteria; order Campylobacterales; family Arcobacteraceae; genus Aliarcobacter. The sequence goes on from CAXXLV010000002.1 coordinate 783,328, forward strand.
TTTTTTTGAAAAGGTACCATGAGGTCTTGCATATTTTCATTTATAGCCAATAAGTGTCCACTAAACTCTTCAAATAATGTTGCCAATCTTTTTATAACACCTTTTTCAAAACTCATGTTATAAGCTAATACAGTTACATCACTTGGAATATCTTCACATAGTCTAAGAGCGAGTTCATATCTACTATCAACACTATCTTGTGCTAAATACTCTTTGTGTTCTAATGTTCCATCTTCATATTCAATATGAAGTGAGTATTGAAATGGTATTTGCTCAAAAGGTTTTATACCTTTAAACTGTGGTATTGCTTGTTGATAGGTTTCAAAGTCTAAATGATATATTGGGTAAGTAAGACTTTGTAAAAATGATTTAATATTTTCTATATCTATATATGTGATTTTTGATTTATAGTTTTCAACAGCTTGTGCTTGAATAGAAGTCATATCAAAGTCATGTGGTACATCATCTATATTTATAATACCTCTTTTATAAAGTTCAATTTGTTTTTTACTTCCAAGATTAAAAATATTAAATATAGAATAATCAGGTATTTGTCTTTGAACTTTCCAACAATACTCTTTTCCATCACATTCATAAGGACTATTACAATGTTTACCTATATCTATATTTGGTTCGTTTTCTTTATCATTTAAATATGTTTCAAACTCTTTTAAAATATTTGGAATATTTGATTGCATTGATATAACATCATTTGTAACATCAACTATTTTAAAAAGTTGATGTATATCTAAGTCATCACCTCTTATATATTCATTATTTATATAAATTACATTTGCACTTTTTATTTTTAAACCTAAATTTTTAAGTACATAATACTGAATAGATACATCATGTAAATATATATCTTTTACTTCAGTAGAACTTTTAACTTCATAAATAGAGACTTCACCATTAGAAATAGTTAAAATATCTACCATAATTAAAATACCTGAAAAGTTAAAAGTAGCTTCATAGATATTCTCTATTCCCTCATCAAGTAACTGTTTTGTAGTAGCTATCATCTCATCATAGTTTTTTGAATATGGCACTTCTTTTCCATCAGGGAAAAGCTGACAAGCAAAATCTCCAACTATGTTTCCAGTTTCAAATATAGCTTGGGCTGATTCATCTGGTGGTGTTAATACACTTGGCTTATATTTTTTAAGCCAAAGTGCTTTGGGGCATTGAATGCCTTTTGTGTAGAGGGATTTAGATAGGTTCATTAATTAATCTTATTATTAATTTCATCAATTAATATTGTAGACATTTCAAAAGATTCTAAATCTTGTTTTTTTAACCATTCTTTACATTCTGCTCTTGTCATACTTGAGGTAGGTGTATATTCTGATAATAATATAGCCGTATTTCGACTAAGTCCTAGTTCAATAAATGATAGTTGAGTTTTCTGTGAAACACCAAATTCTAACCAAATAGTTAATTCAGGAATTTCTTCTAATAATTTTTCTTTTCCTTTTTCTTTCAAAACCAATCTTAAAATATCCATATAGCAAGATGAATATTTAGCAAATTTAAATCTAGCATATGTTTCTATATCTGCCATTACATCTCTAATAACACTATCTCTTTTTTTTCTTTTACCCCAGTATTTTAAGCTTTTTTGTATCATAAAAGATAACTTATAACCTCTTATCCATCTAACAATTAAAGAAGCATGATAATAAGATACTCCATTAAAATCTCCAGAAAGATGAGTATTTACTATTTCCACAATTTTTTGAAATGACTCTACAGCGTTATCAGAGTGAATATCATCAGGAATAAATTTTTTAAACTTTGTTTCACTATTTAAAAACAGATATAATTCCTGTTGAGCAATAGGACTAATACCTACATGTTTTTTTAATAATGCATCAGGAATAGTTATGTTTTCTTTCAATTTCGAGAAAGTAGATTCAAGCTGTTTTTCTTTTTTTTCATCTTTTATAAGATTACTTAACTTATTATCTAGCCACCTTGTATAATAAAAATTAAATGCATACTCGAATGACATATTATTATTTTTTGATAACTCTTCTCTTGGTGTTCCCTTATCTATAAAAGCTAAAAATTCATCAAAATTATTATTAATAATTGTTGTCGCTTTAATGATTTCATTTTTCTTATTTTGTAAAGAAGGTATAGTATTCCATTTATTCGTATCTATACAAATAATATTACCTTGAAATTCTTTACCTAATCTTCCTGCTCGCCCTGCTAAGTTCCAAAAATCAGTTTGTGTCATATCTAATTTTGTTGCCCTTTTAGGTTTTCTAATAAAAATATTTTTTGCTGGTAAATTAACTCCTTCTAGTAATGTTGAAGTGCAAAAAATATATTTTATTTCACCTTGTTCAAATAGCTTTTCTATTTCTTGTCGAATTATTAATGGCATATTTCCATAATGAAAAGCAATTCTCTTTCCTAAAACTTTTACTAAATTATAATTTGGATGAATACTATCTTTTACTAGTTTAATCAATTCGTTAATTTTCTTATTATCTGTAACAATATCATCTATTAAAATATTGAAAAGCTTAATTGCATGTTCTTCCGTATAAGAAGGTTTATATTGATATATTAAATTACCTCCTTCTTTATTAGCAAGTTTTTGAATAATTTTTACTAATCTTTGAGCTTCTTGAATACTTTCATCAAAACTAAAATTAGCAATTTTAAACTGTCCAAAATTACTAACTAAATCTATTTTCCAGTTTTTAGTACTGCCAGATTCCGAAGATACAAATAATAGATTTTGATTAACTGCTATATAATCTTTATTAACTTTATCATGTTTTTTATTTTCAATATTAGGCAAATTTTCAAATAATATTTCTGGATTTTTAGTAAAAGGTGAAGCAAATATAGTTTGAATATTTTCATTATTTTCAATTACTTCTATAAGTTTTTCTTCAACTAATATACCTCTATGTCCTTGTTCTACTTGTTGTGCTTCATCAACAATAAGTGTATCAATCTTAGTTTGATTATCAACTAAAAACCAATGTAATCTTTCTTGAGTAAACACAAAAATTTTTTTTGAAAAAGTTTCTTCAGGAATCTTTGGTACTGTAGATAAATATATATTTTCAAGATTTTCTTTTTTTAATAGTTTTCTTATATCATTTTCAACTTGATTTATTAAAGCTCTTGTTGGCACTAAATATATAATAGTCTCATCATTACTATTTATTATTTTATCTAAAAGAATCTGACTTAGAATAAATGATTTTCCAGAAGAAGTAGGTGAAGATATACTAATAAATTGATTACTTTTAACTTTTGAATATACTTCACTTTGAAAACTATTCAAAGAAAGAACTTTACCATTTATTAGGATAGTATTGTGTAAATTGTTATTAATAATCTTCAATTGTAAAATTGAAGATAACTTTTCAAAATAATTTTTTTCAATTAAATTTTTATCTATAGCTAACTCAATTGTTCTATTGTTTGTTAAATTATTTAAAATTACAGCACAGGACTCTTTCTGTACAATATTTGAATCTTCATAGTTAATTATGGTTTGTGCAATTCTTAAAGCAGTTTCCATATGTAATGTTTCATTAGACTTTGATAAAATACTTGCTATTGAAATTACATTATTAATATCTATTGTTTCATGTAAATTATTTTGAAGTTTAGTAAATTGACTAAGAACTGAATATCGTAAAAGTTTCTTATATTGGTCTTGAAAACTGTCAAGAGAATAAAGCTTTGTTGAAATATTTTCATTCATTATCTAAACTCCTAATTCTGCTAAGAAATTATCTCTAAACTCTTGAACACTTGGAAATGGTAAAATAAACATATGTATTATAAAACTATCCAAATAAATATGTTCATTAATTTGCTCTTTAACCTTAGCTTTCCAATCTGATATTTTTAAATTAACTTCATCAATAACATCTTGAATAATTTTTGAATTAGGAGTATTAGGATATTTATTAAAATCAAATCCTACTAAAGCAACACCTCTATAATTTACACTATTATAATTTGGGTGATTTTTATCAAAATAGTTTACAAGTGCATTTTGGAATTCTTCATCTCTAACATCAATATTGTCATGTATTAATTCTATATCTCTATCTGTAGATGAATTATTTTGTAAGAAATTATTTAAACTTTCAAAACATTCTTTTATTGCAGTTCCATAAGTTTGATGAAGCTTAGATTCACCCCAATATACTTCTAATTGACCATTTTCTCCTAATGTACAATGTATTCCATCTACACCATGATAATGAACATGTTGACTAGTTTTAAGTGGCATTTTACAAATCAATTGTGGTATTTTTAAAAATTCTTCTACTAAAATATACAATAATAATTCACCACCTTCACCTGAAGTTTTTAAATGTGTAAAAAGGTTAACAGCTTTTTCTCTAAGTTCAAGAGCATGTGCAAATCCACCTTCATCAGCATCTTTTTTTTGTGCAGCCATTATTTCACTTTTAGGTATTGCATAGTTTATTACTCGATGAGATAAATATTTTGCAAAATCTTTAACCCTTGGTAATCCATTACCATTTAATTCTAAACAATGAACACAAGTAGTAGTTTTTGTATCATCAATTTCAGAATGAAGTTCTATAGTTTTTATATGTGCATTTATATTATCAGATTGACTACTTATTAATTCATCAAATTTTTCTCTTGTTAACATTCATTTAATCCTTACATAAAATATATGGCTCTATACCATAGTCTTGACATGAAGATATAAAACTACTTAATAACCAAACTAATTGAATCAAATGTGAATTAGGAATAGAACTTGTCAGCATTCTTTGTAATTTATTATCTAAAGAATTTTTACTAAAAAATGGTGTTGCAAGATAAATACGTTTTTTCGAATTAGTTTTAGAATAAACTCTTTCCAACGAATCTTTAATTTCACTAAATGAATTAAAAACATTTCCATCTTTTCTTAAACGACAAATATTTGTTGACTCATAATTTTTACACCATTTGTCATTATACTTTATTTCATAATCTTTAATTGAAGCATTAACTCTACCAATATTTTTTAAAGCTTGAGAAACTACTTCATGCATTACACTTGCACTATATTTATCTTTCTTCACAAATTTAGAATGAATAAATGATATACTATTTTCATCAATGTATATATGATCTGCCCATTCATTACCCATATCATCACAAATTAATATTCCATTATTAAAGTTTTCTTCAACTCTATAAAACAATGAATTGGAAGGAAATCTGTTTAATAAATTAAAATGATTTTTCTGAGCTAAAGTTGCATTTTTTCCAGGTTTACACTTTTCGGAATCTATATCTCCTCCATTAAGTAAATTATTATTAGTTTCACAAATTGATAATATTTTATTAATATTCATTTGTGTTAACAACTGTTTATCAGAAAAAGCATATTTACCTATATATGCATACTTTGGTTTATCAAAAATGATTGTGTAATTTTTATTTTCATTTATAAATTTTAAAATAGATTCTTGCCCTTGGTCATCTAAATAAACCTTTTCAATTTGACTATTTTTTAAAGATATTGATTTATTATTTATTTTAAGTTCTCCAAATTTTTTCCCTTTTAATTGTATTTTATAAATACTATCACTAACATGTTCAATATGAAATATTTTTCTTAATGTAATAAATAATTTCTTTAAATCATCATTCTCTAATTTATGAGGTTGAGAATTTTGATCAAAATAGTACAAATCTCTAATACCATTTTCAATTTCATTTTCTAACTTATAAAAATGAAATAATATTCCAATTGGAGAAGAATCATCCATAATATCTTTTAAATTTATTGGATTTGCAAAACCATTTATGAATTCACTTTCCACATCACTTTCCACATCAGAAATAATGCTTAGACACCAAGAAATATAATCATCTAATTTTGCCTTTGTAGATCGTTGACCAATTCGTGATGAATTTGGAGTTATTGAAAAAGTATCTCCTTGTTGATTTATTCTAATATTTCGAGGAACGGATCTACTTGAAGAAGTTAATGGCATAATTCCATTTAAATTATCTGCTTCATAACTTCTTGATCGTATAACCGCATCTGAAATTGTCATATTTCCCATAGAAATCTTTTCATATTTTGTATTATCTGAAGCTTTAAAATGTACAAATTTATCATAATCAAAATAATCTATATAATTTTCTAATTCTTTTTCAATACCCGTTATATTTTTCTTACTGATAAATATATAGTTATCATTCTCAATAATTACTAAATATGCATATTTTATCTCATTTTCTTCAGTACCACATAAGAAAGAAGGTTCTTCATCGAATTTAAAAGACATTATTGAAAAAGAAATGTTTTCATTTATATCTGATTGTTTTTTTATTTCTTTAATTACATAATTTCCTTTTTTTTTGGTTGATAAATTTATAAATACTCTTGTTATCTTATTTTCTGACAGACTTTTTAATTTTTTATATATTTGTACACTTTTTGATAACTCAACATTTTGTAATTCTATTGACATAATTTTTATCCTCTAAATAATTTCCAAAACACTCGTCCCATCACCCTTATGTTCAACCTTTATCTGCAATGGAATTCGCTCTTTTAGTGCTTCCACATGGGAAATCACACCTACCATCTTTCCTGAACTTTGTAGTTGATTTAGTGCTAGTTCTAAACTATCAGCATCTAGTGTCCCAAACCCTTCATATAAGAAAAGTGAATCTATACTTATCTTTTGACTTGCAAGGGCTGAAAGTCCAAGAGCAAGTGAAAGACTTACTATAAAACTTTCCCCTCCTGAGAGTGTACTTACAGGTCTTAATACATCCCCTTGAAAACCATCAATTATTTCTATTTCAAATAATTTATTTGAATCACTACTTCTTTGAAGTTCATATCTTGGACTTAGTATTTGTAAATGTTTATTTGATATATAGATAAGTTGGTCTAAAGTAATACCTTGGGCAAATTTAGCAAATTTATCTCCACTTGCTAAACCTACCATTTCATTTAGTTTTATCCATACTTTAAATGCTTCTTTTTTCTTCTCTAACTCTTTGATTTTATCTTCATGTTTTTTCATATTTGAAGCATTGATTTCAAGCTCTTTTTCTAAACTACCTATTGATTTTTGAAGTTCGTCAATAGCTGTTTGTAACTCTTTTGATTCAACATAATAGATAATTTGTGGAGTTCCAGTATCAAAAATATCTCCTGATATAACTAAAACTTCAACTTGTTTTTCTTTTATAATTTCTAAAAGCCAAGAAAGAAAAGCTTCATGCTCTTCAGCTCTACTTTTCCCCATAAAATTTTGACCAAGATGCCAATCAGATGTATGTAATAAACGCATAAATATCCTATACAAACTTTATACATTTATTATAACTATCAAATAACTCTTTTTTGACTCTTTTTTATTATTAGATTATTTTAAAACTTAAAATAGAAAAAAAATTATATGTTTATACTATTTTTAGCTAGAAAATAAATTATTAGAAATTTAAAAGTTAATTGGAGAAAATACATATAAACTTAATATTTTTTTATTCATTTATATTATTAAATTAACTAACTATCTTTTAATAATAACTATTTTGAATAAAACTAAAGAAACAATAATCTAATATTTAACACAAGTAAAAGTGTTGTACAATCACATAATTTTTCTTCTCCCTTATATCATATTTTCTAAATTTTAAACCATTATTATGCTAATAAAATACTATTAAACTAATAGTAAATTAATATCACTTTATATATAATTTAATACTAATAATATAAAAGGAATTTGAATGATAATTTCAGTGTGTAATGAAAAAGGTGGTAGTGGAAAAACTACAATTGCCTTAAATATTGCAGTTAAACTTGGTCTTTTAAAAGAAGATACTTTATTAATTGATGCAGACCCTCAAAGAAGTATTGAAGTATTTACTAATATTAGAGCTAATGAAAATATTGATCTTATTTTTAATACTGTTTCAAAATTTGGAAGCAGTCTTGGTAAAGAAGTTAAAAGCTTACAAAATAAATATTCTTCAATTGTAATTGATACAGGTGGTAGAGATAGTGAAGAAATGAGACAAGCATTAGCAATTAGTGATTTAGTAATTATTCCAACACTTCCAAGTGATTTAGATATTGCTGTTTTAAATAAAATGATAAATCTTTTTAATCAAGCTAAAGCTTTTAACCCAAATGCTAAAGCATTAATTACTATTTCTAAAGCTAGCCCAAATCCTTTTCTAACTAAAAAAATTAAAGATTTAAAAGAATATATTAAAGATAAAAATCTTGAAGATATAAAACTTTGTGAAAGTGTAATATTTGAAAGAGAAGCATATAAAAACTCTTTTTCAAATGGTTTAGGTATCTTAGAATTCCTTGATGAAAAAGCTAAAGCTTATCAAGATTTTAATAACTTCTTTGATGAATTAGTTGAATATGTAAATAATTAGTTAGTATTTATTTACTAATAAAATAATATTAATATATAAATAAATAATAATTAAAATAAAGGTTTAAAATGAAAGAATCAATATTTAAAAAGAATGAAAAAAAATCATTCGCTTTTGTAGAAGATGATAGTTTAGATAATGAAGTAAAACAATTAGATGAGTTTGTAAGCTCTGCAAGAGGTGAGTCTAAAAAGGTCTTAAACCCTAAAGGTAGACCTAAATTAAATAATGATGAATTAAAACAAGAACAAATAGTGATTTATCTTACAAAAGAGCAAAAAGATGAAATCACTAAAAAAGCAAAACAATCATCTTTAAGTGTTTCAAAATATGTAATGCTAAAGGTTTTTGGGATAAGTTAATATAAAAAAGAAGAATTGAACCTAAAAAAAGAATAGATTTAAAAAGAGATATTTTAACAAAAAACTTTATTGAACTAAAAATTAGTCACTAAAATAGTCACTGTTTCTCTTATGAATTTATTAATATTTAAGTTTATAAATTTTACAATTAATCATCTCTTTGAGATTCGCTGCTGATTAATGCGAGAGTTAATGTGTGATAGGATTATCCCTTTAACTTGACAATCCATAAATACTCTGTAATTTATGTTATAACAAGTTGTTAATAACATAGTAAATTACAAAGATTTAGTATTCATATACCCACTTGACGATCACTATTTTATTTAATAACTTGTTTCAAATAATATTAAAACAAGGATTATTATGAAAGATAATAAAATAGCAGTTTTTTTTGACTGTGAGAATATAAGTTCAAGATATGTTGATGAAATCATTGATGAATTAGCAAAAGTTGGTGAAGTAATTATTAAAAAAGCTTATCATAATTGGAGAGAAAATTCTTCAACTCATTGGGATGATAAACTTAAAGAGTTTGCAATTGATGCAATTCAAGTTTTTCCAAATATAACAGGTAAAAATGCAGCTGATAGTAAATTAATAATTGATGTAATGAATACTATTTATCAGTCAGGAATTAATACTATATGTATTGTATCTAGTGATAGTGATTTTACTGTCCTTGCATCAGAAATTAAGTCTAAAAGTATAGCTAGTATTGGATTTGGAGAAAAAAAGACTCCAGAAAGTTTAAGAAAAGCCTACACTACATTTTATGAATTACCAGTAAAAAAGAAAAATAAAGATATAGTAAGTTTATTATTAGATGCAATAAATGATCTAAAAGATGAAGATGATTATGTGAATATTTCTACTATTACAAAATATTTGTTAAACAAAGATTCTTCTTATATTCCACAAAATTATGGATATAAAAAATGGAGCGACTTAATAAAAGAAAAAAAATCATATTTTATTTATGAATATAGAAATAATAACAGTTCTTTTATGGTAAAAGTAAATAGTAATTAAATTAATACAAAATATAATTAAAAATTGATTTATGATAAATTTTTTTATAAGATGTTTATTGTTGTTCAAAGTTTAATTATATTTTATAAATTTAGGATTATAGTTTCTAAGTATGTTTTAGGGTTTACAGATCAACAGATCAATTTTAAATGTACTTCTAAAACATTACTTTTGTAATAAATCATCTAATCAAAGCCTCCCTAATCTGCTCATCAGTAGGCTTTATATATCCCATTGTTGTACTTACATTTTTATGTCCAACAAATTGGGATATGATTTTTATGTTTATTGATTTACTTCCCATTTCTGTAATTAATCCTTGTCTAAAGCTATGAGAAGAATATCCTTCTCCTAAAATTTCTTTAATGGTTTTATTTACTTGTTGTATAAACACTATATTATTAATAGAAGTTCTTTTATTTTTATCACTACCTTTTGAAATAATTTTATTATCATCAAGTTCATTTTTAAAATCAAATAGTTTTACAAGTTCTTTTTGAAAAGAGTTAGTTAGATATAGTTTTCTTTGAGTAGATGTTTTTGAAATATCTAATTTTACATTTCCATCTTGTAATAAATTTTTTATATCTTTTATTTTTAGTTCTTGAACTTCATTTAATCTAAGACCTGTAAAAAATAAAATAGTAAAAGTTCTAAGAAGATTTTGTTTTGTATTAAATCTAAGATTTTCATCTCCTCTTATAAATGACATTAGTTTTTTATATTCAACTTCAGTGATATTTTCTTTAATTCTTTTTATCTCTTTTTTTTCATCAACTTTTTTACTCATTTTTTTAAACCTTATAATTTATTATAAATATTGAGCTTTTATAATGTTTTTAAAATCCTTTAAAATAAAAAAACTCTGTATATGCCTAGAATTAGGTAAACCTAATAAATTGAAGTATTTTATTAGGTTTTGATTTTATTAAAAATGCATTTTAAATTTTCATTATAAAAATGAATTTTTTAAATTCTTCCAAATCACTATTATTTAATAATGGATATAAAATTAACCAATTATCCTCATAATCACCAAAAAATTCTTCAATCAATTCTTCCATTTTGTAATAAGAATATTTATAATCAGTTGTTCCTTTAATAATCAGAAGAATTAAATATAAAAATTGATCAAAGTCAATTTTTTCCTTTGCATTATTAAAATGTACGATAAGAGCTAAATTTTTTAATACTTTATGATTATCAATTTTTTCAAGCATATTTTTAATAACTGTTTTTTCTTTAGAAAGTTTATTTATATCCATATGATTTATTAAAATTTGCAATATAAATTTTCTTAATTTGTCTAATCTCTTAATATACATTATATTGTCCCCTTTTCTTCAACTTCTATCCAGACTCTATGAATCAATGAATATGAAACTTTAAACTTATGATTTTTTTCAAAATATTCAGCCATATCCCTAAAACTCATATCCTCTGCTACTAACTCTTTTACTATTGACCAATAAGATAATAGTTTTTGAGTTTTAAACTTTTTGTGAGGTTTTCTATTTCTGAATTCTAAAACTTTTAATTTTGTGCCACTTAAAGAATTTATAAAATCATCAATTGCAATAATTAGTGCTACTAAAGTTAATGTATCTTTATCAACACCCTTATTATTTAGACTTTTTAACTTATGGAAAGTATCACGTTGCCTATTCAATACTCTTTTCTGTTGAGATGCATTGAGTTTTGCAAAGTGTTTTAACAATGCTTTTTGATCATCTATTGGTTTTCTTGTAAGAAGTTCTAATTCTTTTTCTTCATTTATTGCCATTTTTTTCCTTTTTTGTAAATCTATACTTACATTCACAATTTTTTGATTTTTAAAAAATTTAAAAAAATAAGAATGCAAAATTTCAAACAAAAATTTTTAATTAAATAACACCATTTTTTTCTTATTCTTCAAATAAGCCAGAATCTCTTTCAAAATCCCTATGAGAAAGTTCTTTTTTGGAATTTCTTTAAATGTGTTAGTATCTTTTATTTCTGGATTAATTTTTGAAAAGAATTCATAAAATTTTTGTTTCTCAAATTGATTTAATGAATGATAGATAAATCTAAAAATGTCAATATTTTTAATTTTAATTTCTTCTATATCTTTTAGTGAATAATCATTTTGTAAATAAAGTTTTATAACTTTTTTTTCATTTATAAAACTCTCATCAAGATAAGTTAGAACAGAGAGTAAAATCTTTTTAGAATCAAATGTTCTATAGTATTTAAAAAGTTGATTATCAGTTAGATTAAAATCAATTTTTTTTGTTAATTGTTTTAGATTTATTCTTGCTATTTCATCTACATTACTTAAAAAATCTCTAGGAAGCCAAAGAAACTGAAATGAAAAAAATTTATGACTCTTTTTGCAATATTCCTTAAGAGAAGTGGTGTTTAAACTTTGACAATCATATACAAACACTACATTTTTATATTTATTTTTTATTGCAATCTTTATTGAAAAAAGTAGTGCTAAAAATTCTGCTTCAATTGAATTTACACCTTCTAAATTTTTACTATAAAATTTATTATCATAAGTATCAAGAACTGTGATATTTGCAACTTTATTTTTATGACAAGTACTTGCATCACTTTGTAAAAATACTATATCTCTTTTTGATTTCATTTTTAATATTCTTCTTTTAAATCTCTAAATATTTGAGCATATATTTCACTTGCGAATTCACTCTCATTAGAATAATTTCTTGCTTGATAAATCTCTATATCTTTTTCTTCAATATCAAAGTTTTCATTCATGATTTTTAAAAACTTTTTTTTATTTTCTTCAGTAAAATAAGTATCAAGTTCTATAATTGTTGTTGGGTATTGCATAAGATTTTTTCCTTTTTTAGTTTTTTTCTTTTATATTTATTTCTAAACTATTTTTATTTTTACTATTTTTTGGAAAGCCATGTTTTTCATATTTATTAGTAATTGAAATACCTGTAAACAAAGTTATTAGACAATATGCAATATAGTAAGATACAGAATCATCTAACTTATTATTGATTTCATTTTCAGAATAAATAATTACCATTAGAAAAACATAAACTAAGCCACCAAACAATACTAATACTCCAAGAAGAATTAATATTTTTCCAAACTCATAAAGATTTTCATTCATTGATTTATAAAATTGATACATAGTAAACTCCTTTATTTTTTTGTTTTATTAAAATCAATTCTCTATTTGAAACTACATCTTGATATTTTAAAAATATCAATACCATTTGTAATAAAATTTTTTCTGTTTTCATCAAACTTAAATCCATTTGCTAAAGAAACTACTTTTGAAGAGCAAACAAGTTCAGCATTTGAATTAAATGCTTTTATTAGTTCTTCTTTTTCTGTTTTATCTTTTTGTTGTAAGAAAAAAATAAACAATACACACAAAGATGCAAAGGAAATTCGAATTAATATAGAATAAAACAATTTTTTTTCTCTTAACTCTAACTTTGTATTTTTTAAATTTACATTTACTTGATTATCTTCTATATTATTGTTTATAGAACTATCCATATATAAATCCTTTCTATTTTAATTTTTCATATATAAATTTATTAAAAACTATTTTTCATAGTCTATACAATGGGTAACTAATAAAATCAATTACAACAACTAAAATCCCTAAAGATTTTTTACTTCTAGAATTTTGCATATTTTTCTCCTTTTAAATTTAAATACTTCCATATTTATCTATATTAGATAAATATAATATAATTATAATCTAAAATGGAATAATTTGTCAATATAACTTTAACTATATTAGATTTTATCTAGTTCTTATTTATCTATATTAGTTATACTTGTAAGTCTAAACAATATATTTTCATACAATTTTAAAAACATGGAATCAATATAAATTATTTAATACACTAATTACTGTTTAATTAATTGGCTAAAAATGTTACTTTTTAGAAAAGACTTTAGAAAAATAGTTATTTTTTTTCATATATCCCTAAAAAAGAGTTTTTTATGAGTAATTTATTTTTTAAAATATAATGATTAAATTATTAAATAAAAAAGGGGAAACATAAATGAAAAATATTCTAAAGATTGGATTTGGAATAGCTCTTGGGACTATTTTATTTACTGGTTGTGGAGGACCAGATGATAAAGTTGTAAAAAATATTGCATCACAATATAGAATTAAATCAGCTACAGAATCTGATGTTAAAATTGTTAAATCATATGAAGAACATGGAAAAACAGTATTTATATTGGAAATAAAAGGAAGCATTTGTGAAATGCCAATGATTGAAATTAACAAAGAATGGTCTGCAACAGGAATAAGTTGTAGAGGATAAATATTTAATTATATACAAGGAGAAAATTATGGGTATGCCAGGTGGATTTGAATGGTTATTAATGATGATCATTATGTTAGGAATTTTAGCTATTTTTATTTATGCAATAGTTGATGTAATAAAAAGTGAATTTGAGAATAGCATTAATAAAGTGATTTGGTTATTATTAATCTTATTTTTAGGACCTATTGGGATAATTTTATATTTCATAATTGGAAGAAAACAAAAAATAAAAAACTAAAAAACATCAGCATAAAGCTGATGTTAAAAACCTTTTAAGGTTTAATCTAAAGGAATTAATTTCCATCTATCATCATCGTCTCTTTCATTATATGCTCTTAGATTTGCAAAATAGTTTTCTCCATTATGAAATAAAGAATATCTACTTTGTGAAATTATATTTTTATTTTGATAAGCAGTAAATGTTGTTGAAGGTATATATAAATAAGATTTATTGTCTTTCACATATGAAATTTTAAATGTAGGAATAGCAATATTTTTATCATTGAACATATCAATTATTGAAAATAAGATACCTGCACCAATTCCAACACCTGCTGCAGTTCCACTTGAATTTCCAGACATACTTGAAAAATTCATAGCAGTTTCCATTTTATTAATTTGATTTGTTGAAGTATTAAGTACTCCAAAATTTAAGTTTTTACCTTCTTTTTGTAATTTCTTAATTTCACTTTGATAATAGTCTCTAGAAAACTCAAAAACTACAATTTTATCAGCATCACTTGGATTTTCAACTACAGTATAACCTGCTTTTTTAAAAGCTGTTTCTGTTCTTTTTGAATATACTTGTCTTAAAAGTTCTTTTTTTGTATAGATTTTTAAAATACCTTTATCTAATGCATACTCATCTGGATAAATTTCCCATGTAGTACCAATTTTATCTGCAAAATCAGAATCTCCAACAATTGAAGGAGCATTCTTTCTATTATCAGAAATTTTCTCAAACAGAGTTTGTTTTATATTATAAAAATCTTGATATGCTTCATTTCTTGAAGTATATTTTTTATTTGCAACAAGACCAATTGTTTTTTCATCTGATTCAAGAGTTAACTTTATATTTAAAACTTTGTTTTCAGTATTTGCTCCTCCGACATAGTCAAATCTATCGTAAAAACTTGCATCGGAAACATTTTTAGCATCATACCAATATCTTGGTTTGATTTCTGTATTATTTATAAAATCAGCAATGTTTTTTAAGTCTTTTTCAACTGCTTCTTTATTGTTGTCTTTATAATAAAGTTTAACTGATTTATTCTCTTCAACTTTACTGCTTCCAGGAATTTCAACTCCACCATCTAAAGTTTGAACACAACCAGTTGTACTTAATGCTATTGCAATTAAAATAATTGCATTGTAAATGAATTTTTTCATTTTTTTTCCCTTGTATTTTTGTAATTTTTATTTTAATTATTTTTTCTTAATTATTTTGAAATAGTTATTATTTAATTAAACTTTTTAATTATTTTATTTCAAGAATACACATTTACAGGAATTTATTTAAGTATATATAAATAGTAAATTATTATTTATTATACTTTTTAAAAAAAGAAATATCAACTTCTATACAAATGCAATCCACAATGATTACAAATATGAATTCTATAAAAACTATCAGGACCATATTCTCCCCAGTTTCTAATTGACTTTGAACCACAGTTAACACATTTAATTCCACTTCCTGTTTTACATTGAGGATTATCTTTTAAATATTCATCTAAAGTTGGCATATCAAGATGTGAACGATGTATTTTAGAAATAAAAAATAGTATTCCTATTATTACAATAAACATGAAAAAATTATCCATTTAAAATCCTTTCTAATCTAGTTATATTATCTATATTAGATAATATTTTATTAATTATAATCTAATATAAATATATTTGTCAATACCAAATAAACTATTTTAGATAAATAATTAATATTTAATTACTATTTTAGATATATTAGTAAGAATATAGAATTTAAATGAAAAGCTTATCTAATATAGATATCCTATGTTATAATTATAATTAATATAAGACTAATAGGTATTTTTAAATGACAAAAGAAGAATTTAATACAAGATTAAAAGAATTAAATATATCAATAAAAGATTTTTCACAAATAGCAGATATTCCATATTCAACAATCAACAATTGGGGTTTTACAAAAGATGAAAAAACAATACCTGTTCCAAAATGGGTAACTCCATTTTTAGAGCATTATGAAAAATCAAAAAAATATGATTATTTAATAAGTGAAGTATCTAAAGCTGTAAAAACTTTAGAAAAAAAATAAATATAATAAATTTAAATAAAAAGGATAATTTATGTCAACAACTTTAATTGCAAGTTTTATTTTAGCTTTTCCTTTAATTTTTGGACTAATAGGAATTGCTATATTTTCAGCTAAGAAAAAAGAGAATTAATAAAATTTTAAATTATTTGGAAAAATAGAGATAAAGGTATGTTATTTTTAACACTATTCTAAATGGTTAATTTTTTAAATTCATTTTTACAAGACTATTATAAGTCTTATTAATTGAAAATCCTCTAGAAGTTTATATTAAAGATTAGGAAACACAAAATTTAATAAATATTCATCTTTCTAAATTATGAGTTAATAATTAGTGAAAATAAAGCATAGATATTTTCCTTATTTTCTAAGAAATTTTTTCAGTTTCCATTTTCTTTAATAAATTCAAAAAGTTGTTTATAATCATTAGCTCTTTTACTTTGAATATGTTTCCAAGTATTTAATTAGAATTACTAATAATTATTTATTAATAATCAAAAAACATCTGAAATATTTAAGTTATTAAATTATTTAAATAAAATTTAATAAAGAATAACTATACTTCTAAAAATTATAAATATTTAAATAGGAGGAAATATTTTGAAGTTTTTACTAAAGATATGTTTTATCAATTCTTTGATAATTTTACTTTTAATTGGTTGTGCTGGTAGTTTAAAAGATGTTGGACCTATAAATGTAGGGAATTCAAATTTAACTAATGATGAACAAGGTGAACTATTAAGTGAAATGATGATTGAAAATTATGGATTTGATATCCCACATAAATATACTTATTATAATTGTCCAGGGAAAAGAAGTTGTGATGTAAAGTTAGCTATGAATTTTGACATAAAAAATAATGAGTTGATTACAAAAGATGTAAGTTATTGTAGTTTACCTGATGTAAAAAAAGCTTCTGAGTGCTTAACTGGAGATAATTATTCTGATTATGTAAAATTTTTTAATAAAAAAATGGAAATAAAAAAGAACTTAGCTAAAAAATTTCCTGAATATCAAAATGAATATTCAAATGTAAAAATGAAAATAACTAATTGGTTAAATAATGCAAAAAACAAAGATTGTAAATTTGCTTTTAAATATCAAATACCTTTAAATGATGAAATTTTAAATAATATGATTAAAACGGTTCAGTGTTTAAAAAATGAAGAAATAGAAAATTCATCTCCAATAAAAATTTTTATGGAATATAAACAATCGCTTAAGAATTTAGATGATTTCCTAAATAATTATTCAATTGCTAGAAGTAATTATTCTAAAAAGCTAGAGTATGGGCATTATCAATTAGTAGGAGAATTGTCTAATAATAATTATATTGAATTAACAAGTAGAGATTTGGATAAAATAATTTTATTAGAACAAAAAGTGCTTGGATATAATTTAACACCTATAGAATTTATTATCAAGGATAAAAATATCATTGCAAAATTTTTCCGTGGACATGAATCTTTTCGAGTAGAAATAACTAATTTAACAAATGATATTATTGATATTGATTCCTTAGCATATTATCATGATAGTATGGTGTATGATGATTTTTCTCTTTACACTAATAAATCTGTACCTCCACATTCAACTAAAAATGTAGGAACTATTAAAATTTATGAGTTTGAACATTATCATTTTTTTATTAAATCAATGGAACATGAAGAAATGTTTGGAGGTGCCATAGGTTATACTACTAAAAATATTAAAAATACATTGTATAAAAAAGAAAAAATAAAAATTGGTGATTATGAAAAAAATGCTATAGAATTTGCTAAATAATATAAAGTAAACTTAGTTGTTAAAAATTTTTCAAAAAAGATATATAGAGAAAACTACTTCTCTATATACTTAAAATAATAGATTACTTTTTATATTTTTAATATATACCAAAATTAATTACAGTTTCTATCTTTAAATCTTGAACTTTTCTTTTTATATCTCAAATTAATATTTTTATCTTAAAACATATTCTTAAGAGATATTCTGATTTGTTAGCATTCCACAACTTCCACAGTCAACAATGAGTCTTAAGTTCAATTACTTCTCTTTGAATAAAATGGTCTTCTGCTTCTTCGTTGTTATCTTCATTGAATTAAATAATGTTGTGTAATAGAAGCACGATTATGCTTCATTTCATAACTTACTTCTTGCAAACACTCTTCGTATGAATATCCAACTTTGCCATATTCAAACATTCTTCTTTTTGCAAAGTTCCATCTAAGACCATGTGATGCTTCTGGATTCTCATTTGAAAGAAAGCTAGCTTGTTTTAAATCATTATAGTAAGCTTGTCTATTTATTTTAAATACTTTAAATTCTTCTAGATAATTTTCTAATTTTTTATATGTATCTAGACTAATTAAAACATCACCCACTTTTCCACCTTTTTCTTTTGTAACAAGTATTCCAACTTCTTTTTGTGTAATAGAATCAATTTTTCTTCCTTTTAGTTGTTCATATCTTATTAAAGCTATTCCTTCAATTCTTGCTCCTCCTTCAAGTTGAATAGAAGCAGCTAATTGATGTAAAGAATCTTTTAAATTAGAGATTAAAAGTTCAGGATTTGAATAAGTTCTATTGTGGTAATTATTAGCAACTAGTTTTAAATCTCTTGCATTATCTAAAATAGTTTGTCTAATTGAGAAATCATACTCTTTTTCATGTTTACTAATATTTTTAGAAAAAAGTTTTAGAGCAATTTCTAGTTTACCAAGAGATGCAGATATTTTTTCTAAATATTGTTTTGAGGGATAATATTCTACTTTGTATTCCATATATGCTTGTACATGTTCAGATTCAATTTTTTCAAAATCTTTTATGTTCCAATGTTCTAAAAGATAGTTAAAAAAATTGTTCCAAATATTTCTATATGATTCCATTGTTTTGAAACTAGCAACTTTTTGATAGTGCTCATGATTTGGATTTATTCTATCTTCTTTTTTAGCACCAGATTCAAAGATTTGTTTTACTAATTGACTAGATTGATAATATACACTTCCACGCATATTTTAATACTTTTACAGATTTGAATAAATTTCATTTTCAATTAAAATATATTCATTCTCTGATAATTCATAGTTTATATCATAAGATGCACATATATTTTCTAATAAATTTTTTAAATAAACAATTGTATTTTTTGCTAAAAAATCATATTTAATATTTGGATTCATCTGTTTTATTTCATGTAAATATAACTCTTTTAATTCTTCTGAATTTGAAATATTTACAAGAGTGTTATTTAAAGCAATGATTTTTTCTTTTTTTAAAATCATTTTTGAAAATATTACTGGGTCTTCATGGATTGCAATAGCTATATCAAACAAATCTCTAGAGTTTCCAATATCTCCTCTATAATAAATTTTTTTAGCAATAATTTCTTCAATAGTATCAATTTGTATATCTTTATTCCATATATTAACTTTACAAAATGGTTCTTTTGATTTTTTCACTACATCAAAAAATTGAATTTTTGAGTCTTTATCGATAACAATTTCAGTATAAATATCGTTATGCCTAAAATTACCAGTAAAACCAATAGAACCCATTTTAGATTTAATATTTTCACTCCAATTTGATGGTTTTAGCAAATGAGTTTTATTTTCATTTCCATAAATAAAAATATCAATATCAGTTGAATATCTATGATTCCAATAATATCCTGCTAATACAGTTCCACCACCTAAGCTTGAAATTTCTAATAGATTATTTTCTTTTAATAGTTCTAATGTAACATCTAGCATAGCTTTTTGTTTTGAAAAATCATACATTTAAACTCTTTTTATTTAAAATATTTTGTAAAGCTGATGGAATAGATTTATTTAAATTATTTGTATTTGATTCAAAGTGTTTTAATCTAAATCTTTTATCCCATTTTTTTGCAATACCATCAATAGTTCTAAATGGACTTGTTATATAAATATTTTTAATATTACGTTTTGAAAGAGTGAATGTTGAAATAAAATCTTCTAATTCATCAATTTCTATTTCTTTAAAAAATTTCGAGTAAATAGTTTGTTCTTTAATATTTCCATCATGATAATCTTGTTTTGAGAAAGCTTTTTTTATATCTTCATAAGTAAACTTTTCATTTTCAATATTTCTATTTAGAATATGAAAAAATCTATGATTTTCTTTTTTATTTAATATTTTTTCTACAAAATCAATTTCAAGATTTGATAATAATTCATAAAGTTTATTTCTATTACTACTTTCTTGTTTCCAATCATTTAATGTTGCAAATGGAATATCTAAATATTTACTAATTTCTATTTGTGTCATTGCAACTCCTTTTTATTTACATTATATATGATAATCGTAATAATGTCAATTAATTTAGATTTATTATTTTGATAGTTTTAGCCTCTATCTTAGGCAAAATTTGTTAAGTCATTCTGCATTTAATTTATAACTTTTGCATTTAAGTTACTCATTTTTTGTTTTTAGATATCAAAAAAATCTCTTAAGATTTACACAAAAAATAAGAATACAAAGATTTAGTCTTTGTTAATTGTTAGTTCAAAATTAAAAACTTGTGAAAATATAACATAGATTTTTGTTTAATTTTTCAAAGAAATTTTTTTATATGGTTTCAAAAATTTTTTCAGTTTCCATTTTTTTAAGGAAAGCCTTTTAGAAACTAGTAAATAAAGGATTATTATAGTTGTTTACAAATTATGAATAAACATAAAAATAAACAATTTTTAAACATTGAATTAAATATTAATTTCTATTCAAACTATCAATTAAAGTACTTCTTTTAACTCCAAATGTTTTACAAACAGCAGCTTTACTCATTCCATCTTCTAAAGCTTTTTTAATAGCAATCATTTTTTCATCATCAATGGCTCTAGGACGTCCTCCTCTAATACCTCTTAGTTTTGCAGATTCAAGTCCAGCTTTTACTCTTTCTTGAATTAGACTTCTTTCAAATTGAGCTAATGCTCCAAAGATATGAAAGAATAATTCACCAGATGCTGTTGTTGTATCCATACCTTCTGTAATAGATACAAAAGAAATATTTCTATTTTTTAAATCTGTAATAATATTTATTAAATGAGCTAAACTTCTTCCAAGTCTATCTAGTTTCCAAACAACTAAAGTATCACCATCTTTTAAAAACTCTATTGCTTTATCAAGCCCTACTCTTTTATCTTTTGCACCAGATGTTTTATCTGAAAATATATTTCTTTCATCTACTCCATATTTTATTAATGCATCTTTTTGTAAATTTAGATTTTGTTCATCAGTTGAAACTCTAACGTAACCTATTAACATACGGAAAACCTCTTAGATAAAATTTCCGTATTATATCACAATCCGATAGTATTTATCGTATATTTATTTTATGGTATCTTGTGCTTTTTCTATGCTTTTTTGATTTAAAGCTAGGGTGTCGGAAAACAGATGTTATAAATAATTTCTTTTTGGAATGCAAAATAAGAATAAATTTTATAGATTTAAATATTTGAAATATCATATTTTTTATGAATTTTTACCAATTATGTAGTTCATTTAAAAGGGATATTTATTTCTGAGTATGTTTTAGGGTTGACAGATCATTCGTGCCAGTCAACTTTTTTCTAGACTCAATTTTTACCTATTTCACTTTTAGATAATCATATTTATTTGGATTATTCAACAAATTTGGATTAATTTCTTTTGTGTAACTTTGAGGTTCTTTTTTTGGGAAACCTCCATTAATGTCTTTAATTATGAGGTATGTTAAGCCCATACTAGAAATAATCATTCCAAATAAAAATAGAATAAGAATAAAAACACTTCTATTACTATTAAAAAAAATTTTGTATTTAATTTCAACATAAACATGTAATATTCGTCCTAAAGGAATTGATAATCCAATTAACATAAAATGTGAATATGATACATTATAATTGAATATAAAATAAAAAATACTATAATTCAAGATTATAAATGGAATAATACATAAGAATAATGCATACCAACTTTTAAGATTTGTATCACTATATTTTATGATTAATTTTTCATACCACTTCCATAATTTACTTAGACTCATATTTTATATCCCCTATTTTTATAAGATTTAAATTTAATCCACTATTCTCTATTGTCCATATCGGTCTAGGTTTTATAATATTATTTCGATTAAATATTTTTATATCTTTTATATTATTATTTTCATAAGATGGTAAATCATTTGATATATTTACTATTTCATTACTATTTGCACTATCTCTTTGTATCTCCAATATTTTTGCATTTGTATTAAATGTATTTATACTTTGCATTCCTATTTTTTACATTTTTCTATATAACTTGAAACTCTATATTTTCTTCCTCTAAAAAATCTTCTGGAAAAGCATTTGTTTGAATCTCATTTTTAACTAACTTTTCTAAAAAAGTACTCATATTCATCTCAAAAACATCTTCTTTATTGTAATCATTATCATATATCCCTACTTTCCAATTATTTGGATTTTTATTTTTTTCATAAATCCAAAACAAGTAGTCTCCATTATCAGTAGCCCCCCAAATAATTAGTGAATGGTTCTCAGGAAAAGGAGGTCTAAGATAATTTTCAGGAAAATCTTTTTTTAATTCATTATAAGCCAAATAAAAGAACTTCATATCATCTAAAAGATTCCCATTTTTTGAGAATGGATTTAAAACCCATAAAAAATTTCCTATACGACCCATTCCATATCTCATAATAAATTCTTTATAATCAGCAGGAAGTGTTGTACCCATTTTTTCTTCTACATTTTCCCACTCTTTTGGGTCTCCAGTTTCAACAGGATTCATTGGTGGTTTCATTACTTTTATCAAATTTTCTATCATTATTTTTTTCCATTTACATTTGGTATAGATACATCTAATTTAAAGCCATTGGAACCTGTTGCGCTCATGGTACCTGTTGGCATTGGATTATTGTCAATATATATTGGAACAACTCTATAGTTTACTGTTTCTCCATTTTTTACTGCTTGTTGTACTTTAGTTTCAAATGAACGCATTGTTGCTGTATTTACACTTTGTTGATATAAAGTAACAAGGTTTTTATTATCATTTCCAGAACCACCAAGCCGGTATTTTTAATATGATAATCTACTCCTCTGTATACTCATATAAAGAATCCATAAATTCTTCAAAGTTATTGCCTAAAAATGAAATTATTAAATTACCATTTTCATCATCTGCATCATGATGAACCAGTACAATTTTTGGATTATCACTTTTTAAATCATCTCTATAATCAAAGCATATGTAATCTCCATTTGGTGTCCCTCCAAATGGAATGATTCCTTCTTGAAAATCTTCGTTATCCATTAAAAAGTACACCATAGAACTACTACTATCATCTAATTCATACTTATTATTTTCTTTAAAAAAATAAAAATAAATAAAATTACCTTCATTTTTTTGAATAACTTCATCATAATAATCAAATGCACTTTTTTTAAATCTTAATCCATTATGTTTAGATAATAACTCTTTATATTCTAATGGAAAATTATAATTTACAAGTTTTTCATATTCTTCAATAATTTGACTTCTAAGTTTTCCACTTTCTCTATAAATTTTTAAATCTTGCATTTTAATTTCCTTTCTTCATTGTATTTTCACCTATATGAAGAGTATTTTTATGTACTTGTTCTGGAACTAACTGCATATTATTACTATCTGCATTATGATGCCAAGTATACCCCTCAATTTTATAATCACCAGCGGCTGTCATACGAACAACATATTTTATTTAACAAAGCTCCAAAATAAAGAATTTCTTATAACTTTATTACCAATTTTTAAACTTCGTTTGACAGGCATCACCCAGTTTCTCTTTTTATGTTGTTTTATCATAATAAATAAAAAAGTGCCTATTCCCTTTACTTAATTGGAAATTTACTACAATTATCCATTATCCATTCTTGAAATTTATTATCTATTCCATCTTCATCTGGTGTTGCACTTATAAGTTTTGTTTTTTGTCCTGTTTCTTCATTAACTGCCGTAAGTTCAAAATTTATTCGCTCTCCTATTTCTATATTTTCTCCTTCTTCTAATCGTTTAAAAAAGTATAGAAAAGCAGTTGATACACTATCTTATATTATTCGTTTTATTAAGTTAATATTCTCTTCATCCATTTGAGAAATTTTTAATAAATCATCATATTGTTGCTTATCCCATTTTTTTAATGCCTGAAATGGCTTATCATTATTCTTAGCACCTAGTATTTCTTTATCGAAAATCCATACTCCTCCATCAATTTCAATTTTTAGAACTCGTTGAAAAAACTCTATAACTTCCTCATATGATCTTTCCTTCATATTACCTATTCTCCTTTTTTAAATCCATACTTTTGTTTATTTAACTATTAATTTAAATTTTTATATAGCCCTTAAAAGTTTGTTTTCATAGGTTATAAATGACTAATTTTCTTTTTCATTTAACACCATTAATCAACCCCAATTATTTTAATCAAAAAATCAAATATAATAAAACAAATGCTAAAAGTATGAAAAAAAGCCAATCAATTGTTTCAAATTTAGTTAAATTCATATTTAACCTTATTATATTTTTTAATAAAATTAAATATTATCAGATAAAATACTCACAAATTACTTTTTTTATCGCTCTTCAAATAAAAAGTTTTATATATCAATAAAAAAAGTCATTTATGAGTAAATTATTCATTATAATTTTTTAAAAAAAATTTCAATTTAAATGAGAAAATAAATTATATGAAGTTTGATAAAAAAAATATTATTTCAATTACTCTTTCAATAATATTTGTAATAGTTTTATTTTGGAGTATGTTTAGTAAAATAATTATAAATGAAGAATTATTCATATATGGGTGGAATAATTTTTTAGCAGTAATTCTAACAATATTAGCTCTAATATTTTTTAGATATAAATATAAAACTGATGAAAAATTTATAGAGCGTTTAAAAAACCAAAATCAATCTATTTTAAAAGTATATATTGCCATATTAATTGGTATACCATTGTTCACTAAAATGTTAACAGAAAAAGTATTGTTTACAATTTTACATAATATATATAATCAACCTTCAGAAAAAACAGTATTTATTGATAAAGCAATTTCACAAAAACATTGTCGTCATGGAATAAAACTAATTGGTTACAAAAACTTAGGTAATGGTAAGATATGTGGTATTCCTCAAAATATACTTGATAAATTAAAACATAATCAGAAAATTACATTATATGGTGAAGAATCAATCTTTGGATTTATTCCAGAAAGCTTTAGTTATGAAGATGATAAATAATGTTTTTAATTTTTATCAAATTTAAAAATGAAAATAATTTAAAATATTATTGTTATTACCAGCTCTCTCTTTTAAAGTTGAAAATATAAGGGGAAATATCTTATTTTAGCTCAAACTCATCTGTACCTATTTTTCGTATGTTGTTAAAGAAGCCACTTACTGCTTCATTGGTACACTCTCCACCTATATTGAATCCTTCTGAAATATTATAATTATCATACGAACAGCATATTTTATTTAACAAAGCTCCAAAATAAAGAATTTCTTATAATTTTAATGCCAATTCTTAGACTTCGTTTGACAAGTCCAAATGAATTTGAGAAAAGTACAGTGAAAGTATTAATAAGTCTAAGGTATTAACTGAATAAAAATCTGTCTACATTCTAGGGGTCATTCCAAACAAGAAATAAGACACAAAATTTTGAACAGCTTTATCCAAAGCTACAGGTTGTTGAACTTGTTTTTATAACTCATATTTTGTCTTATTTAGTATGGACAGATCAGCCTATAGTTTTACCTGCTATACCACCAAATTGTTCTGATATTTCACCAACAAACCCTAAATATCCACCAAATGATGATAATGCGATGTCACTTGATTTATTTTCTGAAACTGTAACCTCATAATCTTCAATTTTAATTAATCCACTCATATTCATCTC
Organism: uncultured Aliarcobacter sp.; assembly: GCA_963664305.2. Lineage (GTDB taxonomy): Bacteria > Campylobacterota > Campylobacteria > Campylobacterales > Arcobacteraceae > Aliarcobacter. The sequence goes on from CAXXLV010000002.1 coordinate 809,698, forward strand.
CTTTTAGTATTTTTTTATTTATTAAATATTTTTTTAATTGTTCAATAGTTTCATTTGAAATACATAACATATCTATTTTTTCAAATATATTTAAATGTTTTTTTTCTTTATTGTAAAATGATATTGAACCACCTCCAAATATTGTTCCATTTGATTTAGTTACTTTAAATGATTTATAATCAAAAAATTTGCTCTTTAAAAAATATTTATATATTAGACAAGCCCTATCATTTGTAAAAACTAATCTTTCAAATAAAAATATTCCTAGAAAATCTAATATGAAAAATACTATTACAATCATTGAAATTATTTTTACTATATAATTTTGGAACATTAAAACGAAAAATAATCCTATTAAAATACCAAATATTCTAAAGCCTAAAGCAAATATTCTTCCATAGAAACCATATTCAATTTCAAGTAAAATTTCTTTTCCATCTATATATTTTTTTCCATCTTTCTCTTCTATATTTAATGCCATACAATTACCTCTCTAAATCTATTCTTCATATTAAATCTTCTCTTATTCATTTCATAACTTTTTTTCTAATTTTTTTATTCTACCAATTAAATATCACATTTTATGTCACAAAAATATCTTTTTTTTGTTTTTTATTATTTTGTTGTTTTTTCATTTTAAGCTACTGATTTTTCAAATTCAAAAATAATATCATCTCCATTTCCAGAAGTTATAACATCATCAAAGTATGTTCCTGTTATATCATCTGCGTTTATTGTGATCTGTCAACATTAACTAGGACACAAAATTCTGAATAATATTTTCCTAAATCTCTTATATTTGAAACTCGACTTTATGTTTTGGTTAAAAGTTCCAAAACTACAGGTTATTGAACTTGTTTTTATAATTCATATTTTTGTGTCTTATTTTCTGTTGACAGATTAAACCTTTAATTTCATTCACATATATAGAGTTCCACTTGTCAGTGAATTCTATCTGAATAAATAAGTTTACCAATTGCATATAATTATAAAACAGATTATGAATTTCAAAACTTTAATAATTTGAACACAATTAATGTAAAAAGATAATTAAAATATTTCGTTGTTTATATTTAATATAAATTGAGTTATTTATAAGTTATAATTAAATAACTCAAATAAATATATTGTTTAATGAGTATCTTGGTATGAATTCTAAATAAGATTTATTGATGATAGAACAAGTATTTTGAGTTATAAGATTTTTTAAAAAAGTTATAAAATATGTCAAAAAAACTAAAATGTTTATAAGAAGAAAATTTCAGAATATTGAAGATGTTAATAATCAAGTTACTTTTGATATTATAATTCAGAACACTATATCAGTAATATTAGGTGAACCTGCATCAGGTAAAACATTTCAATTAAAAAACTATTCCTTTGGTAAAGAAAACATTCTTTTTAAAGAACTTGTTAATATAGAATTAGAAGAAATTAATATAGATAGTATAGAATTAATCTTTTTAGATTCTATAGATGAAGCATTAAGGGATACTTCTTCAATATCTATGAAACAACTTCAAGATAAATTAACTAAATATATCAATAAATGTAAAGAAATAAATCCAAGTATTAAATTTGTTCTTACTTGTAGACAACTTGAATGGAATGCATATTTTGCAAATAGTATTAAAGAAATTGATAATTCATTAAAAGTTTATAAAATTCTTGATTTAGAAAAAGCACAAATAGATCTTATATTAACAGAAAAGCAAATTGATAATTCTGAATTTTGGAGTTTTATTTCATCTAACTATTTAGATTTTTTACTCAAAAATATTCTAGTGATTTTTAGAATTATTAATAACTATAATGAATATAAAACAAAAACTGTTAACTATACAGATATTTATATTGATATTATAAAAGAACATTTAACAGTTAAAGGTGATGATAGAGATGAATTAGTTACACAAAAGTCATTAACTGAATTAATAGATATATCATCTTCTTTAGCTACTTATATGATTTTAAATAGACAATCAACAATATCGACTGATGATAATTTAAGTATATTAACAGATAAATTATATATGGTTAATATGAGTCTTATTAGCATTGATGATTTAAAAATAATACTTAATTCTTCACTATTTGATAAGGAAGGAAATAGTTTTAGTTTTTTTCATAAATCAATGCAAGAGTTTCTTATGGCTTACTTTATCAATAAAAAAAGTCTTAATTTAGAAACAATAAAAAAAGTTTTTTCTCATGAAATGAGATTTTATGAAGAATTTGAAGAAATTATTATTTACTTGACAAATTTAAATAACTCTTTTTTTAATGAAATTGTTAACTTTGATCCGTTGATTTTTAGAAGACATCCAAATTTAAATGCAGAGCAGCAAGAAAAACTATTAGAAACTATGCTTAATAAACTTAAAATAGAAAAATCAATTATATATGGGAAATGGAATTATTTTGATAATAATTCACTTTTAAATTTTAACAAGCTTTCTAATATATCTCATATTGTAAAAGAAAATATTAATGAAAATCATCTTGACAAAGTTTTATATACTTATTTAATTAAACTTTTACATTACAACTATCATCAAGAGTTAGAAGAAGTAATATTCAAAATCTTAGAGGACTATAATAAATCGCAGAATAATCAGCAGAAAAAAGAACCATCAGAAGATAGTGATGTTATTAAAGGCAATGTAAAAACTCGTGAACTTATAGTTGATACATTTGTCGATAACTTTAATATAAATTGTAGATTATATGATTTTATGAATAAAAATGGTTTATTGAATGAAAATATTCATAAAATCTCTATGGTAAGTTTTGAAGCAAAACTTTTTGAATCACTTTACGGTATAAAATATAGTAATAGATATTCAAATCCTAAAAAAGTAACTGTCAATTCTACAAACTATTCTTTTGAAGAACTTTTACAGTTATTATTAAGTATTCCATATAGAGATTTACAATATATTGTTCCATTTTTAAAACAAAAGGATAGTCTAAAATGGTTTGAGTTTGTAAAAAGCCAAAAAAAAGTAAATTATGAAATTAATCTTTGGGCTATTTATGGGTTACTATTACACAATAATTCAAAAGAAGCAGTAAAGTTAGTCTTTGAATATTTATCAAGACCTATGGTATATCTACACATAGAAAAACAGGATATTGAAGATATGCCTTTTGAATTTAAAAAACTTGCAGATGATTTTTGGGAAGTTTATTTTCAAATGCATGTAGATAATGTCTATTCTTTTACTGGTATATTTAAAATACTTCATATTTCTTTAGATGATATAATAAAGGCTACTGAAAAATATCCAATTGAAAAATATACTAAATATTATGTACCACTTAGATTAAGTGAGAATATTGATGAATTTTTGATGTCAAATAGTATATTTGAATTATATATTCAGCAGTTAAAAAAAGAGCAAAAAGAAAGACAAAAAAAATGGGATGAGGAGTATAAAAAGAAAAAAAAAGAGATTGAACCAACTGAGCCCTCTGAATCTTTAAAAAGTATAATAGCAGCTAAAGAAATATATGATGAAAGTAAAAAATCATTAGAAACATTTCAAGATATTTTTAATGTTTTTTTATATGAAAGAATGTATGAAGAAAAAAATGAGCACTTAATAGATGAAACATTTAATAAAGAACAAAAAGAACAATTATTCTCTTATGCCCATAATAATTTTAAACAAGATATAGATTATTTGAAATTTAAAGAAAATGTTTATTCACATAGAGTAGATTTAACATGTCTTTATATTTGTTATTTAAAAAGACTTGATAATGAAAGCTTATTAAAATATGTAAATACAAAAGAAACATACGAAAAAGTATATTGGCATGTATTTAGACTTTCAAAAATGGATGAATCTTTTTTTATATATTTAACTCAAAAATATTTTGATTTTTTTATAGAGTTATTTACTGAAACATTTAAGCTTTCACTAGAACAAAGTAATAATACAAGGGCTGTTTCATTACAAGGATTTTTTAACCTAGTAGAAAAATGTGAGAAATTTAATAAAAATACTTTATCTGAAGTAATCAAATTAATTAGTTCTCTTGATCCTCACATTTTTATTAATATAGAAACATACAATCAAAATGAACTTTTAAAAGTATTAGTATTAGATCAAAGTATGTATGATTATATAGAATCTTTAATGAAGTATGACAATTTTAAGTCAAAAAAATATTTAGATACTTTATTAAAATTAGATACTAAAAAAGCAATTGGCAACTATATGAATTTATATTTAGATGAAGAAAAATATATTAAAAAGTCGTTTTGGGAAAAAATTAAAAGTTTTTTTAAAAAAGAAGAAATTATAGAAGTGCATAAATATAATAACCCTTTAATTAATCCTATTAAGATTAACTTATTAATGAATCTACTTTTTTCAATAAGTTCATCAAAAAAAATAGATTTAATTTCAGATGAATACTTAAATATAATTATTCAAGATTATTATGAATTTTTTAAAGAATATGAATTTCAAGAAGGAATAGTTCAATATCCTGATTATGATAGTATGAATAATATTATCTATACTATTTGGTCGATACTTAGTGCTAGTAGTGACCATATCTTGTTATTAAAAGAATTATCATCAAATGAAAATGACAGAATATCAAATGCAGCTAAGTTTTATTTGGATAAAGCATATAATCAACAACAAAAAGATAGAACTTTACCAAATAGTTATTATAAAGCAATATTTGATAGTGAAAAAAAGAATACAAAAAAAGTAGTTAATCAGGGAATATATATAGCAGGTAATGTTCAAGGTAATGTTACTCTTACAAAAAATTAGAACTTAAATTATGGAGAATAAAGTTTGGCAAAAAAAGTAGAAAATGATGGTATTTATGTAGGGGGTGATGTCTATGGTGATGTATCTATGAATAAAGGGAATAATGATAAACCTATCTGGAATACAATTGGAAAATGGGCTTCTATTGCTACACTAATAGGTTTCCTTTTATCTATTTATTTTTATTTAAATCCTATAGATATTAATACACAAAACAATGATAAGAAAGAAAGTGATTTACAAAGTCAAAATATTCAATCTCAACAAAACATTCATGGAGAGACTATAGTAGTAAATAATAATTATAAAGAGAATGTTATATCTGAAGAAACAATAACTGTTAATAAAGAAAAAAATCTTGAAAAAATTTTTATTGGAAGTGGACGTAAATTTATAGAAAGTTTATTTGGTATACCTATTATTGAAATTGATCATAAAGAACTTAATGTGATTGAAGTAAATTATTCATTTGAAAATTTCTATTTACAGTTTCTTTATAATACGATGGGTGAAGTTCAGTTTTACTCTGTAACATCAAAAAATGTTAACTTTAAACCTACTATACCATTATTTGATATCAAATTAGGCAATTATTCTTTTTATGAATTTGGAAAAGATTCAACTTACCTTTATAGTTATTTAACTTCAAAACATTATGGATATGCAGAGTATATTTATGGAGGTAATAGTGGAAATTATCATAATTATTACTTTGGCTATAATTCTGCAGGAGTAGATTATGGTGAAATATATCCTTTTACTAATCATGAAAATAAAAATGAATTAGAAAAGTTTCGTAAAACTTGTATACCGAATACATTTGGAGTTGGGGATATAGGAAAGATTTCTGATGATAAATTATATTATGAGATGGGTATTGAATATTATACTTCAAGAGATATAAATTAAATGAGTAAAAGTATTTTCAATTTATTTCAAAATAAGTATCTAATACTTTAATAACTTTGTCTAGAAAGTATAAATTTAAGTTTTCTAATTCAATTTGATGAGTATATTTAGCTAATCATTTATTTCTTCATTGAAAATAAAGTGGAATATACTGTAATGTAGACAAGGATAGTTAATTATAAGAGACATTAATTTAATTTTTATAAATTTTTCGCTCATTTTACACTTCATTTAAAAAATTTCATTTTTTTAAGATTTAAAATTATAAATTGTTATCAATTTGTTTAAAATGACAAATCATATAATTAATACTATTATTTAGGAGATTCAAACAATAAATAATATATTTGTAATAGTAATCTGTTAACAAGTAATAGGACGCAAAATTCTGAACAGTCTTTGCATCAACCTCTTACTTTTTGAGCAGTTTTTGCTAACAAAAAGTTTTTCTCAAAAAGAGTTGACTTATTGAACATGTTCAATAAGTACAGGTTGTGGAACAAGCATCTTGATAACTCATTTTTTGTCCTATTTAGTGTTGATAAATCATATCAAGTTTTCGTATATATTTATAAATGATTGAAAATACATAAGATTAATTTTAAATAAAAAATTATAATTTAATTTCTGAATTATAAAAAGAGTAATTTGTGAGTTTTTTATTTGATAATATTATTTCATCTTAAATTCATAGTTGAATTAAAAGGAAATAAGTGAAATTTCTATTTAGAGAATTATTTAAAAGATTAAAATTTAGATATGTAATATTAATTTTAGTATTGTCAATTCCTCTTAGTTATGCTTTTCAATATGTAGTAAATGTAACTTTAATCTCAAAAAATGAATTTCCTTTAGATAAATCTCCAAATCCACAAGCAACAGAACATTTTATAAAAGCAATGGAATATAGAAATTATATTGCACATGTACATAACTTTGTAGATTATGATAATTTTTTAATCAAACCACTATTAACTAAAATGAATGAAGAATATGAAAAGGGAAAATCATTGCTTCCAAAAACTTCGGCAGAAGATGTATATTGGTATGTGATACTTTATAGAGGGATATATGGAATAGGAGGAATTCCAGATGATTATGATATGTCAATGGCATATAAAACAACCTTGACAAAAGAAGAATATAAAAAACATTATGAAGAAATAGTTGATAAAATAAAAAGATTTGCAATAAATGATTTTAATTATGATGTACCAAGAGTAACAAACTATAAATTTGAATTCATGAGTGATTTAGTAAATGAATATGATAAAACAGTAGGTTTATTAAGCAAAGAATTTTTTGTTTCAAATAAGTATACACAAGATTTAAATGAGATATATATTTATTATAAGCAATTTAGAGATAAATACTTACCTTTGGCAAATAAACAAGATAAAAATAATCTTGTAGCACTTCATGACGAAATTTTATTTTTTTTAAAATTTATTACATATAAAGAATATCTTCAAAAAAGACAAATATATTGTAATGATGAAAAATATAAATTATTACTAACAAAAATGAAAGAACTAAAAAACTTAAAAACAAAAGAAAAACAAATGCTAGATGATTATATAGTAAATGTATTTGAAAAGAGTATTTGGCTTTATCAATTAACTTTAATGTTACAAGAATGCAAAAATTTAGAAAAAGAACCAAAAGAAATATTAGAGTATTTTCATCCAAAAATAAAACAGAGATATGAAGAAGAGTTAAATAATTTTAAAAATAAATTAAAAGGCTAAAACATGGATACACAAGAATATCAAATTGGTACAAAAGCTTTTAGTAGTAAAGAAGAGTATGATAAATACCTCGAAATCTCTAATATGATTGATAAAATTTGTACAGTAGCAGATATCGTAAATACAGTAGCAAGTACAAATAAATATGTAAAATTGGCAATGAATTTTTGTGATGATAATGGCGAAATTTTAGATGTTATTGAAATTTTTTCTCCTGTTTTAGAAGAAGGACAAACAGAAAGAGAAATATTTGCAAGTATTGGTTCAAAAATTGTTAAACTTGAAGTAGAAACAGCTTTTGAATCTATTGGAGAAACAGCAGGAATAAGTGTAGGTACAGGGTTAGTTTCTATTGGAGTTATAGGTACAGCAGGAATTGGAACTGTTCCTGCATATATAATGGGAGCTGCTACTGGTGGTGCAACATATTTAGGATATAAATTTGTAGGAGTAGGAGTTGGACATTATGCAGAAAAATACTCTTATGGAGAATTTTTAGAATTATATGATAAATATGTAAAAAATACTGAAGAAAATAATAAACATGCAGAAAGTGCAGTATTTCTTGATAGTTCAACAAACGAAAAAACTACATTTGAAATAAATCAAGAAACAGTAGTATTAGAACCAATTATTGTACAAGACTTAACAACTGGCTCAATAGTTTCTTTAAAATCAGGACAAACAATTTCCCATATAGCAGCAAATACAGAATTTACAACAATGGATTTACTGAAATATAATAATCTTACCCTAGAACAAGCAAAAAATTTTCCAATAGGTTTTGAAATACAAATTCCAAAAAGTATAGAGAATTTTGATGGTGGATATGGAAATATAAAATTATATACATCATACGATGGAACTCTTACATATTATATTCCAGATGAAAAAGGTAATGTAAATGTAATAAAAATTAATAGTGATGGAGAAATTTTACAGAACGATTTTGATACAAATGGAACATTGTTAGATGAAATAGTAGTAAATCCAAATGATAATCAATCATATAATGATGCAAAAACAATGGAAGAATTGTTGAAAGACCCAAATAATCTAGTAAAAATAGATGATGGGATATTGTATGCAGATAGTGGACAAATAAAAACTGATGTAAATTATGATAAAGATAGCCAAACCTTGTTTTATGAAGATGAAAATGGAAATCTTCAACAAATAACATATGAAGAGAATAGTGACTTACTAATCTATGGAGATACTAGTAACCCAGATAAAATAACCTTCACAGATGAAAATGGAGATTATCAAGTATGGGAGAAAGATAATGAGGGTAACTTTGTACAAACAAATAAAGTAGATTATTCAGGAACTCTAAATACAGCAATAAATCAAATAGGAAGCTTGATTATAATGAATAATCAAGATTTCTCTAATATAGAGAAAATTGCTGTAAGTACAACAGTATCAACTATCGCTGATTTTGCAACATATAAAACAAAAAGGAAGATATTATGAAAAAAATATTTTTAATTTTACTATTCTTTAATATATATTTAAATGCAGATGAAAATATAAAGTTTTATAATCCAAGTTTTAGTTGTGATAAAGTTAAAAAAGATAGTGTGGAATATGAAATTTGTATTGACGAAATACTATCCTTGCAAGATTTAATTTTGACAAATAACTATAATTCTTTAATTAAATTAACAAAACTTAATACAAATAAAATAAAAGATGAACAAAAAACTTGGTTAATAAATAGAAAACAGTGTAAAGATTATAAATGTATAAAAATATCTTATGAAGAAAGAATAAAACAGCTCAATTATATTTATGAACTATTTATAAAAAATGATTTTCTTCCATTGGAAAAAATAAATATAGCTAATCCAGATGAAGAACAAAATAATATTACTTTAAAATATAATTTTGTTTGTAAACCTAATAAAGATTTACCCATAATTGCAAGAGATAAAGACTTTTATTTTATAGAAAACTTAAGTAATTATCAAGATAGAAATTTTATTTTTTTTGTAAAAAGTACTTTTATTGATGAAATATCAAATGAACAAATATTAAAAGGAACTCTTATATTTGATGGTGGACAAACTTACCAACCAACAGCAATAGATTTTTTTACTTATAGTAAAAATTGGGATTGTGAATTAAATACTTCTAAATATTAAAGGAATTGATTATGGATAATATGAAAGTATCAGAGCAACTTAAAGATTTTATAAAAAATTATGAGAAATTAGAACTAAAGACATATCAAGATGAAGCTGGAGTTTGGACAGTAGGATATGGGCATACTGGTAAAAATATTGTTAAGAATATGACAATAACACAAAGCCAAGCGGATAGTTTCTTATCTAATGATTTAAGTAAATTTGAAAGTACAGTTAATCAATATGTGAAAGTTCCACTTTCACAAAATCAATTTGATGCTCTAGTCGCTTTTTCTTATAATATAGGTATGGGTGGATTTAAAAATTCTACATTATTAAAACTATTAAATAATAGTGATTACGAAGGTGCTAGTTTAGAATTCCAGAAGTGGAATAAAATAACAATTAATGGTGAAAAAAAAACTTCTGATGGTTTATCTGTTAGAAGATATGATGAAGAAAATATTTTTAAAGATAATATTTATAATAGAACAGATATTGAAACTTATAGGCAAGAATTATCTAAAGAAAATAATAATGAATCATCTACTGATACAGGAAATAATGACCAAGCTAATAATGATACAGAATATATGAAAGACCAAGATGGGAAAGATATACCAGATATAAAAGATGGGACCTTAGTAGCAGATAGTGGACAAATAAAAACTGATGTAAATTATGATAAAGATAGCCAAACCTTGTTTTATGAAGATGAAAATGGAAATTATCAAGTTTGGGAAAAAAAGGTTGCATAATGGAAGTAAATGATAAAAAGAATATTGAATTAGTACCAGATAAAGATGGATTTTTATTTGAAATTGAGGACTATAACTATTTATTAAATAGAATTTGTGGATGGATTGGAGTTGTTGTCGGAAGTCTTTTTATTTTATTTTATTATAAAAATGGAGATATTTTAGCATTAAGAAATGACGGTCATAGAGGATACTTAATAGTAACAATAGGAGGGACATATATTATCTTTGAAGCCATAAAAGTGCTTATGTATGTTTTAAAAGATAAAAAGGAAAAAATAAAATTTTATATAGACTATATTTATAGAACAAACAATAATCTAAAAGTTCCTCTTACAAATATTGAAGAAGGATATATCGCAAAATATAATACATTTTCAAATAAAATTCCATGGAGAATTAGTGTTTTATCAACAATCATAGCTTTTGTATTAGGAGGGTGTATCGTTTTATTTCTTTTTTTAATAGGTCGATTTATTTACTCTATATTTAAAGGAAAAAAATATACTTTAGAGACCAATAATTTAATTTTGCTTCAAGATAATTATAATAGATATTGTATCTCTATTTCATTAAATATTGCTACACAAGATGAAATAGAAAAATTAAATCAATATCTCAATCAATATCTTCACACAGATATAAATAAAATGGAAAAGATTCTTTATAAAATACCTGAATTTAAAAGGAGTAACTTATGAGTAGTGTACAAGACAATAATTCACAAGAAGTTTTAAATCAAACATATAGTTCAAAAGATTTTGTAAAAGATGCAATAGAATTATGGAATGACCCGGAGAAGGTAGACAGATTTTTATTAAGTTAATACCTTAGACTTATTAACACTTTCACTGTACTTTTCTCAAATTCATTTGGACTTGTTAAACGAAGTCTTACTTTTGGAGCAGTTTTTACTAACGGAAAGTTTGTTTCAAATAAAGTTGAATTGGTGAACATATTCCCATAAGGTACAGGTTGTTGAACTTATATTTTTAAAGCTCATATGTGTCTTATTTTATGTTGACAAATCAACTATCTTAAATAAACTGAAATTATTTTCATTAATCATGAATTATTTTATAATAATTTCTATATTCAGTTTTTTCACGTTCACCACTATAACTTAATTTTTTTACGCCATTTGGAAAATATCTTTTTTCAGTCCATACTAACCAAATTAATCGTTTGTTTTTTTCTTCAAGGTACTTTTCTAAATAATCTTTTCTGATATAAGTAAATGTAGATTTGTTATCAAAATCTTCTCCAAATTTAAAAGATGTTGATATTATTCCTCCATTTTGATTATATAAATTTGAACTTTGAGGTTTTAAATATATTCCAAGATTATTAGAAATATTTTTTGAAGGAACAATTGTCTCTCCTCTTGAAATAATTTCACTATGATAACTTTCCCAAGAATTTTTAAAAATTGTTGTTTCTAAATTTATTTCAATACTATCATTTTCTCGTTCAAAATATGTAATATCAATATATTTAGTTCTAAAACCCATTGATTCTGCAATTTTTTTTGTTCGTTCCTCATCATTATTATGTAGAAGAGAAATATTTAATTTAAAATCATCGTTATTGATTTTATCCCAAACATCTTCTAAATATTCTTTTTCTTTTTTTTCTAATTCAACAAACTCAACTTCCGATAATTCTATGCCATTATTGAAAATTTTCAATTCTTTTTTTATTCTTTCCACATCATGATGATTATAAGAAATTTGAAAATTTTTTGAATAATTATAAGGTATTAAATCACACCAAGGGATTTCACCGTCATATATATAATGTTCTTCTAAATTTTCTAAATAATCAAAACTATAATCATTATATGTAGCTGTTAAGTTTTTGATTTTTTTATATTCTTCTTCGTCCAGCAAAACTGCATTTATAGAAATATGAACATCTCTAGTTTGGTCTTCTTTATCCTTTTGAGATATAGAACCCTTTAAAAGAAGCCAATCATTTTTTTCGTTAGTTCCTAAATGACTATTTAATTTAATATAATCACTAATATCTAAGTCCTTATCATTTGAATACCATGTTACAGCTTCTTTTTCTAAATCTCCTAAAAAGTTATTCTTATTTATTTCTTCAAATAAATTATATTTTCTTAATTCAATAGGAAAACTCGGGTCAATATCTGTATCTGAGATTCTTAATTCATCTTCATTTTCCCACTTTTTTAGTAAACCTAAATCACTTCTATATCCTGCCATTTCATAAAATGCAATCCAAGAATATTTTTTGCCATATCTATCTATTTTACCAGCACTTTCATTATTTGAATAACGCCAACTATCATCTCCAATTTGTTTATCAATTTTTCCAAATTTTGTAAATAAATATCCTAAATTATACATTTTCCAATAAATTTGAGATAACATGAGTTTATATTCTTTATGTCCACTATCATAATTACTTCTTCCCTCTATCAATCTACCAATAGTATAATTTTCAAAATCCATATGAATAGGTGTACCAAATCTATATTTTAATTCTTTGTAGTTTGGTATTATCCCCCATTCTTTGTGATAGTAGTTCTTTAAAGGATATTTAATTAACTCCTTTTCTGAATCAGTTAATAAACTAGAATGATGAATTAGTGCTATATCTATAGTTCTTTTTGCATAATCTCTAGTTAAAATATGTGTTGTAGGATATTTTGCTTTACTTGAAAACATATTATCAAAAAGAAAATTCCCATATAATGGTAAATATTCTTTTCTATATCTTTCATCATCGAAATCATTTTGTCTAGCCATTGCTAGCCCATAAGTTACAGCTAACATTCTTTCAACTACATAAGGGTCATTAATATCAATTGAATATTTTAATAAGTCTAAAAATTCTTTTGGGTATTTTCTTGCATAATAATATAATCCTCTTGTTGCTTCATCTCTAAGTCTTCTTATATTTGTAGTAAAAACCCACATAACTTTTTTAGCACCTATGTGAATTCTATTAGATATTTGTTCTTGTTCTCTACATGCCTTTTCAAAATTATTAATAAATCCTGTAAAATATGAATTATCATACCAAGAATGATTTTTTCTTATATATTCACTCCAAAACAAATCTCTTTCCAACATTGATAAGTTTTTAAGTAAATTAGACCAGAAATTAAAATTTAAAGGATGATTAATATCAAATTCTACATTTGTAGACAGACTAAATAAATGATTTTTATTAGATAAAAATTCATTTTCTAAAAAGTTTTTTATTAACTTTTCATTTTTTTTAATAAACTTAGAGTTGATTTCAAAAAGAGACTCAATTGAATATTTTTTTGCTCTTTCATTCTCTAGTGTGTTAAATAAAAAAATATTAGCCTTTTTTATAATTAAAATAGTAATCGTCCTAAGAATATCATCGTACAAAGGATGTTCTGTATTTTTTTCTAAAAGTTTTTTTCTAAAATCTTTTGATTTTACAAATTTTAATAAAGGTTCTTTTTTCCCTATTCTTTTATTTATATTATTTAGCCCATTTTCAATTAGCTCAGTCCCTCTCTCTGGTATGAAGAATTCAAGCCCTGTTTTTATTGAGTTAATAAACCAATTATTTGATTTATATTTTAAGTATGGATAATATTCTTCATATGCTTGAATAAGATACTTAGAAATGAGATAACCACCTAATAAATCGTAGGTAAATTGTATTTCCTCTTTATCGTTCTTTGTATTCCAATCTCTATAGATAAGTAGGTTTTCTCCTTCAAAAACTCTTAACTCATCATCACTAAACAGTTTTTTAGAACGAGGCATTCCTCTAGTATTATTTTCCCAAAAATATTTAGAAAGTTGCAATAACTTGCTTTGTGTAAAGTCATTATTATACTTTGGGTCAAGTTCTTTTAATAAAGTTGTTATATTTTCATTACTTAATTGGATATATTCATCAAAAACATCAAATAAATCTTCCTTCTGAAATGATACTTTAACTACTTTATTACGATTAGGATTTTTTGTTTCACAAAAGATTTTTAAGTGTAATGGATGTTTAAAATAACCTATTGCATTTGAACGATTTTCTAATTTTATTTTATAAAATTTAAAATAAGTTTCTATAGCTTTCCAATTTAACCCCTCAAAACCGTGAATAAACTCTTTTAATCTCCATCTATCATCATAGTTAAAATATTTCTTTGGAAATAATTGGTCTTCATAAGAGTTACGATATGTTGTTATTAAAACTATATGGGGATATTGTTTTAATTTTAAAATAAATTTTTCTAAACCATTTTTCCATACAGAATTCCAATGTGTAGATTCATTTAATCCATCTATAATAATTGGTATTTTTACTTTATATACTCTTGCACTAATTTCTAAAGCACCTAAAAAATCATCAAATGTCCAATCAACTGGTATAGAAAAGTTATCTTTTAATTGATTTTCTAAATTTTGGTCTGTATATATTTCCTTAGCTAAAATAAAAATAGCAGGCTCTTTTTGATTTAGAATTTGATTTTCAAAAATATTAAAAGAGACATGAGTTTTTCCCATACCAGCTTCACCTGAAATATGAAGTTCATTTTGCTCTAATAAATCAAATACTCTAAAAACTCCTTCTAGTGAAGAAATTGCATATTCACTTAAATCATATAAAGGAGAAAAAAGAATATCCCTAATTTTTTTTCTTTTTCTATTTTCAGTTTCAATTTTATCTTTTTCTTTTTTTTCTAAATCTGCACTATTTTCTTTTTCTACCCTAAGATGTTTAATAGGTTCACATAAGTCTGATTCTGATAAATCATCATATTTTTTATAAAATTCTTTTAAAGAATTTATATATTTGTCAAGTTCTTTTATTTTAAGTTTTAGTTTTTGTTCATCTTTTATTAAAATGATTTGTTTTATTTCTTCTATCTTATTGATTGCAATATCAATAATATTCTCTTTTTCTTCTAAAAACTTCCTAAAATATGTTTGTATATCTTTATATTCATCTTTTACATCTTCAGAAAACAGTTTTATTAAAGATTGTTTATATTCCTCGGCATAAATTAATACTTGATGTTGTTCCATTTCTTTTTCAATAACTTCTATAAATTTATTTCCACCTAGTATTTTGTAAATTGTCATATCAATATTTGTTTGAATATGAATTTCAGATATATATTTAGTTTTTATTTGTGTTTTAGCAATATCTATTTTATACCTATTTTCAAACCATTCCTGTGTAAGGAATTTTTCTGAAAAGAAAAATCTATGGATTGATGGATAATCTTTCAAATAATTAAGTAATTCACTTTCTCCCCAATGTATAAGCTCTACATTATGATTAGTTGGTAAAACGGTTCTTCCATTTTTAGTTGAGTTTGCTAAATCATCGTCAAACCAGTTTTTTTCATCAGGTGTAAAGTTACATTTACTACAAAGAAACCATTTTTTTATGTTAGGATGTTTATCATATGTAGTTTGTAGAGATTTTTTAATTTGCTCTTTTCTTCCTCCCTCATTTAAACGACAAAAATATTTAGCTTGCCAACCATAAACATCACCATTTTCATAAGTTAGATAAAATTCAACTCCATCTCCACCACCACTATCATCAATAGAAGTTAAAATTGCACCATTTAAAATATCATCTTTAAGTTTTTCTGATACTATTTGATAGCATAATTCCTCAAAACTTTTTTTAGTATCACCTGAATATGGTTGTAACTTATCCCAATTTATATTTTGCATTAAAAATCTTTTTATTGTAATTTTATTTATTATACAAAAATAATGATTTAATAAAAAAATACTTAAAGTTCTATCTAACTTTTGAAACTAAAACAGTTTACTATAAATTTTTAAAGCATATAATTTTATGTGCTTTATTATATCTAAGTAATCAAATTCATTATAATATCTTTATCAGTTGGCTAAATATAAGAAAAGACAACAGTTTAACTATATCCTTGTCCACAACCTCTAGGTTTTAGAACACGAAACATTCAAATTGGTTTTACGTGTTCCATAAAGTGCTCAAAAAGTATAAACTGTAAAGTTCCACAAACCTTAAGGGATTATTGAACGAAAAAAGTGAATTTTTAAATTATAAATTTAAAGCTTCATTTAATTTTCCTAAAAAAATGTTAAACTCCAATTCTAAATAGTCATTGAGTACTTTTAACTTGTGTTTTCGATATATATGTAGAGAGATTTTACTGAATTTTAAACTCTTATTTTCTGTAAATTTATTACCAAATTTTACACTTCGTTTGACAAAAATGAAGACAAAAAGTAAAAATTAATAAAAAGAGTCATTTATGAGACATTTATTTTGTAAAATAAAAATAAATAAGGAAAATTAAATTGACAAGAATAAATCCATCAAATTACGGAAATACTCCATTTGAAAAGTTAATTGGACATAATAAAAATATCTTAGATAAATGGAATGAATTAGAAGTCACATTATTTCAAAATAGCTCTTTAGATAATAATTTGTTAGAACAAGTTAGAAGAGCTTTAGCTTTTAAGAATGAATGTGAATATTGTATGACAAAAGCAGGTAATGTAGATAAATATATTGATGAAAAAACAAAAATTGCTGTTGCATTTGCACAATTTTTTGCAATGGATTATAAAAGTATTAATGATGAACATTTTGATTTATTGAAAAAAGAATTTAGTGAAAATGAGATTTCTGAACTTTGTTCATTTATAGCATTTATAACTTCTTGCCAAAAACTTGGAAAAATCTATAATTTAAGTATATAATTAAAAAAGCTCAGGGGACAACTATAATATCAATTCTCTTTTTCTTTCAACTTATCAGGGTATTTTTAGATAATATTGTTCTCTTTTTTTAATACTTAAAATCTATTTCTTAAGTTTTTGTCTTTTCTTCCATTCCTCTCCAGGAATATTATATTTCTTAGTCTCATCAAGTTGATCCGGCTACACTCGTATAATAACATCAGAGATATATTGTAATATATTTCAAAGAGTTTGTTGTTGATATATCGGTGCTACACAAAGCAGTAAATCTACTAGCTTGTTATTTAGTCAGATAGTTATACTTCAAATTTGAGTGGCGACAAGATAAGTTTAAAACTATTTCGAATTCACGAGTAAAAGTTATGTATAACCATTCAGCTAGGAGTAAATACTCCTAACCTAACGAACTCTTCATGCTTTAATACGGAGGTTCTTTAAATGTATTCTATCGGATTAGATGTAAGCAAGTCAACAATTAATTGTTATATTCCCAATGGAGAAATTAATTTAGTAATAGATAATAATGAAAAATCATTAAATCAATTTTATTTAAAACTTAAAAAGATTTATAAAAAAGATATTAATAAAATAGTTTTTATTTTTGAACCTACAGGAAGCTATTCTAGTTTATTAAAAAGTTTTTGTACCAAAAAAAGTATCAAAGCTTTTATCGTAAATCCAAAACAAAGTCATAACTTTGCAAAAGCTATAGCTCAAAGAAATAAATCAGATAAAATTGATGCACAAGTTTTATCAAAGATGATTTCTATTGCAACAAATAGTGATATTAAAGTTCCTGTATATGATGAAAATATAGAAAATATAAAAGATTATATGAGTTATTATAAGTTTGTTGTAAAGGAACTTGTACAAGCAAAAAATGTTCTTGAAGCAATGAGTAATAGCCAAACAAATAAGTATATTTTAAATTCACTAGAAAAGAAAATTGATGCTTTGCAAAAAGAGTCTTTGAAAATAATTGAAAAAATAAAAGAAATCATTTCACAAGATCCTTTTTTATTACAATCTTTTAATAATATTAAAACTATTAAAGGTGTTGGAGATATAACTGCTATTGTACTTTTACATCTATTTTTAAAGCAAATAATATCTTTAACAGGATTAGAACCAATAGCAAAATCTTCGGATAGTTCTATTAAATCAAAACCTAAAATATCAAAAGCTGGTTTAAATTATATAGAGGAACCATATTTATGAGTGCATTAAGTATAATAAGATTTAATCCTAAGATTAAAGAATTTTATAATCGTTTAAAAGAGAATGGTAAACAATCAACCTTGGCTCAAGTTGTAGTTATGAGAAAATTAATTATTATTGCCCATTCCTTGTATAAAAATAATCAGGAATATATTAATTAAAATCATCAATAAAAGATTTTAATTTTTAAGGTGGCGACTAAATAGATCTTAGAAACAAAACAACCTCTTGACTCAATATTAAAACTAACACCTTTTAGACCATAATACTAGATAATATTTTTACTAATTTTCTAAATCTTAATGTCATATATTAACTCCAATTATTTTAATTAAAAAATCAAATATAATAAAATAAATGCTAAAAGTATTAAAAAAAGCCAATCAATTATTTCAAATTTAGTTTGATTCATAATTAACCTTATCAAATTTTTTTATAAGATTAAATATTATCAGATAAAATACTCACTATTTACTTTTTTTATTAATTAAAAAATAAATATAATTTTCTACAACTTACAAAACTGCAAAACTTATCAAAGATTGATATCGAAGAGCTTTCTTAATTATTTTGAAGAAAATTTAATAATCTCTTTAAATTAATCTAAAATATTTAAAACTTCAAGAAGCTCTTTTTCTGTTTTAGTTGGAAATAAAATCTTTAATTGATTTAATTTTTCACTATCAATAGGCTTAGTTATTTGTTCATCAAAAATTTCATCAAGCATAGCATCAATTACTTTACCAAAAGAATAATAATTAATTTTTCCATACCTAGTAGTAATAGTTTTATTTTGCTTATGTCCTAAAATTGCGCCAGTAATATCATCTCCTATTCCCATCCCATTTTTTAAATATGTTGCTATGCAATTTCTTATCTGATGTATTACTATTGATTTATAATTCCAATGATTTCTAATTGTTCCAATACTATAAGGTTCATTTTTATTATTAATTTTTGTAAAAATATATCCATTATCTTTAATTCCTATTGATTCTAAAACTTCTTTTAATCTATTAGATAAATAATAAATCATATCAATTCTTGCTTTATTATTTATGGCTCTTACAGTATAAGTGTTTTCCTCAAAATTTATATCATTCCACTCTAAAGTTACAATTTCACCGAATCTTCTACCATGCATCAAAAACATAAAAATTTCTCTAACAGGAGATAATGGATAATTTTTTAATTCTTTGAAAAGTTCTTTTATTTCATTTAAAGATAATGCTAAACCTCTTTCATTATTTAACGGTGGTAAATCTTTTTGAAGTGCAGGAGATGGAATATTAATTCCAAATTTTGCAGCTTTCATGTTAAAATATTTAAAAACTGGATTAACTGATTGATAAACACTTCGAGAAGTTCTCTCGGATAATCCTTCTTTTTTAATATTTAATACGATTTTATGTATGTCTTCTTCATCTATCATAGCAATAGGTTTATTCATTATTGATTTCAACCATTTATTGTGAAATTGTTCCAATCTTTTTTTGGGAAATTCTTTTTTATCATCTCTAGCTTGATATTGAGATACTTTATATTCTAAATAAAGCTCGAAAACTTTTGCATAAATCATATCTAATGTAAATTCTTGTTTTGAATATCTATTAATACTTAATTCATTCATTAACATCTCATATTCTTTTGAAGCTTTCTTAATCGCATCTAATAATGTAATATCAGGATCAAAAATCATAGTCTTTTTACTTTGTATTCTTTTACCATTTATCATTTTTGATGCTCTTACTTGTATCTTGTAAGGCTTTGAAAATGTTATATTTGAATTTATTATAGTATTATCTTTAATTTTACTAGATGGAATTTGTCCATCATCTTTATATGTTAAACCACTTGTATTAACTTTTTTTAAATCAAATTTTAAAAACATTATAAATACTCCTAAGAACACAAAATAGTACACAAATAACTGTGTATTTATATATTCTATTGTATCTATTTATAGTTTACAAATCTTATAAGAACATCTATTTATTGGTATTTTTATAATATTTATATTCAGTTATATCTTTTTATAAATGTGATTCAAAATCCCTCGCTTCGGCGTGTCGGTTCGACTCCGACTAGCGGTACCATTTTAGTTATTATTCAAATATCTTTTTTATTTCATTTAAACTTTTTTCAAGTTCATCATTTGATAAACCTTTTTCAAGTGCTCCTTCTTTAACACTACCTTCAAATGTTTTTCTAATTTCTCCATTTGCAAATAACTTATAAACAAAATATTTATTTTGTTTGTTATCATTTATTCCTAACATGTTTATAAAAGCGCCATCAGAATCATTGATTAGAGGTATTTTAGAATCTTTATACATTTTTTCTAATTCACCATTTACAGCTATTTGTTTTATTATCCAAGGAGTATTTGATATATTTGCAATTAAAACTATATTATTTTTATCAATTTTTTTATAAAGTTCTTTAAATACAGCCAAAGAATCATGATTTAGAACAACTAAATACTTTTCTTCTCCTTCTTTAAACAAATCTTGCATTTTTGTATATGGATTTTTTCCAAGTACATCAAAATATCTAGGAATTGATTCTATTGTCATATTTTGATTTTCATTAATTCTATTTACATTTTTTGGAGCAGTTAAATAAACTAAAATTCCAAATCCAACTATTCCTAAAATAACAATTTTTACTATATTTTTCATATTTCCTCTTATCATTTTTGTTTCTTAGCCCATCTTGAAAAAAGTCGATAATTTGTAATCTCATCATCCAACTTTTTATCTTTAAATATATTTTCTACTAATTCATTTGCTAGATATAAAGATAAAACAAATCCTCTTCCACCAACACCATTTAAAACAAAAAAATTATCTTTCATTATTAAATTCTCATTTTTTATATGTGTTCCATTTTTTATATGTGGAAATTTTTCTATACTTTTATTTGAATCAACTAACTTTCCAACCATTGGAAAATAATCAACACTTGAAGCACGTGCACCAATTTTCACATCAATAACTTCAATATCTTTTAATTCTTTAATATCATTTGCTTTTTTTAATAACTTTTCTATATCAGCTTCAATAATAATTTTTGTTTCATCATTATGTTCAATTTTATTTATATTTGCTAATTCTAAATTGTAACTACTATTTTTCATATCTTTATCAAATCGATTATGAGTAGCACCAATTGAGACTAAATATCTTTTTTCATCAATTTTTTTACTTTTTGATAATGAACACTCTTTATGATAATTTATATCTATTTTAGAAGAAGTTAAAATATCTATTTTTTGTCCCCAAACTGCTCTTATATCGAAATATTTTTCATCTATTAAAGATATATTTGCACCTGTTGTTAAAAAAAGATTTTTTGTTTTTATTTCATTATTTATAAACCAAAAATCTTCAATTCTTTCAATTTTTGTAACATTAAAATTAAAAAGTTTATCTACATTTTCAGACAATCTTTTACAAACTTCATAAGGTTTTACTACACTTCCTATTGGAAAAAAATAACCTTCTTCAAATTTTTCATATTCAAAATCCATATAAGGAACATAACTTTGAAACTTATCATCATCTTCTTTATTTTTTGGAATTCTACAAGTCCCACAATTTATCAATGTATCAGGAAATTCTTTTTTATAATAATCTACAGAAAAGTTTAAAGCTTTTGTTACTAAATCTTTAAATTTATTTGGTTTTCCTAAAAGTGGAGATAAAAATGCTCCAGCAGCACCACTTGCACCAAATGCTACATCTTCATTTTTATCAATCAACAAAATCGAATTTGAATAATTTTTTAAAAAATGAACTAAAGAACAACCAGCAATTCCAGCACCTATAACTACATTATCAAATACTTTCACTTGTCATCCAAAAGTTGGTAGTTTGGTCGAAAATATGCTCTTCCACCTTTTAAGCTAATACATCTATATTTTGGAAACTTTTTTTTATAATACTCTAATCTCTCTTTTGTAGACTTTCCCGTATCACAATAAAAGACAAAAACAGTACCCTCTTCGTATAAATCCATTTCATAAGGATTATAAGTTATTGTTTCGATAGTTTCTAAAGGTTTTAATATTGTATCAACAACTACAACTTTAACACCCTCTTTTTCTAATATTTTTTTATTTTTATATAACTCAACTTGAGTCCATTCATCTTTAGAAAACATTTTAATAATTTCCTTTTTGTAAAAACTAATCTTAGTATATTCCCTATTAAATAAAAGTAATTCTTATTCTATTTTAGATAAAATAACGAACAATAAGATAATAGGAAATAATTAATGAAAATATTGGTTACTGATGATTCAAAAATGGCAAGAAAAATGGTTATTAAAACTTTAAAAGATTCAACGAAAAAAGAGTTGGAAATATTTGAAGCCCAAAATGGTCAAGAAGCACTTGATTTATACAAAGAATTATCTCCCAAAATTGTTTTTCTTGATTTAACTATGCCTATAATGGATGGATTTACAGCCTTAGAAAAAATTAAAGAATTTGATAAAAATGCAAAAGTAGTAATAGTTTCTGCAGATATACAAAAAATTTCAATGGATAGAGTTTTAGCTCTTGGTGCGTTTAATTTTGTAAAAAAACCTATTGATATATCAAAAATGCAACAAATTCTTAAAAAACTAGATGAATTGGAACATGATGGAATCTAAAATAAATTTAACAGAAGATGAAAAAGATTGTCTACAAGAACTTATGAATGTAGCATATGGTAGTGCAACAGCTGCAATAACTGAGATATTAAATGCATTTGCAAAATTATCTATTCCGAAAATTCAAATAATAAATGCTAGTGAATTAAAATCATATTTATCAAAAGAGTTAAATCTTGAAGAAGCTCACTTGGTAGCACTTCAACAAATAAAT
Source organism: uncultured Aliarcobacter sp. (assembly GCA_963664305.2). Taxonomy (GTDB): domain Bacteria; phylum Campylobacterota; class Campylobacteria; order Campylobacterales; family Arcobacteraceae; genus Aliarcobacter. The sequence goes on from CAXXLV010000002.1 coordinate 832,854, forward strand.
GGAACAATTAGTGGCGAAAATATGTTTGTTATTGATAAAAAATCAGCAAGAAACATTGCCTGTAAATTTGGTTTAGATGAAGATGAAATAGATGATGATGAAGTTGCTGATATCGTTTTAGAAATCACAAATATTTTATCATCATCAACTATTAGTAAATTAGCTGAAGATATTGATACAAATGTATCTTTTTCAGCACCATCTATAAAAACTTTAACATCAATAAATCAATTAAATAATTTATTTATTAGCAAATATGAAAAAGTAATCATTATTTCAACTCAACTAATTTTTGAAGACTTAAATATTCAAGCTGAATTATTTATTTTTACAACTGATAATTCAATTTTATATATAAAAGAAAAACTAAATAAAATATTGGATGAACTTTGAAATTAGATAGTAGTAAATTTGATATTATTTGTAATACTGTAGATAATGGAATTATTTTAATAAATAAAAATTTGGAAGTTCAATTTTGGAATAAATGGTTAGAAATTAGAACAGGTATTAGTTCTAATGAAATTATTAATAAAAAACTTATTGATTTTTATCCAAATATTGATGAAAAAAAATTGGCAAGAAAAATTTCTACAGCTTTAAAATTAAATTCATCAACATTTTATACTCCTCAAATTAGTAAATTTTTAGTAAATATTGAATTAGGGAAAGTTACAGATAAAGTTTTTGATAATATGCAACAAAGTATTACAATAACTCCTTTAGATATTGAAAATGAGCTTGTAATTATCTATATTTATGATGTTACGATGCTTTGTGAAATCAACTTTAAATTAAAAGAAATAAAAGAAAAAGTTGAAGAAAAAAATGAAGAATTAAATCTTTTATTTGATACAACAATGGAAGCAATAATCTTATTTAAAGATGATAAAGTTGTTGATTGTAACAAAGTTGCTGTTGAACTACTAAACTATTCAACAAAATATGATTTAATAAATAAAAATTTTCATGATTTAATTCATAGTAAAAGAATATTAGACAAAATACATGATAGACCACTTGAAACAACTATTTTAAGAAATAATCATGATTCATTTAAGGCTTTAATTAATATAAAAGATACAATTATAAATTCTCAAATATTTAAAATTTTAACAATTGTAGATATAAGTGAAATAAAAAGAAAAGAGAATCTTCTAGCTGAACAATCAAAACTTGCTGCAATGGGAGAGATGATTGGAAATATTGCCCATCAATGGAGACAACCTTTAAATATTATTTCAATTACTGCATCTAGTACTAAATTAAAAAAAGAGATTGGTTTATTAACTGATAAAATTTTATTGGATTCATTAAAATTAATTTCTGACACAACTGAACATTTATCTAATACAATAGATGTATTTAAAGATTTCCTAAAAGAAGATAAAGAAAAATCTTTATTTAATTTGACTCAAAATATTCAAAATAATATTGCTTTAATTGAAACTATTTTGAATGAAAATAAAATTAGAATAGATTTAGATTTAGATGATGAAATATATTTATTTAACTTCTCAAATGAGTTTAGCCAAGCTTTAATTAATATTTTAAATAATGCTAGTGATGCAATTAGTTCTAAACTAAAACAAGATGAATTAAGACTAATAAAAATTTCAACAAAACAAATCAAAGATTCTGTTGAAATAACTATTTTAGATAATGCTGGTGGAATAGAAAAAGATATAATTGAAAAAATATTTGAGCCTTATTTTACTACAAAACATAAGTTCCAAGGTACAGGTTTAGGTTTATATATGACTCATAAAATTATAAAAATGAGTATGAAAGGTAAAATTTCTGTTTCTAATAAAGAATTTATTTATGAAGATAAACAATATATTGGTGCAGAATTTAAAATCACTCTTCAAAGTAATACTTGATTGACATTGACTCAACCTTTGTGATATAATTCTATTCTAAAAATAAAATTTTTAATAAATATGAATAGGATATAAAATGGCAAAAAGTTTATATGAAACATTAGAAGTAAATGAAAATGCTAGTGCTGAAGAGATAAAAAAAGCATATAGAAAACTAGCAAGAAAATACCATCCCGATGTAAATAAAGATCCTGGAGCAGAAGAAAAATTTAAAGAAATCAATGCTGCTTATGAAGTTTTAAGTAATCCAGAGAAAAAACAACAATACGACCAATATGGTGATTCTATGTTTGGTGGACAAAATTTCCAAGATTTTGCAAGAGCTCAAGGTTCAAATGTAGATTTAGATGAAATTTTGAGACAAATGTTTGGTGGAGCTGGAGGTTTTGGAGGTTCTGGATTCTCAAGAGGAGGATTTGGTGGATTTGGAGGTTTTAGTGAACCTGACTTAGATACAAATGCACAAATTACTATTCCTTTTGATGTTGCTATTCTTGGAGGAAAACAACATATCAGTTTAAATAATGATTCTTTTGATGTGAAAATTCCTGAAGGAATTGAAGATGGTCAAAAAATTAGAGCAAAAGGAAGAGGAAAATCATATCAAGGTCAAAAAGGTGATTTAATCCTAAAAATAAATGTTGCTCAAAGTCCTGAATATACAAGAGAAGGTGATACTTTAACTAAATATTTTGATTTACCTTTAAAAACTGCATTATTTGGTGGAAAAATTGAAATAAAAACTATACACAAAAATATTACATTAAAAGTTCCAGAAAATACAAAACAAAATCAAAGATTTAGAGTAAAAGAACTTGGGGCTTTAAATAGAAAAACAGGAAATAAAGGTGATTTATATCTAAAAGCAAACATAGTTTTACCAAGAATTGAAGATTTAGATTCAGAATTAGTAAAAATGTTGGAAGCAAAGCTTCCTGAAAAATAAAAAGGATTTTTCATGGAAACAAATAGCTATATTGAACCTGTATATTTAATTTCAGCAGTTGCTGAAATATTAAATATTCATCCTCAAACATTAAGACAATATGAAAGAGAAGGTCTTATAAAACCTTCAAGAACAAATGGGAAAATAAGACTATATTCACAAAAAGATATTGACCATATAAAATATGTTCTTACTCTTACAAGAGAACTTGGTGTAAATCTAGCTGGTGTTGATATTATTTTACAATTAAATAAAAAAATTGAAGAGTTAGAAAAAGATGTTTATGTCTATAAAAGTAAAATAAAAAGCATAAATTCTCTTTCTGTCGTACCTGACACAAAAGCTTTAGTAGTTCAAAAAACCACTTTTGATATGGTTATTGTTAAGAAATAGCTATCAATAGCTATTTCTTATGAAAATCTTAATATGAATGCCAATCGATTAGAAACATTAAATTTTTCATAAATACTCTTTGTATGAGCCTTTACAGTACGAATAGAAATATTTAATTTTTCTGAAATAAAAGAATAAGGTAATTTTTCTAAAACAAGTAAAGCAACCTCTTTTTCTCTATCTGTTAGTATATTTAATCTTTCATCAACATTTTTTAACTCTTTTGGTAAAGTCATATTTGATACTAATATATTTATAAATTCAGGATATAACCATATATTACCTGCTTTTACACTATCAATTACATCTTTTAAATGTATATCGTTTATCATCATATTTGCATATGCTTTTATTCCCATCGAAATAAAATTTCTTCCTTTTTCAAAGGTAGGAACAGGATCTAAAATAATGATATTTACATCTTTTTGATTAACTTCATCAATCAATTTTAAATTAGATTCTTTTTCAAAATTTATATTTGAAATAATCATTATATCACCACTTTTTATCAAAAAAAACTGACTATTATCAATGATTTTATAATCATAATTTTTCAATGAATTATTATATCTATCAATTAAATTTAAATCATTTCCGTAAATATAGATCATTTTGTCACCTTTCTGTAAAAGTGTATTGTTTTGCCCTAAATATTGGTTTCATTATGTAGTCAAATACTGTTTTCTTTCCTGTTAAAATATCTACATTTACAACCATTCCAGGAATAATTGGTAATTTTTGATTACCCTTTTCAAGATGACTATTTTGAGTTTGAATATTTATATTATAAAAACTCTCTTTTTTATTTTCATCCATTTCAGTATCTGGACTAATTTTTATAACTCGTCCTTCAAGTCCACCATAAATAGCATAATCATAAGCAGTAAATTTAACTTGAGCTTTTTGATCATAATGAATAAATGCTATATCTGATGGTTTTATTTTTGTTTGAATCAATAAATTTTCACCTGTTGGTACAAGTTCAACTAAATTGTCACCAGGCTTGATTACCCCTCCAATTGTATTAAAAAATACTTTTTGAATAATCCCATCATTTGGTGAATAAACATTTGTTCTAAAAACTTTATCTTTTAGATTATTTATATTAGCATTTATTCTTTCCAATTCTGCACTTGATTCATTTAATTGTTCTTGTGCAGTTTTTTTAAAATTTTCTTTTGATTCAGAAATTTTATTTTTTGTCTCTTCAATTAATGATTCAATTTTAGGAATTGAAATTTTTGCTTCTGCTAATTGCATTGAAATATTATTAGCATCTCTTTTTATTTTTAATAATTCTGCTTGAGATTTTAATTTTTTAGCAACTAATGGCTCTGCAATTCTTAACTCTTGAATAACTAAAGAGTATTCACTACTTAAATAATTTATACTACTTTTTGTAGAGTTCAAATCATTTATTTTTTGTTTAAGTTGTTCTTCTAAACCACTTATTTCTGAATTTAATCTATTTCTATTTAATTCAAATAGATTAATTTCTAATCGTTCATAATGTTTAAACTCTTCAGGTGCTTTATCATCTACAATAAATTCTGTTCCATCAATTTCAGCTATTAATCTTTTAACTTTTGCTTTTAATTCTAATGATTTTAAATTTGTTGCTTCATAATCAGCTATAGATTTTTGATTATCAATTCTTAATAAGATATCACCTTTTTTTACAATATCACCTTCTTTAACAAAAATCTGTTCAAGAATTCCTCCCTCAAGATTTTGAATCATTTTATTTTCATCAAAAGAGATAACTTTACCCTCTCCTCTTACAATTTCATCGACTTCTGAAAAATATGCCCAAACAATAAATAAAAAAACTGTTACAATCCAAACCCAAAGAATAATTTTCAATTTTTTAGGACTTTTTTCTAAAATTGCTGAATTTAAACTATTCATAAATTCATAATCAGCTTCTGTGTAATTAAATTTATTTTTCAATGTTATCTCCTTGAGATAAAGCCTTAATTACAGCATCTTTATCACCATATAGATATATTGTATTATTATTTAATACTATAATTTTCTCAACAATTTGAAGAATAGGCATTTTTTGAGTAACAATAAGTAGTGTTTTATTTTTCATAAATTTATTTAAGTTACTTAAGACATTATCTTCTGTTTGCTTATCCATTGAGCTTGTTGGCTCATCAAAAAGATTAATTGGATAATCAAATAAACAGGCTCTTGAAATACCAACTGATTGAATTTGTCCACCAGATAAGCCTTCTCCTTTTTCACCTATTTCCATATCATATCCTCTTGGATGTGCATTTGCAAAACTATCAACGCCTGCTATTTTTGCAGCCTTTAACATTGTTTCATCATTAACAAAAGAAGCTCTAAATGTAATATTATCTCTCAATGTTCCATTAAATAAAGAAACATGCTGAGAAAGATAACTCATATTTCTTCTTATATCTGCTGGGTCTAATTGTGTGATATCAATATCATCAATTAAAATTGATCCATTCGTTGGTTCATAAAGTTTTAAAATTAATTTTAAAATTGTACTTTTACCAGTTCCTATTTTCCCTAAAATAGCAACTCTTTCTCCTGGATTTATCGTAAATGAAACATTTTTTAAAATTTCCACTTCAGTATTTGGATATTTAAAAGTAACATTTCTAAACTCAATTTTTCCATCAAAACTTTTTTTAGAAACAAAATCACTCTCTTTTGGTCTCTCTTCTGGTTTATGCATTAAATCATTCAAAATTCTATAAGAATTTGAAGCGTCTTCATAATTAGTGATTAATCCTGCTGCTTGTCCCATAGGAGCAACTGCTCTTGATGATAAAATAACAATAGCAATTAATGCTCCCATTGTTAATTCAAAATCTTTAATTAAATATACACCTGTAATAACTATTGCAATAGTATTAAATTGTATTAATAATGCTGTAAAAGATGGAATAAATGCTGATAACATTCTAGATAAAAGACCTGTTTGAGCAATATTACCATTACTCTCTTCCCAATTCCATCTTATGTTATTATTTCCACCTAAGCTTTTTAAAGTTTCAATATTATTTAATACTTCAATTAATATTGCATTCTTTTTTGAAACTATTTCATTTATTTTTTTTATATTTCTTTGAATTGGAATTTTTAAAATTATTGCCATAAGTAAAATTAACAATATTACAATAATAGGTATAATAACAATAATTCCTCCTAGATAATATATTACAATCAAAAAGATTATAGAAAAAGGAAGATCTATAAAAGCAACTAATGTTGCATTCGTTAAAAATCCTCTAATTACATCAAAGTTTTTTAAATTATTTGCAAAAGAACCAATTGGTTTTGGAATTTGTTCTAACTTTAATCCTAAAACTTTTTCAAAAATTATTGATGACATAATTATGTCACTCTTTTTTGCAGCTATTTCTAGAAAATAACTTCTTATTAATTTTAAAGAAATATCTAAAAAGTAAACTAATAATACTCCAAATGCAAAAAACCATAAAGTTTCTACAGCATTATTTGGTATAACCCTATCATAAACACTCATTGTAAATAAAGGTGTAGCTAAAACAAAAAGGTTTATTAATATTGAAGCAAAAATAACATCAATATAAATTCCTCTTGAAATTTTTAGTGTACTCCAAAACCAATGTTTAACAACAAAATCAGACTGATTTCTTTTATCAGAATCTACAAAATTAAAATTCTTTTTAATTAAAATTGCAAAACCTAAATATTCTTGTTTAATAGCATCAATATCAAACCATTCTTCAACAATATCTCCAGATAATTCTGAAATAATCTTAACTTTTTTTCTATCTTCTGAAAATGAATCTACAATACAACTATTTGAATTATTCATCAATAAAATAATTGGTAACTGTAAATTTGAGATATCATCTAAATCTTTTTTTATAAATTTAGTTTTTAATCCAGCATTTGCTGCTGCTCTTGAGAAAAGTCCTTTTGAACTATTCAAGGAGAATAATTCAGGACTTTCTTTACCTTTTTCAATAGGCAAATCATGAATTAAAGACTCCTTGGAATAAGCCTTATTATAAAATTTTGTATATGTTACTAATGAATCAAGAAGAGAATCTAAAGTCTCTTCTTCACTTATATATTCTTTCATTTAGCTCCTAATTATTATAAAACATATTGTTCTTTTACACTTTTTACATTTTCAACATAAGGTTTATTTATTTTTACAACATTAGGTAATTTTGCTAACTCTTCATAAGCTTCTTTTTTTGTATCAAAAGCACCATAAACAACTTTATATAACTCTTTTTTAGAATCTTTTGTCAGATATTTTATAGTATATACATTCTCACTATTTAAATGACTTTCAGATAAAAACTGATTTAAACTATCTTTTGAAGCAAATGTAGCTACATTAATTGTAAATCCATTTTCTGCTTTCATAAATGAATTTGTTGAATTTTCATTTGATGGAGTCACTACTTCATTAGTTGACGTTTCATTTTGTAATAAATCTTTTTCCGAAGAAATTTCATTTGTTTTTACAGGTTCAATAACTTTTTTTTCTTCTACAGCACAACCAAACATATCAACTTTCATTCCTAAAGAAGTATTATCACATAAGTCCATGCTATCATCAACTTTATCTTTATCTAAATCACTTCTATCTTGTAATTCATAATCTGTTGTATTTTCATGATTTGCAAGTACTGGTTTGTAATATTTAACTGCATCACCTTTATATAAAGAGTTTACTAATTCTCCCATTGCATCTAAAACTCTATATTTTGCAAATATTAAATCATAATTTGCAGTAATTAATTTATTTCTAGCTGATATATAATCATCTTGAGCTGTTAATAAATCAATTAAAGTTCTAGTACCAGCTTCAAACTCTTCTTTATATAAATCTAAAGTTGCTTTACTTTGTTGTTGATATGATTGTAAAAATATAATTTGTTTTTGAAGCATTGTATATGCTGACCATGATAAATCCAATCCTTCAATAATTTGTCTTTTTATATCTCTTTGAGTTTCATACTCTTGTTTTATATTCATTTTGCTTTTTCTAACAGCATTAATATCAGCTTGTCCATTATATAAATTTTGTCTATAAACAATTAAAGCTGAATAATTTCTTTCATGACCTTGATCTCCACCAGTATTTCTATCGTAGTTATATGCTAATTCAAAATCTACAGTTGGTGAGAATTTACTTCTACTTTGAACTAATTGAGCTTTTGCCGTTTCAATATTATAATTTGTAACAAGCATCGAAGGATTAAATTTAACCGCATGACTTAATGCTTCTTCTTTTGTTTTTGGTAAATCTAGATTTGAAGCAGGAAGAGTCAATTCATCTTTTGGAATTCTTTTACCAGTTAATTTTGCTAAATTAAACTGTGCATCCATTAAATTATTTTCTTGTGTTAAAAGATTAAATTCTGCTAATTGTAAACTAGAATCAACTTTTTTTACATCAGAGATTAATCCAGAACCACCATCAGCTAAATTTTGAGTTTTTTCTAATATATCTCTTGTTAAAAGAACATTTTCTTTCTCTAATTCATGTAATTCATTAAATTTTAATACATTTATATATTGTCTAATTAAATTGAAAGCAACATCATTTGTTTGTTCAACATAATTATAAGCTGCAGCCATTACTCTTGCTTCTTCAAATTTAACTCTATATGTTGTATTTAAACCATTAAACAAATTTTGAGTTAATACTAAAGAGTTTCTATATGTGTGATAACCTACATCATTTACTCCACCAACTTGTTCTAAAGTTTTTTCATAACCAAACTTTCCAACATAATCAAGTGTAGGTTGATACTCTGATTTTGCGATTTTTAAATCATAAACTGTTTTTTCATAATTATTAAGTCTTTCTTGAATTAATGGGTTATTAACCAACACATCATCCAACACCTGATTTAGTTCAACTGCCGATAAAGTCGAAGCTAAAATAATTGATGAGAAAACTGATATACATACCTTTTTCATGACGTTCTCCTTTGTGTCTATAAAGCTATCATTACATAAGAATTATTAAACTAATCTTATAAAAATAACTCAATATTACACTATTCTTACACTTTTTTTACATTTTTTAGTTATTTAATAAGATATTTAATTATTATATAAATTATTTATTTAATAAGTTCTATTTAATAAAGTTTGTAATATAAATATAATTTATAATTTATTATTAAATATAATCTATACTTATAAGGTTTTTTGATGAAAAAGATTATTGTTATTATTTCAAGCATCATTATTATTTTTCTAATTTTTCTAATTCTTTTTAATTATAAAAATTTTTTCAATAATTCACAAAATGAGTCAAAATACTATGGAAATATAGATACAAGAACTGTAAAAGTTGGATTTAGATTTATAGGAAAAATAGAAAATATCACAAAAGATGAAGGTCAAAGTGTAAAAAAAGATGAAATTTTAGTTCAATTAGATAACTCAAGCTTAAAAAAATCACTTGAAGAAGTTGAAATAAATATAAATGCTTCAAATATTGAATTATCAAAATTAAAATCAGGTTATAGATATGAAGAGATTTTAGAAGCAAAAGCTTCTGTTGATGAAGCACTTGCGAATCTAAATAAAGCAAATGATAATTTCATTAGACAAAAAAATCTATATAAAACAAAATCTACATCCCAAGAGAGTTATACTATTTCTGAATTAAACTATAATCTTGCACTTGCTTCTTTAAATAAAGCAAAAGCTGCTTATGAACTGATGAAAAACGGTTATAGAAATGAAGATATAAAAATCCAAGAAGAAAAAATAAAAGCGTTAAAAGCTCAAAAAGAAAAATTAGAGATAGATATAAAAGATTCTATTATAACTTCACCTATTAATGGTGTCATTCTTACAAGATATAAAGAAATTGGTTCAATTGCAACTGCTGGGGAAGCTATTTTAGAAATTGCCAAAAATGATGAATTTTGGGTAAGAGCATATATAGATGAAAAAAGTTTAGGTGATATAAAACCAGGACTTAAAATGAAAGTTTTTAGTGATTCTAGAAAAGAACCTTATGAAGGTTATATTGGATTTATTTCACCTGTTGCTGAATTTACTCCAAAAAATATAGAAACAGAAGAGTTAAGGGCTGATTTAGTTTATAGTTTTAGAGTTATTGTTAAAAATATTGATGATAAACTAAGACAAGGAATGCCTGTAACTTTGGAAATAGCTGAAAATAATGCAAATAATTAATGCTATAGATTTAGAAAAAGAGTTTGAAAATACAAAGGCTATCAAAAAAATTAGTTTTTCTATAAAAAGTGGAAAAATCACGGGACTAGTTGGACCAGATGGTGCAGGAAAAACTACACTTATTAGAATGCTTACGGGTCTTTTAACTCCAAGTTTTGGAAAACTTGATGTTTTAGAGTATCAAATGCCAAATACTTCAAGTGAATTTTTACAACAAATTGGTTATATGCCACAAAAATTTGGTTTATATGAAGATTTAAGTGTTTATGAAAATTTAGAACTATATGCAAATTTACAAGCAATTGAAAATCATTCTTCAAGAATTGAAGAACTTTTGGAGTTTACAACTTTAAAAAAATTCAAAGATAGACTTGCTGGAAATTTATCTGGTGGAATGAAACAAAAACTTGGACTTGCATGTGCACTAATTAAAAAACCGAAAATTCTTCTTTTAGATGAACCAGGAGTTGGTGTTGATCCAATATCTAGAATTGAACTTTGGCAAATGGTTCAAGAACTTTTAAAAGATGATATAGCTGTTGTTTGGAGCACATCTTATCTTGATGAAGCAGATATTTGTGATGAAATAATTTTACTAAATGAAGGAAGTTGTCTATATCAAGGAACACCTAAAGATTTTAGAGAAACAATGAATGGAAGAGTTTTTTTAATAAGTGGAGAGTTTTTAAAAAAAAGAGAAGCTCTTACTACTATTTTGGAACAAGATGAGATTTTAGATGCTGTATTAGTTGGTTCAAAAATTAGAATAAATTTACAAAAAGATAAATTATTAAAAAAAGATATTTATTTTTCTTTAGGAAAAAATATAAAAATCGAACCAATAAATCCAATTTTTGAGGATGCATTTGTTGATATTTTAAATGAAAAAACAAAAGCTCACTCAAAACTTGTAAGAAATATGAAAAATATCGAACCATCAGATAAAAAACTTATAGAAGCAAAAAATCTAACAAAAAAATTTGGAGATTTTATTGCAACTAATAATATAGATTTTGAAATAGGACAAGGTGAAATTTTTGGTTTTTTAGGACCAAATGGTGCAGGAAAATCTACAACTTTTAAAATGCTTTGTGGTTTATTAACCCCAACTTTTGGAACTGCAAAAGTTTTAGATGAAGACTTATATAACTCAAAGGCAACTGTTAGAAATTCTATTGGATATATGGCACAAAAATTTTCTTTATATGGTAATTTAAATATCAAAGATAATTTAGAATTCTTTTCAGGAATTTACGGTTTAAAAGGTGAAAAAAGAAAAGAAAAAATAAAAGAGATGATAGAAATTTTTGATTTTAAAAACTATTTACAAACAACTACTAACTCTTTACCACTTGGAATAAAACAAAGACTTGCCCTTGCATGTTCAGTGATGCATGAACCTAAAGTTTTATTTTTAGATGAACCAACATCAGGAGTTGATCCAATTACAAGAAAAGAGTTTTGGATACATATAAATAGTTTGGTTAAAAAAGGTGTTTCTGTTATGGTAACAACTCATTTTATGGATGAAGCAGAATATTGCGATAAAATTATGCTTATATATAAAGGAAAAGCCATTGCAAATGGAACTCCTGATGAACTAAAAAACTTAGTTGGTTCACAAGCTTCCATGCAAGATACTTTTATCTCTTTAATCAAACAATATGATGAAGAAGAAAAATGAATTTAAAAAGATTAAAAGCATTATTTAAAAAAGAGGCTTTACAAATATTTCGAGATCCAAGCTCTATTTTAATAGCTTTTATTTTACCACTTATTCTACTTTTTTTGATGGGTTATGCAGTTTCTTTAGATGCTAGAAAAATTCCTATTGCAATAATTTCAAAAAGTAATAGTGAACTATCACAAAAGTTAATCTCTTCTTTTATTAGCTCTCGTTATTTTGAAGTTGATTTAGATAAAAATAAAGATAAATATATTCAAGCTATGCAAGAAGGAAAAATCAAAGCAATTCTTAGTTTAAATAATGATTTTGGGAAAAACAACAATTTTGATATACAAGTAATAACTGATGGAACTGAACCAAATAGTGCTGGTCTTGTACAAAACTATGTAAATGGTGTTGTAAAACTTTGGGCTAAAAATAATAATATAGTAAATAAAGAAAATATTCAACTACAAACTCGTTTTTGGTTTAATGCTCCTGTTTCTAGTAGATATTTTTTACTTCCTGGTTCTATTGCTGTTATTATGACTTTGATAGGAACACTTCTTACTGCTCTTGTGATTGCTAGAGAATGGGAAAGAGGAACTATGGAAGCACTTATGGCAACACCTGCAACTATGAGTGAAATTATTGTTGGTAAATTAATCCCCTATTTTATCCTTGGAATGTTTTCTATGCTTTTATGTTTTGTTGTTGCATATTTTTGGTATAAAATACCATTTATGGGAAGTTTTTGGATACTATTAATACTAAGTGCAATTTATCTGTTTTCATCTTTAAGTATTGGTTTACTTATTTCAACAACTGCAAAAAATCAATTTGTTGCAGCTCAAATATCTATAATTGCTGGTTTTTTACCAGCATTTTTATTATCAGGATTTTTATTTGAAATAGGAAATATGCCATCATGGCTTCAAACTTTAACTTTGATTGTTCCAGCTAGATATTTTGTAGAATCTTTGCAAACTATATTTTTAGCAGGAAATATTTATGAGATATTTATTTCAAATATTATTTCTATGATTTTAATAGGTGCTTTTTTCTTTTTATTAGTTTTGAAAAAGTCAAAAAAAGGTTTATAAATGTTACAAAGATTATTGGCTTTGATAAAAAAAGAGATTTTAGCCATAAAAAATGATAAAAAAAGTCTAATGGTTGTTATTCTTCCACCACTTGTTCAAGTGGTTATTTTTTCTTTTGCTGCAACTTTAGAAGTAAAAAATATAGATTTAGTTTTATTAAATCAAGATGGAAGTCAAAAAAGTCAAGAATTAATAAGAAATTTTCAAGGCTCATCATATATAAAATCATTAAATTTTGTAAAAAGTTATGAAGAAGGAAAAGAAAAAATAGATATTCAAGATGCTATAGGATTTTTAGTAATCCCAAGTGATTTTGCAAAAGATTTACAAAATGGAAGCTCAAATATACAACTTATTCTTGATGGAAGACGCTCAAATACTTCACAAATAGTTGAAGGTTATATAAATCAAATAATTTTAAATAGCTTTAAAAAAGATGAAAATATTTCAAAAATAAATATTATCTCAAGAAACTTTTACAATCCAAATTTAGATAATTTTTGGTGGATAGTTCCCTCTTTATTTGGTTCTATTTCTATGGTTGTTGCGATGCTTTTAACTGCATTATCAATTGCAAGAGAAAAAGAGTTAGGAACTTTTGAACAAATTTTAGTTTCTCCTTTAAACTCTTTTGAAATTCTTTTGGGAAAACTTTTACCTGCACTTCTTATTAGTATAGTTGAATCTAGTTTTATTTTATTTATAGCTATTTTTTTATTTGGTGTTCCATTAAATGGCTCAATTTGGCTTTTATATTTAAGTGTTGTTGTATTTTTATTTTCTATGTCAGGTGTTGGATTATTTATCTCTTCAATTTCAAAGACTCAACAGCAAGCTATTTTAGGAAGTTTTGTGGTGATGTTACCCTCTTTTTTACTTTCAGGTTTTGCAACACCAATTTCAAATATGCCTTCATGGTTACAACCTTTTACAAATATAATTCCTTTAAAATATTATCTTGAACTTATAAAAGGTGTATTTCTAAAAGATATTAGTTTTTCTATTGCTTTAAATAGTTTAACTCCAATGTTTTTCTTTGGTGTAATTTCTTTATATGGAACTATACTTTTTTTCAAAAATAAAAGGTCATAAGACCTTTTATTTAACTCTAAATAATTGAAGAGTTCCAGCTCCTACATCTCCATCAGGAAGTGTAATAGTTGTAATTTTTTCTAAAGTATCTGGATTATAAACCGCTATATCATTAAAAGTTCCACCTAAATAGATTTTAGAACCATCTGTTGCAAAATTTATACAATAGTATGAATGGTCTAATAAAACTCTTTTAATAACTTTTTGATTTTTTCTATCAAATTTTGTTAAATCAGTTAATACTCCATATAAAATATTTGTATCTTTTGGATGTGTCATACCTGTAAACATAACTGTTTCAAGTGGTGCAAAATCTTCTTGAACAATTTCATTTGTTTTTAAATCAACTCTTGTTGCACCCCAAACAAACTCGGTTTCATCCATATTCATTTTATCATTTGGGAATTTTGCAGCTGTATACATAAGTAAAAACTCTTTTGATACATTTCCAATTGGCCACATTGCTAAAACATCAGCAGAAGAATAATTTGCTCTATCCCAATTTCTTAATTTTGCAGCAATTGAAAACTCTTTTTTCTCTGGATTTATTTTATATACATTTGAACCAGATGCATATAAAGTCCCATCATCAGCAGTTGCCATAACTGTGATTTGTCTTGGTGCTTTAAAACTATCTATTGGTTTAGCATCTATTCCATCACTTGTATTAAACGTTTTAAATACTGGGTCAAGAACTTTATATCTATCATTTAACATTTGTGTTGGATTTGAAATAGTATAAAGTTTTTTCCCATCTGGACTTAAAGTAAATGAGAAAATAGACATTGCTCTTACATTATCATGAGAGAATTTTGCTCTAAATGTATTTTCACAACTATTTAAATCATATCCGTAAACTGCTCCCCAATTATCTTGTAAAATATAAGCTGTATCACCTTTAGGAGAAATCATCATTCCTCCACTCATATAATCACCTTGTAATTTACAAGTTTTGTAAAGTTTATTTGTAGTTGAATCTACAATATGTAACTCATTTTTTCTACTAACTGTTGCTAAATAATCTCTATCTTTTTCTAATTTTAAATTTTGAGTATCACTTGTTGGAGTATTTGGTTGTGTTAAACTACAACCTGTTATGAACATACTTAAAACAAATGAACTAAATAGTGAAACTTTTTTCATTTTAAAACCTCTTATTTATCATCTATTGGAAAAACTGAACTTAAATTTCTCCAATCTTTTGAACTTGCTGGTGATTTTGAACTCCATCCTGGATTATTCATAGTATCTGGAACTTGTGTTGGCCACCAACAAGGATCTGAACAACCATATAAATCTGCTTCCATTGGCTGACAAAGTCCCGCTACTCCACCAAATGCATCAACTTCCCAACCTGGGTCAAAAGTACTTGTACATCCAACAATACTTTGCATTGCAACAACTTCTTTTTCTCTTCCATCTTTTATAGATTTATTTAATAAATCTGCTTTTGGATTTAAAGGTTTAAATAAGCCCATTTACATCTCCTTTTTCTTCTTTAAAATACAAATCAAAAAACTTTGGATTATTATTTCTAATTTTTGAATAAGCATATAATCCAAAATCTATCCAGTCTCTCATAATATCGCAGTAATGAAGCACCGCTTTTGTAGGGTCGTTGTATCTAATATAACTTTCATGATAACAACCTCCCGCACATAAATTTCTAATATGACAAGTTGAACAATCCCCATCATTTTTATTTAATCTTTTTTCAATAAAGTTTGATAGTTTTGGTTTATCTAATCCTGTTTTTATATTTCCAAAATTACCAAAATCACTTCCAGTAAATCTATGGCATAAATCAAAATTTCCATCATAACTAACTGATAATAACCCAACACCTGCACCACAAGGAAGTTTTTTCTTTCTTCCTGCATGAATATCGCCAAGTAATCTATGTAGATTTGAGAAACCATTAAATTCATCTTTTAAAGCTGAATCTATATATTTTTCTCCCATCTCTTTGAAACCCTCAAATACTTTTAAAAGTTCAAATTCACTTAGATTAAACATAGCGTTATCACTTGCAGTTGCTGGTGCAAATCCAACTTCTGTAAATTTTAGTTCATTATATAGATGGTCCCAAATTTCTTCAATCTGAGTAACTCCGCGCGTTAGTGTTACTCTTGCACCTATTGGTCTATCGTTATATAAACTTAAAAGCATTTCTACTTTTTTTCTAACTGTTTCATAACTTCCAGTTCCAGCATTTGTAAGTCTAGTTTTATTGTGTATTGCTTTTGGTCCATCAATACTAATTGTAATTCCAAACTTATAATCTTTTAAAAACTCTATTATCTCTTTTGTTAATAAAGTTGCATTTGTTGTCATTGTAAAATCAACAAGTGCATTTTTCTCTTTGAAAAATTTAACCGCAAAAGTTGTAACTTCTTTAATCAAAGCAAAATTGCTCAAAGGCTCTCCACCAAAAAAAGTTACATTATAAACTTTTTGATTAGCTGCCCCTGCATAAAGCTGTTCAATTGCAGCAGTTGCAGTTTCAAAACTCATATTTCCACTATTTTTCAAAGTAGTTAAATCTGCTTTATAACAATAAGTACAACTAAGATTACAACCTGATGCTACATTTAAAATAAGTGTAGTTGCAGGAAAGTTTTTAACTTCTATATACTCTTGTTTTTCGATATTTCCAATGATATTTAGTTTTTCTAACTCAACTAATTCTTCTTTGGAAAAATCAGTTATTTTAGACTCTTTATTATCTAATCTATTTAACAACTTCTCATTTGTTTCATCAATTTCAAAAAGTGAAGTTGTTGGTACATGAAAAAGTAAATTCTCATTATCTTTTTTAACAATTCTAAAATTTTGTCTATTTACTTTAAACTCATTATTACTCATAATTAACTCCTAATTAATTGGAGGATTTACCCATTTTTGAACTGTAACCATCATATGAGAATCTGCTTTATATGTTTCAACACCATCTTTATAAGTTGCTACAACTTTTATATTTCCAGCATTATTTGTACTAAATTTTCGCAAACTATTTGGTCCAGCAAATGATGGAGTAAATTTCCCACTAAATGCATCAATTTTTCCTACATATTTAACATCTTCATCTTCAATAGCTCTTTCATCAAAAGCCTCTATATTCCATTTTGCGTTTACTTTTCCAATACTTATATCATCAGTTGTTCCAATTTTTCCATCAGTACCTGCTAATAATCCAATTGCTTCAAAGTTTGCATATTGTTTTGGCATAGCTCCACCACCATCACCAACTCTTGAGATTGCATAATCTGGAACTATTTTTAAAGCATCAATTTTTTTATAAACTACTAACTCTTTTTCAAATGTTTTAGAATCAAAAGTCAAATCAATTTGTTTTACATCATATTTTGAACTAGCAGTTACATCTAAAACTACTTTAGTTGATGATTTTTCAATTACTTTATTGATTTTTAAACCATTTGATAATTTAATATTTTTATCTAAATTATTTCCAATTATTGTTATTGTCTCACTAGTACCAGCTTTTACTGAAATTGGTGAAACACCTAAAACTGAAGTTTCTTTATCACTATTTTTTGCACCTTTTACAAAAGAGTATTCTTCAGGATGTAAAGTTTCAAACATACTTCCAGCTAAAGCTAAAGTTTGTGGATTTACTGCAAATATTTGATTATATGAAATACCATTTACATCTAATTTTGCTCTAAATTCATATCCACTATAAACAATCGCACTTCCAGTTGCTTTTAGCTCTCTACCATCAACAAAATTTCCATCTAATGTTAAACTATAATTATCTTTAGATGTTTTTGTCAATTTTAAAGTTGCACTAAAATCACCATCACCAAGTTTATGTCCAAATAGAGTCCAACTACCTTCAAAATCAATTGCTTTTAGTTCAAATTTTTTGTCATTTCCAAAATTTTCTGATAAATATGGAACAATTTGTTTTTGTGCAATATCTAACCAATCTCTATCTCTTGCAAGTGCTTGATACTCTAAAGTTGGGAATTTTCCTAAATGGAAATTAACTAAATTATCCCACTCACCTTGCGTTCTTCTTTGTAAACCAACTCTTGCTCCACTATGACATCTTGCACACATTTCTACAAATAATGAATCATTTATGTTTTCTTGAAAGTTTGGAGTTTTTTCTAGAATATATCTAAAATTTTCACTCTCATTATAATTTAACCCCTGTGTATCTGAAAGATATTTCACAACACTTTGCTCTTGTTCTTTTGTTAGAATCAATCCATGGTCTTTTTGCATTCTATTAACTGTCATAAACCATCCCTCAGGTGTTTTTCTTTGATCAGAAATCCTACTAAAACCTTGAGGAGTTAATGTATGACATGCAGTACATTTTGTTTCTATTATTGTTTTTGCATCAATATCTTGCGCATTTAAACCTATTGTCCCTACCAAAAGACCAATACTAACTTTTAGCATTGAATTTAAACTTTTAGTCTTCAAGTTATCTCCTTTATTTCTTTTTATCAACCCAAATTGATAAACGAATTATAAAAACTTAGAAAAATAAAGTATAGAAAGAAAACGACATTTTTGTATATTTTTTATACATATAATATATTTACATTTTAAATAATTTTTTAGAACATATTTTGCTCATTTTTTTCTTGTTTTTGTAAAAAAACGACAGATTAGGAAGAATTGCTAAAATAAGGCTCTTTTTTTGAACTTTTTTTAAACATTGAACATCTTTAAAATATTTTTTAGCCAAGTTATACTTTGCTCATCTAAAACAAAGGAAGAGAATGAAAAGAATGAAATCACTAGTTGTAAGTTCAGCACTTTTAATGTCAACAATTACAACTATAAATGCAAATGAAATAGATACTGTTTTTAATATAACAGGTGCAAGTAACTATTTAGTAAGAGGAATTACACAAACAAATGACAAAGCTGCACTATTTTTAGATGGAACTGTTATTTACAATGGTTTTTTTGCAGGAGCTTGGACTTCAAACATAGAATTTGAAGGAGCAGATGGACATAGAGAAATAGATGTTTATGCTGGTTATGGAAGGGAAATATATGGATTTGAAACTACTTTAACTTATACAAAGTTTTTATATCCTGATTCAAAAGATATTGCAAATTTAGATGAACTTGAAGTTAAAGTTGTTTATCCAATAGATAAATTCTCTGTTGGAGGAAAATATATTTTTGGAACTTATGTAGAAAATGATGGAAAAAAATTAGATTATTATGAAGGTTTTGCTTCTTATGATTTTGATGTTCTAACATTAAGTGGAAGTACAGGTTCATTTGAAGATACGGGAGATAATTTTGAAATAGGAGTTTCAAAAACATTTGATTTAGAAAAAGGTTCATTAAAATTAGAATTATTATACAATGAATTCTATTCTGACAACAGTTCTAGTGAAGATCAAGATAATCTTTATGCTAAAATTGTATATTCGTTTTAGTTAGGATTTTAAATGTTTACATCAAAAATGTATATACCTAATGAAAAACTAAAAGATTGGATAAAAGTTTTTTGGTTTTTAGAAGGGTGTGGTAATGGAAATTTATCATATACAAGAAATATATTACCTGATGGTTGTGCAACAATAACTTTTGTACTCCAAGGAAATATGGATTTAAGCATTTATGACAATGGAAAAATAAAAAGAGGAATTTATGTTATTCCTCCCGTTGTTAGTGGACACAATGATTTAATTAGTGATGATATATTTCTAATTGATATTCAATTAAATCCTAGTATTTTTTATAAACTTTTTAATCTACCTATAAATAAACTAAAAAATAGAATTTATACTCTTGATGAACTCTCATTAGACTTTGACAAATCAATATTAGATAAAATTACAGAAGTAAAAGATAATAAAAATGCTATTTACTTTTTATTAAATGAATTTTTTACCAATTTATTTGCTAAACAAAATTTTTATTCAGATGAACTTGTATTAAATATAAATCAACTATTTAATAGTGGTAATTTAAATGAATTTTTTAATTCTCAAAATTTATCTATTAGACAAATAGAAAGAAAAGTAAAAAACTATACAGGACTTACTCCACAAAATATAAGTAGATTAGGAAGATTTTATTCGGTTTTAGAGTATATGAAATTTAGACAATATAATCTTGAATATTGTGAACTTGCGTTAGAATATAACTTCTCTGACCAATCGCATTTTATTAGAGAATTTAAATCATTTTGCAATCAAACTCCAAGCAAATTTTTAAAAGATATAGATTTATATCCTCAATATAAAGGTTTATGTAACAAATCAAAGATAATTTATTGATTTTAATCAATGAAAAAAATCAGAAAAAAGATAAAATAATACATTAACTTTTATTTTAGGACTAAATCTGATGTTAAATGTTTTTTTATTAACCTATTTTACTAAAAAATTAGATTTAGTAATAATTGAAAAAAATGGCTCAATTACAACAAAATATGGTGAATATCTTCAATCTATTTTTAAAGAAGTTAGAAACTATGATTCACAGGAAAATTTTTTATTAGATTTAAGTGTAAACAACTTTGATATCTTGTTATTTGATAATGATATACATGATATTGAATCTACTTTTTTATTTATAAAAGATGTACACAAAATAAATCCTCTAATTAAAATCATACTTTTTTCAAAATATGTTGATTATCATATCTTAGTTAAATGCTTTAAATACAATGTAACAGGTTTTATGTGTTGTAATAGCAATGAACAAGATTTAAAAGATTTTTTAAAAATATCAGTTAGAAAACTCCTTCTCAATAATAGCAATAAATTTAATGAAAATAAAAATAAATTTGATGTAATCGACTGTCTTAATTTCTTAAAGAATGAAGAAAAAGATATAAATTTGGTTAATCATTTTAAAGGAATTGCAATTATAAGGTCTGCTGAGATTTTAGATTTTGATAATCAAACAATTAAAATAAAAGCAGATAATACTCAATTAAAAACCATAAAAAAAGATACACATGTTGTTATTTCATCTATTCATTTAGGTGTTGAAATATTAACATCAGCACAATTTGTAAACCTTGAAGAAAACGAACTACATTTAAAATATAACAATCTAATTGATTCTTATGTTCATCATAGAAAAACACCAAGAGTTGACCCTAAAAAAGGTTCAAATGTTATGATTGATATGAACAATAGAACTCTAAAAGTTGATATTATGAATATCTCTATTGACCATGTTTTATGTATAGCAAAAGAAACAGCAACTGAATTAAAAATTCATTCAAATGTAAGGATTTTGATAAATTGTAATATCAATCAAAGAATATCAGATAATCCAAATTATATTATTAAAGCCACAGCTTTTGTAAAAGAGATATTTTCGACAGTTGATGGAGAAAAAATACTTTTAAAATTTAAGCTTTCAAAAGAAGATCATAAGATTTTAGATAAATATATATCATTTAGAATTAAAGAGATTATAAAAGAATTAAAAGATAAATCTAACTAAATTTTTAATACATATTTACTTAACAAATTTTTAGTTATTATTCCAAAAAATTTTTTAAAAATCGGAGTAATATGTATCAAAACATTAAAACTTTCATAGAAAGTGGATTTTTTACAAAATTCATTACCTATTTAATCATTATAAATGGTATTACAATGGGGTTAGAAACTTCAAAAGATTTTATGACTAGTTTTGGAAGTTTTGCAACTCTATTTAATCAAGTTGTAATTACAATTTTTACAATTGAAATAATTCTTAGAATTTATGTTCATAGAAGTTCTTTTTTTAAAGACCCATGGAGTCTTTTTGACTTTACAATAGTTGCTATTTCATTAGTTCCTTTAAATCCAGGATTTGAAATATTAAGGGTATTAAGAGTTCTACGATTATTTAGATTAATTACTGTTGTTCCTCAAATGAGAAAGATTGTTTCTGCTTTAATTAGTGTAATTCCAGGAATGTTAAGTGTAGTAGCTTTAATGATTTTATTCTTTTATGTTTTTGCGATTATGTCAACACATCTTTTTGCGCAAGCATTCCCTGAATGGTTTGGAACATTAGGAGAGTCTTTTTATAGTTTATTCCAAATTATGACTTTAGAATCTTGGTCAATGGGAATTGTAAGACCTATCATGGAAGTTTATCCATATGCTTGGATTTTCTTTGTACCTTTTATTTTTATTACAACATTTGTAATGATTAATTTAGTTGTTGCTATTATCGTTGATGCAATGGCTATTTTAAATGCAAAAGAGGAAGAAAATATTATAAATGAAGTACATACAAATGAAACTCATATTCATGAAGAAGTAAAAAAATTAAGAGAAGAGATAGTTGAATTAAAAGTTTTATTAAAAGAGAGTTTGAGTAAATAAAAGATATAGTTAAAAACTATATCTTTTATTATTAAACGTGACTTATTTGTAAAATCTCGTATTGTAAATACCAAATAGCAACAGAAACTACATATCCAATAAATACTGTCCAAGCATATTTCATATGACTTGAGAAAGTATAAATTCCATGCATTTTTCCCATAACTCCAACACCAGCTGCACTTCCAAAAGAGATTAAAGAACCTCCAATTCCTGCTGTCATAGTTACAAGCATCCATTGGTCAAGTCCCATATTTGGATTTGCTTTTAAAACAGCACTCATAACAGGAACGTTATCAACAACTGCTGATAAAAGTCCTACAGCAATATTTGACCAAGTTGCTCCTAACATTTCAGGCTCATAAACAACTACAGCTAAACCTAACCAACCAATAAAATATAAAGCTCCAACAGCAGCTAAGATACCAAAGAAAAATAATAAAGTATTATTCTCTATTTTTGCAATTGCATGGAAGATATTAAATGGACTGTTATATTTTTTTATTATTCTTACATTGTAAAGTTTTAATAATGCTAAACCGAATAACATTCCCCACATTGCTGGAAAATGGAAAACTTGATGAGAAATAACTGCAAGAATAATTGTAAGAATACCTAATCCAATTACAATATTTGCTCCTGTCATTAATTCAGGTTTTGTTTCTTTTGTCATATCAAAATCAGGTTTTGTATTTGGAACAAATTTAGATAATAAAAATGCAGTTACTACATATCCAATAAATGAAGCTGGGAATAAATAGAAGAAATCAGTAAATACTCCTTTTCCTGCTGTCCAAACCATAAGTGTTGTAATATCACCAAATGGAGACCAAGCACCTCCAGCATTTGCTGCAACTACAATATTAATCGCACCTGGAACTAAAAATTCTTTTTTATCTTTATTAATTGTAATTAAAACTGTTGATAAAATAAGTGCAGTTGTTAAGTTATCAGCAACAGGAGAGATAAAAAATGCTAAGAATCCAGTAACCCAAAATAGTTTTCTATATGTATAACCTTTTGAGATTAGATTATATTTTAATCTATCAAATACTCCCATATGAATTAATGTTTCAATATAAGTCATAGCAACATATAAGAAGAAGAATATTCCTGCAATTTCTAAAATTAAATGATTCATATCATTACTTAAAATATTTATATCTAAATCATTTAATACATAATACACACCAATTAACATAAACATAAATGTTCCAATAAATAAAGCTGGTTTTGCTTTATCAACATGATATTTATCTTCAGCAGCAATAAAATAATAACCTACAACAAATATGATTAAAGAGCTTATACCAACCCATGTCATTGTAATATCTGGGAATGACTCACTTCCACTTTGAGAACTACTTGCAAATAGATGCAACATAGTTAAAAATAATCCTAAAAAGACTTTTAGCATTTGTTTCCTTTTTATTTTTTATATGCAAATTCCTTAAATTTATCCCCTAAAATAAACAATTTAAAGACTTCACAAAATAAGATTCTTCCTAAAGAATTCTAAAACGTATTGTATTTTAATTTAGCAAATAGGTCTTTTTATTTTGTGCTAAAATTATTGTTATTTAGTGCTATATTTTTAATTCATTTATGCTTAATAATTTTTAAGAAGAAATAAAAAATTTTTGATTAAAAAATTTTAAAATGAGCTATAATTCTGGAAATATCTTTAGGAGAAAAAAATGTTTCATATGCCAAGTGGAATGCAATTAGTTGTTATTATGATAGTTATACTTTTGCTTTTTGGTGGAAAGAAAATACCAGAACTTGCAAAAGGTTTAGGAAGTGGAATTAAAAATTTCAAAAAAGCAATTAATGAAGATGATACTGAATTACAAGCAGATGTAAAAACAGCTCAATCAAAAAACGAAGAAAGAAAAATATAAAATATTTGGTTTTTAACCAAATATTTTAATCCTGATGTTTACTATCTAAAATAAACTCTCTATTTTTATAAATAGATTGAATAAAAGCAAATGAAATAGGAACAATTGCCAAAGTTGTAACAAACATAGAAGGTAAGTGGTGAAAAATTTGTATTATCATAGAAAAAGATAAAAATCCAATTGACCACATAGCACCATGTTCAAGGTAAATATATTTTGCTACTACATCTTTTTCAACCATATATATAGTCAAAGACCTAACTGCCATAGCACCAATTCCAAGACCTAACATAATAATTATAATATTCTGTGTAACAGCAAATGCCCCTAAAACTCCATCTAGAGAAAAAGACATATCAATAACTTCAAGATAAATAAAAGAGATAAATCCACCACTTAATTGAGTGATTTTAGAATCTTTTTCTTCTTTATTTTTTTCCATAAAATCTTTAAAAAACTCTATTAAATAAAATGCAATCATTCCAATAAGCATAGGTGCTAATATTTCTATTTTATTTACAGAAACCATTTCATCACCCATTACCACTTCATTTGGAGCATAATATGTTATTCCTAACATTAAAAATAGAATAAATATGATTTTAATATCACCCTTTTTTGATATTTTTGTTGCAAATCTTTCTATCGACTTTATCCAGTATAAATCTTTATTAGCATCAAATAAAAATTTCAAAAATAACATCAATAAAAACATTCCACCAAAAGACATAATCACATGATGAGAACTTTCTATTATTTTTTCATATTCATTGGGATTTGTAATTGCTAGATTAAAGGAATCAATTAAACTCATTGATGTTGAAAAATAAACTATAAATATTGGAAATATAAATCTCACTCCAAAAACAGCAATAATCATACCCCAAATAAGAAATCTCTTTCTCCAAACAACTGCCATTGTCGCTAAAATTGTTGCATTAACAACTGCATTGTCAAAAGAGAGAGATAATTCTAAAACAGATAAAATTGTACCTTGATAAACAGCAAATATTCCACCATAAAAATATAATAAAAAACTAGCTACGAACCAAACTGCAAAAAATCCATAAAAATATGAAACTATAGATTTTTCTTTCAAAATAAATCCCTTGTAAAAAACAACTAATTATCTTTTAATAAATCATCAATTGTTTTTTCTTTAACATACTCTTTAGAAGCTTTAAATTCAAATTCAACAGACTTTTTATCTTTAATTTCAGAAGGTCTTGTTGAACCAAAACCACTTGAATACAACTTATCAGAAGGGACATTATATTTTAATAATTCTCTAATAACATTATTTGCTCTTGCAGTTGATAAATCTAAAGCATCTCTATATTTTGAACCTTTAATCTCATAATCTTCTGCAAAACCTTTTACATTTATTTGTGTATCTTTAGGTAAAATAGAGATAATTTTTGCCAAACTTGAGAAAAATACTGTTGCATCTTTGCTTTTAATATCTGCTTTTCCATCTTCAAATAGTAATTGTGCAGGTATTGACATCAATGCTGCGTTTATTCTTTCTTGGAAATCACCATCATTTGCATTTTTAGTTTCTAAATCATTTAATTTTGATTTTATTTCAGCAAAAGTCTCTTTTGCATCATCCATATTAGCATCTCTATCGGCAATAGCTTGAGAAATTTTTTCTCTATCAACCATGGAACTTGTATCTACATGTAAATTAAAGATTTTAAAAAACTCTTCTTTTAAAGCTTTTTGTTTTTCAACATTTACAGAAGCTAAAGCATAAAGAGCAATAAATAAAGCAAGTAATAAACTTAGAAAATCTGCATAAGGAACTGCCCATTTTTCTCCAGCTGGACATTCACATTTTTTTCGTCTTCTTCTTGCCATTTTTTAGCTTCTTAAAGGCATAACTGTAGTCATTTTTGATAATTTAAGTTTTAACTCACCAGGTGCATCACCTCTTACAATAGCTTTTGCTGCATATAAAATTATCTCTTTTTCTTTTATAATTGTTCTAGCTTTTGCTCTCATTTTATTTCCCCAAGGACCAAAGAAAACATAAGATGCAGCAATACCTGTAACAGTTGCAGTAAATGCACCAGCAATTCCAGCTGCCATTTCTGCTGGATTATCTAATCTTTGTAAAGCTAAAATTAGTCCAAGAACTGCCCCAATTAATCCAATAGTAGGTGAAGTTTCTGCTGCTAATATCCAATAATGAGATGCACTATGATAATAATGTTCTGTTTCTTCAATAATTGCATCTAAAGATTCTTCTATTTGCTCCTCTTTAGAACCATCAACTACCATATTCATTGCTTCTTTTAAAAATTCATCATCTATTTCTTCAAGATATTTTTCTAAAGCTAAAACACCATTTTTTTTAACTAAAATTGAATATTCTACCAACTCATCAATTCTTGAATCAAAATCAATTGGTAACTGTTTAAAAACCATTTTTAACTCAATAAATGCTGCTTTTATTGCACTAAATTCTGATGCTGCAGCTGCTGCGAACATTGATGTTGGAATAACGATTATTAATGAAGTGATATGAACAACATGGACAGGATTACCGCCTTCTAATATATCACCTATTGAAATAGATGCAATTGCCCCAATTATTCCTATCAGTACAGTTAAATCCATATTTAGTCCTATAAATTCTTTAAATTGTTATAATACTATCCTAAAATTCATTTCTTAATTATTAAATGATAACTCAATTTCTGTATTGATTTTATGGTATTTTATAAAATTATTTTTTTAAACTAATCGTGAAGATTATTCATTATCTCTAAAAATTCATCTAAATTTTCAATAAATATTTCTACTAATCTTGGATCGAAATGTTTACCTTTTTCATTTTTTAAAAGTTCTAAAATTCTATCTAATTCCCAAGCTTTTTTATAAGGTCTTTCATGTGCAAGTGCATCAAAAACATCAGCTATTGCAGTGATTCTTCCATAAATATGAATCTCTTCACCTTTTAATCCTCTTGGATATCCACTTCCATCCCATTTTTCATGATGTTCATAAGCCACAATAGATGATGCTCTTAAAATCTCTCTTGAAGATTTTTTTAATAAGTCATGGCCAATGTCTGCATGAGTTTTCATTTGTGCATACTCTTCAACAGTCAATTTTCCTGGTTTATTTAAAATAGAATCAGGAATACCAACTTTTCCAATATCATGCATTGGTGATGCCATTTTTAAAAGTTCTGCTGATTCTATAGATAATCCTGCTTTTATAGCTAATAATTTAGAATATTCTGCAACTCTTTTTACATGATGACCTGTTTCTAAAGAACGTGTTTCACCTATTTCACCCATTGTGTAGATTATTTCACGTTGAGTTTCTTCTAGTTCAGTATGTAGATTTATAATTTTTGTAATATCTAATCTCACACCTAAATATTCAATCAAATTACCTTTTTTATCTTTTATACTAGAAATATTAGCTATGAAAAAAATCTCTTTTCCATCTTTAGTTAAACCTTTTAACTCACCTCTCCAAATTCCAACATTTTTTGCATATTCAAAAGCTTCACGTATTTGTTCTTCTGTTATATCTGGATGTTTGATAATAGAATAAGATTGGTCAACTAATTCATCTTTTGAAAAACCAGTTAAATCACAAAATTGCTCATTTACATATTTTATAGTCATATCTGGTCTAATTCTTATGATAATACTACTTTTGTCAAATGTCTCTTCATAGATTTTTGATAAATAGGAAATATCTTCAAATTTTGCAGAAGTGATTGAATACTCTTTTTTAATATCCTCTTTCATTTGCTCTAATTCTGTAATATCAGAACGTACAGCAATAAACTCAAGAATTTCGCCATTTTCATCTAAAATTGGATTTATTGTAGTTTTTACAAAATATGCACTTCCATCTTTTCTTCTATTTTTAATATTTCCAAACCAAGGTTTTTTTTCTTCTTTAATTGTTTTCCACAAATCTGAAAAAACTTCTTTAGGAGTATCTGGATGTCTAATTATGTTATGATTTTTTCCAATTAATTCATCTTTTTTATATCCAGAAATATTTTCAAATTGCTCATTTACAAATGTAATTACGCCTTTTACATCACTTTTTGAAATAATTGAACTTAAATCAACTGCATTTTGATACTGTTTTAATAGTGAATTTAAACTATGATTTTCTCTTTCTAAAAGAATAGTTTCTGAAACTTTTTCTATTTGAGTAAATAAATCTAATAGGTTAATAGGTTTAAATATATAATTGTTTACATTTATTTTTATAGCTTCTAATAAATATTCAGAATCATTAAAAGCTGAAATAAATATGATTTTTGCATTAGAGTTTATCTCTTTAATTCTTTTTGCCATTTCTATACCATTACAAATTGGCATATGAATATCACTTAGGATTAAATCTGGTTTCTCTTTTTTAAATAAGTCAAAACCTTCTTCACCATCTTTAGCTACAAAAAGTTTTGAAACTTTTCTTTCTAATGTGTAAGTTAATTCTTCTCTAATTGACTTATCATCTTCCACATATAAAACTGAAATATCATATTTTCTTACCATAAACTTAATATCCTATTTAAATTATTCATTTTTTCTTCTAAGTGTACTGAATGTTTACTAAAAGTTATTTAGAAGATTCCTTATCTTATTTTTCTATTTATTTCTCACTAAAAGCATATTGTTTTGTTTTTATAATTGGCTTCAATAAATAAGTTAAAATAGATTTTTGTCCTGTAATAATATCTGCACTTCCTCTCATCCCTGGAATTATATTTAAAATTTTATTTTTTGATTTTAAATAATTTTGTTCACTTTTTACGTATATTAAATAGTATGTTTTATCTTCTTCCGTTGTAGAATCTGGAGAGATTTTTTCTATTGTACCTTTTAAAGAACCATAAATTGTAAAATCATAAGCCGTAAATTTTATAGATACTTCTAAACCTGGCGTTAAAAAGGCTATATCTTCTGGATTGATTTTTGTTTCAATCAACAATTTATCTTCACTTGGAACTATTTCAACTAAATCCATTCCAGGTTGTACACTTCCACCAATAGTATTTACAAACATCTTTTTTATATATCCAGTAACTGGTGCTTTTATTGCTGTTCTTTTTACTTGGTCTTCTAAAGCATTGTTCTCTTTTGATATTGAGTTAAGTTTTGAACTAATTTCACTATAATCTTTTTGAGCTTCATTTATAAACTCATTTTTTGCTTCTGAGATTCTATTTTCAGCCTCTTTTATCATAGAACTAACTCTTGATAAACTTAATTTTGCTGATTCTAGATTGTCTCTTATTGAATTAACTTCTCTTTCTAATTTCAAATATTCAACTTGAGAAACAATACCCTTTTCAGATAAAGGTTTTATCATTTCTCTCTCTTTTGAAATCAAAGATAAACTATTTTGTAAATATTTTACATTTGAATTTATTTCATCTTTCTCTTTTACTTTTTGTTGAACTTGCTCTTCTAAAACCTTTATTTTTGATTTAAACTGTTCTTTGTTTGTAAGGTATAAGTTATACTCTTTTTGAGAAATTGCATCATTTTTTTCTATTTCAAAATCTATTTGATTTACTTCAGCATACAATCTTTTTTGTCTAAGTTTTAATTCATCAATTGTACCAACATTTTTATCGTAAATTGAAGCACTTTGAACATTTTCAATTCTTAAAATCACATCACCTTTTTGTACTAAATCACCCTCTTCTGCAACTATTTCTTTTATAATCCCACCATCAAAATTTTGAACTATTTTATTTTGCCCATAAGGAATTACTTTTGCTTCTCCTCTTACTAGCTCATTTACTTTAGTAAAATATGCCCAAATAAAAAAAACAACTAATAAACCTAAAATGATATATAAAACTATTCGACCACTTTTAGGTGTGTCATCAATTAAAGCTTGAGAAATAGAATTTGAATACTCTTTTTCATTATTTTTCATTCTTTTTTCCTATTAATTGATTTAAAACTTCTTCTTTTGGTCCATCTATTAAAATATTTCCTTCATCAATTACAATAATTCTATCTACTAATTGAAGCATTGAGTTTTTATGAGTTATTAAAATCAAAGTTTTATCCAAAATTTCATTTTTTAAATCATTTATCATTTTAATCTCTGTTGTAGAATCCATACTATCAGTTGGTTCATCTAAAAGTAAAGTTGAATATTTTCCAACTATTGCTCTTGCTAAACTTACAGCCTTTTTTTGCCCACCTGAAAGAGTATCTCCTCTTTCACCAATATTCAAATCAAAACCTAAAGGATGAGAATTTACAAAATCAAGCAATTGTGCTTTTTTTGTAGCTTTTAATAAAGTTCTATCATCTGCATTTGGATGTTTATATAAAATGTTTTCTTTCAGTGTTCCATTAAATAAAATTGCTTCTTGAGAAACATATGCAAAGTTTTTTCTCACATCTGCTGTTTCAATCTGTTTTAACTCAACACTATCAACTATTATTTCGCCCTCATTTGCTTCATATAATTTCATCAAAAGTTTTAAAATTGTTGATTTTCCAGAACCCATTTTTCCGATAATTGCAACTTTTTCACCCTGTTTTATTTCAAAGGAAATATTGTTTAAGATTTTTTTATTTTCATTATAAAAGAAAGTTACATTTTTAAATTTTATATCACCTAAAATCTCTTTTTTGTGAATTGAAGCTCTATTTTCTTCTTTTTCTTCAGGTAGTTTCATAATTTTATCAAGCATTACATAAGAAGCTTTTGCTTGTTCATAACTACTAATTAATGAAGCAAATTGTCCCATTGGAACTATTGCTCTTGATGATAAAATAACGGCAGCTATTAATCCACCAAGAGTTAAATCATTATTTGATATTAAATACACACCAACAATAACAACAACCACTGTAGAAAATTGAACTAAAAAACTATTTACATTTGAAATTGAAGTTGTCAGCATTTTTGTTACTAATGCTTTTTTTGAAATATCAGCCGTTGTTTCTTCCCATTTCCATCTAAGATGTCCAGAAGCACCTAATCCTTTTATTGTTTCTAAAGCATTTAAACTTTCAATTAATATTCCATTTTTATGAGATATTGCTTCATTTGAAGATTCTATACTTTTAAAAAGAGGTTTTTTTATTATTACTGAATAAAGTAAAATTAAAAAAATGAATAAAATAGGAACTAAAACAATACTTCCAGAGATATAAAAAATAGCAACCAAAAATAAAACTACAAAAGGTAAATCAACTAAAACAGCAATAGTAGAACTTGAAAAAAAGTTTTTTATCTGTTCAAAATCTTTTATATTATTTGCAAAACTTCCAGTATATTTTGGTTTATTTGAAAGTTTCATATTTAAAATTTTGTCAAAAATTTTAGAAGAAACTATAATATCAATCTTTTTTGAAACTAAATCAATATAATAAGCTCTTATAAACTTTACAATAAAATCAAAAATATAAATAACAACTATTCCAATAGACATTGCCCAAAGTGTTTCTTGAGCAAAATTTGGAACAACTCTATCATATATATTCATAATATAAAATGGAGAAAATAACACAAAAATATTAATCAAAATAGAACTAATTATAATATCTTTATATACAGAGATATTTTTTCTAATTGTTCCAAAAAACCAATGTTTACTATCTTTATTTAAAGTATATGCTTCAACTTCTGATTCAAAATACTCTTTTTTTAAAACTATTAATTTATTAGCATAGTACTCTTTAAAAAAAGAAAAATCTAATTCCTCTTTACAATCAGGCACGTCTTCATTTAAAACTAAAATCTTTTGATTTTCTAAATCTATTTTTTCTATTATTATTGTTGTATCATTTTTTAATATTGCAATTGCAGGAAGAAGCAAAGGATTTATCTCTTCAAATTTTTTTTCTAAAATTTTTGATTTAAATCCAGCTTTGTGAGCAAGTGAAACTAATAGAGGTTCACCTTTATAAATTGAAAATAAATCAGGAATTGATTCATCTGCTTTTAGTGGAAACCCTTCTATTAAACTATTTTCACTTATTGTTCTATGATAATTTTTAAAGAAGTAAAGTAAATTTTTAAATAATGACTCTGATAAAACTCTATTCTCTTTTTCCATCTCTACTTCTTTCTTTTTAATTAATCTACATATTTTTTATTTGAAAGACTTTTATCTATATCACTAATATAAGATTGATATAAGTCACCTGTTGCATCTAATATTCTATATTTTGAAGTTAAAATATCATATTGATTATTAATTAATTGCATTTTAATACTATTAATCTCATCTTGAATATCTAATAAATCTATTAAAGTCACTCTTCCTAACTTAAACTCTTCAAAATATGCTTCTTTACTAGCTTCTGTATATTTTTGATAATCTTTTTGATAATCTAACTGTTTTGTTAACATTTCATAACTATTCCAAGCTAAATCTAAAGATTCTTTTAAATCTGAAATCAATTTATTTTTGTGTGCATATTCATAATTTAAAAGTTTTCTATATTTTTCTTTTTCAGCTGAATCACTACCACCATTATATAGATTATAATTCATTACAATCATAGCACTATTATCTTGTTCTTTATCATCAGTAGAACTATTTTTATTTACATATCTAGCTGTTTCTAACTCTAAATCGATTGTTGGATAATCTTTTCTTTTTACATAACCAATATTCTCTTTTGCAACTTGAATATCATGATTTGAAACGATAATTGAAGGGTTATTTTCAACAGCTGTTTTCATAGCCTCTTCTTTATTTTTTGGTAATTCATATTTAAATTCTGGAGCTACTAGATTTTGAATATCAATACTTTTTCCTAAAGCTTTTTCAAACTTGATTTTTGCATCTACAAAGTTACTTTTTGCTGAAATATTATTTGAAATTGCTAAAGATAATCTTCCTTTAACCCTTTCAATTTCACTAACTTTTCCATAACCTTTTTCATATCTTTCTTCAATCTTTTCTTTTATTTTTTCATGAACTTTGATATTTTCTTCTGTAATTAAATACATATTGTAATATTTAATATAATCAATATAAGATTTAATTGCCTCTTTCATCTTTTCTTGAGTTACTTCTAAATATTTGTAATAAGCAGCTTTTACTCTCTCTTCATCTCTATTTGTTGCATGTTCTGTCCCAAAACCATTAAAAAGATTTTGAGTTAATTTTAAAGAAGCTTCAGAAGCATCATAATTATCTTTAGCAGTTGGGTCCCAAGTTTTTGTATCTTTTTTACCTGATTTTGCAGTTAAATCAAGTGTTGGTAAGTATCCTGATTTTGACATATCAACTTCATGAACTATAGATTCATACTGGTGTAATCTTTCTTGAACAGCAGGGTCATTTTGGATTACTTCATTTAACATTTCATCTAATGTAAATCTATCATTTGCATTTGCACATGAAACTAATAATGATGCTAAAACTATACTTTTTAAAAATTTTTTATTAAACATTTTATTTTCCTTTTTTTATTTCTTAAATTAAACCACTAACTGTGATATCTTTATCAATTTTTAAAGACACTGAATTATCACCACTATTTACGTAAGTTTTAAACCCTTCTGTATCTATATTTCCATTTGTTGACCAATTTCCACCTGTATTATCTAAACTTACTGTATCCCCTGTATCTCCAAGTATTTTTAATAAATTATTACTACTTGTAATATCAATTACATCTTGAAATGCTATATTTGACAAATCATTTGTAGCAGATGAATTTGTCATATCTATCTCTTCTATATTATTAATATCATTTGTGTATGTTGCAAAATCTATATCAATTCCAGCATCTAAAATTAAAGTATCAGTTCCTGTTCCTCCATCAATAACTTTGTCAGTTGAATCAAAAACTATTTTGCTATCTAATTCATAATCCAATGAAGTATTAACTGTTCCATTTCCAACTGTAATTGTTGTTAAACCACTATCATTATCACCATCTGCATCAGTAATATCATAAGCATATTTCATCTCAAAAGTATCGTTATAATTTATACTTCCAATTGATTCAATTCCTAATTTAAATGAACTATTATTCCCTGCTAAAAATTCAACTCCAATAATTGGGTCACCATTTGAACTTCTAACTGTATATTCTAAATCAGGAGTATAAAAGCTATCATCTGTAAGAAGAATATTTTCTCTTCCATTTGTTGTAATAACAGTGATAAATAACTCATCTCCAGATTTTTCACTTCCAAAGTTGAATAATTTTATATTTATTTCTGAAATTTCATTTTTAGTTGTAGTAATTCCATCATAAGTAGCTATTGTATTAAAATCAAAAATTAGTTGTTGACCAGCATTCATATTATTACTATCAACACCGATATAATAATTATTTGTGTTTACAGTATGCTCTGCATCACTATCATTTAAATCACTTAAACTATCTTCTATTAAATTATGTGCTGTTACTAAAGCATCTACAACTACTGTTGAGTTAGTAGAAGATTGAGTGAATTGGAAAATTCTATAATCTTGATTTCCACCACCTGGTAATAAAATATCACCATCAATCATATTTACAACTCCAAGAAGTGTACTTCCTTGTGTATAGTTTAATGTTGTTCCATTTGAATCAGCCATAGTAATAGTTGTTTTAAAGATTTCTGTAGTTCCATTATCAATAGTTCCTGTTACAGTGTGATTTACATTATCATAAGTGATAACTACTTTTTGACCATTTGCATAAAGTTCTGGAATTCTTGTATTTGCAACATCCCAAGAAAATAGATTTGTACCATCACCATAAGTTGTTGATATATTACTTCCATTTGTATTTACATTTCCATTTGTAACATGTAAAGTTTGATCTCCAATTAATGGTAATAGATTTGTATTATTAATAGTTACAGAATCTGTTGCATTTGGTGATGTTGAAGTTCCATCTATAGAATGTACAGTTGATGTTAAAGTAAAATTTGTTGATGTTGTAGTTATCTTTAATCCACTTAATTGAGCTTGAGTAAATGTCCAAGTTCCATCATTATTATTTGTACCTTGATTAAATGTAGCACCAGTTGGAACTCCCGAAATAGTAACACTACTTAATGTTTCTGAACCATCAATATCTACAAGAGAATTAGAGATATTTACATCATATGTATAATTATTACTAGAATTTGATATTAAAGAAACATCATCTATTTTTATACTATTTCCTGTAAATACCAATGCATTGTAAGTTGTATCACTTCCTATTGTTGCACTTGCAGGTATAGTGAAAGTATAAGTTCCAGCAGATAATCCACTTGCAATCACAACTTCAGTAGCTCCATTTGCAATATTTCCTATCCATGAAACTTTACCATCAGTTCCTGTTCCAGTTATTGTAAAAGTTACACTATAAGTTGCATTATCTTGAGCTAAAGGAACTCTAACATTTTGAATCATCCATTCGCCACTCAAAGATACACTTTTATCTGTCCCACTATCAACAACTTGAGTTAATGTTTTATCTTGTGATGCTGTAATAGATTTTCCTGAATTTCCTGGAGATTGTTTCCCATACCAATTACCATCTGTTCCATTATTAGTACTTAAAGCAGAATCTAAATTACCATTTATAAGTATATTTGTTCCTGTTGATAAAACTTTGTTACTTAAATTTATATTTATTATTGGCGTATCAGCATTTGCATTAACTGTTACATTTGCAGTTCCTACAATTTCTAATCCACTTGCAACATTTGTTTTAATATATGTGAAACTATCACTTCCTGAAAAATCATTAGTTGGAGTATAAATCAAATTATTTCCACTTTGTGTAACTGTTCCATTTAAACCTTGACCTAAAATTGTATATGTATATTCAGATGTTGCAGTTAATGTAACACTATTTGATTGAGCAGAAAGATTAGTATCATCTCCATCTTCATAAACAGTTAAATTTACTTTATCTACTATTGTTGTAGTTGTTGATACATTTTTTGTTGATATTCCAGTATCTGTTGTTGATGCAATTAATGTAACCGTTTCATCTGGTTCTGTTGTATTATCATTTGTTGTTTGAGTTCTTATCAATACTGATGGAGTTGTTGTTAAACTTCCTGGTATTGTTACTGTAAAATTAGAAATTGTTTGCCAAGTTAATCCATCATCAGTTGAATATTCATAATTTTGAGAATAATCCACACCCCAACTTGCAGTTCCTGCTCCATTTAAAGTAACAATGGTATCTGTTGATTTTGGTGAACTTAAACTTAATTCAAATACTGCATAATCACCTTCATTTATATAAGGTTTTGTATCTATTACTAAAGATGGATAATCATTTATTGTTGTACTTCCAGTTGCAGTTATATTTGCCATATCTGCATTTGAACCACCATTGATAGTTGCAGTCAAAGTTAAAGATTCTGCATCATCAGCAATACTATCAGTTAAAGTTTTTACTTTTATTTCAACAGAAGTTTGTCCTTGTAATAATGTAATTTTATTACTTGTAACAACTTCCCAACTCCAACTTTGTCCATCATTTGCCCATTTTTTATAATATAAAGTATTGTCATAATCAGTTGAAGAATCAACTCCACCAATATTTAAATCTAATATTGTATTTTCATTTCTTGCTTCATCTAAACTAATAACAAATACAGCTGATTTTCCTTCATCAACAGGAAGTGGATTTGACACATTTAATGTATTTCCTATATCATAAGTAATTGTATTTGCATCATCGTCATAAGCTGTTCCATCATTAACTAAAAATTGGAAATTTGCATAAGGGATTCCAACTTCATTTGTGTCTGGTTTAAATACTAAATAACCATTATCAATAGCAGTTTTTGTGATTTCTTGATCTGTACTTACTTCAGTCCAAGAAGTTCCATCAAAATATAATAATTTCCCATTTGTTGCTAAAGATGTAATTTTTACTTTTGATAAACTATCTCCATCAACATCAGTAAATCCAAAATCACTTGAAGATAAAACATGAGTAGAATTTTTACCTAAAGATACTGTTTTATCAGCACCTTCTGGAATAGTGTTTGATTCTTTGATAGTTCCAATAGCTGTACCATCTAAAATAGAGCTTCCCGCTGAGTTATTACTCAAAGTTACAGTAAATGTATCAATATCATTATCTGCATCAACAGGTACATTTAAAATAATTGTTTTATTTGTTTCACCTGGTAAAAAAGTAATAGTTCCACTTAATTGATTTGTACCTGCTGTAAAATCTCCACTTTCTGCACTATTTCCTGTTTCAATAGTAGCTGCATAATCTACTGTTTGATTAGCTTCTGCATCACCTATTCTTGAAACTACAAATGTAATAGTATTACTTGCACCTTCATATGCTTCTGCATCTGAAATTGAAAATTTAGTTCTATCATCATCTACAGAACTATCACTATCATCTCCATCTGTCCCTGTTCCATTATCTGTGATTGTCCCTATTGCTGTATCTGAATCAGTAATGTAAGAAGAAGTAGCATTTGCAGAAAGAGTAAAAGTTTCGGCACCTTCGTAAATAGAATCACTAGTAGTTGGGATATTTACATTAAAGCTTGTTATTCCTGCTGGCAATGTAAATTTACCATTTACATCTACACTTAGTGTTTGTGTTACATTTAATGAATCTACATATGTTACTGTCCAACTTGTTTTTGTTTGACTAAAATCATTATTCTCTGCACTTCCCAAACTTGTGCTTAATGTTATCTCTTCTGCGTATTCACTTGCATTTGACAATGTCCCTACGAATACTAGTGTACTTCCTTCTTCTATTGTTGCATCACTCAATGTTAATACTGGTTTATCATTATCCACAGAACTATCACTATCATCTCCATCTGTCCCTGTTCCATTATCTGTGATTGTCCCTATTGCTGTATCTGAATCAGTAATGTAAGAAGAAGTAGCATTAGCAGAAAGAGTAAAAGTTTCGGCACCTTCGTAAATAGAATCACTAGTAGTTGGAATATTTACATTAAAGCTTGTTATTCCTGCTGGCAGTGTAAATTTACCATTTACATCTACACTTAATGTTTGTGTTACATTTAATGAATCTACATATGTTACTGTCCAACTTGTTTTTGTTTGACTAAAATCATTACTCTCTGCACTTCCCAAACTTGTGCTTAATGTTATCTCTTCTGCGTATTCACTTGCATTTGACAATGTACCTACGAATACTATTGTACTTCCCTCTTCCATTGTCGCATCACTCAATGTTAATACTGGTTTATCATTATCTACAGAATTATCACTATCATCTCCATCACTTCCACTTCCATTATCTGTGATTGTCCCTATTGCTGTATCTGAATCAGTAATGTAAGAAGAAGTAGCATTAGCAGAAAGAGTAAAAGTTTCGGCACCTTCGTAAATAGAATCACTAGTAGTTGGAATATTTACATTAAAGCTTGTTATTCCTGCTGGCAGTGTAAATTTACCATTTACATCTACACTTAATGTTTGTGTTACATTTAATGAATCTACATATGTTACTGTCCAACTTGTTTTTGTTTGACTAAAATCATTACTCTCTGCACTTCCCAAACTTGTGCTTAATGTTATCTCTTCTGCGTATTCACTTGCATTTGACAATGTACCTTCGAATACTATTGTACTTCCTTCTTCTATTGTTGCATCACTCAATGTTAATACTGGTTTATCATCATCTACAATTGTTCCAACACCTGAAACTGTTGAATTCATAAACTCTGTTTTCCCATTTAATCTAAATGTTTCATTTCCTTCAACATGCGTGTCATTAGTTGTCCCAATTTCAACTTTTAATGATGTTTCACCAGTTGGAACTGTATAACTACCATCACTATTTTTATTAATTACATTACCTTTGGAATCTTTAACAATTATATTTGGATTTATATCAGTAGAATCTGCTGTTTCATTTGTAGTCGGGAAAAAGTTAACTTTAAATGGTTTATTAGAAGCTTTATCAAAATTTACAGTAAATATTGCTGTATTTCCTTCTGTTACTGTAACATTTGATATAGACATAGTTGTTTTTATAACTTCTTCAACTTGTGTTGGTTTAGTCTCTGTTCTAGGCTTTTCATCTTTATATTCATAAATAGTTTCTCTTAAATCCGCTTCAACATTACCTTCTAAGTTGTTTTTTTCAACAATCCTTGATTGTGTAGCATCAGACATAGGATTTCTTAAACTAGCATTTACATCACCATCTAAATCATTTTTTCTAACAATTCTAACTTTTAATGCATCATTATTACTTGTTGTACTAATTGTTGAATCATTTTGGGAAGCTTGATTATCAATTTGCGTTTTTTGTTCATCATTTGTTTTTTCTAACGATGTTATATTTACATTATTTTCTAATTCATCAATCTGTGTTAAAAATTGTTGAATTTCCATTAAAATTTCATTATTTGGCATGTTTTGAGCTATTGTTTTATTTGATAATTCTTCTTGATTCTCAAGCATTATTTAACCCTTTATTTATTTTTATGATTATAATTTAGAACAGTATTATAAAAATATCATTTTTTAGAAAAAACATATCAGATAGATACATATTGACCGTTATAATTTGGCGCGAATATATCTTAAAGTAAATAACTAATTTACTTATTTTATTAACAAATTTTATTGGGGATAAAATAGATGGTTTTTAGTAGATTTATAGTTATATTTATAGAATAAAATAATTTGTAATTCGAATAAATTTTAATATCAAAAAATATAAATTTTTGATTTATATTAAAAATAAAAGATTTTTTATAGTTGAGATTTTGTTTATATTTTTAAATGTATAATGATGGCGACCCCAGCAAGATTCGAACTTGCGTGTTCTGGAGGAAATCCTAAACTATAAATATTTCCAATAATCCTTAAATATTAAAATACTCAATAAATAGCCTATTTATAGGCTTTATGTAAACTTGACAAATTCAAATAATCTCTATAAAATTCAATATTATTATTCTAAGGTGGGAAATAAGTGGGAAATATTGAAGCTAAAACAATCAATTATTCTAAAAGATTTAATACCAAATTTAATGGTGTGTTTTATAGAGAATCTATAACAAATGATAAACTAGATAAAACATATTATATCAGATACAAAGATAAAGACAATAAAGATAAAGAAATAAAAATAGGCAAATATTCTGAGGGATTTAGAGAAAATTATTGTAATCAATTAAGAAATGAAATTATAACAAAACAAAGAATTGGTGAAGAGCCTCCTGCTGCTGCAAGAAATAAAAGAAAAAAAATATTATCAATAGAAACTATTTCAGAAAACTATTTTTCTGAAAGAAAAGAGGGACAAAATAAAGGGACAGATAAATCAAATTTTAAAAACTATATTCTACCCTACTTTAAGAATCTTGATTTTGAAAACATATCTAAAGATGATATACAAGTATTTACAAATCAATTAAAGAAAACAAAATCATTAATAAAAAAAGACCTTATTTCAGATAAAACAATAAACAATATTTTAAACTTTTTAAAAGCTCTGATTAAATACGCATTTAGAAATGACTATATCAAAAATGATTTTTCAAAATATATTCAATTATTAGAGATAGATAATGCTCGAGAAAGATTTTTAACTAAAGATGAGATAAAACAGTTATTTGAATATTCGAAAGATGATGAGACCCTTTATTTACTCTTTAAACTAGCATTAAATACTGGAGGAAGATTAGCAACACTATTAAATATCCATAAAAAAGATATTGATTTTACACATGATTTAATAACACTAAAAGACTTCAAAAATAATAGTACATATAAAGCTTTTTTAACTGATGATTTAAAAGAGCTTCTAGAGAAAAGAGTAAATTCTTTAAAACCAAATGATATGCTTTTTACATCAAATCCAGAAAGAAGATTAAGAGCTAAACTAGATGAACTTTTTAACAAAGATATCAATGACAACGATAGAAAAAATAAAATTGTATTTCACTCTTTAAGACATACTTTTGCGAGTCATTTAGCTATTAATGGAACACCTATTTTCACAATTCAAAAACTTATGAATCATAAAGATATAAGAATGACTTTGAGATATGCTAAATTAAGTCCTGATAGTGGTAGAGAAGCTGTTAAGAACTTAAGATTATAAACTATAAAAAAGAATAAATTTAAAATTTATCTTTTAAATTAATTATTCTTTTACAAAACTTCTTCTAAATCTTTAAATTCTTTCAAAATATATTTTGAGCTATCAATATTATAAGATTTTGATGAATTATTATATTCCAAAAGTATAATTTTTCTTAACTCAGGGAATAACTCATCATCTAAAGGTCTAAAATCATATTCATCTCCATCCAGTAAACAATACTTATTATTATTTATTTCTAGAATTCTTGATTTTTCATTTAATGAAAAGAATTTATTCTTATCACTACATATCATTGTCACATTATTTGAAAGTAATATTTCTTTCAGATTTTTCGAAATATTAAAATCATATGAATAAGTTAAATGGTAATTTTTTATTTCCGATATATCTCTTTGGCTAGGTAAATATTTTGTATAATCATAAAAATTTAATTCTGGAAAAATAGAAAAAATATTAATCTTTTCACTATCACTAGGTATAACTATTGAATATTCATCTACATATGATTTTAATATTTTTTTTATATCACTATGTAACTCAAATTTATATTCATCTTTCTCCCAAG
Organism: uncultured Aliarcobacter sp.; assembly: GCA_963664305.2. Classification (GTDB taxonomy): domain Bacteria; phylum Campylobacterota; class Campylobacteria; order Campylobacterales; family Arcobacteraceae; genus Aliarcobacter. Next base: position 874,987 of record CAXXLV010000002.1, read on the forward strand.
GAATGTCAGAAAGTCCATTTAATCTAACGGCAGGTTCTAATGAATTATTTTTTGCATGAATTAATAATTTTAGAATATCAAATACTAAAATATTCATAAAATTTTCTTTATCTTCAAAAAACCATTGAGTGTTATTTTTTCTATAATTATTATAATTTGTTGGTGCATTATAAAAACAAAAATCAATACACGTACCAGCATATTTACATGTATTAATAATATTAGAACTTTTATGAGGGGCAAGGTATAACATTCCAATTAAATATTTTTCATAAAGATTAGAAGGATTACCATATTTAAAATCTTTATATAATCTTCCATATCTATCAAAATAACCTAATACATGATTATTAATATTTTTATTTTTAGTAAAATAGTTTTTCTTTTTAGAAAAATTCTTTGGTAAAGATAATTTTGGAAAAATTTCTTTTTTTAATTTAGAGAATTCTTCTCTTCTAATCTCTCTAATCCCCATTTTTTATTATCCTTTTTATTATATATAATTCTAACTCTTTATTTTCACAATACACATAACAACCTTTCATTCCTCTAGTCATTAATGTTCTATATGTATTTTTGATTATGTTATCAATTTTAGTTTCTATTTCAACTACTTTTTGAGTGTTTTTAGTTTTTTTGGCATCTTTTAATTGACCTTTATAGCCTTTTAAAGATTGGTCAGTTTTTGCTCTTTTATCTGGATTTGTAACTATTTTTCTATTTTCATAAGTTAAATCTTCTCCAATAATTACACCGATATAATCTACTTCTAATCCTTGACAAGTATGAATACAACCAATTTGTTCAACTGATTGTGGGCTAATTATCCAAAGACTTCCATCAATGGATAAATTCCATTGCATCTCAAATCCATATTTAGGAAGGATTATATCCATAGCCTTTGAATCTTTTTTACTTTCCCAATTCCAACAATATCCTGCAACTAATCTAGCTTTATTATTAATTTTATTTTTCTCATAGATAGCATCTTTTAAATCATTTGGATTATCAAATACTTTAAAATCATATTCATTTAAATCTATAGTAGTGTTTGCAGTTTCTCTAATTTGTAATAGATTATCTAACCATGCTAAATAACCATCAGAGCCATTACATCTAAATTGAGATGTTAATTCCACTACTTCAACATTAGCATCATAATATTCAGCCCATTTTTTAATTTCAGATTCTTCACCAATATCATTAAAAGTTACAGTTTGGTCTTCATCTAAAAAGAATATTACTGATTTAGAAGAGTAAATAGCTTCTTTGATTTGATTTTCACCAAGATTTCCATAAAGACCAGATTTTTCATTCATTCTATGTGCTTCATCAATGATTAAACAATCATAAGAATTTTCTTCACAATCTACAAATGAGCCAGAGCCAGTAAATAGATTTGAGATTTCTGTTTTTTTCAAAGTTCCAGTTAGTTTTGATTCGTATACAGCTCTTGGTGCAGAGTTTTTACTAACATATCTTGAATTAAATCCTTTTTTTGTAAGTTCTACTAAAAGGTTAATTGCAATTACTGATTTTCCAGTCCCTGGTCCTCCATGAACAATTAAAACATTTTTATTTGTAGTATCTGATTTTCTAGCAAGTTCTAATGCAGATTCATAAACAATTTTTTGATTATCAATCATTGTAAATTCTTCATTACCTTTTATCATTGAAGCCATTGAATCAGCTAATGATTTAGAAGGTCTAATTTCACTTTTATCAATTTTATTCATCACATCATTTACATCACCATAAACAATATGTGAAGATATAAATTCAATTAGATTACTTCGTTCACCTTTTATAAATACGGGAGCTTTAAATAAATAGTTCTTATAAAAATCATTTTTTAATACATCATCATTTGAATAATTATGTAAATATGCACAAGGAACTAACGAAATATTTTCATCATTAACTACTTTGTTAAATCCTTCAAGCAATTTTACATATGACCAAGCTTGATATGATGGATGAGTAGTTTCTCTTAAGCCTCCACCTAAAATAGTTTTAATAACACCATCTTTTGAAGTAAGCTTTGATTCACTCCATTGTTTTAATTCAATGATAACTACTTTATCATTTCTATTTTCATCTTGACCAGATACAATTAAATCTATTCTATTTCCAGTTCTTGGAATATTATATTCAATAGAGATATTTGAATCATTTGGTATCTTATCACAATATAAAACTTTAGCCATTTCATTTAAAGAGTTTTTCCATGAAATATATTCATTTTTTGGAGTATTTCTACCAAGATTAACTTCAACTGCATTTGCAATAATATCTTCAATTTCAATATCATTTACTAATACATCTTCTAAAAATTCTTTTTTTGTTTTTTTATAAATAATCATTTTATTAATTCTTTTAATCTTTTTGTAACATTATCATTAACAGCATAAACTAATAAACCTTTTTTGGCTCTAGTCATTAATGTAATATAAATATTCCTAATCTCTATTTCTGTAGGTTTATCTTTGTCTTTATAATTTTGAGGTAAATAAATAAATTTACCATTTTGATAATCTATGTCAGAACCTAAAATTAGACCAATATAATCATATTCTATCCCTTGTGCAGTGTAAATACAAGCAACTTCATTTAATGAGTTATCTAAATAAAAACTTTTATAATTTTTTGTTTTTAATAAATTTTTATTATTCCATGCTTTAGACCAAGCATCTTTTTCAATATAAATATCTAAAGGTAAGGATCCATCACTTTTAGGTTCATTCCATTCCCAAGTAAATCCTGCAATAAGTTTTTTATTTGTATAGTTATTAAGCTCATTTTCTAAAATATTTATATTATCAAATATTGAAACTGAAAATTCATTTGTATTTTTATAAAGTGTGGGATTTATAAATAGATTATAAACCCAATCTTCGTAGAAGTTTTGTCCTTTACTTCTTAATTGAAATCTTAATTTCTCATAAATGATGGTTTTATTAATTAATTGCTTTTTTATATCATCTACATTAATACCTTTTGCAGATATTTTTTGAAAATCATCAATTAGTAAAATTAAATTTTTACATTTATTTGATAATTCAACTAGTTCTTGTTTTGTTAATCTATGTGCTTCATCAACAATAATAAAATCGTATAAAGTATTGTTTTGAGTAATTGAATATGAATGAAAAATAGGAAATTTATTATGTTTTGAAGTATGGTATAAAAATGAAGAAGGTATAGTTAAAACTACATTTTTTTTTAATTTAATTAATTCTACTAAAAGTTTATATCCTACAACTGTTTTACCACTTCCTGCTCTTCCATCCAGAATAAAAATATTATTTTGTCTATTTTTATTTTGTAATACTTTTGAATAAAAAACTCTTTGCTTATCTATAATATTTATACTAAAGTCATCATTCATTAAATTGTTTACATAATCAATAATTGATGGAGTTGGTATTAATTGCTTTTCAATCAGACATTTTAAAAGACCTTTTTCTTTACTTTTTTCTATTTCAAATGAAACTAAATTGGCATATAGAAAATCTCTAAATTTATTTTTTGTAATTTTCGAAAATGAATATTCAGAAAATTTTTTACAATTTAATAATAAATTATTCTGAATTTCTGTATCTATATTATGTAAATAAGAACAATACAAAGAACTTATACCTTTACTTCCATAAAAAAAATCTATTAATGATTGGCTATATTCTTTTGCTTGTAATGTAGGATGAATATATTCTTTTAAATCATGATTAGGAATTATAAAATCTTTTATTGATTCTCTAATAGTCCATTGTTTTAATTCAATTACAATAGAACAATTTTTACCAACTAATAAAACATCAATTCTTTTATCTATAAATTTTAAATGATATTCAATAAATATGTATAAATTAGTTTTATTTTCTAGAAGTGAAAGAATTTTTGCCAATTCAGGTAATGATTTTTTCCAAGATTTAAATTCTTCTGTATTCTTATTCTTGAAATTTTCTAAAATATTAAATATAGATCCACTCTCTATATCTTTTAAAAAGATTTCGATTGTATTTGAATAATAAGCCACTTATAACTCCGAATATTTTTTTGCATTACCTTTAGACTTTTCAACTGGATATTTTTTTTCAAATTTTTCTAATTTATCATAAATTGCTTCTTCTAAATTAATATCAAATTTCATACATAATCTTAAAAGATATATTGAAATATCTGCAATTTCTTCTTTTAAATGTTCATGTTTTTTTTCATCAAGGTTATATGATTGTTCTTCAGTAAGCCATTGAAATATTTCTAATAATTCTGCAGATTCTTTTGCTAACGCCATTGAGAGATTTTTAGGAGAATGAAATTGATTCCAATCTCGTTCATCTGATATTTTTTTTAATAGAGTTTGTATATTTTTTGTATTCAAAAAAAACCTTTTATAAAATATAAAATATTGTACTAAATATAATATCTTATTGTCAACGAAGATACTAAATATAAGCCTATTTGAAAAAACTATTCAAAAGTTATTATAAAATCTAGAATCTATCTTTTAGATTCTTATAAATTTTATCTTTTTCCCTTTTTCCAACACTCAATACTAAAACAACTATCTCTTCATCCTTAACTTGATAAGCAAGTCTATATCCAACATTTCTTAGTTTTATTTTATAAACATTTTCATATCCACTTAGTTTATCTTTTTCTACTTTTGGATTTTCTAATCTCTCTTCTAATTTCTTTTTAAATTGTTCTTTTATTGTTGAGCCTAATTTACTCCACTCTTTTAAAGCTTGAGGTTTAAATTCAAGATTATAAGTCATCTAAACTTACTTTAACTGGTTTTTCACCATCATTTAAAGCTTTTCCTACTTCTAATGACAAATGATAATCATCTATAATATCCATCATTTTTTCATATAATTTACTTGGAACTAGATATGCACTAGGGATATTATGATTTAATATTGCTATAACTTCATTATCAGCTTCATTGAGTAATTGTGTAGGAGATTTTTTAAGTTCTGTTATACTCGCACTATAATTTGCTAAAATTGGTTGCATTTTATATCCTTAATTAAATATGAAATATTATACTAAATATAGTATCTTTTTGTCAACATAGGTTTAATAAGATAATTCTTGTTATTAAAAAGTAAAAAAGGATTGATTTTATTATCAACCCTTTTAATATTATTTTCTTTTAAATCCGTTATTCTCAAGTAATGTATATACTTGTTTGTGAGTTGAATAGTGAATTTCTTTATTAGCACATTTTTCTTTTAAAAACTGTTTAACAGTCTTTGTTTCTTTATCTTTATATAAACTTGCAACATAATTATGTTCATGTTCTTCACTACAATTAAAATATTCGTGATCACGCCCCATTCATTACTCCTTCTAAAATTTAACATATTTATTAATTAAAGATGCTATGTATCATTGTACAAAATTATTTATTATTTTTAATTAAAAAAATAATAAATTCATATATTTTTATTACACATGATTTAATAACACTAAAAGACTTCAAAAATAATAGTACATATAAAGCTTTTTTAACTGATGATTTAAAAGAAATTCTAGAAAAAAGAGTAGATTCTTTGAAACCAAATGATATGCTTTTTACATCAAATCCAGAAAGAAGATTAAGAGCAAAACTTGATGAACTATTTAACAAAGATATCAATGAAAACGATAGAAAAAATAAAATTGTATTTCACTCTTTAAGACATACTTTTGCAAGTCATTTAGCTATCAATGGAACACCTATCTTTACAATTCAAAAGCTTATGAATCATAAAGATATAAGAATGACTTTGAGATATGCTAAATTAAGTCCTGATAGTGGGAGAGAAGCTGTTAAGAATTTATCTTTTGATTTATAAACTAAATATTAATTTATAATTTAGTATACTCATTAATATTAACATATAGGGCATATAATATGGGAATTTTTGATAGTCTTATTTTACCTTACACTCTAGGGATATTTGTAAATAAATCAAGTGATAAATTAAATTCAATATTTAAAAATAATGAAAATCTTTTAAAAAAACTTTTTGTAAAATCTTTTATACAAACAATAGAAAACTCTAAAGTAGGATATTTCTCTACTAATAGTATATTCGATAATTTAATTAAAAAGATTGAGAAGAATGATGAAAAATTATTTTTTTTAATAGAAAATGAATCATTAAGTAAAAATGAAAATTTTCTTAATTTAATTAAAAATCCGGAGTTTTCAAATACTTTTATAGAAAAATTATTTAAAGAATATTCGTTAGATACAAAAAATATAGATAAAGATAGTCTTTTAGGAAATTCTTTAAAAAACTTATTAAATAATTATGAAATAATATTTTTCCAGAATTTATCGGTAGATACTTCTCTGTCTTTAATTTTTAAAGAAGTATTAAAAATAAAAAATTTGTCTCAAACTTTAAATTCCATAGCAGAAAAGATTACAGAATTTGATGAAGTAAGAAAAATACTAACAAAAGATTATTTAATTAATAATATAGATTATAGTAAAAGTAGAGAAGTATATGACTCTTATTTACTGAGAAAATATGAATTTTTAGAACTAGCAGGATTTTCACCAAAAATATCTGGAAAAGATATTTTTATGAAATTATCGGATGTTTTCATCCCTTTAATGATAGAGGGTAATGATTCATCAGAAATAAGATTAACTTCAAAAGAAGCTATCGAAAATATTTTAAATTCAAAACATAAGTCTTTAGTTATTTTAGGAGATCCTGGTTCTGGAAAATCAACTTTATTAAAATATATAGCAAGCTTTATTTCTTCTAATCGAAGTTTAGATTGGTTATATCAAGATACTATGCCTTTATTAATAAAAGTTTCAGAATATGCTGAATGGTATAAAACTTATAACAAAAATTTATTTGAATATATTAAAGATTTAGACTCTCAGTATAAAAATATATTTATTGAAAATTTAGAGTGTTCAAATTTATTAATTTTATTAGATGGATTAGATGAAGTAACTGATAGTTCAATAAGAAATAAAATTGTTAATAATATTATTGATTTAAAAGCAAGATATCCTTTTAATAGATATATAGTGACTTCAAGAATTATTGGTTATAGAGAATCAAGTTTAAGTGGACATTTTCAAGAATCAAGATTACAAGATTTTTCAGAAAATGATATTAAACAATTTTCTAATCAATGGTATAAATCAATAGCTCAAAGTGAAATATCATCAAAATCTGATATTACAGAATTTGAAATTAGTGAAATCAATACAAAGTATAATAATTTGGCAAAAGAATTATTTTCATCTATATCAAGAAATAGTTCCGTTATTAAATTTGCTAAAAATCCATTGTTAATGACAATTATTGTAATGATATTTTTTCAATCAAAAAAATTACCTAATAAAAGAGTAGAGTTATATGAAATTGCAACTGAAACATTTTTAGATAATTGGGTAAGAGTTCGATTTGAAGAAAATTCAAAGTTTAAAGATAAAGGAATTATGCTTGAGATTCTCCCTCATATTGCTTTTGAAATACATTCAGGTAATGATAAAGGACTTATACATGAAGAATTATTTAAAAAAGAATTTATAGAACTTTATCGAGAAATTAACGGAGTGGATTTAAATCTGGCAAAAAAAGAGTTTATTGAATTTAAAGAATTTTTAGAAAAATATACAGGATTTTTTTATCGAAAAGATTTAGATGGTAGTTTATATGGATTTGTTCATTTAACATTTGAAGAATATCTAGCAGCTTTAGAATTAAAATCTAAGTGGGATTTAAAAACCTTAAAATTGGAAGATTATGTTTTTGATTCACGTTGGAGTGAAGTTATTAGACTTGCAATAGCTAATTTAAAAATATCTAATAGAGCAATTTCTGGTAGAGTAAAAGCAACAGAATTTATTAAAGACATCTTAAAAGTTAATGATTCTTATCCTAAACTTCATAGATTATTTCAATTAGTATTATTGATTTTTATTGATGATGTTGAAATTAATAATGAATTAAAAGAAGAAATAATAACAAAATTCTTTTTTTTACTTGAAGAGCATACAGAAATTTCTTTATTAGATACATTAACAAAGATTTTTGGTGAAATAAATTATAGTATATATAATAATGATTTTTTTGAAAGAATTAAAGAAATATTAAAATCATCAAAAAATAAAAACTTGTTGACAAATATTTTTTATTTATTAATTAACAATACAGATAAAAAAGAAATAGAAATATTTATTTATGAAATATTAAATGAGTATGGTAATCAAAAATATTTCTTTGAAGCAATATACAATATAGATTATAAACTTTTAAAAAAAGTTAAACTTGAAAAAGCTTTTTTAATTAAAAATTGGGTAGAACTTATTAATAAAAAAGAATTCTCAGAAAGTTATGTTGAAAGTATTACTCCTAAGCTCTCTAAATTTTTATTAAGTAATAAATCTAATTCTTCTTCTATAATTAAAACTACTATTATAGACTTCTTTATTGAAATATTTAATTTAATTAAAAATTCAGATTATGAAAATATTTTCTATAAATTGATAATGAGAGAAATGCATGCTTTTGGAAGAAATAATATTAAACTAACTATATTAGATAAAATTAATAATAAACCTATAAAAAAGAAATTAAAAGAAATGCTAACACTTGCTAAAAAAATTGAAGAAAAAGAAATAGACCATACTTCTTTTAGAATGGGAGCTTACTTTAAAAATTATTTACTCATAAAAAGTGATGAAAAATCAACAATAACAGATTTAAGAAATTTAGAAAAAATATATATTGATAAAAATTTATTAATAGATATTAAAAACAACACAGCAAAATATCCTGAAGAATTTATAGAAGCTGTTTATTTTATTTCTGGTTATGAGCAAGAAGATAATATAGATATATTTATAAAATGTGCTGAAAAAGGAGAAATTTTTCAATTTTTTGACTGGGAAGAGTTTTCGTTAAGAAATTTAAGAAAAGACCCAAAAAATTTATCAAAATTTATATTGTTACAAGTTAGAAATAGAGAGAAAAGATTATTTACAGATGAAAGCAATCTAAAAAAAATTTTAAATAATTATTATGAAGATAAAAAATTCTTTAATAATTTAGATGCAACAGTTCAATTTATAATTCTGAAATTATTAAATATAGACATTGATAAAAATATTACGGATAAATGTTTTGAATTGATGAGTACAATGAATAAAAAAGACCAAGAAATAATGTATAATCATTTATTTGAGCATTTAAATCCATACTATCTTTTATAAAGAGACTGTTCAGAGTTTTGTGTCAGTAACTGATAGTTCCTAGAATTTTAGCATAGTTAATCTTACTAATCCTAATTTGCTCCAAAAAGTACAGGTTGTTGAACTTTCGTATATTAGTAACAATTTATCCATTATTTTCTGTGTCTTGCATTTTACTGACATATCAATATTATAAATAGAAACATCATAATAGTTTTTATTTTTAGTATATATAGTAAATTTATCTAAAATTAAATTTATATCAGAACTATTAACTACTTTTTCCTCAAGAAGTTTATTATTACTCTTTAATACAGCTTCTCAAAGTTTTTCAATCAGTTTTTTTTAATCATTAATATCCCTCATATTAAAATTTATTATAAAAGTATTCATCATATTCACTTTTAAGCTCTTCAAAGTTACTTTTGTCTTCAGGGACATCGACCATTTTACCACCTCTTCCATACGCTGGAATTTTTAATCTGTTAAAAAATAAGCTATCATATTTGATTGCTGTTGTTCTGAAAAAGTTATATTCTTTTTTACTATTATTTTTAGCAGATAGTAAAACACCCGTCATAACAGCTTCTTTAAATGTTTCTCCTAATTTTCCAATTCCCTGTTCAACACATTTTTTACAATATTCTAATGCTTCTTTTGGTTTATTGTCAAAAATAAAGTAACGAGTTTTTAAAAAACATATATATTGATCTGTATCATCCTTTTTAAATTCACTTTCTAACTTCTTGAAAATCTCATGGCATTCTGTTTTGTCATACAGAGTTTTCTCTTTTTTTATATCTAAATGTTCAAAGAACAGCTTAATCAGTAACTTACTACTAGCTGATTCTATAGGTTGTTCAATATTGTCTTTTTGTGAATTCATTTCATTCCATAAACCAACATATTCATTTTGAGGTTTAGTTTTATTAAAATATAATACAGGAAGATTTGTTTCAATATATTTCATGCAATCTGTTTCAGACAAATTGTAAAATAAACTATTTCTCTCAAGTACTTTTTTTATCAATTTATAGGGAGTAATATAATCTCTTTTTACAACTTTTTGAAGCCATACAAAATAATCATCAAAATAATGATTTCGATTTATTATATTAGGATTAATATGATTTAAAAGCTCAGTATAAATTCTATATTCAGTTTCTTGAATATCAAAAAATGATGTCAATGAAATTGAATAAAACTCTAATAAGCAGAAATAGTGTTCTACAAGAATTTCTATTTCCTTGTAATTAAAAGTATTTTCAAGTTCTTTATGAATAGATTGAAAAAGCTTTGAAAAAAGTGCTAAATTATGTAGATTAAGGTGGGGTGCCTTGTTGCAATCTTTTAAATATTGAATTAGTTTTTGAAGGTGTTCTTTCTTAGGAATAGTTTGTTCTTTTAAATCAAGCCAACTGTCTATTAACTTTCTTACACTATCATAGCCTTTATCATAGTTTTCATCTTTTTCGTACTTATCTATTAAATATTTTTTTATATCTTGCTGACAGATGTTTCTTTCTGCCCAAACTAAAAATTTTTGAAAAGACTTTTTTACTTCATCGGGTTTTATTTGTCTTAATATAATTAAATGCTTGTCAAACACATATGAGCTGAATAAAGCAAGAAATGGAATAACGATGTCCTTTGCTAATAAAAAGTCTAATTGTTTTTGTGTGGTATGGTACGATTCAATATATTGAGTAAAGCATTTATAAATTTCAATAAAATTTTCTAACAAGTATTTAAAATGTTCTTTAGAATTATCTTGGAATTCTATTGATTCTAGAATATTATTTATTAAATTATCGAAAACATAAGTATTCTTTTCTACTTTTTGAGATTCATTTTTTATATATCTCTCAATAGTTTTTCTATTAAATTTTACATCTATTGCTTTTAAATACCAATCAAAAATCTCTTCAATACTTCTAATTTTTCCATGCATAAAAAGTTGTCCAGCCTAATTCCTATCTTAAATTAACATATTGTGACACAATTTCAATTAAATTTTTAAGGAGGAAGATATGGCAAACAATAACCATAAAGGAAATCAAGGAAATTCAAATAAAGGTACTAACGGCACAAATAGTGTTTATTCAAAAGTACATGGAAATAGGGGAACTCAATTGAATCCTAACAACCCAAAAGGTTCAAAAGGAAAATAATGGCTTCTATATCTAATATAACTGGAAAAGAGTTAATATCATATGTAAATTCAATTGGTTATAGGTTTGAAAGATTAAACAATGGTAATCACAGAGTGTATAAGCATGAAGATAAAAAGACATTAATTATTCCAGTGTATAAGAAGAAGTTAGTAAAGTTAGGTTTACTCTGTAGCATATTAAAAGATATCGGAGTTTCAAAAATAGAGTTTATTAACTCTATTAATTAAATATAAAAGGAAAAAGAATGTCTAGAGACTATAATGATTTATGGAGTGATATAAATAATCCAAATAATGATGCCAATATGGATGATTGGGCAGATGCTCATAATGACAACAATGATTATAATGATGAAGATGATCATTAAATAAATTACATAATGCTCACTTTTGTAGCTTTATGTAACAATAGAAGGGTACATCCTATTTCAAATAATACTTACAATATAGAGCATATGATGGATAAATACACCAAAAGAATTGTTAAAACAATTAAGAAACATAGATTAACTAATAACAAGTACGTGGAACACAATATGAAGCTTTACCTTTGCTTTATATTACTAACGGCAAATGTTAGGTGTTAAGCCAACCAACACATGAAAGGAGACAACTCAATGTCAAAACATATCAAAACAAGTGATAATTCTACTAATCAGCAAAATCCCAACAAAGGAACTCCTGGCACAAATAAGCAGTATGATCAGAATCAAGGGAATAGAGGCAAACAAATGAATCCAAATCAAAAAACTGTTATATCCCCGAGTGAAAGTGATACACCAGAACAAAGAATGGCAAAGGCAAAAATCTGGCTTACACTTGACCCTTATACTGCATTTGAACTTTTTCCAGAACTTCGTGATGAATATAATGAAGATGAATATTTGTTTGATTGATAGTGAACAATCAAAGCAGAAGATCCAACAAATCAGAGGAGACTAACCAAAAAACTGTCTGCGGCTTTTTGATTGCTTATTTTAAACGTTAAGTTACTAAACCTCTAGATTTTGGAACAAAATTAGAAAATCTAACTTATTGGCTTTATAACCTTTGTTTAGAGATATAATTTGTTCCAAAAAGTGTTCAAGAAGTAGAATTTAGTGATTCTCTCAAATCCTAAGGACTTTTTGAACAACAAAAATCACTTTTTAAGTCATAAGTTTAAAGATTCATCTAGTCTGCCCTCAAATAATATTGCCAACTGTGAAATAGTTAGCGACCAATTCCAAATAGGCATAGTCCATTTTTTAGAAGCATTCTGAATACCCATATACAAAAGTTTGAGAAGACTATTTTCATTTGGGAAAGCACCTTTAGTTTTAGTAAGTTTTCTAAACTGTCTGTGAACTGATTCAATAATATTAGTAGTGTAGATGATGCGTCTTATCTCTTCAGGATATTTAAAATATGCAGATAGATGTTCCCATTTGTTCCTCCACGACTTAATTACAATAGGATATTTTTTGCCCCACTTAGACTCAAGGTTGTCAAGTTCCATTTCAGCAGCTTCTTTGGAGATAGCTTGATAGATAATCTTCAAATCTTTCATAAACTCTTTTTGGTTTTTAGAAGCTACATAGCGTATTGAATTTCTAATTTGATGTACGATACACAATTGAACTTCAGTATTTGGAAATATTGCATTTATAGCTTCTGGAAACCCTTTTAATCCATCAACAGATGCAATAAGTATATCTTCTACACCTCTATTATTTAAATCAGTTAAAACCTGTAGCCAGAAGTTAGCTCCCTCATTTTCTGAAAGGTATAAACCTAATATCTCTTTTTTGCCATTTAGTCCAACACCAAGAATAGTATAAACTGCTTTTGAAATATATCTACCATTATCTTTAATTTTATAGTGTATAGCATCAAGCCATACAAATGGATAGATTGATTCTAATGGTCTTTGTTGCCACTCTTTGAGCAATGGTATAACTTTGTCTGTAACAGCACTTATTGTTGCTTTAGAAAACTCAGTACCATATAACTCTTGAATATGTTCAGATATTTGAGAGTAGCTATTACCAAGAGCATATAAAGATAAAATCTTTTGCTCTATATGGTCTGACATATGTGTTTGATGTTTTTTAACTATTTGAGGTTCATAAGAACCATTCCTATCTCTTGGAACATCAAGTTCAAATTCTCCAACACTACTTTTCATAGTTTTAGTAGATTTACCGTTCTTACGGTTTTTATTTATCTCAGTAGTAAGATGTGATTCAAGTTCTGCTTGTAATACAGCTTCAGTTAGTTGTTTGATAAGAGGAGCTAAAACTCCGTCCTTACCATCTATTTTTGCACCAGCTTTAATTTGTTCAAGTGCATCTGTTAAATCAAGTGTTTGATTCATTGTTCAATCCTTTAGAATAAATTCTATCAGACTGACACAAAATTTCTAACTCTCCCTTTATAAACTATGAGAGTTTATGCTCTAATTTCTTATTTTTAATAATAAAAAATTTTAGTGAGTTGATTTAATTATTAACTCACTAAAGTGAAATTTATATCACTAAAATACTTTTTATTAATCTCTTTCAAATCCTTTATCTTTATAATTAGTCTTTGTTAAACCAATTTTAGGTATTTTCTCTTTTATAAGTTCCTTTACTTTTTCAAAATCAGCTGTTTTAAAATATGATGTTGCAAATACTTTAAATCTCTCATATTGATTAGCTTTCTCTTGTAGAATATCATTACTTTTTTCTAATTGTTCAACTTTACGATTAAGTTCTTCTTCTTTGCTCTTTGATTTTACGATGAAGCTATCTACACTTTCAGTCTGATAAATATATCGTTCTTCTTTTTTTAGTATTCCTTTTGAGATTGTAACTCTCTCTTTTAAAATTTTCCCTTTTACTGTTAATGTTATATCTCTTTCTTTTTGCTCCAGTTTAGTTAATTTTTCATTTTGAATATTTATAGTCTTAACTTTTTCATCTATTAATTGTTTTAAATCTTCTAAACTTAGCTCTTTAAGTTCTAATTGCTGTTTTAAATCTTTATTTACTTGCTCTAGCTTTGCATACTCTGGTCTAGTTGCTTTTTGTTCTTTTAACTCTTCCCTTTGATTGTTTACAGCTAATTTTAATACTCTAAGCTTTTCTAAATATTCTTCTTTTTCTTTCATAACAGCTTTATACTCTTTATGACCTAATCTTTTTGCTTTGCTTCCATGTTCTCCTCTTTCCATTCCTAAGTGTTCAGCAACAATATCTTGAAGCTTTATAAGCTTAGTTCTGTTCATATGTTCTCTTCTATACATTTGTTGTCCAGTTTCTTTATCCAGAGTAAAAAAACTTATATGTGCATGATGATTTTTTCTAATTAGTTTTCCATCTTTTTCTTGACCTTCATCTTTATGAATTGCAACTTGAATTGTTTGAAATCCAGTTTCTTTTTCAATTTTTTTTGCGAGTTCTAAAATTTCATCTAACTTATGCTCTGTTTTTAAATTTACTATTGCTTCCCATAAAGTATTTTTTTTATCAGCTGTTTTATTTAATCCTTTTTCTAATCTATTTTCTTTAGCTATTTTATACATTTCATTAAACTTTATTAATGCTTCTTTTGAGCCAATATTAAACTCATTATCTTTTGTATATTCTTCAAAGATTGTATTAGCTTTTTTTTCTTCTTCTCTTGCATTATGTTTAAAACAATGGATATTTACTTTTTGAAAATTGATAGAAGATTTTGCAACTTTTTTACTAGAAGAACTTAATTTATTTTTTTCGCCCGCGAAATTATTTATAGTATTTTCATAATCATTTTTTGAAGTTTTAAATCCACCTTTTGGAGTTGGTGTTCCACTATTTTTTTCAAATTCATCTTCTAATTCATATTCAAAACTCATTAGAAAAACTCCTCCCTTTTTTATAAAAAGAATCTACCCTTGTGGTAGAAGCAACTAAATTACAATTTCAATTGGATAGTGCGCACTATCCAATAGACTTAGTCTATTTATAGTTATACTCATATACCACAAGGGTATAAAAAATAAAAGGGAGAAATTAATCTCCCAATTTTTACTTCACACATTTAATTCTCTCATGCTCTGCTCTGCATTTGATGTATTAAATTCTTCTTCTAAAATCTTCCCACTTTGAATATTCAAAAAACCTTTCTTTGTTCTTGAAATCATTAATTCAACTTCTTTTCCAACAAGCTCTAAATTTCTAAAACAAATACTTTTATCCCTAGCACAATAATTTTCATTATAAAATACACTACTTTTAAATCTGACATTATCAATTTTAAATGCAACAAATAAATTTGCACTTTTTCCCCAACACAACAAGTCAATTTTTGCAACTAATGGTTTTGATAAATCAAAATCTTTTAAATGATCATTATATGCTGATAAAATTGCACTTGTTTCATCATAATTAAATATTCTATTTGCTTTCATTTTACTCTCCCATTTAGTAACTCATCAATACTATTTCCTTTTGTGGATTTTATTAAGTTATCAATGTATTTTTCTGTTGAATCAGTAGCTTTACTTTTAACTGTATCTTTACTACTTCCAAAGTTTTCTTTTTCATCAATTACTTTTTTCATATCAAATTTTGAATTTGATTTTTCATTGATTAAGTTCAGCGAAATTGCATAAAAAAAGTTCATTTGCATTTCATATTGAGCTTGTTGGACATTTAGCATTTCTAATAAAAATTGATTAGTTGTTTTTTGTTGTTTAACAACATCATTTTCACTATTAATTTGATTTGCAAGTTGTTTTATTCTTTCCATCTTCTCTTTTCTCTCCTGTACAACTTGCTCATTCACAAAATAATCATTATAAATTTCCATAGGAGCAAGTAAGGCATATTTTTTTAATGCTTCTTGTTCTATTCCTTTTAACTTGATATATTCATTCAAATCTTGTACAGCTTTTTGATATGCAACATAATCATTATCTTCTATAGCTTTTAGAACTTTATCATTCAACTTTTGATATTTTTCATCTTCTTTATTGTCAAAAAGAGCTTTAAAATTGTCTTTCCATTTTTTTAAAACATCATCTTTTAATGGCTCACTAATATTATGATTTTCTTTAAAAAATCTTTCTGCTCCCATATTACTTGCTCTTTCTGCCATACTCTCAAATTTTCTTTGAATACTGTTAATATTATTTACAAGTCCCATGATTTGTTTTTGTGGGTTGTAAATTCTTTCGCCCGCGTTAAACATTAAGTCGTTTGCTGTATTTAATGCTTCATTTGCTTTATTTAAAACGCTTAACTGGTCTAAAGCTCCTTTGATTTGGTCATTCATTGCTTTAAGCTGTTTTGCGTAATATGTGTAAGAGGTTGGGTCTGTTACTGCCATTCCACCATATAATAAAGTATTATTTACGCTAAGGATTACTAAAAGAATTATCTTAATAAATTTTATTTTCATGCTCGGTTCCTTTTTGTTTATTTATCTTACTGATACTTTATCTTTTATCGTATCTTTGATTTTATCTCCTATTTTTGCTCCAGTTGATTTTGCAACTTTTCCCATTTTTGTTGCCGAAAAACTTAAACCGCTGTATTTACTTACTGCTCCAATAATTGCCCCACCCGCTGATAAAGTACCTACACCACTTGTTAAACTACTTCCCTCGTTAGAACTTCCTATAATTTGATTAATGATATTTGGAATTTTAAATATTGCTATAGCTGTAAGAAGTTGTACGATAACTAAAGCAAAAATATACATAGCATTTTCTTGAAAATCTGATTGAATGGCATGAGTTACATTAATTGTAAATTCAGAGGTTTGTACAGAAATCAAACCAAACAATAAAGTAAATGGAGCGTATAATGAAACAGAAATATAAAGTTTACCCCATGAATAAAACATTGATTCACTTTTTTTCCATATTAAAAATGGCAATACAAAAGGCATAAGTGATAGAATTACATCAGATAAAAAAACTGAAAATATACTATTTAGAAGTGTAATTACTAGCAAAAAACTTCCAGACAATAAAACTATAATCCCATAAAAAAATGCTGAAATATTATTCCAACCACTTTGATTAAATAAGTAAGTTGCTAATTGAGATATTGAACTTGAAATATTATCAATGATATTTTTTACTGTTGCAGAACTATTTGTATTAGATACAAAATTATGAATAAGTTCAAGAAACATATCTCGTGGAGTATTTAATAAGCTTATTAGCAAGTTATAAATGTTTTGATTATAGATAACAGTTTTTACAAATGAGATAACTACGATTAGCCATATCGCTCTATATGCAATATCTTCACTACTAAATCTTTTAAATGCAATCATAAATCCCAAATATACAATTGAAAGGGAAAATACAATATTGAAAAAGCTATTATTAAATACTAGCTGAGAACTTTGATATAAACCAGTTTGAATATAATCAGTTCCATTTTGCAATATACTTGTTGCAATTTCATATAACTTTGTCATTTTTGATTCTCCATTTCTCTTAGTTCAGCTCTTATCTTTTCAAATTCTTCTTTTACACTAAAAGGTATTTTTATATTTTCTTTTAAATTTATTAGCTCCTCTTCAAGTTCTACTCTACTACTTAATAAATAAGTAATATAAGCTGTTGAGTCTTTTAATAAGCTATCAGCTGTTAAATATAAACTAACTAGATTATTTCTTTCACTTTCAACTTCTAACAATTTTGTTATCAATTGGTCTTTGCTTAGTTTTTGATAAGACATAGTATTTCCTTTAAAATTCTATTTCATCTTGTTTAATTGCCCTAGGACTATTAATTAGTTGCTTTTTTCTTTTATTACCATCACTAGAAGTATAAAACTCACTATTTCTCCCTTTTATTTTATTTTCTTGTTCCACTTGATACATTATTTGAAAATAATCTAAATTCGATAAGTCAGAGGGCATATTAATAGTATTATTATATGTAGCTAATTTCTCGGCGCCGATTTTTTCGGGTGCGAAAATTTCATATGCGGTAATAAATCTTATTTTATGGTCTTTTTGTATCTTTTTTATCTCGCCTATAAGAAAATTGATTTCTAGATTTTCAGAATCAAAAAACCAAATCATCTTACAATTTCTAATAACTTGAACTCTAAATAGAAAAAAGTATTTTTCTAGTTCTTTTAGATACTTTCTAATCGTATCTCTATGTAAACCAGTATGTATTTCTAAACTAGACATACTTACCTCAAAATCATCACTATAACACTCAAATAAGGCTCCTAAACCTTTTGCTTGTAATGATACTTTAGGATGAAATGCTAAATTATGATGTACTTGACCATACTGTCTTTCTTTCTTTTTAACACGAATCTTCAAAGATTAATCCTTGCATATTTTCAATAGTAAATAAGGACATACTGACTATAATGCAGTTGTCCAACACATTGGATAAGTCCACTTTTAAAAAAAGTTTTGGCGAACGATTAAAGGTGGACACTAACTAACTTTAATTTGATTAGAATTCAAAAATTCGACTAGTTTTGTTTTCAAATAAAGCACTCTATTTTTTTCACCTTTGCCTACCTTGAGATATTCCAAAGCAACTTTTTGAGCTCTCCAATTTGACAATGTTGAACACGATAAACCTAAAAGACTTGCAACTTGTGATTGATTTAACACAGCTTGTTTTCTTTGCTCTGGTGGCAACATTGAATTTAATTCTTCTAATGTCATTTTTACTCCTCTATTTTTACTTATATAGTAATTTTAATATTTTAAAATACTATTTTTTTATTATAATAGTATATATTGTATTTGTCAAGTTTTTTTACTATAATAGTAATTAAAATTAAATATATTAATTAATAATTTCAATATTAGTAAACGAGGAATTTAATGAGAAAAGAAGTTACGGAACTAATGGGATTTGGTTCACAGAATACATATTATTCATGGAAAAAAGAAAATAGACCTATTATAAATCTTATTAATGAATATTTTTCAGAAGAAGATATAAGAGAATATTTAGAAACAGGACAAATTACAAAATTTAAAACAAATAATTTGTATCATAAATCTATAGAGAGAAAATTTAATATATTACTAGAAGAGATTGAAGAGACTTTAGATTTTGAAGGAATTCACTTATTATTTAATTTTTTAGATAAATATAAACTAGATTTACTAAATAACATTAATTCCTTCAATCCATTATTGAATTTAGGTAGAGTACCTAGATATAATGTTTTTTTACTTAAAAAATTAATGGAATACAAAGAAGAAAAAAATATAAAAGAATTAGATTTAGAAGAAGACTTTGCACAATTCTCAATATATCTTATAGAAATACCTTATGATTTAAAACTATTTATTTATCAATCATTTTATACTGACTTTAAATATATTAAATCAAAAGAATTAAAAATAATATATCAAGAATTCAAAAATAGTAATCTCTTTAAATAAAAGAAAATGTTGGTATAAGTAAATTTATAAAAATTGGTTTTATTTTATCTTTCTTTTTATAAAAACAACAAAATTTAATGAAGATATATTATTCCTCTTTGAATTTTACCAAAGGTGGGAAATAAGTGGGAAGTAGTAAATTTTAATAAAACTTAAAAAGCTTTAGAAAGCCCTTTAAATCAATGGCGACCCCAGCAAGATTCGAACTTGCGTGTTCTGGAGGAAATCCAGACGTCCTTGGCCTCTAGACGACAGGGTCAAAAAATAAGAGAGAGATTATAATTTAGTTTGAGTTTGTTTTTGCTTAAATAATATTATAAGATAATGATTTTATCGTAATTTCTTAAATGTTTTTTTACCTAACTTTATAATCGTTGAAGCTGTAGTTTCATAAAAACCTCTTTTATCTTCAACTATAACTTCTGCACCACTTATTGCAAATTCTCTGTCAAAATTTCTACCTGTTTTATTTGCAGATGTTGAATATAAAACACCAAATTTTGATATAAAACTATGAAAATCTGAACTTTTATCTACAACACGAAATGACATACCATTTGGATAAATAAATGTTGTTTTTTTACTATTTCTAACTTTTTTTCTAAACTCTTTAGGAATTCTAGTATTTTTATTTAATGTTGAAAAAGAATCAACAGTATTGAGTATTTTTTTTGTAAGAGGTCTTTGCTTTAAAAGTGAAAGTTTCTCATCACTTGATGATGAGAAACCTACAGTTGTATCTGTTTGAACAAGATAAATTAAATCAGAGTTCATTATTAATCGTTTAAAAACTCTTGAATTGATTTTGGAGTTGAAACATCGTTTGTTTTTAAAACTTTAATTGCTTCAACAGCAGCATTTGCAGCAGCTACAGTTGTAAAATATGGAACATTCATTCTTAATACAGATCTTCTAATCTCTTTACCATCATCTTTTGATGATTCTTTAGCTTCACTTGTATTAATAGCCATTGAAATATCCCCATTAGTAAGTAAATCAATAATGTTTGGTCTTCCTTCACTAACTTTTAATACTTTTTCACAATCTACGCCTGATTCAGCAATAATTTTATAAGTTCCACCTGTTGCAACGATTGTAAATCCATTTTCAGTTAGACCTTTTGCAATACTTGGAGCAAACTCTTTATCTAAATCACATAATGAAATAAATACTTTTCCTTCTTTTGGAAGATTATTTTTAGCTGCACTTTGAGATTTAGCAAATGCCATACCAAAGTTATCAGAAATACCCATAACTTCACCAGTAGATTTCATTTCTGGACTTAAAAGTAAATCTGCACCATTTAATTTATTGAATGGGAAAACAGCTTCTTTTACTGCAACGTGATTTTTTAATTTTGGTTTTAATACACCATTATTTTCAGTAACAATATCTTTATCATATACTTTTAAAGCATCTCTTAAAGTTTCACCCCACATAACTCTAGTTGCAACTTTAGCAAGTGGCATTCCTGTTGCTTTTGATACAAATGGAACTGTTCTAGAAGCTCTTGGATTTACTTCAATTAGATAAATTTGTCCTTTATGAATTGCATATTGAGTATTCATTAAACCTACAACACCAAGACCTAAAGCCATCTCTTTTGTTTTAGTTTCTAATTCTTTAATTAAATCATCACTAATAGAAACAGGAGGTAATGAACAAGCAGAGTCACCTGAGTGAATTCCAGCCTCTTCAATATGTTGCATAATTCCACCAATATAAACTTCTTTTCCATCACAAATACAATCAACATCAAGCTCAATTGCTCTATCAAGGAATTTATCAATTAATACAGGTGCATCATTTGAAACAGAAACTGCTTCATCCATATATTGTTTTAATTCATCAGTTGAATAAACAATTCTCATACCTCTTCCACCAAGAACGAATGAAGGACGAACTAGAACTGGATATCCAATCTTTTCAGCAATTTCTATTGCTTCTTCAACTTCAACAGCTGTTCCATTATCTGGTTGTAATAATCCAATATTTTCAACAAATGCTGAGAATTTTTTTCTATCTTCTGCTAAATCAATAACTTCAGCAGTTGTTCCAATGATTTTTGCTCCTGCTTTTGTTAAAGCATTTGCTAATTTTAATGGAGTTTGTCCACCAAAATGAACGATAACACCATCTGGATTTTCTTTTTCAACAACACTTCTTACATGTTCAAAATCAATTGGTTCAAAGTATAAAATATCTGATGTATCATAATCTGTCGAAACTGTTTCAGGATTACAGTTATACATAATTGTTTTTACACCCATTTCATTTAAAGCAAATGATGCATGTACACAACAATAGTCAAACTCAATACCTTGTCCAATTCTATTTGGTCCACCACCAATAATCATAACTTTTTTCTCGTCAGATTCAATTTTAGCTACTTTTGGTAATTTTGTAATATTTGTTGTAGAGTATAAATATGGTGTTAAAGCTTTAAATTCAGCCGCACAAGTATCAACTTCATTGTATTCAAAATCAACATCTAAAGCTTTTCTTGCAAGATAAACATCTTCTTCAGTTTTTCCAATTAATTTAGCAATCATTTTATCGCTAAATCCATTTGTTTTAATTTTTCTCATGAAAGTTGCATCAGTTAATATTGATTCATTAATTGATTTTTCTAAATCATGAATTTCTCTAAATTTAGTTAAGAACCAAGGATCAATTTTTGATAATTCAAAAATATCTTCATTTGATAAACCTTGTCTCATACCTTCCATTAGATATAAAAGTCTTTTATCATTTGGTCTTCTAATCTCTTTTTTAATAAAATCTAAATCTTTATCTTCAATTCTATCAAATCCAACAAGACCTGTTTCCATTGAACAAAGAGCTTTTTGAATAGATTCATTAAATGTTCTTCCAATTGCCATTGCTTCACCAACAGATTTCATAGAAGTTGTTAAAGTAGACTCTGCTTTAGGGAATTTTTCAAAAGTAAATCTTGGAACTTTAGTAACGATATAATCAATTACTGGCTCAAATGAAGCAGCAGTTCCAGTGATATCATTTGTAATTTCATCAAGTGTAAATCCTACAGCTAATAAAGTTGCTACTTTTGCAATTGGATAACCAGTTGCTTTTGATGCAAGTGCAGAAGATCTTGAAACTCTTGGGTTCATTTCAATTACAATCATTCTTCCAGTATTTGGACAAATTGAGAACTGAACATTTGAACCACCAGTGTCAACTCCAATTTCTCTTAAAATTGCAAAAGATGCATTTCTCATATCTTGATACTCTTTATCTGTAAGAGTAAGAGCAGGTGCGATTGTAATAGAGTCTCCTGTATGAACTCCCATTGGGTCTAAGTTTTCAATAGAACATACGATAATACAGTTATCTTTATGGTCTCTGATAACTTCCATCTCATATTCTTTCCATCCAAGCATAGATTCCATAATTTCGATTTCATTAATAGGAGATGCTTCTAAACCTGAAGCTGCTAGTTTTTTAAATTCATCCATGTTATAAGCAACACCAGAACCACCACCAGCAAGTGTAAATGAAGCTCTTGAAATTACTGGAAATCCAATCTCTTTTACAACTTTGATAGCTTCTTCTAAATTATATGCATTTGCACTTTTTGGTAAATCCATACCAATTTTTTTCATTGCTTCATTAAAAAGATGTCTATCTTCACCTTTTTTAATAGCTGCAGGATTAGCTCCTAAAAAATGAATACCTTCTAACATACCTTTATCATACATTGAAGTTGCAACATTAAGTGCAGTTTGTCCACCCATAGTTGGTAAAATAGCATCAATATTTTCTTTTTTAATTATTTTTGCAACAACTTCTTCTGTAATTGGTTCAATATATGTTTTATCAGCGAACTCAGGATCAGTCATAATCGTAGCTGGATTTGAATTTATTAAAACAACTCTATATCCAAGTTCTTTTAGCGTTTTAGTAGCTTGAGTTCCTGAATAATCGAACTCACACGCTTGACCAATTACAATTGGTCCAGAACCAATAAGTAAAATAGACTTTATATCTTCTCTTTTTGGCATAAAAAATTCCCCATATCTTTTGTATAAAATTTGGATAGTGTATCTAAAAAGGGCTTAAGATTGGGTTATGCTGTTACTGTTTTGTAACTAAGAGTTTTATTGCCAAAATAAAAAATATTAAACTTGCAAGCTTGTTTAAAATAGTTTGAGAATTTTTTGATTTATTAAAAAAATAGGCTAACTTTTCTGAAAAAAAGGCAATTAACCCAAAAACTAATATTGCTGAAAATATAAATAATATCCCTAAAACTAGCATTTGAAGAGATAAATTTCCTGAATTTATATTTGTAAATTGTGGTAAAAATGCTAAAAAAAACAAAGATACTTTTGGATTTGTAATATTCATAAAAATCCCTTTTAAATAGAGTTTTTTATAATCTATTGAATTTGTTTCTTTTAAATTAATTTTTGAATTTGAGCTTTTAAATAGTTGCCAAGCAAGATATAAAAGATAAATCGCTCCTATGATTTTTAAAGTTGTAAAAGCAATTATTGAAGTTTGAAAAATCACAGAAACTCCAATAACTACCATAAAAGTGTGAAATAACAACCCTGTACAAAGTCCTAAGATTATCATAAATCCAGCTTTTTTACCTTGCAATATTGATTGAGTTAATACAAATAGATTATCAGGTCCAGGAACAAGTGCAAGTAAAACTGAAGCTGAAAAAAAAGCTATTAAAGTCTGATAATCTAACACTTACTTATGCTTTTGGAAGATTAAACTTTTTAGTATTTAAAATACCTTCATTATCAAAAGATAGATAATATAAAACATCTTTTTTAACTTCTAAACCAGCTAAATATCTTAAAGCTAAATTTGCTTGAAGTGAACCTATATGCATAACAATAGGACAAGCTATTCCGTTTGGTTTTCTATCATTTATTTGAAAAACTGCTTCATATGAGGCTTTTTCAAAAAAACAAACTTGACCATGAAACTCTTCAACACTTCCATAAATCCAAGGTTGATTTTTTTTCATGCAATATTCATTAATAGCAGCTCTTGTTGGAAGATTATCTGTTGCATCAATGATTAAATCAAATTCTAAATCTCTTTTTGCAAAATCATCAAAACTCTCTTTATAAGCTGTAACTTTAGTATATGGACATCTTGATTCAATTAATTCTTTTAAAACTTCAGCTTTATATTTTCCGTCATCCCCTACTTTAAAACCTATTTGTCTATGAATATTATGAACACCAACAGTATCAAAATCTACAAATGTAAACTCTCCAATTCCAGATGCTCCAAGTGCAATCCCAAGAGTACATCCTAGACCTCCACTTCCAATAATTGCAATTTTTTTATTTTGAAGTGAATTTTGTACCTCTTCTCCCCAAAGTTTTATTTGTCTATTAAAATATTCATTAAATTCATTTTGCATAATTTATTCCTTAGTTTATTAGTAAAGATTATTATTTTTATATCGTTTTGTAATAATATCAAATTATAATTAAAATACTATGACTAAAATCAAGTATTACTAATCTATAATTGCATATTATAAAAAAGAAATCAATACAAGGCTACAAATGAAAAAATTCTCAATTTTTTTATCATTATCTCTTTTAGCATTAAGTGCTAACTCTGCTTCTACTAATCCTCAAGATGATTATGAAAAATTAAAACAATCTATTGAGAAAAAATATGAAAAACAAACTCCTAAAGAATGGGGAGAAAATGTAAAAGGTGTAAAAACAAAATTAAACACTAATAAAAAAGTTATTGCACTTACAATGGATGCTTGTGGAACTGAAGGTGGAATGGGATATGACAATCACTTAATTGCATATTTAGAAAAAGAAAAAATTCCAGCAACTCTATTTATAAATGGGAAATGGATAGATAAAAATTTAGAAAACTTTAAACATTTAGCATCAAATCCTCAATTTGAAATAGGAAATCATGGGTATTTACATAAACCAGCTTCTGTTGAAGGAAAATCTGTTTATGGAATAAATGGAACAGCAAATATTTCAGAACTTGTTGACGAAATAGAATTAAATGCAAGAAAAATAGAAGAATTAACAAATAAAAGACCAAAATACTTCCGTTCTGGAACTGCATATTATGATGAAGTTGCAGTTAAAGTTGCAAACAGTTTAAAACAAGAAGTTGTAGGTTTTTCTGTTTTAGGTGATGCAGGAGCAACTTATAGTGCTAAAAAAATTGAAAAAGCTTTTGAAAATGTAAAAGGTGGAGAAATTGGAATAATTCATTTTAATCATCCTGAATCTCATACAAGAGAAGGAATTATTAGAGTTATTAAAAAATTAAAAGCAGAAGGTTTTACATTTGTTAAATTATCTGATTATTCTTTAAAATAATCAGACTAATTTTTATTTTCAACAGAGAAGATAAGCTTAGCTTCATCAAGAAGTTTTTGAGCTTCTTCTAACTCTTTTATACCTGTTTTATATAATTTAATTGAATCGCTAAGTGTTATTTGTGGATTTGATAATTTTTCTAATAGTTCTTTTGCTTTTAAAACTTTTTCTTCAAAACTAATCTCTTCATTCATATAATGTCCTCATTATTGTTTATATAAGTCTCTATTATATCAATAATTAATAAAAGAACATGTAAACTAAAAAAAACATTGGTGTTAACATGATAGATTTTTCAAAGTTAATTATTATTGTTACTCTTCTTGGTGGACTTGGTATATTTTTGATTGGTTTAATAATCATGACAAAAGGTTTACAGTCACTTGCTGGTGATAAATTAAGAAATGCCATGTTACATTTTACAAAAAGTCCTTATAGTGGTGCTTTAAGTGGTGCTATTATGACTTCTTTATTACAATCTTCAAGTGCTACAACAGTTGCTGCTGTTGGTTTTGTGGGTGCTGGAATTATCAACTTTTCTCAATCTTTAGGTATTATTTTTGGTGCAAATATTGGAAGTACATTTACAGGTTGGATAGTTGCTATATTTGGATTTAAATTTAATTTAGGAATAGCTGTTTTACCTTTTATATTTTTAGGAGCAATTTTAAAACTTTTTGCAAAAGAAAATATTGCTTCAATGGGTTTTGCAATAGCTGGTTTTGGACTTATCTTTGTAGGAATTGACACTATGCAAGGAGCAGTTAAAGGTTTTGAAAATATATTAACTCCAGACATTTTACCAAATGATTCTTTTACAGGAAGATTACTACTTATAAGTATTGGTATTATAATTACCATGATTACACAAGCTTCTAGTGCTGGAATTGCAATGACTTTGACTCTTCTTTATGGTGGTGCTGTTAATTTTGAACAAGCAGCTGCTTTAGTAATTGGAATGGATGTTGGAACAACAATAACAGCAGCAATGGCCACAATAGGTGGAAATATAAATGCTAAAAGAACTGGATTTTCTCATGTAATTTACAATTTTTTAAGTGCCACATTAGCTTTTTTATTTATCACACCTTTTATAACTATATTAGAATATATAAAACCTGGATTTATTTTAGAAAATTCACAACTTTCATTGGTAGCATTTCATAGTTCATTTAATATTTTAAGTGTTTTACTTATCTTACCATTTACAAATATATTTGCAAATTTCATTAAAAAGCTTATAAAAGAAAAATCTAACAATTTTATTAATAATCTTGATGAAGAATTTCTAAAAGAGCCTAAAATTGCCTTAAATGTTACTTTACAAAGTATTATTAAAGAGTACATAATCATATTAAAACATATAAAAACTTTATTAAATGATAAATCAGAATTCCAAAGAATGGATATAAAAGAGGTTCAAAATATCTTAAATATCACCCATGAATTTTTAGATAAAATCCACATTAAACAAAAAGATAGCCCTGATTGGGCCTATTTAGTTGATTTAATTCATTCTATTGATCATCTTCAAAGACTACATGAAAGATGTGAAGAGGAAGAAGATAGAATTATTTGTGCTAAAGATATTTTAGAATTAGAAGATATTTTAAAACAATTCTATTCAAATATTTCAAATAGCATACTAGCTTATGAAACAAATAACTGGAATAATATAATTAAAAATAGTGAAAAATTAACTATTGATATAGAAAAAATGAATCAAAAATATAGAGAAGATATTGCAAATAAAATTGCAACAGGAGAACTTGATGTTCCAGATGGTTCAGATAGATTAGAAGCTATTAGATGGTTACATCGTGTAAGCATTCATATCTATCGAATAAACTATTATATTCATAAAGCTATTCTCTCATCTGGTAAATAATAAAAACTATTTATCTTTTAATATTTCTCTAACATGGTCTTCAAATTTCTCAACTTCAACTAAAAATGAATCATGCCCTGATTGACTCTCTATTAATTTATAAGTAACTTGATTTTCTCGTCCAAGTTTTATCATAATATCTCTAATTTCTTCCATTTCTTCAGGGAAAAATAGCATATCATCACTAAAAGCAATTAAATGTAAATTTGCTTGAACTTTATCAAAAGAGTCTTCTATTTTATCTTTATTTCTTCCAGCATCAAATATATTCATCGTTTTACAAATATATAAATATGAAAGTGGGTCAAAATATTTTGGAAAACTATAAGCATTATACTCTAAATACTTTTCTACTTCAAATCTTCCAAAAAGCTCATATAATCCATCTGTTGAAGAATAATCTCTTCCAAATTTTTTATTAAATAAGTTTGGACTTAAATAACAGATTAATCCTGCCATTCTTCCAATAGCAAGTCCAGGAAGTCCTAAAGCTTTTAAATCATCTTTCGCATAATTTCCATTTTTAAAAATTGGGTCATGTCTTATTGCTTCAATTCCTATTTTATTAAAAGCAATTGCCCAAGGTCTTGTATATGCAGTTGTTGCAAGAGCTATTATTTCTTTAGCAAAAGTTGGATATTCTATTGCATAACAAAGTGCTTGCATTCCTCCCATACTTCCACCAATAACTGCAACTGCATTTGAAATGCCTAATCTTTTATATAGTTTCATTTGAGCTTTAACAATATCAGAAATTGCTAAAACAGGGAATTTTAATCTGTACTCTTTTTTTGTTGAAGGGTCAATACTCATAGGATTTGTCGAACCATAAGAACTTCCAATATTATTTGAACAAATTACAAAATATTTTTTAGTATCTATTGCTTTTCCATCACCAATGAATTTATCCCACCAACCTGGCTTTGCTTCATCAGCATATCGACCAGCTGCATGGTGGCTTCCAGAAAGTGCATGACAAATAACAATTACATTTGATTTATCTTCATTTAATTCACCATAAGTTTCATATATGATTTCAAAAGACTCTAAAAGTCTTCCACTTTCTAAATATAAAGGTTCATTAAATTTTTCTACTTTTGTCTCTATTCTCAAAATTAATCCCAACTACAATGTTTTTAAGCTTGATAGTCTAGCTAAACTATCATAAGAAAGTTATTTATTAAGCTTTATATAATTCTTCAAAGCTTATTTTCATCAACTCTTGCCAAGTTTTATCTGGACTCCAAATATTAAACATTGACAAATCAATCTCTTCAAATGGAGTTTTTAAAATATATTTATGATAAACATACATAAACGCACTAACTCTATAATTTTTAGCACAATGCACCCAAACTTTATTTGCTACAAGGGCTTGCATAGTATTTAAAAAAAGTTTTAAATCACTTGGCTTTGGATTTTCAAAATCTACAGGAATATGAAAATAACTCATTCC
This sequence comes from uncultured Aliarcobacter sp., assembly GCA_963664305.2. GTDB lineage: Bacteria > Campylobacterota > Campylobacteria > Campylobacterales > Arcobacteraceae > Aliarcobacter. The sequence goes on from CAXXLV010000002.1 coordinate 904,465, forward strand.
AAGATTTGTTACAACTTTATCTTCATTTTCAATAGCATTAGAAGCATCACATAAAGCTAAATTTATTACTATTTCAAAACCTTCATTTTTAATCAATTCAAACTCTTCAATTTTAGGTTGACCTGAAGTTGAAATAAGTTCATTGATTTTGATGTAATTCAAAATATTTTTCATATTCGCTCCTTTGCTTTTTTATCATTGTAAGATTTTCTTTCTTATTCATAAGTAAATTTATATATAATTAGCCCATGAAAAAGATATATATAGCAGGATTTGATGTTTTTGAAAGTAATTCCATAGAGATTGGCAAAAAGTATGTACAACTTTGCAAAAACTATGGATTTGAAGGTTTATATCCACTAGATAATATCGTAGATTTCAATCAAGAAAAAAGAAAAATTGCACAAGATATTTATAAAGCTAATGTAAACTTGATAAATCAATGCGATATTGTTATTGCAAATTTAAACTCATTTAGAGGAAAAGAAGCAGATAGTGGAACAATTTGGGAATGTGGTTATGCAACTGCATTAGGAAAAAAAGTATTTGGTTATATGAAAAAAGAGCAAAATTATATAGATAGTTTTTCAAAAGATGAAAAAAATGTTATAGATGATGTAACTTATGATTTAGAAAATAGAGTTATTGAGGATTTTGATTATTCTATAAATTTAATGATTGCTTGTAGTATAGAAAAGATGATATTTGGAGATTTTGAAGATTGTTTAAAGGAGATTTGTAAATGAATTTGATTTTTGCTAAATCACAAGATGCTAAAAAAGCTTATGAATTAGTTAGAAGTTTACAAACAAGATTTGTAGAAAAACTAAATGATTTAAGTGAAAAATTTGGAGAAGATAAAAAATTTGAAGAAGTTATTTGGTTAAGAAATGGTGGAACTTTTGGTGGTGGAAGTAGATTTGAAGCAAAAGATGAAATATTTTTTAATAGAGCAAGCGTTAATGTATCACAAGTTCATTATGAAAATGATGAAACAAAAAGTTTAGATAGTGCAACAGCTATTTCAACTATAATTCATCCAAAAAATCCAAACTTGCCATCTATTCATATTCATATTAGTTTAACTATTTTAAAAGATGGAAATTCATATTGGCGAATTATGGCTGATTTAAATCCAAGTATTGAAAATATTGAGGATAAAAAAGTTTTTGAAAAAGCTATAAAAGAGGCTTCTAAAGAGACTTTTGAAGAAGGAGTAAAACAAGGTGAAAAATACTTTTTTATTCCAGCATTAAATAGACATAGAGGAATTTCTCACTTCTATTTAGAAAACTATAAAACAGAAAATAAAGAAAAAGATTTTTCATTTGCTTTAAATTTTGGTGAAATTGTAATTGATAGATATATTTTGATTTTAAAAAATGCTTATTTAAATAGACAAACATTTAGTGTTCAAGATATTAAAAAACAACTTGATTATCACACTTTATATCTATTTCAAGTTTTAACTTTGGATAGAGGTACAACATCTGGACTTTTAGTTCATAATGAAAATGATATTGGAATTATGGGCTCACTTCCAAAATTTGTAAATAAAAAATTATTAGAGTCTTGGGTAGAAAAACTCCCTTTCCCTCAAGATAAATTACTTATAAAAATTGTTGAAACAATAAATGATAATGGCTTAATTGATACAATAACAAAAGAAAAATTAGCAAATGTAGTAAGAAATCACTATAAAGAGTTTCCAGATTCGTTAAAATATCAAGCAAGTGGAAATAGTATTCCAACAACTGTTAATAATCATATAAAATAAAAGGAATAGAAAATGAATAAAATAGAAGAATTAGAAAAACTTTTAAAAACAGATGTTTTAATTGAAGTAAATGAAGAGATAAAAGCTTTAGATAAATTAATTTCAAAAAATAAAGATAATGAAGATTATAAAATCGAGTTAGATTATATGTTAGATGTTAAAAAGTTTTATGATGAAGTATTACTTCATATTGAAAGAAATCAATTATCTTTAGAAGATGCTGTAAATATTCTTCAAGATTTAGAAGATATGAGAGCAGAAGATGACGAGGTATAAGAATGTTTGATTTAGAAATTTATGAAATAGTCAATATTTTAGGATTAATTATTGGTATTGCCTTTGGAATAATCGCACAAAAAAATCAATTTTGTTTTAGTGGTTCAATAAAGGATTATATTTTAATTAAATCTACTAAAAGAGCGGCTTCTGTTATTATGGCAATGATTGTAGCAATAATATCTACAACTTTAATATCAAATCATTTTGAATTAGATTTAACACAAACAAATTATTTTAAAAGTAACATTAACTATTTTGCAATAATTTTAGGTGGATTATTATTTGGTAGTGGAATGATGATAGCAGATGGTTGTAGTAGTAGAAGTTTAGTAAAATATGGTCAAGGTGATACAAATGCCTTAATTACACTTATTTTTATTGCTATTTTTGCATATGCAACAACAAAAGGACTATTATTTGATATATTTAATCCTTTTATTAATAATGAATTTTTAATAAGTATATCTTCATATATTTCAAATACTCAAATGAATATTTATGTTGTTTTAGCAATTTTATTTATCATTTTATTTTTTACTGTAAACAAAAAACTAAAAAGAGTATTTACTTTAATAGATGGTGTATTAATAGGTCTTCTTGTTAGTGCTGCTTGGTTTGTAAGTGGTCATATTGGACAAGAAAGCATGGAAAGACAAATAGAATTAGTAGGAATTAGTTTTGTATATCCAACTGCAAAAACATTAGAATTATTTACTTATTATCAAGTAAATGAAGTAACTTTTGGTATTAGTATGGTTGTTGGTGTATTAGCTGGAACTTTTATTATGTCATTTTTTAACAAAAAATATAGCTTTGGATGTACTGCAAATAAAAATATCAATAAAGTTAAATACAATATGATTGGTGGTGCTTTAATGGGAACAGGTGGAATAATGGCTATAGGTTGTACAGTTGGACAAGGTTTAACTGGACTTTCTACACTTGCTTTTGCTTCAGCTTTAGCAATTATATCTATTTTTATTTCAGCATTAATCACTGCAAAAATATTAAATAAATATGAAAAACTTCCTATGTGTTTCATTTTTGAATGGAATGATGAAAAAGGAAATAAACCTGTTGATTTCCAAATCTAATAGGCACAAAAAAAGGGTTTAAACTTATAATTTAAACCCTTTTTTTTATCTTTTATAATTTTATATTAATTCAATTGATATTGAACAATATAATCTCTCATTAAAGGTGGAATATCTAAATAGTTTTCACTATCAGCTACTACAGCATTATTTTGTTCTTGGTCTTCACTTACTTCTTGTGGTTCATCAAATTCTTCATTTCTTGATTCAAATCCAGTTGCAACAATAGTAATTTTTACTTCATCTTTTTCTAAAGTGCTATCAGATGTTGTACCAAAAATAATCTCTGCATTTGAGTCCATTCTTTCATTAATAGTTCCCATAACATCATTAATTGCAAATAATGAAACTTGTGGATGAATATTAAAGTGAATTAAAATACCTTTTGCACCATTTAAAGAAACTTTATCTAAAAGTGGAGAATCGATAGCATCTTCTAATGCTCTTTGAGCTGCATTTTCACCTTTTGCTCGCCCTATTCCCATTAATGCCATACCTTTATGTTGCATAATAGTTTTAACGTCAGCAAAGTCTGTATTAATATCTGAATTACCTGGATTTAAAATAACTTCAGACATACCATTTACAGCTTGATATAAAATATTATCAATGATTTTAAATGCATCTTTCATACCAACATTTTCATCAATAATCTCTAATAATCTATCATTTGGAACAATAATGATTGAATCACTTACTTTTTTAAGTTCTTCAAGTCCAAGATTTGCTAAACCTGCTCTTTTTTTACCTTCCCACGTAAATGGTTTTGTAACAACAGAAACAGTTAAAGCTCCAATCTCTTTTGCAGCTTTTGCTATTATTGCAGCAGCACCTGTTCCTGTACCTCCTCCAAGACCAGCAGCGATGAAAACAATATCAGCACCTTTTAAAGAACCTTTAATCTCTTCATAACTTTCAACTGCAGAATCTCTACCAATTTCTGGTTTCATACCAGCACCTAAACCTTTAGTAAGTTTAAGTCCTAATTGAATTTTCTTTGGAGCTTTAGAAATATGTAATACTTGTAAATCAGTATTTGCAGCAATTAAATCAATTTTATGAGAACCTTCGTTTATCATGTGGTTAATCATATTACAACCACCACCACCAACTCCAATAACTGCAATTTTAGCTACATTATCAGATAAAACTTTACTTGGCATATCCACTTTTATATCATCAACTCTAAATAAATTTTCCATTAAAACCACTCCGATACTTTACTCCAGAACTTAGAAACACCTTTTTTCTTATCTTTGATTAAAGGTGTTAAAATTGCTCCGTTATCTTTTATTTGAATATGTTCTTTATTATTCATATTCATTTCCATTGTAGGCTTTTCAGAAGGCATTTGATTTGTAACTGAAATTTTTGGTTCTACAACTCTATCTTTTCTTAAAGGTTTAATTAGTTTCTTACTTGAATCTAATTGGTAACTTCTATTTGTTCCTAATGCGTAAAATAACAATCCAACAATTGTTGCCATATTAGCTTCATCAAAACTCATAAATCCATTTTTAATATTTTTTGGATTTGATATACTAATTGGAATACCATCAAAAATCTTTTCAGTTAATTTTTTGATTCCATCTAAATAACTCATTCCACCAGTTATTACAATTCCTGAACCAGTATTGTCTAATAAACCACTTTTTTTAAGTTTATTTTTTACTAAAACTAAAACTTCTTCAACACGTGCATGAATAATAGTTTGAATATAATCAAGTGCAACTTCAGAAATGCTCTCTTCATCACCAATTCTAGGAATTTTAACTTTTGTTACACCTAATTCGTTGTTTGGAGAGTAGTTTCTTGTTAGTGAACCATATTCAAGTTTTATTTTTTCAGCTGCTGTTGGAGGAGTATGAAGCATTACTGATAAGTCATTTGTGATGTGGTTTGAACCAACAGGAATAAATCCATTAAAAATTATTGAATTCCCTTTATAATAAACAAATTCAGTTGTTGTTGAACCTAAATTTATTACTATTGCTCCAAATTTTCTTTGCTGTTCATCAAGTACTGCAAGTGCACTTGCATATGAATCTAAAACAAATTTAACAACTTCTATTCCAGAAATTTTTAAAGCAGATTTGATATTTGTTAAAGCTGTTCTTTTAGCTGTTACGATATAAACTGAAACTTCAAGTCTTGAACCATTCATATTTAAAGGATTATCAACTTCAACAGAATCATCAACTTTAAAGAAGATCGGTACAACATGAACAACTTCATATTCAGGAACAATAGTAGCATTATATAATGCCATTTGCATAACTTGATTTATTTCTGTTTCTGTTATTAAACCATTTGGAACATTTACTGAACCAGAACTTCTAATACTTTTTGAATAACTTCCTGAAATTGAAACAACAGTTGTGTCAATCATTTCAGTTGTACTTCTTTTTGCTACTGAAACTGCATCTTTTATTGCTTTTGAAGCCTCTTCAATATTAATAATAAGACCTTTATTAATACCATTACTTTTTTGAATACCCGTACCTAAAATATTTATATTATTATCTAAATCATGTTTTGCAATAACTGCAGTTACAGCTGAAGAACCTATATCTATTGCTAAAAAAGTATTATTCAATTATTACTCCTTCTCTTGGATTGAAGATTGAATTGCAAAAGTATTTTCTAATTTTTTTAATAGATTTAACATTAATTCTTCTTCTTGAAGTTGAATTATTGTTCCTTTTACAACGTCATCTTTAGTTTTATTATAATCAGCCATTTTTGAATTGTTTATTCTATAAAGTACAACTTTATTATCTAATTTAATTATTCCCTCTTTAGTCGTTGCTGAGAATAATTGATTTAAAAATTTAGCTGCTTCTTGTTGTTCTAAACCAGAAATTTTATTAACTGATTCTCTAGTAATTCCAGAAATCTCTTCACCTTTAAAATCAGTTAATGATGCATTCGCTGTTTCTTCTAATTTTTTAGTTTTTAAAACTTTTTCAAAATCTATTTTTACTTGTGATAAAGCTTTTTCATAAGTTAAAACAGAAGAAGGATTTTTCTTAACTAATTTAACTACGTAATATTTATTGTTTTCAAAAAATGGTTTTACTATTTCTGATTCTTTTAATTCTTCAATTTTTGTATTATTCTCTGATGAATATGGAAGAGCTGATTCTACAAAAGTTTGTGTATTTTCAAATTTCTCTTCATCTTTTTTAAGTTTTAAATAAATTTTTAAAGCTTCTGTTTTAGTGAATTTTTCATCTAAATCTTTGATTATTTGCTCTCTTGCTTCTTCTAAAGATTTGATTTTCCCATCTTCATGTTTATAATCAATTTTAAACTTTTCATAATGAACTTTAATATCATCTTCTGTTGAGTTTGAATTCATTAAAGGGATTTCTTTAATTTGTAAATCATAAGAAACTTCAGACATATAAGAGTTTTTATTCTCTTCCCAATATTTTTTTAATTCATCTTCTTGTAATTCAACTTTAATGTCATTGATTGATAATATTTTAATTGTAATATCATCTTCTAAAAATAGTAATTTGCTGATATTCTCTATTTCACTTGAAGTAGGATTTACTTGGAATAGAGTTTGAACTTTTTGTAATAAAAGATTTCTTTTTAATGATGCTTCAAAATCTTTTGGTGTCATTCTATTTTGAGCTAAAACTTTGATATAAGTCTCTTTATCAAACTTTCCATCTTTTGTAAAAGCTTGGTATTTTATTAATTCTTTTGCCACTTCTTCATCAGTTACATCTAATCCTAAAGAATCACCATAAGCCATAATAAGATTTTTTTGTAAAACTTGTCTGTAAGCAACATCTTTTAATTTTAATTGTTCAGCTAATTCTTTATTGAACATAGAGCCAAACATTCTTGAATATTGGTCATAAAGGTTTGAATACTCTTGTTGATATTCTTCAACAGAAACTTCTCTATCTCCAACAACAGCTACTGCACCACCTTGTTTCCCATACTCGTAAGAACCCCAACCAACAAATCCAGCTCCAACGAATGCAATTGTACTTATCCAAATAGTAATTACTAACCACTTTTTATGTCTTTGCATCCAAGTAATCATAAAATATAATCCTCTTAAAAATTTTAGAGATAATACAAAAAAGTTGCTTTTATGTTTGTTAAATAATAATCATTTCATTATCATAAGAGTCAATATTTGGCTCTTTTTTACTTAATAAGTCATTTATAACTGATTCTCTAATTGTTATTTCTAGTTTTTTACAAGCACTTTTAAAAGCTTCTTCTTCTCCAACAATAAAACACATTTTTTTTGCTCGTGTAATTGCTGTATATAAAAGTTTTGTATTATGCATAATATAATGGGAAAAACTCATAGGAATTAAAGCATTATCATATTCCATTCCTTGAGTTTTATGAATAGTTAAACAATAAGCTAAAGATAATAAACTATGAACATTCTCAAAGTCATAAAATACGACCATATCATCATTTGGATATAAAACTATACATTTTTCTTCATCGAAATCAAGTTTTATTATAAGTCCTAATTGACCGTTATAAACTCTTCTTTCTAAAAAATCTGTTGAGCCACTTTTGTACATACTCATAGTTTGAGCTCTCATATTTTCATTTTTTATATGAATTACTTTATCAGTTAACTTATATTCATAAACTTTTGAAACAAAAGATTTTCCTTTTGTATGATTAAAAAGTTTTTGAAGTTGTATATTTAGATTATCAACTCCTAAGATTCCACCTTTCATTGGTGTAATTACTTGAAAAAGTGTAAGAGCATTTGATATTTTTTTCTTTTTTATAAAATCATAATAATCTTGTATATAAGTAGAAGAGATATTTAAAATATTATTTAAAATATATTCACTATTTTCTCCCCTTAAATCAGCAAAATCATTTGAAGAAACAGAATTCTTTTTTGAATAATAATTTGAAATAGAAACATCAATGAATTTAAAATCTTCATACTCTTGTTTATAATCTGGTAATTCACCTTTTCTAATATCATTTGCAATAACTGCAATTGCTTGATTTTCATTTTGTCTATAAATTTTTGTAAGTTTACAAATTGGAGCTAGTTCATATTTAATTGCATCTGATAAAACATTTCCAGCACCAATTGCTGGTAATTGACCATCATCTCCAACAATTATAAAAATCGTGTCATCATCAATTTTTGAAATAATTTGATAAAAAGTAACCGAATTTACCATCGAAGCTTCATCTAGTAAAATAGCTTTATATGGGAAAAAATCTTTCTCTTTATGTTTTACGAGTAAACTTTGAATAGTTGAAGAGTTATAACCTGTTGTATCACTTATTCTTTGACTTGCAATTCCTGAAAGTGCAATAGTCATAATATCATCATAACTCATTATTTCTTCAAGAAGTTCAAGTATTGCTCTACTTGAAGTTGACTTTCCCGTTCCTGCGTAACCAATCAAAAATAGAGTTTTTTCACCATTATTTATAAGTTCAACTGCTTTTTTTTGTTCTTCACTTAACTCAAAACCTAAAGTTTGTTGTTTTTTTACTAAATATTCATCAAAAGTAGCAATAATTTTTCTATTTTTTTCATCTTTTCGTCTACTAAAAAAATCTAAAATTCTTTTTTCAGAATAATAAAGCATTGAAAGAGCTAGTCTATTTTCACTTGTTACAAAAATATTTTCTTCAACTAACATTTTTGAAATAGCTTGTTCATATAAAAGTTCTTCATTTGAAAATCTTAAACTTTCATCTAAAAGTTTATATAAATGAAATTTATCTATCGAAGAGTTTCCATTGTTATCGCAATATTCTCTTAAAGTATAATTTAAACAAGCCATTATTCTAAACTCTGATTTTGGGTCGATTCCCAAAGATTTAGCTATTTCATCGGCTCTTTTAAAACCAATTCCTTTTATATTTATCAAAATGTATGGATTTTCTTTGATTTTATCTATTAGATTTTCAACTTCGCCTAAACTTGAATATATTTTTGTAATAAGATTTGAAGTAACCCCAAACTTTCCTAAAAAAGAACCAAGTTCTCTTAAGTGTTTAAATTTTTGCCAAGAAGTAACTATGGTTTCAAGTTTTTTATCTTTTATTCCTTTAAAATCCAAAAGTTCATTTGGTCTTTCATTTAAAATTTCAACTAACTCTTCTTCACTATATTTTTCTAAAAGTTCTGAAGCAAATTTTTTCCCTACTCCTTTTACAATTTTTGTAAGAAAAAAGAATATTTCAGCCTCTTTTAGTTCCAATGTATCAAACTCAAATTGAACGCCATATTTTTTATGAGTTGTCCAATTTCCTTTTAAAACAACTTCTTCACCAACTATTTTTTCAATATCTGTATCAAAATATGTTCCACAAACCTTTTGATTATTTTCTAAAACGGCAATTATGTATTTTGTTTCATCATTTTTATATAATACTTTTTTTATTATTCCTGATAATTTAAAACTTTTATACTCAACTTCTTCCATTAATAGCCATCATTAAATGTTTGTTTTTTATGTTTATCTTTTTTATAGTTACTTTTATTTTTTTCTTTTTGAAGTAAATTTGCATCTTTAAGAAGATTTGCTCTTTCTTCTTCAAAAGATTCTGTATGTGTTTCAACATAAAACATTGTTTTATTTATGAAATCTTTTAAACCTGAATAATATTCTGAATATAAATCAACTTCTTGCGTTTTCTTCATATCATCATAATTTTTTTTAGTTCTTTGTTTAAATAAATCTTTATCAAAATTTTCTAATTTTAATAAAGATATTGTTCTTGTAAAAAATTTTTCTAAAACTCTGATATATTTAATTCTTTGTTGTTTTTCATTTACTTCATATATCATTTAAGTAATTCTTCCAAATTTTCAATAGGTCTAGCAATAACTGCATTTTCACCTTTTATAATAATAGGTCTTTCAATTAAAATAGGATTTTGAACCATTATTTCAATTAATTTTTCTTCATCATTTTCATTTTTTAGATTTAACTCTTTATAAATATCTTCACCAGTTCTTAAAAGTTCACTTGCTTTCATATTTAATTTTTTTAGTACATTTTTTAATTGTTCTTTTGAAGGTGATATTTCTAGATATTTTACAACGTCAGCATTTATACCTTTTTCTTCTAAAAGTGTCATTGCATTTCTTGATTTTGAACATTTTGGATTATGCCAGATTTGAATGTTTTGCATATTTTAAACCTCTTACTATAGTTGTGTTTATTATATCCAAAACTTTTTTTACAGAAGATAAATATTACATTTTGTAATATTGTATAGTCTAAAATGTTCCACCTAGAGTAAGAGTTGGACCTTTATATTGGAATTTTACACCATCAATTTCAATAGTTTTATTTTTATACCCTGCACTAACTATTAAATTATCTCCAAATAGCTTATATCCTAAATTAAGATAATACTCATATGAATAATCTATATTATTGTTTTTACCATAAGAAGCTCCATATTCTGCTTGAAGATTATTCTCTTCATTTTTTAAATGTACTTCTAAAGAAGGAAACTCTTCCTTATCTTCTCCATAAAAGTTCAAATCATATTGATTAAAAATAAAGTTACCTTTTAATGTATAAACATTGTATCCTAAACCCATATTAACATTTTGATATTTGTACAAATAACTTAATTTATCCCACGAACTATCTGTCGATAAATCTCCACCACCAATTAAAACTCCTTCAAAATATGCTTTTGAATTCATTGTTTCCGCTTTTAATATATGATTTTTATATGAAATAGATAATTCAGGAATTAATGTTCCTCTTTCTTCTACAACACTAACTTTACCTGTCATAAAAACATCTGTTTTCAAAAAAGAATATGTTAATTTTGGGGTTATTGAAAAATCTTCACTAAAACTATTTTGACTTATTTTTCTTTCATCTTTTAAAATATTATCTTTTTTATATTCTTTAACAAATTCATTATTTATTGGTTTTGATAGTTCTTGTTTTTCTTCTTTAATTTCATTACTTAAAATCTTTACATCTTTAACTTTTTTATAACTATCTTCATCTATTTTTTCTACACTTTTTTTATTTATAAAGTTGTATTCTTCTTTTTGTTTATCTGATAAATTACTTAATGGAACATAATCATCACTAAATAAACTTAAAACTAAACTTGATAATACTATTATTATTTTCTTCACTAAAATTCCCTATTTATAATTAAAAAAGGCAATTTAGCGAACTTTTGATTAAAAAATGTTTTAATTTATTATCTTATTATAATTATTTTTCAAAAACTCAGCAACTCTAAACGAATTTGCATAAATTGTAAATGTATAAGGAACACTTCCACCAGTTGGCATAAAACTTCCATCTGTTACAAATAGATTTGAAACTTCATGGGCTTGGCAATTTTTATTTAAAACTGAAGTTTTTGGATTATCTCCAAATCTACAACCACCAGCTTGTAAATTTGAAGATGGAAGTGCTGATATATCAGAAACTATATTTTTACCACCCATTTTTTCAAAAACTTTAACTGCTTTTTCTTTTATAAAATTAGCAATTTCTAAATCTCTTTCATGAGCGCCTATTCTTATGTTTGCAACAGGAATGCCATATTTATCTTTATATTTTTCATCAACACTAATAAAAGCATTATCATTTGGAGTCCAATCAAGAAAAATTTCCATGTTTAAGGTTCTTGTTTTAGTAAAAGTTTCAAATATTGTATTCTGCAACTCTTCCCCTATTCTTAAATCTCCATTTTCTTTCCATCGTAAACTTGAAGCTCTTCGTATAGGATTTTGATGTTCAAATAATAAATCTATAACTCCACCTTTAAACTCTTTTGTATAATACCAATCCATAATTGACCTATTTACAAAAAGTCCAGAAGCATGTAAATCTTTTAAAGGAAGATGTGTTTCATCAAAAGTAGCACTAATTATTCCACCACTACTTGAAAGAAAGTTTTTACCTACATTTCCACTATTATTGGCTACTCCATTTGGAAAGTTTTCATCTTTTGAATTAAGTAGCAATCTTGAAGTTTCAACAGCTTGAGCTGCTATTACAAAAAGTTTTGCTTCAAGCTCTTTTTTTGTTCCATTTTTTGTTAAATAAGTAGCACTTTTTATCTTTTTATCTTTTGTTGTATTTAACTTTATAACAAAAGCATTTGCAATTATTTCAACATTATTTGTAAGAAGTGCATCTTTTATCAAACTAGCCCTTGAACTACCTTTTGCACCACTTGAACATGGATATGAACCACAATAATTTGAGTAATAACAAGGATTTCTAAAATCTTTTTGTTTTGAAATAATTGCTCTTGGAGTTTTTATAGAAGTATAATCCAAATCAGAACAAGCTTTATCTATCAAATCAACTATTTTATTTTCATTTAGTGGTGGATATATGAAGTCTTTTGTACTTCTTGGTTCTAAAAAAGCATATTCTTGAACTTTTCCAGAAACTCCAACAAGCTCTTCAACCTTTGTATAATATGGCTCTAATTCATCATAATTAATAGGCCAATCTACGATATTAGAATTTTTTGGAACTCCATAAATTGAAGCTAATTTAAAATCATTTGGTTTAAGTCTATGAAAATATCCACTCATAAAATTTGAAGAACCTCCAAGAAGTGAGCCATTCCAAAAACTCCAACCACTTTCATAAGTTGGAAACTTAGTCCAAGAACCATCAATAAACTCTTCAACAGTATGATATTCTTCTTTTAAATTTGGTGTATAAATATCACGGCGTACTACAATTTCATCTTTTGAAAAATCTTTTTCATTGTAAATATCACCTTTTTCTAAAACACAAACTTTTAAACCTACTTTACTTAATTCATAGATTATGGGACCAGCGCCTGCTCCACTTCCAACTACGCAAACATCATATATCATATTTTTTGTCCGTAAGTTTTTAAAGGTCTTGGATAGCCAATATTATGTTTTACACTATTCCAGCCAATTTGTTCAAAATTTCCACCATAAATTGGGTCACTAAACATAGCTTCAACACCATAATATGTAAGTTTTGAAATCCATGATTTTGCATACGAGCTATTTTTTATTATTCTAAAAATCAACTCTTTTTTTTCATCTTCTTTTAAAGTTAAAAACTCTGGAAAACTCTCACTAAAATCTTTTGTTCCATCGACAATCAAAATCTTGTCATCATCATTAAAAGTTTTATGTGAAATATTTTGAACTAAATAATTTAAAGCTTTAAACTCTTTTGCACTTGACATTGTTGAAGTTTTTGGGAAAATAATATTAAAAATTTCATCTAAGATTATTAAATTTTCTTTTGAAATAGTTCTTGCAACTACAACATTTGATGAGAATAAAAGCGCTAAAGTAACACTAAATTTTATAAAGTTTCTTCTTTTCATAAAAAAAGTATAACTAAAAAAATGTGTAGATAATATGTAGATATGTTATACTTTTGTATGATAGTTTCAAATAACACTTTATTAAATATACTTTTACCAAATGATAATAAGGTTTTAAAAGATGTTCTAAAAGAGGCTGATACAAAAAGCTTGGAACAGATGATTAAAAACAATTCAACATCAGTAAATGATGTATTGAAAGAATTATTTGACAATATAAAAAATGGAACGAAATCAAACACAACTATTGAAAATATTTTAAAAAACTCAAATATTTTTAAAGATTTAGGTAATGTTTCAAACAACTTATCAAATTTACTTGAAAATATTTCAGGAGATGAAAACTTACAAAAATTCAAACCTTTAATTGAAAATTTTCTAAAAAATATAAAAGATATGGATGCAAACACTTTAAAAGAACAGTTGAAAAATTCAGGTGTTTTTTTAGAAGCTAAACTTTCTTTAAATACAAATAATAAAGTTGAAAATATATTAACTCAAATCCAAAATTTAGTAAAAGATTTAAATACTCCTCAAGCAAAACAAGTAAATGAACTTTTAAATAAACTTTTACAAACACCAATAACAACTCAAAATACAACAAATAACCAAGAGTTTACAAATAATCTAAAATCTTTAACAACTGCTTTACAAAATTTAAATAATTCTTTAACACCAAATCAAACACAAAATTTGTCAAATCTTACAACTCAGTTAAAAGATTTTATAAATAGTGGTAGTTTAGTTGAATCAAAAATAGAAAATACAACATTAAACACAAATCAAACTACTACAACAACACAAAATAATACAACTTCTCAAAATATACCTTTAAAAGAGACAACAGCTCCTTTGCAAAATCTACAACTAAGAGATAATATAAATGTGCAAACAAAAGAGTTATTAGTTCAAATAAAAAATGAAATAATTCAAAATCCAGTTTTACAAAATAAAAATCTTTTACCAATGATTGATAATCTTTTAAAAATGGATAATCTATTTTTAAAAGCTGAAAATGTACAAAATATTCTTTCATCAAATAATTTAACTACTTTTTCAAATAACTTTGCATCAAACTTAACTCCTCTTTTGAATAATTTAAAAGAAAACTTAGAAAATCTAAATCCACATAATTCAAATATTCAAAATCATCTGACAAAGTTGGTTGATAAGGTTGAACATCTAATTCAAGATATGATAAATAATCCAAAAAGTGAAACAAAAGTAAGTGATGATATGAAATCTGTTTTATTACAAATGCAAGATGAATTAGCTTCTAAAACTGACCCAAAATCACAAGACTTAGCAAAACAGGTGGATAAATTATTAACTCAAATTGAGTATCAACAACTAACTTCTTTAACATCTAATTCAAACTATGTTTATCTTCCATTCTTTTGGGAAATGTTAGAAGATGGAAATATAAGTATGAAAAAAACAGAAGAAGAAAAGTTTTTCTGTCAAATAAATCTAACTTTGAAAGATTTTGGTAAAGTTGATTTAATGCTTGCTTTATATGATAAAAATAAACTTGATTTGACAGTTTATGCACAAAGAGAGCATTTCAAAGTTGCAATTAGAGATAACATGCAAAAACTAAAAATTGCACTTAATGGTGTAGATTTAATTCCTGTAAATATTAAACTTCTTGATATGAAAGAGGATAATAAAGAAGAAAATAAACCAACACAAGTTTATATGAACAATGCCTATAATCAGAATATTAGTTCAGGTATCGATATAAGAGTATAAAATGCAAGAAAATATAAATAAAAATTTAACTCAAAAAGCTGTTGCACTTAAATATGATATAGAAAAAGATAATGCTCCAAAAGTAACTGCAAAAGGAAAAGGTGAAACAGCATCAAATATCATAAAAATTGCAAAAGAAAATAATATACCAATAAAAAAAGATGAAGATTTGATTGAACTTTTATCTCAAATTGATATTGATAAAGAGATTCCAAGTTCAATGTATAGAGCTGTTGCTGAGATATTTTCTTTCATTTATGATTTATCAAATAACAAAAATGATATTGATGAAAAACTAAAAGATAAAACGCAAAATAAACTTTGAGATTTGTATAAGAGTTTTTATAATATAATCCTGACTCAATCAAAACTAAAGCACAAATTATATGACAAGAAACAATTTAGATAATCCACTTTTTTTATTTATTGTATTAGTTATTGCAATTACTATGAATACAATTGCTTCTATACACTTTTTATTAATTATGCTTGCTGGTGTTATATTTACCGCCTTTTATAGGTCTTTACGAAAAAGATATTTATATTCACTTGCTTTAGTTATTTTGGCTTTTTTATTTATTGAAGTTAATAGTGGTTTAAAACCTTTTTCATTAAGCCTTTTGTCACTATTTATATATATTTTTATTCTTCCAAAAGTTGATAATTCAACTTCATTTAATCTAATAAACAGCTACATATATATTATATTTTTTTATATAGGTTTGACGATTATGTGGGCTTTATCATTTGGAATGGATGAAAGAATATTTTTATCTTTAGTTGTAAATTTAATAATAGATTTAATATTTTTTGGAGTATTTCTTTGAACATAAGATTGAATATTGTTTTTTTAATTATTTTAGGTATAGGAATTACTCTACTTTCAAGAGTATATTTTTTAAGTATAAAATCAAATACTTATTATGAAGAATTATCGAAAAATAATTATATTAGTAGAGTAAACAAAATTCCTATTCGTGGAGTTATTGAAGATAGGAATGGTGAAAAACTTGCCATCAATGAAATGGGTTTTTCTGTTTTAGTAAGACCTCATTTAAGTTCTTATAAAAATAAAGAACATTTAGAAAAAATCATTGATACAATAGTAAAATATCTTCCTGAATATGAAAAAGATAAATTAATCAAAGAATACAAAAAAAATGATTCATCTTATAATCATAATTATATTGAAGTTATTGATTATATTCCTTATGATGAATTTTTTCCAAAATATACAATCTTAGCGTCACAAGATGACATAAAAATTGAATCTTCATCAAAAAGAGCTTATCCTCAAAAAGAAGTTGCATCACATATTATTGGATATGTAGGGAAAGCTTCAAAACTTGATATTTTAAATAATGAATTATCTACTTACAATGGTATCATTGGAAAAAATGGTTTAGAAAAAGTTTATAACTCAAAACTGCAAGGTGAAATGGGTTTTAAAGATGTAAAAGTTAATGCCTTAAATAAAGAGATAGAAGTTCTTTACGAAAAAGAAGCTTCAATTGATAATAATATTCGAATTTCTCTTGATGTAAAACTACAAAAATATATTCAAGAAATATTCACAGGAAAAAGTGGTGCTGTAATTGTTATGGATGCTAGAAATGGAGAGATGTTAGCAGCAGCATCTTTCCCTGAGTTCGATAATAACATCTTTGCAAGAGGTATTTCTGTAAAAGAGTGGAATGAAATGAGAAATGATTTTAATCATCCTTTTACAAATAAAATCATAAATGGTTTATATCCTCCTGGTTCTGTTATAAAAATGGGAGTTGGATTATCATTTTTAGAAAATGGTATTGGTGAAAACTATACGGTTAATTGTAGTGGTTCACTACCTATTGGAAATAGAAATTTTAGATGTTGGAAATCAACTGGACATGGAAGTGTAAATTTTAGAAAAGCAATTGCCGAAAGTTGTGATGACTTCTTTTACAAAGGAAGTTTAAAAATGGGAATAAATAAAATTTCTCACACTTTAGACAAATTAGGATTTGGACAATTAACTGGAATTGATCAAATAAATGAGTTTGTAGGAGTAAATCCAAATAAAGAGTGGAAAGAAAAAAGATTTAATCAACCTTGGTATGTTGGAGAAACTGTTATTACATCAATTGGTCAAGGAAATATGCTTGTAACACCATTACAAGTAGCAAGATATACAGCATATATAGCAACAGGAAAACTTCCAAAACCACACTTTTTTAAAGCAAATTATGAAGAACCAAAAGAACTTGATATTCCAACTAGATATTTAGATATTATGAGAAAAGGTATGTATGATGTTTCTTATGCTACAAAAGGAACTGCAAGTAGACATATAAATTCAAAAATTGCAATTGCCTCTAAAACAGGAACTGCACAAGTTGTATCTATTCCCCAATCTGAAAAAGTTAGGATGAAAGAGAGTGAACTAAAATATTTCCAAAGATCTCATGCTTGGATTACAACTTATGGACCTTTTGAAAATCCACAATATGTTGTTACTTTAATTGAAGAGCATGGAGGACATGGAGGAGAAGCTGGAGGAGATATCGCTAGTAAAATCTATGATAAATTATATGATTTAGGATATATAACTCTTCCTAACCAAAATCAAACACAAACTCAAAAATGATAACATTAAAGCTTTTTTTGATAATATTGGCTTCATTTTTTAAATAGGATTTTTTTTGAAAATTATTATTTCGTTTTTGCTTTTTTCTATTTTCGCTTTTGCAGAAGATACAGCACCTATTGTAAATCTTTCTGTTGCAGCATTAAATGAACCAGCGCAATTTGTTAAAACTATAAATATCGCTATTATTTTGACTTTAATGGTGCTTGCACCAACACTAATACTTATGGTTACATCTTTTACAAGAATTGTAATTGTATTTTCCCTTTTAAAACAAGCTATGGGTTTACAACAAACTCCGCCTTCTCAAGTTATAATTTCATTATCATTAATTTTAACAATTTTTATTATGGAACCTTATGCAAAACAAGCTTGGAAAGACGGTGTTGTTCCATATATGGATGAAAAAATTGGATATGAAGAGGCTTTTGAAAAAGGGGTAAAACCTTTTAAAGAGTTTATGATAAAAAATACTAGAGAAGCTGATTTAGCACTATTTTATAGAATAAAAAAAGAGCCAAATCCAAAAAGTATAGATGATGTACCATTAACTCTTTTAATGCCTGCATTTATCGTAAGTGAATTAAGAACTGCATTTGAAATTGGATTTTTAATATTTTTACCTTTTTTAGTTATTGATATTATTGTTGCTTCAATTTTAATGAGTTTAGGTATGATGATGTTACCACCTGTTATGATTTCCCTCCCAATAAAGATTATCTTTTTTATAGTAATTGATGGATGGCAATTAATAATTGGAAATTTGGCACAATCCTTTAAATGACGAAATTCTCTTACTTGACAAAATATCTCTTTATAATCAATCACATTTTATGTATCATTAGATATAAATAAATAAAAGATTTAATTAAATGAATATAGAAGAACAAAGACTACATGCAAAAGAAAATGCTTTAAATGAACAATATGCGATAATCTCATTTAAAACTGATGGAACTATTCTAGATTGTAATGATAAATTTTTAGAATTATTCAATTATGAAAGAAATGAAATTCTAGGTAAACATCATAAAATTTTTTGTGATAAAAATTATGTATTAACAGATGAATATAAAAAGTTTTGGTTCGATTTGGTAAATGGAACTGTACAACAAGGTGAATTTAGAAGAATTAAAAAAAATGCAGAAGATATTTTTATCTTTGCTTCATATAAACCTTTAATCAATGAAAAAGGTGAGATTTTTGAGATTCTAAAATTTGCACAAGATATAACTTCAAAAAAACTTGAAAATCTAAACTATCAACAACAAATAGTAGCTGTTAACAAATCTCTTGCCGTAATCGAGTTTGATATCAATGGATATATTTTAAGAGCTAATGATAATTTTTTAAATATTATGAATTACAAATTAGAAGATATTTTAGGAAAGCATCATAGTATTTTTATTGAAGATGATTATAAAAAATCTATTGAATATACAAATTTTTGGGAAACGTTAAAAAGTGGTAAATTTGATAGTGCAGAATATCTAAGATTAGCAAATAACAATAGAAGAGTTTGGATTAGAGCAACATATAATCCTATTTTTGATTTAGACAATAATGTAATAAAAATTGTTAAATTCGCTCAAGATGTAACAAATGAAAAACTTTCAAGTTTATATCATTCTGGTCAATTAGAAGCTATAAATAAATCTCAAGCTGTTATAGAATTTGATTTAAATGGAAATATTTTAAATGTAAATGAACTATTTTTAAAAGCAGTTGGATATGAAAAAAATGAAATCATGGGAAAACATCATAGTATTTTTCTTGATGAAAAATATAAGAATTCTCAAGAATATAAAGATTTCTGGAAAAAGTTAAGAACGGGTGAATATCAAGCAGGAAAGTTTTTAAGATATGGTAAAAACGACAATGAAGTTTGGATTCAAGCCACATATACACCAATACTTGATATTGATAAAAAACCTGTAAAAATTGTTAAATTTGCTCAAGATATAACTGAATTAGAAAACATAAAAAAAGATAATTTAACAAATTTAGGTAGTAGAGAAAAACTAATTAACGATATCAAAAAGAGTGATTTAAATAATCTAGCAATTATTGATATAAATAATTTTTCACTAATAAACGATTTTTATGGTTATGAAATTGGTGATGATTTGATTATCAAATTTTCAGAAGTCTTAAAAAAATATTTTACAAATGATTTCCAATTATACAGAGTATATGGAGATAAATTTGCAGTTTATAATCCAACAATAGAACATATTGATTTTGTCTATTATTTACAAAATATTATGAATAAAATATTTGAATTAACAATAAAGTTAGATGATAAAGTATTTTCTTTTAGTATTACTTGTGGTATATCTTTTGAAGATAATGAACATATACTTAATACATCAGAAATAATCAACAAAGTTGCAAAAAAACAAGGACTAAATCTTATGATTTATTCTAAAGAACTTGCTTTAGAAGATGAATTTGAAAGAAATATACTTTGGACAGAAAAGATTAAAAAAGCTATAAAAGATGATAGAATAATCCCTTATTATCAACCTATTTTCAATAATAAAACTAATAAAATTGAAAAATATGAAGCATTAGTTAGATTGATTGATGAAGATGGAAAAATCATTTCTCCATACTTCTTTTTAGATATTGCAAAAAAATCAAAACAATATTTAAATATTACAAAAATTGTAATTCAAAAAGTTTTTGAAAAATTCCAACATGAAGATTATGAGTTTTCAATCAATTTAACAGTTGAAGATATAACTGACCAAAATTTACAAGAATTTTTATTTCAAAAAATCGAAGAATTTAATATAACAAATAAACTAGTAATAGAATTAGTTGAATCTGAACATATCGTTTCATATGAGCCTATTTATGAATTTATAAATAAAATCAAAAAAATTGGTTGTAAGCTAGCAATTGATGATTTTGGAAGTGGTTATAGTAATTTTGAATATCTTGTAAAAATAAATGCTGATTATGTAAAAATAGATGGAAGTATCATAAAACAAATTGTTACAGATGAAAACTCACTTGAAATTGTAAAATCAATTATCTCTTTTTGTAAAAAAATGAATATTAAAACAATTGCTGAGTTCATATCTGATGAAAAACTTTTTGAAAAAGTTAAAGAATTAGATATTGATTATTCACAAGGTTTTTATATATCTGAACCAAAAGAAAATTTAAATTAGTGGCAAAATAATTTTAAAATTTGCACCTATATAATTTTTTTCTTTAAAAGCAAAAGTTTTATTAGAAACACTTAATTCACCTTTTGCTTTTGTTACAATAATTTTTGACATATATAAACCAATACCTGTTCCTTTTGATTCATCTTTTGTTGTAAAGTGACTATCAAAAATTTTATCCATAATCTCTTCTTTTATTCCACCAGCATTATCTAAAAACTCAATTACTACCCTATTTTCTTCAACTTTTCCATTGATTTTTATAATTCTTGTTTCATCAACAATATTTTCTAATGAATCAATCGCATTGTTTAAAATATTCATATAAACTTGAATAAGTTCATTTTCATAACCTAAAATCAATATATCATCAATATTTTTTACAACAATTATGTTATTTCTCATCAATTTAGAGGAAATTAATACTAATGTTTTTTCAATAGAATTTTTAATATTAAACTCTCTTTTTTCTAACTTATCATTATAAAAATTTCTAAAATCATCTATTGTTTTTGACATATATTTAACAGAATTTGTTATGTTATTAAGTCCATCTTTCAAGAAGTCATCTGTTAATAAATTTAGCTCTTTATTTAAAAGTATTCCAGAAGTTAATGTAGTAATAATTGATAACGGTTGTTTCCACTGATGTGCTATATTTTCTAACATTTCTCCCATTGCAGCAAGTTTTGATTGTTGTAATAATATTTGCTGATTAATTTCAAGCTGATTTTCTATCTCTTTTTGTTTTGTTGTATCTAAAAAAGATGCTACATAATAAATTACCTCATTTTTATCATCAAGAACTGATTGGATAATTAAATGTTCATTTATGATAGAGCCATCTTTTCTTAAATTTGTAATTTCACCCATCCAAAAATTATTCTTTTTTAATGAACAAAACATATTTTTGTAAAAATCTCTATTATGTAATCCAGATTTTAATATTATTGGCGTTTTTCCTATCACTTCATCTGGTCTATAACCTGTTATTTTAGAAAATGATTTATTTACTTGTAGAATTTTTTGATTAGAATCGGTAATTATCATTCCACTTTGTGTTTCAAAAGCAACTGATGCAACTTTTAAAATATAATAAGAGTTTTCAATTCTTTCCAACATTGTATTAACTTCTTGATACAACTTACCAAATTCATTTTTTTCTGTAGTAGTTACTCTTTTACTTAAAGATTCTGTTTTATCAATTCTTTCCAAAAATGATACAAGTTTTAAAACTGGTTCAGTAAATTTTGTTGCAAATGTTTTTGCAAGAATAAATGAAACTCCTAAAACATACATAAAAATTAGAATAATTACAAAAATATCTTTTTTTACAATATCACTTAAAGACTCAACTTTAAATTCAAAAAAAACAACTCCCAAATCCGTATCTTGATATGTTGCTTTATGAAAAATTGTGATTAAATTACCATCTTTTGAATTTTGTTCTATTGCATTAAAATCGATTTTTGGAACATCAAAACTTTTGTTTTCAATGTTATATTGCAAAATCGCCTTCCCATCTTTTTTATATAAAACCAGTTTTTGAAGATTTGTAAAAGATTTTAATTGAGTTGAAATATCAGCTGCAGCAGATACATCATCTAAAAGTATAAGTTTACCTACATCTTGAGAAATAACAATACCAATTGTATTTGATAATTCTATTGTTTTTTTATATTGTTCATTCATATACCAAGAAACAAATCCAATATATCCAATAGCACTAGTAATCGTTGTTACAGCTAAAATTATAAAAGTTAATTTACTCTTTATAGAACCTTTCATTAAAAAAACTACTTATTTGATGGATTTTCAATAGGAACTGATTCATCATTTCCCCATTCTGCCCAAGAACCATCATAAACAGCAGCTTTGTATCCTAATTCTTGTAAAACAATATAATTTAAAGCAGCATCAGCCCCACCATCACAATATAAAAGAACTTTTTTATCTTTTGGAATATCTTTGTATATCTCTTTTAATTCAGAAAGTTCTCTCATTTTATTTCCAGTTGTATTTACTTGAAAATTTTGAGTACAAGCATAATTTTTTGCTGTTGGAATATGTCCAAATCTTTTTGCTATTGATTTTTCACCAAGATAATGTTGTTCTTGTCTTCCATCAATAATTGTTTTATTACCAATTGAAAGTAAAGTACTTAACTTTGTTTCTATCTTTGAATTATCAATTCTAGGAACAAATTCACTCTTAATTGCAATGAAATCAAGAGTAGAAACCTCAAAATTTTCTTTTAATTCTTCTCCATAAGCAACTTTTAGAATACCAACATTTTCATGTCCTAAAGTTTGTAATATCCAGTAAAATCTAGCTGCCCAAATAAAATCACCATTATCATAAGCAACAACTAACTTATTAGAATCAATTCCTGCATTACTAAATAACTCTTTTAAAATATCAAGTTTTGGCATAAAAAACTTTTCATCAAATAAAGATTTTAAACCTGGAATATTTACTGCATTTTTTAAATGCCCTTTTTTATAATCTTCATATGGTCTTAAATCAACTATTACTAAGTCTGGATTGTTTATATTTGTTTTTAACCAATCAATTGGTGTTATTGAAGGTATTTTCTTTTCAATTGAATTTGAAAATAGACAAGAAATCAGAAGAAAAAAAACAAAAGGTATTTTAAATACTTTTTTCATTATAGTCCTTTTAGACATAAAGGTAGAAAATTTTAAGACAAAATGGATAAACATATGTTTAAAATGTATATAAAAAATATAAATTTAATTATATTACTTTATTAGTTTTATAATTAGTTTTTATAATAATAAAAAATTTAGTTTATATTATAAATTTATTTTATAATTGTTTATTAAAAAGAACCTTTTTTATAGTATAATATTGAAATTTCAAATATATATAGGATTTATTTATATGCATAAGATTTATTTATCTTTACTCATTGTTTCTTTAACCTATGCTCAAAGTATCAATTTTGATGAAGTTTTAGAAATGACTATAAAAAATAGTAAAGATTTAAAACAACAACAACTTAATATTGATTCATCAAAACTTGATTCAAAAATGATTGATTATATAAATTATGGAAAGCTTTCTATTAGTGAAGAAATTAGTAGAACAAATCATGCAGGATATGTTTTTAATTCAAAACTATCTTCGAGAGAAGCTACATTTAAAGATTTTGGTTTTTCACAAATGAATGAAGGATTAAATACAGCACCAATAGATTTAAACTATCCAGATGCAAGAAATAATTTCAATACAAAAATCACTTATGATATTCCACTTTTTACAGGTTTTAAACTCTCAAATCAAAAAGATATTTTAAAACTTCAAGAAAAAGCAAATGAATTAAAATTCAATTTAGATAAAAAAAGTTTAGAATTTGAGGTTTTAAAAGCTTACAATAGTGCAGTAGTTGCAAAAGATTTTGTTCAAGCTTTAGAAAAAGCAAAAATTGCAATATCGAAAATTGTTGAAAGTGCAGATGCTTTTCACAAAGAAGGATATGTTACAAAAATTGATGTAAATGAAGCAAAAGTTTATGAGCTTAATATAAACTCAACACTTATTGAAGCAAAAAACAATTTCCAATTAGCTTTAGCTTATCTTAAATTTTTAAGTTCAAATGATGAAATAACTGATGTAAAAGAACTTGAAAATATCTATTTTCACTTCCCAAATGAAGAAGAGTTATATAAAAAAGCTTTAGAAAATAGAGATGAAGTAAAAATGCAAAATATTCAAGTAAATGCAACTAAAAAAAATATAGACATTGCAAATAGTGCGTATTATCCATCTGTTTATTCTCATTTAGAATATGGATACAATGATAATAACTTAACAACTGATGATGACAAAGACTATTATATAGCTTTGATTGGAATTTCACTTACTTTATTTGATGGAACAAGAGATGTTGAAAAAGAAAAAAATAAAATTGAACATATAAAAGCAACTTTAAATCAAGAAAAATTAAAAGATGGTATTAAACTTGAATTAAAAAAAGCAATTTTAAATTTAGAAGCCAAAGATGCTATTTTAAAAGAGAAAATTGAAGCTAAAAATTTAGCAAACAATGTTTTAGAACAAGCAAAATTACAATATAAAAATAGACTAATCTCTATGACAACTCTTCTTTCTCAAGAAGCAAACTATAGAAAAAATGAATCAATGCTTATCCAAGCAAGATATGAAAAATCTCTTGCTTTAGCGAATATAAATCTTATTTTAGGTCAAAATATAAAAGAGGAAAATAACTAATGATAAAAGCACTATTAACAACACTTTTTTGTATAAATTTATTTGCAGGAAGCCAAATAGAATTATCAGGAACAGTTGAATCAGATAATGAAAAAATAATAACAAGTAGAAATATGGGCTACATAAAAGAAGTTTACGCAAAAGAAGGTTCAAACGTAAAAAAAGGTGATATTTTATACGAAATTGATTCATCAAACATGGATTCAAATAAAAAAGAAATAGAATTAAATCTTCAAATTTTAGAAAATCAAAAAAACAATATAGAAGTAAATTTAAAAAGATATAAAAATCTATTAGCTCAAGATTTAGTTTCACTTTATGAAGTTGAACAAATGGAGTTAAATTTAACAAATACAAAAAATATGATAGATATCACAAAAGCAAAACTAAAAGAGATAAATGCTCAATATGATTATCTAAAAATAAAAGCTCCAAATGATGGGTTAATTATAAAAAAATCTATTAAAGCTGGTGAAATGTCAATGCCTGGAATGCCTGCGTTTGTTTTAACAGATTTATCAACACTTTTAATTAAAACAAATATTTCTGAATCAAATTTAAATAACATAAAAATTGGTCAAAAAGTAAATATTGAAATAAGTTCACAAAATTTTAAAACAGAAGGAACAATTAGTGCTGTTATTCCAAATACAGTTGATTTAACGCACTCTTTTGTATTAAAAATTAGCTTTGATAAAAAGGATTTTAATATCTATCCTGGAATGTACTCAAAAATTTTAGTTGATTTAAATAATTAGGAATTTTAATGAATAATCAAATAGATAAAAACCTAAATATAGCAGGAAAATTATCATTAGCTTTCATAAATCATCCACTAACACTAATTTTTGGAATTTTTATTTTAGCATTAGGTTATATCTCATTAGTTTTTATGCCAAGAGAAGAAAATCCACAAATAAAAGTAAGTGGTGGAGTTGTAATAGTTGCACTTCCAGGAGCTAAACCTAGTGAAGTTCAAAAGGTAATAATCGAACCACTTGAAAAGAAAATTAGAGAAATTCAAGGGGTTGAACATATATATTCTTTTGCAAAAGATTCTGTTGGTATTGTTCAAGTTCAATATTATATTGGGGAAGATAAAGAAAAATCAAATCTAAAATTATATGACCAAGTGATGAGAAATATGGATTTGATGCCACAAAATGCAATGCAACCAATTATTAAAACAATGGATATTGATACAGATATTCCAATAGCTACAATTGCATTTTATAGCGTAAAAGAGAATAATAAAGATTTAGTTTCAAATACTGAACTTTATAATGAAGTTAGTCGTATTTCAAAAGAGATAAATAAAATAAAAAATGTAGCTCTTGTTGATTTAAAAGGTGAACATAAAGACCAATTTAATGTTTTAGTTGATGCAAATAAACTATCAAGCTATAACTTATCTTTAGGTCAAGTTATGAAACAAATTCAAGCATTATCTTATAAAACTCCAAATATCACAACAAATACAACTGATTCTTCTGTTGTTGTTTTTGGTATTAAACAAGCAATTGAAAATGAAAATGATTTAAAAAATCTAATCATCTCTTATAATTTCCAAACACCTATTTATCTAAAAGATATTGCAACTATTGAAAAATCATATGATATAGAAAATAAAAAAGAGGCTTTACTTTATTTACCTAATGAAACAAATAATTTTGAAGCTTCTAGTCAAATAACACTAACAGCTTCAAAACTAAAAGGAGCTAATTCAGTTAGTATAAATGAAGAAATTTTTTCTTACATGAATTCAATAAAAGATGAATTATTAGCAAAAAATATAAAATATATAATAACAAGAGATGATGGATACACTGCAAATAAAGCTGTAAATGAACTTGTGTTTAGTTTACTTATTTCTATTGTCATTATTGCTATATTACTAATTTTTACTTTAGGATTTAAAGAAGCCATGATTGTTTCTCTTGCTGTTCCAATGATTTTATCACTTACACTTTTTATTGGCTTTATGTTAGGAGAAACGGTAAATAGAATTACTCTTTTTGCTTTAATTGTATCATTAGGAATGTTAGTTGATGCAGCTATTATTGTAATTGAAAATATTCATAGACATAAAAATGAATCACCAATGATGGATATAGTACCATTAACAATAAATGCCACAAATGAGATAGGAAATGCTACAAATATAGCTACAATTGCTATTATTATGACTTTTATTCCTATGTTCTTTGTTGGAGGTA
Organism: uncultured Aliarcobacter sp.; assembly: GCA_963664305.2. Taxonomy (GTDB): domain Bacteria; phylum Campylobacterota; class Campylobacteria; order Campylobacterales; family Arcobacteraceae; genus Aliarcobacter. The sequence continues at coordinate 931,986 of CAXXLV010000002.1, forward strand.
TGATGGGACAATTCATGCATCCACTTCCAGTATTTGTGCCTATTTCTTTAGCTGTTTCTTTATTTGTTGCTTATGCATTCACTCCATATTTTGTAAAAAAATTTTTGTAAGGTATTTAAAATGAAATTAGAAAAATTTATATATAGTATTTTACAAAGTAATAAAAAATCATTTTTAGTTTATTTAATTACTTTTATTCTGTTTATTTTAAGTATTTTAACTTTCCCAACACATATTACAAAAGCTAAAATGCTTCCAAGTAAAGATTCTGATACATTCTCAATTTATGTTGATTTAAAAGATGGTTCAAGTATAAATCAAACAAAACAAGTAGTTCAATGTATAGTAGAAAATATTCAAAAAGATGAAAATATTACTAATATTTCAGCTTTTATAGGTGAAGGTCAACCTCTTGATTTTGCTGCTTTAGTAAAACTTAGTTCGTTAAAAGACAAAGAATCTCAAGCTGAATTAATGGTAAATATCAAAAAACAAGAGGATAGAGATATCACAAGTTATAATCTTGTAACAAAACTTCGAGGTGATGTTCAAAAAAATTGTTCACTAAATGAAGCAAATATCAAGTTTATAGAACTTCCTGCTGGTCCTCCTGTACTTGCTTCAATAGTAACAGAGATTTATGGAGGGAGAAGTTTTGAAAGTAGAAAAGATTTTGCTTTAAAAATAGCTCAAATTTTAAAACATCAAGCAACTTTAGTTGATGTAGATGTTTTAGCTGATGATGAGTTTATTATGTATGAATTAGAAGTAAATAATAGCAAAGTTATTATGAGTAAAATTGATTTAGACCAACTAAAAAATATTTTATATTTAGCATTTGAAGGTATGAAAGTATCAGTTATAAATGATAAAAATGCTCAGAGTCAAATCCCAATTTTTTTAAGACTAAATGACTCAAGAAATTTAAATGACTCTTCAAAAGAAGCTTTAAAAGCAAAACTTGAAAACCTAAAACTTATGAATAAAGAAGGAAATATGATAAATATTTCTGAATTAGTTACAATAAAAGAGAGTTTAAAAGAACCAACTATTACATCAAAAAACTTAAATCTAATAATAAATGTAATTGCAGAAACTTCTAATGATAGTCAAATTTATCCTCTTTTAAATGCAAGAGATGAAATGTTTGATACTTTAAATAATGATTATGAAATAATAAAAACAAATCTTCTAAATCTAGCATTTGTTGATAAAAAAACTAAAGAGAGATTTGATTTAGTATTTGATGGAGAATTAAAAGTTACAATTGATACATTTATTGATTTAGGTGGAGCATTTATAATTGCACTTGTTTTAATATTCTTCTTAATGGTTATGTATTATAAAAGTTTTGCAATATCTGCTGGAATTGTATTATCTAGTTTTATTTCAATTATTGGAGTAATTTTTGCTCATATAATTATGGATTTATTTACAACCGATACTTTTTATTTAACAGCTACTTCTCTTATTGGATTTATTGGTCTTATTGGAATAAATTCAAGAAACTCTACTTTGATTATTGATTTTTCAAAACAATTAATAGAAGAAAAAGGATTAGGTATAAATGAAGCTATTGCAAAAGCAACAGCAACAAGGTCAAAACCTATTATTTTAACTGTTTTAACAATGGTTTTTGCAAGTGCATTGATTGCAAATGATGCAGTATTTGGAGGACTTGGAGTTGCACTAATTGGAGGAACTCTTATCTCTTATGTTGTTTCTATGTTTTTTGTTCCTGTTATCATAAAAAATCAGTTAAAAAAGATTTTATAATCTTTTTTAACTAAACAATTTCATCTGTTTTATAGTCTCATCATCTATTTGTAAATTTCTGTTTTTTAGCTTTTCCATAACTTTAATTTTTCTATCTTCATTTAAGTTCTGCCCTACTTTTATCTTGCAACTTTGTGTTTCAATTTTCAACTCAATAATTGCAGTTTTATCAAGCATTTTTGTGTACATTGCTTTATCATAAGCAATTTTTTCAAAACTATCTTCCTTTTGAAACTTTTTCATCAAAGCATTTAAAACATCAGCTTTTTTATTTCCATCTTCTATAAATTTCAACTTTCCTTCAAACAAAACTGAAGCAAAAAACTGTGTTGCAGGACATGCTGCCATCGTATCACTAAAATATGAAGGTATAAAAGAGTATGGTTTTACTACTAAAAAAGCTGCATTGGGATTTGAGTTTATAGCTTCTATTTTTCTTCCTTCTTTTGCACCATGAAAAAAGATAGAATCTTCAAAAAATACAAAATTTAAAGCAACAACATAAGGTTTACCCTCACTTATCAAACTCAAAGTTCCATATTCACAAACTTTTAATATCTCATTTATGCTATTTTCATCTTTTACATCAAACTCTTTTCTTCTCATCTTTTTCCTTTTTAAGTAATTATTCGTATAATATCAATATTTTGTACCTAATAAAAGATACACTTTTTAGTTTTTTAGTAAGGACAGTTATGTATAAATTTGATAACAATTCACCTCTTTATATTCAACTTTATGAACAAATGAAAAATAAAATAAATAATGAACTAAAAGCTGGAGTAAAACTTCCTTCCATAAGAAAAATAGCAAATGATTATAAACTTAGTAAAACGACTGTTCAAACTGCTTATAATCAACTTTGTTGCGAAGGATATATACAAAGTATTGAAAAAAGTGGTTATTATGTTTGTGAAGAGATTTACCAAAAATTCAACTCTCAAATTGAAAATAAAAAAGATGAAATAAAAGAAGAGAAAAACTATAAAATAAACTTTTTCCCTGCAAGTCTTGATAAAAACTCTTTTCCAAAACAAATTTGGTTAAAATTTTATAATAAAGTTGTAAAAGAAGATGTTCATTATGGTGTATATTCAAATTTTCAAGGTGATTATGAGCTAAGAAAAGAGATAAAAAAATATCTTCTAAACTCAAGAGCAGTTTTGTGTAATACAGAACAAATTATCATCACAAATGGATTTTCTAATTCTATGTTTCTTCTGGCAAATATTTTAAAAAAAATTTCAAATAAAGTTGCTATTGAATCTCCTGGATATAAAGTTGCAAGAAAAGTATTTGAGTTATCTTCTTTTGAAATAAATGACATTCCTGTAAATAAAGATGGTTTAGATTTGGATTTTTTAGAAAAAAGTGATTCAAAGATTTTATATACAACTCCTTCACATCAATTTCCAACTGGAATAACAATGCCAATTGCAAATAGAATAAAACTTATAAATTGGGCGAAGAACAATGATGCTTTTATCATTGAAGATGATTATGATAGTGAACTAAGCTATTATAATCGCCCTATTCCATCTATGCAAAGTTTAGAAAATAGTGATAGAGTTATCTATTTAGGTACTTTTTCAAAAGCTCTTTCTCCTGCTTTGAGAGTATCTTATATTGTTTTGCCAAGCTGTTTGTTGGATATTTATCATGATGTTTTTGATTTTGTATTTTCACAAGTTCCAATAGATATTCAAAAAACATTGACACTTTTTTTAAAAGAAGGATATTGGGAAAAACATCTTAGAAAAATCAGAAATTCAAATAGAAAAAAACATAATTTAATGAAAGAGTATTTAAAAATCTATTTAAAAAATGAGATAAAAATTATAAGAGAAGGAAGTGGATTAAATTTTTTGATAAAACCGCTTGTAAATATTGATTTAGAAAAGCTTGAAAAAACAGCCAAAGAAAAAGATGTAAAAATCTATTTTAAAGAGTTTTTTAATCTTGAAAAAGTAATAGCTTTAGGATTTGGTGGTTTTGAAGAGTTTGAAATAGAAAATGCAATAAAAACTTTTAGCGAAATTTGGTTCGAAGTTAAAAGAGTTTAAAATAATTTTTTAGTAAAAAGGATATTCATTGGAAATCTTAAAATATGAAAAAATAGAAGCTTCTTTTAAACCTTGGAATGAGGATTATTTTGATGTTGCAAAAGCTTTGATTAACTTTATCTCTACAAAAGAGTTTGAAGTTATACATATTGGTTCAACTTCATTTATGGTTGATGGAAAAGGAATAATCGATTTATCAATTTTATATAAAAACAATGATTTAAATAAAGCCATAAATCATATAAAATCTTTAGGTTTTCAAGACCAAATAAGCCAAAATCCTTTTCCAAAAGAACGTCCTAGAAAAGATGGAATGGTTATTTTTAATAATTCAAAATATATTATTCATCTACATGTTATAGAAAACAATTCAATAGAGCATATAAAACAATTAAAATACAAAGAATATATGCTTTCAAATCCAAGTGCAAGAAAAGAGTATGAAAATAAAAAACTAGAGATTTTGAAAAAAGGAATAATTGAACAAGAAGAATATGGAAAAGAGAAATCTCCTTTTGTAAAATCAATTATTACTAAAATTGATATTTAACTACACTTTTAAATCACAAAAAAGAACCTTTTAGATAAACTATCAAAAAATTAATTACTATAAATTTTGAGGAAAAAATGAAATATAAAATATTTGTAGATGGACAACACGGAACAACAGGATTAAAAATCCATGAAATGTTAGATGGACGTGATGAAATAGAACTTTTATCTATAAAAGAAGAAGAAAAAAAAGATTTAAATAAAAGAAAAGAACTTTTAAATAGTGCTGATTTAGTATTTTTATGTCTTCCTGATGCTGCTTCTATTGAATCAGTTAGTTTAATCACAAATGAAAATGTAAAAGTAATTGATGCAAGTACAGCTTTTAGAACAAATCCTTCTTGGACTTATGGAATACCTGAAATAACTCCAACTCAAAGAGAAAAAATCAAAAATTCTAAAAGAGTTTGTGTTCCAGGATGTCATGCAAGTGGACTAATCATTGCTATGAAACCTTTGATTGTAAATGGTATATTAGCAAATTCTCAGAAATTAATTTGCCATTCAATTACTGGATTTAGTGGTGGTGGAAAAGCTATGATTGATGATTATGAAAGTGGAAAGCTTGAAGATATTGGAGGTCAAAGACCTTATGCTTTAGGACTTCATCATAAACATCTTCCTGAAATGAAATATGTTTTAGAGTTAGATGAAGCTCCACTATTTACTCCAAGTGTTGGAAACTTCAAACAAGGTATGCTTGTAATGAGTTATTTAGTAAAAAAAGATTTCAAAAAAACAGTTTCAAGAGAAGAAATTTTAGAAGTTTATAAAAATTATTATAAAGATGAATTTTTTATAAATATAATAGAGGACAATGAGTCATACCTTGATGCAGGCTTATTAAATCCAATGAAATGTAACAATACTAATACTTTAGAGATTTCTGTTTATGAAAATGATACTGATATGGTTGTTATTTCAAGACTAGATAATCTTGGAAAAGGTGCGAGTGGAGCTGCTGTTCAATGTATGAACATTATGTTAGGACTTGAAGAATCTAAAGGTTTAAACTCAAGAAAAAACTAGAAGATTAACTTCTAGTTTTATAAATCAATTACCATTGCAATTTCATCACAAATTGGAAAGTGTTTACATCTAATACAATCTGCCCAAATTTTGTGTTCAGGTATCTCTTCTTTTGAAATTTCTCTAAAACCACAACTTTCAAAAAAACCTTTTTCATAAGTTAAAGATAAAACTTGTTTTATTCCATATTGTTTTGCTTCATTAATACAAGCTTCAACTAGTTTTTTACCAAGTTTCAATCCTCTAAACTCTTTTCCAACAACTAAACTTCTTACTTCAGCAAGTCTTGGAGAATGAATATGAGTTGCCGTAAATCCTGCTAATTTTCCATCAACTTCTACAACTGTATAAGAACGAATTGTTGTAGCCATCTCATCTTCAGTTCTAAGTAAGATTTTTCCTTTTTCAACTTCTTCTTTTACTAATGCTTGCATTAAAGGTATATCAGCAACTGTTGGCTTATAAAATCTAATTTCCAAATAAATATCCTGTAATTTTATTTTGAAGGTCCATTATACCTCTTTTTTTAAGGTTTGATATAAAAATACCTTCTGGATAAATTCTTTTTAATTGTGCTAAATCGTTTTGTTTTAATTTATCAGTTTTTGTAAAAGCATGAACAATAATTTGGTCACCTCTTTTAATTTCATTTAAAAATTCATCAACGTTTTTATCAATTTCAAGTTCTGGATGTCTTGAATCAATTAAATGTACAAAGATTTGTAAATTAGGTCTTAACTGCAAATATTCAGTTAAATTCTTATTCCACTGAGCTTTTAAACTTTTTGCAACTTTTGCATAACCAAATCCAGGTAAATCAACAAATCTTGAATAAATATAAGGCATTTCTTCATTTTCAGTTTTGAACTTAATTTCAAAATAGTTTATTAATTGTGTTTTACCTGGTGTTGAAGATGATTTTGCTAAACCATTTCTATTTGTTAACGTATTTAAAAGTGAAGATTTCCCAACATTAGATCTACCTAAAAATGCCACTTCTGCTACATTTGGAGCTGGTGAGTCATTTACACTTTGAGCAGATTGCAAAAATTTTGCATCAACTATTTTCATTGATTTGTTCCTTTATTTTCGCCACGGTTTACATTAATGATAAATCTAACTGGTTTATTTTCGCTACCTTTTACTTTAGCTTCACCACTTATTTGATTTACATAAATTGTATCACCATATACTTTTCTATCATCATTTTTTTCTTGTAAAAATCCATTTCCAATAATTGTATACTCTTGTTTTTGTGGAGAATAAATAATTTTATCTCCATTACCAATATAATGTTTATCTTGAGTAACTATTTCAAAATCAGCTTTTCCTGTAGCTTCATATTTTAATGGTACTTTTTTATTCTCTTTATCTGTTGCAAAATAAACATCTACTCTATTTGCATTTAATTTATCTTGTCCCATTTTTATTTTTACATCACCTGTAAAAATAGAAATACCTTTTTTATCATCTGCTTGAAAATCTTGAGCATCAATTACTAAAGTTTCAGTTTGAGCAAATAAAAGTGTAGAACATAATAGAGTTCCAATTAAATATTTCATTTTTTTCCTTTTAAATTTTTATCAACATCTATTTCAAAATGTGCATTTTTTGCAGTAATATAATCATTATTTATATCTAAATATAAATTTGTACCTTTAAAAAAATGAGTATTATATATACTTTCAAAAGGTTTACTGTTTTTTGCTATTTTATTTATATCATCATAAATTAATTCGTTTGTATCTACTTTTATGAAATTATCTCTTTTATATTTTACATTGTTTGTTAAAGTATAAACATCGCCTTTTTTAACTATTAAATCAGCTTTTAAATTTTCACTATTAAAATCTTTTGATTTGTCCTGATTTTTCAAAGTAATATTTGCATTAAACATTTCATCTCTTTTTTCATATTTAACAGCTTGATCTGCGATAACAATCCTATGTACGCTTTTATCATCTAAAGTATACATTATTGGTTTTTCAAAAACAACTAAAGGTAAATCCTTTTCAGCTGTATTCTTTTTTAAATTATTTACTGGAATAAAATATGAAACTGTTGCTATAAATAAAAGAGCAAATAAAAAAGATTTTATACCCATGCGTTTAAAAAATCCTCTTCTAATCCATCTTCTTTAAATATATATTCAAGCATTTCTCTTACTGCTCCATTTCCACCACTATTTTGACAAATTACATGTACAAAATCTTTCAAATAATGTGTTCCATTAGCTGGTGTAAAAGAAAGCCCAGCTTTTTTTAACATATTATAATCATTTAAATCATCACCAATAGCTGCAACTTGATTCCAATTTAATCCTTCTTTTTCAAGGATTTTTTCTAAAACTTCTTGTTTATTTTTAATACCTTGATATAAATGAGTAATATTTAGTTCTTTTGCTCTTTTTTCAACTATTGAAGAGTTTCTTCCTGTTATTATTGCAGCTTTTTTACCAAAGTTTTTTGTCCAAACAGCTATTGCTAAACCATCAGCAACATCAAATGATTTTGTCTCTTCACCTGTTGAAGTATAAGAGATTTTACCATCTGTTAAAGTTCCATCAACATCTAAAACAATTAATTCAATCATAAAACACCTTTTGTACTAGGAATTCCTAATTTTTCATTTTTAACTAATGCTCGTCTTAAAGCTACCGCAAAAGCTTTAAATGAAGCTTCTAAAATATGATGTTTATTTCTTCCTCTATCTTGAATAATATGAGCTGTAATTCCTGCATTTCCTACAAGTGCATGAAAAAATTCTTCAACAAGTTCAACATCAAATTCTCCAACTTTTCCACTTACATTTACTTCATAAACTAAATATGGTCTATTTGATAAATCTAAAGCACAAGTTGTAGCTGCTTCATCCATAACAACTGTTGCATTTCCATATCTTTCAACGGCAGTAATTGGGAAAATTGCTTTTTTTAAAGCTTGACCTAAAACTATTCCACAATCTTCAACTGTATGATGCGCATCAATATGTAAATCACCATCACATGATAAATCAATATCAATTCCACTATGTTTTGATAAAGCTTCCAACATATGGTCAAAAAATCCAACACCAGTTTGGATATTAGATTTACCACAACCCTCTATTTGTATTTTACATTTAATATCTGTTTCTTTTGTTTTTCTATTAATTTCTACCATTTTAATTTCCTATTTAATAACCATTGCATTAGTTAAACCATTAGAATTTTTAAATCTTTGAGCCTCTTCATAACTTTTGAAACCTTTGATAAATACTTTATACAAAGTTTTACCATTTACAAAAGCTTTTTCAGATTCAACCTTATTTGAACTAAATTTTCTTTGATAATCACTTACAGTTTTTTGAGCACCTTCAATTTTACTAAATGCTCCAACTTGAAGACTATAAATTCCAGTTGAAATAGGTGCAACTTTTGGTTTATTATTTACAACAACTGGTGCTTTATTTACAGTATTTACAGTTGGCGTTTTTACTGTAGTTTTTGCAACTATTGGTGTTCCTACTGTTGGAGGAATTGTAACATTTGTTGTTGTAATTTTATCCTCTTTTATATCTAAAGGTTCAAGTGCATCTACTTTTTCTACTTGATTTGATGGTTTAACTTCACTTTGAGCCAATTCAGTATATGGTGCATTTTTATTTTCTATTTCACCATTATATCCAAGAACTGTGATTTTTACATTTGCAGTTCCTCGTCTAACCATATCTATTTCATTGGCTGCTTTATTTGATAAGTCAATGATTCTTCCTTTAACAAAAGGTCCTCTGTCATTTACCCTAACAATTATTGATTTACCATTATCTAAGTTATCAACTCTTAATACTGTATTCATTGGTAAAGTTTTATGAGCTGCTGTCATATCATACATATTATAAACTTCACCATTTGAAGTTCTTTTAGAGTGAAAGTCTGGTCCATACCAAGATGCAATACCTTCAAAATTATCTCCAATATTTGCAATAAAAGGATAATATTTTATACCAAATACACTATAAGGTCTCATTGTATATTTATGCATTTCTTTTGAATTATTTATTTTAGAGTTTTTTGTATCTTTATAAAATTTCAAATAATCATCACTATAATTCTTTTGTGAACATCCTGTAAACAAAAATAGACTTGAAAATCCTAAAAATAAACTATATTTTATACTACTTATAAATTTCAATTTTCTCTCCTACTTTTATCAAATTACTGTTTTTGTTATTATCAGCTTTTAATTTTTTTGCATCAATATTGTATTTTTTTGCAATTGATAAAAAAGAATCACCTTTTTTTACAATATAAATTATTGGCTCTTTTTTTGTTGTTATTTTTTTTGTTTGAGGTACTTTGTTATTCTCTTTTGAATTTACATTTTTCTTAACATCTTTTTTAACCTCAGTTACAACAGGAGCTTTAACTATCATTATTTTTTGATTATAAGCTTCTACTTTATCATGAGGTATATAGATATTATAAAGCTTTGAATCTGTTGGTAAAGACTCTTTTTTTATGTGTTTGTTTATACTTCTAAATTCATTGTAATTCATACCTACAATATTTGCTAATGATTTTAATTGTAAACCTTTATGAGCTTTTACTTTTTCTAATTGATATTTACTTTTTTTATCTATACTTTTAAATAAATCTCTATTTGCAATTATTGAAAATGCTACTATTTTTTGAAGATAAACTAAACTACTGTCTGGAAGATAATCGTTTGATTTATTGTTTCTAACTATATATGAAAAATCTAAATTCCCATCTCTTTTTCCTAAATGATTATATATTTCATATAAATCACTTAAACCAGATTTATTCTTTTTATATTCATCTAAATAACTTTGATAAACCTTTATTCTTGAATCATCAGCTTTAGTTGGATTTTCTTCTAAATATTTATCTAAAGAAGCTTTAGCCATTCCATAGATAACTCTTCCTTCACCACAATTATATGCTAAAAGAGCCAAATACCATTTGTCTAACTTTTTATAATACTTTCTTAAATAACTACTTGCAGCATTTGTTGATTTGATTAAATCCAATCTTTCGTCAATAAATTCATCATTTCTTAACTTAAGATTTGTTGCTGTTTGTGGCATTATTTGCCAAATTCCTGCAGGATTTTTTTTACCATTTAATTGATTTGAAAAACTTGATTCAAGCATTGGAATAAAAAATATTGCTTGAGGCAAATTTTCATTTTCTATTTCTTCACGCACAATTTGAGCATTTAAAGATGATTTTTTTAAGATATTATTGTAATAATTTATATTTTGACTTGATGAATATTCTTTGAATATTGATTGAAAAGATGATTCATTTATAAAAGAAGTTTCAATATCTAAATCTTTTAAAACTTTTAAATCACTCTCATCTGTAATATTAGCTAATAAACTATTTACTAAAATAAGTATTATAAAAAAAATTTTATTCAAAAAGTCCTCTTTTCTTAATATAGTCTAGATTATATCTAAGAAAGACTAGAAAACTCTTTAAATAATTTTTTTGCATTATTTGTTGTTAATTCTTGAATATCTTCATCACTAATTTCTAATAATTCTGACATCTTTTTAGAAACAAAAACTGTATAAAAAGGCTCATTTCTTTCACCTCTATGAGGATGTGGTGTTAAATAAGGTGCATCTGTTTCAATCAATAATTTATCTTTAGGAATTTTTGGCAAAATTTCAACTAATTTTTTTGCATTTTTAAAAGTTAATACTCCACCTATTCCAAAATAAAAATTATGTTCAGCTAAAGGAAGTAAATGTTCACTTGCATTAAAACAGTGTAAAACTCCACCAACCTCTTTTGCATTATAATCTATCAAAATTTGTCGTGAATCATTTGAAGCATCTCTAATATGAATAATTAAAGGTTTTTTTACTTTTTTTGCAAATTCTATTTGAGAAATAAAAACTTCTTTTTGTTTTTTTATATTCTCAATTTTTTCTTCTTCATTTTCAGGTAATCTAAAATAATCTAGTCCACATTCACCAATAGCGATACATTTAGGATGATTTACATACTTTTCCATCATTTCTTCATTGTACATATCTATATCATATGGATGAATTCCAACTGCAAAATATACTTCATCATATTTTTCAGCTAACTCAACTGCTTTTGGTAAATCATTAAAATCAGCTCCAGGGATTAAAAATCCCTTTACACCATGACTTAGTGCATTAGAAATAACACTATCTATGTCTTCGTAGTATTGTTTGTTGTCTAAATGACAATGAGTATCTATAATTATTTTTTAATCCTTAATTACGATAAAAATCTTTTATTTACTAAGTTAATAATATTGTTAATTTGTGAAATGTCTCCAGCTTTAATCCAAGCACTAATTCCAAAATTTTTAAAAGCATCATAATCACTGTCATCTTCGATTACAGCAATAGATACAAATTTTTCTTTACAAACACTGTGTTTATTTTCTTCAAATTCAAATATTGAATCAATATTTATAATTGCAATATCTGCTTCTCCACTTGTACCTGATTGAAAATGTTCAACAGTAAACTCTGGACTAAATAAAGACTCATCAATATCACAAAATGTTACAATTTTCATATTACCACCTTTGTATTTTTATTAATTATTCTATCTAAAAGATTATTAAATTATAAGATATACCTTGCTGTATCAACATTTTCAACAATATCATCTAATTTTTCTGAAACAAGTTCTTTTGTAACAATAACTTTTGTTCCTTTTTTTTCATCTGCTTCAAAAGAGATATCTTCAATAACTTTTTCAATAACAGTATGTAATCTTCTAGCACCAATATCTTCTGTTTTTTCATTTGCTGTAACAGAATATTTTGCAAACGCTCTTATTGCTTCATCATCAAATTCTAAATCAACACCTTCAACTTCTAGAAGTGCTTGGTATTGTCTTAAAAGTGAATTTTTTGTATTTGTTAATATTCTATATAAAGCATCTTCATCTAAAGACTCTAACTCAACTCTTAGAGGAAATCTTCCTTGAAGTTCTGGAATTAAATCACTTGGTTTTGAAACATGGAATGCACCAGCAGCTATAAATAAAATATGATCTGTTTTTATTTGTCCAAATTTTGTTTGAACACTACTTCCTTCAACTATAGGAAGTAAATCTCTTTGTACTCCCTCTTTTGATGGATCTTGTCCATTATTTTTCTTACCTGAAGCAATTTTATCAATTTCATCTAAGAAAATAATTCCACCATTTTCACATCTTTTTAAAGCTTCAACTTTTATAGCTTCAGTATCAAGTAAACTTTCACTTGCAACACTTCTTAATAAAACTTTTGCATCTTTGATTAAAACTTCTTTTTTAATTGTATCTTTATTTAATCCACCTAACATTTTGTTTAGGCTTTCTTGCATAGAACTCATATCAAAAGGCATTGATGAATCTAAAATTTCTATATGTGCTTTTTTAGGAATTTCTATCTCTATTTTTTTATCATCTAAAGAACCATCAAGAAGTTTCTTTTCCATTGTGTTATAAGTTTTAATAAATGACTCTTTTGCACTTTCACTTGCAGTTTCAGGAAGCGGAGGAACTAATTTTTCAATAATTTTTCTATTTACTTCATCATCTATTTTGTCTTTGATTTTTTCTTCAAACTCTCTTGTAACTAGATTTATACCTTCATAAACTAAATCTCTAATCATTGATTCAACATCACGACCTACAAATCCAACTTCAGTATATTTACTTGCTTCCACTTTAACAAAAGGCAGTCCCATCATTTTTGCAAGTCTTCTTGCAATTTCAGTTTTACCAACTCCAGTGCTTCCTATCATTAAAATATTTTTAGGCATTATCTCTTCTTGAAGTTTTGGTTCAACCATCATTCTTCTATATCTATTTCTTAAAGCTAATGCAATTGTTTTTTTTGCATTTTTTTGCCCAATGATATAATCATCTAAATAAGCAACTATTTGCTTTGGTGTCATATCCATATTTTATTAATCCTCTAACTTCAATATTTTTATATTTTGATTTGTATAAATACAAAGTTCACCAGCAATCATAAGTGATTCTCTTACAAGTTCTTCTTCATCTAAAGTAGAATGCTTTGCAAGTGCTCGTGCAGCTGAAATAGCAAAATTTCCACCACTTCCAATTGAAGCAATTGCTCCATCTTCTGGTTCAACAACATCACCATTTCCACTTAAAATAAATATTTTCTCTTTATTTAAAACTATCATCATAGCTTCTAATCTTCTTAAAACTTTATCTTTTCTCCACTCTTTTGAAAAAGCGATTACTGATTTTAATAAATCACCTTTACAAGCTTCTAAATGTCCTTCAAACATATCAAAAAGATTAAAAGCATCTGCTGTACTTCCTGCAAATCCTGCAAGAATTTGGTCTTTATATAAAGTTCTAATTTTTGTTGCATTTCCTTTTAAAACTGTATTTCCAAAAGTAACTTGACCATCACCACCAATTACAGCTTTATTTTTACCTTTATAGGCAAGTATAGTTGTAGCATCAAACATATACTATTCTCCAATTATATCAACTTTTAAAGTTGCATGAATAGCATGTCCTAATTTACAATCAATTTCATAAATCCCGATAGATTTAATTTTTTTATCTAATGAAATATTCTTTTTATCTAAAATTATAGAAAATTGTTTTTCTAATTCTTCACTTACTTCTTTGTTTGTAACTGAACCAATTAAATGTCCATTTGCTCCAATTTTATGTTTAATAGTTAATTTAGTTGCATTTAATTTTTCAGCTAATTCTTTAGCATCAGCTATTTCTTGTTCTTCTTTTAGAGCTAATTTTTTTTGTTCTGATTTCCATCTATTTAGTACTTCTGTTGTTGCATGTAAAGCTAAGCCTTTTCCAATTAAAAAATTTTTTCCATATCCATCAGCTACTTCTTTAATCTCTCCAGCTTTTCCTAAACTTTTTACATCTTTTGTTAATAATACTTTCACAATAACTCCATTCTATTTTAATTAAATTTATTTTACTATATTTTTTTTAAATGCTTCTAAAGAACAATTCTTACAGCTCTTTAGCTTTTAAATTTGTTTTTATTTTTCTTTTTTTAACATAATTATTCAATCCTATATGATTGTTATAACCTAATAATTTTGAAATTTTACGTACACTTAATCCAACACTTAAAAGCTCTTCAATTTTATCTCTTTGTAAATCAAATTTAGATTTTTGAATAGTTCCTTTTGGTTTTCCTAAAGCCATACCATCAAGTTTTTTTGCAGTCAAAGCTTCTTTTGTTCTTAAACTCATCAACTCTTTTTCAAGACTTACTGTCATTGAAATAACACCTAAAATCATTTGAGTTAACATATCTTTATCATCTAATAAATCAAGATTTTGTTCAACAATTATAATTCTTATTTTATTTGTTAATAAAAATTTTACAATTTCTAATATAGTTTCAATTGTTCTTCCAAAAACATTTAAATTTGATACAATTATTGTTGAATTTTTTTCACAATTTTTAAGTAATTCTAAAATATTTTTCTCTTCACTTGGAGTACTAATTGTTATTTCAATATTCTTAGAAACTTGTATATTTTGTTTAGTTACGTATTTGTTTATTAGTTCAATTTGTTCTTGAGTATATTTTTCATTATTTTCATTTTTTCTTACATAAGTAAAAATTTTTGACATAAAAAATCCTTTTACATAAAGTAAATTAAAAATATTTTATATTAAACAATATGTTTAATTTTTATATATTATATTTATACAAAATGTTATCACTTCTAAAATTAATTTCAACTTACAAATAACGACAAGAATCAACTATTAGAAGTACGATTGAATTAAAAGTTTTTTTTTGCTATTATCAATCTTCATATATTAAAATTAAAGGTTTTTCTTGAGAATAACTGTAGCTATTTCTGGTGCTAGTGGTACAAATCTTGGTTTAAATTTCATTAAATATTTACCCAAAGAGATTGAAGTGTTTGTTGTGTTCTCTAAAAGTGCAAAAAAAGCTTTAAAATTAGAAAATAATATCTCAATAAATGAATTATTTAAAGACAATGAAAATATAACTGTTTTTAAAGATTCAAACATTGGTGCAAGTATTGCATCAGGCTCATTCAAAGTTGATAAAATGATCATTCTTCCTTGTTCTATGAATACATTAGCAAAATGTGCTGTTGGAATTTCTGATTCACTAATTACTAGAGCTTTTACCGTAATGTTAAAAGAGAAAAGAGATATTGTAATAGCTCCAAGAGAGATGCCTTTAAGCACTATAGCACTAAAAAACATGTTAACTCTTTCTAAACTAGGTGTTACTATTGCACCTCCTATTTTAGGTTATTATAGTAGTCAACAAAGTTTAGAAGAAATGGAAAAATTTTTAATTGGAAAATGGTTTGATTTATTAAAAATTGATAATAATTTATATAAAAGATGGGAATAAGATATGTCAAATTGCAATATAAATTCATATAGAAAGGCCATATACAGTGGTACTTTTGACCCTATAACAAATGGTCATTTGGATATTATAAAACGAGCAGCAAATATTTTTGATGAAGTAATAATTGCTGTTGCAAAAAGTGAAGCTAAAAAACCTATGTTCACTCATGAACAAAGAGTTTTATTTGCAAAAGCTGCTACGGAAGGGATTGAAGGAGTAAGAGTTTTAGGCTTTGATACTCTACTTGTTGATTTAGCTTTAAATTTAGAAGTTAATACAATTATTAGAGGATTAAGAGCTGTTTCTGACTTTGAATTTGAGTTACAAATGGGTTATGCAAACTCTTCTATAAATAAAAAAATTGAGACTTTATATCTTATGCCAACTTTACAAAATGCCTTTGTAAGTTCAACGATAGTAAGAGAAATAATTAGATTTAATGGTAAATTTGAGCATTTAGTTCCACCAAGAGTTGTAGAATGTATGTCGTTATAGAAGGTATTGATACAGCTGGGAAATCTACACAATTAGAATTACTAAAAAAGAAATTTCCAAACGCAACTTTTACAAAAGAACCAGGTGGAACACCAATTGGAATAAAACTAAGAGAAATGGCACTTGGTGGTGAAGCAAAATCAAAAATTGCAGAGATGTTTTTATTTTTAGCAGATCGTGCAGAGCATATTGAAGAAGTTATAAAAAGCAATGAAAATAAAATAGTAATTTCTGATAGATCAATGATTTCAGGAATTGCCTATGCAAATCAACTTGATATTGATAAATTAGTAGAATTAAATTTAATAGCAACAAATAATACACTACCTACTCATGTTATTTTACTTGAATTAACACCTGAAGAGTTAAAATTTAGATTATCACAAAAAGATAATGATTCAATTGAATTAAGAGGTATTGATTATTTAATAAATATTCAAAATAGAATGAAAGAAACAATAAAAAAACTAAATATAAATCATATTTTTATAGATGCAAGTTTAAAAATTGAAGAGATAGAAAAAAAGATAGAGGATTTTATAAATGCCAAATAATGAAACAAAAAATATCAAAACGATACAAAGCCTAAGAGGTATGAAAGATATTGTAAATGAAGAGAGTGCTTTATTTACTTATTTTGTTGAAAATGCTTCTAGAATTGCAAAAAATTATGGCTTTTCGTATATTGAAACTCCCCTTTTAGAAGAAACAGCTTTATTTAAAAGAAGTGTTGGAGAAAGTTCTGATATTGTAAATAAAGAGATGTATCAATTCATCGATAAAGGTGAAAATGACGTTTGTTTAAGACCTGAAGGAACAGCAGGAGTTGTAAGACATTTTGTTGAGAAAAAACTTGACCGTGCAGGTGGAAACTATAAATGGTATTATTATGGTCCAATGTTTAGATATGAAAGACCTCAAAAAGGAAGACTTAGAGAATTTCACCAATTTGGTTGCGAAGTATTTGGTATTGATTCAGTTTATGAAGATGCAAATATTATCATTATGATAAAAGAAATACTTGAATTTTTTGGAATAGGATTTACTTTAAAACTTAATTCTTTAGGTTGTAAAGAGTGTATGCCTCCGTATAAAGAAAATCTAGTTAAGCATTTAACAAGTTTCAAAGAAGAACTTTGTGAAGATTGTAATAGAAGGATTTTAACTAATCCTATTAGAGTTTTAGATTGTAAAAATGAAAAATGCCAATTATTATTACACAATGCTCCAAAAATCACAACAAGTTTATGTAACTCTTGTGACAGTGATTTTGAAAAATTAAAAGAGATTTTAGATTTTAACAATATTTCTTATGAAGTTGATTCAAATTTAGTTAGAGGATTAGATTATTATAATAAAACTGCATTTGAATTTGTAAGTAATGAAATTGGTGCTCAAAGTGCAATAGCTGGTGGTGGAAGATACGATAGATTAGTTGAATTTTTAGGTGGAAAATCAACTGCAGGAATTGGATTTGCTATAGGAATTGAAAGATTATTAGAACTTGTAAAAATGCCAGAATGTAACCAAGATGTGATATACATTGGTGCTTTAGATGAAAATTCTTTAAATACAGTACTAAAAGTTGCAAATCAAAAGAGAAAAACAACAAAAACTTTAGTAGAATACGCGCCTAGAAGTTTTGGAAAACATTTTGGAATAGCTGAAAAATTAGGAGCTAATATTGTTGCGCTAATTGGCGAAAATGAGTTAAAAAATGGAACAATTTATATAAAAAATTTAAAAACTAAAGAAGAATCAAATTTAAAATTAGAGGAATTTTAACAGTGAAAAACAATTATGGTATAGATATTTGGAGTGATGGTAATTTTATTATTGAAAATGGTGTAGCAAAAGTTAATTTTGATTGTAAGCCTTCATTAATCTCTATTGTAAAAGATATAAGAAAACAAGATTTTAAAGGACCTTTACTATTAAGATTTCCTCATATCACAAAAAAACAAATTAAAACACTCTTTAATACATTTAATGCGAGTATTAAAGAGTATGACTATAAAGGAAAATTCAATGCAGTTTTTCCTTTAAAAGTTAATCAATTACCAAACTTTATTCATCCCTTAGTAAGTGCAGGAAAAAAATATAATTATGGATTAGAAGCTGGAAGTAAAGCTGAACTTATTATTGCTATGACATATAACAATATGGGAAGTCCTATTACTATTAATGGATTTAAAGATAAAGAAATGATTCATTTATGTTTCATTGCAAAAAGTATGGGACATAATATTACAATTATTATTGAAGGTTTAAATGAACTTGAGATGATTATTGAAGTTGCAAAAGAGACAAAATTAGAATCTCCAAACATTGGATTAAGAGTAAGACTTCACAGTGGAGGAAGTGGATTATGGGCAAAAAGTGGAGGGATTAACTCTAAATTTGGTCTAACATCTACTGAAATTTTAGAAGCTTATGAATTAATGGAAGAGCATGATTTAGTAAAATATTTAACAATGATTCACTTCCATATTGGTTCAGCTATGAATTCAATCAAACCTTTGAAAAAAGCTTTAAGAGAATCTGGACATATTTATGCAGAGTTAAAAAATCTTGGAGCAATGAATTTAACATCAATTAATATTGGTGGAGGATTAGCTGTTGAATATAGTGCTTATGAAAGAACAAGATTCTATTCACTTTCAGAATTTGCAAATGATGTTGTGTTTACATTAAAAGAGATTGCAAAACAAAAAGGTGTTGATGAACCAAATATTTTCACTGAATCAGGAAGATTTATTAGTGCTGCTTCAACTGTTTTAATTACTCCAGTTCTTGAACTATTCTCTGCTGAATATGAACTTGACCATTTAAAATTAAAAGAGAAAAATCCACCTTTAATTCAAGAATTATTTGACTTATTTAGAGATATGACTAAAAAAACAGCTTATGAGTTTATGCACGATAGTATTGACCATATGGAATCTTTATTAACTCTATTTGATTTAGGTTATATTGATTTACAAGATAGATCAAATGCTGAGATTTTAACACATCAAATTATCAAAAAAGCTATTTCATTACTTCAAATTGATGATTATGAAGAGTTAAAAAAACTTGATGAGAATATTCAAGAAAAATATTTATTAAACTTCTCATTATTCCAATCATTACCAGATTATTGGGGAATTGACCAAGAATTTCCAATCATGCCAATAACACATCTTGATAGAAATCCTACAAGAAGTGCATCATTATGGGATATTACTTGTGATAGTGATGGTGAATTACCATTTGATATCAAAAAACCTTTATATTTACATGATGTAAATTTAAATAAAGAGGATTATTTTATTGGTTTCTTTAATGTTGGAGCTTATCAAGATACATTAGGAATGAAACATAATCTTTTCTCTCATCCAACAGAAGTAAATGTTGTATTTAAAGATGATGAAGTTATTTTAGAAAAAGTATTAGAATCTCAAAAAATTATAGATATATTAGAAGATATTGATTATGATACAGATGAAATTAGAAAAATTTTAAGTAAACACTTATCAAAAGATATTTATCAAGTATTAGAAAAATATCTAAATGAAAATAGTTACTTAAAAACTATATGGAGTTATTATGACGAATGATGAAATAAATAATAAAGAAAATATCTCTTTATGGCAACAGATAAAAGAGGATTTTTCTGTTCCAAAATTAAATGACCCAGCATTAGATTCAAATATTGAACTATTTTTCAACTATCCAGGTGTTTGGGCAATTGCAAATCATAGAATTGCACATAAATTATATAATAGCGGTTGGAAAAAACTAGCTCGAGCTCTTGTAGGAATTGGTTCAATTTTTACTAAAACAGATATTCATCCAGCTGCAACTATTGGAAGAAGAGTATTTATCGACCATGCAATTGGAGTTGTAATTGGTGCAACTGCTATTGTTGAAGATGATGTTTTAATCTATCAAGGTGTAACACTTGGTGGAGTAAGTCTTAACAAAGGGAAAAGACATCCAACAATTAAATCAAATGTGGTAATTGGAAGTGGAGCAAAAGTTTTAGGAAATATAACTATTGGTCAAAACTCAAAAATTGGAGCAAATTCAGTTGTAGTTTGTGATGTTCCTGAAAATTCAACTGCTGTTGGTGTTCCTGCAAAAATTATAAAAAGAGATAATAAAAATTGTAAATTAGCCCATGGTGATTTACCTGATATCAACAAAGAGATGTTTAAATATCTACTTGAAAGAATCCATGTTCTTGAAGTTGCTTTAAAAGAAGAAGATGGAATTGATGTTAGTGAAAAAGATGAAAAATTAGAATCAGATTATAATAATTTTATAGAGGCAATGAACTCAATCAAAAAGGCTTAATTTGATTTTTGAATTATTAGCTTTTGGTTTAATTGCTGGTTTTATGTCTGGTTTTTTTGGAATTGGAGGAGGAACTATCCTTGTTCCAATTTTAGTTCTTGCTGGATTTATGATGAAAGAAGCCGTTGCAATATCTATCATGCAAATGGTTTTTTCTTCAATTTACGGCTCATTCTTAAATGTAAAAAAAGCTCAATATGTTTTAAAAGATGGTTTAATAATTGGCTTTGGAGGTTTCGTTGGTGGACTTCAAAGTGGATTTATTGTAAAAAATGTTTCAAATGAATTTTTACAATATATCTTTATAGCTGTTTTAGTTTTTTCTATAGTTAAAATCTTTTATTCTCCAGCTCAAAGAATAGATGAAGAGACGAAAAGTCAAAATAAATTTATCTTATTTGTAATTGGTTTTTTCATTGGAGCAGTTGCAATGAGTATTGGAATTGGTGGTTCTATAATTTTAGCTCCAATTTTAGTAGGTTTTTTAAGATATGATTTAAAAGTAGCAACAGCACTTGGACTATTTTTTGTAATTTTTTCTTCTGTTGCAGGATTTATTTCTCAATCTTTACAAGGATTAATGCTTTATTATGAAGGTTCTATTATAGGTATTGCTTCATTAGTTGGAGTATATTTTGGAATAAAAGTAAAAAACATGGTTCATTCTACTTCATATAAAAAGTACGTTTTACTTTTAAGTATAGTAGTTCTTATTATTATGATTTATAAGACTTTTTAGTCTTATAAATTTTTTTGCTCTCTTAATTTATCTTTTTTACTTTTTCTTTTACCTTTTACAGGCGCATTTCCTTTTTCTTTTTTTATTGGTTTTCCAATTAATTCAAAACTTTCTATCTCTTCTTTTTCTAATTTTATGTCGCATCTCTTTTCTATCAAAGAAAAATGTTCAAAATCTTCTAATCCTATAAATGATATAGCAATTCCACTTTTTCCAGCTCGTCCAGTTCTTCCAATTCTATGTATATAATCAGCTGTTGCTCTTGGTAAATCATAATTTACAACACAACTTATATCATCCACATGAAGTCCACGTGCTGCAATATCTGTGGCAAATAAAATCTTTATTTTTTTATTTTTAAAATCCTCAATTGTTTTATTTCTTTCATCTTGAGTTAAATCAGCATGAAAAGAAGAGGCATTAAATCCATATTTTCTAAATTTTGAAGCTATATTGTCACAAGCTCTTTTATTTGCCATAAAAACTAAAATTTGTTCCCAATTATTTGTAGATACAAGATGTCTTAAAAGTGGGCTTCGATTTTCTATATTTACAGTTATTGCTCTTTGTTTGATACTTTGTACTGTTGGTGTTTCATCAATAGAAACTTCGATAGCATTTTTTGTAATTTTTGAAATAATATTTTTTACTTTTAAAGGATAAGTTGCAGAAAAAAGAAGATTTTGTCTAGTTTTTGGAATCATTTCTAAAAGTGTATCTAACTCTTGTTCAAATCCTAAATCAAGCATTTTATCAGCTTCATCTAAAACCAAAAATTCTAACTTCGATAAATCTAATTGTTTTTTATCTAATATATCAACTAATCTTCCAGTAGTTGCAACAACTATATCACAACCTTTTTGAATATCTAAAAGTTGAGTTGAAATACTTTCTCCACCAATAACACTCACTATCTTTGGTTTTTTATCTAAGTATTTAGAAAATAAAGAAAAAGTATGAGAAATTTGTAAAGCTAATTCTCTTGTAGGAGTTAAAACTAAAACTTTTACTTTAGCTTTTCCTTCATAATTTTGTTTTGAAAAAAGTTCTAAAATAGGCAAAACAAAACTTGCTGTTTTTCCACTTCCTGTTTGAGCTTTTGCCATAATATCTTTTTTTTCTAAAATAAGTGGGATTACTTTTTCTTGAATTGGTGTTGGATTTTTATAATTACTCTCTTTTAAACTTTTATTTAAATCTTGAGAAATGATTAGTTTTGAAAATGGCATATAAAAAATCCTTTTTTTTGATTTTGTATTTTATGATTATTTACCTTTGTTTGAAGATAGATTATCAAATCTCTATTTTTACTTTTAGTTTCTATACTATATAATTCCAAAAAATTTTCACTAAAGGCTTACAAATCGAAAACTCCATTTTACAAATAAAACTTACTTTAGTTTTGATATATGAATTTTTGTTATCTTCTTACGATGTTCCTGTTTGGCTATTACTGATTATCTCTATTTTAGCTTTAACTTCAATTTTTAAATTTTTTATCTATCTTCAAAATCGTTCAAAAATAGAATATTTAAAATATATTGAAGATAATATTTATAATGCAAAATGGAAATGGAAATGGTCAAAAAATAAAATTGTAGATTTACAATGTTACTGTCCAACTTGTGATGCAGTTTTAGTTTATGATGATACATCTCACATAAAACCAACTGAACTATTAAAAACTGAATTTATATGTGAAAATTGTAATTCTCAAATTATTGCAACTATTCGTGGAGGAAATAAAAACTACGCTATAAATGCTGTAAAACGAGAAATAGAAAGACGTGTTAGAACTGAAGAGTACAAAACAAGTATTAAAGATAATTAATACTTGTTTCTTCTTTAAAACCAATATTGTGGATAATTTCTATTTTTATGTAAATTATTATAAAAAAGTGCCACAATTACTAAAATAATAGACCCCAATAAAGTTGGAAAAATCAAATAATCCCAATTTGCACCAAGTAAAAAAACTATCAAAGGATTCGAACCTGCTGGTGGATGAACTGTATTTGTTGCAAGCATAACAGCAATTGCAGTAGCAAGTGCTAAGGCCATACTCCAATATTCATTTCCTAAAAAATGTAAAAAAGCTAATCCAATAAATGTAGATAAAAAATGCCCTAAGATTACATTTCTTGGTTGTGAAAATGGACTTTTTGGAAATCCAAATAATAATACACATGAGGCTCCAAAAGAACCCATAACTAAAAGATTATCATAAGATTTTGTAAGATAACCAATAATAAATATAGAAATAAATCCACCAAACCAAGCAAAGGCTATTTCACTAATTGACGATTTTGTTGGAAGTGCTTCGCCCTGCCCTTTAAATTTTTTAAAATAATTCATATTTTTCCTTTGTAATATTTTATATCAACCAAACGATTGTTTGTTTAAAAAAGGTAAAAAAAATCATTAGATTAAACTAATGATTTTTTCACCTACTTTTAGATAATTTTGCGATGAATCATATAAATTCATCATCATTATGGTACCTTGAGTTAAAGCTACATACTCTTTGGCTAGATTTGATGCTTCAGTTTTTGAGTATTTGTTCTCAAAGATTTTTATTAAAGCATTTTCCCAATCTGTAAAATAAAGCTTTATCTCTTCTTTAAAATCAAGATTTAAACTACTAGCTTCCAAAGCTAAATTTCCAAGTAGACAACCACCTTTACTATGTAAAAAATAGTCATCAGTTTTTTTGACTATTAGCTCGATTTTTTGTTTATCACTCAAATCACTTCTATAAGCAATAGAAAAAATCTCTTTTTTAAAATAATCATGAATATACTTCAAAGATTCTAAACCTATCTCTTCTTTACTTTTAAAATGATGATAAACACTTCCTTTTATAAGCCCGCAAGCCTCAGCTATATTTGCCATTGAAGTATTTGAATATCCTCGTATTTTAAAAAGTTTAATAGATTCTTTTAAAATCTCTTCTTTTGATGTTTTTTTGATTGCCATAATTTTATCCAAACGATTGTTTGGTAAAACTTTAGCTTATGGTAGCTTAAAGAATTATTCATAAAATTTTATTTTAATTTATTTTCTAAATTCACCATTTTAAATATGTGAGTATAAATATTAACATCCAAAGCATTTTCTACCATTTTGTATTTATCATCTTCTGACATTTCATTCCAACCCTTTAATTGTTTATAATCAATACCTTTATATGATAATAATTCTTCAGGTATAATTTCTTGAATTCTTATTTTTAATTTTTTTATATCTTCATCTAAATTAATTGAAATTGGAGTTATAAAATTATTACTAATAATTTTCAACATTAAATTAAATAAAATATCTGAAAAATATTCATAAAATTTTGTACAAGTTGCATCTTCAGTTAAAGGGAATAGAAGTTTAGTATCTTCAAATAAAAATATAATATTATATTTTGATAAATTTGAATGAGCCAATAAATTTCTTATTCTTCTAATTCCATATTCTTCATTGTTCAAAAACTCATATTCAATTTCACTAATATAATTTTTTTCTTTAAGTTTTTTAATAATATCTACAAAATTAATTTTATCAAATTTTCTTATTTGAGATTTAGCAATATTTTCTAAAATATTAAACAAATATATTAATGAAGCATGTCCACTAAAATTCTCAACTTTAATTATTTCTTCACAAGATATTAACAAATTTCCATAATATCGTGAATATTGCCAAATATAACCTATTACTTCTTGTTTTGTATACATAAAATATAAATTCCCTTATTTCATATTCATAATTTCTTCAAAGCATTATGTTCAAACAAAAACATCAAAGTTTCATTTACATAATATTTTATAGAATCTCTTGTGATTTTATCTAGCTTATATACTTTTTGTCCTCGAATACTTTTTCCTTTTCCAAAAAGAAAATTGTATTTATCACTTATATATCGACCTCTAAACCAACCAATATGAATATAATTTTCTTTGACTTTTATATAACAAAATCCACCCTCTTTGGAATAAAGCGTAGTTATATTTTCACTATATTTTTCTTTTGCATCATTTACAATACAAATTTTTATAAAATCTCTTACATTCAAAAAAAGTTCAGCATATTCGCCATTGCTATCTTTTTCAAAAGAGGTTCTTTTCATCTATTTTATTTTTAACTCTTTAGAAGTATCATAAACCAGTTCATAATAGTTATTGTTGTTATATGAAAACTCTTTTATAACTTCAAGTCCAATTTTTCTAGTGTGTGCTTCATACGACCTTTGATTTATTTTATTTATAAAAGTTACAAGGATAGGAAATCTTTTTGCCATATTCTCTCTTGCAAAATCAAAAAGTTTTTCTAAAACTTGTTTTCCTCTATACTCTTTATCCACACAAACAGGACCATATTGATATGAATTTTTTGTAGTTAATTTTTGTCCTATATACTCCAGATTTTTTAAGTCTTCTATCATATAAACAAACATTGGCCATCTTGACCAAAAATCCCAAGATGCACTCATTACATAAGCAATTACTCTTTCATCTTCAACTGCTATAAATAAACCTTGCTCTAAAGTTATCAAATCAACCATTTGCTCTTTTGTAAAAGCAGTTGTTATAAATCCATCTTTTTTATCTTCTTCATTTATAGTATTGATTTGATATTTTGCGTGTAACTCTAAAACTTTTTCTATATCATTTATTTTTGCTATTTTAAAATTCATATTTTTCCTAATTGTTTTTTTATTAGATAATTTAATATACCACCATATTTAAAATATAAAAGCTCTAGTTTATTATCAAGTCTTGATAAAACTTTTAGATATTTTACCTCATCAGCTTTTTTTATTTCTATTTCAAATTTCGAATTTATTTTTAAATCTGTTGTTTTGATAGTTATTAATTCATCACCTTTTAACTGCTCTAAATCATCTTCAATTAATTCAAGGGGTAAAATCCCTACTTTTATCAAATCTTCTTTAAAATTCTTTTCAAATGATTTTGCTACTATTACTTTTATACCTAATAGTTTTAAACCTTTAATTACTTGAATATTATTATATGAAGTTGCAAATTTTTTATTTGATAAGATAATCAATGGCTTATTTTGATTTTTCATTTTTTGTGCATATTCATAAATAGTAACTATCTCTTTATTTTCAAAATCTTTTGTATATCCACCCTCTTTTGGGAATACTATTTTATTTTTTATTTTACTTATTGAAAAAAGACCTCTTTTTAAAACCTCAACATCATCATATCTTTTTTCATAAGTTCCAAATTGGTCTGGTTTTAATCCTATTGATTCAAGATAAAATCCAACTTGAGTATATGGTGTTATTTCTCCATAAGGTACTATATCTTTTGTTGTTATCTCTTCATCAAAAATTGCCAATATTTTTGCTTCATCTATATTTATATACTCTTCTTCTTTTTCTTCAAACATATCTAATACTTTTTTATCAAAAGAGATTTCTTTTAGATTTTCAATAGTCTCTTTTTTCATATAGATATCTTTATACTTATTTTGATAACAAGAAGAATCTATACTTAGTAACTTACTATTTACTTCATTTGTACTAGGCCATATATCACTTAAACAAATATCTTGATATATAGTATCTTTAGTTATATCAAAATTTATATTTCCTTTTAAACTATATGCTAATACTAAAGCTGGCGACATAATCCAAGAAGATTTTATTTTATTATTAGAGTTATTCTCATCTAAAGAAGATATTGATACAACATTTAGATTAAACTCTTCTATCTCTGATATTAGTTCTTGAGTTAATTCTTTTGAACTCTCTATTACTATTTTAATTCCTAGATATTCAAAATATTTTAATAAGTCTAGTTTTTCTAGATACTCTTTTATCTGTAAAGAGTTTAATTCAAAAAATATTTTTATATTTTTATTTATTTGTACTTTTAGTTCACAAGCCTTTTTTGCAACTAAACAAGCTTCTATCAAAAGTGTTAAACTTGAATTTGATGAAATAGTTGCTATTAAAATATCATTGTCTTTTACTACTCTTCCTTTCTTAAAAGAGTCTAACTTCAATGGTACATCTTTTACTTCAATTCTTTCAAATCCCTTTTTATAAATTATTGATGGTTTAATTGTTGAAAGATTAAATCTTATATATTCATCATAAGTTAAATCTTGATTGTCATACATACCTTGTTTGATAAAATACTCTTTTATTAATGATGCATCAACTCCTCTTGTTTTTTCCACATAAGAAAGAGTATTTTCATCCATTCCAAAATATCCACAAACTGCACCAAACTCTATAATTGTATTTGATAATGTAACTCTATCTTCTATACTGATATTTTTTAAACCGATTCCATAAAACTCAACTATCTTATTTTTTATATTACTTATTTTTAATATCTCTATTAAGGCATTTACAATATCACTTATACTTACACCTAATGATATATTTCCAAATAGCTCTATTCCTACTACACTTGGAAATTCTAAAATTATTGGTGAACCTAATATTGCAGATTTAATATCTATCTCGTTTAGTTTTATTCCTAATATTCCTATAGAGTTTGTCATACTAACTTGAGTATCAGTTCCAACAAGGGTTTCTGGAAATAAAAATATATCATTAGCTTTTTGTCTTGAATATAACATAGTTGATAAATATTCTAAATTTATAAATGAAAAATCTTGATTATTTGAAGATATTACAGAAAAGTTTTCAAATCTTGCTAATGCTGATTTTAAGATATTAGTCTTTTCTATATCACTTTTATTATCAACTACTATCAAATCTGTAGTTATAGTTGGATTTATATTTTGATATTTATCTTTTAGAGGAATAAACTCTTTTAAAATTGATATTCCAAAGTTATCATTTATAACAACCCTATTTGGAAAGAATCCAATCTTTCTTAGATTATCTCTTTTTAAAAAAGTTTCTAATATATAATCATATTCACTTTCGTTTACATTTCTTATATTTGTTTCAAGTAGAATTTTTAAAGAGTTTGGTAACTTTCTTAAAATAGGATATTTTTCAAAAACTCTTTTTAAATCATAGTAATGATAGCTTTTTTCATTAAATACAAAACTGTTTACAAACTTATTCAAAACTATTCCTTTTTAAAATTTCAAAATAAAAAAATATCTAAATTATCTTTAATAATTTAATAAAGTATCATGAAAAGTATAAATATTAAAAAAATAACGATATAATAACAAAAAAATATTTTTTACAATTTTTACAAAAGAGTTTATTGATGGCATCTTCTCAGAAAAACATATGGAGTTTATTTTATATAATAATTTTTTTAATAATCTCAAGTTCTATATTTTTAATATTAAATTTATACTCAAACACTAAAAAAGATTTTATCATAGAAGAAGAAAATCTTACAAAAATTAAAGCAAATTCTTTAAGTGCTATTTTTTCTCAATATGAAACTATACTAAATATAATAGAAAATCAGTTAATACTTGAAAAAAATTATCAATCTATTAATCTCTCTGAAAAAGTATTAGATTCTGTTCTTAAAAATGATAATAATATTTTAGGCTTTGCTTTATTTAAACCAAATGGCGATTTATATCTAACAAACAATAAAAATAATGAAAATTTTCCTAATCTACTTAAAAAAGAAGAGACAAGAAAATCCTTTGAATATACAATGCAAAAAGATAGTATTGTTTTAGGAAGAACTTACTATTCAGATATTAGAAAAAAACTTATATTACCAATTAGAAAAACTATACGAGATGAAAATAGAAATGTTTTATTTGTACTTTCTATAATTATTGATGTTAATAAAATTCAATATTTTTCAAAAGTTGACAAATATAAACATCATGTTTTTAGAGGATTTGACTACTTTTATCAAATTTATAATGATAATACAAATATAGAGATAAATCCTTATGAAAAACCTATTCCTGAAAAACAATTACTAGAAATTAAAAAATTCGTTGAGCTAAAATATAATAAACCCATTAGTGAGTTAAAAGAGAGTGGAGAAGTTTTTACTTTTGAAAATAAAACTTTTAATTCATCAGATGAATATTTAACATCAGTAAAATATTTAAAAGATTACGAATTATGGATAGTAACTAAATTTCCAATAAATGAAATTCATCAAATCTTTTTAAAAAAGGTAACTTATCTATGTTTACTTCTATTAGCTATTTTTGTTATATTGTATTATCTATTCAAAATTATTATTAATAGTGAAGATAAAAAACAAAAAGCTTTAGAATTTCAAGCATATCATGACTATTTAACTAACTTATATAATCGTTTATTTATTATTGAAAAATTTAAAATTGAAAAAGAAAAACCTTTCTCACTATTTTTTATAAATATTGATGACTTTAAAAGTATAAATAATAGTTATGGACATGATTATGGTGATGATATTTTAAAAGAAATGAGTTTACGTTTAATAAAAATTAAACAAAGTAATGATTATCTTATTAGATATAGTGGAGATGAATTTATCTTTATCGTTTATGAAACTAATTTAGAAAAAACAAAATTATTCGCTTCAAAAATTTTAGAAACATTACATCAACCTTACAATATAAATTCTATTACATTTACATTAAGTTGTAGTATTGGAATATCAAGATATCCTAATAATGCTAATAACTTTAATGATATAAAACGTTATGCAAATATTGCAATGCATGAATCTAAAAAAGAAAAAAACAAATATACTATTTTTGAAGATTCTGTAAAAAATGAATATATCAAAAAACTACTAATGGAAGAGGAATTAAAAAGCTCTTTAAAAAACAATGAAATATATATGATGTATCAACCACAAATTGATATAAATGGTAATTTATACGGAGTTGAAGCATTAGTAAGATGGGAAAATAAAAAATTAGGATTTATTCCACCTGACAAATTTATAGAAATTGCAGAACTTACAGGTTTTATGAAAAAATTGGGAGATTTTATTATAAAAACTTCCCTAAAAGAAATCACTGAAATTCAACAAATTTGTAATACTAAATTTCAATTATCAATAAATATATCTGTAAAACAATTTATTGAAAAAGACTTTTATAACAAAATGATGAATATGATTGAAAAAAGTGGTTTTAATATAAAAAATTTAACACTTGAAATTACTGAAAATGTTTGTATTGAAGATGTAGATTATATAATCAATCTTTTAGAAAAATTTAAAAAGAACTCTATAAAAATATCTTTAGATGATTTTGGAACAGGTTACTCATCTTTAAGTTTATTAAAAAAACTTCCTATTGATGAATTAAAAATTGATAAATCATTTGTTGATGATATTTTACATAATTCAAGTTCAAAAAAAATGATTGAAAATATTATATCAATAGGTAAAAATCTAGATTTGATTATTCTTGCAGAAGGAATTGAAGAATTAGAACAAAAAAATCTATTAGAATCATATGGTACAACTTTATTTCAAGGATATTATTATTCAAAACCTCTAAAAAAAGATGATTTATTAGAATTTATCAATAAAAAATGATTTTAATAAATCCTTCTTTAAATACTGACTTAATGTATAATTATCAAATCTTATCTTATAATAGTTGCTTTAAATTTTAAAGGCAAATTTATGACAGATACTATAAAAATATTTAATGCTAAAGAAAACAATCTAAAAAATATCAATTTAGAAATCCCTAAAAATAAGTTAATTGTATTTACTGGTTTATCAGGAAGTGGTAAATCAACATTAGCTTTTGATACACTATATGCAGAAGGTCAAAGAAGATATATTGAATCTCTTTCTTCATATGCTAGACAATTCTTGGATAAAGTTGGAAAGCCTGATGTTGAAAGAATTGAAGGTTTAACTCCTGCAATTGCAATTGACCAAAAAACAACTTCAAAAAACCCTCGTTCAACTGTTGGAACAATAACTGAAGTATATGATTACTTTAGACTTTTATATGCAAGAATAGGAAAACAACATTGTCATCAATGTGGTCAACCTATTTCTCAAATGAGTGCAAGTGATGTTATAAATCAAGTTTTATCTCTACCAAACGAATCAAAAATTGTAATTCTTGCTCCTTTAATAAACAGAAAAAAAGGAACATTTGCAGATTTACTTGAAAGCCTTAAAAATAAAGGTTATGTTAGAGCTATGATTGATGGAGTTATGGTTAGACTTGATGAAGATATAGAATTAGCTAAAACTCAAATGCATACTATCAAAGTTGTAATAGATAGACTTACAGTAAAAGAAGAAAACAAAGAAAGAATTGCACAAGATGTTGAAAAAGGTCTAAAAGAGAGTTTTGGAGAACTTGAAATTGAAATCATGAACCATGAAGAAGTAGGAACTGAAAAATTCATACATTATTCTGAACATATGGCTTGTTTTGATTGTAAAATCTCTTTTGAACCTCTTGAACCTCTATCTTTTTCATTTAACTCTCCAAAAGGTGCTTGTTCATCTTGTGATGGATTAGGAATAAGATATGCTTTAGATATGAAAAAAGTAATTGATGAAGATTTAGATATTGAAAATGGAGCTATAAAAATCATCTATGGTTTTAATAAAGGCTTTTACTTTAAAATGCTTATTGCTTTTTGCGAACAAAATGATATAAATATTAAAATACCATTTAGAGATTTAGAAGAACATCACAAAAAAGCAATACTACATGGAACAGTTGATGAAGTAACTTTTTTCTGGAAAAAACATAAATTAACTAGAAAATGGGATGGTATAGTTAAACTTGCATACGACATGATTAAAGATGAAAAAGAGATGAGCGAATACATGACTGAAAAGAAATGTGACTCATGTAATGGAAATAGACTAAAACCTTCTTCTCAAAGTGTATTTGTAGCAAATAGAACAATACCTGATATTTTAAATATTCCAATAGAAGATGCTCATACATTTTTCCAAGATGACAAAAACTTTGAATACTTAAGTGAACAAAACAGAATGATTGCAACTCCTATTTTAAAAGAGATAAGAGAAAGAATCTACTTCTTATTTGATGTTGGATTAGGATATATAACTTTAGGAAGAGATGCACGAACTATAAGTGGTGGAGAAGCTCAAAGAATCAGGGTTGCTTCACAAATTGGTTCAGGTTTAACTGGAGTTATGTATGTTCTTGACGAACCATCTATTGGTTTACATGAAAGAGATACAAATAAACTAATCAAAACTTTAAGAGCCTTACAAGAAAAAGGAAATACTGTAATAGTTGTTGAACATGATAAAGAGACTATTCAAGCAGCTGATTATATAGTTGATATTGGACCAAATGCAGGTAAATTTGGTGGAGAAATAGTTTTTGCTGGTACATTAAAAGAGATGAACAAAGCAAAAACTCTAACTGCTCAATATGTAACTGGAGCAAAAAAGATAGATTATGTTCATAATCGTCCTCAAGAAGAGTTTATTGAAATTAAAAATGTAACTATAAACAACATAAAAGATCTTGATGTTCAAATTCCACTTAAAAATCTTGTTTCAATTACAGGTGTTAGTGGTAGTGGTAAATCTTCACTTATTTTACAAACACTACTTCCTGTTGCAAAAGAACTTTTAAATAGAGCAAAAAAAGTAAAAAAAGTTGATGGAGTTGAGATTGAAGGACTTGAAAAACTTGATAAAGTTATCTATCTTGACCAAAGTCCAATAGGAAGAACTCCTAGATCAAATCCAGCAACTTATACTGGGCTTATGGATGATATTAGAGATTTATTTGCAAAAACTAAAGAAGCAATGCTTAGAGGTTATAAAATAGGAAGATTTTCTTTCAATGTAAAAGGTGGAAGATGTGAAAAATGTCAAGGGGAAGGTGAAATAAAAATTGAAATGCACTTCTTACCTGATATTATGGTGAAATGTGATGCTTGTCATGGTCACAGATATAATGCTCAAACTTTAGAAATTATGTATAAAGGGAAAAACATCTCTGATGTTTTAAATATGAGTGTTGATGAAGCTTTAGAGTTTTTTGCAAAAGTTCCAAAATTAAAAGCAAAACTTCAAACATTAAGTGATGTTGGACTTGGATATATAACTTTAGGACAAAATGCTATTACACTATCTGGTGGTGAAGCACAAAGGATAAAACTAAGTAAAGAATTAAGTAAAAAAGATACTGGAAATACTCTATATGTTTTAGATGAGCCAACAACTGGTTTACACTTTGCTGATGTTGATAGATTAACAAAAGTTTTACATCACCTAGTAGAACTTGGAAACTCTGTACTTGTAATTGAACATAACCTTGATGTTATTAAAAACTCTGATTGGGTTATTGATATTGGACCAGAAGGTGGAAGTAAAGGTGGAAAAGTTGTAGATGAGGGAACTCCTGAATTTTTAGCCCAAAACCATAAAAATTCTGGTTCTTATACTGGATATTATTTGGATAAAGAGATAAATGGAAAATGAAAATAGATTATAATATTTTCAATCAAAAAACTGCTATTGATAGATTTATCTTTGCAATAGAAAATGGATATTTCGTTGAAGCGCATGAACTTCTTGAAGATGATTGGAATTTTTATAAAAAACAAGGTGAAATAAATAAATCACTTGTGTTAAAAGGTTTGATAAATGGAGCAACTGCACTTGCTCTTTTTCATATTAAAAAAAGACCTGAGAGTTATAAAAAAGTTTGGCCAGTATTTGGGAAATATCTTCCACTTTTAGATAGTGTAGATTTTGAGGAAAAAGAAAAATATTACAAAGCAAAAGAAATACTAATTAAATTAAATGAAAGAATCAAGTAGATTTCACTACTTAATTCTTTTTAAGAAGCAGTTGCTGCATCCTCACTTAAACTTAACATATAAGCTTTCATTTTCATCATCTCTTCTGTTGGGTATTGATTTTCAACATTACCTCTTTCTACTTTTACATAAAAATCTTTAGATGAATCATTGTAACCAAAATTCATATTTGATAAAACTACTTCATATTTATTTGAAGAAGTCTGTTCATTTTTAGCAGCTTTAACATCAGAAGCTTCTTTGGCTTTTGATATAGCTTGTTGTTGTACTTGTTCCAAACTCTCTTTTGTTTTAACTTCAGAAGAATTTGAAGAAGCTTGAACTTTTTGCATTTCTAAAGCTTTATTATCGCTATATTGGTCTATTTTAGGTATCAATCCATATTCCATAATAAGCTCCTTTCAGAAAAATCTTTTTATACGTTAATTATACAACAAATTCTTATTTTTTTTCAAAAAATTTATTTATTAAGTTTATTTTGATATTATTAGTTACAAATTATATCAATTAAAAAAAGGAGTCCTGCTTGGAAGATAATTCCCCGAGGCAAAGTTTAGTTAAAAGTGAGAAAAAATGGAAATTTTAATCTTACTATTTGTTGCTGTTATTGGTACATCATTTTTATGTTCTATATTAGAATCTATTCTTTTATCTACAAATGTTTCTTACATCTCTGTTTTAGAAAAAAACAATCCTTTTGCTGGAAAACTGTTAAAAAAACTAAAAACTGACATTGATAAATCTATTGCATCAATTCTTATTTTAAATACTATTGCTAATACATTAGGTGCAACTCTTATTGGA
Source organism: uncultured Aliarcobacter sp. (assembly GCA_963664305.2). Lineage (GTDB taxonomy): Bacteria > Campylobacterota > Campylobacteria > Campylobacterales > Arcobacteraceae > Aliarcobacter. The sequence continues at coordinate 966,906 of CAXXLV010000002.1, forward strand.
GTTCAAGCTCAAAATGTATTTGAAGAAGATGGTACATTAGTTATGGTTGTTTCAATTGTATTAACATTTATGATTCTATTTTTTGCAGAAATTATTCCAAAAACAATTGGAGCAGTTTATTGGAAACAATTAGCTCCTTATGCACCAAGAATTATAAACTTTTTTATTTTTATAACTTATCCAATAATCATTGTAACTCAATTTGTTACAAAAAAAATTGGTAAAGAAACAAGTGAAGCTAGTTCAAGAGAAGAGTTAATTCACTCTACACTTTTAAGTGAAGAAGAAGGTATTATTGGAGATATGGAATCTCAAATTATTGAAAATACTCTGAAACTAAATAGTATAAAACTAAAAGATATACTTACTCCTCGTTCTGTTGTTTTTGCAATTGAAAAAAATACATTAATAAAAGACATAGTTGAAGACAAAAGAACTTTTAAATTTTCAAGAGTTCCAGTTTATGAAGGAACTATTGATAACATAGTTGGAATTGTTTTAACTAAAAAAATATTCAAACAAGCAATAACTGAGGGTGAAAAAAATCTTGAAGATATAATGAAACCTGTTTTTTCATTACATGCAAATATTCATGTTGCAAAAGCTTTAAATATGTTCATTCAAAAAAAAGAACATATGTTTATAGTTCATGATTCATATAATCAAACAGAAGGTATTGTTACATTAGAAGATTGTCTTGAAACTCTACTTGGTTTAGAAATTATGGATGAATTAGATACAACTGCTGACATGAGAAAACTTGCACTTAACAAAATGAAAGCAAAAAGAAAAGAGAAAGAAAAAAATTTAGAAAATATTAAATAAAAATTTTTGATAATTTTTTCAAAGTGAGTGTCAAATTGGCATTCACTTTTTTTTTGATATAATTAATAAACTTAAATTTCAAAGGTCTTTTATGAATAGCACTATTGATTATGAAAAATTAAAACTTTTTTATATAGGAAAAGAAAAAGTTGAAGATAGTTTTGTTCCACTTGTTTATAAAAATAAAGATTTACTAACACATGCTGCAATTATTGGTATGACAGGAAGTGGAAAAACAGGACTTGGAATCTCTCTTTTAGAAGAAGCTGCTATTGATAATATTCCTTCAATTATTATTGACCCAAAAGGTGATATGACAAATCTACTTCTTACTTTTCCAAATCTAAATGGAAGTGATTTTGAACCTTGGATTGAAGAACAAGATGCTACAAATAATGGATTATCTATTCAAGAAATGGCTAATAAAACAGCAACTTTATGGAAAACTGGACTTGAAAATGATTTCCAAAACTCATCTAGAATTGAAAAGTTAAAAAATTCTGCTGACTTTACTATTTATACTCCAGGAAGTGATGCAGGTGTTCAAATATCAATTTTATCATCATTTAAAGCTCCTTCAAAAGAAGTTTTAGAAGATAATGATTTATTAATTTCACTTGTAAATTCAACTGTTTCATCTATTTTATCTTTAATTGCAGAACAAAATGATTCATCTTCAAAAGAATCAATATTAATCTCTTCAATCTTTATGAACTATTTTACTTTAGGAAAAGATTTAACTTTAGAAGAACTAATCACTTTGATAGTTACTCCACCATTTGCAAAAATTGGAATTTTTGATTTAGAGACATTTTTTGCTCAAAGTGAGAGATTAAAACTTGCATTAAAATTAAACACAATTATTGCAAATCCATCTTTTAAAACTTGGATAGAGGGCGAAACTTTAGATATTTCAAACCTACTTTATGATGAAAATGGAAAAGCTAAAGTTTCTATTTTTTCAATTGCGCATCTAAACGATAGCCAAAGAATGTTTTTTGTAAGCCTTCTTTTAAATCAAATGGTTTCTTGGATGAGAAGACAAGAGGGAACTACTTCACTTAAAGCCCTACTTTATATGGATGAAATTTTTGGATATTTCCCACCAAATGGAAATCCACCATCAAAACAGCCAATGTTAACTCTTCTAAAACAAGCTAGAAGTTTTGGTATTGGAATTATTTTATCTACTCAAAATCCTGTTGATATTGATTATAAAGGTTTAGCAAATATTGGAACTTGGTTTATAGGACGACTTCAAACAAAACAAGATAAAGAAAAAGTAATTGATGGATTAAGTAGTGCAAATGAAGGAAATTTAGATAAAGATGAGATAATGAATCTTATATCTAGCCTTGAAAAAAGAAATTTTATTCTTAAAAATATAAATGAAGATGGAATAAAAATCTTTCAAACTAGATGGGCTTTATCTTATCTAAAAGGTCCTATTCCAAAAGATGGAATAAAAAAACTAATGAGTGATAAAAGAATTAATTCATCTTCTAAAAAAGAAGAAAAAAATGAAGATACAATTACTCAAATAAATATAGAAAAAGGGATTGCTAAACCTATAATCACATCAAATCTAAATGAAAAATATCTTTATGGTTCTCAAAACAGTGCTTATTATTTAGAACCTTATTTAGTTTGTTTTTGTGATATTCATTACATAAATAGTACTAAAAATATAGATTTAGAAACAACAGAAATTTGTAAAATATATTTAGATGAAGAGATGAAAAATATAAACTTTGATGAGAAAGAAGAAGTAGAAAACTCTAATTTTGAAACAAAAGAGAGACCAAATTCACACTATTATGAATTACCTACTTTTATTCAAAGTGAAAAAGAGTTAAAAGCTATTGAGAAAGATTTTGTTGATTATATATATAGAAATTCTAAACTTACACTTTATAAAAATGATGAGTTAAAACTTACTTCAAAACAAAATGAAAGTTTAGGTGATTTTAAAATTAGATTACAAGATAGATTAAATGAAAAAATTGATTTAGAAGTTGAAAAACTTCAAACAAAATTTCAAAAAGAGAATGATTTAATAGAAAATAAATTATCAAAACTTTATGAGAAACTTGAACGAGAAGAACAACAAGCAACATCAACAACTACTGATACATTAATTTCAATAGGAACTTCAATCTTAGGTGCTTTTTTTGGAAAAAGTTCAACAGCAACAACTCTTGGAAAAGTTGCAACTGGTGCAAGAGGAGCTACAAAAATCTTAAAAGAAAAAAATGATGTTAAATATGTGCAAAATGAAATAAATCAATTGGAAGAACAAAGAAACAGTTTAAAAACAATGCTTGAAAATGAAATTGAAAAAATCAACTCTACTAATTTAAGTTCAAATTTTCCAATCGAAGAGTTATTTATAAAACCAAAAAGAAGTGATATTTACAATGTTAAATTAGAACTTTTATGGCAGGAACAATTATGAAAAATAGTTTAGATGAATTTTTAGAACCAATAAAAAGTTTGACTATTAGCTCTTTAGATGATAAAGGAAATCCTTTTTCATCTTATGCTCCATTTGTAAAAATAAATCATAAATATTATGTTTATTTATCATTGATGGCTAAACACTCTTCAAACTTAACAAAAAATCCAAACTCTTCAATCTTTTTTTGTGAAGATGAACAAGATTGTAAAAATATCTTTGCTAAAAAAAGAGTATCAATTCAGTGTACAACAAAAAGATTAGAACAAAATACAAATGAAGAAAAAGAGATATTAAAGCAATTTAGTAAAAAATTTGGAAATGAGATAATAACAATGCTTCATAAAATGGGAGATTTTTATCTTTTTGAATTTACTCCTTTTTATGGAGAAGCTGTTTTTGGGTTTGGAAAAGCTTATAATCTTGGTGGAAAAAACTTTGATGAATTTTTAGATAGAGCAAACTTTGGAAATACAGGTCACGGTAAGAAATAAAGACTAAACTCTATTTCTTATCAAAAATTGTGCCATCACCTGAAATTAAAATAGCTAAACTTCTTGTACTATCAAACTGAGATAAAATAATCAATAAAATCATCATCAAAGGAACTGATAAAAACATTCCAATAGTTCCCCACATAGCACCCCAAATAACCAAAGATAAGATTACAACAAACTGAGAAATATTTAATTTATTTCCCATAAGTTTTGGATAAATTATATTTCCAATTACAAATTGAACTACAACTAAAGATAAAGCTAAAAATAGAACATCTGATATTAAAGGAAATTGGATTAAAGCAAAAATAGTTGGAATTAAAACTGCAATAATACTTCCAATAGTTGGAATAAAATTTAAAACAAAAGCAATAAATCCCCATAAAACTGCACCTTGTAAAGAAAAAAATTCACAAATTAGATAAGTTAAAAAACCTGTAATCAAACTAATAACTGTAGTGATAAATATATAAGTTTTTACACCTTTTGAAATAGAAGCTAAAATATGTGTTGCTTTTTCTTTTGCCTCTTTTTTAGGGAAAAGTGCATTTATTTTTGCACCAAAAAACTGTTGGTCAATTAACAAAAAAAGTACATATAAAAATATTTGTATTAAATTAGAAAAAATTGAACTAAAAGCACTTATTACTTTATTTATAACACTTGAAAGACTAAATTCTTGGAAAAACTTTTGTAAAGGTGTTGTAAAATCAATTGATGTCATAAGTGTTAATTTATCAATCAAAGCATTTACTTTTCCATCTAGTTGTGAAATTGTAGAACTCAAACTCATCATACTTGTAGTAATAAAACTACCAAGTTCAATCATAAAATAAACTATAAAAATCAAAGATAATGGAATAGCTACAATATCTGCTATTTTAGGACTTAAAAAAGGCAATCTTTTGATTTGAGAAGCTAATGCGTTAATCAAAAACCAAATCAAAATAGCAATTGCAATTGGTGTTAAAATTGAACTTAAACTATTTAAAGCATAAACAACTAAAAATATAAATGCAAAAAAATAAAATGCTTTTGCAAAATTGGTATCTCTTTGTATTATTTCCAAAATCAGCCTTTAAAAATTTTAATAATATAATATCAAATTAAATAGAAAAAAGCCCATAAGAAAGATAAATATTGCAAATTGAGAATCCTAGAGAAATCTGTTATAAATGTTATAGACCAAAATCTTCTTGCATTTGTGAACACCTTATAAATCCAATAAAAACTAATACTAAATTTGTCATTTTGATGCATCCAAAAGAGTTTAGAAAAACAAAAAATGGTACAGGACATATGACAAATAACTCTTTAGAAAATTGTGAGTTACATGTTGGAATTGATTTTACAAATCACAAAAGAGTAAATGAACTTTTAAAAGATGAAGATTTTGAACCATATGTTTTATATCCAGATGTTAATAGTATAAAATTAAATACACAAAAATTACCAAGTGATAAAAAAGCTCTAATTTTTATTATTGATTCAACTTGGCCTTGTTCAAAAAAGATGCTAAGACTTAGTAAAAATTTGCAAAATCTTAAAAAGGTAAGTTTTGAACATGATAAATCTTCACAATTTAAAATAAAAACTCAACCAAATCAATATTGTTTATCGACTATTGAATCAACTTTATGTGTTTTAGAACAGCTAAATAATCATAATATTGAAAATATATCAAAAGAGTATTTAGACAATTTTTTAAAACCTTTTGAAGAGATGGTTGAGTATCAAGTAAAATGTGCTTTTGATGAAAGTAACATAAGATACAAACTTCCTTTTAAAAAAGCTGTAATTTAATTGATTATTTCCAATTTTATAATAAATAAGGTTTTTTATTACGGCTTTTTAATCTATCTTTTGGTATTTTACAAACTTTGGAAAAATAAAAGTTATAGCTTGGAGATTGTTTGATGAATAAACTAAAATTTGTTGTTTTTTCTATGTTTTTGATAAATAATTATCTATTTTCAAATACTCTTGAAGAACAAAACAAAAATACAAAAGAGATCTCTGTTGAACAAAATGAAGAAGATGAATTAAAAAGTTTTTTAAATAAAAATTACACTCCTCTTTTTATAAATAAAAAGACTATAAAAGAGTACTACACATTAAACCAATTTAAACCATTTTGGACTCAAAAAGAAGAAATAAAAGATATTTCATTGACTCTTTTAGAAAAAATAAAAAATGACCCTGTTTTAAAACCAAATGCTAAAAAAATTTTTAAAATAGATGAAATTGAAAACAATATAAACTCTTCAGAAAATTCTAGAAAAAATATATTAGAAATTGAATTTATGATGACAGAGCTTTATGACAGATATGCGTACTATTTATTAAATGGTTCAATAGATTGGAAAGCTTTTCAAGAAAAACTTAGTGAACTTGAAAAAGATGATGAAATAAATGCCCAATGGGATAGATATGAAATCAAAAAAAATCATAAAGAGTTATTAAAAACTGCTATTGAAAACAATGATTTATCTATTGCATTAAAAGAGTTAGATTTTAATTATCCTAATGCAAATAAATTAATTGATGAGATATCAAATCTTGAGAAAGTTGTACAAAATGGAGATTATATAAAATTACCTCCTTTTAAGACTTTAAGAATTGGTGACCAATCTGAAGTTGTAAAAATTTTACGACAAAGACTAATGCAAAGTGAAGAGTTATCTAAAACTTGTGAAAATAGTATAAATGCTCAAAATGTAGTGACAAACAGTTTAACAACTAATCAAGATGAAAATGTACAAGAAATGGTTGAAGAAAAAGCTATGGTTTCTTGCGAAGAGATTTTTGATGAAGATTTAAAAAATGCAGTTATAGCATTTCAACAAAGTCATGGATTATATGCAGATGGAATTGTTGGTCTTCAAACACAAAAATTCTTAAATAAAAGTGCAAAAGATAAAATAGAACAAATAAGAGTAAATCTAGAAAGAATGAGATGGCTTCCTAGAAATTTTGGGGAAAAATATCTATTGATTAATATTCCTGATTATAGACTAAAAATGATTGAAAACAATGATATAAAATTAAATATGGCAGTTGTTGTTGGAGAGAAAAAACATCCAACACCTATCTTTTCAGATAACATGTCTTATATTGTTTTAAATCCAAATTGGAATATTCCTGAAAGTATTGCAAAAAAAGAGATTCTTCCAAAGTTATTGAAAGACCCAAATTATTTAGCTTCAAAAGGTATAGATATTTATCAAGGTTGGCATAAAGATTCTGAAAAAGTTGAAACAACAGAAGTTTTAGATACTTTAATTTTACAAGATGTTGAAGCTGTTCCAAATTTTAGATTTACGCAAGGTCCAAGTGATGAAAATCCTCTTGGTAAAATGAAATTTATGTTCCCAAATAAACATGCAGTTTATTTACATGATACACCTGCTAAAACTCTATTTAACAATGCTAGACGAGCTTATTCTCATGGTTGTATTAGACTTTCAAGACCAGATGAATTACTTTCAACAATTGCAAATGATGATAAAAATATAAATATCGAAAAAGTAACTCAGATTTTAGAAACAGAAACTGAAAAAGAAAAAGCGATAGGATTAAGTAAAAAAATTCCCGTTCACATCATCTACCTAACTTCTTGGGTTGATGATAACGGGAAATTACAATTTAGAGAAGATATCTACGACTACGATAAAATACAAGAAGAACTTATATATTAAATCAAAAAATTAGGCTTGTTTCTTCAAGTCTAATTTTTTCTCTATTCTTTTTTTATCTATAAGCATTTTATTTTGGATTTTACATCTATTTTTTGCAAGAACTTGCATATCTTCAACTTCATCCATTTCATCAACAATTTCAACTCCTAAAAGTGTTTCAATTGCATCTTCTAAAGTTACAACTCCACTTGTTTGTCCATAATTGTCTTCAACTATAAATAGATGTGTTTTTCTATTTATAAATTGGTCAATTAATGCAGAAACAGGAAGATTTTCAGAGATTTTATGAACAGGAACCATTATATCCCTAATAATTGTGTCATCTCTTTCTTCAACACTCTCTTCTAAAATAGTTTGATTAAATACAATTCCTACAACATCATCAATAGTTTCATCAAAAACAGGAATTCTTGAATGAACATACATCTTGTCATCTTCAATAGCATCTTCAACTTTTATAGTTGATTTAAGTGCAAAAACAACACTTCTTGGAGTCATAATATCTTGAGTTTTGATATTCTTTAATTTGAAAAGATTTTCAATCAATGCACTCTCTTTTGAAAGAATAGAACCCTCTTTTTCTCCCATAGTAACAGCAGCCATAATTTCATCTCTTGAGAAGTTTGACTCTTTTTCTTTTCCTTTTGATATTAAATTAGTTATAAACATAGATAACCAAACTAATGGATATGTTATTTTAATAAAAAAGCTAATTAAATAAGCAGAAGGAATTAATAGTTTTTTCCAATAAACTGCACCTATTGTTTTTGGAATAATTTCTGAAAAATATAAAATTGCCAATGTTAATAAAACTGCAATAATAGTTTCCATTTCTTGACCAAAAAGTATTTGAGCTTGCGCTCCAACACCAGCAGCACCCATTGTATGTGCAAATGTATTTAATATTAAAATAGAAGATATTGGTTTATCAATATTTGATTTTAAATCTTTTAACATTTCAATAGCTGAGGAATTTTCTTTTTTAGATAATGATTCAATATATGAAGATGTACTTGAAAGTAAAACAGCTTCTAAGACTGAACATAAAAAAGAGACAAATAAAGCAACAAGAAGATAAGTAAACAAAAGGGTCATTTTTCACCCTCTAAATAAGAAATAAATAAGCCACACCTACGATAGGAGTCGTTTAAGTTCATAAAGTTAATCCTTTTAAAATTTTTAGGAAGGATTATACCATACTTTTATTTTATTAGAGAGATATTGTTCTGTATATGTTTTATATCGCCTATTGTTAAATGATGTTTTTCTTCTAAAATTTTCATAAAAAACCTAACTTCTGCATTTGTAAAACCATCAAGTTCTTTGTCTTTCATAGAAACATTGTTTTCTTCAAGTCTTACTCTTTTTAGTTTTCCATTCATCTCTTTTACATAATAAACAATATCAAGTTCTGTTTGATTTACTTTTTCAATAGTTGTAATAATTCTGTCTGTTTTAACTTTTAAGTCAAAATCACTATATAACTCTAAAAACTCTTTTGTAGTTAAATATCCTATATAAAGTTTTGTATATATATCAAAATAAAGACCTAATTTGGCAGATGAAAAAAACTTTAAATCAACACTAAATTTTGGATTTTGTCTTGAAGTATTTAAAATCCATTCTAAAGTTGGAAAATACTGGAACTTTTTGTATTTTATTTTACAAGCTTCAATATATTTTTTATTTTTTGGTACTTCTAAAGTTTGAACATCATTTTTTACTTTTTTTGCAAAAATTATCTTTTCAATTAAATCTTCATCATCTAAATCTTTAGTTACCCAAATAGTTGCGTATGAAGGAAAGTTTTTAAGCCCAACAGAACCTTCTGTTACAACGATTAAAGCTTTAATATTTAGACTTGGGAAAATCATCTTTAATAAAGCATATTTTTTTACTAATCTTTTATTTAAACTAGCTGTTTTTTTAGATGTACTCATCTCAACAAAATAAACACTATCTTTTGTAAAAAATAGAGCATCAAACTCACTTATATCTTTGTAAGCTGATTTGTAAACGATTTGAGAACTGCTATCTATTAAAAGTCCACTTTTTATAAAAAGATTTTCTTTATCTTGATATGGACCTTTTAAAACAAATCTAGTAATTTCTTCTTGTTCTAAAACATATTGAAGTAGTAATTCATATATGATATTTTCATAAATTTCACCTTTGAAACTACTATAAGCTGAAATGTATGAAATATCTTCTTTTGAGGTATTGTTTTTTACTAAAGCTTTTAAGCTTTTATTATCGTATGAATAATGGAAAAGGTTCTCTTTTATATCTTCTATTTCTAATTGTTTTATTTTATCTGTAATTGTAAATTGCAAGGTTTCTCTTCTATTTCTATAATAGTCTTGATTATATCTAAAAAAATTTTAAATAGCTTAAATATTATCTTTAGTTTTAAAAAAACTTATTTTTCCCATATCATCAAACTTCATAAAAAGTTTTAAATCTTCTATAAAATTATCATCAAGTTTATCAAAACTTCTTTTCATACGTTTATAAACTCCTAAAAGATTTCTCTCTTTTGCTTTTTCCATTCCTCGTATTATGTAGTGATATCTTACAAGTTTTTTTGTGTACTCTGAAACTTTCCACTTTTTTATAATGTGATAACTTATCTCTTCATGATTATGAAATGAAAACTCTTTTGTTATTTTATCTTTTTCATTTTGGTAAGCAACATATGGTTTTCCAATATCATGTAAAAATGCAGCAGCTAACATCTTGTATTCTTTAGCTTTTAAAATATGAAAAGCAACAGCAAATGTGTGTAATAAGACTCCGTATCTGTGCCATTTGTTTTGTTTGATAAATAGTGTTATATAAAACTCTTTTTTTAATACTCTTTTTAATTTCATAAAGGAATTTTATCATCAAGTTACTTTTTATTTCATTTTGTAATGTTTTTTTAACTTCAATAAAAAAATGTGTAAAATTATTAAAATCTTTCTAATAGGTTTTTACTATGATGAAACAAAATTACATTTAAAAACTACATATATAAAGGGTTAATATGACAAATTTTGAAGAAAATATACAACAGATGTTTAAAGGCATAGAATTATGCTTAAAAGAAAAATTACAATTTCCTACATTATCATTAATTTATACAGTTATTGATAATTTGGCATATATTGCTTATGGAGATATTGGGGTAGAAAAAAGATATAAAAAATGGATAACTGAATATATGTTCAAAGAAAAAAATCTAAATGTTACTCCTATGGATTTATATTCTGCAAGATGTGCAATTTTACATACATTAACACCTAATTCAAAAAAAACAAATGAAAAAAAAGCTTCAGTAATTGCTTATTCTTGGGGAAATTATGATGTAAATATTCTTGATAAAAGTATTTCTTATTCTAATAAAGAATTAAAAGCTTTGCATATAAATGATTTATATGACTCTTTACGCAAAGGAACAATAAAATTTCTTAATAGTGAAATTTTAAAAGAAAAAGAGTGTCTAAAAAGAATGGATGAACATTATGGAAAAATATCAAAAGAGATTCTAATAGACTATAACAATTCTTTTATAAATTCAAAAGGCTAAAACTTGACTTTCAGAAATATCAAACTCAATACCAAAATATAGAACTTATAGAGTTTAAAAATTCTCATGATAGATTTTTAATTATTGATAAAAATGAAGTTTATCATTTAGGAGCAAGCCTTAAAGATTTAGGTAAAAAATGGTTTGCATTTTCAAAGTTTGACCTAGAAAGTTTAGAGATTTTAAAAAGATTAAATTAACAAAAAATCAATCAAACCTCTTAAAATCATCATCTTCACTTCCATCTTTTTTTCTATTTTTAAATTTCCACATAGTTATAAAATATTTCACGCTAGCAAAACATAAAATAAAAGCTATTAAAAACATCACTATATAAATTATTATAATCATACTTGTTTCCATAATAAACCCTTTTTGTTTAGTATAACTCTTTTTAACTCTATATACAAGAATCTGCTATAATAACTCCCATGAAAACATTTATTTTAAATAACCTAACAAAACTAATTCTTGTGGCTTTTATGCTTACTGCTTTATTTTTTGCAAACTCTTTGACTATTGATGACAATGCCAAAAGCCTTATAAATGCCTCATTTAAACAAGCTGTTATTGTATTTGGAAGTGCAAAAGCTTTAAATGGTGTTATTTCGCTTGCACAAGGAACAGAAATTGATTTACCTTTAGTTGTTATTGCAATTGGGGAAATACTTGACCCAATAAATGATTTAGTTGAACAATTTTCACTTGTAATGCTTGCAAGTTTAGTATCTCTTGGTATTCAAAAAATTTTACTAAATTTTGTAACAAATGATTTATTTAACTACATTTTATTTGCTTTTATTATTATCTTTAATATTTGGCTATTCAAAAGATTTTCAAATGATGAAAATATTAGAAGTATCTTCTTTAGAACTACTTTTATACTTCTATTTTTGAGATTTTCTATTCCTATGATGGGATATGTAAATAACATCAGTTACAACTATATCGTAAAACCTCAATACAACATAGAAACACTAAATGAAAATATTTTAAAAGTAAAAGAAGATGTAAGTAAAATAAATCAAGAAACGGTGCAACAAAAACAAGATGAAAACTCTTTTATAGATAAGATTACTGAAAAATTTGATATGAAATTTTATGAGAAAAAAGTAAATGAATACAAAAATGCAGTTGATAATTCTAGTGAATATATGATTGATTTAATCATTGTTTTTATATTCCAAACTATACTTTTACCAATCATTTTTTTATATGTTTTGTATGTATTGATTAGAAAGATTGTTTTATAAAAACAATCTTTCAAACTCTTTTAATATAGAAGTTGCAACAAAAGTATCATCAATTTTATTTAAAAGTTCTTCTTTATTTAACTCTTTCTTTTTAGATACTTCACTTATATAATAATTCATAACTTCTTTATCAAATTCAGGATGAAACTGAACTCCCCAAGCACAATTTCCAACTCTAAAAGCATGATTTGAATCATGATTATTTGAAGCTAATTTTATAGCATTTTTTGGAAGTTCTAAAACTGTTTGAGAATGAATAGTATGAGCTTTGAAACTATCTTCTAATTTTGAAAAAATAGTATCACTTTTAGCATTTTCATCTAAATTTATTTCAACTGTTCCTATTTCCATACCATTTTTATGATACCCAGAAACTCCACCTAAACTCTTTGCTAAAAGTTGATGTCCATAACAAATTGCTAAAAGAGGCACTTCATCATTTACTACGTTTTTTAACCATTTTTCAAGTTCTAAACTCCAAGCCTCTTCATCTGTAACCATACTGTGAGAACCAGTTAATATAATCGCATCTGTTTTTCCAGGTATTGGTAAAATAGAATTTTGTTGAGCATCAATAATTGATACATCTATATCTTTATTTTCAAACTTATTTATAATCCAATGTTCAAAATCATCAAGTTCTTTTCTCATAGATTCAAAAGTTGAACCACATTTTATAATATATAATTTTTTCATAATTCCCTCATATCAAAAGAAAAATTATATAAAATTTATTAACAAAATAATTTTTATATTGTTTAAAATTTAACCTTTGTAAGCAAAGCTTCACTAAAATAAAAAAAATTATTAAGGTTTAAATTGCAAAAAAATATTTTAATCACAGGTTGTAGTTCAGGACTTGGACTTGCTCTTACAAACTATTATTTAGAAAAAAATTTTAGAGTTTTTGGAATCAGTAGAACCAAACCAAATATAGACAATCAAAACTTTATTCATATCAATTTTGATTTATCACAAGTAGATAAAATAAAAGAAAATCTAACTGATATTTTAAAAGAGATAAACGAATTTGAAACAGTTTTTTTAAATGCTGGAATGTTGGGAAAAATCAAAGTTTTAAAAGATTTATCAATCGAAGAGTTAAATGAAGTTTATAGTCTAAATGTCTATGCAAATAAAGAACTTTTTGATATTTTGATGAATATAAAAGTTAAAAATATCATCATAATTTCATCAGGTGCTTCAAAAAATGGCTATAAAGGATGGGCAAGTTATAGTTTATCAAAAGCTGGAGTTAATATGCTTGCGAACTTATACTCAAATGAGATGTTAAATACAAAGATATTAGCAGTAGCACCTGGAGTTATAAAAACACCTATGACTGATTATATAAGATTTGAATTAGATGAGAATATCTTTCCATCAGTAAAAAAATTAAATGAAGGTATAGTTCAAACGCCAGAAGAAACAGCTATAAAGTTAGATAATTTGATAAATAAAATAGATGAATTTGAATCAGGAAGTTATGTTGATGTGAGATTGATTTAAAAAGAGTAATAATACTCTTTTTAAATTAGTGATGATGTTTTAATTTTTTCTTTTTAATAGATTTAATATTTATAATCATTGCAATAGAAACAACTAAAGCAACCACAAAGAAACCAGCAAAAACATAAAGTGTTTCAGAGTATGAACCTGTTCTATCTTTTACCATTGAAATAATAAGTGGTCCTACAAGTCCTGCTGCTGCCCATGCTGTTAAAATATAACCATGAATTGCACCAAGTTCTTTTGTTCCAAAGATATCTCCAATATACGCAGGTATTGAAGCAAATCCTCCTCCATAACAAGTCATAATAAAATATAAAACTACTTGAAATACAACTATCTCTTTGATTGAAGGCAACATATAAAATGCTAAGATTTGAGTTGCAAAGAAAACAACATATACAACTGGTCTTGTTAAATAATCACTTATTGAAGCCCACATAAGTCTTCCTGCTCCATTGAAAATTCCCATTAAACCAACCGCTGCCGCTGCTGCAATTGCAGAAATTCCTAAAACTTCTTGAAGTAAAGGAGAAGCAACACCAATAATTGCAATACCACAAGTAATATTTATAAATAACATAATCCAAAGACCATAAAATCTTGGTGTTTTAACAGCTTGTGCTAAAGTTAAGATTTCTAAATCTTCTTTTAATTTCTTTTTACCCTCTTTGATTTTTTGTTCAAATTTTTTAGGTAAATACTCATCATGTGGTTTTTCTAAATAAAGTGCAGAAGCAAACATAATTACAAAATAACTTGCACCTAAAATAAAGAATGTTCCAGCAATTCCAACTGCTTCAATTAAGATTTTAATTGCAGGTCCCCAAATAGCAGATGCAAATCCAAATCCCATAATAGCAAGTCCTGTTGCCATACCTCTTTTATCTGGAAACCATTTTACTAGTGTTGATACAGGAGAGATATATCCTATTCCTAAACCACAACCACCTAAAACTCCATAAAAAAAGTAAAGTAACATTTTTGATTCCATCATTATTGCAAGTCCAGACCCCATTGTTCCTAAACCAAAAAGTGATGCAGAAATAATAGCTGAAACTCTAGGACCATTTTTCTCAACAAATTTTCCCATAAGTGCAGCAGATAATCCCAAAAAGAAAATTGCAATACTAAATGCAATAGTTACATCAGTTAAATCCCATTGCATTTGTGCTTGAATTGGTTTTACATAAACGCTCCAAGCATAAACTGAACCAATACAGATATGAACACCAACAGCACTAAGTGCCATCAGCCAACGATTTTTTTCTATCATTTATGTCTCCTAAAATAAAAACGTGGATTTTAGCAAATTAAGATAAAATCACTCTTATTTTAGTTACAAAATACTAAATTTTTTAAGCTTTTTTCTTCATTGTCAGTTATAAATTCATTTAGATTTTCTAATCTTTTTTCAAATCTAAAGGTAGGAGCAAACTCTTTGAATTTTTCTTTTATAAAATTACTATCAAGTTCTGGAGCATTTAAACAAGATAAAATAATACAATTATCACTTGATAATTCATCTATTCTTTTTATGATTTTTTCATAATCTTTAGTTGCTGCAAAACTTCCTTTTTGAAAAGATGGTGGGTCAATAATGATAATATCATAAGGAGCTTCTTTTTTGATTCTACTCCATGATTTTAAAATATCATAAGGCATAAATTTTACTTTTTTTGTATCAAGATTATTTAAATAATGATTTTCTCTTCCCGTTGTTAAAGCACCTTTTGCCATATCTACATTTACAACTTGTTTTGCTTCACTGTTTATTGCAACAACAGAAAAAGCACAAGTATAAGAAAAAAGATTTAAAATATTTTTATCTTTACAAATAGAACTTATATATTCACGCCCTATTTTCATATCTAAAAAAAGTCCAATATTTTTATTATAAAAGTTAATTTTATATTTTAAACCATTTTCTAAAACTATATAAAATGGTGGAATTTCTCCCTTTATTGCTTCATTTAGATTTTCATTTTTGTATCTTCTTTGAACTATAAAAGTTTCAAAACCTTTTATTGTTGCTACTTCATCAAGAAGTTTGATAATCTCTTCTTCTTTTTCATTTTCTTCAAAAAATGTAACAAATAAAATCTCATCTAAACTATCAACAGTTAAATAATTAAAATCATCATAGAAATTTCCTCGTCCATGGAAAACTCTTTTTATCTCTTTTGTTTTATTTTCCAGATTTTTTAAAATAATCTCTTTTAACTTTTTTAGTTCCATTTTAAGCCTCAAACTCTTTAATAGAAATTACTTTATACTCAAAAATTTCACCATTGATTTCAAATTCAAACTCTTGATTTAAACTTTTACCCAATAATGTTTTTCCAAAAGGTGATTTATTTGAGATTTTATTTTCATTTATATTAACTTCAAAAGTTCCAACAATAATAAAAGTTTTTAATTCATTTGTATCCAAATCTTCTATAACTACATGTGAACCAAAATTTACTTTTGTGTGAGGAATTTGTGTGATATCTATTACTTCACTATTATTTATAATTTTATCAAGAAATCTAAGTCTTTTATCGCAATTTCTTATTTGTTCTTTTGCAGCAATATACTCGGCATTTTCACTTCTATCGCCAAGTTGAGCTGCTATTTCTTTCTCTTTTACCCAAAAAGATTTCTCTTTTAGTAAACTTTTAAACTCTTCAACTATTTTTTCATAACCATTTTTTGTAATTAAATCTTTATTCATAAAGAAATTATATTAAGTTTTTTTATATTTTTTCGTTAATCTCGCATAATCATAAAAATCACTTAACATCAAATATCTCATTTGCATATCTTGGAATTTTCTAACAACCATAAAATTTCCTTCATTAAAAAGCCTAACATCATCAATAAACTCTTTTGGATATTCAAGTTTTTCAGCTTTTATAGAAGAAAAACACTCCATAAAATCTAAAAAAAGGGATTCAATAATTTCCTCTTTCTCTTTTGAAGGTTGGGTTAAAAAATCCTGAACACTCTCGAACTCTTTACAAATTTCAATTAAACATTTGTGCATGAGTCACTACTTAAACAGCTATTTATTTTTTTATCTGTATCTATTTTTAGATTTAAAATTTTATTGATTTTTTCAACATCAAAACCACAGATTTTATTTCCATTTATTTCCATCAATGGTCTTTTTATCAAAATTGGATTTTTTATCATAAGATTTATAACTTCATCTTTTGAGAGATTTTTTATATTTATTTCACCTGCTTTTATTTGCGGAGCAAAAGGATTAAACATCTCTTCTACACTTAAATCTTCAAAATAAGCACTTAACTCTTCATAACTCCATTTTGTATCAAGCAAACTTTTTACTTCAAAATTAATACCATAACTTTTTAATAACTCTTTTTGTCTAGAGTTTCCTGAACATCCTGTTTTTTCATAAAACTCAAAAGTATAAAACCCAAATCCCATAATTTCCCCTTTTTTTAAATTAATTTTTCTGATAACTTTTTTATTGTCATTTTTTGAAGAAGATGTAAATTTGATTTTTCAATCCATTTATCCACCTCATTTTTATAATGTTTTAGTATTAAAATATGGATTTTTTCTTTTTTTTCTATAATCTCTTCTAAATGTTCTTTTAACTCTTCTTGGTTTAGTTCTCTTAAATCTTTTAGTTTAAAAAAAAGTGCTTCTTTAAAAGTTTCATCAATAAACTTTTCAGCTTTTTGCATAAAAATAGTTGCTTCTATTTCATCTGCAAATATGTCATTCCATTTTCTTCCATTTTTAAGCTGGTCAACTGCGACTTCTAAAAAAACTGGAACAATATCCAAAACCTTATTTAACTCTTTGAAATCATCATCAACAAGGGAACGAAATAACATTCTAGTTCTATTTTTTATTTTTACTCGTAAATTTGGATTTTCAATTACTTCTTTATGCAAAAGAGTAAATCTTTTTAAAGCATTTAATTTTGAGTGATTAAAAGCCATTATTGAAACCAGAGGGTCAATATCTTTTATTTGAGCTTCACAAGAACCATTTGGTCTACAAAATGCCCAATAAAGTCTAGCTTCCATATCTGGATGATTTAGATATTTCTCATCACCTAAGGCTTCAAAATCATCTTCATCTTTTAGTATTTCAACCTCATCTTTATATGTTAAATTGAATAACTCTTCCATCTTTTTCAAACTTTCTTAGATTTTTTTTATTACTGATTATAAAAAGTGTATTACATAAAAGAGATTCTGTTAATTCAAACTCTCCATCACTTAAAACAATCAATAAGCTATCATTTCTTACTTCACTTGATTTTTTTAAATATCTCAAACATTCATCAAAATTTGTACCACCATTTGATTTTGGGATTAATAATTCATCACTTGAAAGGGGATTAAAACTATCAAACTTTATGATATATTCACTTCGCACTTTTAAATCAAAAGGTAAAATCTCTACATTATATTCATAAAAACTATCTGCTATTTCGCCTATAATTCCCAAAAACTTTTTATATTCATCAAGGGTTACACTAGAAGAACTATCAAGAGCTATATAGATATTTAGATTATCGTTTAGCTTTTTTGTTCCAGGCATATAAATACCATTACTTATGAACCTTTTATTTGGTCTTTCATAAGAGAGTTGTTTTTCAAAAAAAGAGCTTATTAAATACTCTTTTAACTCATCACTTAGATTTATTTCTGGTTTGATTAAAGTATCTATTTCAATACTCATTCCCTCATATAAATTTGAAGCTTTTTTTGCAATACTCAAAGCTTGAATAATAATCCCATCAAGTTTTTCTTGATCTATTTTTTCATTTTTCACATACACCTCATCTAAATCTAGTTTTGATTTGTCATATTCATTTGAATCTAAAGTTCCATCTTTATCAGGATTTGTTTTTCCTATTTCTTCTTTTTTCTTTTTATAAAGTATTTCATATACCTCTTCAACACACTTATCTTTTAATGTTAAATCAAAAATCTCATCAACTGGTCTTGAACCAATATTTGTAAAAGTCGAAAGAATATTGTTTATTACAATATCACAAGCTTTATTCCAAATATAACTATCCCTTGTTTTTTGTCTATATGGATGTTTTAAAACTATATGAAGTAATGTGTGTGCGTAAAGGTAAGTTATCTCTTCTTTTGTATATTTCTTAAGTTTATTTGTATCAATAGTGATTTTAAAACCATTTGTTAAAAAAGCACTATTTTTATTTTCATCATAAGAAGTTTCTATACTCAAAGCTAAAACAGATAAAAAAGGATGATTAAATAAGAAATTAACTCTTATTTTTTCAAATACATCTTTATATGATGTAGTCTGCATATTTTTCAATCCACTCATCAAATTCACCTAATGTTGTAATCTCTTCATCTTTTACAATTAAATCTTTAATAAGCATTACTGCAAACTCAACTGGCAGTTTTTTACTATAAGCAAAGATATTTACAGCTTGATTACAATCTTTATATTTTTCAATAACTGCTGAACATAAAGCATATAAAGCACTAGGTTCGTTTGGAACTACATCACAAGTTCCTTCTAATATCTCATCAATATTTGGTAAAGTCTCATAAACTTTAATAAACGAAATAAACTCTATTGCAGCTGCATATCCAACTGTTCCATAAATAATTGGTGAGATAACTGATACATCACTCTCATTTTTTAAAATAGTTGATAACATACTCCAAGCTCTTGGCGTACAAAAAGCGGGATTTGTTTCAGTAGAATTTGGAACTTCACTACTTAATAAATCAGGTCTAAATCCTAAAAAACCTAAAATATATGAATGAATACCATTTAAAATTGCCCAATTTTTAAAATCATCATATTTAGCTTCTAGTAATAAATGAACCATTCTATTTACAAGTGGACTTGGAAGTTTAAAAACAATTCCTTTATCATTTATTTTATTTCCAGCACAAACTATTTTCCAATTTTTTGGAAGGGAATACTCCCCTATTTTTCTATCAAGAACTAACTGATAAATAGCAGCTTGAACAGAAAGTGAAGCTGAGTTTAACTCATCTAAAAATAATATTCCACTAGAGTTTTCATCTTTTGGTAAAAAAATTGGACTCATCCAAACTGTTTGATTATCTAAAATTGCAGGAATTCCTCGTAAATCAACTGCATCAAGTTGAGAAAGCCTAACATCAATCAACTCCAAATTATTCTTTTTTGCAATATCATTTACTATATATGATTTTCCAATTCCTGGACTTCCATGTATAAATACAGGAATATCACTTTTTAATAATATTTGTAATTGTTTGTATAATTCTTGTGTTCCAATTGCAGGAGTTACCATATTTCAACCTATTTTTTTCTTTCAAGTATGCAATTTTTATACCTTTTCTTTCAAAGTTCAGTTAAGTTATACTTCTACTTTTTAAAACTAGGAGTTGCTTTGCCATATATAAAAAAAGAGTTTGAAACAATAAAAGGTAAAAAGATTGAAGATTTTTTAGAAACTTTAAATCTTGATTTAAAACTAACTCTATCTTTACTTGAAAAAGGCAAAATAAGTGATGAAAATAACAATCGTTTACAAAAAAATCAAATCTTAAAATCAAACTATATTTATATAACTATTTTTGAACCTCTCTCATATGGTTTAAAACCAATATTTGAAACTTTTCATTTTGCTATTTTTGATAAACCAAGTGGAGTAACTGTTCATCCTTTAACTCATCAACTAAACCTATATACTCTTTTAGATGAAATTAGATTTTATTTAGGAGAAAAAGCTTCTTTAGTTCATAGAATTGATACAGAAACATCTGGATTAGTTTTAGTTGCTAAAAATGCTTTTAGTGATATGTTTTTAAAAGCTATGTTTGAAGAAAAAGAGTATATAAAAAAATATAAAGCTATTGTTTTTGGAAAAATAGATAAAGCTATAAAAATAGACACACCTATTACAAATAATGATGGAATTATAAAACTAAAAATGAAAACTCATCCAAACGGTAAAAACTCAACAACTTTGATAACGCCTATATCTTATGATGAAAATAAAAATCAAACTTTAGTTGAGGCTATCCCACTAACAGGAAGACAACATCAAATAAGAGTTCATTTAGACTCTATTGGTCACTCTATAATTGGAGATACACTTTATGGAGTTGATATAGATTTTGCAAATGATTTTTTAAATAAAAGAGTTTCAGCTGAAAAAAGAGAAGAAGGTACAAAGGCTAAAAGATTGATGTTACAAGCAGATTATTTAGAGTTTAAATTTTTAGATACGATTTATAAATTTTCTTCAAAACAAAAGTTTGAGTAGCCCAATCAAAAGATTGGAACTACTAACTATTTTGCAAGTTTGTCAACCCACGCACTTATAGGTTTAACAATTTTTTGTAATAGGATACTTAAGATTATAAATGAAATCATCCAAGCAATTACTGCTGCCCAAGATGGTAAGAAGTCAAAAAACACATCATATCTTCCAATTAATGGCCAGTGAATTAAATAAACTTCAAATGAATAAATTCCATAAATTGCTAAAAACTTATTATCAAATTTTTTCAATGAGAATATAATCATCAATGCAAGCATAATAACTATTGAAGTAAATTGGTCAACATAGAAACCTTGTCCTAAAATAGAAGTCAATGTTGGCCAATGATTTGCTGTTGTATGTAAAGACATATATACAACAAGAACTATCATAGCTAATATGATAATACATCTGAATATGTTTGAATTATTTCTAAACTCTTTAATAGAAGTTACTAGTTTATTTTCTTTATCTTTACTCTCTTGTAAAAGCCAAGCTAAAATAATACCAATAGAAAATGCAACTGTATGAAGTCTATGAAGCCAGTTATCCCCTAAATTTAAAGGATTGTATGTTCCAATAAGTGTTGCAATTACTGCTAAAACTATAGCTGTTAACCAAGGTCTTTTTGCACTAAAAAAGATTGGATATAAAATATAAAACATTAACATCCAAGTAATATACCAAAAAGGTGAGTTTACGTCACCAAATCCAACAGCCGTTGGGAACCAACCAAATACAGATTGAATCATATATGGAAGGGGATAAGTTATACCTAAAAAGATTGCATCAGCTGCAAAAATAATGATTAAAGCAACCCAAAATGGAATAAATATCTTAATTACTCTTCTTTTGTAAAAATCTAAAGTACTCATCGGTTTTTTTAACATACTAACTGTTAAACCATAACCAGACATAACCAAGAATAAATCTACTCCAACTCCAGCAATTATCGATAAAGGGAAAAGAAAATCAGGATTTGTAACTTTCATATATGCAAAGTGAGCAAATACAACTGTTAAAATACCAAAACCTTTTAACTCTTCAGTTACAGGAATTGGAAATATATCTGTTCTTTGAGATTTTCTAAATGTTAGTAATAAAACTACTAACAAAACAGCAATAACGATATTTGTTGATAATCCTACATTATCAGTCAAAGTAATAGGCGACAACGTGTTTGGCATTCAAGCTCCAAAAGTTAAGATATCATTAAAACAATCCTCTATTTCCTTGTAAAATAAAGAATTAATTCTTCAGTGGTCAATATAATATCTTAAAATCTTTTATTAACTACTTATATAAAAATCATTTATTTAATTATAAAATACCTATAAATCGGTCTTTATTCTAATTCACTTCTAATTTTTTTTTGTGTAGTGTAAGCTTTGATGTTTTTAAATGTCCAGTTAAATCGCTATCCATATTCAACAAATGATAATGGAACCAATAAGGCAATTTTTCTAAATAAAATGATTTTAATATATTCATTCCAAATACACTTGCAGATTTATCAATAAAAAACTCTAACTCTGCAATTAATTTATTATGCTCATTTTTGTGTTCCCTAACTCTTGGATATTTAGCTCTATCCATAAGTTTTTCTTCTTTCATAAAATGATTTTTTGAATGCATAAGTAAAGCCATAGCTTTTGATTTTATACTGTCATTTGAACTTATATCTACACTATTGTAAATATCTATAAATTCCATATGTAAATTGTCCATAACTTCGTAATTTAAAAGATGATTTTCTTTTTTTATTAACTTTAACTCCTTCATTGTAATCCCCCTCCTATTTTGGAATTACAATGCAATTGGTATTCCATAAAGTTATTTTTTTCTTGAATAGACCCAAGAAAAGAAAGTTAAAACTACATAAAGAAACACTATAAAAAACATTTGTTTTATTTCAACTTGAAATTCATAATAAATTATCAATAAAGTACTAATTGATAATAAAATAATAGAAAGTATAGTTACAAAAGTTGACGATTTTGTTTTTTTTCGTATTTTATAGTTTGCAATTGCCATAAGTAAAGAGACTATCAAAAAAGTTATACTACCAAACTCTAATATCAATTTTAAAGAACCACTTAATATCAAAATAAATGCTAAAACGGACATCATTATTATTGAATTTTTGGGAATATTATATTTATCTCTTTTTTCTAAGAATTTTGGGAAAAATCCATCTTTTGCTACAATTGACATTTGTCTTGACGCACCAAAAAGTGTCCCACTTATTGCACTACTTGTTGCAAGTAAAGCACCAACAATTACCAAATCATTTCCAAAATGTCCTAAAACTTTGTTTGCTCCTGATGCTAAAGCATACTCTTTATTTGCAATAATATCATCAAAAGAAATTGCTAAAATTGCCCCTAATGAAATAACTACATAAAGTAAAATTGCTAAAGCTATTGCACTATAAATTGCAAGAGGAATATTTTTTTTGGGATTATCCATTTCATTTACAGCATTTATAACCAATTGAAATCCCTCATAAGCAACAAAAGTGATTGAAGCTACGATTAAAATTGCTGAAAATTCTACATCTTTATTTTCATTTAATAATATTGGAATTGTTGTATTACTATTATTTATTAAAACAAAAGATATAACAATAAGAATAATTAGTTTTGTATAAACCATCAAATCTTCAATTTTTCCCATACCTTTTACACTCCAAAGGTTTATCACTGTAAAAACTAAGATTACAAAACCAGCAACTAATTTTCTAATCATTTCATTATTTTCATAGGAAAAACTACTAAGAGCATAAGAAGAAAATGTATAAGAGTATAAAGATAAAGTACTTATATATCCAAAAATTACCCACCATCCAATCAAAGATATTGCAAACTTTGAACTTGGAAATGTTCTTTTGAAAAAAGAATAAGTTGCTCCCTCATCTTTATAATAAACTCCTAATTTTATATATGAATATGCTGCAAATGATGCAACTATTCCACCTAAAATAATTGCAATAGGAGTATAAACACCTATCATTGATACAGAAATTCCTAAAATTGTAAAAATTCCTCCACCAACCATTCCACCAAGTGCAATTGCTATTAATTCTAATATACCTAAAGATTTTCCTCTATTTCTATGAATTACATCCATAGTTCCCCTTATAAAAACAAAATTGAAGTTGAGATAGTATAACACTAATATTTTAAGAAATTTTAAAAAGGATTTATTTATTGAAATTTGAAACACTTATAAATGGAAAACTAATAAAAAGATATAAAAGATTTTTAGCTGATATTATTTTAGAAAATGGTGAAACAATAACTGCTCATGTACCAAATAGTGGTGCTATGACTAGCTGTATAGAAGAAAATTGTGATGTTTGGGTAAGTTTTCATGATGACCCTAAAAGAAAATTGAAATATACATTAGAACTCACAAAAATGGGTGAAAATCTAATTTGTACAAATACAAGTGTTGCAAATAAAATCGCAATTGAAGCAATAAAAAATGGAACTATCAAGGAACTTCAAGATTATAATTCTTTAAAACCAGAACAGAAATATGGTCAAAATAGTAGAATTGATATTTTACTAGAAAATGAAAAGCAAAAATGTTATGTAGAAGTAAAAAGTGTAAGTTTAAAAATAGACAATCATTTAGCCTTTCCTGATGCTGTAACTTCAAGAGGAACAAAACATCTAAAAGAACTTGAAGATATGGTAAAAAGTGGTCATAGAGCTGTTATGTTGTATATCATTCAAAGAGATGATGAATTGCCTTTTAGATTAGCTTGTGAGGTTGATAAAAAATATTGTGAAACTTTTAAAGAAGTGGCTAAAAATGGGGTTGAAATTTTAGTTTATCAATCGTCTATAAATCTTGAAGAAATTTTCGTAAAAAAAGCTTCAAATCTATCTTCATTTTGATACAATTGCAAAAAATTTTATTAGGATTATATTGAACTTAAAACAGATAAGCATTGCCATATATGCTACATACTTAACAAACAAATATGGCTTTAAATTAAAAAGAGCAAAATCATTTCAAGAGAAAAGAAAACTAAGATGTGAATACTCTGAAACTCTATTGTCAAAACTAAATATTAATATCAAAGTATTAAATAAAGAAAAGCTTCCAAAAGATGGGAAATATCTTTTAATTGCAAATCATAGAAGTATTATTGACCCACTTATTATTGAAATTGCATTGAAAGATTCACCTATTCATGGATTTTGGGTATCAAAAAAAGAGCTTTATAACTCTTTTTTCTTTGGTTCTTTCACTAAAAATGCCGATTCTATTTTATTAGATAGAGAAGCTTCAAATATGTCATCATTTTTTAGTGATACAAAAAAAGTTGTTCAAGAGGGGCACTCTATTTTTATTTTTCCAGAAGGAACGAGAAATAAAACAGATAATCAAATCAGTAGTTTTAAAGAAGGAGCAAAATTAATTGCTTTAAAAAATAGAATTGATATTTTGCCAGTATTTATAAAAACAAATGCAAATGAAGTTTTAAAAGAGGCGATTGATAAAAGAACAAAAAATCTAGAAATCGAAATAGAAATTGGTGATTTGATAGATTATAAAGATAAAACTTCACTAGAGATTGCTTACAAAAATCAATTTAATATCAAGTAGAAAATTTTACTTTTCTACTTTTTATAACTCATCCATTTTTTTATATTTGTTGCAAATTCAAAAGGAACTTCTAAAGGTATATTGTGACTTGTACCTTCTCTTGAAATCATAACTATTTCATGTTTTGTAGATAAAAGTTTTTCTAATGCTTTTTTATTTAAAAGCCTATCGTTTTTACTGTAAAAAATAAAAATTGGAATATCTAAGTTTATTAAATCTTCAAATAAATCTTTTCTATAAAATGTTGAAGTTAATTGAGAAATAAAGGTCTCTTTTCCTAAATCATGAAACATATTCATTATAGTATTTATCAAATCTTCATCTTGCTGATTTTTTTCTTCAACTAAAGATAAAGCTTTTTCATAAGTTATACCAAATCCCTCTTTTTCAATAATTGCGAATTTCTCTTTTCTTCTTTCTATTTCTGCTTCATTTGTAGCCCCAGGAGTTGCTGCAACCATAAAAAGTCTATTTACTCTATTTGGATATGTTATTGCAAAATATGAAGCAATATAACCACCCAATGAAAAGCCTAAAATATTTACTTTATCTTCTTTAAAAGTATTAAATAAAATATCAATTATCTCATCAAAATCAAAACTTTTTGGAATAGGAATATGTATGATTTCATACTCTTTTTCTAAAAAAGGAATAACTCGTTTCCATAACCTTTCATCAGTCATAAGACCTGGAATAAAATATATTTTTTCTTTCATATCTAACCAATACAATTTAATTTGAAAAGATTGTACAAAAAAATCACTTAAGCAGTTTTTCCTCATAATAATATATTATATATTTAAAATAAGTTTTACTTATTTATAATAGATTAAGTTTACTTATATAATAATCAACAAAAATAATATTATAGGAAGTTGATTATGAACACATTTGATAAAATAAGAGCTTTTTGTAGACCATTTAGAATTGTTTTAGGGATTGTATTAATTGCAATTGGATATTTTACAGATATTATTTGGTTCTATTTAGGAGTTATTCCATTAGTTATAGGACTTATAGATTTTTGTCCTTTATGTATCATTAGTAAAAAGTGTACACCAAAAATCAAGTCATAAAAAAAGGGGAAAGAAAATATCTTTCCCCTTTTATATTTTAAATCATTTTATTCACTGACAAAATGTAAAATTATCATTCCATAAAATTTGCCGTCTTTATAAAATTCTGCTCTATATTTTGTTTTAGCATTATCAACTGAATAATTATCTAGGATATCTGATTTTTTGATTAGGATATCATCTTCACTATCCACACCATCTTTACTAAATCCAATAATATTTACCCTAAAATCAGTTTTTAAAATTTTAAAACTATCTTTTATATCTATTTCTTCAGCAAATTTACTATCTATTACTTTTCCATCAACTTCTATTTTTATACTTTTTTTATATTCTGCAATAGGAAAAGTTTGAGGATATAATTCAACTACTTTGTCATTACCAACATAAAGTTCATATCTATTATCAACAATTTTTACATCACCTAAAGTATGCTCAAATTTAAAATCATTTTTTTCATTTTTTAGAGGTACAAATCTTGTTACTCTTTTTATGTCATTTAAACTAAATACAATATTGTTGTTAATTCTAACTTTTCCATAATCAAAAAGTTTTTTACACACTTCATCATAATTATTTACATCAAAATCTCTTTCAAACTCTATATCCATAACATTCATAAACTCTTCAATTGATTTTAATTGATAAATAACTTTATGTGCTAAATCCGTAATATTTTTACTTGTTTCTATGGCAAATGCTGGTTTATTATGTGTTACTGCAAAAAAAGTAAGTGACAATTGCATTTGTTCATCTTTAAACTTTGTTTCTGTATTTTTTACGCCAAAAGAGTGAAATTCTTGAAATAATTTATCATTATTTAAAGCATTATTTACTTTCGTTGCTATTTCATCAAGATTTCCAAATTTATCTAAACCATTTATTTTTTCTTGGTCTATAATCGTTGCTTGTCCCCAAGCATTTGGATTAAAGATGGCATTTTCATAATTTTTTCTAAAGAAACCATGACCATCATGTAAATTTAAAACTAAATCTACTTTTTTATCTAAAATGATTTTTTTTATTTTTGTTATAACAGGATAATCTGGGTCATTTTTATCAATAACACTAAATTTTCTATTCATATCATTGTAAATACCTCTATTATTTGCAACAATACTATCTCCATTTATATTAGGTACAATCCAAACATTACCTTTTTTTATTTTATAATGCTTTTCTAAAAATGCAGGTGCAAAATAACCTCCTGGTTCATCACCATGAATTCCACCTATTACTAAAAGAGTATTTCCTTTTTTTTCTCCATCTTTTTTATATAGAGTAAAATCTTTATTTGCCCCAAAAAGTGAGATAAAAGAGATAAAAAAAACAACTATAAACTTCATAATTCTCCTAAATTTAGATTGTTTTTTCAAAAAACAATCGGGCGAATAGTATCATATAGCTATTTAGAGTGGAGTTAAACTATTGTCACTTTATTTCAATAGGAAGTAAAGAAAGAAAACTCAAAGCCTCAGGAAGAGAAAATGATGCTTTTGTTAAATCATTTTGTTTTGGGTCAATTAAATAGTTTTTTGATGTTACAAAGTTTGCTTTTTTTAGATTGTTTTTTATAAAAGATGACAATTGTAAATCACAATTATCAAAAAGAGATTTTTCCATATTACACTCTTCAAAACCACTATCTTTTATAAGAGAATCTATAAATTTTATTTGTCTTAAATCCATAAGATGAAATGAGTTTTGAGAAAGATTGCAAGAGTTGAAAGTAACATCAAATGGTTCATCACAACTACTCCATGAAATACCAATCAATTTACAGTTTTCAAATGAAACATCGTTGAAAGTAGAAGCTTTTAAAATAGCAAGTGATAAATCACAATTTACAAATCTACACTCAGTAAATTTGCATTTATAAATAACTGCTTTTGAAAAATTACATTTTACAAAAGTACAATTATCAAAATATATAGAGTCTAACTCTTTTTCTTCTAAATCTATAAACTCTTCTTCCCAATAATCATTTGTTTTAAACATTTTTCTCTTTTTATATATTTAATTTGATGATTTTTTGCTAACTAAAATCCCACCAATAACTATAAGAACAATACCTAAAAAAGTATATAAATCAGGTAATGTATCTCCAAGTATCACTCCAAATCCTATAGCAAAAGGAATATTTGAATAACTAACAACTCCTATGATACTAGCACGACTAATACTGTAAGCTCTTGTTAAAAACCATTGAGAAGCAGTTGAAATAATCGCCATAAAAACTATCAAAATCCAAATAAAAATATCTGTATGTATTTTAAAATGAACATAAGGTGTAAATAAAAACAATCCCCAAGGAATTAATACTCCAACTCCCATAAATGAAAGCATAATAACTCTTGCATCATAAATATCTTTTATCTTTTTAATAGTGGCATAAGCACAAGCTGCAAAAAAACCACCCAAGACTCCAAAAATATGTTCAATAGATATCTCAACTCCAAAAGGTTTCATAATAAAAACAATTCCAATAAACCCAATAATAAGAGCAAAAAATATACGAAGAGTAATACTTTCTTTCATCAAATAGTATGCAAGAATAGTTACAAAAAAAGGTGATGTTTTATTTAATACAACAGCTTCTCCCAATGGAATAGTTGCTATCGTATAAAAAAATAGAACCATAGCAAGTGCGCCAAAAACTCCCCTTAGAAAAAGTAGATGAAGTTTTGATGTATCAATAGAAACAGAAAATTTTTTAAAACTATAAAGTACAATTAAAACACCTATTAAGTTTCTATAAAAAACTATCTCTATTGGATCCATACTTTGAGATAAATATTTAGCAACTGCACCATTAAGTGCACCAATTAGTGCACTTAAAAGCATAAATAAAACACCTTTATCTATGGTGTTTAGTTTTAATAAATTATTCATTTTTGCAAATAGTGTAGTTGAAAAAATTCAGGCATCATTTTCATTACAAAAGGATATTGTTCTAAAATTTTATCCATTACATCATACACAACTGTAGCATCTTCTGAAGCATATTTTATTTGTCCAGAACTTAGCTCTTTATTTTCCCAATTTGATCTTGACATATTTTTTGATTTTTGTAATTTTTTATTCAAAATTATTGAAGCAGCTTTTTTAGCCCCAATTTGATTTTTTGATGATAATTTTTTAAATATATCTTCTAAATCAATCATTGATTTTACTCTTAGATTAAATTGTTTAAAAAGTGCTTCATTATCACCTTTTAATCCCGTTCCAATTTTTATTATTTTATCATCTTCCAAAAAATTTATAAGTGGTTTTAGATTTTTGATTTGTTTAATTTGAATAAGATAACACTTATCTTTTGTAGCTAATTGAATTAGACAAACACCATTATCTGCTTGACCCTTTTTAAAAGTTGGTTTTTGTTCACTGTCAAAACCAATAAAAGGAGTTAATTGGATTGAGTTCATTACATTTTCTAATTGTTCAGAAGTATTAACAATCTCTATTGTTCTATTACCTATGAAATAAGGCTCTTGTAAATCACTATTAACACTACTTGAATTATCCATTAAATCAAAAAGTTTTATCATTAATTTCAATGAAATTGAGCCATTTTCTAAAATATTTTTTAATACTTTTTCAACTTCATTTTCGAAATCATCTTCACAAAAATTTCGAATTAGATTTAATCTATCTTGATTAGAAATTACATTTATTATTTTGATTTTAAACTCCTGCTTTATTTCACTATTATGATTGAAACTTTTCACCAGCAGCTGCTGTGAATGTCATTTCTACAAGTAAATCTGGATCAACCAATTCTGCTTTTACACAAGCACGACTTGGTGCACAATTTTCAGGGAACCAACTATCCCAAATCTCATTTAAAGCTTCAAAGTTTGCAAAATCTGTGATATAAATAGTAACTGCTAAAATTCTTGATTTATCACTATCAACTGTAGCTAAACTAGTTTCTGCTTGGTCAAATATTTGTTGAACTTGTCCTTTAATATCTGCACTTGTATCACTATCTGCAACTTCTGTAAAAGTTGCAATTCCATTAAAAACTGTAACATCTGACCATCTTTTACATGGGTTTATTCTATGAATTTTCATTATTATATTCCTAGTGTATGATTGCTGCAATTGTAGTTAAAAAAGATAAAATTGGTTTTAAATAAGATTATAGTACAAAAGGTATAAACATCTTTGTATTTTTTTTGTATTGTTTATACTCTTCTAGTTTTTCACTCCAAAGTTTTTCTTCTTTACTTGCTTTTAAATATAAAATAACAACTAAAACCATATAACAAAAAATATTTATAACATCAATTTTTGTTAGAACAACGCCACCCATCATCAAAAAAACACTAAAATACATAGGATGACGAATATATTTATATGCTCCATTTTTTATCAACTTTGAGTTTTCTTTTATTTCAGGTGTTATGTTAAAATTTCCAATTCGATTAAAATATAAAGTATAAAGTCCAAATAAAAAACCAATTGATGAAATAAATAAAGAGATTAAATGATTAAAAATAGAATCATTGATGAGTAATAAAAGTGCAATTATAATAAATTGAAGCACAACTAAAATTTTTGAATATAGTGAATTACTCATAATTTATTCACCATTTAAAACTGACATTACAGTTGCTCTACTTGTTTTTAGTTCATCCATAATCTTTGAGATATTTAGTTCACCTTTTTCAGTATAGTACTCTTCATCATCTAACATTTTTAGTATTAAGTCTTTTTTCTCAATTATTTGCTCGGATGTTTGTCTTGTTTGAAATGTAAAATCTTCTTCATCCATAGTTTTAATAGCTTCTAAATCCCTTTTTATAGTAGGAACTGTGACTTTTAACTCTTTTGCTAAATCAATTGGATTTTCTATACCTCTTAAAATCAAATCTCTTATTGCAATTCTTCTCGTTTTTATTTTTCGTCTACGATGATAAGAGATTTTCATTTACTTCCTTTAAAAAATGTTTTTTACATCTTCTTTTAGTTTTTGAAAGCTTTCATCTAAAGTGATATTAGAGTTTTTTGATATAAATTCTTCTAAACCAAAAGTTTTAAGTGGAAATTGTTTTGAGAACTTTATAATCTCTTCATCAAGCGTGCTAACCCCTGCTTTTGTTTGAATCAAAGAAATATTAAAAATATCATCTTTTATAGTAAATTTTACATGATTAAAATAAACCTTTGCCTCTTTAAAAAGC
The DNA here is from genome assembly GCA_963664305.2 of uncultured Aliarcobacter sp. Lineage (GTDB taxonomy): Bacteria > Campylobacterota > Campylobacteria > Campylobacterales > Arcobacteraceae > Aliarcobacter. The sequence goes on from CAXXLV010000002.1 coordinate 998,866, forward strand.
TCATCCAAACTCAAAGTATCTTTTCTAAAAAATGGAAAAGCTTGTTTTGATTCTCCTAAAACTTCTACTATTAGATAATATCCAAGGGTATTTGCTGTAACTTTTTCATCATAAACTCTTTTTTGTTTATTGAAAAATTCATCAAGAAGTCTAATAAAAAAATTTGATGACATCACACCAATATCTTTTAATATTTCTTTATTTATATACTCAAATATTAAGCTTGCATTTTCTTTTATATAAGATTTTAGTTCATTTTCTTGCATTTATTTTCCTATAAAACTTCTAATTCAAAAGGCTCAATATGTGCATTGTATTGTTTGAAGTTATTTATAAAGTGTGAATAATGAGGAGTTTCATAATGTTTGTTTAAAGCCTCTTCATTTTCCCATGAATCAATCACAATAAACTCTACAGGATTTGTTTTTGTTTGGAAAACTTCATACATCAAACAACCCTCTTCTTTTTTTGTATCTTCTATAGTTGATTTTAGTAGTGCTTTTAGTTCTTCTATACAATCTCTTTTTGCTAAAAATATTATTTGTCTTGTTATTGCCATGATTATCGCTTTAATTTGTTTTTTGTATTCTAATTAATAGTAGCTTTAGTTTCTATATTTAAGTACAAATTTACTATATTAAAATCTTAATAAATAAATTTATGGATAAATATAATAATGAATAAAAATAATATAGAAACTTTTGAAGAACTTATCAATCTAAGTGATTACTCTTTTGTGAATAATCTAAACAGTGACCCCGATGCAAAATATAGTGGAGATAATAAATTTCCAAGAGAAGTTTTTAGTGGACATTATGTGTCAGTAAGTCCAACTCCTATCAAAGACCCGATATATATTTCTCATAGTGAGAATTTTTTTAAAGAGTTAGGTTTTAGTGAGAACTTACTAAAATCAGATGATTTTATCAAACTATTTTCAGGTGATATGTCTAATATCTCTAATCTTGAACAAAATAAAGGTTGGGCAACTGGATATGCCTTATCTATTTATGGAACTGAATATTATGCTCAATGTCCTTTTCAAACTGGAAATGGCTATGGAGATGGTAGAGCAATCTCTGTTTTAGAAGCACTTATAAATGGTAAAAGATGGGAATTTCAACTAAAAGGTGCTGGAAGAACGCCATATTGTAGAGGTGCAGATGGACGTGCAGTTTTAAGGTCAAGTGTAAGAGAGTTTTTAGCTCAAGAACATATGCACTCACTTGGTATTCCAACTTCTAGGTCTTTAACCCTTTTTACTTCAACAAAAGAGCAAGTAACTAGACCTTGGTTTAGGGATAATTCATATTCAAAAGACCCAGAAGTTATGATAGAAGAAGATGTAGCAATTACGACTAGAGTTGCCTCTTCATTTTTAAGAGTTGGACAAATAGAACTTTTTGGAAGACGAGCTAGAAAAAATGAACATGAAAATGCTTTAAAAGAGTTAGAAATGATTGTTTTACATTTAATTGAAAGAGAATATAGTGAAGTAATCAATCAAAATTTGAGTTTAGAAGAAAAGATAATACAACTAGCAAATGAGTTTCAAAATCGTCTTACATCGCTAGTAGCTAACTGGATAAGAGTTGGATATTGTCAAGGAAATTTCAACAGTGACAACTGTGCAGCTGGTGGTTTTACACTTGATTATGGACCATTTGGATTTATAGAGATGTTTGACCCAAAATATCAATCTTGGACTGGAGGAGGAAATCACTTTTCATTTTTTAACCAACCAGTTGCTGCTTTTAAAAACTTCAAATCGTTTTGTAGTGCGTTAAAACCATTACTAGGTTCAAATAAAAATGCTTTAGAAGAACTAGAAAAAATCGAAAATAACTTTAGCAAAGTTATGCAAGAAAAAATGGAAGATATGTGGGCTAAAAAACTTGGACTTGATAAGTTTGATGTTGAGTTGTTTGAAGAACTAATCAATCTTATGATAGATACTAAAGTTGACTATACAATATTTTTTAGAGAATTATCGAATATCCCAAATGATATGAGTAGCATTGAAAAAAGTTTTTATGGAAAAACACAAAATGAAAATATCAAATTAAGATGGAATAGTTGGCTTGAAAGTTGGAAATCACTTATAAATGTAAATGATGAAGAATCTAAAGAAAAACTATCAAAGCAAATGAAACTTACCAATCCAAAATACACTTTAAGAGAATGGCATCTAGTTTGGGCATATCAAGAAGCTGAAAATGGAAACTTTGAACCAGTTCATGAGTTACAAGAGATAATGACAAAACCATATAAAGAACAAACAAAAGAAATTGAAGAAAAATATTATATAAAAAAACCTTCAGATTTTTTTGGAATAGCTGGTATATCGCATGTGAGTTGTTCGTCGTAAAAAAAGATTAAGTATTCATTCTCAAGCTTAAGCTTGGGAACAAAAAAGTTAAATCTTTGGAATAGAAGAAAGTGTTCTTATAATCATCTCTAAAATATGCCAAAATAAAAACAATATTCCTCCTAATATTATCAAACGAATTTGCCAAACACTATAAAATTGGACTTTATTTGAATTATATTCAAATGCTGTTTTTACTCCATCAATTGCCGCTTCAACTAATTCTAAATTTTGTGGTTGCTTAGGATGAATACCATTTTTTAATTGTAATAAACCATAATTAGTATAGATACAAGATTGTACATATAAGATACTTTTTACACCAAAGTAAAAACTAATTCCCCAAACTAAAACAGCAAAACCTAAAGGAATTAAAGAATAAGTAATTTTTAATGTTTCTGTTTTTTGAATAGAAAAAGCTATCGCCGATGCGGTAATCGCTAATAAAAAATATGTATATTTGTCTTGGGTTATTTGATGTTGTTTTTGAAGTTCCAATAATTCAGAATTTGGCATATTTAATCCCTAATTTAAAATACTTCTAACAAGTTTTATGTAGATTTTGCCAAAGTTTGGCAAAGGTGTACTACAAGTACATCGAGCCAAACTTTGGTGAAAGATGCGTAAAAATTGTTAGAAATTATTCCCACTCGATAGTTGCTGGTGGTTTTGATGAAATATCATAAACTACTCTATTGATTCCATCAACTTCGTTGATAATTCTTCTAGAGATTGTTTCTAAAATATCATGTGGAATATGTGCAAAAGTTGCTGTCATACCATCTGTTGCTTCAACTATTCTTACACAAACTGTGTTATCATAAGTTCTGTTATCACCCATAACACCAACAGATTTTACGTTTAATAATACTGTAAATGCTTGCCAAGTTTTATCATAATAACCAGTCGCATGTAATACATCTAACATTATAGTATCAGCTTTTCTTAATAACTCTAAATCAGGTTTATTTACATCTCCCATGATTCTAATAGCAAGTCCAGGTCCAGGGAATGGATGTCTACCAATCATTGATGCTGGAAGTCCAAGTTCTAATCCTAAAGCTCTAACCTCATCTTTGAAGATTTCTCTTAAAGGCTCAACTAATTCAAATTTCATCCAATCAGGTAATCCACCAACATTGTGGTGAGATTTGATAGTTTTTGAAGGACCTTTTACAGAAACTGATTCAATAACGTCTGTATATAAAGTTCCTTGTGCTAAGAACTCAATACCTTGGTGTTTTTTTGCTTCTTTATCAAATACTTCGATAAATGTTTCACCAATGATTTTTCTTTTTGTTTCAGGGTCTGTAACACCTGTAAGTTTTGTTAAAAACTCTTCACTTGCATCAACAGTGATAAGTTTAACTCCCCTTGCTTTGAACATTGATTCAACTTGTTCTCTCTCATTTGCTCTTAATAATCCATTATCAACAAATACTGGAATTACGTTTTCACCAATAGCTTCAGCTAAAAGTGTAGCTACAACAGAAGAATCAACTCCTCCTGAAACTCCACAAAGAACTTTTTTATTTCCAACTTGCTCTTGAATTCTTTTGATTTGCTCTTTTGCAAATGAACCCATATTCCAAGTAGAATCACATCCACAAATATGTTTTGCAAAGTTTTTTAATAATTTGCTTCCCTCAGCTGAGTGGTAAACTTCTGGGTGAAATTGGAATGCATAGATATTTCTATCAGTATTTGCAATAGCTGCAAATGGTGAATTTTCACTTGTTGCAATTTTTTGGAATCCTGATGGAATATTTTCTACTCTATCTCCATGACTCATCCAAACAATTTGACCATCTTGTGTATCTTTAAAAATTGGATTTTCAACTTCAAATTTTAATCTAGCTTTTCCATATTCATGATGATTTGCAGGAATTACACTTCCACCAAAGTGTTGTGAAATTAACTGCATTCCATAACAAATACCTAAAATTGGAAGACCCAGTTCAAATATTGTAGTATCAGGATGATAAGCATCATCAGCATAAACAGAAGCAGGACCTCCTGAAAGAATAATTCCTTTTGGAGTTCTAGCCATAATATCTTCAATAGATTCACTATAAGGAACTATTTCAGAGTAAACACCAGCTTCTCTAAGTTTTCTAGCAATGATTTGAGTATATTGACTACCAAAATCTAATACTACTATTGGTACATGTTTCATATATTGTTTTCCTTCATATTTCACACAAAAGTGCTTGAATATTACAAATTTAAGTTAAAGATTTTATCTAAATTGTTGTAAAAAAATGGTTAAAGTAAAAATAAGCCATAAAAAAAGGGGTGTTAGAAAAAATTTCTAACACCCCTTTTGATTTCTAAAACTGAATATTTTAGTGACTAATACCTAAAATATGATATTGGAAATACCAAACACTAACAGAAATAATATATCCAATTAATACAGTCCATGCATATTTCATGTGTGAACCAAAAGTATAAATTCCATGTAATTTACCCATTACTCCAACACCAGCTGCACTTCCAAAAGAGATTAAAGAACCACCAACTCCAGCTGTTAAAGTAACTAACATCCATTGGTCAAGTCCCATTTCTGGATTTGCTTTTAAAATTGCAGACATAACAGGAACATTATCAACAACTGCTGATAAGAATCCAACTCCAATATTTGACCATGTTGGTCCTAAAATTTCTGGGTCATAAACTACAGAAGCTAAAGCTAACCATCCAACAAAATATAAAGCTCCAACTGCTGCTAAAATACCGAAGAAGAACATTAAAGTATTGTTTTCGATTTTTGCCATTGAATGGAAAATATTAAAATGGTCTTTTCCATATTTTTTACTTAATCCATATGAATATACTTTAAGTAAAGCTAAACCAAACATCATACCCCACATAGCTGGAAGATGCAATACTTGGTGAGACATAACAGCACAGAAAATTGTAAATACTCCTAGGAACATTACCATTTTTGCACCTTCATGCATTTTTGGTTTAGTTTCTTTTGTTGCATCAAAATCAGGTACTACATTTGGAACAACTCTTGATAATAAAAATGCAGTTGCTATGTAACCTAAAATTGCAGATGGGAATAAGAATAAGAAGTCAGTAAATACTCCTTTTCCTGCTGTCCATGCCATAAGTGTTGTAATATCACCAAATGGAGACCAAGCACCTCCAGCATTTGCAGCAACTACAATATTAATAGCACCTGGAACTAAGAAATCTTTTCTTGTTTTTTCAATTGTAATTAAAACTGTTGATAAAATAAGTGCTGTTGTTAAGTTATCAGCGATTGGAGAGATAAAGAAAGCTAAAAATCCAGTAACCCAGAATAGTTTTCTATATGTATAACCTTTTGAGATTAGATTATATTTTAATCTATCAAATACTCCCATATGTAGCAATGACTCAATATAAGTCATAGCAACAAATAAGAAGAAGAAAATTTCTGCAATTTCCAAAATCAAATGTTGTGCTTGTGTATGAACTAAATTCATATCCAAATGATTTAATGCATAATAAATTGCAATTAAAATAAACATAAATGTACCAATAAATAAAGCTGGTTTTGCTTTATCAATAGCATATTTTTCTTCCGCCGCTACAAAATAATATCCAATAACAAAGATGATAAGAGTTGCAAAACCAACCCAAGTCATAGTTAAATCAGGAATTTCACCAGTACTTGCAGAACTTGCAAACAAAGACAAAGACCCGAAGATTAAAGTCATTATAACTTTTAACATTCATTCTCCTTAATATAGTGTGCACCAAGTGATTCTTTACGCTTTAATGCAGCTTTTAGAATAGATTTTGCCGTAAGTAGCCTTAAAAATAATAATCTACCTACATCTTCTTTCAAGTATCTTTCTATCATTTCTAAGGATTTTTCCAGTTTTTTGGGCTCTCTAACTATCCCTGCATTTGACCACATAATCTCTCTTAGGTTATCTTTTATATCTTTATCAATTTCTTTATTTCTTACATAATTTATGATTGGTTTATCATAATTTTTAGGTTCAATTTTAAAATCTTCTTTTAGTGATACTTCAACTGCAATTTCTGAAAAAACTAACCCTTCAAGTAAAGAATTTGAAGCCAATCTATTTGCTCCATGAACTCCTGTACAAGCTACTTCACCTATTGCATAAAGATTTTTCATACCTTTAACTTTTGCTTCAAGTGTTGTCTCTATCCCACCCATTGAATAGTGAAAAGCAGGACTTATTGGAACTCTTTCAAAAGGTAATTCATATCCTAATTCTTTTAAATTTGAATAAATATTTGGAAATCTCTTTTTAAAAGCTTTTTTCTCAAATGTTTCAAATGATAAAAATACTCCGAGTCCAGTTTTTTTGTTGTAATCAAAAATCGACCTACTTACTACATCTCTTGGAGCTAATTCACCATCTTTATGATAATCAAATAAAAATCTATAACCATTTTCATCAACTATATAAGCACCCTCACCTCTTAATGCTTCACTTAAAAGTGGTTTTCTAGCAAAGTTTGTACCTCTTACAACAGTTGGGTGAAACTGCATCATCTCCATATCTTTTAATGGAAGATTTTTTTCAGCAATGATTCCTTGAATTTCCCCTGCATTTGCAGTTGAATTTGTATGATATCTATAAATTGAACCTACTCCACCACTTGCTATTATTGTGTTATGAGCATAAACAACTTTTTGTTCTGTTTCACTTGTAAAATATTGAACACCGTAACAAATATCATCTTTTATAAGTAAATCACAAACTACTGATTGAGTAAGAATAACGTGTTCACAATGTTCAAGTAAAAAGACATGCATCATTCTTCCAGTTGCATCACCATCAGCATGTAAAATTCTGTTTCTACTGTGTGCTGCTTCTTTTGTATAAGCTAACTCACCTTTGTCATTTAAGTCAAATTTCATTCCTGCAGCTATTAAATTTTTAATAGTTGAAATTGATTTTTTACTTAAAAGTTCAACAGTTTTTTTATCATTATAATTTACACCTGCTGTTAAAGTATCATTTATATGAACTGGGACATCATTTTCATCAACAGCACTTGCTATCCCACCTTGAGCCCAAAATGTATTACAATTCCATGTTGACATTTTGCATAAAATCAACACTTTTTTGTCTTTAGGAATTAATCTTGCTGCATTAAGACCAGCAACACCTGTTCCAATTATCACATAATCATAAATTTTCATTTTGAAACTTCGTTTGTTGTTTGAGGAGCACTTGAATCAGATTGTAGATAAATTGGGTCATCTTTATAACCACAACCACTAAAAGATAATATAAAACCTGCTATAATTAGCGTATGAAAAAAATTAATGAAATACTTAGTCATCTTAAAAATAATCCTGAATTTAGAAAGATTAATACCTCTTTTTTAATAATGAAGTTCATTGATGCACTTCCTTTAAAATTAAGAAAAGGTGTAAAATTTGGATATATAAAAAACCAAACTTTATACTTTGTATTAACTCATCCTGTATATAAAATGGAATTTGAGTATAACAAAGCAGATATAAAATCATTATTAAAAAATTTTAAGATTGCAAATGTTGAAGATATAGGATTCTTTGTTACAAATGTAATTGAAAAAAAAGAAGAAAAAGAAGAAGATAAACCTTTATATATTGAACGTTCTTATGGAATATTTGAGAACAGAGCAAAAGATGAAAAGATTTTTAAAAAATTTGAAAAAATAAGAGAAATTATAAAAAATTCTTAAAATTTCTCTCTATTTCTTTATAATTTGGGCAATAAACTGCAACTAAACTCCAAAAATCCCTAGAATGATTTTTATGTTTTATGTGAGCTAACTCATGAACAATCACATATTTCATCACTTCAATTGGAAATTTCATAAGTAAAATATTAAAATTTAATCCATTTTTATAATTACAAGAACCCCACGTTCTTTTATTTTTTCTAAAACTCAAAGATGTTGGAAACAGTTGCATTTTTGATGAAAATTCTTCAAGAAAAATTGGCAAAATTTTTTGAATCTCTTTTTTGTAAAAAAGGTCTAAATTTTTTATTTTAAAATCATCAAGTTTTCTTATCTCACCTAAATACAAAAACTCATCTTCTTTTATCAAATTCTTTGATAATTTTTTTATTGAAGCTTCAATCCAATCCAATTTTTTTTCAACCAATTTTTTTGCATCATAGATAGTAAAATAGGCATTTGCTCGAATTTGTATCAAATCATCTTTTAAAATTCTCATATAACAATGTTTCATATTTTTTCTATTTTCTAATTTTACTGTTACAATTTTTTCATTTATTTCTATTTGAAAACTCAAACTATTAATTCCTTAAGTATTTATTTGATAAAATCCCGCACTATTATATCAAAAGTATAATTTTAATTTTATTGAGGAACATGCTAATGAAAATTGCAAACAGAATGGAGAACCTATCTCCATCGGTTACTATGGCAATAACTGCCCTAGCAAGAGAGCTTAAAGCTCAAGGTAAAGATATACTAAGTTTTAGTGCAGGTGAACCTGACTTTGATACTCCTGAATTAATTAAACAAGCTGCAATCAAAGCTATTAATGAAGGACATACTAAATATACAGCCGTAGAAGGTATTATCGCTACCAAGCAAGCAATTATTAATAAATTAAAAAAAGACCACAATTTAGATTATAAATTAGAAGGTATCGTAATTAGCAACGGTGCAAAACACTCATTATTTAACCTATTCCAAGTTCTTGTTGAAGATGGTGATGAAGTGATTATTCCAGCACCTTATTGGGTTACATATCCAGAGCAAGTTAAATTCTCAGGTGGAGTTCCTGTATTTATTGAAACAGATGACTCAACAGAATTCAAAATTACACCAGAGCAATTAAAAGCTGCTATTACACCTAAAACAAAAATTTTACTTTTAAATACTCCATCTAACCCAACTGGTTCAGTATATTCAAAAGAAGAATTACTTGCACTTGGAGAAGTTTTAAAAGGAACAGATATTATCGTATTATCAGATGAAATGTATGAAAAAATCATGTACAACGGTAAAAAATTTACTGCATGTGCTGAAGTTTCTGAAGATATGTACAAAAGAACAGTAACTATCAATGGTTTAAGTAAGGCTGTTGCTATGACGGGATGGAGATTTGGATATATTGCAACTCCAGATGTTGCACTTGCAAAAGCATTAACAAAATTACAAGGTCAAGTTACTTCAAACATCAATACTATGACTCAATATGCTGCTATTCCTGCATTAGAAGGTGAAGCAGATGAAACTATTGAGATGATGAGAGTTGAGTTTGAAAAAAGAAAAAATTATGCTGTTAAAGCATTTAATGACATCAAAGGTTTATCTTGTGTTGAACCTGATGGTGCATTCTACTTATTTGTAAACATTAAAAATGTTACACCAGATTCTATGAAATTCTGCGCAGATTTATTAGAAGAAAAAGGTGTAGCTTTAGTACCAGGTCTTGCATTTGGTACAGAAGGTTATGTTAGATTCTCTTTTGCTACAGATTTAGCAACAATTCAAGAGGGAATCAAAAGAATTAAAGAGTTTGTAGAAAGTAAATAATGACTTCTCAAAAAAAAGCTACCGTTGTTTCATCTAGTGTTGCAGCGGTACTTACTCTAATAAAACTTGTAATAGGATTTGCAAGTGGTTCAGTAGCAGTTTTAGCATCTGCTGTTGATTCTATTTTAGATATGTTTGTATCTATTTTTAACTATTTTGCAATTTCAAAATCTGAAAAACCAGCTGATAAAACTTTTAATTATGGTCGTGGAAAAATTGAAGCATTAGCTTCTGTAATTGAAGGTACGATTATTACTATTTCTGGACTTTTTCTTCTTTATCAAGCAGTTAAAAAAGCTATAGTTGGAGAAGTTTCTCAATATTTAGATATTTCAATTTATGTAATGATTATATCTTTGATAATTACTATATCTTTAGTAACATATTTAAATATAGTTGCGAAAAAAACTAACTCAATGGTTATAAAAGCAGATGCATTACACTATAAAACAGACGTTTTTAGTAATCTTGCTGTTTTAATTTCTCTTTTACTTGTTACTTTCACTGGTTATGAAATTATTGATGTTTTCGTGGGTGGAGGAATTGCAATTTATATTATATATTCTGCTTATGAATTAATTCATGAAGGTGTACTTGTTTTATTAGATAGAGCAGTTGATGAAGATTTAGTAGAAAAAATCGAAGAAATAATAAAAGCAAATGATAGAGTAAACACTTATCATTTACTAAAAACTAGAGAAGCATCAAATCAAACTTTTGTTGAAGTTCATTTAGTTTTTGATTGTTTAATAACACTGATGGATGCACATAGGGCAAGTGATTCTATTGAGAATAAAATAAAAAAATTAGATGAAAAAAGACAATGGATTATAAATATTCATATGGATCCATATGATGATTTTAAAATGAATGATTTAGATCATTAAAAATTACTTTAGATAAAAGAAGAGTAAAATTACTCTCCTTTTAAAGAATTCATTTTTTCATCAATCAAAGCTAAAGTTCTTTCTTGTGTTTTATATGAAATTTCAGGAAGTTCTCCACCAAAAAGTTTTTTTGCTTCTTCAAAACCCTGAACAATTCCATCTCTTCCTTTTTGTAAAAGTTCTAAATCATCCCCAGCAAAACCAAATACAAAATTTGCCACTCTATCTGAAGTTTGAGTTACACCAAAAAAACCATCATCACTTACAAGTTCTTTTGCTTCTTCTTGTGTTAATTCTGTTATTGCTTTACCTTCATAACCAATATTTTTTAAATCCATTCCACTTTCTGTAGCTTTTCCACTTAGAAAATCTAAAACTTCTTGTTGATTACTACTTAAACTAGCTTGTGTTAATGTATTATCTTTTGTAATAGAAGAAGTATTCATTGCAAATAAAATATATTGTGCATTCATTGATAATGATACTTTTACAGCAGATTCATTTACTACATCTTCAAGTGATTTTTCTTCACTTTTTTGTTTAGTTTTAGAATTATTTGCATCAACACTTGAATTCTGTTTAAATGCATTTAGAGCTAAATTCACATTATTATTTATTTCCATGACTACTCCTTATTTTCTTAAATTATACATTTCTTAAAATTAATTTAAACTTATTCTTTTCTGAATTTCTATTGCTTGAAAAAAGCAAAAATTAACGGGAAAAATGCTACATTACGCAACAAAAAACTAGGAAAAACTGAATAAATATGGCACTAATAGACTTACAAAACACTTCTACTAAAAGTTAGGTCTAGCCACTATTTTATCGATACTCTTAATAAAATTTATATAACTACTAATACTTAAAATTAAAAAGTATGATATATCATATGACACATGTAATTTCTTCATCAGGAGAAAACATGGCATATACATATTATTTTAAAGGTACTTACTACTTTAGAAAAATAATTCACAAAAAACACTTACCAAATAGAACACATAATTTAAATTATAGAAGAAGTTTAAGATTATGTATAAGTAAAGATTTTTATTACTATTTAGAAACTAATAAATTAGAATTAGATAAACTAACTGATTATATTAATTTAAACTTAACAAAAAAATTGAAAGAAGGTATATTTTTGGACACGATAGATATTAATCTTTACATAGATGAACTTTGTGAGAATTACAAAAAATTGGCAAATATTGAAAACTCTATTCTTGAAGAAAAAAGAATAAAAGATATGGAGTATATTGATAATGATGGCAAACTTCATGAAGGTTTTCATCTTCAAGCAATCACCATAAAATTTAAAGAACTTACATCTTTATATAATGATGGATTAAGAGATACTGAAAAAATCCAAAGACTTGGATTAGAAATCGTAAAAAGGTCTAATATTCCATATGACAGAGTATTAAAAGAAATACCAGCAGATAAATTAACAATTTTTTATGAAATGTTAATAAAAAGTGAAAAAGAAGTTCTTTGTAATGATATAAAAAGATATATTAAACGGAATCTATTCCAATTTTTTCAACTTATCCCCTCTTCTATAAAAGATGATAATGACAAAGTAGAACATGCATACAATGAATACTTGAATTTAGTTTTTGATAATCCAATACAAAAAAACTACTTAGAATTAATTCGTAAAAAAAGTTCTGTACCACAAATAACTAATGACAGTATTTTTAACCTTAATGATACAGACTTAATTGAAAAAATAAAAAAATCAATGGCTGAAGATGAAAAAGTAAAGGTTCTTGAATCTTCTTTAGATATTGATATTTTGATAGAAAAGTATATTAATTTTAAAAAATCTTCGGATACAGTTCAAAAAAGACAAACTTTATCGCTAGGTTTATTTAAGGAATTCCTTCAAGGTAATGGAAATGAATATAAAGCTAAAAAGTTAGAAGATTTAACAGAAGAAGATGTATCAAGTTTTGAGGAATTAATTGCAGAAGCAACTCCGAGAGATGAAAAACATTTAAAAAATAAAAACTTATATCAATTAGTTGAGTACAGAAAAAAAACAAATGGTTTAAGATATTCAAAAAATACTTTAGAAATGACAGACTATGATATAAAAGATTTTTGGAAATATATATCAACAAAAATTAATAAAAATTTAGATTCAACATTATTTTCAGGATTTAATAGTCTATATCTTTCTGAATATAAAAAGCATGAAGAAAACAGTTTAGATAGACAATTAAGATGTTTTAAAAATACAGAATTACAAAACTATATAGATGTTATTTTTAATGAAAAAGATACTAAAAGAATTTTATTATCTTCGCCAAAAAACTTTTATTCATTCTTCTTTGCTTTTATGTATGGATTAAGGATTGGAGAATTCTCTTATATCAAGATGAGCGATATTCGTGTTCAAGAAGTTAATAATGAAAGAGTTTATTATATTTGGTTAAATGAAGATGTTAAACCTCAAAGTTTAAAAAATCAAAATGCCCATAGAAACATCCCTATTTCTAGTTTAATGATAAAACTTGGCTTTTTAAATTATGTAGAAAAAAGATTAAAAAATAAAAAAGAATGGTTGTGGGATATACCTAAAAGTGGTTATGGAACAATAAACACTTTTCACCAAAGAAATATTCAGAAATTATTCCCTGAAGCGGCAGATACAAAAGAAAACAAATTGAGAGTATTAAATGAAAATTCTACAAATGCAACTGAACTAAATGTAATTCAATTTAGATGTCTTAGAAAAAACTTTTCAGAATTTATTTTTTCAAAACACTTAGGAGAATATTATACTGGTGAAAATGCAAAAAGATTAATGGGGCATACAGAAGGAACTACATCAGGCGAATATCTTGGAAGAATCAATCCTTTTGAAGGTAAAAATATTTTAGATAATATTGATACATATGGTTTAGATTTTTCTAATTTACTTTTATATGTAAAAAAATTTTATGGAACAATATTAACAGATTTATCTAATTTAAAAGATGAAAATAATTGGATGATTAAATCATATGTAAAACCTAAAAAAGGTCGTAAAATAAAATAAAATATCTTATTTTTACCAACTCCAAATTCAGTGTATATATATTTCAATATTATCTCTAATATTAAATTATATACATTGTAATACATCTTAATTATATAACATTAATAATATTAAAATTATTTAAAATATAATAAAAGATGTGAATGTATTATCACTACAATATTATATTAATTAAGATAAGTTCAAACATCTAAAGATATTATCACAATTTTAAATCTACAATTCAAAATTACAATATCAAACAATGAAAAACATTGCTTGTTAATTGTATTAATACACTTAATTTGGGATTGGTAAAAAATTTCAAAATTTCTCAAAAAAGTTTGAAATGTAGTTAATTCCAAAATCATAAATACTTAAAATGAATAGTAATACAAAAAAAAGGATTACTATGAATTTACTTGCAGATATTATTTCAGATGAAGATTTTCTTAATTTTAAAGTTAATCAATTAAGAAGAGATTATGAAAATAGACTTTATAAAAAGATTACTCAATACTCAATGATTGCAGTTGAAAGAAGAATCAGAGATAATGAAAAAATCAAAGATGCACTAAATAAAGAATGGGATGATAAATTAGAATTTAAAAAACCAAAAGAACTTCAAAACACTAAATTTTCTGATTGGTATATTAAACAACTAAAAAGCATTAAAACCAATTGGAAAGCTTTAGAAGATGCACTTATTGGAAAAGTTGCTAAGGAGTATTTACACCAAGTTGAAGGTAGATATTTTAAAGAGTTAAGAAAAGTATATAAAAAATTAAATCTTGAATTTTCAGATGAACATACAAATTTTATTAGTGAACTAAGATTAGAATCAATGGTTGAAGATAATATCAAATGGTTAAAAAGACACTATAACTCTTTTAGAATGATTAAATCACATAAAGCAATATATGATAAGGAATACTATTTAAATGTTACCAAAATCAAAAATAATATTGGTACAAGAGCCGATGCAAATAAAAAAATAGGAATTGATAAAGTTGATAAGAGTAAAACACTTGTACTAATTACAGCAATAAAACTAAATGAACAAAAAATCAAAATTACTATTTCAAGCATCACAAAAGAGATAGCTAAAAATGGTTCAAAATCTTTAGGCAAAACACAAGTTGCAAAATATTTAAAATTACTAAGGGATGAAGGTCAAATATGAAAGATTTCATTTCTGTTAGTTTAATGACCCATTCAAAGGATTATATTTCACAAGTTGAAAGTCATAATATTAATAGAGAAGATATTGATTATTTATTGGATAAAGAGGATAGATTAGGCAACTATTCAGAAAGCTTTTCACCTGTTGAAGATGTAGTTCAAATTGTAAATGTAAGTGCTGGAACTTATGCAGAGAATTTAAAGAATTTTTATGCAAATTACAAAGCTAGTTCAAGAACTCTAAAAGATAATCTTGATTTTTTAGAAAGTGTTAGAAAATCTCAACAAAAAGAGAAAGGCTTCAAAGATAAACAAAAAAAACACTTGATTGAATTTTCTGTGAACTTATCAGAAGAAAAAACAAAAGAGTATTTAAAAAATGGGGTAGATATAAAAGCTGGATTTCAACAATATGTAAAAGACTTAAGAAAAATGGGTATTCATACACTTCAATTAGATTTTCATACGGATGAAGGCTATTATAAAAACAATACTCATCATCATAATTTCCATGCCCATATAGTAGCTTATAACTATAACTTTAGCACAAAGAAAGCAATTGCATCAAATTTTAGGAAAAAAGATTATAGAAAACTTCAAACCCTTGCCCAAAATTCATTTAAAGCTGTTGGGCTTAATTATAAAAGGGGTTATAGTAAATTTATTACAAATAAAGTACATCTAAGAAGAGATGACTATATCCATGAACAAAAGAAAAAAGAGAAAAATCTTTTATTTAAAGAAATAACTGCTTTACAAAAGGATTTACAGGAGTTAAAATCAAAAGTAGAACTTGAAGAGATTAATGTACAAGATTACCAAAAATGGAATGAAGAGATAAAATCTGGACTAAAAGATTTTATAAAATCACATACAATAAAAAATGATAATAAATATCAAATTAAGTCAATTAAAAGTTTTTATGATGAATTAGTTGACCTAGTTGATTATGTTTCAAATTTCGATATAAAATTAGAAGAGTTAGAAAAAGTAAGTTCAACAAATCAGATTTTAAAAGCAAAAATTGAATCTTTAACAAAAGAAAAAGAACAATTTCTCAAAGCTTTAGAAAAACTTAAATTGTATGAAAGCAAGATTAAATCCTTAGTAGATAAAAAAGACACTTTAGAAGATGAAAACTATCAATTAATGCAGTATTTAAAAGATAAAGAATTAGAGGATGATTTTAAATCTTTTATTTCAAATTTAAAAAAATATAACTTGAATGATATAGGTAGGTAGGGTTATTGTGTCGAACTTAGATTGTCAAGAGTTCTTGACCGAACAACTTTTTTTAAAAAGTTAGCCATTTTAATGGCGAAGTGAGCCAGACACAATAACCTACCCTACCCAATGAATTCAAATATGAAGAAATATTACAAAATATATTGAAATAATTACTAGAAATATTAAATATATTATTAAAAATACTTTACCTAACTTAAAATAGATTGTATCTATTATGAAAGGTATAACATGAGTGAATTAAAAAAAGTTGAACTTACTATAAATACAGATTTTTATTTATGCAAGTTTGAAAATAAGACAAAATTAAGTTTAAAAAAAGAGTTTGTGGAAGCTGCAATAGCATCAAGCCATATTGAGAATTTAGTAATATTTTTAGCTAATCAAGTATTTGAGGATGAAAACTTCTTCAAAAGACAAAAAGTAGTTGCATTAAGCAATCTAATCAAGGATTTAAAATCATATGTAAATGAGAGTGATAAATACTCATTAAATCTGATTATAAAGAATTTAAAAAGCTATCACAAAATTGAAAAAGAGGATAAATACTTCATCTTAAAAGATGAAAAAATGTTTATCATTGAAGCACTTATCAAAGTTGCATTTAGTAGTTCTTTTAATCAAATTTTAAAAGATATGTATAAAATCAAATCAAAGGATGTAGCATGATTTTTTTAATAGTTAGTTTATTAAGAGATTACAAATATCAAATTACTGAAGAAAATTGTGTTCAGTTCATTAGAGATTTAATTGAAAGAATTGATGCTGAACAAATGGAACAAGTAAACAAAATCAAAGAGATGATTGAAAATGATAGAGAAAATCATCATGATGGGTTTGGAAGATAATAATTTAAAATAGAAGCATTTTAGCTTCTATTTTTTAGGAGGATTATTACCTCTTCCTCCTCCAGATGGATTTCCTGTTGTTGATGGTCCATTAGGTGGTCTAACTCCTGATTTTGCCATTGTGTTTCCTTTTAAATTAAAATATTGAATTATCTATTATTTGAATAATGGAAAATTCTCTAAAGGGTCGTAAGAAAATGGCTTTTCGTCAGAAAAACCAAAACCATAGTTACCTTTACCATAAACAGAAGATGAAGAAATAGAGTTTTTTGATTTTATATTATTATTGTTTTTTGATATACAAATTTTATTATTACTCACTTGATTTTTAGAGCCATTTTTTGACATATTATTTCCTTTCTCTTGTTTAGATAGGAAAATTATATAGGAGATTTTTAAGAAAAAATTACCCTAAAGTTGATAATTTTTTAAAATATTCTGAAATAATATTTATACATTCTATTAGATTACTATTATTTTTTATTAATTCTACATATTCATCTAAATTTTTATCTATACCTCCCATAGATAATAGTGTTCCAAAATCTCTATCTAAATATTTATATTTTTCATTAAATAAAACTTTGTTTTCTATTTTTATAGCAATAATAAATCTTACAAAATTATTCGCACTATTTATATTATGAGAATATAATTCTTCAGATGGAACATCTTTAATAATATTTAATAATTCTATATAGTCATTTTGATTTTTACATTTAGAAAAATTTTCTATTATTAATTTTTTATTGGGAAATGTGATATTTATAGTTTTATTAGGGTAATTATAGTCAAAAAATTTATCCATTCTCAATTTTAATGTTGTTAATGTCTCAGAAATAGGTATTTTATCTATATTTTCAAAAGGAGGAAAACAAATAAGATATTCTTGCTGTAATTCTAATATTTGCTCTTCTGTATTTTTTAAATAATGTTCTCTCATAATACTTCTAAAAAATTCTAATTGTTTAATAAATTTTTTTTTATTATCTTCTACAATTTGGTATTCATTCTGAATATATAACAATCCTCTTATTATTAACAATTGAATAAAAACTCCTATTTTTTCAGGAGTATGTCCTTTAGAGATAGTATTTAATATTACTAATATTTTAACAAAACTAGGAAATTCCTTATTATTTTTCCATTTTGATAAATCCTTTTCAAAAGTAGAAAAACTAACTTCTTCGATAGAAACATTTTTTTTGCTATATGAATCATACATTTCTGAATTTTTATATGATAATTGAACTGCTAACTCTTTTTGTGTTTTTACTTTTGAAACTTGTTTGCATCTATTTAAAAAAGGCATAAGACTATTCTCTCTTAATGATTCATCAAACAAACTAATATCTATATTTTTAGAAATCATTTTTTCAATAATAAATCCAATCTGAAATGCAAACAAGTTTATATACATTTCATTCTCAAGAATAGACTGTTTAAAAATTTTATAGTTATTAGATATATTAGTTATTTGATGTACATAAAATTGATTTAATTCATTATCTCCTAATAAATAATCAATAAAAAAAATATGAAAGATATGTGATTCACGAGTTAATTGTTGTATATAATTTTCATTACTTAATAAATTATCATTTTTTAAAAAATTATTGTAAGCTTCTTCATCAGCTTGTTTATCTCGTTTTATTTTAAAAATATCTAATGGTTCAAATACTCTATGATTAACACCAAAAATATTCCAAAATACACTATTAAAATCTTTCAATATTTTTTATAATTCCTTTTTATTCTAAATCATTAAAATATTTATTATGCTAACAGCGAAGTAATTTTTTCCCAATCAAAATTAAACCCTTTATTTCTTACATAATATGAACCAGACTCTTTAAATACTAGCCCTAATTGTCCCCATAATTGAAATTCATTAGTAAATTTTTTTGCACCTTGTCCAGAAATCAAACCTTTTTCAATTAACTTTTCAATCACATTTTCTATTGCAATATCTCTATTATCAAAACCTTTATTTCTTGTATATTTTTCAATATCAAGAATTAAATCTAAATGTTTTCCTTCAATTAAAAGAATTTTAGCAACATAGTCATAAAATGTTCTACTTGTTGGTCCATGAATTTTACCAATTTTATGTAATTCATACCCAATTTCTGTCAAGTATCCGAATTCATCCCATGCTCCAATATGGTCAATAAAAGGAAAAAAGTTTTTTCTATATTGCCAATATGTAATATCTCCTGTTCCTTGTATATTTGTAGACACACTTAATTCATTTAAAGCTTCTTCTCTAGTTAAAATTCCATCTTCAATTTGTTTTTTCCATTTTGCTAGTTTTTTTTTCATTGGTTTATATTTTTCACCGTTAACTAACTGAATTTCACTTTCATACTCTTCAAATTGATTTCTATATTGTTCTGGATATACATATTCTAAAAAAAATTTATTCCATATGTTTCTTTTTCTATCACCCTCATCATCAATCTTGTAAGATATATCCAAAAGTACCCATAAAGCATGTAATGGTAAATCAATCCATTTTGCCCAATATCTACCAGACTGTGCTTCACTTAAAGTTAATTGTCCAATATTAATTTCAACTGTAGGCTCTTTATGAATTAAAATATTCGTTGGATTCTGATAATCGTATACAACTAATGCAACAGGCATTTTATTTTTAATATTTTCTTCATATATCCTATCCATATATGTTCCCATATCAAAATGTTCTACTCGAGATGGAATAGCTAGATAAGATAATGAATGTTTATCTAAATAAGCAATTGATTGTCCTAAACCAGTTAATATACCTCTTTTTGTTTCAGTAGGAGGCTTAAACTCTAATGCAGAAGAAAAATTATTCGAAGGGTCAAAAAAAGTTCCATCAGGAGAAGGAAAATTACTTTCACTTTTAGTTAAAAAAACTCCATTAGATAAAATCTGAGAATCCCCATCAATTTTCCATTTAGCAAGTAAAGTTTCAATTACTTGCTTAGCCATATTATCATGTGCAGTCATTAGTTTTCCTTTTCAGAACTAGTAATTAATGAATATTTTGCTAAGTTACTTAAATTATCTTCTTTCCAATTATTCTGTATTGTTTTAGAAATAGCATTGGCAATACTTTCAGCCGCTAAGGGAGGAAATGCATTACCAACTTGAATACATTGTTGTCCTTGAGGTCCAAAGAATCTAATACTATCAGGAAATGACTGAATCCTTGCTGCTTCTCTTATTGTTAATTGTCTATGTAACCACGGATGTATTGGAAATGCGCTATGTCCTGGTACAATTGTTGGACTTGGAGAATTTCTATCTAACCTAAAAAAAACTTTACTAAAACTCTTTATTTCTTTGCCTGTTTTACTATATTTTAAATGCTCTGGCAAGACTGTAGGATTAATTTTCTTACCTTCTTCAATGTATGAAAATCTTTCCTTTACATCCTCAGAATGATTCATTGGCATATGACTTTTTAAATCACAATATGTACTATCACATGATAGGTCACTAATTACTTCATTAATTGTCCGATATGGTTTTTGCCAATCTTTTGGCTCTTTATAGTACTTAGGTTTTGGCCATGGAATAATATTTCCAGTTCTATTTGCTATTAATATAAACCTTTTTCTAGTTTGTGCTACTCCATAATCTGCTGTATTAATTATCTTAAAATCATGGTTTTTATATCCTAATTCTTCAATTTCATTAATTAAATATTTCAAGAAAAAACCATCATCCAAATTTGTAAATCCAGCAACATTTTCCATTACAATCCACTTTGGATTAAGTTCTTTAATATAATCTACAAAAGTATAAACAAGTTTATTTCTAGGGTCTAAATGGGGGTCATAATCTTTATCTGTATTTTTAAACCTTCTTTTACCAAACATCGAAAAACCTTGACAAGGAGGACCACCAACAAGTACATCTATAGTTTCATTTTTTTTCAATTGTTTTTTAACAATAGAAATTAATTCTTCTTTATTTTTAGATAAAGATAAATCTCCTTTTATAAAAGGTATTTCAGGAAAATTATATTGATGAGTTTTTGCTGCAAAATCATTTATATCAGAACTTACAAGAGGTTTTATCCCTGCATTTTTAAATCCAAGAGTAATACCTCCTGCTCCACAAAATAAATCTACACAAGTTAATTCTTTTTTTGTGTTTTTTGATTTTAAATTATTTCCAAAAGGATTATTTGTTAATAAAGTATTCTTTTTTATTAATAAATGTTTTTCCTTGTAATCAGTATTCTCTTTCTCTAAATGACTAAATATCGATTGTGCTAATCTTGCACCTAATAATGGAGGTACGGCATTGCCAACCATAATACATTGTCTTCTTCTATCTCCTGTAAAAATAAATGAATCTGGAAATGACTGAATCCTTGCTGCTTCTCTTGGTGTTAAACTTCTATTTTCTGTAGGATGAATAGGAAAAGCATTATTTCCAGGAACCATAGTGGGAGAAAAATCTTCTCTATGCAATCTATTGTATGTATTTCCAAAATTTTTTCTTCTAATATCTTCTGGCAATTCTTCTGGAGGAGGTAATTTACCTCCTTCTGGTATTAATTTATATCTTCTTATCACTATTTCACTATGACTTAAAATTAAATGGTTTGGAAAACCATCTTTTTCTAATAAATCCATAATTGCTTCACCTACATTTTTTTTAGGTATTAAAGCCCCAACACTTACCTCTTTCTTTTCTGGATAAAAATATGGATTATCCAATTTAGTTCCAACAATAATAACCCTCTCTCTTTTTTGAGGGATTCCATAATCTGAAGCATTCAAAATATTAAAATAAATGTTATATCCAATAGAAGCAAATGAATTTGCAATATCAACAAGATATTTACCTCCAAACATTGATTTAATACCTTTAACATTTTCAAAAACAAAACATTTTGGTTCTAAATCTTTTACTAATCTAACATATGCTTCAAATAATAAATTTCTAGGGTCGCTAGAATTTTTATCACCCATAACTGAGAAACCTTGACAAGGAGGTCCACCTATTATTACATCCGGTTTTATATTATTTGTTTGTTCAAGTATTTCTTTTGCTGTAATTGTTCTTATATCTTTATTTATGAATGGAATGTTAGGATAATTGTAGTTATATGTTCTTTTACATTCTGCTTCAATATCTGATGCACAAATTATATTAAATCTACCATCTTCTTTAAATCCTATATCCAAACCCCCAGCTCCGGTAAATAATGAAACCACATTATATTTCAATCTGATACACCTTTCTACTTATATTAACTCTGATAAATTAAAGATTGTATCGAAAATCTACTATTTTCCTCTTTAAATTCTTAAATGCTCGTTTAGTTATCATAGTAGCCAAAATTAATTGGCTATTTTTTCTTTTTCTTTAGTTCTTACAGTTTCACAACCATATTTTGATTTAATATCATCAAGTGATTTTTCTTTAGGGTTTCGCCCTTTCATTTCTCCATAGTACCACATCTTTTTTTTAGATGCCCACTTAAAATTTAATTCCTTAAGATTATCTTTAATTGACTTTGTATCACCACTTAACCATATCCAAGAACCAACGACTTCAATAACAATATTTTCAAAATGTAAAATCTGAGAAATGATTTTTTCTATTTCTAAATCAAATTTAAATTCATTTGAAAAGTTGATTTTATTTTCAATTATGTTTGTATAAATACTATTTAACATTTTAAAAAGTTCATCAGAACCACCAACATCTGGATGTAATTTCTTTGCTAGTTGCTTATATATCTTTTTAGCTTCATTAATCCCTTCTATTCCTTTAAATTGCTCTTCTATTTGTGAATGTGTCATTTTGTCTTTCCTTTAAAAAATTTACCTTTTTTGAAGATTTTTGAGGGGATTGTCTTTATCTTCTTTTTAATTTTAGAAAATAAAAACACCTCTTCAATCTTTTTAAGGTTTTACCTCTTTCGTTAGTTTCATCGGGTTTTTGTAGGAATGTAGTGATTGAATTTTTACTTAGAATAAAATATAAAGTAGGCATAGTTTTATTTTAGTATCAGTAAAGAATTTAATAAAATGAAATGAGAAAAAAACTGAAATTAATGAGAGAGTTTTAAAAAGTTTTTGAAGTTGTTTTGTTTTAGTTGTTTTAACAAAGATTAAAAAGTCATATTAAAAAATAGGCTATTTTGATATTTTTAGAAAAAAAGCCTTCCATTTAAGGGGTCATTTTGGCACGAAATGAAGTATCTGTATATAAAACATCACAGAAAAACAAGTGTTTTCTATGGTGTTTTATGCTTATATTAAGTTATTAGAAATTTTATTTTATATAGATTCTCTAAAAATATTGAACAAATGCTCCAAGTCTAAATTATCCTCGTTATCTAAAAACTCTCTTACATGATGTTCATAGATTATAGATGATAATTCAGAATACAAATCATATTCATATTCACTTAATTCATCTATGAATTTTTTAAGTTCAATCGTTTGTCTTAAAGAACTCTGCATATTTGAGTTTATTTTTTTTCCTATCTTTTGAAGTTGATGCAACTCATCTTTTAAGTAAAATTCATTACTACAATCATCTATACAAAAGTGTCCAAGATGAAAAAATGAATCGTTAATATAGTCTTTTAAAGTCATATTCTTAGAATAATTACCTGATTTAATTTCATCTTCTAATTCATTGCTATAATTAACAATATATTTAGGGAAGGAAAAGTATTCAACATTTTTATTTTGAGAATACTCATTTCTTTGCATACACCATACTTCATTAGTTTCCAAATCAATAGCAACTTTATGCCCATATTGGAAACTAGAATAACCTCCATTTTCAATTATATTTGTTAACCACTCTGCAGTAAAATATTTTTTGAAGTTATCTGCAATAACTTCCATATTTAAATTTTCCATTTTAAACCTTTATTTAATTTTTTTTAATATTGCAACAAAAATTGCTTCTAACTTTTGTACAACAATCGAATTTCCAGCCATCATTTGGATATTTGTTTTACTCATTCCAATCTCTTTTAATTTGTCATAAGTAGAACTTTCAAATCCCATTAGTAATAGCTGCTCCCTACATGATAAGAACCTATAAGGTGCCTTATCTCCATTAATATTTATATTTTCCTCCTTATTATTAAGATTTATTACTTTTCCATTTTCATCACAAAACAGAATTCCGGCATTGGGCCATCTATCTTGCTTTGTAGTAATTGTTTGGCAATATTCCCTATCATTTAATTTTTTGGATTTTTCAATCCATGTAATTCTGCTAGGGGTAAGGTTTGGCATTACCTCTTTATACTCATCAATTAATTCATCATTATCTAAATCTAAAAAGTCATGAATTGAAGGACAAGTTTCATTTTTCTCAACTTCAATTTCTTTTATTCCATCAAGTTGAGAAATACAGAAAAATCTTTCCCTTGATTGAGGAATAAAATCTTTTGCATTTAAAACCATTGTTGAGTTTTTATAACCAAGACTTTCAAGAAACTCTGCAAATTCATTCCATCCATCAATATGTTTTTTTGATAGAATATTTTTTACATTTTCACAAAGTAAAAATTTTGGTAATCTTCCCAATAATTTCAACTCATTAAGTAATCTCTTTACTTCTAAAAGCAATCCTGAACTAGTACCTTCTTTTATCCCTTCCCCACTCCCAATACTTGAAAGATTTTGGCAAGGAAAAGAGTAAGTAAAGATGTCAATTTTTGGTAAATCTTTACCTTGAATATCAGCAATACTTCCAAAGTTTTTAGTTCTTTTTAATGCAATATAAATCTGTCTAACTTTTTCAAAAGATAGTTTTTTTATTTCTACTTTAGTGCATGGATTTTTGCTATCTTTTGATAAAGTAAATTTAAATAAATATTTCAACATCACTTTTTTAGTAAGTGATTTATATTTTGGAAAATCCTCTTGTGAACCAAAATTTAATTTGTCATAAGAGATAATTGCATCAATAAACCATTCACTAATACCAATGTTTTTTAATTCAAATTTATTTGGATTAATTCCTATGGCTTTTAATAGTTCTTTATTATTTAATATATTTTTCATTGCTGTAATTTGTGAACCAATTCCAGAAAATGCTTCAAATAGTTTAATAAACCTACTCATAATAAACCTCGTATTTATGGATATTTGAGTGGCATTCTAGTAATATAACTATCGGCAATCTTGTTGGATTTTTAATTTAAAAGGATTAATTGTTATAATTGATTTATTTATTTATTTAAAAAAAAGAAGGAGTATTTTGGCTAAAGAAATTACCAATGAAGAGGATATGTTTAGAGAGATTTTAAAGTATTTTCTAACTACACAAAAAACTGATAGTCAAAAAAATTTAAGAAAAAAATATTGTAAAGAGAATTCAACTTTATTAGAGTATTTTCGTAGAGCATGGACGATTTATTCCGTACTAGAAATTATTGTAGATGATAAAATTAATATTATTTATAAAAATTCTACAACTTTAGAAATATCAAAAGTCAATTATATAATCGACTTAATATATGATTCTATAAGAAGATTTCAATATGAATATAAAACAATGCATCCAATTTTAGATTCTTCAAATTTGAAAAAATCTCGCTATACATTAAAAAGTGATGAAGATATAAAAAATGAGTTTAAAGTGAAAGGAACAGGAAATGAAGAAGAAAGAATAGAAGCAGATATAATAATAAAAGAAATAATTGAATATAAAAATGAAATGATGATTAGTTTAAATCAATTAAAAAGTTCCATATCCAATATCTTAAATAGGACTATTAATTCTTCACTTGAATATATTCCTGATACAAATTATAAAAATATACCTAATCCAATTTATGTTGAAAACCATCCAACTAATCGTTATGTTTTTAAAGATGTACTTTATAAAATTTTGAAAGATGATGATTGTATTAAGGTAAATGATACACAATATATTTCAGATGCTGATATTTTAGAAATAATTGAACAATACAATGGAATAAAAGGCTATATTAATTCCGATACATATAGTAGGAACCATATCTTAATGACAACTTTAGATTTTCTTAAAGCTTTAGACATAATAAAAGATTCAAAAAATCCATATGAGGTTGTTCCATTTAAAGATAGAGAATGGAAATTAGATGCTTTAACTAAAGTTGATACAATCGAAAAAATTTTAAAAAACTTGGATAAAGTCAAAACATTAACAAAAGAACAGAAAAAATATGTTTATGAAATATTCCAATTTACTTTTTAAATGTAAAAGTTCAAAATCAATATATAACCATAATTTAGATACTATACACACTTTAAAAAATTAGAAATTATGTGTGGTTATGGAAGTATGACATATTTTAAAAAATATGACACAAAAAAATATTTTCCATAAAAGTATGATACAAAAAAGCAAATTTTAAGCAAAAAACATAACTACTAATTATATAAATAAAGCACCATTATATGGGGAGTATATAAAATTAAATGGCACTAATAGACTTACAAAACATTTCAAAACAATATGACACAAAAGTTATTTTAAAAGATGCTAACTTTACATTAAATCAAGGGCAAAGAATTGCTGTTATTGGTCAAAATGGACAAGGAAAATCAACACTTTTTAAAATAATTATGAGAGACGTTGAACCAGATAGTGGAGAGATGGCTATTGATAAATCTTTAAAAATTGAAATGCTTGACCAACAACCAAAATTTAAAGCAAATCTAAATGTAAGAGATGCAATTGAAAATCAATTAACAGAATTAAAAACTGCCAAAAATGATTATGAAAAAATCACAAATCAACTAATGACTGATTATGAAAATGAAGAGCTTATTAGAAAACAAAGTGAACTTGCTTCTTTTTTAGAATTTCATAACGCTTGGGATTTAGACAATATGATAGAAAGAGTTTTAGTTGAGTTTCAATTAAAACAATATGAATTTAAAGATGTAAACCTTTTAAGTGGAGGAGAACAGCGTCGAGTTAGTCTTGCAGGATTAATTCTAAAAAAACCAGATGTTTTACTTTTAGATGAGCCTACAAACCACCTTGATGTTTATATGGTTGAATTTTTAGAACAACTTTTACTAAAAAATAATTTCACTCTACTTTTTATCTCTCACGATAGATATTTTATCGATAATATTGCAACAAGTGTTGTTGAAGTTGATGGTGGAGTTTTAAGAAGATTTAATGGTGGTTATTCTTCATACTTAGAACAAAAAGCTCAAATATTAGAGAATATGCAAAAAGAGCATGAAAATTTACTTAGAATGGTAAAAAGAGAAGCTCATTGGATGCAACATGGAATTACTGCAAGAAGAAAAAGAAATGAAAGAAGAAAATCTGAATATTTTGATTTAAAACAAAAAGCTCGTTCAAATCCTGCAGCAATTAGAAAAATGAGTCTAGAACTGCAAAGAGAACAAAAAGCTTTTAATACAGAAGAGAAACAACAAAATAAAAGAAAAATGCTTTATGAGCTAGATGATATATGTAAAACACTAGGAGATAAAGAGTTAATCAAAAACTTTACAACTAGAATTTTACAAAAAGACACTATTGCAATCGTTGGACCAAATGGAAGTGGAAAATCAACACTACTAAAAATCTTTATGGAAAAAATGAAAATAGATAGTGGTAATTTCAAAAAAGGTGATTTTAATATCGGCTATTTTGACCAACAAAGAGATAGCTTAGATGACAATAAAAACTTGATGGAAACTTTCTGTCCAAATGGTGGAGATAGAGTTATTTTAGATGATGGAAGAAATATGCATGTTTATGGTTATCTAAAGAACTTTTTATTTCCAAGAGAGTATCTTGATAAAAAAGTTGGTGTTTTAAGTGGTGGAGAAAAAAATAGAGTTGCCCTTGCCCTACTTTTTACTAGAAAAGTTGATTGTTTAATCCTAGATGAGCCTACAAATGATTTGGATATTCCAACGATTAATATTTTAGAAGAGTATTTACAAAACTTCCAAGGTGCCTTAATCTTTGTATCTCATGATAGATATTTTGTAGATAAAATTGCTAAAAAACTTTTTGTATTCCAAGGAAATGGAAATATTATGGAAAGTTTCCAACCTTATACTGAATATTTAGAGATTGAAAAAGAGTTAAAAGACCTTAGTTCACTTGAAAGTGAGATTTCAAAAGAAAGTAACACACCAAAAGTTACACAAACTGCAAAAAAGCAAACTAAACTTTCATATAAAGATCAAAGGGAATATGATTTGCTTCCTAAAGAGATTGAAGATTTAGAGCAAAAACTAGAAAGTATAAATGCATGTTTAATGGATCCAAAATGTTACGAACAAAAAGGAATTGTTGCCATGTCAAAAGAGCTTGAAGAAACAAAAGAAATTTATGAACAAAAAGTAGAAAGATTTTTAGAATTAGAAGAGTTAGTAGAAAGCTTTAATTCATAAAAAGATATAATATTTAATTACATTAATAACAATAACAAGGAATCAAATGAGTCTAAAAGAACAATTAAATGAAGATTTAAAAACTGCAATGAGAAACAAAGAAGTTGTAAAAAGAGATTCAATTAGAGCTATTAACACAATGATTAAACAAATTGAAGTTGATGAGAGAAAAGAGTTAAATGACGAAGATGTTATTAAACTAATTCAAAAAGGAATTAAACAAAGAGAAGAAGCTATTTCTCAATATAAAGCTGCTTCAAGAGATGATTTAGTTCAAAAAGAACAAGAACAAGTTGATGTATTTATGTTATATCTTCCAAAACAACTAAGTGATGAAGAACTAGAAGCTGGAATGAAAGAAATCATAGCTGAAACAGGTGCAACATCAGTTAAAGATATGGGTAAAGTTATGGGAGCTGCAACTAAAAAATTTGCAGGTGTAGCAGATGGAAAAAGAATCAACGAAATGGTTAAAAAACTTTTAGCATAAAACATTAATATAAACTAGGACAACTGATGAGTATGGAATTTGAGAATATTTTAAATCTATTAAATGACCAAGAAAAGAGTATAGTAAAATCAGATAATATTGATTCTCCTATCAAATTAATTCCCCTTTTATTAAAAAGAGTTCATCCTTCTAATGTACATGTTTTAGCAATGATTATCAAACAATCTTTGCTTCCTTCAATTTGTGAAAAAACAAATGAAGAGATAGATAAACTTTTTGCACAAATTGATAAAGAGCCTAATCTTTTATTTGATAAAGATGTTCAACAAAAAATTGAAGAGTTCACTACAAAAAGATTTGAAAGAGATAAACAAGTAGTTATTGAAAGAACTTCTGATATTTCAAAACTTGTAATACTTATGGAAGATTACTTAAATGAAGCTATTTCAAGTAGTGGTTCTGGAAGTAAAAATGTTTTAAATATAAAAGGGAAAATTGAAGCTATTAAAATCAATGAAAATGGTTTAGAAGCCCTTACAAAATTACAAAATGAATTAATTAGTGCAGCTAATTCAATTGAAAAAGAGATGAATAATGTTTCTACAAAATTAGAATCTGGAAAATCTAAAATTCAAGAACTTGAAGAAAAAGTTAAAACATTAGAAGATGAATTAACAAGAACTAAAACTGAAAATATGAAAGACCATTTAACTGGTCTTTTAACAAGAAAAGCATTTAGTGATGAAGTAAAAAGAATTGAAAGTTCTTATGTAAGAATAAATACTCAATATGCAGTTGTTTTCTTTGATTTAGACCATTTTAAAACTTTAAATGACACATATGGACATGAATGTGGAGATGTTGTACTTTCTACTTTTGGGAAAATTTTAAATAAAAGTGTAAGAGATATTGATATTGTTGGAAGATATGGTGGAGAAGAGTTTATTGCTATTATTCATTTTAATCTAAACAGAGAATTATTACAATTTTTAAAAAGAATAAAAACAATAGTTACTGAAAATAGCTTTTTATACAAAGACAAAAAAATAAAAGTTACTTTCTCTGCTGGAGTAGCTATAAGAAGTAGTTATCCAACTTATGAAAACACTTTACAAAAAGCTGATATGCTTTTATACCAAGCAAAAGAATCTGGTAGAAATAAAATCATATTAGAAAATGGAATGGAAATCTAATAAATAGACTCTTACGCTCTATAAGCCATATTAGCGTAAGAAAAGTCTATTTTATTTATATACCTTACTTGACTACTTTTTCTTAAAGCATTTCTTTCAATCTCTTTTCTATTTTTACAAATATATTCCAATAAAGCTAAATCTTGTTTTTGAATCAAATTTAAAAGTGTTAATTTCATTGAAGTAACTATTTCAAAATTTTTACTTGTTTCATTTCTTTCAAATAGTTCTTTATCTGATTTGTATATGACTTCTGCAATTTTTTCTATAACTATTTTATTGTTGTTTTCTTCATATATTTTTTCTAATAAAATCAAAAGATTTTTTGCTATTTTAAAATTTGTAATATGTTTTACTGTTTTATAAAATTTAATTGCTAAGTCAAAAAATTGAGGTTGATTTCCCAATTCTTCTATTTTATTTATCTTTCCCGTTTTAATAAACTCTTCTAGTTCATTATTTGTAAAGGCATAATTTAATAAATCAAAGATTTTTCTTTTATCTTGTTTTGTCCATTTGTAGTATGTTGGTGATGAAAACTCAAAAAGTTCAGTCATAATCTTTTCTCGTGTCATTACACTTTTCCTTAAAATTAATTTTGAAATATCATTATATATATAAATATATAACGATAAGATAAAAAAAAAATTAAAATGTATACATAAAAGAACTACCTTTATTTAATTGCGAATTAACCTCAACTTTTATTTTATTTTTATTACAAATATTTTTAACTATACTAAGCCCTATTCCAAAACCTCCAGTTATTTTATCACCTCTAAAATACCTTTCAAAAATTTTTGAAGTATCTTTTATACCAACACCTTCATCTTGAAAAATTAGTCTTATAGAGTTTTCTTCTTTTTTTAAAGTTACAGTAATATTTGAACTATCTTTTGAGTATTTTATTGCATTTGAAAGATTGTTATCTATAATTCTATAAAGTTCTATTTCATTGAAATTTATAAAAATATTTGGCTCTATGAATTTATGAAAAGTTATATTTTTTGAAATTGCTAAATCATTAAAAAACTCAACTCTTTTTTCTAAAAATATAGAAAAATCTATATCTCTTTTTTCATCTTTTACAGCATTTTGTTGCATGTAATACTCTAAATCTTCATAAATAACTGTCATATTTTTTAGAGCTGATTTTATTCTTAGAATATTTTTATCATTTTTAAGCCGAAGTTGAAGCATATCAACATTTATTCTAGCTACACCAATCGGGGTTTTTAATTCATGCATTGCATCTTTTAAAAATTCATCTAAATATTGATTTAATTTTTTATATGGCTCTATACTTTGTTTAATGATAAAAAACGATGATAAGAAGATAAAAAAGCTTATAGTTAAAAGCAAAATTATTGCATTGTAAATAACTTGAGAATTATCAATCTCTTTACACACAATTAAAGTTCTAGCTTTTAAAATATTTTCTAATAAATACTCTTTATAACAAAGTTCATTTTGATTGTTTTGGAATTCTTCATTAAATAGATTATTTTTATTTTTTAACAATGAAAATATTTCTTTATTATCTTTATCAAAAATTGCTGAAGTAAAAATATTTGACCTTGGATAATAAAATATTTCACTATTCTCTTTTTCAAAATTATCTATTTTTAAAATAATTGAATTTGCATAATTTTTTAAATCCATTTTATCTTTTATGAATTGATTTTCAAAAGATGCATCCAAATAAAAATATATTGGAATAAAGGCAATAAATAGGGTTAAAATTACTTGGATTAAAATATATTTTATTTCATATTTATTGTTTATCAATCTTATATCCTACAAATCTTTTTGTTTTTATAAAATCTTTTCCTGTTTTTTCTCTAATTCTTTTTATACACATTCTGATATCGGAATATGAGATTTCTTTACTCTCCCAAATTCTTTCATGTAGAGTTTCTATGGATACAAAAAACCCTCTATTTAAAATCAAAAATGCAACTAATTCACTCTCTTTTTGTGTTAAATCTACTAAATTTTCATTTTTATATAAAACAGATTTTTTAACATCAAATTTAAAATCAAAAGGTAAAATAACTATATCTTCATTTGTTTTAAAACTTTTTTTAATAAGTTGTTCAATCCTAAATTTCAACTCTATCATATCAAAAGGTTTTCTAATATAATCATTACAACCTAACTCATAACCACGACTTAAATCAGAAATATCTGTCAATGAAGTTAATATTATGATTGGAACATCCATTTTTTCTTTTCTTACATAATCAACTAAAGAAAAACCATCCATTCCAGAAACTCTGATATCTAAAAGTAATAAATCATAACTATTTTCAAATATTGCATTTAAAGCATCATCACCATTTTCAAAATCATCAACATAAAAATCTAACTCTTCTAAAAACTCTTTTATTGAGATTTTATACAAATAGTCATCTTCTAATAGTAAAATTTTTATCATTTTATTATTATCTCTCTTTTCTCTTTTTCTTCTTTATTTTTTAGAGTTGATTTTGTATTAATCTCTCCTAAGTATTCATATTTTGGTAAATAGTTAAATTTTTGTTCATTTTTATCAAAACAAATTATCATTAAACCAACACTATTATTATCCATATTTCCAAGTGGTATTTGAGTGATTATTTTATTTTTATTTTCATAGTAGAATTTTTCATTTGATAAGTACTCTTTATTTTCTGATAAAAAATCATAAAGCTTTTTATCGTATTCTTTTTGAATAACAACATAATCATCTAATAAAATATTATCTCTATAATATTCTGCTATTTGTAAATATTTTTTTTCTAAAAGAGGAATTATTTCAATTCCTAAATATTTCAAACGATTTTTTAAATCACTATAATCCATAATAACTTCTATCGTTCCTATATATTCTTCATTATTAAATATTGGTGAAATAGCTTTTATATTAAATCTTTTTCCTAATTCATTTGAAACAAAAGGCTCTTTAGTCTCTTTTACTTTTACTAATCCTTTTCTAAAACTCTCTAAGTTTAATCCTATATCTTTATCTTCCCAACTTCGTACAAAAACTTTTAAATCTTTTGTATGAATTTGAACTTGAATATTGTTTTGATTTGTATATGTTTTTATATTATTTAATAGTTTTAAAAGTTCTTCTTTTAATTCTATTGGTTTATTTTGTTCTAAATTATCTATTATATTTTGATTTTTAGCAAATAAAATAGCCAAAGATAAGGCTTGATTTTTTTGATTTGTTAACTCATTTTGTACAATTTCAATTTTATTTGATACTAAGATATCTATTTGATTTTGATGAATAATATTGTTGTATTTATTTAAGAAGTAAAGAAGTGTAATAACAACTAAAATAAAAAGAATGATGAAGTTTTTATATGTTTTACTCATAAGTAATTCTAGCTAAATAAAAAAGAGAATATCCTAAGATATTCTTCTTTTTTTATTTGATTAATTTTCCAAAAGGACCTACTTGATGCTCTTTTGATTCAATTGTTGGTCTATATACATCTGGAGCTTTTACAACATCATCAGGGAAATCATTTACTCTATTGATTTTTTCTGGTCTATAATGAGAATCCATATTTATATACGCTGCAACATTATATGCTTCTTCATCAGTTAATATTGGATTTTCTTTAGTTGCACCTAAAGGCATATTTGATTTGATAAAATCTGCTGCTTTAAGAACTCTATACATTCCTGCACCTTTGTTATAAGTATCATCTGTTCCCCAAAGCGCTGGATACATATATCCATTTGCTTTACCTTCGTTTTTGATACCTTCACCATTCATACCATGACATGCTGCACATTGTTGTTCATAAACAACTTTTCCTTTTTCAGGGTCTGCTGCTTTTTGTTTTATCATTTTTCTATCAATTTTTGCTAATCCTCTTCCCTCTAAAGCATTAGCACCACCAACTGGAACTCCTTGGCTTAACCAGAACATATAAGCTTCCATAGCTTTCATCTCTTTACTGTCAAGTGGAAGTTTATATCCATTCATACTTCTTTCCATACAACCGTTAATTCTATCTGCTAAAGTACCAATAGTATTCTCTCTTGGTCTATATTGTGGAAATGCTGCAAATACTCCAACAAATGGAGCTGAATAAGCTTTTGTTCCCGCATCTAAGTGACAATTTTGGCATTGGTTGTTATTTCCAGCAAATCTCATTTTTGGGTCATCAACTTCTGGACCTATATATTTTGAAGTATGAACTATAAGTTCTCTTCCATATTTTACTAAATCTCCAAATTGATTATTTGGAATTGTGTTTACATCTGGAACTTTGTATTCTAATTTCGCATCTGATTTATAACCATTATCAGAACGTTCTTTTAAAACTTTCGCATCAAATGGAACTTCTGCTGCAATTAAAAGACTACTACTTATTGCACATAAAGTTGCAAGTTTAATTAACTTTTTCATAAATAATTTCCCCCTACTATTTAGATAAGAAACTATAACATCTATATATAACTTGAAAGTAACAAAGTTGTTATTTTAGATTTTCATTATCATTTACTTTTAGAACAACTAATAACTCTATTTGATTTATAATACTCATATCTGAAATAAAAAAATATATTGCTAAAAAAAGAATTACTAGATTTAAAATTTTCTGCTTCATAAATTACCTTTTTAATTGATTTATGAAACTATAAAATAAAAATTGGATTTTTATGTGGTAAAAAAAGGTTTTAAAAATTTACCAATTTAACTATTTTTAACACCAGTTATAAGTTCTTTGTAGCCTAAATCATCAATAAAATATCTCATTTTATCTCTAATTTTTCTTATCATATCTTGTTTATATAAAACATTTTCTTCAACTTCTAAAGCTATAAAAATATCTTTATCTGTTTTTCCTTGAGTTTTTTCATATTTCCAATAATCATAAATATAAAACCAATCAGCATAAACATGAGCTTTTGGCTTTTTAGGAGTTTTTTTATTGTCACTTTTTTCTAAAGTTTCACCTATTAATTCTAATGGTGTTTTTATGATTGAATTATCTTTATCAAAATCATCTTTTATTTTTGAGATATAGGCTATTAGTTCTTCTTTTGGAAGGTTTAAATTTAAATCAAATTTTGGAAATTTTTGACTTGGAAGAAGTAACATTTCTGGTCTAGAAAATTGATTTACTAATCTAGACCTAAAAGCATTATTATGCGAATTAATTTGTGTATAAATAATTGACATCATATTATTACTACTAATAAAATCATTACCAGTTAATTCTCCAGCAAATATAAATTCTTCTTTATTAAAATTGATATTTTTTATTTTTCTTAATTTCTCTCTATAATAAGTATTAACACTTTTTATGTCAAGTTGATATTTAACAGCTAACAAATTCGATTTTTCTTGCCATTCTTTCTTATCAATATCATTTAAAATTCGTTTTAATATTACAAAATTTAGAAGTTCTCTTACTTCTTTAATTCTTATCGCCATCTCGTAAGCAATACAATTAGTAAGTTCATAATCTTGAAACTCTTCAATCTCTTTATAAATTAAATCATCCCTTTGTGGCAATCTATCCATCAAAATTCCATTTTCTCCTGACCGATTCTATAAAGCGAAAAATCATACTTTATAGGGTCATTTTTATCAAACTCTTTTAGTTTTTCAGTTATTAATAATGCCGATTTTAAATCATAGTTTTTTCTATCTAATAATCCTAGCTTTTGACTTACTTTAAAAGTGTGAGTATCAAGAGGAAGTATCAAATCTTTTTTATCTATATTTTTCCAAAGTCCCAAATCAAGATTATCATCTCGAACCATCCATCTAAGATACATATTCCACCTTTTATATGGAGCATTACCTAATTCTTTTATGATTCCTTGTTTATCTCTTTTAAAGGGGCTTGAAACCAAAAAAGTAAAACCTTGAGAATTGTAGTTTGATATATTATGAATTTGTGAAATTAGTGCATCAATTCCTTCTAAAATTGAGTTCTCTTTTTTGTAAGCTTCATAAAATAAGTTTTGTAAACTATTTTCTTGTTTCATTTTTCTAAAAGTTTTAAATATAGCTATAACATCTAAACCATTTTGAAACCTATAATAGTGATTTTTCAACTCTTTCTCTATTTTCTCTTCACTTTCATTTAAAAGTGAAAAGTCCAAACTATCCAAAAATTTCACTATCAGTTTTGCATTTCCATAAGCAAACAAAGCACATAAAAGTATTATATACTCATCATCATATCTTCTTGCAACCAAAAGTGGGTCTGGTTTATCATAATTTATCTCATCATTTTTATTTCTATTTTCTACCTCAAAATCGAGTAATTTTTTTATCTCTTTATCTTTTTTTGTCATTATTTACCTAAATTTTATACAAACTTTTTTGGTTATAATACCATTTCAAAAATTTATACGGATTGAAAATTATGCAAAATATATTAATTACTGGATGTTCATCAGGTATTGGACTTGAAACTGCACTTATATTGAAAAAAAATGGTATCAAAGTTTATGCAAGTGCAAGAAAAGATAAAGATGTTGAAATGTTAAAAGATTTAGGTTTTGAAACTTTTAAAATAGATGTAAGAAATAAAGATGAGATAAAATATGCCCTAGAAACTATTTTAAAAAATGATTTAAAACTTGACGCTGTTTTTAATAATGCAGGTTTTGGACAACCAGGAGCTGTTGAAGATTTGAGTGTAAAGGTTTTAAAAAAGCAGTTTAATACAAACTTTTTTGGTCTTCATGAAGTTACTATTCAAGCTATGAAAATATTTAGAGCTCAAGGATATGGAAAGATTATTCAACACAGTTCAGTTCTTGGAATCATCTCTTTAAAATTTCGTGGAGCTTATAACGCAAGTAAATATGCAATTGAAGGAATAAATGACACATTAAGACAAGAAGTTTTAGGAAGTCAAATATATATAAGTACAATAAATACTGGACCAGTTACTTCAAAGTTTAGAGAAAATGCCCTAAAAAAATTCAATAAAAATATCACAGTTGAAGGAAGTTTTTGGGAAGAAACTTATAAAAAAGAGTTAAAAGCAAGACTTGAAACAACAGAAGATAAAGCACCTTTTAATCTTCCTGCTTCAAGTGTAGCAAATACTGTTTTAAAAATAATGAATACAAAAAAACCAAAACCAAGATATTATGTTACAACAGCAACTCATCTTCTTGGATTTTTCAAAAGAGTTTTAACAACTTCTTTACTTGATAGATTATTAAATAAAATCTAATTCTTTTTCATTCCTAAAATCAATCTTGCAACAACTTGTCTAATTGCAAGATTTGATGCTTTTATCAAAGCCTCTTTAGAATAAAAAATTTCACTCTCATTATAAATATAATTATCAGAAAACAAAATATTGTCTTTTTTATCTTGATAAATTATATTATTGTTTTTATCAATTACTTTTAATTCAATAATCATTTTTATCTGAACTTTTGAAGAAAAAGTTGCATTTTCTAAACTATATTTTGGAACATATAAATAGATTGTGTAATCACTTCCAAAAGGAGTAAATTTGTTTTTGAATACTTCATCATTTTTCATTTGGAATTTAAATTCATTTTCAATCATATTTGATAATAAAATATTGTTTTTATAATATGAATCTTGAAGTCTTAAATCTTCATTGTTTGAAAATTCAGGAGTAAAAAAAGTATTTATTCCAATTCCTACATGACCAGTAAATCCACCAATTCCTAATCCAACAGAAACTGGACTTCTATAAGTTTGTGGAACACCTGCAACTATAATTTGATTGTTTAAAGAGATAGAATTTATTTCATTTAGATTTAATTCTTGTTTAGAACTACATGCTGTAAAAAAAGTCACTATACAAACCAATAAGATTTGATAAATATATTTCATAAGAGACTCCTTTTAGTTTTGAATAATCTCTTTTTTGTTCGCTAAATTTTGTAGATAATCACTAATTTGTATCAAACAAAATGTAATTATAAATATCATAAGACCAGGGAAAAAACTAACCCACCAAGCTATATCAATAACAGCTTTTCCATCACTTAATAAACTTCCCCAAGACATCAAAGGAGGATTGATTCCAAGTCCTAAAAATGAAAGTCCAGATTCAGCTAAAATTGAACCACCAACTCCAAATGTAAATGAAATTAGAAATATTGGTGCAAGTAAAGGAGCAAAATATTTAAAAATGATTTTAAAAGTTGAAACATTTGATAATTTCAAGATTTTAATAAATGGTCTATTACTTATAGCAAAACTCTCACTTCTTATCATTCTTGACATTCCCATCCAACCAGTTATTGAAATAACAATAATCAAAATAACAGACGATGCTTGAATATAAGAAACTAAAGCTAAAAGTAAAAAGAATGTTGGGAATGTTAAAAATAAATCAATCATAATTGTAATTGTTCTATCAACATTTCCTTTGAAATAACCTGCTGTTATCCCAATAAATAATCCAATAATTGAAGATATAGATGCAGCTAAAAATCCAATAACTAAAGATGTTTGTCCACCTTCAAGAACTCTTGCTAATACATCTCGCCCCAATCTATCTGTTCCAAAAAGATGTTCAAAAGATGGTGCTTGTAAAATTTTTAATGGATTTAATTCATATGGTGACACAGTATACAAAAAAGGCAATAAAAAAATAGCTAAAATAACTGTAATTAAAAGATATAAAGCTATTTTGAACATTTAATTACTTTGTATAAGTGTAATAAGATAATGAACTTTTACCAAATTTTCTTGTTTTATCTAAAGAAAATTTACCTAAAACTTCTGGTGCTTTTAAACTTGAAACATGTTCTATTATAATCATAAAAATATTTGTTGCTTCAATATTTTCAATCATATAAAAAGATTTTTCATATATATCTTCCATTCCTTCTCTATAATCAAAAGGTGGATCAACATATAAAATAACTTCATCTTTTGAATTTTTTAAAAATTCTAACATCAAAGGAGTTTGAACAAATGTATTCCCTTGAATTGTTTGACATTTTTCTACGTCTACTAATTTACAATTTTTTAATAAAATTTGATAAGAATTTTTATCAAGTTCTATAAAATATGCTCTTTTAGCACCTCGACTTATTGCTTCAAGACCAATTGAACCACTTCCCGCAAATGATTCAATAAAAACTTTATCTATAATATCGAACTGTAAAACATTAAATAAAGACTCTTTTAAAACA
Source organism: uncultured Aliarcobacter sp. (assembly GCA_963664305.2). Lineage (GTDB taxonomy): Bacteria > Campylobacterota > Campylobacteria > Campylobacterales > Arcobacteraceae > Aliarcobacter. The sequence goes on from CAXXLV010000002.1 coordinate 1,038,162, forward strand.
GATTTTGAACTTCTTGTTACATCTAAAGATGGAAGTTCTAATACTTTACCTTTGTGAACACCTGCAATTATTTTTGTAGTTGGTCTATCTGTTTTCATCTATTTTTTGCCCTTTTAAATAAGATTATCTTGCGTAACTTTCTGCTCTTAATTCTCTGATAACGTTAACTTTGATTTCACCAGGATATTGTACCTTTTCTTCTATCTCTTTTGCAATCTCTGTAGCTAATAAAACTGCTTCATCATCATTTACAAGTTCAGCTTTAACGATAACTCTTACTTCTCTTCCAGCGTTTATTGCATAAGCATTTAAAACACCTAATTTACTTGTTGAAATATTTTCAACCTCTTCTACTCTTTTTAGGAAGCTTTCTAATACTTCTCTTCTTGCTCCTGGACGTGCAGCACTTAAAGCATCAGCAGCACAAACAGAAGCTGATTCAACATTTATTGGCTCTTCATGTCCATGATGAGCATAAATTGCATTAATCACAGTATCACATTCATCATATCTTTTACAGATTTCAGCACCTAAATGTACATGAGAACCTGGTGCTTCATGTGTTAAAGCTTTACCAATATCATGTAATAATCCAGCTCGTCTAGCTAAAATTGCATCTCCACCCATTTGAGCTGCTAATAATCCAGATAAATGAGCAACTTCCAGTGTATGAGCTAATGCATTTTGACCATAACTTGCTCTATATCTTAATCTTCCAACAAGTTTAACAAGTTCTGGATGCATAGATTTTATTCCAAGCTCCATAATTACATCTTCACCCTCTTTTTGAATATTTTTATCAAATTCAGATTTAACTTTTTTGTAAATTTCTTCAATACGAGCTGGTTGGATTCTTCCATCTTCAAGAAGTTCTTGGATAGTTTTAGTTGCAACTGCTCTTCTATATAAGTTAAAAGATGAAATAGTAATTGTATTTGGAGTATCATCAATAATAATATCAACACCTAATAGCATCTCAAGGGCTTTTATATTTCTTCCTTCTTTACCAATAATTTTACCTTTTGTCTCTTCATCACTTAACGGAATATTATTGATTAATCTCTCAGCTGCAAACTCTCCTGCATATCTAGTAACTGCTTGAGAAAGCATATTATTGATTTCATTTTTTGAATTTTGTTCAGCAAGTTTGTATTTTTTTCTAAAAATAGATGAAATTTCAGCTCTTGAGTCTTCTTTAATTTTTTTAAGCATCAACTCTTTTGCTTCAATTTGAGTTAGTCCAGAAGCATTTTCTAAAATTTTTATAGCTTCTAAAGTTTTCTCTTCATAAGTTTTCTTTTGTTGTTCTAAGCCTTCTTTTAAAGTAGTGATTTGTCTATTTTTTTCAACAATTTCTTCTTTTTCAAGTTTTATAATCTTAAGTTCAGACTCTAAATGGTCGTTTAACTCTCTCTCTTTTTTCTCAATCTTTGAAAGCATGATATCATACTCTCTTCTTGCACTTTTAAACTCTCTATCGCACTCCATTTTAGCTTTTAATTGTGCGTCTTTTAAAGCGACTTCTGCCTCATGTTCAATAACTTTTGCTTTTGCCTTTGCTTGTTCTATAAAAATCTGGAATTTTGCCTTATCCAATTTTTTAACAACAAATATACTAATTGCCGAGCTCAGTACTGCGACAACTGCTGTAAATATCATAAATTCCATATTCAAAACCTTAATTTGTAATTATATAATCAGCTTGAATATCGTAATTATCAGATAGAATTTCTTTGCTTTTACAAAGTACTAATTGAGTAAAAATTATTGTAGGCTTGTAATCCAATCTATCAAAAAATCTGTCATACATACCTTTTCCATAACCTATTCTTTTATTTAAAGAATCTATTCCCACCACTGGAACTACAGCTATATCAATTTTATTAGGCTTTAAAAAAGAGTTATTTGGTTCTAAAATGTTAAATTTTTTCCTATGTAAAGGTAATCTATATTTAACAATTTTAAAACTATCCTTTTCCATAAATGGAACATAAACATTTATGTTTTTTTTCTTTCTTAAAGTCTTTATCAAAGGTCTAACATCTACTTCTATACCCAAAGGTATATACAATAAAATATTTTTTGATTCACTTTCTTTTATAAATTTTTCTAATTTTTTTACAATAATTTTGTTTTTATAATACTTCGAAAAAAGGCTAATAAATTCTAATTTCTTTATACACGATTTTCTAAAATCACATTTGTGATTGTTTTTCATATTTAAGCCTCACTTGGGTAAAATTTCTACCCAACAAATAATTTTACCCAAAGGACTTAAAATGCAGTTTAAAACTTTAGCATTTTTATCTATTTTATCTATTTTATTTTTCACAGGGTGCGATTCTAAAGATAAAAATGAAAATAGTGATGGAACAAAGATTGAAAAAAGTGATAGAAGAACAGAGTTTCAACTAAAAACAACTGATAATACAATTGTTGATATAAGACTTGAAAATGATAAAGTTATCTTAAAAGACTATCCCAATAAAATAGTTTTATTAGATTTTTTTGCAACTTGGTGTCCTCCTTGTAAAGCTGAAATTCCAAATTTAGTAAGATTACAAGAAAATTATAAAAATGATTTTGTCGTAATTTCAATTTTACTTGAAGAGATGAAAACAAATGAAGAAATCATAGATTTTATGAAAAGTTTTAATATTAACTACACAATTACAAACTCTCCTGATAATTTTGATTTAGCAAAAAGTTTAGGAGGAATAAAATCAATTCCTACAATGTTCTTAATTGATAGAAATTCTAAAATATTCCAAAAATATGTAGGTTTAGTTCCAAGTGAAATGATGGAAATAGATATTAAAAAAGTATTAGAAAAATAAGGGTAACAATGTTTAGTTTTTTTAAAAAGAAAAAAGAAGAAAATATTGAACAAAAAGAAGTTCAAGAAGAAATCAATCCTTTAGAAGACTCGATTTTAGACGATGAAGCCTATGCAAATCCGATTGAGATAAAAGAAAAAGAAATTGCTTTATTAGAAGAACAAAAAGTAATAAAAGAGGAAGAGAAAAAAGGTTTCTTTTCAAGAGCATTAGAAAAAACTTTTGCAAGTATAAAAAATGTAGTTCCTCAAAAACAAGAAAAAATCTCTTTTGATGATATTGAAGAACTTTTAATTGAAGCTGACGTTGAATATGAAATTATAGAAAAAGCAATGAATGGTCTTCCTGAGGAGATTACAAGAAAACAGTTACGTCATAGACTTGTAATGCTTTTTGAACACGCACCAAAAGTTGATTTATCAAATTTGCCAAAACCTTATGTAAGACTTATTATTGGGGTAAATGGAGCAGGAAAAACAACAACTATTGCAAAACTTGCAAATAAGTCTAAAAAAGAAGGTAAATCTGTAATTTTAGGAGCTGGTGATACTTTTAGAGCAGCTGCAATTGAACAACTTTCAACTTGGGCAAATAAACTTGATGTTCCAATAATTAAAACAAAACAAGGTCATGATTCAAGTGCAGTTGCATTTGATACAATAAGTGCTGCAATTGCTAGAAATATTGATAATGTTATTATTGATACAGCAGGTAGACTTCAAACACAAACAAACTTAAATAATGAATTAAAGAAAATTGTAAAAGTTTGTTCTAAAGCGATGCCTGATGCACCACATCAAAAACTTATGATATTAGATGGAACACAAGGTAATGCAGCAATTGCTCAAGCAAAAGCTTTCCATGAAATGATTGGAATTGATGGTATTATTGTAACAAAACTTGATGGAACAGCAAAAGGTGGGGCTTTATTTTCTATTTCTAATCAATTAGAACTTCCAATTTTTTATGTTGGAATTGGGGAAAAACAAGATGATTTAGTTGAATTTTCACCTGATGAATTTGTTGATAGCTTACTTGATGAAATTTATACGCCTGAAGAAAAATAAATAAGGAAGATACATTGAGAACAAAAACTAAATCATTTTTTGAAGATATATTTATACTTTTAATACTTGGAGTTATTATTTATGTAGCATTTAGTCTTATTTTTGGAGAAAATGAAAATGAGTTTTCTGAAAATAATACTTCAATAGAAAAAAATATTGAAAATACAAATTTTGCTAAACAAGTAGATGATATAAAAGAAGAAATAGGAAAAAAACTTGAAGAGACTATTGCAAGTACACAAAATGAACCTGTTGCAATAATTGAACAAACTACAACAAATGAAGATTTAAATAAATCTGAAATAGTTGAAGATAGAGTTGAAAAAAAACCTGAACAAGAAGTTATAAAAATAGTTGAAAATCAAGTAGAACCTGAAGTTAATAATAAATCTATTTCAACTGAAGTAGTAAAAAAAGAGACTGCAGAAAAAATTGAAACTAAACCTGTAGTTGGTGAAATAATAGAAAAACCTATTGAAAAAACTGAGAAAGTTGAAAAAATAGAACAAATTGATGATGAAAAAGCTAAAGTAGAAGTTTTTTATCAAACAATAAGAGAAAAAATCAATTCTAATATAAATAAATCATCATTTAAAAGTGGAGAATATGTAAATATTAGACTAACTATTTTAAAAGATGGTAGATATGAGCAATTAACTTTTATGGATGGTAATAAAGAGTATTTTGAATCAATCAAACCATCAATTTATAAATCTTTTCCAGTTGAAATAAATAGCTCGTTAAAAAACAATTTTCCTAGATATTTTAGAATGAAAATTGAATTCTAATCCTTTTTAGTAAACCTTTTTGGTTTACTAATTTTTCTTATCTTAGCTTTTTATTTAATATCTAATAATACTTTTTTATAAGAGTTTTCCCAACAGCAATTATGCTCTTCATCGAAATATTTATATTTAATATTAGTTTTTTTATCAAATTTTGAATAATATGATAAAAATACATCTTTTGGGATAACTTTATCATTATTACCAATTAGATGATATTGTTTTATATGTTCAAGATTTTTTGTATAATCTGCTGGATTTAAAGAACCTTCCAACTTAGAGATATTGTGTAAAGAAGTCCATTTTTCTGTATCTAAATTTCCAGCGATTGTAATTATTAAATCAATATCATCTCTTTTTGAAGACACAAGAGTAACAACAGCTCCACCACCTGAATGACCAATTAAAGTAAAACTCTTATTTTTATATTTTTTCTTTAATTCATCTAAACTTTCATTAAAACTTTCTATTACTTCAAAGCTAAATCTTTTATTTGTCCAAAAACTTTTATTACATATATTAGAACTAATAAACTGACAAGGACGTGCAAGATAAACTTTACACTCAGTTTTATCTTCATACATAAGTTTTAAAGTTGTAGAATTTATTGGTGTTGGGTCTTTTGAAATAGTCGTTCTTGATAGCCAAGATAAACCATCACCTTCAACATATATTTTTAGATTTTTATTTTTACAATTTAGATTTTGTTTTTGTAAAGAAAATAGAGAAAAAGTTGATGTTTCTATATCAATTTCTTCAAAATTATTTTTATAAGCAGTTGTTAGAACACTGCTTTTCCGTTCATTTGGAGTTGGAAGATTATTTACACAACCATTAAAAAGAAAAAATATAACTGTAATTATTAAATATTTCATCTCTTATTTTGATAACAGTTCCATTTCTCTAGCTAAAGCTCTTCTTTTTGCAAGATTAATTAAAGCATCTTTAGCCTCTTCAAAAGTTGCAATTTTTTCTGGAATATATTTTTCTATATATAAAATTTGAGTACCAACATCTTTTAGATTTACTTTTACAATTTCTCCCTCTTTTTTACCCTTTAAAGCCTCTTTTATTTGAGGATTTAATTTGTTTTCATCAACTAAAGGAGTTAAACCATTATTTTGTTTTGAAGCAACATCATTTGATACAGATCTTACATATTTAATAAATGATTCTTTTTTATCTTGTTTGTTTTTTATTTCATTTAGCATTTCAATTATTCTATCTGCATTTTTTTCATAAGAAACTAGAATATTTCTTAATTCATATTTTCCAACTGTTCTTGGTTTTTCTATTTTATATAGTTCATTTAATTCATTTTCACTTGGTTTATAACTTTGCATAAATTTATTTGACCAAATTTCAACTATTGCTAGATTTTTTGCAACTTCAACATCAGAATCATTTTTCATAACTGTTGCTTCTAAAGTTTTTGATAATCTCTTGATTTTTTGATACTCTTTTTCTAAAGATTCTTTTGATTTAGGATTTTGTTTTTCATAATTTGCATGATATTTCATCGCAGTATATGAAGCTATTTCATCTGCATATAAATTCATACTTAAAAAAGTTGACAATATACATAAAGATATTTTTTTAACCATTTTTTATCCTCAATTAAATATTTTAAAAACTAATTCCAAATGTTACACTTCCAGAATATCCTTGGAATTTACCATCTTTACTTCTATCATAATCCATATCAAATATTAAACTTGTTGAATCAGAAATTTTTGTTTCAAGTCCTAATCCAACGTTATACATTGTTTTATTTAATTCAGTAACTGGTGTAACAAACTCTTTTCCACCACCAACATATTGTGCTTTTATATCAGCACTATTATCTCCAAATGAGTTATATGCACTAACAGATAATTGAGGAATAAGTAATGTATCTTCTAATTCTATATTTGAAGTAAGTTTTGCTCCAAGTTCAACTGTACCACGATTTAATTTTAAACCATCAACTTTTAAAGCATCATTTTGATAAGTTGTTCCTTTTTCAGTATAACCTTTTTGGTTTAGTAAACTATATTCTAAAGATGCAAATGGTGTTAAAGAGACACCATCATTAACAGGAATTGTATATCCTGTTTCAACTTTTGCAGAAATTTGTTCTGCATCAACACTTGAAGTTAATTTACCAGAATTTGCCGTTCTTGTTCCATCTGTTTTATGTTTTGCATAAGATAAATAAGTATCAACATATGCATTTTCAAATGCTGAAGATGAATAAATTGTTCCTTGAATACTTGTTGTATCTGAACTATCTGATGCAGCATTTTCTTGATTTGTTTTAGTTGTAGAATAAGCAAGTGCTGCTCCAAAAATTGTTCCATCACCTGAAATTTTATCCATACCACCTACAAAACCATATGTTGAAGTATTAAATCCATAATATTCATCAACTTGATCTTGTGTAGCTTTTCCAGCCATTCCTTTTAACCAAAACGATGTATCAAAACTATAATAATCTCCTGAAGATAATCCTGTTCTATATAAAGTAGGAGTAAAATTATTCATTTCACCCGTTCTAATATCAGATAATCTTCCTTTTATAGTTGTCATTGCTAAGTTTGATGCAGTAATTGATGTTTGCATATTTGAACTATTTGCAATAGGAGCAAGTTTTCTTTGAGTCTCAATCATCTCTTGTTTTTTAGCTTCACTTAAAACTGTTCCACCTTCTAAATACTCTAATTCATTGATAATTTGTGCTAGTGCACCTGCTCTATCAACTCCATTTGCATAATCTGCAAGTGCTTGAGAAGCACCATTTGAATAATCTTTCCCTATTTCAGATTTTTCTATATATAAATCTTCTGGATTAAATGAACCATTATTTGTTCTATCAGCAACTAATACTAAATTATTATCTTTAAATACAACCTTACTGTCTATGATACTATTATCAGAAACTTTACCATTTGCTTCATTTCCTTCAGTATATGTTCCAGTTGAACTATTTGCACTAATTAAATTATATTCATATTTACCTGCCAAAGTTCCATTATAATCGATATGAACTTTTATATCATCTTGAATATCTAAACTATTTGCATCTATACTTCCTGATGTATCATTTGCAACAGCTTGCCCAGCTATTAAATCCGATGTATCAATTTCGAATTTAAGTGTAGAGTTTGATGCTAAAACGATTCCATTTTCAACTGTAATATCATGATTATTAACATCTAAAACAGAATTACTACTAACATTTAAATTTCCATAGAATGTCATATCTGATGTTAAATTTGCAGTTGTTTTATTTGAACTATTTCCTATTGTTATATCATTTGCATAAATATCTTTATTTATATTTTGAGTATATGAATTTGAAGCTGTACCAACTGTTCCAAAATTCACTTCTTTTAATCTAAATAAATCTTCTCCAATATCTGTATATAAAGTTGTTGTACCTTCAAAATTAATTGTACCCTGTCCATTATTTGCAGTTGTTATTGCAAGAGGAGTAGTTGAAACTATTATTGATTTTGTATTAGCAACATTTACTGTTCCATCATTATCAAAAACTAAATCTCCATATAAATTACCCTCAAGATTTACTATTCCATCTCCACTAACATGGAATGTACTCTCTTTTACATACACATCATTTTTAAAGGTAACTGTTTCTCCAGTAACTCCTGCATATATACTTTCAAATGTAGAATTTCCTGCTGTGTTTCCACCTAAAACTCCATAAACAGTTGAAGAGCCATTAAATCTTAATATTGCATTATTTGCATTTGCAAATTGAATTCCAGATGTTCCCGTTGTTAAGTTTACATTATCACCTATTTCAAGAGTTCCTGTAGATGAGCCAAAATCAACAGTTCCTTTCATTCCTTCTGCATTAGAAGCATTATCCCCATTTAAAACAACTGTTCCATTATCTGAATATTTTAAAGTAGAAGCATATACCATACCATCAAAAGTTACTGTTTCACCAGTAACACCAGCGGTTATACTTTCTAAATTATTAGTACTTGTTCCTACATCACCTGTTACAGTTGAACTTCCCTCAAATACTACATTACCTGTATTTGCAGTCATTGTTGCAATAATCAAACTATCAGTTATATCAGTATTTGTTACATTTGCATTATCAGCTAATGTTAAAGTTGCATTATTATATAAATTTATAATATCTGCAAAAATTTCTCTACGTGCCAATAAACCATTTGAAGTTACAGTACCACTTCCATCTTTATCTTGTTCATCATTTGTATTTACATTTAATTCATTTATACCTAAACCTGAACTTCCTATAATACCATCAATTACACCATCACCTTTATAGTTTAATATTCCTGTATTATTTGCTAAAGTTTGTACAGAACCAAGAAGTCCTCCACCTGAATCTAAAATACCCATTCCATCAGCTACATTTACAATTGCATCAAAACCAGAAAAATTAATATTTCCAGTTAGATTTCCATTTAGATTAGCTGTTCCATCACTTTCAAATACTATGTTTGAAACATAAACATCATTTCCAAAAGTTACAACTTCTCCTGATGCACCTTGTAATGTTATCTCTTTTAATAAAGCTCCACTCGTTCCTATTTGTCCAGACACATTTGAAGTTCCTTCAAATGTTAAAGTCCCTTGATTATTAAAAGATGTTGTTACTGGTGCATTTAGGTTAGAATTATCAGCTAATATTACTTCTCCATCACCTAAAATATTTAAATTATCAGTATTTATTGAAGAATTAAAAGTAACTGTTTTTCCTGTATTTGCCACATTGATTTGTTCTAATTTCTCAGTAGTTGTTCCTATTGTTCCATTTATAGTTGAATCACCTAGGAAAGTTAAAATTCCTAGTCCATTTTCTGCTGTAGTTATAGTTGAAGTTATATTTGAACCGTCAGATAAAGTTAATGTTGAACTATTTGTACCTTCATTATTTAAAACTATATTTGTTGCATAAACATTTCCAGTAATTGTTGTTGATGAATAGTTTGTTGAAGTTCCACTTTGACCAATATTTAATGTATTTATTAAAGAAGTTGAACTTCCAATATCTCCTATAAATGATTGAGATTTCCCTGAAACATCTCCAACAAAAGTTACTATTCCTTGTGTAGTTGATAAAGCAACAATATCAGTTGAAACATTCGATACAAATTTTATCTCACCAGCTCCAATATTTGTAGTTGTTGCATATACATCACTACTAAATGTTGAATTTGATCCATTCGCTCCTGCATTTATCTCTTTTAGTAATGCTCCACTTGCTCCTACTTGTCCACTTACTGTTGAACTTCCATTTAACGTCAATGTCCCTGTATTTGTTGTTGCTGTTGTTACTGCTGAGTTTACATCACTTCCTGTTGCTAATACTACTGTTCCATCTGCGTTATATCTTATTGCTGTCCCTGTATAATCTCCATTTAGATTTACTGTTCCAGTCCCCTCTACATCTAAGTTTGTTGCGTAAACATCACTACTAAACGTTGAACTTGATCCATTCGCTCCTGCATTTATCTCTTTTAGTAATGCTCCACTTGCTCCTACTTGTCCACTTACTGTTGAACTTCCATTTAACGTCAATGTCCCTGTATTTGTTGTTGCTGTTGTTACTGCTGAGTTTACATCACTTCCTGTTGCTAATACTACTGTTCCATCTGCGTTATATCTTATTGCTGTCCCTGTATAATCTCCATTTAGATTTACTGTTCCAGTCCCCTCTACATCTAAGTTTGTTGCGTAAACATCACTACTAAACGTTGAACTTGATCCATTCGCTCCTGCATTTATCTCTTTTAGTAATGCTCCACTTGCTCCTACTTGTCCACTTACTGTTGAACTTCCATTTAACGTCAATGTCCCTGTATTTGTTGTTGCTGTTGTTACTGCTGAGTTTACATCACTTCCTGTTGCTAATACTACTGTTCCATCTGCGTTATATCTTATTGCTGTCCCTGTATAATCTCCATTTAGATTTACTGTTCCAGTCCCCTCTACATCTAAGTTTGTTGCGTAAACATCACTACTAAACGTTGAACTTGATCCATTCGCTCCTGCATTTATCTCTTTTAGTAATGCTCCACTTGCTCCTACTTGTCCACTTACTGTTGAACTTCCATTTAACGTCAATGTCCCTGTATTTGTTGTTGCTGTTGTTACTGCTGAGTTTACATCACTTCCTGTTGCTAATACTACTGTTCCATCTGCGTTATATCTTATTGCTGTCCCTGTATAATCTCCATTTAGATTTACTGTTCCAGTCCCCTCTACATCTAAGTTTGTTGCGTAAACATCACTACTAAACGTTGAACTTGATCCATTCGCTCCTGCATTTATCTCTTTTAGTAATGCTCCACTTGCTCCTACTTGTCCACTTACTGTTGAACTTCCATTTAACGTCAATGTCCCTGTATTTGTTGTTGCTGTTGTTACTGCTGAGTTTACATCACTTCCTGTTGCTAATACTACTGTTCCATCTGCGTTATATCTTATTGCTGTCCCTGTATAATCTCCATTTAGATTTACTGTTCCAGTCCCCTCTACATCTAAGTTTGTTGCGTAAACATCACTACTAAACGTTGAACTTGATCCATTCGCTCCTGCATTTATCTCTTTTAGTAATGCTCCACTTGCTCCTACTTGTCCACTTACTGTTGAACTTCCATTTAACGTCAATGTCCCTGTATTTGTTGTTGCTGTTGTTACTGCTGAGTTTACATCACTTCCTGTTGCTAATACTACTGTTCCATCTGCGTTATATCTTATTGCTGTCCCTGTATAATCTCCATTTAGATTTACTGTTCCAGTCCCCTCTACATCTAAGTTTGTTGCGTAAACATCACTACTAAACGTTGAACTTGATCCATTCGCTCCTGCATTTATCTCTTTTAGTAATGCTCCACTTGCTCCTACTTGTCCACTTACTGTTGAACTTCCATTTAACGTCAATGTCCCTGTATTTGTTGTTGCTGTTGTTACTGCTGAGTTTACATCACTTCCTGTTGCTAATACTACTGTTCCATCTGCGTTATATCTTATTGCTGTCCCTGTATAATCTCCATTTAGATTTACTGTTCCAGTCCCCTCTACATCTAAGTTTGTTGCGTAAACATCACTACTAAACGTTGAACTTGATCCATTCGCTCCTGCATTTATCTCTTTTAGTAATGCTCCACTTGCTCCTACTTGTCCACTTACTGTTGAACTTCCATTTAAAGTAAGTATTCCCATATTTGCATCTGCAGTTGTAATAGTTGATGTAATATCACTTCCATCAGCTAAAACTAATGTTGAACTATTTGTTGTTCCATTATTATTTAAAACCGTACTATTTGAATAAACATCACCGTAAATTACAGTTCTTGAATAATTTGAAGCAACCGTGTCACTTCCAATATTTAAAATACCTATATCAGAAGAAATTGAAGTCCCTATATTTCCAGTAATTATTTGTTCTTTTCCTGTTCCATTACCAACAATAGTTACTGTACCTAAATTATCTCCACCTGATGTGATATTACCTGTAAAATCTTCATTAATAAGTACATTTCCATTTACAGAAAAATTCATAGCATCTGTAGTTCCAGCTGTTAAATCTACATCAGAATTAAAAGTAATTGTACTTGTTGTATCCACAGCAATAGAACCAGCATCTACTGTTCCTGTAAAAGTTACACTACCATCTAGTTTTATATTTCCATCATCAATGTTTGTTGTTCCATAAACTGTATTTGAACCACTAAACACAATATTTGCGACATATGCATCACTTGATGACATATAACCATCTGTACTATTTACATAATAATAAGTTGATGTTTCTTTAACTATATTATTAACTGTTGAACCAGAAGTTAAAGTAACTGTAAAGTCAGTATCTGGATTTAGGGTTGTATAATGAGCATAATCATAATTTGTTGCAGAAAAACCACCACCATCTATGTAAGTTCCATCTGCAATTGAATTTGCTGCTGTTCCAGTCGTTCCATCTGTTGCAACAGTAACACTGTTTGTACCTGAAATCTCATTATCAGTAACACCTGTATAAGATTCTGCAACTCTATCAGGTCTAAAAATTATATTTTCTGTAGTTGATGTTTGAGAATAAATACCTGTATTTATACCGGTATTACTTCTTTCTGTAACTGTAACATCAGGAGTTGTATAAGTTGTACCTGTAGTCCATTCATTGTCAAAAAATGTCTCTGCATGAGCAGATATTTGACTAAAAATCAATGAACTAGTTACTAAAGAGATAGATAATGACAGACCAATTTTTCCACCCTTTAAGATACGAAACTTCGTATCAATAACTCTAAATGATTTCATTTATTAGAGTTCTCCCCTTAATTATTTTTGTACAACTTATTTAAATAACATATATAATAGCTAATTATTCTGAAATATTCGATAAAACAGTGGTTTTAATTATAAAAAAAACTATTTATTTTTCTAAAATATCTTTCTATTCCATCAAAAGAGTGACTTCCACCCTCTTCAATTATCAAATCTGTCTCTTCAAGTTTTAAAGCTGCTTCACTAAAATCTAAAACCTCATCCTCTTCTTGTAATAAAGTTATAAAATTTTGAGGATTTTTTATAAATTGAACATCATAATTTCTTAAAGATTTTATATGATTTTGAGTAAACTCAAATCTTGAATTATCATAATAGTTTGTAACAAATTCTACCCCCTCATATCTATGTAAAGTTCCCCATGGATTAACAGCTGGATTTATTAAAACTGCTTTTAAATCATATTTATTTGCTAAATAAAGTGCATAAAATCCACCAAGAGAAGAACCTACTAGATAAACTGGTTCATCTTTATTTAAAGAGAACTCTATTATTTGTTCTAAAGTATCAATTGCTAAATTTGGAATAATTGGAAGAGAAATTGTTATTATTTCCTCTTCAAAATACTCTTTAAATTTTTGTGGTTTTGAACCAAATCCTGAACTTGCAAATCCATGAATATATATTATCATTTTATTTTCTTCCAATGTTTTTATTATATAATTTTGCAATCTTACAATAAAAGGATTGATAATGAAATTATTTTCAAAAATTATTTTCACTTCATCTTTTCTTGTTTTAAACCTGAATGCACAAGTTTTTTCAGTTTTTTTAGAAAATGATGTGATTAATGGAGATGACAAACATTATACAAATGGAACTTATTTTAGTTATTTAAGCAATAAAGATACTAATGATTCATCAAAATATAACAATAGTTTTTTTGATTTAATCTCTAAAATTCCAACTTTCAATAATGATACAAAATACCAAACTTTAGGTATGACTTATTCTCATTATGCTTTTACACCTAGTAACTTAGATAAAGAAGAAAAAATCATAGGTGATATGCCTTATGTGGGAGTTGCAACTCTTGATTTTATTTTATTTAAGTGGGATGAAGATTTTTTCCATGAATATACAATTACTTTAGGAGCTGTTGGACCTAGTACAAAAACTGATTCTTTTCAAAAATCTTTTCATAATACAATTGGAAGTACTGACCCACAAGGATGGAATAATCAATTAGAAGATGATTTTTTGTATAACTTTTCTTACTCTTATGGTTATAGAGCATTTAAACATGAGTTTTCTTATGGAAAAATGGATTTAGTAAATACAGTTAGAGCAAATATTGGAAATTATAATAGGTCTTTAATGGCTGGAAGTATGATTAGATATGGTAATAACTTTCCAAATAACTTTAATAGTGTTGGAAAATTTATAGGTATGAATGAAAATAAACTTTTAAATCTTGATTCAAAAACAAACAAAAATTTAGGTTGGTCATTATCTTATGGTTTAGGTTACTCTTATACAGATTATTTTTATGTAACTAATCATGACAAATCTTATGAATTAGATGAATTAAAAGATAGTTTAGTTCATGTTATTTCTTGGGATACTTATCTTGATAAGTTTGTCTTATCTCTTAGTTTTAAAACTTCAAAAATCAATCTTTCAAATGACTATAATCAGTATGAAAATTGGGGTGGAATTAATATAGCTTATCTATTTTAGATAAGTTATATTTGATTTCTTAAAGCATTTCTTGATGCTTTATCAACAAGATTAAAAATAGTATCAATTTCATCTTTCAAACTATTTTTTTTATGTCCTTTTACTTTTATAAAAACTAAATCTAATTTATCTGATTTTTCAAAAAACAGCTTATATAATTCATGATTATTTATCAATTTATCTTTAGATGATTTGTACTCATTTTTTTCTAATTTTTCTCTTCTATCTTTTAAGTTTATGATATTTTGACAATCAGTATAAATTTCAATTAAAGAGTTTTTATTTTCTATTTCATCTAAAGCCCAAAGTAGAGTTTGTAGTTCAAGTTTTGTGGAACTTGTATTTTCAAATTTTTTTGTTTTGATAGTTTTTTTCAAATTCTCCAAAGATAAATTTTCATCTTCAATAATCAAAAAACTTCCAAAACCAATTTTTTCTTGTGGATTTACACTTGAATCAGTAAATAATTTTATATTTTTCATAAAAGATAATACAATCTTTTATATTACAAAGTGTCATATTTTATAAAGCACATAAAAAATTTGATTATAATTGCGCTTATGTTTAGAAGGATAAAAAATGGCTAAGAAAAAAATAACACTTTTTGAATGTCAACATTGTGGTGAACAATCTACAAAATGGCTTGGAAAATGTCCAAATTGTGGCTCATGGGATAGCTTTATTGAATTAAACCAAGAACAACAAGAAGTTTTAAAACACTCTTCAAAAATTATAAATACAACATCAAAAGCAAAACCAATAACTCAAATAGAACAAGATGATGTTACAAGATTTTCTTCTTTTAACTATGAATTTGACTTAGTTTTAGGTGGAGGAATAGTTCCAGGAAGTTTAACTTTAATTGGTGGAAG
Source organism: uncultured Aliarcobacter sp. (assembly GCA_963664305.2). Lineage (GTDB taxonomy): Bacteria > Campylobacterota > Campylobacteria > Campylobacterales > Arcobacteraceae > Aliarcobacter. Next base: position 1,053,734 of record CAXXLV010000002.1, read on the forward strand.
CCCAGGAGTTGGAAAATCAACACTTTTACTAAAAGTTGCAGGAAGTATCGCAAAATCTGGGAAAAAAGTTCTTTATGTTTCTGGAGAAGAGAGTGCTGGTCAAATAAAACTAAGAGCAAATAGACTTGAAGCAAATCATGATGAACTTTTTTTATTAAGTGAAATAAAACTTGAAGAGATACAAGATGAACTACTAAGAGAAAATTATGAAGTTTGTATTATAGATTCTATTCAAACTATCTATTCTTCAAATTTAACCTCAGCACCAGGAAGTGTTTCACAAGTGCGAGAAATAACATTTGAGTTAATGAGAAAAGCAAAAGAATCAAATATTGCTATGTTTATTATTGGTCATATTACAAAAGATGGAAGTATTGCAGGTCCTAGAGTTTTAGAACATATGGTTGATACTGTTTTATACTTTGAAGGGGAAGCTAGTAGAGAACTACGAATGCTGCGAGGTTTTAAAAATCGTTTTGGAAGTACCAGTGAAATTGGTATTTTTGAAATGACAGCAGAAGGACTTATTAGTGCAAAAGATATAGCTTCAAAATTTTTTGATAAAAGTAAATCTCAAAGTGGTTCAGCTTTAACTGTAACTATGGAAGGAAGCCGTGCTATTATACTTGAAGTTCAAGCACTTGTAACAGAAAGTACTTATCCAAATCCAAAAAGAAGTGCAACAGGTTTTGATGCAAATAGACTTACTATGCTTCTTGCACTTTTAGAGAAGAAAATAGATTTACCACTAAATACTTATGATGTATTCATAAACATAAGTGGTGGAATAAAAATCAAAGAGAGTTCAGCTGATTTAGCTGTAATTGCTGCTATTATTTCATCATTTAGAGATAGACCTATTTCAAAAGAATCAGCTTTTATAGGTGAAGTTTCACTAACAGGTGAAATAAAAGATGTTTATTCTATTGATTTAAGATTAAAAGAAGCCCAAGCTCAAGGTATAAAAAAAGCTGTAATTGCTCAAAAAACAAATTTGAAACTTGATATTAAGACTTTTGCAGTTGATGAAGTTTCTAAAATGATAGAACTATTTTAAGGAATAAAATGATTGATTTAGATAATAGTACAGAATTTGAAATCGATGTAGTAAGTTTAGAAAATATCGCAAAAACACTTACAAAAAAAGATATTGAACTTCTTGTAGTAAAAAATGATGAAATTCAAGCTTTAAATAAAGTACATAGAAATATAGACAAAGCTACTGATGTTTTAAGTTTTCCTCTTGATTATGATTTTCCTGATGCACCATTAGGTTCAATTGTAATTTCAACAGATTTTGTTGAAGAAAAAGCAAAAGAGTATGAACATAGTTTCAATGAAGAATTTTTACTTTTATTTATTCATGGAATTTTACATCTTTTAGGTTATGACCATGAAGTTGATAATGGTGAACATAGAAATAAAGAAGAAGAGTTAATAAAAGAGTTTAACTTACCAAATAGTTTAATAGTAAGAAATTCTTAAAAAATAGCCTAGTTATAAACTAGACTATTTTTTCCTAAACTATTTTGAACAGTGAGGACATAAACCACTTAAAACGATACTTGTAGAATCGATTTTAAATGAGCTTAAATTATTTGCTTGTTCTTGAATAGATGAAGCATCTAACACGATATCTTCAATAAATCCACAAGAAGAACATACTAAATGTGCATGTTCAGTTTTCACCAATTCATAAACTGATTTAGAATTTGGCAACTTAACTTCTGAAAGAAAAACTTTTTCAACCATTGCATTAATATTTTTATAGATAGTTGCTAATGATACTGAAGGGAACTTAGATAATAGTTTTTTGTATAAATCATCAATGTTCATATGACCATTTTTATAAAGTTCTTCAACAATTGCTACTCTTTGTGGAGTAACTTTTAAATCATATTCTTTTAATAAATTTGTATAATTTGTCATAAATTCTTCCTTTCGCGGAATGATACTACTTTAATATTTATTTCCACATAAATTATATAGCTTTTTAGATATTTTTTCTAAAAAACTCTACTTGTGTTATTATAACATAAAATTTTGCATTGGAAAATAATTTTCTTTTAAGTTTTAATATTTTACAATTCAAATAATAAATTTTATCCTTTAATAAACTTAATTATTAAAGTTTAGTTTATTTAATGATATAATAAAAAATTCAAAATAAAAGGGAAAAAAATGAAACAATACGAAACTTATAAATGTAATAAATGTGGTAATGAAGTAGAAGTACAAAATGTTGGTGGAGGAACTTTACACTGCTGTGGTCAAGAAATGGAAATGATTACGACAAATTTAACTGCAGTTAATTTGATGAAAGCATTTGCGGGTGAATCAATGGCAAGAAATAAATATGATTTATATGGTGATATTGCTTACGAACAAGGGTATCATAGAATTGCAAAGTTTTTCCATGAAGCTGCAGTTAATGAAAAATATCATGCACGTGCTGAATACAAAGCTTACAATAAATTAGTAAATGATTATGAACTTGATTCAACTGCTAAAAATATTATAGCTGCTGCAGATGGAGAACAATATGAGCATGAAGAAATGTATCCAAATTTTGAAGCAATTGCAAAAGAAGAAGGATTAAAAGAGATTGCAAGATTATTTAAAGCTATTGGAAAAGTTGAAGTTGAACATGAAAAAGAGTATAGAGAACTTTTACAAGCTTTAGAAGCTGAAGGTTTCTTTGAATCTGAAGAGGAAGAAGAATGGGTATGTGAAGTATGTGGACATGTTCATAGAGGTAAAAAACCACCAAAAGAGTGTCCTTTATGTAGGGTAGAAAAAGAGTACTTCAAGAAAAAATGTGATGATGTAACAAGAGGGTAAACTCCAAATTAGGTAAAACTTTTAAAGTTTTACCTCTTAAAAATAATATCTTCGATAATATTACAAAAAAATTGTCGGAGATTCTTTTTTGCTTAAATTTTTAATCTTTTTTCTTTTATTTATATATTCAAATGCAAACAATTTAAAAATTGCAACTTACAATGTAGAAAATTTATTTGACTTAAAAACAGACAAAGATGAATATACTGAATTTATACCAAACAGTAAATCTTTATGGAATGAAAAAAATTTTAATATAAAACTAAATCATGTAATTGAAGTTTTAGAAAATCTTGATGCAGATATTATTGCTTTACAAGAGATTGAAAATAGAGATTTGATGCTTCTTTTACAGAAAAAACTTCCAAAATATAAATATTATTCATATGTTAAATATTCAGATTCTGCGATTGGTTTAGGATTTTTATCAAAAGTAGAAATTAAAAGTACAAATCATATCGATGTAAAATTTAGAACAAGAGTTTTTAGACCTATTCTTGAAACTACTTTTGTATATGATGATGTAGAATTTAAAGTTTTTAATAACCATTGGCCTTCAAAAGCTGTAGGAGAAAGTTATAGAGTTAAATATGCAAAAATATTACAAGATAGAGTTAAAGATATAGCAAAAGATTATGACTACGTTTTAATTGGAGATTTTAACTCTGATTATGATGAATATGCAACTTTTAAAAATAGCCAAAAATTAAACAACACATCTGGAATAACTGGTATTAATCAAATTTTAAATACTTCTATAGATGATAAATTGGTAACATACGAAGATGTTTTAAAAGAGGAAAAAAGAGTTCATTATAATTTATGGCTTGAAGTAAATTCTAATGAAAGATTTTCAACAAAATATAGGAATCAAAACAATACACCAGATAGTATTTTAGTTCCACCTGCTCTTTTTGATAATAAAAAACTTTCATATATTCCAAAATCGTTTAATGTATTCAAACCTAACTATTTATACAATAATGGAGAGATAAATAGATGGAAAATGGATGAGAATAATTTCTTTAAAACTCATAGAGGAGAAGGATACTCAGACCATCTTCCTATTTTTGCAGAATTTTCAATAAAAGAAAAAGATAGAAATCCTATAAAACAAATAGAACAAAATAAAGAAAATATAAATACTATTGAAAATTTATACAAAGAAGAAAAATTATCAAAACCTGTTTTTATAAATGATGTAATTGTTATTTACAAAGATGATGATAAAGCAATTATAAAAAGGGAAAATGATAGAGCAATTTTCATTTATAAAAATGCTCAACACTTGAAGCTTGGTTATTCATATAATATTCAAGTTAATCAAATCAATACTCATTATGGTTTAAAAGAGATTAGAGATTTTGTAATTGAAGAAGAAAAAGATTTAACAAACTATAAAAATTTATTTTTAGATGCATCAAATATTAATATTTTTGATTTTAAATATGAAAATGAAATAATCACAAATTTAAAAGGAAAAGTAAAAAATTCAAAACTATATATCAATGAAAATCAATATATAAAACTTTATGCAAAAGATAGAAATTTACTTCCCAAAAATGGAGAAGATATTACTATTTTAAATGCTCATTTATCTTCATATAGAGGAAATATGCAAATTCATATTCATAATACAACAGATTACAAAGTAGGAAATTAATGTTAATTAAATCAATTTTTACAAACAGTTCAGGTATTTTAGTTTCAAGGATTTTAGGTTTTGTAAGGGATTTACTAACTGCTTCCATTTTAGGTGCAAATATTTATTCAGATATCTTTTTTATAGCTTTTAAATTACCAAATTTATTTAGAAGTATTTTTGCTGATGGAGCTTTTACTCAAGCTTTTATTCCTTCTTATGCAAAATCAAAACATAAAATCAGATTTTCATCAGTTGTTTTTTTACAATTATTTGGATTCTTAATCATATTATCTTTGATTGTAACTATGTTTTCTCATATTGTGGCAAAAGCCTTTGCAATTGGTTTTTCAAAAGAAACTGTTGATTTAGCTGCTCCACTATTTGCAATAAATTTTTATTATTTGCCAATTATTTTCACTGTTACATTTATGGCTGCACTTTTACAATATAAACATCATTTTGCAACAAGTGCTTATTCAACTGCTCTTTTAAATCTTGGAATGATTGCTGCACTTTTAATCTCTAAAAATATGGATAAATATGAAATTACATTTTATCTATCTTATGGGGTTATTTTTGGAGGGATTTTACAAATTATTGTTCATTTGATTGCAGTTAAAAGAGCAAATTTATGTAAAATTTTCCATTTTAAAAAACATAAGAAAAAAGAAGAAACAAAATTTTATAAAAACTTTTTTTCTGCAACATTAGGTTCATCAACAATGCATCTTTCAGCTTTTATTGATACTTGGTTAGCCTCTTTTTTAATAAGTGGTTCTATTTCGTACCTTTATTATGCAAATAGAGTTTTTCAACTACCTCTTGCTATTTTTGCTATTGCAACTTCAATTGCCCTATTTCCAATGGTAGCAAAGGCAATAAAAAATAAAGATGAAAATAGAGCTTTACATCTAATGAAAAAATCATCTATTATTTTATTTGCTGTTTTATCTGTTTCTATGTTAATTGGAATTGTATTTAATGAATTTATTATTAAACTTCTTTTTGAAAGAGGTGCATTTACAGCAAATGACACGCAAAATACAGCGTTAATATTAACTATGTATCTAATTGGTCTTTTACCTTTTGGTTTAGCAAAAATTTTCTCACTTTGGTTATATTCAAATGAACAACAATTTTTAAGTGCAAAAATATCAATGAAAAGTTTAGCTTGGAATATTATTTTTTCTTTAATATTAATTAAACCATTTGGAGCAGCTGGTCTTGCCTTTGCAAGTACATTAAGTGGATTCATTTTATTTTTCTTAACCATTAAAGCTTTTGGTTTTGATAAATTTATAAAAATGTTCAAAAACTAAATTTAAAAAGATTAAGCTATAATACACGCTTTATATATAATTTATTAGGATATTTATGAAAGATTTTTTTAAACAGTATATTCCATATTACAAAGATTATAAATTACAATTTTTTTACTCATTAATTGGAATTATTCTAGTTGCAAGTTCAACAGCTGGAACTGCATATGCAATTCAACCGCTTTTAGATGAAATATTTATTAATAAAGATGAAAAAATGCTTTATATGATGCCAATATTTGTTGTAATTTTATATACAGCAAAAGGCTTTGGAAGATATATTCAAGCATACTATATCTCTTTTATTGGACAAGATATAACAAGAATTGTAAGAGATAAACTTTTTTCACATGTTTTAACTTTAGATATGGATTTTTTCCAAAAAATTCATGGTGGAGAACTTGTAAGTAGAATTACAAATGATATAAATAGAATTCAAAGAGCTGTATCAAATAGTATTGCTGAATTTTTAAGAGAAGTACTAACTGTAATTGGTTTAATAGGTCTTGTAATTTATCACTCTCCTGAATTGGCATTTTATGGTTTAGTTGTTTTACCACTTGCAATTTATCCATTATCTGTTCTTGCTAAAAAAATGAAAAAACTATCTTTTAAATCTCAAGAGAGTAACTCAGATATTACAACAAGTTTAAATGAATCATTTAACAATATAGAAATAATAAAAGCAAATTCAACTGAAAAAATTGAGATGACTAAGTTTTCAGTTCACAATATGATATTTTTCAAATACAATATGAAATCAGTTAAAACAAATGAATTAACTTCACCTGTAATGGAAATTATTGGAGCATTTGCATTTGCAGCAGTAATTTTAGTTGGTGGTTCAAAAGTAATTTCAGGAGAAATTACAACTGGTACATTTAGTTCATTTGTTGCAGCACTTTTTATGCTTTACACTCCAATTAAAAAAATATCAAGTCTTTATAATAGCATGCAAGATGCAATTGCTGCAAATGAAAGAATCAACGATATGTTCTCAAAAAAACCAACTATTATTTCTGGAACAATTGAAGCACCAAAAGATATCAATGAGATTAAATTTGAAAATGTAGAATTAAAATATGAAGATTTTACAGCTTTAAAAAATATAAATCTTAATGCCAAAAAAGGTGAAATAGTTGCACTTGTTGGAGATAGTGGTGGAGGAAAATCATCGCTTATAAATCTAATAATTAGATTTTATGATGTAACCAAAGGAAATTTATTTATAAATAATAACTCAATAAAAGATTTTGAAATAAAATCGTTAAGAGAAAATATTTCAATAGTAACACAAAGAGTTTATATATTTAATGACACAATAGCAGCTAATATTGCTTATGGTCATGAAATTGATGAAGTTAGAGTTATTGAAGTTTTAAAACAAGCTCATGCTTACGATTTTGTTATGGCAATGAAAAAAGGTATTCACACAATTTTGGATGAATTTGGAACAAATTTAAGTGGTGGACAGCGACAAAGAATTGCCATTGCAAGGGCTTTATATAAAAATCCAAAAATTTTAATTCTTGATGAAGCAACATCTGCTCTTGATAATAAAAGTGAATCAATTATTAGTGAAGTAATTCAAGAAGTAAGTCAGAATAAAATAACATTTATAATAGCTCATAGATTAAGCACAATTAAAAATGCAAATAAAATTGCTGTATTCAAAAATGGAGAAATTGTTTCTATTGGTACAGAAAATGAACTACTAAAATCTTGTAGTGAATATCAAAGGTTGTATAATTCAGCAAATATTTGATTATTTTTCAAAAAATCGTTAAAACCAATATTTAATGATTTTTGGATAAAATATCTAAATTAAAAATAAAGGGATTAAATTTGTTTAGCTATGAAACACTAAAAAAAATCTTGTTCAAATTTGAACCAGAAACTGCACATCATATAGCAGAATTTGGACTTAAAGCTTTAGGTAATTGTAGAATTGCAAAAGCTTATATGGAAAAGAAAAACTATATATCTAATAATAAATTAACGCAAGAAATTTTTGGTGTAAAATTTGAAAATCCTGTTGGACTTGCTGCTGGTTTTGACAAAAATGCAACCATGGTAAAAGCTATGAAATCGTTAGGATTTGGTTTTACAGAAATCGGGACAATGACTCCACGTCCACAAGATGGTAATCCAAAACCTAGAATGTTTAGATATCCTGAACAAAAATCAGTTCAAAATGCAATGGGTTTTAATAATTTAGGTGCTCATGCTGTTTTAAAAAACTTAAAAAAAGTTTATCCTTTTTCTATACCAATTGGTGCAAATATAGGGAAAAACAAAACAACTCCAGAAGAGTTTGCATTAAGTGATTATAAAACTTTAATTAACAAATTTAAAGATACTTGTGATTATTTAGTTATAAATATTTCAAGTCCAAATACTCCAAATTTAAGAGATTTACAAAATGAAAAGTTTATTACAGAGCTTTTTGTTATGGCAAAAGAGTTAACAACAAAACCTATATTATTAAAAATTGCTCCTGATATGGAAGCTCAAGTTGCGATTGATTTATGTAAATGTGCAGTAAATGCAGGTGCAGATGGAATTATTGCTACAAATACAACTATTGATTATAGTTTAGTACCAAATTGTCAAAATTTTGGTGGTTTAAGTGGTGCTTGTTTAACTGAAAAATCTGCTAATTTATTTAAAGAATTAGCACGTGAATTATTTGGAAAAACTATTCTAATTTCTGTTGGTGGAATTTCAAATGGTGCTCAAGCTTATGAAAGAATAAAAAATGGAGCGACTTTAGTACAAGCTTATTCTGGATTAATTTTTGAAGGTCCTTCTATGGTTAGAAAAATCAATGAAGAAATATTAGAATTAATGGCTAAAGATGGCTTTGAAAATATAAAAGATGCTATTGGGGCTAATTTAAAATAAAAGGAAAAATATGAATAGTACAAAAATTGAAAAACTATTTAAAATATTTGCTATTCAATTTTTTTTATTAATAATGATTTGGGGAGAATCAATGGGAAGTAATTTACCAAAATACTATACAAAAACTTTAGAAAATGGTCTACAAATTGTAGCAATTCCTATGCAAAATGGTTCAAATGTTATTTCAACTGATGTATTTTACAAAGTTGGTAGCCGAGATGAAAAAATGGGTAAAAGTGGAATTGCTCACATGCTTGAACATTTAAATTTCAAATCAACAAAAAATTTAGAAGCTGGGGAGTTTGATGAGATTGTTAAAGGTTTTGGAGGAGTAAATAATGCTTCTACATCTTTTGACTATACACATTATTTTATAAAATCTAGTTCTAAAAATATGGATAAATCTTTAGAATTATTTGCCGATTTAATGGAAAATCTTACTCTAAAAGATGAAGAATTCCAACCAGAACGTGATGTAGTAGCTGAAGAAAGAAGATGGAGAACAGATAATAATCCTATGGGATATTTACAATTTAGATTGTTTAATAATGCTTATATCTATCATCCATATCATTGGACACCAATTGGATTTATGAATGATATTAAAAATTGGACAATTGAAGATATTAGAGATTTTCATAGTACTTATTATCAACCAAAAAATGCAATTGTTGTAGTTGCTGGTGATATAGATAAAGATGAAATTTTCAAATCAGTTGAAAAACATTTTAAAAATATCAAAAATACCAAAGAAATTCCTTCAAAACTTCATACAGTTGAGCCAAAACAAGATGGAGAAAAAAGAGTTACAATTAATAAAGAATCTGCTGTTCAAATGATTGCAATTACTTATCATATTCCAAATTTTGAGCACGAAGACCAAGTGGCACTTAGTGCATTAAGTGAATTTTTAAGTTCTGGGAAAAGTTCTGTTTTACAAAAAAGATTAATTGATGAGAAAAGATTAGTAAACACAATTTATGCTTATAATATGGAGTTAAAAGACCCAGGATTATTTATGTTTATAGCAGTTGCAAACGAAGGAATTTCTGCTTTAGAAATTGAAAAAGAAATTTTAGATACAATTGCGCAAATCAAAAAAGGTGAAATCTCACAAAAAGACATTGATAAAATAAAAATCAATACAAAAGCTGATTTTATTTTCTCTTTAGAAAGTTCTAGCGAAGTTGCTTCTTTATATGGTTCTTATTTTGTTAGAGATAATATTCAACCTCTTTTAGATTATGAAAAAAATGTAGAAAAATTAACTAAAGAAGATTTAATTAATGTTGCAAATAAATATTTAAATCAAAACAATTCTACAACTGTTATTTTGAAACAAGAGGAAAAATAATGGATTTTAAAGTAACTAAAACAAATTTTGGTGAAAAACCAGAATTTGAATATCCAAAACCACTTTTTTTAGAAGAGATGGGTGAAGAAGGATTAAAAAAACTTTTTAGTGATTTTTATGACCTAGTTGTTGATAGTGATATTGGAAACTTTTTCCCTCAAAATGAAGAAGAGTTAGAAAAAGTAAAAGCGCATAATGTTAAATTTTTTATTGAAGCTTGTGGTGGAGAAAAACATTATTCAAATGCTGTTGGGCATTTTGATATGATGAAAACTCATAAACAATTTTCAATAACAGAAAAAGCAAGACGTGAATGGCTTGGTTGTATGGAAGAAGTTTTAAAAAAAGTTAACATTTCAGACGAAGCAAAAAAAAGTTTTTGGGAATTTTTAGAAACATTCTCAAAACATACTGTAAATGTTGATGAAAGACAAGAATTAGAAGATTTAGTAGTAAAAAAAGGATAAATATGGATATTATTACCGGTGCTATGACCGCACTAATTACGCCATTTAAAAATGGTAAAGTTGATTTACAAAAATATGAGTCTTTAATAAAAAGACAAATAGCGCAAGGAATTGATGCAATTGTTCCAGTTGGAACAACTGGAGAAAGTGCAACACTATCACATAGTGAACATAAAGAGTGTATTGAAGTTGCTGTTGCGGTTTGTAAGGGAAGCGGTGTAAAGGTTATAGCAGGTGCAGGTTCAAATGCAACACATGAAGCATGTGATATTGCAAAACATGCACAAGAAGTTGGAGCAGATGGACTTTTATCAGTAACTCCATATTATAACAAACCAACTCAAGAGGGATTATATCAACACTATAAAGCTATTGCTAATTCTGTTGAAATTCCATTTATGCTTTATAATGTACCAGGAAGAACTGGGGTTGATTTAGAAGCAAATACAGCAATTAGATTATTTGATGATGTAAAAAATATCTATGCAGTAAAAGAAGCAACAGGTTCACTAGAACGTGCTATTTCACTAATTTCTCAAAGAAAAGATTTTTTAGTTATATCGGGAGATGATTCAATTGATTTTCCAATGTTAGTAAGTGGAGCAAAAGGAATAATTTCTGTTACTGCAAACATTTTACCTAATTTAAAATCACAATTAGTAAAAAATGTATTCAATGGAAATTTAGAAGAAGCTAGAAAAATAAGTGAAGATTTATATGAAATAAACAATGTATTATTCTGTGAAAGTAATCCTATTCCAATTAAAGCTGCAATGTATATTGCTGGATTATTAGATACATTAGAATATAGACTTCCATTAACAAGTCCAAGTAATGAAACAATGAAAAAATTAGAGAAAACTTTAGAAAAATATGAGGTAATTAAATAATGAATAATATGCAAGGAAAAACTTTAGTAATTTCTGGGGGAACTAAAGGTATTGGTAAAGAGTGTGTATATAAATTTGCTAGTAATGGTGTAAATGTTGCATTTACATATAATTCAAATGGTGAAATTGCACAAGAAATTTGTAGAGATGTTGAAACTAAATTTGGTGTTAAATGTAGAGCGTATCCTTTTAATATCTTAGAACCAGAAAAATATAGTGAATTATTTGAAGAGATTGATAAAGATTTTGATAGAGTTGATTTCTTTATCTCAAATGCAATGATTTATGGAAGAGCTGTAGTTGGTGGTTATGGTAAATTTATGAAATTAAAACCAAGAGGTTTAAATAATATTTATACAGCAACTGTAAATGCTTTCGTTTGTGGTGCTCAACAAGCTGCAAAAAGAATGCAAAAAATTGGTGGTGGAGCTATTGTTTCATTATCATCAACTGGAAACTTAGTTTATATTGAAAACTATGCAGGGCATGGTACAAATAAAGCTGCTGTTGAAGCAATGGTTAGATATGCAGCAACTGAACTTGGTGAGTTTAATATTAGAGTAAATGCAGTTTCAGGTGGTCCTATTGATACAGATGCATTAAAAGCATTTACAAATTATGAAGAAGTAAAAGCAAAAACTGCTGAATACTCTCCATTAAATAGAATTGGTCAACCAGAAGATTTAGCACAATCTTGTTATTTCTTATGTACAAGTGATGCTTCATGGATTACAGGTCATACTTTAATCGTTGATGGTGGGACAACATTTAAATAATGTCAAAAGCACTAAATTTACCAAATATTCTGGCACTTTTTAGAATAGCATTAGCTCCGCTAATGCTATGGTTTTTTATAGATAGAAACAACCCTATTTTCTCTTCATGGCATCCTTCTTGGTTTGATTATTTCGCAGGTTTGATTTTTGTAATTGCTTCTGTAACAGATTTTTTTGATGGATTTATAGCAAGAAGTTGGAATCAAATGACAAAATTAGGTGGAATACTTGATCCACTTGCAGATAAGATGTTGGTACTTGCAGGTTTTCTAGGACTAATGGTTATTGATAGAGCAAGTGCATGGGCTGTATTTTTAATCTTATCAAGAGAATTTTTTATAACAGGTCTTAGAGTTGTTGCAGTTAGTGAAGGTAAAGATGTAGCTTCAACAATGGCAGGAAAAGTTAAAACTGTTGTTCAAATGATTGCAATAGGATTTTTAACTATGAATTGGCCATTTGCAACTGAAATTTTATGGTTAGCTGTTATTCTTACTATTTATTCAGGGTATGAATATACAAGAGATTATTTTAAATATTAAAGGTTTTTTTTGGGAACTATAACTTTTTTACTTGTTTTATCATTTTTAGTATTTTTCCATGAACTTGGCCACTTTTTGGCAGCTCGTTATTTTGGAGTAAAAGTTCATGTATTTTCAATAGGTTTTGGGAAACAACTTTATTCAAAAGATTGGAAAGGTACAACTTGGCAATTTGCCCTAATTCCACTTGGTGGATATGTAAAAATGAAAGGACAAGATGATTCAAATCCAGCTTTAAAAGAAGATGGTGATGATTCATATAATACAAAAAAACCTTGGCAAAGAATTATAATTTTATTTGCTGGACCTTTTGCAAACTTTATTCTTGCTGCTGTTTTATATTTTACTATTGCATTAATGGGAGCTACAACTTGGGCTGCACAAGTAGGAACTGTTCAAGAAAATTCACCTGCTTTTCATGCAGGAATTCTTCCAAATGATGAAATTCTTAGAATTAATGACACTGAAATAACTTCTTGGGATGAAATTGGTAAAACTATTATCAATACAGAAGGAGCTTTAAAATTCTTCATAAAAAGAGATGGAGAGATTATTGCTAAAACAATAAATCCAAGAATTTCTGATAGTGAGAATATGTTTAAAGAAAAAATCAAAAAAAGAATGATAGGTATTTCTCCTTCTGGAAAAGTTATTACTTTAGAGCTTACATTTTCTCAAGCTTTAGTTTATGCTTATGAAAAAACTCTTTTTGCATCAACAATGATTTTTCAAGGTGTACAAAAATTGATTTCAGGTGTGGTTCCAACAAGTGAAGTTGGTGGAGTAATTTCAATTGGAAAAGTAATTTCAGATGCAAGTGAATCATCAATCATAGCACTATTTGCAATTACAGCTTTAATTTCCGTAAATCTTGGTGTATTAAATCTTCTTCCAATTCCAGCACTTGATGGTGGACATATAATGTTTAATCTATATGAGATGATTACTAGAAGAAAACCAAGTGATCAAGTTTTTATGTTTTTAACTATAATGGGATGGGTTATTTTAGGAAGTTTAATGCTTCTTGGAATTTATAATGATATAAATAGAATTTTTTTAAATGACTAAAAGAGATTAAAATGAATAAAGAAACAGCAACAAAAAATTTAGATAATGTTATAACAAAAGTTGAAGGTGCGAGACTTAGAATTTCAGAGCATCATATAGTTAAAATTATTGGTATTTCAAAATATTCAACAAGCCAAGATATAAAAACTCTTTACGAAGCAGGACAAAGAGCTTTTGGAGAAAATAAAGTACAAGATTTAAAAACTAAAAGTGAAGAACTTGAAGACTTACCAATTGAATGGCACTTTGTAGGAACTTTACAAAAAAATAAAATCAATAACTTAATCGACTTAAATCCAACACTTATTCACTCTTTAGACTCTTTAGATTTAGCAATTGAATTAAATAAAAAGCTTGAAGCAAAAAATAAAAAACTTTCTGCTCTACTTCAAATAAATTCAGCTTATGAAGATACAAAATCAGGGGTAATGCCTGAAGTTGCAATTGAAGTTTACAAACAAATAATTGAGCTTTGTCCAAATATCATTTTAAAAGGTGTTATGAGCATAGGTGCACATACAGATGATGAAAAAATTATCAAAGAATCTTTTAAAACTACAAAAAAAATTTATGATGAATTAGTTCCATTTGGAGCAAAATATTGTTCAATGGGAATGAGTTCTGATTTTGAACTTGCAATTGCATGTGGTTCAAATATGATAAGAGTTGGTTCAACACTTTTTAAATAAAAATAACTCTTTTCCTAACCTAAATAATATAATAAATAAAAAGACTTATAAATAACTTTTTATTTTATAAATTCTCTTCTTAATGCCCTATTTCTCGCATTTATTGTAATTAATATTGTTATATAATTTTTAATACATTAAAAAAGGGAAAAGGGTTTTAATGCTAGTTAATCTCGAAACGAAAAAAAGAATATTTCTTAACATGCTGTTAAGTCAATTAGGATTTGCAATAATTAGTGTCGTTGCAATATTCAGTAACTCAAAAATTATTGCAATTATAACTGTAAATATTGTATTTGCCATGATTATTGCTTATGTAAATTTTTATTCTATGAAAAGAATTGTTGGAGGAATAGATAGAATAAAAAAATATATTGATGATTTGATGGATTTTGCTTTTTACAGAACAAACCGAATAAGAAAAGCTCAATATATAAAAAATGATGATATTGGTTTCATACTAAGAGAGTTAAACCAATATGTAGATAAATTTGATGATATGAGAAAAAATGATATGCATGTATTAGGAGAGGTAGTTATTGCATTAAATAAGGTTTCTCAAGGAATTTATACAACAAAAATTCATACTGATTCTAATAATTTCATGATTACAACTTTGAAAAAAATAGTTAATGACATGCTTACAACTACAAATGCAAATATGGAAGAACTTGTAAATATTATGGATAAATTTACCCATCAAGATTATCGTCATCAAATGAACATAAATCCTATTTTAAAAGGGAAAATGCTCATAACGATGCAACAAATCAATATATTAGGTAAAGAGTTAAATGATAATGCAAAACAAAATTTGGAAAATGGTTCTCTTTTAGAAAAAAATTCTATTTATATGCAAAAATCGATGAAACATCTTGCCCTTAGAGCAAATGAACAAGCAGCTTCTTTAGAACAAACTGCTGCAGCACTAGAAGAAATAACATCAATTACAAAAAACAATACCATAAATGCTACAAAAATGTCTGAATTAAGTAAAGATTTAAAAGATTCAGTAACAACAGGTGGAACACTTGCAAATAAAACTGCTTTAGCTATGGATGAAATCAACCAAAAAGTTCAAGCTATTAGTGAAGCAATAACTATTATTGATCAAATTGCATTTCAAACAAATATTTTATCTTTAAATGCAGCTGTTGAAGCAGCAACTGCAGGTGAAGCAGGACGTGGATTTGCTGTTGTTGCTGCTGAAGTAAGAAATTTAGCAAGTAGAAGTGCAGAAGCAGCTAGAGAGATAAAAGATTTAGTTGAAAACGCAACAACAAAAACTCATGAAGGAAGAGAGATATCAAATGAGATGAGTAATGGTTACAACAATCTAAATCAACTCATTTCTCAAACAATAAATATAATACAAGATGTAAGTTCAGCATCGAAAGAACAACTAACAGGAATTGAACAAATAAATAATGCAATATCAATGTTAGATAAAGTAACTCAAGAAAATGCCAATGAATCAAATAGTGTTTCAAATATTGCAAATGAAACTCTTTCTATGGCTCTATTATTAGTTGAAGACGCAAAAAGCAAAAAAGTAAATTAAGGGAAAACAATGAGTAAAGAAATAGTTTTAGATGATTCTGCTTTTTTAGTAAGTGAAACAGATGAACGGGGTATTATTATTTTTGCAAATGACGATTTTTGTAAGATTGCAGAATATGGAGTTGATGAATTAATTGGTAAACCACATAATATTGTAAGACATAAAGATATGCCAAAAGCTGCATTCAAAGATTTATGGGATTGTGTAAAACAAGGAAAAGTTTGGACTGGCTATGTAAAAAATGCAACAAAATCTGGAAATTATTATTGGGTTTTTGCAACTGTCTTTCCAACAACGACAAGTGAAGGAACTAAAGGTTTTTTATCATGTAGAAGAAAAGCTAGTCAAGAAGAGATAAATGAATCTATTGAGCTATATGAAAGATTAAATAGAAAAGAGATATAAACTTTTTAGAAAAGAGAAATACTATTTTTTCTCTTTTCTAATATTTGTTATTGTTTTACCACCAATTGCATAATTGTCTGTATTTAGTTCTTCTATAATCACAACTGCACTTGAAGCACCTCTTCCATTAAAAACTTTTGCAAAAAGTTCTGTTATTCCTTTTGCTAATTCCTCTTTTTGTTCTTTTGTAGCTCCACCATCTTCATGGGTCATTTTTACATTTATTACAGGCATGTTTATTCCTTTAATTTTTCAGTTATAATATCACTAAAAGTGATATTAAGTCAAATATAAAATAATGATAATTGATATAAGGAAAAGTGATATGGATTCAAATTTGTTAAAAGTTTTTGTTGAAGTTGCAAATGAAAAAAGTATTTCAAAAGCAGCAATAAATCTCCAATTCGCACAATCAAATGTTACTTCAAGAATAAAACAATTAGAAAAATCTATTGGAAGTAGCCTATTTCATAGAGTACCTAAAGGTGTAATTTTAAGTCAAGAAGGTGAAAGACTATATCCATATGCACTTGAAATAATAAAAAAAATTGAACTTGCAAATTACGAAATGAAAAATATAAATCAACAAAAACATTTATTAATTGGTTCAACTGAATCAAATGCAAGTACAAGAATTGTCCCTTTTTTATTAGAACTAAATAAAGATTTTCCTAATATGACTTTAGAATTAATCACAAATACAACAAAAGAAATTACAAAAAAAATTCTTGATTATAAACTTGACATAGCATTTATTAGTGGTCTTCCAAAAAATGATGAACTAATGATTTTAAATAAGATTGAAGAAACAATTGTTTTAGTGGAACCAAAAAATATCAAAGCTCAAAACATTTATTTATCATTTAAAAATGGATGTGCTTATAATGAATTTGGCCAAACTTATTTAAAAGAAATTACAAATCATGAACACAAAAATCTAGAATTTGGAAATTATGAAACTATTTTAGGTTGTATAAAAGCTGGTATGGGAAAAAGTATCTTACCACTTAGTATTATTAAAAAATTAAATTATGAAAAAGATTTAGAAATTACAAAATTGTCAAAAAAGATTGTAAATCTTCCAACATGTATGGTTTGTAGAAAAGATAATTTACCTAGAATAAAAAATTATTTAGAAAATTTTAAATTCTAGGATTTAAGTTTTTTAATTTAAAGCGTTTTTGAATTTTTTTAATTCTTCTTCAATTGATGGAACTCTCATAAAATGTTCACCAATTAAAAATGCATCTGCTCCAATAGAGTTTAATCTTTTGATAACTTCAGTATCAGAAACTCCTGATTCTGCAACTATAATTTTTCCATTTGGAATAAGAGGAATTAATTTATCGCATAAACTCATATCCATTTCAAATGTATCTAAATTTCTATGATTTATTCCAATAATTGTTGCTCCACATTTAATAGCTTTTGTTAAATCCTCTTTATCATGAATTTCAACTAAAACTTCAAGTCCTAAATGAATAGCATAATCATATAACTCTTTTAACTCTTTAGTTCCTAAAGCTTTTGCAATTAGTAAAATAAAATCAGCTCCATAAACTAAAGCTTCAACAATTTGATATTTATCAACGATAAAATCTTTTCTAAGAAGTGGAGTTGGAACATATCTTCTAATTTGAGTTAAATACTCTAAATTTCCTTTAAAATAATGAGGTTCAGTTAAAACTGAAATTGCATTTGCTCCACTATTACTATAAGCTTGTGCTATAACTAAAGGGTCAAAATCCTCTTTTATGATTCCTTTACTTGGACTTGCTTTTTTAACTTCTGCAATAATTCTAATTGGTTCATCTTTTGTTGATGTTAAATATGGTTTTACATCTCTTGGCGTATATGGATTTGAAGATAAAGTTCTTCCTAATAAATCTAAACTTATCTCTTTTTTTCTAATCTCTAAATCTTGTTTCGTTTTTTCTATAATCTCATCTAAAATCACTCTTTGCACTCCTTAATTTTTTCCCAATGTAATTTTATCTCTTCATCATCTAAACCTACTTCATCAACAACTTGTTTCATATATTTATAGGCTTCTTTACAATTTTTTACTTTATATTCACCCCAAGCTAAGGTATCTAAAAACGCCACATTTGAAGGGTCTTTTTCTAAAGCTTTTTTAACTAAATATATTCCTCTATTAAGATTCAAATCAAAATCTATTAGAATATATGCTAAATAGTTTTCATAAATTGGATTATCTAAAGTTTCTAAAACTTTTTCAAATTTATTTATTACATCATTTAGAATTACTTTTTTATCTTTTGCCATTTCAAATTCTAAAATCGCTTGTTGAGCTAAAAAGTCCATATTATTAGAATTTTTATATAACTTATTTAATAAATTATAAGCTTTTTGTGATTGATTTGTCATTCTATATAAATTTAATAAAATTTCATCCTCTTCACCATTTTGTTCCCAAAAATCAATAACAGCTTTTACATCATTATTTACTACATATTTTAAAAATAGCGCTTTTGTTTTATTCAATAACAATTGATTGTCATTTTGTTTGTAATATGAATACATATTTTTTAAAAATGAAACTAATCTATCTTGTGCTTTAATATTCTCATAAAAAGCTAATAATTGTAAAGATACATTGAAGTTATAGTCATTTTTATGAATATAATCTTCAAGTTTTCTAATTGCTTCTTCTTTCTGATTTAAATTCACAAATTGAATATTCGTCAAAGTTAATAAAGTATTACTTGCACCATTTAATAAAAAAGCATTATTAAAAGCTTCATAAGATTTCAAATATTGTTTATCTTCAAGATATATACTTCCTAATAACTCATAATTTACTGCACTTTTATATGAAGATATTAATTTTTCTGCATTTAGAATAGCTTCTTCATTTTCTTGAAGTTTTAATAATGAATATGCATATAATCTTAAGATAACTTCTTCTTCTTTTATATTTTCAAGCATATATTTTGAAGCATTCTCTTTAACTAAACTGTACTCTTTTAACTGAGTTGTAATCGTTAAATATTTAACTAAATATTCATAATTATTAGTATTTTCAAATAATTTTAGATATATATCTCTTGCATTAAAATACATTCTTTGATTTTCAGTTTCTAAAGCATACATAATATAGAAATCTTCTAAATCAAAAGATTTTGTTTTTACTGTTTTAAAATTAGTTTTTTTTACTTCTTTATTCTCTAAATTTACATCTTTTGTACTACATGCACCAAAAATTAATATTAAAGAACAAATAACTAAAGATTTTTTATAGCTGGACACTCTTTATAAACCTCTTCTTCATTTTCTTTAAAATAGTCCCAAAAAGGGAAAGTTCTACATTGCATCGGTCTTACGGGATAAATTGAACACTGTTTTTTTTCTAAATTGAAAAAACAGCAAGCAAAATTATTTGAAGCTAATTTTACCTCTTTTATGCTATATTTATATCCAATTTTTGTTAAATATCTAAATTTTGTTTCTTCTAATGATAAATTCAAATGAAAAGCTAAAGCTTGCATCTCTTGAGCATTAATCCAAATATACCCGCTTTCACCGATACAACAATTTCCATTACATGTGTCACAACCTTTTGGATCAAATGCAAAATTAAAACCATCTTTTTTTAATAAATCACTCAATATCTGCCTTTATACTATATGTAGAAGATTTTTTATATATATTTTCAACTTCATTTGTAAATTTATTATCGTCATCAAAAACAATTAATGGATTAAATATTTTTGTTAAAGATTTAGAATTTTTTCTTGCATAAATCAAAATAAGTGTTGCATCTTTTGATACTTTTGGATGAACAAATTGTAAAGCTTCAATATTAAATTTATATTTATTTAATAACAATAATATTTCATTTATTTGTTTACAATCATAACAAAAGAAAAACTTTCCATCACTTTTTAATACTTCTGAAGTTTTTTTAATAAATTTTTCTAAAGGTAATGAATCATTATATCTTGCAATTTTTAAAGATTCATTTTCACTTTTTATAACTTCACAATGATAAAAGGGAGGATTTGAAACA
Organism: uncultured Aliarcobacter sp.; assembly: GCA_963664305.2. Lineage (GTDB taxonomy): Bacteria > Campylobacterota > Campylobacteria > Campylobacterales > Arcobacteraceae > Aliarcobacter. The sequence continues at coordinate 1,074,225 of CAXXLV010000002.1, forward strand.
CATATATCAAATTTTTTGTCAAACTCAATTAAATCAAATGAACCAGAATACAATTTTGTATTAATTTTATTTGTTAAAGCATTTTTTGTTGAGAAAAATTGAAACATATTTTGAATTTCACATTGATTTAAATTCAATTTTTTATATTCATTTGAAACTAATAAACCAAGAATTCCACTTCCACTTCCAATATCTAAAATTTCACCTTTAATATTTTTATACTTTTTGAAATTTTCACAAATAAAATGAAATAAAAAATGTGTATCGCTATTATAACAATATCCATTTTTGGGTTGATATAAAACCAAAAATCTTCCTTACCTAATTTATTATTATTATATCTAAGTTTCATAAATATGTCTTTTAAACCAAATATTAATTAAGTCTTTCAATACATAATTAAATCTAAAAATTAAGCTTAATTATAGTTTATAAATTCAATTATAATCAAGCAATTTTTTTCTTGTAGCAAAATGTAACAAGACTGAAATTCACTTAAGAAAATCATAAATTTTATTTATCTTTGGAATGTTTATTGCTATCATTCAAGGATAATATATTGAGTTTGTTCAAGTATTGATTTTAAAATAATTTAAGGAGAGATTATGTCTAATATGGAAGCTCCTGCAAATACTCCTGTATGGGTAAATGAGGCTAGATGTAAGGCATGTGATAAGTGCGTTTCTGTTTGTCCTGCTGGCGTACTTGCAATGAGACAAGAAGTTCATTCTACTTTAGGTTCAATGATTAAAGTTGTTCATCCTGAATCATGTATTGGTTGTACAGACTGCGAGTTAGCATGTCCTGATTTTGCAATTTATGTTGCTGATAAAAAAGAGTACAAATTTGCAAAATTATCAAGTGATGCAAAAGAAAGAAAAGAAAAAATAGTTAAAAATAACTATAGAATATTAGATGAAGATTTGTAAGGAGAATTGATGTCAAGAGAAGTAATTTCAACAGGAAATGAATTAGCTGCAAGAGCAGCAATTGATTCAGGTTGTGAGTTTTTTGGTGGTTATCCAATTACTCCTTCAAGTGAAATAATGCACGTACTTTCTTCTGCATTACCAGCAAGAGGTGGGGTTTCTATCCAAATGGAAGATGAAATTTCTGGAATTTGTACTGCATTAGGTGCTGCAATGTCAGGTAAAAGAGCTATGACTGCAACATCAGGACCTGGTATCTCTTTAAAAGCAGAAAACTTAGGAGTTGGATATATTTCTGAAGTTCCTTTAGTTGTTGTAAACGTTATGAGAGGTGGTCCATCAACTGGTCTTCCTACAAGAGTTGCACAAGGTGATATTTTACAAGCTAAAAATCCAACTCATGGTGATGTTAAATCAATTACTTTAGTTCCTGGAAATTTAAGTGAGTGTTATACTGAAGTTGTAAGAGCATTTAACTTAGCAGATAGATTTATGCAACCAGTATTTGTTTTATTAGATGAAACTATTGGGCATATGAGTGGAAAAGCTACTCTTCCTGAATTAGAAGAAGTTGAAAAAAACAAAATTGTAAGAAAAAGATTTGATGGTGACAAAAAAGACTATAAACCTTATGGAGTTGGAGCTGATGAACCAGCTGTATTAAATCCAATGTTTGAAGGTTATAGATACCACTTTACTGGACTTCATCATGGACCAACAGGACATCCAACTGAAGATGCTGAAATGTGTGATGCTTTAATGAAAAGATTATTCAAAAAAGTAGATGCTCACTTAGATGAATTAGAATTAAATGAAGAATATATGTTAGATGACGCTGAGATTATGATTATTGCTTATGGTTCTGTTTCTTTAGGTGTTACAGAAGCTATTAATAGATTAAGAAAAGAAGGTATCAAAGTTGGTATGTTCAGACCATTAACTATTTGGCCAAGTCCAGCAAAAAGAATCAATGAATTAATGAAAAAATTTGACAAAGTATTAGTTGCTGAGTTAAATATGGGTCAATTTGTTGAAGAAGTACAAAGAGTATCTGGAAGATCTGATTTTGATACTTTATTCAAAGCAAATGGTAGACCTTTATCTCCACTAGAAATTATTGAAAAAGTGAAAGGAATGTAATCATGGCTTTTAATTACGATGAATATTTAAGAACAGACAAAATGCCAACATTATGGTGTTGGGGATGTGGTGATGGAGTTATTTTAAAAGCTGTTATTAGAGCCATTGAAAAACTTGAATGGAATATGGATGATGTTTGTGTTGTTTCTGGAATTGGTTGTTCTGGAAGATTTTCTTCATACATTAACTGTAATACAGTTCACACAACTCACGGAAGAACTTTAGCTTATGCAACTGGAATTAAATTAGCAAATCCAGATAAAAAAGTTATTGTTGTTGGTGGAGATGGTGATGGTCTTGCAATCGGTGGAAATCACACAATTCATGCATCAAGAAGAAATATTGACTTAAATTATATTATTATCAATAACTTTATTTATGGATTAACAAACTCTCAAACAAGTCCTACAACTCCTCAAGGAATGTGGACAGTAACAATGAGTAGAGGAAATATTGACCCTACTTTTGATGCTTGTAAACTAGTTGAAGCTGCAGGTGCTTCATTTGTTGCAAGAGAAACAATGCTTGACCCTAAAAAATTAGAAAAAACTCTAGTTAAAGCTTTTGAACATAAAGGTTTCTCTTTTGTTGAAGTATTCTCTAACTGTCACGTAAACTTAGGAAGAAAAAATAAAATGGCTACTGCTATGGCTAACTTAGAGTGGATTGATTCTATTTCTATGTCAAAAACTAAGTTTGATAAATTAGAGCCAGAAGAGCAAAAAGGTATCTTCCCAACTGGTATTTTAAAACAAGATACAGAAGCTATGGAATATTGTGAAGCTTACGAAAAAGTTAAAGAAGCTCAAAAAAATAAAACTATGGTTCAATTATAAGGAGTACACATGTCAGCAAATAGAACTTTAATGAGATTTACAGGTGTTGGTGGACAAGGTGTACTTCTTGCAGGTGCGATTTTCGCAGCTGCAAAAATCAATAATGGTGGATATGGATTAAAAACAGCTACTTATACTTCTCAAGTAAGAGGTGGACCAACTGTTGTTGATATTACTTTACAAGATGAAGAAATATTATATCCTTATGCAAATGATGGTGAAATTGATTTCATGTTATCAGTTGCTCAAGTTTCTTATAATCAATTCAAAAATGGTGTAAAAGAAGGTGGGGTTATCGTTGTTGAACCAAATCTTGTATCACCAACTGAAGAAGATAGAAAAAAATGGAAAATCTATGAGATTCCAATTATTACAATTGCGAAAGAAGAAGTTGGTAATGTTATTACTCAATCTGTTTTAGCATTAGCAATGGCTAACTATTTTACAGGTGAAACAGTGCCAAATGATGTATTAAGAAAAACAATGCTTTCAAAAGTACCTGAAAAAGTACATGAAATAAACAATAAAGCATTTGATTTAGGTCTTAAATACGCTAAAGAAGCACAAGCAAACGCTTAATAAAAAGCCCTTGGGGCTTTTTATTTTTTACTCTTTTATAAATTTATTATAATCTTCAATTTTTTCTTTTAATCTATTTGCTAAATATATATTTGAATTTCCTAAACATGATAAGATAAAACTTGCTTCTTTTTGATAAGCTTTAATTTTTTCATTATCCCAATGTTTTGGTGGAATTCCTAAATTAGTTATCCTATCAGCCAATTTTACCATTTGAATTTCATAAGGTTGAGTAAGCAATTTTTCTATACTATCTCTCATTTGCTCTTGCTTTGAAGTTAAACTTTTATCTTTAGTTAATGCTTCAACACCATTTGCAATATCTTCTCCAAATTTTACATATAATTCATCATAAGTAATATTTGTATCTTCAATTATATCATGTAATAAAGCACAACTTATTGCCAAATCTGCTTTTTTTTCATCTAATTTTGATTTTATACAAGCATTTATTACTTCCATTGCAACACAAGTTATATGAGCAATATAAGGATAACCTTTTGGTGTTTTTTGCTCTCCATGAGCATTTGTTGCAAATTCAAGAATCTGAATATAATTTTCTTGAGAGAACATAAATCTAATCCTTTTTTTGTTGATTATTAATTATATTATCACTTTTTGAAAAACTTATTAATTCCTCTACTGTTTTAACAACATTTAAATCTAGATTTTCTAAACATTTTTTAAAAACTATTGCAGTTGTAAGGGCATCATAATATGCTCTATGATGATTACTTACATCTATATTTAATAACTCTTTTAAAGAACTCAATCCATATTTTTCTGATTGTATAGTTCTTTTTGCTAAATCAATTGTACAAAGTTTTCGATTTAAAAGTTTTCCTAAATTAAATTTTTCAAAAGAATCAGAAATAAATGTATAATCAAATTTTATATCGTGAGCAACAAAAACATCATCGCCTAAAAAAATTTTAAAATCTTGTAAAACTTTTTCTAATCTTGGGGCATTTTCAAGCATCTTTAGATTTATTTTTGTTACTTCTTGAACATAAGGAGGTATCTCTTTTGCAAAAACTAAAGATTCAAATTTATCTATAATTTCTCCATTTTTATACTTTACAGCTCCTAATTCAATAATTTGATAACCTTTTTTTGCACTTCCACCATTTGTTTCAATATCAACAATACAAAATATTTGTTCATTAATAGGTGTTTTTAAAGTTTTCAAACATACAAATTCTTCTTCAAAATCTAATGGTAAACCATTTGATATTAATAACTCAAATTCAAGTTCAGGGTCTTCATAAATTGTATCATTTGCTTTTTCTAATAAATCAAAAAATTCACTATATAAAATTGGCTCTTTAATTAATCTTTGTAAAATATTTTGCAATTTTATTTGTGGTTTAGGAATAACCCTTTTATTTGATTTCATTTGCCTCTTTTACAAAATCAATCATTTTTTGTCTATCTTTTATCCCTTTAACTTCTGATTCTACGCCAGAACTTACATCAACACCATAAAAACCAAAACCATTTATCTCTTTTAAATTTTCAGTTGTTAATCCACCAGCAAGTATAAACCTAGAACAATCAATACTTTCAAACCAATCAAGGGCAATTCTTTTACCTTCTCCACCAAAACTATCAACAAAAGCATCAACTAAATAATACTCTTTATTTAAATTCAATAAATCTTTTTTCTCTTTAGCTCTGATTACTTTTATATATTTAGGAGAAATTTTTTCATAATTTAAAACATCAAAATCATCTATAATTTGAGCTAATTGCATTTTTGCATCATTACAAACTTCATTGATAAATTCTTCTGTTTCATTTACAAATAAACCAACAGTTTGAACAAAAGGAGGAAGCTTTTCAGCAATCTCTTTTGCTTTTAATGGTTCAATATATCTTGGTGATTTTTTATAAAATACAAAACCTAATGCACTTGCACCAGCATTTATTGCCTCAAGTGCATCTTGCAGATTTGTTATTCCACAAATTTTTACTCTCATTTTACACCTGCAAACTTTTTATAGCTTTACTATAATCATCATTCCCAAATACATAAGATCCAGCAACAACAACATCAACTCCAGCATCTTTTAGTTCATGAATATTTTTATCATTAACTCCACCATCAACTTCAATTAGACAGTTTGGATTTCTTTTGTTTATTAACTCTTTTAATTTTTTTGCTTTTTCAATAACTGAAGGAATAAATTTTTGTCCTCCAAAACCTGGATTTACAGACATTAATAAAACCATATCTAAATCTTCTAATAAATACTCTATTGATTCAGGTGTTGAATGTGGATTTAAAACAATTGCTGGTTTTATTCCATAATCTCTTATTTTTTGTATAAGTCTATGAGGGTGTTTTTCACTTTCAATATGGAAAGAGATATATTCTGGTTTACAAGGTGCAAATAAATCTACAAAAAATGTATTATTTTCAACCATTAGATGTATATCAAGTGGCTTTGTTGCAACTTTTGCAACAGGATTTACTACAACTGGTCCAATCGTCATATTTGGGACAAAATGTCCATCCATTACATCAACATGAATTAAATCACATCCACCATCACAAATAGCTTTTATTTCATTTGCTAAATTTCCAAAATCTGCAGATAATATAGAAGGTGCAACAAGCATTGAAAATAACCTTTTTTTCTAATTTTTGCCGATTATATCATTAAAACTCTTTTATAATGTATAAAAATTTATATATAATATTTTTTGATGTAAAATAAAAATAAAAAAATAAAATGGTAATTTATGAAAAAATTTCTTCCTTTGCTTATTTGTAGTTTTTCCTTTGCAGAAGATGTAAGTAGTATATATCAAGAAGCTCAAAATCAAGAAAATCTTGGAAATTATAAAGAAGCTATGCTTTTATATAAAAAAGTTGCTGAGGCAAATATTTCTAAAGAAGATAAATATATTCTTGATTTAGCAAAAGACCAAGAACATAGAGTTGAAACTTTTACTACAATGAAAAGAGATTTTTATCAAAAACAAATTGATAAAATAAAAGATAAAGAGACGGATGAAAATTTAGAACAAATTATCACAAAAGATTTTAATCTATATCCATATAAAAAAAATTATCTATTACCTGTAAATTATAATTTTAATGATATTGAAAATAGAAATAATGTTGAAACAACTTTCCAAATAAGTGTTGAAAAACCTATTTCTTATAATTTCTTAGGTTTAAATGAATCAATAAGTGCCGCTTATACTCAAAAATCTTTTTGGCAAACAACTGAAGATTCTTCACCATTTAGAGAAACAAATTATGAACCAGAAATTTTTATACAGTTTCCATATAAAGAAAATTCTGTTTTAAAAGCTTATAAATTATCTTTAATGCACTCATCAAATGGAAGAAATGATGAAAATTCTAGGTCATGGAATAAAATATATTTAGAAGCATACTACCAATTCTCTAATCTTTTTTTAATTCCTAAAGTTTGGTATAGAATTCCTGAAGAAAAAGGAAGTGATGATAATCCTGATATAGAAGATTATTATGGATATGGAGATTTAACTCTTTTATATGCTTATAAAAAACACACTTTTGAACTTCTTTTAAGAAACAACCTAAAGTTTAGTGATTCAAATAAAGGAGCAGTTGAATTAAATTGGACATTCCCTCTTCCTGAATTTTTATCAACAAAAAATACTTATGGAATGTTGCAATTATTCTCTGGTTATGGGAATAGTTTAATTGATTATGATAGAGAAATAAATAAGATTGGTTTGGGAATAGCTTTTTCTAGATAAAAAGCTATTATTTTAGATTTTTAATATAATAAAAAATTGCTTCTATCTCTTCTTCAACTAAGAAGTAAGTAGGCATTACATTTGCATAATATATCAATTTATCACAAACTTGTTCTTTATCAAATTTAAAATTTGGATTTTTTTTAGAATTAACTTTTACAGAAAATGTTTCATAATCAATATCTTTAATATCAGGTGCAACTAAACTACAGTTATACATCTTCTTTTCATGTTCTTGTTTAAATTCAACTATTTTTTTACCTCTTGCGTCATCTCCATGACACTTGTTACACCCTATTCCTCTTGGGTTATTATAAAGCATTTTTCCATATTCATATTTTGTAATAAAAGAGTTATTAATATCTAATTGTTCCGGAGTTGGAATAGGTGCAGGTTGTTCTTCTGCATTTAAAATTGAAAAAAATATTGAAAGAAAAAAAATCAATTTTCTCATTTATAATCCTAACTCTTGTCTATTTTTTAAAAACCAATAAAAACTAAACATCAATCCTGGTGTTTTTGCTTTTTCTTCATCAAAAATAAAATCATCACATTCACTTAAAGGTAAAAAATGTAATTCAATTTGTTCATCATTTACTCCACCACCATTATGAATTTTCATTGTTTCATCAATCGTAGCAAAATATAGATATTGTCTTCCTCCACTAATTCCAACGTTTGTGTAAAAAGAACTAATTTTTAAAATATCATCTATATGAACTTTATATCCACACTCTTCATCAATTTCTTCTATAACTATCTCTTCAATAGATTTATTTTTATCAATCAATCCTGCACATAATTCATAAGTAAATGTTTTTGAATTATCATTTAAATAAACTGGTGCTCTAAATTGTTTTACTAATAAAAAAGCATCTTTATCTTTATGATATAAAAGTATTGCAACACTGTCGTGACTTCTTACTGCTTCCCAAGTTTTTTCTTTTCCATTTTGATTAAAAGTAACTTTTACTGGATGAATAAATTTTGTATCTTTTAACTCAGAAATTCTAAAATCTTCAATTATATTTATCATAAATAATCTTTTATAAATTTTTTCGTATTCTAACAAAAAAAATATTCATTTTACTTTTGTAAAAAATCTTTAATAACAATCGAAGAAAAATCTATACTAAATGTAGTTTCTTTATCAACTTCTGACTTTAAGTTTAACGTTAAATTATATTCATCACATATTCTTCTAACAATATCTAAACCTATTCCAAAACCACCTTCAATATTATTTCCTCTTTTATATCTTTTAAAAATCTCTTTTTGTTCTTCTTGACTAATTCCTATTCCAAAATCTCTTACTTTTAAGATATTTTTTTCTAAAAAAACCTCAATAACAGAATCTTTTTTACTATATTTTATAGCATTTGAAAGAAGATTATTTACAATTTTTTGTGTTTTTGTTCTATCCATTTTTATAAAACAATCTTCTAACTCTGAATTTATTGTTATATTTTTTGTTATTGAAATATCGTTAAAAAATTCAACACTTTCACTAACCAATTCTTTTAAATTAAACTCTTCAAATACATCTTCATTTAATTCATTAAAAGCTGAAAAATGAATGTCATTATAGATTTGAGAAATCTGTTTTGAACTACTTAAAATATATTTCATCATTTTTTGAGGATTTTTCCCATTTTTCAACATAGAAACAGAAGTCATTAAAACTGAAATTGGTGTATTTAATTCATGAGCTGAATCTTTTATAAATTTATCCATTGCTTCAACTCTTTGTCTAACGGGATTTAATAAAATCTTCGATAATAAATATCCAATACAACCTATAAATATAGCACTTAAAAATAAAATCACTAAAATAAAAATCTGCAATTTATTTTTATTTTGAACTTCTTGACAAGTTTCTAAAACAATATATTTTATTGGAATATTTTCTTCATCTAAAGTTGTAATAAAGTAGTTATAAAACTCATTTACATAACTGTTTTTAGAAAAATTCACATCGAACTTTTCATCTAAATATGAAAAAATTACTTTTTTATCTTTGTCAAAAAGTCCATATTTTATATTTATATTTTCCAATTTATTTGGATTAAACTTTTGATTTTTCATATGTTTATTAATAATTTCATTTTTTATATGCATTGAAGCATTGTGTAACTCCATAGTACAACTCTCTTCAAGCATTCTTGTTTCATTTTTATAATAAATATATAAAATTACTCCAATTAATAAAATTGCTGAAACTATATAAATAGTTAAAAAACTAATTAAAGCTTTTTTTTCATCTCTATTCAAATCGATATCCTATAGCTCTAATAGTTGTGATTTTTTCTTTACCAATAATCTCTCTTAAATTTTTTATATAAACTCTTATCGTTGCATCTGTAGGCATTTCATCATATACCCAAATGTTTTGAAGTAACTCTTCATTTGAAATTACTCTACTTTTATGAGTACAAAAATATTTTAAAATATCTCTTTCTTTTTGAGCAAGACTGATTATTTTATTATCTTTAAAAATTTGGCAAGTTTGTGGTTCAAAAAATATATTTTCATCTATTTTGATTTTACTATCCTGTTCTATTAGAAAGTGCCTACAAAGTTTTGATATACGTTGGTCTAATTCTTCTAAATCAAAAGGTTTTTTAATATAGTCATCAACACCATTTTCAAAAGACTCTTTTAGATGTTTTGTATCTTGAAAAGCTGTAAGAATAATAATTGGAGTATTGTTTTTATATTCATTTCTTACTCTTTTTAATACTTCAATTCCACTGATTTTTGGTGTATTTATATCAAGTAAAGCTATATCAAATTTTTTATCAATCAAACTTTCTAAAGCATCTTGACCATCTGTACATAAAGTTACTTCATAACCTTTATCGACCAAATGTTCATTAAGTAAATCACTCAATGCTACATCATCTTCTAATAACAAAACTTTCATATAAAATCCTAGTATATAATTTTTATTATATTAAAGTTTTGTTTATTTAGTGTGTATGTGACTATTTAATTAATTTGAAAAATCTTAAAACTTTTCCTTGAATAACTACATATAAAACTGAACAAAAAAGAGCTATTATTGTCCCATAAACTATACCTATTTTTGCATAAGCAAAATATACAACTAAAGAGTAAATAACAACTGAACTTAATCCATAAGGAGTATTTTTTATTACTGTTCTTGCTTGAAATCTACTATGTCTAAAATGAATTATTAACATCAAAGGTAAAAGAATAGTAGGAAAAGATGAAAAAATTCCTGCGATATTTGATGGTACATATTTTGGCAAACTTGAGATTATTAAAAATATAGAGATTGTTAAAAGTGACCTAAAAAATATATCACTTATTGAAGTTTTTATTTTTTTATCAATAACAAAGTTCTCTTTTTTTGCAAAATATATAGTTGCAATTAACATCAAAATTATAACAATAACAGGAGTTAAAACAACATGTGGTGGAACATTTGCAAGAATAAATGCAATTATTAAATATGAAATAAAAGAGATAAGTAAAGATAAAAATATCTCTAACTTTCCTTTATAAAAAGTACTTGCGTAATAACCAATAGAAAAGGCTAAAGCTGCAAATAAGCCATGAATATTATATAAAGCAACTTTTGTTACGTAATCAACACCATTTTCTATTGCAAAAAATAAAAGAGTTATGGCACTTCCAACAGGAAGCCCAGATAAAATCCCAGAAATTCTAGGACTTACTTTTTCAGCAATAAAACTTAAACTTAAAACAAGTGATACAACTGCGATTGATTTTATTATTAATAGTTCTATAATTCATCCTTTAAAATAAAGAATGAATTATATATTAATTACACATAAATTATATATAAGTAAGATTTTTATCTAAAGTTATCAAAAACTAAAGGAGCTTTTAGTTCTAAACTTCTTAAGTGTTTCATAATTGTTTGTAAATCATCAATATTTTTTCCAGTAACTCTTATTTCATCACCTTGATTTACAGCTGTTACTTTTAATTTTAGGTTTTTAATCTCAGTTTGAATTTTTTTAGCTTCATCTTTTTCAATACTATCAATTATTTTAAAAGTATATTTTCTATTTCCACCACTTGAATCTTCTTTTTTTATCTCTTCTAAAGAGTTAATAGAAATATTTCTTTTATTCATTTTTGAGATTAAAATATCCATCATTGCATCGATTTTATTGTCACTTGAAGATACTAATATTAAAGTTTTTGCTCCAATATTTAAATCTATCTCTTTACTAATTCCTTTAAAATCATATCTGTTATCAATCTCTTTTTGAGCTTGAATTACTGCATTTTTCATCTCTTGCATATCTAATTTTGCTGAAATATCAAATTGATGTTCTTTTGCTGCCATTATTATCCTTTTCAATTATTTCATTAGATTCTAACATTATTTTATAAAGCTTTCGGTAAAACAAGATTCAAGAAGATACCAACCATTGCTCCAAGACCAATTCCGGCAAAAGGAACTCCACCAAAATTAAAAGTCATTCCACCTATTGAAAATACCAAAATCATAGAGACAATTGCCATATTTCTAGGACAAGAAAAATCAATATTAGCTCTTGATAATGTACTAATTCCTAAAGTTGCAATAATTCCAAAAAGTAACAACATAATTCCACCCATAACTGGAACAGGAATAGTTGCAAGTATTGCTCCAAGTTTTCCAACAAACGCTAATAAAATTGCACAAATAGCTGCCCAAGTCATAATTGCTGGATTATAAGCTTTTGTAACTGTAACAGCACCTGTTACTTCTGAATATGTAGTATTTGGTGGTCCACCAAAAAGCGAAGCAACTGAAGTTGCTAATCCATCACCTAAAAGCGTATTTTTTAGACCTGGCTTTTTTAAATAATCTTGTTTTGTTACACTTGAAATTGCTAACATATCTCCTATATGCTCAATAGCAGGAGCAATTGCGATTGGTAAAATATAAACTATTGCTTGCCAATTAAATTCAGGTGCAACAAAATTTGGCATTGCAAACCAAGCAGCTATTGAAACTTTTGAAAAATCTATTAATCCAAAATATAAAGAAACAATATATCCTCCAATAATTCCCATTAAAATTGGAATTAATTTAAAAATACCTTTTCCTAGTAGTGATACTAAAATAGTAATTGTTAAGGCAATCATTGATATTACAATTGCTTGATCAAATGGTACTAATTGAACTGCACCATCACCAGTTTTACCCATCGCCATATTAACTGCAACTGGAGATAAAATAAGACCAATAGATATAATTACAGGCCCAACTACAACAGAAGGAAGAAGTTTATGTAGAAACTCATCTCCTTTTAATCTAATTAGAAAACTAAGTGCTACATATAAAAATCCAGCTGCAACTAATCCACTTAGAGTTGCAGGAATTCCCCATGTTGCTACACCATAAGAAATAGGTGCAATAAAAGCAAAAGAAGAAGCTAAAAATATTGGTGGAACACACTTTCTATTTACAAATTGGAATAATAAAGTTCCAATTCCTGCTGTAAAAAGTGCAACATTTGGGTCAAGCCCAGTTAAAATAGGCACTAAAACAAGTGCACCAAAAGCTACAAATAAAAATTGTAGACCTAAAATCGAATCTTTAACTCTAAAGTTATAGTCTGTAGGTTTCATTATTACCTCTAATTTTTTTATAAATTTTATAGTATCCAATTTTGCGTATTACAAACTTTAAATTTATGTATAACTTATAAGCAATTTTTTTGTAATATTAATCTTTTAAAAGGACTTAAAATGTATAAAGAAAGTACAAATGTAGTTGTAAAACACTTAGTTAATAGATTAAGAGATGTGAGAACTACTTCAAACGAATTTAGATTAACAATTGAAGAAATTTCAAGAATTTTAGTTTCAGAAGCATTAAATGATTTTCCAACTATTACACAAAATATAAACACTTGGCAAGGCCCTTTAGATGTTGAAGTAATTGAAGTTCAGAAACTTGTTCTTGTTCCTATTTTAAGAGCAGGTGAACCAATGCTTACAGGAATTTTAAGAACTTTACCTTATGCAAAAAGTGGTTTTTTAGCAATGAAAAGAGATGAAGAAACATCATTAAGTAAACTTTTTTATGAAAATATTCCTAATTTAGAAAATAAAACGGTTATTTTACTTGACCCAATGGTTGCAACTGGTGGTTCATTGATTGATGGTATTGAATATTTAAAAACAAAAAAAGCAAAAAAAATCATCTGTTTAAATATTATTGGTTCACCATATGGAGTAAAAAAAGTGACAGAAGCTCATCCTGATATTGATATGTTTATAGCTCAAATTGATGAAAGATTAGATGAAAATAACTATATAAGACCTGGTCTTGGAGATGCTGGAGATAGAGCATTTAATACGCACTAAAGATTAGTTTAAAACTAATCTTTTTTAAAATTCAAAAGGATTATTATATTTATATATAAATCCTTCTTTTTCAATTTTTTCTCCATTTATTAATCTATTTAAAAAGTTTTCACTTTCTAAAAAAATAGGTTTTTCAAAATTATACTTTTTTGAGTTAAAACTATATATTTCCTCTTTTGTTGGATGATTTTTTGAACATAAATTAAAAATTCCACAAATATTTTTATCAATTACAAATTTAGTTGCATTTATAACATCATTTCTGTGAACAAAATTTATTGGTGTTTTTGGAAATTCTATAACTTTATTTGCACTTCTTTTTCCAAAATACCTATTTCCACCAACAAGTCCAGCAACTCTAAAAATCAAATCACTTTTATCTTTTATCAAATTTTCTGCATCAAATACAATCTTTGAACTAGGTTCTGTTATTTCAAATTCTTCATCAAAATTAGCTTCAATATTTGGATAAATTGATGTTGAACTAATAAATATGATTTTTTCTATATTTTGTATTTTTTCATGAGAATAAATTTTGTTCAAAAAAGATAGATAATCTTCAAATTTTGAAGGAGGAAAATTTATAAATAAATAGTTAGTTTCTAATAATTCATCAAGATTACTAAGATTTTCTTCATTTAAAATATATGAAAAAAGACCTTCCTCTTCATACATTTTTTGTTTTTCTTCACTTCTAGAACTTACTTTTATTTTAAAATTATTTTTTAAAACAATACCTAGTTCAAATCCTAACCAACCTGCCCCTAAAATAGTTAAAGTTTTCATTTAATCTTTTAAAATTCCATAACAAAGCGTTAACCAAGCAATAATTAGTAAAGTTCCACCAATAGGTGTAATTGCACCAAGTATAGGCATATTTAAAATTGTTAAAAGATATAAAGAAAATGAAAAAATAATCATTCCAATTAATATAAGCCATAAAGCAACATAAATCTTTTTAGATTCAGGTTTTAATGAATAAATAAATATTGCAGCAAATAATCCTAAAGTATTGTAAAATTGATACTCTATTCCTGTATGATAAATATTCATCATATGTTCATCTAAAATTGATTTTAAACCATGAGCACCAAAAGCTCCCAAAGCTATTCCTAAAGCCATCATAAAAGAGGCAATTGCTAAAAATTTTTTTATTCTATTATTAAGTACCATTTTTTATCCATATATTTATTTTTTTGTTTTTTCTTTTATTGATTTCTTTTTTGAAAAACCTGCACCTTTTTTCTCTTTTTTTTCTAATTCTAAATCATTTATCAATGTTTTAAAATCTATTTCTTCTTTATTCATTTTTGCAAAACATGTTGCAATAACTGCAATTGTATTTGGTACACGCTTTTTCTTTTTATATGCTTGAATATTTTTTTCACTAACTTTAATAAGTTCTGTAAACTTTGGAATACTCATCTCAGCATCTAAAAGTAATTTTTTAAAATCAATAAAAGTCATAATAATTCCTATTTATTTAACATCAACTTCCCAAAAGAAATCAATCCATTCATTTGCTTCTCTTACACAAAAATCAGGTTGTAAAACTGCAGTTTTTTTATAAAACAATGTTGCTAATTTAAATTCAACATTTGGAAACTTTTCTTTTAAAACTTTTAAAATCTCTCTCATAGTTTCACCCGAATCAACAATATCATCAACAATTAAAACTCTTTTTGCATGAGAAACATCTGGAATATTAAAAATATTAAATGTATCTAGTTTTAACTCACCTTCATAATGAATAGAGTTTAATGTATATAAATTTCTCATGTCAAGTGCTTGAGCCATCAAATGTGAAAGTGTTAAACCACCTCGTGCTACTGCAAGTAAAATTTCTGGTTCATAATCTCTACACTTATCAACTAAAATTTGTGTATCTTTTTTAAATAACTCATAACTATAATATAATTTTTCCAAATAAAAATCCTTTTTAAAAAATAAATGCTAATGCACTAATAAATGTAATAACTATAATACCAATATTCAAATCTTTATACTCTTTTTTTACAAGCTTAATAATTGTATAAATCAAAAATCCAGCTGCAATTCCATTTGTAATTGAAAATGTTAAAGGCATTAAAATAACTATTAAAAATGCTGCTGCACTTGTTGCTAAATCTGTCTCTTCAAAATTTATTTTCCCAAGTTCAGTAAACATTAAAACACCAACCACAACTAATACAGGATAAATTGCATTTGAAGGAATTGATTTAAATAAAGGTAACATAAAAAGTGTAGTTACAAATAATAATGCAGTAAAAACTGCTGTTAATCCTGTCCTTCCACCCTCTTCAACTCCACTTGCACTTTCAATAAATGCAGTTGTTGTAGAAACACCAAGTAAACTTCCTCCAACTGTTGCAATTGCATCAGCTTCAAGTGTTTTTTGTAATGATTTATCATTTTTATTATTTTCTTGAAAAAGATTTGCTCTTGTTCCAACGCCAGTTAAAGTTCCTAATGTATCAAACATATCAGTAATTAAAAATGTAATAATAACAGGTAATAATGATAAAGATAAAGCACTTAAAATATCTAATTTAAGAAAAATTGGCGAAATTGAAGAAGGAGCTGAGAAAAAATCTGTAGGTGTAGTGTTAAGTGAAAAACTCCAAGCTACAATAGATGTAATAGCAATAGATAAAATAAATGCTCCTCTTAGTTTATATGCATAAAAACTAAAAGATAAAATTAAACCTAAAACACCTAATAAAACATTTGAATTTGAAAAATCTCCAAGAGTAACTAATGTTGCATCATTTGAAACAATCATTCCCATTTGTTTCAAACCAATAAAAGCAATAAATGAACCAATACCAGCACTAATTGCACGTCTAAGACTCATAGGAATTGAAGTCATAATCCAAACTCTAAAATTAGTTAAAGATAATAATACAAATAAAATACCAGATAAAAAAACAATACCTAAAGCAGTTTCCCAAGGTATTTTCATACCAAGAACTAAACCATAAGAAAAATAGGCATTTAAGCCCATACCAACACTCATGGCAATTGGTGTATTTGACCATAAAGCTGAAAATAAAGTTGCAAGTATTGTTATCAAAGCTGTCGCAGTTATAACAGCATCTATTGGAAGACCAGCATCTGATAAAATAAATCCATTAACAGGTACAATATATAACATTGTTAAAAATGTTGTAAATCCTGCATAGAATTCTTTAGAAATAGAAGTATTATGTTCTTTTAATTTAAAAAAATCCATAAAAATCCTTTTAATAAAATTTTTACATAAAAATATTTTGAAAATATATTTTGAAAAGTAAAATGGTGCTCACAATCGGAGTTGAACCGATAACCTCTTCCTTACCATGGAATTGCTCTACCATTAGAGCTATGTAAGCAAAAAAGAAAGAATAATATCAAAAAAAAGTAAAAATGGAACTAAAGAGCAAAAGTAAATAATAATCAGGAATAAAAAAAGCGGGGTAAAAAAAAAGCTTCTGCTAAAAAGAACTTAAAGAAGTTCAAATTAGCAAAAGCTTTGAAAAAAACTCAAGAGCTGGCAGCGGCCTACGTTTCCACCAGGGGACCCGGCAGTATTATCGGCGATGAAGTGCTTGACTTCCAGGTTCGGAATGGGACTGGGTATTTCCACTTCTCTATAGCCACCAGCAAAGTTGAGTAAAGAAGATATTATAAAAAATATACTCTTCACTCAACTCGTTTAGGAGTTAAGAAAAAATAATGTTAAAGTCTTTTCACAATATATACTAAATATAAGAAATATATTTAATAAGATAGTAAACCAAAGAATTGTTTAAAATAAGCCAAACGTTCTATTAGTACTGGTCAGCTAAACGCCTTACAACGCTTACACATCCAGCCTATCAACCAGCTAGTCTTGCTGGGAACTTCAGGGAAAGTTAATCTTAGAGTTGGCTTCGAGCTTAGATGCTTTCAGCTCTTATCACATCCGTACGTAGCTACCCAACGATGCTCTTGGCAGAACAATTGGTACACCAGTGGTACGTTCATCCCGGTCCTCTCGTACTAGGGACAAATCTCTTCAACTTTCCTACGCCCACGGAAGATAGGGACCGAACTGTCTCACGACGTTCTGAACCCAGCTCGCGTACCGCTTTAAATGGCGAACAGCCATACCCTTGGGACCTACTTCAGCCCCAGGATGCGATGAGCCGACATCGAGGTGCCAAACCTCCCCGTCGATGTGAGCTCTTGGGGGAGATCAGCCTGTTATCCCCGGCGTACCTTTTATCCTTTGAGCGATGGCCCTTCCACACAGAACCACCGGATCACTATGACCGACTTTCGTCTCTGTTCGACTTGTATGTCTCACAGTCAAGCTAGTTTATGCCATTATACTCAACTGGCGATTTCCATCCGCCATGAACTAACCTTTGTAAGCCTCCGTTACTTTTTAGGAGGCGACCGCCCCAGTCAAACTACCCACCAGACATTGTCCTGATACAAGATAATTGTACGCAGTTAGTAACTCAAATATTCAAGGGTGGTATCTCAAGGATGGCTCCGACTCTACTGGCGTCTAGTCATCATAGCCTCCCACCTATCCTGCACATGAATATCCAAGCTACAGTGTCAAGCTGTAGTAAAGGTGCACGGGGTCTTTCCGTCTTTCCGCGGGTAGGAGGAATTTTCACCTCCACTACAATTTCACTGGATCCCTGGTTGAGACAGCTCCCATCTCGTTACGCCATTCATGCAGGTCGGTATTTAACCGACAAGGAATTTCGCTACCTTAGGACCGTTATAGTTACGGCCGCCGTTTACTCGGGCTTCAATCAAATGCTTCGCTTGCGCTGACATCATCAGTTAACCTTCGAGCACCGGGCAGGCGTCACACCTTATACATCCACTTACGTGTTAGCAAAGTGCTGTGTTTTTGGTAAACAGTCGGGAGGGACTCTTTGTTGCAACCTCTTTCGCTTTTTGAAGCAAGTTCATATACAAAAGTAGGCACACCTTATACCGAAGATACGGTGCTAGTTTGCAGAGTTCCTTAACCAGGGTTCTTCCACGCGCCTTAGAATACTCATCCCACCCACCTGTGTCGGTTTACGGTACGGGCAACATATAATATACTTAGTGGCTTTTCTTGGCACGACAGTATCATCGATTCTCCATCTCCTCCGAAGAGTGTCAAGAGCCTGTAAGATCTCGGCCTAACGTTACCCGGATTTGCCTAAGTAACAGCCTACGTCCTTCGAGCCACTATTCCATCAGTGACCTCGATTAACTCTATGCGTCCCCACATCGCGCTTATATGTTGGTATTGAAATATTAATCAATTTGCCATCGTCTACCCCTTTCGGACTCGACTTAGGACCCGACTAACCCTACGATGACGAGCATCGCGTAGGAAACCTTGGGTTTTCGGCGTTGAGGATTCTCACCTCAATTATCGCTACTCATGCCTGCATGCTCACTTCTATCCGCTCCAACGCTCCTTACCGGTACATCTTCTACGCTGAATAGAACGCTCTCCTACCACTCAATTAAAAATTGAATCTAAAGCTTCGGTGTACATCTTAGCCCCGTTATATTTTCCGCGCAGAATCACTAGACCAGTGAGCTGTTACGCTTTCTTTAAAGGATGGCTGCTTCTAAGCCAACCTCCTGGTTGTCACAGTAACTCCACATCGTTTTCCACTTAGATGTAACTTAGGGACCTTAGCTGTTAGTCTGGGTTGTTCCCCTCTCGACGATTGATTTTATCACCCACCGCCTGACTCCTGTGATTCCACATATGGTATTCATAGTTTGATAGGGTTTGGTACCGCGGTAAGCAGCCCTAGCCCATTCAGTGCTCTACCCCCATATGCTACAACACAAGGCTATACCTAAATATATTTCGGAGAGAACCAGCTATCACGAAGTTTGATTGGCCTTTCACCCCTATCCACAAGTCATCCGGAGACTTTTCAACGCCTATCGGTTCGGTCCTCCACTGGCTCTTACACCAGCTTCAACCTGCTCATGGATAGATCACTTCGTTTCGGGTCTGCAGCATCTGACTAAATCGCCCTATTAAGACTCGCTTTCGCTACGGCTTCGTACTTGACTTAACCTTGCCAGATACCACAACTCGCAGGCTCATTATGCAAAAGGCAGTCCATCACCCTGATAAATCATAGGGCTCTGAATGATTGTAAGCTAATGGTTTCAGGTTCTATTTCACTCTCCTCGCTGGAGTACTTTTCACCTTTCCCTCACGGTACTTGTTCACTATCGATCTGTAAGTAGTATTTAGGATTGGAGGGTGGTCCCCCCAGTTTCAGTCAAAATATCACGTGTTCCGACCTACTCAGGATACCAATAGAGCTATTGAGAATTTAAATTACAGGAGTTTCACCTTCTATGCTACACTTTTCCAAGTATTTCATCTATCCTCTTTAGTCTCACGTTATGGTCCTACAACCCCCAATGCAAGCATTGGGTTTGTCCTAATCCGCTTTCGCTCGCCGCTACTGACGGAATCTCGTTTGATTTCTCTTCCTCTGGCTACTGAGATGTTTCACTTCACCAGGTTAGCTCCCCGTAGGGTAACATATATCTCTATATGCTGGGTTGCCCCATTCAGAAATCCCCGGATCAAAGCTCTTTGGCAGCTCCCCGAGGCTTATCGCAGCCTAATACGTCTTTCATCGCCTCTTACAGTCTAGGCATCCACCATTAGCCCTTAATAGCTTATTAATAAATAGAGTTAAACTCTATCGCTTTTTGATAATATTCTTTGGCTACTATCTTATTAAACATATTATTTAAAATATATCCAATAAAATAATGTTGTGTTCTATCTAATTTCTTAGATATGAAATTTTTTTTGTTTTAAATTATTTAACATTTCTGTTATCTAATTCTTACGAAAAAATTAAAGACTTTAACATTATATTTTTAAATATCGTTTTGATTTTGAAAATCAAATATAAATTCAATCTCTTATTGAACTTATATTTAACTTTTAAATCAGATGAACTTATTAGTTATAGGTGGTGGAGAATAGCGGGATCGAACCGCTGACCTCCTGCGTGCAAAGCAGGCGCTCTCCCAGCTGAGCTAATTCCCCAACCTAAATTAATCTTTACTAGATTATTTAATGGTGGGCCTATCAGGACTTGAACCTGAGACCTCACGATTATCAGTCGAGCGCTCTAGCCAGCTGAGCTATAGGCCCCTTTACTACCTATTTAAATAATCTTTATAAACCGAATATAAAATCTCTGGAAGTAAGAAACGAATCTTACTTCTCTCTCTGAAAGGAGGTGATCCAACCGCAGGTTCTCCTACGGTTACCTTGTTACGACTTCACCCCAGTCGCTGAATCCACTGTGGAAGGTAGCTACTTTAGCATCCCCGCTTCGAATGAGTTCAACTCCCATGGTGTGACGGGCGGTGAGTACAAGACCCGGGAACGTATTCACCGTAGCATAGCTGATCTACGATTACTAGCGATTCCAACTTCATGTAGTCGAGTTGCAGACTACAATCCGAACTGGGAGATATTTTTGAGATTTGCTCCACGTCACCGTATTGCTGCTCTTTGTATACCCCATTGTAGCACGTGTGTAGCCCTGGACGTAAGGGCCATGATGACTTGACGTCGTCCTCACCTTCCTCCTACTTGCGTAGGCAGTCTCCTTAGAGTTCTCAGCCGAACTGTTAGCAACTAAGGACGAGGGTTGCGCTCGTTGCGGGACTTAACCCAACATCTCACGACACGAGCTGACGACAGCCGTGCAGCACCTGTATATAAGTTTCTGCAAGCAGACACCAATCTATCTCTAGAAAGTTCTTACTATGTCAAGTCCAGGTAAGGTTCTTCGTGTATCGTCGAATTAAACCACATGCTCCACCGCTTGTGCGGGTCCCCGTCTATTCCTTTGAGTTTTAATCTTGCGACCGTACTCCCCAGGCGGTACACTTAATGTGTTAACTGCATTACTGCAAGGTCGAGCCTCACAACAACTAGTGTACATCGTTTAGGGCGTGGACTACCAGGGTATCTAATCCTGTTTGCTCCCCACGCTTTCGCGTCTCAGCGTCAATAATGTTCCAGTAGATCGCCTTCGCAATCGGTATTCCTTCTGATCTCTACGGATTTTACCCCTACACCAGAAATTCCATCTACCTCTCCCACATTCTAGGTATACAGTTTCAAAAGCAGTTCAATAGTTGAGCTATTGGATTTCACTTCTGACTTATATACCCGCCTACACGCTCTTTACGCCCAGTGATTCCGAGTAACGCTTGCACCCTCCGTATTACCGCGGCTGCTGGCACGGAGTTAGCCGGTGCTTATTCATATAGTACCGTCATTATCTTCCTATATAAAAGGAGTTTACGCACCGAAATGTGTCATCCTCCACGCGGCGTTGCTGCATCAGACTTTCGTCCATTGTGCAATATTCCCCACTGCTGCCTCCCGTAGGAGTCTGGACCGTGTCTCAGTTCCAGTGTGACTGATCATCCTCTCAAACCAGTTAGGCGTCATAGCCTTGGTGAGCCATTACCTCACCAACAAGCTGATACCATACAGACCCATCCTTAAGCACTAAAGCGTTTCCCTTGCATACTTATGTATTAAAGGCATATAGGGCATTAGCAGTCGTTTCCAACTGTTATTCCTTTCTTAAGGGCAGGTTATCTATACATTACTCACCCGTGCGCCACTTAGCTGACAAATATAGCAAGCTATATCCCGTTCTCGTTCGACTTGCATGTGTTAAGCACGCCGCCAGCGTTCACTCTGAGCCAGGATCAAACTCTCCATAAATTATAGAGTTTTTGAAACTGACAAATTTTATAACTCTTCAATTACAAAATTATCACTCAAATTTTATAGACAAGATTTGTTTTACCAAATTTCTTGTTTTTATATTTTTTAACATTTATTCTTATTTTAAATCTAAATAAACATAGATTTTTTATAAGAGTTCTATATTCGGTTTATAAAGATTACTTTACAAACTTTCATTCATTTTTAAAGATCATTCCAGACTCGATTGAATCGTTTCTCTTCAAGCTTTTCGTTTGAAGCGTTCCAGTCAAATTGGACGGGAATTATAATAGATTTTTATCTACTTGTCAATACCCTAACGCTGAAATGTAGCTTAAATTTTGAAATTTCTACTCTTTTTTCTCTTTTTTTGTTTTTTGCTAGCTTTTTATTGGGAATATAATCTTTATTTACATTTTTTCTTATATTTTTAAAATATTCACCTTTATTCAACAATTATTTGATAAAATTTTCACCTATGTTTTTATAATACAGGGAAATTAAAAATAACAGTAGAATAATTTCATATATTTATTCTATTATAGGAGATAAACATATAATGAGCGCATCTATTTTTAGAGAATACGATATTAGAGGTATATTCGAAAAAGAATTAAATGAAGATGTTGTAAAAAAAATTGGTTTTTATTTAGCTAAAGCTTTACAAAAAAAAGTTCCATCTGCACAATATATAGCAGTTGGTTATGACGCAAGACTTCATTCACCTACTTTAAAAAATTGGCTTACTTCAGGAATAAAAAAAGCTGGTTTAGAAGTTCTTGATATGGGATTAGTACCAACACCTGCAAACTACTTTGCAAACTTCACTGACTTTGATGGTTTAAAATGTGATGGTTCTGTAATGATTACTGGTTCACATAATCCACCAGAATATAATGGATTTAAAATTACTTTAGATAAAGATCCTTTCTTTGGAGAAGATATTTATGCTTTAGGAAGAGAAATACTTGCAGACAATTCTTCAATAGAAGATAATGAAACTACAATTTCTATTGATTCTAAAAATAGATATATAGATTATATAGTTAAAAACTTTTCTCATTTAAAACTTGAAAATAAAAAATTTGTTTTTGATTGTGGAAATGGTGTTGCAGGAGTTGTATTAAGAGAAATTCTTGATAAATTAAATATCAAATACAAAATTCTTTTTGAAGAACCAGATGGAAATTTCCCAAATCATCATCCAGACCCAAGTGATGAGCATACATTAGAAGATATTAAAAAAGAGTTATCAACTGGTGAATTTGATTTTGGTTTCGCTTACGATGGTGATGCAGATAGAATAGCCCTACTTTCTCCAAAATATAACTTTAAAGGAGATATCTTAGCTATATTCTTCTCTAAATTTATTAAAAATCCAACAGTTATTGGTGAAGTAAAATGTACTCAAGTTATGTATGATACCATTAATTCTTATGGAAAAGCTATCATGTATAAAACAGGTCACTCTAATCTAAAAGTTAAAATAAAAGAAACAAATGCAGATTTTGCTGCTGAAGTTTCTGGACATTTATTCTTTAATGATAGATATTTTGGATATGACGATGCAATTTATGCAACATTTAGAGCATTAGAATTAATTGACCAAAATTTTGATTTTGATAAAGAGTATGAAGCTCTACCAAAAGTTTATTCAACTCCTGAAATTAATATTACTGTTACAGAAGAGACAAAATTTAAAATCATTGATGATTTAAAAAATGCTTTAGAAAATCCACCTGCATATTTCCCAAAAATCAAAGATATAATCACTGTTGATGGGATAAGAGTTATATTTGAAAAAGGTTGGGGATTAGTGCGAGCAAGTAACACTACACCAAAATTAGTAACTAGATTTGAAGCAGATACACAAGAAAATGCTAAAATATATGAAAATGTTTTAATTAAACTATTTGAAGAAATAAAAGGAAAATAAAAATGAGTAAAGAAAATCCAATCAAAAAATGTCTATTCCCTGCTGCTGGATATGGAACAAGATTTTTACCTGCAACAAAAGCAACACCGAAAGAGATGTTACCAGTTTTAACTAAACCACTTATTCAATATGGAGTAGAAGAAGCACTTGCTGCTGGTATGGATACAATGGCTGTTGTAACAGGTAGAGGTAAAAGAGCAATTGAAGATCATTTTGATATTTCTTATGAATTAGAACACCAAATCAAAGGTACAAGTAAAGAACATTATTTAACAGAAATTAGATCTGTTATTACTAAATGTACTTTCTCTTATACTAGACAAATTGAGATGAAAGGTTTAGGTCATGCTATTTTATGTGGAGAAACTTTAATTGGTGACCAACCTTTTGCAGTTTTACTTGCAGATGATTTATGTGATGCACCAAATAAAGGTGTTTTAGCACAAATGGTTGATTTATACAAAAAATATCACTGTTCTATTGTAGCTATAGAAGAAGTTCCAAAAGAAGAAACAAATAAATATGGTGTTATTGCTGGAAACGAAATAGAACCAGGAATTTTTATGGTTAAAGATATGGTTGAAAAACCAGAACCAGAAGTTGCTCCTTCAAATCTTGCAATTATTGGAAGATATATTTTAACTCCAGATATTTTCAATATCATTAGAGAAACAAAGCCAGGTAAAGGTGGAGAAATCCAAATTACTGATGCTTTATTAACTCAAGCAAAAAAAGGTATGGTTTTAGCTTTCAAATTTGAAGGACAAAGATTCGACTGTGGAAGTATTGATGGATTTGTGAAAGCAACAAACTATTTTTACGATAAAGAAACAAAAAAAGAAGCAGCAGCAAAAAAAGAGACTGGAGCAAAATAAGTGAAAAATAACCTATATTATCCGCAAGTATCATTAAGTGATGAAGAAATCTTTGCAGAAATAAAAAAAGAAAGAGAGCATATAGGTTATTACTCTCTTCCTTATGAAGATACGACTTTTTTAAAAGCTAAATTAGATAGTTTAAATTTTACGCAAAAACAAATAGCTATCATTGGAATTGGTGGAAGTACTTTAGGAACTTATGCAATTTATAACTTTATGAAGTATAACAAGCAATATAATAAGACTCTAAAAAAAGAGCTTTTTTTCTTTGAAAGTACAGATCCAGTTAACTTAAATGGGACATTAAGCCAAATTAATTTAGAAGATACATTATTTATAGTAATTTCAAAATCAGGAACTACAATAGAGACTATTTCTATTTTTAAATATTTAATGTCAATTACGAAAATTGATAAATCAAACTTATTAATAATTACAGAAGATGATAGTAAGTTAAATACTTTTGCAAAAGCAAATGATATTAACTCTTTTGATATTCCTAAAAATGTTGGTGGAAGATTTTCTGTATTATCTAATGTTGGATTAGTTCCTTTATATCTAGCGGGATTTAATATTGATGAATTATTAAAAGGTGCAAAAAAAATATCAACATCATTTTTTGAGCAAAATGATTTATATGACCATTTAATCAAAAAAGCAAGAACATATTATGAATTCAAAGATGTTTACAATGTAAATGCAATTTTTTCATATTCTCAATTATTAGAAGGATTTAATAAATGGTATATCCAACTTTGGGGAGAAAGTCTTGGAAAAATTGATGTAAATCATACAAACCAAGGTTTAACTCCAATTGGACTTTTAGGACCAGTGGACCAACACTCTTTCTTACAATTAATTGTTGAAGGGAAAAGAGATAAAACAGTAACATTTATAAAAATCAAAGATTTTAAAGATAATACAAAAATAGCTCCAACAACACTTCAAGGGTTAGAAGATTTAGATTATATTAATAATCTTGATTTTAAAGAACTTATCAATCTTCAAGCAGATGCTACAATTGCTTCAGTTAAAGAGTATAAAAAAGATATTCCAATAGATTTAATTGAAATTGAAGAGATTAGTGAATATGAAATTGGAAAACTATTATTCTATTATGAATTATTAACTTCAATTGTTGGAAAATTCTTAAGAATAAATACTTACGACCAACCAGGTGTTGAAGGTGGTAAAATCATCTTAAAAGAGATGTTAAAAAATAAAAATTAGGAAAATAAATGGCAATTTTTGGCAATATTGAAACTGTAAAAGGACAAATAAATAATCCAAAATTTGATAAAGCTTTTTTATATATTGAAAAATTGCAAGATATTAATTCAAAAGAGTATCAAAGTTTAATAAATATTGAACTTGATAACTGTAACAAAATAGTTCTTGAAGAGAACTGTTTTGTTCTTGAACAAGCTTATATCTCAAAAGACAAAAAAGATTGTTTTTTTGAATCTCACAAAAAATACATAGATATTCAATATATTTTTGATGGAACTGAAATAATGGAAGTTGAAAATATCAATAATCTTCAAATAACAAAAGAGTATGACGAAACTTTAGATTATGCAAAATATGCCCAATCACCTAACTCTTCATCTTTAATTATTAGAAAAAATGAACTAGCAATTTTTTATCCAAATGATGCACATATGCCTTGTATTAAAGTAGATAAAAATGAAAAAATTATAAAAGCTGTTTTTAAAATAGCAGTATAATTATGGAATATTTATTTTCTAGTTTAGTTCCAGTTTTTGGACTAATTTTAATAGGATATTTTTTTAAAAGAATTAGTTTTCCTTCTCATGAATTTTGGCCAATGGCGGATAAACTTACATATTTTGTATTAATGCCTGCACTTTTGATATTTAAACTATCAAATGCTAAATTTGATTCAAATAGTATAAATTTTGTTTTAGTTTCTCTTATAGCCATATTTTTAACAATGATTGTTTTAATAATCTTTAACAAAATAAGCCCGACAAAAAATAGTTCTTTTACTTCAATAATTCAAGGTGGAATAAGATTTAATACTTATGTATTCTTAGCTTTAAGTGGTTCTATTTTTGGGGATGAAGGTTTAGTTTTAAGTGCAATTATTTTAACTTTTGCAATTCCATTTATAAATATTTTATGTGTAACTATCTTTGCTCTTTATTCAGATAATAATAAACTAGATTTTATATATTTAGTAAAATCTATAATAAAAAATCCTTTAATTATTGGATGTGCAATTGGTGGAGCTATAAATTTTTTAGCAATTCCAGTTCCAGTTAGTATAGAAAATTTACTTGAGATTTTAAGTAAAGCTGCTCTTCCACTTGGACTTTTATCTATTGGTTATGCATTAGTATTAAAAGAGTTAAATAGTGCAAAAAAAGATTTAATTATTAGCTGTATAGGTAAGTTTATAATCTTACCTATATTTATTTATAGCTTTGGAATGATGTTTGGATTAAATGAAATAATGATTTCAATTTTAGTTTTATTCTCTGTTTTACCAACAGCTCCTAGTTCATTTATACTTGCAAGGCAACTTGGTGGAGATATAACTCTAATGACGAGTATCATAACAGTGCAAACTTTAGCTTCTGCACTTTTTATAATACTATTCTTAAAACTATTCGTTTAAAAAACTTCTAAAAACTATCATAGATGATTTTTTAAAGCCATTTTTTTCATAAAATCTATGAGCTTTAAAATTATCATCATCTGTTAAAAGAGTTATTCTTTTTATACCTTTAGATTTTGCAAACTCTTTTGCAAAGTCTAATAGTTTTGAACCTACTTTTTTATCTCTAGCTTCAGATGAAACTATCATATCTTCTAAAATCACTACCCTATTTCCAAGTGCTGTTGAAATAGAATATAAAAGATTTACCATTGCTACTATTTTATTTTCAACTTCACAAACTATTATATGCCCTACTTTTTCATCTTTTATTATTGTTTCTAACGCTTTTATTTGTAAAGTTTCATTTGGAATGAACTCTTTTTCTAAACTAAAAAGTTCATTTAAAAGTTTTAATAAGGATTTTATATCCTCTTCTTTTGCTATTCTAAACTTCATCTTCTCTCTTTTTTAATATTGTTTCATATCCTATTTGAGGTTGCTTTGGAACCAAAAATGACAAAGTAAAAGAACAAAATGCAATAACTGCTCCAATAATAAATACTAAAGAATTAGAATAGAGCCAAACTAAACCTAAAAGAGCTGGTAAAAAAACTGCTGCAATATGATTTATCGTAAAACTCACTGCACTTGCACTTGAAATATCACTTGGATTTGCTATTTTTTGAAAATATGTTTTTAAAGCAATAGCCATAGAAAATAGTAAATGGTCAATAATATATAAAACAAAAGCAAAATATACATTATCTACAAAAGCATAAGATGTAAATACTAACATTAGCCCAATGTATTCAATTTTTAAAGTAACTTTTTCTCCAAAAGCAACTATAAATTTTCCAATTTTTGGAGCCAGATACATATTCAAAACAGAATTCACAAATAACAATAAAACCATATTATGAATATCAACACCAAATTTTTCTACAAGTAAAAATCCTGCAAATACAACAAATATCTGTCTTCTTGCACCTGAGAGAAAAGTAAGTAAATAAAAAAGCCAATACTCTTTTTTTACTCTGATTTTTTTATCTTGAATAACTGTCTCTTTAAAATGCGTGAATAAATACCAAGAAAAAATTCCTAATAAAAATGTAAAACCACCAAATATTAAATACACATATTTGTACTCCATAGCCAAATAGTTCATAAAAAGATAAATTAATATAAAAACTAAAAGTCCAGCGAAAGATTTTGCTGCACTTAATTTTCCTAAAATAATTGGAGCTTTATTTTTATCTAACCATTGTAAAGATAAAGATTGATTTAAAGTCTCTAAATAGTGAAATCCAACAGACATAATAATTGTTGTAATATAAAGTCCAATTGGTGTTGGGAAATATCCAGTTAATGCTGTTCCTAATCCTAAAAGCATAATAGATAAATAAACTAATCTTTGTTGGGCAATAAAAGCTAAAACCAATAAAACTGTAAAGGCTAAAAATCCTGGAATTTCTCTTAGACTTTGTAAAATTCCTATTTGACTTCCATCAAAAGATGCAACTTCAACAGTAAAATTATTTAGTAAACTTGTCCAAGCACTAAAAGATACCACCATTGAAATTGTCATTACATAAAGTAAAGCTTCCTTTGAAGTAAAAATTCTATCAAAAAGTGTTTTTTTCAAATAAGTACGCCAATGATTACATTGATTGCTAATGCACTTAAAAGCACTTTTAAAATGATTACAAATTTTTTACCATCAATTTTATCTCTTAATTGTGTTCCAGCCCAACTTCCAGCAACTGCTCCAATAATCATTACAACTATAATTCCAATATAATCAAAAAATACGAAACCAAAATACATAAATACAAATACTTTTAAAATATGAGTAATACTCATAAGTGCAGCTCCTGTTGCTACAACTACATCTTTATCTTTATAATCTTTAAGTAAAAGTGTCA
Organism: uncultured Aliarcobacter sp.; assembly: GCA_963664305.2. Taxonomy (GTDB): domain Bacteria; phylum Campylobacterota; class Campylobacteria; order Campylobacterales; family Arcobacteraceae; genus Aliarcobacter. Next base: position 1,103,966 of record CAXXLV010000002.1, read on the forward strand.
TAGTAAGTGGTCCAGTTGCACCTACAACCATTGAAAGTCCAGTTTGAAAAAAACCTGCTAAATAATAATTTTCATATCTTTTGATTTTGTCATTAAATTTTGCTGACCATAAAGAAAGAAGTATATAAATACCAATAAATAAAGGCACATATTCTAAAGAAATAAAACTCAAAATACCCATAAAAAAACCAATTCCTAGTAAAGAACCTAACAAAAATTTTGGAATTACTTCAACTTTTACATCTTTATATCCAAAAATTGCACGACTTAGATTGCTTGATACTTGTGTTAATCCATGAATTGGGATAAGTGCATTTAAAGGTAAAAATGAAGGTAATATAACTATAAGCATCATTCCTCCACCAATTCCAACAACTCCTGCAATTGTTGAAGTTAGAAAAGTAATAATTCCAAGAATTAATTCTGTCATATAAAAATCCTACTAAAAAATTAACGTAAAATACCCAATAAAGCCTTTATTATCAAAAAAGGGTTATAATCAATTTTTAAAAAATAGGAGAAATTATGAAAATATTACTAATTGTTACTATATTCTTATCGAATATTTCATTTGCAAATTATGCTTTTACAGGTCAAAATAGTGGACAAATTGATATGCATGGAGGAAAAAGTGAAAGCCTTTTAAATCAAAAAAATGGTTTATCAAATTCAAATTTTAAAGAAATTGGAATAACTAAACCAATTGCTCCAATTGTACCTGAAACATTAATCAAAGAAGAGAAAAAAGAAGAAAAGAAGGAAATTACTAAATAATGAAAAAACGATATAAATTTATTTCATGGAATGTAAATGGAATAAGAGCTGTTGATAAAAAAGATGCTTTAAAATGGGTTGATGAACATGATATTCATATTTTAGGAATTCAAGAAACAAAATCTCAAAAAGTACAAATTCCAAAAACAATTTTTAATAAAGAGTTTAAATCTTTAATAGCTTCTGAATCAAAAATAAAAGGTAGAAGTGGAACAGCACTTTTTACAGATATTGAAACTTTTTTTGAATGTAACTGCCCAACTGTTGATATACTTGATGAAGGAAGAATCAATGAAATTCATTTTAATTTAGCAGATAAAAAAATTGCTTTTTTTAATGTATATTTCCCAAATGGTCAAAGTAGTCAAGAAAGACTTGATTATAAAATGGAGTTTTATGATAGATTTTTAAATCATTGTGAAAATCTAAAAAAAGATGGTTTTTCAATAATTGTGTGTGGTGATGTAAATACTGCTCATACAGAGATTGATATTGCAAGACCAAAAGCCAATGAAAATACATCTGGTTTTTTACCGATGGAAAGAGATTGGATAACTAAATTTTTATCTCATGGTTATATTGATACTTTTAGATTAATCAATGGTGATTTAAAGGATAAATATAGTTGGTGGAGTTATAGAGCAAATGCAAGAGCAAACAATGTTGGCTGGAGAATAGATTATTTTTATATAAGTTCTGATTTAAAAGATTTTGTAAAAGAAGCTTTTATTTTAGATAATATTGAAGGAAGTGACCACTGTCCAATAGGAATTGAAATGGAGTTTTAACACTTCACTTCAATCCTATTTTTACCATTTGATTTTGCAAGATACATTGCATCATCAGCTCTTGATAAAAACTCTGTTATTGTATCATTCTCTTTAAAACTTGTTATTCCAATACTTGCTGTTTTATGACCAACTGATTCAAACTTATGAGATGAAATTTTATGTTTTAAATTTTCTGCTAAAATTAAAACATCATCAATATTTGTTTTTGGACATATAATAATAAACTCTTCTCCACCCCATCGTCCTACAATATCTGTTCTTCTTGTAAATTTTGTTAGAATATTAGCAAACTCAATAAGAACTTTATCCCCTACTAAATGTCCATAAGTATCATTAACTTTTTTGAAATCATCAATATCCAATAATATTACAGAAAAATCATCTTTATATCTTATATATAAATCTTCATTCATTTTTAAAATCGAGTCAATATTTTTACGATTGTTTAATTTGGTTAAATAATCTGTTGAAGATAAAATAGTCAATTCTTCTTTTGCTTCTTCCAATTCTCTTGTGTAATTTAGCTTATTTACCATTGAATAAGATAACAATAATAAACATATAAAAATTGCTATATCACTTGGATACTCTTCCCAAGGAACAAGTCCTGATGCAATTAAAGAAGAATAAAGCCAATAAAGAGAAATTATAAAAAAACTAAATGTAATAATTTTTGTCTCTTTATCTCCTGTAAAAAAGAAATAAATCATGAAAATTGTCAAAAGAGGAAGAGTTATAAAATTATAAAAAATATCAAAACATTCGTAAGTTGAAGGAAGCGTAAAGAATCCTAAAAGAGAACCAAAAATTGCTCCTACCAAATAAACTAAATGAATTTGCCAAATTCTTTTTATCAAATTAAAAGGTATATTTCTTTTTATTGTTTTATCCATAAAAAGTGCCATTCCAATAGGAAAAAAGAAAAAGGCTATTGCTAAAATATATTGTTTTAATAAAGGATAGAAAAAGAATACTTCTAAAATTTTTGCAGAGAAAAATACATTTAACCCTTGAGTTAAAAACATCAAACCCAAAATAAATAATTCAAATCTTTTAAACTTTGATAAAAATGTTAATAAAAAAAGAATTGATACAAAAATAGAGACTGAACCAACCATAATTTTTGGAATATCAAAACTTAACATTTTTTCATATAAATCACCTTTTGAAGATATAAATATTTCTCCAAAAAGTCCAATATCTTCATAATTTGAAAATATTCTAAAATAGATATATTTCCCTGCATCATTTTGAGAAAGTGGGATTAGATGCCAAGGCCAACCTTTATATTCACCTTTTCCTTCTTTATTAAATTCTCCAAAATGATATATTTGTTTATTGTTACTATAAACTTGAGCTATTAAATCTATACTAACTATATATAAATTTGGATCATTAGGTAATACATCCGGAAGTTTTACCCTATACCAAACATTTGTTTGCCCATTTCTGTTATCTGGATTACTTGGATATTCTATCTCTTGCCAAGAAGAATCTTCACTATTTAAAGTCCAAAGGGGAATGTTATTTTCAAATGGAGAATCACCCCATCTATATTCCCATTTTACTTTAGTTAAATCAACTTGTTTTATTTCACTTGCAAAAGAAAAAAATGTTAAAAAAAATATTATCAATAATTTTTTCATAAAAATACTTTCAATTGTTAAATTAATATAAACATTAAATCATAATTACCTATAATATCCTATAAAATACTAAAAAGAGCAATTATGAAAGATAGTATTATTGAAAGATACGAAAAAAATCTAAATAATGAAATAATTATAAAAATATATACTTCAAAAATTGAAAATTTGTATGAAGATTATGACAAAAAGTCTACTTTTATAAAAAAAGATTTAAAAGATGATTTAGAAAACTATCTAATTGAAAGTGTTGAAGAAATAGGTAATCATCCATTTACTATAAATTTTTATTTTGATGAAAAAACTGATTTAGCCTCTAATGAAAGACTAAAAAATAGTATTAAAGAATATTTTGAATATTTACAAGTTCTAGAAAATAAAAAAATGAAAGAACAACTAAAAAACTCTTTTATTTTTCTAATTATTGGTTTTATTTTTGTTTCAATATCTTTTAATATTTCAGAAAATGAAGATTTTATTTATAAACTTATTTCAGAAGGTGCAATGGTTGGAGGTTGGGTTTCATTATGGGAAGCCTTAGCTACAATTTTAATAAAATGGCTTCCACTAAAAAATAAATTAAAAATCTTTAACAAAATATCAAATGCAAATATAACTTGTATTTAATTTAAAGAATAAAGTACTTTAGAAAGAATATTTTTTAAATTCCTTTTTTCTTCTGTAGTTAAAACTGAAAAAGATTTTTCTACCATAAGTGCTTTATTATCCATAATCTCTTCTGTTAATTCTATACCTTTTGGGGTTAAACAGACTAAATTTTTCCTTTTATCATTTGTTACTGAATCTCTTTTTATCAGTCCCCTATCTTGAAGTTTTTTCAAAACTTTTGTCATTCCACCTGAAGATAGTATTAAGGCATCATATAATTCTGTTGGAGACATAATATAATCTTTACCGTTGAAATATAATGATGCTAAAACATCAATATCTGTATGTAATAAATCATAATTTGTTTTTAAAAAATTCTCTGATTTAACCATTAAATCTTTATTTATTAAAAATAGTGGTAAAGATAATGCAAATATTTCGCATTTTTTATCTTCTGAAACTCTATTGTAAAAATCATCTATATATTTTTTATTCATGAATGTATTTTAACCAAAAAAATATTAAATTTATCTTTCTAGCAAGATTTATTTAAGAAAGTTTATGTTATCTTTCTAGCAAGATATTAAAAGGAGTTATTTTGAAAAAGATATATTATATTTTTTTAACACCGCTTTTTTTATATGGTCAAAATTTGGAGGAATTAGTTAATTTATCTATTCAAAATAGATTAATTAATGCATCTGAACAAAATTTGGAATCTGTAAAAGATGAATATAAAAGTGTAAAAAGTGGTTATTTACCTAGTTTAGATCTTGGTGGGAAATATGGAATAGCTGAAAAAGAGACACAAAGTTTAGCTAAAAAAGCAGGAAGTGTTAATGCTAGTTTAAACTATACACTTTATGATGGTGGGAAAAAATCTGATGTTTATGATGGTTATGAATCAACTATCAAAAGTGGTGAAGAATCTTTAGAATCTTTAAAAAATCAAATCTCTTTAACAGTTACTAACTATTATTTTAATTATTTATCATTAGTAGCTCAAAAAGAAGCAAAATTAAAAGAAATTGAACAATTAAATTCTCAACTTGAAAGATTAAATAGATTTTTAAATGCAGGAACAACAACTGAAGATGAAGTACAAAAAATAGTTTCAAGTGTTGAAAATGCAAATGTAAATTTACAAGAAATAGAACTTGAAATAGTTACAATTTTACATAATTTAGAATATATAACTGGTTCAAAAGTAGATATTACTTCAGGTTCAAATATAAAAGAATTAGAAGAATTATCAAAAAATGCTGAAAGATTTGATATCAAATCTTTAGAATATGATGTTCAAACAAAACTAAGCAATGCAAAAGCCCAAAAAAGTGGTTATTTACCAACAATAACACTTGATAATACTTATTCATATTATGATAATAATTTTGACAATAAACTTTACGAAAGTAATGCTTTAGATCACCAAAATGTTGCTTCTGCAAATTTATCTTGGAATATTTTTTCATTTGGTGAAACAAAATATAAATATGAATCTGCGTACAAATCATATTTAGCATCAAAATTAAATTATGAATATGAAAAAAATAAGGCAAATGTTGATTTACAACTAGCTATTAGAGCTTATGAAATTTCAAAATCAAAAATTAAATCTGCTGAAGCAAATTTAAAAGCTGCAGAAAGTGCATATGAAGTAATAAAATCAAAATTTGAAAATGGTTTAGTTGACAATGTTGCATATTTACAAAGTCTTAGTGAAAAATTTGACGCAGTAAGTCAATTAAAAACATCTATAAATGATTTAGAAATAAAAAAAGCAAATATTATTTATAACAGTGGTAAAAAATTAGAGGAGTATATAAAATGATAAAAAAATCATTAGTTGCAATTTCTTTCCTTTTTTTAGGATATAACGGTTTAATTGCAGAAGAAACAAAAGCAGCAACTGAAGCACCAGCTTTACCTGTACAAACTTTTAAAATTTTAAAACAAGATAATACAACAAATAAAACTTATCCAACTATTTTAAAAGCTTATGAACAAGTAAATGTTATGGCTAGAGTTCAAGGAACATTAATAGAAAAACATTTTAAAGAGGGAGATTTTGTAAAAAAAGGAACTTTACTTTATAAAATCGAACCTGATACTTATTTAGCAAATTTAAATATGAAAAAAGCTGAATATACAAAAGCAAAAAAAGATTATGAAAGAGCAAAATCTTTAATAACTTCAAAATCTATTAGTCCACAAGCTTATGATGATTATGTATATCAATACGAAAGTTCAAAAGCAGCACTTGATGAAGCACAAATTAGTTTAAACTATACAAATGTAAAAGCACCAATTGATGGTATTGTAGGAATTAAAAAATTTGATATTGGAGATTTAGTAGGGAAAAATGATGATAATTCATTACTTCTTACAATTACAAATACAAATCCAATTCATGCAGAATTTTCTTTACCAAAAAATGACATGAATGAGTTTTTATCTCAAATAAAAAGTAAAAATGTAAAAATCAAATTAATTGCTGATAACAAAACTTATGAAAATGGAGAGATTGATTTTATTGCTCCAACAATAGACACAAATACTGATACTTTACTTTTAAGAGCAAAATTTGAAAATCCAAACAATGAATTAATCGTTGGGAATTTTACAAAAATTGAAATCTCAAATTTATCTTTAGGTGATGTTTATGTTGTTCCTGAAAATGCTGTATTAAAAACTGCACAAGCAAATATTGTTTTTGTGGTTGATGAAAATAATATAGCAAAAGTTAGACCTGTAGTAACTGGAAATTTAGTAAAAGATGGAATAGTTATAAAAAGTGGGTTAAAACCTGATGAACAAATTGTAACTAGTAATTTTGCAAAATTAAGACCTGATACAAAAGTTCAAATTGTAAATAAAGAGAAATAATTATGATTTCTTCATTTTTTATAAGAAAACCAGTATTTGCTGGTGTTTTATCAATTATAATATTTTTAACGGGAATAATTGCAATGTTCAATTTACCAATTGAACAATATCCAAGAGTTTTGCCGCCTCAAATTATTGTAAGTACTTCATATCCAGGAGCAAGTGCAGATACTATTGCAAAAACTGTTGCTGCTCCACTTGAAGAAAAAATAAATGGTGCAAAAAATATGCTTTATATGAACTCTATTGCAGAGGATAGTGGAAGATTAAGTATTAATATATTTTTTGAAATTGGAACTGATCCAGATAGTGCAAAGATTGATGTAAATAACAGAGTTCAAGCAGCTTTATCAAAAATGCCTGAACAAGTACAAAGACAAGGTGTTGTTGTAGGTGAAAGAAGTCCAAGTATTTTGATGTTTGCTATGCTTCAATCTCCAAATAATACTTATGATTCAATATATTTATCAAATTATGCTTTATTAAACTTAGTTGAATCATTAAAAAGGGTTAAAGGAGTTGGAGATGCAATGATTTTTGGGGCAAAAGATTATTCTATTAGAATCTGGATGGACCCTTTAAAATTATCAAAATATTCTCTTGCTACAACTGATGTTATAAATGCAATAAAAGAACAAAATAATCAATATGCAGCTGGAAAAATTGCAGCTGAGCCAATTGATCAAAAACAAATGTATACATATACGATCAGAACTCCACAAAGATTTGAAAATCCTGCTCAATTTGGAAATATTGTAATTAGAGCAAATGAAGATGGGAGTACTTTAAAACTAAAAGATATTGCAACTGTTGAATTAGGAGCAAGTGATTATAGTGTTCAGACAAGATTAAATGGTTCTCCATCAATTCCTATTGGAGTATTTTTACAAAGTGGGGCAAACTCTTTAGAAACTGCAGCTGCAATTAAAAGAGCTTTAGAAGATGCTAGTAAAAATTTCCCAGAAGATATGACATATAGTATTCCTTATGATAGTACAGATTTTATTTCTGCTTCTATTCATGATGTTGTTAAAACTTTTGTTGAAGCACTATTACTTGTTATTTTAATTATTTTTATTTTCCTACAAAGCTGGAGAGCAACTATTATTCCATTTATTGCCGTTCCTGTATCAATTGTTGGTGCATTTGCTGGAATGTATGCTTTAGGATTTAGTATCAACTTACTGACTCTATTTGGTTTAGTTCTAGCAATTGGTATCGTTGTTGATGATGCTATTATTGTTATTGAAAATATTGAAAGACATATGGAAGAAGGAAAAACTCCAAAAGAAGCTGCATTTATTGCGATGAAGGAAGTAACTGGAGCTTTAATTGCTATTATTTTAGTTTTAGGTGCTGTATTTATCCCTGTTGCATTTATGGGTGGATTAAGTGGAGAAATGTATAGACAATTTGCCATTACTATTGTTATTTCAGTTATTATTTCTGGATTTGTTGCTTTAACATTAACACCTGCTCTTTGTGTAAAAATTTTAAAAAATAAAAAACATGAGCCAAAAGGTTTTTTCAAATGGTTTAATACTATGTTTGAAAAAGCAACAAAAGGTTATTCTTCATTAGTTAAAAAAAGTATTAGATTCTCATTAATATCTATTTTATTATATGCTGGATTAGTGTTTGTATCTTGGGATATGTTTAAATCAATGAAAACTGGACTTCTTCCAGATGAAGACCAAGGAACAATTTTCGTATTTGGATTTAACCCTCCTGGATATTCTATGTCAAAATCTTTAGAATTAAGTGAAGAGATAAATAAAATTATTGCAAATGACCCAAGTGTTAATAATATCATTACACTTGCAGGTTATGACTTTACAACTTCTGCTCAAAGAAGTCATACAGTTGCAACAATTATTAAATTAAAAAACTGGAGTGAAAGACCAAATCCAGATCAAGAAGCAAAAGCACTTTTAGCTAAATTTAGTAAACAATTAATGGGAACAAGCGAAGGATTCTCTTTTGCCGTTGTTCCACCTCCTATTATGGGTATGAGTGTTACTGGTGGATTTGATATGTATATTCAAGATAGAAAAGGTGGTTCTATTGAAGATTTAGGAAATATCGTAAATCAAGTAATAGAAAAAGCTAAAACTAGACCTGAATTAATGGGAGTTAGAACAGCGTTAACTGCCAATATTCCTCAATTTAAAATCGATGTAGATATTGAAAAAGCAAAAGCAAAAGGTGTAAGTGTAAGTGATATTTATAGTACAATAAATGCCACTTTTGGAAGCTACTATGTAAATGATTTTTCACTTTATGGAAGAAGTTATAGAGTAAATCTACAAGCAAAAGATGAATTCAGAAATAATGTTGATGATTTCCAATATGTTTATGTAAGATCTTCAACTGGTGAACTTTTACCAATCAACTCATTTATAACTTATAAAAAAGTTGTTGGTGCTGATATTGTTGAAAGATTTAACCTTTTCCAAGCAGCAAAAGTTTCAGGGCAACCTGCACCTGGATATAGTTCAGGAGATTCTTTAAAAGCTATAGAAGAAGTTGCAAAAGAAGTTTTACCAGAAGGTTATACAATCAGCTGGACAGGAACTGCTTACCAAGAAAAACAAGTTGGTGGAAGTTCTGCTCAAGCATTTATATTTGGTCTTGTATTTTTATTCTTAATTCTTTGTGCACTTTATGAAAGATGGTTATTACCAATTTCTGTAGTTTTAGCTGTACCATTTGCAATTTTTGGAGCAATTCTTGCTACAAATTTAAGACACTTAGATAATAATATCTATTTCCAAATTGGACTTTTAGTTCTTGCTGGACTTGCAGCTAAAAATGCAATTTTAATTGTTGAATTTGCTTTACAAAAACAAAAAGAGGGACTAAAACTAATTGATGCTGCTATTGAAGCTGCAAAAGTAAGACTTAGACCAATTATTATGACTTCATTAGCATTTACTGTTGGAGTTATGCCACTTGCTATTAGTAGTGGAGCTGGAGCTGCAAGTAAGCACTCTATTGGAACGGGAGTTGTTGGAGGAATGTTAAGTGCTACGTTTATAGCGATTTTATTTATTCCATTATTCTTTGTTTTAATTTCAAGACTTACTGGTCACAAAGATGACGAAGTTCTAACAAATAAAGAAGAGGAATAAATTCTCTTCTTTATTTTAAAAAAGGATTTATATTTATTTTAAATATAACATCCTTTGCCTCTTTAAAAGATTCCTTTGTAATTACCTCATTAATAGAAATAAAATTTTGCCAATAAGTTGAGATAAACCAATTTAATTTAGCAGAAAGTAAAATCTCATCTTCACTCATTTTTCTAAAAATCTCTTTTGAAATAAAATACTCAATTAGCATTTTTATTTGCTCAATTCTAAGATTTTGTCTTTCGATAAAAATCTCTTTAAATTTAGGTAATGTAGAGATTAAAACAGATGAATCTCTCATAATAAACTTATAATCCCAAAAAATATCTAAATATAAATCATACATTATAGATAACTCTTCTAAAGGATTTTGACTATTTAATATCTTATCAAAGCTATTTAATCTTTCAAATTCTTCAATCATATCTTCATAAATATCAATAATAATATCTTCTTTATTTTTGTAATGATAATACAAATTTCCCGTAGAAATTTTTGCACTTATTGCAATATGATTTGTTGTAATAGAAAATGTATCATTTTCATTAAACAAATCTAAGGCATATTTTTTTATCTTTTTTTTACTTACTGACTCTTTTTTCATAACTGATTATACTTTTTTTTAACTTTTCAAATAATTATTAGAGTATTTACTCTAATTTTAAGTTATAATTAATTTGTATAAATATAAAATTTTCTATCACAAAGGAGTTAATATGAAACTAGCACCTCCTGGTTCAGGTTTACCAAATCTTGAAAAACTTTTTATAAAAAAAGTTTTAGTTCCAACAATAAGAATCCTAATAACTTGGAATATTGCCCTATTTTTATTACAAAGAGAACTAAGAATTATTGATAAATTATTAAAACCTATTGATAAAACCTTACTAACACAAAAAACACTTATAGATAGAACTTTTGCCATTGAAGATGATACAAGACAATTTTCAATAAATATGGTTTTAGAACATTTAGAAATTGCAGGAAATAAAGTCAAAAATATTATTGAAACTTTAAGTTTGGAAAAAGAGTTTGATGAAGATATAAAAATAGAAAATGTAAAACCAAAACAAAATGTTGAAAATCAATATGAAAGTTTTAAAAAGTTCTATGAACAGTATATTTCGTTTATAAAATCTTTAGATAAAAAACAATCAAAAAAGAAGAAAAAACATCCTTGGTTTACAGAATTTAATAATTACGATTGGAGTGTATTTATGTTTATGCATACATTTATACATAGAAGACAAATCGAAGCAATAATAAAGGAACTAAAATGAGTAAAAATTCAATAGGAACAATATTTAGAATTTTCTTAATATTTTTTTCATTAATTAGTTTTTGGCTTGTAACTCTTGCTATATTTTATTTTGTAATTTCATTAATATTTAGTATAGAGCTTAATTTAAAAACATACTTTATTCTGTTTTCTTGTTTTATAATTTTTAGGATGTTTTATCCTAAAAATGCTTTTGTTTAAATAAGTGCTTCAATCCAAGAGATTACTTGATTTAAAGTTTCGGGCTCTTTTTTTGACATAAATACATAAGGTTTATTTTTTCTATTTTCTCTTACATCTTTTTCCATATCAACTAAATCTATATCAACGTATGGCGCTAAATCTATTTTATTTACAATTAAAAGGTCAGAAAACAATAACCCTGCTCCTTTTTTTCTTGGAATATCAGCACCTTGTGCTACATCAATTACATAAATATAATAATCAATTAACTCATAAGAGAAAGTAGCACTAAGATTGTCTCCTCCACTTTCTACAAAAACAATATCAGGATTATATTTTTCTTCAAGTTCAACAACTGCTTTTTGATTCATTGAAATATCATCCCTTATTGCTGTATGAGGACAACCACCAGTTTCTACTCCTATGATTCTATTGCTATCTAAATCAAGAGTTTTTTTTAGATAGTTTGCATCTTCAGTTGTATAAATATCATTTGTTACAATTCCTAAAGAGTATTTATCTTTTAGTAAATTTGTTAAAGTTTCAATTAGTGAAGTCTTTCCACTTCCAACTGGTCCTGCTATTCCTATTTTTAGGCTCATTTTTTTCCTTTATGTTGTGAACATCTTTGGTTCTAAATTTTTATGTGCAAATATAATCTCTTCAAAAAGTGGATTAAAATTTGTGATTTTATTTTCTATATTTTTATAATCAAATTTTTCTAAAATATCATCTATTTCAAAAAGCATCTTTTGTATTTCACTTGGTTTTATTCTTGAAATTTTTAGTGTTGTAACTGCAATATTTATAAGATTTTTCTTTGTCCACATAACAATAAAATCTTCTATTGAAATATCCATATCAAAAGCCATACAAGCTAAAACTATTATTTCATTTCCTGCACATTTTTTATTTTCAATCAATGAAAAATACTCTTTCACAATATCTTTTGAAGCAAGATTTTTAATTTGTACAAAATAGTTTTGACCAATATTTTGAGATGCTTTTGCATATTCAAAAGTCAAATAAGCTCCAAGGGAATTATCAAGTTTTTTTAAAATGCCTAATTTCTCTTTTTCTAAAGCTTCATAAACTTTTTTAACATAAACAAACTCTATTTTTGAATATTGGTCAATTATTAGATTTTCTAAATAGATTTTTAAACTATTTATATCTTTTACTTTTTCTTTTAAAACATGAGGTTCAAGTCCAAAAGAGTGTACAAATACACCTGATGGAAAACTTCCATCAAGTATTTGCATAAATCTACTAAGGCTTTTTAGATTTGTTTTTTGCATATTAGTGGCTATGGTGTGCTTTTCCATTTGGTTTGAAATAACCTTTTGTTTTTTCACACTTTATTTTTTCATTTGTATAACAATCTTTTATAATATCGCTTAAAGAGATATCATCTAAAACTATGATTTTAAACTCTTCAATCATTACTGGTTGATGACGGTTTCCTATCTCATAAGCTGTTTTTGCAAAAGTTAAAGCATCACTAAACTCTAAAGTAAAAATCTCATCTTCACTTCTACTCACTTTTATTCCAACACCATCTTCACAAACTAAAATATCATTTTCATGAAGATGAGTAAATTTAGCTTTTACTACTAGATTTACTCCTTTTTTAGTAACAGCTGTTAAATTTGGCTTTTGCATATCAAACCAAGATAACTCAACCTCATCACTAAAAGGTATATCTTTTTTAATTTCTATTATTTTTTTTATCACACTAAATTGCAAAATTTTTTCCTAAAACATAAAATATCGTCTTGCCATTGGCACTTTTTCAACATAATTTGATTCGATTAATTGTCCATTGATTTTTACATCATATGTTTCACTATCTATTTCAATATCACCTATAAAATCATTTAGTTTCATATCAGCTTTACCAATATTTCTAACATTTTTTACTGGCAATACCTCTTTTGAAATTCCTAATTTATCTTTTAGATTTGAACTAGCTACTTTTGAAGTAAATATTACACTTGTAGCACTACTAGCTCGTCCTAGACTTCCAAACATAGGTCTATACATATTTGGTTCTGGTGTTGGAATTGATGCGTTACTATCACCCATCATAGCAAGTGCAATAAATCCACCTTTTATGATGATTTCAGGTTTTACTCCAAAAAATGCTCGATTCCATAAAACTAAATCTGCCATTTTTCCAACTTCTACACTTCCCACATATTCATCAATTCCAGAAGCAATTGCCGGATTTATAGTATATTTTGCGATATATCTTTTGATTCTATTGTTATCACTTTTTTCATCATCACCAACTAAAACTCCACGTTGTTGTTTCATACTGTCAGCAACTTGCCAAGTTCTAATAATAACTTCTCCTACTCTTCCCATAGCTTGAGAGTCTGAACTAGTTATTGAAATAGCTCCTAAATCATGTAACACATCTTCAGCAGCAATTGTTTTTCCTCTGATTCTACTCTCTGCAAAACTAACATCTTCAGGAATTTTTGGACTTAAATGATGACAAACCATAAGCATATCAAGATGTTCTTCAATTGTATTTTTAGTATATGGCAAAGTTGGATTTGTACTTGATGGAAGTACATTTGATAGACCTGCAACTTTCATAATATCAGGTGCATGACCACCACCAGCTCCTTCACTATGGAAAGTATGAATTGTTCTATTTTTAAATGCTCCAACTGTTGCTTCAACAAATCCTGATTCATTAAGTGTATCTGTATGAATTGCAACTTGAACATCAAAATCATCAGCAACACTTAAACAAGTATCAATAGCATTTGGCGTACTTCCCCAATCTTCATGAAGTTTTAATCCCATAGCACCAGCTTCTATCTGAACTTTTAAAGCTTCATATGATGAACTATTTCCTTTTCCCATAAATCCAAAATTTAAAGGTAAATCATCAACACTTTGTATCATCTTACTTATATTCCACTCTCCTGGAGTACAAGTTGTAGCATTTGTTCCAGTATTTGGACCAGTTCCTCCACCTATCATAGTAGTAACTCCAGAACTTAAAGCTTCATCTATTTGACCTGGACTTATAAAGTGAATATGTGTATCTATTCCACCTGCAGTTATAATTTTTCCCTCAGCTGAAAGAATTTCAGTATTTGCTCCAATTTCTAAACCATGAGTTATTCCATCACAAAGATTTGGATTCCCTGATTTTCCAATGGCTAAAATTTTTCCATCTTTGATTCCAATATCTGCTTTATAAATCCCTGTATAATCAATAATGATTGCATTTGTAATAATCAAATCAGCAACATCAACAGCAGTTGGACTTTGAGCCATACCATCACGTACAGTTTTCCCACCACCAAACTTACTCTCTTCACCATAAGTTGTATAATCTTTTTCTATTTTAGCAATTAACGAAGTATCAGCAAGTCTAAATCTATCACCAACAGTTGGTCCATACATAGAAGCATATTTTTCTTTTGATATTTTATACATGGTAATTCCTTTCAGTCATCATCTTACTCTCCTAAAAACTTTGAAAGATTTTGCATAGCTTTAGCCTTAACATTTTCATCATCTAAGAAACCTTCAACTAAACCATTAAATCCACTAACATATCTTCTACCACTAAAATCAATCAAGTTTACACTCTTTTTACTTCCTGGCTCAAATCTTACAGATGTTCCTGCAGGAATATCTATTCTTTTTCCATAAGCTTTAACTCTTTCAAAACTAAGTTCTTTATTTACTTCAAAGAAATGGTAGTGAGAACCCACTTGAACTGGTCTATCACCTTTATTTTCTATTTCAATTGTAATAATATCTTTTGAAGAGTTTAGTTCTATTTCACCCTCATCTACAAGATATTCTCCAGGAATTAACTTATTTTTATCATAAGGAATTGGATTATGAACAGTAACTAATTTTGTACCATCTTCAAATGTTGCTTCAACTTGAACCATATACATCATAGATGCAACACCTTCAAGAACATCATCTTCTTTTAAAACTTTTGTAGCATCAACCATAAGTTGTGCAACACTTTTTCCATCTCGTGCACCCTCAATTATATATGAGCTTAAAATTGAAACTGCTTCAGGATAGTTTAGTTTTAAACCTCTCTCTTTTCGCTCTAAGGCTAACTTTGAAGCTGTATAAATCAATAACTTTTCTTGTTCTCTATTTGTTAAAAACATTTTTCCTCCTTATTGTTTACCTAAATTAAATTTATTTTTATTTAACTCTTTTCTATAAAGTTCCCAAATCTTAAAAATTTGACTTTTTAACTCAAACATATTGTTTGAACTGATTACTCCAAGAATGATTTTTTTATTTTTAGTGTATGTAAAACTTTCAAACTTTTCCAAATAAATCTTATTTAAAAACTCTTCATTGTTATTTGTTTTTATATAAATCTTTGCAAAAATAAAATTAGTACTACTTTTTCTACTGATATAATCTTTTAATTCATCACCTTTTACATCAAATTTTTCCATATACTCAATACTTTTTTCACAATAAAATGAGTTTTTTATAAGCATATTTGAAAAATCAAAATTCTCAAAACTTCTTCCACGACTTAAAATATCTGTATAAAAAAAAGTTGAATTTTCATCACTTTTTAGATTAAAAAACTGAATATAACGTGAGTTTTTGTATAAAATCAACTCATCATTTATAAACTCTAAATTTGAGTTATTTTTCAAAACAATGTCAATTTTTTGGATTCCAAACTCTTTTTTGCTAGGATATATTTTTGTAGCTGATTCAGTTGTAAGGATTGTGTTTGAATTATCAAGGCTTAAAGATGTTCTTATTTTATCCTTTGGAAAAATACCTTCACCTATATTTAATAACTTTATATAGTTTTCATTATCGTTAAAATGATAGTGTCTTGAAGGAAGTTGTAATTTATCTAAAGAAAAAACCTCATCTTTAAAACTAAACTTTATACTCATTTTTCTCCTAAAAATCACTCTTTAATCTATAAATATTTTATCAAAAAAAGATAGATTACTTTTTTTTCACCTGTATAAATATTATATAGTTTTTGCTTGTTGGATTTTGGAAAAACAACACTAAAACAACAATCATATCCTTTAATTATTATAATTTATACAATTATAATGATAAAATCAAAATAAAAAATATAGGACTCTGTTATGTTTGAAAATTTTACATCCTCTGCAAAAGATTTAGCAAAAAATCCTTTAGGGATTATTGCACTCTTTATAGTTTTAGTATATGGGTTTGCATGTTTATTATTTGGTTTTTCTGCTGAAAAGTTAATTAGCCAAGAAAGAATGCCTATTATATATTTTGTTATATTATTTCCCATAGCAATTTTAATATTGTTTGGCTGGTTAGTATCAAAACATCACGATAAACTCTACGCTCCTTCGGATTTTAAAGATGATAAATCTTTTTTAGCAACAATAAATCAAAATAAAATAAAAAATATAAGTAACCATGAACTTAATATTGAAGATTTAATTAATTATGGACGAGATTTTGAAATTGTAACTGAGAATGAAGAAAATATAAAAAAATCACTTATAGAAAAGAATTTAATCACTAATTTAGAAGATCCTACTATCAAAGTCTTAATTAGACAATTAGCTGTAAGTCAGGTGCTAACTTGGTTTGAAAAAACATATAATATAATATTTGGTAGCCAAATTAGAATTTTATTACATGGAGAGAATAATACAGACTTTCTAATAGACAAAGATTATATTTTAGGAACATTTGAAGCTACTAAAGAAATATACAAAGATATATATAAAGATTGGCAAATCAATGATTACTTAAAATTTTTACTAGAAAGCAATTTATTAGAGAAAAGAAATGAAAATTTCATACTAACTACAAGAGGAAAAGAATTTTTAAGAATGATGAAAAATTCAAATTACTCAGAATATAAAAGTCTTTAATTCTTAACTAATTTGTGAATATATGATTTATATATTCACAAATTAAGTATTAAATAAAAAAACTCTAAACCGACATATACTTCCTAATAATTTCATCACTAAGTTGCCCTATTTCACCATTTGCAACTACACTTCCCCTATCAAGGACATAAAAATCATCACCATGTCGTCTAGCAAATGGTAGTTTTTGCTCAACTAACATAACAGTTATTTGCTCTTCTTTTGTAAGATAATCAATAACCTCTCCAATTTGAGCTACGATATTTGGTTGTATTCCTTCACTTGGTTCATCAAGTATTAAAAAATCTGGGTCAATACATAAAGCTCTTGCGATTGCCAATTGTTGTTGTTGACCTCCACTTAAATCTCCACCTTTTCTTTTTTGCATATCTTTTAAAACTGGAAATAAATCATAGATTTTATCTGGAACTTTTTTTATTTTATGTCTATTTGACATAACTCCTATTTGAAGATTTTCCAAAACTGTTAATTGAGAAAATATCTCTCTTCCTTGTGGTACATAACCTATTGCAATACTTGCACGTTTATGGTCAGGAAGTTTTGAAATATCAGTATCATTATAGATTAGTCCTCCATCTTTTATTGGAAGTAAACCCATGATAACTTTACTTAAAGTTGTTTTTCCAACTCCATTTCTTCCCATAACACAAGTACATCTACCTTTTTTAAACTCTAAGTTTAAATCCCAAAGAGTGTGACTTTGTCCATAAAATTGATTTACTTTTTCTATTTTTAACATCACTATTCTCCTAGATATACTTTTCGTACTTTTTCATTGTTTTGTATTGCATCCATACTTCCTTCTGCAAGTACAGACCCTTCATGTAAAACAGTTACTTTTTTTGCAATACTTCTAATAAACTCCATATCATGCTCAACTACAACTACCGCATTTTCTTTTGATAAACTTGTTAAAATCTCTGCTGTTTTTTCAACCTCTTGTGGTGTCATTCCTGCAACTGGTTCATCTACAAGTAAAAGTTTTGGCTCTTGCATGATTAACATACCGATTTCTAGCCACTGTTTTTGACCATGAGATAATATTCCAGCTTGTTGGTTATATAACTCTTTTAAACCTATTAGTTTCATAGTCTCTTCGATTTTATCTTTTTGCTCTGTTCTTAGTTTTGAAAAAAGTGTTTTAAAAAATCTTTTATCGTCTTTCATTGCAAGTTCAAGATTTTCAAAAACTGTATGATTTGCAAAAACTGTTGGTTTTTGAAACTTTCTTCCAATTCCAATTTGAGCGATACTTGGTTCATCCATAGAAAGTAAATCTACTGCTTCACCAAATACAACTTGTCCCTCATCTGGTTTTGTTTTACCTGTAACTACGTCCATCATAGTTGATTTTCCAGCTCCATTTGCACCAATAATACATCTTAGTTCCCCATAATTTATAGAAAAACTAAGATTATTTAAGGCTTTAAAACCATCAAAACTAACACTAACACCATCAACTAATAGGATTCTATCACCTATTTTTAAATCACCTATTCTTTGTTCATTATCATGTTTTAATAGTCTCATCTTAAGCCTTTTTTACTTTTGATTTAAACATTGTAAATATTCCAACTACACCTTTTGGAAGATATAGAGTAACTACAACAAAAAGTGCACCTAAAGCATATAACCAAACTTCTGGAAGAGCTGATGTAAAATATGTACTTGCAAAACTTACAACTATTGCACCTATTATTGCTCCATAAAGAGTACCTCGTCCTCCAATTGCAACCCAAATAACAAGTTCAATAGAAAATAAAGGTGAAAAAACCCCAGGATTTATTATTCCTACTTGTGGAACATAAAGAGCTCCAGCAATTGCAGCTAATATTGCAGATACAACAAAAATAAAAAGTTTATATTGTTCTACTTTATATCCTAAAAATCTCACCCTACTTTCAGCATCTCGAATAGAAATAACAACTCGTCCAAGACGTGAATTTATAATAAATCTACAAAGTAAATATCCTAAAGTTAAAGCTATAAAAGTGATGATTAATAGTGATACTCTTGTAGTATCAGCTGATAAATCAAAACCTAAAATATCTTTAAAATCTGTCAGACCATTATTTCCACCAAATCCCATATCATTTCTAAAGAAAGCTAACATAAGTGCATAAGTTAAAGCTTGTGTTATGATTGAAAGATAAACTCCAGTTACCCTACTTTTAAATGCTAACCATCCAAAAATAAAAGCTAAAAGTGCTGGAACAAACATAACCATCAAAAAAGCAAATAAAGGATTATCAAAACCTAACCAAAACCAAGGTAACTCTTTTAGATTCATAAACACCATAAAATCAGGCATTTCTGGATTTCCATAAACTCCTCTTTCACCAATTTGACGCATAAGATACATAGCCCAAGCATAACCTCCAAGAGCAAAAAATGCTCCATGACCAAGGCTTAAAACTCCTAAATATCCCCATACTAAATCAAGAGCAAGAGCAAGTAATGCAAATGCTAAATATTTTCCTAAAATTGTAACTGTAAAAGTCGAAATATAAAAAATCGAATCATTTGGAACAAATAAATTACAAAATGAAACTACAAATACTACAACAGCAAGAGATGATAAAACTATTTTCCCACCTTTATCATTTTGCATAATTTTTAAAATTAATGGTTGCTTTTTCATATCTTAATCCTCAACATCTCTTCCCTTTTGTGGGAAAAGCCCTCTTGGTTTTTTCTGAATAAATAGTATTATGAATACTAAAATAATAACTTTTGCTAAAACTGCCCCAGCAACTGGTTCGATAAATTTATTTATTTCTCCTAGTGAAAATGCTGCTATTAAAGTTCCCCATAAATTTCCAACTCCACCAAACACAACTACCATAAAACTATCTACGATATATGCTTGTCCAAGATTTGGTCCAACATTTGTTAGTTGAGATAAAGCAACTCCTGCAACTCCTGCAATTCCAGAACCAATTCCAAATGTTATTGCATCAATGTAACTTGATTTTATTCCCATTGCACGGGCAATTGGTCTATTTTGAGAAACAGCTCTAACTTTTAATCCTAAACTTGTTTTTTTCATCACATATAAAATTGCTAAAAATACTATGATTGAAAAAATCACTATATAAAGTCTATTATATGTAAGTGATAAAGCACTATTTATTTCCCATGCCCCACTCATCCATGATGGAGTTTTTACCTCTTGGTTAAGTGGTGAAAATATTGTTCTAACTACTTGTTGTAAAATCAAACTTATCCCAAAAGTTGCAAGTAATGTTTCAAGTGGTCTTCCATATAAATGTCTAATAACTAATCTTTCAATTAAAATTCCAACTAATGCACTTACAATAAATGCACAAGGAATTGCTATGATAATTGAATATTCGATTAGATTTGGCATTAATTGTTGAATTGTATATGTTGTGTATGCTCCAATCATGATTAGTTCACCATGAGCCATATTTATAACTTTCATAACTCCAAAAGTAATAGCAAGACCAATTGCGGCTAAAAGTAAAACTGAACCTTGAGAAAGTCCAAAAAACGCAGTTTCGATAAACGAATAAAAACTTCTAGAACTCTCTATTGAAGATATTGATTTTGAAGCTGCTTTTTTTAATTCTTCATTTGAATTGTTTGATTCTAAAATCTCTTTTAAAGTTGCTAATGAACTAGAAGAGATATAATCACTTAATTTCTCAATTGCATTTAATTGCACTTCATCTGTATAATATTTTGCTTGAATTATATATTTTGCTTCTAATAAAAGCTCTTTTATATCTTCATCACTCTCTTTATCTAAAGCTTTTAAGATAACAGTTTCATCATCTTTAGTAACATTTTGTAAAATATTTTTAGCTGATGTTTCTCTTTTATTTATATCTTTAGAGAAAAGATTTATTTGAGCAAGTAAGCTTTTTATAACACTTCTTAATTTATTGTTAGTTTTAACTTTTTCAAATCCTGATTCATCAAGTTTTTCTAAATCATTTCCACTAATCAAAGATTTAGTGTATAAACTATTTTCTTCCTTTTTAACTAATACAACAACATCTTTATCATCATTTTTGATGAATAAATCTCCATCAAGCATTTTAGATAAAAGTAAAGTTAATCTATCATCTTCTATATAATTATTTGCAAGTTGAGTTACAATATTTTCTTTTTCATTAAAATTTTTGCCGTCTATTGCTTTTAAATCTTCTTCAAATGTTGAAGAAAAAAGAGATGATAGGAATAATAAATTAAGAAAAATTATTTTAAAAATTGAAAATTTCATTTTTTAGTCCTATGTAGATTTAATAAAGAAGAGAAAACTCTTCTTTATATTTTTATTAGTAGTTTTGTCCTGAACATTTTTTTGTTACAGTATTATAGTTACCACAATTAATTGGAGCTGTCCAATCAGAGATTACATCTTTTGATGATGGTAAGAAATCAGACCAAGCGTCACCTGCTACTTCTTTTGTAGAGAATACAGTTTCAAATTGACCATCTTCTTGAATTTCACCAATTAAAACTGGTTTTGTAATATGGTGATTTTTTAACATAGTTGCTGTTCCACCAGTTAAGTTTGGAACAGATAATCCAACGATTGCTTCATTTACTTTATCAACATTTGTAGTTCCTGCTTTTTCAACAGCTTTTACCCAAAGATTAAATCCAATATATGTAGCTTCCATTGGGTCATTTGTAACTCTTTTTTCATCTTTGATGAATTTTTTCCAAGTTGCAATAAATTTGTCATTTTCTGGAGTTTTCACGCTTTCAAAATAGTTCCAAGCAGCTAAATGTCCAACTAGAGGTTTTGTATCAATTCCTGAAAGTTCTTCTTCACCAACAGAAAATGCAACAACTGGAATATCTTCAGATTTAATACCTTGATTTCCTAACTCTTTATAAAATGGAACATTTGCATCGCCATTGATAGTTGAAACAACAGCCGTTTTAACACCAGTTGAACCAAATTTTTTGATATCACTTACAATTGATTGCCAATCTGAATGTCCAAATGGCGTATAGTTAATCATAATATCTTCTTTTTTAACACCTTTAGAGATTAAATATGCTTCTAAGATTTTGTTTGTAGTTCTAGGATATACATAGTCAGTTCCTGCTAGTACAAATCTTTTTACTCCCATATCTTTCATAAGATAATCAACTGCTGGAATTGCTTGTTGGTTTGGCGCAGCACCTGTATAGAATACATTTTTAGAAGACTCTTCACCTTCATATTGAACTGGATAGAATAATAATCCATTTAACTCTTCAACAACAGGAAGAACAGATTTTCTTGAAACTGATGTCCAACAACCAAAAGTTACATCAACTTTATCTTTTGTTAAAAGTCCTCTCATTTTTTCAGCAAAAAGTGGCCAATTTGAAGCTGGGTCAACAACAACTGGTTCTAGTTTTTTACCTAAAACTCCACCTTTTTTGTTTTGCTCTTCAATTAACATTAAAACTGTATCTTTTAGTGTTGTTTCACTAATTGCCATAGTTCCTGAAAGAGAGTGTAAAACTCCAACTTTGATAGTATCAGCAGCGTGAACTAACATTCCACCTAATAATGCTGATGTAACGATTGCTTTTGCAAATATTTTTCTCATCACAAGTCTCCTTTTTTTATTTCTAAACGAAGTATAAAAAAGAAGTGTTGTTTTAGTGTTGTTTTTGGTGTGAGTTGGGAATGGTTGGTGTATAGAATTTAGACAAAGGGCATTTTTATAATTTTCTCTTACTAGATTGATTTTATTACTTTTAATATATAATTTAAAATAATTAAATATTAGGAATAAAAAATGGAATCAGCTTTATGGGGATTTTTAGGAACACTTGTTGGGGTAGTTAGTAGTGTAAGTACAACATATTTAACTAACAAAAAATCTATTGATTTACAAAAAGATGCTGATTTATTAAAGCGGAATGAACTTTTAAGAGCATTTCAAAGAGAAACTCTTTTAAATCTTCAGGATACACTTTATGAAACGATGCGTTTAATTGGACAAATACATCTGGAAGATACTCATAATTATAAAAAAACTGGAATTTGGGGGAAATCAAAATTTAGTGAAGACATTAATGAAAATTTTATGCTTTCAATGAGAAAAATAAGTATATTGAAAGAACGTATATCAAATAATCAATTACGACTAAATCTTGACGACTTACATCAAAATTTAAACAAACCTTTCTTCGCAAAATCAGAAGAAGAATCTTTTATATTGTTCCAAAATATTCTCGATAAGTTTCAATCTTTTATGAAAGAATTAGGTCTTATTCTAAGAGAAAATTATTAACTATTTTCATTTTTTGGTTACTCAAAATGAGTATGAATCTTTAAGGTCACAATTTGTGACCTTAAAACAAATAATTTTAAATTTAACCTCAAAAAAGACAATCTTAAAAAAGTATGGTAAAATATGGTAAAGGAGTTATTATGACTAGAAAAATGACTATAACTTTAGAAGATGAGATTCTTACAAATCTTGATGAATTTGCCCTAAAAAATGGGAAAAAGAAAACTCAAATCATAAGAGAAGCTTTAACAAACTACTTAAATATCTCTTCAAAAGATGATAAAAAAAAGCAGTGGGAAGATGAAAATAAAGAGGCTATAAACTCTTATAACAAAATGGTTGATGAAGATGGACTAATACTAAAACATAGTAGGATGTTTTGATGGCTCAATTTGATGTTTATAAAAATGAAAATGAACTAACAAATCAAAAAGTGCCATATCTTTTAGATATCCAAAATGATATTTTAGACTCTATAAACACAAGAGTTGTAATACCTCTTGTAAGAGATAAAAATGATTTTAAAGGTTTAACAAAAGAGTTTATTATAGAAAATAAAAAAGTTTATTTGACAACTTCTCAAATGGGTGCTGTTCATAAAAATGAACTAAAAACAAAAATTACAACTTTGATAAATCAAAAAGAAGAGATAAAAAACTCAATTGATTTTTTGATTTATGGATTTTAAAAAGGAAAACAAATGATAAAAACGCCATTTCTAGCAGTTGATGGAATAATAAAGCTTTATGATGAAAATGAAAATTTTCAAGGAATTGTTTTGATTGAAAGATTAAATAAACCTCTAGGAGTTGCCATTCCTGGTGGATTTGTGGATATTGGAGAAACTGTTGAAAATGCAGTTGTTCGAGAGATGAAAGAGGAAACTTCTTTGGATATAACAATTGAATCGCTTCTTGGAGTTTATTCAGACCCAAAAAGAGATGAAAGATTTCATACAGCTTCTGTTGTTTATGTTTGTAAAGCTTATGGAAAACCTATTGCACAAGATGATGCAAAAGAGGTTTATGTTTATAAATTAGATGAAATTCCACTTGATAAATTGGTTTTTGACCATAAAAAAATCATTTTGGATTTTTTAGAAACTGATTTATAAATCAAAAAAGAGTCTTTTATGAGTAATTTTACTGATATTATTTATTAAATAATAATTATTTAATATTAAAATCAGGATAATTTATGGCAACAGAAAAAAAAAGAATTATATACGTGGATGCAGGAGAAAATGGAAATAAAGAGTTCCAAATTGCATTATATGACCCAGAAATTAATTTAACTTCTGTAATCAAACTAATAAATATAACAAACAATCATATTGCAGAAAAATATGCTGTTTTAAATGCAATAACTTATATTAAATCTAAAGCTCTTAAAAAAACAGTAATATTATCTGATAATGAGCAAGTTGTAAGAGATTCGCATATTGTAAAATTATGTGAAAGATATAAAATAAAAATTTCATGGATTCCAAGAGAGATAAATATAATAGCTGATAAAGTTGCAAAACTTCAACCTACAAAAAAAGATGATATGTTTTATACTTTAGAATTTATACATGATTTAATTTATCCACATAAAGTGGAAAATCCACAAGCTAATAAAGAAAAAAAGGGAACTACTTCTAATGAAGCTAAAAAATAAAAGACTTTAATAAAAGTCTTTTATTTACACTTCTCATATAAATCTTTCAACTCTAAATTCAAAGCATTTGAAGAGATATAAACTTCCCATAAAGATAT
Organism: uncultured Aliarcobacter sp.; assembly: GCA_963664305.2. Taxonomy (GTDB): domain Bacteria; phylum Campylobacterota; class Campylobacteria; order Campylobacterales; family Arcobacteraceae; genus Aliarcobacter. The sequence goes on from CAXXLV010000002.1 coordinate 1,129,209, forward strand.
ACACAAAGAAACACACATAGTAATCAAACTCAATCCAAATATTTCTTTTCCAAAATTATGAAATCCTAAAAATAAAGAGAACATTGAAATAGTACACATAAGCATTGATACTACTCCAAAAAATTGCATCCATTTTGTAAGTTCAAGTCTTTTTTTAAGATTTTCTATTTGTCCAGCCAATTCTTGTCCACCGTGTTCTCTTGCTTGATGAGAGATTGAACGAATTAATTGTCCTGTTGTTAAAAATCTATTTGTATATGCTAAAAGAAGTAATGAAATAGCTGGGAATAATAAAGCAGGTGTTGAAATTTCTATTTCCATTATAAATAACCTTTTGTATTTTTGTGTATTGTAACAAAAAGATAAAAAAAGGAAATTAAACTAGATTTACCAACTCTTGATACTTAAATTCATCAACTAAATTTTTGATATAAATTTTTAAATCATTTGATAATTCATACTCTTTAAGTAGTTCAAAAATTCCATCATTATCCATTAGAAGTGCTTTTTCTTTTAATTTTTCTGCAAACTCTTTTGGTAAAATTTCTAACTCTTTTTTCACATCGATTCTTTTTTCTTTATTTTCATACTCTAATTCTATATACAAATATTTTTCTAAAATCAATAAAATCTCTGTTTCTTCCACAGGTTTTGCTAAAAAGTCATTTGCTCCATTTTTTAAAGCTTCCTTTTTATCTTCTTCAAAAACATTGGCTGAAAGTGCAATGATTGGAATATCCTTACCATTTTTTGAAACTCTGATATTTTGCATAGTTTCTAAACCATCCATTCCTTCCATCAAAATATCCATAAAAATCAAATCTAGTTTTTGACTTCCAAAAACATCTAAAGCTTCTTTCCCACTTGTAGCTTCTAAAGTTTTAAAACCATAAGAGTTTAAAAGTAAAGTTATCAAATCTCTATTTTCTTTTATATCATCTACAACTAAAATAGTTTTAGTGAAATTTTCATTTTTAATTCCAACTATGTTTTTTGTATTATTCTCTTTTGAAAGTTCTTCTTCATTTGCTTTTTCATAATTAATACTAAAATAAAATTCACTTCCAACTCCAACTTGACTTTTTAAATAGATATTTCCACCCATCAAAGAAACTAACTCTTTTGTAATAGATAATCCTAATCCTGTACCTTGTTGTGTATAATTATCTTGTTTTACTTGTTCAAAAGGTTTAAAAACTTTTTCAAGATTTGATTTATCTATTCCAATTCCACTATCTTTTACTTCAAAAAATAGTTTTTTATTTAATTCATAAATATACAAAGAAATTTCACCTTTATTTGTAAACTTCAAAGAATTTCCTAAAAGATTAATCAAAATTTGTCTTAATCTTTGTTCATCAGCTTTTATATTTTTTGGAAGATTTAAAGTCTCTATTTTAAATTTTAAGCCTTTATTTTCACATCTAAAAGCAAAAATATCTTCTATCTCTTTTATTAACTCAAATAAATTAAAATTTTTAAGACTTAACTCCATTTTTCCAGCTTCTATTTTTGATAATTCTAAAATCTCATTTATGATATTTAAAAGATGGTCAGCACTTCTTTTTATGATATTTAAGTTCTCTTTTTCAACTGTAGTTGCATTCATTGATTTTTGTAAAATATTTGTAAAACCTAATATGGCATTTAGTGGAGTTCGAAGTTCATGACTCATACGCGCAAGAAAGATTGATTTTGCTTTATTTGCTGTTGTTGCTTCTTGCATAGCTTGTTTTATTTGATGTTCACTTGTAAGAAGTTTTTGAGTATTTTCTTTAAAAATCTCAACAGCACCTATCATATCCCCTACTTCATCATCAAATTTATTTTTATCTATTTCTACACTCATATCATTTTGTGAAAGTTTTAACATCACTCGTCTTAATAAATCAATTGGATAAACAATTCTAAATAAAATTATAAAAAATGACATCAAAAAGAAAACTATTGAAAATAAAACTATCACATTTACATAAAACTCCAACTCTTTTACTGTTGCTCTTGCTTCATCAACTTTTTGTTTTGTTCTATTTTCAAAAGCTCTATAAAATCTATCTAAAGGTTCCATAATCCTAATTTTTGCTTCATGATACTCTTTTGAATGCATCAATTCTCTTGCAAGTGCAAAATCTGGTTCACCTTTTATTGTGTAATTTCCATCTTTATCTAAAAATTTACCTTTTATCGCATTCATTGCTTTATGTTCAAGTTTTGTTAAATCATCTGATTCATTTTGAGAAGTAAAAAGCATATTTAGTTCTGATTCAGGGAAATTTGCATTTTTCATCAACTCTCGAAGAGGTATTTTTTCTCCATCTAGTTGTGGAGTACTTCCATCAATTGATAAAAAATCCCAAAAAATTCCATTGTATCTTTTAGGTCTTGGTAACTCTCCATTTCGTATAGCCAAAACTGTTTTATACTGCTCTTCATACATAGAATTTCCAGTTATTACATATGTTCGTGCCATTCTTGTCAAGTCATCACTACTTTGTCGTAACTCATCTGCTAAAATCAAAGATTTATATTGCATGTTATATGCATCTTCAAGATTTATAGTTGATTTTTGGTATTTATTTATCACAACTGCAACACTTATAAAAGAGACTGTATTTAAAATAAACAGCAACATAAAAAGTTTTTTTAATTTCAAACAAAATCCTAAAGAGTTTTTTCCTATAATCTTAACAAATATGAATTTGTAAAAAGAATAACTAAATGGATAAAAACTATACAATACTGATAATAGATGACAAATCAGAAAACTTACACTACTTAAATACTATTTTAAAAGAAGAAAATTTTTTAATACGAGCAACAACTGATGCAAACTTTGCTATAAACTCTTCAAGGTTAAATCCACCAGATTTAATACTTTTAGATATAAAAATGCCAAATATCAGTGGCTTTGAAGTTTGTAAAATATTAAAAGAAGACGAAGTTTTAAAAGAGATTCCTATTATATTTATAAGTGCTTTAGATGATACTCAAAGTAAAGTAAAAGCTCTAAATGAAGGTGGTGTTGATTATATAACTAAACCTTTTGAAAAAGAAGAAGTAATTGCTAGAGTTAAAACTCAACTTAAAATATTTGAAAGTAAAAATACTATTTCAAAACTACTTCAACAACAAGATTTTTTCCTAAAAAAAATAATCCATGAGATGAATACACCTTTAAGTATCATTGGTTTAAATATTGACAATTTAGAATCAACTTTAGGATATAAAGAACAATTTGAAGCTATAAAAGCTTCATCAAAATCTCTTTCTTCTATTTACAATGATTTATATTACTTAACTAAAAAAGAAAAAAGAATTATTGAAGAAAAAAGTATAAATTTAGTGCGATTTTTATCTTCAAGAGTTGCTTTTTTTGATGAAATGGCGAATATAAAAAATATTGATATAGCTTTGGATATTCATAAAGAATTTGATGTTTTTATGGATTCTTATGAACTTGAAAGGGTTATTGATAACACAATTTCAAATGCAATTAAATACTCTTTTGAAGACTCAACAATAGAGATAACTTTAGATAAAGAAGATGAAAACTATATCCTTTCAATAAAAGATGAAGGAATAGGAATAACTGATACAAAAGCCGTTTTTCAAGCCTACTATCAACAAAAAGATAAAAATATTGGTTTAGGATTAGGACTTAGTATTGTAAAAGAGATTTGTGACAAAAATGAAATAAAAATAGAACTAAGTTCACAAAAAAACAACACTGTTTTTAAATATATTTTTCCACAAAACAGAGTTATAAAAGGAGATTAATTTATGAAAATATTTTTACTTGAAGATGATTTTGCTTTAAATAAAATCATAAAACAATCTTTACAAAATCGAGGTTTTTATGTGGATAGTTTTACAGATGGATATAAAGCAATAGAATTTATCTCAAATAGTAAATATGATTTATATATTTTAGATTTAAATGTTTTGGGATTTGATGGACATAAAGTTTTAGAATTTATTAGAAATGATGATTTAAATGTTCCAATTATTATGATAAGTGCAGAAATTGATATTGAAAACATCAAAAAATCTTACACTTTAGGTTGTAATGACTATATAAAAAAACCTTTTGATTTTGAAGAACTATTTTTACGAATTCAATATCATTTAAGTCACATAAAAAAAGATGAAAATAGCGATTTTATAGTTGATTTAGGATATGACTTTTCATTTAATTTAATGGAGCAAACTCTTTTTAAATCAAAATTTGAAATAGAACTAACAAACAAAGAAAAACTTCTTTTAACTCTTTTAGTAAAAAACATAAACAACACTGTTACAAATGAAATGATTCACGAATATGTTTGGGATAGTAAAGAAATGGAAACTGTAAGTATGAGAACTATTGTTCATAAACTCAAAAAAAAGCTAAAAAATGGAATGATTTTAAACTTAAGAGGAGTTGGCTATAAACTTATAAAATAGCCAACATTTCTTTTATTTAATTGCACCTAATTTTTGAAGATTTGAAAGTGAAATTAAGTGAGCTGTAATTAATGAATAAGCATTTTTTGCACAAATATCATCTTTTTTCTTTTTACTTAAATGTTTTAATTTTTCTTCATTTACTACAAAAAAACCATTTAAACTAAATTTTTCACCTTTTGTATTTACAACTGTTGCAATTTTTTCTTCTAAAAGTTCCCACTCTTCAAGTTGTTTTATAAATTGAGTTGTTGAAACAGAATCTGCATAATATTGATTTAAAAAGTTTAAAGCACTATTTAAAAATTCGCTATTATTTCCTTCTTCATCAAACAGTTTTTTAGCACCCTCTTTTTCAGTTAAGTACTCACCTTCAATAGCAATTACTAAATCTTTTTGATTTTCTTTATTTACTAAAATAAATGGATAACTTCTTACAAATGCTGGAATATAGTGTAATTCTTTCCAGTTTCCTTTTTTATCAATAAAAAGATTTTCACCTTGTTTATATCCTAATAAAACAGATGCAAACCAATTATTGTCTTTATCTTTTGCAAAAAATATAGGATAATTTTTACAAGCTTCAAAAAACTCTGATATTGCAACAGGAGCATTAATCAGTTCTTTTGAATAAGAAAAATTTGTTACTTCTTCTATTCCTTTATTTTTATGTTGAATTTTATTTAATACTTCTAATTTCTTAAACACTTTTTTCCCTTTTTTTGATTTGATTTTATTCTAGCAAATTATTGAAAAAGATTTATATGATATATGTATAAAAATAGATTAAATTAGAAAAATATAGGAGAAGGAAAGCCTAGAAGCTTTCCCACTCATCGTCATTTGATTTTGTTGATGTGATTACTTTTGTATCTTTTTTTGGTGATACTGTTTGACTATACGGTTTTGGTGCTGTCTTTTTTACTGGTGTTATATGTATCTCTTTTGGTGTACTTCTTAGATTCATATCTTTCGCTTTTACTTCATTTTTCCCTACAAACTCTTTTGCATTTGCATCATTAATTATTAGTTTCGCTATTTCATCTGTTACTGTTGCTACTGTTTGTGTTTGATTTGCTATTGCTGCATTTTGTTGTGTTTGTTGGTCTAATTGATTTACTGCATCATTTATTTGTTCTATTCCTGATAGTTGCTCTTTACTTGACATTTCGATATCTTGAATTAAATTTATTGTATTTGTAATATTTTGATTTAACTCTTTATATCCATCTATCATATTATTTGCAATATCTTTTCCTTGATTTGCTTTACTTGTTGCATTTTCTACGATTGCTTTTATCTCTTTTGCTGCTTCTGCACTTCGTGACGCTAGGTTTCGCACTTCTTGTGCAACTACTGCAAATCCTTTTCCAGCTTCACCAGCAGTTGCAGCTTCAACTGCTGCGTTTAGTGAGAGAATATTTGTTTGGAATGCAATTTGGTCAATTACACTTATAGCTTCATTGATTAGATTTACTTGATTATTTATTTCATCCATTGCTTGTGTTGTTTGATTTGCTAATTTTTCACCATCATTTGCAGATTTTGTTACTTCATTTGAATAAGTTGCCATTTTTGCAATATTTTGCGTATTATTTCTTATATTTGAAGTTATCTCTTCAAGTGCTGCTGCTGTCTCTTCTAAACTTGCTGCTGCTTCATTTGAACTCATATTTAACTTATCCACATTTGCTAATAAAATATTTGAACTCTCATTTAACGTTAATCCATTTGTTTTATTATCTACTAGCATTTGGTTGATTGTATCTGCTAAAGAATTTATTCCAACTGCTATATTCCCTTTATCTTCTATTCTTCCTCTAAAATCTAATTTTGAATAAGCTTCTAATACTTTTAATACTTTATTTATATCTTCACACACACTATTTTTTGTGGCTTCTAACATTTCATTTAAAATATTTTTCAACTCTTCAAGATTTTCATTCTCTGTATTTTTCTCTACTTTTTTAGTAAATCTTCCTTCTTTTACTTCATTTACTACTCTTTTTACATCTTCTATCAAAATATTATCTTGTATGATTAGATTCTCTGTTTTTTTAATATTTTGGTTAATAAATTCACCAATACGTGCAATTTCATCTTTTGATGATGTATCAATTAAAACTGCATTTTTTGTCTCTTTATTTAAAAAACTGAAAAAATCTAACAATCCACTTTGTAATTTTTTAATTGAATTATTAAAAGTTTTACCAATTGAGAAAGAGAAAAATAGAGTTAATATAATTGTCAAAATTGTAATTATCACAAAAGTATATAATGATGAAGAAATCGAATTATTTACTTCTACTTTATTCTCATCAACAAGTTTATAAGTTTCTTCACTAAAAAAATCTATTAAATCTCTCATAGATTCATAATCTTTTAAATATGTAGAAAAATAAAAGTTTTTTGCCTCTTCATTATTATCTTCTTTAACATATTTAATCAAAGTTTCTGTATTACTTTTTGTTAAAGCATAATATTTATCAAACTCTTGAAACTCTTTTGATTTAGAAGATAGACTATCTTCAATAAATGATTTAAATTTATCAAATCTTTGTCTTATTTGTAATAGATTATCATTTACACCTTTATTTATCAATTTATCAATTTTCTCTTTATCTTTTAAACTAATTATTTGACTTAAAGCTAAATTTGATTGATAAGAGTCTCTATCTGCTTCTAATAAAACTGTTATTCCTGCAAAATTTTTATCTGCTAAATTATTAACATTACCATCTATATTTTTTATATTAAAAGATACAAGTAAACTACTAATAATTGAAACCGCAACTAATATTAAAAACGAGCCAATTATTTTATTTTTTATACTCATAGGACACCCCTTTTAGAAATCTATCTATTATTTAAATTTATAGTAGATTTTTATATAACTGTATACTTCTTTTATAATAGTACTAATAAATAATATTATAAAAGTATCATTTACAAATTAATCTCTAAAAGTTCTTTCCAATATTTCCAATTGACTTTGAGTTCTCTCAATAATATCAATACTATGAACTAACTGATCAAAATTCATTTTTTTGTTTTCAATAAAACTATTGCTATGAGTTGAGTTTTTATGGATTTTTTCAATTGATTCATTTATTATTTCCATATCAGATGAAACACCTGATAATTTTTCACTTGCTCCTGAAATATCAGTTGAAATTAAATTCACATTTTTAATAGTTGTATCAACAGAATGATTACTATCACTTAAACTTGTTTGTGTTTTTGCAGCTAGTTTTTTTACCTCATCAGCAACAACTTTAAATCCATTTCCAAACTCACCTGCTCTTGATGCTTCAATTGCTGCATTTAAAGCTAATAAATTTGTTTGAATTGCAATACTTGAAATAGAAGATAATACTTGTTTTATATCAGAAGCATTTTTTGTCAAACTTTGCATTTTAGAAACTAATTGAGAATTTATTTCAACATTACTCAAAATATCACCTGAGAATTTTTCAAATTTTTTAGTCATTTCAGTAATTAGTTTATTATTTTCAGCTGTATCAACATAAACTTGATTTAAAATCGTCACCATATCTTTGATTAATGGGAAAGCCTCTTTTAGACTATTAATTACAGCTGTTCTAATTCTTGCAATTAGTTGATATTTGTGGATTTCTCTTTGGGCAAAATATGTGCTAAATTTTGCATATTTATGTACAAAATTATTTACATACTCATCATAAAAATCATTTTCATTTTCTACTTCATAGAAAAACAGAGCTGTAAGAGTTTGATTGATATTTAAACCTAATAATTCACCAAAAGTTGAAAATCCAGCCAATGGAATGTCATTGAATGTTTTTAAAGATTGAAGATTTTTTGAATTTAATAATCTTCTTAAAATACAGTCATTTAATATTCCACCAATTGGTTTTGATTTTTTTCTTGCAGAAAAATTTCTAAAATCATGGTCAGTTTGAGAAACAAACTCTTTGTTTTTAACCAAATATAATAAATCACCAAAAGAGATATCACAGAAAAATGAAATTGATTTTTTTTCAATATCCACATTTGAAACAGACCTAATATATAACTCACCATCAACTTCAATAGCAAAAGTATAATCAGCTAATACAGTTTTTAAATCTTCCAAAGAACAATTTAAGTGATGACATAAAGCATCAACAAAATTTACTATTCTATTTCCTTTAGAGTTTAAAACACTTTGAACACTTCTATTAAGCATATTTGATTGAGCAACTAAAAAACTCAAATTTGTTTTTTCACAACTTTGAGATTTAAATACTCCATATTTAATATTTTGTTTTAATTTTGTTAGGATTATAACTGCACTATGTCTAATCTTTTGTTGATTATTAAATAAAAATGTCTCTTTAAAATCAAACTTTCCACCAGCACTTCCACCAATAATTAAACAAGGAAGTTTTCCACTTTCATATATTGCTTCTGTTAAAAAACTTTCACTATTTGATAAACCATCAACAAAAGTTAAAGCATAACAATTTTCATGATTGATTTTAAAAGGAATGTGTTGTTTATTAATCTCATTTTTTATTATTTCAATTCTTTCTTTATGAGATATTGTTTGAGTTGTTATATTTTCGCTATGTAAAGGAATAGTTAATATTTCTACTTCATCTATCATTTCATCACTAAATGCTTGTAATACAATATTATCCCATGTAGAACTCGCATCATTATAAATATAATCTCTTTTTTGTTCTAGGTTAAAAGTACAAAGTTCTCCTGCTGTTGTAGTTAAAATAACTTTTACATTTGGTGAAAATGAAGATTTGATTTTTCTTGATACATTATCAAAATCAATGTGTGGAGATAAAAAACCAACTACTAATTTAGGATTAAACTCTTCAATCAATGAATTTAAATCTTTTTCTAAATTTTGTTCTTTTGTATCTACAATACGAATATAACTATTTTTATTCATAACTATCCTTATAGAATTTTATGAAATAATATCAAACAAATATAGCGTAAATATATCATTATATTAAATAAAGATAAATAGGATAAAATTTCTCTTAGATAAAATAAGATTAAATAAAGGAATTATAATGATAAAAAAGATACTACTTTTAATTTTGCTGATTTTTAGTTCATTATTTTCAAAGGAGAACAATATGAGTATTTATGATTTTAATGTAAAAACAATTGACGGTAAAGAGATTTCAATGTCAAAATATAAAGGAAAAGTTCTTTTAATCGTAAATGTTGCAAGTAAATGTGGGTTTACAGGTCAATATGAAGGATTAGAAACTCTTTTTGAAAAATATAAAAACAAAGATTTTATGGTTTTAGGATTTCCTTCAAATCAATTTGCAAATCAAGAACCTGAATCAAATGAAAAAATCAAAGAGTTTTGTAGTTTAACTTATGATGTAAAATTTGATATGTTTGCAAAAATAGATGTAAATGGGAAAAATGAATCTCCTTTATATACTTTTTTAAAAAATGAACAAAAAGGAATTTTGGGAACAAAAGATATAAAATGGAACTTTACAAAATTTTTAGTTGATAAAGATGGAAATATTGTAAATAGATACGGAAGTTCTACAACTCCAGAATCAATAGAAAAAGATATATTAAATCTTTTATAAAAGGATAAAAAATAGAAAATTTTTTAAATAATATCCAAGAAGCTGTTTCATATATGACTTCTTGGGAAATGTTAGCAGTTTTTTTATCAATTGCGTATCTAATACTTGCTATAAAACAAAATCTTTGGTGTTGGGCTGCTGCATTTTTTAGTACATTGATTTATAGTATTTTGTTTTTTGATGCTTCACTTTTGATGGATAGTTTTTTAAATATTTTTTATCTAATAATGGCTCTTTATGGTTGGTATTCTTGGAAATTTGGAAATATAACCCAAATAGAAAAAGAACTTGAAATAAGCAGTTATAGTTTTTCTAAAAATATAAAAATCATTCTTTCTTTGACTATTATCTCTTTATGTTTGGGATATTATATGGCAAATTATACAAGAGCTGATTTTGCATATTTAGATACATTTACAACTGTTTTTGCTGTTTTTGCAACATATATGCTTACAAAAAAAGTATTAGAAAATTGGCTTTATTGGGTTGTTATTGATGCTGTTTCAATTTATATTTATATAAATAAAGGTTTTTATTTAACAGCTGTTTTATTTTTTATTTATACTGTTATTGCGTTGATTGCATATAGACAATGGAAAAAAGAGTATTTAAGTTTTGACTATTGAAAAATTAGAAACATATAATATTTTTGAAGAAAAATTATTAAGCCTTGAATTATTAAAAAATCAAGGTTTTAATAATATAAGTTATCTTTTAAAAACATCTAATAAATCATATGTAATAAGAGTTTTTAAATCAAATAGTAGTGTAAATATTAGTAGAGAATTTGAATTTAAAATACAAAAACTTGCTTTTAAACAAAATATCTGTTCTAAACCTATTTTTTTAAATGAAAAATTTATGGTTTACGAATATCAAAGAGGTTTTCATAAAACAAAATTAAAATCTCACGAACTTAAAATTCTTGTTTTAAAAATAAAAAAATTACATCAAATCAAAGAAAAAACTAATCCTTATGATATAAAAAAAGATTTATTAAACTATAAAAAAGTTGTTGAAAATGAAAAACTAATAAGAGAGACATTTAAAAACCTAAATCTTCTAAAAAAATATAAAAAAGAGTTAGTTCTAAGTCATCATGACCTAAATCCTAAAAATATAATTTTTAAAAATAAAGAGATAAAAATAATAGACTGGGAATATGTTGGAACAAATGACAGATTTTTTGATTTGGCTTCTATTTGTATAGAATTTTCTTTGAACAAAAAAGAAGAAGAATTTTTATTAAAAACATATTTTAAAGTTCTTAATAAAACCCATCAAAAAAAGATAGAGTCTTACAAAATAATTTATAAAAACCTTTGTAGTTTATGGTTTATAAATTATCTTCTTCCTATTAATGTTGTAGATTGAAACTCTTCAAATCTTTTTTCTTGAACATATAATTTCTCTAATAAAACACTATTTTGTTTTCTTAAATTATATATTTCCATCAAAAGCTTTTGATTATTTACAACATTTGCATCAAGTTCTCTTTGCAGAGATTTAGATAAATTTACTTCTTGTTGTAAATTTCCAACTAATTCTAAATTTGATTGATTTTCTTTTTTCAATTCTTGATATGCTTTGAAATTTTCTGATTTTAATATCAAAATATGTTTTTTCAATGCTAATATCTCATTTTCATATTTTGAAATCAATGTTGCAAATTCAATAAATTTTTTTATCTTTCCATTATTATGATAAATTGGTAAAATTGTTGAATGTGTATAATAAAAATTTCCCTCTTTTGAAACTTTTTTACTAAGACCCACCCAAGTATTACCTCTTAGTAAACTATCTTGAATCTTTGCTCCATGAGTATCAGCAGAACACAACATACTCTTATCACTGATATTTTTACCAATAACTTCATTTAATTCATAACCAGAATTTGATAAAAAAGCATCATTTGCAGATGTAATGTTAAATTCCAAATCAAGTTCACAAATTATGTTATATGAGTCTAAAATAGAGATAAATTGTTTTAATTCATTATCTTTTCTTGCTAACTCTTTTTTCTGTTCTTTTACTTCCATAAGTTGAGAAATGATTTTTAGCGTTGTATTTAATTGCATTGGTTTTACAATATAATTTGTGATATTGTATTTGATAGATTTTAATAAAGATTCTACTTCAGTAAATGCAGCAACAATCAAAATTGGTATATCCCAATCGATTTTTCTAATCTCTTCTAATAATTCAATTCCAGTTGAATTTGGTAAATTTATATCTAATAAAATAATATCTATTTCAGATCTATTTTCAAGAAAAACATTTAACCCTTCTTCTTTATCTTTTGCAATTAAAACCTTTTTAAAAAAAACTGCAAAAATCTCTGAAGCTTCTCTTCTAGATATCTCTTCATTTTCGATATATAAAAGTCTAGCTCTTTCCAAAAAGGCTTTATCAAAACTACATTTTAGTGATTGAGACATTCTTCTACTCCTTACACCCAGCAAAATTCTATTTAAAAATCTTTTAATTAAAACTTATAAAAATTAGTTTTGATAATCTTTATCAAAAAATTTAATAATAAAAAAATAACTTAATAATCTAGTTGTTTATAAACACAAACTAATAAAATAATTTTTATTTTTTATAAATAATCGTATATAAAAAATTATTTTTTTGATATAATAATTTAATTTAATAATAAAAAAGATGACTATGAAAAATAAAAACTTTCTTATATATTTTACAGTTACAATAATCTTTTGTTTTACGCTATTTATTATTAAATACATAAATGATACAAGAAATGATTATCAAAAAATCTCAGAAAAAATATTATATCAACAAGCATCAACTCTTTTTAATAATATTGTAACTTTAAGAAAGTGGAATTCAGACCATGGAGCTCTATATGTAAAAGCTCATGATGGACTTGAACCAAATCCGTACTTACCAAATAATCATACTTATACAAAAGATGATGAACTTTTAATCAAAATAAATCCTGCTTGGATGACAAGACAAATTTCTGAAATATCAAATGCGAAAGAAGATTACTATTTTAAAATAACAAGTTTAAATCCTATAAATCCTAAAAATACTCCTGATGAATTTGAGCAAAGAGCACTTAAATATTTAGAAAAAAATAAAAATGATTTATTTTATTCAAGTATTGGAAATGAGAAATATGATTTTATGGGTCCATTAAAAGTTGAACCATCTTGTTTAAATTGTCATACAAATCAAAACTATAAGGTTGGAGATGTTATTGGAGGATTAAGAGTTAGTATTCCAATTGACCATTATAAAGAAAATGTTGAGATAGTTGATTCAAAAACAAATATTTTATATTTTGTAACTTTCTTCACTTCTATTGTATTTATACTTATTATCACTTTTACAATTCACTCTATCTACACAAGAGAATTTAATATTATGAAACTAAATAAAACTCTTGAAAGTAAAGTAAATCAAAGAACTAAAGAGTTAAGAAGAGCAAATAAGAAGTTATTAGAAATATCAACTACTGATTATTTAACAAACATATCAAATAGAAGACATTTCTTTGAAATAGGAGTAAAAGCTTTTCATTTGGCAAAAAGAGAAAACAAACCTCTTTCTATTATCTGTATAGATGTAGATTTTTTCAAACAAATAAATGACAATTATGGTCACGATATTGGTGATGAAATTTTAAAGCTAATCTCTTCATGTATGGTAAAAAATGTTAGAAAATCAGATATTGTTGCAAGAACTGGAGGGGAAGAGTTTTCTATTTTATTAAATAATTCAGATGAGAGCAATGCTTTTATAATTGCTGAAAAACTAAGAACTTGCGTTGAAAATGCAACTTATATAAAAGATGAATTAAAAGTAAAAGTTACAATCAGTTTAGGAATTAGCCAATCAAAAGAAGAAGATGAAGATTTAGACTCAATTATTTCAAGAGCAGATAGAGCACTTTATATTGCTAAAAAAGATAGTAGAAATAAAAGTGTCATATATCAATATAGTTAAAAATTATCTTCATTAATTAAAAACTTTTTAGATACAATCCCAAAATGAATTTACAAGACAAACTTAAACAACTTCCCAATGACGCTGGTGTTTATCAATATTTTGATAAAGAGGGTCATTTACTTTATATTGGAAAAGCAAAAGTTCTAAAAAACAGAGTTAAATCATATTTTAAATTTGTGCCAAAACTATTACCTGCTGATAAATTGAGTCCAAGAATTTATAAAATGATTAGTGAAGTTGTATCTCTTGAGTGGATTGTTGTTCCAAATGAACATGATGCACTTATTTTAGAAAATTCATTAATTAAACAGTTAAAACCAAAATATAATATTTTACTTCGTGATGATAAAACATATCCATATATTTTTATTGATTATAATGAAGATTTTCCAAGACTTGAAATCACAAGAAAAGTTTATAAAGAAAAAAATATTAAATATTTTGGACCATATTCAACTGGTGCAAAAGATATGCTTGATAGTATTTATGAAATTGTTCCACTAGTTCAAAAAAAGTCTTGTGTAAAAGGTAAAAAAGCTTGTCTTTTCCATCAAATACAAAAGTGTTTAGCTCCTTGCGAAAATAAAATTTCAAAAGAAGAGTATTCAAAACTTGTAGAAAATGCTTTAGAATATATTTACAATAAATCAAAACTTATTTCAAAACTAAATGAAAAAATGATTTCTTATTCAAATGATTTTAGATTTGAAGAAGCAATGACATTAAGAGATAGAATAAAAACAATAGAAAAATCTCAGATAAAATCAGGAATAGATTTAGCTACAAATGAAGATATTGATATCTTTGCAATAACTGCAAATAGTAAAAAAGCTGTGATTGTACGAATGTTTTTAAGAGATGGGAAAATGACCTCTTCAAGTCATGACTTTTTAAAAGTTGAAAATTTTGATGAAGAATTTGATTTTGATTTTGAGGAAGCTTATAAAAGAGCAATTATTAACTACTATGATAATGAAATTCCTCTTTTACCAAAAGAGATTTTAATTGGTCATGAACTTGAAGATATAAGTGAAATTGAAGAGTTTTTATATACAAGATTTAATAAAAAGATAAAAATATTAAATCCTAAAAAAGATAAGAAAAAAGATATTATTCAAATTGCATTTAGTAACTGTGATGAGCTTTTACGATTGGAATCAACAAAAAATCCAACAACAATTTATGAAGAGTTAAAAGAGTTATTTAATCTTCAAACTCTTCCTTATATCATAGAGAGTTTTGATAATTCACATATGATGGGACAAGCAACAGTTGGAGCTATGATAGTTTGGAATGAATCTTTAAATTCATTTGATAAAAAGGCTTTTAGACACTATAATCTTGAATCAAAAGATGAATACTCACAAATGAGAGAAATGTTAATAAGAAGAGTTGAAAGTTTTGAAAAAAATCCAGCGCCTGATTTATGGATAATTGATGGTGGAGAAACCCTTTTAAAACTTGCATACGACATAGTACAATCTGTTGGAGTAAATCTTGATATAATTGCAATTGCAAAAGAAAAAGTTGATTCAAAAGCACACAGAGCAAAAGGTGCAGCAAAAGATATCATTCACTATAGAGATAAAAATGGTGAATTTAAAAATTTTAAATTATCTACAAGTGATAGAAGACTACAATTCGTCCAAAGACAAAGAGATGAAGCACATAGATTTGTAATCAATTTCCACAAAAAACAAAAAAGAGCAGAAGATAAACAAATCTCTCTTTTACAAATCAAAGGAATTGGTGAAGCAAAAATCAAAAAACTTCTTTTATATTTTGGAGAATTTGAAAAAATCAAAAACGCATCTTTAGAAGAATTGAAAAATGTATTAAATGAAAAAGATGCAAATTTACTAAAAAATTATTTTATTATTCCAAAGGATTAATTTTGGCAAAAATTTTACTAAACAAAGAAAATCTATTTTACAATTTTGATGTTATTTCAAATAAAACAGGTTCAAAAGAAAAGGTCGCTGTTGTATTAAAAGATAACGCTTATGGACATGGATTAGTTGAAATCGGAACACTTGCAAGTGAATATGGAATTAAAAAAGCGGTTGTTAGAACAATAGATGATGCACTAAAAATTGAAAAATTATTTGACTATATTTTAATCCTTGCAGAGAAATCTATTCACACTTATTCACATACTTTTCACATAGCTTTAAATAGCTTAGAAGATATTGAAAAATTACCTAAAAATATAAATGTTCACATAAAAGTTGATACTGGAATGCATCGAAATGGAATTTTACCTGAACAATTAGAAGAGGCTTTTTTAGGGCTTTCTAGAAGAGAAATTAATGTTACAGGTGTATTCACACACCATAAAGGTGCAGATGAACTATCAACAAATTTCTTCTGGCAAAAAGCCGTTTTTTCTAGTGTTAAAGAGAATGTGAAAAAAATATGTGAACAACTTTCATTACCTATTCCAGCTTTCCATTCTTGTAATTCAGCAGCACTTTTTAGAACATCAAATTTTGATGAAAGCTTTGCAAGAGTAGGAATTGCAACTTATGGATATTTGGATAATGCAGATATTTTTAAATTTCCAAAATTAAAACCTGTAATGTCACTTTGGGCAAATAGATTATCTTCTAGAATTTTGAAAAAAGGACAAAGCACTGGTTATGGTGGAAAATACATAGCGGAAGAAAATATCGTTATTTCTACATATGATGTTGGTTACGGAGATGGTTTTTTAAGATTAAATGAAAGAAAAACTTATACTACGCCAAAAGGTTATAAAGTTTTAGGAAGAGTATCAATGGATAATTTGTGTTTAAATACAGATGATGAAAAAGTTTGTATTTTTGATGATGTAAATGCTTTAGCAAAAGTTCATGATACAATTACTTATGAAATCACAACTACACTAAATCCAACTATAGAAAAAGAGATAGTATGAAAAAATTAGTTCTTTCACTTTTTGTTTTAGTAACTCTTTCAAATGCAATGACATTTGAAGAAGTTTATACTATTCATAAAGTGCAAGGAACTATGAAAGCTCTTAGTTACTACAAAGATTTAGAAAATGAAAATAATCCTAAAGCTATACATGAATTGGGTTTAATTTATCTAAAAGGTGACGGTATTGCAAAAAACGTTACTAAAGCTTTTGAATATTTTACAAAAGCTTCCGATTTAGGTAATCTAGAATCTACTTATGTTTTAGGAAAAATTCATCTTTCAAAATCAACTGCATATTATAATCTAGTAAAAGCTTACAACAACTTTGTAGAAGCAGCAAATAAAGGTCATGCAAAATCTCAGATGATGATAGCAAGATTTTTTTTGATGGGTGAAATTGTAGATAAAGATTATGAAAAAGCTTTACACTACTTCAAACTAGCTTCAAAACAAAAAGAGTATGAAGCTAACTGTTATATTGCATATATGTATGCAGCAGGAATGGGCGTTTTTCCAAACTTTGGAAGAGCCCATGTTTTTGCAAAAGATGGATTTGAAAAAAAAGATAAACTTTGTATAAAAGTTTGGAATGATTATAACTTAGGAAAATATCCAAAAGATGATGGCTTTAAAATTGGTGATTATAATGAACCAATCAAATAAACTATAAACTTACATCTTTTAAAATAAACTCTTTTTTATTTTTTTCACAAAACTCAATAAATAGTTGAAAATATTTATCAACCTCATTTTTATTATATCCAGCAAGACTAATTACAACTTTTCTTTTATCTCCTATTATTTTAGGTAATGATGAAAAATCAAGATGTGAAGGAATTTTTTTCATAGTATCAATCAAATCATTTTCACTTGTTTCTATAGTCATAGTATTTCTATATTTTTCAAGATTTGATTTAGAATAATGTTTATCTAAAGCTTCTATAACCATTGCTTGACTCATAGATGGAAAACCTGGAGTGAAAAAAAATCTATCTTCAAGATAAAATCCAGCTACGTTATTTACAACATTTGTAAGAAGTTTTGCATTTAGTGGTAAATATGCCATGTTTATCCTATGTGGATAAGCTTCTTCTTTAAATTGGTTTATAATTCTTTGCTTTGCCTCTTCATGAAATTCCATTTTTCCATTTGTAAATGCCTTTGCAGCTACAACTCTAGTATAATCGTCAGGAGTTGCTCCAATTCCACCAAAACAAAACATAACAGAATTTGAGTCAGATTTTATAAGATTAAAAATATCGAACATAAGTTTTTGGTCATCTTCTATTACAAAAGAGCCTTTTTGTTCCCAACCTCTTTTTAAAAGTTGTTCGTTTAAGAAAGAAAAATGGGCATCTTTACGACGTCCATTTAATAATTCAGTACCAATAATTACTGAATAAAAATTAATTTTTTGAGTACTCATTAAATTCTCGATTGTATAAATGCATCCATTTCATCTACAATTTCTTTAATAGTGCCTTCTCCATTTATTACTTTTAATAAATCTTTTTTTGAATAAAATGCTCTAATTTCTTCTAATGGTTCCGCAAAAACTTTCATTCTATTGTTAAATACTTCAACATTGTCATCAGTTCCCCTTGCACGTCCTAAAACTCTATCTCGTGCCACTTGTTCACTAACTTCAACTTCAATACAATTTACCAATTTTACTTCATCTTCATTTGCTAAATATTTATCTAATTCAACCATTTGCTCTATACTTCTTGGATATCCATCAATAATTACAATATCTGTTGAGGCTTTTTTTATAGCTCCTACGATTGTTTCAATAGCAATATCAATTGGTACAATATTCCCTGCACTAATGTACTTATCAATTATTTGACCTCTTTCAGAGCCACTTGCAACTTCTGCTCTAAACATATCTCCAGTTGAATAGTGAGTTATAGTAGAATGATTTAGTGCAATTAATTCGGCATCTGTAGTTTTTCCACTACCAGGTGCTCCAATAATTAAAAATAATTTTTTCATGTTTACCCTTTATTTACAAGGTGGTAATTGTATCAAAAATCATTTAAATTCTTTATGTATTCTTTAGACCTTATCTATTATTAAAACCTTTTTCTATACAATACACGAAAAACTAAGGAAAATGAAACATGAATTTAATGCTATTTGGTGCACCAGGGGCTGGTAAAGGGACTCAAGCAAAGTTTTTAATAGAAAAATTTAACATTCCACAAATCTCAACAGGTGATATTTTAAGAGCTGCGATTGCTGATAAAACTGAAATGGGTATGGAAGCAAAGAAATTTATGGATGAAGGAAAATTAGTTCCAGATTCAACTATTATTGGTATTATCAAAGACAGATTAGCTGAAGCTGATTGTAAAGAAGGTTTTATTCTTGATGGATTCCCAAGAACATTAGCACAAGCTGAAGCTTTAAATGAATTAATGGCAAAAATGGGAATTTCTTTAGATAAAGTTATCTCTTTAAATGTTCCAGATGAATTAATCGTTGGAAGAATTACAGGAAGAAGAGTATGCTCTAAATGTGGAGCATCTTTCCATGTAGAATTTAATCCATCTAAAAAAGAAGATGAGTGTGATTACTGTGGTGGTGAATTAATTATCAGAAAAGATGACAATGCAGAAACAGTTATTAGCAGACTTGATGCTTATCACACACAAACTGCACCATTAATTGATTTCTATACAAAAATGGGTGTATTTATGGAACTTGATGGAACAAAAGATGTTTCAGAAGTTACAGCTGATATGTTTAACGCTTTAGCGTAATCTCTTTTTTAAAAAAGTAAAAAGGGGCAACTAAAATTAGTTGCCCCTTTTTTTATCTAAAATTATTAAAAATCCTAGCCTTGCATTCCAGAAGTAAATGGTTTTTTATTGTTTGTTGCAAATTTATTTTTTGCAACTACAATCTCTTTTTGTTTTTCTTTTCTTCTAGGGTCTTTTTCTACAAATATTTTTTTCTTAGTAAATGGATCCATTTCAGTGTAATACATAACAGCTGAGTAAGTTCCTGGTGTTGGAGTAAATACCTGAGCTTGTTCTGGATTCATCTTTAATTCATGTGTTGTAAACTGCTTTAACTCATGCATATGTTTTTCTTCACAACCTGGATGTGCCGCAATTAAATAATATGTTAAAAACTGTTTTTTACCTGACTCTTTATTTAAATCATCATACATCTTTTTAAAGTCAATTAGAGTTTGTTTTCCAGGTTTTCCCATATGATGTAAAACCTCATCATTTGTATGTTCAGGTGCTACTTTCATTTGCCCTGAAATATGATGGTCAATCATCTCTTTTAAATACTCTTTTCCATGTTTTTTATCAGCCGTGATTAAATCATATCTAACCCCTGAAGCCACAAATGCTTTTTTAATTCCAGGAACTGCTCTAATATCTTTTAAAAGTTGTATATTTCTACTATGGTCAACTTTCATCGTTCGGCAAAGTCTATGAGCATCTACACATCTTTTATTATCAACACAAGTTCCTAGATTTATCTTCTTTTTACACTCATATCCATACATATTAGCAGTTGGTCCACCAACATCTGAAATAATTCCTTTAAAATCTTTCATTGTTGTAAAGTGTTTTGCTTCAGCTAAAATATTTTTTTCACTTCTAGTTCGTATTGTTCTTCCTTGGTGAGCTGCAATTGCACAGAAGTTACACTCTCCCCAACATCCATGGTGAGTCATAATAGAAAATTTAATAGTTTCAAGACATTTTACTTTTCCATCTTTTGCATGATATGGATGTAAATCTCTTTGATATGGAAAAGATGCAATATGGTCCATCTCTTCTTCTTCCATATGCCTGCTTGGTGGATTTTGGATTAAATATCTTCCATCAACCTCTTGACATAAACCTTTTGAATAAACTGGGTCATTATTGTCATAAAAAGTTTTAAAAAGGTCAATATATTTTTCTTTAAAATCTAAACACTCTTGATGTGATGGAATTTGTAGATAATCACTCACTGGTTCTTTTGAGATATAACAAAGCCCTTTTATAGTTCTTGGGTCTTTTCCTTCTTTTAGATAATTACCTAAATCCATTATTGCTTGTTCAGCCATACCATAAACCATATAATCAGCTTTTGTATCAAATAATATTGGTTTTCTAAGTTTATTTGTCCAGTAGTCATAGTGTGTAAGTCTTCTAAGACTTGCTTCAATTCCACCAAGAACAATAGGAACAGTATTTTTGAAGTATCTTCTAATTAGGTTTGTATATACTAAAGTAGCACGGTCTGGTCTTTTATTGTTTTTTCCACCAGGAGTATAGTCATCATCATTTCTAAATTTTTTAGTTGCAGTATAGTTTGAAACCATTGAATCAATGCTTCCACCACTTACTCCCCAAAACAGTTTTGGTTCCCCTAATCTTTTAATATCAATATCACTATTTACATCAGGTTGTCCAATAATTCCAACACGAAGTCCTATATCTTCAAGCAATCTTCCAACAACTGCAATTCCCATAAATGGAGAATCTATATAGGCATCACCTGTGATTAGGATGACATCAAGTTCATCCCAACCACGTTCATTCATCTCTTTTTTTGTAGTAGGTAAAAATTTATTTAATTTTTCTGAATTATTCATTTTTCTTCTTTATAAAATATATTAGTTTTTTCGTATTGTGCCTGAATATATTTTAACCCCTACTATAAGAAAATTAGATTCTTTTTGTCAAATTATTATCCAATTTTTTAATATCCAATAACATCGCTATTTTTGAATCTTCTAACTCTTTAATCTCAACTAAACTTTCTATTAAAGTTCCAGCTCCTAAAAAATGATTTTGAATATGTTGAATTGTTTTTTCTTCAACAACACAAACTGTTTCAAGTGAAGAAACCATAATTCCAACACAATGTTGAATATTATCTTTATCATATTCAACTAAAATTATATTTGTTAGTTTTTCATTTGTAATTTCTTCATTGATGAAATCTCTAATATCTAAAACAGAAATCAATTTATCTTTATGTAAAACCATACCTTTAAAATGGTTCTTTTTATCCATATCAATTGATTCTTGTAATTCTTCAATTCCTATTGATTCAATTACATTTCTAGCATCAACTGCAAGCAATTTTTTACCTAAATAGAAAGTTGCTAACTCTACACTTGAAGATGTAAATTTTGTTTTTGATGAAGTTAAGAATTTTGATTTTGTATTTTCAAGGAATGTATAACAATTTATATTTCCTATACAAATAAATACAAAAGACAATACATCATTTTTATAATCATCTACCCTGCTTTTATACTCTCTATAACCAGTCGAGCATTTCACTCCAACAGCATAATAACTTCCTTCAAATTCAATAATTTTACTTACATTTTGCGAATTTTTTAAATTAAAAAATGAGTCATCAATATTTAAATAAGAATCAACTTCAAATTTATCATTTGTTGAAGCAATAATTTGTTTATTTTTATCTGTAAATAAAGTAAATATTCCTGGTAATTTTTCACCATCTGCATTTTTTGGTAATGTTTCTTCAAGCATTGCATAAAATTGTGGAGTTGAATCAAAAACAACAGCAATTCCACCAGTGATTACTTTTTCATCTTTTAAAGACCTAATTGCACTACTATAAATATATGTTGATTCATTATTATATAAATTTGTTTTTTCAAATTTTGATACCGTATATTTAGAAGTATCTCTTAACATCAAAGTTTTTTCAACCCAATCTTGAGTTAAAATTTTTCCTACTAAATGGTCTTCTTTTTCATTTGAAACGGCAATTATTTTTCCATCTTTATCAAAAATTATAAGATTTGTATAAACTGTATATAAATCATTTATATATTTTAAAATAGATGTAATCTCATTTTTTTTGCTATTCAAACTAAAATTATCATCTAAAGCTTCTCTAAAATATGAATTTAAAGCCCACCATCTACAATCATTTGCTCTTTCATATAGATTTCTATCCATAATATCAATAGTAAGTGAAGATAAAAATTCACTATCTTTTAAAATTGATGAAATAATTGTTTGATTTAGATTTTCTAAAGATGAATTTGCTTTATTTCCAGTAATTCCAATCTCATTTAAAAGTGATTTAGAGAACTCTCTATTTACAGAATTTAATTTACTTTGAGCAATATTTCCATTCCAAATAACTCTTATTAGATTATCTTGAATTGTTTTACTTTTATTAAATACCTCTTTTAACTCTTTTGAAAAATGTTGTTCATTTTCCATCATTGCATTTATGATTTTATTATCAACATTAATAGAATTTAATTCATCACTTAAAAAAGCATACTCAAGTGGAATCATAATATGGCCATACCATTTTAGACCATAAAAACCTTGATAACCATTTGTTTCACATGTTTTTGCTATATAATCACGTCCTGCGTAAGAGATGATTTTATAATTTTCATTTAAAATGATTGGAAGTTTTGCACCTAATCCTATATGCTCTTTATCACTACTTGCAATTACATATCCATCTTCATCTAAAATTGTAAGACACTCTTTATTATTTACATCAACAAGATTATTAAAAATTCCATTCATTTCATCTGTAAATCTAAAACAAAGTGCTAAAACACCTAAACTTTCACTACTTGAATCATTTGTTTTGTTCACTTTATATGAATAAACTAATGATTTTTTATATTGAGGTACAAAGTCATGAAATTTATATGTTTCAACATAATCATCATTTGAATTTAAGATTTTTTGAACAAATGATAAATCAACCTTTTCAACTTTAATATCATCATTAAGTCTAACAAGAACTTTTCCATGAGTATCAAGTAATACAATATCAAAATAAACAGAGTATTTTGAAACATATTCTTTAAATCTTTTTTGTAAATTTTGTCTTAAAATTAAACTCTCTTCATTGTATTTTGATACATATTTTCTAATAAAAGTTCTAATATCATCATCTGTAGCTAAAAATCCAATATCTGCAGTTCTTTCAAAAAGATTTCTTATTAATACATCAATAGCAACTTGAGCTTTAAACTTCATCTCTTGAGTTACTTTTTTTATTTGTTGTTCACTTAAATGATTTAATAATGTAGAAGTTAAATTTAAAAAGTTTTCTTTTGTTTTACCAATATCTATATTTATATCACCAAGTTGTCCTAAAAGAGCTAACATATCCCATGAAGAGCTAAGTCTTCCCAGTTCATCTTTGTACTTATCTACATCCTCAATGTGCTTTATAATCGGATATAGCTCTTTTTTTACATTAATTCCCTTATAATTTATAATATTATCTGACATCTCTATTCCTAATTAGTTTTCCATGTAGAAATTATATATAGAAATGGAATTTTTTTGTTTATACAGTTGTATATAAATTATACTTTATTGAAAAATAATTTTTTTAACTATTTTAAAAGATTGTCAGTAAGGTTTAGAAGATTTATTTGCCAATTATCCTCAAATATATTATCTTCTACAAATTTTATATTTAGGTTAGAACCTAAAGAAAGTGCAACATTATAATCGTTGTCATCTAAAAATAATATTTTTTTGATATCCATTCTTTGTGTGTAATCCATCAACTCAGGAACTTCATTTATATTTAGAAATCTCTTCTCTCTTTTTATAGTTTTTATTCTAAATCTTCTAGTAAAATATTCCCAATAATCATCAAAAACATACACATTATTAACTTCACTATTATTTAGTTTATTTTTTATTCTTAAAAAAGTGTTGTCAATTTCATCTAAAAAAATTTCATAATTCTTTTTGTAAAATTCAGCTTTATATTTATCTATAACTATCAAAGATTCATATACATTTTTTGCTATTTCTCTAATTGCAAGAATATCCATCCAAATATATGGATTATTATCAATTTTTTCAACATTAGCTGATAAATCTACAACTATTAACTCTGGATTTTCATTTTTTAAAAGTCTTGCATAATTATTTTCAATATCTAAACCAAAATGAAAATATATTTTTGCATTTGATAATTTTGAAATTTCTGAATTAGGAAGTTTTTGTTCTTTTTGCGTAAATCTATGTGTTATTTCTCTGATTTTTACTTCATCTTGAGCTATTTTTCTAACAATACTAGATTCTAAAGGAAAGTAAGTAACTACTTGGTATTTTGAGAATAAAGATAGAGGAACAAGTAAAAAAATTAAAAATCTAATCATTGTTCCTCATATTTTCAGTATTAAATATCTGCTACAGTTTTTCTTAATCTGATATTTAACTCTTTTAATTGCTCTTCATCAACTGTTGATGGAGCTTGTGTTAATAAACATTGAGCTTTTTGAGTTTTAGGGAATGCAATTACATCTCTAATTGAATCAGTTCCAGCAAGTAACATAATCATTCTATCAAGACCCATTGCAAATCCACCATGGCTTGGAGCACCATAAGCTAATGCATCAAGTAAGAATCCAAATTTATCTTTAGCTTCTTCTTCACTAATTCCCATTAATTTAAATACTTTAGATTGAATCTCTTCTTTGTGAATTCTGATACTTCCACCACCAAGTTCTGTACCATTTAAAACAATATCATAAGCGATTGATTCAATATCTTCTAAATCTTCAATATTATCTAAATCATATTTTTCAACGTTTGGCATTGTAAATGGATGGTGTAATGCTTTTGTTCTTCCATCTTCAACTTCAAACATAGGGAAATCTACAACCCATAAGAATTCATAGGCATCTTTTGGAACGATATTCATTTCATTTGCTAGGAATAATCTAAATCTTCCCATATAATCCCAAACTACTTTTTTAGGTCCAGCTCCAAAGAATACAACGTCACCAACTTCAAGTTCAGTAACTTTTACAATTTCTTCTAAATCAGCATCACTAAAGAATTTAGTTAATGGACCTTTTAATCCATCTTCTTTCATTTGGAAGTAACCAAGACCTTTAGCTCCAAATTTTCTTACATAATCTTCAAAACTTTTCATTTGTCTTTTAGAGAAGATGTTATCTCCGTTTTTACATTTTAAAGCTTTAATTCTATTATTCTTTTTATCTTTTGCAATATCAGCAAAAATCTCATTTGTTGAGTTTGCAAAAATATCAATAACATCAACAAGTGGCATATCAATTCTTAAATCAGGTTTATCAGAACCATATTTTTCCATTGCTTCAGAATATTTCATTCTTCTAAAAGTTGAAGGAACGTTTTTACCACATTTTGTAAATACATCATAGATTAATTTTTCTGCAACTGCAATTACATCATCTTGAGTACAAAAAGACATTTCAACGTCTATTTGAGTAAATTCTGGTTGTCTGTCAGCTCTTAAATCTTCATCTCTAAAACATTTTGCAATTTGGAAATATCTGTCAAATCCAGCAACCATTAATAATTGTTTAAATAATTGTGGAGATTGAGGAAGTGCGTAAAACTCACCTGGATGAACTCTTGAAGGAACTAAATAATCTCTTGCACCTTCTGGAGTTGATTTTGTTAAAATAGGTGTTTCAACATCTAAGAAACCTAATTCATCAAGCGTATTTCTTACTTGAATAGTTGCTTTACTTCTTAATTGGAAAATATCAAATGATTTTCTTGATCTTAACTCTAAAAATCTATTTCTTAATTTAATCTCGTCATTTACTTTTTCATCATTAATATCAAATGGCATTGGTCTAGATTTATTTTCAATTACTAGTTTTTCTAAAATAATCTCTATTTTTCCAGTAACTAAATTTGGATTTTCTAATCCCTCACCTCTTGCTCTTACTTTTCCAGTTGCAATTAAAACATATTCATCTCTTACTGTTTCAGCAACACTTAAAGCATCTTTACAATCTTGAGGATCTGCTACAAGTTGAACTAATCCACTTTTATCTCTTAAATCAATAAATATAATTCCACCATGGTCTCTTCTACTGTTAACCCAACCAGCTACAGTTACAGTTTCACCAATCTTTTGTTCAGTTACATCTGTACAATAATGTGTTCTCAATTCTAATCTCCATTCACATAAATATTCGCGATTTTATCTAAACTTTACTTAATTTCTAAAAAGCCAACTTCTGTACTTTTAAATAATCTAGGAGTATATACTACCTCATTATTTGATACTTGAGTTGGTATTAAAGATGTATTTCCATTGTTGAATAAATAATTAACTCCAACTAATGTAGAATAATCTACCCATTCATAAGTAATATTTCCACCAAAAGTTGTAATTTCATCTTTTAATTTTGTATCAACATTATCAATTGAATTTGCAATTACAAGTTTTTCTCTATCTTTATCTTGAGTTAAAACCATTAACATTGGATCATAATTTAACTGTGTAGAAAAAATAATTCGTGGGAAAACATCATAGGCTCTTAATTGAGATAAAATTAAAGAAGTTTTCACTAAATCAGTGTTTAAAAACAGAGATGAATTTCTTAATCTATAATCATTTACAATACTTTTAAAATTTCTTTCATTTTTTCCGATTTCTTTTCTAACTACTGCATCACCAATTATTGAATCATAACTTCTTTTTAGTTTTGAACCTAAATATGTGTCTTGATAAAACATTGCATTATTTCCTGCAGAATAATAACTTAATTTTTTAAGTTGCTCATCGTACGAAATAGAACCAAAAATTAAACCATCATTGTTTTCTAAAGAATCCTTTTTTTCAATTAATGGAAGATAAACTTTTAAATCACTTGAAACTACTTTATTTAAAGTTGAAATTGCATTTGGAGTAAATAATGCAACTACATTTGTAATACCCTCTTGTTGAACTTTTGAAAAAGCAGAACTTATTTTATCGTAACTCTCATTTTCACAATCAATTACAACTAGATTATAATCAGCATTTTGATATGACAAATATCCAGATATTGTATTTAATGAACTTCTAGCATATTTTGATACTAAAGATGATGGATAAATAAAAGCTAATTGCATTTTAGCTTTTGTTTTATCAATTTGAATATCAATTTTGTTTTCTACAACTGATTCAGAAGAGTTCATCTCTTCTGTATCATTCATACTACCATTTGGAATAGTTTCTTCTTTGATTTTATCTTCTTTAATCTCAACAGGAACAAATTCCTCAACAACAGTAACAGTATCTTCTTCAACTGCTTTTTGTGGAACTTTTTTCTCTATTTTATTTTTACCTGGTAGTTTTAACTCTACAACTTGTTTTTGAGTACAACCAAAGAAAACAAAAACTACTACAAATAAAGCTAATATTTGTTTCAATTTAATCCCTCCATGAAATTTTTTATTTTTAACATATCATAATATGCATCTTTTTTAAAAGAAGGATTTCTTAATAAAAAAGTTGGTGAAAATGTTGCAATTAAAGGTATGTTATTAAAACTCAACTCTTTCCCTCTATTTTGAGAAAAATTGTCATCATTTTTTAATAAAAATGAATAAGCTTTTTCACCTAAAACTACAATAAGTTTAGGTTTAATTAACTCAATTTGTTTTAATAAATAGTCATTACAAACTTCCATATTAGAATTTGTTGCACCATTTAAACTTTTGCATTTTACCAAAGTTGTTATATAAATCTCTTCTTTTTTAATATTTAAAACATTTTCTATCATTTTAGATAACAATTCACCGCTGTTTCCAACATAAAAAGAACCTAATTCATCTTCACTTTTACTAGGTTCATCATTTATAAATAGAACCTTTGAATTAGAATTTCCATATCCAAAAAGAACATTTTTACGGCATTTTGATAGCTCACATAAATAACAGTGTTCTACACTATTTTTTAGTTCTATCAAACTATTTGGTAATTTAATATTTTTAACTTCTGGTTGAAAAAAGTCCAAAGATTCATGATATTCATATCCAAATGATTTCAAATTATATAAATATTTTAATACTCTATTTTTAACTGATTTTGTCATGAGGAATTGTACAAAAAACTTTCTTGAACAATTATTTGTTCCATTATTTTAATTTTTTATAATAATTTTATTGACTTTTGTTCCAATATTTTATAAAATAGCGAATGAAATATTAATAGGAATAAAAATGAGCACTCCTAGTTTAAGAAAACTAGAATCTGATTTAGAAGTAAACAAAACAACATTACATAATTGGAAAAAAAATAGACCAAAACTTTTTGAGTTTATTATTGAGTCATACAAGAATAAAGATATATTAAAAAAACATTTAGATTTATTGATTGAACAAAAACAGATTATAGAAAAAGAGATTGATATAACTAAAAATATTATAAATTAGTATGAAAAGTTATGGAGCTATAATAAAATAATATAACTTTTTTAAAGTGTGCGAAGTATTATTTTTTTTGGCTTCATAGTTTTTTATATTTTGTGAGTTTTTGAATAATTTGCGAGATATAAATAAGGAAAGAATTCCTTATTTAATTTTTTATAGATAATTATTTATATCTATGTGTGATTCTTCCCTTATCCAATGAATAAGGTGTTATTTCTACTTTTACAGTATCATTAGGTAATATTTTAATGTAGTGCATTCTCATTTTACCTGAGATATGACATAAAACTACATGTCCGTTATCTAATTCAACTCTAAACATAGCATTTGGTAAAGCTTCAATTACTTTTCCATCAATTACTATTACATCATCTTTTGCCACTTTTTTTCCCCTCAATTTTCCGAATTACTTAAAATAACTGCTCTCCCGTCGATAACAGCAACTGTATGTTCATAATGACTACCATTTAATCCATCTGCAGATACAACATCCCAACCATTTTTTAAAATAACAGGATTTCTATCTTTTTGACAAATCATTGGCTCTATACAAAAAACCATTCCATTTTTGATTTTTGGTCCAGATTTTGTATTTCCATTTTCTAAATAATTTGGAATTTCTGGTTCTTCGTGTGGTCGCTTCCCAATTCCATGACCACAAAATCTAACAAGTGGCTGATATCCTCTAGCTACAATGAAATCTTCAATTAATTTAGATAATTCTTTAAATCTCATACCTTCTCTTATAATATCAATTGCATAATATAAAGAGTCTTTAGCACAAGCGATTAAATCTTCATCTTCTTTTGAAATATTTCCTATAGGCATTGTAATAGCTGAATCACCATACCATCCATCAATTTCCGTACCAATATCAAGTCCAAGGATGTCACCCTCTTTTAAAACAACATCACTTGGTATACCATGAATAATAACCTCGTTTAAAGAAGTACAAATTGCATTTGGAAAACCATATAATCCTTTGAATGAAGGTCTAGCTCCTAAATCTCTTAGGAACTTTTCCCCCATCGCATCTACTTCTTTTAAAGTCATACCAGCTTTTACATTATCTCTTAAATAATTTAAGGTTTTTGCAACAGCCTCATTTGCAATACGAAGTTTTTCAATTTCATTTGGTTTTCTTAGTGAAATTGCCATTTTTACAATCCAACCGCACTAAGTGTTTGATATTTATTCATATATTGCTGAGCTTCAATTTTTCTCATAGTGTCTATAGCAACTTGAACAACGATTAATACAGCAACCCCTCCAAAATAGAAAGGTACACCCATAGCTTTTACAATTAGCCAAGGTAATGTTGATATTAATCCCATATAAATTGCTCCCCAGAAAGTTAATCTACTAGCAACTTCATTTAAAAAATCTGCTGTACTTGCTCCTGGTCTAACACCTGGAATAAATCCACCTTGTTTTTTTAAATTCTCAGAAATATCTTTTGCATTAAATGTAATTGATGCATAAAAGAATGCAAAGAAAACTACAAATAAAAACATAAATAAATTAAAAGTATATGAACTTGGACTTAAATAATCAGCAATTGCAACTAAATATTTATTTTGTGAACCTTGTAAAACTGTTGCAGGGAACATTAAAATAGCACTTGCGAAAATTGCAGGAATTACTCCACTTAAATTTACTTTAATTGGAATATAGTTCATAACTCTTCTTTTCTGATTTTGCATCATAACTTTTCTAGAATATGATACAGGAACTCTTCTTTCACCTAATTCAACATAAATAATTGCTCCAACAGTTGCAAAAATTACAACTAAAATACCAATTACAGTTAAGAAATTCATTTGACCATTATTAACAAGTTCTACTGTACCACCAATTGCACTTGGAATTGCTGAAACGATACCTGCGAAAATAATTAACGAAATTCCGTTACCAATACCTTTTTGTGTAATTTGTTCACCAATCCACATTAAAAGCATTGTACCTGTTAACATTGATATTGCAGAAACAGCAATAAATGTATTCATATCAATTGAGATTGCACCTTGACCACTTTGACCTGTTAAAGAATTAAGACCAACTGAAACACCAATAGATTGAATTAATGTAATAACAATTGTTGTATATCTGATGATTTGCATATATTTTTGCATCCCATCTCTTTCTTTTTTCATTTTACCAAGTGCTGGGAAAGTTGCTGCTAGAAGTTCCATAATAATAGAAGCAGTAATGTAAGGCATAATTCCTAGTGAAATAATACTTAGTCTTTCAACTGCATTACCACTAAACATATTAACAAGACCTAACGCATTGTTTGCATTTGAGTCGAAAAATTCTTTAACTACATCTATATTAACTCCAGGTACTGGCACGTATGCCAGTAATCTGTAAAGAAAAATAAAGCCTAATGTAATAAGAATCTTATTTATTAGATCTTTACTCATAATTATTTTCCAGTAGTTGTAACGTTTTCGTCTTTAATCTTAGCTACTAAATCTTTTGCAGTTGAACCAATTAATTTAACTTTTTCAACTGATTTTGATAATTTATACACAGATTTAATTGAATCTAGTGTAATTTCTTCAAGAGCTGCAATTTGTGATACTTTATCAACGTTAATTGAATAAGGTTTTACAGTTCTAGAAAAGAATCCAACTTTAGGAAGTCTTTTGTAAAGTGGTTGTTGACCACCCTCAAATCCTCTTTTCACTTTGTAACCAGATCTTGCTTTTTGACCTTTGTTACCTTTACCTGCAGTTTTACCTGTACCGCTTCCTTGACCTCTACCAATTCTTTTAGTATTTTTTGTACTACCTGGTGCTGGTTGTAAATTTTCTAATGCCATATTCTTATCCTTTTATCTTAGCTAATGCTTCAACAGTAGCTTGTACAAGGTTGTTTGGATTATTTGAACCTAAAGATTTAGCAATAATATCTTTAACTCCAGAAAGCTCAAGAACAGGTCTTGCAGCTCCTCCAGCGATTAGCCCAGTACCCTCAGATGCTGGTTTTAATAATATTTTACTTGAATTATATTTATGTTCAATATCGTGTGCTATTGTAGTTCCTTTAATAGAAACAGTAACTAAGCTTTTGAATGCATCATCTAATGCTTTTTTAATTGCATCAGGAACCTCTTTAGCTTTACCAGTTCCAAATCCTACCGTTCCGTTTTTATCACCAACAACAACTAAAGCTGTAAATCTGAATCTTCTTCCACCTTTTACAACTTTTGTTACTCTTCCGATTTTAACGATTGCTTCTTGAAAGTCTTCTCTATTAACTGCTGCCATCATTAACCCTTATAATTTGATACCGTTATCTCTTAATGCATCAGCAAATGCTGCAACTACACCATGATAAAGATAACCATTTCTATCGTAAACTACTGCTTCAATTCCAGCAGCCTTTAAATTTTCAGCAAGTTGTGCTGCTACTTTTACTGCATTTTCTTTATTAATGTTTAAACCCATAGCTTGTGAGCTTACAGCTGCTAAAGTTACACCTTCAACATCATTAATAGCTTGTGCACTAACGTATTTGTTAGATTTAAAAATTGATACTCTTGGTTTTTCAGCAGTACCAAAAATGTTACTTCTAACTCTTTTTTTTCTTTTGATTCTTAAAGCGTTTTTCTTTGCTAAATCTTTTTCTCTACTCATAGTTACACCTTACTTCTTAGAAGTTTTTCCGGCTTTTCTGATGATTTTCTCATCAGTATATTTAACACCTTTACCTTTGTATGGTTCTGGTTTTCTAAAGCCTCTAATAATTGCAGCAGCTTGACCAACTTGTTGTTTGTCAGCACCTTTTACATTAATAATGTTTTTTTCAACAGTAACTTCTAATCCTTTTGGGATTTCATAGTTAATTGGGTGAGAATAACCTAATTGTAACTCTAAAATATCACCTTTAACAGCAGCTCTGTATCCAACTCCGTTGATTTCTAATGATTTAGTGAATCCAACATTTAGACCATTAATTGCATTTGCAGTTAATGCTCTATAAGTTCCCCAGAAAGCTGAAGATTCTTTTGTTTCACCATTTCTAGTTAAAACAACTTGACTATCAGCTACTTCGATTCCTACTCTACCATGAGTTTCAACAGTTGAAACATTGTTTCCTTTTTTTACACTAATTACTGTACCATTTACTGTAACTTCAATTCCAGCTGGAATTGCGATAGGTTTTTTACCAATTCTTGACATTACACTCTCCTACCATACAGTACAAAGTACTTCACCACCAACATTAGCTGCATATGCTTCATCATTAGCAATTACACCTTTGTTAGTTGAAACGATAATAGTACCGTACCCATTTTTAAAGTTTTTAATTTCAGAAGCGTTTTTATAAACTCTTCTTCCTGGTTTAGAAACTCTAGTAATTTCGTTGATTACTGATTTCTCATTATCATCATATTTTAATTCAACTTGAATAGTTTTCTTGTTGTTTTGTCCATCAATAACTTTGAATCCAGCAATATACTCTTTTTGTAATAAAACGTTTAAAACACCTACTACAGTATTTGAGTGTAATAATGTTGCAACTTCTAATTTTCTCATTGCAGCATTTCTAATTCTAGTTAAAGCATCTGCGATTATATCATTCATCATAGCTTTTTTCTCCTACCAACTAGCTTTTCTAACACCAGGTAATAAACCTTCGTTAGCCATTTTTCTTAAACAAACTCTACATAAACCAAAGTCTCTGTAAACAGAGTGAGGTCTTCCACAAACAGAACATCTTGTGTATGCTCTTACAGCAAACTTAGGTGTTCTTTGTTGTTTAGCGATCATAGATTTCTTTGCCATTACGCTCTTCCTTTTGTAAATGGAATTCCTACTAATTCTAATAATCTGTAAGATTCAGCATCATTAGTCGCACTAGTAGTAATTGAAATATTCATACCGTGTGTTTTAATGATGTTATCATAAACTACTTCTGGGAACATTAATTGCTCATCTAATCCAAAGTTGAAGTTTCCTCTACCATCAAAACCATTTTTGTTAAGACCTCTAAAGTCTTTTACTCTTGGTAATGCAACGTTACATAATTTGTCTAAGAAATGATACATTTGCTCACCTCTTAATGTAACTTTAACACCTACAGGCATACCTTCTCTAACTTTAAATCCAGCTACTGATTTTTTAGCAATAACTTTAACAGCTTTTTGACCAGCAATTAAAGAAATTGTATCTTCAATATTTTGGATTAATTTAGAATCTTTCATCGCTTCACCAGCACCAACTGAGATAACAACTTTCTCTAACTTTGCAGTTAAAGTTTTGTTTTTTGGGAACTCAGCTTCTAATACTGGTTTGATTTCTGATTTATATTTTTCAAATAATCTTGATGCCATATTAGTTACCCTCTACTTTTGCTACATTTGAAATGTCAATTGGCATTTCTTTGTTTACAAATCCACCTTCTGGATTTTTTTCTTGATCAGGTTTAACTGTTTTTTTAGCAACTTTGCAATCTTTCACGATTACTTTTCTTTCTTTTGGTAATACAGCTAAAACTTCTCCAGTTTTACCTTTATCATCACCAGCGATGATTTTTACAGTATCACCTTTTTTGATTTTTAATTTAATTGCCATATTATAATACCTCCGGTGCAAGTGAAACGATTTTCATGAAACCTGAATATCTTACTTCCCTAGCAACTGGTCCAAAGATTCTTGTTCCAACTGGCTCTCTTTTTGCATCTAGAATAACCGCTGCATTATCATCAAATCTAATTAATGAACCATTTTCTCTATGAACTTCTTTATGAGTTCTAACAACAACAGCTTTTACAACTTGACCTTTTTTAATTTTTCCAGTTGGTAAAGCTTTTTTAACTGAAGCAACAATAACATCACCAACAGTTGCGTATCTTCTTTTAGAACCACCTAAAACTTTGATACACATAATCTCTTTAGCACCTGTGTTGTCAGCTACGTTTAATCTTGTAAAACTTTGAATCATTATTTAACTCCTGTAGCTACTATCGTCTTTAATCTAAAAGATTTAGTTTTTGACAATGGTCTACACTCAATTGCGATAACACTATCACCAACATTTAATTCGTTTCTTTCGTCATGAATTAAATATTTTTTAAATCTCTTTACAGTTTTGTGATATTTTGGGTGTAAAACTGATCTTGTAACTAAGATAGAAGCTGTTTTATCACCTGATTTTTTTACCACTACACCTTGAATCTCTCTTTTATGTGTCATACTTAGATCCTTAGTTAGCTTTTGCAGCAGTCATAGCTGTTTGAATTTTAGCGATGTCTTTTTTAGCAACTCTTAATTCAGCTGTATTTGTTAACTGCATTGTTTTTAGCTTAGCTTTTAATTCAAAAAGAAGCACCTTTTTCTCTTTTAATAATACTTGAAGTTCGCTCAAGTTTTTGTCTTTTAAATCAGTATAGTTCATTTTCGCTATCTCTTGTTACAATTTTAGTTTTAAACGGTAATTTATGCATAGCTAAAGTTAAAGCTTCTCTTGCTAATTCTTCAGATACTCCAGCCATTTCAAAACAAATTCTTCCAGGCTTAATGTTCATAACCCATTTATCAACTGAACCTTTACCTTTACCCATTCTTGTTTCTAATGGTTTTGCAGTAAGTGGTTTATCAGGGAATACCATAATCCAAACTTTTGCTTGTCTTTTTACTTTTCTTGTCATTGCAATTCTTGACGCTTCAATTTGTCTAGAATCAATTCTTCCATGTTCAACTGCTTTGATACCGATATCTCCGTATGCTAAAGAGTTTCCTCTATGAGCCATACCTCTATTTCGGCCTTTCATCATTTTTCTGAACTTAGTTCTTTTAGGCATTAACATGATTATTTACCTCTTTTCTTTGTTGGTCTTCTTTTAGGTTTAGAAGTTGTTTCTTCAGCTTTTTCAGTTGGAATACCTTTTGCTAATACTTCACCTTTGAAAATCCAAACTTTAATACCGATACAACCATAAGTTGTATGAGCTTCAGCAAAACCATAATCGATTCTTGCTCTTAAAGTATGTAATGGAACTCTACCTTCTAAATACCACTCAGTTCTAGCCATTTCAGCTCCACCAAGTCTACCAGAAACAGATACTTTAATACCTTTTGCTCCACCTTTTAATGCGTTTTGCATAACTCTTTTCATAGCTCTTCTAAATGCAACTCTTCTTTCTAATTGTTGAGCAACATTCTCAGCAGATAATTGAGCAGAGATTTGTGGTTTTCTTTCTTCTTTGATATTAACAGCGATTTCTTTACCAACTAATTTTGAAAGTGCGTCTTTTAATTTTTCAACGTCAGCACCTTTTTTACCAATAATAATACCTGGTCTAGCAGCTACAACAGTAACTCTAACTTTTTTAGCTGTTCTTTCAACTACAGTTTGAGCAATTCCAGCATAGTATAATTCTTTTTTAACATACTTTCTGATTTTGTCATCTTCTGCAACGTTTGCTGGCATTGTTTCAAATTTAGGAAACCATCTTGATTCCCAGTTTCTATTAATACCTAATCTTAAACCTATTGGATTAACTTTTTGACCCATTACTTATCTCCTTTAGTTGCAGCAGCTACTTCAATCATAATATGTGCAGTTGGTTTATGCTTTGGTGAAGCTGAACCTCTTGCTCTTGGAGTAAATCTCTTAAGAACTGGACCTTTATCAACTCTAGCTGATGTAATAACTGCATCAACTGGATCTAAACCTGCATTTGCAACTGCAGATGCAATAACTTTTGAAATAATTCCAGCAGCTTTATTTGGAGTAAATTGTAAAGATGCGATTGCATACTCTGCATTCATTCCTTGAACTTCTCTAGCAATTAATCTTGCTTTGATTGGAGAAAGTCTAATAAATTTTAATATTGCTTTAGCCATTCTTATGCCTTTCTTTGAACAGAACCTTTATGGCCCTTAAATGTTCTAGTTGGTGCAAACTCACCTAATTTATATCCAACGTGATTTTCTGTAATATTTACAGGAACGAAATTTCTTCCATTGTGCACATTGAAAGTTAATCCAATCATATCTGGTAATACAGTTGATCTTCTTGACCAAGTTTTAATTGGTTTTTTATCATTAGCACTATTTGCACTAATAACTTTTTTCATCAGGTGTGCGTCTACAAATGGACCTTTTTTTACCGATCTTGCCATCTTAAACCCTTACTTCTTTCTTTTTGAAATGATTAGTTTATCACTAGCTTTTTTCTTTCTAGTTTTATAACCTTTAGTTGGCATACCCCATGGAGTAACAGGATGTCTACCAGAGTTAGTTTTACCTTCCCCTCCACCGTGTGGGTGATCAATAGGGTTCATAGCAGATCCTCTAGTTTGAGGTCTAATACCTAAGTGTCTACTTCTACCAGCTTTACCAACAACCATATTTGTGAAATCTTCATTTCCAACTACACCAATTGTAGCCATACAAACACCAAGAATTTTTCTCATTTCACCTGAAGGTAATCTCATGATAACATATTTATCTTCTCTACCCATGATTTGAGCGTATCCACCAGCAGATCTAGCGATTTGACCACCTTTTCCTGGTTTCATTTCAATATTATGAACCATTGTTCCTACTGGAATGTTCATTAAATTCATAGCGTTACCTGGTAAAATATCAAGTCCTGACTCAGCAGCTTGAACTTTATCACCAACTTTTAATCCAGAAGGTTGAATAATATATCTTTTATCACCATCTAAATATGTAACTAAACAAATTCTACAGTTTCTGTATGGATCGTACTCAACAGTAGATACAGTACCTTCTACACCAAATTTATTTCTTTTGAAATCAATAAGTCTATATAATTTTTTAGCACCTGCTTCTTTGTGTCTTGAAGTAATTCTACCATTATTATTTCTACCAGCTTTAGCGCTTACTCTTACAAGTAATGATCTAACTGTTGGTTTAGAAGTAATATCAGAACTATCCATAACTGACATAAATCTTCTTGCAGGAGTTATTGGTCTAAATTTTTTAATTGCCATTTTCTATACTCCTTAAGCTGATAAATTCGCAATTTGTGCGTCTTCAGGTAATGTTACATAAAACTTTTTGAAATCTGCTCTTTTTCCAGGTTTTCCTCTAAATCTTTTAACTTTACCATCTTGTCTTAAAGAATTAACTTTTAATGGCGTAACACCAAAATACTCTTTAAATACTTCTTTTAAACCAGTTTTCGTCATTCTTGGACTAGTTTGAACAACGATTACACCATTTTCTTGAAGCTCAATTGTTTTTTCTGTATATAATATTGCTTTAATATCTGTAATATCTGCCATCTTAAGCCTCTTTTGTTAATGCATCAAGTACTGATTTTTCAATTAGTACTGAGTGGTAAACAGCAATTAAATAAGCGTTAACTTCTTGCTTTTCAACCATATAACAGTTTTTAATATTTCTAAATGCTAAATAAGTTTTTTCATCGATAACATCACAAACAACTAATGTATCTCTCTTATTTATTTTATTTAAAACTGCAACTGCTTCTTTTGTTTTTCCTGATTCAATTTTCACAGAATCAACAACAAATAACGAACCATTGTTAGCTTGTGCATTAATAGCATATTTTAATGCTAAAGCTTTTTGTTTTTTATTTACTTTTTGGTTATAGTTTCTTTTAGTAGGTCCAAATGCTTGTCCCCCACCAACGAATAATGGTGATCTTTTAGAACCCCATCTAGCTGCACCAGAACCTTTTTGAGCTTTAGGTTTTTTACCACCACCGCTTACTTCTGCTCTTGTTTTAGCTCTTGCTGTATTTGCTCTTAACGATGCTAAATATGATTTAACATATAAGTATAAGTTGTGAGAATTAATTTCTTCATAACTTGCAGGTAAAACTACTTCACCATTGTTTTCAAATTTTTCGTTTAATACTATAGCTTTGCTCATTTAGCAACCTTTACTTTTCCTAATGAACCATTTGCACCAGATACTGAACCTTTTAATACTAAGATTCCTGTTTCAGCATCAAATGAAATTACTTCATTTTTTACAGATACATTTGTATTTCCGTATTGCCCTGGCATTTTTTTACCTGGCTGAACTCTTCCTGGCCATTCGCAGTTACCGATTGATCCAGTTCTTTTACCCATTCTGTGACCGTGAGATGCTCTTCCACCAGCAAAATTCCATCTTTTAACCGCACCAGAGAAACCTCTACCTTTAGTTTTAAAAGTTGATTTTACTACTTTACCTTCACCTAATCCAGAAACATCTAAATCACCCGCTTCAGTATTTGCTACAGTTAATGTTGCAAATCTGTTAAACTCTTTAGATAAGTTGAATTTTTTTTGTTGACCTTCTATAGCTTTGTTAAATTTTTTACCATTGCTATAAGAAACTAGTGCTACACCATCAGTTACTTCACATACTTTCGCATCAAGAACTTTTAAAAGTGTAACAGCTGTACTTGGAACAGAAACTGTTCTACTCATACCGATTTTTTGAACTATAAATTCCATCTTGTCACCCTTTCTCTTATTCTTGACCCATAGATCTTACTTCAACATCAACTTCAGGAGCTAAGTCAAGTTTCATTAGTGAATCTACAGTATCAGGAGTCGCTGCAATGATATCAATAATTCTTGAATGAACTCTGATTTCAAATTGCTCTCTTGAATCCTTATTTACGTGAGGACCTTTAATAACTGTATATCTTCTGATTTTTGTAGGAAGAGGGATTGGACCTCTCAAATCAGCACCAGTTCTTTTTACAGCTTCAACAATTGAAGCAACACTTCTGTCTAAAACTCTGTGATCATAAGCTTTAAGCTTTAATCTGATTTTTTCCATTAATTTTCCTTTAAAGAACTCGTTAGATGTGCAAAAATGCACCCTAACCACATTTAGTGGACGCGGATTATAACTTAATTGAAGTTAAATGTCAAGTATTATGGGCTTTATCAAATAAATTTATTAATTTTATTTCCTTTCAAAAAGGAATATAATAGCTTTATTGACACTAAGGTAAGTTTTCTTTAAGATATCGTATTTTTAATAGTAAATATTTTTATTGCATCTATATTATTACTATTTAGGAATAAATATTGTATATTATTTTTTAGTTTTTCTTCAATTAGGAGTTGATAAATGAAACGAGATATTATAATAATTGGTGCAGGAATTATGGGTTTAACAACTGCATACGAATTTCTTAAAGCAGGTAGAAAAGTTACAATTATAGATGAAAGTGATATAACAGATTCAACCTCTTTTGGAAATGCTGGTTTATTGTCTGCATTTGATAAAGGACCACTTGCAAATCCAGGGATTGTTTTTAATACATTAAAACTTATGATAAAAGGTGAATCACCTGTAAATATACATCCTACTTTAGATACAAAAATATATAAATGGTTATGGAAATTTGTAAATAGTGCAAACAAAGATAGATTAAAAAGAACTTTAGCTTTATTTGAGAAATATGGTCATATATCAAATGATGCATATGAAAAAATGCAAAATATTGATGGCTTAGATTTAGATTTTCATA
This sequence comes from uncultured Aliarcobacter sp., assembly GCA_963664305.2. Taxonomy (GTDB): domain Bacteria; phylum Campylobacterota; class Campylobacteria; order Campylobacterales; family Arcobacteraceae; genus Aliarcobacter. Next base: position 1,169,818 of record CAXXLV010000002.1, read on the forward strand.
GAAAGGGTATGTTGTCTGTTTTTACTGAACAAAAAAGTTATGATAAAAAATTACTTGATTATGCAATAAAAAATGATGATGTTTTTGAAATCATTGAAAAAAATAAAATAAAAGAATTTATACCTTGTGTTACAAATGATGTTAAAGGAGCTATTCATTTTAAAAGAAATACTCACTTTGACCCAAAAAGAACAATGTTAGAATTAAAAAGATATTTAAAAGAAAATGGTGCTGAATTTATTTTAAATGAAAGAATTTCACATATCAAATATTCAGATTCAAAAATTGAATCTATTAGTTCAGCTCTAAATACTTATGAAGCAGATACATATATAATGTCAACAGGTTATCAGACACTTTTAGCAGATAAAGTAAATCAAAATCTTATGATGACACCTGCAAAAGGATATAGTATCACTTTTAAAATGCCTAAAGAATTGCAACCAGTTACATCTACACTATTTTCTGATTTATTTATTGTTATGACACCAAGACGTGATGATGTAAGAATTACATCAAAATTAGAGATTGGTTCAACAAATCATCAAATAGTAAAAAAACAAATTGAAAGTATAAAAGAAAACTTCAAAAAATACACTGTTCCTTTTATAATGGAAGATATCGTTGAATGGACTGGATTTAGACCTTTAACACCAAATGATATGCCACTTATTGGAAGAGATGAAAAATATAAAAACTTAGTTTATGGTATGGGATTAGGTTGGTTAGGAATGACATTTGGTCCTGCACTAGCTTCTATATTAAAAGATTTGATTGTAAATGATTTAGAGAATAAAAATAGTGATGATATTCTTTTATTTTCTGGTTTTTATCAAGGTAAATATTAATAAATGTAGGTTATTTCCTACATTTATTCTTTTATATTTGAACCACAATTAGAACAATAATCCAAGTTTTTTATAGTATTTTTATGGCAACTTTTACATTCAATTTTTAGTTGATTTTGGCAACATGGACAATAATTCATAATAGTAAAATCTACTCTATTCCCACATTTTATACAAATATTTTTATTATAAGCATCTATTATTGATATATTGTTATTTTTTAATTTTTCATTATCTTCTTTAAATCTTTTTTGAATTTTGATTATTATAAAAATAAATATTAAAATAGCAATTACAATAGTTAAATAATAAACTATAAAAGGTATTTCTAAACTGTAAAAAAACATCAATACTTTTTCAATAAATATCTTTGGAATAAAAATATTTATTAAACTAAGAAAAGAGATTACTGTAGGGATTAATGTTACTACCAATATATTTTTAAAAATAATATATAAAATATATCTATCTTTTTGTAAATAATTTCTCATCAAATAAAAAAATACAACTACTAATGGAACTAAAAACAATAAAATTACTAATTCATATTTTATAGAATAAAACTTCTCACTTTTTTTAATATCTTCAAGTATTATCTCTTTATTTGTGTCTAAATAAGAAAGTAAATCTTTTACAAAATTTGATTCTTTAAATATATTCTCTAAATCAATTTTTTGTCTATTTATTTCTTCTAACTCTTTTTTAAATGTTTCATATTTTTCTTTTACATTTTCAGCTGTTAGTTCACCTTTTACGATAGACTTACTATTATTTTGGTTACTCATTTTTTCAAATAAAATTGTATTGTAGTTTTCTTCTAAATATGTTATTTGGCTATTTATTTCATATGATTTATTGTTTAATTCTTCATTTTGTTGTTTTAAACTTTTTATATCAATATTATTTTTTATTATTTCAATTTTTTCTGTAATTAGATTACATCTTTCATCTACTTCTAAATCTTTTATATTTTGGTATTTTGTATTGTAGTTATAGTTATTATATAAATAGCTGTTAAAATCATCTATACTTGAAGTGTAATTTAATACATCTCTACAATCATAAGGAAACTTTGTATTTGGATTATTTAAAACTCTTGTTTGAAAATCTATTCCTTGATAAAGAGTTGAAAGAATAAAAATATTTAAAATTATAAGTGCGAAAATTGTTAATTTTGATAGTTTTTCTTTGCCTTTATATACAAAATTATTTGAGTAAAATTTTTTAATAAAATTTTTCAAGAGTTCTCCTAAATTATTTTAGGGTATTTTACTCTTTTATTATAAAAATTTTTGTTATTTTATTAGATTGTAGCTTTTTTATTTAGATTTTATATAAAGTATTTAGGAGCATTCAATTTTAATTTATTAAAAATATTTTCAAAGTTTGCTGGGTAAACTCTTGTTCCACCAATAGAACTTATAAAGTTTGTATCTCCAAGCCATCTTGGTAACATATGATAATGAACATGTTGTTCAATTCCAGCACCAGCTGCTTTACCTAAATTCATTCCAATATTTACACCCTCACATGGCATAATATCTTTTAGAAGTTTAACACCTTGTCTAACTCGTTTACTCATTTGAGTCCAAACAACCTCTTCTAAATCTTCTATATTTGAAGTATGAAAATATGGAACAACCATCATATGACCTGGACTATATGGAAATTTATTCATAACTACATAACAATATTCATCTTTGAATAAAACTTGTAGTTTGTCATTTTCAATATTGTTTGTTATGTGACAAAAAACGCAACCTTCAATTTTTTCTTCACTAACATAATCATATCGCCAAGGTGCATATAAATGTTCCATCTTATTTCCTATTTTCTCTTATATAAAGTTTGGAGCATCATTAGCAAATAAAATCAAATCACCTACTCTAGTTGTTTTTGCTAAAGTTACTTCCATCTCAGATTTATCTTTTAAAATCAATACTTTTTCTTTATTTATATTTGCTACAAATAAATGAGTATTTAAACTTCCTGTTAAAATTACAAAATCAAAATTTTCATTTATTGTTTTTGCTAAAAGTATATTTGCTTCATCTGTTGATTCAACAAGTCCCGGAGTGATAATAACTTTTCTTCCTTTATGGTTTGAACAAATATTTATAGCTTCTAACATTCCTTCTAAATTTCCATTAAAAGAGTCATCAATTATAACTTTTCCATTTGCTTCTATTTTTTGAAGTCTATGTTCTACTTGAGGTAAACTCATTAGCGAAACTTTAATTTCAGGAATAGTCATACCCAAATAATGTGCCACTAAAATAACAGCTGTTAGATTAATAGCATTAAAACTTCCTAAAATTGGAGCGTAAAAGTTTTCTATTTTTCCTGCAACTTCAACATCAAACCAAATACCATCTAAATTACTTTTTGTAATTTTCAAATTATTTGGAAATTTTGTAATAGTTGGATAGTCTTTAATAGGAACACTTTCATGTACAAATCCCATTTTCATTTTTGGTGATTTTAAAAGTTCCATTTTTGTATGAATGATATTGTCTAAAGTTTTAAAATACTCAATATGTTGTTCTCCAACACTTCCTATAACACAAATTTGAGGCTCAAGAAACATTGCAATTTCTTCAATATCCCCTTTTACTCTAGCACCAGCTTCTGCTATATATATTTGTGTATCAAGAGGAATATCTCTATTTACATCTAGAACAATTCCTGCTATTGTATTTACACTTCTTGGTGTTTTATATACTTTATATTTGTTTTTTAAAACATGATAAAGATAGTTTTTGATTGATGTTTTTCCAAATGATGCTGTAATTGCAATTGTTCTAAGACCAGCTATACTTTGAACTCTTTGTTTTCCTTTGTGTTTAAAAGAGATAAAAAAGATTTTTTCTAAAACTGTTGAAATTGCATATGCTAAAAGTAATGGAACAAAAATAAATGTATTTGTACACTCTGGATTTGATAAACAAAGAGCTGTAGTAGCAAATGTTGTAAATAATAAAATTGCTAAAAATCTCTTAACCCGTGCAGTTAAAACTAAAGGTTTATCAAGTTTTTTATTCCATAATACAAAACTTGTCATATAAACTATAAAAAAGTAAATTGCAAAATAAGGTTCAGGAATGATATAAAATAAAACTATAGGAGAAAGAAAATATGTAATATGCCATTGCCATTTATGATGTTTTAAAACAACTCTTTCTAACTTGTAGTTATACCATTGTAGATTAGTAATTAGATACCAACCTAAAGCCATAATCAATATTATATGTGTAATTATATTAATATATTCCATTTTCTATTCTCTCAGAAATATCTTTTGCATTTTTAGCAAAGAAGTAATGGTCGCCATCATAAGATATAAATGTTGATTTTTTTATTAAATTTGCAATTTTTTTACCTGATTCTAAAGATGTAGCACTATCTTTTTCTCCCCAAAATATTAATGCATTATTTTGAAAGTTTGAAAAATTTACTGAAAAATCTTCATTTACAACATTTTTAAATGTTGCATACATATTTTCACTCATTGTATCTACATCTTTACTTCTAAATCTTTTAGTAATATTTCTTAATCCTAAAAAATTAAAAATTTTTGCAAAAAGAATTTTTATTTTAACATCTAAAGGTTTTTCTTCTAAAATTCCTGCACTACTTAAAAGTACAAGATTTTTTGGATTAAGTAAAGTTGCAACTTTACCTCCATAAGAGTGTCCAACTATAATATCTTTTGAAGAATTCAAAAGCTTTAATAACTCTTCTGTAATTTTTACATAATCATTTGTAGTTAAAACATACTCATTTTTACTTTTACCAAATCCTGGTAAATCAATATAAATATGTCTAAAATCTTTTAAATATGATGAAAATACATTTTTCATTATATCTTTATTTGATCCCCAACCATGCAAAAAAATGATATCTTTTGTAGAAGTTGGATTTACAATTTCATATGAAATTTCAAAAAACTTATTATTTATAGTTAAACTTTTTGTTGCCAAAGTTTATTTTCCCTTGCTTGCATGAATTTTATTTACATATTCATAAGTAATAGGAATATGTTTTTTTCTTGGTAAATTATTTGCAACTTGAGAAAATAATGTTGAAAAATCTTCAAATAAATAATTTGCCATTGATCCTGGAATTGAATTTATTTCATTTAAATAAACTGTATCATTTACAACGAAGAAATCACATCTAATGATTGAACCTTCAAATAAATTGTTATAAAGTCTTCTAAATGATTCTTTTATCTCTTCGTTTAGTTTTTCACCTAAATCAACCTCTTTTGCTTTTGAAGTTCTTGAAAAATCTAAATATTTTTTATCAAAATCTAAAAATTCTGCTTTTTGTGGTTCTTCAATAATTGAGAATTTAAACTCTCCATTTACTTTTGTTCCAGCTAAGTTGTACTCTTTAACTCCACTAATAAATGGTTCAATTATAACTGCATTGTCAAATTCATAAGCAACATCAAGTGCATATTCTAACTCTTCTTGAGATTTAACAATTGAAACACCAATTGAACTTCCAAGTTTTACAGGTTTTAAGATAACAGGAAAACTTTCAACTACAACGTCATCACCTTTTGTGTAATATTTGTAATCTAAAGTATTAACTCCAACACTTGAAGCATAACCTTTTGTTAAAAATTTATTTGAACTAACTACACAAGCTTCTGTTCTAGGAGCTATAAAAGGAATTGAATAAAAATCTAAAACTGATGATAAAATACCATCTTCACCATCTCCACCGTGTGAAAGATTTAAAACAACATCAAAATCAATAGTTTTATCTTTAGAAAAAAGTCCACCTTTTTTGTAAAAACCACCCTTTTGGAAATAAACTTTTTCAAATTTTTTATAATCACCCGAACTAAATAGTTTTGATTTAATAATATCTGTTGGAATATGATACATATCTCTTGAAGAATCTAAAAATAAATAAACTAATTCATCTTTTAAAACATCTTTCATTGCAATTGAACTTACGATTGAAATTTCGTGTTCAAAACTCACACCACCAAAAACTATAGCTACTTTCATCAAATTCCTTTTAATAAATTATTATTTTTGTAATTTTTTTAATGCTTCTTTTACTAAATCACTTGTATTTCCACTTACACAAGTTTTTAAAACTTTTGAAATAACATCTTTTTTAAATCCTAATGATTCTAAAGCAAGAGCTGCTTCAAAAGATGAAGATAGAGACGAATCATCATTTGCTTCATGATTATCAACAATAAATCCAGATAACTCAACTAAAATTCTACTTGCACCTTTAGGTCCAATTCCAGGAACTCTTTTTAACATTGAAACATCATTTTCATTTACAATTTGAGCAAACGAAGTTGGTGTAAAAGTAGAACAAATTGCAAGGGCAACTTTAGGACCAACTCCATTTATTTTAATCACTGTATCAAAAAGTTTTTTTTCATTTGAATCTAAAAAACCATATAATGATTGAGAATCTTCTCTAATAATATGCGTTATTTCTAACTTAACATCATCAGAAATAATTTTTGAACTACAATTAACTGAAACGAAAACTTCATAAATAATTCCATTTACATTTACATTTAATAACGTCGGTTCTTTCTTTATTATTTTTCCTATAAGCCCTACAATCATTATCTTACTCTTTGTCTAAATAAAATTTTAATATTTAATATTTAATAAATAAACTTCATTATATAATAATTACACTTAAACAAAAAGGCAGGTATAATGTTTGAAATAATAACTAGAAAGATAAGCAATAAGATTATCGTAGCATTATTTATATTGATGTCTTTAAGTAGTTTGACAGTTATATTTGTTACTACAAATAGAGTAACAGAAGATTCAATAGCTAAAACTAAAGAAAACTTAGAGATGTTAAATGCAGCAATGTTCCAAAGCTTAAGAAATGCAATGAATACTGGAGACCCTGTTCAAATTGCAAAAGCTGAAGAAGATGCAAGACAGATAAATGGTGTTAAAAATTTGACTGTTGCTAAAGGAAAATCTTTGATGGAATTATATCCATCTAACGAAACATATACAACAGATGAAAAGATACTTAGTACCTTTGAATCTAAACAGCCTTTAATTCTACAAAATGAAGATAAAGATGGTCATAGCTTAAGAATGGTAAAACCGATGATTGCCACTCAAGAGTGTTTAATGTGTCACGCAAACCAAAGTGAAGGTGATGTAATTGGAGTTATGGACTTAACTTTCTCATTAGATGAATCTGATAAAAAAATAAAAAGTTTAGTTAGTGGAATTGCATTTGTATCAATTTTCTTAGCAATCTTAACAATTGGTTTAATTTTCTTTATTGTAAAAAGAGCAACAAGTCCAATTAACCAATTAAAAGATGGTTTTGAAAATCTTTTACATTCAAATGATACAAATATAACTTTAAATGTCAACTCAAAAGATGAAATCGGTGAAGTTGCTAATTTATTCAATGCTTATATGGATAAAGTAAGAGCCGGTTTAAAACAAGATGAAAAAGTAATCGAAGAAGCAAGTGATGTTTTAGAAAAAACAGCAAATGGTTTCTTTGTTTATAAAGTAAATGGAACTGCATCTAATCCTCATGTTGAAGATTTAAAAAATAAATTAAATTCTATGATTTTAAAAACAAATGAAACTGTTGGAAAAATCAATGAAGCATTAAGATATTATTCTGAATCAAAATATGATTTTGTAATAAATGATGATGGTATTTATGGAAATTTAGGTTCATTAACTTCTGGAATTAAACTTGTTGGAAATAATACATCTGAAATTCTTGCAATGGTTATGAATACAGGAAATTCTTTAAATGAAAGTACGAAAACTCTTTCTGGTGCATCAAATAATTTATCAACATCTTCAAATCAACAAGCAGCTTCATTAGAAGAAACAGCTGCTGCATTAGAAGAGATAACTGCAACAATTCAAGCTAACACTCAAGCAACAGTTGAAATGGCTCAATTAGCACAAAATGTTACAACATCTGCTCAAAATGGTCAAGTTCTTGCTAATCAAACAGCGAATTCAATGGATGAAATAAATAAAGAAGTAAGTTCAATTAATGAAGCTATTGAAGTTATTGACCAAATTGCATTCCAAACAAATATTTTATCTCTTAATGCTGCTGTTGAAGCTGCAACTGCTGGTGAAGCTGGAAAAGGATTTGCTGTTGTTGCACAAGAAGTAAGAAACTTAGCAAATAGAAGTGCAGAAGCTGCTAGAGAAATCAAAAATATTGTTGAATTAGCAAGTAAAAAAGCTAAAGAAGGAAAAGATATCTCTGATAATATGATAAACGGTTATAAAGAGTTAAATGAAAATATTTCAAATACTATTGTAACTATTGATAAAGTTGCAAATGCCTCAAAAGAACAAGAAAGAGGTATTATTCAAATAAATGATGCAATTAATATGTTAGATCAAGCAACACAAAAAAATGCACAAGTTGCTGATCAAATATCAACAATGGCATCAAATATTGCTTCTATGTCAAATTCTTTAGTAACAGCTGCTGCTCGTGCTTCTTTCTTAAAAGATTCATTAGATAAAGTTTGTGATGTAGATTTAGTTTATGATACAGCTTTATTAAAAGTAGATTTATTAAATACAAAAGATAAAGTTTATGGAAAACTTGGAGATTATAAAGCATTTAAAATTGAAGAAAACACTACATTAAAACAATGGAGTGAAAAACATGTTAACTCAGGGAAAAAAGTTGATATGACAATTATGAAAAATATTGATGAATTAAATATTAAATTCCATCATAATTTACAAGAATTAGTAAATGCAAATTCAAATAAAGAGAGAAATGAAGAACTAAACAAAAAAGCTAAAGAAGTTGAAATGGATGCTTTAAGAATCTTTGGAAACTTAAATAACGTAAAAAGAGAAGCTTGTAAGAAATAAAAGAAGAGAAACTCTTCTTTTATTTTAAGACTGCATTTGTTTTATTAATAACTCTAACTCATCCGCGGATAAAGTCTCATCAGAAGAATCTATATTTTTTGCACTTGGAGCTAAATTATATTGACTTTTATCAATGTCATTTTTTTCACAAACAAAATTAACAACTCTTTCTATTTTTTGTCTATGTAAGTCTTGATTTTGCAATAATCCATAAATATCAGAAACTAGATTTTGGATTTTATTTTTTTCATGGAAAGGTATTTCTAATCCTTCAATTACATTATCAATAATTTCAGCATTATCATATATCAATTGAGCATTATTTTCTGACTCTTTTATCACTTCACACAATTGTGCAATTAACTCTTCATATTTCATCTACTTCCTTTGAGACTGTATTATATATGAAGAGTTTAGCTTATTTTTACTTAATAATTTTTACTTATTTTAAATTATTAATGAATTATTTCAGCTATTACTTCAGTTGCGTAAGAGCCTTTTGGAAGATAAAATTGTAATTCCATCCAATTTTTTTCTTCTTTATAATTACTTCCAATTTCTTCAGGGAAAATCCAAGCAAATCTTCTTGCTCCATCTTCTCCTGTTTTTTCTTCAAACTCTTTTTCTATTTCATAAGCTAAATCAACAGAATTTTTAACTCTTTTTCCAGATAATAAACCTGTTGGTACTCTATCTCTTTCATAGAATTTTTCTGATTCAGTTTCTAAATCTTCAATAGTAAAAATTTTCCCAAAAGGATAATGAGATAATAAGTCACCCGTAATTAATTTAAAAGGATGTTTTTGTTTTTTCATTCTTTTAACTTCTTCAAGAGGAAGATTTAATTTTTGGTAAATTTCTTTTGGTTCAAAAGCATCAATTAATTTTGAAATTTCAATTCTTTTTGAAAGCCAAGCATTAAATAAATAACTTTGATACGCATTGATATACATTTGTTTTAAGTTTCTATTTCTCTCTTTTAACTTTCCATCAATTATATCTTTACCTTTTTTATAATTGTCACCCTCAATTCCAAATCTTTGAAAACCAAAATAGTTTGGAATACCATAAGTTGCAATTTGTCCTAAAGCTTCTTCAATTTTTCTTTTTTCAACAAGACCAACTCTTTTTAGTCTAATAAAAAATTTATTACCTTTTAAATGTCCCACTTTTATTTTATTATTGTGATAAGTTGTTTCAAGTATTTTTATATTTTCATGTTGAAAAGCTTTTAATTGCTCTTCAAATTTTCTATGAACAGAAATAGATTGAATTGTCATCGCATTTTTATCTTTAAGTCCTGCATAACCAAACTCTCTTGGACTGCAACCTAAATAATTTGCTAAAATTTCTATTGCATCCCAAGTTGCTAAATCTTTTTTTCTAATTTTTAGAACTAAATGCTCACCCTCACCTGAAAATTCATAAAGTGGCATCTCTGTAACCACAAAATCATCTTTATTTTGTTTAAATACTACATCTATTTTTGAGTGATTTAAGTATCTTTGTAATTGTTCCAATATTTTTCCTTGTTTATATTTTAAAAATGATGATTTTTGCAATCAGTTCTATATTTACCTTTTATAGCTTGTGCAAATATATTCAATTTTATTTTGTGTTTTTTTGCTATTTTTTTTATTTTTTCTAAATTTTTTTGATTAAATGAAAAAAGAATTTCATACTCTTCACCTGAAGTACCAATATTATTGTCAATTTCATCAAAAAATTCAAATCCAACTTTACTTGCCTTTGATAATCTTTCCAATTCAAAAAATAGCCCATCTGATATATCCATTGATGCTGTTATATAAGGAGCTATTTCATAAAAAAATTTTTGATTTAAAACTGGTTTTATAAATTTTGATTTTTTAGAAATAGTTTCATTCTGAAATAATTTTTCTAAATCTCGTTTTGATGTTCCAAGTATTCCAGTATAACAAAGTAAATCATCTTTTTTTACACCATTTCTATAAATAGGTTTTAAACTTTTTGAAATAATTGTAACTGAAATATCAAGCTTTTCATTTGAAATAGTATCTCCACCAATTATCTCTATTCCAAACTCTCGAGCAGCCTTTTTAAATCCTTTTGATAATTCTTTTAAATCTTCTTCACTATATGATTTTGGAATTGCCACACTTAAAAGTGCATATAAAGGAATTGCATTCATCACTATTGCATCAGAAATATTTACAATCATTGATTTATAAGCAATTTGTTTTAAACTCATCCACTCTTTTTTGAAATGTACATTTTCAAAAAATGCATCCATTGAATAAACAAACCCATTGATAAATGCACCATCATCACCAATTACTTTGTTATTTGAAAACTGTTTTATAAAATACTCTTCTTTATTCATTCTTTATTATATCAAAGATGAGCATATATAGTAGTTAAAACAATTTTTTTTGAAAATTTCAATAAAGAGGATAAAATATATCCTATTTATTTTATAAAAAATAGTGTATAATGTTTCACTGAAATTATTTTATTAGGAGATACTATGCCAAAAATTAACAAATATGTTGATATTGATACTGTTGAAAGAGAAGCAAAAAAAGATTTAATTGATAGACACAGTCCATTTATTCACTGTGCTTCAACTGCAAAAAAAGGTGAGCCATTTGAAGTTACTGTAAAAATGGGTAACGAATATACTCATCCAGATGATTTTGATCACTACATTGAATCTGTTTCTTTATTTAATGGTGAAACATTATTAGCAAAAGCTACATATGTACCAGGAACATTAGGAAATGTAAAAGCACACAATACAACTACATTTACAATCATCCCAACTGGTTCTAAATTAACTTTAGTTGCTCACGGTTACTGTACAAAACACGGTATCTGGGAAGGTACACCTGTAGAAGTAGCTGTAGCTGAATAAGCTATAAGCTCTATTCTATCGAAAAGGTAAGAGGTTTTTATCTCTTACCTTTTTTTATTCTAATATCCTCTATGAGACATTGCCCCCCATAAACATACCAGTAAATATACCACCTATAATCATGTATAATACAAACAAAATAATCATTGCAGGTATTGAAGCAATAGCCCATTTAATCATAAATATCACCATAGACATAAAAGGCATTTTTATATCAGTTACCACTACTTCTTTTTTTTCATCATTTTCCATATTTTCCCCTTTTTATTGATATAAATATATATTAACAAAAGAAAAACTCTTAAATTACTTTTTTTAAGTAATTGTTATATTCTTTTTGTTTAACAAAAAATTAACTTGAATTTACTATAATCCTCAGATATTAATAATAAGGAAAGTTTATGAAAAAAACTATAAGTTTACTTATGTTTATCTTTGCACTTATGTTTACAAATTTAAATGCAAATGAGATGTTTCAAACTGTTGAACCAAAAGATGCAACTCTTGTTAAAAGTGATTCATCAAAAGAATTTTGTAATGTTTGTGGTATGCATTTATCAAAATACTATAAAACAAATCATACAACAGAATTTAAAAATGGGCATAAAGAACAATATTGTTCTATTCATTGTCAAGCAGAAATTTATCGAGATTATAAAGATAAAATAAAAACTATTCAAGTTGTGGATACAAATTCTTTAAAATTCATAGATGCAACTAAAGCATTTTATGTTGTTGGTAGTTCAAAAGAAGGGACAATGAGTCCTGTAAGTAAATATGCTTTTTCTTCAAAAGATGAAGCTCTGAAATTCCAAAAAGAGTTTGGTGGAACAATTCACAATTTTGATGAAACAATGGATATTGCATTAAAAGATTTATCAAATGACAATAAAATTTTAGATGAAAAAAGAGCTCCAATGGCTAAAAAAGGGAAAAAGATTTTTGAATCAATGTGTGATATATCAAAAATAAAAGATTTTAACTCTATTGGAGAAGCTAAACAATATTTAATAGATAACAATGTTTGCAAAAACTTAGATTCTCAAATGCTTCAAGCTGTTTCTATTTATTTATATAATCCATCAGCAGCAAATGAAAAATCAAATATGTTAAATATTCCAGAAGATTCAAAATGTCCAGTTTGTGGAATGTTTGTGTCAAAATATCCTAAATGGGCAGCACAAATAAAAACTAAAGATGGTCATAATCACTATTTTGATGGAGTGAAAGATATGTTGAAATTTTATTTTGAACCTTCAAAATATGGACATCAACACTCTAAAGATGAAATGACAAATATTAATGTAACTGATTATTATTCATTAGAACTATTCAATGGTAAAGATGCTTATTTTGTAATTGGTTCAAATGTATATGGTCCAATGGGAGAAGAAGTAATTCCATTTAAAAATGAATCACAAGCAAAAAAATTTATGGAAGACCATTTTGGAAAAAAAATTTTAAAATTTGAAGAATTAAAAAAAGAGATGTTATTTTAACTTACATTACAATGCGATTTAATCGCATTGTTTGTAAGCAATAAATAACAATTAGTGATTTTTAATAAAAGAACAACAATAATCTACTAAAGAGTGAACTCTTAATTTGAATTTTGAATTTGCTGGAATCTCAAAAGAAGCTGGACCTTCATATTTTGCCCAATCTTTAGCTGGTAACATAACTTCTAATACACCTCTTTGAATATCAATAACTTCTTTATGAACTGTATTTAATTCATATTCACCTGGTAACATTATTCCTAAAGTTTTTCTAGAACCATCTTCAAATGTAATAGTTCTACTTGTGATATTACCTTCAAAAAGAATATTTGCTGCTTTTGCAATAGAAACACCTTTAAACTCTGCCATTTACATTCCTTACATATTATTTACTGTTATTGTAACACAACTATTATATTATTATATTGAAGCAAAAGAGTAGTTCTTTTTTGTTATAATTCCAAAATTTAAAAAAAGGTGTAGAAATGACTATTCAAGAAGAATTAGAAGATTTAATAAAAAATGAAGTACTTGTAGAAATTGAAGATTATATTGATGAATTATTTGAAATTATTGCTGCAAAAAAAGATGATGAAAGTACAAAAGAAGAACTAAAACAAGTTCAAGAAATGAAAAAAGATTTTGAAGAAATGTTAGCAGACTTAATTCATGGTGATATTGATGATGAAGAGTGTAGAGAAATCATTGAAGAAATCAATGAAATGAGAAAAGAAGATTTAGAGGACTAATAACTTTTATGCAAGGTTATATAATAGATATTAAACCTGTAAAAGATGATGATTTAATAGTAACTATTTTAAGTGAAAATGAACTAATAACTGCATATAGATTTTATGGAGCAAGACATTCAAACATAAATATAGGCTATAAAATTGATTTTGAATTAGAAAATACAAGGGCTAACATTCCAAGATTAAAAGACGTAATTCAACTTGGATTCCCTTGGATACTTGACAATGAAAAAATGTATTGTTGGCAACGATATATTAAACTATTTTACCCACATTTAAAAGAGATAGAAGAATTAGACCCTTTTTATTTTTACTCTCTTGAAAATCTTATATATATAATGACTAAACAAAATGTTTTAAGAGCAATATGTGAATCTTATATCTCATTATTAGAACATGAAGGAAGACTTCATACTAATTTTGAATGTTTATTATGTGAAACTGAGATTTTAGGAAATGTTTCATTAGTTAGAGGATTTTTACCTATTCATGAAGAGTGTACTAAAACTAAATCATTTGAGATAAAAAAAATAAAAGAATTTTTTGAAAAAAAGAAAATTATAGATTTAAATGATGAAGAAGTAGAATACTTATGGAATATTCTACTTCAAGGTTTGTAGTAATTAAAGTTCGTCTAATAATCTATCTTGTAGAGTTTGAATTGCACTTCTTAAGATTTTTGTATCAAATCCATAAGCCGTTGCTTTTTTAACTGCTTTTTCAATACTGTCATCACTTAATGGTTCTCTTACGTATGCAGCTGTTTTTATTACATCTAAAATTTGTGATCTCTTTTTATATTCTGGAACAACATTTGATATATCATCAACATTTTCAATCATATTTATTAGATTATCACTTAATTTCCAATGTCTAAATATTTTAGCAGTAATTTGTGAAGTTGTAACATCTAATAGCTCTTTTTCAACTACTTCAATACTAGCACCTGAAGCTATTTTTGTTTTAAATAACTCTGTTTTCCCTTCACTTGAAATAATGTCTGCTAAGATAAACTTCCCTGTTTCTTGTAAAAGTGCTGGTAAAATGATATCTTCTTTTAAATCCACATCGATTTTTGATAACCATAAACTTGCCAATGTAGAAGAAATATTTGATGCTCTCATAAAGTCATCACTATTTATTCCATATGGCTCTAAATTTGTCATTAATAAATTTTGTACAGTTCCACCAATTGCAATAGAAATTGTAAAATTAATTCCAAGTAAATTTATAGCACGACTAGGTGTTTCAACTTTTGAACGAAATCCAAACATTGCAGAATTTGAAATCTTTAACAAAGTAGAAATTATTAAGGCATCTTTTTCAATGATTTTTAATAAATCTACTGCTTCTTTATTTGGTTGCTTTCTAAACTCTTCAATTTCAATAATCGTTTTTGGTAATGGAGGAAGAGACTCTATTTTTTCAAGGATACTATTAGATAACAAATTTAAACTCCTAATATTCGTATATTATTTCAATTGTAACAAAAAACTAATCAATTAATAATAAATTATTAACTAAACGTTAAATCTAAAATGCATAATATCACCATCTTGAACAACATAATCTTTACCTTCAAGTCTTAATTTACCTGATTCTTTACATTTAGTTTCTCCACCTAATGCAACATAATCTTCATAAGAGATAACTTCTGCTTTAATGAAACCTTTTTCAAAATCATTGTGAATTACAGCTGCTGCTTGTGGTGCTTTTGTATTTTTTCTAATTGTCCAAGCTCTAACTTCCACTTTTCCAGCTGTGAAATAACTCATTAGACCTAATTTATCAAATGCTTTATGAATAATTTGCTCTAATCCTGATTCTTGAACACCTAAATCAGATAAAAATTCTGTTGCTTCTTCATCTGAAAGACCAACTAATTCTTCTTCAATTTTTGCACAAAGCATAATAACATCAGCATTTACATTTGCTGCCTGTTCTTTTACTAAATCAACATATTTATTCCCACCATCTGCTAATGAATCTTCATCAACATTTGCTCCATAAATAACATCTTTATTTGATAAAAATCTTAACTCTTTATCTAAAGCTTTAAATGCTTCATCTTCAAGTTTTTCAAAAGTTTTTACTGGTTGTAATTCACCAATGTGAGCATATAATTCTTCAGCAATTACTAATTGAGAAGCAGCTTCTTTAGATGCTTTTGCTTGTTTTTTAAGTCTGTCAATTTTTTTCTCTAATTGAGAAATATCAGCATAAATAAGTTCTGTTTCAATAATTTCAATATCTCTTAAAGGATTAACATCACCTTCAACGTGAGTAATATTTCCATCTTCAAAACATCTTACCATATGTAAAATAACTTCAACTTCTCTAATATTTGATAAAAATTGATTTCCTAAACCTTCACCTTTTGAAGCACCTCTTACAAGTCCTGCAATATCAACAAAATCGATAGTTGAATGTTGAATTTTATTTGGATTAACTATTTTTGCTAACTCATCAAGTCTTTTATCAGGTACTGGAACAATTGCTTTATTTGGCTCAATTGTACAAAATGGATAGTTTTGTGCCTCTGCATTTTGAGCTTTTGTTAAAGCATTAAAAGTTGTTGATTTACCTACGTTTGGAAGTCCTACTATTCCTACACCTAATCCCATTATATTCCTTTTGTCTTTTCTACAATATCCATCAAATCATTGTTTTCAAGGATTTCTTATGATTTTAGTATAAAAATAATCTCAATATTTAGCAATATTTTTCAAATCACAAGGATTTTTAAAGACTAAAAAATGATTAATTTTAAAACTTTATCAAAAGAATTCCTGCCAATGAGGAAGGTATTTTTTATAGAAGTATTATAAACGATAATGGCAAAGAAGTAGATAAAACGTATATTATTAAATATGATGAAAAAATAGACTTTTTTATTATGACAAAAATTCTACTCTATTTCTCCCATTTTCTTTAGCTTTATATAGTGCTTTATCTGCCATATTAATTATTTGTATATGATTATTGTTTTCATCTGGGATAATTGATGTAGTACCAAAACTTGCAGTTATATATCCAAACTCTGATAATTCATGGGGTAATTTTAAATCTAGAATTTTTTCTTTTAAAATGTTAGCTAAATTTAAAATATTTTTTTTATCACAATCTGAAACAATTACAACAAACTCCTCTCCTCCATAACGAGCAACAAAATCACATTGACGATGTAAGTTTTCTCTTATTGTATTTGCGAAAATGATAAGACAATTATCTCCAGCTTGATGTCCATAAAAATCATTATATTTTTTAAAATAATCAACATCAATAATCATTAATCCTAAATATTCTTTTTTTCTCTTAGCTCTTGATACTTCTTGTACAATTATTTCATCAAAATATCTTCTATTTGCAATTGATGTTAATCCATCAGTATTTGAAAGTTTTTCTAATTTTTTGTTTAATTTTTGAAGTTCTTGTGTTCGTTTTGTCACTTCATTTTCTAGATTAACTGTATTATATTTAATATTATTTGCCATAAATTGTAAAGAATTAGATAAAGATTCTACTTCAGAAATTAAACTATCTTGATGTTTTGTTTCTTCCCATTTACCATGTCCTAATTTTGTTGCCCAAATACCAAGTTCTACAAGAGGTTTGGAAACCCAATTACTAATAAAAATACTTAAAATAAATCCTAATGTTAAAATAACTGCACTAAATAAAAAGATATTAATAAAAAGATTACGTGAAGGTTCGTTAAATTGACTTCGAGGTAACATACTTGCAATTGTTATTGTTGGACCATCAGGTAACTTATATTGCCAAGAATCTAAAAGATAATTATCTTTATTAGAAGTTTCTACAATTCTACTTTTAGAATTATTTTTATCATCTAAAATTATTTTTGTTGCGCTACTTATAAGTGGATTTGTACTCTCTATAGCTTTTATACGAACTGTTTTATTTCCAATTAATTCATATTGTTTTTCTAAAGAAGAAGTTGCAAGTAAATATCCTTCTTCATCAAATAAAAAAGCTATTCCTCCATTATCTTTTGTGATATTTGCAAGAAGATTACTAAGTTGTACTAAAGAAACATCAGCAGTTAAAACTCCAATAAATTCTTTTGAATTATTATAAAGAGGTGTTGCCATACCAATACCCATTGCATTATATGAACCTTTTGGATCATCTATTGCATAACGATATGCATTATACCAAGAAGGTTTATTTGTACTAACTGCTGCTTTAAACCATGGTCTTGTTCTTGCATCAAAATTAGGATTTCCTACAGACATTAGATTTGTTAGTTTATTATCTTCATCTACACGATATAAATACATTATTCTATTTTCTTTAATGGTTGATTGTAGTATTCTTAATGTTTTATCATCACCTAATGGTGGTCTACTTGCTGCAAAATATTCACCATTTGCTGTACCAATAGATAAAAAAGTAAGTATAGGTTGCTGTTTTAATTGTAATAAAAAGTTTTTTTGTACTTCTTTTGGATGGTCTGCATCCAACATTCCAGCAGAAAATTGTTCTTTGTTATAATTAACTACAAGACGAGATACTTCAAAAAATTGTAAAACTTTTTCATAAACTCTTGCACTAATTTCACTTGCTAATTGTTCTTGAAATTTTGTAGATGACTTTTCTGCTGTATAGTATAAAAACCAAGTTTCTATAGCAATTGTCGGGATTAAAATAAGTAAAAGGGAAATAAGTAACAGTTTTTTTAAATTTATTTGATATTTCATAAATTTATTCATCAAATCCCTTTATAAAAATTTTATAAGATATTATTACAAATCTGTGACGGATTCGTGACGGAAAATAATTATCAAAGTTTAGCTAAAATATTTACTTTAATAAAATAAAAAGGATAAATTATCAAAGTTTTATTCCTAATTCTATTTATATTTTCAACTTTATTTTCTTCTACATTTGAGATTGAAAGTGAAAATATTTATAATAAATTTCAAATACATTATTTAAAAGATGAAACTTCAAAACTAACTATTGAAGATATAAAAAAACAAGAATTTCTCCAAACAACAAAAAATAATTTTAATTTAGGCTATGAAAAAGGAACCATTTGGTTTAAATTTAATGTAAAAAATATCAGTGAAATTGAAGATTTTATTTTAACACTAAATGAAACTTTTTACGAAACTGCAAATTTGTATTATGAAAAAAATGGAGAAATAAAAAAACTTTCCAATTCTTTATTTACTTTAATAAATCAAAGAGAAGTGAAGTCAAACCAAATAGCTTTTAATATAAATCTACCAAAAAATGAAGAAAAAACAGTTTATTTAGAACTTCATGGGAAATATGCCTACTTTGGAAAAGTAGAGATTTTTGATAAAGACTATTTTTATTCTAAACAACCTATGGGAATAAATGCAATTTTTACTTTTTCTTTAGGAATTATCTTTATATTGATTTTTTTTACTCTCTTTTTATATTCAAAAAGCAAAGAAAAAATTTATCTTTATTATTTAGGATATAGCTTCTTTTTATTTATCTATTTTTCAAATATAAATGGCTTACTTGTTTTTTTAAATCTACAAAAATATATTTATGATTTACAACTAAGTGCTGCATTTATGGTTGGATTTTTAACTTTGTTTTCAAAAGAGTATTTGCAAACAAAAAAATATATGAAAAAAACAGATAAACTTTTAACATTTTTATCAATACCATTCTTTATTTTAGGGCTTTTAGTAGTTTTTTCTTATCAACCTTGGAATAAATTTATAAATAATTTTTCAGGGATTATTTGTATTATCCTAATCATTCTTTCAATTATGATTTATTTTAAAGGTCATAATCAAACAAAATTTTATATTTTAGCAATAGTTACATATTTTACATTTGTTGTATTGTTTACATTTATGGTAAATGGAACTTTAGAATACACTTTCATTACAAGATATGGTTATGTTTTTGGGGTAATCGCTGAAATGATTATTTTTTCTTACTTACTTGCTAACAGATATCATTTGATGCAAGAAAATGTTCAAATTTATCTTGAAGAAGAAGTTAAAACTAGAACAAATGAATTAAATCTAATGGTAAATGAAAGAGAACTTTTATTAAGAGAAATTTATCATAGAGTAAAAAATAACTTTCATATGATTATTGGAATGTTGCATTTAGAAAATTCAAAAAAAAGTATTGATTTTTTAGGACTTATAAATAGAGTAAAATCAATGTCATTGATTCATGAATATTTATATAGCAATAAAAATTTATCAAATATTGAAATTGAAAATTATTTAGAAAAATTAATAAATAATCTAAAAATTAGTTATCCAAAAATAAATATTAGATTCAAAAGTGAAAACATTCCTTTAAATTTTGATAATGCTTTGTCTTTAGGAATTATTATAAATGAAATTCTTACAAACTCAATAAAACACAATGATAAAAAAGATTTGTTTTTAGAAATCGAACTACAAAAAGAGAATTTAAAAAATATATATGTTTGTATAAAAGATAATGGAAAAGGTTTTGAAGATATAAAATATAAAGGTTTAGGATTAAAACTTGTAGAACAATTTTGTAAAAAACTTCAAAATGGGAAATATGAATTTTCTTTTGAAAACGGAGTTAAATTTGAATTACGATTTAGTATATAAAGGTTATTTGTATGAAAAAAAATGAATTAAATATTTTGATTGTTGAAGATGAAATTATTGCAAGTCAGTATTTATTAAATATTCTAGAATCATTAGGCTTTATAAATATTTTTGAAGCTTCATGTTTTGAGGAAGCTTTAGAAATTGTAAAATCAAATAAAATACATTTATCTTTTATGGATATAAATATAAATGGCTCAATTGATGGAATTAACAGTTCAAGACTTTTAAATAAAGAGTATTTTTTACCTATTATTTTTACAACTGCTTATGGAGATTCACAAACTATAAATGAAGCAACAGATACAAATATATTTGCTTATTTAATAAAACCTTTTGAAAAAAATCAAGTTGAATCTTCTTTATTGATTACTCTTAAAAGAATAAATATCTCTTTTGATAAAATAATTGTTTCTAACAATGATATTTTAGAATTAGGAGTTAATCAAAGATATAATTTACAAAATCAAACATTTTATATCAATAATAAAGTAGTAAATTTAACTAAAAAAGAGAATGATATTTTATATATTTTATGTAAAAATCTAAATCAAAATATCTCTTATGAATGTTTATTGGAATATGTTTGGGGAGATAAAAATATTTCAAATTCCACTATAAGAGATACTATTTCAAGATTGAAAAGAAAAGTTCCTACTTTAAATATAGAAACAATAATCAATTTTGGATATATTATAAAAGCATAACTAATTAAATAAATGATTGATTTACACTAATTCATAGTTAAATGCTCTAAATTTTTTTCAATTTTGTATTTATATCTTTAGCTTTTACTTCATCTTTTCCTATAAACTCTTTTGCATTTGCATTACTTACAACTAGTTTTGCTATATCATCTGTTAATACTGCAATATCATGTGTTTGTGATGCTATCATTGCATTTTGTTGTGTTTGTTGGTCTAAACTATTTACTGCATCATTGATTTGTTCAATTCCAGAAAGTTGTTCTTTACTTGACATTTGTATATCTTGAATTAAATTTATTGTATTTGTTATATTTTGATTTAACTCTTTATATCCATCAATCATATGGTTTGCTATCTCTTTTCCATCATTTGCTTTTTTAGTTGCATTTTCTACTATGGTTTTTATCTCTTTAGCAGCTTCTGCTGATCTTGACGCTAGATTTCTTACTTCTTGAGCAACAACTGCAAATCCTTTTCCAGCTTCACCAGCAGTTGCAGCTTCAACTGCTGCATTTAAAGATAATATATTTGTCTGGAATGCAATTTGATCAATTACTGTAATTGCTTCATTAATAGAATTAACTTGAATATTTATCTCTTCCATTGCAATAGTTGTTTGATTTGCTAGTTTTTCACCATCATGTGCTGATTTTGTTACACTATTTGAATAACTCGCCATTTTCTGAATATTTTCTGTATTATTTCTAATATTTGAAGTAATTTGTTCTAATGCTGCTGCTGTTTCTTCTAAAGAAGCTGCCGCTTCATTCGAACTAATATTTAATTTATCAACATTTGCTAAAAGAATATTTGAGCTTTTATCTAATGTTAATCCATTTGATTTATTCTCTACAAGCATTTCATTTACAACATTTGCAAGATTGTTTAAACCAACTGCTACTTCACCTAAGTCATTTCCACTTATTCTATGAGTAAAATCTAATTTTTGATAAGATAATAAAGCATCAGATATTTTATTTAAGTTACCATCCACTTTATTAGATACTATTTCAAATAATTCATTTACACCATTTTTAAGTTCTTCAATTCCTTGATTATGAGTTGTTTCAGTTATAGTTTGTTTTAATGCACCAGATTTTGCTAAATCAATTGCTTTTTTTACAGCATCGATTACTTTTTTTGAATCTGTTATATCTTGAGCAAATTTAACTACACGAGTTACTATTCCATTTTTGTTTTTTACAGGAGTATATGAAGCTTGAATCCAAATAGAACTACCATCTTTTCTAAATCTCTCAAATTCATCTATTTGAGATATTCCTTTCGATAAATTACTCCAAAAATCACTATAGTCTTTAGTAGTTATATATTTTTTATCACAAAACATTTTATGATGATTACCCACAACTTCATTTAATTTATAACCTAAAGCATTTAAAAAATTATCATTTGCATGTAGTATTGTGCCATCTGGTTTAAATGAAATAATCGCAAAGTTTTGTTCCATCGCATTTAATCTTCCTGCTTCTTCTTCTGTTTTTGTAAAATTAAACATTATTCATTCCCTTTTTTATAATAATTTTTTTAAATGTATTTAAATACTTTATATTCTTTTATTTGCCTTTTTCTAATATTTATCATTTTTAATAAATATTTTTATTATTATTTAATTAATTCTATATACTTAAAAATTTTTACATAAGGAAAATAAAAGAAAATAACAATCTATTAATCTTATTTATTTAAGATTAACCATTCATTTTATTATATAAAAAAATAAAAAACATTGATTTCCATCAAGAAATAATTTGATTTTTATATTTAATCTAATTTTATATTAAAATTATTTTACATTATTAAGTTAAATTCTTAATATTTAAGTATGCTATTGTGAGATAAGATAAAGAGTAGTTTAAAACTACTCTTTTGTTATTTTAGCTTTTTTCTTTTTATGTCTATTTATAAATAACATAAATCCAGTTATTACAAATAATGCCATTAATGATGATGCTAAAAACATACCAATTTGCCCAGCAAGTCCAAAATATTCTCCTGTATGTAAAGGTAAAATACTTCTCATCAACTGTTCATTTAATGGTTTTTCATCAAATCTTTCATGTTTAACTAATTGTGAAGAATTTATATCTAATTCTAAACTATTTGATTCTCTAAAATGATTAGATTGCTCATCTAAATATGAAAAACTATAAATAGTTCCTTTTTGAGGTAATTTAACTGTAAAACTGTAATATTCTCTTTGAATAAGCATATTAAACATATTTACTGCTTTTTGTAAATCATCAAATTTTGCAGATGGATTTTCTTCTCTTTGTGGTTCTTTTTGACCAAATTGTCCTTCAGGTTTTTGTCTTTGTTGCATTTGAGGAGCTTGTTGTCTTTGAGGTTTTTCTACACCTGCTATTTTATAAAGCATTGTGTTATACCATTGATAAGACCAGAAAAGTCCAGTTAAAGTTACTAATAAGTAAAAAGGAATTACCCACATTCCAACTGCACTATGCATTGTTGATAAAAAAGCTCTTCCTTTATGTTTAAACTTAAATGTAAAACTTTTGAAAAATGAATGTTTAATTCTTCCCCAATAAATTATAATACCACTTATAACAAGAGTAATTAAAGCAATAGTAGAAATTGCAACTATTTGTTTTCCAACTTCACCCATCATCAATCTTCTATGTAAATCTAATATTAAAGAAAAAAATGCTTTTCCTTTTACTTCTGGTAAAACCTCAGCAGTATAAGGATTAAGATAAATATTTACACCTCTTTTAGCTTCTCTTCCCTCTCCACTTCCAGCTATATTTATAACTGTTGATTCTTCTTTATTTGTTGAAATTGAAATACTATTTATTTTCGCTTTTGGATTAATTGTTTGGTATCTTTCTAATAACTCTTTTGGAGTTAGTTTTTCTTGATTTGAAGGAATACTTACATAAAAACTATCTTGATTGAATAGCCTTGTTAATTCTTTTTCAAATGATAATGTAGCCCCTGTTAGTCCAACTATAAAAAGAACTATCCCTGCTGATATTCCTAAAATCCAATGTATTTTAAACCATATTGTTTTGTGCAATTTTTCTCCTTTTTAATTTGTGAAAATATAACAAATTAATTTTAATGATTTTTTAACAAATTGATAATAATTATTAAAATTTATAATTTATATTTAATTTTTTTACACTTTTTATATCTTTACAACCTGTAAAAATCATAGAAACTTCTAACTCTTCTTTTAATATTTTAAGTGTATGAGCAACCCCTAAAGCGCCTGCAGTTGCTAAACCATACATTATTGGACGACCAATCATCACAGCATCTGCACCAAGTGCAATAGCTTTTATAATATCTGTTCCTCTTTTTATTCCACCATCAAATAAAATTGGAATTTTCTTATCAACAGCTTTTGCAATTTTTGGCAAAATTTCTATACTTGGGGGAAGTGTATCTAAAGTTCTTCCCCCATGATTTGAAACAATAATTCCATCAAGTCCTAGTTCCATTGCTTTTTTTGCATAAGAAGTGTTTGTTATTCCTTTTAAAATAACTGGAAGTTTTGTATTATTTTTGATAAATTCTATATCTTTCCAAGTAGGAAGTATTTTTGCCATTTCTAAAATGTTTTCAAAATTATTTGTCGTTTGGATTGGATTATTTATGTTTACTGCACTTATATTTTCAGGTAAAGAAAAGCCATATCTTTGTTCTACATTTCTAATTCCTGAGATTGGTGCATCAATAGTTATGACTAATGCTTTAAAACCTAAGATTTCAACCTTTTGTATTAGTTCTAAATTTGTTTTCATATCGGGTTGAATGTATAATTGAAACCAAAGAGGTGAGTTTGTAGATTTTGAAATATCTTCTAAAGTACAACTTGAAAAAGAGCTAACACACATACAAGTATTTGTAACATCGGAAGCTTGAGCAGTTGCTATTTCGCCATTTATATCAACTAATTTTTGATAAGCAACTGGTGCTAAGATTATTGGAAAGTCATAAGTTTGCCCAAAAAGTTCTATTTTTGTATTTGCTTCACTTAAATCTTCTAAGGTATTTGTCTCTAAATATATTTTTTGAAAAGCCTCTTCATTTCTTTTAAAGCTTATTTCATCCCCTGCTCCACTACAAACATAAGCTAAAGAGTTGATACTCATTCGCTCTTTTGCATATCTTTCATAATCTTTTAGAGAGACTAAATCATTTGGAATAAAAGTTAATTTTTCTTTCAAAGTTCAGCCCATTCTTGAAGAAGTTTATGATAATGAATTGATAAATTTACAGCTTCACTTGTTTCCCCATATTTTGCTCTTAAACTTTGAATAGTATTATCAAGTTCAAATAGCATACTTCTTTTCCAAGCACTTCTAATCATACTTTGAATCCACATAAAACTAACCATTCTAGCTCCACTTGTAACTGGTTCAACTCTATGTAATGAAGTAGATGGATAAAGAATCATATCTCCTGCAGGAAGTTTTACTTCATGTGTTCCAAAAGTATCTTCTATGACCATTTCACCACCTTCATATTCATCGGGTTCTGTAAAAAATAGTGAACATGAAATATCTGTACGATAATTTTTTTTCATTTTTTTATCAAACATTATTGAGTTATCAACATGATTTCCATAGTTTCCACCATTTTCATATCTGTTAAAAAATGGTGAAATAATATGATTTGGTAAAGCTGCACTTATAAATAAAGGATTGCAACTCAAAGCATTTGTAATAACTTCTCTTAAATATGCTGTTAATTCATCATTTTCAGATAATTGAAAATTATTTTTTACATTAACAGCTTGAGTTCCAGCAGTTAATTTTCCATCTATCCAGTTTGCATTATCCAATAATCTTCTACACTCTATTAACTGCTCTTTAGTTAAAACATTTGGAATATGTAAAATCATTTTTTTTCCTTTTATTACTTTATAAATAAAACAAAAATTTCATCTATAAAATAATAATTCAATCCCGAAGGATTGAATTAATTAAAATTTATATGCAAGAGTCAATAACCCACTTCTTGAAGCACCTGGAGTGTATCTTCTTCCAGAATTATTCATATTTGCAACATACTCTTCATCAGTTAAATTATAAACATTTAATTGATAAGTTATGTTTTTATTATATTTATATGAAGCCATAGCATCATAAACCACATACTCTTCAATTTTTGAAATAGGAGCTGTTGACGTTGTACTTGTTTTAACTTCTTGAGTTCCAACATATCTAGCACCTGCACCTACGTTAAATGCTGGTGTAAATTTATATGTTGTCCATAAAGTTGCTGTATGTTCAGGAGCAAATCTTAGACTTAATCCTTCACTTGTTGATGTTGAGTTAGTATATTCAGTATCCATTTTTGCAAGTCCTGCACTCATACTCCATTTATCAGTGATATCACCAACAATTCCAAACTCTATACCTTTAACTTCTTTTTCTCCATTTTGAGAAGTACTTCCATCTGCTTCTGTCATAGTTTCATTTTCTACAACTGTTTTATAAATAGCTGTTGTTAAAGAAATTCTATTATTTAATAAATCCCATTTTGTACCAATTTCATCTGTTATAGATTTTTGTGGTTCCATATCAGCATTATTTGCACTTGTTGCACTTGAACTTAAAGTAAAGTTAGCACCACCTGGAGGTAATTGTGTAGTTGCTCTTGAGATGTAAACACTTCCATTATCAAGTGGTTTGTAAACTAACCCTGCTTTATAACTATTTAAGTGACCATCATCTTCTAATGTTGAAGCAACTAATGTATTTGAAACTACATCATTTGTTGTTTCATATCTATCAAATCTTCCACCACCTGTTAGGATAAATTTTTCTCCAATACTAATTGAATCAAATAAATATGCTCCAATTGTAGTTGTTTCTCCATCACTTTTTTGCCCAGAGAAAGTTAAGTCATTCCAAGAAATAGCTGTTGGATTGTATAAACTTGTTATCTGAGCAGTTTGAGAAGTATAATTTTTTGTTAATTGATTCTCTTTTGTTATTTCTACACCAGTACTTAGATTATGAATTAACATACCAGTTTTAAATTCAGTTTTTATATTTGATTGATTTGTAAATAATTCATTTTCTTGCCATCTAGCATGTAATCTTCTATCAACAGTACTTGCAGCTGTATCATAATTAAATGGAGAAGTTAATAACATCTCTTGTCTTGTTTTTCCATATCTCATAGTATTTGAGAATGTTGAATTTGAAGCAAAATCTTGTTCAAATTTTACAGTAAATACATCACTTTTAGATTTTTCAAAATCATTAATACTTCCATAAAATGTTGAAGAATCAACTTCTTGATTTAAACCATCTAAACCAACTGTTGGGATTCCACCATCTGGAACATCATCTTGTTCTGTGTGTTCATAATTGATAGTTGTTCTAGTTGCTGTTCCAATTCCAAATCCAACTGATGCTGCAATTCCAGTTCTATCTATTTCAACTTCATCTCTACCTGCAACATCACCTTTTTGTTTCATAACATTTAATCTAACACCAGTAGTTTCATTTAATGCTTTATTTAAATCAGCTGTTAATCTAGCATTTTTTGCTGTACTATACCCAGCTGTTCCAGAAACTTCATCAACATTTTTTGCAGTTTTTGTAACTTGATTTATATATCCAGAAGAAACACCTCTTCCATTATCAGCTCCAACAGCACCTTTTGTAACTTCAACAGCTTCTGTGTTATACATATCTTTTACTGCATTTGTTAAATCTCTTATACCATCTTTGAAAATACTTCCTTGAACATCAAAACCTCTCATATTAATATTATCTTTTGAGTTTGTGTTTCCATTTTCACCAAGATTTAAAGTAATACCAGGAGTATTTCTTAAAGCTTCTTGTAATGTAGTTGCTTGTTGTTCATCCATTACTTTTTTTGTAATAACTTGTATTGTTTGAGGAGTATCAACTAATTCTTGTGTAACTTTAGATGAAGATGATTTATCAACTTTATATTTTTCTGTATAGTCATTTTTTTCAACTTCAACAACATCGATTTTATCTAATACTGTTGTTGCTTCAGCATTTAGCATCATAGGAGTTGTTAATAATACTGTTGCTGTTACAACAGATGCACCTAGATAATTTGTAGTTTTGTGTTTTTTACTTACGATATGATTTCTCAATTTATTTCCCTCCAAGAAAATTAAATATTTTTTATGTTTGATTTTAATTTTTGGCTGGCTACTTTTTAGGAGAACTTTAATAATTTTTGCTAGCTATATAATCTAATTACTTTGTCAAAATTAATTTATTTGCTTTTGTGATTCTTAAGTGATATGTTTGTCCATCATGAACAATAGTTATGGTATTTGTTTGATCAAAAATTTCTTTACTATCAATTTTTTTATCTTTTTTTTCTTCCATTTCCACTCTCATAAAATTTTTAACTAATTGTTAACAAAATATAAACGGGATATTAACGCAAGAAATCTTAAAAATAAATAAAATTGATAATTAGTATCAATATAAGTTTATTATAAAGAGAAATTCTCTTTATAATTTAGAGTTTTTTAGTTGTTCTAAAATTTTATTACTGTTTTTAAAACTAAAGTAGATAGTTAAAATTAATAGAATTATAATAATAAAAAAGAATGTTAATGTTATTTTATCCCACTCATGTTCTTCATGTTCAGGTTTTGTTAATTTTTCTTTTATTTTTGGTTCAATTTTAAAATCACTTTTTTTATTATCATAAATTCCTGATTTAACAACTTTTTCACTAGGACCTCCATCAAGAACAATTTGATATGGTTCATTAGGAATTGAAACAGTAATTTCACTCTCTTTAGGTAATCTTTGTTTAAAAATAACTTCTCCCGTTTGCAATGACTCAAAACGAATCATTACGCCAGGAATAGTTTCTCCACCAATTAAAGTAATTGTTTTATCATTATTTTCTATAACATTTAACATTAATTCATGCCCATAAATATATGATGTAAAAAAAATAAATATATATAAAATCTTTTTCATGTTTGTTAATCCTTTTAAATTTTTTTTGTCCAAAAAGCTTGAATTTCTTCTCTTTTTGTTGGAAGTTTATAGGCAACAAAAAATAATATTGCACCAAATAAAAATAATCCAATATCAACATTTAAAATAGTAAACATCTCTTCATTTAAAAGTCTAATCGGAGAAAAACCACTATTAATAAAATGTATAATTGGACTTAACATAAATAAAATTCCACCTAAAAAAAGAAACTCTTTTGCTGTTTGATAGGAATTTAATCTATAAAATGACCAAGTTAAAGTTCCCATCCACAATATTCCAAAAAGTTCTTTTTGTATTAAAACTCTATTTTCCATATCAAAAGGGAATAGCCATTGTAAAACAAATAACAATCCAGTTGCTGGAATTACTCCAATCATAACACATAGTGAAATCTTTCCCATTACTTGATAGATTGGTATACCATCTGGAAATTTTCTAGCTTTTTTTTCAAGCCAAAGTAAAACACCAAAACCTATAGCAAAAGTTGAAATAATCATAATTAAAGCTATTAATAATCTTGTAAAAGTATCTACTCCAAATAAAAAATGTAAAAAAAACAAACTATCATAAAGTAAACCAGACCAATGTTTATCCATAACTTTTTGTTGACTAATCAAGCTACCATCTATTCCACTTAAAGTTATATTTGGTTTATTTGAAATTCCATTTAAAAATGGCATATAAGGGTTGTAACCTTCTATTTTTGCAGTAGCACTTGAATCTCCCCAATTTGTCAACTCAATTTCATGAATATCAAGATTTGGATTAATTTGTTTTGCTTTTTTAATCAATTCATTCATGGTTATCATTTCAACATTATCATTTTTCTTTTTTATTTCTTCAGATAGAGGAAATAAAACTGGAAATGTTAGTTGAAAAACATTTGTTGCTTCACCTTTGGATGCAATATATGCCATTGGTGAAGAACCTGTAAATCCTATATTCATTAATGCACCGGTTAAAGTTATGATTATAAAAGGAGGAAATACAAAAGTAAAAATTTTTCTGTGAAATTTTGAAAATCTACTAACAACTGTTTTTGAACTATCTTTATATTTTATTTTAGTTATTAGTATAACTCCACCTATTACTAAAAACATAACTCCAACTGCCATAAGACCAAATAAAATATATCCAAAATCTTTAAAAGGTCTTCCATAATGCATATGATTTAGAAATTCTGCTAGATTAGAAGCTTTATCTTCATTTTCAACTTCTAAATTTGTATTTGGATTAAAAACTCTAGTCTTAGTAAAATCTGCACTTATTCTTAATGCAGGATCCCCCATATAACCAGGAAGTATAATATGAACTCCATTTATTTTTGGATATTCAGGGTCTGCTAAAACGGGATCTATCATTGCCCCATAATCTATAGTTGTAATATCAGCTAATTTAAAATGTCTTGATGGTTTTTCCCATACTTGAATATATGGAAGTAATATTGCAAATATTCCAAAAAAAACTGCAATATACATAATTAAAGAAAGAGAAATACCAGTTGCTACATGAACTCTTTGTAATCTTTGTTTAAATAATTTATTTGATTCATTTTCTAAATTTTTATTCATTCATAAGCCTTATATATTGTATAAAATTATTATTAAAATTGAAAAAATTAAGGATGGG
Source organism: uncultured Aliarcobacter sp. (assembly GCA_963664305.2). GTDB lineage: Bacteria > Campylobacterota > Campylobacteria > Campylobacterales > Arcobacteraceae > Aliarcobacter. The sequence continues at coordinate 1,200,646 of CAXXLV010000002.1, forward strand.
ATTAAAACTTTTAATAATGCGTTTAATTTTGTAGAAGATAAACTAATCCATAAAGCTAAAATTGCCCAAACAAATGTATTTAAAAATAAAGGAATAATTATTGATTCTCCAACCTTTGCTGGAATTAAAAATATTAGTAAAGTCATTGAAAGATAAGCAACTAATAAACCACCAAATATCGCACAAATAGCTCTAAAAAGACCAATTTTTTTTCCGCTTGATTCAGGAATAGATAAATTTTTTATCAATTTTTTCATTTTTCTCCTAAAATAAAAAAGAGGTTTTTAACCTCTTTTAAAATGTATATTTCATACCAAGTGTTGCATTTCTTGGATCACCATAAACCATAGAATTAACTCCTAAACCTGAGTAATACTCTTCATCAAATATGTTATTAATATTTAATTGTAAATCTAAGTTTTTATTTACTTTGTATCCAGCCATTAAATCTGCTGTAATAAATCCATCTTGTGTAATATCTCCGTATGAAGAAGTTTTGTAATATTTACTTTTATAATTTAATCCTGCACCAAATCTATAATCATTTACTTTATATTTTGCAAAAATATTAGCAGTTGTACGAGAAGAAGATGTGTTAAAATCACTTCCATCACTATTTTTAGCTTCAAAATTAGCAAGTCCAAAGTCCAAACTTAATTTTTCTGTAATATTTCCTGAAACTCCAACTTCAAAACCTTTACTTACAACTCCATCTTTTGCTTCATAAATACTTTCTAGATTACCATTTACCATACCTGAATCTTCTGCAACTCCTTCTTGTTCTATTCTAAATAGAGTTAAAGATGTATTTAAATCACCATCAAGATATTCACCTTTGATTCCAACTTCATAATTATTTCCAGTAATTGGATCTAAATAACTTCCACTAGAATCTTTCTTGTCTTGAGGTTTGAAAATACTCGTATAACTTGTATAAATTGAGTGATTTTTGTCTAAATCATAAACTAATCCAATATATGGAGTTAGTTCATTATCAAAATCTCTATTTCCTGTTCCAAACTCATTTTCATATTTCCAAGATGAAACTCTAATTCCTGAAATTAATTTTAAATCTTCTTTTAAAGAAAATTTACCAGCCAAATAAGTTCCACTTTGAGTTGTTTCCTCTAAAGCTAAAGAATTAGTTGATGAATAAACAGGCTCACTAATTGAGATGTTATTAAAATTGATTGTTGTCCATCCAATATTACTTGAATAAGTAGCTTTATCTTTTTTTGATTTTGTATACATTGTTCCAACAATAATCTCATGATCAAGTTTGGCTAATTCAAAAGGAATTGAAGCATATAAATCTAAGCTATCTTCTTTTATTTCATTAGCAAATCCATATCCATATAATCCAAAATCACCTGAACCAACTACTTGATTACCTGTTGTTTTATCAACTGTCCCACCAAAGTAAGCTAAGTTTCCATCAGATTTAATTTCTCGATGAACTAAAGATGCATTTAATGAAATATCATCATATACATATTGTTTAAAATCTGCATAATTTGAAGTTGTTTGAATATTCCAAGCTGTCCAATCATCTGAAATTGTTTTTGAATTATCAAAAGTTGCTTTTGTTCCGTCACTATAAAAAGCAGGCATTCCACCCCATCTAATACCACTTCTATCTATATCTTCAATACTACTTCCTAAAGATAAAAAAGTTGTATCAGTTAAATCCATATCAACTACACCATACAAAATATTTGTTGTTTTGTCATAATTATCCATATAAGACTCTTTGTCTTGATGTTTAGCTACAACTCTGGCTCTAATATTTCCTTTTTCATTTAATCCAGTTTGAATATCTACAATTTGACTATAATTATTCCATGAACCTGCACTTAAGTCTATTGTTCCTGTTAACTCTTTAGAATTTGCATGTTTTCTAACAAAATTCATACCAAGTGCAGGATTTCCAGCACCTGTCATTAAGCCATTTGCACCTTTTACTATTTCAACCCTATCATAAATTGATAAATCAGGATCATCAGCATTATCACTAATTGAATATGTTGGTACTCCATCATATAAATAATAATCTATATCAAATCCTCTTGCTGTTGGATATACTCTTTCATCCCATTGATTTAGAGTAACTCCTGGAGTTTTTGCTAAAAGTTCTTGATAAGATGTAATATTTTGATCATCTAATTTTTGTCTGGTAAATACTAAAACTGATTGTGGTGTTTCTTTTAAAGACATTTCAAGTTTTGTTGCTGTGTTCATACTTCTTGTTGTATAAGAATCTATTCCTTCTGTTGTACTTTCACTTACATAATATGTAGCATCTTCTGCAACTTTTATCTCTTCTAAAACAGTTTTTTCTTCTGCAAAAACTGATGTTCCTAAAATCATTGTTGCAAATAATGATAAGTGAATTAATTTTCTTTTTTTATGTTCCATTTTCTTCCTCTTTTTATTTCAATTATGATAATTAATCTCAATATTTAATGGAATTAAATCAATTAATTTCTTAATATTACCTTAGTAATTTAATAGTCTTAGAGTAAAAAAATAATTTTTTAATGAAGACATTTTTAAGACATTTTTTTTAATTAAAGAATATAAAAAGCACTATATTATAGGTCTTTTATTTTAAGACAATTGATTTTTCAAAATGATTTCTTAGTTTTATTCAAATAAAATTTAATTATTATTTTTTTAGAAAATTGTAGTAATTTTATATCCAACTTTTGAAAAATTTTCCAAAGTATTTTCAGGAAGTTTAGTTCTTAATTTTCTTGCTACAGAACGAATTGCATCTTCACTCATAAAAGATTCATTCCAAACAATAGCTTGTATTGTTTCATAAGATACTAAATTGTTACTATTTTCACAAAGTAAAGTCAAAAAGTCAGATTCTTTATTTGTTAATTTTACAAATTCATCATTTACATATAAAGATTTAGTCAATAGATTAAAATAAGAATCTTTTGAAAAATATTTTAGATTTTTATTGCTATTTTTAATTTTTTTAACACATTGATTCAATATTGGAAAAATTACTTCATGCCTAATTGGTTTTACTAAATACTTTTCAAGTCTTAATTCAACAGCCTCTAATAAATAATCAGTTTTTGTATAAGCACTTAAGACAATAATTTTTGTATCTAAATCTTTTTCTCTTATTTTTTTTATCATTTCTAAACCATTTATCTTAGGGAGATTAATATCAGTTATTACAATATGAGGTTTTTTATATTCAATTATTTCAAAAGCTTCAGTTACATCTTTTGCTTCATATACCTCATCAAATAATCTTTTTAAATAAGATATTGCATTAATTCTTATATTTTCTTCATCTTCAACAAATAAAATTTTTATATCTTTAAATTCATTTATACTCATGTTTGAATTTTATCATATTCAAACTAAATTATAATAATTACTATCAATATTAATATAAAAACTGTATAATATAAAAATGAAACATTTTTTACTATTTATTTTATTTTTATCAAACTTATATAGTTTTGATTTTATTAAAGATTATATTTCTGAAGACAATATACATTTTACTCCTGCTTCATATGATGAATATAAAACAAAAAAAATCAAAGAGTTTACATTTAAATTTAAAATTGATTTAGAAAATTTAAAAGAAAAACACAGTTATTTAGCAATTGTTTCAAATACAAATGCTCTGATTTATACTAATTTTAAATATGAAACACTCAACAATACAATATTAATAAAATTAGATGAAATTAAAAATAATGAGTTAATTCTTCAATACAAATATGAAAAAGAAAAAAGACCTGAGTTTCGATGGAATATTATTTCAGATTTTGAATATAAATACTTACTAAAATTTGAAGGTATTTTATATGGAGTGTCATATGGAATAATTTTTTGTGCATTTTTATACTACATTATCATCTATTTTTCAACAAGAATGAAATATTTTTTATATTATTCTTTAATGCAATTTTTTGTTTTATTATCACTTATTGGTTTTGTATATTTTAGTTATCAAGCTTATCCTTCTTCAACCCCACAAATGATTGTTGATATTTGTGAAACTCTGAGTTTTATGTTTACTTTATTATTCTGTCAATCTATTTTACAAACTAAAGAAAGATTAGTAATAATTCATAAGTTTTTAAACTTTTTTATATTTTTAAATGTATTAGATATTATTGCTATTTTTATCTATAAATATTCCATTTTATATGAATATTTACCTTTTCATATAGGCTTTCTAGTTCCTTTTTTTACTGGAATGATAACCATATATAAAGGAGATAAAAATGCAATAATATATACTTTTGGATGGTTAATAGTAACTATTTTTGTTTATATTGCTGAACATCGAATAGTTCCTATTAGTAATATTTATATCATTCATTTAGGTGCTCCTTTAGAATCTTTAATTTTTAGTTTTGCTTTAGGATTAATGTTAAGAAATCTTACAAAAGAAAAAAATGAAAAAGAAAAACTTTTAATTCATCAAAGTAAACTAGCTTCAATGGGAGAAATGATAAACAATATTGCACATCAATGGAGACAACCTCTAACCCATCTTGGTTTTATTAATATGAATTTACAACTTGCATTTGAAGATAAACCAATAAACAAAAAGTACTTAAATGAAAAAATAGAAGAATCCTATATACAACTTGATTTTATGTCAAAAACAATTGACAATTTTATGGACTTTTATAAATTAAATAAAAAAACTGAACTCTTTTATATAAGTAATGCAGTAAAAAAAGCTTTAGATATTATGGAACCTATTTTTGAGAATCATAAAATCAAATTTGATTTTACAGTAATAAAAGATAAACAAATAAATTCTTTTGAAAATGAGTATTCTCAAGTAATTTTAAATCTTTTAACAAATGCAAAAGATGCCATTATTTCAAAAAAAATTGAAAATCCAAAAATAAAAATTATTATTGATGTGGAAAACAATAGTTCTATCACTAAAATCTCAGATAATGCAAAAGGTATTGATAAAAAAAATATTGAAAAAATATTTGAACCATATTTTACAACTAAACAAGCAGGAAGTGGTATAGGACTTTATATGTCAAAAATGATTGTTGAGACACATTTTAAAGGTAAAATTAATGTCTCAAACTTAAAAGAAGGAGCTTTATTTTCAATAGTAATATAAAAATATTATCTATAATCTGATATTTTTTTGTAAATATGAAATCATTTCTTTGTTTACTAAAGATAAAGCATTTCTTTCTATTTTTTCATTTTGAGAAAATCTGTTTAATCTATTTATATAGTTTTCTACTTTTTCTTCTAGTTTTCTATCATTTACTAAAAGTATAATTTTTGCAGAAATTCTTTTTATCTCTTTTAGTTGAATTTTAAAATTTTCATCATCAATTAACATAATCTCTTCTGTTAATTTTGAATATAAATCTAATTTTGTATTTCTAAGCCATTTATTTTGTTCAATTTTATTGTTTATTTTTGAAGAAACTAATGTATCTACTAATTTAGTTGCAACTGCACCAACTAATGCACTTTTTGCAACTGATGTTAAAAGAGTTACATTTAACATGAAAATCCTTTTTATTTTTTTTGATTATATTTATCAAAGACTTAAAAAACATTTAAAATGATAATTACAATCAATATTCTTTTAAGAATTTTAATGATAAAGTTCTATTTAATAAAAGGAGTTTAATATGAAAAACTTAATTGATATAGATAATGAGTATATTTCTAATTCATCTTTATATAAAACAAATGTAAAAATTCACAAAAACTTATGGAAATTTTATGGTTTAGCACTTAGCTTTAGTATAATATTTATTTTAATTAAAGGTATAAATTAATGGAACCAAATCAAGATGTAGCATTTAATATATTTTTAAAAAATTTCAAAAAACAAGTTTCAAAAATTGGATTAAAAAATTCAATTCAAAAAGATTATATTTTAAAAGTTTTATATTTTTCAAAAAAACATCTAACAGCTGAAGATATTTCAAATGAAATTAAAACTATTTATAATGTATCAATAGGTATTGCAACAGTATATAGAGCTATGAAATTTTTTCATGATATGAAACTTGTAAATCAACTTGATATTGGAGATGGTATTTTAAGATATGAACTTAATTTATCTGACCATCATGACCATTTAATTTGTACTTCTTGTGGAACTATTATTGAATTTAATGATGACTTAATTGAATTAAATCAAATTAAAATTGCTAGTAAAAATAATTTCATTTTAAAAGAACATGTAATGACAATATATGGACTTTGTGAAAACTGCCAATAATCCCTTGATAATAATTATTAGTTTATAATAAGTTTAATTTAATAATTAAAAAGAAAAAATACATCTTAGAAAGGATTATTTTGATAGATACAGATGATATAATAAAAATAGCTAGTTATTTTTCTATTATTGCTCACACTCCTGGAAGATTAAGAGTTAGAGTTAATCCCAAAATAACGCAAAATGCTGGAAATATTACCCTAAGTGATATTGAAGATTTACCAAAAAAAATTGATGGAATAATTAATATAAAAATAAATAAAATTATTGCATCAGTTACAATTATTTATGACCCAAAAATTTTTAAACCAAAACTTTGGGAAGATTTGATTAAAAATGAGAATTTGGAAGAGTTATCAGTACTAATAAATGAACTTGCTAAGGAGGTAATTTAATGGTAGAAAATTTTGATGAACAATTACTAATCAATGCAAGAGTTGATATAAATAGTGATATTCCTATACAAACTCAAATTCTAAGAATTGCAGTTTATGATGAGTTCAAAGCTTATGAAACATATACAAAAATCATCGAAAAATTTGGATTTGTTCAACCTTTTGTAAACATCAAAGAGGCTGAAGCTATTCACTACTCTGCTCTAATTCAACTCATGCAAAAATATAACATTGAAGTTCCAATCAATAATTGGTCTTCAAAAATTGAAATTCCAAATACATTAATTGAGTGTTGTGAAATGGGTGTAGCAGGTGAAATTGAAAACATTTCCATGTATAACAATTTATTAAGTTATGCTACTGATGCAGATGTTAAAGATGTACTTTTTAGATTGCAAGCAGCTTCATACAACAATCATTTACCTACATTTAGGAATTGTGTATTAAACCATTATAGTAATGGAAATACACCAACTATATCTCAAGACAATATCATGGAAAAAATTGGAGAATATCAAGTTATCTTAGATGATATAATGTCTGGAAATATTGATGAAAATTCAATATCTAATATCTTTTCAAAATTAAATCTGTCTATGGTTAGTGGTGCTGTTTTAGGAGGTGCAATTATTGCTCTTTTAAACAACTATATTTCAAAAAAAGAGATTAAAGAAGAGGAGTAAAAGATGGCTTTACCATTTATTTTAGGGTTAGCAGTAGGTGCTGGTGCTATGTTCGCTTTTAGTAATAAAGATAAATTAAAAGATAAATCTTCAAAATTATTTGAAAAAACAAAAGATGGTGTTGAAGAAATAAAAGATAAATTTTGCGCAACAAAAGAGTGCATTGAAGAAAAAATAGAAAAAAAAACTACCAAAAAAGTTGATAAAGTTCAAGAAGAAAAACCAAAAACAAGAAAATATCAAAAAAAAGTAAAAACTGAGGAAGAAGCGTGAAAGAGATAAAAGATCTAACAATTGATACAGGAACTCCTAGAAATGTTCTTGGACATGTAATTAGTGGTGCAGTTGCAAGTGCTGTAATTAGTGGTGCAATTAATTATAAAAAAACTCAAGCTAGACAAATTACAAAAAAAGAAGCTATTAAAGATACTATCAAAAGAACTTCACAAGGAGCAATTGCTACAGGAAGTGCAATTGCAACTGCAAATTATTTAGGTCAAAAAGGTGGTTTATTAAAAGCTTTAACTGCTGCATCAATTGGAATGATGGGAATATATGCAATTGAAGTAATAGAAGAAAAACTTGACCAAAAATATTTAACAAACCAAAATATTCCTATTGAGGGGGAAGATTATGAATAATCAAACAAATCAATATGATTTAAATATTGAAAGTACAAGAAATCAAAATCTTCAAACAGGTGCAAATATTAATCAGAATCCATACATTAATCAAAATGTAAATTCTTTACAAACTCCTGTTCAAAACCAAGTAACTTCTCAAAATGGTTTTTTAAATAATGATTTTGTAAAAGGTGCACTTTTAGGAGCTGCTGTTACTTATCTTCTTACAAATAAAAATGCACAAGATACTATTTTCAAAGCTTTTGGAAAAGGAAGTGAACTTTTTAGTGCTGGAATTGAAGAGTTAAAAGAGAGATACGAAGATATGAAAGCTCAAATGCAAGCGCAACAAGAACAATAAAAAATGAAAAATAAATTTGTAAAAGTACATCAAACTGCTTTTAGAGTTAGATACAAACTTTTTTTATTAAAAGAAAAATTTATTGATGAAGAAATATTAAAAAATTACTTCAGAAAAATAAAAGAGATAGAAGATGTAAGAATTAATAAAAAAGCTTGCAGTATTATATTTCAATTAAAAAGTGATATAACAGAAAAAATTGAAAAGATTTTAAATAATCTTTCAATTGAAGAGTTACTTAAATCTTGTGAAGAAGAAGTAGCTGCTGTTTGTGTTTCGTGTTCAAGCAGTGAAGAACCCTCTTTAAAAGGTATTGTAAGAGCTAGTTCAGCTTTAATTGCTGAAAGATTTATCACAAATAATGCTTTAAAAGCAACTTTAACAACAACTGCATCTATTCCATTATTGGTTGAAGGTTCAAAGGAGTTATTCAAAGAAGGATTAACTTCTAAAGTTTTAGAAAGTGCTGCTGTTGCTATTTCAATTTATAGAAAAGATTATTTAGCTGCAAACTCAACAAATGCTATGCTTGAACTTGGTGAATATATAGAAGAGACAACTGTTCATAAAAGTGATGATTTATTAAAAGAACTTTCTAAACCAAATGTTGAAGAAGCTTGGGTAGAAAAAAATATTGATGGAAAAATTACTGAAATATTAGTAAAAAGCTCAAATATTCAAATTGGAGATATTGTAGTTGTAGGAATTGGAAATACTATTCCTGTTGATGGACATATTGTTGAGGGAACAGGAACTATAAATCAAGTTTCTATGACAGGAGAAGCACAACCTGTTATAAAATATAGAGGTGATAGGGTAATTTCTGGAACTATCGTTGAAGAAGGTAGATTTAGAATTTGGGCTGAACATGTAGGAGCTGACACGGCAACACAAAGAATCAAACACTATATTGAAAATTCATTAAACGAGAAATCATCTGTTCAACTAAAAGCAAATAAATTAGCAAATAAATTGGTTCCTGTTACACTTGGGCTTGCTACAGCTTCATATATTTTTACAAAAGATATTGAAAGAGTTGCTTCAATTTTACAAGCTGATTACTCATGTGCATTAAAACTTGCAACTCCTGTTGCCTTTAAATCAACTATTTCAAAAGCTGGTCATAATGGAATTATGATTAAAGGTGCAAAATCAATTGAAGCCTTAAATAGTGCAGATACTTTTGTATTTGATAAGACAGGAACATTAACAGCAGGGGAACTTGAAGTTATAAGTGTTGAATCTTATGATGAGAAATGGACAGAAGAAGAGTTATTAAATCTTACAGCTTCTACAGAAGAACACTATTTTCATCCAGTAGCTGAAGCTGTTGTAAAAGCTGCAAAACAAAGAGGTTTTGTGCATATGCACCATGAAGAAGTAGAATTTATCGTTGCACATGGTGTAAAAACTGAAGTAAATGGTAAATCTGTAATCATTGGAAGTCGTCATTTTTTAGAAGATGATGAAAAGATTGACTTCGGTGAACATAAAGAAAAAATTGAAAATTCTTTAAAAAATGGAAAAACTCTTCTTTATGTTGGTTATGATGGAAAACTTTTAGGAACAATTGGTTTAAGTGATGAATTAAGATCAAATGCAAAAGAATCAATAACTAAACTAAAAAAACTAGGTGTAAAAAATATCATAATGCTTACTGGTGATACAAAAGAAAAAGCATTAAAAATTGCCAATGAATTAGGTATTGATGAAGTAAGAGCAGAACTTTTACCGCAAGATAAAGCAAATATTGTAAAAGAATTGATGGATGAGGGCAAAAAAGTTGCCTTTGTTGGTGATGGTATAAATGATGCGCCTGCTTTAATATCTGCACATGTTGGAATTTCTATGAGTAGAGGTGCTGATATTGCAAAAGCAACAGCAGATATATCTTTACTTAAAGATGATATTGCAGCTGTTGTTGAAGTAAAAGAGTATGCAAATAAAACTATGAATTTAATAAACAATAACTTTAATGCAACTGTTGGAATAAATTCTTGTATATTAGCTGGTGCAACATTTGGAGTATTTTCACCAATTGTAACAGCAGTTTTACATAATGGTACAACTATTGGATTATTGTTCAATTCAATAAAAGGTGTAAAAATCTAACTTTATGATAATAGTTATCAGTTTTATTTAAGTTTATACAGATAGAATTATGATAATTATTATCAAAAGGATTTTTATGCCAATATTATTGATTGCAACAGCTTTCACAGCAATTTTAACTGTTAAAACTGTAAATAAAACTGTAAAAACAATGGAAAAAAGAAGAAAAAGGAAAATAAATGATGAAATTTGATTTAGAATTACAAAGAGAAGCTGCAAAAATTGGTATGACAGCAACACTTGGTGCAACTGTTGTGACGTCAATGTTTATGAAAAATTCTATCGCAAAAAAAACTCATGTTGTTGCAGGTGTTGCATTTTGTGGATTTGCTTTATGGCACCATATGCTTTATCAACCTAAAAAATCTAAACAAGAAAAATTAATAAAAAAAGTAAAAACAGAAATTGAATAACTAATTTATTTTTGATTAAGATTCTTTATATTATGATAACGATTATCATTTTTATAAAGGATTTAAATGTCTAATAATCATCTTCTTCAAAAAAATCTAAATGAACTAATTGTAACAAATATTTTTTCATCACTTGTTAGTGGAGAAAAATGGAAAATGTTAATTACTATGTTTGAACTAAAAATACTAGATATAAATGCTAAAGATTCTAGAGGTAGAAATGCTTTGTATTGGGCAATTTTAAAAAATAAAACAGATATTATAAAAAAACTACTTGAACTTGGAATTTGTACAAAAGTATCTCCAAATTTTTCAGCAATAAATTTTGCAGTTTATTTAGACAATATCAAAGTAATCAGATGTTTAAAAAATTGTGGAATAGATATAAATGAAATTGATGATATTAACTCTACTCCTTTAATTTATGCAATTTTATATAACAAATACAATAGTATCAAATATCTTATAGAAAATGGTGCAAATGTTGAACATGAAGATTTTTTAGGAAATAGTGCAAAAAGTTTAGCAAAAAATTTAAAAATAGAAATCTTTTAAAGATTTCTATTTCAATTATTCATATCTTAAAGCATCAATTGGATTAAGACGTGCTGCTTTTCGTGCTGGGAAATATCCGAATACAACTCCAATTAGTGTTGAGAAAAAGAATGAAATCATTATGATTTGATTATTAATTATAAATGGTAAATCCATTGAATGAACAACTAAATAACCAATTCCAATTCCAATGAAAATTCCTATTATTCCTCCAAAAGTTGATAAAACAACAGCTTCAACTAAAAATTGTAATAATACTTCGCTCTCCATTGCCCCAATTGCAAGTCTAGTTCCTATTTCTCTAGTTCTTTCTGTTACAGAAACTAACATGATATTCATAATACCAATTCCACCAACTAATAAAGAAATTCCTGCAATTGAACCTAAAAGATAAGTAAGCATTTTTGTTGTTGAAGTCATTGTAGAAAGTAAATCTTCCATATCACGTATGTGAAAGTTATCTGCTTCCCCTATTTTTATTGCTCTTCTTTCTTGCATCAATAAAGTTATATCAGTTTTAGCATTTTCGATATATTTTCCTTCTGTTATAGAAATCAAAACAGAAGAGATATCTTTATCCCCTTTTATTTTTCTTTGATACATTTTAAGTGGAACTATTACTATTTCATCTTGGTCATTACCAAAAGCTGCTGCACCTTTAGATTTTAAAACTCCAATAACATTACAAGATATATTTTTTAATCTAATATTCGTTCCAATTGGATTTTCACCATCAAATAATTGTTTTATAATTGTTGTTCCAATAATACAAGATGATTTTCCACTATTTAATTCACTTTCATCAAAACTTCTACCATCTGTTAATTCCCAATCTTTTATAATAAAGTAATCATTTGATGTACCAATCACAGATGAACTTGTACTTTTATTTCCATAAACAATATTCATTTTTGTTGAATTCTCAGCTGCAACTGCTTTTATATTTTGTATATCATTTTTAATTGCAAAAATATCCTCTTCTGTAAATGGTTTTGCACTATTGTCATCTCTTGGAGCTCCTCGTCTTTCTTGTCCAACTCTTAGAGTTAACATGTTTGTCCCAAGTTTAGAAATACTCTGTTTTACATTTGCAGTTGTTCCATCTCCAATCATAACCATAGCAATTACAGAAGCAACTCCTATTACAATTCCAAGAATAGTAAGAAATGACCTTAAAAGATTTCTTCTTATCTCTTTTAATGCGATTAATAAGGCATTTAATAACATTATTTATATCCTTTCTTCAAACTATCATCAATATGTCCATCTCTAAAATAAATAATTCTATTTGCATATTTAGCCATCTCTTCTTCATGAGTAACCATAATAATAGTAATTCCAGATTCTTCGTTTAGTTGTTTTAGTAAATTCATTATTTCAATACTTTTTATACTATCAAGATTTCCTGTTGGTTCATCTGCAAGTAAAACTAAAGGATTTGTTACAATTGCACGTGCTATTGCAACACGTTGTTGTTGTCCACCACTTAGTTCTGCTGGTGTGTTATTAACTACACTTTCAAGTCCTACTTTTTTTAAAGCTTCTAAAGCTAAAGTTTTTCTCTCTTTTGATGGAATTTTTCTATAAATTAAAGGCAACTCAACATTTTCTAAAGCAGAAGTTCTTCCTAAAAGATTAAATCCTTGAAAAACAAATCCCAAATAATTTCTTCTTAAAATAGCCATTTGGTTTCTATTTAATTTTTCTACATTTATTCCATTAAACAAATACTCTCCGCTACTTGGTTTATCTAAACATCCTATCATATTCATTGAAGTTGATTTTCCACTTCCACTTGCACCCATAATTGCTATAAATTCACCTTTATTTATAGTAAGACTAACACCATTTAAAGCAAATGTTTTAGCTTCACCTAATCCATAGGTTTTAACTATATTTTTAAACTCAATAATGGCTTTATTTGTTTCCATTTTCACTCTTTTGTGAAATTATAATCTCATCATCAACTTTTAAATCATTTGATTCAACAGTTGTCAATTTTCCATCAGTATCTAAAACTTTTACCATTACACGTTTAGGTTGATTATTTTCCATTATAAATATTGGAGAAAATTCTCTTTTACCTAACTCCTTAGTTCCATTTTCTCCTGAAGGACGTCTTGGAGGTCCTACAAAGTTCATAGTTCCTTTTCTCTCATCTGCTTGCGGTAATTTTGGTTTAAATCTCAATGCACTATTTGGAATAATTAATTTATCAATACTTTGTTTGGTAATAATATTTGCAGTTGCAGTCATACCTGGTCTTAAAAGTAATTCTTCATTATCAACTGAAACTACAGTTTCATAAGTTACTACTCCATTTGTATCAGTTGGGTTTAGTCTTACTTGTTTTATTTTTCCTTTAAATGTTTTGTTTGGATACGCATCAACTGTAAAAGTAACAGGTAAATCTTTTTTGATATCTGCAACATCTGCTTCATCAATACTTACAATTAAATCCATACTTCTTAAATCTTTTGCTAAAGTAAAAAGTTTTGGTGCATTCATTGAAGCAGCTAATGTTTGACCAACTTCAACTGCTCTATCTAAAACAATACCTTTAATAGATGATTTAACCTCAGCTTTATCCAGATTCTGTAATGCAGTTTTTAAAGTAAATGAAGCTTGTTCTACTTTTGATTTTGCAGCTTCTAAAGATGAAACTGCACCTTCATAAGAAAATTTGGCTTGGTCAAGTTCATTTTGAGATGGATATTTTCCACCTGAACTATTAAACATTTTTAAAGTTCTATCATAAATTAATTTTTTATTTTTTAAATCAACTTCACTCTCTTTTTGATTTGCTTTAGCTATTGCAAGTGCTGCTGTTTGCCCATCAACTTCTGATTGCAATTTTCTAGTGTCAAGTCTTGCTAAAACTTGCCCTACTTCAACTTCATCATTAAAATCAACATAAATATCTTTTATTGTTCCAGATACTTCAACCCCTATTTCAACACTATTTGTTGGACTTAAATTTCCTGTTGCACTTACAATAACAGATAAATCACCTCTAGTTACTTTTTTTGTAGAATACTCAATAACTTCACTCTTATTTGTTTTATTCATAATAAAAAAATAATAAATAGCAATTCCTAATAAACCTAAAAACAGTATTCCAAAAATATAAACTTTTTTTGATTTTTTATTACTATGACTCTCTAATTCTTCTAATAATTTTTTATCTTCCATTTACCTTAGCCTTTTATCTTAAAATATAACTTTGAAAATTGCAGTTTGATATTAATATCATTTATTTGTAAATCATATTCATTTACTTTTTTTGTATTATTTAATATTTCTAAATCATAAACAGAAGTCATTCCAAATTGATTTGAAACTCTATTAGCTGCAATTAAATCATCATATAAATTTATGTTATTTTCAATGATTTTATTTTGTTTTTTATAAGTATCAATTTGATTAATAATCTGCTCATACTCATAAGCTAATTCATTTTTCTTATCATTAGTTGAACTTTTTTGTTTAAGATATTCTAACTTTGAATCTTGTAATTTATTTGATTTATTATAATCATATAAAGGAACAGACAAAGTCAAAGAAGCACTTCCACTTGTTTCATCTTCATTTGCATTTTTTATTAAATCATCTACATTTGAATAAGAACTATTAAGTCCCAATGAAACTTTTGGAAGATAGTTAGTTTTTGTTTTTTTATAACTTGTATTTAACATTTCAACTTTTGCATCTTCAACTAAATAGTCAATATTTTTGCTTACATAATCCTCTTTTGAAATATTTCTAAAATCTAATATTTCAATTTCTTCATATTTTAAATCTGTATATTTTGATAGCTCTAAAACTTTATCTTTTAAGGAATTTTCTAAAGAAATATTATCTTGAATTTGACTATTCTTACTCATTAATGCATTATTTAATTCAACAATATCAGTGTCTCCTGCTTCATATTGAATTTTTTTAATACTTAATTCTATCTCTTTATTTGCAAGTTTATAAACACCTTGTTCTATTTGAATCTTTATTTTTTTGATTTCAAGTAAAGTATCATAAATAGATTCTAAAATTTGAGAATTTTCATTTTCCCAAGATAATAAATCATAATTCAATTTATCTTTAGCATACTGAATAGTAAACTCTATTCCCCCTGATTCATAAATACTCTGTGTAAATCCTAAAGATACACTTTTTGAGAATTTATCACTATCGGTTGAAAATGAATGGCTTCTATTCAAACCAGAACTAAGGTTAATAGGAGAAATCCAATCATTTTTATTTGTTTCATAATTAGATTCAATATATTTCTTTTCTAATTCTCTTGTCTCTTTTTTATCTTTTTGCAATATTTCTAAATTATTTGCAAAGGCTAAACTACAAAACAATGAACATACAATAATTTTACGCAACTTATTTCCTTTCATTTTTATCAATCGAAATTTTATATCAGCTTTTTTAATGATTTTTTAACAAAATATTAATTCTTTATTTCAATTAAGATAATTATTATCAATATTATATTAAAATTTTCATAATAAAATGCAAAGGATAAAAAATTATGGATAGTATGAATATAGAAACTCTTAAACATTTAGTAGATTATGGGGTAATATCTCTATTAGTTTTAATGAGTTTCATAGCTGTTTGGTTTTTTATTGAAAGAATTATTTTTTATAAAAAAATCAATATAAAAAACTACAAAAATAAAAAACAATTAGATGTTGCATTAACAAAACATCTAACAATCATAGGAACAATAGCTTCTAATTCTCCTTATATTGGATTACTTGGAACTGTTTTAGCAATTATGCTTACATTTATGACAATGGGAAGTGGAGATATTGATGCAGCAAAAATCATGGAATCTTTAGCATTAGCTTTAAAAGCAACTGCTGTTGGATTAGTTGTAGCTATAACATCAATGGTGTTTTATAATATTTTGGGAAGATACGCAGAAGTTTTGGAGAGTTTATATGAAGCTGAAGAAATATGATTCAATAAATGTAATCCCATTTATTGATGTTTTATTAGTACTTTTAGCTATAGTTTTATTAACTTCTACTTTTATTACAAGAGGGATAATACCTATATCGTTGCCAAGTGCTTCAAGTGCAGACCAATTAAAACCAAATAAAGAGATTATTTTAGTTATACAAGAAAATGGTGAATTATTTTTTGAAGATAGAATAGAAACTTTAGAAAATATTGAAAAGATAATTTTACAATCAGTAAAAGAGACTCCTATTCATATTAATACAGACAAAAATACAAAATTTGAGTCATTTGTTGAAGTTCTTGATATGTTGAAAAAAAACCATTATTCTAATGTATCGATTGTGACAAAAAAATGAGTAGACAAACTAAACACAGATATTTAAACTCATTTTTTATGGCAACTTCAATATATTTGATTGCATCATTTTTTTTATTTTATGTTTTCGCAGATACTTTAATAGTTCCACCTAAAGAAGAAACTGTAAAAACTATTTCTTTACAACATGTTGCTTTAAAAGAAGAACCAACTCCTCCACAAGCAGAACCTGAACCTGTTGTGGAAGAAAAACCTGAACCTGAACCAATTGTTGAAAAACCAACTCCAATTCAGAAAAAAATTGAAAAGCCAAAACCAAAAAAAGAAAAAGTTGAACATAAAAAAATTGATAAACCAAAACCTATTGAAAAACCAATAGAAAAAGTTGAACAAAAAACTGAAGTTATACCTGTTCCAGAAGCAAAACCAGTTGAAGCACTTCCATCAAAACCAATGATGAGTGCAAGTGAAATAGAAAGTATTGAATCAGAATATCTATCAAAAGTTAGATTTCATATAGAAAAAAATAAAACTTATCCTAAAATTGCAAAAAGATTAAATCAAAGTGGAAAAGTACATGTTACTTTCTTAATCTTAAAAGATGGGAAAATAAAACATTGTAAAGTTCATAAAAGTTCAAATTTTGAGAGTTTAGACAATGCAGCAATTGAGATATTTGATAAGATTTCTAGTTTTGAACCTATTCCAGAAAAATTAGATAAAAACTCTTGGGAAATTACTGTTCCAATAGTTTATCAAATTACAAGAAATTAAAATAATGGGAAATTCCCATTATTTTTAATCTTCTAATAAATCTTTTAAGAATCCAATAGTTGTTCTAACACCTGCTCCACTTGCACCATGTGCATTGTATCCCCAAGTTTTTTCAACATATGCAGGTCCAGCTATATCAAAATGAACCCATTTATTTTTATTTTCATCATAAATAAAGTTATCTAAAAACATACCTGCTGTTATTGCTCCACCATATCTAGTATTTGCAACATTACAAACATCTGCAATTTCAGATTTTATTGTTTTTCTCAGAAATCTATTAAAATCTAAACTTGTTGCATATTCACCAGCTTTTAAGGCACTTGCAACTGCATTTCTTTTTAGAACTTCATTATTTCCCATAACTCCAGTTGTATACTCACCAACTCCAACTACACAAGCCCCAGTTAATGTTGCATAATCAAAAATATAATCTATATCTTTTATTTCATCTTGAGCATAACATAAACAATCTGCAAGAACTAATCTTCCTTCTGCATCAGTATTTCTTACTTCTATTGTTTTCCCGTTTCTTGCAGTTAAAATATCATCAGGTTTATAAGCATTTCCACCTATCATATTTTCAACAGCTCCAACAATTCCATGAACTTCAAATGAAAGTTCAAGTTTAGCAATAGCCCACATAGTTGAAAGAACTGCACAACCACCTGATTTATCAGCTTTCATAGTTACCATAAAATCAGCAGGTTTTAAAGATAATCCACCAGAATCATAAGTTAAACCTTTTCCAACTAAAACAATTTTGAATTTTGGATTTTTTGGTTTATATGTTAAATGAATTAGTTTTGACTCATGAATAGAAGCTCTTCCAACACTATGCATCGCCATCATTTTATGTTTTTCTAAATAACTTTCTCCATGAATTTCACATTTGATTTCTACATCTTTTGCTATTTCTTGTGCCATTTTTGCCATAACATCAGGATAGAAATCTGCAGGTGCTGTATTTACCATATTTCTTGCTTTATTAACTGCTTTAGCAATAATTTTTGATTCATTTAAAATTGACTCTAATTTTTTAGATTTCTCATTTACAACTAAATCTAATTCAATTTTTTTCTTATCTTTTTCTGATTTATAATCAACAAATTTATATTGGCCAAGTGCTGCACCTTCAACTAAAGCTTTAAAGTTTTCTTCTAAAGTTTCATCAACTACTATTTTTGCACTTTTAAAATTTGTTGTTTGAATTTTTTTAATTGCTGTTGCAGTTGCAATTGCAATACATTCATAAGAGTTTTCTTCAAATCCCACATAAATTTTTTTAGATTCAGCTAATAAAACACAAGATTCATCTTTTGCTTTAAAATCAAGTATTTCTAAAACTTCTTTATCTTCAGTTAAACTCTCTAAATCTTTTACAAGAATTATTTCTACTTCTGAACTAACTTTTTCATTTTTTTCTACTAAATTAATCTTCATTTTGACCTCTTTTTTCTACTCTTTTTGTAGCTTTATTGATATAGTAAATAATACTACCACCAAATATTACAGCAATTGGAATTGCTAAATACCAATGCTCTTTAGCCCACTCTAAAACAACCAAAATTTCATTTCCAAAATACCAAACTGGCACTATTGTAATAGCAGCCCAACACCAAGCTGACATTAAATTTATAAACGCAAACATTTTAGCACTATATCTTGTAAGACCAATTGAAATAGGGATTACAGTTCTCATTCCATACATATATCTTTGTACAAAAATAATTGGCCAACCATGTTTTTTTAATAAAAGATGAGCTAATGCAAATTTTCTTCTTTGACTTTTAAATTTTTTATGAACATAAGATTTATTAAATCTTCCTATATAAAAATATACTTGATCTCCTGCAAATCCACCAAGACCTGCAACAAAAATTGCAATGTATAAATTCATATCTCCTGTATGAGATAACAATCCAGCCATAATAAGACCAGCTTCACCTTCTAGCATACCCCATGCAAAAAGTATTATATATCCATATTTTTTCAATAAATAAATAAATTTCTCTTCAAAACCATCAACTGGTGCTTGATATAAATTATATGCTAAAAAAGAGAAAAACACTATCAAAAAAATTGTTAGTATTTTTCCTGAATATGGTTGGATTTTTCTAAAAAGTTCTTTCACATTTTATCCCTACTATTTAAAATCTAACAAACTTTTTGCTTGAACCATATCTTTATCTCCACGTCCTGATAAATTTATGATTACTGTCTTTCCTTTTAATTTTTCTTTTGCTTTCTTTAAATATGCAACTGCATGTGATGATTCAAAAGCAGGAATAATTCCCTCTTTTCTACTTAACCAAACAAAAGCTTCTAAAGCTTCTTCATCAGTTATAGAATCATAACTTACTGATTTGTTATCTTTATGAAAAGAGTGTTCTGGTCCAATTCCAGGATAATCAAGTCCTGCACTAATTGAGTGAGCTTCTAAAACTTGTCCATCTTCATCTTGTAATAAATATGAACATTGCCCATGAAGTACTCCTGGACTTCCTTTTTCTAAAGAACATCCATGTTTATCAGTATCTAACCCTAAACCACCTGCTTCAATACCAATACAAGTTACTTCTTTATCTTCTAAAAAATGTGAGAACATACCAATTGCATTTGATCCACCACCAATACATGCAACAACATAATCAGGAAGTTTTCCCTCTTTTTCAAGAATTTGTTTTCTTGCTTCATAACCAATGACTGCTTGAAAATCTCTAACCATCATAGGATAAGGATGAGGACCTGCAACTGTTCCAATTATATAAAAAGTATCCCTTGCATTTGTAACCCAATATCTAATAGCATCATTCATTGCATCTTTTAACGTTTTGCTTCCACTTTCAACTGCAATTACTTTTGCACCTAAAAGTTTCATTCTAAATACATTTAATTCTTGTCTAGCAACATCTTTTGCACCCATAAATACCGTACATTCTAATCCCATTAAAGCTGCAATTGTAGCAGTTGCAACACCATGTTGCCCTGCTCCTGTTTCTGCAATTACCTTTGTTTTACCCA
Source organism: uncultured Aliarcobacter sp. (assembly GCA_963664305.2). GTDB lineage: Bacteria > Campylobacterota > Campylobacteria > Campylobacterales > Arcobacteraceae > Aliarcobacter. Next base: position 1,221,132 of record CAXXLV010000002.1, read on the forward strand.
TTTTTTTAGCAAGTAAGCCTTGAGCAATTACGTTATTTACTTTATGAGCACCCGTATGATTTAAATCTTCTCTTTTTAAATAAACTTTTGCACCAATTTCTTCAGAGATATTTTTAGCAAAATATAAAGGATTTTCTCTTCCTACATAATCTTTTAATAATGCATTTACTTCTGCCCAAAACTCTTCATCAAATCTATATTTTTTATATTCAGCTTCTAACTCTTTTAAAATTGGCATTAGTGTTTCAGGAACATATTGCCCACCAAAAATACCAAATTGTCCTTTAGCATCAGGATCAAAAATACTAGGTTTTGGAATATAATTACTCATTAATTTCTCTTTTTATTAAATTTCTAATACAGAATAAACAGGTGCAACTTCACTTAATTTTTTTGCACCATTTAAAATATGAATGTTCATTAAAAAACACATTTCAACTAAATTTACATCAAGTTTTTTGATTAAATTTGCAGCAGCATATGCAGTTCCACCGCTTACAATAATATCATCAATTAATAAAACATTTGCATTTTTTTGATGATTAAAAGCATCAAGGTGTAATTCAACTTCATCAAAACCATATTCTAATTCATATTTTTCACATACAGTTGTACTTGGAAGTTTACCTTTTTTTCTAACAGGAACAAATCCTATTCCTAATCTATCAGCAAGTGCTGCTCCAAAAATAAATCCTCGTGAGTCAATTCCTGCTATATAATCTAAGTTATAAGATTTATATCTATCTTCTAAATGATTCATCAATAATTGAAATGCTTCTTTATTATTTAACAAAGTTGTAATATCTTTAAATATAATTCCAGCTTTTGGAAAATCTTTTATACTTCTAATTGAATCTAATAATATTTTTTTACTATTTTCGTCTAATATCTTATTTTCACCCAATTTAAGTCCTTTTATATCTATTTTCTTGTGAAAAGTGGTTAATTTTAGCTAAATAATTATTATGATTTTATGATGTTTTCAAAATATTTAAGAATATTATAAATATAATATTTTAAATTATTTAAAGGTTTATTATGAAACTTTTACTCATTTTTTTACTTTCTTGTTCACTTTTTTCTTTTGATTTACAAAAAGTGAATATTTATGATGAAAAAAAACATAATATAAATAATTGGTATATGAGTGAAAAACTTGATGGAATAAGAGCATATTGGAACGGAAAAGAACTATTAAGTAAAAATGGAAATAAGATTTTCGCTCCAACTTGGTTTATAAAAGATTTTCCTTCTTTTGAACTTGATGGTGAACTTTGGACAAAAAGAGATGATTTTGAAAATATTCAAAACATTGTTTTAGATACAAATCCAACAGAAGATTGGAAAAAAATCACATACAATATTTTTGAACTACCTAACTCAAAAGGGAATTTTCCTAAAAGACTAGAAAAATTAGAAAATTGGTTAATAAAAAATCCAAACAATTATATAAAAATCATTCCTCAAATAATTTGTAAAGATAAAACTCATTTAAATAATTATCTAAAAGAATTAATTGAAAGAAAAGCTGAAGGTATCATAATAAAAAATCCAAATTTAGAGTATCAGACAGAAAAAAACAATAATCTTTTGAAAGTAAAAACATTTTTGGATGATGAAGCCATAGTTATAAATCACAATCTCAAAAACAACAAATTTAAAAGTTTAGTTGTGAAATTAAAAAATGACGTTACATTTAATTTAGGAGGAGGATTTTCAGATAATGAAAAAATTAATCCACCTAAAATTGGAGAAATCATTACCTATAAATATTATGGTTTAACAAAAAATGGTAAACCTAAATTTGCTTCATTTTTAAGAGTAAGAAAAAATGAATAAAACTTAGTATAATTCATAAGTTTTAGAAATTAAACCAGAATCTCTCAACTTTGCACAAATTGTTGTTTCTTTTGTAGTATCAACAACTAATTCTATTGTTTTTTCTCCACTATCAGAACTTTTAACTTCCAATGATAAACAACTGTTTTTATCTTCCATTTTTAAGTCGCTAATAATCCAATTTGAATCATTTAAATTCATTGTATCACTTAATTTTTCTATTTTTTGATTGAGTAAATAATAACTTTGGATTGAGTTTATTGCAGTATTTATATCTCTTTTTATAGTTGAAACTAATGCACTATCTTTTGTGTCCATATATTTTGGAACTGCAAATGATGCAATTATTCCTAAAATCACTATTGCAAAAATTAACTCAAGTAAAGAAAATGCAGTTTTCATAACAAAATCCTTTAAATAATAATTTAAAAGATTATAATTTGTTATTTCTTAAAATAATATTATTAATTATTTATTATAAAATATCAGGAATATCTATATTTGTCTCTTTTTCCACATCAGCAACATTTTCAAAAATTACTTCAATTGGAGCTGCACTATTTTCATTTTCTTTATCAACAAATCGTGTAAGTGCTTTTTGGAAATCTAGTTTTACTGTCCCAATAGGACCATTTCTTTGTTTTCCAATTATAACTTCAGCTTCTTCTACTGGTTTATTTATAAACTTAGATTTATAATCTTCACCTTTATCTTTAGCTTCTTTTTCTTTTTTTGCTTCTTCTCTTTCTTTATAAACATCATCTCTATAAACAAACATGATAATATCAGCATCTTGCTCAATAGCTCCAGATTCCCTTAAATCACTTAACATTGGTCTTTTATCTGGTCTATTTTCAAGTCCCCTATTCAACTGAGAAAGTGCAATAATAGGAATTTTCATCTCCCTTGCAAGCATTTTTAAACCTCTTGAAATATCAGAAACCTCTTGGTGTCTATCTTTATTTCCTGTTCCTTGCATAAGTTGAAGATAATCGATGATTACAAGTCTTATATTATTTGCCTCATTTTGAGCTAATTTTCGCACCCTTGCTCTTAATTGATTGATATTTATACTTCCACCATCGTCAACAAAAAGTTTCTTTTTATTTAAATCATCAAAAGCTGCACTTAAATTTGACCATTGAGAATCATCCATATCACCTTTTCTAAGATTTTGTAATGGTATTGAAGTTTTTGCAGATAACATCCTTAACATCAATTGTTCTGCTGGCATCTCTAGAGAGAAAAATATTACACCACTTCCTCTTTCTACATTTTTTAAAGCCATATTAAGTACTAATGCAGTTTTTCCCATTGCTGGCCTTGCAGCAATAATTATCAAATCCCCTTCATTAAAACCAGTTGTTCTTCTATCAAGTGCCTCAAAACCAGTTGTTTCACCAATAAGATGTTTATTTCCAAGTTTTTTCATCTTTTCAATATATGAAAGGGTATCACTTGTAATAGTATTCATATCTTTTAATTCAGAAGTTGCACTATCAGTTGAGATTTTATAAAGTTCACCTTGAATAGTATCAAGTGCTTCATTTGCACTAACTTCTTCTTCAATAGCTACCTTTTTTATTGTAGTTGCTAGAGTTGCTAGTTCACGTTTAACTGAACCATCTTTTATTTCTCGTACATAAGCTAAAGTATTTGTAATTGGATTTGCTGATAAAATTTCAAGTAATATAGAATCATCTACATCTTTAGAATCAAGTCTTTTTCTTATAAACTCTTCATCAATTGGCATATCATCATTATGAAGTTTCACCATTACTTCAAAGATTTTTTTATGAGCAGGAAGATAAAAATCTTTAGGTTTTAAAACACCTAAAACATCTTCCAATTCTTCTGGATTAAATAAAATTGAACTTAATACAGCTCTTTCAATGTTTATACTATATACACTATCCATTATTTTCTTTTTTCTGCTTCAATTTCAACTTCTTGGATGAATCTATTTATAAGTGCATCTCCACTTAATTTTTCAATAATTTCACCCTTTTTCATTACAAGTCCACTACCTTTTCCAAAGGCAATTGCAACATCTGCACTTTTTGCTTCTCCGATTGCATTAACAACACAACCCATAACTGAAACATCAAGTGGAGTTTTTATGTGAGCAGTTCTTTTTTCTATTTCAGCAACTGCACTTACTAAATCTGCTTCAATTCTTCCACAAGTAGGACAAGAAACGATATTTAGTCCCTCTTTTGCAATTCCAACATCTTTTAAAATTGCTTTTCCAACTTTAATCTCTTCTTCAAGTTCACCAGTCATAGAAACTCTTAAAGTATCACCAATTCCATCAAGTAATAAAGAGCCTAATGCAATTGATGATTTAATTGTTGAGTGAAATTGTGTTCCAGCTTCTGTAACACCTAAATGAAATGGATAATTATTTTTAGGTCTTAATAATCTATAAGCTTCTACAGTTCTTTGAACATCACTAGCTTTTAAAGAAACCTTTAAATTCGTAAATCCTAAATCTTCAAGATATTTGATATTGTACTCAGCTGAGGCTACCATTCCTTCTGGAGTTTGACCATATTTATCTTCAAATTGTTTTTCTAAAGAACCTGAATTTACTCCAATTCTAATTGGAATATTTCTTTGTTCGCAAGCTTTAACAATCTCTTTAACCCTACTTTTTTCTCCAATATTTCCTGGGTTAATTCTAATACAATCCACAACCTCTGCAGCAATTAAAGCAAGCTTATATTTAAAATGAATATCTGCAACAAGTGGTAAATCTATTTGAGATTTTATATCTTTTAGTGCATTAGCTGCATCCATGTCAGGAACAGCAACTCTTACTATATCAGCACCAGCAAAATGTAATCTTGTTATTTGTTCTACTGTTGCTTTTACATCTGATGTTTTTGAAAAAGTCATTGATTGTACTGGAATTGGTGCATCACCACCAATAGGAACATTTCCTACGAATATTTGTTTTGTTGGGTATCTTTTTATCATAATTGGGATTTTATCACAAAAATATTAATTTAATATGAAAAATATTTAATAAAACTACAAGAAGTTATTTCCTATAATGATTTAAAATTAATATATAAATAAGTTACTGTTTTATGGAAATCAAAAAAAATATTTTTATCATGATTATGTTATTTTTAATAATAGCTTTTTTTATAACATTTGGAAGCTATTTTTATATTTTAAATAAACAATCAAAACTATTAGATTCTATCTATTTTTCTGTACACCAAAATATTACAAAAACAACAGAAAATTTAATTAAAGATAAACAAAATACAACTTTAGCAATTGCTTTATCATTGGCTAAAAATGATAATTTATTCAATTGCATGAAAAATGAAACCTATGAAAAATTAAATTACAAAAAGATTATTGAAGAAATTAGAAATTATTCAAAATACAAAAATGTATGGATTCAAATAGTTGATAAAAATGGAAACAGTGTATATCGTTCTTGGACAGATAAAAAAGGTGACAATTTACTTTTTAGAAAAGATTTAAAAAATACTCTTACAAATCAAAATATTTCTACTTCTATAAGTGTAGGATTATTCAATCTTACATTAAAAGCTAGAACTCCTATTTACGACGATGAAAACAATTTTCAAGGAGCTTTAGAAGTCATAACACATTTTAATTCAATAACAAATGATTTAAAAGAAAACAATATTAATTCATTGATAATTACTGACAAAAAATATAAAGATATATTAAAATTCCCATACACAAATATTTTTATAGATGATTATTATATAGCTAATCTAAATGCAAATGTTGATTTATTAAATTATGTAAAAAATAATAACATTGAAAACTACATTAGTATTCCTACTTATAAAATTGAGAATAATCAATTAATTTCTAATTATATTTTATACAATAAAAACGGTGAAAAATTAGCTTATATATTAAATTTTATTGATTTAAAAAATATTGATACTCAAATCATAAAATCATTTAAAGTTCAAATTATTATGATTTGCGTAATTGCCTTAATTATACTTTTTTTCTCTTTTTTAATTTATCTTTATTCTACATATTTAAAAGATATTAAACAGCAAGAAAATAAAAAACAATCTATTTTAGATTCACAATCGAGTATCATTGTAATTACAAATGGTTTAGAAATTATAGATGCAAATAAAAAATTATTTGAATTTTTTACTACAGTTTCAAATTTAAATGAGTTTAAAAATAAATATAAATGTATCTGTTCTGCATTTCTAGATTTAAAAGATGAAATGTATATTATAGAAAAAGATTATGATGGAAAAAATTGGGCTGAATATGTTTTTGAAAATAGTGATAAAAATTACAGAGTTGCAATGAAAAATTCATCAAATGAAGTTAGACATTTTTCATTAAATGCTTCTAAAATAAAATCTGAAAACTATATCATAACTACTTTTACAGATATAACAAAAGAGATTGAACAAATTGACAAAGATAAAGAAAAAGATAGACTTCTTTATCAACAATCAAAAATTGCTGCCATTGCAGATATTCTTAGAAATATTGCCCATCAATGGAGACAACCTTTAAGTGTAATTAGTACAATTACAAGTGGAATGAAACTTCAAAAAGAACTAAATAATCTTTCAAATGATGAATTCAATAACTCTTGTGATGTGATTATTAACAATACACAAAAACTTTCAAATACAATTGAAAACTTCACAAATTTCTTCTCAAAAGATGAAGTTGTTGTAAATTTTTCAGTCGTAGAAACAATAAAAAATACCCTTGCATTTTTTGATTCTATTTTTGAAAAGAACAATATAAAATGTAGTTTCAATTATGATACAGATTTCGTACTAAATTGTAATAAAAATGATTTTTCTGAAGCAATTTTAAATATAATAGATAACTCAGTTTATGCACTAATTGAAAATAAAAATGAAGAAGAAAGATTTATTTTTGTTGATTTTAAAGATAAAGTATTACAAATAAAAGATAGTGCAAATGGTATAGATGAAGATATTCTTTCTAAAATTGTAGAACCTTATTTTACAACTAAACATCAATCTTTTGGTGTTGGACTTGGTTTATATGTAGTTCATGAATTTTTTGTTAAAAATTTAGGTTATAAAATCAATATCAAAAATGTAACATTTGAACATGAAAATAAGAAATATTCAGGAACAAACTTCATAATTGACTTCAATTAAACTTCTATTTTGTAAAGATTGGATAAAATACCCGCATTAATAAGAAAAGGATTTTTATGCAAGATTTTGCTATTTTTGATTTAATAATAATATCTATTACTCTTATTTTAGGACTAAAAGGTCTTTTTAGAGGGCTAATTAAAGAAGTATTTGGGATTATTGGAATCATTGGTGCAATTTTTGTAGCTTCAAGAATTTCAACAGAAACGGGTGAATTATTAGCTCCGGTATTAGTTTTAGAGAATCAAGCAACAATAAAATTAATTGGATTTGTGGTAGCTTTAGTTGGTGTTTGGCTTGTAGTTTATAGCGCAGGATTAGTTGTTAGTAAAATTTTCTCAGCAAGTGGTTTAGGTGTTATTGATAGAATACTTGGATTTGTTTTTGGTGCAGCAAAAATATTTTTAATTTTTTCTGTTATCTCTTATGCACTTTATCAAGTTCATTCATTTAAAAAAGTTATGGATGAAAAATTTGCTACTTCAATAGTAATGCCACATTTAATTAGTGTTGGTTCTTACATCATAAAACTAGATACTGATTCACTAACGAATAGTTTTGATAAAGCTGTTAAATCAGTTAAAGATACACAAATTGTAAAAGATGCTACTTCTAATCTAAAAGAAGAAGTTAATTCAACTGTTGATGGAGTACAAGAGGCTATTAAAGATGAAGTAATTCAAAAAGTTGAAGAAAAGATTGAAGATACTACAAATACAACTTCTGAACAAGTTGATGCAGTAAAAGAAAAACTAAAAAATATTGCAAATAAACCAGAAGAAAATAAATAAAGGGATTTAATATTGTTTGAGAATAAATATATACAACAAAGAATAGAAAAAGCAGAAAAATTAAGAGAAGTTGGGATTAATCCTTACTCAAATGATAGTTCAAGAAATTGTACAATTGCAAAATATTTAAACGTAAATAGTGATATTTTACATAGCGAAGAAAAAAGAGATGAAAATAGAACTTATACAGTTGCAGGAAGAATTAAATTTTTTAGACTAATGGGGAAAGCTGCTTTCTTAAAAATTGAAGATGAAAGTGGAATGCTTCAAATTTATGTAGCAAGAGATAATTTACCAGAAGGTTTTTACAACGATATTTTCAAAAAAAATATTGAAGTTGGTGATATTATTGAAGTTTCAGGTTATCCTTTTGTAACTGGACAAGGTGAACTTTCATTACATGCAGATGGTTTAAAAATACTAACAAAAGCTATTTCTCCACTTCCTGAAAAATATCATGGAATTCAAGATAAAGAGTTAAGATATAGACAAAGATATTTAGACTTAATCATGAATTCGGAAGTTCGAAAAACTTTTCAAATCAGAAGTAAAGTAATTAGTTTAACTAGAAGATTTTTTGAAAACAAAGGTTTCTTAGAAGTTGAAACTCCAATGATGCACCCAATTGCAGGTGGAGCAAATGCTAAACCTTTTGTTACTCATCATAATGCTTTAGGAATTGATAGATTTTTAAGAATCGCACCAGAATTATATTTAAAAAGATTAATTGTTGGTGGATTTGAAGCAGTATTTGAAATCAATAGAAACTTTAGAAATGAAGGAATGGATGCAACTCATAATCCTGAATTTACTTCAATTGAATTTTATTGGGCTTATAAAACTTATAAAGATTTAATTCTTTTAACAAAAGAGTATTTTGAATACTTATTTGAACACTTAAATTTACCAACACTATTACCTTATGGTGATTTTAAAATTGACTTTAGTAAATTTACTGAAATTCCATTAATTCAATCTTTATATGAAATTGGTGGTGTTCCACAAGATATCGTTGAAGATAAAGAAAAAATTCTTGCATTTTTAAGAGCTAATAATTTAGAAGCTAATGCAAATTTAAATTTAGGTCAACTTCAAGGTGAATTATTTGACGAATATGTTGAAGATAAATTAATTAATCCAACATTTATCACTGAATATCCAGTTGAAATTTCACCACTTGCAAGAAGAAATGATGAAAAACCACATTTAACAGATAGATTTGAATTATTTATTGCAGGTAAAGAAATTGCTAATGCGTTTAGTGAGTTAAATGACCCAATAGACCAACTTCAAAGATTTGAAGGTCAAATCGCTGCAAAAGAAGCTGGTGATGATGAAGCACATGAAATGGATGAAGATTTTGTAAATGCTTTATCTTATGGTATGGCTCCAACAGCAGGTCAAGGTATTGGTATTGATAGATTAGTAATGATGTTAACTAATGAACATTCAATTAGAGATGTTTTATTATTCCCAGCTATGAAACCAATCAAACATGAAATTGATTTATATGAAGATCAAGAAAATTAATTAGAAAAAAGATTAAGGAGCAAATATGAGTTATATAACAAGTGCGAATTTAGAGCAAGCAGATAATGAAGTATTTTCAATAATTGAAAACGAATTAAAAAGACAAACAAACCATTTAGAAATGATTGCATCTGAGAACTTTACTTCTCCAGCTGTTATGCAAGCTATGGGTTCTGTTTTCACTAACAAATATGCTGAGGGTTATCCTTATAAAAGATATTATGGTGGTTGTGAATTTGCTGACCAAGTTGAGCAATTAGCTATTGACAGAGCTTGTAAAATCTTTGGTTGTTCTTATGCTAATGTTCAACCTCATTCTGGAAGCCAAGCTAATGGTGCTGTTTATGCTGCATTATTAAGTGCTGGTGATAAAATCTTAGGTATGGATTTATCTCATGGTGGACATTTAACTCATGGTTCTAAACCTTCATTCTCTGGTAAAAACTATTCTGCTTTTTATTATGGTGTTGAATTAGATGGTAGAATCAACTATGACAAAGTTATGGAAATTGCAAAAATTTGTCAACCAAAAATAATTGTATGTGGTGCTTCTGCATACGCAAGAGAAATTGACTTTAAAAAATTCAGAGAAATAGCTGATGCTGTTGGTGCTATTTTATTTGCTGATATTGCTCACATTGCAGGACTTGTTGCTGCTGGTGAACACATGAGTCCATTCCCATATGCTGATGTTGTTACAACTACTACTCACAAGACTTTAAGAGGTCCAAGAGGTGGTATGATTATGACAAATGATGAAGAGATTGCTAAAAAAATAAATTCAGCTATTTTCCCAGGATTACAAGGTGGACCACTTGTTCATGTAATTGCTGCAAAAGCTGTTGCATTTAAAGAAATTTTAGATCCATCATGGAAAGATTATGCAAAACAAGTAAAAGCAAATGCAAAAGTATTAGCAGAAGTTCTTACAAAAAGAGGATATGACATTGTAAGTGGTGGAACAGATAATCACTTAATTTTAGTATCATTTTTAAATAAACCATTCAGTGGAAAAGATGCAGATGCAGCTTTAGGAAATGCTGGAATTACTGTAAATAAAAACACAGTACCAGGAGAGACAAGAAGTCCATTTGTTACTTCAGGGATTAGAATAGGAAGTCCTGCATTAACTGCACGTGGAATGAAAGAAAAAGAGTTTGAAATTATTGCAAACAAAATTTGTGATGTATTAGATAACATTGAAGATTCAGCATTACATGCTAAAATCAACAAAGAATTAGAAGAATTAGCTTCTGGTTTTGTGATTTACAATCAATCGACTTTCTAGGATTTAGAGATAAAATAAGGATAAGTTATGCAAATAAAAGGTGAAGAGTTCATAAAGAAAGTTCAACTTCAACAAGAAAGAGAAGAACTTGAAAGAAAGCTAAGTGAACTTGAAGAAGTTGAAGTATCAATAAGTAATATTAATCTTAATAATAATTTAAATATGAATAATAATGATTCAATTAATTTAAATAGAAATACTCAATTTGAACCAAATGAACATGAACTTGATAATATTATGTTAGGTACTTCTTCAACTGGAAGTAATGAAGAGAACAAGAAAAAATATCTAATTTTAGGTATTGTTCTTGTTGTATTATTTTTATTAACAATTATTATTATAAGACTTCTTACAAATGATCCAGCAAAAGATGATCAATTTACTTCTAATAATGCGAACTCTTCTGAAATAAAAAAATTATCTGAAAATAGTAATATTGAAGAAAATTTCCAAAAAATCATTAATGAAAGAGTTAAAAAAGATTCTAATGAACCAATGATTCCAGAAAATGCAATTCCTGCAGATCAAAGACTTCAAAATTTACAACAAACAAATGATAGTACAACTCAAGAAGAGAGAGAAACTATTCAAGAAGAAGCACCTGCTAATATCTCTAATGAAACTTTAGATGAAACAATTAAAAAAATTGAAGAGAAAAAAGCTACTCAAAAAGAAAAAGTAGTTCAAACTACTGAGAAAAAGACTTCACAAACAAAAGAAGTAACTCAAAATGTTGAACAAAAAAAATCTGTAAGAGATTTAATGGATTCTCCAAGTTCATCATCTACGACTTCATCAACAGCAATGTCTTCAGGATATTTTGTACAAATTGGAGCTTTTACAAAAAAACCTTCTGATAGTTATATAAATACTATTAGAAATGCAAAATTTAAATATAAAATATACCAACAAGAAATAAAAGGTGTAACTTATAATAAAGTTTTAATTGGACCTTATTCATCAAAAGCTGCTGCTAGTGAAAGTGTTGATGATATAAAAGAAAAATTAAACGTTACAAGTGCATTTGTTGTTAAATTTTAAAAAGAGAGTATTATGAACTTTTACAGCAAAGAAATTTTATTAGATCAATTTACACCTGTTTCAATTTATGAAAAAGTGAAATCATTATATCAACATGAAATCACTTTTTTATTTGAAAGTACAATCAATTCAAGTGATGGAAACTACTCTTATATAATTATTGGAGATAGAGAAAGAGTTTGGTATGATAAAGATACTTGCTATTATAAAAATGAAGAAGGCGAAGTAACAATTGTTGATTCAAATCCTCTGCTTTTTTTAAAAAAATATTATAAAAACTTTGATAAACAATTATATAAAGAAAAAGCTCTTGAATTAGGTATTGGTCTAATTGATGGATTTATTGGAAATGTAGGTTATGATATTGGAAAAGAGTTTGAACCTAAACTAAAAGAATCAATGAATAACTTAGTTGACCAATTAGATATGCCTGATTTAGACCTAATCAGACCAAACATTATTTTAGGTTTCTCACATAAAACTTCTAAACTTGTTATGGTTACGTCTGTTGAATCAAAAAAAGATGAACTAAAAACTATTGAAGATATTCTTTATACAACATATTCTTATGCCCCATTAAAAAAAGCAACTCTATTAGATGAAGGTAAATTCAACTTTACAAAAGAAGAATTTTTTGAAATGGTAGCACGTTCAAAAGAGATGATTAAATCTGGAGACGTATTTCAGATTTTAATGTCAAATAGATTTATTCAAAAAGCTGTAGTTGATCATTTAAGTTTTTATAGAGCTTTAAGAAGTAAAAACCCAAGTCCTTATCTATTTTTATTAGAGTTTGAGAAATTTACAATTGCTGGAAGTAGTCCTGAAGTTATGATTAGACTTGTTGATGGACATTTACTTTTAAGACCAATTGCAGGAACTAGAAAAAGAGGAAAAAATCTAGATAGAGATTTAGAATTAGAAGCTGAAATGTTAAATGATACTAAAGAAAAAGCTGAACATATTATGCTTGTTGATTTAGGAAGAAATGACGTTGGTCGTGTTGCACGTCCAGGAACTGTTAAAGTTACAGATTTGATGAGAGTTGAAAGATACTCACATGTAATGCATATGGTTTCAGATGTTGAAGCTATAATTGATGACAAATATGACATGTTCGATTTATTTATGGCAACTTTTACAGCAGGAACAATGACAGGAGCTCCTAAAATTAGAGCGATGGAATTAATTGCTCAATTTGAAGGAATAAAAAGAAATTTCTATTCTGGAAGTATCGCATATTTTGGTTTTGATGGAAATATGGATAGTGCAATTACAATTAGAACAACTTTATTAACAGAAGATACTGTTGTATTCCAAGCAGGAGCTGGAGTTGTTGCTGATTCTAATCCTGAACTTGAATATCTTGAAGTTCAAAATAAACTAGCTGCTAATATCTCTACTTTAAAAGACTTATCTTAATTTATTAATTTAATATTGGCTATTATTTCAAACATAAAAGCCAATATTAAAGGATATAAATTGTTACTTGGTGTAAATATTGACCACATTGCAGTTTTAAGAGAAGCTCGAAAAATTAATGACCCAAATCCCCTTGATGCACTTGGTATTTGTAAACTAAGTGGTGCAGATCAAATTACAATCCACTTAAGAGAAGATAGACGACACATCCACGATAATGATGCAAAAGCTATCATAGAACAATCAGCATTACCAGTAAACTTAGAGTGTTCAATCAATAGTGATATTATTGATATAGTTTGTAAACTAAAACCAAGTCGTGCTACTTTAGTTCCTGAAAATAGAAATGAAGTTACAACTGAAGGTGGACTTGATGTAAAAGGAAACTTTGAAAAACTTCAAAAAGTAATAGACAAACTTCATCAAAATGAGATTGAAGTTTCACTTTTCATTGATCCAAATGAAGAAATTATTGAATTATCAAAAGAGTTAGAAGTTGAATGGATTGAACTTCATACTGGAACATTTGCAAATATCTATGCAATGCTAAATACAAATTTATCAAACACTCATCACTCAATAAAAGAATTAGAATTAAGTAAACAAGAATTAAAAACAAAACTTGCAAAATCTGTAAAAGAGATAGAAAATTCTTCAAAACTAGCAAGAAAACTAGGATTAAAAATTGCAGCAGGTCATGGATTAAATTATCAAAATGTAACAATGATTTCAAGAATTCCTGAAGTTGAAGAGTTAAATATTGGTCAAAGTATAATAGCTCGTTCAGTTTTTACAGGACTTAATAAAGCAATAATTGATATGAAAGAATTGATTAAAAATGATTGAAAATAATAAACCTAAAATTGCTATTAGTATTGGAGATTTAAATGGTATTGGAATTGAAATAGCATTTAAATGTCATGAAGAAATTTCTAAAATTTGTCACCCTATTTATTGTATAAATAACAAAATGCTAAAAAGAGCAGCGAATGAACTTAAAGTTGAAATTCCAGAAGATTTTGAAATATTTAAAACAAAAGGTGAATTTGATTTAAAACCTGGAACTGTTTCTAAAAAATCAGGTAAATATTCATTTAACTCTTTTATGGATGCAATTAATCTTGCAAATTTAAAAGAAGTAGACGCAATTTGTACTCTTCCTATAAATAAAGAATCTTGGAATAAAGCTGAAATAAAATATAAAGGTCATACTGAAGTTTTAAGAGACTATTTTGGAAAACATGCAATTATGATGCTTGGTTGCGAAAAAATGTTTGTTGCACTTTTTACAGAGCATATTCCTCTTAGAAAAGTTGCAAAAAAAATAGATGAAGAGGATTTAACTTTATTCTTAATTGATTTATATAACAATGTAAAAAGTGAAAATATTGGTGTTCTTGGTTTAAACCCTCACGCAAGTGATAATGGTGTTTTAGGTGATGAAGAAGTTCAAATTTTCAAAGCTATAAAAAAAGCAAATAAACATTTTGAAAAAAACATTTTTAAAGGTCCACTTGTTCCTGATACTGCATTTTCTCCACTTTCAAGAAAAAATTTTAAATACTTTGTTGCAATGTATCATGACCAAGGTTTAGCTCCATTAAAAGCTTTATATTTTGAAGAAAGTATAAATGTAAGTCTAAATTTACCAATAATTAGAACTTCTGTTGACCATGGAACTGCTTTTAATATCGCATATAAAAATGAAAATATCAATACTCAAAGTTATATAAATGCAATAAAAGAAGCTATAAATCTAATCTCTATGAAAAAATGAAAAGCCTAGAAACTTGTTATGAAATTAATTTCTCAAAAATTAATTTCATAGAAAGAAAAGTAAAAATAACAAATCCAAAAACTATAATTAGTGGTGCTTCAAAAACTGGAAAAACCTATTTAATTTATGATTTTTTGTCTAATTTCAAATCAAATGAATATCTTTATATTGATTTTTCTGATTTAAGAAATGATTTAATTGAAATTGCTAAAAATTTAGAAGAATTTATCAAAAAAAATGAAATTATTGTTTTAATACTAGAAAATTTTGAATTTCAATTCTCAATTCCTGAATGTGAAAATATAATAATTTCAACAACAAATAACCAAATTATAGAAGGTTTTGAACATATAAACCTAAATGCTTTAGATTTTGAAGAGTATTTATTACATGATAATAAACATCAAAATATTACTCAAAGTTTTAATAGTTTTTTAAAATTTGGAAATCTTCCAGAAATTATAAACCTAGAAGAACATAAAAAAATTCAACGTTTACAAGAGATAATTAGACTGATTTGTAAAGATGAAACGCAATATGAAATACTAAAAATAATGATTGAAAATATTGATGAAAAAAAATCTCTTTTCCAATTGTTTAACTCACTAAAAACAAAAATTAAACTTTCAAAAGATAAATTTTATGAAGTATGTAAAATATTAGAAAATAGTAGAATTATCTATTTTTTACCAAAATATAATCAAGAAAAATCAACAAAAAAGATTTTTTGTTACAACTACTCTTTTTTAAATGCCATTACTTATACAAAAAAATTTAAAAATGAATTTTCTAATATGATTTTTTTGGAATTAATAAATAAATATGAAGAAATTTATTACTATGAACAAATTGATTTTTATATAAAATCGAAAAATATAGCTGTTGTTTCTATACCATTTTTTAATACTTTCTTGAATAATAATTTAATAAAAAAAATTATTAAAAATGCACTTGAACTAAATATAAAAGAGATAAATATTATAACTATCTCAAATAGTGAAAAAATTCATGACCCAAAAATCAAAATAAATGTAATTCCTTTTTATGAATGGGCAATAAGCTAAGAATTTGTTAATGATTTTTTAGATAAAATCCAAAAATTATTGAAGGAAAAAAACATATGAACAAAAGGGTACTTGTTAAGTTTTCTGGGGAGGCACTTGCTGGTGCTGAAGGTTATGGTATTGATACTCAAATACTAGATTATATAGCTGAAGAAATTAAAAGTTTAGTAGAAAACAACATTGAAGTTGGTATTGTAATTGGTGGTGGAAATATCATTAGAGGTGTTACAGCTGCTGCTGACGGTGTTATAAAAAGAACAAGTGCAGATTATATGGGAATGCTAGGTACTGTAATAAACGGTATAGCAATGCAAGAAGCTTTAGAATATAAAGGTTTAAGTGCAAGACTTCAAACTGCAATTAAAATGGAACAAATAGCAGAACCTTTTATCGTAAGAAAAGCGATGAGACATTTAGAAAAAGGAAGAGTTGTAATATTTGGAGCTGGAACTGGTAATCCATACTTTACAACAGATACTGGAGCTACTTTAAGAGCTACAGAAATTGGTGCATCAATGTTAATAAAAGCAACTAAAGTTGACGGTGTTTATGACAGAGACCCAATGAAATATCCTGATGCTAAAAAATTAGAAACTTTATCTTATGATAGAGCTTTAGAAGATCACATAAAAGTTATGGATGATACTGCTATTGCTTTAGCAAAAGACAATAAACTTCCAATAGTTGTAGCAAATATGAATGAAAAAGGTAATTTACTTAAAATCATCAAAGGTGATTATAGTAGATGTTCAATAGTTAAATAAATATCAAAAGGAAAGATTTATGATTAGATTAGAAGAAAGAATTTCAAAAGCATTAAAACAAGTTGATAATGATAGATATATTTTAGCAATTGCTGTTGGGCAAAGAGCAGATGAATTAAGTAAAGGTGCTAAACCATTATTAGAATTAAACACTCAAAAAATGAAATATACTGATATTGCTATTGATGAAATTGCAGCAGGTCTTCTAAAAATTGAAGGATTTATAGATAAAAAATAGAGATAAGTTAAAAAACTTACCTCTAGGTCTTAGATAATATGGATCAATTTTTCAAAGAAATTCAACATATAAACAATGTTGATGATGCTATTAACAAATTAAAAACTCAAATTGACATTTCTCCAAAATTATATGAAATTATAAATTTTATTATTGAGGCCCATGAAGGTCAATTTAGAAAAAGTGGTGAGCCTTATTGTGTTCATCCAATCTTAGTTGCTTGTATAACTGCAAGTTTTTCAAAAGATGAAGCTGTTATTGCTACAGCTTTACTTCATGATGTAGTTGAAGATACTCCTTATAACTTAGAATATGTAAAAGAGACTTGGGGCAGTGATATTGCTCATATGGTTGATGGACTAACAAAAATTGTAGAAATAAGAGAACACGAATTTGTAACTTCAAAAGATGCAAGTGATTCTAAAATTATTTCATCAGCTTTAACTTTTAGAAAAATGCTTATAGCATCAATTGATGATGTTAGAGTTTTAGTTGTAAAACTTTGTGACAGACTTCACAATATGCTTACACTTTCTGTATTGCCAGCAAATAAACAAAAAAGAATTGCAGAAGAAACTTTAGTTGTTTATGTTCCTATTGCAAATAGATTAGGTATTTCTACACTAAAAAATACTCTTGAAGATTTAGCATTTTTTTATATTTATCCAAATGAATACAAAAAGATTGATGCATTTTTAAAAGAGCATGAACACTCAATGCAATTAAGCTTTAATAATTTTATTACAACTACAAAAACATTATTAGAAAAAAATGATTTTGATTTAAACAAAATTAAAATTTATTCAAGAATCAAACATCATTATTCTATTTATTTAAAAATGCAAAGAAAAGGAATTTCAATTGATGAAGTTTTAGATTTATTTGCAATTAGAATTTTAGTTGAAAACGATATAGATTGTTATAAAGTTTTAGGTTTTATTCATTTAGAATACAAACCTTTAATTTCTAGATTTAAAGATTATGTTGCAACTCCAAAAGAAAATGGTTATCAAACTATTCATACAACAGTATTTTACAACTCAAAAATTTATGAAATTCAAATTCGTTCATTTGAAATGAATAAAATTGCTGAGTATGGAATTGCTGCCCATTGGATGTATAAAACTGGAGCAAAAAATACAACAAATCTTAATTGGTTAAAATCATTAGAGTTCTCAAATGAAAATATTGAGGAATTTTATCAAGAAACAAAAGCTGATTTATATAGTGAAGAAATAATAGTTTATTCACCAAAAGGTGAAGTATTCACTCTACCTGTTGGTTCAACTGCATATGATTTTGCTTTTGCAGTACATACAAATATAGGTAAACGTGCTGTTGCTTGTTATATCAATAAAATTAAAAAACCTCTTTTAACTGTTTTAAAAAGTACAGATATTGTATCAATTGAAATTGGTGATGATACTGTTGTTCGATGTTCATGGATTGAAATGGTAAAAACATCACGTGCAAAAAAACAAATAAAACTTTTATGTACGCATAGACAAAAAGAGATTGATGAACTTTCAGGAAAAAATATTATAAATACTATATTTTCAAGATATTATGAAGATATCACAAAAATTTATCCTATTGAATCATTATTTAAAATACCTCAAATATTAGATTTTTTAAAACACACAAAATTAACAATTGAGAAAAATATAATAAGAGACAAGGGTTTAATGACAAGATTTAAAATTCTTACTAGTAAAATTAAAGAATTTAAATTTGATAACATCCTAATATATTCAAATTTTAGTATAAGTTCTGTATCATTTGACCATTGCTGTCATCCTAAATTTGGTGATGATATTGTTGCATTTAAAAATGGAAGTGAAGCAATAATTCATCATAAAATGTGTGATAAAGCCTACAGTAAAATTAAAAACAATCAAGAAATGCTTTTTTGTAAATGGACTCAAAATAGTGTTTATCAATATAAAATGGTAATAAGTATTCCAAATACTAGAGGTGAGTTAGCAAAAGTTCTAACATATCTAGCACAATATGAGTTTTATATTTTGGGTGTTGATTTCGGAAGACAAAAACATTCTTATATTCAATATTGTGATATTGAATTTGAAACAAATAAAGCTAATATTGATGAAGTAAGAAAAATTGTAGAGAAAAAAGTAAAGGTTATTGAATTTTTTTCAAAAAAAGATGCTTATAACAAATAATTAAAGGGTTAAAAAATTAATGGAAAATAGAGTTCAAGAAGCGTTAAATGAAATAAAAAGAGGAATTGCTGAAATTATTGATATTGAAGCAATTGAAAAATTAATAAGAAAATATTTTGAAACTGGTGAGAATTTTTTTGTAAAAGCAGGTTTTGATCCAACAGCTCCTGATTTACATTTAGGACATACTGTATTAATCCAAAAACTTGCAACTTTCCAAAAATTTGGAGGAATAGTACAATTTTTAATTGGAGATTTTACAGCAACAATTGGGGACCCAACTGGAAAAAGTGAAACTAGAAAAGTTTTAAGTAGTGAACAAGTTCTAAAAAATGCTGAAACATATAAAGAGCAAGTATTTAAGATTTTAGAAGCAGAAAAAACACAAGTTATGTTTAATAGTACTTGGTTAAAAGAGTTAGGAACAGGTGGATTAATTGCACTTGCTTCAAATTTAACAGTTGCAAGAATGTTAGAGCGTGATGATTTTTCAAAAAGATATGCATCAAATACTCCAATTGCTGTAAGTGAATTTATGTATCCCCTACTTCAGGGTTATGATTCGGTTGCAATGAATACTGATATTGAGCTTGGTGGAACAGACCAAAAATTCAATCTTTTAATGGGAAGAACTCTACAAAAAGCTTATAATTGTAAAAAACAACAAGCTGTTTTAATGATGCCAATCCTTGAAGGTCTTGATGGTGTTCAAAAAATGTCAAAATCATTAGGTAACTATATTGGTGTTACTGATGAACCATTTGATATGTTTGGAAAAGTTCTTTCAATCTCAGATGAGTTAATGTGGAGATATTATGAATTATTATCAGCTAAATCATTAGTTGAAATTAATGCTTTAAAAGAAGGTGTTAATGATGGTTCTAAACATCCTAAAAAAGTAAAAGAAGAATTAGCAATGGAAATTGTTGATAGATTCCATGGTGCAGGTTTTGGAGAAAAAGCAAAAGAAGAATTTGAAAAAGTTTTTGCAAAAAAAGATATTCCAACAGATATGCCTGAATTTACATTTGAGGCCCCAGCTTGGATTTGTCAAGCATTAGTTGATTCTAAATTAGTTGATTCAACTTCTCAAGCAAGAAGAGATATAAAAGCAAATGCAGTATCAATAAATCAAGAAAAAATAAGTGATGATAAGTTAAATTTAGAAAAAGGTGAATACATTTTACAAAAAGGTAAAAAAAGTTTCGCTAAGATAGTAATAAAATAGAAAGGCTAATTTTGAAAATAGGAAAGTATGAAATAAAGCATCCAATTATCCAAGGTGGAATGGGTGTAGGTATTAGTTGGGATCAATTAGCTGGAAACGTAAGTTTAGAGGGTGGTCTTGGTGTAATTTCTGGTGTTGGAACTGGTTATTATAAAAACTTAAGTGAAAATGTTCACATCATTACAAAAAAAGATAAACCAAAAGATGTTGTGAATTTTTATTGTAAAGATGCTTTAAAAGAAATATTTGCAAATGCAAGAAAAATTTGTGGTGATGCACCACTTGCTTGTAATGTTTTATATGCAATTAATGATTATGGAAGAGTAGTTCATGATGCTTGTGAAGCAGGAGCAAATATTATAATTACAGGTGCAGGTATTCCTACAAATATGCCTGAATTTACAAAAGATTTTCCAGATGTTGCATTAGTTCCTATTGTTTCAAGTGCAAGAGCTTTAAAATTAATTTGTAAAAAATGGCAAAGATACAACAAAATTCCTGATGCTGTAATTGTAGAAGGTCCTTTAAGTGGTGGACACCAAGGATTTAAATATGAAGATTGTTACAAAGAAGAGTTCCAATTAGAAA
The DNA here is from genome assembly GCA_963664305.2 of uncultured Aliarcobacter sp. Taxonomy (GTDB): domain Bacteria; phylum Campylobacterota; class Campylobacteria; order Campylobacterales; family Arcobacteraceae; genus Aliarcobacter. The sequence goes on from CAXXLV010000002.1 coordinate 1,242,053, forward strand.
ACATTGTTCCTCCTGTTATTGAAGAAGCAAAAAACTGGGGAAATATTCCAATTATTGCAGCTGGTGGAATTTGGGATAAAAAAGATATTGATAAATTTTTAGCAATGGGTTGTGTTGGTGTGCAAATGGCAACAAGATTCATTGGTACATTTGAATGTGATGCTGATAATAAATTTAAAGATGTTCTTTTAAATGCAAAAGAAGAAGATATTCAATTAATGAAATCTCCAGTTGGACTTCCAGCACGTGGTGTTAGAACAAATTTACAATTCTCAATTGAAAATCACACAGCACCAAAGGTTCAATGTATTTCAAATTGTGTAGCACCATGTAATAGAGGACATGAAGCTAAATTGGTTGGTTATTGTATTGCAGATAGATTAGGTGCAGCATATAAAGGTGATGTTGAAACTGGTTTATTTTTCTCTGGTTCAAATGGTTATAAAATTGATAAAATCATCTCAGTTAAAGAATTAATGCAAAAATTAACAGTTGGAGAATAGAAATTTTTAAAAACTTTTTTATTCTAATTTTTTCATTTAATATATTATTTGCAAATGCTAGTTTTGATGCTTTAGAACAGCAATACAGATCTGCAAAAATAGAATTTTTAAAAGCTGCTCTCAAAAAAGATGAGCAGCTAAAAATTGATGAACTAAAAAAAGTAATAGAATTAGGTGAAAAATTAAATAAAGATACGAGACCTGACAAAAAGAAACTAGAAATACTTTTATCAAAACAAGATAATAGTGTAAAATCAACAAATACAACTACTTCAATAAAAACTACTGAAAATAAAGAAGTAGAAAAAAATAATTCATCATCAAATATTCTTTATTCAATACAATCTGTTTCAACATCAAGTAATACAATTATTATAGATTTTAATGTTGATGTTAGTAAAGATGATATTAAATTTTTTAGACTAAATCAAGCATCAGTATATAAAAGTATAATTGATATAAATGGTTATTTTAAAGATGCTATTCCTACAAAATTATCAATAAATGGAGTTGATAATATAACGTTAGGACAATTCAAACCGAATGTTCTTAGAATTGTTTTATCTGATTCTAAAAAATTAGATTTTTCGTATAGTATGACTAAAAGACAAATCATAGTTAAAATCAATAATATTGCTCCAATTATAGAGAAAAAAGAACCTGTAATAAATAAAGAAGTAGAAAAAATAGTAACTCCACCTACTGAAAAAAATGAAGAACCTTCAAATAATGAATATATTGATTCAGAAAACCCAATCAGGTCAATTTCAAGTGAAGATAATAAAATTGTTGTTAAATTCAATAAAGATTATTTTAAAGGTAATGTTAAATTCAGAACTTTAAAACAAAATGGGAATTATGAAAATATTTTTGATATTACAGGAAAATATAAATATATTGATCCAACAAAACTTGAAATTGATGGAATTGATAAAATTATCACAACATCAAATAGCAATAAATCTGTAAGAATAAGATTAATCAATAAATCTAATACAAAAGTAAATTACACTTTAAATAAAAGAGAATTAATCATTTCGACTAATTCTGTAAAAAACAATGTAAACAATAATATTCCACCAAAAACTATTGATAAAACAATTGTTATTGATGCAGGACATGGTGCAGATGATGTTGGTGCAGTAGGTCCAAATAAAAGATATGAAAAAGTTATAAATCTAAATGTAGCAAAATATTTATACTCTATTTTGAAACAAAGAGGTTATACAAAAGTATATCTAACAAGAAATAATGATACTTTCATAAAAGTTATGGACAGAACTATTTTAGCAAATGAAAAAAATGCAGATATATTTATTTCTATTCATACAAATGCTGTTCCAAAAGAAAAAGCAAATGTAACAACTGGTATTGAAACATTTTTCTTAAGTCCAGCAAGAAGTGAAAGAGCAAAAAGAGTTGCTGCACTTGAAAATAAATCAGATATTAGAGAGATGAATGAATCAACAAAAGATACATTCTTAGAATCATTAAATAGACCAAGAATAACTGCTTCACATAAATTAGCAATTGATGTTCAAGCAGGTATTTTACAATCTGCTAGAACAAAATATAAAGATATAAATGACTCTGGTGTAAGAGAAGGTCCATTTTGGGTTTTAGTTGGAGCACAAATGCCTTCTATTTTAGTTGAGCTTGGATATGTTTCTCATCCAGAAGAAAGTAGAAGATTATACGATAAGAACTATCAACAACTATTAGCAAATGGTATTGCTAATGGTGTAGATTCTTACTTTTTAAAAAATCCTTAATATCATTTATTAAGTCTAGTTGTTTATTCTTAATTCTTGGAAGATTATCTAAAGAAAAAAACTTAACTTTAGAATTTTCCCAAGATAAGTAATTATTTTTTAAAGTATCATTTGTAAAATATTTATCTAAGTCTTCAATATTTTTACTATTTACTAACCAAATACCAATATCTTTATCAATGTTTATTTGCTCAAAATAGTCTTCAAATAAAGCAATATCAACATTAATTGAACTCTCTTCTAAAAACTCTCTTTTAGCACATTCATATGCCGTTTCATTTTTATTTTTTGTTCCTTTTAAACAACCCCATTTATCTTTACTTGCAACTGAACGACAAAGAAGTATTTTTATAACATCATCTTTTACAGTATACGGCACTAAGCCATAAGCTTTTACATGAGCTTTCATTATTTTTTTAAGCCTTTATTATGAATTTATTTTTTTATTATAGATATAAGTAGAAAGTATTAACCAAATTAACATTGGAAAAAGTAAAGATAATTCAGGAATTATATTACCTGAACTTGTTAATTTAAATAACATAAAGAAAAATCCCCATACTATCAATGTTCCAAAAATTGAAAGAGATGTGAATTTACCTAAATTAAAAAATCTACTATTTAAAGAAGAGTATGCATAAACTAAAAGTATCATAGGCAATACAAAAAATGGAATTATGATTTGATTATAAATCACTCCTCTAATTTTTTGAGTATTAATTCCTTGTTCTTTTAATAAAATTAATGCAGATATTGCATCAAAAATAGAAAAATCAGTTTTACTTTCATAAACATTATCCAGAATTTTAGGTTTAAATCCATCAAGTGTATGTAAAAACTTTTCATATCTGATATCTAATTTTGAATCATCCACATTTATATTTTCAGGTTTATTTATGATTTTTACATCAACAACATACCATTTATTATTTTGGAAATATGCTTTATCTCCAATAATAGTTTCAACAACATCACTATTATTAACTTTAAAAATATGTATATTTTCAGCTTTTTTTTCTAATGGTAATAACTTTTTAAAATATACGTAATAATCATTATATTTTAAAAAAATATCACTTTTTGTACTTGTAAAATATTCATTATTTAAAATTTTTCTTTTTTGATCATAAGAATAAGCTAATGGAGTCATTTGCAATGCGATTAAAGAAAACAATAAAAAAGTTGAGATAAAAACCACTGGCATAAATATCTCTTTTCTTGTTGCACCAAGAGCATTAAAGGCAACAAATTCATTGTTTCTAATAAAAACTACTAGAGTAATTACCCACCCAAAAACTATTGATAATGGTAATGCAAGAGTTAATGTAAAAAAACTATTATATAAAACATAAAGTAACTGTAAGTTTGCAGAAGAAGGTATGTTTTTAAAGTTTTGTAAATAATCAATTCCAACAAAAAATAGTTCTAATGAAATTAAAACAATGAAAAAATTAATTATATATTTTTTTAAAATAAATCTTGTTAGTATGCTCATATCTACTTCAATGAAAATTTTGATTTAACTAAATCGATTTCTTCAGTTTTAAGTGCTTCAATCGCTTTTATAGTGTGAGGTATTATATCTTGCAATTTATTTAACTCTTCTTTTGAAAAGTTACTTAATACATAATTTGCAACATCATTTTTATCAGCTGGTTTTCCTATTCCAATTCTAACTCTAATATACTCTTTTCCAATGTGTGAATCTAAAGATCTAAGTCCATTGTGTCCACCATGACCACCACCAATTTTAAACTTAACTGTGCCAAATGGTAAATCTAAATCATCATGAATTACTATGATATTTTCAATATCAATTTTGTAATACTCTTTTATTGCATGAACTGCAACTCCAGAATTATTCATATATGTTGTTGGTTTTGAAAAAAGATTGTAACCTGATTTTAATAAAGTTGATTGAAAGTTTGGATTGTTTACATTTGAAGTTGATAGGTTTTTAGTCATCTCATCGATAACTAAAAAACCTACATTATGTCTTGTTAATTGATATTTTTCACCAATGTTACCAAGACCTACTATTAAATACATAAATATTAATTATTTAGCTTTAATTACACCAACAACTGGTACTCTTGGATCTAAGAAACACTCTAAAGTTTCAGGTAAAGTTAAATCTCTAATTAAGATATTATCACCTGTATCTAAATTTGTTACATCTAAAGTAATGTTATTTGGTAAGTTTTCAAGTGTACATTTTACAGGTACTCTTTTAGTATGAACCATTAAAAGACCTTTATTTTTAAGACCTTTAGCAATTCCTGTTGTTTTAACTGGAATTTTATATGAAGTTTTAACACCTGGTTGTGCAACCATTAAATCAACGTGTAATAACTCAGAAGTTAATGGACATTTTTGATATTCTTGAACTACAACTTTTACGATGTTTCCAGAAAGATTTACATCAAATGCTAATGTTTCTTTATTTCTTAAAAATTTAATGAATTCATTTTTTTTGAATGCCGCTGAAATGTTTTCTAAACCTTTACCGTAGATATTTGCAATTAAATATCCTTCTCTTCTTAAAGTTTTAGTAGCTTGTTTTGTCATACTATCTCTAATGATACCCTCTAACATAACGATCCTTTGTGTTTAATTTTAATTTGAGTCGGGATTATATTCAAAGCTAACTAAATATTAGTTTAAGTTTTTATTAAAAATTTATTTAACTTTTATTAATAGAATTTTAGATAACATAATTGCCTCAATTAAAACAAATATATAAGGTTAAATCCAATGATATTATTAGATGGAAAAGCATTATCTGAAAAAATCAAAGAAGAAGTTAAAGTTGAAGTTGCTCAACTTGTAGAAGAAAAACAAATAACTCCAGGACTTGCAGTAATTTTAGTTGGAAATGATCCAGCAAGTGCAACATACGTAGCGAGTAAAGCTAAATCTTGTAAAAATGCAGGAATTTACTCTGTTGTTCATGAAATGCCTGAAACAATTACTCAAGAAGAGTTACTTGAAACAATTGCAAGAATGAATGAAAATCCAAAATTAGATGGTATTTTAGTTCAATTACCACTTCCTAAACATATTGATACAACTATTGTTCTTGAAGCAATTAATCCTTTAAAAGATGTTGATGGTTTCCATCCATACAACGTAGGAAGAATGGTTTCAAATCTTGATGCATTTTTACCAGCAACTCCTTTTGGTGTTATGAGAATGTTTGAAGAGTATGGAATAGAATTAAGTGGAAAAAATGTTGTGGTTATTGGAAGTTCTGATATTGTTGGAAAACCAATGGCTTCACTTTTAATCAATGCAAAAGCTACAGTTACAGTTTGTAATAGTAGAACAAAAGATTTAAAAGCTCATACACTTGCAGCTGATATAGTTGTAATTGCTGTTGGTGTTCCATATTTATTAAAAGAAGATATGGTTAAAGATGGTGCAATTGTAATTGATGTTGGAATCAATAGACTTGATACAGGAAAACTTGTAGGTGATGCAGATTTCGAAGGTTTAAAAAACAAATGTTCACACTTAACTCCTGTTCCAGGTGGTGTTGGACCTATGACTATTGCAATGCTTCTAAAAAATACAATTAAAGCTGCAATGTTAAGAGAAAAAAGAGAAGCTAAATAAATGATTAAAAAAATATATAACTGGTCTTCTTCTTGGACTGGAACTGTAGTAATTGTTCTTACAATTATATTCTTTATTGCTCAAGCATTTGTAATTCCAAGTGGAAGTATGAAAAATACTCTATTAATTGGAGATATGTTATTTGTAAAAAAATTTGCATATGGAATTCCAACTCCAAGAATCCCATGGCTTGAAATAAAAGTTTTACCTGATTTTAATGGAAATGGCCATCTTATTGAAGGTGATAGACCAAAACGTGGTGATATTGTAGTTTTTAGATATCCTAAAAATGAAACTATTCACTATGTAAAAAGAGCTGTTGCAACGGGTGGAGATATGATTGCAATAAAAGATAAACATCTTTTATTACATCCAAAAGAAGGAAATGAGTTTGTAAAAGCAAACTATCCAAAAGAAAATATTATTGAAGTTGAAGATAAACTTTGGGTAGTTGATCCATATAGAAAAGATCATCCAGGAATTCACAATGACCCAACTGTTGTTGATAATGGATTAAATCCAAGTGAATTATTTAATATGATGCCAATTATAGTTCCAGAAGATGAAACATTTATGATGGGTGATAATAGAGATCATTCAAATGATTCAAGATTTTGGGGAACAGTACCATATAAAGATATCGTAGGAACACCTTGGTTTGTATATTTTTCATGGGATGAAAATAAAGAAATCAGATGGGATAGAGTTTTGAAAAGCGTAAAATCTATTGAAGAAAATATGGATAAAGAAAATATTGAAATTAACCATGAAAAAGGAATCTATTAAGATGAAATATTATATTGCAGCAGACCATGCAGGAATTGACATAAAATCTTATGTAAAAGAACTTTTTGAAGAAAGAGGTCATCAAGTTGAAGATTTAGGACCTTTTAGCAAAGATAGAGTTGATTACCCTGATTATGCTTCTAAAGTTTGTAAAAAAGTTCTTGAGAATGAAGGAACAATGGGAATATTAATTTGTGGTTCAGGACTTGGAATGAGTATGGCAGCAAATAAATTTGATGGAATTAGAGCAGCTCTTTGTCACAATGAATATAGTGCAAGAATGGCAAGAAAACATAATGATGCTAATGTTATTTGTTTAGGAGAGAGAGTTTCTGGTCATGGAATGATTGAAGCTATTGTTAAAGCATGGGATAAAGCTGAATTTGAAGGTGGAAGACATGCAGGACGTGTTGAGAAAATCAATGCTTTAGGAAAAATGGGAAGTTGTAGAGTATAAATATACTCTGCAATTCTATTAAAATAATTTAAATTAACTTTTAAAAAATTATATCTTCAAATCTCTACTTTTAATCTAAAATCTTATCAATTTATTTTCCTAAGTACCTATTTATCAATATTATGAGATAATCAAATCAAAATGAAAAGGCATATTTTATGAGTGATTGGCAAGTATATCTAATGATGTTTATTGTTGTTAGCCTTATGTTACTTGGTAAAAAAATGATGTTTTTTGATAATGAAAAAAAGGATAAAAATTGATAAATCCAAAAATTATAGATTATATTTTTTCAAGTGCATCTATTCAAAGATGGAATGATTATCCAAGAATGGTTGAACTAGTAGAACTTGATAAACAAGCTCATAAATTTATAATTGCTTATTTTATTGCGAAACTTGAAAAAGATATAAATTTTACACATCTAATTGAAGCTGGTATTTTTGAATTTTTAAGACGTGTAGTTGTAACTGATATAAGACCTGATGTTTTTAGAAAAGCTTTACAAAAAAAATCAAAAGAGATTAATAGTTGGGTTATTTCAAAATTATCTTCTTCTATAAAAGATATTGATAATGGAACTTTTTTACAAAAATTTGAAGAGTTTTTGAATAATCCGGAAATGTATAAAAAAGAGAGATTTATTTTAAAAGCGGCTTCATATCTTGCAACAAAATGGGAATTTTCAATCGTTTATCAAACAAGCCAATTTTTAAATGATATTGAAGATGTAAAAAAAAGTGTTGATGAAGAACTTGAAGACTATTATGAATTAATCGGTGTAAGAAAAATTGCATTAAATAAAAAATTAGGAAAAATTGTAGATTTAAGTGGTAGATTAAGATTCCAAAAAAGATGGGCACAAACTCCAAGAATTCCAGAAACTTCTGTTTTAGGACATATGTTAACTGTTGCAATTTTTGGATACTTTTTCTCACTTGAAGTAAAAGCTTGTGATAAAAGATTACAAAACAACTTTTTTACAGCTTTATTTCATGATTTACCTGAAGCTTTAACACGAGATATTATAACTCCTGTAAAATATTGTGTTGATGAATTATCTGACATTATTGCAGAGTATGAAATAGAAAAAATTGAAGATGATATTTTGCCAAATATTCCAGAAACTTTACACGAAGAGTTTTCTTATATTTTAGGGCTTTATGATGGAATAAAAGAAGAGTTTACAAATAAGATTAAAAACAATGGAAAAATTGAAGTTGTAGAAGATATTTCAAAATACAATATTGATAAATATGAAGCAATAGATGGACTTGCTCTTAAACAATGTGATAAGTTATCAGCTTTTGTGGAAGCTAGTTTATCAATCTCCCATGGAATAAAATCTAAAGAATTAATTGGTGGGAAAAAAGAGATTCTAAAAAGTCTAAAAGAGATTCAAGGAATTGATTTTAAAGCAATTGCTATGCAAATTGACCATGAATTTGGAACAACAGGACAAACACAAGCCAGAATGGATTTTGATTAAAATACAGTAAAATATAGCTTTTTAAAAGCTATATTTTAGATTTACATATCCATATCTTCCTGGGTCATTAAATAATACTCTTTCTGAACCAACTTGCACATATGTAATATCTTGATATGTATTTGTTGAAGCATATGTTTTATCAAAAATATTGTCAACACCAAGTGTTAAACCAAAATTTTTATGTAATTGATTTGTATATTTTAAATTAACAACTGCATAACCACCTAATTCTTGTTCTCTTGCACTACTATCAAAACTGTCCCATCTATCAACTGCTATTACTTCTGCTGTATATTTTGATTTATCCATTTCATAATTTAATGCTAAATTTGCTTTCAATGGTGGAATTTCTGCTAAATCTCTATCAGCAACATCTTCATCTTTTTTACCTCTTTGGTAAGCTACACCATAATCAAATGAAAAATTATCTGTAATTGCATAAAGTCCACTTACATCAAATCCATAAATTTTTGCATCAATATTTTCAAATTTACTTCCAGTATTATAAATATAATCTTTTAACACTGAATAAAATAATTTTGGTTTTATATTGAAGTTTCCAATAGTTTTATCAAATCCTAAATCAGCTTCATAATTTTTTACATCATCTAAATCTGAATTTCCTTGAGTTCCCATAGCACTAGTTGTATAAAGTTCTCTTGCATCTGGAACTCTTGCTGATTTTCCAATTCCTGCAAAATATTTTGTATTTTCATCTGCATTATAAATTCCAAAAATATTAGCATTTAATGAAGCATATTTTTTATCAGTTTTTAAAATACTTGACGAATCAATATCTGTATAATCATATCTAGCACCCATTTCTAAATCTAACTTCCCAAATGATTTTTCAACTTTTGAAAAAATAGCTTTATTCGTTGTATCAGTTGATGCTAAACTAGAACCTGTATAAGTCGTAATTCCTGTTGTTGTATTTGTTGAAAAGTTTTCCCCTCTCCAGTTTCTTACACTTGTATCTAATCCAACAGTAACTAATGAATCTGCAACTTCAACACTATTTTTTATTTTACTTCCCCAAATAGAAGTTTTATAATGAGCAGTATTATAAGTTGTTAATCCATTATTTCTCAATCTTGTACTCATTGGATGGTCAACATTTGAATAGTAATAGTCTAAATCTAATTGTTTAGAAAAATCTCCTAAATTTCTAGCAGTATATCCTACTGTATAAATATTTGAATCATCATAATCAGCATCCATTGAACCTGTTGGATATAAAACATTATCACTTCTATTTGCAGTGTAAGAAAGTTTTATTTCTTGGTCATCATTTATATTAAACTGACCTTTTGTTAAAACAGTTTGTTTTTCATATGCTCTTTGTTCTGGATTACTATATTGGTTTGCAGTTGGAACATTTTTTTCTACTTGTTGTTCATAAAAAGTATTTCCATTTCCATCTTCATATTGGTCACTTCTTTCAGTTGATGCAGAAACTAATAATTTTAATTTATCAGTTCCTCCACTTACAGTTGCACTTGCTTTTCTATATCCATAACTTCCAGCATTTAAGTTAACTTCACCATGAACATCTTTTGTTGGTTCTTTAGTTTCAACTTTTACTAAACCACTTAAAGTTCCAAAGTTCTCTACATCATAAGGACCTTCAATAACTTTTACACTTTGAATGTTGTTTGATAAAACGTGAGAAGTTGCAGGGTCCATTCTATTTGGACAAGCTCCATATATTTTTGCATCGTCAAGTAAAATATTTATATTGTCTTTTTTTTGCCCTCTTAAAATAATATCATTTGCAATTCCACTTCTTCTTACAATTGAAATTGATGGAACATTTTTCATTAGAGCTTCAGCTAAATCTGCACTTTTAATCTCTTCTGAACTTACATCTTTTACAATTGTTGAATTTGCAGTTTCAACTACACTGATAGTTTCTAATGTATTAGTTTCACTTGCAAATAAAACAGCAGTTGTTACAAGTGATAGAGAAATAATTCTATTCATAAATTTTACCTTGTATTAAAAAATTTACGAAAGTATTACAAAGAGCTGTTAATTTACTGTTAATTAGAAAGAACTTAAAAACTTTATTTCTTTATATATTGATTATTTTTTGTGTTGAATAAGTATGTTAATTTATCAAATTAACAAAAATTATACAAATTTAATTACTAATAACAAATTAATATTTTTTCCAATATCTAAAAAAAATTATTTTTCTAATAATTAAAATTCCATTAAAGTTATTAAGTTATAATAAAAATTATTTTTTAAAGGAATTAAATGAAAAAACTTTTATTAATTAGTTTATTAACATCTCTTGCATTTTCAGAGGTTTATTATAAAAATAAAGATACAAAATATAATGATCGAGAATTAGCAGATGACCAAATCAGAATAAATGGTTATATTACAAATGTAAATAAATGGCGTGATTATACTATCATAGAAATAAAACAAAAAGATGGAAAATATGTAAAAGCTAAAGTTGGTAATAATGATGGATTTAGTGAAAATGACATAGTTTTAGGAAGTTGTGTTAATTACAAATACGGTCAATATGAAAGATGTTCATTATACAGAAGATAGTTATAAAACTATAAGTAAATATAAATTCTAAAAAGGAAGAATTATGAAAATAGATACAGATTATCTAAAAGAAATATTAGATGTTTTTATTGAAAGTGATACTAATTACATTAAAACTGATATATACAAAACTATGATTCATGAAAATGAGGAAAAATTTTTATTTCATTGGGATCTATTATTAGATAAGTATTTAATTGTAAATACAAAAGGCGAAAAACCAAAATTAGCTACATATGCAATGAATGGTGAATGTTCAATTATTCTTGGATCAAGTGTTAGATTGCATGATAATGGGCATGAATTTTATAATATGCTAGAAGATGATACAACAATAAATAAAATCCAATCAAATGTTAAAAATTTAAGTATGGATTTTCTTTTAGAAGCATCAAAACAGTATATAAATTATAAACTTGGAAATATTTTTAATTCATAAATAATACAAAATAAGAAATATAAATAATACATTTATTTCTAAAAGATGTTCATTATTATAGAAGATAGTTATAAAACTATTTTCTATTTAAAAATCATAGTGTTATAAATTTTATTCTCTTCTTTTTGTTCTTTAATCGCTGAATATACAAAATATGTCATAAATATTGAAGCCATAATTAATGCTCCTAATACTAATAATCCTATTGCATTTTTGTGTTCAATTTTTGTATTTTTAATATCTAAAATTGGTTCGTTTGCATAAACTCTTTCATCAGTAGGAATATCTCTTTTATTATTTAGATTTAATTCTATTTTATTTTTTCTATTTGAATTAGCACTAATAAAATCTAATGCTTCTTTTCTTTTTTCTTCTTTTAATAATTGTTTTTCTGCCCTTATAACTCTTTCTTTATCATTCCAGTAATTTTTCAACTCATCATTATCTATCTTCATTTTTTTCCTTAAACAAACAATAATATAGATATTCCTATTGTTATAAATAATAAAAAAAGCCAATCAATATTATCAAAACTTAATCTAAACATTTTAAGCCTTTGTTGTGGTATTAAGAAATTCTAACAATTAAATGACTCAGAAATGACTCTTTTTATAACTTTTTTTATTATTCATCTAAAAATGTAGTTTTTCTTATTGTCGTTTCTTTTTTTATATATTTAGAATATTTTTGTAAAGTTACATCTAAAGACCTATGTCCTAACATTTGACTAACCCATAATGGGTTTTCTGCATTTGAAAGCATATTACTTGCAAAGGTGTGTCTTGTTTGATATATTGAACGATAATCTAAATCTAAATGATTTAAAATATCTTTCCAAATATTTTGTAAAGCTGAACTAGACTTAAAAGGTTTAAATTTACTATTCAAAAACACATATTCAAAAGAACCAGTAATTTTATATTGTTCTAAAAGATAACTTTCACAAATTGGCAGCATATCAATAGTTCTAACACTTGATTTAGTTTTAGGTGTATCTTCAAAACCGTTTGTAAATTGATTATCTATTTTTATGGTAAAGTTTTCAAAATCAATATTACACCATTTTAAACCAAATATTTCTCCAGTTCTTGCACCAGTATAAAAAAGAGTTGCAATTAAATTTTTTATTAAGTCAGGAGCCGTATCAATAATTTTTTTAGCTTCATCAAAAGTAAAAGGATTCATAACATAATTTGTTTTTAGTTTTGGTTTTGTAATTTGTAATGGAGTAAAATTGATATAACCTTTGATTATTGCTTTTTCAAATGCAAACTTCAATATAACATGACATATTCTTAAAGTAGATTTATCAGAAAAAGAATTATAAAAATCATAAATTATTGATGGAGTAATTACACTAACTACTTTATCACTAAAGAAAGGTTTTATTTGAGTATTAAATAAGTTATTATATGCACGATAAGAATTTCTTTTTAAAGTTGATTCTTTCTCATCTAAAACCATTTGACAAAGTTCTACAACAGTAGGAACACTCTTTTTAATATTGAATTTATTAAAAAATTCTTCATCTTCATAATAAGACTTGAATTTCTTTATATTCTCTTTTGAATATTTTAATTTTGTTGTTTTTCTTATTCCATTAATTGATACATATAGAATGCCATTTCTATCGTAAAAAGTCATTTTTCCTCCAAATTTACGCATTAAGTTCTTATCTAGTAGCAAAAGAAAACAAAAAATATTTTAAATTTGTTTGTATCCTCACGCCCTATCGGTTGTGTACTCATTTTTAAAATATCGGTCTAATATCAATAACGATAAAAAAAGCTATCCGAATATTTTAAAAATCGAGTCTTAATAATTAATATACATTTGTTATAAAATACTACAACTATTATGAAGCTAGTTTTTTTATTGCTTCACTTATAAAAATTATTTTTATTTTTCCTTTTTCTATCGTTTTATGATAATGAACACCTATTTTTAATCTTCCATCTTTAAACATATTATTTAATGTTGATTCAGATATATCTAGATATTCTCTAACATTTTTTCTTTTTGTCAAATCTGGAACTTTTATAAGATTACTTTCCAATAATTTTATTTTATTTTCTAAGAAAGTAATTTTTTCTAAAACTTCAGGAATTAAATCTAGATTTTTAAAAGCTTCATAACTCATTTTTTATCCTTTTTATAATTAATATATCAATAATCCAAAAGCCCATTTCTCAAAGAGTAGTTTTCACCTCTTTGGTATATCAGCTCATCACCAAAAAATATTTCCATTATCTTGTTTCTATTAGTTTGTAATACAAATATAGATAATGATTTCTTTTTAACTAAAGTAGTTAATTCTTTTAAACTGAATTTTTCATGTAATAATCTATAAAGACTTAAAGGTGCTAAAGTTTTACTACAATTAAATCTAACGATTCTATGTTTACAATACCAAGCATTTAAATATTTCTCTTTAGTTGATAAATTCTCTTTTTTAGATAAAGGTAATGTTTTATTTATATACTTCATTACATATGATGCAGCATTTTTAATATTTATCTGTATGTCATTTGCTTTATTATCAAATAATCTTTTAAATGCGTTAACCACTCTATCTACACTTGATTTTGGGATAAATAGTAATATATGAGTATGTGGCGTTCCATTTTTATGTGGCTCATTTACTCTAAAATATATTCTTTCATCTTTAGTTAATTCTTTCAAACTTCTATCGTGTCTAAGTTTGGAAAACATTTTTGTTAAATGCTTTACTGCTTCTTTAGGTTGAATAAAATTATATTTAGAATTAGGCACTAAAATATTCATCTTTTTATCCATTTTCATTTTATGAAACTCACTTGGAAGTGTTAAAGTCATAAATATTGGAAATAGATTTTTTTCTTTTGCTTCATTTGTTAATGTATTAATTCTGTTTTGAATTAATGCATGATATCTAGTTGGATTATGATTAGCTGATATAACTAAATCTTTTAAAGGAATTTGAGTTCCTGAAATTTTGTCATAGAGGTAATTATATTTTAAAAAAGAATTTTGTCTTTTTAACTTTTCTAAAACTTCTTTATAATCATTTTGACTTAAGCCATAAATTTTAGTTTTATTGCTTATGTCCACAACTTTTTTATAAATAGTCAAGGAAGATAAAGAAGAAAAACTTTGTTCGCACGGCTCACAAATTATTTTCTTCTTATCTTCAATCATTACGCTATTGTTAATAATTTCTTTTGTATAATGCATTTATATATCCTTATCCGAGGTTATTTAGTTCAAAGGAAGAAAAACCGCCAAGTATTCTTTCCTTTGGACAACTTAATTAAACTGCTGTAAATGAAATTGAAGACTTAGAATAAAGTTTGCAATTTATTTCCATATCTTTACCAATATTAGATTGATATTTTTGTACCTCTTTTTCATCAATAGTTATATCAACTAATTCTTTTTTAGAAGTACCATTATTTAGTTTTTGATTTGCAAGTAATTGAACTGCAAATTTTTTACTCGTACTTTCTCCTGTTTCTTTATTTATATAGACTGGCTTTTCGTAACAATCTATTATTTTGCCTTGTATTGTTATGTTCATTTTTCTTCCTTATTTCTATTTTTTTTAAATTCAAATTCTTTATTTGTAATAGGTGAAACTATGAATGATTCTTCTGATAATCCAAATTCAACTGATAATCTTTCATTTTCAACAACATATTTGTCATATTCTTCAACAGTCCGAAAATCTGTTCTACTACAACCTGAAACAAAAATGCTTGGTGCAATTAAAGATATAATATCTGGCAAATATCTGATTTCTTCTTCTCCAAATTCATTATTAACTTTTACCCCATAGCCTTCACCAACAACAACTAACTCTTTTTGTAATTGAACTAAAGAGTTATCAATCATTTCTCTAATTAATGTAGAAACAGTTATTCCATAATGTTCAGCAAGAATTTCAAGAACATCAACTTTTCCTTTTGGCATACGAAGATTTATCTTTTTTTCTTCACCTCTGCTATCTAATTTATTTAACTTTTTGTCTAAAGACATATTTACTCCTTTTTGCAAATTATTTGTATTACAATTGTATCACCAAAATTTACAATTGTCAATAATTTTATTAATGAATAAATATTTTTGAAATAAATAAGTGTGCTTGATTTGTGTATTTTTTTAAATATAAAATAAATATATTTTCAAATTAAAATATATTCTAGAATTCAAAAGTTACATATTTATGATGATTTGATATATATTTGATTTATAAATAAAATATGTAATATTAATTTACTGTTAATTATCAAAAATAGTTTTTAATAAACTCTTTTGCTTCATTTTTCTCTATTTCTTTTTTTTCAATATCCCATTTTAAAATTTTTGCCATTTCTTCACAAACAATATCAACAAGTTCTAAAGAAGATTTTTTATCTATAAAACAAAGCCCTATTCTTCTTGCTAAATAGTCTATTGGCTTTTGAATGAACTCTTCTTTTATACAATACTCTATCTCTTTTTTTAAATAAGGAAATCTTTCATCTAGTAAATCAAAATCTTTATTTTCATCTGCAAGTGATAAAACCTTTATTGCATTGTCACCATAAAGTGAAATCAAAGATTTTTTTGTTTTTTTTGAAATAGGATAAAATGAAGTTAATTTTTCTAAGTTTTTTTTCTTTTGCCTATTTCCTACAAGTTTATATTTTTTTGTTTTACACAGTTCTTTCTTTTCAATTTTATTTTGTTTTATCAAATAATCCATGATGTCATTTGCCATTTTTCTATAGGTAGTCCATTTGCCACCACAAATTGAAACTAAACCACTTTTTGAACTAAAAATTGAATGTTCTCTGTTTATTTGTTCTGTTTTTAATTTATTACTTTTTACAAGAGGTCTAATTCCACTCCAAGAAGATAAAATATCCTGTTTTGTTAAAGTTTTATCAAAATAATTATTTACCTCTTTTAATAAATACTCTATTTCTTCATCTTTTACTTTTGAATTTTCCTCATAAAAAGTTTTATTATCTGTTGTTCCTATTAAACAATGTTCTAAAAATGGTAATACAAAAACTACTCTATTATCACTTGTATTTGGTATCAAAATTGCTTCATCAGAAAATAAAAAATCCTTTGAAACAACAATGTGAATTCCACTACTTAAAGTCAAGACTTCTTTTGTTTCATTATCTAAAAATCTCATATTATCAACATTTGCACCTGTTGCATTTATTACAACTTTTGATTTGATTTCAAACTCTTTATTTTTTACTTTATCAAAATACTTCACGCCTGAAATCTTATTATTTTCATCATATGAAAAATTTTTAACTTCACAATAGTTTTTAACAATTGCACCATTTTCAAAAGCTGATTGCAAAAGTGAAATTATCATTCTAAAATCTAAAAAAGTTCCATCATAAAACGAAATACATGCTTTTAAATTTTTTTTTCTCAAATTTGGGAAATAGTAACTACTAATAACTTTATTCAAAAAAGTATTATTACCTAAACTATTTTTATATGAAATCAATTTATAAATAAACAAACCAATATAGTTTTTAATTAGATTAAAATAAGAGTAACTTGGGATATTTATTTTTAATTTTTTTGATATATTTGAACTATTTTTTAGAAAAATTGCTCTTTCTTTTAAAGCTTCTTTTACTAAATTGTATTGAGATTTATCAAACTCTTTGATTGCTTTTTCAAGATACCTAACTCCACCATGAACTAATTTTGAACTTTTAGAACTAGCTCCACTTCCAAAATCATTTTTTTCTAAAAGTAAAACTTTATAACCTCTAAGTGTTGCATCAAGACATATTCCACTACCAACAGCTCCGCCACCAATCACAACAATATCATAGTTTTCATCTCTTGAATTTATCATATTTTTCTCAATTAAAGGTATTTAAAAAAAGCTTTTTGCTAAGCTAGGATATAATAAAAATAAATAAAAAGGAATAAAATGCAAATAATTATTGCCATAGCTGTTTTTATAATCATCTTAACACTAATACTTTATAAAGTAAATGATAGATTCGAAAAAAGAGAGCTAATAATACTTTTATTAATAATAATTATTTCAACAATAGCTTATATTTGGTATGAAAAATCACAAGAAAACTTTTTCCCAAAAATGTTTAAAGAAAAATATGAAAAAGAGAAAAATGTTTTAATTGAAGGATTAGAATCTGAACTTTTAAATAATAAAGTTGTTAGTTCAAAAGATAAATTTATTTATAAATTTACATATCTTGTTAAAAAAGATAATAAAGAGTTTTTATGTACAACAAATGAAGTTGAAATCAATAAAATACAAAATAACTTTGTATTTAAAAATTTCTTGGATTTAAAAGAAGAGTGTATAGAAAAATAACTCTTCTTATGCTGGTTTAAAACCACTTTTACTTTTACAAACCTGAGGAAACAGACAATTTTCACACTCAGGTTTTACAGCTTTACAAATATATCTTCCAAATAAAACCATTGCTTGATGAAAAATATGTAAATCGTGCCCTTTTAATTTTTTTACTAAATCTGCCTCAGTTATATCAACTGTTTTTCCATCACTAAGTCCCAGTCTATGAGAAACTCTAAAAACATGAGTATCAACTGCCATAAGATTTGCACCCTCAAACTCAATCATAAATACATTTGCTGTTTTATTCCCAACACCTGCAAGTTTCATAAGCTTTTTTTGATCATGTGGAATTTCGCCATCATAATTCATCAAAACACTTTGAGCCATTTTTATAATATTTTTTGCTTTATTATTAAAAAATGAACAAGATTTTAATAACTCTTTTACATCTTCAAGCTCAGCAACTGCTAATTCTCTTACACTTGGATATTTTTCAAAAAGAGCTGGTGTTATAATATTTACTCTTTTATCAGTACATTGAGCACTTAAAATAATAGCTATTAATAATTCATAATCATTTCTATAATTTAGCTCTGTAACTGCATCACTATACTTTTCAATAAATGCTTGTTTTATTATTTCAATATCTGCTTTTGTTGCTTTTTTCATTTTATATCTCTTTTATTTTTGCTATCTCATCTCTTAATCTAATAGCCTCTTCAAAGTTTAAATCTTGTGCCGCTTTTTTCATTTGTTTATTTAACTCTATCAAGATTTTTTTACGTTCACTTGCTGGCATTTTTTCTAGTTTTTGTTTTTTCCAAGCTACATCATCATACTCTTCAAGTTTTAGATTTTCATCAAGTTTTCTTTTTGTTGATTTTGGAGTTATATTATGTTCTTTATTGAAATCTTCTTGAAGTTTTCTTCTTCTATTTGTTTCATCAATTGCAAATTGCATCGAAGCTGTAATTTTTTTTGCAAATAAAATTACTCTTCCATTTTCATTTCTAGCAGCTCTTCCAATTGTTTGAATAAGAGAAGTACGACTTCTTAAAAATCCTTCTTTATCAGCATCAAGTATAGCAACTAAAGAAGTTTCAGGAATATCAAGACCTTCTCTTAAAAGGTTAATTCCAATTAACACATCAAAAGTTCCAAGTCTTAATTCTCTGATTATTTGATTTCTTTCAATTGCATCAATTTCGCTATGCATATATTTTACTTTTATTCCTAAATCTGCATAATAACTAGCTAACTCTTCAGCCATTTTTTTAGTAAGAACTGTAACTAAAACTCTTTCATTTTTTGCAATTACTTTTTTTATCTCATCATGTAATCTTTCAACTTGATATTCACTATCTATTATGTCAATAATTGGGTCAAGTAATCCAGTTGGTCTTATAATTTGCTCAGCTACAACTGAACTCATATCAACTTCAAGTTCATTTGGAGTTGCACTTACAAATACATAATGTGGTGCTTTTTTTATAAACTCATCAAATTTTAGAGGTCTATTATCAAGTGCTGAAGGAAGTCTAAATCCATACTCAACTAAAACCTCTTTTCTACTCCTATCAGCTGCGTGCATTCCTCTAAATTGAGAAAGTGAAACATGAGATTCATCAACCACAAGTAAAAAATCTTTTCCCATTTGTTCAAAATAATCAAGTAACGAATAAGGAGTTTCACCAGGTTTTAATCCAGTTAAGTGTCGTGCATAGTTTTCAATTCCTTTGCACATTCCAGTTCCTTCAATCATCTCTAAATCAAACTCAACTCTTTGTTTTAGTCTTTGATATTCAACAAGTTTTTGTTCTTTTTGGAAATAATCAAGTCTTTCATCTAATTCTTCTTCTATTTGTTTAACGGCTGTTGCTAATTTATCATTTGAAACAACGAAAGGATTAACAGAATAAATAATTACTTCTTGTAAATCTTTTACTCTGTTATTTGTTATATATTCATGTTTTGAGATAGATTCAACCTCATCACCAAAAAACTCAACTCGAATAAACTCATCTTCAAAATAAGCTGGAAAAATATCTATCACATCACCATTTACTCTAAAATCAGCCCTATCAAAAAACTTATCGTTTCTTTTATAACCCATTTCCACAAGTTTTAATAAAAACTCTTTTTGTGAATACTCAAAACCTACTTCAACTCTTTGAACCATTGCTTTATATTCACTTGGATTTCCTAAACCATAGTTAGCTGAAACAGATGCAATTACAATAACATCATCAAAAGATAATAAAGAAGCTGTTGCACTAAGTCTTAATCTTTCTAATTCTTCATTTATAGAACTATCTTTTTCAATAAATAAATCGCTTCTTGGAATATATGCTTCAGGTTGATAATAATCATAATAAGAGATAAAATATTCAACATGATTGTTTGGAAAAAATTGTTTAAATTCACTGTAAAGCTGAGCAGCTAAAGTTTTATTATGAGTCATTATAAGTGTAGGTTTTTGAACTTTTTCAATAACTTTTGCTATTGTATAAGTTTTACCACTTCCAGTAACTCCTAAAAGTGTGTTATATTGATTTCCAGCTTCTATACTATCACTTAAAGCTTTTATTGCTTTTGGTTGGTCTCCACTTGGTTCATAATCACTTACTACTTTAAACTTTGTGATGATAAGCTCCTTATTTTTCTTTCAAAATTTCATATAAAATAATAGATACATCTCTTGCTGTCCAAATAACATCTCTACTTAAAGTATCTCTATCTTTTTCTATATTTGCATTATTCCAATATTTATTTAAAATTCTTTGTATATCATTTTTTCTGTGTTCTTCACTTAATTCTAAAATAGTCAAATGAAAAAATTTGTGACTATTATAGATTGATAATTTATTTTTTGTTTTTAAAAAATATAAAAGTAAAGATACTTGCCAAGTATGCCACTCTATTCTATCCATAGCACTTGGAAGTTTATGTGCATAATCCAAAGCCCTATAAGAATCTAATATAACTCTACAAGCTTGAGATAAAGCATTGATATTCATATTTTCTATATTTTTGGGAAATCTCATTTCTTCTAATTTTATAACTTTTAATGATGGAGTATTTCTTGTAACATTCAATTCTTTTGTATTATTTTTGTTATCCATTAATAAATATATTAAAATTATCAGTAATAAAACTGCAATAATTATTATACCAACTATGGCAAGATGCATAAATCTACCTCTTCAAAATTGAAATTTTCAAATCTTGTGTATTTTTTTTGACAACATAATGATGGAATATTTATATATTTTTTATTTTCAAATACATAAGTTCCACCTTGATGGTAGTGTCCTTCAATTACAATATTTGTATCATAATTTTTTAATCTCTTAAAAACAATTTCTTCAAAATTTTTCATTTTATGACAAATGTTTTTTTCTAAAAGAGCATTCTCTATTTTTTTTGAAATGTAAAAATTTATATCGATAAAATTCATAAATTTCAAAAAGAATCTATTTCTAACAACATTACAAAAAAGGTCATATTTCCAATTTATAAAATTATCTCCATGAGATAAACTTATTGTTATATCATTGAATTTTCCCAAAATTGGTTGATTTTCTCTTTTTATAATTTTTATATTTGAAAAAAGTTCTTGAAGATTATAATCATGATTTCCCTCTAAATAAATTATCTCTATTTTTTTTGATAAATTATTTAAAATATCTATTATTTCATGATTTTGTTTTATAAAATATTTACATTCACTTGAAATAAAATCTATGATATCACCCATTAAAAAAAGTTGTGAAGTTTTAATCTCTTCTTTTTCTAATTTGTTTAAAAATTGTAAGAATTCTATGTTTTTTTGATTAAAATGAGAGTCAGCTACAAAAATAGCTCCCTCTTTAATATTAAGATTCATAAGCTATTTTTGATTTTCTTATTTAATTTCTTCTTTTCAGCTACATTCATAGTAACTCTATGTCCTTGTAACATACATTTAGAACTTCAAAAGTTTTAACACCACCTGGAAGTGTTGCAGTTACTTCATCACCCTCTTCTTT
The DNA here is from genome assembly GCA_963664305.2 of uncultured Aliarcobacter sp. GTDB lineage: Bacteria > Campylobacterota > Campylobacteria > Campylobacterales > Arcobacteraceae > Aliarcobacter. The sequence goes on from CAXXLV010000002.1 coordinate 1,264,041, forward strand.
TCCCATTAATTGTTTTGCAAGTGGAGAATTAAAAGAAATTAATCCTTTATCTGCATTTGATTCAACTCCACCAACAATAGTATATGTAAATTCTTCATCTGTATTTGTGTCAACTAAACTTACCGTTGAACCAAAACTCACTTTATTATGTGGAAGAGTTGAAGGATCGATAATAACTGCTTTTGAGATAACTGCATTTAATTCTGCAATTTGTGAGTCAATTAATGCTAATTTATCTTTTGCAGAATGGTATTCAGCATTTTCTTTTAAATCTCCTAATTGTCTAGCTTCATCTAATGCAATTACAGTTTCAGGTCTTTCTTTTTTCTTTAAAAACTCTAGTTCTCCTGTAATTTTATTATATCCAGCTATTGTCATTGGTTCTTTATCCATCAACATCTCCAATAAATTTATTTATGATATAATACCTAAAAATAGTAAAAGAGAAGTTTAGATGAAATATGACAGAACAAAAAAGTTATTTGGGAACGATGTCTTTGAAAAATTCAAAGATGTAAAACTAATACTTTTAGGTGTTGGTGGTGTTGGAAGTTTTGCACTTGATGCTCTTTATAACACTGGAATTACAAATATTACTATAGTTGATTTTGATACTTATGAAGAATCAAATATGAATAGACAAATGGGAAGTCATGGGAATATTGGAAGAATTAAAGTTGAAGCTTTAAAAGAAAAGTATCCAGATGTTACTCCAATTCATGTTAAAATTACTCCTGAATGGATTGACAATTTTGATTTTTCATCTTATGATTATATATTAGATGCAATTGATGATATTAGACCTAAAGTACATCTAATAAAAAAGCATTTTACAAAAATTATTAGTACTAGTGGTGGAGCAAAAAGAATTGACCCAAGTAAAATAGAATATATATCTATTTGGGATACATATAATGACCCATTTATTAAAAAAGTTAGAGAAGAATTAAAAAAACAAGGATTTAAGAAAAAATTTAAAGTAATTTTTTCATCAGAAAATCCAAGATGTATCGAAAAAGGAAGTTTTGAGGGAGTTACTGGCTCTTTTGGTTTAATGATGGCATCAGTTACTATTCAAAAATTGTTAAAGAAAATTGAAAAATAACTTAAAGATACTCAAAGTTTAAAAGATATATAATAATTAACTTACATGAAAAAGGATTCACATGAGCGGTATTAGCGGTAGTGTAGAGCAAATGACGCAAGGACATTTAAGAAATGTTCAACAATTAGCAGTATTTTACACTGGACATAATAATATATACGCAATTAATATAGCAAAAGTTAAAGCTTTTATAATTACAGAAGAAGTTGCAATTAACGATACACCAAAAGACACAGATATTATTGCAGGGATTGCTACAATTAGAGGTGAGCCTGTAACATTAATCAATCTTGATGCTTGGCTTGGACTTCCTGCACTTGCAGTAAAAGATTATAAACTTATTATATTTTGTGAATTTAATCACAAAAAAATTGGTTTCCTAGTAAAAGACATGCTTGATATCGTTGAAAAAACAACTCAAGAATTAAGACACACAGAAGAGACTAACTCAAAAATTACATATACAACTTACGTAAAAGTAAATAACAAAGATGAGTTATGTACTGTGTTTAATGCTGAGCAATTATTAAGAGACATCAAATGGACTGATGATGGTTCAGATGAAATTAGAAAATATGTTGACGAGAAACTTCACTCTGATAAATTAATTTTAGCTGCTGAAGATTCTGGTGTTGCAAGAGAAGTTCTAAGTTCATTTTTTGAAGAAACAGGTCTTGATTATGAAATCTATGCAAATGGAACTTTATTAGTAAAAAGATTAGAAGAATTAAATCCTGATAAAATTGGTTTAGTAATTACAGATATTGAAATGCCTGGAACTGATGGATATCAAGTTGCTGCATTTATAAAAAACAATAAAAATTTAGCACATGTTCCAATTATTGTAAACTCTTCAATGACAACAGATGCAGTAAGAGGAAAAATGAGCCAAGTTGGTGTTGATGGATTTGTTGGTAAAACTGATATTTCAAATCTATTTAAACTAACAAAAAAACTTTTATTAAGATAATCTCTTTTTCAATAAGATGAGTTAAACTCATCTTATTATTTATTTTCTAACCACTCTTCGAAATATTTTATTTGATTTTCTGTTTGGATTGATGAAGTCCCACCAAATGAATTTCTTGCGTTCATTGAATTTCTTAAATCTAAGTACATAATTATCTCTTCACTTACATTTTTTAATTCATCATTTGCACTTCTAATTTCATTTATATTTAATTCACTAATATCTTTATTTAAGCTATTTGCTAATGCTACTACATCTTTTGTTATGTAGTATGCTGTTCTAAATGGCATATTTTGTTTTTGAACTAAATAATCAGCTAAATCTGTTGCTGTTAAGTGTCCAATTTTACAAGCTTTTTCCATTTTATCAACATTTACAATCATAGTTTTAATAACTTCATTTAAAATTGAAATAGAAATTTCAACTGTTTTAACAGAATCAAAAACACCCTCTTTATCTTCTTGAGTATCTTTATTATAAGCTAGCGGTAAACCTTTCATAACAGTTAAAAGAGAGATTAAATTTCCATATACTCTACCTGTTTTTCCTCTTAATAATTCTGGAACATCAGGATTTTTCTTTTGAGGCATAATTGAACTTGTTGTTGCATACTCATCACTCATTCTTACAAATTGGAATTCATAAGATGACCAAAGAATAAGTTCTTCCGAAATTCTACTAATATGCATCATAGTTGTACTTATATTAAATAAAATCTCTAAAGCAAAATCTCTATCAGAAACCGTATCCATAGCATGATTTGTAGGAGCTATAAATCCTAATTTTTGTGAACTTGATTCTCTATTAATATTGTGTGGAGTTCCTGCAAGGGCAGCACTTCCTAAAGGACAATAATTGTTTCTCTCATACGAACTTTCAAATCTTTCATAATCTCTTTTAAACATATTTGCATAGGCTAATAAATGGTAACCAAAGTTAAGAGGCTGAGCATGTTGTAAGTGAGTCATACCAGGAATTAAAGTAGTTGTATATTTCCCTGCTACATTTACAAAAGTTTCAACTAATTCTTTTAATTGAGTTTTTATACTTACTGATTTATCTTGAACATATAGTCTAAAATCTGTTGCAACTTGGTCATTTCTACTACGTGCAGTGTGAAGTCTTTTTCCTGGTTCTCCAATTATTTCTGTGAGTCTTGTTTCAACTGCCATATGAATATCTTCATATGCTAAAGAAAATTTAAACTCGCCACTTTCAATCTCTTTTTTAACTTGTAAAAGTCCTGTTTCAATAGCTTTTTGCTCTTCTACTGTTAAGATACCTTGTTCCGCCAACATTGCTGAATGTGCAATTGAACCTTTAATATCTTGAGCATAAAGTTCTTTATCAAACATTATTGAAGCATTAAATTCATCTAAAATTTGAGCATTTGTATTTTTTAAAATCTGATTATTTTGATTTGACATTTGGTTTCCTAAAATTATAATGTGCCTTTTAAATTAAGCCGGAATTATAACACAACTGTTATTTACTCTTCCTCTTCAATCTCTTGAATTGCATCTTTTATAATATACAAAATTTTACTTTTTGCATTTTCTTCATTATTTTCCGGTACATCCCATCCAACAATAGACATATATTTGTCAACAAGTGATTTTACATCATCCACGATATTATCGTGTAATTGTGCTAATTCTTTGTCTTGTGCATTCATTATTTTTTCCTTTTTATATTAGTTATTATTAAATACTTGATATAATACCGAACATTAACAATAAAAAAAATAAGGTATCATTTTTGATAAATATTAAAGAGTTAACAAAAAATACACTTTTTCAACTTAAAAATGAAAATATATCAACAACTCCTGAACACTATTTTATAGAATTCAAAAAACAAGCAGAAAAAGAGAATGTAGAATTAGAAGAATTTGAATTATTTAAAAAAATAAAAAACTCTTTAACAAAAGAAGAACAAGATTCTTTAAAAACAGAATCATTTAATGAATTAGCAACTATTTTATCGCAAAGAATTACAACTGATGAATTAAAAAATTTAGTAGCAACACTAAATGATATTTTAGTACCATCAATTGATTTTAGTTTTATAGAAGATATTGAAGAATTTATTTTAAACAACATAAAAAATCCAAAAACTATAATATCAAATGCTTCGTTAGAAAAATTAAAAGAATTATCTAAAAAAAGAGTAGATGCGGATAGAAAAGTTTTAAAAGATAAAACAGATGATGTAGTAAAATTAACATCATTAATGAGTAGATATTTTGATAAAACGCTTAATGATGGAAAAAATTCTACAGAAGAAATAATGAAAATAAAAGATGAATTATTATCTTTAAATATCTCTAATTCTTCTTTTAGAGAATTAAAAATTGTTGAGAAAAAACTTATTGATACAGTTTATAACATCGAACACTCTATGAAAGAAAATCATAAAATGATTGAAGATAATAGAGAAAAATTTCAACAATTAAATAAACAAATTGAAGAACTTCAAAAAGAACTTGTATTAGTAAAAGAAGAGTATCAAGTTGATTATTTAACAAATATTTTAAATAGAAGAGCTTATCACAAAGAAGTAGAAAAAATGGAGAAAAAATTCTCTATTTTTAATGCTAATTATGCAATTGTTTTTTATGATATTGACCACTTTAAAGAAATCAATGATCAATTTGGACATTCTTGTGGAGATAGCGTACTAAAGAATTTTGCTGCAATATTAAAAGATTTAACTAGAAAAGAAGATATTATTGCAAGATATGGTGGAGAAGAATTTATTGCACTTGTTAATTATCAAGATGAAATAGAAGTTCAAAGATATATTAAAAGAGTTAAAAAAACTCTTGAAAATGCAAATTTTTTATATAAAGATTCACAAATAAAAATAAAATTTTCTGCTGGAATTACTTATAGAAATAAATATGAAACATTTTCAGATGCTAAAAAAAGAGCTGATGAATTACTTTATGAAGCAAAACATAAAGGAAGAAATAAAATCATTATAGATGATGGGATTGAATTATAAAAATTACTCTATTATGATAAAGTAATTTTTATAATATTTGCTACTAACATAAAAATCAATACAAAAATTAAAACTTTTTTTATAAAACTCTCTCCACCTTTTATTGCATAATGACTTCCTATGTAAGATCCTAACATATTAGAAATAGCCATTGGAATTGCAATCATCCATAGTACTTTTCCTGCCATTACAAAGGCAATTGCTGAACCAATATTTGTAGCAAGATTTAAAGGTTTTGTTGAAGCAGTTGAAATAATATAATCCAAATGTAAAAACTTTTTCATAGAAATTGTCATATAAGTTCCAGTACCTGGTCCTAAAATACCATCATAAAAACCAATTGGTGCTGTTGCTAATATAATATTTTTATTTGTTAATTTCGTATTTTCTTCACTAATATTTTTACTTTTTTTAAGTAAAAAAAACAAAGCGATTGGTATTGCAATTAAAATTGCCCATTTTATAACATAATCAGGAATATACATTACAAGTTTACTTCCAACATAAGATGCTAATAAACAAGGAATAATTGCAATACTCACAACTTTAAAAGATATCTTTTTACTTAAAAAATATTTGATAGTTGCCATTAAAGTACCAAATAAAGAAGCCATTTTATTAGTTGCTAAAACAAAAACAGGGGGAATTCCACTATATAAAAGAACAGGTACTTGTATCATTCCACCGCCACCAGCAATAGAATCAATATAACCTGCAACAAATCCAGTAATAACAAAAACTACTATCCACAAAGTAGTTATTTCTTGTAAAAAATCCATATAAACTCTTAATTTTTTGTGGAAGTATATCTAAAAATTATATATAAGTTATATTAAAATTTCAAAAAAATTTCTTTTTCATTATGACCATAATTGTAATTTTGGAAGATGAGAAACTGCCCTTAAAATATCAGTTTTTGAAACAATTCCTAATAAAGTTGCATTTTCATCTACAATTGGTATTGCATCTAGTTTAAAATCAAGCATTACTTTTACAACACTTCGTACATCAGCCATAGGCTCAGCTGTAATAACCTCGGGCAAATAAATATCTTCAATTTTTCTATTTAATATAGATTTTACATTTTCAATATCTTCCATAATAAGATTTAAAATGATTTTCTTATTTATTATTCCAATAATCTTTTTACCAAATGCAGTTATTGGTATTTGTGTAATTTGATTATCTTTTAAATAAGAATAAGCTTCTTCAATAGATACTTTATTATCCATTGAAAAGACATCCTTTGTCATGATATCTTTTATATAATAAACAGGTTCAGATGTATCTAAATTTGCAATTTTTTTATAAGAGTTCAAATACTCTTGTTTTTGATGTTCTTTTTCTTCATTTGAAAAATTTTGAATAAATCCTTCATCAGGAGTAAGTCTAGTTTCTTGTATTTCTTCTACATTTTTTAAGTTATATAAGTTATCAGCAGTACTTCTAAAACCTACACTTCCGTTATTATATATAGCAAACATCTTTTACTCCTTATTTATAATCATCATAATACAGATTATTTAATAAATTATTAATGATTTCTAACTAAACAGTAACTTTTTTTGAAATAGAAATCAAATTTCCTATTAGTTGAGTATCTTTTTGTTTTATCCAAAAGTCTTCATTTGCAACAATGATTAATCTTTTTTTCGTTCTACTTACAACTGTGTTTATTAGATTTAAACCTTTAAAATTTTCATTTATAGTATTTGTAAAAAACATTCTTCTTTTTCCACTATTTGAATCATCAACAACAGAAAAAATCACATTGTCCCATTCACTTCCTTGTGATTTGTGAATTGTCATTATATTTTCAAAATATTTTCTACCCAAGTGTTCCTTTAAAAGTTTCACTTGTTTTTTATATGGAGTTAATATCACAAAAGATTTTCCTTCGAACTTTTTTACTAATTCTTTAATTATCATTACTTCTTCTAATGATGAGCGTTCATCAGCTTCATTTACATTTGAAGCACTATCTATAAAAAAGAGATTTGTATCACTATCTAAGGCTGATTGAAACCCAAATTTATAAACAAATTTATTTAAAACTTGTGCTAAATTTTTTCCAAATCTATGAGTTGATACTAAATTTACTTGTGATGTTTTTTCAAATTTTGGAGTTGTATTACTTGTAAACTCAAAATATATCTCATCAATACTATTTTTTAAAAAAAGTGTTTCAAAAAAGAGAGCAGATTGACTCCATAAAAAGCTCTTTTTATATGCATTTATATCATCAGCTTTTATTTCACTAACAGGTGGAAGTTGCATATGATCACCCAAAAATGTTATTGGAGAATTACATTTAAATAAACTTAAAGCCTTGATTGTAGACATATATCCAGCTTCATCACAAAAGATATGGTTTACTTCAATATTTTCATTTATAGTGTATTGAATATACGCGTCAATTGTCATTGCAAGTACTAAACTATTTTTTACTCTTTGTTTTGTACTTTGTTCAATTAATAAATCTTTCTCATCAATCAAAAACTCTAATTTATCTTTTAATTTTTTATCATCAAAATTTTTATGATGTATATCTAAAGCTTGATTTATCAACTCATCATTTGAGTTTTCTACTAAACTTTTGATTGATTCTAAACTATTTTTACACCAAAGATTTAGTTGAGATATTTTTTCATTTATTTGTAACTGTTTTTCATCTAAATTTGTTTGTGTCAAATCTTTAAATATTTCATTATAAATCTTTTCACTTTTTATTAAATCTTTACAAAGAGTTAATATTTCAAAATTTTCTTGAGTTATTTGATTTATTTCTTTCTCGATTTTTTCCAACTCTTTTCGAATACAATCAAGATTTACAACCTCTTTTAATTTATTCTCTTCAACTAGTTTTTCATCAAAGTTTATGCAAGGATTTCCTTCATGTCTTCTTATTGCATCTTTTATCATTTTTGAATTATTTGAGAAATGATAAGCTTTTAAAGGTAAAGTTAGAAGATTTATCAAAGGTTGTAAGTGTTCTTCTTCATTTTCAAGTTTGATAATTTTTATTTTATTTTCTTGAAGTTTAAAAAAATATTCTAAGATTATTTCTAAATCTTCACTAATCTTTTTACCTTCTCTATATTTTAAAACTCTACTTAATATATTTATTTCATTTTCAAGAGATTCTAAAACTCTTTCTATTCCTTTTGTTTCACAAATTTCAGAATATTTATCAAAAAAATCTTTTGATGGAATTCCTATTCGTAAAACCTTTTCATTTGAGATTTGAAGTTTTTCTGTGTTTTCTAAAACTCCAAAAAGTATCTGCTCTAAAGCTACATTTGTAGGAGCAACTATCAAACCTTTTTTATTTGAAGTTATATAATTTATCAAAGCAGTTGATAAAATGGCTTTTGTTTTTCCAGTTCCAGGAGGTCCCCAAATATATGAATATCTATTTTCAAATATAGAATTTACAGCATCTTTTTGATTTTGGTTTAGTTTTGTATCTTTTAATATTTCTAAATTTGGTTTCAACTTTAAATCAAATTTTTCATTAAATATAAGCTTATTGGAATTTTTTTCATACCATTCAATCAAATTCTTAATCAAAAAAAGTAAATCAGATACTACAAAAAAATCATCACTTTTTATCTTCTCAAATTCAATATCAGGATTTAAAACTTGAACATACAAAAGTCTATTTTTTTCATCATACTCTTTGATTAATATATCTTTTTTATTAAAGTAATATTCATTTGTTTGATTGTTTTTATAATAAGTTTTTTCAAAGTCATAAATAGGTTTTTCTAATTTTATTTCATATAGTTTTGGAGAGCTATCTTTTTGGTATTTTATAGATACAACTTTATCTATACTTTTTCCATTGTTTTCACTATATTTTTTAACATATTCATAATAAAAATTTGCCTGGTCTAGGCATAATTCTTTTAACTTTGCTATTTCCATTTGGGATTTTAACTTAGAAAAATTTACGTTTTTGTTAAAGTATTTGTAACTAAATTTTAATTACTATTTGCTAATGAATAATACACTATATTTTACGCACGAAAAATTAGATTTTTTAGAACTAAGATACTCAAAATCAAATCAATGTTACAAAGAACACATTCATAATACTCTATCTATTGGTGCTATTCTTGCAGGTCAAAGAACATATAAAAATAAAAGTAAAACTATAATTTTAGAAAAAAACCAATTGGCTATTGTAAATCCAAATACTATTCATAGTTGTAATTCTAATTCAAAAGTAGCAAATAAAATCTTTATGCTTTATTTAGATAAAGATTGGTGTTTTAAACTTCAAAAAACAATATTTCCATATATAAAAGAATTTGTACCTTTTTCAACAGAAATTCTAAAAAATAAAATCTTATATAAAAAATTCATAACTCTTTGTGAACTTTTATTTTCAAATGCATTGATTATAGAAAAAGAGAGTTCTATTATAGATTTTTTCTACTCTTTGTATAATAAATACCATAAAGAAATAGAAATAGATATAGAAATAAAAACAAATGAAAAAATAGAAAATATCATCTCATATATGAATAAAAATATTAAAGATGATATTAGTCTAGATGATTTATCAAAAGAGTTTAATCTATCAACTTTTTATATAATAAAACTTTTCAAAAAAGAACTTAATATTTCAGCTCATTCATATTTTATAAATTTAAAAATTGAACTTGCAAAGAAATTACTAAAAAATGGATTTTCTATAGTTGAAGTAGCATTAGAATGTGGCTTTTATGACCAAAGCCATTTTCATAGAAATTTTAAAAAAATAGTTGCAATTACTCCCAAAAAGTATCAGGACAATTTTGTACAATAATTAATTTTCTCTTTTTAATACAATCTTCAAAATAAAGGAGATTTATGGAAATTTATTTACAAAGTTTTTTTATACTTGCATTTACTCATTTTTTAGCATTGATTAGTCCTGGTATTGATTTCTTTATAATTATTAATTCTACTATTAAAAATGGGAAAAAAGCTGGAATAATTGTTGCTTTTGGAATTACCATTGCAAATTTGGTTTATATACTTTTAGCTCTATTTGGAATTATTATTTTAAAAGAAAATTTATATATCTTTAACTCTTTAAAAATTTTAGGAAGTAGTTATTTACTCTATATTTCATATCACTTATTTAAATCAAAAAAGAAAAACTTATTTGAGGACTTATCTAAAAATAAAAAAAGTATTACTCTAATATCTAGTTTTTTAAAAGGTTTTCTAAGTGCAATACTAAATCCTAAAAATTTTATTTTTTACTTTACAATGTTTAGTATAACTACACAAAATAATACGCCATTTTTTATTCAAACTATTTATGGAATTTGGATGTTTTTTGCAGTTTTATTTTGGGATATTTTTATAGTTTATATTTTAAGTTTAGAAAAAATCAAAGAATTATTTAACAAATATATTTACCTAATCGAGAAAATATCAGCTATATTTCTTACATTTGTAGCTTTGATGATAATCTACAAAATATAAAAAAAGAGACTTATCAAAAGACAAGTCCCTTTTAAAAATCTAAAATTTAAAAAATTAGATTGGTAAAACTCTAATGTTTTCATCAACTTTTTGTTGTAATACTGACTCAATTGCAAATAAAGTTCCTGTACTTCCAGACGAACATCCTGAACAAGAACCTAAATATCTGATATAAATATCATAATGAGGAAGATTTTCTTTGATATCAATAATCTCCATATCTCCACCATCCATTACAAGCATTGGTCTTACATCAGTATCAATTACAGCATCAACTGCTTTAATTCTTTGAACTAACGTCATTTTGTCAAATGAAGCATGTCCTGATGCACTTGCATCAGCAGCTGTTTTTAATCTAGATTGTTCCATTTCAGCTCTAACATCTTTTAAGATATCAACTAAATAGATATCTTTAGCTTCATGACCACCTGGTTTAATACATGATTTACAGAAAGCTCCAGCTTTTGTATAATCTGTGATTTCTTCAACAGTTTTTAAATCATTGATTTTGATAACTTCTTTTAAAGTTGCTAATGAAACCCTTGCACATTCACAAACGATTTGCTCTTCTTCAAAAGATTCCATATCAACACCTTTATAATCAGCTGCTGCTTTTTTGATAACATCATAAGCCATAACTGAACAGTGCATTTTTTGAGGTGGAACTGCTGGAGTTTCTGGATTATCTCTTAATGCAAATTCAACATCAATATTTGTAATTTTTACAGCTTCATCAACTGTTTTTCCAATACATAACTCAGCCATAACATCTGAAGATGCGATTGCTGTACCACATCCAAAAGATTTAAATTTTGACTCTAAAATTTTATCTGTAGACTCATCAACTGCCCAGTAAAGTCTTACAGCATCACCACATGATTCAGCACCAAAATCTGCAACAATTAATTTTGCTCCAAGTTCGGCTGCTCTTTCTTCTGTAATTTCCCCTTGGTGTTTAGGGTTATTCATTCTATTTACAACTTGATTTGAATATTCATCCCAAATTGATCCGCTTATTAAACTATTTTTTGCCATCTTATTTTCCTTTAAATATTATTCTATTTTTTATAAACCAGACTTATGACACGATGGTGCATAAGCATAAGAACTTGAAATTCCTCTTAGTCTTGTAACAGCTTTTTTAATAACTTCAATTGCATAATCTATTTGCTCTTCAGTATTAAATCTACTTAAACTAAATCTAACTCCTGTATGAGCTAATTCACTATCACTTCCAAAAGCATTCATAACTGGATTTGCTTCTAAATCTTCAGATGCACATGCACTTCCTGTACTTGCACCTACTCCATTTTGATTTAAATCCCAAAGCATAGATTCACCTTCAACACCTCTGATTGAAATCAATGTAGTATTTGGTGTTCTGTTATCTTTTCCACCAATAACAATTGTTTCAGGTAATTCTAAAATTGCTGCTTCTAATTTATCTCTTAATTTACTTACATGATTTTTTTCATATGCTAAAGCCATAGTTGAAGTAGCTAATTTCATAGCCCATCCCATTCCAACCATAGAAGCAACATCTACAGTTCCAGCTCTTAATCCACCCATTTGCTCACCACCGTGAAGTAAAGGAGTTAAAGAGAAACCTTTTCTTACATATAAACCACCAACACCTTTTGGTCCATGGAATTTATGAGCTGAAAAAGATAAATAATCTACATTGTATTCTTGAACGTCAACTGGAATTTTTCCAATAGCTTGAGTTGCATCAGTATGGAATGGAACTCCAAACTCTTTACAAATTGCTCCAATTTCTTTGATTGGGAAAATTTTTCCTGTTTCGTTATTTGCCCACATAATAGAAACTAAAGCTGTTTCTTCTTTTATATAATCTCTAACTAAACTTGCTTCTAAAACACCTTCTTCATTTACAGGTAAATAAGTTACTGAAACACCTTGTGTTTCTAAAAATTTACAAACTGCTGTAATTGATGGATGTTCTACTTCTGATGTTATGATATGTTTTTTATCACCATTTAAAATTTTATCTATCCAAATACCTTTTAAAACTGTATTATTACTCTCTGTGGCATTTGCTGTTACAATAACATCATCTTCATCAGCTGCATTTATACCTTCGTATAAAAAGTTTAAAGCTTCAACCATTTTTGGATGAGTTCCCGCACCAAATTTATGTAGTGAATTTGGATTTCCATATATATCACAAAAAAATGGTTTCATCTCTTCATAAACTTTTGGATCTACTATTGTTGTTGCATTATTATCTAAATAAACTTCCATTTTTATCATTCCTATATTTTTTAATTCTATTTGCAATAACTATTCCAAAATTAATAGTTGCAAATAAAAACTTTTTCGTATTCTAATGAAAATAGGATAAAATTTGTCTTAATTGTTTTTTATCCTATTTATTTTTTTCATACAGTAAATTTATTATACTAATCAATGATTTAAAAACTGCTATTAAATGTGGCTAAATAATTTACAATCGCCCCATTTTCATCTTTTAATGTAGAAATTTTCAAATATTCTTCGTAAATTGTTCCATCTTTTCTTCTATTTTTTAATTTTCCATCCCATTTACCATCTTGTTTTAATCTATCCCACATTGTATTGTAGAATTTATTATCTTGTAAACCAGAATTTAATATAGATGGATCTTTTCCATAAACATCATTTAATTCATAACCTGTAATTTCTGTAAATGCTTTGTTTATTAGAATAATATTATTGTTTTTATCAGTAATTATTATTCCTTCCAATGCTTGTTCAAATATCTTAAGTGATAATTCAACTTTTGTTTGTGCACTTTTTCTATCAATAGATTCTTTAATCAAGTTTTTATACAATTTTTCTAATGCATTGTGTAATTTTCCAATTTCATCATTTGATGGATTATTAAGGAATTTAACTTTTTTGTCATTTGATATATCTTCAACAATTTGACTTAATTGATTAAGTGGTCTTGAGATTCTTGTTGCAATAACAACACCTATAAATGCACCAATAATTCCTAAAATTACACTTATAAATAAGATTGAAGTTGCATTTTCATGTGCTATTTTAAAAGCTTCATTTACAGGTTCTCTAACTATTACTTTCCAAGAGAAACCTTCATATTCTTCAAACCCTTTACTTACACTACTTGCTGTTAAATATTTAACATTATCATTCCAATTTAAAATTTTAAAAGATTCTTCATCTGTATTAAATGATTGTGCAACATTTGAAGATATATCAGAGATATTAGCTCTTTCAGTATTTCCAGGTCCAACTAAAATCATTCCATCTTTTGATAATAAAAATATCTCTACACCATGTTCTTTTTGAATACTTCTAATAACATCTCTTGTCCATTGCCAAGTCAAATGAGTACATAAAACCCCAAGAGTTTTACCATCTTTATTTATAACAGGAAATGCAACATCTGAAAAATAAATAGCTTCACCACTATTATTTGGTAATAATTTAGCTAATAATAAAGCATCATGTACATCACCAATATAAGGTCCATTTAAACCATTTGGAAGCCAAGGTCTAGCTTTTACATTTTTACCTTCTAAATATCCATTTGTTCCAACTTCTACTGTTCCATCAGGAAGAGCATATCCAATCCATTCATGATGATTATAATTATCTTTAATTTTTTGAATCAATTCTCTTTTTTCGTTTATAGAACTATTTTCATTTGTTAGTATAGGTAATGATGCTGCAAATCTAATCTCTCTAAATCTTTCTAACATCTCTCTATCAAGAATATCATTTACTCTTTTTGATAACTTAACCAATGACTCACCAGAATTTACTTCAAGTTGTTTTGTTGATATGTTATTTGAATAAAAACCAACTGTTAATGCAACGATAAAAGTTAAAATTCCAACTAAAAATGAAAACTTTAAACTAAAACTATTTTTCATGATTCACCTTTTTATAAATTCTTTTTGTCCAAAATTATTGAAAAACAAGCACCTTTGTAACTCTCAAAATTATAATCAAAAACTCTATTTTCAACCAAAATATTCCCTTTAAATTTTTTAGTAATTATTTCATAAGCACTATACAATCCTAAACCTATCCCTGAAGAATTATGTTTTGTAGAAAAATATGGTTCAAAAATCTTTTCAATTATCTCTTTTGGAATTCCACCTGCACTATCTTGTATATCAATAATAATTTCTTCTTTATCTTCTTTCATTTCAACAATAATCAAACCTTCTTTTGTAAACTCTTTTGCATTTTTTAATAAGTTGATTAATACATGTTTTAATTCATTTTCATAAGTAAATAGTTCAATATCAATTAAATTTTCAATTAAAATTATATTTTTAGCATTTAAATCATCTTTAAACATTAATGTACACTGATGAACAGTATCTTTTAAATTAAAAGATTTTTTTTCGATACTTTCATTAAAATAGCTTCTAAAATCTTCTATTGTATTTGATAAATAGTTCGTGTTACTTAATATCCCTTCTAAATTTTCAAAAAACTCTTTATCTTCTAAAATATTAAACTCTTTTTTTAGTTTTAAACCACTTGCTAAAACAGAAATAACACTTAAAGGTTGTCTCCATTGATGAGAAATATTTTGAATCATCTCACCAAGAGCTACCATTTTTGTTTGTTGAGACAAAATATATTCTCTATTTTTTTCTTCTTGTATTTTTCTATATCTATAATTTATATAAAAGATAAAAATCAATGAAAGTAAAAATAAAATTAAAATCATTTTATGATAGTTATTCATAACTTGTTTGATAAACTCAGAATTTTTATATAAAACCATATATGCAGCATTTTTATCATCTTGAACGTTTTTTATTGATAAAAATGAAATTGCCATATAATTTCCATCCACTTTTTTATAAAGTGAAAAATTTTCACTACTTCTCATTTTTCTTTTTATAAGATTTTTTTCGTCACTTGAATAAAAATTTTCACTAGTAAAATGGCTTAACTCTTGTGTTTTATTTTCTTTATATAAGTATTCATCATTTTCATTACTTAGTTGAAAATTGTTCAAATACTCTTTAAAAACTTTCTCTTCTATGATAGATTTTTTAACTAAAAAATGTACATCTACATCAAAACTTGATTCAAAATTCTTCTCAAAAAAATCTGAACTTACTGATAATTCAACACTACCTATATGAAAAAGTTTTTCATCAAAAAGTGGATAAACAAATCTATAACCATCTACAATTTTTCCTATTTCATAACCATGAACTGGTTTTAAATCTTTGTTTGCTTCTTTTACACTAAATCTATCTTTTGTTAGATTATCACCAAATTTATCTTTTTCATGCATTCTTAAAAAACTTGTATTATCTGGAAAATGAAAATGAATTTGATGAAATTTATACTCTTTTAATCTAAGATAATCAGATATTAACTTTTCATATAATTGTTCTCGATATAAACTTTGAACTTTTTTATCTTTTTTATAAGCATATTTAACAAGATTATAAATATCAGGTTTATTTATAATTCCATAGAAACTATTTTGTGAAAGTTTGTTGAAATTATCATAAATTGTGTCATATTGTGTTGAGTATAATTGCTTTAAATTAGTTAAATAATTATTGATTTCTTTTTCCAATTGGAATTTAAAATAAAAAAAAGATGTGGATAATAAAAAAAGAAAAATAACAATAGCTAAAATTGATTCTTCAACAAAATTTCTAAACTTCTCTATATACATTAGGTCTTTCAATTATAAGTTTTTCCAATCTTATAACAATAAATATTAAATTTTTATTTGGAATAAAGAGTTTGTTTTAAAAATAATTTTTACAAGAACTATATAATTTTTATAAAATAATTTATTCTTTACATTGTATACTACATTATGATAGAATTTTAAATAGGATAAATATAGTCCTATTTAAAAAATTTAATATTATATTGGAGAAGTCATGAATGAGAATCAACAAATACATGACGTGATAAACAAAGAGTATAAACTTGGATTTGAAACTTTAATTCAAAGTGACACCTTTGAAAAAGGTTTAAATGAAGATGTAATAAGAGCAATAAGTGCTAAGAAAAATGAACCTGAATGGCTTTTAGATTTTAGGCTTAAAGCTTACAAAAAATGGCTAAAAATGGAAGAACCAACTTGGGCACATTTAAAATATCCAAAAATTGATTATCAAGATATTGCTTATTATTCTGCACCTAAAAAAGCTTTAAATTCTTTAGATGAAGTAGACCCAGAAATTTTAAAAACTTATGAAAAATTGGGAATTCCTTTAGATGAACAAAAACAATTAGCGGGCGTTGCTGTTGATGCTGTTTTTGATTCAGTATCAGTTAAAACTACATATCAAGATGAGCTTGAAAAATTGGGAATTATTTTTTGTTCAATCAGTGAAGCAGCTCATAAATACCCTGAACTTGTTCAAGAGTATTTAGCAAGTGTTGTTCCACCAACTGATAACTATTTTGCAGCTTTAAACTGTGCTGTATTTACAGATGGAAGTTTTGTATATATTCCACCTCACACTAGATGTCCTATGGAATTATCAACTTATTTTAGAATAAATGCTTTAAACACAGGACAATTTGAAAGAACTTTAATTATTTGTGATGAAGGGAGTTATGTTTCTTATAATGAAGGGTGTTCTGCTCCAACAAGAGATGAAAGACAACTTCATGCTGCTGTTGTTGAACTTTGTGCTTTAAAAGATGCTCAAATAAAATATTCTACTATTCAAAACTGGTTTCCAGGTGATGATAATGGAAAAGGTGGAATATTAAACTTTGTAACAAAAAGAGGTTTATGTAAAGGTGATAACTCTAAAATTTCTTGGACACAAGTTGAAACAGGAAGTGCCATAACTTGGAAATATCCTTCTTGTGTACTTCAAGGAGATAATAGTGTTGGAGAATTTTATTCAGTTGCAATCGCATCAAAATCACAACAAGCTGATACTGGAACTAAAATGGTTCATTTAGGAAAAAATACTAAATCAACAATTATTTCAAAAGGTATTTCTGCAATGCATGGAGTAAATGCTTATAGAGGACTTGTAAGAGTTGGGAAAAATGCTTCAAATGCTAGAAATATTTCAGAGTGTGATTCACTTTTAATTGGAAATAAATGTCATGCGCACACTTATCCATACCATGAAATAAGAAATAGCAGTGCAAATATAGAACATGAAGCAACAACTTCAAAAATCTCAGAAGAACAACTATTTTATTTAAACCAAAGAGGAATAAAAGAAGAAGATGCAATCGCTATGATTGTAAATGGTTTTTGTAAAGAAGTTTTAAAAGAATTACCAATGGAATTTGCAGCAGAAGCAAAAGAGTTATTAAATATATCACTTGAAGGAAGCGTGGGATAAATTATGAAAAATCAATTATTAAAAATAGAAAACTTACATGTTAAAATAAATGAAAATGAAATATTAAAAGGTTTAAATTTAGAAATAAATGAAGGTGAAATTCATGTTCTTATGGGAACAAATGGAGCTGGAAAATCAACTTTAGTAAAAACTTTAAGTGCCCACTATGACTGTATTGTGACTGAGGGAAAAATAACTTATAAAAATAAAGATTTACTTGAAATGGATGTAGCTCAAAGAGCAAATGAAGGAATTTTTATGAGTTTTCAAACTCCAGTTGAAGTTCCAGGAGTAAACAATAGTTACTTTTTAAAAACAGCGATAAATGAAAAAAGAGCTTATGAAGGATTAAATGAACTAGATGCAATGGAATTTTTAAAGCTTGTAAAAGAAGAGACATCAAAATTTAATATAGATAGAAAACTACTACAGCGAGATTTAAATGATGGATTTAGTGGTGGTGAGAAAAAAAGAAATGAACTTATTCAACTACTTATGTTAAAACCTGATTTAATTATGCTTGATGAAATTGATAGTGGACTTGATGTAGATGCTATAAAAACTGTTGCAAATGTTATAAACTCAATGCTTGATGGGAAAAAATCAATCTTAATGATTACCCATTATGATAGACTATTAGAACTTATTAAACCTGATTTTGTTCATATTTTAAATGATGGGAAAATTGCTAAAACAGGAGATTATAACTTAGCTTTAGAACTAGATGAAAAAGGTTATGAAGCAATAGGAATAAAAGATGAAAATAAATGAATTAAACACTAATCTTCCAAATAAAAAAGATGAAGAGTTTTTAAAAATAAATTTTGATTCTTTGTTTTCTACTGAATTTAAAGAAGCTAAAACTTATGAATTTGATATTATGGGTTTAAAAACTATAAAAGATGAAAACTCTTATGAATCTGTTTTATTTAATATTACAAAAAGTTTAGATGAAAATCAAAAAGTTTTAACTATAGATAAAAATATTGCTGAACCAATTTTTTTAATTCATAAAATAAAAGAAGATGAAACACTTTTTTCTAACTCTTTAAAAATAGAAGTAAAAGAAAATATCAAAGCTCAAGTAGTGGAAGTTTTTGTAAACAGTTCTAAAAACTCTGCTTTTACAGTAAATAGAAATATTATTTTAGAAGAAAATGCTTCTTTAGAATATGTAAAAATTCAAGATATAAATGCTTCAAATTCTATGATTTTTGCAAATAGTATAAAACAAGAAAGAAGTTCAAATCTTGAAATAACAAATCTTGAGTTTGGTGATGGTTTTATAGTAAATAGTTTTGAAAATATTATAAATAAAGAGTTTGTAAATTATGAATTAAACGGATTAATTAAATTATCAAATGATTCAACAACTACAACTTTAGTAAAAACAGTTCATAACGAAAAAAACTCTACAAGTTCGATAAACTATAAAAACTCTTTAAAAGATAGTTCAAAAGCTGTTGTAAAAATAAAATCAATCGTAAATGAAACTGCACCATTTACAAAAGCATTTCAAAACTGTAATACTATATTATTAAGTGATGATGCAACAATTTTTGCACAACCTCATCTTGAAATTTTAATAGATGAACTTGAAGCTTCACATGGAGCAACAACAGGAACTTTAAATCAAGACCAACTTTTATATCTTTGTTCACGTGGTATAAAAAAAGAAACAGCTTATGAAATGTTATTAAATGCTTTTGAAAGTACAATAAAATCTAATATAAAAAATGAGATAATAAAAGAGTTTGTAGAAAATTATAAAAGGGAAAAATATGTTTAAAAATGATTTTCCATACTTCCAAAACTCAAAAACTATTTATTTGGATAATGGAGCAACAACTCAAAAACCAAAAAGTGTTATAGATTCACAAGTTGAATATTATGAACATTATTGCTCAAACACTCATAGAAGTAACTTTGGCGATGCAAATAGAGCGACTTTGGAGTTTGAGAAAGTAAGAATCCTTTTAAAAGAGTTTATAAATGCTTCAGCAAAAGAAGAGATTATTTTTACAAAAGGTGTAACAGAATCTTTAAACTTTATAGCAACTTCATTTGCAAAAGATTTTAAAACTGTAATTATTTCTAGTTTAGAACACCATTCAAATATCGTACCTTGGCACATGCAAGGAAGAACTTTGGGAAATGGTCTTGAAGTTGTAAATTGTAATGAAAATTTAGATTTTGATATGAACCATTTTGAAGAACTTTTAAAAGCTAATCCAAATGCTTTTGTAAGTATTACTCATATTTCAAATGCTTTTGGAAAAATCCATGATATGGAAGCTATCACAAAACTAGCTCACTCTTATGGTGCTATTGTTATGTGTGATGGAGCTCAAAGTTTAGCTCATCTAAAAGTGGATATACAAAAACTAGATGTTGATTTTTTTGCAATTTCTGGTCATAAAACATTTGGACCAACTGGTGTTGGAGCAATTTATATAAAAGAAAAATATCTAAAAGATATAAAACCTTATCAAACTGGTGGAGCAACTATACATGAAGTTGATTTTAATGGTTCAACTTTACTTGATTCTCCATATAAATTTGAAGCAGGAACACAAAATATTGCTGGTGTTATAGGTTTTGGGAAAGCATTAGAATATATAAATCATGTAAGATATGAAAATATTGAAAATTTAGAACATAAAGTTTTTAAATATTTAGATGAAGAGTTAGCAAAACTTCCTGATATTGTATTTTACAATGACATTACAAATGCAATTGGAAGTAGAAGTTTCAACTTCAAAGGAATAGTTCACGATGATATTGGAATACTTCTTGATAAAATGGGAGTTGCTCTAAGAGTTGGTCATCACTGTGCACAACCAATTATGAAAAAATTAGGAGTAAAAGGAACTATTAGAGTTAGTACAGCTTTTTATAATGATTATGTAGATGTTGATAAATTAATTGAGGCACTAAAAAGAGCCTTAACGATGTTAAAGGGATAAAATGAGTAGCATTGAAGAAAGAGTAAATGAGATAAAAGAAGATTTAGATTTTTTTGATGATGAACTTGCAAAATATGAATATATTATTGATTTAGGAAAAAAACTAGAAGAGTTTAATGAAACTGACAAAATACCAGCAAATATAGTTCATGGTTGTACTTCTCAAGTTTGGTTAACACATGAGATAAAAGATGGGAAAATGTATTTTCATGGAACAAGTGATGCCATAATTGTAAAAGGTTTAGTTTATATGATATTAAAAATTTTTTCAGACTCAACTATACAAGAATTAAAAGATATTGATATGGATATTGTTCATGAATTAAAACTAAGTGAAGTAATAACTCCAAATAGACAAAGTGGAGTTATTGGAATGATAAAAAAAATAAAAGAGTATGCCCAAAACGCATAAAGGATTAAAAAATGAGTAAAATTTTTGATTTGGAAAATATAAAAGAAAAAGTAATAGAAAATTTAAAAAAAGTTTATGACCCAGAAATTCCAGCAGATATTTACAATCTTGGATTAATATATGAAATAAGATTTGAAGAAAAAGAAAACTATTTATACTGCGAAATTGATATGACACTTACTAGTCCAGCTTGTCCTGTTGCAGATTCTTTACTTGAACAAGTAAAATATGTAACTCTTGCTGTTGATGAGATTGATGAAGTAAGAGTAAATTTAGTGTTTAATCCAACTTGGGATCCCTCAATGATGAGTGAAGATGCCAGAGAAATTATGGGTGCAAGTGGAGCAGCTATGCCTTTTTAAGGTATAGCTCTTTATTATCATAGCTTTTTATTAATCTACAAATAAAACATACAAAAAATACATTATTTCTCATATAATCATTTCAAGTTAGTATTTGCTAGCTTAAATAAACAGAGGTTGTTTATCATGGCAAAAAAAGTTTGGATTATTGGTGCTAGTAGTGGAATTGGTTTAGAATTAGTAAAGTTGTGGCTAAAAAACAATTATTTAGTAATAGCAAGTTCAAGAAATATAGAAAATTCAAATGAGCTATTAAATCTAAAATCAACGTACTTGGATAATCTACAACTTTTAAATATTGATGTTTTAGATAACGAAAATGTTATCGAAAGTGTGGATAGAGCATTTAATATTTTTAATGGTTTAGATATCTGTTTTTACAATGCAGGAGTCTATGAATCAATGACTTACGAGCAATGGAATATTTCAAATTTTGAATCCATGATAAATATTAATTATTTAGGTGTTTTAAAAGTTTTAAAACCTCTTATTGCTTATTTGGAAAAACAAAAAAGCCAATCAACTATTGTTTTAAATGCAAGTTTAGCAAGTTGTTTTGGTTTACCTTATGGTGGAGCTTATAGTGCTTCAAAAGCTGCATTAGTTAATCTTGCCCAATCTTTACAGCCAGAATTACAAAGAAAAAATATTTATGTGCAAATTATAAATCATGGTTTTGTAAAAACAAGACTAACAGCTAAAAATGATTTTGAAATGCCACAATTAATGGAAGTTGACTATGCAGCTAAAAAAATATTTGAAGGATTAAACAAGCCTTATAGATTTGAGATATCGTTTCCTTTTTTACTCTCAAGTTTTTTAAAATTGCTTAGCTTATTACCATATAAGTGGAGTTTTTCAATAACAAAAAGATTTTTAAAATGATTAAAATTAAAATTCTTGTGAAATATATAGATTTGATTTTATGAATAATAATACCCTAAAAAGCAAAGAAATTCTTTTATATGGAATATTGGGAATTCCTATTGCTTTTTTGGGTTTTCCTTTATATATTTATTTACCTACTTTTTATGTTGAACATATTGGTTTAAGTGTTGGAATGGTTGGAACTATTTTATTAATTGCAAGATTACTTGATATGATTGCTGACCCATTTATTGGAAGATTTTGTGATATCTATAGCACTAAATTTAATATTATTTTTGTCTCTTCAATTTTTTTAGTTTTGGGACTATTTTTTCTAATAAAACCTATTTTTTATAGTTCTTTTTGGTTATTTTTATTTTCTATTCTTACATATATCTCTTATAGTTTTGTTTTAATTCCTTATCTTAGTTTAAACTCTATTTTGAGTAATAATGAAAGTGAAAATACAAAACTTGCCTTTTCAAGGGAGATTTTTATAATAGTTGGAGTTCTAATCTCTTTATTAATTCCTTATATATTTTTAGTTTCAGATGATTCAAAAAAGAGTTTAGAACTTTTACTTTATACAATTTTGATTATTTTTCCTGTTTTTTTACTTCTATTTTTTACAAAACTAAAACACTTGGAAAAAAAAGAGGAGCTTTTAAAAAATGAAAATTTCTTCAAATCCTTAAAAACATTTTTTATAAATTTCCCACACCATAAAAAACTATTTTTTGCTTTTTTATTAAATAATCTAGCAAATGCACTTCCAGCAACTCTGTTTTTATTTTTTGTAAAATATGTGTTAGTTTTAGAAGAAAGAAGTGGACTTTTTTTGATAATCTATTTTTTAAGTGCAATTATTACTTTTCCAATTTGGATAAAACTCTCAACTAAAATCTCAAAAAAATCAACTTGGATTTTGTCAATTATTATTGCAATTAGTGCTTTTAGTTTTGTGCCTTTTTTAAATGAAGGGGATTTTTTCTATTTTGCAATTATTTGTGTTATAACTGGAATGTGTTTGGGAGCTGATATGGCATTACCCTCTTCTATTCAAGCTGATGTAACACAAGAAACAAAAAAGCAAAATAAAGATTTAACAGGAGTTTTATTTGGTTTTTGGGCGATGATTACAAAACTATCTTTATCCTTAGCTGTTGCAATTTCTTTTATAAGTTTAGAGTTTACAAATTTTGAAACTTCAAATATAAATCAAACTTCAATTTATGCAATCATTTTTTTATATTCAATAATGCCCATAATCTTCAAAATATTTTCTATTATTTTTTTATTAAAATATAAAGCTACAAAATAAGCATACAAAACTCTCTTTTTTTATAATAAATTACATTGTTTAAACAAAAGGAGTATTTGTGAAGTTTTTATTTTTGGCAATATTTTTTTCTTCATCAATCTTTGCAAATACTCTTGTTGATATTAAAAAATTTTCTGGACTTTGGTATGAAATAGCAAGAATTGAAAATAGCTTTCAAACCTCATGTGTAGCTTCAAGTGTAGAATACAAACTCCAAGTTGATAATACTTATGACGTTTATAATAGATGTTTTGAAAATGAATTAAATGGAAAACTAATCGAATACAATGGTTTTGCAAAACTTGAAAATAACCAACTTTTTATGAGATATTTTTTTGTTTTTAGAACTTCATATAAAATCGAATATTTGAATGATTATAAAACAGCTGTTGTTTCAAATGATGATTATTCAAATCTTTGGATTATGAGTAGAACACCAAATATAGATAAAAATGAGTTAGAAAAAATTCTAAATGATTTAAAAAACAAAATGGATATTTCAAAATTAGTTTTTACAAAACTTGACCCAAAAGGAAGATACAAATGAAAATAGCAGTTTTAGGAGCTGGAATTAGTGGACTTGGAAGTGCCTATATTTTAAGCAAAAAACATGAAGTTGATTTATACGAAAAAGAGGATAGATTAGGAGGTCATGCTAGAACTACTATGGTTCAAGATGAGGATAAAGTCTTTGGCGTTGATACTGGTTTTTTAGTTTTTAATCATCCAACTTATCCACTTTTGACAAAACTATTTAAAGAGTTAGATGTAAAAATAGAAAACTCAGATATGAGTTTTGCTTTTTGGGATAAAGATATAAACAGAGCTTACAATGGTTCTTCTTTAAAAGGAATGTTTGCTCAAAAAAGAAATCTTTTTTCACTTGCTCACTATAAAATGATAAAAGATATTTTAGATTTTAATAAAAAAGCAAATGAAGATTTAAAAGAGTGTAATTCAAATTTAGACAAAACTTTAGGAGAATACATAAAAGATTATTCAAGTGCTTTCAAACAAAGATATTTACTTCCTATGGGTGCTGCTATTTGGTCAACTCCAAGTAATGAAATAAATAATTTTCCAGCAAGAACATTTTTAACATTTTTTAAAAACCATGGACTTTTAGGTGTATCTACTCATCATCAATGGCTAACTGTTAGTAATGGAAGTATAAATTATGTAAATAAAATAAAAAATAAAATCTCAGGAAAAATATTTGTAAACTCTGATGTTGTAAAAGTTCAAAGGGAAGAAAATGGAGTTTATTTAATCCATAGAAATGGAAATAAATCTTTTTATGACAAAGTTGTATTAGCTATGCACGCACCTGAAGCTTTAGAGATTTTAAAAAATCCTACACCAAAAGAAATTGAGATTTTAAGTGCTTTTAAATATAAAGAAAATAGTGCTGTTTTACACAATGATAATAATATTTTATATCCAAATAGAAAAATGTATGCAGCTTGGAACTACACAAGTTCAAACAAACAAAATAAACTTGTAACACTTAGTTATTGGATAAATACTCTACAAAATCTAAAAACAAAAAAAGATTATTTTGTCTCTTTAAATGAAACGCAAAATATAAATAATGTTATTGAAAAAATCTCTTATGAACACCCTCAGTTTGATTCAAAGGCAATAAAGATGCAAAGTAGAAAAAATGAAATTTGTGGACATAATAATACCTATTTTGCAGGGGCTTATTGGAGATATGGTTTCCATGAAGATGGACTTTTAAGTGCTACAAAAGTGGCTTCAAAACTTGGATGCGAGTTCTAAAATGCAAAATTTATCAAATCACAATATTTTTGAAGGAACTATCTATCATAAAAGATTTCTTCCTAAAAAGCATGATTTTAAATATAACTTTTATCTGCTTGATATTGATGTATTTGATTTAAAAAGTTTAGAAAATAAAATCTTTTCTATAAACAAACTAAATTTTATGAGTTTACAAAGTTTTGACCACTTTGGAAAAACTACGGATTTTATAAAAAACATAGAGGAACTTTTAAAAAGATTTGATTTAAAAACAACATCAAAAATGAGATTTTTAACACTTCCAAGGGTTTTAAACTTTGTTTTTAATCCTATTAGTGTTTTGGTTTTATTTGATGAAGAAAACCTTCCAACTCATATTTTAGCTGAAGTTCATAACTACAACAACGGTCGTGTTGTTTACCCAGTAAAACTTGAAAAAAGAGACAATTCATATTTTGGAGTTGTAAAAAAAGATATGTATGTTTCGCCTTTTTTTCAATGTGAGGGAGTTTATGAGTTTGAGCTAAAGTATGAAAAAAACAAATTATTTATAAAAATAGATTTATACGAAGATAAACAACACAAATTGACGGCGATTTTTAACTCAAAAGCAAAGCTCTACTCTTTTAAAAATATACTAAAAATATTTTTTAGATATATGTTCAGCACTTTTTTAGTGGTAAGTAGGACATATTTTCAAGCAATTAGACTTTATTTAAAAGGGTTAAAAATCTATTTTCCAAGAGAAAATGACAAAATAAGGAGGTATTAAAAATGCAAAAATTATGGAATAAATTTGGAGATAACTTCTTTTCAAAAATAAAAATAGGAACACTTGAAGTAATCTATAAAGATGGAAATATCAAACTTTATGGAGAAAAAAATGTTGCAGAAAAAATCACTTTAGAAATATATAACAATAGATTTTTTACAAGAGTTATGCTTTATGGAGATATTGGTTTTTGTGAGAGTTTTATAGATAAAGATTTTGAAACTTCAAATCTTACAAAACTATTAGAATTAGCACTTTTAAATGCACAATATCTTGGAACTACAAGTGAAAATGAAAAAAATAAACTAATAAATCTAATGCCAATTTTTAATAAAATAAAACATAGTTTACGAAAAAACTCAAAAACAAATTCAAGAAAAAATATCTCAGCGCACTATGATTTATCAAACGAGTTTTATAAACTGATGCTTGATGAAACTATGATGTATTCAAGTGCTGTTTTTTCACACAAAAATCAAGATTTATATGAAGCACAAAAAAATAAGTTAGAAAGACTCTCATCAAAACTAAATCTAAAAGAGGGTTCAAAAGTCTTAGAAATTGGTTCAGGTTGGGGAGCTATGGCACTTCATTTGGCAAATGATAAAGGTTGTGATGTTACAACTATAACTTTAAGTGTTGAGCAAAAAAAGCTTTGCGAGAATAGATTTAAAGAGCATAATGTAGAAGATAAAATCGATATTTTACTAAAAGATTATAGAGATTTAAACGGAAAATTTGATGCAATTATTGCTGTTGAGATGTTTGAAGCAGTTGGTCGTGAATATTTTCATATCTTCTTTAAAAAGTGCCAAGAGTTACTAAAGCCAAACGGTGTTTTAGTCCTTCAAGTAATCACAATGCCAGACCAAAGGTATGAAGCATACTCTAAAGGCACTGATTTTATACAAAAATATATCTTTCCAGGAGGTCATCTTCCAAGTATCTCTAAAATCCTTGAAGTAACCTCAAAACATACAAGGTTAAATCTAAATCATCTTGAAGAGTTCACAGAAGATTATGCAAAAACTCTGAATATTTGGCATGAGAATTTTGAAAAAAAATTGGAAGATGTTAAAAAATTAGGTTTTGATGAATATTTTATACGAATGTGGAAAATGTACCTAAACTATTGTGAAGCTGCATTTTTAACAAGAAATATAAATCTTCATCAATTAGTTTTTACAAGAGACCAAAATATAGATTTAAATAAAGGATTAATCGCATGAAAAATTTAATATTTATTTTTTTAGCAACAATTTTATTTACAGGATGTACGGGCATGAAAATAGAAGATTTTAACAACACAAAACCAGAGTTTATTCCACAAAATTATTTTAATGGAAAACTAAGAGCCTATGGAATCGTAAAAGATAGAAGTGGAAAAATAACAAGAACATTCAAAGGAACAATGGTTGGTTCTTGGGATAAAAACGGTATTGGAACACTTGATGAATATTTTGTTTATAATGACGGTGAAGAGATGAAAAGAGTTTGGACTCTGAAACCAACTGAAAATAAAAAATTTATAGCAACTGCAAATGATATAATAGGTGATAGTCCAATGATAGCAAATGGAAATACAGTAATGCTAGATTATGTTATGAGAGTTCCTTATAAAGGTTCAACTATTGATTTGAGTGTTCAAGATTGGCTTCATTTACAAGATGATGGAGTTATTATAAATCACTCAAAAATGAAAAAATTTGGTTTTGTTGTTGGAGAACTTGTAATTACTATAATTAAGGATTAAAAATGGCTTGTAAATGCAAAGATATATTTTATATAAGTGAAAAGAAAAGTAAAATTCACTTCATAACTCAAATAACAGAGTTAGTAATTAAATCTTCAAATCTTTTAAAAACTTTAGGATTTGAAACTTCAAAAATAGATGGAATTATAACTATCGAAGGAGAAAATCCAAAACTTTTTTTTGAAGAGAATTTTGACTTTTTTAACATAAATTTTAATGATTTAGAAAAAGATGAAATTAAGATTTTTATAGAAAATGAAGATAATCAACTCTCACTTGGAACTATATTTTTTGCAAAGCCATTAAATAGATATTTACATTTTATAGAAGATAGAAACTTCTTTGATATTATTGAAAATAGTAGTTTAACAGCCCATTTTCAACCAATAGTTGATATACAAACAAATGAAATTTTTGCTTATGAAGCTCTAACTCGTGGTGTTTTGCCAAATGGTGAACTTATGTATCCTGATGTTTTATTTTCAAAATCAACACGAAATGATATGAACTTTACTCTTGATAGAATGTGTAGAGAAATAGCTCTTAAAACAACAGCAGTAAAAAAAATTGATGCAAAGGTTTTTATAAACTTTATTCCAACTTCTATTTATGACCCAGAATTTTGCCTAGCATCTACTGTAAAGTGGGCAAAACAATTAGACTTTGACCCAAAAAACATAGTTTTTGAAGTAGTTGAAACACAAAATGTAAAAGATAAAGAACACTTAAAAACTATTCTAAATTTTTATAGAGATAAAGGTTTTTTAATTGCTTTAGATGATGTGGGAGAAGGTTATTCATCTTTAAACATGATTATTGATATAAAACCAGACATCATAAAAGTTGATAGAAATATAATAGAAAATATCGATAGAGATACTATGAAACAATCAATTTATAAGGCTTTGAGAACAATTTGTATTGATAACAATATCAAAATCTTAGCTGAGGGTGTTGAAACTCCTTATGAACTTGAAAAGGTAAAAGAGATAGGTGTTGATTATGCACAAGGTTATTATTTTGCAAAACCTAGTGCGGAGATTGTTAGAAAAGTACATTTATAATGAAAGTATTTATACTTTTCTTCGTTCCCAAGCTCCAGCTTGGGAATGCATACTAAAATCAAAACTAAAACAATCTCTCAACATCAATCAAACCTTTTACATCTTCATAATCCCTTGCACTTGAATATCTCCAATGTTTTGCAACATCAACATATCCTCTTTTTACTGGATTTTGATGAATATAGTTTATAGTTTCTATCATCATTTTTTCATCTTTTATAAGTTTTGGTTGAAATCCTTCTTGCCAAAGTTGATAAGTTGTTTGCATTTTATGTACTTTTTTATAAAAAGCCAATTGTTCTAGTATAGTTTTTACATTTTTAATTTGAAGATATTTTAGTATCTCTTTTGCAGTAAATGATTTAAATTTTTTAATTGTTTTTGAAAAATCTTCACTTGACACAATCATATGAAGATGATTTTCAAGGATTACATAGGCATATATTTTTAGGTTATCTTCTTTTTGAAGAAATTTTAAACTATCAAATATAATATTGGTTGTTTCAGTTCTTGTAAATATTGGTATCCAGTGTAAAATAGTACAAGTTATAAAATGCGGATATGTTGGTTCATATATTTTATATCTACTTCTGCCCATTTTTGTTTCTTCTTTTTTATTTAGTTTTTATATGCATTCCCAACGTGGACGTTGGGAACGAGGAAAGCACTATACATTTGGTTTGTATATCCACCTTGGAACATAAGAACATCAATAGCAATATCACTTATTCCATCTGTTCCTCTAAATGAAATAGTTGTATTTCCATCTTTATCTTTTAAAAGCATTGCTTGAATATCATTTAATCCAGCAAAAGAAGTTGGAATATTTTTAAAATCAATGATTGTATAATTTCTTAATAAATCAATAATTGCTTCATCACGATTATCATCAATACCAGTTGTATCTTTGTTATTATTTGTAAGAAAGTTAGTGATATTCTCTAAGGAATAAGGTTTATTCTCAAAATATTTATTCTCAAGTTTTAAATATGCCAACTCTGATAATAATGCTGTATCCAGTATTTTATTTGTTAATTCCATCTTAATTCTCCTATAAATAATTAATTTTTAAAATTTTTTCTTTTATTACACTGCTTTTAATTTGACTTATATTAAAAGGTATACCATTTCCACTAACCCATAATAAATACTTATTTCGGAATTTATTTTCATCTTTATTGTAAAAACTTGCCAATAAATCTTTGGCTAATACTTTATTTGTCTTATTATCTATCAATAAATATTCATTAATGGAATATAAATCAAAGAAATAATTTTCTTTTTTTTCTTCAATCTTATATCTAGCACTTCCATTTTCTATATATTCAAATTGTGGCTTTATATCATCAAACCTAACTCTTAATTTTTTATCTACACTTTTTTCTTTTTTAAATGCACCATCATCAAAATCAGTTTTCTTTATAAAATCATTAATTTTAAATTGCTCTATAAAAAAATCCTTGAAAAAAATAGATTTTCTTAAATCTAAATGATTTAAGAAATATGTAATAGTCCAACTATTTTGACTAAGTTCAGTTATATCCAAACTCTCAATCTTCCCCTCTGCATCAACTTCAGGATAAGCATATATTTCACCTTCCATCTTAAAAGCTTGATAATATGTTTTAACACTTTTTTGAATAATCAAATCCCAAAAAGGTGCTAATAAAACTACTATAAAAACTATTTTTCCTATATGTCTATATTTATCTTTAAAAAATTTATATGCTAAATATCCAATAAACCACGCAAATAATAAATAAACTACATTTACTATAATTACAAGTAAGCCCCACGTTAACATTCAATTTCCTTTTTTAATTTAATTTTTATTTTATCTTTTCTCATCACCTAACACTCAACCCCTCATCCAAATACTGAATAATTGGATAGATAAAAAACTCTATTACTCTTCTTTTTCCTACTTTTATTTCTGCTGTTACACTCATACCTGCTTCTAGGTATCTTTCCTTTCCTTCTACATTTAAAGTTTTCCCATTTGGTTCTATTTTTACTTCATAAACGGGTCCTAATTTTTCATCATCTATAGAAAAGTTTCCTACATTAATTATTTTTCCTTCAAAAAATCCATATTTTTGAAAAGAGAAAGTATCTATTTTGATTTTAGAATTCATATCTTTTTTTATAAATCCTATATCTTGATTTAGTACATTTACTTTTACTATTAATGGTGAATCTTTTGGAACGATTGAAATTAGTTTTTCAGCTGGAGTTACAGCACCACCAATTGTATTTATCATAAGTTTTGCAACATATCCATCTGTTGGTGATACAATAGATTGTTTTTGATTTTGGAATTTTATTGCGTTTATTTCTGATTGAAGGTTTCTTGCTTCTTTTTGTATAGTTTGAAGTTCTTGATATTTTGTATCTTTAAACTGGCTAATAAAACTATTTTTTTCTTCTTTTGTTTCTATTATTTTTTTATTTGCTTCTTCTACTTTATATGAAGCCATATTTATCTGCTCTTTTAGATTTAGTATCTCTTTTTGTAACTCTTCATAATCTTTTTTAGCGATTATATTTAAACTCATAAATATCATCTGCCTTTATTCATAATATTTTAAATTATAACAAACAAATGACTTTCAAATGACTCAATTTACAAAATTATCCTACAAAATAATTTAAAACTATTATAAAGTTATAATATGAAAACATTTATCCTTTACCCAAACCAACTGTTTAAAAACCTATCAAATTTTCCAAACAAAAAAATACTTCTAATAGAAGAACCACTATTTTTTACCCAATACAATTTTCATATTCAAAAACTAGTTCTTCATAGAGCTAGTATGAAATTTTATGAGAATTATTTAAAAGAGAATAATGTTTTAGTTGAATATTTTGAAGATGAAAGTTATCTTGAACTTTATAAAGATGAAGAGGTTTTTGTGTATGAACTTTTTGATAATTATTTAGAAAAAAAGGTTTATAAAAACTTTTCAAACATCAAAACTATAAAAAATCCAAACTTTATAAATCCAAATGATAATAATAAATTTCTTCATAAATTTTATATAAATAGAAGAAAAGAGTTAGACATTTTTATGGAAAATGGCAAACCTCTTTTTGATAAATATAGCTTTGATGAAGAAAACAGAAAAAAACTTCCAAAAGAGATAAAAATTCCCCCTACTCTATCTTTTGAAAATAGATTTGTAAAAGAAGCTAAAGAATATTGTAAAAAATTTAAAAGTGTAGGTAGTTGTGAAAACTTTTATTATCCAACTACATTTGATGAAGCTACTATCCAACTAAACTATTTTTTAAAAGAAAAATTTGAAAATTTTGGAACATACCAAGATGCAATAACAAAAGATACAAAAGAGCATTTTTTGTTTCACTCAAACATCTCAAGTAGTTTAAATATTGGTTTGATTGACTTACATGAATTAATAGAAAAAATAGTAAATTTTGATGCGCCTTACAATGCTAAAGAAGGCTTTATACGACAGATTATTGGTTGGCGTGAATTTATGCTAAAAATCTATCAAAGTAGTGGTACAAATCTTCGAAATTCAAATTTCTTTGAGTTTACAAATCCTATGCCACAAAAGATAATTGAAGCCAAAAGTGGAATAAAAATCCTTGATGATACAATCAAAAAGCTTGAACTCACTTCTTATAATCATCATATTGAAAGGCTTATGATTTTAGGAAATATCTTTTTATTACTCGAAATCAAACCAAATGAAGTTTACGAATTTTTTATGAAAAATTATATTGATGCTTATGATTGGGTGATGGTTGGGAATGTTTATGGAATGAGTCAATTTAGTGATGGAGGAAGTATAACTACAAAACCATATATTGCTAGTTCCAACTATCTTTTAAAAATGAGTGATTATGACAAAAATGAATCTTGGTGTAAGATTTTAGATGCACTTTACTGGAGATTTTTATATAAATATTCATATAAATTTTCCACAAATCCTCGAATGAAAATGCAAATAGCACTTTTAAACAAAATGCCAAAAGAAAAACTAGAAACTCATCTAAAAATAGCTAATGATTTTTTAGAAATACTTTTTATTTCAAATTGACATATTTTCAAAGAGAACTTTTAGATTTTTATAAAATACAAAAATGAAAACAGATATTTATGAAAAAATGGAAATCCTAGCAAATAGTGCTAAATATGATGTTTCTTGTAGTTCAAGTGGAGTTGAAACAAGCTTCAAAAAAGGAGAATTAGGAGCAACTCACACAAGTGGAATTTGCCACACTTTCACACCTGATGGAAGATGTGTATCACTTCTAAAAGTATTACTTACAAATATTTGCATTTATGATTGTGCATATTGTATAAATCGTATTTCAAATGATATTCCAAGAGCAGTTTTTAGTCCTAGAGAACTTGCAGACATCACAATAAATTTTTACAAAAGAAACTACATAGAAGGTCTTTTTTTGAGCTCTGGAATTGTAAAAAATGAAGACCACACAATGACTTTGGTTTTAAAAGCTTTAAAGATTTTACGATATGAATATAGATTTAATGGTTATATTCATGTAAAATTAATCCCTGGAAGTAGTATGGAATTAGTTGAGCAGATTGTAAAACTAGCAAATAGAGTAAGTTCAAATATCGAACTTCCAAGTGATAAATCATTAAAACTTTTAGCTCCAAATAAAACAAAAGAAAAAGTTTTGCAACCACTAAAATTTGCAAGGGATTTAAGTCTTGCAAAAGAGCAAAAACCAATAGGAATGAGTACGCAACTAATAGTTGGGGCAACACCTGAAAGCGATAGAGATATTTTAAAACTTAGCTCCGCTTTATACGATAAAGCACTTTTAAAAAGAGTTTATTATAGTGCTTATATTCCTGTAAACAATGACAAAAATCTTCCCTCAGTTGTGACAAAACCACCACTTTTAAGAGAACATAGACTTTATCAAGCTGATTGGTTGTTAAGATTTTATGATTTTTCTTGGGATGAAATAGTTACAGATGAGTTTCCAAATTTAGATGAAGAACTTGACCCAAAAACATTTTGGGCATTAAACAACCTAAAATATTTTCCTATGGAAATAAACACTGCTTCAAAAGAGGAACTTCTTAGAATTCCAGGAATTGGAGCAAGAGGTGTGATGAAGATATTAAGTGCTAGAAGATTTAAAAGACTCACTTTTGATGATTTAAAAAAATTAAAAATATCAATCAAAAAAGCAAAATATTTTATCACTTGCAATAAAGAATTTCAAAGGCAAGTTCCATTTTATAGAGAAAGTCTAAAACTTGCACTTACTAAACCTGAACCAAAAAAACTAATACAACCCTCACTTTTTGATATTAGTTCACTTACAGGTGAATTATGATTTTAGTTTATGATGGAAGTTTTGAGGGATTTTTGACTTTAGTTTATGAAGTTTATTATGAAAAATTAAAACCTACAAAAATTTATAAAACTCTTCCAAATGAGATAATTTTTGATGAAATTTTAGAACTAATTACATCAAAAGAAAAATATGAAAAAGTTTTTAATGCACTAAAAGTAAAGTTCCCAAAAGATTGTTTTGAAAAGATATTAAACATTTATATGTGTGATTCAAAGAAGTTTGAAATGGCTCTTTTAGAGTATATTATCATTGGATTTAAAGATTCTAAACAACTATACAATATAAATAATTCTTGCGTTTTTTATCTAAATTCACTTGAAAAAGAGTTATTTAGACTAGTTCATAAAATGTATGCTTTTATTAGATTTGAAGAGCTTGAAGATGGAACTTTATATGGAAAAATTGAATCAAAATTTAATGTAGTATATTTTTTAGGAAAACACTTTTTAAAAAGATTTAATAATCAAAATTTCATAATCCATGACCTAAATAGAAAGTTAGCTTTTGTAAAAATAGATGAAGAGTTTTCTATACAAGAAGTTGCTTATTTTGATGAACCAACCTATTCCTCAAATGAAGAAAAATTCCAAAAGCTTTGGAAAAGTTTTTTTAAAGGAGTTACAATAAAAGAGAGAATAAATCTAAAACTACAACAAAACTTAGTCCCACTTGTCTATAGAACATATATGAGTGAATTTTTCGATTAAAAAACATAAAAACCATATCAAAAAAACATCTTTTTTTATATACTAAAATAAAAAAGGATTTTTTATGTTAAAAATTTTCAAACTTCTAATCATCACTTCTTTTGTACTTTTATTTACAGCTTGTTCTTCAAAAAATCCACCTCTACAAACTGTAGAAAAAGTAGAACTAAATAAGTATTTAGGTACTTGGTACGAAATAGCAAGATTTGAACACTTTTTTGAAAGAGATTGTAAAAATGTAACTGCAAACTACTCTATGATAGATGTTGAGACAATCAAAGTAATTAACAGATGTACAAAAATCCAAACAAATGAGAAAAAAGAGGCAATTGGTAGAGCTTATGCAATTGATGAATCAAACAGCAAATTAAAAGTTAGTTTTTTTAGACCATTTTATGGGGATTATTGGGTTTTAATGCTTGATGAAAACTATAAATATGCCGTTGTTGGAACACCAAGTAGAGAGTATCTTTGGATTTTAGCAAGAGATTCAAAACTAGATGAAAAAATCAAAAATGAGATTTTACAAAAACTCCCAAGTTTAGGATTTGACAGTTCAAAATTAATCTGGACTATTCAGGAATAAAAAATGTACTTTGAAAAAAAAGAGAGTTTAAAACTAGATTTTACAAAAAAATCAAAAAAGGAAAAACAAGATTTGAGTACTTTTCAAGAAGAAGACTTAAATCGTTTGATTGAAATGGCATGGCAAGATAGAACTACTTTTGACACTATCTTTGAACTTTATGGTTTAACAGAAAATCAAGTAAAAAAGAAAATGCGAACTTTAATGAAAAGTAGTAGTTTTAAAATGTGGAGAAAAAGAGTTCAAGGAAAAGCTACAAAACATAAGAAAAAAGTTTTACATAAGGTTACAAGGTTTCAAGGACCTTGGTAATTAAATCTAAAAGTTTAAAAATTAACTATTTTTAAAACAAAAAATAACAATAAAATAAGCAATATACAACAATTAAACTAGCATAAATTAAGAAGAATAATTTAAAAAAAAACTCTACAATTCTGAATATTTTTTAAAAATTCATAAAAGGCAAAATAGATGAAAAAAATCTCAAAAGTACTTATTGCAAATAGAGGAGAGATAGCTCTTAGAATTATCAGAGCTTGTAAAGAGTTAGAAATAGCAAGTGTAGCAATATTTTCAGAAATTGATGTTGAAGGTATTTGGGTTAGAAAAGCTGATGAATGTTATCCAATCATGGGAGATGTAGTTCAAGCATATCTTGATTATGAAAAAATCATCTCTATTGCAAAAAAATCTGATTGTGATGCAATTCATCCAGGATATGGATTTTTAAGTGAAAATGCTGATTTTGCAAGAGCATGTGAAGAAAATGGTTTAATTTTTATTGGTCCTAAACCTGAACATATTGAACTATTTGGTGATAAAATGGCTTCTAAAGTTGCTATGAAAAAAGTTGGAGTTCCAGTTCTTGAAGGTACAGACGAGCCTATTTTAGATGTAAAAGAAGGTGCTAGAATTGCAAAAGAAATCGGTTTCCCAGTAATCATCAAAGCAGCATTTGGTGGTGGTGGACGAGGTATGAGAATCGTTCGAGCTGAAAAAGAGTTCAAAGATATGTTTGAAAGTGCAACAAATGAAGCAAAAAAATATTTTGGTCGTGGTGAAGCATTTATTGAAAAATATGTAGAAAATCCAAGACATATTGAAATTCAAATTATTGCTGATAAATATGGAAACGTTCTTCATTTAGGTGAAAGAGATTGTTCTATCCAAAGAAGACATCAAAAAGTTATTGAAATTGCTCCAAGTCCAAGATTAGATGCAAGTACTAGAAAAGAATTATATAGAATTGCAACAAAAGCTATGTTCAAATTAGGATACGAAAGTGTTGGAACAATTGAGTTTTTAGTTGATGAAAGCAATAATATCTTCTTTATTGAAATGAATACAAGAGTTCAAGTTGAGCATCCTGTTACTGAAACAATCACAGGTGTTGATATTATTCAAAGAATGATTGAAATAGCTGAAGGTGATAAACTTCAATTCTTACAAGAAGATGTTCAATTCAGAGGTTATGCAATCGAATTTAGAATAAACGCTGAAAATCCACAAAAAAACTTCATGCCATCTGTTGGAACAATTAGTAAATATTTAACTCCAGGAGGTCCAGGAGTAAGAATTGATACAAGTATTTATACTGGATATAAAGTTCCTGCAAATTATGATTCAATGATTGGAAAATTAATCGTTTGGGCACTTGACTGGAAAGGTGCAGTTAAAAAAGCAAAAAGAGCTTTAGATGAATTCTATATAGAAGGATTCCCTACAAATATTCCACTTCATAGAGAAATTGTAAGAGACCAAGATTTTATTGATGGAAAATTTACTACTAATTATCTTGATAAAAAAATGGAAATTTTTACATTACACAGTGAAGATAATATTAAAAAAGAAGAAGAAAAAGTTGCTAATATCATGAAACTTATTGAGACTATCAACAAAAATAATTTAAAAGTTAAACATTAATAACCTCTTTTAGAGGTTATTAAACTCCACAGAAAAAATTAATCAAAATAATGTAAAAATCTTTTTATGAAAGATTTAAAAGATACAATTATAAAACTAATTATTAGTGCCATCATTTTAGCTATTGCATTTTCATATCTTGAAAAAAAGCCAACTACAACTGCAATACATTTTGATACTTCAAAAAATCAAAAAACAGAAGCAACTCCATCACAACTTCAATGGTATGATTCTTTTAAAGGTATAGAAAATCTTCCTTCAAAACCAAAACAAGATAATTAATTTATTTTAATAATAATATTTGCCTAGTATTTAATAGTAATTAAGCTAAAATTAAGTATTATTTATCTTATTTTCATCTTTTTAGTTGTATTATTTGGCAATTTATAAAGCGAAAGAAAAAAGATGTCAGAAAATAATTTTTGTGATTTAGATGAACAATATGATGTAGATAAAGTAAATCTTTCATCAATTGAATATAATCAAATTCTAAATTTACAACAACAAATTTTAGAGATGTTATCAACTAATACTAATACAGCACAAATATTGTCAAAACTTTGTGCGTTAGCTGAATCACTACTTCCAAATTCTGTAGCTTCAATCATGTTAAAAAATAAAGAAAATGGGCTTATGAGTATAAAAGCTGCTCCATCTATTCCTCAAAGTGGACAAAATAGACTTGAAAATCTAAAACCAGGTCCAACGGGTGGTTCTTGTGGTAATGCTGTTTATAAAAATTTACCTCAATTTGTAAAAAATACTTTCACAGATAAAAGATGGGCTGACCTTAAACAAGTTGCAATTGATTTTAATATATGTTCTTGTTGGTCTATGCCAATTAGAGATAAATTAAGAAACCCTATTGGTTCATTTGCCCTATCTTCATTTGAACATAGATCTCCAAATGTTTTTCATATAAAATTATTAAGAACTGCTGCTTCAATAGTAAGTATAGTTTTAGAAAATGAAGAGATTCAAAAAAGAAATAGATTATTTTCAATAGCATTAAAAGACTCTTCAGATGGAATTATAATTACTGATGAAAAAAATCAAATTATTGAAATAAATGATGCCGTTGAAAAAATCTATGGATATAAAAAAGAAGAGTTATTAGGTAAAAATCCTAAAATTTTATCTTCAAATTTACATGATGATAATTTCTATGAAAATATGTGGAAAAAAATAAAAAAAGATTCAAAATGGAGTGGTGAAATTATCAATAGAAAAAAAGATAATTCATTAATTCATGAATGGATGAGTATTAGTGCAATTCAAGATGAAAATAAACAAACTCACAACTATTTTGCCATTTTTACAGATTTAACTCAGTTAAAAGAAGCTCAAAATAAAATGGAATATATGGCTTATCA
Organism: uncultured Aliarcobacter sp.; assembly: GCA_963664305.2. Lineage (GTDB taxonomy): Bacteria > Campylobacterota > Campylobacteria > Campylobacterales > Arcobacteraceae > Aliarcobacter. The sequence continues at coordinate 1,303,174 of CAXXLV010000002.1, forward strand.
TGATCCACTTACACATCTATATAATAAAAGCCACTTAATTTCAATCATAAATACTCCAAGTTATAAAACATTGATTCTTTTAAATATCAATAATTTTAGTTATATTAATACAGCTTACGGTTTTGATGTTGGTGATGAGATTTTAATTTCTGTTTCTGAAATTTTAAACAACAATTTTGAAATTGATACTCTTTGCAAAATTCATTCTGATGAATTTGCATTGGTTTTTAATAGTGAAATTTCTATTATTGATAAAATTTCAGAAATTCAAAATTATTTTATGAAAAATCTAATCAATGTAAAAAAAATCAAATTAAATATTACCTTCTCTTATGGTGCAGTTTATGGTAATGAAATGCTTTTACGAAAAGCTTCAACAGCTTTAAAAGAAGCAAAAGAAAATGGAAAAAATAGATTTGAAATTTTTGAACAAAATTATAGTATTGACTATACAAAAAGAGAAGCTTTTATAAACAATACGAATCTTATAAAATCAGCATTAGATAATGACCAATTTTTCCCTTTTTTCCAAGGAATTTATGATAATCTAAATCACAATATAACAAAATATGAAGCCCTTGCTAGAATTGTTTTAGATGATAAAATCATTTCTCCTTTTGAATTCTTAGAACCAGCTAGATTATCTGGACTTTTACCTGAAATCACAAAAGTTATGATTGACAAAACTTTTAAAACTATGGCAAAAAACAATTTCTCATTTTCAATAAATATAACAGAAGATGATTTAGCAGAAAACTATCTTGTTGATTATTTAGATGAGAAAATCACATCTTATAAAATTAATCCAAATAGAGTTATTCTTGAAATTCTTGAAGGTGTTAGTTCAACTGGCAAAAAAAATCATATCAAACAATTAACAGCACTAAAAAGTAAGGGTTTTAAAATAGCTATTGATGATTTTGGTGCTGAATATTCAAATTTTGAAAGAATTTTAGATTTGGATATTGATTTTTTGAAAATTGACTCAAAATATATAAAAGATATTGATACAAATAAAAGAAGTTTTGAAATTGTAAAAGCTATCGCTTTTTTTGCTAAAAATGTAAAAATTCCTTGTATCGCTGAATTTGTTCACAATGAAAGTGTACAAAAAATTGTAAATGACTTAGGTATAAATTTTTCTCAAGGTTACTTCTTTTCTGTTCCAAGTAAAAACATCTAAAATTATCATTCCAAAAATTACTTTTTTTAACTACTTATAACTCACTTATTTATTTAATAATTTAAAAATAATAAATTTAAGACTCATTTAATCTTATTTCTCTTTATATAAGTTAAAATAATAACTTTATTATAAGAAAATCAAATTTAACAAACAAGAGGAAGTAGATGTTAAAAAATTTAAAGATGAGGGCTAAAATATTTCTAATAGTAATATTAGGAATTGTTGCATTAACTGTAGTTGCAATTCCAACTATAATTCAACTAAATTCAACTATTGACAGATTAGACAAAGCAGAAGAGTTAAATAAAGTTGATAGACGTTTTAATGAAATGAGAAGACAAGAAAAAAATTTCATTATTAGAAAAGATACAGAAAGTTTAGATGCATTTCAAAAAGCATATGATGATGGAATTAAAGTAATTAATGATTTATCAAAAAGATTTAATAATCCAAAAAATCAAAAAATGTTAGAAGATATTAAATCTTCATTAGTTAATTATAAAAATGACTTTTTTGTATTAGTTAAAGAGATTGAATCTGAACATGCCCAAGAATATAAAATGACAGATTCAGAAAAAACAATGGTAGAAAAAGCTAGAGAAACAAGTGAATTAATGGTTGTCTTTAGACGAGACCAAAATAATCAAGCTGATGAAGAAATCAATGGATTAAAAACTACAATTATAACTGTTGGAATAATTGCTTTACTTTTACTTATTTCGCTAGGAACACTTATCGCTAATTCTATTCTAAATGGATTAACTAGATTAAAAACAGGTCTTTTAAGTTTCTTTAGTTATTTAAATAGAGAAGCTCAAGATGTAGAATTAATCCACATTGATTCAAAAGATGAATTTGGTGAAATGGCAACAGTTGTAAATGAAAACATAGAAAAAACAAAAAAAGGTATCGAAGAAGATAGAAAATTAATAGATGAGACAATTGCCGTTTTAGGAGAATTTGAACAAGGTGATTTATGTCAAAGATTAAATATAACTGTAGATAATCCAGCATTAATGGAACTAAAAAATGTATTAAATAAAATGGCAAATAATCTTGAAAAAAATATTGATAATGTATTAAATATTTTAGATGAATATAGTAATTATAAATATTTAAATAAAATTGATAAAAGAGGATTAAAAGAACATCTTTTAAATCTTGCAAATGGCGTAAATACGCTTGGTGATTCAATAACACAAATGCTAAAAGAGAATAAAACAAATGGATTGACTTTAGATAAAAGTTCAAATATTCTTTTATCTAATGTTGATAAATTAAATATCAGTTCAAATGAAGCAGCAGCTTCTTTAGAAGAAACAGCAGCAGCTTTAGAGCAAATTACTTCAAATATTAGAAATAATACGCAAAATATAGCAAAAATGGCAAGTTATTCAAGTAATGTAACAAAATCTGCAAAAGATGGTGAAAAACTTGCAAATCAAACAACTCAATCAATGGATGAGATAAATAATCAAGTTAATTTAATCAATGAAGCAATTACAGTTATTGACCAAATAGCATTCCAAACAAATATTCTTTCTTTAAATGCGGCTGTTGAAGCTGCAACTGCTGGAGAAGCTGGAAAAGGATTTGCAGTTGTAGCACAAGAAGTAAGAAACTTAGCATCTCGTTCAGCAGAAGCCGCTAAAGAGATAAAAATCATAGTAGAGAATGCAACTAAAAAAGCAAATGAAGGGAAAGATATAGCTTCAAATATGATTAGTGGATATAAAGAGTTAAATGAAAATATTTCTAATACAATAAACCTAATTCAAGATATCGAAATGTCAAGTAAAGAGCAACTTTCAGGAATAGAACAAATCAATGATGCTGTAAATCAATTAGACCAACAAACTCAACAAAATGCAGCTGTTGCAAATCAAACTCATGATGTAGCAATTATTACAGATGAGATTGCAAAACTAATAGTAAATGATGCAAATGCAAAAGAATTTGAAGGGAAAAATGAAGTAAAAGCAAAAGATATAAATTTAGATAAAAAAGATAATTTTAATCAAATAAAATCATCTTCAAAACAAAAAGATACACAATCAAAAAAAGATACAAAAGTTGTATCAAACAAAACAAACAATGATGAATGGGAAAGCTTTTAAGCTTTCTCATAAAAACTAATTTTTTCTCTTTTTATACAAAGCTATAAATATTCCAAAAAGTATAATAAAAGTTGAAATAAAAAGTTCAAATGTTATCTTTTCATTTAAAATCAAAACACTTAAAAATATAGCAATAATTGGCACTAAAAGTTGTAAAATACTTGCAGTTATAATCTCTATTCTTGGTAAAACTTCATACCAAATCAAATAACCTAAAGCTGATGTTATCATTCCAGAAGTAATAGCAACAAAAAAAGTAAATAAATCAACTTTGAAAATATCTATAAATAAAAAGCCAAAAATTATAGTAAAAATTGATGCTTTGAAAAAATTATCAGTTGTATTGTATGTTGCATTTGTTGATTTCTTCCCTAAAACACTATAAACACCCCAAGAAATTCCTGCAATAATCATCAAAAATGAATGAAAAAAAGAGATAGAAAAATCTTCTTTGGGATAAAGTAAATAAACCAATCCAGCAAAAGCTATCAAAACACCAACTATTTTATTTATAGTTAATTTTTCTTTATAAAAAAGTGCAATTAAAATCATACTTAGTTGAACTACAGCAAAAAGAATTAAAGTTCCAACTCCTGCATACATATTTATAAAAGAGTAAGAAAAACAAATAGCATAAGAAAAAAGCATAAAAGAACTAATCCAGTTTCTTTTAAAATCTAATTTTAAATTTTTATTTTTATAAAAATAGATAAATAATAAAAATATTGCCCCAGAGAATATTCTTAAAAAAGTAAATGAGTATGCATCTATATTTTGTGTTGAAATTGCCATTTTACACAAAATAGAGTTTGCACTTAAAAACAAAAGTGAAATAAAGATAAGAATTAGAAGTTTAAAATCAATATTTATAGCTTTCATTTAAACTCCTAAATTCCAATAATCGTTGCAACTATTTTTCTACTTCCACCATGATTTCTATGTTCACCAAGATAAATACCTTGCCAAGTTCCAAGGTTTAATTTTCCATTTGTAATAGGTATTGTAAGACTTACCCCAAACAGTGAAGATTTGATATGAGCTGGCATATCATCTTCACCTTCATAAGTGTGAATGAAATAATTTTTATTTGAAACTACATCGTTTACAAAGTTCTCCATATCACTTCTTACACTACTATCACAATTTTCATTTAATGACAAACTTGCACTTGTATGTTTTAAAAGTAAGTTTAAAGTACCTATTTTGAAATTTTTTAGTTCTTCTAAATTTGATAAAACTTCATCAGTTATTAAATGAAAACCTCTTTGTTTTGCTTTTAATGAAAACTCTTTTTGAAAAACTTGCAAACTTATCCTTTTTATTTTATTATAAAATAATTTTTATGAAGAACAAGATAATTTTATATTTGCAAATTTCATAGGTGTTGGTTGGGCAAATCTTTCAAACTCTTCATGTTCATCAAATGGATTTTGTGCAATTTTTAGTAACTCATTTACTAAACTATAATCACCCTCGTCTGCTTTTTCAATAGCTTCTTGAAGCATATAGTTTTTTAGTATATATTTTGGATTTACTTTTTTCATAATTTCAAATCTACTTTCAAAACTACTATTTTGCTCATCACAAGCTCTTTTATATGAATCAAACCATTTTCTCAAAGGGTCTTGAAAAACTGCTATATCTAAAATAGAAGATAAATCATCAAAAGATTTTAGATTTGTTAATCTATAAAAGAAAACATTGTAATCCATTTTTGAAGACTCTAATGCTCCAAGTAATTCAATAATCAAAAATTGGTTTGCATCACCACTTTTTGAAGCATCAAGCCCTACTCTTTTGTTCATCATATCTAAATATATTTTTTTGTGAATTGATAAATAAAATTTCATATAATTCTCTAACTTCTCTTCATCACATATTTTTTTCAAAGCATTTATTAGAACAAAGAGATTCCAACGTGCCACAAATGGTTGATTGTTATATGAATATCTTCCTTCAACATCTGTATGATTACAAATTGCATTTTTTTCAAAATAATCCATAAAAGCATATGGTCCATAATCAATAGTAAGTCCAGCCATTGAAAAATTATCTGTATTCATAACTCCATGTTGAAAACCATAAACTTGCCACAAAGCCATAAGTTCTGCAGTTCTATCAACAAGCTTATAAAACATTTTTTCATATTTTTCATCTTCATTTTCAAGTTCAGGATATGACTGTTTTATTACATAATCAGCTAATTGTTTTAGATTTTTTTCAGAGTTTTCCTTTGTTCTTGCAAAAAATTCAAAAGTTCCTATTCTAATCCACGAAGGTGACATTCTTAAAACTATGGCACATGATTCTTGATTCCATTCTCTATGGGCAAAAGTTTCTGAATCAATTATTGCTAAAGCTCTTGTTGTTGGTATTCCAAGAGCAAACATTGCCTCACTTATAAGATATTCTCTTATACTTGAGCGTAAAACTGCTCTTCCATCTCCTTGCCTAGAATATCGTGTTAATCCAGAACCTTTTGTTTGTAAATGCCAACCATTTATACTTCCTAGATTTATTGCTCTTCCATCTCCAAGTTGTGGAACAAAATAACCAAATTGATGTCCAGCATAAACCATACTATATGGAATACTTCCATTTAATATTTTTTCACCATTTATAAATTTCAAAAACTCTTGTGTCTCACACTCTTCATAATCTAAACCTATTAAATCACATGCTTTTTTATTAAAAGAGACTAATTTTGGATTTTTTAAAGGACTTGCTTTTAATTTTTGGTATAACTTTTCATCAAATTCAAAAAAATCTACATCTATTTTTAATTCATCTAATTTCATTATTTATTCTCTTTTTTTCTTAAAAATTATTATTATATATGCAAGAACTCTACCAAAAGAAAACATAAAATAGGATAATATATATCTTATTTTAAAACTTTATTTTTTGAAGTATAAGATTATCAAATAATAATAATTAACAAACTTCAAAAACTCTTATGAAAACACCATAATTTCCATACAAATGGTATATAAGATTATGATAACATACACATAAAATTTAAATAAATAAAAGGTATTAGTATATGTTTTTTTCATTCAAAAAAAATAAAGATGATGATGCACAATTAAATGCAATCAATGAACACTATGCAGTTATCTTTTTTAAACCAGATGGCACAATAATAAAAGCAAATGATAATTTTTTAAATGCATTAGGTTACAGTAAAGAAGAGATTGTTGGTAAAAATCACAAAATGTTTTGTGATATAAATTTTGTAAAAAGTAAAGATTATTTAGATTTTTGGAATAATTTAAATAAAGGTATCGTACAAACTTCTGAATTTAAAAGAATCAAAAAAAATGGTGAATCAGTTTATTTACAAGCATCTTACACTCCAATAAAAGATTCAAATGGAAAAGTTTACCAAGTAATTAAATTTGCACAAGATATAACTCAGAAAAAGTTACAAGCTTTAGATTATAATGGACAAATTCAAGCTATTAGTAAATCTCAAGCAATAATTGAATTTAATCTTGATGGAACAATAATAACTGCAAATGACAACTTTTTAAAAACCCTTGGTTACTCTTTAAATGAAATAGTAGGTAAACATCACAGTATTTTTTGTGAAGAGTCTTACAAAAATTCTAATGATTATAAAGATTTCTGGAAAAAATTAAATCAAGGTCAATTTGAAGGTGGAGAATTTTTAAGAATTGGTAAAAATGGCAAAAATGTTTGGATTCAAGCAACATATAATCCTATCATGGATATAGATGGGAAACCATTCAAAGTTGTAAAATATGCAGTAGATATAACAAATAAAAAAAATACAATGTTTGAAATAGGTGAAAATATACAAAAATTAACTAATTCATTAAATAATCTTTCATCAGCATCAAATACAATGTCAAAAGAAGCAAAAGTTACAATGGATGGTTCACAAGAAGTTTCAGTATCTTTAGAGCAAATGAATCAAGCAGTATCTGATTTATCAGAAAAAATTGAATCTATGCTTGCTTCTATAAATAGTATTGCTCAAGAGGCTGCAAATGGTGAAAAGATTTCTAAAGATGCAAAAGAACAATCAAAAACAACATCATCAGCTATGATTAGATTAAACGAAGAGTCTGCAAAAATAAGTCAAACGATTAGTATTATCACTCAAATTGCATTTCAAACAAATATTTTAAGTCTAAATGCAGCAGTTGAAGCAGCAACTGCTGGAGAAGCAGGAAAAGGATTTGCTGTTGTTGCTGGTGAAGTAAGAAATCTTGCAACTAGGTCAAATGATGCAGCAAAAGAGATTACAACTGCTGTTGAATATATTCAATCTTTAATAAAAAATTCTTTAGATTCTATACATATTATAGATTCAACTATTGAAGAAATAAGTACTATCTCTTCTAAAATATCAAATTCTATGGCTCAACAACAAACTATTTCAAATGCACTTGCAAGTAGTGCACTTGAAACAAGTCAAGGAATAAATGAAATTTCAAATACTATGATAAATGTTTCTCAAAGTGCAAAAACAACAGAAGATGAAGCAATAGAAACTGTAAATGCTTCAAAAGAATTGATTAATATTTCTAAAACATTAATCTCAACTTTAAAATCACTCAATTAATTGAGTGATTTTGAATCTATCAAATTTTTAACACAAATATCAATCATTTCAAAAACTTTATCAAAACCTTCAAAACCATCAAAAAAATATGGGTCAGGAACACAAGCTCCATCAAAACCAAAATCTCCAAGTTTTAAAGGATTTATACATCCTAGATTTTTTAGATTTGAAATATTACTATTATCAAGTCCGACAATTAAATCAAATCGCTTAAAATCATCTTTTTTAACTTGTCTTGCCCTTTGAGTTGAAATATCAACACCATTTTGTAAAGCAACTTTTATTGAATTTTCACAAGGAGGTTCACCAATATGCCAAGAACCAGTTCCAGCACTCTCAATTTCTATATCTAAATTTTTTTCCAAAATATATTTTTTTGCAATTCCCTCAGCAAGAGGTGAACGACAAATATTTCCTAAACATACAAATAAAATTGATTTTCCCATTAGAATTCATTTCCTTCTATACTATTATATGAATATGTTTTTATCTCTTTATCCTCAACTATATAAGTGATTTCTATTGGTCTACAACAAACTTCACAATCTTCAACTATTGTTGTAGGTTCATAAACTCCTGTGTCTAATAAAATTGAAATTGCTTGTAAACAATATGGACATTGTATATGTATCTCTTCCATCTTTTTTCCTTTATTTCTTTAAAGTCTAAAATATGTTAATATTCCTCAAAAATTTCAAAGGATATATCATAGCTACTTGTAAAAATTGTAAAAATGAAATCGAACCAAAAAAAAGACAATGCCCATACTGTGGAATTTTAAACCCAACAGTAACCCTAAAAGATGTTTTTGTAGGAATGGCTATAGTACTTTTTGTTATGAGTATCGTTACATATTTTGTAAATAACTAATTTTACCTTCTTATAACTGCGTAAATAAATCCAACAGCCAAACCAATAAAGTGAGCATACCAAGCTATTGGAAGTCCAATTAGTAGTGGTGCCACAGAGATTAATAATATCCAAGTAATTATTCCACTTCTTTGAGCTCTATCATAATATGCAACATATCCTAAAATTGCACAAATAGCTCCTGAAGCTCCAACTAAATTAACTTGATTATCTAAATAATAGATATATAAGAAAGATAATAAAGAAGTGATAATCCCTGTTATAAAATATAAAAGAACTATCTCTTTTTTACCTCTAAATCTCTCTATTAGATTTCCAAACTGCCAAAGTACAAACATATTCATTCCAAGATGAGCTATTCCACCGTGTGCAAAAATTGTAGTTAATGGCTGCCACCAAAAGTCATAAACCATAAAATATAAATTTAATCCAAATAATAATCCACCTTGAGGTATGTTTATTTGAATAATATACATTATTACAGTTATTAATATAATCACATTTGTTGCTGTGAAATCTTTTTTACTAAATCTTTTTAACATTGTTTTCATAAGCCTTTATAGTACAATCTATTCTTCTTTTTATTTCATCTTTATCATATAAATTAAAATCTATATAAAATCTAAAAATCTCTGTTTTATCTGCTTTGAATGAAGTCATTATACTTCCAGAACAAATTTTACACTCTTTTGATTTTTTATTTGGGTCTTTTTTGTCATTTTCAATTATTTCGTAATCTATAGTTAAAAATTTGTTTATATCTTCTTTTGGCTTAGATGAAATTGCATCAATATAAAAACTATTGATTTCATTTAAACTAACAAACTCTTCAATAATTGATTTTGAATATACAGATTTAACATATTGACCATTTAGTTTATAAAAACCTTTATCTAAAGCTTTTATTGAATCATTTAAAAGTTTTTGATTGAATACTTTTGAAGTAGAATAAATCTCTTTTTCGCAAGAAAGAGGAATAACTTCCTCTTTTGTTATTGGTCTATCACCAACGATATACGTTGAATATAAAACAATGATTATAGAAATCATTGCGATAGAGGCTAATGTAAAAAAATTATTTACAACTAGACTCTGTCGTCTTATTTTCTTCATTTTAATTTTCCAAAGCCTCTTTTAATACATCTTCGATTGTATCAACAGCTTTTATTTCCATTGCACTTTTAACTTCTTCAGGAATTTCATCTAAATCTCTGTCAAAGTTCTTTCTTGGAACTAAGGCTTTTTTCATTTTTGCTTTATATGCTGCAATTAGTTTCTCTTTTAATCCACCAATTGGTAAAACTTTACCAGAAAGTGTAAGTTCTCCTGTCATTGCAACATCAGCTTTTATAGCTTTTTCACTTAAAACTGAAGCCATTGCAAGTGCCATTGTTATACCAGCACTTGGTCCATCTTTAGGTGTCGCACCTTCTGGAATATGTAAGTGAATATCGTATCTTTTATAAACTTCACTTGAATCAATTTTTTCTTTTTCTTCCTCTTCTTTGAAAGATTTTGGAATTATTTTATCATTGATTTTTAGAGTTTTATTATCAATTAATACTTTTACAACTGAATAAGAAATTCTTGAAGATTCTTTCATTACATCACCAAGATTTCCTGTTACACTTAAACTACCTTTTCCTTTTAGTTTAATTGCTTCAATTTTTAAAACATCTCCACCAACTGCTGTCCAAGCTAGTCCATTTGCAATTCCAACAGAATTTTTCTTTTCAGCTGGGTCAATTTCAAAAATTGGATTATCTAAATATGTTTTTAAATCTTTTGTTCCAATAGTTACTTTTTCAATTGTTGAATCATTTAAAATTTGTTTTACTACTTTTCTAAATAATTTAGAGAAAACTCTTCTTAAATTTCTAACTCCAGCTTCTCTTGTATATTTTGAAATAATCATCTCAATAGTAGCTTTATTTAAACTAACCTCAGTTTTTTTAAGTCCATGTTTTTCTAACTCTTGAGGAATTAAATAATCTTTTGCAATGTGATATTTTTCATTTGGTGTATATGAAGAAATTTCAATGAACTCCATTCTATCTCTAAGTGGTGCTGGAATTCTTCTAGCATCATTTGCCGTTGAAACAAAAATTACTTGAGATAAATCAACTGGGAAATTTAAATATAAATCTCTAAATTCATGATTTTGCTCAGGGTCTAAAATTTCAAGCATTACTGCTGTTGGGTCACCTCTATGGTTAGCTCCTAGTTTATCAATTTCATCTAAAACCATAACTGGATTCATTTTTTTAGCGTCAATTAATCCTTTGATTAATCTTCCTGGCATCGCTCCAACATATGTTCTTCTATGTCCTCTTAATTCATTAACATCTTCCATTCCACCTAAAGCTATTCTAATAAGTGGTCTTTGTAATGCTTTTGCAATAGAGTTTGCTAAAGAAGTTTTACCAACACCTGGAGGTCCCACAAAACATAAAACAGTACCTTTTGATTTTAAATCTTCAATTTTTCTTTGTTCTAATAACTGTTTTACTGCGAAATATTCTGAAATTCTCTCTTTTGGTTTTAATAAAGAGTAATGATCTTCATTTAATTGATCTTCAACGCTTTTTACTGATATTTTTTCATTTGCATATTCACCAAATGGAATATCTAAAACTTGTTCTACATAAGTTTGTAAAAGCGAAGCATCAGGAGAATCTTGATTCATTCTACTTAATTTTTCAATCTGTTTTTTTGTCTCTTTATATGCTTCTCTTGGCATAAACTCTTTTTTAGATTTTAATCTCTTTTTATAAGCTTTTATCTCTTCATCTTTTTGGTTATCACCACCAAGCTCTTTTTGAATAGCTTTTATTTGCTCTTTTAAGAAATAATCTTTATGAGTTTTTTCTATTTTTGAGTTAACTTTTTGTGTTATCTCTTTTTGGATTTTAAATGATTCTATCTCTTTTTTAATCTCTTCAATAATATCAAGTAATCTTTGTTCTACATTTGTTTGTGAGAAAAGTTTATAAGCTTCATCTTTTTTTACTTTTAAAACTGATGAAATTAAATCTGCAATTCTTGTAGCATCATCATTTTCTTCAATTGTTTTTACTAAATCAGCGGGGAATTTTGTATTTAATCTTGATAATTTTTTAACATTTTCAATTAAAACTTCAATTACTGATTTAATATTTTCTTCATTTATCTCTTCAGTTTTTAAAATATCAACTTTTGCAAAAAGTGCATCTTCTGTATTAAAATCTAAAATTCTACCTTTTGCTAAACCTTGGAAAAGTACTTTTATTTTACCATCTGGTAAAGATACTTTTCTCATAATATTTCCAACTACTCCAACATCGTAAAAAGAATCAGTTTCTCTTTTGCCTTCTTTTCCGTGTTTAGAAACAGTAACCATAACTAATTTATTGTGTTCTATTGCATACTCAACTGCTTTTATATTATGCTCATTGCTTAAAAAAAGAGGAGCAATCATAAAAGGGTATAAAAATATATCATCTTCAATAATTAAAGGTATAGTTTGTGGAAATTCATCATAATTTTCTAATTCCATTTTTATTTAACTCCTAAAATCTTTATTATTCCGTTTTGAAATTATTCAAAAATTGATCTGTAGAAAGGAACTTTTACTGGTTCAATTTCTGCAGGATTTATCCAAGATTCTTTAACTTTTTGATCATAAAATGCTGCTGCTGCTTCTTTATCTCTTCTTACATAAAGTTCAGCAATTTCATTATCAAATGATGCTTTTGCCATAAATAATCTTGAATTTATTGTATCAACTAAAGGCATATATGGTGAGTTTCTATATTTAGATTTAAACTCTTGAATTTGAGCGATTGTATCATCAACTAATTGTTGATCTCTAAATTGGTATTTAAATCCTAAAAAGTTCGCTTTAATTTTTAAATATCTTGCATAATCTATATCTTTACTTAAACTAAATCTCTTGATATATTCATCTAAATAGAAGTTTGCTAATGCATACTCTTCTTCATCTATATGTCCATTTACTAAAATAAGTATAGCACTTGGAATAAAAGGAGAATTTCTATGTTCACTCTCTAAAGAAGTATAAGTATCATCTGCTTTATCTAAGTCGCCTGATGCAATTTGCTTCATCATTTTGTTATACCAATATATTGCAGGTTTATTATATTCTTCTTCCTCTTTTGAAGAACAAGCAGATAAAACAAAGGCTGTACAAGCTATCAATAATAAATTTTTAAACTTCAAACTTTTTATCATTTTAATATCCTTTCTCATAAAAGTAGTATTCTATCTAATAGTTGCTTATTATTTTGGTTATTCAATTTATATAAAAGAAATTTAATAAGAATAATTGATAAATAATTAGTTTTTATAATTAAAATTATGTAATTTATCATACTCTTCAACAAAAACTATATTTTTACCATTTACTTTTGCTTTATAAAGTAATTCATCTGAATATTTATATAAAACAGATTGTTCTATACTTTGGAAATATTTTGTAAAATCAACATAAACAACTCCTATTGAAACAGTAACAAATTGTGATGCTAGATTTTTTTCATGTTTTATTTCTAATTCTTCTACAGATTTTCTTAATTTATCAGAAAATAAAAATATATTATCCTTTTGAGATGTTGTAAAGATTGCACTAAACTCTTCACCACCCATTCTAAATGCAAAATCACCTTCTCTTTTAAAGTTTTCTAATAATACTTTACTTATAGATTCAAGGACAACATCTCCTTCTTGATGCCCAAATGTATCATTATAAAGTTTAAAATAATCCACATCCATTGTAAGTAAACAAAAAATTGTTCTATCATTTTTTGCTCTATTTAACTCTTTATAAAATATTTCATTAAAATATCTTCTATTATACAGTTTTGTTAATGGGTCAGTTATTGAAAGATTTTCAATATATTTTTTATCTGTTATATCATGTCTAATTGCATAATATCCAATAATATTTCCATTATTATCATAATCAGGATAAATCGTAGAATCTGTCCAATAAAAACTTCCCCCTTTCGTTTTATTTTTTACTTCTGATTTCCATATATTACCACTTGTAATTGTTTTCCATAAATCTTCATAAACTTCAATTGGTGTATCTTCATGCCTCATTACAACATGAGATTGACCCAATAATTCATCAATTGAGAAACCTGAAATTCTACAAAATGCTTTACTTACACTTGTAATTTTTCCTTCCAAATCTGTTCTTGAAATCATTATATTTTCATTCACAAGAGTTACATATTTTTTTAATTTTTGATGAACTTCTTTTATTGCAGAAATATCAATACCAATTGAAACTATATACTCTACTTTCCCATATTCATCAAATATAAAACTATTTGACCAAGTATGTAAAGGACTATCTTCAAATTTTGAAATTAATGAATTTTCATACTCTTTTGGATAATTTTCAATATTTTGTTCTGTAATCTTTTGTTTTACATTTTTATTTATATAAATATCCCATACAAATTTCTCTTCTAATTCAGATTTTGTATATCCTGTTAGATTATTAACCCTTTCATTTATACTTACAACTTTATAGTTGTTATCTAAAATTATTATTGCACAGTTTGTGTTATTAAAAAGAGCATTATGAAAACTTATTTCTTGCCTTAAATTTTTTGCTGTTTGTTTAAGTTGATAATTTCTTTCAAAAATTTTTTCTTGCATTGTTGATAATGCATTTGTTAAAATAGAAACTTCATCTATTATTTTCATATCTTTTTGTATATATAACTTTTCATTATTTGAAATTTTTTCAGCCAAATTTGTCAAAACAGTAAGTCTTTTTGTAAGCCTATAACCTACAAGAAAAGCAATTAATGTACTAAATAAAATTTCTAATATTATTAGAAAAAAAGTCCTATTTTCATTATCTGTAATAATTTTATTTATATCTGACAATTCATATAAAACTTGTACATTTGCTAATTTTTGTTCATCTAAAATTATTGGAAAAGATTTTAATTGAAATATTCTTCCTTCTTTTTGAATATTTGAAATATTTTCATCAAAAATATTTTTAAATTCATTATTATCATTGAAATGCGAAAGTAAAATATTTTTTGTATTTACAATCCTAACTGCAACAATATGATTTAACTTACTAAAGCTACTAACTGCATTATCAATAGTTGCTAAATCATTTACTAATAAAGGAGTTTTTATAATTTCAGCAAATAATTTACTACTTGATTCAATATTTACATTTGTAAGAGAATCTGATAAACTTTTTGATGAAGAAAAGTTATAAAATACAATTAAAGAGATAAAAAACAACTCAATTGTTACAAAAGATAAAATAAATTTGTATTTAAAAGATAATCTCATTTTACTCTTTTGGTAAAGTTAATTTTTCAGCTAAATCTCTTATTATATCGTACTTATTATCATCTGTTTTGATAATATTTTCTATATTAATTTTTTCTAATAAATTTTGAGGAATATTAAGAAATGCTTTCTCAAATTTTTTTTCCAAATTTTCTGAAATAGATGAATTATAAGCTATTGGATGACTTGGATATGATTGTGTTGTATAAAGAATTTTTAGCGAATCTTTCGTATCAATATCAGTTAATGCATTAAAGGTTCTTTCAATTCCTCCACCAACATCCCCTATACCTCTTGATACACCTTTATAAACTGAATCATGAGAATTTACATACTCAAAAGTTTCATCTTTCTCAATATTAATATCATATTTTTTAAGTAGTTCATATTTTGTAATTATTGTTGCTGCTAATGCATTTGGAGAGGGGAAAAGGAATCTTTTCCCTTTTAAATCATTTATATCTTTTATATTACTAGATTTATTTACAACTAAAATACCAACCAAATCTTTAGTTGCTTTAAATTTTGCGATATATTTTTGTCTCTTATTTGCGATAACATAATGATAAGGATTCATATATGCAATGTCATAATATCCAGAATAAAGTTTTTCTTCAAATTTAGAAATAGAAGTCTCAATTTTTAAATCTATCTTTTCTCCTGTTTGTTTTTCCAAATATTGGATAACAGGTTCCCAAGATTTTATAAGAGCCAATGGACTTTGTTGAGGAACAACACCAAATGTTAATGCAAATAAATTTATAGAGATAAATTGTGAGATAAAAAGATAAAAAAGCATTTTTTCCACGAAAAACAACCAAATAATTAATTTTATTTTATGATAACATATATCTAAAAAATTATAACTAAAATATAAAAATGTCTCTCCCTAAATATAATAATTATTACTTATCATAGATTTTTCTATAAGAAATCCTTTGTTTTCAAATATTATTTACTTATAGTTAATTAGGTATTATCTGATATAATAATTCAAAAATAATTTAAAAGGCAATATAAATGAAACTTACATTAATTGGTAATGGAATTATGGCTCAATCATTAGCAAGAGGACTTATCAAAAATCACGAGGTTGAGATAATAGGTAGAGATGTAGAAAAATTAAAAGTTATTCAAGAGAAAATGCCTCAAATTACTATAAAAGTTTTAGATGATCAAGAAGATATAACAGGAAAAAATATTTTATTTTGTGTAAAACCTTATGCTTTACAAAGTGTTTCAGCACGACTTGTTGGAAATGCAAATGTATTATTATCTATTTTAGCTGGAACAAAACTTGAAACTTTAAGAAAACAAATCAAAGCAAAACATTATATTAGAACTATGCCAAATATTGCTGCTTCAGTTCAAAATTCAATGACAACTATCACAGGTGACAATGAAGCAAAAACAATTGCAGTAGAAATTTTTTCTAGTATTGGTCAAGCAATATGGGTTAATACAGAAATTCAACTTGATATTGCAACAGCAATTGCAGGAAGTGGACCAGCTTATTTAGCATTAGTAGCTGAAGCTTTAGCTGATGGTGCAGTAAAAGCAGGTTTAGAAAGACATTTAAGTATGCAACTAGTTCAAGGTTTATTTAGTGGAACATCTAGTTTACTAAAACATTCTCATCCTGCGATTTTAAAAGATTCAGTTATGAGTCCAGGTGGAACAACTGCTGCTGGTTACGCGGAACTTGAAAAAGCTGGTGTAAGAAATGCTATGATAAGTGCTGTTGAAGCTGCTTTTGAAAAAGCTATCGAACTTGGGAAAAAGTAGTTTTACACTACTTGAAACCTTAATCAGTATCACTTTTTTAATTATTGTCATAAGTGGTTTTAAATTTTCCACTTATGATGATGAACAAGAACAAAAAAATTTTATGCTTCTAAATAATTTAGAAAATAGATTTGATACAAATGATTACTCACTTTTCTCTAAAAGTACAAAAAATCTCAAAATCATAAAAAATTCAACTATTGTTGAAACTATTACTGTTTCTAAGTATCAATTTGAAAATGAACAAATAAAGATTTTTAAGTATGAAAAATAGTTTTTCTTTATTTGAAATAATTTTAACTTTAATAATTTCATCAATAGTTATAATCTATTCGACTATTTTTACAAAAGAGTTACTTTTTCAAAATAAACAAAACCAACAAATAGAAATTGATAAAATAAATTTTCTAGCTACAAAAATCTTTTTTGAAAAACATAAAAATGAATTACATAAATTTTCATTTGAAAATAGTAATCTATACTTTGATAATAACTTACTTTTAAAAGATGTAAAAGAGTTTACATTAGATATTAATTCTCAAAAAGTTTCAATTTATATAAATTTGAAAAACAATATTATTCAAACATGGGAATTTAATCTATGAAAAAAGCTTATACACTTTTAATAACTATTATTTTAGTTACACTTTTTTCTTATGTTAGTATTTTGATTTTAGAGACAAAAGCATTAAGAAATGTAAATTTATCTAATCAATATTTATATATTCAAGCAAAAAATCATATAAATTTTTTTAAATCTTATGTTAAAGATTTAGATTTAACAAATATAAACCATCTTCAAATAGAAGATGATTTATTTGATATTTATGCAAATATAATTCATGAAAATAAAACTCAAAAAATCAACTTTTATGTAAAAGCAAAAGATTATGATATTTCATTTCATGAAGAGGTTATTAAAGAATAACGTCTAAAACTTTTTTTGCTAGACTCAAAGCCTTACTTCTATGAGAAAATTCTTTTTTTACTTCATGTGGAAGTTCTCCTAAAGTCTTATCAAATCCATTAGGAATAAACATCGGGTCATAACCAAAACCACCCTCACCTATCTCTTTATTTATAACATTTCCATGCATCCAACCATGAACAGTATAAACTTCATTTTTATAAACAATTGCTATACATGCTGTGTAAAAAGCTGGTGTTTTTTCAATATTTTTAGCATTTAAATTTTCTATTAATTTTGCGTTATTTGATTTATCCGTTGCATTAGCTCCTGAATAACGAGCACTATAAACACCTGGTTCATTATTAAGTACAGGAACTGAAATTCCTGAATCATCTGAAATTACAACAACATCTTCATAACCTATTTTTTTAAGTTCATCAAATATTGTTTGTGCTTTTTTTATTGCATTTCCTTTGAAAGTATCTTTATCTTCTTCTATTTCAAGAGGTCCTAAAATTTCACTGAAAGCTATTACTTCATCATTTGGAAGAAGTTTTTGGAACTCTGCAATTTTACCTTTATTTGCTGATGCTAAAACTATTTTCACAATTTTTCCTTTTAACCTATTATTAACTAATATTAACTATAATCTGCCCAAAATTATATTATGTTTAGGATTATAGATGATTAAATCAGTTTTGCCTCTTAGTGCAATTATTGCTCTAAGATTTTTCGGTTTATTTTTAGTTTTACCTATTATTTCAGTTTATGCTATAAATTTAGAAGGTGCAACACCAACACTTGTTGGTATTGTAATTGGTGGTTATGCATTAACTCAAATGATTTTTCAAGTTCCATTTGGAGTAATAAGTGACAAATTAGGAAGAAAAGGTACGATTATTATGGGATTATTGCTTTTTGCAGTTGGTTCTTTAATCTGTGCTGTTTCTAATGATATTTACAGCTTATTATTTGGTAGATTACTTCAAGGTGCAGGTGCTATTGGAGCAGTTGTTACTGCAACAATTAGTGATTTAGTAAAAGAAGAACAAAGACCAAAAGCTATGGCTTTAATGGGTTCATCAATTGCTATTGCATTTGCAGTTTCTATGATTGCTGGTCCTACAATAGGGGCTGCATTTGGTGTTCACTCTTTATTTTATATTACAATGGTTATAGCTTTAGGTTCTATTTTTGTTTTAATCAAAATGGTTCCAAATCCTCCACATATAACTCACACTTATAATAAAAAAGCAAATTTAGGTGAAGTTTTAGGAAATACAAATTTGATTAAAATGAATATTACAAACTTTTTACAAAAAGGTTTAATGACATTTGCTTTTATGATTATTCCAATCACTTTAGTAAATCACTTTGAATGGACAATGGGTGAATTATGGAAAGTATATCTTCCAGCTATGATTTGTGGTGTTATTGCTATGGGACCTGCTGCTGTTATTGCAGAGAAAAAAGGAAAATTTAAAGAGATATTAATCATCGGGATTATATTTTTTGCTATCTCTTATTTAGTAATTGGATTAAGTTCAAGTGCTGTTGTTTTTGTAGTAGGTGTTGTTATATTCTTTATTGGATTTAACATGCATGAACCAATTATGCAATCACTTGCTTCAAAATTTGCAAAAGTTCATCAAAGAGGTTTAGTTTTAGGAATCTTCAACTCTGCTGGTTATTTAGGAACATTCCTTGGTGGAATGATTGGAGGAATGTTTTATAAAAATGTAACTCTATCAACTTTAGTTATTACAATTGCGATTATTTGCGTTTTATGGGCTATTTTAATTTTCACTATGCCAAATCCTGCTAAAAAAAGATTTTTATATCTTTCTTTAGATGAATATCATTTAGAAAATAGCAAAAATCTAAATAATCAAGCAATTGATGAATGGTATATCAACAATACTGAAAATATAATTGCAATTAAATATGATAATGAAAAAATAAGTGAAGAAGAGATAAAAAATCTTCTAAAATAACTTCTTTAATTTTAATTAAATATTAGATAATATATGTAATAAAAAAAAGGAGATAAGATGAAAAAAATGTTATTCATTTTAATTTTTCTTATCCCCTTTTTATCTCTATTTGTAACTGCCTCAAAAACATTCAATATTGACCCAGCTCAACTAGCTTCCATAGAAAATAAATATGGTTCAAGTGCTAAAAAAAGAGTTGAAATGTGGGACTCTATGATGGAAGCTTCTAAAGATGAATCTGTTTTAAATAAACTTAAAAATGTTAATGATTTTTTTAATAGATTAACATATAAAACCGATTTAGCACACTGGAAGAAAAAAGATTATTGGGCTACACCTATTGAATTTATGGGAACTGGAGCTGGAGATTGTGAAGATTATGCAATTGCAAAATATTTTTCACTAATTAAACTAGGTGTTCCTGATGACAAGTTAAGAATTACCTACGTTACTTATTCAAAAGCAAATAGTAAATTTGACCAAGCTCACATGGTTTTAACATATTATCATCAAGCTGGGGCAATTCCTGTAGTTTTAGATAATATTAATCAAAGTTTACAACTTGCTACAAAAAGACCTGACTTAAAACCTGTTTATAGTTTTAATGCAACTGGATTATGGCAAGCACAAACAAAAGGTGAAAAACGAATTGGTGAGAATAATCTTAAATCTTGGAAAGATTTAATGAGTAGATTTTAAAAAAGGAAGAAAAAATGTCTTTATCTAAACAGCTATATATAATCATATCAATAATATTTTTTATGATTTTTACTGGTAATTTTATAATTAGTGTTAAAAATACTAAAGAGTATTTAGAAGTTGAATCTCAAACAAAAGCACAAGATACTGCAACATCTTTGGGAATGAGTTTAAAAAATCTTTTAAAAGATAAAACAAATCCTGAAATTGAATCAGTAATTAATGCTATTGCAAATAGAGGTTTTTATAAAGAAATCCGTTTAGAAGATGCTTTATTTACAATAAAAGAGAGTGATTTAATAAAAGCTTCAAAAGATTTAGACAATTCAATGTGGGAAATTTCTAATTTAACAATAGATGAAAAATTAGGAAAAATTGAAGTAAATACTTTAAGTGATGATTTTGAAAAAGAGTTATTGTCTTTAGAAAATCCAACAGAAGAAGTTGTAAAAAAACCTACAATAAAAAATCCAAGTGAAAATATTTATAACTTTATTCCTAGTGTAAAAACAGATGGAAAAATCACTTTAACTTTTAATTTTACAGCAACTAACCAATTTGATAAAAAGATAGAAACAAGTGCAACCATAACTTTAAATAAAATATTAGTTCAAGTTAGTAGAGAGATAAGATTTGATTCTGTTCCAGAATGGTTTATACATTTAATCCCAATTGAACTTGATGAACAAGTAAGTGAAATAAGTAATGGTTGGCAAACAAGTGCTATTATTTATGTAAGTGCAAATCCTGGTGACGCTTACGACAAACTATATAGTCAAGCAAAAAGCGCAATTATTTATGCAATTATTGCTTTCATAATTTCAATTGTGATTTTATTTGTATTTGTTCAATATCTATTAAAACCATTAAAAAAACTTGAAAAATTAGCTCATAGTATTGCAAGTGGTAAATTTGGTAAAATCGATCATCTTCCTTGGACAACTGAGATAAAAGCTGTTGCAATTGCATTTAATGACATGTCAACTAAAATTGAAAATATTATCAATAGATTAAATTCAACACTTGAAAATCTTACAAGAAAATTATCACTTGATGAATTAACAGGATTAGCTTTAAAACAAAGTTTTGAAACAGATATGAAACATATGTTTATTCACAAATCAACTGGATACATTTTCGTAATCAAAATATTTGATTTAGCATCTTTTGCAAAAGCTCATACAAATACAGAGGTAAACAACTTTATTAAAAAATTTGCAAAAGTTTTAGCAACTACAAAATTAAATGATAAATCAAAAGTAACAGCTTATAGATTTTTTGGTTCAGAATTTGCTTTAATTGCGCAAAATTTCTCTTATGAAGATGCAGTAAATTTTACAAAATTACTGCAAAAAGGTTTTGAAGAAGTATCAACAGAATTTAATAAAAATGACATTGTTCATATTGGTGCAACTCCATTTAATCCAATTGGAACAACTCCTGAAATTTTACAAAGTGCAAATCAAGCCTATGAAAAAGCAACAGTAATTGGTCCAAATGAATTCTTTATAACTGATACTAATGAATTAGTAAAAGATATGGAAAGCTGGAGAGAGTTAATTTTTGATATTATTGATAATTCTAAGTTTGATGTAAATTATATTAGTGATTGTAAAAAACTTGATGAATCACATGATAATATCGTAATGCAAGAGGCATTCACATCAATAAAAGATAAAGATAATAACAATATTCCTATTGGAACATTTGTTTCAATTGCCGAAAAATATGAAAAAATCGTTGATTTTGATAAAAAAGTTATCCAAAAAGTAATGAATTATATTTTAATCAATAATATAAAACATGATATTTCAATCAATCTATCTTTAGAGTCAATAAACAATACTGCATTTATTGCTTGGTTAGAGAAAAAATTAGTTGAAAATAAAAATATTGCTTCTCAACTTGTATTTAGTGCAACTGCTTATGCGGTTGCAAAAGATGTTGATAAATTCAAATTCTTTGCAGATGAAATGCATCAATGTGGAGCAAAAATTATTATAAAAAGATTTGAAACTAAATTTATACCATTAAATAATATTAAAGATTTTAATTTAGATTATATAAGATTGGCAAGAGATTATACAAGTGAAATATCAAATGATTATTCTAAACAAAGTTTTGTTGAATCAATCTCTGAATTAGCAACTTTACTAAATATAAAACTATTAGCTGAAAATGTTCAAAAAGATGAAGATTTAGCATTTATAAAAAAACACAACTTATATGCTGCAAGTAGATAATTTCTACTTGTAGTAACATGTATTAATTTATCATTTATACTTTTACACTATGATACTGTTTTTTATTTCTAAGGAATTTAATGTTTGAAAAGATTTTAAGATTTTTTGTTGAAAATTCAAGAATAAATTATACTTTTTTTATTTTAGTTTTTGCTGTTGGGATTTGGTCTTATAGTAAAACACCAAAGGAAATTTTTCCTAGTTTTGATTTAGATATGATTTCAATCAAAGGTTCATATAGTGGAGCTAGTGTTGATATCTTAGATAAAATGGCTGTTTCTGAAATCGAAGATAAAATCAAAAATTATGACTCAATTGATACTATGTCAACAATAATAAGCCCAGGAAAATTTACGATTGTTTTAGAACTAAAAAAAGGTTTTAACAAATATGTAGAAGCGGATAAATTAAAAGATGCAATTACTTTAATAAAAACAAATTTACCTTCTGATATGGATGAACCTTCGGTTAATACACTAGATAGAACTAGATCTTTAGTTGATATTTCTGTTACATCTAAGAAATTCTCTGTTGATGAATTAAAACCTTTTGCAGATAATTTAAAAAGTAAACTTTTAACAATAAATGGAATAAATGAAATTACTGTCTTTGGGGATTCTGATAAATATTTTGAAGTATTACTTGATGAAAAAAAGATTGATGCATTAGGGTTAAATAAAAGTGATGTATTTACTGTTATTTCTAACTTATCTTACATTTTTCCCATTGGAAAAATTGAAGACCCAAAAAAGCACTACTATGTTTCTACAAACAATGGAGCTAAAACAGCTTTAGAATTTGAAAATACAAAAGTAAAAATTTCTGGAAAAACTCTTTATGTAAAAGATATTGCGATTATTTCAAAAAAATATGAAGACTCTTCAACTTTATACTCTTTCAACGGAGAAAATGCCTTATCTTTAGAAATAGTTCAAGCAGATACAGCAGATGCAATAAAAATAGTAAAAGAGATAAAAAAACTATTACCAAATATTCAAAAAAACAATCCAGATATAAATATCTCAATTGCTGATGATAATAGTGAAAGAATTATTGATAGATTAAATGTTGTTTCTTCAAATATCTTTCTTGGAATAATTTTAATTACAATTCTTGTAACTCTATTGATAAATGCAAGAATGTCATTTATTATTGGACTTGGAATTCCAACTTCATTTGTTATTGCTTCAATTTATATCTATTTTTCTGGATATACAATAAATATGATTTCACTTGTTGGTGTATTAATTGCAATTGGAATTGTTGTTGATGATGCGATTGTTGTTAGTGAAAATATCCAACAACATATAGAAGAAGGTTATTCACCAAAAGAAGCTGCAATTATGGGAGCAAAAGAGATGGTTGAACCAGTAACTGTTGCCTCACTTACAACTCTTTTTTCTTTTTTACCAATTTTAATGATAAGTGGAACAATGGGTGAAGTTATGAAATTAATTCCTATTGCATTAAGTGCTTTAGTTATTGCATCTTTAATTGAATCTTTTATTTTCCTTCCAATACATGCTGCTCATACTTTAAAAAATGGCTCAAAGGTTACATCATGGGAAAAAGCAAATAAGATTTACAATAAAATCATTCATTTTTTCATGAATTGGAAAAAAACATTTATTACAATATTTATAATACTTGTTCCTTTTTTAACATTTGAATATATAAAAAGTTCTAGATTCCAAATGTTCCCACAGTTTGACTCAACAGATGTAAAAATAACTCTAAAAGCAAATGCAAATACTACACTTGAAGAAGCTTTTAAAATTGTAAGTTCAATTGAAGCTGACTTGTTACAAAAAAGTGATGAATTTTATATTAGAAATATAAACTCAATTGCTGGATATAGAAAAGATGTAGGAAATAATACTGAAAATTTCCCATATGCTATGTATATGACTGTTGAATTACAAAAACTAAAAGAGATGAATTTTTTAGATAAATATATTACCCCTAATTTAAGTTTATATTATGATAAAGAGGGAAGAACTAGAGAAGATACTTCTAATAATATTTCACAAAAATTAAAAGAATTTTTAAATCACCAAGATTATAAATCTAAATACAATCTTGATGAAATAGAAGTGCTTGAGAAAAAAGTTGGTCCTATAAAATCTGATATTCAAATAGGTATTGTAACTTCTGATAATCAAAAAGCTATAGCTTCTGTAGAAAAAATAGATGAAGCTTTAAAAAATATAAAAGGTATTAAATCCTCTTCAAACTCATTAAAATTTGGAATTGATGAGATAAAAATAAAAGTAAATTCTTATGGAGAACAACTAGGACTTACTGAATCATTTATAGGAAATTATCTTTCAAATTTATATTTACTAAAGAAAAAAGCTGTATCTTTTGATGAAGAAGAGATGCTTGATATAAAAATACAATCTCAAAATAAAGATGATTTTGAAAGTTTTAAAAACACAAAAATTCCATTATCAGATAATACAAATGTGAGTTTATATGAAGTTGTTGAGTTAAATACATTAAGAGCTTTTGAACAACTTCTAAAAGACAATGGAATTAAAAACTTTTATGTTTTTGCAAATGTAAATCCAGAAATTATAACGGCATCTGAAGTTCTAAAAAAACTACAACCTACATTAGATGAGATTGAAGAAAAAGGGGTAAAAATAGTTTTAAAAGGTGAAGCAGAAAAAAATGCTGAATTAGGAAGAGATATGTTACTTGCAACTGCTTTAGCCTTAATTCTGATTATGTTATCTATGCTTTATTTATTTAACTCTTTTAGAGAAACATTTATTGTAATGAGTGTTATTCCTTTTTCATTATTAGGTGTTTTAATTGGTCATCAAATCATGGGACTAAATCTATCAATGCCTTCATTAATAGGTTCTTTAGGATTAGCAGGAGTTGTTATCAATGATGGAATTATTATGATGACATATCTTAAAAAAGCAAAAACTTTAAATGAAATTTTTGAAAGAGCAACAAAAAGATTTAGACCTATTATAATTACATCTGTAACAACTTTAATAGGTATGTTATCTTTGATTTTATATCCAAGTGGAGAAGCTGTTATTTTCCAACCAATTGCTATTGCTTTAGGTTTTGGACTTGCTTGGGGAACTGTTTTAAATCTTATTTATCTACCTGTTTTATTTACTTTAACTCACAAACTAAGAAAAATGCCTAGAGAGTAAAATCTTTAGGCTAAATTATAAAAATAAAACTTTTTAAAGCTGTTAAACTCATTTCATAAGGTTCAACATTTATTTTTCTAAGTGTATGTTCTACATTTG
This sequence comes from uncultured Aliarcobacter sp., assembly GCA_963664305.2. Lineage (GTDB taxonomy): Bacteria > Campylobacterota > Campylobacteria > Campylobacterales > Arcobacteraceae > Aliarcobacter. The sequence continues at coordinate 1,329,171 of CAXXLV010000002.1, forward strand.
TAATCATTTTAGAAAAAACAATCTCATAAGAAAAATTTGATGGGTCTAAAACACTTTCTCGATTTGCTTTTATATAAAGTAAATCATTTATGATATTGTAATCACCTTGATATTTCTTCTCAAATTCTAACTGCCAATTATTTTGCCAAGTATTAAATAAATAATCTCCATATTCATCTTTTGCAGTTCTTATTTTCCAACGTGCAACTTGTAGATATTCATAAAGTTTTTTCATCTCTTCTTGATCATATGAAATTGCAGAAAATTGATGATTTTCATCCATCATAAAAGCTTTGTGAATCATCTTATATAAACCTAAAATCAGAAGGTCATTTCGATTTTCAATCTTTTTTGGAGAAAATGCATAATAAAAATATTCATTTGATTTTTCTAAAACTTGCCCATTTTGAACTAAATTTATAAAATTTTTTTTCGTTATTATTTCTTGAACAATACTACTTTGAAGATTTTTATTATAAGCATTTGGATTTCGTAAATCCAACTTCTTTTTATATCGAATTAAATCTTTTAATATCTCTTCTTTAAACTCATCTACTTGCGTTGCAGCGTTGGTTTGAGCTACACTTTTTATAGAGCTTTGGTCTAAAGTACAAGCCTGAATGAAAAAAGATAAACTTAATAAAAAAATAACTTGAACCTTATTTATTTTCATAAATTTCCTTTTTATTTTATTATATAAAAAAATTTATTATTTGCAAAGCCTATTTGATATTTTATTTTTAATACTATATAGTTCAGAAAAAAAATAAGGGATAATATGCCAATAGAGATTAACCAAACAGTTAAAATTATGTTTGAAGTGAGAGTTGATGGTGTTTTAGTAGATGGAAGTAGAAGTAATAAACCATTTGAATTTCAATTTGGAGTAGGACAAGTAATTGCAGGACTTGAAAAAAGAATTATAAATATGAAAGCAGGAGAAGCTGCTGATATTTTAGTTCCAGCTGCTGAAGCTTATGGAGAATATGACCCCTCAGGAGTTCAAACACTTCCTGTAGAACAATTTGTAGGAATTGATGATTTAAAAGTTGGTATGCAAATTCAAGCTCAAGATGAAAATGACCAACCAATTCAATTTATTGTAAAAGAAATTGGAGAAAAAGAAGTAACAGTTGATTTTAATCATCCACTAGCTGGAAAAGATTTAGAATATAAAATAAAAATTGACTCACTTCTATAAAATAAAAAGATTTAATCTTTTTATTTTATTACATTACTGTAATATTTCCTGAACTCTTCCAACTTGCCCATCTTGAAGACGCACTTTTATTCCATGTGGATGTGTAGGTGAATTTGTAAGTATATTTTTTACAATCCCACTTGTAAATTTTCCTGTTCTTTGGTCTTCTTTTAGCACAATATTTACTTTTAGACCTGCTTTTATATTTATTCTTTTTTTAGCATCAAGCATTTTTTTCCTTAGTTAAAGATAATCTATTGTACTAGATTTAGAACATATACACAAGGAAATGTAGATTAAAATAACAAGTTTTTTAGTCAAAATATCTTAATATAATTTCAAAATATAATATGGATAATAAATGCCAAAAATAGTTAATTCTAGTGAAAAAATTGATTTTATATGTGAAAAAGCCTATGAAGAATTTATAAACAATGGAGTAAACAATTTTTCTTTAAATAAATTTATTGAATCTTTAAATATGTCAAAAGGGCAGTTTTATCATTATTTCAAAACTAAAGAAGAGTTAATTTTTGAAGTAATTGATAAAAAAAGTGAAAAGTTTTTTATCGATACAGAAAAAAAGATAAATGAAGTTCAAACATTTTCGCAAAAACTTTTAGCTCTTTTTTCTTTTTATTTAGTTCTATCAGACCCTGAAAATAAATCTTTTGATAAATTGATGAAAGATACGTTTTATATGTATTTGAATATTGAAAATGAATTTATAAAACAGAAAAATGCCGAGTGTTACAATTATTTATTTAGTGCTACAAATGAAATCTTTGATGAAATGATTGCTAAAAAATTTTTACAAGAAAATGCTAAAAAATTCATTCCAAGTTTAATCGCAACTGCTGATGGTATGTATTTACAATCTATCACTTTAGAAAATTACAATCTAAAAGAAAATCTAGTTGATTATATTAAAATGTTAGAAGATTTATTAAAAAAATAAGAAAGAAAAGATTTATTTTCTTTCTTTATAATTTATTTTTTTTGGGCTAAATTTTCTATATAAAACCACTGCAATGATGCAAGTAATAAATTCAGCCATTGGTATTGCCATAAATATTCCATTTTTATCAAATAAAATTGGTAAAGTGAATACAAAAAATACAGGAAAAATAAAACTTCTAGACAATGCAATAATCATCGATGCTAAAGGTTTATGAATTGCTGTTAAATATGAAGAAATAACCAGACTAACACCATCAAAAAGAAAAATTATCCATATAAATGTAGCAAAATTTAAAACTAATTGTTTGGTTTTATAATTAGTATCTTCTAAAAAAATATTTGCCAAGCTATCTGGTATAAATAGAATCAGTATTATCATTATAAAACCAACTAAACTTGTACATATAAAAGCAAATTTTAAAAATTCTTCTATTCTTTTACTCTGTTTTGCACCAAAATTTTTGCTAATAATTGGTTGTAAAGAGTCACTTATTCCAAAACTTATCATTATTCCAATAAATAATAGATATTCAATAACTGTAAATGCAGCAATACCCTCTACACCAAAATTTTTTATCATAACATAGTTAAAAATTAAAGTCATTATTCCTATTGAAATTTCATTTACAAACTCTGAAGCTCCATTGTAAGAGGCTCTTATAATTTGAATATAATTTCCAATTGGTTTTACAAATTTAAGTGTTGCTTTTTTTGAATAAAAATGAGGCAATAAAATAAATATTAAAGCAAGTTGAGAAATACCAGTAGCTAACGATGCTCCCAAAATGCCTTTTTCTAAATATACAATCATAAACCAATCTAATACAACATTTATAAGAGCGCTTGAAAGTAAAGCAATAAAAGCAAGATTTGGCCTATTATCAACTCTTACAAAATAATCTAAAACAACTCCAATCATCAAAAAAGGAATAAAAATCAACATAATAGATAAATACTCTATTGCAATTTTCGTTAAATTCTCATCTGCTCCAAAAAGATGTAAAATAGTTTCAATATTTAAAAATAAAATAGTAGAAGATATAAAACTAAATAAAGTAATACAAACAATAGCTTTACTAAAAATCATAGAAGCACTTTTACTATCTCCTTCTCCTATCAGCTTTCCAGAAACAACACTACTACCAATTGCCAACATTAAAGCAAAGCCAAAAAGTAAAGAGAAAATAGGAAAAGTTATATTAATTGCTGCAAGTCCAAAATCGCCTACATAATTTCCTATAAAAAATCCATCAACGATACTTGCTGATGAAATTGCCAACATTCCTAATACAGAAGGTATTGAATATTGGAAAAAAACAGATAATATTTTATCTTTTGTTACGTTCATGAAATTTCTTTTTAATAATTTTTTAAATTTAAAAAATACTTTATTAATTTTGTTTTAAGAATTGTAATTGATTATAAAATTTTTAGGATCTAATACTCATATGTATTATGTAAGTTTTATTTTTCTTTGTTCAAAATTATATAAATTTATTTTTATAAACTAGTGGTCTAATCTTATCAAAAGAAAACTTTTTTTTAAATAAACTAGTAGTTTATTTAGTTTGATTATTCATAATTTACTTTATGATTTAGAAAAAGAAGTGAAATAAAATAGCTTTAATTTTTTAATATTAAAAAAGCCCCATCAAAAAATTGACAGGGCTTTAAAAAATCTGATACAAAATCTTTTTTAACTTAAAGATTTAAGTTCAGCCTCTATTTTTTCAAGTCTAGTTTTTACTTCTTCTAATGCTTTTCTATTTTCTGCAATAACTGCTTCAGGAGCATTTGCTACAAATCTTTCATTTGATAACATACCATTTAGTTTATCAAACTCTTTTTGTGTTTTTTCTTGTTGTTTAGTTAATTTATCAATGATTGGTTTCATATCAATTTCACTTGTTGGAAGATATACTTCTAAGTTATCAGAAACATCAGTGATACTATTTTCAACTTTCGCATCTACAAACTCTATATCTTCAACTTTTGCAAGTTTTTCAATAAATGGTTTTGCAACAGCTGTATCAATTGATTTATCAAGTTTGATATATGCTTTTGCAATTTTTGAGTTACCCATATCAATAATAACTTTTGCTCTTCTAATAGCTGTAATTGCTTCTTCAATAATAGCAAACATAGATTCAATATTTTCATCTTTTTTTACATCTTTAGGGAAGTTCATTATCATTAAAGAATCACCCTCTTCTAAAGTTGTTCCACTTAATTTGTGATATAAATAATCAGAAATAAATGGCATAAATGGAGAAACCATTTTTAAAGTTTCTTTGAAAATTGCCCCAAGTTCAACGATACTATCTTTGCTAGCTTTTGAGTACTCAATTCCCCAGTCACAGAATTCAGTCCATACAAATCTATATAAAACTGAAGCCGCTTCATTGAATTTATAAGACTCTAATGCACCTCTTACTTCATCAATAGCATCACTTAGTCTGCTTTGCATATATAATCCAAGAGGAGATTTAATTTCGATATCTTTTAAATCTGGGAATGTATCAACATTTAGGCTTAAGAAATTAGATGCATTATAAAGTTTATTTGTAAAGTTTCTAAATTGCTCTAAATTTTTTGCACCTAACTTAATATCTCTTCCTTGAACTGCTAAATATGCAAGTGTAAATCTAATGATATCAGCACTATGTTCTTCAACCATGTCAAGTGGGTCGATTACATTTCCTTTTGATTTAGACATTTTTGCACCATGCTCATCTCTTACTAATGCGTGCATATAAATATCTTTAAATGGTAATTCACCTCTAAAGTGCTCACCCATCATCATCATTCTTGCAACCCAGAAGAACATAATATCAAAACCAGTGATTAATAAAGAGTTTGGATAAAAATCTTTTAAATCCGATTCATTAAATGTTCCTTGCATATTTCCATTATTTCCCCATCCTAGTGGTGAAAATGCCCATAAAGCAGATGAGAACCAAGTATCAAGAACATCTGGGTCTTGGTGAATATTTTTACTTGAACAATGTGGACAAGCTTCTGGCTCATCTTTTTTATCTGCCCATTGGTGTCCGCAATCATCACAATAAAATACTGGAATTCTATGTCCCCACCATAATTGTCTAGAAATACACCAATCTCTTAACTCATCCATCCAAGCTCTATATGAATTTAACCAATGACTTGGGTGGAATTTAGTTTCACCTTCATATGTTTTTCTAATAGATTCAGCTGCTACTTCTTTTCTTACAAACCATTGCTTAGAGATATATGGTTCAACGATATTTTTACATCTGTAACAGTGTCCTACTTGATGATTATGCTCTTCAATTTTTACAACAAATCCTTCATCTTGAAGTTTTTGCACAATAATTGGTCTAGCTTCTAATCTTTCAAGTCCAGCAAACTCTCCACAGAAGTCATTTAAAATACCTTTTTCATCAAAACAAGTAATAAATTCTAAATCATGTCTTTTTCCAACTTCGTAGTCGTTTTGGTCATGAGCAGGAGTAACTTTTACAACACCCGTTCCAAATTCCATATCAACATGCTCATCAGTAATTACTTTGATTTTTCTGTCAGTTAATGGTAAAACTACTTCTTTTCCAACTATATCTTTATATCTTTCATCATTTGGATGAACCATAATAGCTGTATCCCCAAAATATGTTTCAGGTCTTGTAGTTGCTACTGTTACAAACCCAGAACCATCAGCAAAGTGATAGTTCATGTGATAGAATTTACCATTTACCTCATCATGTTCAACTTCGATATCTGATAATGCACCATCATGTGTACACCAGTTAACCATATAGTTATTTTGAACAATCATTCCTTCATTATATAGATGAACAAAAGCTTCTTTTACAGCTTCTTTTAGTCCTTCATCCATAGTAAATCTTTCTCTAGACCAAGCTGGACTTACTCCTAATTTTCTCATTTGATGAACAATAGTTCCACCAGAGAACTCTTTCCATTTCCAAACTCTTTCAAGAAACTTTTCTCTACCTAATTCTTCTTTTGTAGTACCTTCAGCTAAAAGTTGTTTTTCAACAACATTTTGAGTTGCAATTCCTGCATGGTCTGTTCCTGGTTGCCAAAGTGTTTTGAAACCATCCATTCTTTTATATCTAGTAATAATATCTTGTAAAGTAAATGTCAATGCATGCCCAATATGTAAACTACCTGTTACATTTGGTGGTGGCATCATAATAGCAAAGTTTTTTCCTTCTTCCTGAATAGATTTATTTCCATCTATTTCAAAATATCCTCTGCTTTCCCAAATTTTATAAAAACTATCTTCTACCTTTGATGGTTCATATTTTTCGCTCATTAAAAATCCTATAATTTTCTTAAATATACGCGATTATATCCACTTTTTACTTAGGTTGTCTTTTTGCTAAATTTTATTTAACATCAGAAATATTATTTTTTCTAATATTGTGTTATAATCTTTTCCTATATATTTCAATTATTAAGGAGAGAAAATGATTAAAATAATTTTAGGAAGTTTTGTTTTAGCATCATCAATTTTTGCAGTTGATTTACAATCAACAGGAGTAGAAGTAACTTATAAAAATTCAAGCGATGAAGATAAAACAATTACAATAAAAAGAGAAAAACCTGAAGAGTGTAAAGATGTAAAGTTTGATCCAAAAACTGTTTATGGTGGTAATGGTCAAGCTGCTGAATCTATAAATGCAAATTGTAAAAGAGCATTTGTTACATATATGGGGAAAATTTCTCCTATCAAATTTTCTGATAAAGTTGAAACTTATGGAGAAGTTGAAGTTTTAGAATTTATGGAAAAAGCAAAAACAAATAAAAATTTAATGCTTGTAGATTCAAGAACTGAAAACTGGTTTTATCATGAAACAATTCCAGGAGCAGTTAATGTTCCATATATTTATTTAAAACAATCACAATATCCAGATGAATTTGAAGAATATTTAGGAATTCTTGGGGTAAAAAAAGTTAATGGAAAATATGATTTTTCAAATGCTAAAGAAGTTCTTATGTTTTGTAATGGAGCATGGTGTGGACAATCACCTGAATCTATGAAAGCATTAACAGCTATTGGTTATCCAGAAGAAAAATTAAAATGGTATAGAGGTGGAATGCAATCTTGGTTAAGTTTAGGACTTACAACTGTAAAACCTTAATAAAAGTGGAGAAAATCTCCACTTTTACTCAAAAATATTTTCAAATATTTCTACTAAACTTTCATCAATTTTTCCAAGTTTTGCTTCTTCTTTCATAATTTCAATTGCTTTTGTATGTTCAAATGCTTTTCTATAAACTCTATCTTCTCTTAAAGCATTATAAATTACTAAACAACTAAGTAACCTATCTTTCAAACTCAAACTTTTTCCATCAAAATTATAAATATAACCACTTCCATCTAATCTTTCTTGCACTTTTATTGCAATAGATAAGATATCATTAAATCCCATGATTGCAGTTAGTATTTTTTTTGTATGGTAAGGATAAGATTTTATTAGTTCAAATTCTTCAGAAGATAGTTTCTCTTTTTTATTTAAAATTGAATTAGGTATCAACATCTTTCCTATATTTTGTAAAGAGGTAGCTATTAAAAATATTTGTTTATCTTTATGTTCAAAATTAAATTCATCAGCTATTTTTGAAGCTCTTTCTATGATTCTTGAATTTTTATTCTCAAGCTTATGAAAAATTGTTGTCAAATTTAAAATTTCTTCAAAATCTAAAACCGTAGTAAAGTCGTGTAAAGATGAATAAATATACATCAAAATCTCATTTTCATATTGTAAATCCAACCAAAAAGATATTTGTGATGAAACAGTTAAAAAATTGTCTATTAAATCTTTTGAAAAATTTTCTTTATTCTCTTTTACAAATTCTATTGCTTTAAATCTATTTTCTATTTGATTATTTCCCAAATTAAACATTTTGTCTAATTTTGAAGAAAATTCAATAATCTCTTTTATCAAACTATCTTCTAAAAACTCTTTTGTATTTAAAAAAGGAATTTTTTCTAACTCTTTTTTTTCTAAATTATAAATCAACGATAAAGAACATAAATCTGCCATCATTTTTGGTTCGAGATTAAATTTTGCACCTAAATTTAAAGCTATATATGAAACTCTTTTAAAATGATTTAATGGTGTTCCCTCTAAATCAAACTCTTTAAAATCTAAAATTGCACTCATTGATAAAAGGAAATTATTTAGGTTAAATGCCATTTGTTTTTTCTTATCCATATCCATCCTATTTGAATTAAAATTAAAACTATTACTTATATAAAAGTGATATTACAATATAATTTTTAATTATAAAATAAAAAAGGAGTTTTATGTTTAAAAATATTCTATTTTCACTTTTACTGTCAATATATGCTTTTGCATTTGATTATAATTTAAAACCTATAAAAGTATCTTCTGATGTTTGGTGTTTTTTTGGAAAACTTGAAGCACCAACAAAAGAAAATGGTGGTTTTATGTCAAATAGTTGTTATATTAAAACAAATAAAAGTTATGTTTTGATTGATTCAGGAGCAAGTTATGATTTTGCAAATCAAGCTTATAAAGCTATGGAAAAAATAGAAAAACTACCAGTTAATACAGTAATTACAACTCATGCTCATGATGACCATTGGTTAGGAAATAATTTTTATAAAGAAAAATTTAATGCAAAAATTTATGGTCCATCTCTTATAAATAAAGAATTTAATACAAATTCAGAAATAAGAGGAGTTAAAATTCTTTCAGAAGAGAATAAAAAAAATACAAAATTTGTAGCAGTTGATGAAATCATAAATGAAACTAAAACTTTAAATATAGATGGTAAAGAAATAATAGTTATCCCAACAGGAGTAAAAGCTCATACATCAGATGATTTATTTGTTTATTTACCAAATGATAAAGTTTTATTTTCAGGTGATATTGTAATGAATGGAAGAGTTACATCAAATAGAGATGGTTCTGTTATTGGTTCATTAAAAGCACTTGAGATGATAAATTCAAAAAAATGGGATGTTTTAGTGCCTGGTCATGGAGTTGATACTTCAAAAACAGCAGCAGATGAAACAATAAAATATTTTACTTTATTAAAACAAAGAGTTCTTGAAGCTATTGAAAATGAAGTTACAGGAAATGATATAACAAAAATTGTAACAATGGATGAATACAAAAACAAAGCTTTATATGATGAATTAAATAGTAAAAATGTTTTTGATGCATTTAGAGAATTAGAATTTTACGAGGAGAATTAATCTCCTCTTTTCTTTCTTGTTTCACTATGTGAAACTAAAAAAAACTAACTTTTAAATAAATATTATTTTAATACAACTTCCTATAAAATCTTTGCTAATTTAAAAATTTAAGGAGAACTTATGTCAAAAAAAATTTTAATATTAGCAGGTGATTTTGTAGAAGATTATGAACTTATGGTTCCTTTTCAATGTCTAAAAATGTTAGGTTATAGTGTTGATGTTGTTTGTCCTAATAAAAAAGCAAATGAGCAAATAAAAACTGCAATTCATGATTTTGAGGGTGACCAAACTTATACAGAAAAACCAGGTCATAACTTCACTTTAAATGCCTCATTTGACGAGATTAATGAAGCAACTTATGATGCGCTACTTATTCCAGGTGGTAGAGCTCCTGAATATATTAGATTAAATCCTAGAGTTATTGAAATCGTTCAAAATTTCAACAAAGCTAATAAACCAATTGCATCTGTTTGCCATGGTATTTTAGTTTTAGCAGCTGCTGGAATTATCGCAAATAAAACTTGTTCTTGTTATCCAGCTTGTGCACCTGATGTTGGTTTAAGTGGTGGTAAATGGGCAGATATTGGATTTGAAAGTGCAATAGTTGATGGAAACTTAGTTACAGCTGCTGCTTGGCCTGCACATCCTGAATGGTTAGCAAAATTTAATGAGTTATTAACAAAATAATTTTATGTCTAATCAATTAAAATCTTTATCTAAGGGTTTAAATGTTTATAGGTTTATCATAGATTATGGTAAACCTATTTTAGCCGTTACTTTGTGTGAAAAATTAAATATTGACAAAAGTACAATGTCTAGAATTTTAAAAACTTTAAAAGAAGAAGATTTTATCTCATATTTAGAAAATTCAAATGAAATCATTGCAAATGATTTATCTAATAAAACAAATCAATCTACAAAAATTGAACTACTTATCAAAGCAACTAAATTTTTACTTGAAGAAATTTCTACAAAAACAAATGAATGTGCATATTTAGGTATTTTTGATGATTATAAAATCTCTTATATAAATCAAATTGATTTATCAAATCAAAAATTAAAAACAAGAAACAACATAGGTATTAAAACAAATCTACATACAAGTGCTTTGGGAAAATCTATTTTAGCTTTTGGTAATTATGATTTAGAAAAAATTAAATTTAATCAATATACAACAAACACTATTACAGATATAAAAACACTAAACAATGAATTAAGTATGATAAAAAACAAAGGTTTTGCTATTGATAATAAAGAGTACCAAGATGGAATGTCTTGTGTTGCCGTTCCACTTTTTAATAAAGAAAATATTTTAATAGGTGCAGTTGGAATATCAGGAAATTCATCTAGATTAAAAGATAATAAACTAAATGAAATTGGAGAACTTATCTCAGATATTGTCTCAAAATATTCAATAGTTTATTAACTCTTTTTTATTTAGTCTGCAACAATTTCTTCTATTGCATCTTTTGATTCAGTTGTCATATCTAAATCGATATGTGGTGCATCTACAGCTTCCACAAGTTTTACATCAAAACCTTTTTCTTTTGCTAATTTATAAAAATCTTTTGTAACTTCTGGTTTTGAAATATCATCTGCTGTTCCATAAACAAGTACAAACTTAGTATTTTTAGATACATTATCTAAAACATCAACAATTGAAATTAAACCTTTTTCTTTACTTTTTTCATGTACATTATAAACTCCACCAGCACAAACAATATTGTTTATTAAATCAGGTTTTACTCCAGTTAAAGTTGCACCCATCATACAACCAGCACTATGACCAATATATGTAAGTTTATTTGCTTTATATTTTTCTTTTAAAGCTTCAACTAATGAACCTAAAAATTCAACATACTCTTTTTTAGCAGCTAAATTTTCTACACCATCATGAGATAATGAAGTAAATTTATTTGTAGAACTTCCTGAATATCCCGGAAGAGCAACTGCAATTGTAGTTATATCTGTTCTCATTGCTAAATCTTCTGCAAAAGGAGCATAACGAGCAAGTGTGTCAGTTCCATCTTTCCAAGTTCCATGAACTATGATATTTAAAGCACCTTCTTCTTCACCTGAAAATTTTTTATATTGGATACATTCATTTCCTGCAAATATAAAATTTTCACCTTTATTAGAACATTCATCTTTTGATATAGTTGCTGCATTCAAAGACAATGTAACAAGGGCAGGTAAAAAACCTAAAAAATATTTTTTATTTATCATTGCTTCTCCTTTAAAAATATTAAATTTTATTATAGCTTGTTTATTTATAATTCTAATTACTTATTTTTATCAATGGAAAAAATTATTCTGTTTTTATTGATTTTTTGGGCAATAATTCCATAATTTTCCAACTTTTTAAAGTCTAAAACTTGTTCATCATTTACAGTGTAATGGATATAATAATCTGCATTAACATACTTTATAAATTTATAAAGTTCTTCTTCATTTAAACTATCTTTTTGTAATTTTACATACAAATCTTTCATCTGTTTATCTCTATTATCAAACCAACCTATTCCACAACTTGGAACAAAATGTAAAGTTGGATTGAAATATAAAGCTTTATAAATATCAATGTTCATTCTATTTAATAAAATTGTTTTATTATTAAACTCTTCTGCTTTAAAAATTTTTCCATCATTTAGTTCTGTTTTAAAAGAGTATGTACTAAATCCATATGCAAACATAAAAATAGAATATGGGATTACTATAAAATAAAAAATTTTTGCTTTTGAAGAGTAATTAACATATTTTTTTGCAAATATTAAATATTTTCTTATTTGATTAAAAAATTGTTTTTTATCACAATCAATAACATAAGCCATAAAAACTATAATAATTATTGGTAAAAAAAGATAAAAAAATCTTCCTTGATTTATCCATAAAATAGAACTTACTAACAAAAATAGTTCTAAAATTTTATCTTTGAAAAAACTATATTTATAATATAAAGTGATTGAAACAATCAATACAAATATTATTAATAATAGTTTAGAATTGATATTAGTTAAAAATTTAAATAATGGCATACTTTCTGAAACATTTAAACCGCTTCTTAGTTGTTGGTCTGTTAAAACATATTTCACAATATCTATAAAACCACTTCCATCATTTATTAAATAATAAATCAAAACAAGAATTGAAGCTAAAAAAATCCCAAAGAATTGTTTATATTTTTTTTGTATTAAAAAAGTCAAACCTAAAAATGCACTATAAATATAATAGACATAATAAAAAGGTCCATAAATTAGAGTGATTATAAAAACTGGCCAAAATTTATTTCGTAATAACAACACAAATAAAACATATAAACCTGATAATAAATCTGGTCTCACATTTAAGTATCTTAAAAATGAAAAAATCACCACACTAAATACAACTAAATATATCAAGGTTTTAAAATCATAATTTATTTTTCTTCTTATATGTGAATCTATTAAAAGCATCAAAACAAATAAAACGACCGTATTTATTGCTATATGAACAGTTTCATAAGAAAATATTTTCAAAAATAAAGCAATAAGTAAATGCCAATTATGCCAAGGGTCATATTCACTAAATAAAGATTTTGGGAATACTTCTCCCCAATTTTTCATAACATCAAGATTAGCTGCAAAAGAGATATGTCTTAAACCATCATCAATCATACTTACATCAATACTAAATGAAAACAAAAATGCTGCAACAAAATAGATAACAACACTTACATAAATTGGTAAATAACTTTTGTATTTAATATCTGAAAAAATCATTTTTCTCCTATAAAACCGAATTTAAACTTATCTTATGATATACTAAATTGATTTTAAATTATATTATGAAAGTTTGATTTGTTAAAAAATTTTATACTCAATAAGTCTAATTGTAAAAAAAATCAATTTATTAAATATTTTTTTGTAAGTGGAATATCATTTATTGTTGATTTTTCAATATTCTTTTTTTTTGTTAATTATTTAGATGTTCATTATCTAATTTCTAATGTTCTTGCATTTTTATTTGGATTAACGACAAATTATATTTTAAGTATTAGTTTTGTTTTTACAAACAGAAAAATTAATCACAAAATGAAAGAATATATTTTATTTGCAAATATTGGAATTATTGGTTTATTAATAAATCAAGTTACATTATTTGTTTGTATTGAAAAATTTGAAGAGAGTTTAATTGTAAGTAAAATTTTATCAACAATTATAGTTTTTCTTTGGAATTTCTCTGCTAGAAAAATATTATTATTTTAATTAAGGTTTTAAATGAAAAAAAAAGTATTAATCATTGGGGCAGGACCAGCAGGTTTAACAGCAGCCTACGAACTATCACTTGATGATAAATATGATATTACTATTTTAGAAGCTTCAGATGAAATTGGTGGAATTTCAAGAACTATTCTTTACAACGGAAATAGAATAGATATTGGTGGACATAGATTTTTTTCTAAATCTGATAGAGTTATGAATTGGTGGCAAAATATTTTACCAATTCAAGGAAGTTTAGCAAAAGACTACAAACAAACAAAAACTATCACTGAAGTTTCAACTTTAAAAAATGCACCCGATCCAGATATTGAAGATAAAGTTTTATTAATTAGAAATAGATTATCAAGAATTTTATTTTTAAGAAAGTTTTTTGATTATCCAATCTCTTTGTCTTTAAAAACCATAAAGAACTTAGGAATTATAAGAATAGTAAAAATTGGAATGAGTTATATTTATAGAACTTTTTTCCCTTTAAAAGATGAATCAACATTAGAAAACTTTTTTATCAATAGATTTGGAAATGAACTTTATAAAACATTTTTCAAAGATTATACACAAAAAGTTTGGGGTGTACCTTGTGATAAAATCAGCTCACAATGGGGTGCTCAAAGAATAAAAGGTTTATCAATTACAAAAACTATAATTCATGCTTTAAAGAAAAATTTTAAATCAAAAGAGAACATAAATCAAAAAAATATAGAAACAACTTTGATTGAAAAATTCTTTTATCCTAAGTTTGGTCCAGGACAACTTTGGGAAGAAGTTTTAAATATCTGTTTATCAAACGGTGTAAAAATTGAAAAGTTTTCAAAAGTAGATAAATTAACTATTGAAAATAACCAAATTAAAAAAATATTCTCATCATCAAAAGAGTATGAAGCAAATCACATCATATCTACAATGGCAATAAAAGATTTGATAAATTCAATAGAAGATAAAAAGCTTGATAATAAAGTAAAAGATATTGCCCAAAATTTAGTTTATAGAGATTTTATAACTGTTGGAATTCTTTTAGAAAAACTAAAAATCAATAATGACACAAATTTTAAAACTATAAATAACATCATCCCTGATAACTGGATTTATATTCAAGAATCAGATGTAAAAGTTGGACGTATCCAAGTTTTTAATAACTGGAGTCCATATATGATTGAAAATCCAGATAAAATTTGGATTGGATTAGAATATTTTTGTAATGTTGGAGATGAAATTTGGAATTTATCAAAAGATGAATTAAAAGAGTTTGCAATAAATGAACTTGTTAAAATTGATTTAATTGATAAAAAAGATGTACTTGATTCAACAGTTATAAAAGTAGAAAAAGCTTATCCTGCATACTTTGGAAGTTATGATAATTTTGATGAAATCAAAAAATATATAAATACTATTGAAAATCTTTATTGTGTTGGAAGAAATGGAATGCATAGATACAATAACATGGACCATTCAATGCTAAGTGCAATGGAAGCTGTTAAGAATATAAAAAACAATATAAAATCAAAAGATAATATTTGGTCTGTAAATACAGAAGAAGAGTATCACGAAAGTAAATAAATCCTAAAAAGGATTTATTTTTAATAAGCAGTTATACCTATGTAACCTTCTTGTTGTTTTTCAATAACTTCAACAATTCCAGCTTGAGTATAAGAAATGCCATCTATAAAATCGCTTTCTTTCCATTTCATTGTTTCCATTGTATTTCTACAAGCAACAAATTCCACGTCGTATTCCATCAAAGATTTTACTCTATTTAAAGTATTTGCATCATAATCTTTTTTTAAAACTCTTAAACCTTTACCATAAGCAACAACAACTATTTTTAAACTCTCACTTGGATACTCTTTTAAAATATTATACATTGAACCAATTGTATGATTTACAGTTTCTAAATCACCTACATATAAAGAATATACAACTTTTCTGGGATTATCAAAAGTTGGTTGAGGGTCACTAAATTTTGATTCAGCAAATGAAAATATTGCCAATAAAGAAATTAATAAAATTTTTTTAATCATTTTTATCCTTTGATTTTTACTTCCATATCTTTAAATATGAAGCCACTTTTAATTATCTTACAATAAAGTCCCCTATGAGCTTTTAATAGTTGTGGTAAATTTTTACCAAAAACACTCAAATGATTACAAACAGTACAAACTTGTGTTATTTCAATAATAGCATCACCTATTATTAGATTTGTTCCAACTTCTAAATCGTGTGGGTCAAAATCTAATAAAATATTTTCTCCTAAACTCCCAAACTCTAAATTTATACCTTCTTCAAGTGCTATTTCATAAGATTTCAATCCTACAATCATAACTGTTTGCTCAAGTTTTTTTCCAGCAAATTTATCATTTTCTATTCCAAAATTTTCTATTAGATTTAACTCTTTTACCTTTGGTCTTGGAAGTCCACTTGACTCTTTTGTAGCACTAAATATTTCTAATACTTTTCCTAATTTTTTCATTTATTTCACATTCTCTTTTAAAATTTCTAAAAAATCATCTTTTACCCAAGCACCTGGATACTGTTTTATAAAAGTTCCATCTTTTGATAAAATAAAAAATGTTGGTGTTATCTTTTTATAAACTTTTTGTAAATCAAAAGGTAGAGAAGATTCGTCCATATCATTTTTTACAAAAACATAATTTTTATCCATCTCTTTTTTTACTTCATCTAGATTTAAAACATCCCTATCCATTCTTTTACAAAAGAAACATGATTTTGATGTTGCATAAACTATGATTTTTTTATTTTCCAATTTTGCTTTTTCTAAAATTTTCTTTTCATCTACAAATGAAGATTTTAAAACTCTTTTATCTATTTGATTTGAATTATTACTATATTCCATAAAATAAATTGCTAGATTTTTATAATCATCATCTGATAATAAACCTTTCATCGAAAGTTTCGTTTCATAAAAAGGTAAAATATGTTCATCACAAATTGAATTAAATCTATCAGGATTTTCTAAATAGGATTTTAAATAATTTTCTATTTCTATTTCTTGCATCTCAACATCACTTGAATCACCTATTTTTTTAGGACTTTCCATAATTGCATAAGCTATCATATTTGCTGTTGGAGCTTTTAAATTAAGTAACTTATTATTCTTTTCAAAGAAATTCTCTTTTATAGTATTCATTGAAATATAATCAATATGACAAGATGAACATTTGCTTTTAAAAACAATTTCACCTTCTTTGAAATCTGCAAATAGATTAAGAATAAAAAAAAGAGTTAAACATAAAATTTTTATCAAAATAAAATCCTTTTCAACTTAAAAAATATTTTGATAAAAATATCTATTAAATTGAAAAAGTATAAAGAATATCTTTATACTTTCTCTTTGAAATTAGATAATTCCAGGATTACCTTTTACTCCAATAATATCAGGAGTATCAACTTTGATATTACTAATATGTTTTACATTTTTTAAATATGTTTCAACAGTTTCCCAAACAGGTTCACCCTCACTTTGAGCTCCAACAGTTGACCAACCAGCAACTTTATATGCTTTAGAAGCATCAAGTTTTTCACCAGTTTTTGTAAGAACAATGTCAGAAATTCTTTCACCCATTTTTGCTTTTGGATTAATTTTATATGAAATTCCACCTGTTCTTACCATATCTCCACCTTGTTGATAGAATGGATCTTCGTTAAATAAGTTATCAGCAACATCTTCTAAAATGTTTTTAATATCAGCACCTTTGATATCTCTTGCATAAGTTTCTGGATATGTCATAGCTGTTTGAGTCATTAAATCATCAAATGTGATTGTTTGACCTGGCATTACAGACGTTCCCCATCTAAATCCTGGAGATAATGAAATTTGTGCTTCTTTAACTTCTAAAAGTGCATCACAAATAATTTGGTCCCAAGAACCATTAAAGTTCCCTCTTCTAAATAGAGTTTGTTCCGTTGTAGCTATTTCTCTTGTCAGTTCTTTTAAGAAAGGAAGTCTTACATCTTCGATATATTTTTTCATATCTTTATCTTCTGTAATTAAATCAGAGAAAATAGGTAATAAAGTAAATTTAAAGTCTTTGATTTTTCCATTTTGAATATCTAAATCTAGAACATTTAAGAATTTACCATTTGATCCAGCGTTACAAACATAAGTTGTTCCACTTGCATTTTTAACTGGAACTGCTTCTGGAACACCATCATGAGTATGTCCACCCATAATAAAATCTATTCCTGTACAAACTTCAGCCATTTTTTTATCTGTATCAAATCCGTTGTGAGATAAAACAATAATTGCATCTGGTTTTTCTTCAGCTTTAATTTTGTTTACAATCTCTTGCATTTTGTCATCTTTAATACCAAATGTCCAATCAGGGATAAATCTTTGAGGATTTGCAATAGTTGTATATGGGAATGCTTGACCAATAATAGCAACTCTTGCTTTTCCTAATTGTTTGATAGTATAAGGTTTAAATGCTAATCCACTATCTTCATCATAAGCTTCTGCACCATTCATAAGTGCATCTTCTTTAACAAAAACATTTTGAGCTAAAAACTCAGCATTTAATGCTTTTACATTTTCTAAAACTTCTTCAGCTTTATATGTAAATTCCCAGTGACCAACAGCAACATCAACACCAAGTAAATTCATAGCACCAACCATGTCTTTTCCTCTTGTCCAAAGTGCTGTTGCAGTTCCTTGCCAAGTATCTCCACCATCTAATAAAAGAGTTTTTTCTTTTCCAAAACTATTTCTTAAAAAATCAACAACAGTTTTAATTTGAGCAAAACCACCTGTTTTTCCCATTACTTTTGCATGTTCTTCAAAATTTACACATGAATATGCATACTCTAATCTTTTATTACCTTTGATTCCATAATAATCAAGGAATTTTTCACCAACAATATGAGGTGGTTTTCCTAAATTACCAAATAATCCAAGATTAACACTTGGTTCTCTAAAATACACAGGTAACAACTGTGCATGAGAATCTGTCATATGTAATAATCTTGCATTCCCAAATGGCTTTAATTTATAATAATCTTCTAACTTGTTTATTGTTTCAACCATTCTTGTATGTGAATTTGCAAACACAGGAGCAGCACCAAGTACAGCCATCATATAAACAAATTCTCTTCTACTTAATTTACTCATTTTTTTACCTTATTTATTATTAATATACATAAATATGAACTTGAAAAAAAGCTCAAATTTATATAAAAATTTCTATTTTCAGCAAGTTTTACTATTTTTTGACAATAAAAAAAGCCAAGAGTTAAATCTTGACTTCTTTTAAAGTAGACATATTGACTAAAATATTAATATTTATAGCCGTCACTTGGACTAGCTAATTTCCAAGTTGTTTTTGCTTCTTCTTCTTGAACTAAAGCACTAATTGCAAAAGAACAAGCTCTCCAAGCACCAAACTCTATTGTTGCTTCTTCAGTTTTTTTACCTTTGTTATCAACAATATCAATTGTTTTTGCACCACTTTTTAAAGAGTTATTAACTGCTTCAATATATTGGCTAGCTTTCATCCCAAGTCTCATAAATTCAACTTTGTGTTTTACAGCAATTTCATTATATTTTGCAGCTGTTTCAATAACTTTTTCTATACCATTAGCTTGAACATTACACTCTTTTTTAACATCTAATTTAGATATTTCAGAAGCACCTAAAGTTGTTAGTCCTAAAGTTGATAATGCTGTAACTGTTGCGAATTTTAAAATTGTTTTTTTCATAATCTTCACCTTATTACTTTCTAATATCTGGACCGTCAATTGCCATTCCATTTGACATATAAGCCATGAAATAGATTAACTCTTTCATTTGTGTACTTTCGTCTTTTGGAGCAACTTGCCCTTGGTCAACTATACAACCTGATAATCTTCTCTCTAATGTACCTAAATCTTCCCATTTTAATCTATGAACAGGGAATTGAGTTATTTGTCCAGTTAATGGAGAAAGTTTTTCATTTCTAACTCTTTGTCCTGCACCTTGAACGTGACAAGTTGCACAAGATAATTTTAGATAACCTCTTTGAGTATAGTAATATTCTTTACCATTTTCGTATGCTTTTTTAGCTGCTTCACTTTGAATTTTAATGTCAAATTTTTTACCAGCTTCAGTTGTAGCATTTACTAAATATGCTTGAATATTAGCCATATCACCTTTTTGAGTATTAAACTCTTTTTCGCCATTGTCTCTTAAACAATCATTAACTGCTGATGTTAAAGAAACAACATCTTTTTTCTTTTCATCATAATATGGGTAAAGATTTGCTACAGCTGGATCAGGGAAACAAGTTGCAAATGAATTACCATTAGCAAATTTTTTGTTATATAACTCTTCACCTGCATCAATAGCATCTTCATAAGGTGGCATCTCTTTTATAGCTTCATATTGAGCTTTAGCATCTTTTGAAAATGCATAAGTTCCAATGTTAAAATCATTATGTTTTAAACCTTTTGCATAATCATTTTTTAATTCTTCACTTGTTGAATAAGGAAAGAATTTATCTTTATTTTTTTCTGGATCTTCAAATTTTGCTTCAAAATATTTGATCATTGCAATTCTGTCTTTTTCAGCTCCAGCACTAAAATCTGCAGCATTTAAAGAATATGCTGCTAGAACTAAAAGTGCAGTTGATTTAGCAATTTTTAATAACATGGTTTCTCTCCTTTTTGATTTAATTACTTGAAGTAATTATTTGATTTTCTCACTACTTACGTCAGTATTACCTTTTAAATCTTTCCATGTTAATTCAATTTCATCACCAACATTTGCACCTTTAAATGAGAATTTTAAATAAGGGTCTTTTGATAAAAATTGAGAAGTTGATGCTTCATATACAACTTTATCTCCAACTTTTGCAACAACATAAGTGATGAAGTTTGCTTCTTTTTTTGCTCTTTCAGCTTCTTGATAACTTAACATTGGGTGAGATGCTAATGCTTTAACTTCAACAATTCCATCTTTTAATTTTGCTTTAATTTTTGTAGTACCTGCCATTTTATTTTCCTTTAAATTTTTTATTTTTCTATATTAATTAAATGATAATTTAGTTGAGTTAAATCAACCACCACATCCACCAATAGTAACTTTTACTAATTTAGAAACTGCGTGTAATTTACCTTCTGCTTCAGCAACAACTGTTACAGTTCCTGTTTTTGCCATTTTAATTCTGATTGCATAATCTGCAACGCTAAATTCATTTAAAGAGAATATAGCAACAGCACTTTCTGGGTTTGCATCTTGGAATACTGCAATTTTTGTAGCTTTTAATTGAGTATCAAAAGATACAGGAATAACTGCACCATTTTCAGCAATATCAGGAGCACTTAAATTAATTCCACCTTCAACAGTAGCTGATGTTCCAAAAAGTTCTTTTATAGCTTCATCAACTTTAGTTGCTTTCCATGCATTTGGTTTTGTTTCTCTAAAATCAACCGCACTTAATTTACCTGGAATTGCAGCAATTGCAATTGCACCTAATCCTAAACCTAAAAAATTTCTTCTATTAATCATTTCAATTTCCTTTTTATTAATTTATCGTTTTTAAATATGCAACAACTGCTTTAATTTCTTCATCAGTTAACCATCCATTTTTACCAAATGCAGGCATAGCAGAAATAGGATTTGAAGTATATGGATCAAATACTTTTTCATATAATGCTTCTTCAGGCCAAGCTGCTAAATATTGTAATACTGGTCCCATTGTTCCTGGTCCATCTAATGTTTTACCATTAATTGCGTGGCAAGCTATACAATTTCCCTTAGTATTAGTTGTAAAGATTTTTTCACCTTTTTTAACTAATTCATCATCAGCTGCAAAACCACTTACAGCAATAAAACCACTTATTGCTGTTGCTGTTATTAAATTCTTGATTATATTCATAGCACTCTCCTTTAATTATTTACTAGAATTAATCATGTAATCGATTATTTCTTTTATTTTTTCATCACTAAAGTCTGTTCCACCTTTAGGAGGCATAGCATTTATACCATTTATTGCATTATGATAAACTTTATCCACTCCCTTTTCTGTCACTTTAGCCCATGCCACTTTGTCACCTACTACAGGTGCCCCAATAGCAGGGTTTCCATGACATGCAGAACAACTAGCTTCATAATCAGCTTGTCCTGGTTTTACAGAATTTGCATCAACTTTTGGTAAACTTCTTTCAACTGACATCGGTTGATTTGAGTTAGCTGTTAAATCTATATTAATTTTCATTAAAAGATTATTTACATCTTCTTTTATACAATCTTTCATACATCTTGTACCTGTTCCATAAATTTTTGGATCAGATAATAATGCTGTCATATTTTTAACTCCATCTCTTGGATTTGGAGTATCAACTTCTGGATAGAAACCATCATGATTTGGCATGATAACTTTCATTAGTTTTTCTTTATCTAAAACATATTCATCATCAAGTTCTTCACCATCAATAGTAATATTATTTACAGATAATAAATAAGCTGTAATTGCATATGTTTCACTATTTGTTAAACTTTTTGGATGTGGGAATGGCATTGAATCTTGAACATACCAATAAAGTGTACTTGCAAATGGCCAATATGAACCAATTGTTCTAACTGGTGTATCAGGATTTGGATGTTCATCCGCTGGATTTAATCTTTGAATTTTTAATGATTCTTTTGAACCACCAGCAAGCGTTGGATAACCTTTACCTCCTGAACCAAAATCTCCATGACACATAGCACATTGAGCATCATATAATTCATTTCCAAGTTCTACTGAACCTTCAGCTTTTTTAGGTTTTCCATCATCACCAAGTACAACTTCACCCTCTTTCATATCAAATTCAGGTAAACCTGTTCCATCTGGTTTTACATCTACATTCCAAGCTGTGATTTCTCTTTTTGTAGGAGTTCTTCCAATAGCTGAATTTTTTACTTCTTGTGTATTCACATAATAAGAAGAATATTTTCCATCTTTTGTTGGATATTTTACTGCTCCATCAACTGATGTCTCTTTTGTTGCAGCCATTGCAGAAGTTGCTAGTAAAGTTGATAAACCAACACTAAGAAGAGTAGTTTTAAGCTTTTTTGTGTTTTCTAATTTGAACATTATTACACTCTCCTTTTTCATTAATTTCCCAAGTTACAATTGCATTTCTATGATAAACTGATTCAACACCAACAGCAGATGTTTCTTGGTCGATTGTAGGTTGGATATTTCCAAAATCATCATAAGATCTACTTGCTAATAATAAAGGTTTTCCATTCCATCTCATCACATAACTAAATCTTGTCCAAGATTTTGGTAATACTAAACCTTTTAATTTAGCTTCAACCCAATTATCTCCACCATCAAATGAGATATCAACACCTTTGATTGTTCCATGACCAGACCAAGCAATTCCTTCAATTTCTACTAACTCACCTTTTTTCAAGTTTGTCCATGGTTTTTCAGGACATGGGCTAGTAATTACCGAGTTAACTTCATTTACCCAGAAATATCTTATTGCTTTTCCAGATTTTTGAAGCATTGTATATTTAGAAGTTTCTTCTTTTGAATGCCAAGGTTTATCACTAAATTCTAATCTTCTTAACCATTTAGTATTTAAGTTACCTTCCCATCCTGGAACGATTAATCTTACAGGATATCCTTGTTCAGGTCTTAATGCTTCACCATTTTGTCCCCAAACTACCATTACGTCATCTAAAGCTTTATCAACAGGAATTGATCTAGGATTAGAAGCATTATCGCTTCCTTCAGCTAACATCCAAACAGCATCTTTTTCTAAACCTAAGTCATCTAAAATAGTTTTTAACATAACTCCAGTCCATTGAGCAGCACTCATAAGACCTTTCATAAATTGTAAACTGTTAAATTGTGGACCTCTCCACTCTGGACTTCCATTTGCAGGACACTCTATAAAGTAAATTCTTGTTTCACTTGGATATTTTTTTAAATCATCTAAAGTTAAAACTATCTCTTTTTTAACTTTTCCATGAATCATTAATCTCCACTCATTTGGATCTACATGAGCTGTTCCACCATGATCTCTTGTAAAGAATAAACCATTTGGTGTAATAATTCCTTCTGATTCATGAATTGGACACATAGATACAGAAGCATAAGAATCCCCTGAAGAGAATAAATCATGTGTTCTTCTGATGTTATTATGTTCATAAGGTGATGGTACACCATATAAATTTTTATCTACTGGATCTCCTAATTTTTGTCCCCAAGGTGCATCATTTATAATTGCAGGATCGTCAGCTTTTGCTAAAACTGGTGATAATACAGACGCAGCACTTAAGGCTCCAGCAGAATAAATAGCAGTTTTTTTAAAAAATTCTCTTCTACTTGTTGTTTTTTCAACTGCATTAGAATTTTCTTTTATTTCTAAAACTTCGCTGTTTTTCAACTTTAACCTCCTATAAAATTTGACTATATTTATAAAAATTCTTCATCACAATAATTATAGATTTTATAAGTTAAAACAAAACTTAAAATATTAATTTATCTTATATTTTGATAGATAAAATATTACTGATGGTAGCATTAAAGTAGCACGGATAATTGGGCATTATAGGATATATTTGTTTTAGTTATAATAGGATATTTTTATGAATAATCATTCATAAAAATATCATTTTTTTATTAAATAATTTTAGTTTTTATATCAAAAAATTTATACAATTTTCTAATAAATATCATCAAAAATAATCCATCAATCATACTTGCAATTATAAAAGAAAAATATTCAGATTGAGTGATTAAACCGTAGTTAAATGAAAGCATTGCAATTGCTACCATAAAGGTTAAAGGCATAGAATCACTTAGAGCAAAAAGTGTAGTTTGTTTAAATTTTAGATACTTAAAAAAAGACAAATATGAGCTAATAAGTCTTATCATAATAATTGCACACATAATAAAAATTGCATGTTTTAAAATATCTAAAGTTATCATATCAAGCTTTACAGTTGAACCTGTATAAATAAAAAAAATGGGAACGAAAAAACCAAAACCAAAAGATTCAATTTTTTCAAGAAGTTCATGTTTTTGATTAAAAAACATTTTAAAAAATAGACCTGCCGCAAAAGCTCCTAATACAACATCTATTTTTAACACAAGCATAATTGCTACCAAAATTAATAAACTTGAAATTGAAAAACGAATATCTTGATTGTATCTATCATGTTGTGAATCAGGAATTAAAAAGTTTCTTAATTCGGGAAACCACCAAAATAAAAGATAAGAAATTCTTAAACCTAAAATACTAACTATAATTACACTAAATATTGTAAGAAGAGAAAGAAAAAATTGAATATTAAAACCATACTCAATCCAACCACTAAATAAAGTAAGAGCTAAAATACTTATAACTTCACCAACAACACCAATTGATAAAGCAAGATTTAACCAAGGTTCATCTTTTCCGTACTCTTTTATAAGCATCATAATCATACCTAAAGAGAAAATTGGTAAAGCAACAAAATATGTAATACCTAAATTAAAAATCCAACAAACAAGACCTGAAATTGTATATAAAAATATAAAATATAAAATCACATTAACTGCAAGAGTTGCTTTTATGATTTTTACAAGTTTTAGATTTATTTCAAGACCTGCTAAAAACATCAAATAAACAAAGCCAAATTTTGCAACAAGTTTTAAGGTTTCATCATCATATAATAAGCCTAAATATCCAGCAAATAGACCTAAAAATATCTCAACTACAACTACAGGTGTTCTAGTTAATTTAGAGACTCCGGGAGAAATCATAATTATAGTACATACAGTTATGATTAAAAAAAATTTTTCCATTTTATTTCCAATGTAAATCTAATAAAACGGAGTATTTTATAACATTACTCTTGAATTTGAGATTCTTCGTCGTCTTTTATTTGCATACCTGCTTCTTTTAGAAATGGACTAGCTACAAATGTAAGTTTTTTTATCTTGTCATACTTTGCATATGAAAGATATAAGATATCTTTTGCCCTTGTAACTGCAACGTAAAAAAGACGTCTTTCTTCTTCAATACTTCCACCTTTACTCATAAGTTTTCGATTTGGGAATCTTCCATCCATTAAATCTATTACATAAACTTCTTTGAACTCCAAACCTTTACTTGCATGAATTGAAAGTAGATTTACTCCATCACCTTCACTCATCTCACTTCCACCTAAAATCATAGAGTTAATGAATTTTGAAAGGTCGTTAAAATTTCTTGATAAATTCTTTAAAAGCATACCTTTTCTATTTATTTTCGCTAATGCTTTTGTTTTTTGCATTGGATTTATAGTTCCATCTTTTTGTGTTGCTCTTTTTGTAGATAAAAAATCTTTTAACTTAGAATAAGCCATAGAAGATATGATATTTCCAACTAATGTTTCTGGATTTTTTGTTCTTCTTAAATGTTTCATCAACAAATATATATCATAAAGATATTTTCCACCATCAACATTTAATTTTGGATGTTTTAGTATAGGATTTCCTAAAAATGCCTCTTCAAAATTACAATCTTTAAATTTTGAAACAGAACCTAACTCTATAAAATCATCAAAAAGCCCTAACTGCTGATTTTTCATTCTTCCTGTTTCATAAGGATTGTTCATGTCACTTCTTGGTTGAAATAAACCTCTTAAAATATCTCCATCACCAAGTCTAATCAAAGCATCAAATACATCTTTTGCTATTGCTTTTCCAATACCTTTTCCATGTTCAACAACATGGATAAAAGCCATCATATCATTGTGAGAAAGTTGCATAACTAAAATATCAAGTATAAATTTCACTTCCACAGAATCAAAAAAGCTCATTCCACCTTTTCGTTTAGCAGGAATTGAGAACTCCCTCAAATTTGCTTCTATACCATCTGCACTTGAATTATTTCTATAAATAATTGCAATTTCACTGTGTGGAGTTTCACTTTTTGAAATTAATTGTGAGATATATTCATATTGAGAAAAAAGCTCATTAAAAGCCAATAATTTTGGTTTATGTTCATCTTGTGTTCTTACAACTTCAAGTTTTTTTTCATAAACCCTTTCATTAAATTCAATAACTTTTGTTGCCAAATCTAAAATTGGTTTTGTTGAACGATAATTTTTTCTAAGTGTAAATACTTTTGCATTTTCATATCTTTTTGCAAAAGTTGAAATAATTCCAATATCTGAACCATTAAAAGCATAAATACTTTGGTCATAATCACCTACACAAAAAAGTGATTTTGGTCTAAATCCATCAAGTAATCTTCCTTGTAATGGATTTGTATCTTGATATTCATCTACTAAAATTTCTTTAAAATCAAACTCTTTCTCTTTTAAAGTTTCAAGCATAATTGTTAATAAATCATCAAAATTTGCATAACCATATTTTGTTTTTAATTCATGAAATTCAGCAACTACATCTTCATAAATTAAAGTATAAATTTCATGACTTGCATTTTTTGATTTTATCCATGAAGCAAAATCTTCTCCATCATTTGAATTTAGATATAAAGAATACATATCATATAAATATCCACCGTCATATGGATTAGCTTCATCATCTCTTTCCATAAAAACTCTTTTTTCATAAATAGATTTAAAAAGTGTTTTTAATTCATTTGGCTGTTTCAAAGTGATATTTACATTTAATTCTTTTAATAATTTGTATGAAACAGAATGAAAAGTTCCTGCCATAATCTGTTTTGCGATATCTTTTCCAAAAAATTTAGCAACCCTTGCTACCATTTCAGCAGCTGCTTTATTTGTAAAAGTTAAAAGTAAAATTTGATTTGGTTTAACGCCATTATTTATTAAGTTTGCAATTCGTCCAACTATTGTAGAAGTTTTTCCTGTTCCAGCACTTGCAATAATAAGGTTAAAACCATAGGGACAAGTTGCCGCTTCTAGTTGTTCTTGATTTAGATTTGATAAAGGCATTGGATTTAGTTATTTGTATTTTTTAAAAGTGTAATCATTTCGAAATAGTATCATAAAAGATTTAAGAAAGATTGAAAATAAAAAAGGATGCCCAGGGGAGGCATCCTTCTTTACACAAGGAAACATAAAAAATTATCTATTTAAGAAATCTTATCTTAAAAATATTCTTATAAATAAGCCGCTGCGTCAACTTATCTATAAAGAAATTATAATCACTCATCATTAACTAAAATCTAATCGAAAATTAACAAAGAGTTAACTTGACTATAATTTGCAATTAAATCACATAATTGTTTTTAAAACTTAACTCGATATTATCACCTATTGCTTTATTTCTTCCATTTTCTTTTGCTATATATAGGTAATTATCAGCTCTTTCTATAACTTGTTCTATTTTTTTATCTTCTTTTTGTATTTGAGTAAAACCAATACAACAAGTTTTACGATTTACATATTTAAACTTGAGATTTTCTACATTATCTTTTATTTTTAATGCTAAAGTTTTCATCGCTTCAATATTTGTATTTGGAGCTATAATAATAAACTCTTCACCACCCCATCTACCAACCAAATCACTTTTTCTTGTACTATCTTTTAATATATTTGAAAATTCAACTAATAAATTATCTCCAACATTATGTCCAAATTTATCATTTACAGCTTTGAAAAAGTCTATATCTAAAATCATAATTGATACTTCTTCATTGTATCTACTTACATTATACATAGCTTTTTCTAACTCTTCATTTATTCTATTTCTATTTGCTAAATTTGTTAAACTATCTGTTTTAGCTAATTTCTCTATTAATTTTTTATCACTTATATTATAAGAAAAAGAAACATATTCATAAGAATCATTTTTTAGATTCTTTTTAGGTGTTATTTTCATATTTATCCAATATGTTTGACCATTCTTTTTCTTATTTTCTAATTCACCTTCCCAAACTTTTCCATCTTTTATTGTTTTCCATAAACTATTGTAAGTCTCTTTTTGTATATTATCACTTTTTAATTTACTGTGAGTAAATCCAATTAATTCATCTTTTTCATAACCTGTTAAGTCACAAAAAGCATCATTTACATAAATTATTATTCCTTTTTCATTTGTAATTGATATTGGAATATATCTATTTGTGATTTTAGTATTTTCTTTAATTTTTAATAAACTATCTTCTAATTTGCTTCTAATTCTACTTGGATAAACTGCTAAAATAAGTCCTAAAATAAGAACAAAAGGAATAATTATAGAAATTAACAATGTATTTGAATTGCCTAAAATTTCTGTTAAATATTTTTCATCTAGAAAAAATATCAACTTTAAATCTTGATTATTATTTGCAACTGTTTCCAAAGAATAACTATATAAAAAGTCTTTGTTATATTCATCATTTTTAGAAATTGCTTCAAAATCAAAGTTTCTAAATTCATTCTTAAAATTAAAATTTGTTTTTAAATCTTTTGACCATCTTTTTGAAGATTCAGGATGAAACAGATAATTCCCATCTTTATCTATCAAATAAACTTTTAAATGTCCAAACTCTTCTAAACTTTGAATAAATGATTTTAAATTTAGATTTAATACTAATAATCCTCTTTTTTCACCATTATTACTAAAAACAGATTTTATGATACGAATTGTAGGATAATAAGGAATTTGTATTTTTCCAAATTCACTATTTAGATTTAATTCACTTATAAAAAAATCATTAACAGTCATTTTTAAAGCA
This sequence comes from uncultured Aliarcobacter sp., assembly GCA_963664305.2. GTDB lineage: Bacteria > Campylobacterota > Campylobacteria > Campylobacterales > Arcobacteraceae > Aliarcobacter. The sequence continues at coordinate 1,358,422 of CAXXLV010000002.1, forward strand.
TCTGCCATATATTTACTATTTTTTTTATTTTGTAATTGCTCAATTTTTAAAATTTCTGGTTTCTGATTTGTATAATATTTTTGGACTCTAATTAATTCATTTCCATCTAAATCAATAAATCTTAATTGAAGAATTTCATCTTTTGAAGAAGCATAATTATAAAAAAGTGTTTCTACAGAATCTTTATACTTTGAATCTTCTATAAAATTTATAAATATTTTTTCCTCTAAAATATTATCAATATTTCTTTTACCCTCGTCTATTATTTTTGATAAATATTTATTTTCAAATTTATAACTATTTTTTGTTGAGTTGTATTCATGTTCTTTTAGTTCAAATCTTAATATATTACTATTTACAACATAAATCACAGAAACAATTAAAAATCCAAAAATAAGAAAAAGTAGAAAGAATTGAATATATAAACTTCTAAATGTCACCTAATAACCTCAATTGTAAAGCTTTATGTATGATTACATTTATTAACTTAATTATTTATATTTTTTACTATTTGTTGAACTAATTTATAATATCCAATTATCAAAATCATAACTAAATATAAATATTGAGAAATATTTACAGATTTTTGAGCCATAATCCAATGAATTGTAATAAGTATTAAAGCTAAATATATAAATTTATGATATTTGTTATATTTTCTAAAAAGTTGTTTTGTTGAAGTTATTGCCATAAATAAAACTATAAAAAAAGCAATCATTCCAAGATAAATAAATGGTTTTTCTAAAGTCTCTTTTAAAATAAACTCTAAATCAAAAGAAGCATCTAAAACTATAAAGTTCAGAAGATGTAATAAAGCATAAAAAAATCCTAAAAGTCCTACTTCTTTTCTATATTTTATTAAATTTATTTTCTCTTTTATTAGTGAAATAGATATTGTAAAAAATAGTATTACAGTTGCTGTTCCACCAGTTATTGTATAGATATATTTTATTGGGTCATTTACATTATCAAATATAAATAACCTAATATTTAAATAAACAAGAGGAGCTAAACTTAATAAATATATAAAAAATCGTACCATTAGAAATACTTTGTTAAATCCATATTTTTATACAAACTTGCAACTTCATTTTCATAACCATTAAACATCAATGTATTTTGTTTTAAGAAACTTCCTAAAACTCGCTCTTTTTTTTGAGACCATCTTGGATGGTCAACATTTGGATTTACATTTGCATAAAATCCATACTCTTTTGGATTTTCTTTTTGCCAAGTATTAAGTGGTTCTTTTTCTACAAAAGAGATTTTTACTATTGATTTTATAGATTTAAAACCATATTTCCATGGAACTACAAGTCTAATTGGGGCACCATTTTGTTTTGGCATAACATCTCCATATAAACCAATAGCTAAAAAAGATAAATCATTCATAGCTTCATCTATTCGTAAACCTTCAACATATGGATAATCTAAAGTTGCAAATACACCTCTACTTTGGTCTGGAAAACTATCCTTATCAACTAAAGTCTCAAATCTTAAATATTTTGCATTTGAAAGTGGTTTTACTTTTTTTATTAAACTAGAAAGTGTAAATCCATTCCAAGGAACAACCATAGACCAACCTTCAACACATCTAAATCTGTAAATTCTCTCTTCAATATCAAACATTTTTACTAAATCATCTAAATCAACTTCCATAGGATTTTCAACTAAACCATCAATAGTTACTTTCCAATTTTCAGTCTTCAAAGTATGTGCCATGTCTTTAACATCTCTTTGATTTGTAGTAAATTCATAAAAATTATTGTGAGAAGTTATTTGCTCGTATGTATTTAATTTTAGATTATTTATATTTTTATCTTTTATATAATTTAGAGTTTGTATAGGTAATTTTTCATTTGCTAAAAGTTCCATAATCGCTCCACTTGATACAAGTGTTGCAGCTCCAAGTTTTATAAAACTTCTTCTTTTTTCAAAAAACTCTTTTGGAGTTACTAAGTTTTCAGTTATCTGCCAAGATTTTTTTCTAATAAGTTTCATAACATATCCTTTATATTTCTAATCAAATTATAGAAATTTTCTGTAAAGGATATGTTTAGAATAAATTTTCTATTTTCCTTTTATTAAAATAGTTACATATTTACTTGACCAAACAAGTAAAACTAAAATTAGTAAAATAGCTGTTAGATTTATAAAAAATGAATAATCTAAAGCAAAATTTGAACAAATTGAAGAAAAAAGTCTTAATAACACAATAAATTGTAAAGCTATAAAAATTATAACTGTAAATTTATTTGCAACTATTCGATTTCCTGAATGTCCTAAAATTACCCTAGTTCCAAAACCTATAAGTAAAGTCAAAAAATATCCCAAAGCAAAACTATGAACTACTATTTTTTCAAAATAAATACTAGAGTTATAAATAGCAAAAAAGCTCTCAATAATTGATATGAAAAAGCCAATTACAATCCAAAATAGTCCTAAATATAATATCCAAAGAATTGCGTCAACTTTAAATAAAGGAAGTTTCCATTTTATAAACTCTTTTGAAATTATAAAAAGTAATGGAATATCACTAATAAAATTAAATCTACTATCATCAAAAGATAAGATTATCACTTTTAAAATAAGTAGATAAAAAACAATATTTAAAAATTTTAGACTTTTATATGCAACATGAGATGGGACTTTTGCCCTTGTAAAAAATGGAATCATTCTTTGAGAAATAGTCAAAAATATCATAAATAAAAATAGATAAAATCCTATATTTATTGAAATTTTTGATAAAAGATATGAATACTTAAAATCTATATTTGAAACTATAAATAAAAGATGTGCAAAAAGTCCGATAAAAAAAGCTATTAAAATCCATTTTGTATCATTTTTTATTGGAACTAAACTTTTTTTATGAATTTCATAAAGTAATTTAAAACAAAAAACTTGTGTAATTAAAAGTAAGATTTGAAATATAAAAGTGATTTTTGAATAAAAAATCAAACTTAATAAAATAAACAGTGAATTAAAAAAATAACTTTGAAAAAGTTTCATATAAGTTGATTGATTTATCTCTTTTTCATTTAGAAATCTAGGAAAAACAACAAACAAAAATCCTAAAAAGAATTGTAAAAAAACGACATAAACCATAGTATAAGCATGATAAATTAAGATTGAAGTATCTAAATTTAAAATATTTGTATGAGATAAAACAAAAAGTATCATAAAAAGAGTAAAAAACAAAATTCCACTTACAAAAAATGGTTGATGTGGTTGGGATGAAAATCTTTTATACCAAGAAAATAACATAAAATCTCCTAAAATTTTTAAGAGATTTTAACTGTTATAAAAAAATAAAACCTTGATTCTAAACAAGAGTTATTTTTTTAGATTTGAATAAGCCTCACATGCAACATCAAGATTCATATCACAAGCTTTTTTAAATAGTTTTGCTGCTAATTCATTGTTTTTTGTAAAATACTCACCATCAAAATACATCACACCTAAATTATAACAAGCATTTGAATAACCTAAATCACAAGATTTTTGATAAAGATTTGCAGCTCTTAATGGATTTTTTTCGACTCCATCTTCATTTGTAAATCTAACTGCCAAGTTATAACAAGCTTTTGCATGATTCATACTACAAGCTTGAGTTAAATAATCAACAGTTTTAAATAAATCTTTTTCAACACCATCACCTACTTCATACATATTAGCAATGTTATAACAACCTGCACTTATTCCTGCTTTACAAGTTTTGTCATATAACTCTATTGCTTTTTGTGAATTAAGTAATGTTCCTTGTGCATTTTGATACATATATGCTAAATTATAACAAGCTCCAATATGGTCATTTTCACAAGCTTTTGAGAAATAATCAAATGCCTTTGAATAATTTTTTGCTATTTTATCACCCTTATAATATAAAAGTCCAAGATTATAACAACCAGATGATGCACCTTCATTACAACTATTTTGAAAAATATTTGCTGCTTCAAGAATATTTCCTTTTTTTAATTCTTCAAAACCATCATTTACAACTGATGCTGCATTTAACATTTGAAAACCTAAAAATGAAAACAATAAGATTTTAACTAGATTTTTAAGCATAATTACTCCTCATAATAAAATTACCTGAGACTATTATACTACTGTTTTAGAATTTTAAAATTAAGAGAGAAAGAAATAAGAAGAAAAATAATAAAAAAAAGCCACTAAAAAGTGACTTTTTTAAAGATTAGTGACAACCACATCCTGTTCCACAAGAACCACCAGTTACACCTTTAGCTGCTGCTAATGCTGCTTCATAATTTGGCTCTTCAGTAATTTCTGGACAAATTTCTTTATAAGTTACTTTTCCAGATTCATTGATAACGAATACTGCTCTACAAGCAACACCTGCTAATGGTCCAGAAGAAATTAATACACCGTAAGATTTAGCAAAAGCTTTTGCTCTAAAATCTGAACCAACTGTTAAATTTTCGATTCCTTCAGTTGTACAAAATCTTTTCATTGCAAATGGTAAATCCATAGAAACTACGATTACTTCTGCATTTTCAACTTTTGCTGCTTCTACATTGAATTTTCTAGTTTCTGCTGCACATACAGGAGTATCTAAAGATGGAACTACAACTACGATTTGAGTTTTACCTTTTTCTCCACCAACTTGAACTTCTGATAAATCTTGTGCTACAACTGTAACAACAGGAGCGATATCTCCTACATTGATTTCTGTTCCACTTAAAGTTACTTCATTACCTTTTAATTTTGTTGTTGCCATTATAATTTTCCTTTAATTTTTTTAAATATTTCCGAAATTATATTCAAATAGGATAAAAGATGTCTTAATTATTTGCAATCAAGATGTAATTCTTTTATCTGTTACTATTTAACCCTAATACAACTTTCTTCAAGCACTATTTTATCTTCACTAATAAGTTTTGTCAATGATGCTTTAAAGGCTTTTTTACTAAGTCCGAATACTTCATTTATATCAGAAGCTTCACTCTTATATGTAAAATCTAATTTTCCACCATTTTGTACTAAAACATCAAAAACTTTATCACCTGAAATTTTAACACCAATTTTTTGTAAAGATAAATCAATTTTATTATCAGCTCTAATATTTTTTATGTAAGCTCTTTTTTTATCACCAATTCTTAGATTTTCAAAAATCTCTGTATGATAAATCATTCCTTCATATCTATCATTTACTATTACTTTATAACCTAGAGGTGTTTTTGAATAAAGTATTATTTCAACCTCATCATTTTTTTCTAAGTTTTTAACAGATTTTAGTAAATCATATTTTTCAGAAGCTATTAATCTATTTGTTCTATCATCTAATTGAAGTTGTAAAACTTTTCTTTTTCCAACTTCATATGTTCCTTTTTGTTTGTTTTTTGGAACTAAAATATGTTTTGGCAGTCCAATGTCTACAAATGACCCAAATTTTGCATTATCAACTATCTCTAAAGATGCAAATTCATATAAATAAACATAAGGTTTTAATGTAGTTGCAACAAGTCTATCTTCACTATCTGTATAAATAAATACATCAAGTAAAGTATCAATTTCCATAGATTTATTTACATATGCATTTGGAAGTAAAACCTCAGTTTCATCTTCACTTATTAGATAAATTCCAGGTTCACTAACTCTATTTACTCTTAAAGTGTTTAATCTTCCTACTTCTATTTTTTCATTCATTTGGTTTTTCCGTTTCTTTTAATTTATTTTTTAAAATTCAAAAATTTCACTGCTGCTAAAATAATAACAGCTACCATAATAATACTAGCACCAGAGCTAATATCATACATATATGAAACTATAAGTCCTAAAATTGTAAACATTGTAGCTAAAATTGAGCTAATTATCATCATTGTTGATAATTTTGATGCAAAAGTTTCAGCTAAATAAGTTGGTATTGTTAAAAGTGCAATAACTAAAATCAATCCCACAGCTTTGATTGCAGCAACAACACAAAGAGCAGCTAAGATTAGAATAAGTGTATAAAAAAACTTAACATTTATACCTCTTAAACTTGCAAATTCACTATCATATGAAACTGCTAATATCTCTTTATAAAAAAATACAACTATTGAGATAATAAAAATATCTAAACATGTCATATATAAAATATCATCATTTGAAACAGCAATAATTGAACCAAACAGATATGACATTAAATCTACATTATATCCAGGTGTTAAATCAACAAATATAATACCAATAGCCATACCACTAGCCCACATCATTCCAATAATCGCATCAATTCTAGTTCGATTTTTTAAAGTTATAATTGCAATTATGATTGCCGTTATAATTGCAAAAACTGTTGCTCCAAAAAGTACTGGAAGTCCTAAATAAATAGCAAGTCCAATTCCACCATAAGAACTATGTGCAATCCCACCAGTTAAAAATGTAATCTTATTCACAACTACAAGTGAGCCAATAATTCCAGCAGCAATCGAAATTAATACTCCTGCAATTAAAGCATTTTGAATAAATTCATATTGTAAAACTTCTAACATCTCTTACCTTTAGTGATTGTGATTACAACAAATTTGAGTTTTTCCTAATGCTGATAGGAGTTCAACTTCACATAAATGTTCATTTTGTGTATCTATATTTTTTTGTATATTTTCTAAAGAGTGATAAACTAAATTTTTATTTATGTGTGCAACATTTTTTGCATAGTTTAATAAAACTGAAATATCATGGCTAACTACTACTATACAAATTGATTTATTAAGTTCTTTTAACAACTCGTAAATCTCCCTTTGACCTTTTACATCGATACTTGCTGTTGGTTCATCAAGCAACATAATTTTTGGATTTGAACATAAAGCTCGTGCAATAAAAACCCTTTGTCTTTGTCCTCCACTTAAATCACCTATTTTACTATTAGCAAATTTTGACATTCCAACTTTTTCTAAAGAACTCATTGCACAAGATATATCTTCTTTTGAATATCCAAATATCCTTTTTTTAGAAGTTGTATGACCCATTAGAACTATTTCTAAAGCAGTAATTGGGAAATCTGTATTTAAATTTGTATTTTGAGGAACATATCCTACTTGATTATTTTTTATTTTTTTCTCAATTTTTCCATTTTGAGGAATTAACAATCCTAAAATTAATTTTAGTAAAGTTGATTTTCCTCCACCATTTGGACCAATTATTGCTAAAAAGTCATTTTCACTTATTGATAAATTTATATTTTCTAATACATCTGTTTTATTATATCGATAAGACAAATTACTTATATTTATTATTTCCACTAAAACCCTCATTTGCAACTTTGTTGCAATATTATCAAATATTGGATTAATCCAATATCAAATCTCATCTCTTAACCAAGAATAAACTAATCCTAAATATTCATGAATTGCTATTTCACATTTTCTTAAATTTTTTGCAGAAAAATAAGAACTATATGAATCATCTTCATATGCCATATGATTTGTTGGGCTTGCTATTATTTTTAGTCCCTCTTTTTCAAATAAAAGGACTGAACGTTTCATATGTGAAGCTGAAGTAACTAAAATCAAAGGTTCTGTTCCAACTATTTTTTTTGTTTCAACTGCTTCCTCTTTTGTATCTTTTGTTGTATCAAGTCTTATAATATCCTCTTTTTTTACACCTAAACTAATTGCTAGTTGCTCTTGCATAAATGCATGAGAATTTTTATCACTAAAACTATAACCAGAAACTATAAGTTTTGCATTTTCTAGATTTTTATAATGTCGTATTCCCTCAACTAATCTATTTATTGCTGTCATTTTAACTTGAGAAGTTATACTTAAATCTTCATCACTTTTATGTCCACTTCCTAAAACTAAAATATAATTAACTTTTGGTGTTTGAATTAAAGCTGGATATGAATTTTCAAGCGGATATAAAATTGCATTTGAAACAGTTTGATTTGATAAAAGAGCAAACCATAAAAATGTTAAAAATAGAAAAAATTTAGCTTTTTTATATGAATTAAACATCAAATAAATAAAAGATAAAAAAAGTAAAAAAAGACCAATAGGAATTGGCAACAAAAAAGCTGAAACAATTTTTTTAAATATAAACATCTAAACTCCAATAAGAGCTGAAGTATATCCAACAACCCTACTTTTGTCTTTTGTTACATCAGCACTTGTGCAATAATTTAAAATGTTTGTTTTATAATCATTTTGTATAGCCCAATCAATTATCGCTTTAACTCCTGTTTTTCCACAAGCTTCGCAATAATCAAACATCTCTAAATTTTTTCTTTCAATTGCATTTAAACAAATATTATCAAGTTTATTTGCTTCTTCTAAAGTATAAAAATGACTTAAATCTGTACTAATTACTACAAAATTATCAACATCGGCTAAAACCTCATCAATCACTTTTGATAAATCTTTATAATCAACTTCTCCATAAACTATCTCAACTAATTGAATATTTTCAAAATAGTGTTTTATAAATGGAGCTTGCGTTTCAGTTGAATGCTCAAATTCACACTCAACATTAAAATCTAAAAAATCATATTTATCTATTAAGTTTTGAGAAAATTCTTTATCAATTTTTAAATTTCCAAGTGGCGTTTCATATTCATCATACAAAGCAACACTTGCACCTTTTAGATAAACTCTATGAGATGGACCAATTACAACTACTCTTTTTATATCTTTTTTTGAAGCTGAAACTAACTTGTAAGCCATATTTGCAGTAAAACCACTATAAATATATCCAGCATGTGGAACTATTATGGCTTTAATATTTTCAAATGTTTCAGCATTTATAGCAAAACTATTAAAATGTTCAAAAAACTTTAAAATCTCTTCTTTTTTATTTGGATAAAAACTTCCACTTACAACTGCTTTTCTTATACTCATTTGAAAACTCCATCAAGTTTTGTTTTACATTTTGAACAACATCCATCAATAACTTTGTTTTCTAAAACATTAAAATATTCTCTTCTTATCAATATTTCACCACAATTTTTGCAAACGGTGTCATTTTCAAAAATGCTATTTCCCATGTAAACATAGTTTAATCCATGACCTTTTGCAATATCAAATGCCATTTGTAGAGTTTCATCTTTTGTTCGCTCTAAATTTTGTTCTTTATAATCAGGATGAAAGGCACTAATATGCCAAGGAACATTTACTCCAAGATTTTCTTTTATAAATTTAACTATATTTTCTAACTCTTGTTTTGAGTCATTAATTGTGGGAACTATCAAAGTTGTAATTTCTAAATGAATATCGTTTTTTTTGATATTTATCAAATTATCACAAACAACTTTTAAATCACCACCTAAAGATTTTTTATAATAGTTTTTATCAAAAGATTTCAAATCAATATTAGCTGCATCAATAACACCTTTCATATCAGCTATTACTTCACTACTTTCAAATCCATTTGAAACAAAAACAGATTTTATATCAAATTCTTTTGCCTTTAAAGCTATATCTTTAGCAAATGGATAAAAAATTGTTGGTTCATTATAGGTATATGAAATTGATTCACATTTTTTTTCTCTTGCAAGATTTACAATTTCTTCTACACTAAAATAGTTGTTTTTATTTATATTAGAAGTTTGCGAGATTTGCCAATTTTGACAAAATGAACATCTAAAATTACAACCAACTGTTCCTAAACTAAGAGATTTTGAGGAAGGTAAAAAATGATAAAGAGGTTTTTTTTCTATTGGGTCAATATTTAAAGCACTTAAATATCCATAAACTAAACACTCTATTTTATCCCCAACATTTTTATTTACTCCACAAACTCCTGTTTGATTCTCTTTTAATTTACAATAATATGAACATAATAGACAAACTAATCGCTCTTTTTCTTGTTTATAAAATTTCATTTTATCTTCTTAACTTCATAAGTAAAGATTTGAGGATGAAACTCCAAACAATTTACTTCAAAACTTCCTTTATAACAAAGATGTGCAAAAAATTCTTTAAAACTAGGAAGTTGTTCCCAAACTTGTGGCAAAAAAGTACTTCTTCTTCCATCTTTTTGTAAAATAACCCCATGGATATTTGGTTTGATTTTTGATTTTAAATCTTCTATATTTGTATAAATTACTTCAACTGGCGTTGTTAAAATAGAGATTTCTATATTTACTTTTTTAAACTCTAAAGGCGTTAATTCATAAAATCTTGGGTCTTCAAAAGCAGCTGCATTTGCATTTGAAATCAAATCATCAAGAAGTGGTCTATAAGCTTGTAAACTTCCAATACAACCTCTTAGTTGTCCATCAAGAGTCAAAGTAACAAAAGTTGCACCATTTTCTTTTAATTCTGGAAAATCAGATAAAAGTTTTGTTTTATCAATCTTTATATTTGAATCAAACTTCTTTTCAATAGATTTTTTTGTTATGTCCAATAAAACCTGATTTTCCATATTAACTCCTTAGTTTTTAATAATATCCTTTATTGCTTCAACAAATTCATCACTATCATTTACACAACGACATACTTTATATTCACTAATTTCTAATTCATGTGCAATTTCTCTATACTCAATATCAAGCTCAAAATCTGTTTCTGAATTATCAACTATAAATGCAATTGGATAGATAATAACTTTTTCATTTTTAAAATTTTTCAACATATCTTCAAGTGACGGTTCTAACCATTTTAGAGGTCCAACTTTTGATTGATATGCTAAATTTACAGATTTAAAATTTTTTCCTTTTAGTTCAAGTTTTTCACTTAAAATTTTAACATGTTCAATCATTTGTTGCTCATATGGATCACCTGCATCAACTATTTTTTGAGGAAGCCCATGAGCTGAAAAAATCAGATTATATTCACTAGGATTTTCAACATTTTTTAAAATCTCATTTATAATACATTCATTAAATTTTTCATTTTTATAAAAAGTTTCAATATATCTGATATTTTTACCAAAAGTATAAGGTAAATAATCTACAAAATCTTCAATAGAAGATTTTGTAGTTGTTGTTGAATATTGAGGATATAAAGGCAATAATACTATTTCATTTATTCCATCATCTAACATTTGTTTTATCACATCTTGTGCAAATGGTGGCGTATAACGCATCACTTGATAAGTTTTAAAATCTTCAATTTTTTCATTACATTTTTCTACTAACTTTTCAGTTAATGGATTAATAGGTGATGCATTTCCTATATGTTCATAATTTTCCCATGCACTATCCAATCGTTTTGTAACTATAAAATATGCAATCATTTTTCTTATTAATGGATTTTTTATAGTTAAAATATTTTTATCATTAAACATATTTGTTAAAAACATTTTTAATTCAGACTTATTTCTGGCTCCACCCATATTTAGTAATACTAACGCTTTTTTATTTTCTTGCATTCTCTTCTAACCTTATAATTTTATCACTACACCACGAAGCCATATCTAAATCGTGTGTTATTAGTAAAATAGCACATTTGTCTAAAAGTGTAATTAATAGTTTCATCACATCATATGCTATTATATTATCTAAAGCTGATGTTGGTTCATCAACTAAAAGTAAGTCTGGTTTCATCAAAAGTGCTCTTAAAATTGAACATCTTTGAAGTTGCCCTCCACTTAACTGATATGTCCTTTTCTCTAAAATCTCTTTTTCCAAACTAAGTTTTGGTAAAAGTTCTTTCATCTCTTCATAAAAATCTCTTTTTACAACATCTTTTATTTGTTCAATAATTGAATATGTTGGATGAAAAGAGTTAAATGGATCTTGAAATATCATAGCAATATTTGATTTTTTTATTGTTCCATTTATTGGTTTTAAATTTCCACAAATCAATTCAAAAAGTGTTGTTTTCCCTGTACCACTTTTTCCAAATATTGTGACTAATTCGCCTTTGTTTAACTCTAAAGAAAAATCTTTATAAATAGGGTTTTCTTTTTTATAATAAAATGTTAAATTATTTATATTTAAAACTGACTCTTTATTCAATTTTTCACCTTTTTTTTAATCCTAATACTATATAAAAAAAATGCTTTATCTTCCCACTGTATAGTATTTGAAAGCTTTCACAATTTTTATACAATAATAAGTAAAACTTACATTGAATATTTAATAAAAAAAGAAAATATTAAGCATAAAAAAAGAAAAAAAAGCTACAATATTTTTCTTAAAAATTAAGGAGAAAAAATGAAAAAAATCGTATTAAGTACAATCATTGTTGCTGCAACTGCTGCTTCTTTATCTGCTGCTTCAATTGCTGCATGTGCTGGATGCCACGGTGCAAATTTTGATAAACCTGCTATGGGTAAATCTGAAATCGTAAAAGGTTGGGATGAAGCTAAAATTATTGCATCTTTAAACGGATACAAAGCTGGAACTTTAAATGTTCACGGTATGGGTGCTGTTATGAAAGGTCAAACTGCTAAATTAAGTGATGCTGATATCGCTGATATTGCAAAACAAATCGCAGCAATCAAATAATTTTTCTAAACTAGTCAAGTAAAATTGACTAGTTTAATTCTTTACTATCTTCTTTTTTCTTTTCACTTTCAAGTTTTGATTCTTTTGCTTCTTTTAAATTTTTTTCTTTTTTAATAGCATCATTTAAATCTTCAATACTGTCATATAAAGGATTATTTAACATTTTATTTGCATCATCAAATTGACCAGTTTTTGCTGCCCAAACAAAAAGAAGTAATAATCCTGCTGAGATTATAATTCCAACTATTAACATAAAAAAAAGCGTATCATTTATCATTTAAAAACTCCTATTTCATCTTTATTCTAAGTGAATTTAATACAACCATCAATGAACTTAAACTCATTGATAAAGCAGCCACCAGTGGAATAACAAAACCAGCCATTGCTAAAGGTATTGTAACCATGTTATAAATTATTGATAAAGATAGATTTTGTTTAATATATTTATATGTTTTATTTGAAATTATAAAAGCTTCTTGTAAAGATTTTAATGTTGAATTTAATAAAACTATATCAGAAACAGCCAAAGAAATATCTGCAGAAGTTCCCATAGCAACTGCAACATCTGCATTTGTTAAAGCAACACTATCATTTACTCCATCACCAACCATAATGACAATTTTATTCTCTTTTTTTAACTCTTTTATATAATTTGCTTTTGAAATTGGAGTTTGAGAAGAGAAATATTTTTTTATATTTAATTCATTTGCTATTTTTAAAGCTACTTGTTCATTGTCCCCTGTTAACATTACAACATCAATATTTTTATTTTGTAAATAAGTTATTAATTCTTGTGCATCATCTTTTATTTTATCTTCAAGTTCAAAAGTTGCAATTACTTTTTTATTTATTGCAAATAAATAAACTGTTTTTGATGAATCAAATTTATAGAAAATCCCAAATTGTCTTAATAATTCAACATTCCCTCCAATTAATTCAAACTCTTTCCCTTCAATATTTTTATAAGTGGCACTCATTCCTTTTGCTTCAATATTTTTTACATTTTCAAGTTTTTTAATATCTAAGCTATATTTTGTTTCTAAATATTTTTTAATTGAAACACTTACAGGATGAGTTGAAGCATCTAATAAAGAGTAAAGAAGATACATTTTATGAATATTATCATCCATAATTCTAGCTTTAGTTACATTTAACTCACCCTTTGTTAAAGTTCCAGTTTTATCAAAAACAATAGTTGTTGCAACAGCCATTGTTTCAATAAATTTCGCCTCTTTAAAAAGTAAACCTTTTTTTGCAAGTTCAGAAATTCCTATCAAACTTGCCATTGGTGTAGCAAGTGCCAATGCACAAGGACAAGCAATTACAACAACAGAAACTGCAACAATAAATGATTTTTCAAATTGTGTTGTTCCTTCATAATCAAAACCTAAATCTATTCCTAAAAAATACCAAACTAAAAAAGTCGTTAAAGCAAGACTTAAAATAGTTACACTAAAACCTTTTGATATTTCTGCTGCTTTTGTTTGAATAGTTGGCTTAGAATTTAAAGAATCTTCTAATAATGAAACAATAGATGAAAAAGTTGAATTTTTAAAACTTTTTGTCACTTCAAATTGGATTAGTGAATCTAAATTTATAGTCCCACTATAAACAAAATCTTTTACTTTTTTATAAATAGGAATAGATTCACCAGTTAATGTTGACTCGTCAAATGAACCATTTCCCAAGATTATTTTCCCATCAACTGGAACTTTTTCCCCAGGTTTTATCTCAACAATATCACCAATATTTATACTATTTAAAGCAATAACCTTTCTCTCGTTATCTTTTACAACAACAGCTTCCAAAGGTAAACTTGATTTGATTTTGTCTAAAGTATCAATAGCTGATTTTTTACCTATTACTTCTAAATATTTTCCCACTAATACAAAGGTTATTATCATAGAAACTGAATCAAAATAACTCTCACCTTTTGCACCAAAAAGAATGAATAGTGAATAAATATATGTTGACGTAGCACCAAAAGCAACTAAAAAATCCATATTTAACATACGATTTTTTAGACCAAAATATGCACCTTTGAAAAATATCCATCCACTATAAAATAAAACAGGTGTTGAAAGAATAAATTCACCTATATGAATCATATCCTTTACTTCTTTTGAAATCCCCGTAAAAAATCCCGTATATTTTGCAACACTTAACATCATAATATTCATACTGCAAACAACAGCAACCATCATCTTAACAAAATATTCTCTTTTTGCTTTTGAAGCTTGGGCATCAGCAACACTTGAATCATATGCATATGCATTGTAACCAATAGAACGGATTTTTAAAATAATTTCAGAAAGCTTTAGTTTTTCTTCATCCCAAACTATTCTTGCTTTATTAGTAGTAAAATTGATATTTGCTTCAACTATACCTTTTGTGTCATGAAGTATTTTTTCATTTAACCAAACACAAGCAGCACAATGAATTCCTTCGATAATTAAATCTATTTGAGAGAAACCATCTTTTGTTTTACTTACATAATTATCCAAGAAGTTTTCTGAATCAAATTTTGTAATATCATCATTTTCTAATTTTACAGGTGGTGTTAGAGTTCTATTCCCTAATTTATCATAAAAAGAATCTAATCCATCACTTTTTAAAAGATGGTAAACCCCTTGACAACCTTTACAACAAAAATTTAAATTTTGCTCCTTAATCATTATATTATCTTCAAACTCTAAATGACAGTGATTACACTTGACTTTCGACAAAAAAACTCCTAGCAGACCCAAATAGATTAATTCTTACTTTTTTTATTACTTAGATATTATGTTTATTTATGTTATTATATCTTAATAATTTTGGAGAGAGTCTTAATAATGATAAATAATATTTCAATACTGAAAAATATAACTATTTTATATGCTGAAGATGAAAAAGACTTAAGAGAAGTTACACATCAAATATTAAAAGGCTTTACCAAAAAGCAATATGTTGCACAAAATGGACAAGAAGGTTTAGAACTTTTTAAGAAATATGAAAATGAAATTGATTTAATCATTACTGATGTTAATATGCCTATTTTAAATGGTTTAGACATGGTAAAAGAGATAAAAAAAATTAATATGAATATTCCAATTATTGTAGCAACTGCATTTTCAAATAAAGAGTATTTACTAGAAGCAATTGACATTGGTGTTGATAAATATGTATTAAAACCTATTGATATTGCAAAACTTTTACAAGTTATGTCACAATCTCTTGTTTATCATGAATTAAAAGATTTATACACAGATAAACTTACAAACCTACCAAATAGAAACAAACTAAAAAAAGATTTAGATGAAAACAATATCGACTTAATGGCTCTATTAGATATCGATGAATTTTCAACTGTAAATGACCTTTTTGGTGAAAAGATTGGTGATACAATTTTATATGAATTAGCAAATAAATTAAAGAACTATTTTAGTGATGAAGAATATTTTGTATATAGAATTGAAGCTGATAAATTTGCCATTGTTGCTAAGCAAAATAACAAAGATATCAATGAATTTTATGATATTTGTAAAACATTTGCAGATAAAATTGAAAAAGAATCATTACTTATTGATGAAGATGAAATTGATATAAATATTACTATTGGAATAGCTCAAGGTGACGGAGCAAGAGCATATAAATATTCTCAAAGAGTTATAAACTATGCAAGAACAAAACTTCAAAGAATTATGATTTATAATGAGTCATTTAAAATTCAACAATCTTTTGAAGAAAACATAAAATGGGTAAAACAATTAAAAGTTGGTTTTAGAGAAAACTTATTTCAAGCCTATTTTCAACCAATTGTTGATACTCAAACAAAAGAAGTTCATAAATATGAAGCACTAATAAGATATGTTACAAAAGAAGGTGTTGAAATAGCTCCATATAACTTTATAAATGTTGCTAAAAAGACTAAACTTTATCCAAATATCATAAAAATTGTAATCCAAGACTCTTTTAAATTAATAAAAAATAAAAATAAAAGAGTATCTGTAAATATCTCTTTTGATGATATAGCAAATAGTGAAACAACATCATTTATTTATGAGATATTAGAACAAAATAGAGAATATACTCAATTTTTAGAATTTGAGATTTTAGAATCAGAAGAAATTTCAGATTTCAATGAAGTTTCTAAATTCATTTCTGAAATTAAAAAATTTGATTGTATAGTTGGAGTTGACGATTTTGGTGCAGGATACTCTAACTTCAATCTTCTAACTCTTCTTGATATTGACTTTGTTAAGATTGATGGTTCTTTAATTGAAAGAATTAATACATCAAAAGATTTAGAA
This sequence comes from uncultured Aliarcobacter sp., assembly GCA_963664305.2. Lineage (GTDB taxonomy): Bacteria > Campylobacterota > Campylobacteria > Campylobacterales > Arcobacteraceae > Aliarcobacter. Next base: position 1,375,102 of record CAXXLV010000002.1, read on the forward strand.
ATTATTGTAAATACAATTGCAAATTTCTCAAAAGAATTTAAAGTTAAAACTGTAGCTGAATATGTGTCAAATGAGGATATTTACAATAAAATTAAAGAGTTAAATATTGATTATTGCCAAGGTTATTACTTCGAAAAACCTATAAGCTACGACAGTATAAAATAGGTTAAGTGTTAATTACTTAACCAATTTGATACAATCTTTTCTTTTTCAAAAAGTTTTGTTTTTATTCTTGTAATATTTGCGATACAAACCAACTCTTTTGCTGCTGTTTGTAAATCATCATTAATAATTAAATAGTCATAATCTTGAAAGAATTCAACTTCAGCCTTAGCATTTTTAATTCTTTTTTCAATTATCTCAATACTATCTGTATTTCGACTATTTAATCTCTCTTCTAAAACCTTTAAAGATGGTGTAGTGATAAATACTGATGTAACTAAAGCATTTATCTTATTTCTTACTATTTCATGTCCTTGAACATCTATATCAAAAATCACTAATTTGCCCTCTTCTAAAGCCTTATTTATAGGTTTTAGAGATGTACCATAATAATTATCATGTACTTTTGCATATTCTAAAAAGTCATCATTTTTTATATCTTCTTCAAACTCTTCTTTTGATACAAAAAAGTAATCAACACCATTTACTTCTCCAACTCTTGGAGCTCTTGTTGTTGTTGAAATAGAAAAATAGTAATTGTCAATATCTTTATATACTTCTTTTAGTAAAGTAGATTTTCCACAACCACTTGGTCCTGAGATGATTAAGATTGCACCTTTTTTCTCATTTATCATCTATTTATCCTTTAATGTAATTGTAATATCAACTGTTTCACCACTTGATAGTTTATCAATTACACTTTGGTCAAACTTCTCTAATAATGGTCTTAATTCATTAATATTAAAATTACTCAATACAAGATTATAAGGTTTAACTGGTTCTTTTGTTAAATCAAATTCATACTCTTTTACTTCAGCTAATGCATCATCTATTATAGAGTTAATATCTTTCCAATCATTTTTTTCAAGATTTATCTCATTTTGAATTGTATCTTCTCTTAAAATATCATTTATTTTACTTAATTCACTAGAATCTAAAACTCCACCTATATTTAATGAAGCAAGACTTACTATACTTTCATCATTATCTAATCCAAATTCATCATCTTCTTCTACAAAACTATTTTTATCTTCTATCATATCACTTACATAATCAACAACAGGAATTACAACTTCATCATCATCTTCATCATATGAAGTAAATGTTGTTACTTTTCTATTATGCTCATACTCCTCTTCTTCTTTTATAAATTCTATTTGCTCAAGTAGCATTGCTTCAAGTTTTGTTGGTAAAAATGGTCTTGGAATAATAAAATCTCTAGATTTATCAAAAGGTAATTCTTCTGAGCTAATTGCACCTAATTTTTTTGAAAGTTGTTTAAACGAATTAAATTTATCATCAATAAAATTTTGATCGACAACAATTAAATCATATTTTCCATTTACACTGTTTGTTTTTTGAATTATTAAATCTATATTTAATCTTTTACAAACTAAAGTAAAAATATGTTCAATAATTGCTGTTTCACAAATTAATAATAATTTCACTTTATCTCCTGTAATCTTAGCTCTTCTAACTTATATACCTTATCACATTTCATTGCAAGTTCATTTTCATGCGTAACTAAAATCAAACCTGCATTATTGTTTTTAATATAATTAAATAGAGTATTCATTACCACATTTGCAGTATCTTTATCTAAATTTCCAGTAGGTTCATCTGCAAAGATTATTCTTGGTTTTTTTGTCATTACTCTAGCAATGGATAATCTTTGTTGTTGTCCACCACTTAATTCTCCAACACCTTGATTTATAACGTGTTCGATATTTAACTCTTTTAATAAATCATGATCAATTTCTTCACCACTTAATAAAGTAGCTATTTCTAAATTTTCAATAGCAGAAAATCCACGAAATAGATAATGTGCTTGAAAAATTATACCAAAATCATCTCTTCTAATTTTTAAAAGTTCATTTTGTTTGATTGAATACATATCTTTACTTTTAAAAACAACATTACCTTCTGATGGTTTTAAAAGTGAAGACAAGATATTAAGAAGCGTAGATTTTCCACTTCCACTTGTACCTATAATTGCAATTGATTCTTTTTTATAAAGTGATAGATTTATATCTTTGAAAAGTTCATAATCAAATTTATGAGATAAGTTGTTTGCTTGAAGTAAAAGGTCATCTGCAATGAGTGCATCCATATTATTAGTTTCACTCATTACATACTTCCTTTTATTTTTTTACATTGTAGTTTTGTTAACTACGAATTATTTACCCATTTGTTTTGCAACTTCTGCTGCAAAATCTTCTTCTTTTTTCTCAATACCTTCACCAAGTTCGAATCTTACGTACTCAGTAATTTTAATTGATGCATCAACTTCAGCAATTGCTTGCTCAACAGTTTTTTTGTCATCCATTACATAAGCTTGAGATAATAAAGCAAATCTTCCATCTAATTGAGTATTATCAGTGATATATCTTTCAATTTGTCCAGGAATGATATTTGCCCAAATTTTTTCTGGTTTACCAGCTGCTTTTAATTCTTCTTCGAATCTTGCTTTTGCAGCAGCAATAGCTTCTTCAGTTAATTGAGATTTAGAAACAAACTCAGGAATTTTCTTTAATGGTTTTCCTAATCTTTTTAACTCATCATTTTCAGCAATAATTTCAGCAACGATTGCTTTATTTTCAGATTCAACAAATGCTGGATCTAAATCTTTGTATGAAATAACTGTTGGTTTCATAGCAGATGCATGCATTGCAATGTTTCTTAATAAAGCAGCTGCTTTATCTTTTACAGCTTCATCACAAGTAGCAGCTAAAACAACTCCAACTCTTCCTGTAGCATGAACATAAGCATTAACAACTTGAGCAGAAACATTTGCAAGTTTTCTAGCAACTAAGTTTTCACCGATAGTTGCAATTTTTTCATTTAAGAAAGTTGGGAAATCTTGTCCATTGATTGAAGATGCAGCTAAAGCTTCAGCATTTTCAATTCCATTATTTAACGCATGAGAAGTAATCTCTTTTGTTAAATTAACAAAATTTTCATTTTTTGCAACGAAATCTGTTTGAGAGTTTAATTCTAACATAACAGCTTTTGTATTATCAGCATTAACTAAAACAGAAATTAAACCTTCAGCAGCAACGTTTCCAGCTTTTTTAGCAGCTTTTCCTAAACCAGCTTCTCTTAAAGCTTGAACAGCTTTTTCTAAGTCACCACCAGTTTCGTTTAGTGCATTTTTACAATCAAGCATTCCTGCACCAGTCATCTCTCTTAATTCTTTAATTAATTGTGGAGTTGCTCCTGCCATTACGCTTCCTCACCTTCTGCAAATTTGAATTCACTTTCACCTTCTGCAACTGCTTCAGCGATTAATTCTTCAGTTTCTTCAACAGAAATTGGCTCTAAATCAGCACCAGTTTCATCAGCTAATGCAGCTTTACCTTCATTCATAGCTGCAGCCATTTCGTTGCAGAATAAGTGAATTGATCTGATAGCATCATCATTTCCTGGAATTGGTAAATCTACAACATCAGGGTCACAGTTTGTATCTAAAGGAGCAACAACAGTGATTCCTAATCTTCTAGCTTCTTGAATAGCAATTTTTTCTTTAACAGCATCAAGAACAAACATCATGTCTGGAAGTTTGTGCATTTCTTTGATACCACCAAGGTATAATTCTAATTTTTCTTCTTTTCTAGTAAGCATTAAAGCTTCTTTTTTAGTTAAAAGATCTAATTGACCTTCTTCTCTCATTTTTTTAATAATTTCTAATTTTCTAATTGATTTTTTAATTGTTCCGAAGTTAGTTAACATTCCACCTAACCATCTGTGGTTAACATATGGCATACCACAAGAAATTGCAGCTTTTTTGATAGTTTCGCTAGCTTGTTTTTTAGTTCCTACGAAAATCATAGTTTCACCTTGAGCAGCTCTGTCTCTAACAACGTTATATGTATATCTGAAGTATCTTAACGTTTTTTGTAAATCTATAATATAGATATTTTTTCTAACACCGAAAATGAATTTTTTCATTTTTGGATTCCATCTTCTTGTTTGGTGTCCGAAGTGTACACCACACTCTAATAGGTCTTTCATTGTAACCATGAGTAATTCTCCTTGAATTAATTGTATTTTTTGTAATAGGGTTTAGCCTCTGTGTCCCTTAATGTCAAGATTTCTCTTGTCACAACCCGTACAAGGATTGACACATGTGAGGTTCTAATTTAAAATTAGAACGGTGATTTTATCCAAATTAAATTTAATTTAACTTTAATCTTAATTTAACAATATTTTTAATTTGTTATTGGATAAAATTCTTTCACGAATTAAAAGGATAAATTTTGAATTTAGAAGAAAAATTAGTCGAATTAAAACAAGAAATAGCAAAAGGTGTTGTTGGTCAAGAAGAGATGGTAAACTCTATTTTGATTGGACTTTTGACAAATGGACATATTTTATTAGAAGGCGTTCCAGGACTTGCAAAAACTACAACAGTAAAAGCAGTTGCACAAGCAATAAATCTTAATTTTAAACGAATACAATTTACTCCTGATTTATTACCTAGTGATATTATTGGTGCACAAATTTTTGATATGAAAACAAATGAATTCAAAATAAAAAAAGGACCAATATTTACAAATCTACTTTTAGCAGATGAGATAAATAGAGCTCCAGCAAAAGTTCAATCTGCACTTCTTGAAGTTATGCAAGAAAGACAAGTAACAATTGCTGATGATACATTTAAAATAGAAAATCCTTTTTTAGTAATGGCAACTCAAAATCCAATAGAACAAGAGGGAGCTTATAGTCTGCCTGAAGCTCAACTTGATAGATTTATGTTTAAAATTGTTGTTTCATATAATACAAAAGAACAAGAGTATGAAATAGCAAAAAAAGCTACTATGAACTCTTTTGAAGAAATAAACAAAGTTTTAAATAAAGAAGACTTAGAAGAGTTAAAACAAGCAGTTAAAAATATTCATATTGATAAAGAGTTGGAAGAATATATTGTAAATATTATTGATGCAAGTAGAAATCCAAAAGATTATGCCTTAGAAGAGTTAATAGATATTATTCATTTTGGAGCAAGTCCAAGGGCAACTATTGATATGTTTAAAGCTGTGAAAGCTAGTGCATTTTTAAGAGGAAATGATTTTGTTTCTCCAATAGATATTGCACTTGTTGCAAAAAATGTTTTAAGACATAGAATAATTCTTACTTATGAAGCAATGGCTAAAGAGATAAATGTAGATGATGTTATTCAAAAAATTTTAGAGAAAATTGTTATTCCATAAAATATGAATCAAGCTTTAAAAAAAATACTCATAAAAACACAAAAACAAGTATTCTCAGAAATTATAGGAAACCATAGTACAAAACTAAAAGGTGAAGGTTATGATTTTTGTGAATTAAAAGAGTATGAGTATGGAGAAGATGTAAAAAACATTGATTGGGTTATAAGTGCAAAAATGCAAAAACCTTATGTGAAAGTTTTTTATGCCCAAAAAGAGTTAAATGTAAATATTGTTTGTTTATTAAATGGTTCAACATATTTCGGAACAGATGTTTTTAAACAAGAGATTATTATACAACTTGCTTCTTCTTTAGGATTTATTTGTATAAAACAAGGAAATCCTTTCTCATCTTTTATTGCAAATGAAAATCTTGAAGTTTGTACAAAAAAATCAAAACAGATTTTTAATGTAAATTTTATGGCGGAACAACTATATAACTACAATGTTCTTGGTAAAAATATAGATTATGAAAAAATCACAAAAGAACTCTTTAAAGCTATTCATCAAAAATCACTTATTTTTTTAATTGGTGATTTTTTTGATATTGAAAATTTAGATTTAAAGCTACTTTGTCAAAAACATGAAATTGTTGTTTTAATAGTTAGGGATAAATTTGAAGAAAATCCAATCGAACTTGGAAATGTAAGTTTTATTGACCCAAACAATAATAAAATGTTTGAATCAATTTTAAATAAATCTACTATTTTAGAGTATGAAAAAAGAGTTTTAGAAAATGACCATAAACTTTTCAATCATTTGCAAAATTGTAGTATCAGATTTACGAAAATCTATACTAATGAAGACCCAATAAAAAAACTGATTGGAGTTTTAAAATGAATGAAGATGTTTTATCAAAACTCCATGATATAAAAGAGTTAGAAAAAATACCTGACAACTCTATTTTTATCTTTACTTTATTAGTTTTTTTAGGAATTTTAGTTTTATTAAGTATTGTTTTTTTAATCATTAAATTTATTAAAAATAGAAAAAAAAGCCCTCGAAAAAAATATTTTGAAATCTTAAAAAATGTAGATTTTAAAGATTCAAAAAATTGTGCTTATACTATTACAAAATATGCAAGATTGATTGTAACAAACGAAAGAGAAAAAAAATTAGCAAATGAATTAGTAGAGGAATTAGAAAAATTCAAATATAAAAAAAATGTTGAAAATATAAATGATGAAATCAAAGTAAAATTTTCTGTTTTTTTGGATTCACTAGATGTTTAATACTTTTACTTTTGAATATCCATATTTTTTATTATTAATTTTTCTATTTATATTTTGTTCTATTTTTTGTAAAGCAAAATCACCTTCATATTTAATTCCACACTTAAATATATTTCAAAGAGTAAATCAAAAATCAACTCTAATTACTAATATTTTAAAATATTTTGTGATTATTTTTTCAATTATTGCATTTGCTAGTCCTGTTAAAATAAATGATACTCTAATTTTAAAAAATGATGGAATCAATATCATTTTAGATTTAGATGCAAGTTATTCAATGTACGAACAAGATTTAGATGACAATCATCAAAAAAATAGATTTGATGTGGTTAAAGAGATAATAAAAGATTTTATGACAAAAAGAGTTGCAGATAATTTAGGAGTTGTTTTATTTGGAGATTCTGTTCTAATCTCAAGTCCATTGAGTTTTGATAAAGAAGCACAAAAAGAGATGATTGATTATTTAGATGTTGGTATGGCAGGGAAAAATACTGCATTGATTGATTCAATAGCTTCTAGTATAAATATATTAAAAGATAAAAAAGCAAAATCAAATATAATCATATTACTTAGTGATGGAGAAGATAACTCTAGTTCTATTCCTTTGGAAGTTGTCATAAAATTACTAAAAAAATACAATATAAAAATTTATACTATTGGAATCGGTAATTTTAATAATAGTGTTCTAAATATCTTGGCTAAAGAATCAAATGCAAAAGCTTACACAGCTTATTCAAAAGAAGATTTAACTTTTATTTATGAAGATATTAATAAATTAGAGAAGTCTGAAATTGATCAGAATAAAATTATTTTAAAAGATTATCTATTCTTTTATCCCTTATTTATTGCTGTTTTATGTTTGATTATTCTTATTTACTTAAGAAATAAAGAATAAATAAAAAATTGGTTATCATTGGGCTAATATGAAAAGGATTTATAATGTTTAAAAATCTTTCTTCTTCATTGAAGATTACTTTAACATACTTTATATTTAGTCTTTTATGGATATATTATTCTGATCAAACAATAAATATGTTTGTTAAAGATGTAGAAAAATTACAATTTTTACAGACTATAAAAGGTTGGTTATTTATTAGTTTATCTTCTATCTTATTATATCTATTAATAAGTAAATACTCTAAAGACTTACAAAATAAAAAAAATCATTTAAAAAAAGTAAATAATATATTAGAAGAAATTATTGAAAATGCTCCGATTATTATCTTTTGGAAAAATAGAAATGGTGTTTACCTTGGCTGTAATTCTAGTTTTTTAAATTTGATGGAATTAAAAAATAAAAATGAACTAATTGGTAAAAAAGATTCAGATTTCCAAATCAATGAAAAAGAAAATTTTATGGAAGATGATAATTTAGTTATGTCTTCAAAACAAGCAAAACTTAATTATATCGAAACAATTACAACTAAAAACAATGGATTAAGAATTGTTAATACCTCAAAAGTTCCATTATACGATGAGAATCAAAATGTGATTGGTATTTTAGGTGTAACTCAAGATATAACTGAAAATATAAAAAATCAAAATCAAATCAAATCTCAAGAAGAGTTGTTAATTCAACAATCAAAGCTTGCTTCAATGGGAGAAATGATTGCATTTATTGCTCATCAGTGGAGACAACCATTATCTGTGATTTCTACTTTATCAACAGGTTTAAAACTACAAAAAGAGTTAAACATATCAAATGAGGAAAATGAGAAAGAAATTTTAGATAACATCAATAACAATGCACAATATCTTTCAAAAACTATCGATGATTTTAAAAACTTTTTCAAAAAAAGTGAAGAAAAAATAGAAATAAACTCTTCTGAATTATTTCAAAAAACTTTAAATCTTGTTTATTCTAGGTTAAAAACAAGAGATATTGAAATAATCATTCAAGATAATGAAATAGATTTTGAAACATATGAAAATGAAATTATTCAAGTTTTAATAAACATAATAAATAATTCAATAGATGCATTTGAAAATATAAAAACAAAAAAATTCATTTTTATTGATATTAATAAAAAAGAAAATGAAATCATTTTACAAATAAAAGATAATGCGGGTGGAATAAAAGAAGAGATTATAAATAAAATTTTTGATCCATATTTTACTACAAAAGACAAAGAACACGGAACTGGACTTGGATTATATATGTCACAAGAGATTATTACAAAACATTTAAATGGTAAAATAGAAGTATCAAATACTAATTTTACTTACTTAGACCAAAATTATTTGGGAACATTATTTATTATAACTTTACCTTTAACTAACAATTAATTTTATGGAATGATTATTGCATATAAAATTCTTAAAAAAAGGATTTCATATGACACCAAATGAATATATAAAAGAACACAAACTTGAATGGCAACCATCTTTTAATGGTTCTATTTCTTCAACTTTAAATGCTTATAGAGGAGCATTAATTATCGAAGAAGGTAAAAAACTTTCTGAAACAAAAATCATGCCTCCAAAAGCTCAAGCAAAACAAGTAATTATGATAAGTGAAAATGATAAAGTTAAATTCTTTGCTTGTGAGTTAGAAACATTTAACTATTTTGAAGCATTCTTTGAAAAATATAAAAGTTTCTTTGATAAAGATTCAATTATTGTTCTTTATGTGATTGACTTAGATGGAAATGGTATTTTTGAATACGAAGGTATTAAATTTAACGCTATTATGTTATATGAAAACTCAGTATGGAATGAAGTTTTAGATTTTGTATCACTTGAAAAAGGTGACTTAAAAAAATTATCAAACGAAGATAAATTAGTTGCAATTTATGATGAGTTACCAAATGTAGAAAAAGAAGAAGCTAATAAAACTTATGATAAGATGTTAGCTTTAATAGGAAATACTAAAAAAGCTCTTATGGGAGCAGTTTGATTAAATAAAGAGTTTTACTCTTTATTTAAAATCTTTAAAACTTCCTCTTTATCAGAAAATGGAAATTTTTTATCATAGATGATTTGTGTTGATTCATCACCTTTTCCAAGAAGTAAAACAACACTATTCTCATCAGCCATTTCAATTGCTTTTTTAATTGCTTCTTTTCTATTTATTTCAACTTGAACACTTGGATGATTTTTTATTCCAGCTAATATATCTTCAATAATCATATCAGGGTCTTCAAATCTTGGATTATCACTTGTTACAATAATATGTTTTGAATATTTTGCTGCAATAGTTCCCATCAATGGACGTTTAAGTTTATCTCTATCTCCACCTGCTCCAAATACACAAATAATATCTTTATCATTAAAGCTTTTTAGAACTTCATCCATTCCATCAGGAGTATGAGCAAAATCAACTATAACTAAAGGATTAACACTTATAGTTTCCATTCTTCCACTAACTCCTCCAAAACCTTCAAGAGCTTCACAAATCTCTTCTAAAGGTTTTTTTGTAGTTATATGAACAGCAGCAACTGCTGCCATTAGATTGTAAACATTAAAAATTCCCATCATATAAGATGAAAAAGAATAATGTTTTCCAAAATGATTAAACATTACATGCATACCATTTTTAAAAGAATATGCATCAACTTTATATGTTGATGGATTTTCTAAAGAGTATGCAAATCCATTTTTTATGTTGTATCTTACTTTATCATCATCTTTATTGATTAGTTTTGGTGATTCATCTTCAAAAAATGAATTTTTAACTCGTATATACTCTTCAATTGTTTTATGATAATCCAAATGATCTCTTGTAATATTTGTATGAATTTTTAAAGCAAACTCTAAACCTTCAATTCTTTTTTGTTCAATTGCATGAGAGCTTACTTCCATAACAAAAAAATTACAACCATTTTGAATAGCTTTTTGAATATGTGCAAAATTTCCAAGTTGAACAGGAGTTGTTAAAGAGTACTCTTCAACTCTTTCATCATTTATGAAAAATCCTCGTGTACCTTGAAGTGCAACTTTATAACCTAAATCTAAAAGAATTGAATAAATTGCAGCTGCCGTTGTTGTTTTACCATTTGTTCCTGTAATTCCAATAACTTTAATACTTGACATATCTAAGTGATTTTTTAATTCACTTGCAGTTATTATTTCACGGCAACCATTATCGATTGCACTTTGTTTAAATTTTTCATTTTGTTTTGAAACAACAAAAACAGAATTTTCATCTACTTCATTTGAATTATCAGTATAAACTTTATTATTTATGATTAGCTGCAAGGTTTTTCTCTTCTAACTTTTTATATAATTTTTCTATCTCTTTATCATATGAAAAATATTCATTAAATCCATCAAGATAAGAATAAGCTGTCGTATTAAAATCATTGTCAATCAACTTTGTAACAAAATCAAAAAAATCATCTTTATTTTCAATTGCAACTTTCGTTGAGAACATTATATCTTCAAAAGCAATTCTAAAAGAACCTCTTGATTCTATCAATTTTTTAAAATCTTCATATCTAATTGCATCTAATGATTCAACTGTTGATGTACTTAAATCTTTTAAAATTTCCATCATTTTATCAATATCACCATCATATGCATTTATTACATCTTCAACATATTTTATAGCTTCATCTAAATTTTCATCTTTGATTACACTAAAATAGTCAAATAATGACATTGCTTTTTGAACATCTTCAGTCGCAATATCACAAAAAAGTGCGTACACTTTATATTCTTTGTTTTGTGGAAAGTTTGATGATAGTTGTGAATATAAAAATAAAGCTTCATCAAACTTTTTTTGAACAAAAAGTGAGTTTGCCTCATTTAATAACCTATTCTCGTTTATCATTATTATAATTCCTCTAATTTATTTTCCATACCTTGTGGAACATTAACTATTCCTAAATCTGGATGTATTGCAGCTTTTAATTCTTTTTCAACTATATATTTTAAAGTACTTCCACTTGCACTACATCCAACACATGCACCTTGTAATTGAACATAAACTTTAGCATTTTTTATATCTAAAAGTTTAATTGCTCCTCCATCTCTTGCTAACATTGGAGCTATTTTATTTTCAATAATTGAACTTACTGGTGCTTGTAAATCTTCATCAGAAAATGGCATCATTTATTTTTTTACCTCTTTTGCTTTTTTCTTTACAAAATATATTCCAACAGCAGTTATTACTAAAATTACTGCTATTGTTTGAAATATAAAAGAAAGTGTTACTTCTTCTTGAAACATTATTTTCCTATTTTAAAACGTCTTCACATCTATTACAAAGAGTTTCTTCAGCTGTTGCTGTAAACTTCCAACATCTTGGACATTTGTGAGCTACTGCTTTATAAACTTCGAAATCTTTTCCATCAATTTGGAAACTTCCAAGTATATCAGAGTTTTGTTTATTATTTGTTACAGAACTTACTAAGAACCAATCACTAGCTTCAACTTCATCTAAAGCTAAAATATCTTCACAATTTGTATAAATCATTAATTCTAAAGTTGATTTGATTACTTTTTCTTTACTTAATGCATCTTTGATTTCAGAGAATTTCTCTTTTGCACTTACTAAAACAGCTTCATTAACAGATACTTCAACTAGTGGTAATTCAACTTTTTTATAATCATAAATATCTTCACATCCATCTTTTATAAATGCAGGTGCAAACTCTAATAACTCATCCATTGTATATGTTAAAATACAAGCTAATGTAGAAATTAATTTTTTAGCAATTAATGCCATTGCACTTTGAGATGCTAATCTATGAATATCACTTTTACTATCACAATATAATCTATCTTTACAAACATCAAGATAAATTCCAGATAAATCAACAACTAAGAAGTTATTTAATTTATTTAAACCTTTTGAAAATTCATAAGCATTAAATGCTGCTTCAATTTCATCAAATACTTTTTTAGCTTTATTTAAAATCCATTTGTCTAATGGACCCATTTTATCAACACTGATAATCTCTTCTAAATCATTAATATTCGCAAGTAAAAATCTTGCAGTATTTCTGATTTTTCTATATAACTCACCATTTTGTTTTAAGATATTATCAGAGATTTTTAAATCAGATTGGTAATCACTCATTGCAACCCAAAGTCTTAAAATTTCACTTCCGTACTCTTTAATTACTTTATCAGGAGCAACAACATTTCCTTTTGATTTAGACATTTTTTCACCTTTTTCATCAACAGTGAATCCATGCGTTAAAATCGATTTATAAGGAGCAATCTCACTTGAAGCTAAAGTTGTTAAAAGTGAAGATTGGAACCAACCTCTATGTTGGTCACTTCCTTCTAAATACATATCAGCTGGGAATGTTCCAGCATCATAGTTTCTACTTCTTAAAACAGCATTTTGTGTTGAACCACTATCAAACCAAACATCTAGAATATCTAAAGTTTTTTCTAAATCATCTGGATTTAATCCACTTCCTGGATATAATAAATCAGAAATCTCTAAATCATACCAAGCATCACAACCTTTTTGTTCAAAAATCATAGCTGTATAATTTAAAACTTTTTCATCAAAAATGATTTCATCAGTTTTTTTATTTCTAAAAAATGCGATTGGTACTCCCCAATCTCTTTGTCTTGAAATACACCAGTCAGGTCTTCCTTCTAACATTGCTTTTAATCTATTTCTTCCCCACTCTGGATAAAATTTAAGATTTTCAACAACTTCTAAAGCATTTTCTCTTAATGTATTATTTTTATTACCATATTTATCATCTATTGAAATAAACCATTGTTTTGTTGCTCTAAAAATAATTGGTGTATGAGTTCTCCAACAATGTGGATAAGAGTGTCTTATATCTACTCTTTTTAATAAAGCACTTCCTAATTCTTCTAAAATTAAATCATTTGCTTTAAATACATTTAATCCTAAATATTTATCAGTATCTTTAAATAGTTTTTCTCTTACAATTGTTTCATCATATTTACCATATGCATCAACTGGCATAATAACATCTAAGTTATATCTTAAACCAACTTTATAGTCATCTTCTCCATGTCCTGGTGCTGTATGTACTGCTCCAGTTCCTGAATCCATCATAACATGGTCACCTAAAACAATTTTAGAAGTTCTTCCATTTAATGGATTAATTGCAAATGTATTTTCTAAATCTTTTGGATTTACAGTTTCAACAATTTCTCCAGAAATTACACCACTTTCTATTAAAGAATTATGTAATTTACGAGCCACAATAAATTTATCTGAAGTTTTTACATACTCTTCTTCACCATTTAAAGAGATTCCAGTATTTGCAGGAAGTGTCCAAGGAGTTGTTGTCCAGATAATTATACTTGCATCGATATTTTCATGTTTAAACGCAACAAATATTGATGGAGATGTTTTATCTTCATATTCAACTTCAGCTTCAGCTAATGCAGTTTGTGCTGCCCATGACCAATAAACTGGTTTACTTCTTTGAATTAATAAACCTTGTTTTGCAATAGCACATAATTCTCTATAAATATTAGCTTCAAATTTAAAATCCATTGTTAAATAAGGATTTTCCCAATCTGCAATTACACCTAATTTTTTAAATTCATCTTTTTGAATTTCAACAAATTTAGTTGCATGATCTCTACATAATTGTCTTAATTTTGATTTTGGTAACTCTTTTTTCTTTTCACTACCAATTTTTTCTTCAACTTTTTGTTCAATTGGTAAACCATGGCAATCCCAACCTGGAACATATCTAATTGATTTTCCTTCAAAATAATGAAATTTGTTAATAATATCTTTTAGAATTTTATTTAAAGCATGACCAATATGAATATTCCCATTTGCATAAGGAGGTCCATCGTGAAGTGTAAATGATGGGCACCCCACTCTATTTTTTTTCATTTTCTCGTAAACTTTTTTGTCATCCCATTGCTTATATTTTACAGGCTCATTCTGAGGAAGATTCCCTCTCATTGGGAAATCTGTTTTTGGAAGCAATAAACTCTCTTTATAATCCATTATAACACCTTCATTTTTCAAATATTTATTTGTTGTTTCATTAAATCGTAGATTATATCTAATTATATTTAAAACTAAAGTTAGCACTAAATAAATAATAGGTTGTTACTAAAATCTATAATTTATTTAATATTGTGTAATTTTGTGTAGCATTTATGTTAAATATAAAATTTATATGATAAAATCCTCAGATATTTCACAAAAAAGCATAGGAAAGATAAATGAATGAAAAACACTATGAAGTAGTAATTGTTGGTGGAGGAATCTCTGGGGCAGCTCTATTTTTCGAGTTAGCAAAATATTCTGATGTAAACAGCATGTGTTTATTAGAAAAATATGAGGACTTAGCTACATTAAACTCAAAAGGTACAAGTAACTCTCAAACTATTCACGTGGGAGACATTGAAACAAATTATACATTTGAAAAAGCTAAAATCACAAAAAGAACAGCTAAGATGATTGAAAAATTCAACTTAATGTATAATCTTCAAGATAAAATTATGTTCAAACACCAAAAAATGGCTCTAGGAGTTGGTGAAAAAGAAGTTCAATTTATAACTGACAGATATAATAAATTTAAAGAAATTTTCCCTTACTTAGAATTATGGGATAAAGAAACTTTAAAAGAAAAAGAACCTTTATTAGTATGGGCTGATAAAGAAAGAACAAAAGAAAGACCAGAACCGATTGTTGCAATGGGTACAGATGACCAATATACAACTGTTGATTTTGGAGCTATGACTAAAGAATTAGTTAAAGCTGGTCAAAATGCTGATTCTTCAAAAACAACTGATGTATTCTTTAATTCTGAAGTTGAAGAAATTGAAAAAGTTGGAAATAAATTCAAATTAACAACTACAAATGGTACAGTTTATACTGCTGATTTCGTTGTTGTTGATGCTGGAGCTCACTCATTATTCTTAGCTCATAAAATGGGTTATGGAAAACACATGGGTTCTTTATCAATGGCAGGATCATTTTATATTACAAATGGAACTTACTTAAATGGTAAAGTTTACATGGTACAAAATGACAAATTACCATTTGCAGCTCTTCATGGAGATCCAGATATCTTATGTGAAGGTAAAACAAGATTTGGACCAACTGCATTAGCATTATTAGTTCTTGAAAGATATAAAGGTGGAAAATCATTCTTCCAATGTTTAAAAACAATGAACTTTGATGGAAGCATTTTAAAAATCTTCTGGGATTTATTAAAAGATTCAGATATCAGAAACTATATCTTCAAAAACTTCTTATTTGAAGTTCCAGGAATCAACAAAGGTTTATTCGTTAAAGATGCAAGAAAAATCGTTCCTTCTTTAAGTGTAGATGATATTGAATATGCAAAAGGATTTGGTGGTGTTAGACCTCAAGTTCTAAACAAAACAGAGAAAAAATTAATGCTTGGTGAAGCTTCAATCACAGAATTAGAAGGAATCATCTTTAATATGACTCCATCTCCAGGTGCAACTTCTTGTTTAGGAAATGCAGAAAGAGATATTAAAAAAGTATGTCAATCTTTAGGTAAAACTTTCTATGAAGATAAATTCTTAGCAGATTTTACTGATGCTGAATAACTAACATATTAACTTTCATATAAAGAGAGTATAAAAACTCTCTTTATATCTTTTTTAACTCAAATATTTACTCTTTTAATTCAATTATCATTAAAATTCATATATCATCAATTATTTAACTATTAAAGGCTATAAATTATGTATGAAGATATATTTAGTGAAAATGATATGATAAAGCTTCAAGAGCTTTTACGAACACATAATAAAACAATAACAACAGCTGAATCTTGTACAGGAGGTTTAGTTGCAAGTTTAATTACAAAAATTTCTGGTTCATCAGATATATTCAATGGAAGTGTAGTTACATATTCAAATAAAATAAAAAATCAAGAATTAAAAGTAGAAAATGGAACTTTAGAAACATTTGGTGCAGTAAGTATTGAAGTAGTAAAAGAAATGCTTGATGGAGTAATTAAAAAATTTGATGCAGATTTTGCTATTGCTATCTCAGGAATTGCAGGTCCTACAGGTGAAACAAAAAATAAACCAGTAGGTACAGTTGTTATTGGTATAAGTGACTCAAATAACCATAAAATCGTAACTTCATACCATTTTAAAGGTTCAAGAGAAGAGGTACAAATTCAAGCTGCAAAAACATCTTTGAAAGAAATTTCAAAATTTATTCAAAAAACTCTTGACAAATAAAATGTTTTGCACTATAATTCCAGTCCAATTTAAGTAGAACAACTTAAAGAAGGACAAATATGTGACCCGTTAGCTCAGCCGGTAGAGCATCTCACTTTTAATGAGGGGGCCGATGGTTCGAATCCATCACGGGTCACCACTTTTATATTGTTGCATAATCTTGGCCCCTTCATCTAACGGTTAGGATTCATGGTTTTCATCCATGCCACAGGGGTTCGAATCCCCTAGGGGTCACCAAGTCAAATATGCAACAAACGGTCGATTAGCTCAGTTGGTAGAGCGCTACCCTTACAAGGTAGATGTCATAAGTTCGAGTCTTATATCGACCACCACTTAAAAATCTAAAAATACAGTTAGTATAAGATTTTTATTTTATTGTGACTTTGTTTATAAAGTGCGGCTGTAGTTTAGTTGGTTAGAATGCCTGCCTGTCACGCAGGAGGTCGCGAGTTCGAGTCTCGTCAGCCGCGCCACTTTTATTTATTGTTTTTATGTGACCCGTTAGCTCAGCCGGTAGAGCATCTCACTTTTAATGAGGGGGCCGATGGTTCGAATCCATCACGGGTCACCACTTTTATATTGTTGCATAATCTTGGCCCCTTCATCTAACGGTTAGGATTCATGGTTTTCATCCATGCCACAGGGGTTCGAATCCCCTAGGGGTCACCAAGTCAAATATGCAACAAACGGTCGATTAGCTCAGTTGGTAGAGCGCTACCCTTACAAGGTAGATGTCATAAGTTCGAGTCTTATATCGACCACCACTTCTCAATATATTTCCAAGTGCGGCTGTAGTTTAGTTGGTTAGAATGCCTGCCTGTCACGCAGGAGGTCGCGAGTTCGAGTCTCGTCAGCCGCGCCACTTGAAATATACTTAAAAAAGATTCTTATTATAAAAAACTAGATACCATATCAACCATTTAATTGTCTAAAGGTAATTTATGTTAAAAGCAAAAAGTTTATATCATTTAATCGTATATAGTATTTTATTTATTATTATCCTAATTTCATTTTTTACTTTCATTATTATAAATAATGCTCATGAAGAACTTCAAGAAAAAATACATACACTAAAAAATGATTATACAAATAGTCAAAAAACTCTAATTAAAAATCAAGTTAACTATGTCATAAATTTTATTGATTACTATTACAATCAAAACAAAGATAAAAAACCATTAGAAACTATTCAAAAAGAAGTTATTGAAGCTATTGAAAAACTAAGAATTGGAGATAATCCAAATGAATATATTTTCATATACAATTTTAATGGTGTTGTAATTCAAAATTCTGTTTCAAAAGAGAGTATTGGAAAAAACTTTATAAATGTTGTTGATTCAAATGGAAAAGAAGTTATAAAAGAATTAATAACAACATCAAAAAAAGAATTTGGTGGTTATGTTGATTATGTTTGGTTTAAACCAGAGATAAATAAAGAGACAAATAAAGTATCATATGCAAAATCTTACAACAAATGGAATTGGACTATAGGAAAAGGTGTTTATCTTGATGAAATTGATAAATTAGTACATTTAAAAGAAGAAGAATATAATCAAAAAATATCTAATTACACTTTACAAATCTCTTCTTTAACTATAATGTTAATCCTCTACTCTATTTTTATATATAAAAATGCAACTATTCTAATCGTTAATGATGTTAAAGAGATTGGAAAATACTTTAAAGAATCACAAAAAAATGATGAACCAATAAATCAAAATAGAATTATTTTTGGTGAATTTAAAGTTATTGCAAATTATGCAACAGATGCTATGAATAATATAAAGTTAAAAACACACATGTTAGAAGATTTAAATAAAAATCTTGAATATAAAGTAAGTGAAAAAACAAGTGAGTTAACAAATTTAATTGAATCACAAAAGAAATTTATTAAAAATTCAGTTCATGAAATAAATACACCATTGTCAATCATTAGAACAAATATTGACTTACTTAAAATGAAAATCCCTAATAATAAATATATAACTAATATAGAATCTGGTTCAAAAATTATTCAATATATCTATGATGATTTATCATACTTAGTAAAAAAAGATAGAGTTGTTTATGAAAAAGAGTATTTAGATTTTACTAATATTTTAAAAAATAGATTAGATTTTTTTGATGAAATTGCTAAATCAAACTCTTTATATTTTATAAACAGTATTGAAGATGATTTATATATAAAATTTAATGTTACGGAGCTTCAAAGAATTATTGATAATAATCTTTCAAATGCAATAAAATATTCATTTGCAAAATCTCCAATATTTGTAAAACTATATTATTTAAATGATGATGAAATAGAGTTTTCTGTTACAACAAATTCAAAACAAATTGAACAAACAGAAAAAATTTTTGATGATTTCTATAGAGAAAATTCTGCTCGTGGAGGATTTGGATTAGGTTTAAAAATAGTAAAAGATATATGTGATAAAAATTTAGTTATAATCAATCTTAATTCAAATGAAAAAGAGACAAAATTTACGTACAGGTTTAAAATAAATGAAGATACTACTACTTGAAGATGAGTTAATGCTAAATAATGCGATAAGTGAATATTTAAGAAATATAGGTCATATGGTTGAAAGTTTCTCTGATGGACAAGATGTTCTTGATAATATCAATAGTTCATATGATTTACTTGTATTAGATATTAACGTTCCTACAAAAGATGGTTTTGAAATTTTAAGTGAATTAAATAGCAAAAAAATTTACATACCAACAATTTTTATTTCTGCATTAATCGACATTGAAGATATCTCTAAAGCTTATGATTTAGGTTGTAGAGAATATATAAAAAAACCTTTCCATTTAGGTGAATTAGGTATAAAAATAAATCAAATACTAAAAAAAGAACAAAACAATACTTCTCATATAAGATTTTCAGAAAATTACTCTTACTCAAAAGATAAACAAACTTTATATTTTAATGGTGAACCACAAAATTTGACAAAAAAACAGTTAGAAATAATTCATATTTTAGCACTTAATATAAATATGATAGTTGATTTTGAAAGATTTAGAATCGATATTTGGGATGGAGAAAATATAGATAATCCAACAATAAGAGCTGAAATATCAAGATTAAAAAAAGCATTAAAAGAAGATTTCATAAAAAATATCAGAGGACTTGGCTATAAAATAGACAGATATTATTCTGTTTAAAAAAGCCTAATCCTCGGCTTTTTTTAAATACTTTATTCAATAAATATCTCAAAAATAATTAAATTTCCCAAAAAAAAATTAATTGCTACCTTTTTGCTATTCACAATTGTTATAGTTTCATTGTTAATTATTTGACATTTATTTGTTTAATAAAAATTCAAAAAGGAGAGCTAAGATGAGTCCAGAAAAAGCACAAGCATACTGGAAAGAAAATATTTCTATGATTATCAAATTACTTGTAGTTTGGTTTCTAGTTTCTTTTGGTTGTGGAATTTTATTTATTAACGAACTAAACACTATTGAGATTAGTGGAGTTAAATTAGGTTACTGGTTTGCACAACAAGGTGCGATTTATATATTTGTTATCTTAATTTTTGTTTACGTTAAAGTAATGACAGGAATTGATGAAAAATATGGCGTAAATGAATAGGGAGTAGAAAGATGGAATTACAAACATTAATTTATCTATTCGTAGGTGTTTCTTTTGCTATTTACATAGGTATTGCTTTATGGGCAAAAGCTGGTTCAACTAAAGATTTCTATGTTGCTGGTGGTGGAGTTCACCCTGTTGCAAATGGTATGGCTACTGCTGCTGACTGGATGAGTGCTGCGTCATTTATCTCACTTGCAGGTATTATTGCTTTCAAAGGAAGTGATGGAGCTGCATATTTAATGGGATGGACTGGTGGATACGTTCTACTTGCGATGTTACTTGCTCCTTATTTAAGAAAATTTGGTAAATTTACTGTTCCAGATTTCGTTGGTGATAGATATTATTCTGATACAGCTAGACTTGTTGCTGTTATTGGTGTTATTTTCGTTTCATTTACTTATGTTGCAGGACAAATGAGAGGTGTTGGTATCGTATTCTCAAGATTCTTACAAGTTGATGTTAATACAGGTGTTATCATTGGTATGGCAATTGTATTCTTCTACTCAGTTCTTGGTGGAATGAAAGGTATTACATATACTCAAGTTGCTCAATATGTTGTTATGATTTTTGCTTATACAATTCCAGCAATTTTCTTATCATTACAAGTAACTGATACATTTTTACCTCAATTAGGTATTTTTTCAACTACTACATTTGCATTTAGTACAGGAGTACAAGTAATTCCAGAAGGAACTTATCTTTTACATGCACTAGATCAGTCGTTACTTGATTTAGGATTTAAACCTTATACTGAGCCAGGTAACTTATGGAATGTATTTATGTTAACAACTGCTTTAATGTTAGGTACAGCTGGTCTTCCTCACGTTATTGTTAGATTCTTTACAGTTCCTACAGTAAAAGATGCGAGAGTATCGGCTGGTTGGGCTTTAGTATTCATTGCTATTATGTATACAACTATTTCTTCTGTTGCTTCTTTCTCAAGAATCAACTTAATTAAAAATGTACAAAATGTTGAATATTCAACATTTGTAAATGGTGAAGCAAAACATATGGATGGTACGACAAACAATGGTAAATGGTTTGCTACATGGGAAAATGGTGGATTATTAGCATGGAATGATAGAAATGGTGATGGTAAAATTCAATATGCTTCTGGAGCTGCATTTGATGGTAAAGGTGGAAAACCTGCATTTGATGGAGATAAAAGAGCTGAAGATGGTCACAAATTAAGCACAAATGCTAAAGGTGCAGCTGATGAAAAAGAATTAGCAAAAGGTAATGGAGTTGCTAATGAAATTTATGTTGATAATGATATTATGGTTCTTGCAAATCCTGAGATTGCAAACTTACCAAATTGGGTTATTGCATTCATCGCAGCTGGAGGTTTAGCAGCAGCATTATCAACTGCAGCTGGATTATTACTAGTTATTGCATCAGCTATTTCACACGATTTAATGGGACAAGTTATCTTCAAAGATAAAGCAACTGGTAAATCTACATTAAATGAAAAAACTGAGTTAATGTGGGCAAGAATTTCAGCTATCGTTGCGATTGTTATTGCAGGATACTTAGGAATTAACCCTCCAGGTTTCGTTGCACAAGTTGTTGCTTTTGCATTTGGACTTGCAGCAGCTGCATTCTTCCCTACAATTATCCTTGGGGTATTTGATAAGAGAATGAATAAAGAAGGTGCGATTGCAGGTATTTTAGTTGGTCTTATTTTCACATTCGGATACATCGTTTACTTCGTATTCATGGGTGGAAAACCAGAGAACTACTTATTTGGAATTAATCCAACAGGAATTGGAACTATTGGTACATTATTACACTTAATTGTGGCATTCGTTGTATCAAGAATGACTCCTCCACCTCCAACTGAGATTCAAGAATTAGTTGAGAGAATTAGAATTCCTTCTGGTGCTGGACAAGCATTAGATCACTAAAAACTATAAAGTATACCTTCGGGTATACTTTTAGTATTTTTTTAAATTAAATATACTAATTTAATTTAGAAAAATACTAACAATAAAGGAAATATATGAGTATACAAGATCAAGAGGCTTTTCTTTCAAATATTCATCCTTTTCAAGTTTTAACTCCAGGTCAGATGTCTTTATGTATACAACACATGGATATTGCTTATTATCCAAAAGATACAGTATTAATAAGTCCAGAAAAAATTCCTAATCATTTTTTCATTATTATAAAAGGTGCAGTTTATGAATATTCACCTGATAATATCGTTGTTATGGATTATCAAAATGAAGATTCTTTTGATTCAAATTCATTAATCTATGGAAAATGCAATAATACTTTTAGAGTAAATGAAGAACTTATTTGTTATGAAATTGAGAAAAATACTTTTTTAAATTTGATTGAAAAAAATCAACAATTTAAAGACTATTTTCTAAAAGATTTAGTAAATAAAATTCAATCATTAAAAGATAAAGAATATACTTCTCAACTTTCATCTTTTATGATTGCAAAAGTTGAAGATACACTAATTCATGAAGCATGTATTGTTGATGAAAATACAAAACTTATCGATGCAATTCAAAAATCAATGGAATATAAAACTTCTACAATTATAATAAAAAAAGAGTCAGGTGAATATGGAATTATTACCGATTCACTTTTAAAAATAAAAGTATTATTAGAAGGAAGAGATTTAGATATTCCTGTTAGTAGTATTGCTATTTTCCCTCTTCTAACGGTAAATAATGATGATTATTTATTTGAAGCTTTAACAATTCTAATTAAAAGAAATATCAAAAGAATTGGTGTAACAAATAACAAAGGTGAAATGATAGGTATACTAGAGCAAATTGATGTTCTTTCTCATTTTGCAAATCATAGTTATGTAGTTGATTCAAAAATTAAAAAAGCAAAAAATGTTGAAGATTTAAAATCTGCTAGCAAAGATTTGATTAATATTATAAAAAGCCTACATGCAAAAGGTGTTAAAGTAAATCATATTTCAAATCTAATTGGTCAATTAAATACAAAAGTCTATCAAAAACTTTATAATCTTGTACTTCCAAAAGAGTTACGAAATGATGCATGTTTTATAGTAATGGGAAGTGAAGGAAGAAATGAACAAATCATAAAAACTGACCAAGACAATGCACTTGTTGTTAGAGATGATGTTGATGTTGAACAATACAGACCTTATATGCAAGAAATTACTAAACATTTAATAGACTTCGGTTATCCTCCTTGTGAAGGTAATATAATGGTTTCAAATCCATTTTGGTGTAAAAATGTAAAAGAATACAAAGCTGAAACAGTAAGATGGATAGAAGCACCTGATATGCAAAACTATATGGATTTAGCAATATTCTTTGATTCATTTGCAGTTGCAGGAGATAAAGAACTTTTAATTAATTTAAAAGATAATTTATTTAATAAACTTCATGATAAAGATGTATTTATGGCATATTTTGCAAGAGCTACACTTGCATTTGATACACCAACAACAATTTCAAATTTTATGACTAAAACTCATTTTATAGATATTAAAAAAGCTGCTGTATTTCCAATAGTTCAAGGAATTAGAAGTTTAGCTTTAAGAGAAAGAATTAGAGAAACAACAACAGTAAAAAGAATTAAAATTCTAGAAGAAAAAAGAATTATTGAAAAAGATAAAGCTGCTGAATTACTTGAAGCTTTTGATGTTGTTAATACTTTGAGATTAAAAGCTCAACTAGAAGATATTCAAGCAGGTAAAAAAATCAATAATGAAATAGATACTCATAGTTTAGGGAAAATTGAAAGAGATTTATTAAAAGATTCTTTCAAAATTGTTATTGAATTTAAAAAATTCATTAATTATGTATTTAAAATTGATAAGATTTCATAATGTTAGAAAATTTTTTTAAAAACTGGAATAGAAAAAGGTTAAAAGATAAAAGATTTGATTTTTTATTTGATGAACCTTTACCAAATGAATTTGTATCATTAGATTGTGAAACTACTGGATTAAATCCAAAAAAAGACGAAATTCTTTCAATTGGAGCTGTTTTAATCAGAGATAACAAGATATTGATGAGAAAAACATTTAATATCTTTTTGAAACCTTCAAAAAATATAAATGCAGAATCAATTAAAATTCATCACATAAGAAAAGTAGATTTAGAAAATGCTCTTGAACCTCAAGATGCTATTTATCAACTACTAGATTTTATAGGTTCAAGACCAATTGTTGGTTATTATATAAAATTTGATGTAACAATCATTTCAAAATACACAAAAAATTTTATTGGTATAAAACTTCCTAATGAAACTATTGAAGTTTCATCTTTATATTTCAAAACAAGAAAAAGATCAAGTGACTATCAATTTATTGATTTAAAATTTGACACTATTTTAAAAACATTAGATATTCCTGCTCTTGGGAAACATGATGCATTAAATGATGCTATCATGACTGCTATGATGTTTCTTAAACTAAAAGATTTAACTCCAGCGAAAACTACTTTCTATACAAATTAAGGATTTTATTCCTAATTTGTATTTTATTTTTTAATAATATAATAACTCAATATATTTTCATTTTGAAAATATTATTAAAATTTTTAAAAATTATTTTTAAATGCTATGCTATTGCGACTTTAATAGTCTAAGATTTCAAACATTTAAAAAGAATCTTACACGGGAGGCGAATGATGGATAAAGAATTAGTTAACAAAATTAAATCTAATCCTAAATATAAAGAGTTAGTTGAAAAAAGAAACTCGTTTTCTTTAAAACTATCTATTTTTGTTTTAGTTATGTTTTATGCATTTGTACTAGTAATTGCTTTTGATAAAGAGTTATTAGCTACAAAAATTGGTGAGGGAGTTATGACTGCTGCATTTCCAGTTGGAGCTGCGATTATTATAATTAGCTTTATTACTACATTAATTTATGTTAAAAGAGCAAATACTGAATTTGAAGATTTAACAAATGAAATCAAAAATGATGTAAAGGATTTATTATAATGTTAAGAATTGTTACAATATTAAGTTTATTTGCATTAGCAATGTTTGCTGCAGGTGATGCAACGTTTGAAGGTAAAAGAGATTTAAATATCTCTGCAATTATAATGTTCTTTATATTTATTGCTGGAACATTAGGTATCACTAAATGGGCTGCAAGTAAAACAAAATCTGCTTCAGATTTCTATACAGCTGGTGGAGGAATTTCAGGATTCCAAAATGGTATGGCTATTGCTGGAGATTATATGTCTGCTGCTTCTTTCCTTGGTATTTCAGGTATGATTTACTTAAATGGATTTGATGGTTTAGTTTATGCTGTTGGATTTTTAGTTGGTTGGCCAGTAATTTTATTCTTAATGGCTGAAAAATTAAGAAACTTAGGTAAATTTACATTTACTGACATTGCTGCTTATAGATTATCACAAAAAGAAATCAGAATTTTAGCTGCATTTGGTTCTTTATCTGTTGTTACTTTATATTTAATTGCACAAATGGTTGGGGCTGGAAAATTAATTCAAATCTTATTTGGTATGGATTATGAGTATGCTGTTATCCTTGTTGGTGTTATGATGATTATTTATGTTACTTTTGGTGGTATGTTAGCAACTACTTGGGTGCAAATCATTAAAGCTGTATTATTATTATCTGGTGTTACTTTCATGGGATTAATGGTAATGGCTCACTATGGATTCTCTTTTGAAGCATTAGCTACAAAAGCTGTTGAAACACACGCAAAAGGTCAAGCTATTATGGCTCCAGGTGGATTTATCTCTGATCCTATTTCTGCTATTTCTTTAGGTATGGCATTAATGTTAGGAACTGCTGGTTTACCACACATTTTAATGAGATTCTTTACTGTTGGAAATGCGAAAGAAGCTAGAAAATCTGTTGTTTATGCAACTGGATTCATCGGTTACTTCTATTTAATTATCGCTGTAATTGGTTTAGGTGCTATTGTATTCTTAAACTCTCCAGAAGGTGCTCAATACTTCAAAGATGGTAAGTTAATTGGTGGTGGAAATATGGCTGCTATTCACTTATCTCATGTTGTTGGTGGAGATATTTTCTTAGGATTTATTTCAGCTGTTGCATTTGCTACAATTTTAGCGGTTGTATCTGGTTTAACACTTGCTGGAGCTTCTGCAATTTCTCACGATATCTATGCAATCGTTGTGAAAAAAGGTATGGCTACTGAAGCTGATGAAATTAAAGTTTCTAAAAGATCAGTTATCATCATTGGAATTGTTGGTGTTATTTTAGGTATTGCATTTGAAAAACAAAATATTGCATTCATGGTTGGTCTTGCATTTGCTATTGCTGCTTCTGCTAACTTCCCAATTTTATTCCTTTCAATTTACTGGAAAAAATTAACAACTAGAGGAGCATTCCTTGGTGGATTTGCTGGATTAATCACAGCAGTTGTTCTAGTTATCTTAGGTCCTGTTGTTTGGGTTGATGTTTTACATAATAAAGAAGCTATTTTCCCATATAAACACCCAGCTTTATTCTCTGTAACTGTTGCATTCGTAGCAATTTGGTTCTTCTCTATAACTGATAAATCAGCTAGAGCACAAGAAGAAATTGAATTATATGAAGGACAAAATGTTAGAGCTAATACAGGTATTGGTGCTGACGGAGCTGTTGCTCACTAATAAAATTACTAAAGAGATTTTCTCTTTAGTAACTTATCTTCTATTATAAAATCTAACTTAAGAATTATAATTAAAATTAATAATTTATAATTCAATTTTTTGTTACATTTCTACAAAAATCTACACAATTTTTACACATTTTAAAAAATTTTTTCCTACAAATTTGTATTTGCATGTATAATCAGTTACTTTTTTTCATTTAAAGGCACACTATAAATGAAAAAGGCTAATAGACATTATTGTTTATTAACTAGAAAAAAGGGAGCAAAAATGAACGACGAATTGGTTACTCGTATTGAATCAAATCCTAAATATAAGGAATTGGTTTCAAAAAGAAATGGTTTAGGAATTAAACTAGGTATTTTTGTATTAGTTATGTTTTATGCATATATTTTAGTTATAGCATTTAACAAAGAACTTTTATCTACAAAAATTGGAGATGGTGTTACAACAATTGCATTTCCTATTGCATTGGCTATTTTAGTAATTAGCTTTATTACTACATTAATTTATGTAAAAAGAGCAAATACTGAATTTGAAGATTTAACAAATCAAATCAAAAAAGATGTAAAGGATTTATTATAATGTTGAGAATTTTAGCACTAATTTCAATTATTGCATTAACAGCTTTTGCTGCAGGTGATGCAACTTTTGAAGCAACAAAAAGAGATCTTAATGTATCTGCAATTATCATGTTTTTTGTATTTATTGTTGGTACATTAGGTATTACTTATTGGGCAGCAAGAAAAACAAAATCTGCTTCTGATTTCTATACAGCAGGTGGAGGAATTTCTGGTTTTCAAAATGGTTTAGCAATTGCTGGAGACTATATGTCAGCTGCTGCATTCCTTGGGGTTTCTGGTCTTATTTATATGAAAGGTTATGATGGAGTTATCTATGCCGTTTCATTCCTTGTTGGTTGGCCAATTATTTTATTCTTTATGGCTGAAAAATTAAGAAACTTAGGTAAATTTACTTTTGCTGACATCGCTGCTTATAGATTAGGACAAAAAGAGATTAGAACTCTTGCTGCATTTGGTTCTATTTCAGTTGTAATTTTATACTTAATTGCACAAATGGTTGGAGCTGGAAAATTAATTCAAGTTCTATTTGGTATGGAGTATGAGTACGCTGTATTCATGGTTGGAGCATTAATGATTATTTATGTAACATTTGGGGGGATGCTAGCAACTACTTGGGTACAAATTATCAAAGCTTGTTTATTACTTTCTGGTGTATCATTTATGGCAATAATGGTTTTATATCATTTTGATTTCTCTTTTGAATCACTTGCTGTTAAAGCTGTTGAAAATCACAAATCTGGTGAAGCTATTTTAAGTCCAGGTGGATTTATTACTGACCCTATTTCTGCTATTTCTTTAGGTATGGCTTTAATGCTTGGAACAGCTGGTCTTCCTCACGTTTTAATGAGATTCTTTACAGTTGGTAATGCAAAAGAAGCTAGAAAATCTGTTGTTTATGCAACTGGATTTGTTGCATACTTCTGGGTAATTATTACTATCGTTGGTTTTGGAGCAATTGCATTCTTAAATAGTGCAGAAGGTGCACAATATTTTGATGGTGCTAAAGCATATCTTGAGGGTGGAAAACTATTTGGTGGAAGTAATATGGCTTCTGTTCACTTATCTCATATGTTAGGTGGAAATGCATTCTTAGGATTTATCTCTGCTGTTGCATTTGCTACTATTTTAGCGGTTGTTTCAGGATTAACACTTGCTGGTGCTTCTGCAATATCACACGATATTTATGCGAATGTAATCAATCCAAATGCATCAGATGAAAAAGTTGTAAAAATTTCAAAAATTACAGTTGTTATTATTGGTATTATTGGTGTTATTTTAGGGATTGCTTTTGAATCTCAAAATATTGCTTACATGGTTGGTCTTGCATTTGGTATTGCGGCATCTGCAAACTTCCCAATTTTATTCTTATCAATCTACTGGAGTGGATTAACAACTAAAGGTGCATTTATTGGTGGATTTATGGGATTAATTTCTGCTGTAACATTTGTTGTTTTAGGACCAAATGTTTGGGTTCAAATTTTAGGAAATGAAAAAGCAATTTTCCCTTACGCACACCCTGCACTATTCTCTGTTACAATAGCTTTTGTATCAATCTGGTTTTTCTCAAAACTTGATAATTCACAAAGAGCTAAAAACGAAAAAGAATTATTTAGAGCTCAAAATATTAGAGCAAATACAGGTATTGGTGCAGCTGGAGCTGTTTCACACTAAATTATAAATATCAAAGGTTTTCCTTTGATATTTTAACTGTTCTGGCGATTGAATAAAAAATTCAATCTAGTCTTTTATATTTACAAAAGAGGACATATGAGTATATTAGAACAAAAAACATTTATCTCTTCAATACATCCATTTCAAAACTTAACATCAGAACAACTAGACACTTTCGTTGAAAATATGGATATTGTTTATTTTAAAGAGAATGAAACAGTACAAGCACAAGGAACAATACCAAAATCACTTTTTTTTATTTTAAAAGGTTTGATTCAAGAAAAACAAGATGATGAAGTTTTATCAATCTATTCAAAAAATGAAATCTTTGATTCAATATCTTTAATTGAAAATTATTCAAAAAATAGTTTTGTGACTGCAGAAGAGACGATTTGTTACACTCTTCCAAGAGAAATTTTTATAGAAATACTTCATGAAAATCAAGAGTTAGAGAACTATTTTTTCCAATCAATTGCTGAAAAGCTAAACAACAATATTCTTCATGAAAAAAATAAAGATATGGCGAATATTATGATAGCAAAAGTAAAAGATGCAAAAATTCATAAAGCCGTAATTGTTGATACAAATATCTCAATATTTGAAGCAGCAACAATTATCAAAAAAGAGAAAGTTCCTACAATTTTATTAAAAGATGAAAATAATGAAATGTATATAGTAACTGACTCTGATTTTAGACAAAAAGTAATTTTAAACAGAATGGATTTTGACGATAAAATCGTAAAAATTGCAACAAAAGGTTTAATATACATAAATGAAGAAGATTTTTTATTTAATGCTCAATTAATCATGGCAAAACATGGGATAAAAAGAGTTGTTGTAAAAAATGATAAAAATGAAATAATTGGTATATTAGACCAAATCTCTTTATCATCGTTCTTTGCTACAAATATTTTTTCTGTTTCGAATCAAATTGTAAAAGCTGAAACAATTGAAGAACTAAAAGAAGCTTCTTTATCATTTATTAAAATCATTAAATCACTAAATGCAAAAGGTGTAAAAATTGAATTTATATCAAAATTAATAAATCAATTAAATAAAAAACTTTTAGATAAATTATACAAAGTTTTAGCACCTGCTGAATTATATGAAAAATCATGTTTGGTAGTAATGGGAAGTGAAGGTAGAGGTGAACAAATCTTAAGAACTGACCAAGACAATGCTTTAATATTAGCAGATGATTGTGAGATTTCAGAAGAAAAACTAAGAGAATTCACAACTTTATTTACTGAAACTTTAGTTGACTTTGGATTTCCAAGATGTGAAGGAAATATCATGGTTTCGAATCCTTATTGGTGTAGAAAAAAATCTGATTTTAAAGATTTAATTTTCACTTGGATAAATGAACCAAGTGGTGATAATTTTATGAATATTGCTATTTTTTATGATGCAGTTTGTGTATCAGGAAATAAAGAATTACTTACAAAACTAAAAGAGTATCTATTTAGTATTGCTGCTAATTCTCAACAGTTTAACTCTCATTTTGCAAAAGTTATCACGAGCTTCGATGTTCCATTAGGATTTTTTGATGGATTTGTATTTAATAGTAAAGATAACAAACATAAAAATGAAATAGATATTAAAAGAGGTGGTATTTTTATTCTTGTTCAAGGTATTAGAAGTTTGAGTTTAGAGCATAAAATATTCAATACAAACACAAATAAAAGAATAAAAAAACTTACAGAACTTGGTGTTTTTGAAGAAGAATTTGCAAAAGAGTTAACAATGGCATTTAACTTTTTAACAAATTTAAAATTGAAATCAAATCTTGAAAAATTAGATAAAAAAATTGCTATAGATAACTATATCAATCCTGATAATTTAAATACAATGGAAAAAGATTTACTAAAAGAGTCTTTTAAAATTGTAAATAAATTAAAGAAAAAATTAGAATTTCATTTCAAGTTAAACTATGTTTAGAAATATAAGAAACTATTTTAATAAAAAAAATCTAAAAGACGAAAAATACTCTTATTTATTTGAAAACTCTTCAAATAATGAGTATGTTTGTTTTGATTGTGAAACAACTGGGTTAAATCCAAAAATTGATGACATAATATCAATTGGTGCTGTTATTATCAAAGATAATACAATTGTTTCAAGTAAAAAATTTATTAAATTTGTTAAACCAAAAACTAAATTGCAAGCTGAAGCTATAAAAATTCATCATATAAGAGAGTGTGATTTACTTCATGCTGAAGATATCAATGATGTAATTATTGAATTTATTGAATTTATAGGAAATAGACCATTAGTTGGATATTTTTTAGAATTTGATATTTCAATGATTAATAAATATTTAAAACCAAAATTAGGAATTACTCTTCCAAATAGAGCTCTTGAGGTTTCAGAAATTTATCATGATTATAAAATTGAAATCATTCCTCAAGGACATATAGATTTAAGATTTAATTCTATTATGGAAGAACTTCAAATCCCAAATCTTGGTAAACACGATGCATATAACGATGCAATAATGACTGCCATGATTTTTATAAAACTTAAAAACTTACAAAAAATTAAATAAACTAGAAAAGGAAAATTAGAATAATGTTAGTATTTGTATTAAATGCTGGGTCATCATCTTTAAAATATCAATTAATCAACGCTGAAACTTCTGAGTTAAAAGCTAGTGGAATTGTTGAGAGAATTGGAATAGATGGTGTATTAAAGCATGTAATTTCAGAAAATAAAAAATTAACTATTGAAGAATATATACCATCACATAAAGAAGCTATAGAACTTATATTAGAAACACTTACACATGATGAAACAAAAACTATAAACTCTATTGATGAAATCCAAGCTATAGGACATAGAGTTGCTCATGGTGGAGAATATTTTAAAGAATCAACTCTTGTTACAGATAAAGTTATAAAAAAAATTGAAGAGTTAATTCCACTAGCACCTTTACATAATCCAGCTAATATTTTAGGAATGAAAATCTGTATGGAACTTATGCCAAATGTTCCAAATGTTGCTGTATTTGATACGGCATTTCACCAAACTATGCCAGAAATTCATTTCTTATTCCCAGTACCACATGAAGATTATACAGAGCATCATTTAAGAAAATATGGATTCCATGGTACATCTCATAATTATGTTTCAAAAGAAGCAATTAAACTTTTAAACAATAAAAAAGATTCAAAAATCATTGTTTGTCACCTTGGAAATGGTTCATCAATCTGTGCAATAAAAGATGGTAAATCAATCAACACAACTATGGGATTAACTCCACTAGGAGGATTGATGATGGGAACAAGAAGTGGAGATATTGACCCAGGAATTATTCCATATTTAATGGATAAAAAAGGTATGGATACTCACCAAATTATTGATTATCTAAACAAAAAATCTGGTATTTTAGGAGTTTCAGGAATTAGTTCTGATTTAAGAGAAATTATTAGTGCTGCTAATAATGGAGACCAAAGAGCTCAAGTTACAATTGATATGATGTGTAATCGAGTTAAAAAATATATTTGTTCTTATTCAGGATTATTAGGTGGTGCTGATGCAATTTGTTTTACAGCAGGAATTGGTGAAAACTCTGATTTAATAAGAGAAAAAGTTTGCGAAAATTTAGCTTTCATGGGAATTGAACTTGACAGTGAAAAAAATCAAGTAAGAGCACATGGAAACAGAGAAATAAATAAACCAACATCAAAAACTAAAATCTTTGTAATTCCTACAAATGAAGAATTGGTAATTGCAAAAGACACATATAATCTTGTAAAATAAATCTATCTTATACTTAAAGTATTATGTACATATTTGTACATGATACTTTTAAATCCTATTTTTTACTCAAAATAATTTCTAAAACCTTTAGTTTCTCTACACTTTTTTAATTTATTGTTACTTTTTACTTTAAATTATTCAATTCTGATATCTTTATAAAACAAAATTAATTTTAAAAGCAAATTTAGATTTAAGTTTTATTATAATGCGTACAAATTTTATATTATAAAAATAATAAAGGAAAAATTTATGTTAGTATTTGTATTAAATGCTGGTTCATCTTCTTTAAAATATCAATTAATCAATGCAAAAACATCTGAATTAAAAGCAAGTGGACTAGTAGAAAGAATTGGAATCGATGGTATTCTAAAACATGAAGTAGGAGAAAATAAAAAATTAACTTTTGAATTACCTATTCCTACTCATAAAGAAGCAATTGAATTAGTTCTTAGAATTTTAACAAATGATGAAACTAAAGTTATTAACTCAATTAGCGAAATTGAAGCTATTGGACATAGAGTTGTTCATGGTGGAGAATATTTTAAAAAATCTGTTTTAATAGATAATGAAGTAATCGATAAAATTGAAGAACTTATCCCTTTAGCACCATTACATAATCCAGCTCACGTAATTGGAATAAAAATTTGTAGAGAATTAATGCCAAATGTTCCTAATGTTGCAACTTTTGATACAGCATTCCACCAAACAATGCCAGAAGAAAACTTCTTATATGCAGTTCCATATGGAGATTACACTGAGCATCACTTAAGAAAATATGGTTTTCACGGAACTTCACACTATTATGTTTCAAATGAAGCTGTAAAACTTTTAAATAAAAAGAATAGCAGAGTTATTGTTTGTCACTTAGGTAATGGTTCTTCTGTGTGTGCAGTTAAAGACGGAAAATCAATAGCAACTTCAATGGGATTAACTCCACTTGAAGGTTTAATCATGGGTACAAGATGTGGAGATATTGATGCAGGTGTTATTCCATATTTAATGGAAAGAAAAGGTCTTGATTCTCACCAAATTATCAATTACTTAAATAAAAAATCTGGAATTTTAGGAGTTTCTGGAATTAGTTCAGATTTAAGAGAAGTAATAAAAGCATCAAATGATGGAGATAAAAGATCTAGAATTGCAATTGAAATGTTATGTGGAAGAATTAAAAAATATCTTTGTTCATACGCTGGATTAATGCAAGGAGTTGATGCAATTTGTTTCACAGCTGGTATTGGTGAAAACTCTGATTTAATTAGAGAAAAAGTTTGTGAAGGTTTAGATTTCATGGGAATTGAAATGGATACTGAAAAAAATAAAGTTAGAACTCCTGGAATAAGAGAAATTCATAAAGAATCTTCTAAAACAAAAATCTTTGTTATTCCTACAAATGAAGAATTAGTTATTGCAAAAGACACATACAATTTAGTTAAATAAGAATAAATTGTTACCTTTTAGAATTCTATTTTAAAATTGAGTATTATGTACAATTATTGTACATAATACCATACTTTTTTACATATTTAAAACAAATAAACTCCATATATTATCACTATTTCTCACTTAGATGATATTTTTTTATATTTATGTATATTTTATGTACTTTTTTTTAATTATGATATAAAATATACATAAGTGAGATTATAAGAGATTGCTATTTTAATGCTATGTTTCTCAATTATAATTTTTCCACAAAGTTTAATAGTAGAAAGGATAACTTACCTATGGGTTTAATTGAAAGTATCAAAGAGAAAGCGAAACTACAATTAAGAACTATTGTTCTGCCTGAGCCAGAAGATGAAAGAGTTTTAAAAGCTGCTCAACAAGTAATTGAAGAAAAAACTGCAAAAGTTGTGTTAATTGGAAATGTTGAAACTATAAAAGCAGATGCTGCAAAGTGTGGTGCAAATATAGAAGGTGCAACAATTGTTGACCCAAAAAATTTCGACAATATCAATAAATATATTGATGAGTTAGTTGAATTAAGAAAAAGTAAAAATCTTTCAAAAGAAGAAGCTACTGAAATTATGTTAAATGAGCCAAGATTTTTTGGTTGTATGATGGTAAGACTTGGTGATGCAGATGGTTTAGTTGCAGGTTCAAATTCTCCAACTGCTGATGTTTTAAAAGCTGCTATTCAAGTTATTAAAACTGCGCCTGGAATTAATACTGTTTCTTCTACATTTATTATGGAAACGGCTGATGGTAAATTTGGAGATAATGGTTTAATATTATTTGCAGATTGTGCTGTTATTCCAGAACCAAATGCAGAGCAATTAGCTGACATCGCTTGTGCAACTGCTGCAACTGCTGCTTCTGTTGTAGGTTTAGATCCAAGAGTTGCAATGTTATCATTCTCAACAAAAGGAAGTGCTTCTCATCCATTAGTTGATAAAGTACAATATGCTTGTGATATTCTAACTGAAAGAAATGTTGATTTCTCATTTGATGGTGAGTTACAAGCTGATGCTGCTATTATTGAATCAATTGGTGCTAAAAAAGCTCCAGGTTCAAAAGTTGCAGGAAAAGCTAATATTTTAGTATTCCCTGATTTACAATCTGGAAATATCGGATATAAACTTGTTCAAAGATTTGCAGGAGCTGAAGCTCACGGTCCAATCGTTCAAGGATTAAATCAACCAGTAAATGACCTTTCAAGAGGTTGTTCAGTAGAAGATATTGCAAATTTAGTTGCAATCACAGCTACACAAATTAAATAATTTTAAATCAATAACAAAACTAAGGAGAGAGAGTATGTTAGTATTCATTTTAAATGCAGGAAGTTCATCATTAAAGTATCAATTAATGAACCCAGTTATCAAAAAAGTATTTGCACAAGGTATTTGTGAAAGAATCGGTATTGATGGTGTTTTAAAACATGAATTTGGTGAAGGTAAAGAGTTCAAAAAAGAAATTCCAATGCCAACTCATAAAGAAGCTATCGAAGCTGTATTATCAACTTTAACAGTTGGTGAAGGTAAAGTTATTGATTCAGTAAATGATATTGATGCTATTGGACACAGAGCAGTTCATGGTGGAGAAGAGTTTGCTGGTTCTGTTTTAGTAACTGATAAAGTGATTGAAACAATGAAAAAACTAATTCCATTAGCACCTTTACACAATCCTGCAAATATTTTAGGAATGGAAATTTGTCAAGATTTAATGCCAGGTAAACCAAATGTTGCAGTATTTGATACAGCATTCCACCAAACTATGCCTGATTATGCTTATATGTATGCATTACCATATGACCAATATACAAAACATGGTATTAGAAAATATGGATTCCATGGAACATCTCACTTCTTTGTTTCTAGTGAAGCAAGAAATATGTTAGATAAAAACCATAATACTAGAATCATCGTTTGTCACTTAGGAAATGGTTCTTCTGTAAGTGCTGTATTAAATGGTAAATGTATTGATACTTCAATGGGTCTTACACCAGTTCAAGGTTTAATGATGGGAACAAGAGCTGGAGATGTTGGAGCTGGTGCATTACAATATATGATGAGTCAAGAAGGTTTATCTATAGATCAAGCATTAGATATCATGAATAAAAAATCAGGTATCTTAGGAATTTCTGGAAAATCTTCAGATTTAAGAGAAGTTTTACAAGGAATGCAAGATGGTGATGAAAGATGTAGATTAGCAGTTGATATGGTTGCTTATAACATCAAAAAATATGTTGGAGCATATGTTGCTGCACTTGATGGTGTTGATGCATTATGTTTCACAGGTGGAATTGGAGAAAATGCTGCATTAATTAGAGAAAAAGTATGTGCAGGATTAGACTCAATGGGATTAGTAATTGACCCAGTTAAAAATAATAGAAGATCAAGAGAAGCAAGAGATATTGCAACTAATGCATCTGCTTCTAGAATTTTTGTTATTCCTACAAATGAAGAGTATGTAATTGCTAACGATACTTATAAAGTTGTTACAGAAACTAAATAATCTTTAGTTTGTTAGTTAATAAAAAAGGGGAAGATGTTATATCTTCCCCTTTTTTTATATCTAAAAAATATTAATAAGCTTTTAAAGAATTGGCAAACATCATTGTAACTTGAGATACAGTCTCACTTACAAGTTTATCCATAAATTTCTCAAACTTATCCTCTTTTTGCCAAACAGGATTTTCTACTTTTGCTAAATCTTTTAATAAATTCTGAGCATAAAAAATTGTAGCAACCTCATCAACAAGACCTACTTCTTTTGCTTGTTTTGAAGTAAATATTTTAGCATCAGCAAAAATAGTATGATTTTTTACATCAAGATTTCTTGCATTTGATACATCTGTAATAAACATATTATATGTATCATCAATTACACTTTGTAATTGTTTTTCTTCATAATCAAACCATTTTCTAGTTGGAGTTCCTGACTCTTTAAACTTTCCAGCTTTTACAGTTTGAGTTGAAACACCGATTTTTTCCATAAGTTCACTTGCATTTACACCTTGCATAATTACACCAATAGAACCAACTATACTTCCTGGATTTGCAATAATCTTATTTGCCCAAATTGAAGCATAATAACTCCCACTAGCAATTACACCACTAGCATAAACAACAACAGGTTTTACCTCTTTTAACTCTTTAATTGCATAAGCTAATTCAACTGAAGGAGCAACAGCACCACCTGGAGAATCTACTACAAATAAAACACCTTTAATATTTTTATTTGTTCTTGCTTTTTCAATATCTTCTAAAGTTTTATTAACATCTAAAATTGGACCTGATAACTCGATTTTCTGTAAATTAGCTAAACTTCTATTATCTTTCAAATTTTCATTTGAATCAAATACAACAAAATACATAATAGTTAAAAAAACAATTGTTTTAAAATATTTTGTTATAAAATCAAGTATAGCTATAACTGGTGAAAATAGAGTTCTAAAAAAATTAAACATATTCTCCTCCTATAATTACATTATCAACAAATTTTGTATGTAATATTATTTGCATATATAAATCTTCCACTTCTTCAAGATTATCAGGTAAAGAAAAACTTATAATATCACTATCAAAATCTTTTCCAATTACACCTTTATTTAATCCCAAAGCCCTACTTCCATTTACTGTTGAGGCTTTTATTAGTTTTTTTGAAAACTCTATTACATTTTTATCATAATGAGCCATCAAAGCATTTCGTAATTCATCAAACATTGATAAAGAATTATTTGAACTAAGACCATCAGTTCCTATAGTAAAAGGAATATCACCTAATCTATCTAAATCTAGTTTTGTATTATTTAAAAGTCTATTTGAAGTAACACAATGATTTATACTTGCACCTAAATTTCTAATCTTTTCTAAATCATTATTACTTGCTTCAACACAATGTGTAAATGAAAGATTTTTTATATTTGAAAAAAGATTTAAAAACTCCATTGGTTTTGAAACAGCTTTTTCTTGATTTAAAAAGTTTTTAAAAAATTCAAGAAATGAACCTTCATCTTTATGTAACCATTCAAACTCTTCACGTGACTCTAAAAAGTGTGAACTAACAGCTAAATTTTCACTTCTTGCTAAATTTAAAGTTTCTCTTACTAAAAATGGATGAACTGAATATGGAGAATGTATAGCAATTGCTGGAATAAAATTTTTTGAAGCAAATTTTTTTGCATTATTCAATCTACTTTTAAAATCAGCAAAAAGGGTATCAATCATATCACATTTTGAACCAATAACTTCACAAAAAAAGACTTTATTTATTGGTGATTTTAAACAAGCTTCCAACTCAAAAGAGTAAGATGAAATAGCTCCAATAGTTGTTGTTCCTGTTCTTTTCATTTTTTCAAGTTTTAAAGAGATTAACTTTTTATCAGCTTTGTTGATTAAATCTTCTCTATGTTTAATAACAGAAGTTAACCATGAATAAAAATTTCCATATTTTAAAGTTGTTGAGTTACCACTAAATTCTAAGTGAACATGAGAGTTTATAAGTCCTGGCATTAAAACTGAATTATTTTCAAGTTTGTTTATTTCTATATTTGGATATTTTTTTTCTATTTTATCTAAAGAATCAATTTCTATAATTTTGTCATCAAAAACAATAGCACCATCTTTTATGATACTATCGTTTTCATCACAAGTAACAATCCAATTTGCACTAATTATTTTCATTTATTAAGAATTTTATGCGTTTGCTTGTTGAACTTGAGCAACAGCTTTAATTTCACTAATAATTTGCATTAAAGCAATTAATCCCATATGATAACCAAATGGTCCAAATCCAGAAATAACACCAGTTGAAGCACCAGCAGTAATTGAC
Organism: uncultured Aliarcobacter sp.; assembly: GCA_963664305.2. Taxonomy (GTDB): domain Bacteria; phylum Campylobacterota; class Campylobacteria; order Campylobacterales; family Arcobacteraceae; genus Aliarcobacter. The sequence continues at coordinate 1,414,311 of CAXXLV010000002.1, forward strand.
TTTTGTCTAAACTCTTCTCTTTTATAAATATTTGAAATATGTACTTCAACTACAGGCATATTTACTGCACTTAAAGCATCTTTAATTGCAATAGAAGTGTGAGAATAAGCAGCTGGATTTATCATAATTCCATCAACTGTTCCTAAACATTCTTGAATTCTATCTACGATTTCACCTTCTAAATTTGATTGAAAAAATTCTACTTCAACTCCATTTTGAGCAGCAGCATTTTTTAATTGTTCATGAATTTGGTCTAAACTCATTGGACCGTAAATGTGTTGTTCTCTAATTCCTAACATATTTAAATTTGGTCCTTGAATTACGGCAATTTTCATATTATATTCCTTTTATAAATTTTGGGTAAGATTATAATTAAATTTTTGTTAAACCATACCCAAACAAAGGCTTTTTATGAAAAACTTTATATTACAAAATGAAAATGCAATATATTTTGAATGTAAATTCTCTTGCGATAATGTTATTTTTTTGAATTTAGAAAAAGATAGATTTTTTATAACTGATGCTAGATATACTACAGAAGCAAAAGAGTATGCAAAAAAATGCGAAGTTATTGAATCATCAAATCTAATTGAAACTGCAAAAGAAATTTTGAAAAAAAATAAAATCAAAAAAATCACATTTGACCCAAATGATTTTAGTTTTGCCTCTTATACAAAATTGACTGAAAATCTAAAAACTGAATTTATTGCAAAAGAAAATTTTTCAAAATTAAAAAGAATTATTAAAAGTGATAAAGAGATAACTTTACTTAAAAAAGCGGCTGTTGCTGGACGTGAAGGTTTCAAAGAACTTGCAAAATATATAAGAAAAAATGGTTTTAATCAAACTGAACAATTTTTATATTTTAAAGCATTTGAAAAAATGAGCCAAACAGGTAAACTTGATATAAGTTTTGAGCCAATTGTTGCAATAAATGAAAATGCTGCTAAACCTCATGCACTTCCAACTTCAAAAAAATTAAAACTTCATGATTTATTATTGGTTGATGCAGGAATAAAATATAAAAGATATTGTTCAGATAGAACTTGTACAAGTCATGTTGATTTTGAAAATTTTAATTTTAAAAGAGAACAAAAATTCAAAAATGAAAAACATCAAAAAGTATACGATATTGTTTTAAAAGCTCAATTAAACGCAATTGAAAATGCAAGAACGGGAATGAAAGCAAGTGAAATTGACAAATTAACTAGAGATGTAATAGAAAAAGCAGGTTTTGGAAAATATTTTATTCACAGCACTGGGCATGGAGTTGGTCTTGATATCCATGAATTTCCAGTAATTAATTCAAAATCAGATGTAATAATTGAAGATAACATGGTATTTACAATAGAACCAGGTATTTATCTTCCAGATGAATTTGGTGTTAGAATTGAAGATACAGTTGTAATGCAAAATGGAAAAGCTGTAATACTTTAAAATTAAAAAATAGCAAAAATAAATCTTGATTTATTTTATCAAGTTTATTTTTTTGCTTTAAAAGAGAGAAATTTGAGAAAAAAATTAAGCCCTACTTTAACACTTTTTTATACTCCTAATTTTCCTAAAAAATTCAATTCATATTCACACAAAAAATACAAGGTAACTATAGGAATTGGGGGAAATATTGGAAATACAAAATATTTATTTGATAAATTAATCTTATGTTTGAAAAAGGATGCAAGATTTACTTTACTTATTAGTTCACCACTTCTAAAAAATCCTCCTTTTGGATTTTTGGAACAAAGTGACTTTTTAAATGGTATAATTCGCCTCCAAACAGATCTTTGCCCTAATGCTTTTTTAAAAGCAATGCAAAGATATGAAAAGAAATTCGGAAGAAAGCGATCCTTTCAAGATGCGCCTAGAACCTTAGATATAGATATTATATTTTTTGATAATAAGAAAGTAAATACAAAAAATCTTATTATCCCTCACAAAAATTGGGCAAATAGAGAGTCAGTGATTATTCCTTTAAAATATATACAAAACAACTAAATTGTTGTAAATACAGTTCTAAAAAAGAACTTTTTAAAGGTAAAAAATGAGCAAAAATAAAAAAGTAGTTGTAGGAATGTCAGGTGGTGTTGATTCATCTGTTACTGCATTATTGTTAAAACAACAGGGTTTCGATGTAGTTGGACTATTCATGCGTAATTGGGAGTATGGAATCAAAGGAAGCCAATGTCCTAATCGTATTGAATTTGAAGATGCAAAAAAAGTTGGTGAATTAATAGGGATCGAAGTAAAAGGAAAAGACTTCGTTAAAGAATACAGAGATAGAGTTTTTGATGTATTTTTAGAAGGTTTAAAACAAGGTCTAACACCAAATCCTGATATTTTATGCAACAGAGAAATAAAATTTAATGTATTTTTAAATGAAGCAAAAAGTATGGGTGCAGATATGATTGCAACTGGACATTATGCAAAAATTGCAAAATACAAAGACCATTTTGTATTAGATACTCCAAAAGATAGTTCAAAAGACCAAAGTTATTTCTTACACGCATTATCAAGTGAACAATTATCACATGCTATGTTTCCACTTGGCGATTTAACAAAAAAAGAAGTTAGAGAAATAGCTAGACTTCATAATCTTCCTGTTAGTGATAAAAAAGATAGTACGGGAATTTGTTTTATTGGTAATCAAAAATTTGATGAATTTATCACTCAACATTTACAAGCAATACCTGGTGATATTATTGATGAAAATGGAAAAATTATAGGAAAACATAAAGGCCTAGTTTGTTATACATTAGGTCAAAGAAAAGGTATTGGTCTTGGTGGTATTAAAGGCAATGAAAGTGAAAATAATACTCACAAACCTTGGTTTGTAGCTGCAAAAGATGTAGTAAATAATACATTAACAATTGTTCAAGACACAAATCATCCACTACTTATGAGTAAAACAGTTGAAGCTAGTCATATGCATTGGGTTTTAGAAGAGGCTCCAAAAGTTGGAGATAAATTAATAGCACAAGTTAGATATAGACAACAAAAACAAGCTTGTACAGTAGTTGAGGCAAGTAATGAAAAAGTTGTTGTTGAATTTGATAATGCTCAAAGAGCTGTAACATTAGGACAAAGTCTTGTTTTATATTCTGGTGATTATTGTCTTGGTGGTGGCTTTATAAGTTACTACAAGTAAAAAGGTAAAAAATGAGCAAAAAAAAAGTTATGGTTGGAATGAGTGGTGGAATTGATTCTTCAGTTACTGCTTATATGTTACAAAAAGATGGCTATGAAGTTGAAGGAGTTTATCTAAAACTTCACAACAGAACTGATGGTTATCATGAAAAAAATTTAGGTTATATTGAGGATGTAGCTAAATTTTTAAATATCAAATACCACATATTAGACTTAGCAAGTGAATTTTCAAAAGAAGTTTATGATTATTTTGTTAATTCTTATTTAGAAGGAATTACTCCAAATCCATGTGTAAAATGTAATCGTCAAATAAAATTTGGTGCTATGCTTGATTTTGCCAAAAAACATGGTGCAGATTTTTTAGCAACAGGACATTATGCAAAAACTGATGGTAAGTTTTTTTATGAAGCTGATGATAAAACAAAAGACCAAAGTTATTTCTTATCACAAGTAGATAAAGATGCACTTCAATATATGATGTTTCCTTTAAGTACTTATAAAAAAGAAGATATCGTAAAATTAGGTGCAGAGTTAGATGTTGCTTATAAAAAAATTACAGAAAAAAGTGAATCTCAAGAGATTTGTTTTGTTGAGACAGTTTACACTGACGTTGTAAAAAAACATGCTAACATTGACCAAGAAGGTGATGTTTTAGATGAAAATGGAAATGTTGTCGGAATTCATAAAGGTTTTGCACACTATACAATAGGGAAAAGAAGAGGATTTACAGTAAAAGGTGCTCAAGAGCCACATTTTGTTACAAAATTAAATCCAAAAGATAATACTATTGTTGTTGGTAAAAAAGAAGCATTAGAAGTAAATGAAGTTATTGCAAAAGATTTAAATATGTTTATTGATGATACTAAATTTTCTTGTAGCGTAAAACTAAGATATCGTTCAACTTCAACACCTTGTGAAGTAGAAATAAAAGATGAAAAAGTTTATATTAATTTAAAAGAACCAGTTTATGGAGTAGCAGCAGGACAACTTGCTGTTTTTTATGATGGGCAAAAAGTAATTGGAAGTGCTTGGATAGAAAGTACTAAATAGTTTTTAAAATTTATAATTTAGGAGAAACTCCTAAATTATATCTGTATTAGAATGTATATTCTACGCTTGCTAATACATAGTTTTGATCAGTTGTTGCATCATTTGAAGTATCTGATTCATCACTATCAATATTTGCAAATAAAATTGAAGTACCTAAAGATTCAGTTATAGAATAACCTGCTGTTAAGTTTAACTCTTTTTCTTTAAAGTCATCAGCTGTATAAGTTGTTACACCATATAATGCACCTAATTCAACACCAGCAATTGTGTATCCTAAAGAACCATATACATTTCTTGCATCTGCACGATAAATTGCATTTCCACTATCAAATGGCACATAGTTATCACCAGCAGCTGCCATTGATCCAATACCATTATCTTTACCAGTTTTAATGTATCCAACTGCTGCAGTTAAATCAGCAATTGTTGTATTTAACTCTAATGCTAACATTGAACCATCATCTGTATTTACTGCATCTTCATTAGATGCTGCATAATGAACAAGTCCACCAACATAATCAGTTGTAAATGTAGTTTTTAAACCATACCAATCTGCAACATCTGGAGCAGAATAAGCATAAGGATTAAATTCTACAGATTGTAAACCTGCATATTTAATATCTGCAACATAAGCACCTTTGTTTCCATTGATATCAGTAAAATCTTCACTTACATCAATTCCAGATTCAGCTTGTCTATTTGCAAATCCTAATACAATTGTAGTGTCAGGTACAGCTGTAATTGCTGCAACTACAGACTCATTATAATCACCTAACCATTCAAGATCGATAGCTTGTCTACCAGCACTAATAGCAAAACCATCCATTGCATATTTTATATATGCTTCAGTCATTAAAGAATGATTTGCGAAATTATCATTATAATCACCATGCTCAACTTCACCAAGTTTTAAGTTTCCTTTAAACTCAGCTTTTGCTGATAAACCATAGAAAGAACCTGTTTCAAAAGCAACTGTAGCATTTCCATTTCCATATCCAGAATCAGTACCACCATCTTTTAAATCATATTTAGCACCATATAATGCTAAGCTCCCTGAAGCTTTACCTTCTTTAAATGCAGCATCAATTGTATCTGCACCAAATGCCATAGTTGAACTTAAAATTAATCCGCAAGCTACTAAACTTATTGTTTGACCTCTTAAAAGGTTTTTCATATTATTTCCTTATAATAAAATTTTGAATGACTACATTCGCGCAAATGTTTCATTCGTATTAGAAGAACAGTCAAATTATAACAATTTATAAACTACAAAAAATATTTTGACTGTATATTTTTTATACTTTTAAACATAATTGTTTTTTATCTAATTTGTTGATTAATTAAACTACTATTCTAAATGTCAATGTATATTTTATACAAATAAAAATTAATTTTCAATAATAATATTGATAACTATTCTTAAATGATACTTGATTTACAATATATACTTAATATTCATTAAGTGCATTTTAGATAAAATTAGACATATTAAAATCTAAGGAAATATTTATGTCAACATTTAAACTTTTTAGTGGTTCAGCTAATCCTGAATTTGCAAGAAAAGTAGGTGAATATTTAAGTATGCCAGTTTCAGATGCAACTTTAAATAAATTTAGTGATGGTGAAATCTCTGTACAAATAACTGAAAGTGTAAGAGGTCAAGATGTATTTATAATTCAACCAACATGTGCACCAACAAATGATAATCTAATGGAATTATTAATTATGGTTGATGCTCTTAAACGTTCAAGTGCAAAATCAATTTCTGCAGTTATGCCATATTATGGATATGCAAGACAAGATAGAAAAGCAGCTCCAAGAGTTCCAATTACAGCAAAATTAGTTGCTGATTTATTAGAAGCTGCAGGAATCACAAGAGTTGTGACTATTGATTTACACGCTGCTCAAATTCAAGGCTTCTTTAATATTCCTGCAGATAACTTATTTGGGTCAATTTTATTTGTAAATTATATTAAAAGTAAACATCTGAAAAATCCAATCATTGCAAGTCCAGACATTGGTGGTGTTGCTCGTGCTAGATCTTATGCAGATAAACTAGGTTATGATTTAGTTATTGTTGATAAAAAAAGAGAAAAAGCAAATGTTGCTGAAGTAATGAATATTATTGGTGATGTTAAAGGCAGAGATGTTATCTTAGTTGATGATATGGTTGATACAGCTGGAACATTAGTAAAAGCTGCTGAAGTTTTAAAGAAAAAAGGTGCAACTTCTGTAATGGCATGTTGTACACATGGTGTATTAAGTGGTCCTGCATATGAAAGAATTGAAAAAGGTGAACTAGATGAATTAGTTATATCTGACACAATTCCTACACAAAAAAATGCTAAAAAAATAACTGTTTTAACAGCTTCAAGCATGATAGGTGAAGCGATTAGAAGAATCTATAATAATGAGTCTGTTAATTCAATTTTTAATGCTTAATATTAAAAATTTAAAAAACATGGTATAATTCGCGAAATTATTATCCAAAAGGAAAAAACATGAAAAGAGTATTATTATCAACAATTGCTTGTGCTTCTTTAGCATTAGCTGCGAACAGTGATTACAAATATGAAATTACTCCATTAATCGGTGGAGTTGTTACTGAAGGTAATTTAGATTTAGATAGAAACTATGCAAATGCTGGTTTAAGTTTAGGTTTCAATCAATTTGATTCTTTCATTGATCAAGTTGAATTAGGTTTCTTAAGATCAATTGAAGATGTTGGTTATAATGGTACTAACTCAGATACAGGAATTACAAGAATATTCACTAACTTAGTTAAAGAATACCCAATTACTGCAGATACTTCATTATATACATTAGTTGGAGCTGGAGTAGAAATTTTTGATAACGAAGATTTCGGAAATAAAGATGGATTATTTGGTAACTATGGTGCAGGGATTAAATACAAAGTTGCTGACGAATTATCTTTAAAATTTGACGTAAGACATGTAATTGAAGCTGACCACGGAGATAATAACTTATTATATACTCTAGGTTTTGCTGTTCCATTTGGTGAAGTTGCAAAAGCTGCTCCAGTAGTTGAAAAACCAGCTCCAGTTGAAAAACCAGCTCCAGTTGCTGCACCAAAAGATACTGATGGTGATGGTGTTCTTGATAACTTAGATGAATGTCCAGATACAATGAAAGGTGCTAAAGTTGATACAGTTGGTTGTATGACTTTAATTAACTTAAACATCAATTTTGATACAGACAAATCTGTGATTAAAGATTCTTATAATTCAAGAATTGCTGAATTTGCAAAAATGATGAAAGCAAATCCAAAATTAAAAGCATCAATTGAAGCACATACTGACTCAGTTGGTTCAAATGCATATAACCAAAAATTATCAGAAAGAAGAGCTGCTTCTACTGTTAAAGCATTAACTGATTTAGGTGTTGATAGCACTAAAATCAAAGCTGTTGGGTTTGGAGAAACTAGACCTGTAGCATCAAATGATACTGTTGAAGGAAGAGCTGAAAACAGAAGAGTTGAAGCTGTAATGGTTAAATAATTCTAGTAATAGTTTTATTTTGAGGGTAGGAATTAATCCTACCCTTTTTTTTATTTCTTAAATAAATAACTTTAAACCAAATAAAATTATTATTTTGTTATTATCTAAAAAATTATTTATTTAAAGGAAAATAATGAAAAAAATCTTATTGACTTCAATTTTCTGCTCAACAATTATTTTAGCAGCAAGTGACCCAAGTAAATCTTATAGTTATGAAATAACACCTTTTGTTTCAGGTATCTTAACTGATAGTAAAGTAAATTTAAATGATGATTCATATATAAATGGAGGCATTTCTATTGGAAAAAACTTCACTGATTTTTTTATTGACCAAGCTGAAATTGCATATATGAGAAGTGCAAGTGTTGCTTATAAAAATTCTTCTGATACAGGAAATACAAATATAAATCGTATCTTTTTAAATGCTGTTAAAAAATATGAATTAACTGATAGATTATCTGCTTATGGTCTAGCTGGTATTGGTTATCAAGATATAACTCAAGAGCAAGATAAATTAAAAGACTCTCCTATTTTTAATTATGGTATTGGGTTAAGATATGATATACCTTATTATGGAATTGCTATAAAAGGTGATATAAGACATTTAATTGCGACAAAAGAAAATCAAAATGATGTGATGTATACATTAGGTTTAGGAATGCCTTTAGGAAAAACTTATAAAGATGATGAAATTGTTGCAAAGGTTCCAAAAATTGAAGAACCTAAAGTTCAAAAAGAAGTGCCAATAAAAGACGTAATAATTGATAACGATGATGATAAAGATGGTGTAACAAATAATCTTGATAAATGTCCAAATACATCTTTTGGTATAAAAGTTAATAAAGATGGTTGTGTAGAAACACTAAACTTAAATATCAATTTTGATAATAACTCAACAGAAATAAATTCAACTTATAAAAATGAATTAATAAAATTTGCTAACATAATGAAAAAGAATAAAAATATGACTGCACTAATTGAAGCACACACTGATTCAAAAGGTAGTGATGAATATAATTTAAATCTTTCTAATAGAAGAGCTGTATCAGTTGTAAATGAACTTAAATCTTTAGGAATAGAATATACAAGATTAAAAGCTATTGGATATGGAGAAACTCAACCAATTGCAACTAATGATACAGAAGAAGGAAAAGCTAAAAATAGAAGAGTTACAGCTTTATTAAATCAATAATATTTAAAGATTTAGAAAATTCTAAATCTTTAAAACATACAAAAAATCATTTAACTAGAAACTTACTAAACTTTAGATATAATCGCGAATAATTTAATAAAACAACAAACAAATACTAGGAAGAACTTTGCAAAAAAATATTAGAAATTTTAGTATTATTGCACATATTGATCATGGAAAATCAACACTTGCAGATAGAATTATTCAAGAATGTGGAGCTATTACTGATAGAGAAATGACTTCTCAAGTTATGGATACAATGGATATCGAAAAAGAAAGAGGTATCACTATCAAAGCCCAAAGTGTTAGGCTTGATTATGTAAAAGATGGACAAAAATATGTTTTAAATCTTATTGACACTCCAGGTCACGTTGACTTTTCATATGAAGTAAGCCGTTCATTAGCTTCTTCAGAGGGTGCTTTACTTATTGTTGATTCAACTCAAGGTGTTGAAGCACAAACAATTGCAAATGTTTATATTGCTATGGATAATGATTTAGAATTATTACCAGTTGTAAATAAAATAGATTTACCAAGTGCTGACCCAATTAGAGTTTTAGAAGAAGTTGAAGAAGCTATTGGACTTGATTGTACACAACATAATCTAATTTCAGCAAAAACTGGTCTTGGAGTAAAAGATTTAATTGATTCAATAGTTGATAGAGTTCCAGCTCCAAATGGAGATGAAAATGCACCAACTAAAGCACTTATTTATGACTCATGGTTTGATAACTATCTTGGAGCTTTAGCACTTGTTAGAGTTTATGATGGAAGTATAAAAAAAGGTCAAAAAATAAGACTTATGAATACAAAAGTTGAACATCAAGTAATTGGACTTATGTATCCACATCCATTAAAAAGACAAGATACGCTTGAAATCAAAACAGGTGAAATTGGAATTGTTGTTCTTGGACTTAAAACTTTAGATGGTATTGCAGTTGGTGATACTATGACTGATGCAAAAACTCCAACAGCTGAAGCAATTGACGGATTTGAACCTGCAAAACCATTTGTATTTGCTGGAATTTATCCAATTGAAACTGATAAATTTGAAGATTTAAGAGATGCTTTAAATAAATTGAAATTAAATGACTCTTCAATCTCTTTCGAACCAGAAAGTTCAGCTGCTTTAGGAAGTGGATTTAGAACTGGTTTCTTAGGAATGCTTCATATGGAAGTTATCAAAGAAAGACTTGAGAGAGAATTTGACTTAGATTTAATTGCAACTGCACCAACAGTTGTTTATAGAGTTGAAAAAAGTAATGGGGAAGTTATTGAGATTCAAAATCCTTCTGAGTTACCTGAACCAAATTATATAAAAACAATTTTTGAACCATATGTAAAAGCAACTATTTTAGTACCTGATGAATTTTTAGGAAATGTTATAAAACTTCTTAATGATAAAAGAGGAATCCAAATAAAAATGGATTATTTAGGGAAAAGAGTTTTACTTGAATATGATTTACCAATGAATGAAATTGTTATGGATTTTTATGATAAATTAAAATCAACAACAAAAGGTTATGCTTCATTTGACTATGAACCAGTTGGATTTAGACCTGGAAATCTTAAAAAACTTGATATCAGAGTTGCTGGTGATGTTGTTGATGCCTTATCTATTATCGTTCCTGATGATAAAGCAGTTTCAAAAGGAAGAGAGTTTGTAAAAGCTCTAAAAGAATTAATTCCTAGACAACTTTTCGAAGTAGCCGTTCAAGCAAGTATTGGAAGTACAGTAATTGCCAGAGAAACTGTAAAATCAATGGGGAAAAATGTAACTGCAAAATGTTATGGTGGAGATATTACAAGAAAAAGAAAACTTCTTGAAAAACAAAAAGAAGGTAAAAAAAGAATGAAAGCAATAGGAAAAGTAAATGTTCCTCAAGAAGCTTTCATGGCTGTTTTAAAAATATAATTTCATCTTTTGGCAAATTCTTTCGTCAAATCAATAATTTAAATGCTCACGTACTTTTGGTACGCTGCGCTTTAAATTCTTTCTTTTCCTTGAATTTCAGTCAAAATCTAAAACTCTATTTTCAAAAATTATACTATAGAAAGAATCTATTGTTACAAACTTTACAACTCTGCATTTCACCATATGTATGAGAATTTGAATATCTTAAATGAATAAATTTATTTTCATTTTCAAAACAAATTGGACAAAAAGGTATTTTATCTCCTTCTTTCCAATACAATATCCCATCAAAAGATAAAGATTCTTTTTCTTCAATTTTATTTCTTAATTCCCTAATCACATCATCTTTCTCAATTAAATCCACTTTAATATCTGCTAATTCCATTTTTAAATCTGCCAAAGAACTAATTAATTCTGCCAATTTCAATTTCGTTTCTGCTTCACTTAAAGAACTAGTGCTATCACTAATAAGTTTAGCAATGTCCATTGATGTTTTTAAATGTGAAAATGCTGTTCCAATTATTGCTAAATCCATAAGTTCCCTTCTAAATAATTTTAACAATTATAGCAAAATTTAAATAACGCTCTTAAAATGTGAGCATTTTCAAAATAGCGTTAAGAAAAATCTATCTAAATTTGTAAAGAAATTTGAACTGTTTGAGGTGGAGGAACGGAACCGAGTTTTCAAATTTTAAAATTTAGATAGATTTTTTAGCTATTTTGGAACTAGCGAACGCTTTTCTTTTGTTTCTTTTCTTTACTAAAAAGAAAAGATATATAATATATGTTATTATTTATTTTATGATTTGCTTAACCTGTAAAAACCTATCATTTGAAATTATCTGCAAAGATTGTCAAAAAAATCTTTTAATACCCTCTTTTCATAAAAGAGAAATTGAAGATGGCTTTTTTAATTACTCATTTTACTCTTTATCAGAACTTGAAGATTTAATCTCTTCAAAATACTATTTTCATGGAGATAGAGTTTATAATCTTTTAGCAAAACTATCTTTTGCCAAATTTGCTTTAAATTTCACTTTTTCAAACCAAGTTTTTGCAATTCCTATTGATGACCATACAAGACATGATTTTTCTCATACTGCAATCTTAGCAAAACATCTAAAATCACAATTTATAACTCCTAAATACAACTCATTAAAAGCTACAAAAATAATCAAATATGCAGGAAAAGATTTGGAATTTAGACAAAAAAATCCAAGAAAATTTAAAGTTACAAATATATCTAATCAAATGACAATTTTATGTGATGATTTAATCACAACAGGTGCTACAATTAGAGAAGCAAAAAAGGCTCTAGAAAAAAGAAATAATCAGGTTTTATTTTCTTTAACCCTAGCTGATGCAAAACTTTAGTATAATTTATTTTTTACAAAGGGAACTAAAGTGATAGGAATTATTGATTATAATATGGGAAATTTAGCAAGTGTTTATAACGCTTGTCATTTATTAGATGCAAAAGCAACTATTGTTAAAAATCCTGAAGATTTAAAAAATTTTGATAGAGTTATATTACCAGGTGTTGGTGCATATGGTGATGCTATGGAGCATTTAATAAAAACAGGTATGAATCAAGCTGTTTATGAATTTGCAAAAAGTGGTAAACCAATGATTGGAATTTGTCTTGGAATGCAACTTTTATTTGAAAGTTCACAAGAGTTTGGTCATACTGATGGTTTAGGCTTAATTGATGGTGTTGTAGTAAAATTTGATAAATCTAAAATGAGTGAAGATTTTAAAATTCCTCACATGGGTTGGAATACAATTGTAAATAAAGAGCACCCTTTATTTGAAGGACTTCATAATCCATATTTATATTTTGTTCATTCTTATCATGCAGTTACAAGAGAAGAAAATATAATTGGTAAAACAACATATGGATATGAATTTGCAAGTGCTGTAAATAAAGATAATATTTATGGTTTCCAACCACATCCAGAAAAATCTCACGATAATGGATTAAAAATTTTAAAAAACTTTATGAATTTATAATAAATTAAAAAGGAGTTCTCATGAAAACTATCGCAATAACAGGTGCTAGTGGTTTTGTAGGGACAAGTTTAACAAAATTTTTTTCTAATCTAGGATATAAAATAATTCCTTTATCAAGAGAGATTTTAAATAATAAAGATAAATTAGAAGAAATATTAAACTCTTGCGACATTGTAATAAATTTAGCAGGAGCTAATATCATAAATAGATGGAGTGAATCATACAAAAAACTTCTTTATTCAAGTAGAATTGACACTACATCTAAAATAATAAATGCAATCAATAATATTTCAAATAAACCAAAACTTTTAATTTCAACTTCTGCAGTTGGAATTTATGATAATAAAACAATACATAATGAAAATGGTACATTTTCAAATGACTTTTTATCAAACCTTTGTCAAGATTGGGAAAAAAAAGCTTTAGAAGCAAAAAATGATATAACAAAAGTTTCTATTTTTAGATTTGGTATAGTTTTAGGTAAAGATGGTGGAGCATTACAAAAAATGTTAACTCCATTTAAATTAGGACTTGGTGGAACAATAGGAAATGGAAATCAAGCATTTTCATTTATTCATATTGAAGATTTATTAAATGCTTATAAATTCGTTATAGAAAACTTACATGAAGGAATATTTAATTTAACTGCTCCAAATCCAACAACAAATAAAGGTTTAACTCTTGCTTTAGGGAAAACACTAAAAAGACCTACTATACTTCCAGTACCAGAATTTGTTTTAAAACTAATTTTTAGTGAAGGTGCACGTGTTTTAACAGATGGACAAAGTGTAGTACCAAAAAAATTATTAGATTTAGGATTTGAATTTAAATTTAAAACAATAGAAGACTCTATAGAAAATTTATGTAATTAGAAGGATTATTGATGGATATATTACCAGCGATTGATTTAAAAGATGGAAAAGCTGTAAGATTAAGCAAAGGTTTGATGGATAGTGCAAAAATCTATTCTGATGAACCTTGGCAAGTAGCAAAAAGATTTGAAGAATTAGGTTCAAAATGGGTACATATCGTTGACCTTAATGGTGCATTTGCAGGAAAACCAGCAAATTTAGAACAAATCAAAAAAATTAGAGAAAACTGTAATCTAAAAATCGAGCTTGGTGGTGGTATAAGAGATGAAGAAACTATCAAAATGTATATTGAACTTGGAGTTGATAGATTAATCTTAGGTTCAATCGCTGTTAAAGACCCTCAATTTGTAAAAGATATGGCTTCAAAATATCCAATCGCTGTTGGTATTGATGCAATGAATGGAATGGTTGCAGTAGAAGGTTGGGCAGAAGTATCAACTATGAAAGCAACAGATTTGGCAAAAGAGTTTGCAAATGCTGGAGTTCAAGCAATTATTTGTACTGATATTTCAAAAGATGGTATGCTTTGTGGAGTAAATGTTGAATTCACTGAATCAATAGCTCTTGCAAGTGATGTTGATACAATTGCAAGTGGTGGAGTAAAAGATATCCAAGATATCGTAAATTGTAAAAACAATGGAAATATTTCAGGTGTTATCGTTGGAAAAGCATTTTATGAAGGAACTCTTGATTTAGAAGAAGCTTTTAAAATTTTATAATTTATTTAGTAACAAATAAGAAATAATTTAATAAAAATAATGTTATTCTATGCAACAAAAATGATTCCATAAAGGTTGAATAATGAACTCTAATAAAAAAATAACTATTATAATCTTTACAATGGTTACACTACTTACCATTGTCATTGTTGCATTAGTTGCATTAGGTTCAAGACAAAGTGGATATGACAGTGCTAAAAAAAGAGCTTATTTAACTGCTGATATAGTAAAAAAATCATTAACTTCTCACATGGTTAATGGAAATATGGATCAAAGAGAAACTTTTTTAAATGGAATAAACCAATTAAATGAAGTTAATGATTTATGGATAATTAGAGCAAAAAGTGTAAGTAATCAATTTGGAAAATCAAAACTTACAAATGAAATTCCAAGAGATGATATTGATAGAGATGTACTTGAAACAGGAAAAGAAAAAGTTGTAATTGATGAATCTTTAACAAATGCAACTTTAAGAATTACTATTCCGTATACGGCATCTTCACTTGATAAACCAAACTGTTTATCTTGTCACAATGCAAAAGAAGGAGAAGTTTTAGGAGCTATCTCTTTAACTTTTGATATACAAGAAGATAGAATCTCTAGTATTGCTGTTTTATTAAATATTATTGTAATTATCTCTTTATTCTTAATCTTCATTCTAATTTATATTAGTAGAAAAATCAAACCTTATACTACATCGTTTGACTCAATTACTGAAGTATTAAAACAAGTTCATGAAGGTGATTATAGTGTTAGAGCAAAAGCTGGAGTTTTAAAAGAAGATAAAGAAGCATCAGCTTGGCTAAATGAATTAATAGAAAAGTTAGAAACGGTTTTAACTGGAATTGAAAAAAATCTTACTGCTTTTGTACATAATAGATCAATAAATCTAAATAATGATAAATTATTAACTGCAAAAGAGATAATTGAAGATATTTCAGAAATTTATAATTATAAAAAAACTATCGAAACAGATTTAACAAAAGATGATATTTACTATAGATTAATTCAAGTTTTAAAAGATAAACTAAAAATACAAGACTTTTTCATCTTTGAAACAGACTTAATAAAAGATGAAAGAAAAATTATCTTTGCAACAAAAGATACTACACCTTGTTGTAACTTATCAAATAATATAAAAGAGAGATGTAGAGCTGAAAGAACAGATACAATCGTTTCATCAGAAAATTTCCCAGAAATTTGTAGACTTGCAACTTGTAAAAATGATACAAAACATATTTGTATTCCATTTTTAATCAATGATCAAAAAAATGTAATTATTCATATAATTTGTAAAGACCAAGAGTGTTTAAAACATGTTAAATATCAAATAGGAATTATCAAAAAATATTTAGAAGAGACTAAACCTATTTTAGAAAGTAAACTGTTAATGGATATGCTAAGAGAAAGAAATTTAGTGGATGGATTAACAGGACTTTATAATAGAAAATATTTAGATGATTTTATTGATAGAAAACTTCCTTTTGAATTAAGAGAAGGTACAACATTTGCCATTATGTTCTTAGATATTGATTATTTCAAAATGATAAATGATACGTATGGGCATGATGCAGGAGATACTATTTTACAAAAACTATCTCAAACAATGAAAGATGCAGTAAGTGAAAATGAATTTATCATTCGATTTGGTGGTGAAGAGTTTTTAATTATTATGAAAAATCCAACGGAAGAGAGTGCTTTAGAATTAGCAAATAAAATAAATCAAGATTTCTCTAAATTGATTTTTACATTCAATAATGAATCATTTAGCAAAACTGTAAGTATTGGTTATGCATTCTTCCCAACAGATACAGACCAAATCTGGAAATGTATTAAATTTGCAGATTTATCTTTATATGAAGCAAAAGATACTGGAAGAAATAAAGTTGTAAGATTTAAAAGAGAACTACTAAAAAACAAAGATACAAGTAGTTATTAAAAGAGATATTAAAATAATATCTCTTGCGATATAAACCACCTTTTTAAAGAATTATATGTTTGCATTGAAAGTTCTTTTTCTTTACAAAAAACATCAAAATATTCCAAAGATTTCTCGAATTGATTTTCCAAACAATATTTAGCTAAATCAACTATTTCTATATTCCCAAAACACCAAACACCTAAAGGATTATCTTTAGTTACTACAACTTCATTTGCTTGTATAAAAGCATTTGTAACAACAGCTTTTTCTTCTATTTTTGGTAAATTTTTATCTTCTTTATTTTTTTCTTCTGGCCAAGATTGTCTTTTTTGCCAAAATTCACTATCAAATCTTTTTTCTAATAAATAAAACTCTTTTCCAACTTTTGTAAATTTATCAAATATAAACTCTACCCTACTTTTATAAAAATCAATTGCAACTTTTTGTTCAGCTTCACCTTTATTTAAAATTGTATTTATTACATAAGGTGCAATACTTGACATACTCATAGCTTGAAATGCACCATTTCCTGAAAGAGGGTCAACACTTGAAGCACTATCGCCTATTAACATCATTTTACTATTTATTATCTCTTTATGAATTTTACAAAATGAATCTCTTTTAACTAATTTTCCAACTGCTTTGAATTTATTTAAACTCCATAATTTTATATCTTGTGTTTCTAAAACTTTTAGTAAATCACTAAAATCATTTATTTTATTTGCCAGTTCTTCATCACAAGAAAATTGGATATAACCTTTTTTATCTCCCACATAAGCTTGCCAAATCCAACCATCTTTAACTGAATCAATAGAAGTTTTATTTTCTTTCATGTTTTCTAATTCTAACTCTTGTAATATAGAAAAACTTTTTGGTCCACATATATATTCATCTTTATAAGGGGTAAATCTTCCTCTTGCATCAACTATAAAATCAGCACTTATTTCAAATTTTTCTTCATCTATTTTATAAACAATTTTTGGTTTTTCATCTAAATAATCAATAGAACCTATTACTTTAGCTTCAATTATTTTTATATTTTTTTGTTTTAAATCAGTTAGTAATTTTTCATCTAATTTAGCTCTATTTACAACATATTCATAATTTACTTTATTAGCTTTACTTGCCCAATTTGAATTTCTTAAGGATTGTTTTTCTAAAAGTTCCGAAGCATTTATACAACCTTGTGAAACAAGTCCCTCTTTTGTTTTTTCACTAAAACCTTCATAAGCTGTAAATGGTCTTTTTTTATATATTACTGTTACATCAAATCCTAATTTTTTAAGTCCAATAGCTGTAGAAGTACCTGCAATTCCTGCACCTAAAATCAATATTTTTTTATTTTGGTTCATTTACAATCCTTTTTGAAAACTCTTCTAAAATTTCCTCTTTTTTTAAACCTTTTTTTAAATAAAAACAAAACTCTTTTGTAAACTTTGCAACTGCAACACTTGAACCTGCTACATTTTTTACACTTGAAAAAGGGTTTGCTCCAAAAAATAGTTTTTCTTTTTCTAATACGACAACTTTGTCATCTTTACACATTCCTTCTGATGTTACTTTTATAACACCACTATAAGATGCTGGATAAACTAAATCTTCTCCTCGTCTTGGAAATGAAGAAACTATAACTACACCTTTTTTTATAAATTCATTGATTAACTCTTCTATTTCTTTATAGTTAGTTTTTAAACCTAAACTCATACTAATCACATCAACTTTTTTATCTTTTAAATAATTCAATGCTCCAAAAATATGATTTGGTGTAGTTGATAAATTTTTATCAAAAACTTGAATATCATAGATATTTATATTTTCATCTCTTATGATATTTCCTATAACATTTCCATGCTCAAAGTTTATATCTTTTTGTTTTTCTATTTTTATCTCATTATTCTCTACATCAATAGCAATTTTTTCATAAGTTTCAAAACTACATCCACTATCAATAAGTGCAACATAAATCTCTTTAGACATTTTTATACTCTTTTAAATTTTTATCTTCAAGCAGATAAACCTCATCAAAATTATTTAACATATTTAGATGATGAGTTATTGCAATAATAGTTGAATCAGGAAAAATTCTTGAAATATTTTCATAAAACCAAAGTGTGTCTTTTTCATCAATAGAAGAGGTAAATTCATCTAAAACTATAATTTTTGGATTTAATAAAATTATTCTTGAAAGAGCTAGTCTTTGTTTTTGACCACCAGAAAGATTTGCACCTGATTCAAAAATATTTGTATCTAATCCATTTTCAAGAGAATTGTACCAATCTAACATACCAGTTTTTTTCAAAGAATTTATTAGTTCTTCGTCACTTGCTTTATCATTTGCTAAAAGAAGATTTCCTCTTAAACTATCATCAAATATAATTGGAGTTTGTTCAAGTTTTACTAAATATTTTGAAAAATTTATAAAATCCTTTGTTCCTATCTCTTCATTTCCAATAAATATATTTCCATCTTGAGCTTTTAAAAAACCACAAAGTAAATCTCCAAATGTACTTTTTCCTGCACCATTTTTTCCAATAATTGCAATTTTACTTTTCTCTTTTATATGAAGATTCAAATTTTCAAATATTTTATTATTTGCATAAGAAAAATCTAAATCTTTTACTACTATCTCAAAATTTGAACTTTTAAAAGTTTCAACTTTTTCATCTTTTGGCAATATTTCTAAAACTCTATTTAGGCTAACTTTCATTTTTGGAAGATTATTTACAACTCCTAAGATTGTATGAACTGGTGCTAATAGCATTGTAAAGTATGTCAAAAATGCAACTAATTCACCAACTTTCAATTCACCTTTTATTGTCAAATATCCACCATATGATATGATTATTGTTTTTCCAAGAAGTGAAATAAATGCAGGGATTTGTGAAAAGATTAGATTTATTTTTTTATTTTTAATTACAACTTTTTTATAATCATCTTGAATAAAATCCAGCTTTTCTAAAGTTTGTTCTTTTGCTCCAAGATTTTTTAGAACTAATAAATATCTAAAACTCTCAATAAAAAATTTTCCTATATTTGAAGTTGATTCTCTCATAGTTTTTGTACTATTGTGCATATGAGGATAAAGTGGTTTTAAACAAAAAAACTCTATTGGTAAAAATATAAGTATAAGTATCATTAGTTTTATATTATATGTATAAATAATAGTTGAAATAAATACAAGACTAATGATAGTTGAAAATAGAGAAAAAACTGTATCTGTATAGAATCTTTGAAGTTCACTTATGTCACCTTGAAGTCTTGACATCAAATCAGCAGAGTGATATTTATTTAGAAAAGTTTTATCATGTAAAAACAATTTATTAAAAACAATTTTTCTAAATTCAAATAATATATTCATAGAGTTTTTTGTGTAATAAATTTCATTTATTGCACTAATTATCATAGTAAATATAGTTAAGAAAAAAGTAATAGCAACTAAAATATATAGTTGATTTAGGTTTGAAGCTAAGATTGCATCATCAATAATATGTTGCATAATAAATGGTTGAATTGCACCACTTATTGATATAAAGATTGAAAAAAAGAAAATGATAAAAAATCCTCTCTTATTTTTACGTAAGAGAGGATATATAATACTTTTAAACATATTTACCTATTTTGTTTTAAATACTTGAAGTGCAGCAGAACCCATATCTCCAGATAATTGAATTTTTCCAATTTTTTCTAAAGTATTTGCATCATAAACTGCAATGTCATCTAAACAACTTCCAAGATATAGTTTTTCACCATCCATTGATGGAACAACACTATAATATGTATGGTCTGTAACAACTCTTTTTAACACTTTTTGTTCTTTTAAATCAAATTTTGTTAAGTCATTTAAAACCCCATATAAGATATTTGAATCTTTTGGACTTCTAATAGCTGTAAACATTAAAGTCTCATATTCTGAAATATTTTGTTGGATTATTTCCCCTGTATTTAAATCAACACTTGTAATTCCCCAATACCAAGTTCCAGCATCTTCAGATGGATTTTTTGGGTCATCATATTTTATAGTTGCATATAATGCTGTTAAATCTCCTGTTTGTTGTCCTATTATATAGTTTGCAGCAGAGTCTAAATCACTATAACCTTCTTTCCCCCATTTAACTATTTTTTTAGCAACTTTTATATCTCCAGTAGTTGGATTTACTTCATATAAATCTGTTCCAACTACATATACTTTACCATCTTTGCCAGTTGAAACAACAGTTGTTTGTCTTGGCATTTCAAAGCTTTTAACAGGTTTTGCATCTAATCCATCAGCTACATTATAAACTGAGAAATGTGGAGGTAAAACTTTATATCTGTCATTTAACATCTCTGTTCTATTATAGATTGCATAAACTTTTGTTCCATCCTCATTTACAGCTAATCCAAATAAAGATTTTGCTCTAATATTTCCTTGTGTTAAAGAAGTATGAAATACTTTTTTACAAGTCTCTATTTCATAACCAGCAATTTCTTCACCATAACCACCTAAGATATAAGCAACTTTATAATCAGGAGATAAAACAATTCCCCCAGGAGAAAATGTTTCATCAGTTTTACACTCATTGATAACTTTATTTGTCTCTAAATCAGCCAAAACTATATTATTTGGTCTTGTTTCTGTAACTAGATAATTATGATTTGATTCTAATTTAACGTTTGCAGCATTTAAATTTGTACTAAATCCTGAAGATAAAACTACTGATAAACTCAATAATCCTAAACCTTTTTTTATAATTTCTTTATTTAACATATTTCTAACCTTCTACTTATAATTTTGGATAAACGTGGTCTAATTCTCGCCAGTCATCTTTACTTTGAGGTGCTTTATCTGCCCAATGTTTATAACTTGATGATGTATCTGGAACTTGTGTTGGCCACCAACAAGGATCAGAACATCCATATAAATCTGCTTCTAGTGGTTGACATAAACTTGCAATTCCACCATCACTATCAACTTCCCATCCTGGGTCAAATGTTGTTACACATCCAACAACACTAGACATTGCAACAACTTCGTTCGCATTTCCCTCTTTTATAGCTTCATCTAAAAGTTTAGCTTTTGGAGTAATTGGTTTTAAATGTTTCATTTCTTTTATTCCCCTATTTAAAATATTTTGTAAAAAATTCTGGATTTTCAGCTTTGATTCTTATATATGCTTCTACAGCAAAATCAATCCAGCTTCTCATATCATCACAATAATGTAATACTGATTTTTCAGGTGTTCCATATTTGATATAACTTTCGTGGTAACAACCACCTGCACATAAATTTCTAATTCTACAAGTTTGACAATTTGTATCTTTTTCATTGGCTCTTTTTTCTAAAAAAGTTCCTAATGCTTTTTTATCAAGACCATTTGTGATATTTCCAAATGATGGATAATCTGAACCTGTAAATCTATGACATAAATCTATATCACCTTTATATGAAACTGAAAGTAATCCAACTCCAGCTCCACAAGGAAGTTTTTTCTTTCTTCCTTCATGTATATCAATCACTGTTCTATGAAGATTTGAAAAACCATTAAAATTACCTTTAATTGCTTCATTTATATAATCTTCGCCAAGTTCTCTAAATCCAGAAAATACTTTTTTCAAATCATTATCACTTAGATTAAAAAAATCATTATCCCCTGAAGTAACAGGAGCGAACCCTACTTCTTTGAAGTTTAAATCATATCTTAGGTGATTCCAAATTGTTTTAATATCAGTTATTCCTCTTGTTAGCGTAACTCTAGCACCTACTGTTCTGTTTTTATAAATATCCAATAGTTTTGCTACATTTTTAGCTACTTTTTCATAACTTCCTTTACCATTTTCATAAACTCTTGTTTTATTATGAAGTGATTCTGGTCCATCAATACTAATAGTTAAATCCACTTTACTATCATGAAGATAATGAATAATATCTTCAGTTAAAAGTGTTGCATTTGAAGTCATCGAATAACCAATTTTCAAATCTTTACTTCCAAAAAATTCATTTGCATAAGCAATAATCTCTTTGATTAAAGGAAGATTTGAAAGAGGTTCTCCACCAAAAAAAGTAATCGAATACTCTTTTAAATGTGGTGATTCTTTATAAAACATATCAATAGCATTTTTTGCAATTTCAAAAGTCATTTGACCACTGTTTTTTAAAGATGTTAAATCCTCTTTATAACAATATGTACAACTAAGATTACATCCAGAAGTTACATTTAAAACAAGTGCCTTTGCAGGAAAATGTTCTATTTTTGTATCTTCTTCTTTTACAAAAAATCTACTACCAACAATATTTAACTCTTTAAACTCTTCAACTATTTCCTCTTCTTCTTTGTTTATCTCTTCTTTGTTTTCCATCTTTCTTAAAAGATTTGCACTCTCTGCTGATAACTCAAAAACAGATGAAGTTGGAATATGAAATAAGAACTCTTTTGAATCTACATTTAAAATATGATAATTCGTTTTTATTAAATTATAATTATTAATACTCATGATAAATTCTTAATTAATTGGTGGATTCACATATTTAGGAACAGTAACTATCAAATGTGATTTTTCACTTAACTCAACATCACCATCTTTATATGTTCCAACTACACTTAGATTTCCAACATTATTTGCCATTAACTTTCTTTTTGGATTTGGGCCTAATACACTTGGAATAAATTTCCCTGTTTTTTCATCAATTTGTCCAGCATAATCTAAATCTTTGTCTTCAATAGCTTGTTCATCAAATGCTTCTATACTCCAAGTTGCAGGAACAACACCTAAATTAATATCATCAGCTGTACCTTTTTCTCCATCTTTTCCATTTGCATAAGCAATAGCTTCAAAAGTAGCGTATTCTTTTAAAATTTTTGCATCTTTTTCTGCTCCTATTCTTGAAATTGCGTAATCAGGAATAATTTTTATAAAATCAACTTTGTCATAAACAGCTAAACTATTTTTAAATGTTTTAGCTCCAATTTGAATACTATTTGAAGAAGTTTTTACATTTTTATTAGCTTGAACTTCTAATACTATTTCATTATTTGTATGTTTAACAGTTTTTAAAACTTTTAAGCTATTTGGTAATTTAATTTCACCACTTAAGTTTGTTCCTAGAATTGTTAAAGTCTCTTTAGTTCCAGATTTGATAGCTTTTGGATAAATACCAACAATTGAACTCTCTTTAGAATTTAAAGCTTTTCCAGTTAAGATGCTTCCTTGTTCAGTATGTAAAGATTCAAACATTCTTCCTTCAAAACTATTAGTTTTTGGATCTAGATGTAAGATTTGTCTATAAACAACCCCATTTAATTCAAATGAAGCTCTAATTTCTGTTTTTCCATAAGCAACTGCAATTCCTCTTGCTTTATACTCTTGTCCATTTGCATATTTATAATCCATAAGCATTGCATATGATTCATCACTACTTGGAATTAGTGTTAAAATTGCTGAAAAGTCACCAACACTTGGAGTATGTCCATAAGTTATCCATTTTGTTGGAAGTTTGTAATCTTTTACAGATTTTTTATATTTGTCCCATTTAGCTTGATCTTTTCCAAAATTCTCTGCTAAATATGGTACTACTTCATTTTGAGCAACACCAAACCAATCTTTATCCCTTGCAAGTGCTTGTACTTCAAAAGAAGGAAATTGTGCAACATGATAATTTACTAAACTATCCCATTCTTCAGCTGTTCTTCTTTGAAGACCAATTCTAGCTTCTGAGTGACATCTAACACACATTTCAGTTAACAACTCATCTTTTGGTTCTTCTTGTACATTTGGTGTTTTATTTAATACATAAGAGTAAGGTTTAATCTCATCTGGTGTTAAACCTTGATTATCAGATAAATATTTAATTACATTCGCCTCTTCATCTCTTGTAACTACTAAGCCATGTTCTCTTTGCATTCTTTTAATAGTCATATACCACCCTTCAGGTGTTTTTCTTTGATTTGAAATTCTGCTTAATCCATCATCAGTATTTCCAGTATGACAGGCAATACATTTTGTGTTAATAACCTCTTTACCCTTTTGTGCATCAACTGCGAATAAAGGTAAAGAAGCTATTAAAGCACCAAGTCCTAATTTAGATAATTTTTTATAATTCAAGTTCTACTCCTCAAATAGAAAATTTAGACTTTAAACTAATTGTTTAGTGTCTGTGAAATTATAGGAGGCATATTGAAGTTTGTATAGTAAGAAAACGACATTTCTGTATATTTTTTATACAATAAAATCATATTTTCTTTGTAAAAAATTAAAATGATATGTTAGAATTCCTCTTATGAAAGGATGAAAATTGTTCGAATTTAAAACATTTAAACCAAATATAAAACTACAACAATGGGTTAAATCTTATTGGATTGTAAATTATAATAAAATCGACTCACTAAAAGTTGAAGAAAAAGTAATAATTCCCTATGATAATATCTGTTTATTATTCATAATTGATTCAAAAAGTGATATAGATTATTCAAATAAAAATCTAAAAAATGGTATTTATATCTGCCCACCAAGTCTAGATAAACATAAATTAAATTTAGATGCAGACCAATACTATATTGATGTTTCTTTATATCCTGGTGTTTTTTATAAACTTTTTGGAATACCTGTATCAGAACTTGGAGATAAAATATATGAAATAAATGAACTATCTTTAAAATTTGATTTATCTATCTTAGATATTTTATATGAACTAAAAGGAAATACTTTAGCTACCTTAAATAAAATAGATAACTATTTATATAATATATTTAAAGATATGGAAGAAGATAGTTTATTATTAAATATTTTAGACCTTACAAAAAATCATGATTTAGATAATTTTTATAACCAAAACCGTTTATCAACAAGGCAAGTTCAAAGAAAAGTAAAAGAATTTACAGGAATTACTCCAAAATCAATAGAAAGAATAAATAGATTTTATAGTACTTTAAAACTAATAAAATCTAATAAAAATATTATTGATTTTAAAGAAATAGCAGTTGAAAATAACTTTTATGACCAATCATCATTTATAAAAGAGTTCAAGTTTTTTACAGGAGTGACTCCAACTCTGTTTCTTTTACAAGCAGATGATTTTTTACAATATAGATGTAGTATTTTTTGTTAATTTTCAACCATTGTATAGTGTAACTCTAAACCTTTAGAAGTTGCAATAAAACCATTTATATTAATAGTTCCATCATGAACCATTTTGTGGTGTTCTTTACATAATGGGATTAGATTATATTTATGGTTTGCATTTATATGACCAATGAAACCTTCTTTATTGGCCCTTGCTTGTTCTTTTATGTGATGAACATCATCACAAGCTCGTCCACATATAACGCAAGATGAAGCAAATACATTGTTATTGTATTTAGAGGTTTTTCTTTGGCTTAATCTCTCTAAAGGATTATAATCATCAGTTAATTTTTTTCGTATTTCATTTGCAACACTTAAAAACTCTCTATCCATATGAAGTGATTTTGCATACTCTAAACCATACATAGATGAACCACTTCCATAGGCTAGTTTTCTATCAAAAATAAGTTTATCTTCTTCATCTTTATACATAACAGATAGATGAAGTGAAATAATATTTTTTAGTTTTGCTATCTCTTCAATTTCAGGAAGTTGATGTAAGTGGGTTGCAAAAACAAACAAAGCTTCAAGCTTTGATAGTTTTAAAATAGAACTTGCAACTATACTTAAGCCACTCATAGTTTCTGTACTATGTGAGATTTCATCACCTAAAATTAAAGAATTTTTAGTTGCACGATTAAATATATTTTTTAGTTCCAACATCTCAACGGCAAAAGAAGATAATCCTTTTGCAATATTATCAGCTCCACTAATTCTAGTATAAACCGCATCAAAAATAGAAAATCTCATAGATTTACAAGGTACATAAAATCCAGCTTGAGCAAGAATCACTGAAATTCCAATAGCTTTCATAAGTGAAGATTTTCCAGAAGAGTTTATTCCATAAAGTAAAACTCCATGCATTTTATTATTGTACATATTTACAGGATTTGAGTTTTTGATAATTACATTATCTTTATACTCTTTTGAAGCTAGTGTTAGTTCACCTAAAATAATGTCATTTGGTACATAAATTCCTTGTTCTTCATTTGCTTCAATAATTGGATGTCTTAAATCAATAAGCTCTAAAAAGTTTTCATTCTCTTTTGTTTTTACGATTTTTGGACAAGTATAGTTATATTTTTTTGCTGTTTTTATATTTGAAACTGTTAAATCAACTTCTGCTATAAACTGAACTAACTCTTGAAGTAAAGTTGCAAATTTTTTCTCAAATTCTTGGATTTTTTCTTTAAATACAAGTTTATTTAATTCAACTATTTTTCGTAAATTATGTACATATTTATCTGAAATATCTTCTGTTAATTTACAAAAAATCTTTACAGAATTTGTTTGAATTCTTATAGTAAAATCTTTAAACAAATACAATTCATCATCTACAATTAAATGAGAATTTAATAACTCTTCTTTAATTGAGTTAAATCTATTTTTTGTTAAAGTGATAAAAAATCCCTCTTTATCAAGTCTATTAATTCCAACAAAATTAGAATCATCTGATTTTATGAAAGATAAAATATGTTTTTGTAAAATCTCTAATTTTGAATACAAAATCTCATTTTGTACATTTAACTCATCAATTTGAGTATTAATTCCAGAGCTAATCATATTTGTATCAACATCTTTTAGCATATATTTTCCACTTACATTCAAATCAAAAGTTGAATCAATTGACTGAATAAAAAGTGTTAAATCAGCACTACTACAAGGTGGAGTTATAAACTTATAATTTTCCATAAAAGTTACAACTTCTTTTATACTCAAAAGTGAATCGTATAAATAATTTAACTCAAAAGGATGAAGACGATTTAGTTTTATTCTTCTTGTTAATCTTTCTATATCATAGATATTTGCTAATTCACTCTCTATTGGAGCATGATAATCATACAACTCTTTTGAAAGTGCAAGTCTTCTTAAAATCTCTTTACTATCTTTAACTGGATGAGTCAATCTCTCTTTTAAAAGTCTTTTTCCCATAGCTGTTGAAGTATTATTTATTAGTTTTATCAAACTTGGATTATGAGAAGTTTCAATTATATTTAATTGTTCTAAGGCATTATTTCCAAGATAAATATATTTACTAATATCAAGTTTTTGTGGATGAGATAATTTTTGAATAATATTTGAATCATGCCCTATTACAAAATCAATTAAAACTGCAAGTGATTCACTACTAAGTGGGACTCTTTCCATATCAAGATGTTCAATAGAAGTTAATAAAGACTCTATATTAAACACATTTTTAAATAACTCATTTTGATAAGAAATTTTTGGTCTAAAATAACCAATATGAAATGTTTTAAGATTTAATTCTAAATAATCAATTACTTCTTTTTGATTAATATTTTTATCTGCAAAACTAACAATTATTTCATTTGTTTTATGCATATTCATATAATTAAATACTTCATCAAGTGCAAAAAATTTATCTTCACTTGTTCCGTGAACTTCGTTGTAATAACACTTTCCAGTTGTAACATCAATTGCACTATAACCAACTAAATAAATACCTTTTATTTGGTCTATTAAAAGTGAAGTGATATTATTTTCATCTTGTGAAATAACAAAATCAAAGTTTGTTCCAGGACTTACAACTGTATCTAAATATCTAGTTACATTTGGTGGAAGTCCCTTTTGTCTAATAATGGCAACTGTGTATTTTTGTTCACTTATAATTCTTGCTAAATGTTTTTCAAAAGAAATTGCGGGAACTCCAGCCATAATAGGATTTTCTTTTGAATTTTCTAAAATAGATTTATTTTTTCTTGTTAGTTGAATATTTAAAAGTTCAGCAATCTCTTTTGCTTTTCCAATATGTTCTTCATCATTATTTACTTCATAAACTTCAAAAAATGTTCCTATTTCCATAAGTACAACTGTATTTGGTCCATACTTTTTTTCAAACATTTTTTGGAGTTTAAAATAAGTAATTGTTAATAACTCTTTTTTATTATTTAAAAGTTCAGCTACTTCTTCTCTCACTTACTTCTAACTCCTGTCCAATCTCTTATCAAAGTTCTTTGTTCTTTAGTTAAAATTGCATCATCATGAATCCAAAGATAACTTTGTAGTGGCATAGAAGCATAAACTGTTCTATAAATATCTTTTAAATGTTCTTTTTTCTCTTCATCACTATAATTTTCCCAAGTAGAAAAATTTAAAGCTTTTCTTCCTTCATTTATATGATTTGATACTATCCAAGAAAAAGGAGCAATTTTTGAATACCAAGGATAAATTGTTTCATTTGAATGACAATCATAACAAGCCGTTTTAAAAATTTTCATTACTTCAGCATTTGCTTTTATTTCTTTATTTTTATCTACATTAGGGTTTGTTTTATCAGTTTGTATAAACTGCATAACTATAAAAATAATTAAAAAAATCAATAAGGTTCTTTTCATATTACTCACACATTAAATTATAAGGTCGTTGTATTTCTTCTAAAAATAGAGGAATACTCATGTTTCTTCCATATCTTTTGAACTCTTTTTTATCAAAAAATATGATTGTAGTTGGAATAGAAAATACAGTAAATTGACTTGTAAGTTCTTTATAAATATCTGTTTTTATCTCATAAAGTCTAAATTTTGGGAAGTTTTTAGTTACTTCTTCTTCAATTTTTGGTTTTAAAACTTTACAAACAGAACAATTTTCTCCACTAAAATATATCAATACTGCATCATTATGACTAATCGCATCTTCTACTTGTTGTGGATTTTCTAGTTGAATCACTCTAAATATCTCCCAATTCTTCATCTTTATTTATATTTACTTGATAAGCTTTTTCTTTAAAAATATCCTCTTTAGTTAAAGAGATACCTTTCATATGAGATAATGGGAAAGCAAAAGCTACACCTTTTCCTGTTGTTGTAATATGAAGTGTATGAATTATTGATTTTATAACCTCATTTACTAAATGCTGTGGTAATAAAAATAATAGTAACACATCTTTTGCTTCAAAAGAAGTTCTATAGAAATTTGCCATTCCTTCTAATCCAATTCCTTGTGCATTTAAAAGTGTAACACCTGATGCTCCTGCTTTTTGTGCTGCCATAATTGCATCATCTTTTTTATCTTCTGGAATTATTATAACAACTGCACTAAATTGTAATACTAAAGAGTGTCTAACTTTTGAACCATCAATATTTACTGTCGATAAATCCATGTTATCTACATCAACTAAAGTATCTCTTAATAATTCTTCATGCTCAATTTGAGTATCAGATTTAACTCCAATTTTCTCAATAATTACACCATAAAGCATAACTGTTATCATAGGAAATAATGAAGCAAAAGCGATAAGTCCAAATCCATCAATTAAAGGACTTCTTCCTTCAATATTTGAAGCAAGTCCAATTCCTAGAGCTGCAACTAAAGGAACTGTTACTGTTGAAGTTGTAACTCCTCCACTATCATAAGCTATTGGAATTATATATTTTGGTGCAATGAAAGTAAGAATTATTACAACGATATATCCAACAATTATATAGTAGTGAATATGTCCACCATCAACTATTCTAAATGCTCCCAAGGCAATCCCTATTGCAACACCTAAAGCAACAAATAGTCTTAAAATAAAATCATTAACTTTTCCATCACTTATCTCTTTAGCTTTTTTAGCAATTGCCATAAGAGCAGGTTCTGCCATAGTTGTAGAAAATCCAATCGCAAATGCAAAAGCATAAATTATAAATACAGAATTACCTTTTGTTAGCTGATAAGCCATTGTTTCACCAAGTGAAAACAATCCTAATTCTAATCCTAAAATAAATGTATATAATCCAATAATTACTAAAGCAAATCCTAAAAAAACAGTTTTTGGTTTTTCTATACTTTTCTTTAAAATAATATATTGGAAGAATAAAATAATTAATAATATTGGAAATACATCTCTTATTACTGCAAAAAATCCACTTAAAACTGAACTTACACTAATTGTAGTTGATGTACTAACTGTTGCTTGAACAACTATTTGAGTTACTTCTTTTACCTCTTCAAAGTTATAAACATAAATTCCATAAATTTGCACAAATATCATAGGAGTCAAAGAAGCAAATGCAATAAGACCAAATCCATCAATTACAGGATTTCTATCTTTTATTGATGAAGCAAGACCAATTCCTAAAGCTGCAACTAAAGGAACTGTAACAGTAGAAGTTGTAACTCCTCCTAAATCATAAGCTAAACCTATTATTTCTTTTGGAGCAAAAAATGTAACTCCAACAACTAACATATATCCGATGATGATATAGTAGTGAATTGGATGACCTTTTATGATTCTATAAACACCTAATAATATGGCGAAACCTACAGATAAAGCTACAACTAATCTTAATGTATTAGAATCTATTCTTCCACTTGATATAGATGCTGCTTTATCAGCAATAACAGCAAGTGCGGGTTCAGCTATTGTGGTACCAAATCCTATAAGAAATCCAAAAATCAATATCCAAATTACATGACCTGACTTAGCAAAATCTTTAGCTAAAGATTCACCAACTGGAAAAATACCAATTTCTAAACCTTGTAAAAAAATTGCTAAACCTATTGCAACAATTCCTAAACCAATAGCAGTATTTGCCCATCCTTCTGGAACACTTTGAATAATTGCTAACTGAAAAAATAAAATTACCAAAATAATTGGTATCAAATCACGAAAAGATTCCTTGAGAAGTCTAAGAAAGAAATAGAGTTGTAACACGAATATGTTCCTTGTAAATTTTTAAAGAGGATAACTTTTAGTTATCTCTCTTTTCAAACTTGATGTTCACAAGTTTTTGAAAGTCTCTCTTTTTGAGAAAGATATGAATTTAATGCACCAATGTAAGCTTTCGCAGTTGCTAACATCGTGTCAATACTTAATCCATGACCTACAAAGGCTGGACTTGTTGAATCAAAAGATACTCTTGTTGTAACTTTTGCTAAAGCATCTTTCCCTTCTGTTACAGAAATTACTTTGTAATCTTTTAATTCCCCATTGTATCCAGTAATTCTATCAATTGTTTTAAATATTGCATCCATTGTTCCATCACCAATAGCTGCATCTTTGATTATTTCATCTTTATATTTAATAGCAACAGCAGCTGTTGGAACACCTGTTGTACAATCACTAATTTGTAAACCAATTAAATCATAAGTTTTATCATGATTTAAAGCTTCATCAGTGATTAACATTCTCACATCATCATCTGTAATCTCTTTTTTCTTATCCGCTAAAACTTTAAATCTTTCAAATGCTGAATTTAATTCTTCATCACTTACTTTATCAAATCCTAATTGAGCAATTTTATCTTTAAATGCAGCACGTCCACTATGTTTTCCTAAGATTAAAGTACTATCTTTAATAACACCAACATCTTCAGGTCTCATAATTTCATAAGTTTCTTGATGTTTTAAAACACCATCTTGGTGAATTCCACTTTCGTGAGAGAATGCATTTTTACCAACAATTGCTTTATTTTGTTGAGGCTCTACACCAGTTATTGTTGCAACTAATCTTGAAGTTGCATAAATTTCAGGAGTATTAATAGTTGTATATAAATCTCCAAATGCATCTTTTCTCGTTTTTATAGCCATAACTGCTTCTTCTAAAGCTGAATTTCCAGCACGTTCTCCTAAACCATTTATTGTTACTTCAATTTGTCTAGCACCATTCATAACTGCTGCTAAAGTATTTGCTGTTGCTAATCCTAAATCGTTATGATTATGTACAGAAATAATAGCTCTATCACCAGCAAAATCACTTAATTCTTTTACCATTGCACCTAATTCTGTTGGTAATCTATATCCTACAGTATCTGGTAAATTAATAGTTCTTGCACCTGCTCCAATAACAGCATCCATCACTTCTTTCATAAAAGAGATTTCACTTCTTCCTGCATCTTCTAAAGAGAATTCAACATCATCTACAAATGTTTTTGCATATTCTACTGCATGAATTGCTCTTCTAATAACTTCATCTGGAGCCATTTTTAATTTATATTTCATATGGATTGGCGATGTTGCAATAAAAGTATGAACTCTGTGTTTTGGTGCTTTTGAAACAGCTAATCCAGCTTGTTTAATATCATTTTCAACTGCTCTTGCTAAAGAACAAATACTTGAATTTTTTACAATTTCTGCTATTCTACTTACTGCATCAAAATCCCCTGGACTTGCAGCTGCAAATCCTGCTTCTATTACATCAACACCTAATTTTTCTAATTGTAAAGCTACTTTTAATTTTTCTTCAGTGTTCATAGAACAACCAGGGCTTTGTTCACCATCTCTTAATGTTGTATCAAATACTATAATTTTATTTTTATCCATTGTATTAACCTTTTAAAATGTTATTAATTATATCTTTTTTTAAATAAAAAAAGAAAAACAGAGTTTTGATTATTTAGTTATAAATTATAATTATAAAAGTTTATAATTTTAGAGAGAAAAAGAGAGAAGCAGAAGAGAGTTAACACTTTTTATGAAATGGTTTTTATAAAAATCAAATATTTTCATATATCTCTCCTTTTTTTGTTTTTTAAAGTAGTTAAGTATAATTAATAAATCTCTATTTGTCAATAGTTATAATATTTTTTGGATTAAATTTTTAGAAATTTAATCCAAATTTATTGTTCATTACTTATTGGTAATTTTATTGTAAAAATTGCACCTTCTTCATCATTTTTAACATCAATTTTTCCATTCATATTATTTTCAATGATTAATTTTGACATATAAAGACCAATACCTGTACCATTGTTTTCCTCTTTTGTTGTAAAATATGGTTCAAATATTTTGTTTATTATCTCTTCTTTTATACCTTTTCCATTATCTTTTATTTTTACACAAATAAAATCATCTTCAATTTTTGTTTGAATAGATATCAAAGGATTTTCAATTTTATTTCCAATAATTGCATCTTTTGCATTTGTAAGAATATTTAGAATTACTTGAGAAAACTCATTTGGAAAACCATAAAATTGAAGTTCAGTTGAAAAAAAATCTTTTTCTAATTTGATACGATGATGTTCAAATGTAGACTCAACTAATTCGATAGCTTTTATTACATTATCATTAATATTAAATTTTTCTCTTGCTTTATTTGGTTTAAAGAAATTTCTAAAATCATCAATAGTTTTGGACATATTATTAATAACATTATTAGCTTTATTTATTGATTTATCCATCACACTCTTATCTAATTCTCCAATATCATAAGAAAATTTTAGATTTTGTAAAACTAATCCTAATGCATTTAATGGTTGTCTCCATTGATGAGCGATATTACCTATCATCTCACCCATTGCAGCAAGTCTTGTTTGTTGAATTAATATTTGTTCTTGTTCTTTTTGTTTTGAAGTTTCAAGTATAACTTTTTCTTCTAAACTACTATTTAACTTTTTTTCTTCACTTATTAATTCTTCTATTTTTGTCGCCATTTCATTAAATGAATTTTCCAATTGCCCTATTTCATCTTTTGAACTAACTTTTATTCTATAGTCTAATTCATTATTTGCAAATTTTTTTGTTCCTATTAAAATATGCTCAATTTTTTTACTTAAATAGTTTGACATTAAAAGTGCAATCACAATTATTAGTATTACCATAGCTAAAGTAATAATAGTTAGTTCATTGATTAAAGCATTTATAAATCCTTTAATCTCAATTTGATTTTCTCCCATAATTTCTGACATATTTTCTGTTTGATCACTTAATATATTCAAAACATCACTTCTTGTTTTATTTGCAGCAGCATGGAAGTCATCAACACTAGCACCAATAGCAACAAATCCAAATCCACGTTTTGAATTTGCATACTTTCCTGTATAGTATGGAATTGCTGCAGCAGTTGTTAGTTTCCAAACATTACTCCAATTAATTATAAAAGAACCATATCCTCCATTTTGGGTTAACTGCATCCAACCTTCACATTGAGGAGCAAAGTTTAAGTATCTACAATCAAGTCCAACATTTCCATCTTCTTTCAACTGTTTTAAATTTGGTTTTTTTTGTAAACTTTGTTCTTCAAATTTTGGATAATCATTTAAAAATTCATTGATATTTTTATTTGATTCATAAAACTTTTGTGCTAAATCTGCACTTAACCATGGCATTACTCTTTCACCTGTATTTTTATCGTAACCAACTATTGAATAATCTCTTGGATGAGCAATACTTTTCCCTTCATAATCCCATAAAAATGCATAGTTACCTAAAGTTGCATCAGCAATATCTTGTTTAAGTATAGTATTTGATGGATTAACTGTATTTGTATATTCTTGAATATGTCTATGGTCTAAAGCTAATGATATATAACCAATTTTTTCATTATTTTTATATACAGGTGTAATAAATCTAACAATTCCTTCGTATCTTTTTCCTAATGGATTTTCAACTCCTGCATATCCATAATTATTTGGTTCAAATTCAATTCCAGCTTTTTTAGCTTTTTCTTTTGTAAATGTTCCAATTACTTTAGAACCTACATATTCACCTATTACATCTGAAACATAAATTTCATTCTTTTTTAATTTTTCTATTTCATGAAAATATTTTTCTGCTTTTACATATGTGTTTTTACTATCTGAAACATCAACTTTTTCACTATTTATTGAAGAAACTTTATATTTTTCTATACCATTTAAATCAAAAAATGAAATCTCTTTATAAATAGGAATATTTTTAGTTTTATAATTTATAGGGTCAATATAATTAAATTCTTTTTCATTATCTTTTAAATTTGCAGTTGTTTTTTCTCTTTCAACTTTTTTTGCTTCTTCTTTGGCTTTATAAGTATTTGTTTCATCATCATAATAATAATCTGAATGAATTGTGATGTCTTTATTTTTTGACTCATAAAAACTATCTAAAACTTTTTGATTTAAATCTAATTTTGATAATAGGATTAAATCTTTATCTCTTTCATATAAAAATTCAGCAATTTTATTTGCTATTTCATAAGAAATCTTTTCTAATGATTCTTGAGATTTTTTATCCAAATTTTTTATACTATCTTCTATTGAAGCATTTGCCGTATTTATAATAATCTCTTTACTTTGATTATATAAAAAATTTGTACTTTTATTTAAATACATATCAAGCTTTAATACACCTTCATAAGCTATGTATGCAATAAACAATAATGGAAGAATTTTTATTAAAATAAAAATAACAATTAATTTAATTCGAATACTTAAATCTTTCACATTAACTTCCTATTTAAATTATTTTTATTTCTCATATAAATCATTATACTTTTCCTTTATAGCCAAGAATTCATCCAAATTATTAAAAAATATATCTATCAAAGTTGGGTCAAAATGTTTACCTTTTTCATTTTTAAAATGTTCATATATTCTCTCTAAACTCCAAGCTTTTTTATAAACTCTTTCACTACTTAAAGCATCAAAAACATCTGCAATTGCAGTAATTCTTCCAAAGATATGTATCTCTTCACCTTTTAAACCTAATGGATAACCACTTCCATCCCATTTTTCATGATGAGTGTATGATACAATTCCTGCTGCTCTTAATGTTTCTCTTTTTGAATTTTTTAATATCTCATAACCAATTTGAGCATGAGTCTTCATAATCTCCCACTCTTCATTTGTTAATTTTCCATTTTTATTTAAAATTGCATCAGGAATACCAATTTTACCTATATCGTGCATTGGTGAAGCCATAAATAGTCTATTTATTTCTTCTTCACTTAAATTTATTTTTTGTGCAAATAATTTAGAATATTCTGCCACTCTTTTTACATGATATCCTGTTTCTGAACTTCTTGTTTCACCAATTTCACCAAGTTTATAAATAATTTCTCTTTGTGTCTCCTCCAATTCTTCATGTAAATCTTCAATTTCCGTTATATCATGACTTATTTGCATATATTCAACAATCTTACCTAGACTATCTTTTAATGGATACGTAGTAACTTCAAGATGGAATTTTTTTTCATCTTTATTTTTATAAGTAAGTTTTCCTTTCCAAATATTCCCACTAAATATTTCATCTATTTGATTATCATGCTCAAATATCGAATATGATTCTTCTAATAATTCATCTTTTGAATATCCACTTAAATCATAAAAATTCTCATTTGCATAGATAATATTTTTATTTAAATCCATTCTTAAAATGATATTACTTTCATCTATTGCTTCTTTATAAGAATTTACCATTCTTATTGTTTCATTTAAATTTAACTCATTTTTTTGAGTCAAGTTTTGAAAGTAATCTTTTGATAATTCTAAATCTGTAATATCGTTAGCTAGCGAAATAAACTCTTTTATATTTCCATCTAAATCTAAAATTGGTTTAACTATCAAATCAACAAAGTATTCTTTATTTTCTTTAGATATATTTTTAACTCTACCTTGCCAAGATTTTTTTTCAATTTTTATTTTTTTCCACATCTCTTTAAATATTTTATTATCCATTTTTGGATGTTTGATAATATTATGTGGTTTTCCAATTAATTCTTCTTTACTGTATCCAGAAATTTTTTCAAATGGTTCATTAACATAAGTTATAATACCACTACCATCTGTTTTAGAAATAATAGATCTTTCATCAACAATATCTTTATACTGTTTTAAAGTGTTATATATCTCTTTATTCTCTTTTTCAAGATATATATTTTTTGATATTTTGTACAAAGTTTCACTTAAAGCATATAGATTTATAGGTTTTACAAGATATCCTAAAACATTTAATTTTATGGCTTCAAAAAGATAGTCTGAATCATTAAATGCTGTTGCAATTATGGTTGGAACATTTGGATCTATCTCTTTAATAGCCTTAATCATTTTTACACCATTCATTATTGGCATTTGAATATCTGTAATAATCAATTCTGGCTTAAACTCTTTATATAGATTTAATCCTTCTTCACCATTTTTTGCAACGTATAGTTTTTGAACTTTTTTTCCTAAGAAATATTCTAATTCTTCCCTAATACTGTCATCATCTTCGACATAAAGTACTGTAGTTTTTTTCAAATAAAAGAAGTAATCTTGATTACTATTCATATTTTCCTCTAAAATGTTTATCTTTTAGATTATACAACAAATATAAAAAAATAAAATAGTAAATTCTAATAATAATTTTGATGAGAAAAAGTTAAGTGAAAAATTCACTTAACTTAAAGTTTATTGTTCAGTTGTTTCTGTTTTTGTAGTTTCTGTAGTTTCTTCTTCAGTAATTATTGCTTCTGTATGTAAATCTTCATCTTCAAAAACTTTTCCACCATTTTCTTTGATGATTTCTCTTACTCTTTCACCAGTTATTACTTCAACATCTAATAATTCCGATGTCATTTGCTCAATAGCAGCGCTATTATCTCTTAATGATTGTAAAACAATTTCATATCTTTCATTTAATACTTTTTTTACATGGTCATCTAAATCTTTTGCCATTGCATCAGAGAAATCTTTTTGTGTTTGTCCACCTAAAAATTGATTTGTTCTTCTTTCTAGTACCATTAATCCAGCAATATCACTCATACCATAAATAGTAGCCATTGATTTGATAATTCCTGTTGCTCTTTCAAGGTCATTTCCTGCACCTGTAGAAATTTCACCAATAAATACTTCTTCTGCTGCTCTACCTCCAAGTAAAACATCAACTTCAGCTAATAACTCATGTTTTTGCATTAAATATTTATTTTCTTCTGGAGTATTTAATGTATATCCAAGTGCAGCTAAACCTCTTGGAACAATTGATACTTTATTTACTTTATTTGCACCTTTTGTAATCTCAGCAATTAAAGCATGACCAGATTCATGATAAGCAACAATTTTTCTCTCTTTTGGAGAAATTCTTCTTGATTTTTTCTCTAATCCAGCAATTTGTCTTTCAACTGCTTCTTTAAAATCACTTGGCTCAACTTCTTCTTTATTAGCTCGTCCAGCAAGTAATGCAGCTTCATTAATAATATTTGCTAAATCAGCTCCAGCAAGTCCTGCTGTCATTTTTGCAATTTCTTTTAAATCAACATTTTTTGCTAATTTTACATCTTTAATATGAACATTTAAAATTTCAATTCTACCTTCATAATCAGGTTTATCAACTAAAACTTGTCTATCAAATCTTCCTGGTCTTAAAAGTGCTGGGTCAAGAACTTCTGGTCTATTTGTTGCAGCTAATACGATAACTGGTGCATGTTCAGTTGAGAATCCATCCATTTCAGCTAAAAGTTGATTTAATGTTTGTTCTCTTTCATCATTTCCACCCATTGGACCACCACTTGCTCTACTTTTACCGATTGCATCAATTTCATCAATAAAAATAATTGCAGGCGCAACTTTTTTTGCTTGTTCAAATAAATCTCTAACTCTTGAAGCTCCAACGCCTACAAACATTTCAATAAATGCAGAACCAGAAACTGATAAAAACTCAACATCTGCTTCTCCTGCAACTGCTTTTGCTAAAAGTGTTTTACCTGTACCTGGAGGTCCTACTAATAAAACACCTTTTGGAATTTGAGCACCAAGTCTTACATATCTATCTGGAGATTTTAAGAAATCAACAACTTCTTGAACTTCTTCTTTTGCCTCTTTATTTCCTGCCATATCATCAAACTTAACATTTGGTTTTTCAGAATTAATCATCTTTTTAGATGAACCGATTCCAAGAATTCCTCCTGAACCACCACCCATTGATTTTTGCATTCTTTTAGCAATAAACATCCAAATAGCAAAGAAAATAAATATAGGTAATACCCAACCAAATAAAATATCAGCTAAAATATTTTCTTCATTGATACCACCATATCCAATTCCATTTTGCTCTAATGATGGAATTAATGTTTCATCAGGGATTACTCTTCTTGCAGTGTAAGTTATAACTTGTCCACCATCACCTTTTGAAACAGCTCTAATTTGTGTATTTCCAATTCCAACATATTCAATTTTTCCTGAACTAATTAATTTCTTTAAATCTGAATATGCGATTGTTTTATTTGTAGTTTGTCCAAATGCACTAACATTTGAATTTGAACTTCCCATTTGATCTTCTGGGAAAATTGCTTTAAATGCAAATATAGTTACAATCGAAAAAATTACAAATATTAATAATGGATTATTATTAAAAAAGTTATTATTGTTTCCATTATTTGCATTATTATTGTTATTATTATTTTGTTGCTTTTTTGCCATAATTAAAACTCCTTATTATTTTTAAATACAACAGTAACCCACTCATTTTTATGAATAAGTTTTACTTCTTCCAAATCTTTAAATTTATTTAATACTCTATTTATATGTTTATCTAAAATACCTGAAATAATTAATGTCCCATTTTCATTTAAACATTTTTTTAAATCATTTGCAATCATAACTAATACATCAGCAACTATGTTTGCAATAACAACATCATATTTTTTAGTTGTTTTATTTGTTGAACCAACCCATGAGTCATTAAATGTAACACCGTTTAATTCAAAATTTGATTTTGTATCAACTATACAAACTTCATCTGTATCACAAATATCAACTATACAACCTTTTTTAGCTGCGGCAATTGCTAAAATACCACTTCCTGTTCCCACATCTAAAACAGTTTGCTTTTCTTTTACAAATTCATCTATTGCTTCTATACAAGAAGATGTTGTTTCATGATGTCCTGAACCAAAAGATAAAGCTGGATCAATTATAATATCTATTTTATTCTCTTTTTTTTCTTCCCATGATGGTCTAATAAAAAAGTTTCCCACTTCAACTGATTTAACAGATTTTTGATATTCTTTTATCCAATCTATATTCTCTTTTTTATCATATGTAATATTACAGTTTGTATTTAATGCTTTAGAAAACTCTTCGATTCCAAATTTAATATCTTCAAGTTCTTCTTCACTTCGAACAATTAAAGTACCTTCATTTTCTTCGATTGCATCTGTTGTTAGTGATTCTAATAAATCTAAAAAAAGTTCATAATGATTATCTGGTTTTAAAGCTAATTCAAAATAGTATTTAGACAAATATTTCCTTTATTAAAAAATTGTTTATAATTTCTTTACTTATAAAAAGTGTAATATTCTATCTAAATAACTTTTGAATCTAATTAAAAAGGTTTAAAAAAAGTTTTCTATCATATCTCTCATGACATCTACATCAGAGATTTTATTAACTATATCTCTAAATTCATTGGCACCTGTGTAACCTTTAGAGTAAGCGTGTAATAATTTTCTAAACATTATTGCACCATGTGGTCCATGAAACTTTAACATAGCATCATAATGTTCTAAAATTATCTCTTTTTTCTTTTCATTTGAAATATTTTCTATTCCATGTTTTAACTGATAAAATACCCAAGGTTTTCCTATAGCACCTCGACCTATCATAACTCCATTTGCTTTTGTATATTCTAATACTTCTTTTGCTTTTTCGTAATCTTTTATATCACCATTTGCAATAACAGGAATAGATACAGCTTCTTTCATCATTTTAATTGCATCATAATCAACTGGAGCTTTATATTTTCCAGCTCTTGTTCTTCCATGAACTGATACAAAATCAACTCCACAAGCTTCAACTGCTTTACCAATTTCTACTGGAATTTTTTCATTTACACCAAGTCTTACTTTTGCACTTGTATATTGTTTTTTAGAATATTTTTTAACTGTAGATAAAATCTCTTCAAGTTTTTTTAAATCTCCTAAAAGATTTGAACCTGAACCATGATTAAAAACTTTTGGAGCAGGACATCCACAGTTTAAATCAATTCCATCAATCCCTTCAACATCATTCAAGATTTCAACAGCAGCTTTTACTAAATCTACACTATTTCCAGCTATTTGAACGAAATATGGATCTTCTGTTGGAGATTTTTCTATCATTTTTAGTGTTCTTGCACTTTTATAAACTAAAGCATTTGAAGAAATCATTTCAGAGATAGTTAAATCAGCACCAAATTTTTTTACAACCGACCTAAAAGGCAAATCTGTATAACCTGCAAGTGGTGCTAACACCACTAGAGGTTTGCTAAAATCAATTTTTTTATTCATTATTTATAAGATATCGTTTCTAAATTATAGTGTTTTCCAGATTCTTTTAAATCTAGAAGTGCTTTAAATGCAGTGTATTTATTATCTGGAGTTAAAGAAACTATTTCTTTAACTTTATCAATCATTTCATATTCACATAACACATGTAAATAAGCTGTTGTTGCTTCTTCAACTTCATTTGATAATTTTTCAAAAATAGCAATTATTTGATCAGGTTTTAATATTTTTTCATAATTTTTAGCTAATGCTAAATAATCATCTTTATTAAATTCTAAATCTTTAACTATTGCTAAAATCTCTTCAGCTGTAAATCCAAACTCATTATTTGCTGCATCTTTTTCAAAAAGTTTAAATGCCAACTCTTTATCAAGTTTTATATTTTTATAAACTTTTTTAACTGTTGTCATTGTTTTTTCTTGTAATACATTTTCAAATGATTGTCTTACTACATTTGCTGAATAATTTTCAGATTTTTTTAATACATCCACTGCAAAATCAATTTGCTCATTAACTTTATTTAGTATATTTAAGTTTGCTAATTTTGATGTTTCATTTATTTTGAAAGACTTTTCACTTACAAATTTACCATCATTAATATCTTGGATATTTCCAACAATTTTATTTAACTCTTCATTTGAAGATGTAAATCTTTCATCTTTTGGTGTTATTTTAAATTGTGATAGTATTGAAGATAAATTTCTAAAATCTTTTGTTCTAAACTTAACTACATTAGTTTTTTCTAACAATTGTGATTTAATAAACTCAACCATTGTTTCATGATCTTTATTTACAGCTCTTTGCTTGAAATAGTTAATTAATCCATAAAAAATAATATGTAAATAAGTAACTAACGTTAAAACTACCACTGGAAATATAATCCAAACAGACACAGGTAAATTTAAAGAATATCCAAGTAGTGAAATTTCATATTCACCTAACTCTAAGCTATATGCATATCCAAATACTGCAATAATAAATATTATTGAAGAGATGATATATTTTTTAAGACCCATCTTCTTTCCTTTTTATAAGACTTTCTTTTACTATTTTTCATTATACAAAAATGTTTATAAATTACTTATGATATGGATGATTATTTTGAATACTCAAAGCTCTAAATATCTGTTCAGTTAAAACCACATTTGCAACTTTGTGAGCCATAGTTAAATCACTAAGTGAAATCACACTATCACATTTTTGTAAAAATTCTCTTTGAAATCCATATGCTCCACCAATAAAAAAATTAACTTCATTTTTATTTTCAATTAAATTTGAAAAAGCGTATGTATCAACTTTTTTACCTAAAACATCAAGTGCAATATTGTAGCCTTTTAGTAATGGTTCATAAGTTTCACTATATGATTGTTGAGCCTCTTTTTCACCAATAGTTTGGGCTTTTGCTATATTTTTATTAAAAATATATAAAACTTCAACTTTTGCATATTTTGAAGACATTTTTACAAATTCTTGTATAATCGAATCAAAATTATCTTTTGATGGTTTTAATATAGAATATATAGTTATTTTACTCATTGTAAAATCCACTTCCAATTACATTAAATCTAATATTAGGTATTTTATCACTTATATGAACCCCACCTATGGCACAAACTGGATGTTTAGATATTTTTGCTAAATAAGAAATCTTATCACCCAAAATAGTACTAACATCTTTTGTTGTTGTATTTTTATAAGCTCCAAGACCAATCATATCTAAAGGAAGTTCATTTGCTTCTAAAATCTCTAATTCATTATGAGTTGATAATCCTAATAACTTATCTTTAATTTTTGCTCTAACTAATTTTGTTGCAATTTTTTTATCATTATGTATTTTAGAAAAATCTTCTTGACCTAAATGTAATCCAT
This sequence comes from uncultured Aliarcobacter sp., assembly GCA_963664305.2. Lineage (GTDB taxonomy): Bacteria > Campylobacterota > Campylobacteria > Campylobacterales > Arcobacteraceae > Aliarcobacter. The sequence goes on from CAXXLV010000002.1 coordinate 1,457,551, forward strand.
CTGCATATTCTATTAATTCAATTTTGTCATTTATTATTATTGGTACATTCAAATTTGATTTTAAATATAAAAGATTTGTTTTTTGTTCTTCAATTGATGAAATTTTGTCTCTATATTGAACTAATTTCACATCATTTTTTTTACATAAATCAACAAATTTTTCTAAAGAGATATTTTTTTTTGAAAGAGTTTCATAATCACATAAGATATATAAGTAATTAAAGGCTTTAAGTTCAAAACCTAAAGCCTTTTCTAAATTTGAAATCATTTATTAGCTAATTTTTTCTTTTTGAAACATACTTAAAAGGTCAGTTAAAGTTTGTTTCATTTTTGATCTATTAACAACCATATCAATAGAACCTTTTTCTAGTAAGAACTCTGCTCTTTGGAAACCTGCTGGTAAATCAGCTCCAATTGTTTGTTTAATAACTCTTTGACCTGCAAATCCAATTAACGCACCTGGTTCTGCCATAATAATATCACCTAAAAAGGCAAATGAAGCAGAAACTCCACCCATTGTTGGGTCAGTTAATATTGAAATATATGGAAGTTTTGCATGGTCTAACTTTTTAAGAGCTGCAGAAGTTTTTGCCATTTGCATTAATGCAAAAGTTGACTCTTGCATTCTAGCACCTCCTGAAGCAGAGATAATAATTAAACCTTGGTGTTTTTCAATAGCTCTATTTACAGCTCGTACTATTTTTTCACCTTCAACAGAACCTAAACTTCCACCCATAAATGCAAAGTCAAAAACAACCATTTGTACAGGAATACCATTTATTGTACATTCACCACTAACAACAGATGATGTTCTTCCTGTATTTTTTAAAGCTTCATCAACTCTTTTTTTATAAGAAGTTTTATCAACAAATTTTAATGGATCATTTGGCTTTAGATTTGCATCATATTCAACAAAACTATCTTTATCTGTTAAAATCTCAATTCTTCTTTTTGCACCAATTCTCATATGAAAATTACATTTTGGGCAAATATTATCTTGATTTTCTACCTCTTTAAAAAACATCAATGCACTACATTCTGGACATTTTACCCAGTGACTTGGTGCATCTTTTTTTGTTGGCTGTTCTTTTGATTTTGTATCAAAAGATATTTTGCTAAATAAGTTTCTTAAATCCATAATAATCCTTTATTATTTTTGAATGTTTTCAAATTTATCTAATTCGTCTAATTTTTCCCAAGGATAATCGCTTTGACCAACTTGTCCACGTGCAGCAACATCTGCATAAAGGAAAGTTTTTTCACTTGGTTTATCTAAGGCAAATTTTTCTGTAATCCATCTTGGTGTTAATGGGAAAGTATCCATTACAAATTGTGATAATGTATCATCATCAAATTTTGTAAATGTTCCCATTGTATCAACTGCAACTGAAGTTGGACGTGCAACACCAATAGCATATGAAATTTGTACAATTGCTTTTTTTGCTAATCCTGAAGCAACAATATGTTTAGCTATCCAACGTGCAGCATAAAGTCCACTTCTATCAACTTTTGTATAATCTTTTGAACTTTGAGCTCCACCACCAATTGGTGCATATCCACCAAATGAATCAACAATTAATTTTCTTCCTGTTAATCCACTATCATGTAAAGAAGAGTGATTTACATATCTTCCTGTTGGATTAATATGAATAATTGTTGAATTTTTATCATACATATTTGTAGGAAGTCCTGAATCATCAATTAAACCTTGGATTAAAGATCTTACTTCTTCTATTGGCATTCCTTCAACAGAAGGTGCACTTACAACTATTGTATGAATTTTTTGTGGTTTACAATTTTCAAAATTCTCTTTTGTACCATAATCAACTGTAACTTGTGTTTTAATATCAACTCCAAGTTTTTGATTATGATGTAAAGCATAATTATAAACTTTATCACATAACATTCTAGCATAAGTAATAGCTGCTGGCATATAATCTGCTGTTTCTCTAGAAGCAAAACCAAACATAATTCCTTGGTCACCTGCTCCAATTTCTCCAGTTGTTTGGTCAACTCCTTGAGAAATATCTGGACTTTGTTGATTTAGTAAAACTTGAACTTTTACTTCATCAGGGTGTAAGCATTGTTCTTTTGTGAATGCTGATTTTCCATCATATCCAATTTTAGCCAATGCATCTTTTACTAATTTTTCATAATCTTCAAAAGATAATTGTGCTTTTGATTTTACTTCACCACCAATTACCACATGTTTTCCAGCAACAAATACTTCAGATGCTACACGACTATCTTTATCTTCTATAATTAATCTATCAACTATTGAGTCTGCTATAATATCTGCACATTTGTCAGGGTGTCCTGGGCTTACTACTTCACTTGTAAATAAATATTGAGTTTGTTTTTTCATTTTGTTTTCCATCCTTTGTTTTCCACAAGCCTTGCTTGAGTTGTTTTCCATCTTTTGTTTTCCATTTTTTTGTTTTCTATAAATATGTTTAAGAAAGTTAAAATAAAAATTTAAAGAATTCAATTTGCCATAAAGACAAAAAGTTTGTAATTTTAGCTAAAAATTGCTGTCATTTACTTTTTATTCTTTAACTGTTTTTTAAATTCTTTAAGAATGTTTATCTCTTTTTTTAATTTTTCTTTCTCTTCTATATTGTTAAGTTCTTTGATTTTTTGTTGTATTTTAGAGATTTTATTTTCGATTTTTTCTTGAAGTTTTTTTACTTTTTTCTTTTCAACTTCTTGCTCATCTTCAATTAGTGACAGATATTTTTTAACTTTTTCATAAATTCTTTGAAGCTTCATAATCCTCTCCTAGTTGTTTAACTGTTGAATCTTCTATCCACAATACTTTAGCTACATTTATCAATTTATTAATAATATTATGAGCATGAGAACTATCATTTAATAAAGTCGTTGCCATTTTTTTATCAATTCTTTTTTCTCTAATTAAAATATCTATTCTACCTGTTGCAATAACATCTAAACTTTTTAAATAATCTTTTAATAATTCTGATTTTGCAAGAACATCTATTTCATCTTTACTATTTTTTATCTCATTTATTGTGTTTATTGTTTTTGCAATTGCTTCTCTGATATAATTATATTCATCTTTTATATAATCATTATTACTTAATAGATATTTTGAAATATTTTCTTGTAACTCTTCTGTATTTTTTACAGCCTCAGCGATATCTCTACATGCACTTCTTAAATCATATAAATAGTTTCTATCTTCACCCTCTAAATCATTTATAAAATATGTTGAATAATCAATTATATCACTATAAAGTGATTTAATTCTTGTTTGATAAAAATCTTCAATATTTAATTCGATAATATCTGTTGATTCTTTCACTGCAGTTGATATATCATCTTTGCCTAAATATCTATGTCTATGGAGCATTATCGCATGACTTAAAACTTCACTTGCATTATCATATAGATGTATTGTCTCTTTTCTAGTTGCTTTTAATGCAGCAAAAGGAACTGCAACAACTTCTAAATCTAAATATTTGGTTTTTTGTATATAAGCCTCTTTTTCCTCTACAAAAAGTTTTTTTAGGAAATTTACTAATTTTGGAATAAAAAATGAAAAAATCAACAATCCAACAATATTAAATACTGTATGAAATAGTGATAACTTCATAGCAAAATCATCTTCGTTTATTCCAACATGAACAGCTAAATAATCAACTATATCCACCAAATAGTATAAAAAAACTGTCACTATAACAGCTGTTATACTATTAAAAATCAATAAAGCTAATGCCATTCTTTTACTATTTGAATTTGAAACAGCAGCACCCATCACAGCAGTAATTGTAGTACCTATATTTGCTCCTATTGCTATTGCAATTGCATTTAAATATATTATTTGTCCTGTTGCAAGAGCAGTAATTGTTAAAGCTAAAGTTGCACTACTTGATTGAATAATTACAGTTGCAACAATTCCAACAAGAATATAAATAAAAATTCCTTTGTATCCTTCAACTGCATATTGAGATAAGTCTATTCCTTGTTTTAAATCTTCAAATCCATCTTTCATATAACCAATACCAAGAAATACAAAGCCTAAACCTAAAAGAATATTTCCCATACCTTGAATAGATTTACTTTTATAAAATCTAAAAATCACACCAAAAATAATCATAGGTAAAGCTAAAGCTTCAATATTTATTTTCATACCAAAATATGAAACAATCCATGCTGTTGCAGTTGTTCCAACGTTTGAACCAAAAACAACTCCAATGGCACCTGAAAGAGTAATAAGTTTTGCAGATAAAAAAGAGATTACAATAATAGAAATTAAAGATGAACTTTGAAGAATTGCTGTTGATACAACTCCTAAACTTATAGATTTTAAAGTTGTATCTGTACTTTTAGTAATAATCTTTTCTAAGGCTCCCCCACTAAAAAGTTTAAAACCATCTTCCATAAAATGCATACCTATTATAAATATTCCAACACCAGCTACTATAAATTTAGAATCTGCATTTTCATACAGTAAATAGCAAAGTAATGCTAGAAGAATATATGATAGGTATTTTTTCATACTATTCTACAGTAACAGATTTAGCCAAGTTTCTTGGCATATCAACATCATTTCCAAGTCTTATTGAAATTTCCATTGATAAAAGTTGTAAAACAACTAATATTTCAAAAAATTCCAACATATAGTGGTCAGTTTTGTTTATTTTTATAAAATCATCTGCTAAATCAAAATCAAGTGGTGAAATTGCACAAATTGTACTATCACGTGCGCTTAACTCTTCAACATTTGATTTTATTTTATCATATAATAAATTTTGTGGCATTAATGCAATTGTAAACAGTTCTGGGTCTGCTAATGCAATTGGTCCATGTTTCATTTCACCAGATGGATAACCTTCTGCATGTAAATATGAAATCTCTTTTAATTTTAATGCACCCTCAAGTGCAAGTGGGTAGAATACATCTCTTCCTATAAAAAAGAATCCATGACCATGAAGATATCTTTTTGATAATCTTTTAGTTTTTTCATGAATTCTATCACTTATACATAAAGTTTTAGGAACTTCTCTTAACGTATGAATTTCATTTGCTAAAACTTCTGATGAAATTACATTTCTTATTTTTGCAAAATATAAAGATAACATCCAAAGTACAACTGTTTGAGTTGAGAATGCTTTTGTTGAAGCAACACCTTTTTCAATTCCAGCTCTTGTTAAAATTGTATAATCAGCCGTTCTTGTCATAGAAGAGTTATCAACATTACAAATAACTAAAGTTTTAAGTCCAGCATTTTTAGCCATTTTTAAAGCTTCTAAAGTATCTGCTGTTTCACCACTTTGAGAGATTACAACAAATAAAGTATCTTTTGTTAAAAGTGGTTCTTTATATCTAAATTCACTGGCAACTTCAATATTACATTTTATTTTTGAAAGTCTTTCAAAAAGATATGAAGATGTAAGTCCTGCATGATAAGAAGTTCCACAAGCACAAATTTTTATCTCATTTATTCCATCAAGTATTGAAGAATCTATTTCATCAAATAAAATTTCATTATCTTTTACACGTCCAATCATACAATCACTAACAACTGTACTTTGCTCATAAATCTCTTTTTCCATAAAAAATCTATATCCATCTTTTTGAGCAAATTGTTTTGAACTTGGAAGTGTTGACCAACTATAATTATCATTAAAAAACTCTATTGAATTAGCACTTACAACTCCACCAACTCCATCTTCTAAATAAACAACATCAGAAGCTAATCCAATTAACGGAGCATCACTTGAAGCAAATAAAACTTCCTCTTCTTCATTTCCCTTTGCAACTATTAAAGGGCTACCATTTTTAAAGAAAAAGATTTTTGTTGGGTCTGCTTTTGTAATTAATAAAATAGAAAAAGCACCCTCAAGTCTTGAAATAGTATTTTTAAACGATAGTGTTGTGTCATTTAATTGGTTATAAAAATTCTCAAAAAGATGAACAATAACTTCTGTATCAGTTTGAGATACAAATTTATGTCCTTTTTCGATTAGTTCATCTTTTAATTCTTTATAATTTTCGATAATTCCATTATGAACTACATAAGAGTATTCACCTAAATGTGGATGAGCATTTAATTCTGTTGGTTTTCCATGTGTTGCCCACCTTGTATGTCCAATTCCTAGATGATAATCATTAGATGCAGAAGTATTTACTTTTTCTTCTAAATTGATTAATTTTCCTAAAGCTTTAAAAACATCAATTTTATTATCTTTAAGTACTGCAATTCCTGCACTATCATAACCTCTATATTCTAACTCTTTTAAGCCATCTAATAATATTCTAGTTGTATCTTTTTTACCAATATATCCAACAATTCCACACATTTAAAAAACCTTTATTCAATTTTAAAATATTTATTATATTTAATAATCTCTAAATAAGCCCTTTTTCGAACTTTTTTTAATTATTATAAATTTAAATTCTTAATTAACTCATCATGAATTTTTCCATTTGTTGCAACAATATATTTGTCTTCAAATAGATTATATTCCCCACCATTTATATTTGTTATTTTTCCACCCGCTTCACTTAAAATTAAAACTCCAGCACTTACATCCCAAGGTTTTAAATTCATTTCATAATAACCTTGAAAAGTTCCTCGTGCAACTAAACATAAATCAATTGAAGCACTTCCCAATCTTCTTAAATCTTGACAAAGAGGTAAAATATCTTTTATTTTTTTTACAACATCATTTAAGTCATCTTCACTAGAACCACTTGTGTATGGAAATCCTGTTGCAAGAAGTGCTTTTTGTAAATCTGCTTCATCACTAACTTTTAATTCTTTACCATTTAAAAAAGCACCTTTTCCAATCTTTGCTTCATATAATTCATCTAAAATTGGATTATAAACTATTGCTAAATATGGCTTTTTATCTTTGTAAACTCCAACTGAAATAGCAGTATGTGGTACACCATTTACAAAGTTTGTTGTTCCATCAATTGGGTCAATAATAATTGAATTATTAAATTCTATATTTGCATTGTCTGATTCTTCTGCAATTATATTAAACTCTTTAAATTTTTTTGTAAATTTTTCTTTTAAATAATTTTCAACAGCAACATCATATTTTGTTACTAAATCTTTTTTTGCTTTAAAAGTTACATCTTTATTTGAGTAATACCCTTTTTTTAAAATCTTTCCTGCTTTTTTTATTATTTTTATCAACTCTTTTTTCATTATTTTTTCCTAAATTTTTTCGTATTTTATCCAAATATGAACAAAAATTCATATTTAATTCATTATAAGTTCATATTCAAAGATTAAACTTTCAAAAAATAAGAAAGGATAATCTTGATTTCATATGCATTTAAAGCATTATTTGCAAATAAACTAAAAACTTTTTTAATAATTTTAAGTTTAATATTTTCAATAGTATCAATCTTTTTAATTAGTTCTATTTCAAATGGAGTAATTTCTATGTACTCTTCAATGCTAAAAAGTGATGGAGATATCATTGTTACTCAAGCAAAAATATCTGATACATTTTTTTCAAATGTAAATATCAATTTAGTTGAAAAAATAAATAATTTAAAAGATATAAAAGATACTTCTGCAATGACTGTGGGAGCTAGTCCTGTTGAAAAACTTCCAATTGTTGCAGTTTATGGCGTAACAAAAAATAGATTTAAAAACTATACTTTAATTGCTGGTAATTATCCTTCAAAAAATGAAGTTATTATTGGAAAATCTATTTTAGAACAACTTTTTAATAAAAATGAAATTCAAATTGCAAATAAAAGTTTCAAAATCTCTGGAGTTTTTAAAAGTGAGATTGGTTTTGAAAATGGTGGAGTTGTTTTAAATATAGATGAAGCAGGAGAGATTTTTAATAAATCTGCTTCAATGATTTTGGTAAATACAACTTTGAATTCTAATATTGAAAATATCATTAAAGATATAAAAAATTTATCAGATGAAATTGATGTTAAATCAACACAAAATTTTGTAGATAACTATAATCAATTTAAAATCATAAAAACCTCATCAAATGTTATTTCATTTATCGCATTTTCTATGGGGCTTCTTGGAATTGTAAGTCTTATGAGTATTACAATAAATCAAAGAAAAGCTGAGTTTGGGATAAAAAGAGCATTAGGAATAAAAACATCAAAAATTGTTTATTCAATAATGGTTGAGAGCTTTTTACTTGGAGTTTTCAGTTTCATTAGTGCTTTAATTATTTCAAATGTAACTCTATATTTTGTAAAAAATGCAAAAAGTTTACAAGGTTATGTAAATGGTGAAATATCTGTTGAACTAGCTTTTTATATCTTTGTTACTTCTATTTTTATGGCGATTATTGGTTCAATAATTCCAGCTTTAAATGCTGCAAAAACTGACCCAGTTGAGCTTATTCAAGGAAATAAAATATGATAAAAACTTCAAATTTAACACATTATTACAACAAAGATTTAGCTTTAGAAAATATCAATTTAGAAATAAATAAAGGTGAATTTATTTGTTTAATTGGAGAAAGTGGAAGTGGAAAATCTACACTTTTATCACTTTTATCAACACTTTTAAAACCTACAAGTGGCGAACTATTTTTTGAAGGGAAAAACTATAAAGATATAAAAGATATTGATAATTTTAGAAAAACAAATATTGGTTTTATTTTTCAGTTTCATTATTTAATCAACTATTTAACTGTTAAAGAAAATATAAAACTTGCAAATGAAAAAGCAACAAATGATGAGATTTATAATCTATTAAAAATTCTAAATATTGAAAATTTATTAGATAAATATCCAAATGAAATTTCAGGTGGTCAAAAACAAAGAGTTGCAATTGCAAGAGCTTTGATAAACAAACCAAAAGTAATTATTGCAGATGAGCCAACAGGAAATTTAGATTCTAAAAACTCTTTAAATGTTTTTGAGATATTAAAAAATTTAAGCGAAGAAGGAACAACAATAATTGTGGCGACTCACGACAAAGAACTAGCAAAATTTGCAAATAAAATTTATGAGGTAAAAGATGGAAAAATCAACTAATTTCGAACTTTTTATAAATAAACATTTCAAAATTTCTATTGCTTTTTTTGCTTTAGGACTATTTTTTGGAATTATTTATTCATTAAATTTATTGGGGCTTGTGATTGATTCACAAACGTTAAATCCAGTAAATATGAGAGCAATTCATATTAGTCTTATGCTTTATGGTTTTGTTCCTTTAATGCTTTCATATCTTCCTTTTTTACTAATAAATAAAGAAGTTGGAAGTTCACGTGAAGGTCTTAGATACTTAAATCTTTATACTATTATTTGGTATATCTTTTTAGTATTTATGGTTGTATCTTTACTTTTAGGAAAAAATAGAGGTTTAGCTTTTTATGATTTTGCTTATGAATTAAATTTCTTATTAGCATTTGCTGGATTATTCTATATTTTAGCTTTATACAAATTTATCAAACTTTATACTGTTCTTCCTTTATGGATAAAAGTATGTTTAAGAGTTGTGACAATTGCTCCATTTACACTATTAATTTTAATGAATCCAACTATTGGTCAAGTTGAAAGTACAGTATCTGGACCACATGGAGATAATACACTTGGAATGAGTTTAGCTTTAATTCCAATCTATTATTTAATAATCAAACTATTAAATGAGGGTGAATTTAAAGCTAGATGGAATATTTTATGGATTATTCCAACAGTTTTTTATTTTGGTTCAGTTTTATATAGAATTTTTATTGGTCATCTTTCATACAACCAAGAGTGGTTTTTACAATATTTAACTCTTTTATATGTTCCTCTTTTATATAGATGGTACAAAGATAGTAATATTAGTGATGTTGCTAAAAAAGCTCTATTAGTTTCTATTTTAGCTTTTTTATTTGTTGATGTTGAAGGAAATATAATTTTTATTCCTGAAATTAGATGGGTATTTCATAGAAATGATTTAATAGTTGCTCACGCTCATATTGCTATGGGAATTGGAGTATTTTTTATGGTTATTTCAATGTTTATAAATCATATCAAAGAACTACACAAAGATATATTTTTAAAAATCTATTTAGTTGGAATTATCGGAATTTTTACAGCTTTAAGTATCTCAGGATTTACACAAGCTGGATTTAACTCAATTCCAACTCATACACTTTGGATATTTAGAACTCTGTTTGGTTTAGTTGCATTTGGTTTTATATTTGCTTTTATAAAACTTCAAACTTCATACTCAAAACTAGGATTTTATAATCTAATTGGAGTTTTAAGTGATGGATTAGGTGGTATTTCTTTAATCTTATTTGCAAGTTTCTTATATCCTATTTTAGGATTTAGTTTTAGTGGAGTTTATGAATATGTTGTTTTTACGTTTGTTAGTATGACAGGGATTATTCACTATTTAGCTTTAAAAAATGAAGCTTATCAAATGATTTTAACTAAATTATCAGTGATTATTAGAGTATTTGCAAGTTCTATGTTTTTTGCCTTATATTCAAGTGGTAAACTTGAAATTGAAGCACTTATGATTTGCCTTTTTGATTTAACTTTTGTTTTCATTTATTTAATCTTTTTTTATGAAAAGGAGACTACATGCAAAGATTAATTTTAATATTTTTTATAGCAAGTGAATTGTGTTACTATTTACTAATAGCACAAACAGGTGTTGTTGAATACTTTTCATCAAATTTATTTTTAATAGCTCCTCTTCCAATTGGAGGAATTATTGGTTCAATATTAGTTTCATATATAAAAATAGATAACAAAAATAAAATATCTTTATTTTTAATTATTCAGTTAATTATGAGTTTTATATATCCTCATTTTAATCTTCTAACACTATTTATTTTAGGATTTGCAGTTGGAAGTTTAGCTCCATTAATTATAAATGAAGTGAAAAAAACTACATTTTTAGAACTTGGATTGGCATTGTCTTTATCATATGTAACAGGAACTATGCTTTTTAACTATGATGTATCACAAAGAGGATTTATTGCAATTGCATTAACAACTATTACACTTATAGCTTCAAGATTTTTACCATCAAAAGATGATGAAAAAGAGTTTGACACAACAAATCATTCATTACTTATAATGATTTTATGGGTATTTTTAGATTCAGCACTTTTTGAATCTTTATCAAGAGATTTAACTATTTCTATCTGGAGAGATGGATTTAGTTTTGAAATTGCTTTATTTCACGTAATTGGAGTTATATGTGCTTTATCGTTTAAAATTGAAAAAAATCAAAAAGAACTTTTGATTTTAACACTATTTGCACTTTCATATCTATTTTATTTTTTAAGGGAGGGATTTATTTTATCAATTATTTATCCATTCGTAATATCTTATTACAATGTGGTAATACTTCAAACTATTAGAAAAAAAGATTTTAAAACAATCTCATTTTATATGGTTCTAATAGGATGGATGGCTTCAGGTGGTGGGCTTTTTGTAGCCTTGGCAAATTTAATTCTTTTTGTTCCAATTACTCTTTTATTTGCGATTTTTAGAGTAATGACAAAAGAATATATACCAAACAATAAGGAGATAAAATGTTTAAATTAGTTCTACTTTCAATTTTGAGTCTAGGTGCCTTTGCTAATAGTTTAACTATAACTCAAGGTGAAATATCAGCACATACAGAAGTTTTTGGAGATAGCGAAATCAATCCAGCGACAAAAGAAGTAAAAGCAAATTTATCAATAGATGATAAAATTGAATCAATCAAAGGAAAAATCTTTTTTGATACATTAAGTCTTGTTAGTCAAAAAAAAGATAGAGATGCTCATATGTATGAATTATTAAATGAGCCAAAATTCAAAACTATATCTTTTGATATAAAAAATATCGTAAAAAATGATACAAATTATGATATTAATGGTGTTGTAACATTAAACGGTGTTTCAAAAGATGTTACAGTAAAAAGTAATATAACAGAACAAAATAATCAAATTTTATTTGATGGTGGATTTTCATTTAATCTAACAGACTTTAATTTAGAACCACCAACAATGTTCTTTTTAACAGTTAGAAATCAAATAGATATCTCTTACAAAATTGATTTAAAAAGATAAATTATGTTAAAAAAACTTATATTATCAGTAATATTTATAAATTGTTTAAGCGCGGGAACTCTAAAAATAGACGATAAAATAAGTAATTTTTCATTAACTGATCAGTTTGATAAAATTCATACAATTACATGTGACATTTCAACTATAATTGTAACTTTTCAAAAAAAGACTCTTATGATGGTAAATGATTATTTATCATCAAAGAGTGAAAACTTTTTAGAAAATCATCATGCTATTTTCATAAATAATATTTCATCTAGTCCAACTATAATCACAAAAATGTTTACATTACCAAAACTAAGAGATTATAAATATACTATATTACTTATTTATGATGAAAGTAATACAAAATTTGAAAAACAAAGTGACAAAATTACAACTTATTCTTTAGAAAATGGCTTTATCAAAAATATAAATTTTATATCTTCAATAGATGAATTAGACAGAGTTTTAAAATGAATTCTATTCCAAATGCAAATATTGTAGAAATAAATGTGGAAAATGAAAAATTAAATGATTTAAAAATTCTTCATTTAAGTGATTTACATATAAATAAAAAAACTTCTAAAAAAGAGATTTTAGATTTAGTAAATCATTGTAATAGTCTTGAATTTGACTTTTGTGTGATTACAGGAGATATAATTGATACAAAAGTTAAATTTATTATAGAGCAACTTAAAATTCTAAATACTTTAAAAAATGAAGTTTTTTATATAAGTGGAAATCATGATTTATTTTATGGTTTAGAAGATTTAAAAAAAGAGCTAACTAATTTCATTTTTATGGATAATGAAACTTTTAAAATTAACTATAAAAATGAGATTATACATTTAGCAGGATTACCTGATAGATTTTCAAAATTTTTTAAAATAAAAAGAGATGAAAAGAAAATAGAAAATTATTTAAAAAATTCTCCTTCTATTTTTATTTCTCACCAACCTAAAGATTATAAAATTGCAACAAATTCTGACTCAAATCTATTTTTATGTGGACATACCCACGGTGGACAGATTTATCCTTTTCATTATTTAGTAAGACTTGTTCAACCTTTTTTAGCTGGATTATTTTATAAAAAAAACACTGCAATTTATGTAAATAAAGGTTTAGGATATTGGGGCGTAAATTTTAGGTATAAAGCCGATGCAGAAATCACTATATTGAAATTAATAACAAAAAGTGTAAAATAATTTTCATGAAAATATTAATAATTGAAGATGATATAAAAATCATAAATTTTTTAAAAAAAGGTTTAGAAGAAGAGTGCTACATAGTTGATTTCTCAACAAATGGTGATGAGGGATTATATTTAGCTAGTGTTAACTCTTATGACCTAATCTTACTTGATATTATGCTTCCTATAAAAGATGGAATTGAAGTATGTAAAAGTTTAAGAAGTTCAAATATTCAAACTCCTATAATAATGCTTACTGCAAAAGATTCTATTGAAGATAAAATCAAAGGATTGGATATTGGAGCAAATGATTATTTAGCAAAACCTTTTTCATTTGCAGAATTACTTGCACGAATTAGAGTTCAATTAAGAACTAATAGCGTAACACAAACAAAACTAACAATTGCAGATTTAGAACTTGATTTATTAAATAAAACAGCCACAAGAGCAAATGAAAATATAACTCTAACTGCAAAAGAGTTTTCACTTCTTGAATATCTAATAAAAAACAAAAATAGAGTTTTAAGTGAAACAACAATAAATGAGGCTCTTTCTTCTTTTGAAGATTCTAATATTAGTAATATTGTAAATGTTTATATTTATAGATTAAGAAATAAAATTGATAAAAATTTTGATAAAAAATTAATCAAAACGATCAGAGGAATAGGATTTAAAATCAGTGAAGATTAATTTAACAATCAAAAAGAAACTTTTAACTTATCACTTTCTTATTCAAACTTTAGTTTTAATGATTTTTTCATTTTCATTATATAAGGCTTTAGAAGTTTCAACTACAGATAAACTTGAAGCTACTTTAAAAGTTATCATTCTTGATATAACTGATGATATTTTAGAAAAAGATAAAATCACAGATAATGTTTTAGATGAAGAGAAAGAGTATAAATTTGAACCTTTATATATTAGAATTTTAGATAATAAAACTCACAAAAAAATAACACAAACAAGTAATTTTCCAGATAATATAGAACATGATGACAATTATTTAAATGTTTTAAAAGAAAATATCGTAACTTTTGAAAAACAAAACAACTATTTAGTAAGTAGGATAAAAATAGATTTCCATGGTGAACAAACAATCATTATTGAAGCTGTAACAACAAAAGATATGCTAACTTCAACATTAGAAAACTTACTATATATTTTTTATTTTATACTTCCAATAGTTCTTATTTTTGCAGTAATTGGTGGAAACTTTATAATCTATAAATCATTTTCACCAATTGAAAATATTTTATTTGAGCTAAAACAGATAAATGCAAATGATTTATCAGCAAGATTAAAAGAGACAAAAACAAAAGATGAAATTTATCAACTAATAAAAGAAGTTAATAATCTTCTATCTCGTTTAGAAAACTCTTTTGAAAGAATTTCGCAATTCAGTTCAGATGCTTCTCATGAGTTAAAAACTCCCCTTACAATAATAAAAGGTGAAATAGAAGTAGCGTTGAGAAAAGATAGAACTATAAATGAATATAAAGATTCATTAAAAACTTCTCTAAATGAGATTTGTATAATCGAACAAACGATAAATGATTTACTTTTCTTAGCTAAAAATGAAAAAGATTTAATAGTTGATAAACAAGAAGAGTTTTATTTAGATGAATTGACAGATGAAGCAATCAACGAGCTTAGAAATTTTGCAAAACTTCATAAAGTAGAAACAACTCTTTTAATTGAAGATAGTATAGAACTAAAAGGTTTCCCAAATTTATTAAAAATAGCCATCAAAAATGCTTTAAAAAATGCTATTCAATTTAGTCATGAAAATTCTGAAGTTATTGTAAAAATATTTAAGAAAGAGAATCTTTTAAATATTTCAATACAAGATTTTGGAATTGGTATTCCTTTAAATGAACAAAATAAAATATTTGAAAAATTTTATAGAACAGATAAAAGTAGGAATAAAAATTCTGGTGGGACAGGTCTTGGAATGTCAATTTTAAAAAAGATTGTTGATATTCATAAAGGTGAAATAAATATAAAAAGTATAGAAAATTCAGGTACAACAATTAGCTTATCATTTCCTATAAAATAACTTTTTTATGTTTCAGTTTGTTTTAATGAAAAAAGATGTTATAATTACATTATCTTAAACAATTTAGGAGGTTAAATGGCGAAAATTTCACTTTTTATGGTTGTTAAAATTTAACTCAAAAGTAAGTTTATTTTTAAGTAAACTTGGTAAATAAAAGTTTTATTTACTAAATAAATAATTTTTTAAAGGGCTCTATTTAGGAGCCCTTTTTTATTAGTCATTAAAAACTATATCTATTGCATTTATTATATCAATATCAATTTTATAATCACTTAGATTTTTTCTTAAAATTGATATAGCTTGATTATGAGACATTGAGTTTCTATATGGTCTATCCTCAACTAAAGCTTGATAAAAATCTAAACATGAAACGATTCTTTCTTCAAGTCCCAATTCATTTGAAGTTAAACCAAAAGGATAACCTGAACCGTCAAGTTTTTCATGGTGGGCTGATGCCCATTTTGTAATATCACTAAAATTATCTATTTTACTTAATATTAAATGTGTTAAATAAGCATGTTTTTTTATCTCAAAAAGTTCTTTTTGTGATAAACTGCCCTCTTTATCTAAAATTGTATTTGGAGTTCCAAGTTTTCCAATATCATGTAAATTTGATGCTATTTGGATTTTTAATTTTGTTTCTTCATCTAAATTAAAATATTCCACAAGTCTTAAAGATTTTTCTTCTAAATCAACAGAATGTTTTGCCGTAAATTTTGATTTTCCATCAATTATTTTTGAAAATATTTTTGTAATTGATAAAAATTTATCCAAAGAAACATCTATCGCAAAATTTGGTAATATTTTTTCTAAAGGATTTACTTCATCAAAAAACTCTAAATCTCCCCAAAATAAAAAAGAATTAGATAAAGTTTTATAAACATCAACAATTTGTGTTGAAAAAAGCTTTTTCTCATTTTCTAAAACAAAAGCTAAAATCAACTCTTTTTTATCATAACAAATATTTGATAATTCAAAAGTTGTATCTAAAGTATCTGCAAATGAGATTAATTGAGCAAATAAGGGAATTTCATCTGCTTTCTTTCCAAAAAGACCAGAACCATCATAATTTTCATGATGATAAAGAATTATATCTTTTTGTTTAGTTAGAAAAGGAAATTCTTTTATATTATTTTCTCCAATTGAGCAGTGTTCTGAAAAATTAACAAAGTTAAAATAGTCCTCTTTTTTATTTAATTCGGATTGTGAAGTAAAATTACAAAAACTCTCTATCAAACCATTATCATGCAATAAAGAGTATGAGCATAAATCAAATTTATCTTCATCACTCAGGCCAATTATTTCTGCCATTTTTAAACAAATATACGCAACTCTTTTACTATGTTTTGAAGAGGTACATTTTATTTCACTTTCGGCTAAATCTAAAGCAAATGATATTGAAAATAGAAATTTATTGAGGCTAAGTGTCATAAAGAAATTCCTGAAATAAGTTTTTTCATTATAACAAAAAAATAGTAATTTTATAAATTAGACATAAAAAAACCGCACTCAAATGAGTACGGTTTAAAAAAGAAACTTAAAAATGATTTTACATCATTCCTGGCATTCCCATTCCACCCATGTCAGGCATTGCTGGCATTGATGGTTTATCTTCTTTAATATCAGTTACTGTAGCTTCTGTAGTTAATAAAAGTGATGCAACTGAAACTGCATTTTGCATAGCAACTCTTTCAACTTTAGCTGGATCTACAATTCCAGCTTCAAACATATCAACATATTCACCTGTTGCAGCATTGAATCCTAAATTATCATTTGAAGATTTTTCAACTTCATTTGCAACAACACCAGCATCAAATCCAGCATTAATAGCAATTTGTTTTAAAGGTGCTTTAATTGCTCTTAAAACGATTGCAGCTCCAATTGATTCATCACCTTCAAGGTCAAGTTTAACTTTAGAAGCAGCTCTAATTAAAGCAGCTCCTCCACCAATTACTATTCCTTCTTCAACAGCAGCTCTTGTTGCACTTAATGCATCATCAACTCTATCTTTTTTCTCTTTCATTTCTGTTTCTGTTGCTGCTCCAACTTTGATAACTGCAACTCCACCACTTAATTTTGCTAATCTTTCTTGTAATTTTTCTTTGTCATATTCAGAAGTTGTATTAGCAATTTCTGCTTTGATTTGATTTACTCTTGCTTTTACAGATTCACTATCACCATTTCCATCAACAATAGTTGTATTATCTTTATCAATTACAACTTTTGAAGCAACTCCTAAACAACTAAATTCAGCTGTTTCTAATTTCATTCCCATCTCTTCTGAAATAACTGTACCACCAGTTAAAACAGCAATATCTTGTAACATTGCTTTTCTTCTATCACCAAATCCTGGAGCTTTAACTGCAGCAATATGTAATGAACCTCTTAATCTATTTACAACTAAAGTTGCTAATGCTTCACCATCAACATCTTCTGCAACAATTACTAAAGGACGTCCTGCTTGATTTACTGATTCTAAAATAGGTAACATCTCTTTTAAAGAAGAGATTTTTTTGTCGTATAATAAAATAAATGGATTATTGAACTCTACAGTCATTTTTTCTGCATTTGTTACAAAATATGGAGATAAATAACCTCTATCAAATTGCATACCTTCAACTACTTCTAATTCATCAGAAATACCTTTAGCTTCTTCAACAGTAATAACACCATCTTTTCCAACTTTATCCATTGCTTCTGCAATCATTTTTCCAATTGCACTATCAGAGTTTGCAGAAATAGTTGCAACTTGTTCGATTTCAGTTTTATTTGCAACAACTTTTGAAGCTTTTTTTAATTCAGCTAAAATTGCTTCACAAGCTTTATCCATACCTCTTTTTAAAATAATTGGATTAGCTCCAGCTGTTACGTTTCTTAATCCCTCTTTAAAAATTGAGTGAGCTAAAACTGTAGCAGTTGTTGTTCCATCTCCAGCTTCATCAGCAGTTTTTGAAGCAACTTCTTTTACAAGTTGTGCTCCCATATTTTCTAAAGTATCTTTTAATTCAATTTCTCTAGCAACAGATACACCATCTTTTGTGATTGTTGGTGCTCCGAAAGATTTTTGTAATAATACATTTCTTCCTCTTGGTCCCATTGTTACTTTAACTGCATCTGCTAATTTTTCAACACCTGCATATAATTTATTTCTTGCATTATCACTAAATAAAACTTCTTTTGCCATTACATTACTCCTATAACATTTTCAATATTTAAAATTAGATATTCTTGACCGTCAAGTTTGAATTCAGTTCCTCTATATTGTTCAAATACAATTGTATCACCAACTTTAACATCTTCTACTTTATTTCCAATTGCAACAACTTGTGCAGTTTGTGGTTTTTCTTTTGCATTATCTGGAATATAGATTCCACTTGCTGTTTTGTTCTCAACTTCTGTTCTTTTTACAAGAACTCTTTCACCTAGTGGTTTAAAATTCATACTATTTCCTTTTATTATAATTATATTTTCTTTTAAAACTTAGTATTTAGCACTCTAAATTTCTAAGTGCTAAATTTTAATAAATTTTAGATAATTTGTCAATATATTTGAGTTAAATTGACTAATAGTTTTATTTATTTATGTCTATTTATATATTTAAGAAGTAACTCTTCTAAAGAGTTTTTTAGATTAGATTCAAAAGTATTTAAAGTATTTATACATTTTAATGACAATTCATCTGCACTACTTCTTGCTCCTTCTAATCCCAAAAGATTTACAAAAGAGTTTTTTGCTCCATCATTTTGAGTTGTTTTACCAGCTTCAGAAGATGTACATGTTTCATCTATAATATCATCTTGGATTTGAAATAATAAACCTAAATCTATACCAAAATCATATAATTTATTTTGAGTTGCAATATCATATTCACTAATAATTGCACCCATTTTAAGACTTGCAGCTATTAGCCTAGCTGTTTTATGAATATGTAAATATTCTAATTGATTAAGTTCTAATTTTTGATTTTCAAAAAAACAATCTATAGCTTGACCAATTATCATTCCATTAATTCCACCATTTGTTGCCAAACATTTGATTAATTCAACTTTAATATCATTATGTAATGAAGCATTTACAACTAAATTAAAAGCTTCTGTATTTAAAGCATCACCAACTAAAATAGCAGTAACTTCATCATATTTTTTATGTAAAGTTTGGAAACCTCGTCTTAAATCTGCATTATCCATTGATGGTAAATCATCATGGATTAAAGAATAAGTATGTAAAAATTCTAATCCTAATGCAACAGACATGGCATTTGAAAGAAGTAAAGATTTATTTGATTTTACTACAGATAATAAAAGCATAGGTCTAAATCTTTTTCCACCAGCTTTTAACATTTCTGCTAAAGCCTCTTCAAAATATGGATGAAAAGATTTAGATACAGGAAGATTATTTAATAAATACTCTTCAAAAGAGTCTAATAGATTTTTCATTAATTATTTTTGTCCAAAAGAACCAAGACCACCCATAAGGTTCATAGCCATCATTTTTTTGTTTTCATCACTTTGTTTAATTATATCATTCATACAAGAGATTAATAAAATTTGTAAAGAGTCTTTATCTTCAAGTAATGAATCATCAATTTTTAAATCAATAACTTCAGAGTTTCCATTGATTGAAATTTCAACCATTCCTCCACCAGCTTTTGATGTAAAAATTTTTGATGCATTTTCATCTTTAGCATTTTTTGCCATATCTTGAAATTGATTTAACATATCACCTAAATTTAAGTTTTTTAAATCAATTCCATCAAACATGGTCACTTCCTACTAATTCATGTGTAATTAATTCTATATTATTTTTTTCATCAACCAATACAACTGTTGGTTTATAATTTTCTAGTTCAGATTCATTATAAGAAGCATAAGAGATAACTATAATTTTATCTCCAATTTCTACTTTTCTAGCTGCTGCTCCATTTAGACACATGTCTTTAGAACCAGCTTTACCTTTTATTACATATGTTTGGAATCTTTCACCATTATTAATATTTACTATATCAACTTTTTGACCAACTCTTAAATTTGAAGCATTCATTAACTCTTCATCTATTGTAATTGATCCAACATAATTCAAGTTTGCATCTGTAACAGTAGCTCTATGAATTTTACTATATAGCATATCAAATGTCATATAACAATCCCTTTATTTTACTAAATTAATGGGGTCACCCCAAAATGTAGAAGGAATTAAATACTCTTCTACAGGTTTCCCACCTAATATGTGTTCATCAATTATTCTATCAATTTTTTCCTTAGTTAAAGAAGAATACATAAAATGCCCTGGTTCAACCAACATCAAAGGTCCCATCTGACATCTTCCAAGACATGATGTTCTTACAATTTGTACTGGTCCCATAACCCCTGTCTTCATCAAGCTTTGTGCAGCATGATTAAATAAATCTCTAGTATTTTCATTTACACAAGATGGTTTTGGCATTCCTGGAGGAGAACTTTGTTCACATTTAAATATATAAAACGTTGGTTGAGGGATAGATGGCATTTCCATAATTTTTCCTTTCTAATCGAAAACTCAAGTATAACAATTTGGAGAATTTTAACACTTTTTTTTTAAAGTATTATAAAATAGCTTAATATCTTTTTTTTAAAACTAATTATAATATACTAATTTCCCAAAAACTATAAATAAAGGATTTATATGAAGAAAATATTGTTTTTTTTATGTTCTTTTATGTTACTTTTAGAAGCAAATCCAACTGCTTTATTTGAAACATCAAAAGGTAACATAGAAATTGAACTAAGACCTGATTTAGCACCAAAAGCAGTTGAAAATTTTGTGACACATGCAAAAAATGGTTATTATAATGGTCAAATATTTCATAGAGTAATTCAAAACTTCATGATTCAAGGTGGAGATCCAACAGGAACAGGAGCAGGTGGAGAATCAATCTGGAATAAACCATTTGAAGATGAATTTGCACCAAATGCAGTTTTTGATAAAGCTGGTATTTTAGCAATGGCAAATAGAGGTCCAAATACAAATGGAAGTCAATTCTTTATTACAACTGTTCCAACTTATTGGTTAAATGGAAGACATACAATTTTTGGTTATGTAAAAAGTGGATTTGATGTTGTAAGAAAAATTGAAAACGTTGACACAAATGGAAAATATGAAGGTAACAAACCTTTAGAAGATGTAACAATCAACACAATTACAATAAAAGAATAAATCAAGATTTTCTTGATTTATTTATCCAAAAATTTTACTCATTAAACTCTTATCTGCATGAGCAATAATTTGTTTCTCAAGATTCTCAATTCTTTGAGTTTCCATTTTAGCTTTTTCTTTCCAGTATTCAAGTTTTTGTAATAATACTTCATCAGATTGCACTGAATCTAATTGTTCAGTTAGTTCAGTAATTTTTTCTTCTAATTCTTCAATTTTTTCATCGTAATTAACTTTTAATTGAGTTACTCTCTTTTCATCATTTTGTTCAAGTTGAGCAAATTTATCTTTTAATTTTTTTAATTCAAGTCTTAAATCACTATTTTCTTTTGTCATTTTAAAAGCTAAATGAGAGTTAGAATTCTTTTTATAAAGAGCTATTTCTGTTTTAAGATTTTTATTTTCTAATCTATATTTTTCATTACTATAAATATATTTATCAACATTTTTTAATGCATGTTCTAATTCTACTTGTACAGTTTCTAGTTTATATTTCAATTCATTGATAATATTATTTTGCTCTAAACTTCCCTCTTTACTTCTTATGTAAATATCACTTTTATCTCTCATAAGTGCAAGTTGGATTTCTCTTTTTTTATTTAACTCTTCTGTTATATCTTTTTGTATTGAAATTGCACCTATCATCTCTCCTGAATCATCAAGAGTTGGAATTACATAAGCATCAGTATTATAAGAAGTTCCATCTTTTTTTAAATTTTTTAGTTTACCTTGCCAAGGTTTATTATTTAAAACTCTTGCATATAAATTTGTATATACATCATTTGAAACATCAGGAAATTTTAAAAACTTTAACTCTTTACCAATTAGTTCATCTTCATTAAAACCTGAAATTTGACAAAATAATTCATTTACATATGTAATATTTAAATGAACATCTGTTTTTATAACAATATTATTTGTATCAATGATTTCTTTATATTTTGCTAGTTCTTCTTGTTGTTGTTTTAGTAAAAATTCTTGATAAATATTTGAAGCCATACTATTCATCAAATCTAATAAGTTTCTAACATCAATAGGTTTTACTATATATTCTTGAACTCTTAACTTTATAGCCTCTGCTAAAAACTCATTATCTGAATATGCTGTTGCTAAAATAACAGGAACATTACTATTAACACTTCTAATTTTTTTTATCATTTCTATACCATTTAAAAGTGGCATATTAATATCTGATAAAACGATATCTATTTCATCTTCATTTTCAAGAAAAGTTCGAAGTCCTTCTTTTCCATCTTTTGCAACAAAAACTTTTGAGAAAAAATTACCTAAAAGTTGAGATAATTCTAAACGAATTACATTATCATCTTCAACATATAATAAAGTTAATCTTTTCAGTAAGTTTTTATCAATTCCCATTTTTTAACTTTTATTAGTCTTTTAATTCGTCTTTTGCAACTACTTTTTCTATATCCATAACTACAAGCATTTGGTTATTATCAAGTCTTACATAACCTTTTAAATATTTTGAAGGAATAGCAGAACCCATTTCAGAAACAGGAGCTAACATACTTGTATCTAGCTTTTGAACATCATCAACTAAATCTACAATAATTCCTATCATTCTTTTATCTTCAGTAATTACAGCAATAACTGAAGTATTTTCATCGTATGTTCCAGGTCCTGTGTTAAATTTAATTCTAATATCTAAAATAGGAACAACTTCTCCTCTTAAATTAATCAAACCTTTCACCCATTTTGAAGTGTTTGGTAAAGGAGTAATATTGTCAGGGTAAGTTAAAATTTCTCTAATTTTTGGTAATTCTATAGCATACTTCATCGCACCTAATTCAAATGTCATAAACTCACTTGTATTTGCGTAATTTACAACTTTTTTATCATTACTTTCCATAATTATTCCTTTTTAATTTAAGCAAAGCTTATAAACTTATTTTTTATTATTCTACCTACACTAAACTTAAATTCTATTGTTTAGTTAGTCTATTTAAAGTACAGCTTGCTATATATTTGGGTGTTTGAAGTTCTACTTCATCTCCAACTTTTAAATCTTCTAAAGAAATTATTTTATTCTCTTTAGAAATCTGTACAAAACCATTTTTATCTTTTTTATCAGGATGATTTAATTCAAAATTTGATTTTAATAAATCTATTTGATTTTGTGATTTTAGCAAAAATGCTGAAAAACTATTTTTTACACTACTTTTTAATAAAGCTAATTCATTTTGTGAACTCAAAATTTTTTGAGATAAATCTGTTTTAAAAGATGATTTTAAAAGATTAATTTCCGTTTGAATAAACTTAAATTTAGTCTCTATAGAATTTTGTTCCATCAATCTTTTCATATTTGAAAGTTCTTGTTGTTTATTAAATAAAATATTTTTAAATCTATTAATATATTCATTCATTAAAGAATCTAAATAAATTCTATGTTCATTTATATCGGGAAGTGCTATTTCTATTGCATTTGATGGAGTTGCAGCTCTCACATCAGCAACAAAATCACTTATTAGATAATCTATTTCATGACCAACAGCAGAAATTATAGGAGTTCTTGCATCATAAATAGCATTTGCAACTATCTCTTCATTAAAAGCCCATAAGTCTTCAACACTTCCTCCACCTCGTCCTACAATCATGATATCACAATTTAAACTATCAGCATATTTTATAGAATTTACAATATCAAAGGTAGCACCTTCTCCTTGAACTAAAGTTGGAACTAAAATAAACTCTGTCAGAGGCCATCTATGAGTTGCAACTTTTTTCATATCTTCAATTGCTGCTCCTGTTGGACTTGTTACAAGTGCGATTTTTTTTGGATATTTTGGAAGAACTTTCTTATTTTCACCAAGAAAATAACCTTTTGCTTCTAGTTTTGTTTTTAGTTGTTCAAATGCAAAAGCTAAAGCACCTTTTCCTGATGGTTCAATTTTATTACATAATATTTGGTAGTTTCCTCTTGGAGCATAAACAGTTAAACTTCCAGTTATTACAATTTTTAAACCATTTTCAAGTTGGAATTTTAAATATTTCGTATTTCCTTTGAACATTACACAAGAGATAGTTGAAGATTCATCTTTTATTGAAAAATAGATATGTCCAGAGTTATGATAAGTAAGATTTGAAATCTCTCCTTCTACATAAATTTGAATAAATGTAGTTTCAAGTAAAGATTTTATTTGAACATTTAAAGTTGATACGCTAATTGGTGGATTCATTGTTTTTAAAGCTAGAAAATTAAATTTTTCTAGCGATTATTAAAGTAGAAATATTCATAGAAAAAGCTTTTACATGAATTGGTTCAAGTCCAGCTACTTTTAACTCTTTACATAAATTTTCTGTTGTTAAAAACTCATCAATAGAGTTTGGTAAATATGTATATGCTTCTTTATTTTTAGAAATTAATCCACCTAAAGTTGGAAGAATTTTGTTCATATAAAAATCTGTTACATGGTCAAGTAATTTCTCTTTTTTATTTTTTGTAAACTCATTTATTACTACTAAACCATCTTTTTTAAGAACTCTTGCAAACTCATGAAAAGCTTCTTGTCTTTCAACAACATTTCTAATTCCATAAGAAATAGAAACTATATCTGCACTTTCATTTTCAAGTGGCATTTGTGTTGCAAAAGCTTCTACAAATTCAACTTCAGGAAGTTTTTTCTTTCCAACTTCCATCATTCCAACGCTTGGGTCAACCCCAATAATATTTTGTAAATCTATTTTATTTTCATTTGCAACTTGTTTCCAAAACAGAATCATATCTCCAGTTCCACAAGCAACATCAACAATCTTTTCAATATCTTTTTTACCATATAACTCAAAAGTTTTATTACAAGCTTTGTTTCTCCATGATTTATCAATCCCCATTGATAAAACTCTATTTGCTATATCATAAGTTCCTGCAATATCATTGAACATTGATACAATTTTTTCTTGTTTTCCCATTTTTCCTATTTTCCTAATTCTTATTTTCTATAAAAGATATTTTCCAATTAATAATCCAATAATTAACCCTATATTTGCTGCAACAGCAATATACATATATGAAAGTTTTTTATCTGCATATGGTAATTTATTTAAAATATCTTCTTGATGTTTTAATGTCGTTTCAAAATTTTGTGAAGACTTTTCAAGATTATCAATTGCTTTTCTTATTGCAATTTCTGAAAATTCCATTTTTTCAACAAGCTCTTTAGCTTGTTTAAAACTCATATCACTCATTTTTTAATTTCAATCCATCTATCTAAATCACAAAAAATCTTATTTAAAGTATTTAATACATAATCTTTTGCTTCTGTTTGTATTCTTCTAAAAAAAAGATATTTTCTAGCACTTTCAATATCCCCAACCTCTTTTGCTTGAATAGCTTTTGCAGCAAAATCAGTATTATTGTATGCCATTTCCCAAACTGTACTTCCTAAATATCTACTCATCGTTATTACTTTATCGTTTTTAACAGGGAAATATTTTGGAGATTTAACAAAATCACAAATTACAGAATTTGAATCTAAATATTTATGTCCAAAAAAGTTTATAAATTGTTCACTAAAATAATCTTCATCCATTGAAATTGCTCTATTTAAAGCAAAAATTATATTTTCTTCTGGATTTTTTTCTATTTTTTTAATTTTTTTCATAGTTGCAATTGCATTTTTTCCATCAAGTTCACCATCACCTAAAGGGATAATCCACTTAACATTTCCAAAAGAACCAACTTTTTTTATCTCATCAAGAACTAAAGATGATGTTTTATTTCCACCAACATCAACTATAACTTCGTGATTATCATCCATTAAAATCAACTCATCAAGTTCATTTAACCTATTTGTTCCTAACATTTTTTTATTAACAATTTCAGTTCTTGTAAATGATCTTGAGTCATTGTTTTCATCATCAATTTCAATATAAGTAACTTTTTTTCCATGTTTTTTATATAAATATGGAGCAATAACTTGCATAGCAACAGTAGATTTACCTACTCCACCTTTTGTTTGGGGAATTATAATCATCAATTAAACCTTTGGATTTATAATTATATAGTTCATTCATTTTATCGTAATATTTATTAATTCCGTATAGTTTAAATGTCAATCAATATAAGCTTCAGTGATAAATAATTTTGGATTATTGCAATATTTTTTAATTTTAAAAGTATTTATTGCTTTCCCATCTTCTATATCAATAACCATCATTTGTAAAATAGATTTACATGAATTTGGAACTTCGAAATGTCCACCAATCCCTGTAGTTACCTTTTGAATAGGAATTTTTGAATCCATTCCTATTACATTATCTCTACACCCTGTTAATCCGATATCAGTTAAATATGCTGTATTTTCAAAAATTTGTAAATCATCTGTTCCAACATGAGTATGTGTTCCACAAATTCCACTTACTTGATTTTTAAACATCATTAGCATAATTCTTTTTTCACTTGTAACTTCAGCATGAAAATCTATAAATATATTTTTTATCTCTTCTTCATGTAGTTTTGAAACTAATTTTTTTGCCCAGTTAAAAGGATTTTCAACAGTTGGCATTCCATATTGTCCCATAAGATTGATAACAGCTAATTTTTCAATACCATTTGAAGTTTCAATTTCACAGATTTTTATTCCACTTCCAATTAATCCTTCAGGATAATTATCCGGTCTTAAAACATTTGATGTTTCAAGTAAAGCTAACATATCTTTTTTCTTATCAAAACTATGATTTCCACCTGTTAATAAACCAATTCCTGATTTAAAAAGCTCTTTTGCACTCTCAACAGTTAAACCAAAACCATGACTAGCATTTTCACCGTTTGCTATCACAAAATCTATTTTATATTCTTCTTTTATTTTTGATAAGTTTTCTTTTATAATTTTACGCCCAGGACGACCTACTATGTCTCCTATAAATCCTATTCTCATTTATCTTCTTTATAAAATTTTTTCTTATTGTATTAAAAAAAACTTTTATTCTTCTTCACATGCTTTTAATCTGATTTCAAAAACAGCACCTAAATCTTCATTATATGCTTTGATAATCCCATCTTGTTCATCAACAATTTTTTTTGCAATATTTAAACCAACACCCATGCCACTATGTTCTTTTGATGAAACAAAAGGCTCAAAAATTTCATCTATTATCTCTTCTTTTATTCCACCAGCGCTATCTTTAAATTTAATTACAACTTCATTTTCTTCTTTAAATAAATAGATATTTAAAACTCTTTTTTCATAATCTTCTATTTTTACCAACTCATCAAGAGCATTATTTATAACTATAATCCAAACTTGTTCTATTCTTTGTTTTTGAACTTTAGAGTTAAAAACAAACTCATTTTTATTTAAAGAATCTATATCAAAAAGTTTTTCATTTAAATATATTTTACAAACTTGACGTGAGCGATTATATGCCATTGTAAGTGAAGTAATCAAAGTAGAATAGATATTTGTTTTTTCTTTTACTTCTTTACTACTTTGTGACATTTCTCTCATTGATTCCACAATATTTGCTATTCTATTTAATCCCTCTTTCATTTTTTCACTATCGTATGACATTCGCTCTTTTATTTCACTTTGTGGTAAATCCATAATATCATAAGACATCAGCTCAAGATTTCCTTTTATATATGTCAATGGAGTATTTATCTCATGGGCAATTCCAGCAGCTAATGAACCAATAGAAGTTAATTTTGCATTTTTAATTTGCTCTTGTTGATGAAGTTTGTCTTTATGGATACTTTTTTCAACTTCTAAATTTATTCTTTGTTCTAGATTTTGATTTAATTCTTGTAATTTTCTTTTATCTTCTAGAGAATTAACAACAAATACTAAATGATTTTTATCTGAAGATAATACACTTAAAGACAATTCAAGATGAATTTGTGTTCCATCTTTTTTTACAAAAATCTTTTCTATATTTGAAATATTTCCTATTTCTCGTACTTCTGTTAAAATCTTCTTTAAAAGTTTTTTTGAATCATAACTAATAATATCAATACAATTCATTCGCAAAAGCTCTTTACTTTCATAACCAAGAAGTTGTTTAAATGTACTGTTTAATTTTACAAAATTTCCTTCACTATCAATCAATGATATTCCACTATTTACATTTTCAAAAATTGCATTGTACTGTTCTACTTGTTTATTCAAATCAACATATAAATCTTCAATCTTTTTCTTATTTGTAATATCTGTACAAATAATGTTATATCCCATTAATTGCCTATTATCAAAAATTCCTTCAACAAAAAGATTTATCCAAAAAACTTCTCCATCTTTTTTATTACCTTTTATCTCACCAACAAAAGTTTCACCTATTTTTATCTTTTTCCAAATTTTTCGTTGTTCTTTGATTTTTATATCTTTATGAACTAAAATATTATAGTTATGTCCTATTAATTCACTTTTTGAATATCCTAAAAAATAGCAAAATGCAGAACTTGTATCAAGGATTAGATTGTCTTTATTAAGTCTTAGAAACATAATATGATTATCCATGATTTTTTGTTTTTCATCTAATGCTAAAGAGTTTTGTTTTATATTTAAATCTAGTTGTTTATTTTCATCTTCAACTTTTCTATTCAATCTTGCAATTGGTTCTGAAAACAATAATGATAAAAATAAAGCAATACAAAATCCAATAACAATTATCGATTCATAATAATCTTTAATATAATCATTATTCAGATTTTTTTCACTTTTGATTAAAAAAGTTAGATATTGTTTGTTATTTATGTAAACATTTTTTGAAAAATACTCTTCTTTAAAAGAATTTTCTTTATCTTCAAAAGAGTTTACAATAAAGGTTTTTTTATTAAAATCATTATAGATTTTATTAAAAGTATCTTTTATATCTATGTTTACTATATAAAAATCATTTTCATTTCTAATTATAAAATTTATAATTGATGTAGTTTTTGAATCATTAAAATAGTGTAAAATCTCTTCATTTTTTAAGATTCTCATATCTTTAAAATAATCTTTTGTAAAAATACTTTTTAATTTGTTTTCTTCTAAAACCTTTATTTCATTTGAAATATTTTCAATTTTTAGTTTTTGTTTTGAATCTAATCCAACTATTTCAAAACTTAAAACATTTTTATCTTTAAATAACGTCTTTTCTAAAAACTTTATTATTTCATCTTTATTTTCTATTTTAGAGATACTTTTTTGTATTAATAATAGTTTTTCATCATAATTTTTTATAGAAGAATTAAAAATATTTTTTTCTTGTTCTAAAATATTTAAAACATATTCTTTCTCTTTTTTATCACTGTGAAATTCATAAAAGTTGTTAAAAGCAAATGAAGAAAATCCAAGTAACAATACTGCAAATATAATAAAAGCAATAAATATTTTTATATAAAATGAGATTCTCATATTCGTTCTTCTTTATTTAACTTGATAAAATATGTTGTATTGTAAATAGTATTATTACACCAAAGTAGACCATTATTCTTTTCTATAAAAAGTTTTGATAAATGTAAATATGTATCAAAATATTTATCTTCATTTGAAGATAAAATCTCATCAATTATATTTTTCTTATTTTCACCTTTTATATTATCTTCAATTTTTATTACCACATCATTGTTTTCATCAAGATTCTCACTAATTGCAGTTATAAATATTGTTACATTTTCTGTTTTGTTTAACATTGCTTGCTCTAAACAATTTTTTAACATATTAAAGAAAATATTTTTTAACTCATTGGAAGAGATTGAAATATGAATATCATCTTTTATATCAAATTTAACTTTTATATTTTGATTTTTTAATTCATTTTTTAAACTATTTATTGTCTCATCAATAACAAAATGAAGATTTGTTTTTTCACTATTTCTTGTGTTAAATAAATATTTAATTTCATTTAACATATCTGATAAATTTTTTAATTCAGATTCAACATTTTTTTCTATATTTAATAAATCGTTATTTCCAAAGTGGTTTAATTTTTGTATTTCAAAAGAGATTTTTGAAATTGGAACTTTCCATTGATGTGCAAATGAATCCAAAATTTTTGACATCAACTGAACTTTTGTTGTTTCAATCAATGTTTTATCTTTTATTTTTATATCATTTAATTTATTTGATAAATCTTCTTTTAGCAATCTATTTATTTTTTGAAGTTGTTTTGTATCAGTAATATTTATTCTTATTGAACTATATCCTTCTACTTTTCCTTCAAAATTATATCGTGGAAATATTACAGCCTTTATCCAATATGAGTTTCCATATTTATCTTTGTTTTTTATTTCACCTTCCCAAATTTTATTTGCTTTTAAATCTTTCCACATATTTTCAAAAAATATTTGTGATACATCTGGATGTCTTAAAATATTTGTATTTTTACCTAACATTTCCTCTTTTGAATAACCAGAAATTTTATAAAAAGGTTTAGTTGCAAATAAAATATTTCCATATAAATCTGTTTCAACTTTTATAATATAATTATCAACTTGCTCAAATAGTTCTTTATATTTTTTATTTATTACTTCACTTTTAGTTTTAAAATTATTAGTTCTATAAAGGAAATAAATTATTATAAATAATATGAGTATGAAAATAATAAATAAAATATCAAAATAGCCATTTATTCTACTAATTTCATTATTTTTATTATCATCATAAGCCAATAAATAAAGTGAATTTTTATAAAAATCAGAACTATTAAGAGGAATAAAAACTGTTGGAATGTTAACTAAATCATTATCTAAAACTAAAGAGAACTCTTTTTGATTATTTATAAAATTAATTAGTTCATCTTTTTGAACTTTTTTCATATTAAAAAACATATCTTCTTTTAATTGAAAATTATTTGATATTAATATTCTAAATTTTGAATTACTATTTTCTTCCAATTTTTTTATTAAAGTAGCTAAATCAAATTTTAAATTAATTACTCCTAGAAGATTTAATTTTTCATCAAAAATGGGTTTAGAAAAAAGTAAAAACATATTCTCATTTTCAATTTTATAATTAAACAACTCTTTTTTATTTGATAAAACTTCTTCAACAATTTTATAAGTAAAATTATCCTCAGAATTTTCTTCCATACTTAAAATCAATTTATTTGTTGATGTAAAAAAATTTGCTTCTTGTAAACCTAAAGTTTTATAAAATAAAAAACTATTTTCAAAATTTGTATGGAGTTGTTTTTTTATAGAGTTTAAATCTGAATTGTTTTTTAATATTTCAACTATTTTTTTATCTTTTATAAATTCATTAAAATAGATTAATTCAGAAATATTTTCATAAGTATTAAAAATTTTTGTATATTCTTTATTTACATATTGTTTATAAGTAAATAAAGAGCTTTCCATCTCTTTATTTTTTAAAAAGTTTAAACCTACAATTATAAAAAAGAAAGAGATAATAAAATAGAAAAAATACCTAAAATTTAGGTTTTTATCATTCATTTATTATGACTCAAGAACTTCTAAAATCTTTTTTTCTAAAAGTTGTAAAGAATCAAAAGGTTTCATTACATAGTTTGTAGCACCTTCTTTATGAGATTTTAAAACTTTATCAAGAGTTGAATAAGCCGTCATCATAATAACTTTTTGGTCTGGATTTTTAGCTTTTATTTTTTCTAAAACATCTAAACCATTCATCTGTGGCATCATTATGTCTAATAAAATCACATCAAATTTGTTTGCCTCAATTGAACCTAATGCAGAAACAGGATTTGAATAAGTTGATACAGAAAAATTTTGATTTCTAGTTAAAAATCTACTAAGAACATTTAAGATTTCTGTTTCATCATCAACAATTGCTATCGTATATTTTTTGCTCATCTATTTTCCTTCAAATAATTTTTTTGCAGCTTCTTTCATTACTAATTCATTTTTTTCTTCAAGAATTTTATCTAAATGAATAAACACTTGCTCACTTCCTTGTTCAACTAATTCTATCTTATCTTCAATTAATTGTTTTGAGCAAGAAACACTGTGTCCAGAACACTCATTTGCCAATAGATTTGCTTCATGGTGAACTGTATGGTGATGTTTTTCTAAACCTTTATATGATGGAACAAAACTGAATTGTTCTTTTCCTAAACCTGTATCATACCATTTTCCTAATCTACAATTATGATGATCAACCGGTTTAAAGTTATGTTCTCCACCAAAAATTAATTGGTATAGATTATTTTTATAAATTACGTGGTCAAGTTTTGCTAAGTTAATAAATATTTTGTTTGAAATACTTTCTACTTCATATACTGATCTATTTGAATTTTTTTGGAATGTATTCATCAATTTACTTAAAACATCAATTCTTGATTTTGTAACATTTACAACATCAGATACTGTTTCTGAACTAGTTTTTATTTTTTCTGTTTCATTTTGAATTGAAGTTACAACATCTTTTATCTGTTTTGCAGCATCTGCACTTCTTGTTGCAAGATTTCGCACCTCTTGTGCAACAACTGCAAATCCTTTTCCAGCTTCTCCAGCAGTTGCTGCTTCAACGGCTGCATTTAATGAAAGGATATTTGTTTGGAAAGCAATTTCTTGAATGATATTTATAACTTGTGCTATATCTTTACTTTTTGCAACCAAAGATGTTACTACATCATTTTCAACTTCTATTTCTTTATGAAGATTATTTGTGTCATCAACTATTTCATTGATTAAATTTAAACCTTGTGTTGAACCTTCTGCTGTCTCTTTTGATTCTTTTGCCATTTCTTGTAACTCATCAAGTAAACCTAAATATGTCTCTTGAGTTGTAGATAATGATTTTGTCATATTTTTATTATGTCTTGATAATAAACCACCATCTTTATTATCATGAATTGAAGTTTTTCGTAATGAAACAATTTTATAGTTTTCGTAATTTTTTACAAAAATATTTGCTTCACAATCCTCTAATATAAGACTATCACTTCCACTTAAGACTGCATCTAATACAACTGAAAAATCTTTTATATTAGAACCTGCTAATTTATTTACGAAAAAAACTTCATTTTTTTCATTAAATACAACTAGACCTTCTTCTTGCGAAACACCAGCAATTTCTTTAAACAATTGGATAGATTTGTCATTTTCTTTAGTGAATGTTTCAAATTTCAAACTATTATGTTTTTCTATTTCACTAATTTTTTCTAATTCTTTTTCTTTGTCTAGTAATTGATTTTTTAATTCAAGATTTTCTTTTTCAAGTCGAATAATCTTTTCTTCTAAATTCTTATTTCCAAAAAACATAACAAACCTCAATAAATGGTAGATTAATAAATATAATAACTAAAAGTGAATAAATATTTACTAAAAAATAACTTACTTTTCAATTTAAATGCTATTTAATTGCTGCGAACAAACATAAGCTTCACTAAAAGCTATTTGAAAATTAAAGCCACCTAATTCACCAGTTATATTGAGACATTCACCAATAAAATAAAGATTTTTTTGTTTTAAGCTTTCAAAAGTGTTATGATTTATTTCATCTGTATTTATTCCACCTTTTGTAACCTCAGCCTTTGAATAACCAAAATTACCAGCAGGTGAAAATTCATAATTTTTTAATAACTTTAATTTTTCTAATTCTAAACTTGTTAATTTTGAAGTTGCTTTATCTTCTAAATCTATTGAAATTAAAAATTCTTGGATAAATCTTTTTGGAAGAGGTAAAGCAGAAGAGATATTTTTATTTCCAACTAAAAAACTTTCTAATCTTTTTTTAGGTAAAAAATCGATTAATATTTTTCCTTTTTTCCAATACAAAGAAGTACTCAAAATAACAGGACCTGAACAACCTTTATGTGCAAATAAAAGTGAACCTTCAAAAGATTTTCCTTCAACAGAAGTTATAACATTTGTAGAAATACCTGCAAGATTTTTAAACCAAAACTGCTCTTTTTGTACAGTAAATCCAACAAGTGCAGGTTCAAGTTTTATTATAGAGTGTCCAAATTTTTTTGCAATATCAAAACCAATAGAACTAGCTCCTAAAACTGGATAAGACAAACCTCCACTTGCAACTACAAGTTTTTTTGCTTCTATTATTTTTGAATCTGTTTTTATTTTATAAACTTCATCAAAATCCACATCTAAAACTGTTGTTCCTAAATGTTTTTTTACATGAGTAGTGAGTTTTGTAAACATATCAATAACATCTTGACTAGAATTACAAAAATATGTCCCTTTTACAATTTTTGGATTAATTTTGGGAAAGACTTGATTTTTATTTAAAAAAGCTAATAAATCATCTTTTGAGAATTTTTTTAGTAACTCTTTTACAAACTCTTCATCACCTAAATAGTTTTTATATGTCACTAACTCATTTGTGATATTACATTTTGCTCC
The DNA here is from genome assembly GCA_963664305.2 of uncultured Aliarcobacter sp. GTDB lineage: Bacteria > Campylobacterota > Campylobacteria > Campylobacterales > Arcobacteraceae > Aliarcobacter. The sequence goes on from CAXXLV010000002.1 coordinate 1,492,266, forward strand.
ACCACTTACTTTAACCTTGGGAGCAAGTTTTAAACTTGTATCAATAAGACAGATATTTTTATATTTTTTTTTACTTAAATTTGAAGCAAGCATCAAAGCACTTGCTCCTGCTCCAATAATTGCTATATCGTAGATGATTTATCCTTTTTACAAACAAATCTATTTATACCATCAACATATTCGTATTCTAAAATATATCCATTTGCTTTTAAAATATTATGAACTATATATAATCCTAAACCAAAAGAATCTTTTGATTTATCTTCGTTTGAGAAAAATGGTTCAAAATATCTTTCAAATGGTTCTTCTAAAGCTTTTCCTTCATTTTCGAAGATTATATTTTCATCTTCATTTTTTATAATTACTTCTTTATTTGGCGAATATTTAACTGCATTATCTATTAAATTTTTAACTGCAATTGAGAATAATTTAAAATTAACTTCTAGTTTTTTATTTTCATATTTTGAAATAACATGTTCATCTTCTATCATCAAAATATCTTTTGCATTATCGACAACATCATCTAAAAAATAAAACTTTTTCTCTATATTTTTTGAAGATGAAATTAACTCTTCAATAGATGCAAATTCATTTATTAGAGCTTCAAGTCTATTAAACACAGATTTTAATTTTTCATTGTTCTGTTCATTTTGTTCTAACGAAGTTAAAAATTTACCTTTTGTTATTGGAGTTTTTAATTCATGCATAATATTTCTAATAAATATATTTCTAGCTTCTTTTAAACTTTTTAATTTTAAAGCTGTTTTTTTAAATTCCATTGCCAAAAGAGAAACTTCATCTTTTCCATTCATATTACAACATTCAAAATCAAAGTTTTCATCACCTAAAGTTTTTACTTTATCTTTTAAAAGTTTTAAAGGCATCAATTTTCGTAAAGTTACTAAATAAACTAAAACTATCGTAATAAATAAAATTCCAAAAACTAAAATAATATAAATATGACTATTACTATTTGAGGTATCTTCATCTTTTATTAGAACCGTATCACCTCTTCTTTTCATATAAATATAATTTACATCATTTAAATTTAGAATTCTAAAAATATCATTATTTCTTGGATGAATTCGTTCAAATAAAACTTTTGTTTTAGGATTATAAGTAATTATATTTATTTCAGAAGTATCTGTTAAAAGCTTATAATTCATCTCAGCTAAATTTTTTACTAACATATCATCAAAAATAAAATCTTGTCTACTTACCATTTTTGATACAGGAACATATTTATCTAAAAGACGTCCCTCTTTCATTTTAAAATCATGAGTAATTAGTATTAAAAAACTAATTATTACCAAAAGTATTGATATAATAAAACTTACTGCTATGGTAAAAAATATTGATTGTCTATTCATTGTATAAATTTATATCCCATTCCTCTTATTGTATGTAAATATTGATTCTCTTTTAGGTTATCTTCAATTTTATGTCTAATTCTGTTTATTATAACAGCAAGAGAACCAGAACTTTCATAATCTTGATTTAGTATATCTGAATTCTCAAAGATATCTTCTCTACTTATTACAAAACCTTCTCTTTTTATTAACAAAGATAAAACTTCAAATTCGGCAGCTGTTAATTTTATATATTTCCCATTTTTAGTAATCTCTTTTTTATTTTCATCTAAAACAAAAGTTTTGTTTTTTGTCTCTTCTTCTTGAGTATTTGAGTGATTAAATCTTCGTAAAATTGTTTTTATTCGCACCTCTAATTCCCTTGGGTCATAAGGTTTTGGTAAATAATCATCTGCTCCCATTTTAAGTGCAGTTACCTTATCTGTAATATCACTTCTTGCACTTGAAATAATAATTGGAATATCAAAATCTTTTACTATTGCTTTACAAACATCTAATCCATCCATTCCAGGAAGAGTTAAATCTAAAATAATTAAATCATATTTATTTACTTTTAAAGCAGAAAGAGCCAAATATGGCTCTTCATAATTGGTAACTTCCATATTAAATTGCTTTAAATACTGGCATAGAACTTCTGCTAATTCTAAATCATCCTCTATCATTGCAATTTTTATCAAAATTTACCCTTTAATTCTATCTTGGAATCTTTGTTCCATTTTTTCTTTTCTTAAATCCATAAGAACTTTTAATTGCTCTTTTTGTTTAGAAGTTAATACAGCATATGATTTTTCAATTACTTCTGCTTGAGATTTTAACATATTATCTCTTTTTTCATTCATAATTTGAACATATTTAGCTTTATCAAAACCTTCTTTTGTGAATGTTTCTTCTATAGATTTTTCATTCTTTCTACTATCTTCAATGATTTTTTTAATTTTTTCATCTTGTTCTGCTGTTAAATTTAACTCTTTAAACATTCCAAAAATATGAAACTCTCCTCTTGGACCTTTTTTCTCAAATTTTCCTTTGTCCATCATACATCTTGAATCAGAACCTTTTCTCATATCATCTTTTCTATCCATATCACCATTTGTTGCATATAATCCACCAGCAAGAAGTGAAGATAAAACTAATCCTGAAACTATTTTATTTTTAATTTTCATTTTAAATCCTTTATATTTGATATATGAAATTATGACAAGTTGAATTTAACGATTTTTAAATTTTATCTTAACGATTTTTTAACGAAACAGTGTAAAGAAATAATCTTTATTTAGATATAATCAAAACAAACAATATAAAGAATAACTACTGTGAAATTATCAAAATTTATTAAAAGATTCATCTTTATCACTGCTTTTGTTTCAAGTTCATTAGCATTTTTAGTGTCTATGATATATCAATATAATAATTTTGGAAATGACATTATTTACATAAAAAATGAATTTAATGAACAAAAGAAAAAAGAGATAAAAGAAGAAGTTTTAACAATTTACAAATTTATCGAATATAAGGAAGAGCTACTAAATACCTCTGTTAATAAAAAATTAGAAGAGAGAGTAAATCAAGCATATACTATTGCAAAAGCTTTATATGATGAGAACAAAGATACAAAAAGCGATGATGAAATAAAATATTTAATTGCAAATGCTTTAAAAAATCTAACTTATCCAAATGATAATGCATACTTTTTTATAAATAGTAACAAAGGACAAGCTGTTCTTTTTAATAAAGAAGTAAAACTTGACAAATATGATGATGTCTGGAATTTAAAAGATAGTAATGGAAATTTTATTATTCAAAGACAAGCAAAGATTGCTTTAGAAAATAAAGAAGGTTTTTTAGTAAATAATTTTGTAAAACCTGATACAACTGATAAAAAGCAATACTCTAAAATATCTTATGTAAAACTTTTTGAACCGTTCGATTGGCATATTGGTATGGGAGAATATATTGATGAAATTAGAGAAAAAAATCAAGATGAACTTTTAGATTGGATTTCAACTATAAGATTTGGAAAAAATGGTTATATTTTTATAAACTCAATGGATGGTAAAACTTTAGTTTTTGATGGTGTAAGATTAAAAGAACCAAAACCTCATCCATTTCCTCATTTATTTGAAAAACAATTAGAAATTGTAAAAAATCCACAAGGTGGATATTCTACATATAAATTTAAAAAACCAAATACAACAGAAGAGTTTGACAAAATATCATTTCTTATAAAATATGAAAAATATAATTGGATTATTGGTACAGGTGTATATTTAGATGATATGGAAACTGAATTAAATAGAAAAGAGACTATTTTCAAACAAACAATTAGTAATCAAATAAAATCAATGCTAGTTATATTTATTCTTTTACTAATAATCATCTATTTTTTATCTGAAAAACTCTCTTCGTATATAAACACAAATATAAATAATCTAGTTTTATCATTTAAAAAAGCTTCAAAAAACAATGAAAAAATCAATACAGATGATTTAACATTTAAAGAATTTATTACACTTGCTGATAATATTAATACTACATTAGAAAACAAAAATCAAGTAGAAAAAAGGCTTCAAGACTATGTTCAAATAGTAAATCAAAATGTCATCATTTCTTCAACAAATAAAGAAGGAATTATTACTGATGTTAGTGAAGCTTTTTGCGAAATTTCAGGATATTCAAAAAAAGAGTTAATAGGACAAAGTCACAACTTAGTAAGACATCCTGATGTACCAAATAAGTTTTATGAAAATATGTGGAATACATTATTAAGTGGAAAAAGTTGGAAAGGTGAGATTAGAAACCTTAATAAAAGTGGAGAAGAGTATTGGGTTTATGCAATTATAAATCCAGTTATCAAAAATAAAGAAATAAAAGCTTTTACGGCTATTAGAGCAAATATTACTGATAAAAAACATATTGAACAATTATCTATTACTGATGAATTAACTAGTCTTTATAATAGAAGATTTTTTAACATAAAAATAAATGAAGAGATTAATAGAGCAAAAAGAGAACATAACAATGTCTCTTTACTTATTTTAGATATTGATTACTTTAAACAATACAATGATACATATGGTCATCAAAAAGGAGATATTGCGTTAGAAGATGTAGCTTATGTTTTAAAAAATAGAACAAATAGAGCAAGTGATTTTGCCTTTAGACTTGGGGGTGAAGAGTTTGCAATTATTACTACATTGGAAAAAGAGAAAGCTGTTGAGTTTGCAAATATTTTAAGAGAAGAAGTAGAAAATCTTAAAATTGAACATAAAGCAAGTGGTGTTTCAAAATATTTAACTATTTCGATTGGACTTGTTTCAAAAGATTCAAATGAAATAGAAGATTGTGACAAACTTTATAAAGAGGCAGATGATAATTTATATGAAGCAAAAAAACAGGGAAGAAATACTGTTTTTTATAAAAAGTAAATATGAAAATTAGAATAGGTACTTTTAATCTTTTTCAATTTGTTCAACCACCATATTCGTGGTATACAAAAAGAGAAAAATTTATTCCTATAGAGTGGGAAGAAAAAATTACTTGGATAAAAAAACAACTAGAAACTATGAACTGTGATATCATAGGATTTCAAGAAGTTTTTTCAAAAGATGCTTTAAAAGAATTACTATTTGAATTAGGTTTTAAATATTTTAAAACTATTGATAAAGCAAAAGTTGATAAAAAAAATGAACTCATTTATGTAAGTACGACAGTTGCACTTGCTTCAAAATTTCCTATAAAAAATCTAAAAAAAGTTGAAATAGATTTTTCAACTTTAAAAAAACATAATGTTGAAGGCTTTTTCAAATTTGCACGAGAACCAATAAAAGCTACAATAATCTTACCTAATAAAAAAGAGATAACTATTTATGTTTGTCATTTAAAATCAAATAGAGAAAATGAATTTGAATATATATTTACAAAAAATGATAAATTAGAAGATAAACTAAAAAAAGTTGAAGTTGCTTTGAAAAACAACTACTCTTTATCATTAAAGCAAAGACTTTGTGAAGCAAGTTCTTTATACTCTGATATAAAAACAAATAGAAATCCTTCTATTTTAGTATGTGATTTAAATGATAAAGAATTCTCTTTAACTATTGATGCTTTAACAAATAAAAAATATCACGAAGAAAATTTGAAAAAAGATGATTTTTTACTTTTAGATGCCTATCATTTACATAAAATAAAAGTGATAAATCCTCATCCAGAATTTAAAGGTATAAAAAGAACTCCAACAAGTTATTTTGCAGGTAAAGGAAATGTTTTAGATTATATATTTGTTTCTAAACACTTTGATAAAAACAATAAATTTCATATAGGAAAAGTTACATCTTATGAAATTTTTAATGAACATTTACAAAAAAATCAAAATGGTTCACTTTTAAATAGTGATCATGCACAAATTGTATGTGAAATTGAAATAAATGAAGAATAGACACTTTTTGTACACTTCTATTTAGTATAATTTCAACATAGTAAATTTGACTAATTTATTATGAAGAGTATTTTATAGATTTAAACAATTTTTTAACTCATTCAGACTCCTTCCTAAATAAAAAAGAGAAAGTGTGCTTTCTTTCTCTTTTTGACTCTTTTATTATTTACTCTGTTTTGGTGTTTTATTGTTCCACTTTTTATAAGCTCTAAAAAATGAGCTAGGCTCACTATATCCCAATAAAAAAGAGATTGTTCCATAATCCATTTTTGTATTATTTATATAATGTTCTGCTAATTTTTGTCTGATTTTATTTAACGCATCTCTAAAAGTTTTATTCTCAGATTTTAGATAGTTTTGTAAAGTTCTAGGAGTTGTCCCTAAATTTGATGAAATTAAATCAATAGTTATCTCTTTTTCTCCGATATTTTTAAAAATCTCTTTTTCAACTTTTGAATACCATGATTGTAACTCTTGTTCATCTAAAATTTTTTTTGCTTCATTTTCAAAATAATCAAGCATTAAAGAGTTTGAATTTTTAACAGGAATATCTAAATTATCTTTTTTAAAAAATATTGCATTTTCATCTTTACTAAAAAATAGATTTTCACCAAATATTTTTTTGTATTCATTTATATTTTCATCAACGCTTTGTGAAAAATATGTAAATTCAGGGAATACTTTTTCTCCTAGAATTTGAGTTAATATTGATACTATTGAAGAGAGATGAACTTGTGCATGAAAACTAGGAACTGGAATCATTGGGTTTTCATTTATATAAATTGCTAATTTATAATAAACCTCATCCTCAAAAAAATGGAATTTAAAATATCCACTAATCAGTTTTTGATAAGCATTAAATTTTTCAATCATCTCTTTTAAATTATTTGTATTTAAAAGTAAATAACCTAACAATCCTAATGATTGATATGAAACTGCTTGTCCAATATGTAAAGCTAATGCTTTATTATTTGACTCTTTCATACAATATTTAAAAATAGATGATAAATTTTTACTATCAATTTTTCCATCTATTTTAGTTAAATCATCCATAGATAAATTAACTTGTTCTAACATTTTTTCAATTGAAATATTTGTTATTTTTTCTAAAGCTTTTAATACATAATGAAATGTAACACTTGATAATTCCGTCATATTTCCCTTTATTTTCGTAAAATGTCACTAATTCTTCACATTATAACATAGGGATTTTTTTTAATAAAAGTAAAATTGTATATAAAATATTGTAGGGGGATTTTTTATGTCAAATAATGATATTAGGATAGATGAAAGGTATATAAGCTTTAAAAACATAAATTGTTTTGAAAATGCTTGTAATGTAATTGACCATATGCTTAGGGTTCTTGAAAACCCAAAAAATATGAATATTTACTGGAAAAAAATAGTTCCAATGATTCCAAAAGGATACTATACAAGAGATCCAAAAGATGATGAAAAAGAAGCAGTTTTATATCTTGTTTGTTCAAACTCTTTTTATCTTGATGAACTTTTTGAAAAAGCTAATGATGAAGAAGGTTTAAAAGCCCTAAGTGTTTGCGAACTTGAGTGTTGTTAAACTTTAGGTATTTGATTATTTTCTCAAATACCTTAAAGTCGTATTGATAATGTCATCATCATCTTTTGAAGGTGATTTTATTGTCTCTTTTGTATCATCAGCTTTTGTAAATGTAATATTCATTTCATATGAACTAATAGTTTGAATTCCAAGTTTTAAAGCTAAAATTTTTATGATAATTAACTCTATAAACTGTTTTGTTACAACATCAGGTTTTCCAAATCTATCTTCCATTTCTTCTTCAATAGTATAAACTTCTTGAATATCAGTTGCCTTACTTAATCTTCTATAAAGTTCAAGTCTTACTCTATCTTCATGGATATAGTCTTCACTAATGTAAGCAGAAATTGCTAACTTAATATCAACAGATTTTTTCTCAGGTTTATCATCTCCACTAAGACTTGCAAGTGCATCTTCTAACATTTTTAAATATAAACCATATCCTATTTGTTTTATATGTCCACTTTGAGCTTCACCAACAATATTTCCACCACCTCTGATTTCTAAATCTTGGTGTGCTAAGGCTGTTCCACTTCCTAAGTATGAATTCGATTCAAGAGCTACAAGTCTTTTTACTGCATCATCAGTTATTGATTTTTTATCATCAACTATATAGTAACAATACCCTTCTTTATTACTTCTTCCAACTCTTCCTCTAAGCTGATGCAAATCAGCAATTCCAAATCTATCTGCACCATCAATAATAATAGAGTTTGCATTTGGTAAGTGAATTCCTGATTCTACTATTGAAGTAGCAAGTAAAATATCAAATTCTTTATTTTCAAAAGCTTCAATGATTTTTTCAGCATGCTCAGGTTTTATTTGAGAGTGAATAATATCTATTTTAATATTTGGAACAATAGCTTCTATATCTTTTTTCTTAGCTTCAATTGATGCAATGTTATTATGAACATAGAAAAGTTGCCCTCCTCTTCTTTTCTCTCTTAAAATTATCTCTTTGATTAATTTTTCACTAAACTCTTTTACATAAGTTCGCACTCCTAATCTCTCACTTGGAGGCGTAAGAAGTGAACTCATACCTTTTAGTTTTGATAAAGCTAGATTTAGAGTTCTTGGGATTGGTGTTGCACTCATAGAGAAGATATGAACATCTTCTCGTAAATGTTTTAATTTTTCTTTTTGTTTTACCCCAAATTTATGTTCTTCATCAATGATAACTAAAGCTAAATTAGAAGTTTTTATATCAAGTAATGAGTGAGTTCCAATAACAAGTTTTATATCACCGTTTTCTAAACCTTTTTTGATAGCAGTTTTTTCTTTTGCTGTTGTTTTTCCATCAAGTTTAGCAACATTTATTCCAAACTCTTCAAATCTCTTTTTTATTCCATGATAATGTTGAGTAGCAAGAAGTGTTGTAGGACATACAAAAATAGCTTGATAACCATCTATAATAACAGCAAGTAAAGCATTCATTGCAACTTCTGTTTTTCCAAAACCAACATCCCCTGAAAGAAGTCTATCCATAACTCGACCGCTACTCAAATCAGTAAAAATCTCTTTAATACTTCTTTTTTGGTCTTTTGTATATTCAAATCCAGCACTTTTTGGAAAATCTTCAAGGATTTTTTTATCGGTATTGATTTTTATACCATTTACAAGTTCCCTTGCAGCTGCTAGTTTTATAATATCATTTGCAATAGCAAAAAGTCTATCTTTAACTTTTTCTTTTAGTTTTGCAAAACTTCCCTTACCTAGTTTATCAACAACAGCATAAGAATTCCCATCAGCAACATATCTATCAATTAAGTCTATATTTTCAACAGGAATTAAAAGTTTATCTTCCCCTTGATACTGAACAATTACAAAGTCCCTTTTTGCTCCCATTACAGTAACAGGTTCTATTCCTTTATATTGACCAATACCGTGTTTTTCATGTACTACAAAATCATTGTATTGAAGCTCATCAAGAACAAGCTTTACTTTTTTCTTTCTTCGTTTTTTTACCTCTTTATTTAAAGAAATTATTACTTCACTATCACTTACAAGATTTATAATTTGATTATCAAAAATATATTTGATATTTTTATCACTTAAATCTAAATCATAACCTTTTACTTTTGCTTCAGTTCCTGAAATAATTGTGATTTTTTTATCTTTATGAAAAGAGATAAACTCTTTTACATTTGCTGGATTTATCTCTTGATAATTTTTACTATTGTAAATTTGAGGTGTTAATAGAAATTTATCTTTGTTTATTCTTTTTTCTTCAAAAACATAAACTTCGTCCAACTCTTCTAATGCTTCTTGAGTAATAAATGAGCTTAAATTTTGTGGTAAATATTCCCCTAAATCATTTAAATACCAAAATCCTAAAGAGTGAATATCTTTTATAAAAGCATCACTAGAAACTGTTTGAACTTGCTCATTTATCTCTTCAAAAGATGCTTCATCAAGTGCTAAAAATGCAGGATTTATAGAAAAACTTTCAATCTCTTCTTTTGATGATTTTTGGTCTTCAATGTCAAATTTTCTAATACTTTCAACTTCATCATCAAATAAAGATACTCTATATCCCGCTTCACTACCAAGTGGGCAAATATCAATAATATCTCCTCTGATTGATACTTCACCTTCACTTGTAACAATATCTACAAAATAATATCCCCAATTAAAAAGTTTTGATTTTAATTCTTCTAAATGTAAAGTATCAGCAAAATTTATAGTGAAACTTTCAAAACATTTTTCTTTTGGAAGAGAATAAGAGATAGTTCGTATTGGAGAGATTAAGATTTTATCTTGTTTTTTATATGAGTAAAAATCTCCTAAAGCCTTTGTAATTTCATGTAATTCATCGCTAAAAGAGAGTAAGTCATCACCAAAATTTGCTCTAAAATCAGCTAAAACAAATGGTTTAAAACCTAAATATGAAACTATATCTTGGGCTATTTGAGCTTGTCTATCATCATTTACGATTAAAAGCTGACACTCTTTTAATCTCTTTTCATCTTTTAAATTTTTTAAAAATTCATAAATATTTTTCACTATTTTTCTACTTGTACTAACTCAAAATCATTTGTTTCTTTATCATAATAATATGTAGGATAAGGTGTTTCATTTAATAAAAAAATTAAATTTGCATCACTAAAGTTGTTTTTTTGAAGTCCTTTTTTAAATACTTCTAAAATATATGCTTTTGTTGAAAATGTTGTAGTTGTTGAATGTCCTGTATAAACAAAATCTTCTCCCTCAACAGGAGTAAATCCCTCTTTTTTTACGTGTTTTTCAAATTTTTCTTTATCTTCTAATCCACCAACATCAAGTAAAACTAAAACTTCAATTCCATCCATAAATATCCCCAAAAAATTTTTCGATTATTCTAACATATTAAAGTTTTGTTATTGATTGTAATAAATCTACACAAAAACTAATAATTTAAATTAAAATAATATTCAAAAACTATTTTTTATAATATGATATGTATTATTGATTTCATTTCCAAAGGATTTAAAATGAACTATGAATTACTTAGCAATCTTTATAAAGAAGAAGCAGAAAAAAATAAAAATGATGCCTTAATTCTAAAAACAAGAAATGAAATATTACGTCATGAAGTAGAAAACTTAAAACTAAAAATCAAAAAACTTGAAGATGAAAAAACTTCTTTAGAAAAAGAGTTAGAATCTTTAAAAAGTGCATTGGAATTTAAAGAAGAAAAACAAAAAGAATCTTTTACTTATTATTCGTGAGGATTTATTTTAAATCCTCACCTCTTAAGCAACTAATGCACTAATCAAACCAATTAGTCCACCAAAAACAGCTCCCCAAATAACTAACCACCCTAAATGTTCTTTGATTAGATTTTGAACTAATTCTTTTACCATTTTTGGAGTTAATTCTTCAAGTCTTGCATTAACTATTGAACTTAATTTATCATAAATGTCTGCGCTTAAATCTTCTGATTTTAAAGCTTCATTTACTACTTCTTGAAAAGCATCTGAACTAGAAATTGAAATAATTGATGCTTGTAATTTTTTTGTAAATGGTTCTCGTAAAGGTTCAAGAGCTGCTTCTCCTCCAAACATTCCTAACATTCCACCAAAAGAAGATTGCATCACTGATTCTTTCAAAGAATCATAAGCAGGTGCAAAATCAGTTTTATTTAATATTTTTTCAAAATCTATTGTTTTTTTAGCACTAGAAACTTCTTCTTGAAAAAATTTTGTTAAATTTTCACGTGTAAAAAACTGATTCATTAAAAGGTTATGAATTGAAATTTTAAAAGCTGAGAATTTACTCTCAATTACCCCACTTCCATATAAAAAAGGAACTTTTTCAAACAACATATGAATTGCAAGTGTATTTGTAACTGCTCCACTTAAAGCAAAAATTCCTATCATATAAATCACATTATTATCATTTGAATAACCATATGCCATGATTAAAACAGTGATTATATTTGTTATGTCCGTTCTATTCATACTAAATCTCCCTCTATAAGTAAGAAAAATTTTATCATAAGTTTTTAAAACAATTTATAAATCACATTTGTCACCTTTTTGTAATCAAAGCTTTTTATAATTTTATAAAAAGCTTGCGGAGTATAAATGATAGATATCCAAAAAGAGATAGAAAAGAAGTTCCCAAAAATAAAAGAAAAAGAGAGTTTTTTAAAAAAATCACTTTTTAAAATTGCTAAAAAAATAGTTCATGAAGATTCAATAAATCAGTTTTTATCACAAAATTCTCACTTAAAAGGGTTTGAGTTTGTAGATGCTGTTTTAGATTATTTTGATTTTGATTATACTGCTTCAAGTAATGATTTACAAAATATTCCAACAAGTGGTAAAGTAGTAATAATTGCCAATCATCCATTGGGAGGATTAGATGCACTTTGTTTATTAAGACTTATTTCAACTGTTAGAAAAGATGTTAAAATAGTTGCAAATGACTTTTTAGCTGGTTTTGAAGCACTAAATTCACTTTTAATTCCAATAGATAACTATAAACTTAGACAATCAAAAAATGATATCAAAAAGATTTATGAAGCGTTAAATAATGAAGAAGCTGTAATCATTTTTCCAGCAGGTGAAGTAAGTCGTGCTACAACAAAAGGAATAAAAGACCCAAGTTGGAATAAAGGTTTTTTAAACTTTGCACAAAATTCAAACTCACCAATTTTACCTATATTTTTAGATGCAAAAAATTCTAAAACTTTTTATACAATCTCTGTTATTAATAAAACTTTTTCAACACTTTTACTATCACATGAAATGTTTAAAAAGAAATCGAAAAGAATAAATATAAAAATTGGACAAATTATCCCAAATGAAAATATAACTCCAAAAGGAATTGATAAAAAGTTTTTATTAAATCTTTATAGAAAACATTTATACTCTTTAAAAAAAGGAAAAAAATCTTTTTTTGAAACTCAAAGTGCTATTGCTCATCCTGTTAGTAGAATTGATTTACTAAATGAATTAAAAAAATCAAAACTAATTGGGCAAACAAATGATGGAAAAAAAATCTATCTTTATGACTATACAGAAGACTCTATCGTTTTAAAAGAATTAGGAAGATTAAGAGAAATCTCTTTTAGAAAAGTTGGTGAAGGTGTAAATAAAAAAAGAGATACTGATAAATATGATATTTATTACCAACATATTATTTTATGGGATGAAAATGAACTTGAAATTGTAGGTTCTTATAGAGTTGGAAATTCTGATTTTATATTTAAAAATATTGGAATAAAAGGTTTTTATTCTAATAATTTATTTAAATATAATGAAGAGTTTGTACCATATTTACAAAATTCAATAGAACTAGGTCGTAGTTTTGTTCAACCAAAATATTGGGGAACAAGAGCTTTAGATTATCTTTGGTATGGAATTGGTGCTTATTTAAAAAATAATCCAAATATAAAATATATGTTTGGTCCTGTTTCAATTAGTGCAAATTTTCCACCTGTTGCAAAAGATATGATGATTTTTTATTATTCACATTATTATGGTTCTAGTGAGAAATTTATTGAAGCAAAAACACCTTACCAATACTCAAATAAATTGAGTGAAATAAAAGAGTTATTCGATTTAGAAGACAAAAAGAAAGATTTTAAATTTTTAAAATCTGCCTTATCAAATATTGGAGTTAGTGTTCCAACTTTATATAAACAATATAGTGAAATAGCAGAAGATGGTGGGGTTAAATTTTTAGATTTTAACATTGACAAAGATTTTGGTGACTGTATTGATGGATTTATTTTAGTTGAAGTAAATAAAATAAAAGATAGTGCAAGACAAAGATATATAGAAAAAGAGTAAAATTTTCACTCTTTTTCTACTCTTCAAACTATTTTTTACAGTGTTCAGCGTAATAATTACCAAACTTAGTTTTTGTTCCTTCTTTATCTTCACCTGATGTATATTTTGTAACTACAGGATTACACTCATCAATCCATTTATTAATTCCATAAATTTTTACAGTGTTAAATCCCATTTGTCTAAAAGCTTGAGCTTCAAGTGATGCTCTTGCAGCTGTATTACAAACAACTATTAAATTTGTTTTTACAAACTTTTCATTGTCATCTAAAACAATATTTTCTAAAGCTTTTTCAGGTGCTTCACGCCCTACTCTTTGAGAACCTTTAATAGCAGCTGCTGACCACTCTTCCATAGTTCTTACATCAACAACAGCCCAATCACTTTTTGTTAATGCATCTTTTACTTCTTGAGTAGTTGCATAAAGTCCATCTTTTTTTGCTTCTTCTTTTAATTTTGTTGTTAAATTATGATAATTAACAAAATCAGCAGCAAACATAGTTGATGCTAAAAATCCAGCTGTTAATAAAACTTTTCCTAATTTCATATATCTCTCCTTATATAAAAACCTCTTACTAGTTTCAGTAATTAGTTAAATAGAGTCTATATGAACTTAGTTTAAATTATAATAAATACTTATATTAATTTTATTAATACAAATTATACATTTTTTTAATAGTACTCTTTACTATTATCTAATCTACAATATAAAACCTCGTCAACAACAGCTTTTGCAATATGATTTGTTGCAACGATAATATGTTCTAGATTTAAACTTTTTAGAGATTCTTTCTCTTCATCTGTTGTTACATTTACAATAGTTTTACTATTTTTTGTTAAATCTCCAACTGCTTCACAAATTAAATGTAAAATTTCTGGATTATTAACAGCAACAATAACAGCAGACGATTTTGTAATATTTAAAGAATTTAAAATATGTTTTTGGGCTGCATTTCCAAAAATAATTGGTTCACCTTTATCTTTACCTTCTTGGTAAAATTTTACATTATGTTCTAAAATTACGTAATTTTGACCAAAGTTTTTTAACTCTTCTACTATTGCTTGTCCAAATCTTCCATATCCTAAAACTATTACATGATTTTCTAAATCTTCAGAAACATGATGTGTATTTGTAATCATCATCACATCTTCAGGCATAAGTTTTGCTGCTGCTTTAGATAAATTTTTTAATATGATTGGAGTTAAAATCATAGAAATTACAATTGTTACAATCAAAATTTGTGAATTTGTTGTATCAATCAAACTTTGACTTCTTGCTAATTCTAAAATTGCTAGTGAAAACTCTCCAATTTGAATCAAAGAAAGTGCAGTTTTAAATGCAACTCTTTTATTGTCTTCATATCTTACAAGTGCATAAATTACTCCAAATTTTAATGCCATTACAAGTGGTAATAAAACTAAAATTACTAAAATATAATCTGCAATTATTTTAAAGTTTATTTGCATACCAACCGTTATAAAGAAAACCCCAAGGAGTATATTTCTAAAGGGAATAAGGTCAGCCTCAACTTGATGTTTAAACTTCGTTTCTGCAATCATCATACCAGCTATAAAAGCTCCTAGAGAATATGAAAATCCAAAATAATATGCTAAATATGCAGACCCAACAGCAAGAAGTAAAACAGAAGCAACAAAAAGTTCATCCGATCTTGTTGCAGATACATATCTTAAAAATGGTTCAAGTAAATATTTTCCACTAAAATACAGTAAAGCTAGTAATATAACTGCTGCAAGCACAGTTTTTCCTATTGTAAAAATATAAGTACTATCATCACCTTTCATAGAAAAAAATGAAATCATAAGCAAAATAGGAATTACTGCAATATCTTGCATAATTAAAATCCCTAAAACTCTTCTTCCATATGGTTTTGTAATCTCTTTTGTTTCATTAAATGTTTTTAAAACTATTGCTGTTGAAGATAAAGAAAGAGCTGTTCCCATGATTAAAGAAGCAGGAGTATCAAATCCTAAAATAAATTTTGATATTAAAAATACAAAAAATGCTGTTACAATTATTTGTAAACTACCCGTGAAAAAAACTTCTCTTCTCATCTTTTTTAGATGATTTAAAGAGAATTCTAATCCAATAGTAAACATTAAAAATACAACTCCAAACTCAGCTATTTCTTTTAATTCATGATTATTTACAGCTTCATGAAGATTAAATGCATAAGCTATTATTGTTCCAGTTAAAATATATCCTATAATTGTTGGTAAATGTACTTTTTTAAGTATTAGATTTAAAAATAGAGCAATTGAAGTTGCCGCAACAATAATTCCTAACATAAAACTCCTCTCTTATTTATAATGCATTTGTTTGTATCCCTCTAACCTTTTTTTATAGGCAGAGTTTAACATCGCATTCTTTGAATCTAAAAAATCTATTGCTAAGCACTCTTGATTTCCACGTCCAATTCGACCTAAATATTGAATTAATCTTCCATAATAAGAGATTGGTGTTGCGAACATTATAGTATTTAAATGTGGGAAATCTATACCTTCACCAAAATATGAAGTAGTTGCAAGTATAAGTGATTTAGATTTTACTAAATTCATATTTTCAACTTGCTCTTTTTTATTTTGACTTCCATGTACACTGATATAATCAATATTTTCTTTTTGCAATAAATTTTCTAAAATATTTATATGTTCTATTCTATCAGTTAAAACTAAAATTTTTCTTTCAATATTGTTTTTTATTGCATAAATTATTAAATTATTTCTATTTTCATCAACACAAAGCTCATTTATAATAGTTGCATAGTTATCGGCTTCGCTACTAAATTCTGTTCTAATTATTTGTAGTTTATTTGTATGTGTTCTTTTCTTTTTATATTCATAAGAAATCTCACCCAATTGTTGATATAAAATAGGTTGTAATTCATCTTTTCTATTTGGTGTTGCACTTAAACCCAAAATATATCTACCCTTAAAACTTTTGATAATTTGTTCAAAAGTAAGTGCTGGAATATGATGGCATTCATCAACTATTACAAAAGAGTAATTTTCAATAATTTTTGGGTCGTTTTTTAGACTTTGCATAGTTGCAACATCAATTTGACCATTTAATTTATTGTGACCTTTTCCTAAATATCCTATATCTTTTTTAGAATATCCAAAATAATCCACAAATCGTTCAATCCATTGATTTAAAAGCATATTTTTATTTACAACAATAAGTGTCGAACAAGCTCTTAGTTCAAATATTTTTGCTCCAAGCAGAGTTTTTCCAAATCCAGGAGGTGCAACACAAATAGAATAATCAGATTTTTTTATCTCTTTTATTGCATCATTTTGTTCTGGTCTTAGATTAAAAGTTACTTTTTTTGTCTCTACTTTGTTAAAAACTCTTTTATCAACAAATGAATAAGAAACTGCATTTGAATTAAAAAAATCAACAATTTTTTCTTTTAATCCTCTTGGAAGAAGTAAATATTTTTCATTTTCTTCAAAAGACCTTATATATTTTGGAGTATTAAAAAGTGGTTTTCTTAAACTTAGTAATACTTTTATTTGAGGATTTTCAAAAGTTGCAAAAGATTTTAATTTACTAATCAATGATTTTGATAAATTATACATTGGTATATAAATATAATCTTCCAAAATTATCTCTATTTTTTCAAGTGGAAAATCTATTTTCTTTAAATCTTTTTCTACACTTATTGCCGTTGGAATTTCTGCAAAATTACAAATTGTTTGTTTTGAAACTTTTGAAACATTGGCTAAAACACTCCATTGGTCTTCATAAATTTTATTTGTATTCATATCTATAAAAATGGTTCTATTTTTATCTCTATGTTTTAAATGAAGTGGTAATTCAATACAATTTCCTAAATTTTCTTTAGTTGCAAACTCTCTATTTGGATAAGTTTTTGCACTGATATTTGCTTTTTTTAAAACATATAAAGTAAAATTAAAAGCTATTTTAGATGAGATTTCTTCTTCAAAAAATATCCAAACAAAAAGTGAATTATAGGAACTCAATTCATAATATGCTTTTATATTTAAAGAATTTAGAGTTATTTGAAGTTTGAATTTATCCTCATCAGCTATTTCAAAAACTACAAACTTTGACATATTTTTTTGATTTATACAATAAGTTGCTAAAAAACTATTTCCTCTTAAATGCTCTTCAATTTCATAATTTGTTAAAGGCAAATAATCTTCACCTTGAAAAGTTTTTGTAACTGGATAAAAGCCTTGTTTTTGTCCATCTTTACTTACCCATTTTTTTGCAAAAATATCAAAGCGCCCTATAAATAAAGATTTAAAAAGTTCTATTTTTTCATCTTTTGATAAGTTTTTTTTAATAAGTATATTTTTTTGTTTAATTTGCTCTTTTAGAAACTCTATTTCATCATCTATTTTATTCTTTTGAATATAGAGTTCTTCTAATCTTTTTTCAAGATTTTCCATCATAACCAATCAAAGATAAAAAATTTTCAACAACTAAAAATGAACCAAAAACTAAATATTCTTCATTTTCTTCTATTTTTATAGTTTCCTCTTTCATCAGATTTAATTGTTTTATAACTCTTTCCAATTCTTCTTTTTTTACAATTCTTTTATCATCAAGTTCAATAATTGCTATTTTTTTAATTATAGGTTCTAAAATTTTTAAAACCGTTTCATAATCTTTATCTCCATAAGAGTTATAGATAAGATTTATTTTTTTATCTTTAAATTCATTTACAATAACTTGAGCTGCAAGTGGATTATGTCCCACATCTATAGTCACATTTGGCAAAATTCTTTGGCATCTTCCAAAAAGTGGCGTGTCATCAAAAAGTTTTAAATCAATAGAAATTTTTAATTCATTTAAACATGCTATTACTAAGTGTAAATTTCTTTTTAAATATGAAGCAAATTTATCATTTAAAGAGTACTTGTCAAAGTCTTTAACTTCAATAATTTCTATATTTTTATCTCTTTCTTTTAAAATTTGTTTTTTTACTTCATACGCTGTTTTAATAACTTCATCATAAACTTGATAACCAATAATCATTTTGTTATCGCATGAACGCATTTTTGTAGCTGCTATTTCTTCAAGTGTGTTTCCTAAAAAACTCTGATGATCAAGACCAATTGTTGTTATTAATGAAATATCATTTGGAACAACATTTGTTGCATCAAATTCCCCACCAAGACCAGCTTCTAAAACTAAATAATCAAAATCTTTTGATAAATAAAACGCTATTAGTGTTGTATATTCAAAATAAGTCAGTTTTTCAAGAAGTTCTATTTCATATAAATTTTGCAAAAATTTGTGAGCAATTTCAAGATTTTCATCACTTACATCAAATCCATTTATCCAAATTCTTTCATTGAATTTTAAAATATGTGGAGAACTATAATGTAAAACTTTATAATTTTTTTTATATAAATAATGAGATAAAAATCTTCCTGTACTTCCTTTTCCATTAGTACCAACTATATGAATTACAAAAGGAAGTTTTATTTTTGTAGATAAGATATCCCAAGAAGATTTTACATAACTAAAATCAATTTTATCATAATAAAGAGTTTTATATTTCAAAAACTCTTCAAGATTTAGCTCTTTTAAATTCATAATATTTATCTAAATGAAGCTACTGCTATTTTTGATAAGATTTCATCTACAGCTTTATTTGATGCATTTGAAATTGCATCAAATCTATTTGAATCAGTCAATGTTGTTCCAATATCAATTGAGAAATCATATTCTCCTTCAACTGTAAATGATTTTTTTATTCCATCATCTTTTCTAAAATAATCAACTTTTATTACAACCATTGCATTATAAAGTTTATTATATCCTTCTTTATCGTATTGTAATGTTGATATTTTTACTGAACTAATTCCTAAATTCATAATTACATCTGCTTTATTTCTATCATTTACTATTTTTGAATCAAGCTTTTGAAGTAAAATTTTATTTACAGCATCTTTCACTAAAACAGAGTTTCTTGGGTCTTCTAAACTAACATCTAGTTTAATGAAAACATTTCCTTCCATCTCTTTTTTAGCATAATAAGTTGAAGGTTTATACCCACATGCACTAATAAAAAAAGTCAAAGTTATTGTAAAAACAAAAAATAGTAAATTTTTAGAAATATTCATAAATTTTATCCTTTAATAACGAAGTTTACCAATTTACCAGGCACAACTATCTCTTTTAGAAGTTCATTTTCACCTAACCATTTAGCTGCTGCAACTTTTGCTTGAGCTAAAACTTCTTCTTTTGAAGCATTTGGAGTTACTTCTATTTCACATCTTTTTTTACCATTTACAGTAACTGCTAAGGCTATAGAATCTAATTTAAATACTTCTTCTTTTACTTCTAATTTACCATCAAGATTTTCAAGTTTAAATAAGTCATTTGATAATTCCCAACAAGTATGAGGAATTATTGGCTCTAAAATATTAGTTAAAATATAATAACCTTCTGCCCAAACTGATTCATTTTTTTGTACTTGTAAAGCATTTAATGCTTCCATTGAAGAAGCAATTAATGTGTTAAAAGTATAAGTTTTTGTAAATACTTCATTTGATTTTACTAAAGCTTCATATACTTTTTTTCTTGCTTCTTTTTCTTCTTTATTTAATTCTGAATGATTTATAGATTTAAAATTTGCTAATCCATTTGAAGTTACATTTATTGCTCTTTCAAAGAATTTTTTTATAAATCTATATGCACCATCAACAGCACTATCATTCCACTCTAACTCTTTTGTTGGTGGTGCTGCAAACATCATAAATAATCTTGCTGTATCAGCTCCATATTTATCAATAATTAAATCAGGATCAACTACATTTCCTTTTGATTTAGACATTTTAGCACCATCTTTAAGTACCATACCTTGAGTAAGTAATCTTTTAAATGGCTCTCTTGAATTTGTATAACCTAAATCATTTAATACTTTTGTGAAAAATCTTGCATATAATAAGTGTAAAATTGCATGTTCAATTCCACCAATATATTGATCAACATCCATCCAATAGTCACTATCAGATTTTGAAATTCCTACTTCATTCCATTGTTTTGGATTTGTTGCATATCTTAAAAAATACCATGAAGATTGAACAAAAGTATCTAAGGTATCTGTTTCTCTAATTGCTGGTTTTCCACAATTTGGACAAGAACAATGTTTCCATGTAGGATGAGAATCTAAAGGATTACCTTCTCCTGTAATTTCAACATCTTCTGGTAATGCAACAGGTAAATTTTCAATTTTTTCAGGAACTAATCCACAATCATCACAATGGATAAATGGAATAGGAGCTCCCCAATATCTTTGTCTAGAAACTCCCCAGTCTCTTAGTTTGAAATTAATCTGTTTTGAACCTAAAGAGTTTTGCTCAAAATGATAAATTATTGCTTTTTTTGCTTTTGTATTTGGAAGTCCTGTAAATCCTTCACTATCAATTAATGTACCTTCAGCAGTGTAAGCCTCAGTTAAATTTTCAATAACGCCTTCATTTCCAACTATTACTTGTTTCATTGGTAAATCATATTTTTTTGCAAATTCAAAATCTCTTTGGTCATGAGCAGGAACTGCCATAACAGCTCCACCACCATAAGAGCTTAATACAAAATTAGCAACCCACACAGGAATTTTTTCACCTGTTAATGGATGCATAACATCAATCTCTAAAGAAACTCCCTCTTTTTCTTGAGTTGCTCTATCTCTTTCAGAAATTTTTTGCATCTCTTTAATAGCTTTAATTTTTTTCTCTGGTAAAAGATTATTTTCAACTATATATTTTACAATTGGATGTTCAGGTGCAAGTGCTGAATATGAAACTCCATAAATAGTATCAGGACGTGTAGTAAATACAAAATACTTACTAAATGATCTTTCTAATTTTGCTTTTGATTCAATAGATAATTCAAATTTAAACTCTAAACCTTCACTTCTTCCAATCCAGTTTTCTTGCATTGTTAAAACTTGAGAAGGCCAATTATCTTTTAATAATTGTAAATCATCAAGTAATTCTTGAGCATATTTTGTAATACCTACATAATATCCTGGCATCTCTTTTTGTTGAACTTCGTTGTCACATCTCCAACAACAACCCTCTTCAACTTGCTCATTTGCTAAAACTGTATGACACTCTTCACACCAATTTACAATAGTTGATTTTCTATAAAGTAAATTTTTTTCATACATTTTGATGATGAACTCTTGTTCCCATTTTGTATAAAGTTCATCACTAGTTGCAAATTCTCTTGTTTCTGAAAAAGACAGACCTAAAGATCTTAATTCTTGTCTCATATAATCAATATTTTCATAAGTCCATTTTTTAGGATGAAGTTTATGTTTTATTGCTGCATTTTCTGCTGGCATTCCAAAACTATCCCATCCAATAGGATGTAAAACATTAAATTTTTCTTTTCTAAAATGTCTAGCAAAAGCATCACCTAAACAGTAATTTCTTACGTGTCCCATGTGAATTCTTCCACTTGGGTATGGAAACATACTTAATATATATTTTTTTTCTTTTGTTAAATCATCACTCGGCTCAAAAGATTGTTTTTCACTCCAAAAATTTTGCCATTTTTTTTCAATATCTTTTGAATTATATTCCATTAAAACTCTTCCTTGTCTTGACTTTTTGCACTTTCTATTAAAGCTAAAGCTACAGAGAAAATATTAGCTACTATTGCTCCTATTGCTAAAGAGATAGTTAAAGCTACATTATCTGTAAATGTTAATACCATAAAGGCTGGGATTAGGTGTAAATCTGCAACTAATGAACTAGCTAACAATTCAGCAGCGAGCAAATTTTTTACACCGAGTTTGAGTATTGTTGAAATAACGTTTACACCGGCTGCTATAAATAGTGCGATTGCGTTTGGTTCATAAATAAAACCTGCTGTTGTTGTTAATGACATTAATGAGAAGAAAATATAAATTACTTTACCCCAATCCATTTTTATCCTTTTTATTATTTTTGCTTTTTAATAAGGCAAATATATTAACTAAAAAATGATAAAAAACTGCTTTTCAATCAACAAACTTATTTCTATTTTTAATTGCTATTATCATCTTATAAATTAAATAAAAAATTATAATTTTAAGTGATATTTGAATAATTAGGTATAAACCAAAACCATCTTGAATAATTTCAAAGATATTAAGATTGTGTAACAGTAGATTAAAAGACAAATCGTGAGTTATAAGAAGATATAAACAAATTGATATATAAAGAGATAAAAATAAGAATTGTTCTTTTTTCATAAATACAAAACTATAAACACTATACCAAACAAAAAAAACTAACATAAGAGCAACTAATAACTCTTTAAAAATTCCATCTGGAATATATTCTATGTATTTTTTTGATATATCTAAAAATTCATACTCAATAATTGAAGATAGAAACTCTAAAACCAAAATCCAATTTAAAGCTAACAACCAATTTCTTCCATTTTCAGATGTTACTAAATCAAATTTTACTTTTATATTTTCTATCATTAAAATTACCTCATAAAAATGTTAAAAACTTTCCCAATCATCTTCGTCATGTTTTTTTATAGAATTATATTCATTTTTATCTTTTAAAACTTTTTTTTCTATTTTTTTCTCTTCTGTTTTAACATTTTTTGCTTTAACATTATCTTTACCTTCAAACTCTTTTTTATTAGCACTACTAACTACAAGTTTCGAAATTTCATCAGTAATTATTGCAATATTTTTTGCTTCAGCTGCAATCATTGCATTTTGTTGAGTTTGTTGGTCAAGTTGATTAATTGCATCATTAATTTGTTCTATTCCTAATAATTGTTCTTTTGATGCATTTTCTACATCAAAAATCAATTTTGTTGTATTAGAAATATTTTCATTTAATTGTTTATATCCATCAATCATATTTGAAGCAATCTCTTTTCCTTGATTTGCCTTATTTGTTGCATTTTCTACTATGGCTTTTATTTCACGTGCAGCTTCAGCACTTCTTGCAGCTAAATTTCTTACTTCTTGAGCAACAACTGCAAATCCTTTTCCTGCTTCTCCAGCAGTTGCAGCTTCAACAGCAGCGTTTAAAGAAAGAATATTTGTTTGGAATGCAATTTGGTCAATAACTGTAATTGCTTCATTTATTGCACTAACTTGTGTATTTATATCTTCCATTGCATTTGTTGTTTGAGTTGCTAGTTTTTCACCATCTACAGCCGATTTTGTAACTTCATTTGAGAATGTTGCCATTTTTGCAATATTTTCTGTAGTATTTCTAATATTACTTGTAATCTCTTCTAAAGCTGCGGCAGTTTGTTCTAAACTTGAAGCTGCTTCATTTGAACTATTATTTAAATTTTCTACATTTTTTAATAAATCATTTGAACTATCATCTAAAGTTAATCCCATAGATTTGTTTTCAACTAACATTTCCGTTATTGAACCACCTAAAGTATTAACACCGTTTGCAAGTTTTAATAAATGTGCCTTTAAATCACTTGTTGGAATTTTATTTAGATAATTATAATTACTATACTGTTCTAAAATATTTAAAATTACTTCAATATTTGTTTCAAGATTATCTGCCATTTTATTTAAAACATTTTTTAATTCCATTAAAGCTGGATTATCAACTGAAATATTTAATCTTTGGCATAAATCACCTTGTTCAAATTCATTTAAAACTATTATAGTTTCATCAATTAATTTTCTATCATCTTTTACAGTCTTTTCTATTTTTTCGATATTTTCATTGATTTGTTTAGCCATAACACCAAATTCATCTTCTGAATTGATATCAATTCTATTTACATGATTTGTTTCTCTATTTAAATATTGAAAGAATGAGAATAAACCATTTTTAATATTTGTTAAAGATTTTAGTAAAACTTTCATTGAAATAAATATTGACAATGAAATAACTAACATAGTTAAAGTAGATAAAATTATTATCAAATACATAATTTTATTTGCTTCTTCAAATATTTCATTTGAACTAACTCCACCAACTATCAACCAATTCCATTCATCAAAAGTTTGAAAGAAAACAAATTTATCTAAACCTTCCCATAA
Organism: uncultured Aliarcobacter sp.; assembly: GCA_963664305.2. Taxonomy (GTDB): domain Bacteria; phylum Campylobacterota; class Campylobacteria; order Campylobacterales; family Arcobacteraceae; genus Aliarcobacter. Next base: position 1,516,952 of record CAXXLV010000002.1, read on the forward strand.
ATAGTTTAATTGTCCTTCTTTTTTAGCTAGCATCTCTTTTACAAAAGAGACTCCATTTGCATCAACTAACTCTAAAGCAGATTTGTCTTTTAGTTTTGGATGTAGTAAAAAATATCCATATTTTTTTGATTTTTCATTTGAATCAATAATATAGTAATAACCAGTTTTTCCAATTTTTTTACTACTAATTGTTTCAGTTAAATGTGCTAAATCTTCACTAATATCTGAACCAATAAAAGCAATAGCAATTACTTCACCATTTTGTTTTATTGGAATATATTTTGTCATATAACTTTTACCAAATAAAACTGCTTTTCCTAAATATGTTTGACCTTCTAAAACTTTTTTATAACCAGGATGTGTTGTATCTAGTTTTGTTCCAATAGCTCTATTTCCATCTTCTTTTTTTAAACTTGTACTAACTCTTATGAAATCTTCACCTTTTCGTACAAATATTGTTGCAACTGAGCCTTTTGTCATTTTTGTAAATTCATCAACAAGTTTAAAGTTTAGATTTAAAACTTCATTATTTATTAAAAGAAGAGGAGTATCAAACTCACCTACTTTTATACTTTGACTTTTATCAATCTTTATACCATCAACCATATTTAAAAAAATATCTCCATTTACATTAGCACCAGTTTTTGCCACTTTGTTAAATGTATTTATATTTTCTACTAATAAAGCCAACTCTTTACTAATTGCCATTTCATTACTATTTTTCATTGCATTTGAAGTATTTGTAACAACTAAATATGTCAATATACTCATTGAAATAATAATTGATATAACAGAGACAAAAATTACTTTTGCAATAACTGATTTTTTTAGAAAATCCATAAAACCATCCTACTATTTATTTTATTTTTGTATTAATTAAATTTGAGAAAAAATATTTTTAATTTAAGATAGGCAAATTATATAATAATTATTATTCATTGTTATTAAATTTTTGTATAAAAGTAAAAAATTATTTACTTAATTTTTAGTGATTTTATTTTAAAGGAGATTGTTTTTATAATATTTTATTAATTATTTATAAAATAAAAAAGGGAAAAGTAAAAAAACTTTTCCCTAATTAAAAACATATTTTAAAACTTAACTTTTTATCAAACTGTACCTTGTTCGTACATTGCTCTAAGTTTATCTTTTTCTTTTCTTCTTTTAACTTTTTCTGATTCTTTAATTCTAAAATCATCAATAGAGAATTTTAATTGAACTAAGAATGAAGCAGCTACGAATATAGAAGAATATGTACCTACAATAATTCCTACAAGTAAAGTAAATGAGAATCCATTTATAATTTCTCCACCAAAGAAATACAATGTTGCAACCACAAATAAAGTAGTTAATGAAGTTAAAGTTGTTCTAGATAGAGTTTTACTTACAGATTCATTGATAACTTCTTTTAAATCATTTGCTTTTGAAGTTTGAATTCCTTCTCTAATTCTATCAAATACAATAATTGTATCATTTAATGAATATCCTAAAAGAGTAAGAATTGCAGCTAAAATATCTAGATTTACTTCAATATTAAATAATGAAATAGCTCCCATTGCAATAGAAATATCATGAATTAATGCTAACACAGATGCAACTGCAAATCTCCATTCAAATCTAAATGATAAATAAATTAACATTACAATGATTGATAAAGTTAATGCCATTAACCCTTTTTCTCTTAATTCTCCACCAACTTTAGCACCAACCATGTCAATTCTTCTAATTTCAAATTTTCCTGTTGGAACTAAAATTTTAGCCATTTCATCACCAATATCATTCGTTAAATCTGAACTACTTCCAGTGATTCTAATAACTACTTCTTCATCACTACCAAACTTTGTAATTATTGAATTACCATATTTTGTAGATTTTAATGTATCTCTAATTTTATCAATTGGTGCTGCTTCTTCATATTTTACTTGAACAATAGTTCCACCAACAAAATCAATTCCAAAATTTAAACCTTTTGTAAAAAGTAAAACTATTGAAGCAATAACTAAAAATGAAGAAAGTCCTAAAAAAGGAACTCTTTTTCCCATAAAGTCATAAATTTTATTTATTTTAAAAATTTCCATTATTTAACTCCAAACCATTTTCTTGTATCTTTTTCTCTCGATAATTTTGGCATTAATGCTTGATAAATTCCGTGAGTTCCTAAAATTGCAGTTAACATTGAAGCTATTATTCCAATAGAAATTGTAAGAGCAAATCCTTTTATAGGTCCAGTACCATAAGCATATAAGAAAACTGCTGATAAAACTGTTGTAATATTAGAGTCTAAAATCGCTCTCATTGCATTTGAATATCCATCTTCAATAGCTTTTGGTATTGAAGCACCCTCTTTTATAAGTTCTCTAATTCTTTCAGTAATAATAACGTTTGCATCAACAGCCATACCAATTGTAAGAACAATACCTGCCATTCCAGGAAGTGTTAAAGTTGCTCCAAACATAGCCATAATAGCAATAATAATAAAAATATTTGTAACTAAAGCAATATTTGCAATAATTCCAGCTCTTCTATAGTAAATAACCATAAATACGAATACTAAAGCAAATCCAGAGATTAACGCAATCATTGAAGCTTGAATAGAATCAGCACCTAAAGATGGACCTACACTTCTTTTTTCTAACATAGTAACAGTTGCAGGTAATGCACCACTTCTTAAAGCAATAGCAACATTTCCAGCTTCAACAATTGTAAATCCACCAGAAATTTGTCCACTTCCTCCACCAATTCTCTCTCTAATATTTGGTGCAGAATAAACTTTTCCATCTAAAACAACAGCTAGTCTTTTTCCTACATTTTTCCCTGTAAATTCACCAAAAATTCTAGCTCCAGTTGAATTAAGAGTAAAATTAATAATTGGTTGATTTGATTGGTCAAATGCTACTTGTGCATCAATTACTTGACTTCCATTTAAAATAGGAATCTCTTTTACTAAATATTTAATATTTGGATTATTTGTATCCTCTAAAATCACATCTCCATATGATGATGCTTGAGATGATGTCATTGTATTAGCTTGATCAGCTCTTTCTTCATCAACTGCCATTAATTCTAAATTTGCAGGTTTTGAAATAAGTTCCCTTGCAGCTTTTTCATCTTCAGCAGTTTTAATTCCTGGAAGTTCAACAACAATATCTGTTTGACCTTGTCTTAATACAGAAGGTTCAGATAGACCAAATTGGTCAAGTCTGTTTCTGATAGTTTCAACAGCTTGAGCAACAGCTAAATCTTTTGTTTTTTCAATATCTTCAGCAGTAAGTTTTAATCTGTATTTTAAATCTTCTTTAGATATTTCTAAACCTTTTATTTGTTTTAACATCTCATCCATTTTAGGTATTTCATCTGCATCTAAAACAGAGAAAACAACACCATCATTTTCAATAGATAAACCATCAATTAAAAGTTCTTCATCATCTGAAAAATACTTAACTGAAGTTGCAATTGATTTGATTTTTGAAGTTACTGCTTCATTTGTATTTACACCTAAAAGCATATGTAATCCACCTTGTAAATCAAGGCCTAAAGAGATTTTTTTACCTGTATCTGTTTGTAATAATGATGGAACTGAAAAAACAATACCAAAAATTATACTAAGAGTAAATATTATAAGTCTATAATTGAAGATTTTCAATTTTTTTCCTTAGTTAGGGTTTTAGAAAATTTGAAAGCATAAGATATGTAAAAATACATATCTTAAAGATTTGAAAATTTTTAGTCTTCTAAAAGTTTTGCTACAAACTCTTTGATAAGCTTCATTTCAGTTCCATCGCTGTTTTTAACTAGAAAATATGTATCTTCTACTTTTGCAACTTCTACGATTAAGCCACCATTTGTTACAATTTTGTCACCTTTTTTTAAATTAGAAACCATCTCTTTATGAGCTTTCGCTTGTTTTTGTTGTGGTCTAATAATTAAAAAGTAAAAAATTGCAAATAATGCAACTAGAGGCAACAATGAGCTTATTAAATCTGTACTTGAACCTTCCATCAAATTTCCTTTTAAAAAGTAGTTTATTATGTTTTTACTAAAACGCGATTATTCTAACAAAAACTTTATAATAAAAGGCTTCATCACCTCTATTTTATTAAGTTCTTTTATATACTTGAGTTATTTTAATATTGAATTAAAAATTTTAAATACATTTTTAGGTCTATTTGGAATATATTTTTTATTAGTTATTCCTAAACGTTCTTTATTAATTACAGGTTTTCTAACAGGAATATTATGGTGTTACTGGATGGCTGTTAGCCTTCAATATTATGATTTAACTTATATTGCACCTGCATTATTAGCTGGAATTGGTATTGTTTATGCAATAATTTTTTACTTATTTGCCTTTTATGATAGGCTTACAATTAGAATTGTTATGATTTTTGCCTTTACTTTTTTTGCTCCTTTTGGTTTTAACTGGATGAAATTTGAACTTTTATTTATTGATTCTTATATTGGCGTTTCAAAAATTGATTTTGCTTTAATTCTTATCTCTTTTTATCTAATAATAAAACTGAAAAGACATAAAATAATTGGATTAATTCCTCTTTTATTTACACTTACTTTTGGAAAAGGCGAATTTATCGATAATCCAAATGCAAAGTTATATATGCCTCAAATGAATATTGAACAAAGTTTAAAATGGGAAAAAGAGTATAGAACAACACTTCATGAAAAAAATTTTGAAGAAATAGCAAAAGCAATTGAATTAAAAAAAGATTTAATTATTTTGCCAGAAACAGCTTTTACCTCTGTATTAAATAGAAATCAAGAATTACAAGATAGACTAAAAGACTTTTCAAATGATATTGATATTGTTACTGGTGCTTTATATGTTGAAGATGACCAGATTTTTAATGCTTCATATTTCTTTAGTAAAGGGCAAGTTCAAGTTGCCAAAAAAGTTGTATTAGTTCCTTTTGGGGAAGAGATACCTCTTCCAAAATTTTTTGTTGATTTAATCAATAAAGTTTTTTATAATGGTGCACAAGATTATTCTAAAGCATCAGCTCCTACTGATTTTGAAATCAAAGGAGAAAAATTTAGAAATGCAATTTGTTATGAAGGAACAACAGACAAAATTTTTGAAAATCTAGGTGATACAAGATATATGATTATGATTTCAAATAATGCTTGGTTTACGCCATCAATTGAGCCAACACTTCAACATTTACTTCTAAAATATTACTCTAAAAAATATGGAGTTACAATTTTCCATGTGGTAAATGGTAGTCAAAATAGAATTTATAGACCTTAAAAGTAGTAAGAAATTCCTACTTTTAAGATATCCTCTTTTTCATATAAATCATCGTTTATATATCTAACTTTTAAAGCTAAGTTTCTATCAAGTTTATATGTTGAAAACAGTTCAAACTGATTATTTTCTAAATCTTTATTATACTTGTCATAACTATAATTTATCCCTAACTTTATATTATCAAATCTATTTGTAACAGCACCAACAGTTGAACCAATTGAATATAACTGTTCACTATTTTTATAATATAAATTTGAACCCAACATGAAGTAGATAAAATCTTTATTTTCTCCAAAAGTAACACCAACTTCTGGTTTTACTTTTAAATAATCACTTCTTTGTTTAAATTGCTCATAACCAACATCTATTCCCCATGATATTGGTTTAAAAAATAAATCTTGAGGGGCAAGCGATTTTATTTTTAAAAGAGTAAATCTATCTAATCTTGCATTTTCATTTTTCTCTTTTTTAATATTTAAATCAAAAAAATCAATATAAGCACCTTGCAGATATCCATCACTTATGTCATAGATATCATTATAAACTGGTTTTGCAGAAAGTTCAAAACTATCATTACTATTATAAAAAAAAGAGACTCTTGCAGAATCATGTGAATAAAGTGGGTCAAAAGGAGTTTTTATATCATAAGTTGAAGCTTGTTTGTAAGAACTTCTCTCTTTTAAAAGTTTTAAATATTTTTTTAAATATTCATCTTTATCATATTCATTATTTGCTCTTTGATATTGTAAATAAGAGATTTTAAAATCCAAATAAGAGATTTTATCTTCAGTGCTTAATGAGTCATCTAAAGCTTCATCTTCATAAACAAAATCTTTTAAATACTCTTTATTTTCTATCTTTTCATTTAAAATAAATTTCATTTTTCTCATAGATGAGTATCTAAAATTTGTATTTTTAATCAAATCATATTTTTGTAAAACTTTAATAGAATCAAGAGGAACAGTTTTAAAATCAAATTGACTAACTAAATCCAAACTAGGCCTTGCAACTTCTAAAAGCCATAAAACATTATATGAACAATTCTCTTTAAAGAAAAAATAATCAGAATATGAATCTTTTAATTCAAAAGTATGTAAAACTAATCTATCTATCTCTTCTTGATTTAAATCTAAATCATACTCCCAAATATCTCTTTGCTCAAGATTGTTATACTCTTTGATTTTTTCATAATAAGGCAAAATAGAATATCTTCCTTCATATTCACCAAATAAACCTTTATAAGCAAAAATCAAACCATTTGTATCTGTTGTTGCAGCTGCATAATTAACAGCATTTGAAATAAGTGGAGTTTTTTCATCAGAACTAATTCTTATAAATGTATGTCCATACATAGAAGCTGGTGAATTTATATGAGCTGTTGGGAAAACCATAGTTACATATTTTGCATCAACAGAAGTTATAAATTTGTCTAATTCTTCACAAGAATACTCTGCAATCTTTAAATCAGGAAGATTTTGTTTTAACCATTTTACTCTTAATGGAAATCTACATAAAACATCATTTGTTCCATTTTCTAATGAATTTATAGTTTCAAATAACTCTTCTTTTAAATCATTTTTTCCATTTTTAGATATAAAAAAGTTAGCTGAATCTATTTCACTTTGCCCATCTCTATAGTGCAACAATTTTGCCCAATAAGGATTTTCATAAAGTTTTGATTGTTCAATAGTATTTGTTAGTTCAGAAGAATAAGAGAGAGTAAAACATAGAAAGCTAAGTATTAAATACTTAGACTTTCTATTTAAAAAATTACATATATTTAGCAATTGAATCAATAACTGTAGCAGAAGTTACATTTTCACTTGAATAAATGTTTGAGAAGTTTGCTTGTAATTTAGCAGAAAATGCTTCTGTATTTTCTACGTTCATTAATTTTGCAACTGTTTGTAATGTTTCACCATGACCAGCTGAAATATCTAAAGCTAATTCGTCCATATTTTCAGCAACAAATTTATTTAATTTGTCATTTGATACAAAGTTTGAAGGTTTGTCACAATTTGAAGTACCACTTGTAATACCAAAAGTTTGGTTACCTGAAGTTCCATTTGTTGTAGCAGCTAATACTTGTAATACTACTGTGTTTTGATTTTTAATAACTAAAGAACCAAGTCCACATCCTGTATTTTCATTTGCATAAACTGAAGCTGTTAAACCAAGTGCAGCCACTAAACCAATAATTTTTTTCATATTGTCTCCTTTTAAGTTTGATTGATTTTATTATTTCTAAAGTAAATCTCTTCTTAAAAAATAACAATTTTAATATTTGTTTGTTATTTTCTCTACAATTTCTTCTTTTGATAAATTTTCATCAATTTGTAAGTCAAAAGCAAACTCTAAAATCTCTTTAAATTCTTTTGAAGGTTTATAACCTAAAGCTATCAAATCTCTTCCTTGAACTAAAGGTTTTATTGGCTCATTGTGAATACTTAACTCTTTTGCTTTTTGTAAAATCCAATTAATTGCTTCATAACATTTACATTTATCATCTAAATCTCTTCCTAAACAATCAGCCAAACAAACCAAACATAAATCTTCAATATTAACTTTTAAAGAGAGCCTTTTTACAGCTTTTTCACTTGAATGTGATAAATATAACTGAAAAGGAATAAGATGATTTTTTACTAAAGAACAAACTATTTCGATAAATTTTTTTTCATTTGTTAATTTTTCTAAAAAAGAGATTGTTGGGTCTATTCCTAAAGATTCATGTTTATATGAAGTAATTTTTCCATTTATCTCTTTTGTACAAAATGGTTTTCCAAAGTCATGACACAAAACTGCATAAAAAAGATATAGTTTTTTATACTCATCTTCTATTTTTTCTTTTTCTAAAATCTTTGCTAATTCATCTAAGCACATTAAAGTATGAATCCAAACATCACCTTCTGGATGATATTCAGGCTCTTGTTCACAATTTATCAAAACTTCTAATTCAGGAAAATATTTTAATAATCCTAATTCTCTTAAAAGTTCAAATCCAATTGAAGGTTTATTTGATTTTAAAAATAGTTTTTTAAACTCTTCATAAATTCTCTCTTTTGGTAAATATGAAAGTTCATCTCTTAAAACTATTTTTTTACATAAATCTTTTGTTTTTTCATCTATATCAAACTCAAATCTAGCTGCAAATTGAATTGCCCTATAAACTCGTAAGCTATCTTCAATAAAAGTTTTATCATTTATATGTTTGATTATTCTATTTTTTAAATCATCTATTCCATTAAAGGGGTCAATAAATTCATCTTTAAAATAATCATATCCTATTGCATTTATTGTAAAATCTCTTCTTATTGCTGCTTCTTCAAAACTCAGATTTGAATTTGTTATAACTTCAAAATCAGTATGAGAGTTTCCAACTTTTTTTTCAATTCTTGGAAGGGCAAAATCAAAATCGTAACCTTCAACTTTTAAAGTCAAAATTCCAAAAGATTTTCCAACAAGTTTAACATTTCCAAATTTTTTTAATGAAATTTCAAGTAATTCAAGAGAGTCAAAATCAAAGATTTCTATATCAAAATCTTTAACTTCTTTATTTAAAAAATAATCACGTACACAACCACCTACAAGAATTGGACGAGCTCCTAATTCTTGTAAACTTACTAATATATCAATTAAGATTTTTGGTATATTAATCTTTGTTGTGATGGTAAACATCTTGTTGTGGATAAGGAATAGTGATTCCTTCTTTATCAAATGTTGTTTTAATAGATTCAGTTAATCCAAATTTTACATCCCAATAATCAGATGTATTAACCCAAGCTCTAACTACAAAATTAACTGAAGAATCAGCAAGTTCTGAAACTGCAACTGTAATTCCTTTATCAAGTATTACTTTTTCATTTGAAGAGATAATTGAAGTTAAAATATCTTTTGCTTTTTTAATATCATCATCATATGAAATTCCAACAACTAAATCAACTCTTCTTGTATCAAGTGCATTTACATTTGTAATTGTTCCACTTGTAATTGCGCCATTTGGAACTATAATTTTTTGATTATCACCTGTAATAAAAACTGAATTAAAGATTCCTACTTCACTTACACTTCCTGTAACTCCAGCAGCTGTTACTAAATCTCCAACTTTAAAAGGTTTAAATAAAATAATCATAACACCAGAAGCAAAGTTTCCAAGTGAATCTTTTAAAGCTAAACCAATAGCAAGACCAGCAGCTCCTAAAATAGCTAAAAATGATGTTGTTTCAACTCCAAGTTTTCCTAAAGCAGTTAGCAGTACAACTATCATTAAAGCGTAATAAACAATATTCTCTAAAAATTTAATTAGAGTTTCATCCATACCTTTTACTTTTCGTAAAACTTTTCCAAGTAATTTAACTACTTTATTTACTGCCCATTTTCCAATAACAAATATTAAAAGAGCCATTAATAAAGAAAAAGCATAACTAGCAACTATTTCAACAATATTATCAGGAATATATGATTTTATATCCTTTGTTATTACTTCAATATTTTTTTCTAATTCTTTTTCCAAATTTAACTCCTTACTTAGTTAATTCGATTATTTTTCCTAAAACATCTTCAACTTTTACATCGATTTTTTCTAATGTTTTTCTATCAACAATTTCTACAAAACCTTCAGCTAATTTTTTCCCAATTACAACTGCATAAGGGAACCCTAAAAGTTCAAAATCACTCATTTTAAAACCAAATCTAGCATTTATTCTATCATCTAAAATTGTACTAATTCCAGCATGTTTTAGTTTGTTGTAAAGCTCTTCTCCAACTTGTGCTTCATCCTCTTTTTTAGAGTTTGAAACAATAATATCTACCATAAATGGAGTTGTTGCTTTCGTCCAAATACAACCTTTATCATCGTGGTTTTGCTCAATTACAGCAGCTACTAGTCTTGAAACTCCAATTCCATAACATCCCATAACAAATGGTTTTGCTTTTCCATTTTCATCTAAAAAGTTTGCATTCATAGCTGCTGAATATTTTGTTCCTAATTGGAAAATATGCCCTGCTTCAATTCCTTTTGTATATGAAAGTTTTCCACCACAACAAGCGCAATTATTTCCCTCTTGAACAGCTACTAAATCAAAATATTTAACATCTTTTAGAGTTGATAAATCTGTATTTACCAAGTGATAGTGTTCTTCATTAGCTCCACAAGCAAGTCCAATTTCATCTTTTATTTCAAAATCAACGATAAAATTTATATTTGAAGGAAGATTAAATGGTCCACAATAACCAGCAACTAATCCAGCTTCTTTTATATCATCTTCAGTTGCATCAATTAATTCTAAAGCATTAACAGCATTGCAAGCTTTTGTTTCTTCAAGCTCATCATCACCTCTTACAAAAAATACAACTATTTGAGTTTTTTCTTCAAAAATAGCTCTTTTTATAACTGCTTTGATTGTTTGAGCTTTTGAGATACTTAAGAAGTTCGAAACTTCTTCAATAGTTTTTAAATCTTGTGTTAAAACTTTTTCCATTGAAGCAGGTGTATTTGTATTTTCAAACCAAGCTGTAAAATGTCTTGGTTTTCTAGTAGCTGCTTCAATATTAGCTCCATAATCACAAGAATCACAAATAACAATTGTATCTTCACCTGAATCTGCAATTACGTGAAATTCTTTTGAACCACTTCCACCAATTGCTCCTGAATCAGCTGCAACAACTCTAAAATCTAAACCTAATTTTGTATAAATTTTTTTATAAGTTGCTTCCATATGATTAAATTCTCGAACTAAATCTTCTTCGCTTGAATGGAAAGAATATCCATCTTTCATCAAGAACTCTCTTCCTCTCATAAGCCCAAATCTAGGTCTTGCTTCATCTCTAAATTTTGTATTTATTTGATAAAGATGAACTGGTAAATCTTTATATGAAGTAATTCTATTTTTTACCATATTTACAACAGCTTCTTCATTTGTTGGACTTAATACAAACTCACCATTTTTTCTATCTTTAAATCGAAGCATTTCTGCTCCCATAGTTGTAGCTCGCCCTGATTCTTGCCATAATGATAAAGGTGTTACAAAACCAAATTGAACTTCATTTGCACCAGCTTCATCCATCTCTTCTTTTACAATTGCTCTAATTTTGTCTAAAACAATTTTTCCTAAAGGCATAAAATCATAAATTCCAGCTCCAGTTTGAGCAATAAATCCACCTCTTAATAAATATTGATGAGATGGTAATGTTGCATCATTTGGTGTCTCTTTTGTTGTTGGAATAAACATTTTACTAAATTTCATTGATTCTTTTCCTGTATTTAATTTATTTCTAGTTTTTTGCTAAATGGTCACATTTATATTTATTTCTTAAATTTGAATCGTTATTAAATCCAAACATATTTTGAACTGTTCCTACAACTAAATCGCACTCCATATTTTTTGAAATATCTTTTAATTGTTTTGATGGTTGATGTAAATATTCAGTAATTACAGTTTGACAAAGTTTTCTAATATTTTCTTCATCACTTGCACTAATATATCCCTTTTTTATAGCATTTTTTACTTTTTTATCGATAATATCATTACCTTTTACATAAAGATTTTTTACTATTGGTTCAATTTCAAGTGATTTAAGCCATTCAAAAAACTCTAGCGACATACGACTTACTATTCCATAAGCTGTTTTTGCTTGTTCTGCTCTTAAACTCATATTTTCATTTACTATATCTTGTAAATCATCAACTGAAAAAATCTCTAAATTATTTAACGAAATATTTTCATCAATATCTCTTGGAACTGCTATATCAAACCAGTATCTATTTATACTTGAACTTGGAGCATTATCTTTTGTGATTATTGGATAAGGAGCTGATGTTGCTGTTATCATAACTGGTGTTTTTGCTAGTAAGTTTGATAATTCACTATAAGGTTCTACATTTACATGAACTTCAAATGTAGTTGCTAAATTTTGAGCTTTTTTCATATCTCTACTAATAATTGTTACATCAAAACCTGAAGAAATAAGATGCTTAACAGTTAGTTCACTCATTTCACCTGCACCAATTACTAAAGCTTTTACACCTTTTGTATTTCCAACTATATCTTTTGCTTTTGCAACTGCCGTTGAAGCTACAGAAACTGAACCTGTCCCTAAACTTGTTGCATTTCTTACTTGTGCAGCACATTTAAAAGCATAGTGCATTACTCTTGTAATATTTGAACTACAGTAACCTTTTGCTTGAGAGAATCTAAAAGCATCTTTTAATTGACCAACAATTTGTGTTTCACCAATTACTAATGAATCAAGGGCAGATGCAACTGAAAACAGATGATGAACTGCTCCATCATTATCGTAGATATCTGCTCTATCATATAAAAGTTCAAAATCAAGCCCAGAATAAGTTGCTAGTTTTTCTATAATATTTCTAGCACTTTGTTTTACATTTGAAGATCTAGTGATAATTTCAACTCTATTACATGTTGAAAGTAAAACTACCTCTTTTGTAGCTTCATTTTCTAAAATTTGTTTTATAAATCTCTCTTTATCTTCATCACTATTAAAAGCCAGTTTTTCTCTCATTTTTATATCAATATTTTTGTGAGAAAAACTAATTATTAAGTAACTCATTAAAACTCTCTTTCAATCATTGCTTTCATTATCATAACAAGAGTTTGGCTATCTTTTTCATCAATTACAGCACTAATTGCTTCATTCCCAATCTCTTTTGCTTGTAAAATTGAATCTTCTAAAGCTTTTGTTATTTTCATTTGTTCTTTAATCCAAGCGCTCTCTTCTGAACTTAACTCTTTTTTATATAATGAAGCAAGTTTAGTTTTGTCTTCAACTCTTTCATATAAAAATAAATATGGAATAGTTACTTTTCCTTCAACAAAATCAAGCATTGCTGGTTTTCCTAAAGTAGCACTATCTTGTGTAATATCTAAAATATCATCTACCATTTGAAAGGCAAGACCAAGATTTTTACCATAAAGTGCATATTTATTTTCATCTAATCCAGCTAAAATTGCAGCTGCTTTTGCACTTGCTTCTATTAAAGAAGCTGTTTTTTTATAAATCATATCAAGATATAAATCATAAGAAGTATTGAAACTTTCAGTTAAATCAACATCCATCATCTCACCAATACTTAAAAGTGTTACAGCATTTGAGATTGTATATGCAACTCTTTTATCCATTTGAGAAAGTTCAGTAAATGCTCTTGAATACAAGATGTCTCCGAACATTATAGAAGTTTTGTTATCGTAAAGTGCATTTACAGAAGGTTGACCTCGTCTAGTATCAGCTTCATCAATAACATCATCATGTAAAAGTGATGCTGCATGAATCATCTCTACAATTGCACAAAGTTTAATGCTTTCTTCATTTACTCCTGCAATTTTTAGAATCAGTTTAGAACGCAACATTTTTCCTGTTGCTAATTTATCAAGTAACTCTAAACTTTTTTGATGATTACAAACATTTATAAACTCTTTTATTTGACTTTTAACTTGTTCTAACTCTTCCACATCTAACCTTTATGAATCTAATCTACAGATAATTTCACCAGTAAATTCAACATAAAGACCTTTTTTCATAGCTTTTACTTTTTGAGAATTTTCTAAAGTATACTCTTTGATAAATTCATTGATATCAAAATTTTCATCTTTATCTTCACTAATTATCATTTCAAGTACAGCAAGTTTTTCTATAATTTTATCAATTTCATCTTCAACTACTTCTTTTGAAGCTTCTCTTGTTACATCAAAAAATTTTGATTTTGGGCTTCCCATAAATATATCATCTTCGTCTTCAGTAAACCATTCACTAAATATTGACATCTATTTTCCTTATTTATTTTCTAATCTAACTCTTACAGATTTAGCATGAGCTGTAAGACCTTCTGTATCTGCTAATAATGCACACGCTTCACCTAATTCATTTATAGCATTTTTTGAGAAATTTATAATTGAACTTTTTTTCATAAAGTTTTCTACATTTAACGGACTATAAAACTTAGCTGTACTTCCTGTTGGAAGAGTATGATTTGGTCCAGCTATATAATCTCCGATTGGTTCAGGAGTGTTTTCACCTAAGAAAATTGCACCTGCATGCTTAATGTAAGGTAATAATTCAAAAGGATTTTGAGTCATAACCTCTAAGTGTTCAGGAGCTATTTCATTCATAAGTTCAATTGCTTCTTCCATATTTGAAGCAACAATTATTGCTCCTCGCTCATCTATTGATTTTCTAGCAATTGCTTCTCTACTTAAAGTTTTTAAGTACTCTTCAACTTCTTTACTAGTTAAGCTAGCAACTTCATCACAAGTTGTAATCATAATCGAACTTGCCATTTCATCATGTTCTGCTTGAGATAATAAATCAATTGCTAAATAATGAGGTTTTGCTGTTGCATCAGCTAAAATTCCTATTTCAGAAGGACCAGCTATCATATCAATATTTACTTCGCCAAATACAAGTTTTTTTGCAGTTGCAACAAAGATATTTCCAGGACCTGTTATTACATCAACTTTAGGAATAGTTTGTGTTCCATAAGCCATTGCAGCAATTGCACTTGCCCCTCCAACTTTATAAACTTTTGAAACTTTACATAAGTGACAAGCAGCAAGTAAAAGTTCATTTACTTCATTGTTTGGAGTTGGTGTACATACAACTATTTCTTTAACACCAGCAACGATTGCAGGAACTGCATTCATTAAAAGTGAGCTTGGATAAGCAGCTTTTCCACCAGGAATATAAAGTCCTGCTTTATCAACTGGAGTTACTTTTTGTCCTAAAATTGTTCCATTTGATTCAAAATCAAGCCAAGATTTTGGAAGTTGTTTTTCATGATATGCTTTAATTCTATCATATGCTGTATGAAGAGCTTGTCTTAATTTTTCATCGATATTTTCATATGCTTTTTTCATATCATCTTGAGAAATTAATAATTCATCATCTGATTTAACTTCCCATTTATCAAACTTTTCAATATGTCTTTTTAAAGCAACATTTCCTTCAGTTACTATTTCATCAATAATATTCATAACTATCGATGAAACACCTTTTATATCACTTTTAGCTCTAGCTAAAATAGAATCAAATTCACTTTGAAAGTTTGTGTCTTTAGTATTTATTATTTTCATTTATATTTTTCCTAAAATCTCTTTTACAATATCTTTTAAATCTTTATTTTCAACATCAACAACTATTTTTGCTACTTTTTCATAATCTTTAGCTCTTGAATTATAAAGTTTTAAAGCTTCTTCCATATTTTGTAAAAGTGGTCTTTTTTTCAATTTATTTGCAGCATTTGGAGCACTATTTATTCTGTCTAGGATTCCTTGAAATGATGATTTTAAATAAACAACCTTTCCTATTTTGTTTATATTTTCTTGCTTATAAAATCCACCACCAGTTGAAACAATTGTATTATTTACATTTTTTTCAAGCCATAAAGCAGTCTTTTTTTCTAAGTTTCTAAAATATGGTTCACCATCTTCTTCAAAAATTTTTTTGATTTTTCTGTTTTCCATACTTTCGATTAAATCATCAGTATCAATTGCAAACATGTCAGATTTTTTAACTAATGCACGTGCAACTGTACCTTTACCAACACCCATAAAACCAATTAGTATAATATTATTCTTTTTCATAGTGGGGGATTATATCTAATTTATAGTAAATTTATATAGTGTATTAAAGTTTATTATTTCTAATTTTAATTTATTATGATAAAATAACTTTTTTATAACCTCTAACATGGAAAAAACATGTCCTTAACTAAACTAATTTCTAAAGAAAATGATTCAATAAATTTTGATGTAACTTTACAAGAAATTTTAGATTCAATGATAAAAAACCATACTAAACATTTTGTTTTATTAAACAATAAAAAAGTGGTTGGAATCATTACAGAAAGGGATATTCTTTTTTTATATTCAAAACATATAGATTTAAATTCAAAAGCTATTAATTATGCAAATAAAATATTAATAACTACAAAAATAGATAGAAAAACTAATTATATTTTAGGACTGATGTTAAACCATAAAGTTAGAAGAATAATTGTTTTAGATAATGAAAATAACTATTTAGGCACTATTTTACAAGAAAAACTTATTTATGAATTTGAACAAGATATTTTTAAAACAACAATTAAAGCAATTGACATTATTAGAGGTAAAGAAAAAGCTATTAGTATTCAAAAAGATGCAACGATTCAAAATGCTTTAGACATTATGAATGAAAAAAAAATTGGTTCAATTTTAGTATTTAATGATAATTCACCAATTGGAATTTTAACTGAAAGTGATGTTATAAATCTTGCTCAAAAACATGTGGATACAACACTTATTATTAATCAATTTATGCAAAATAATCTTATTACTTTTAATTCTAATGAATCATTATTTCAAATAGTTAAAACCATGAGAGAAAAAGATATAAGAAGAGCTGTAATATTTGATAACATCTCTTTAAACTATTTTATAATCACTTCTAAAGAGATTTTAAATAATATAAAAGGGAACTACAATCTTTTTTTAGAATCAAAACTAAAAGATGTAAAAAATACATTTAACTCTTTAAATGAAGCTGTAATTGAACTTTTTGATAATGATGAAGAACAAATTATTTATTGGTTTAATCAAAAAGCAAAAAATTTATTCCCAATCAAAGTTGATGAAAATATAACAAATTTAATTTCAAAAGCAAGATGGGATTTAATTTATAAAAAAATAAAATCAAATGATTTTAAAGAAACTGAAATTATTGAAATTGGAGAAAATATTTTCCAATTAACTGTTATATACAGTGAAATTATGGATAATTCTATTATCAAACTTTTATTCACAAATATTTCAGAAATTGCAAATAAAAATAGACAAATTGAAGATAATTTTAAATTTTTATTTGAAGAAGTTCCTTATGCTTATCAATCACTAAATCATTTTGGAATTATTACAAATGTAAATAAAAAATGGTTAGAGTTAACTGGTTATGAAAAAAATGAAGTAATAGGTCAAAAATTTTCTCAATTTACAGATGAAAGTTTTGAAAAACTAAAAAGTTTATTTGCAAACTTTTTAAAAACAAAACATGTAGAAAATGAAAAAATCAAATTAAGAAAAAAAAATGGTGAAATAATTCTTGCTAGTTTTACAGGGAATATTTCTGAATTTAACGGTGAATTAAATACACATTGTATTTTTAAAGATATTACAGAAGAAGAAATCATCCAAAACAAACTGAAACTTTCAGATATTGTTTTTGAAAATACAACAGAAGGTATCATAATTACAAATGAAAAAAAGGAAATTATTTCTGTAAATTATGCATTTACTGAAATTACTGGTTACACTCTTGATGAAATAAAAGGGAAAAATCCCAAAATTTTAAAATCAGGAAGACATGAAAAAGATTTTTATACAAATCTTTGGGATTCTTTAGAAAAAAAAGGTTCCTATAAAGGTGAAATTTGGAATCGTAAAAAAAGTGGAGAGATTTATCCTGAGTGGTTAAATCTTAGCGTTGTAAAAGATACTAATGGAAAAATACTAAATTATGTTGCACTCTTTTCAGATATTACAAAAATAAAAAATTCAAATGCAAAAATAGAATTTTTGGCACATCATGACCCTTTGACAAATCTTCCAAATAGACTTTTATTGAAAGCTAGATTAATAAAATCTATTGAAAAAGCCCATGAATTAAAACAAAGAATAGCCGTATTTTTTATAGATATTGATAATTTTAAATTAATAAATGATACTTATGGTCACTCGATTGGAGATAAAATCATCAATCTTGTTGCAAGTAGATTACATAAAAATATTAGAAAAAATGACACTATTTCAAGAATTGGTGGAGATGAATTTATTATTGTAATTGAAGATATTTTAGAAAATAAAGATATTGAAAGAATTGCAAAAAAGATTGTTAATGATTTTAAAGAATCTATACAATTGGAAGATTATATTTTTGATATAACTGTTAGTGTTGGGATTTCTATTTTCCCAAATAATGGTTTAAACGCAGAAGATTTGATAAAACATGCAGATACAGCAATGTATAGTGCAAAAAATGCAGGAAGAAATCAATATCAATTTTATAAAGATGAAATGACAAGTGAAATTTTTGAAAAAATCATAATGAAACAAGAATTGGCTGAGGCTTTAAAAAATAATGAATTTGAAGTCTATTATCAACCACAAATTGATTTAAAAACAAATACTATTTTAGGAGCAGAAGCATTAATAAGATGGAATCATAAAACTTTAGGTGTTATATCTCCTGAAAATTTTATTCCATATGCGGAAGAATCAAAATTAATCATTCCTATTGGTGAATTTGTCTTAAAAAAGGCTTGTAAGTTTATAAAAAAATTAAATGATTTACAAATATTAGATAATGGAATAGTTGCTGTAAATATTTCAAATATTCAAATAAAATATAGCCAACTTTTAAAATCTATTGTAAAAGTATTAGAAGATTCAAAATTAAGTCCAGAAAATTTGGAAATTGAATTAACAGAAAGTTATATTATGGAAGATGTTGAAGAGTCATTACTTGTTTTAGAAAATCTAAAAAATCTTGGTATAAAACTTGCAGTTGATGATTTTGGAACAGGTTATTCATCATTGAATTATTTAAAATTATTCCCAATTGATAAACTAAAAATTGATAAATCATTCATAAAAGGTCTTCCTTCAAATAAAAAAGATATTGCAATAGCAAGAACAATAATAGCTTTAGGAAATGGGCTTGGAATGAAAACAATTGCAGAAGGTGTTGAAAAAGAAGAACAAAAAGAGTTTTTAAAAAAAGAGGGATGTGACGAAATTCAAGGTTGGTTATATTCAAAAGCTTTAAAAGAAGATGATTTTATAAGTTTTGCAAAAAATTTTAAATAGTTTTTTCATCAACTAAAGAAAAAGAAACTTCAAAAAGAGCTCCTTTATAACTCACTTTTTCATGAACAAACTCTTGATTTGATACGAAAATTTTTCCTTTCATATGTTTTTCAATAATCTCTTTAGACATGTATAACCCTATACCTGTTCCTTGAGATTTGAATTTTGTTGTGAAATATGGTTCAAAAATTTTATCCATAATTTTCTCATCAATTCCACCAGCGTTATCTTTTATTAATATTTTAACTTCATTATTTTTTTCTTCAATTGATATAAAAATATATTTATTATCTAACTCTTTTCTCTCAAATTCATCTTTTGCATTGTTTAAAATATTTATTATTACTTGTAAAAATTCATTCTCAAAACCAAAAATATAAACATCATTTAAATTTTTAACAAATTTTATATTATTCAAATTAAATTGAACCTCTAATAATTCAAAAGCTTTATTAAATATATCTCTTATATTAAAATATGCTGCTTCTTTATGTGGATTAAAATAGTCTCTAAAATCATCTATTGTTTGTGATAAATATTTTGTTGTTGAAGTTATTGAATCCATCGCATGAAGTAATTCTTCTTTTTCTATTCCACCATATTCATATCTAATTTTAACTCCTGTTGAAAGAGTTGAAATAGAACTTAAAGGTTGTCTCCATTGATGTGCAATATTTTCAAGCATTTCTCCCATGGCAGCCATTTTTGACTGTTGAGCTAACATACTATCTTTTTCTTTACTTTTTTTAATATTACTTATTACTTGTTGTCTATATTTATAAAATCTTAATTCTAATCTTTTTGATATGTAAAAAGATAAAAATAAAAATAAAACTGTTAATAATCCACTAGCTGTAAAAAGACTCAATAAATTATGCAAATAATTTTCTTTATACTCTTTCTCTTTTAATTTTATCTGCTGTTTTAGTTCATCTGTATAAAATCCAGTTGCTATTGCCCATTCCCAATCTTTAAAACCTTTTACATAAGTTATTTTTTCAGAAGGAAGATTTGTTTCTGGTTTTATGGTACTTATATATTTTAAAAAACCCTCACCTTGATTAGCTAAATTTATAATCTCTTGTGTAATCATAACGCCATTAGGGTCTTTCAAATTAATTCGATTAACACCAATATAAGCCTTATTTAAATGTGATAAATAAACTCCAAATTTATCTATAACAAAAATAAAACCATTTGTTGAATATTTTATACTTGTTATATATTCTAAAATCTCTCTTTTTATTTTCTCTTCAAAATCACCAACATATTCACCTGTTCCAACAAACCAATTATATGGCTCAAATACTTTATTAAAAGTGATTTTTTTATATTGTTTTAGTTTTTCATCTGACTCAGGTTTTTTCCAATAATACTCATTGTAAGACTCTGTTTTATCTTTTAAACCATTTATAGTATTTTCTACAAATCTAAAACCAAAATTATCTTCAAAATCTATAATTGTTTTATTTTCAAAATTCTGATTTAGAGGATATAATACAGATTTCCCCTCTAAGCTAACTATATAAAAATATCCTCTTCCATCATTAAATCTCAAAGCCCTAAGAGCATCTTTAATTCTCTCTTTTATTTTTTCTTCTGGTTCTGTATCTTTATATTTTTCATAAATAAAAGTCATGATATTATGTGCTTCATTTACTCTATTTTTAATATCTTGTTTTAGTTCTCTTTCACTATTTAATTTTTTATGAACAATATATTCATAAACTTTTTCAAGTTCATTTTTTATTATATTTTCATTTCTTTTTAAATATTCATTTTGTAATGTATTTAAATCTGCTTGTAATGTAATATTTTTATCAATGTACAATAAAAACGTAACCATAATACATACTAAAGTAACAATAGCAACGGGTGTGAATTTTATTAATTTTATAAGTTTTTTTTCTTTTTTTGTCAACATCTGCGCAATATTATCTTTTTTTTCATTAATTATAAAAAATTTTTATTTATCGACCTAATTTATGTTCATATCTCTCTTTCATAGAGATATTTCCAAGAATACCACCTTGATGAATATATAAAAATTCATATTCATCATTTTTATCAAAATCTTTTACATATTGTTCAAAACAAAGCCAACCTAAACTATCATAAAGTAAATCAAATTCAATGTTTGTTTGATTTAATAATTCATTATGAATTTCATATAACTCTTTATAAAGCTTCCCAAAATGATATTTTTTCTCTTTTTTTAAAATTGTTGGAAAATTAGATTTTTCAAGTTCTAAAAACTGTTTTTTTAAATATTCATCATCACCAACACAAGCACAAGTCAAAACTTCAAATGGAAGAAATTTTTGTAGATAAAGGGATGTTGTTCCTGTACCACTTGGCAAAAAAACTTTTAGATTTTTTATTTGATTTTCTTTTGCCCACTCTTTTATCTCATTTGCTAAAATCTCTATTCCAAAAGAGGCTTCACTTACAGCTCCACCTTCACTAATAAAAAGTTCATCTTCTTTGAAACTTTTTGGAACTTCAGCTTCAATAATATTCATTCCAAATTCTTTTGCAAATTTATAATTTCCAACTGGATTTTCTTTTAAATATGAAGCAATATGGTCAACATAATAATCAAATTTCCAACCTTTGATTTTGCATAATACAGAAAGAGAATACATTGCATTTGATTGTGCAGAACCAAAAGATATAACTTTTTTTATTTTGGGAAAATCATTTTTCAAAAAATAATAAAACTTTCTAGCCTTATTTCCTGAAAAATCTTTGTGTAATAAATCATCTCTTTTTACAAAATATTTTTTATTATTAAAGATTATTTGTTGAATTAAAGAATTTGTATAGTTCATGAAAAATTGTACCATCTCTTAGCAAAATTTTTATACAATGTCACAAAAAATTATTGGGGTCGTTATGGATTTAATGGGATACATTGATAAAGGTGGAGTTATTGTTTATATTTTAATATTTTTAAATGTAATAGGATTTACTATTATTTTATGGAAATTTTTTACACTTCCTAGAAAAAATACAATTATAAATCAAATAAAACACAAAGTTACAAATAACGCTTCTATTACTTCTCAAATAGAATATGAAGTTAAAAAACTTGAATCTGGTCTTACTATTATAAAAAACATAGCAACAGTTGCACCTCTTTTAGGATTATTAGGTACTGTTATTGGAGTTTATAAATCTTTTGAAGCAATTACTCAAAATGGTTTAGGTGACCCAACTATATTTTCAAATGGAATTGGAATTGCTTTAATTACAACAATTGCTGGATTAATTGTTGCAATTCCTCACCAAATAGCTTATAACCATTTTATCTCTTTAATTGATTCTATTGAATTAAAAGCTAAAAAAGAGCTAGTGAGCGAATAATGAAAAGACGTGAAGCTCTAGGCTTAGATTTAACTCCTGTTATTGACGTTGTTTTTATTTTACTTATCTTTTTTATTGTTACTTCTGTATTCAAAAAAGAAGAACTTGCTTTAATGTTAGATTTACCTACATCAAATGCAAAAGAGATGGAAATAAAAGAGGAACAAGTCTTTATAGAATTAAATCAAAATAAGTTAGCTATCAAAGGAATTGAAGTATCTTTTGAATCTTTAGAAGATAACTTAAAAGCAATAAAAAATAAAAATAAACCAGTTATTGTAAGAATTGATAAAAAAGTCGAGTATCAAAGAGTGGTTAAAGTTTTAGATTTACTTCAAAAATATGATTTAACAAATCTAGCTTTAGTTACAAATGAAGAAGGGAAAAAGTAGTTTTTCTTCTTCATTTTATATTAGTCTTCTAATAAATTTGTATTATTAATTGCATAATTCAAATATTCTAAATCAAAATTATACTCTTTTGCTTTTTCTAAAGCTTTTTGTTTATTTTCTTCACTCAATGGATTTCTTAAATCAAAAAGAGTTCTAACAATATCTAAAATCTGGCATTTTTCTCTATTATCTTTACTACAAGCATTTACGTCATCTACAAACTCTATAATTTCTATTAAATTATTATTGAACTTCCAATATCTAAAAATTTCAGCTGTAACTTTATGTGTTGTAATTTCAACTAACTCATTTTCAATAGTTGTTATATCTATTCCAGCATCTATTTTTTCTCTAAACTCTTCTAATAAACCTCTGTTTATAATTGTTTCTGATAATAAGAATTTGCCAGTTTCATGTAACAAACATGCCAGAATTACTTCATCTTTAAAACTTCTATCCATTTTAGTTATCCATAAATCAACAAAACGTAGAGAGCTATGTGTAATTTTTGTAAAATTTTCACAATTTATTCCATAAGGATGTAAATCAATTTTTAAAACACTATCTATAGCCTCTTTTATTGCAACGTATATTGTAAAATTTATACCTAAAAGATTTATTACTCTTTTTACTGTTTCAATTTTAGAATTAAATCCAAATAGTGATGAATTAGAAATTTTTAATAGTGTCGCTACACATAAAGGATCTTTTTCAACAATTTTTACTAATTCATCTGCATCTTGATTAGCTTGTTTTTTAAATGTTTCTATTTCTAAAATTGTCTCTGGTAAAGGAGGTAATGTTTCAATTTTTTCTAATATATTTTCTAACATAATTTACCCTTTTGTCTGTTCTTCTAGTCAAATTATATTTAGAAATAATATCAAAGTAGTATCATTTTAAAAAGAAGAGAAATTAATTTTTCTCTTCTTCTAAAAGTTGTTTATACTCTTCGTCAGTAAAAATTCTTGATTTTGTTATAAATTGATAACCTAAATCTATTTCAAGGGAAAATGAGTTTCCAAAGGCAGCTTTTTCTTCTCTTACATCTATTGTTATAAAAGAGTGTTTAAAATATTCAAATTGTTGTGGATCAATAAAAAATTCACATCCACAAATTTCTCCCATTTTTACATTACGGCTAGGGACATAAAAATCACCTTTTTCATAACACATAGGAGCCGTACCATCACAACAACCACCACTTTGATTAAAAACTAATTCACCATGAAGTTCTTTTAGTTTTTCTATCACTTTTGCTGCTGCATCTGTAACATCTACTCTTTTCATTTTTTATCCTTTTGAATAAAAAAACCCATAGAGGAGAACTTCTATGGGTATTTATGGATTTATTTTCGCGTTAAATCCTAGAAGAAACCTAATTTATTTTTATTGTATGAAGTTAAAATATTTTTTGTATGTCTATATGAATTTAACATCATCATATGAGTTTCTCTTCCGATTCCTGATTTTTTATATCCTCCGAATGATGCATGAGATGGATACATGTGGTAGCAGTTAACCCATACTCTTCCAGCTTCTATACCTCTACTCATTCTATGTAATTGGTGAGCATCTCTTGACCATACACCTGAACCTAAACCATAGATTGTATCATTTGCAATTGCTAATGCTTCTGCTTCATCTTTGAAAGTTGTAACAGCAAGAACTGGTCCAAAAATCTCTTCTTGGAAGATTCTCATTTTGTTGTGACCTTTAAACAGTGTTGGTTGAATATAGAATCCATTTGGATTAGTTTCAGATTCAAATACATCTCCACCAATTAACAGTTCAGCACCTTCTTCTTTACCAATATTGATGTATTCCATAATTTTTTCTTTTTGATTTAAAGAACATTGAGCACCCATCATATTTTCTGTATCTAAAGGATTTCCTAATTTAATTGCTTTAACTCTTTCAAGTACTCTTGCAATAAATGGCTCATAAATTGACTCTTGAATTAATGCTCTTGATGGACAAGTACAAACTTCACCAGAGTTAAATGCGAATAATACTAAACCTTCGATTGCTTTATCAAAGAACTCATCATCAGCATCCATAATTGATTCAAAGAATACATTTGGAGATTTTCCACCTAACTCTAAAGTTGAAGGAATAATATTTTCTGTTGCATATTGCATAATTAATTGACCAGTTGTTGTTTCACCAGTAAATCCAACTTTTTTAACTAATGGATGAGTAGATAAATATTTACCAATTTTTCCTCCAGCACCATTGATGATATTTACAACACCTTTTGGTAATACATCTTGAACTGCTTCCATTAATAATAAAATTGACATAGGTGTAGCAGATGCAGGTTTCATAACGATACAATTTCCAGCAGCAATAGCAGGAGCTAATTTCCAAGCAGCCATTAATAATGGGAAATTCCAAGGAATAATTTGAGCAACAACACCATATGGCTCATAAATTTCTTGAGAAACTGTGTTTTCATCTAAATCTGAAACTGTTCCAGACTCAGCTCTAATTACAGATGCAAAATATCTAAAGTGGTCAACAACTAAAGGAACGTCTGCATTTAAAGTTTCTCTAATAGTTTTACCATTATCTAAAGTTTCAGCAATAGCTAATTTTTCTAAATTTGCTTCAATTGCATCAGCCATTTTATTTAATAAGTTACTTCTTTCAACAATTGATGTATGTTTAAAAGATTTGAATGCAGTATCAGCTGCAATAATTGCTGCTTCAACATCAGCTTCATTTGATCTTGGAATTCTTGTTAATAATGTTCCATCAACTGGAGAAATATTATCAAAGTACTCACCACTTTTTGGAGCAACCCATTCTCCACCTATAAAATTCTCATATTGAGCTTTGTATGTTGGTTTTGTATAAATCATTTTTTTCATCCTTTTAAATTTAGAAATTGAAGAAAATATCTTTTAAAAAGAGTAATTTTTTTCTTCCATTGATGAAATCTTACACCACATTTATAGCATAAATTTAGCGTAAGTATAGCATGAGTATAGCAATGTAGTTTTTTGTTACAAATTACGATAAATTCGGCGTTTTTATCAATTTTTTTTCTTTGAAAATTTCAAAATATGTGTTACAATTTTTTATGAAAACTTTTACATATACAATAAATAATAAACCTTTAGAAAAGATAATTGATTTTTCAATGTTTGAAAACGAAAAAAATATTTTAATTCAAATTTTTTGTGGTGAAACAAAAGAAAAATTAGAAAACATATTAGATGTTATTACAAAAAGATTAGCTCATGCTGTTTGTATAGGTTCTTCTACAGATGGAGAAATAAGTAATGATACTATTACAACAAATCAAACTATCATATCTATTTCTACTTTTGAAACAACAACAATTAAATATGCATATGTTGAAGAAGAAGACTCTTTTTCAAATGGTGTGGAACTTGCTACAAAACTTTGTACAGATACAACAAAAGCTATTATTGCTTTTAGTGATGGAGCTACTACAAATGGAGAAGAATTTTTAAATGGTATCAATTTTGTAAATAACAAAGTAATTGTAAGTGGTGGTATGGCTGCTGATAATGCAAACTTTACTCAGACATTTATCTCTTGTCAAAATAAAATATTAACAAAAGGTGCTGTTGGTATTTCTTTAAATTCTGAAGATTTAAAAGTATGTAATGCTTTTAATTTTAATTGGTCTCCAATAGGAATAGAGCATGTTATTGAAGAAGTTGTTGGAAATAGAGTTTACAAAATCTCTGGCCTTACACCTTTAGATTTTTATGAAAAATATTTAGGAGAATATGTTGCTCGGTCACTTCCAGCAACAGGAATAGAATTTCCTTTAATTGTACAAAAAAATAGAATTCCAATTGCAAGAGCTGTTATAGCAAAACATGAAGATGGAAGTTTGAGTTTTGCAGGGAATCTTCATAAAGGAGATGTTGTAAGACTTGGTTTTGGAAATGTTGAATTAATTCTAAGTAATCCTCTAAAATCTTTATTAGATAAATGTGCAATGAATGAAACTCAAAGTATTTTTATCTATACATGTATGGCAAGACGTAGATATATGCCAAGTTTAATTGATATAGAAATAAAACCTTTTTCAAAAATAGCACCAACTGTTGGTTTTTTTACTTATGGAGAGTTTTTTCATAATAAAGAGAATAATGAACTATTAAATCAAACACTAACGGTATTAGCTTTAACAGAAAAAACAAATTCAAATTTGGATTTGAAAGTTGAAATAAATAGTAATCAAGACAAACTTAGTGAGCATGCAAGAAGTCTGCAAGCTTTAACAAATCTAATTCAACAATCTTCACGTGATTATAATGAACAATCAGAAAAATTAGAAAAAGGAAATAAATATGCACAAAATCTAATAGAATCTCAAAAACAGTTTTTAAAACACGCAGTTCATGAAACAAATACTCCCTTATCAGTTATCATGGGAAATATTGAGATGTTTGAAATGGAAAATGGAAAAAACAAATACCTTTCAAATATTGAAGTTGCAATGAAAAATATCTTTAGTATTTATGATGATTTGAGTTATTTAATCAAAAAAGACCAAGTAAATTCTGCAATTCATAAAATAAATATAGTTGATTTTGTTAGAAGTAGAATTGATTTTTTTACATCTTCTGCTTTGAAATTTAAATCAAATTTTAAATTTCAATCATTAAAAGATGAAATAATTATGAATTTCAATGAAATAAAACTTCAAAGAATAGTTGATAATAATCTTACAAATGCAATTAAATACACTCTTCCAAATGAAACAATATTTGTAAGGCTTTCTGAATTTAACTCTGAATGTCACTTTACAATTGAGAGTCGTTCAAAACAGATTTTAGACCCACAACAAATTTTTGAAGAATATTATAGAGAAGAGCTTTCAGAAGAAGGTTTTGGACTTGGACTAAATTTAGTAAAAAGAATTTGCAGTGAAGAAAATGTAGGAATTAGATTAGAATCTGGTGAAAACTTTGCTTCATTTACATATATTTTTAAAGGAGTACTATGAAAATTTTATTAGTAGAAGATGATGAAATGTTAAATGAAATGATTACTGAATATATAAATTCAACTGGTCATGTAATAATAAGTACAAAAACAGGTCAAGAATCTTTAGAAATCTTAGACTCCCAAAAATTTGATTTATTGATTTTAGATATTTCACTTCCAGATATAGATGGTTTTACGATTTTAGAAAAATTGCATGAACAAAAAAGAATGGTTCCAACTATTTATATTTCTGCATTAATTGATATAGAAGATATATCTAGAGCTTTTGATTTAGGTTGTTTTGATTATCTAAAAAAACCTTTTCATCTAAAAGAACTGACTCTAAGAATAAATAAAATTCTAAAAACAAGATTGGTTCCTCAAAGACATAAAAGACTTTCAAAACATTATAGTTTTGATGCAGAAACTATGACTTTATATTTTAATAATGAACCACATATTCTTCCAAGACGACAACTTCAAATTATTGAACTTTTAGCACAAAATAGAAGTTTAGTTGTAAACTATGATATGTTTAGAACTTATGTTTGGAATGATGATTATATAGATAATGCAACTATTAGAGCAGAAGTAAATAGAGTAAAAACTGTATTAAGAGAAGATTTTATTAAAAATATAAGAGGAAGCGGTTATATGGTTGAAAGACCTGATTAAGGTCTTTCTTTTTATATTAAATAAAAGTCAAAGAATTTAATCTATTTCTATATATGATTTTATCATCTGCATAAATCATACTATCTTCAATTTTTTTATTTATTATTCCATGGTCTGGTGATTTTATACAAACAGGGTCAGTTGCATTCATATCTTTTGTTAATGCAAATGCTTGACATCTGCATCCTCCAAAATCTTTCTCTTTTTCATCACAAGTACGACATGGTTCTTTCATCCATTTATCACCTCTAAAATAGTTAAAGGCTTCAGATTCATACCAAATATGTTCTACTGAACTCTCTTTTACATTTGGAAAAGTTAAAGGTAAAGTATTTGCTGTATTACAAGGAAGTGCTAAACCATCTGGATTAATAGTTAAAAATGTTGTTCCCCATCCATTCATACAAGCTTTTGGTCTTGTTGCAAAATAATCAGGAACAACAAAAAATACTTTCATATCTGTTCTTTGTGTTCTATAATAATTTGTAACTTTTCTTGCTTCACTAATTTGTTCTTGAGATGGTAAAAGTGCATTTATATTTTTTAAAGCCCACCCATAATATTGGATATTTGCGATTTCTAAATAATTTGCACCTAATTTTTCAGCAAACTCTATGATATCTCCAACTTGATGAATATTTTGTCGAGTAATACAAGTATTAATAATAAGTTGAAGACCTGCATCTTTTACCTCTTTTGCAAATGCAATTTTTTCATCATAAGAGTTTTTATTGTTTGTTATTAAAGTCATAGTATTTTTATCATGTGATTGAATACCAAGTTGAACTGTTTTAAGTCCTGCTTCTTTTAATTTTGGAACAATTCCTTTTGGAGCACCAACTCCTGAAGTTATAAGATTTGTATAAAATTTTAAATCATTTGCTTTTTTTACAATCTCTAAAACATCTTTATTTAATAAAGGCTCTCCTCCACTAATTCCAAGTTGAACAGCACCTAATTCTCTTGCTTGTTCCATCACTCTAAACCAATCTTCTTTGCTCATAGCGTCTTTTGTTTTTGCAAAATCAAGTTGGTTATAACAATATGCACACTCTAAAGGACATTTATGAGTTAATTCTAAAAGAATCCATAATGGTGGTTTTATTTCATTGTTCATATTTAATCCAGTTTCTATTTTTTGCTTCTGCTAAAAAAGCATTTATATCTTGTGTTAAATCTTCCATTTCAAATTTTTCACATAAAATTTTATTTATATCTTTTACGCTGTTTTTTCCGTCACAAAGATTTAGAATTTCTCCTGCACTTTGATTTAATTGAACCATACCTTCTGGGTATAAAAGTACATAACAGTTTTGTTTTTCTTCCCATTGAAATTGAAAATTCGGATTTACACTTATATTTTTCATTTTATCTTTCCACGTTAAAGTAAGGAGGTCTTTTTAATTCATAAGCTAAATATAAAGCATCACAAATTGTCCATAAAATATCTAGTTTAAATTGTAAAATTGTAAAAGCTTTTTCTTGTAATTCTCTTGTATTAAACTCTTCAAGAGTAATTGCAAGTCCATGTTGAACATCTCGTCTAGCTTCACTTAATCTTTTTTGGAAATATCTTAAACCCTTTTGTTCAATCCAAGGATAATTATCTGGCCAAGTATTTAATCTTTGTTGATGAATTTGTGGAGCAAACATCTCAGTTAAAGATGACATTGCAGCCTCTTTCCAAGGTCTTTGACGTGCAAAATTAACATAAGCATCAACTGCAAATTTAACGCTAGGTAATAAAAATTTATGATTTATTAAATCCTCTTTTTTAAGTCCAACTGCTTCACCTAGTTCCAACCAAGCCTCTATTCCACCACCAACACTATCATGGTCATTAATTCTATCTATCCATTTTCTTCTATCAACTAAACTATCACAGTTTGACATAATTGCAGCATCTTTAATAGGAATCATACATTGATAATAAAATCTATTTGCAACCCAACCTTGAA
Source organism: uncultured Aliarcobacter sp. (assembly GCA_963664305.2). GTDB lineage: Bacteria > Campylobacterota > Campylobacteria > Campylobacterales > Arcobacteraceae > Aliarcobacter. The sequence continues at coordinate 1,547,430 of CAXXLV010000002.1, forward strand.
TCTCCTCTTTTGTACACTTACCTTCATACATTCTTATATGAAAAGGATGATGAATATGGTACATTTTTCCCATATCTCTTAGTTTTGTTTCAAATTCTTCTTTACTAAAAACTTCTTGCATTTTCTCTCCTTTAAATTTCTATACTCATACCATCATAAGATACTTCAATACCATGGGATATAAGTTCTTTATACTCAGGGCTCTCTTCATCTAAGATAGGATTTGTATTATTTATATGAATTAATATCTTTCTTGGTTTTGTTAAGGTATCTAATAAATCAATCAATCCACCCTTATCTCTTAGGGGTAAATGTCCCATATCAGTTCCAAGTTTTGAAGAAAATCCATTTTTTATCATCTCATCATTTGTCCAAACTGTTCCATCTACAAGTAAAATATCAGCTTGACTCATCTCTTCAATTATATGTTTTTCTAAAACACCAAGTCCTGGAAGATAAAACAATCTTTTCCCTGTTTTTTTATTTAAAACAACAACTCCAATATTATCACCAACTCTTGGTCTATCTCTATATTTTGAATATGGAGGTGCATTTGAAATTAGTGGAACGGCATAAAACTCACAATTTGGCATAACTGGTATAAAAAATGGTTGTTTATTAAAAGCTATTTCATTATAAACAACTCCTCCACCATCCCAGTGTTGAAGCATTTTAAATAAAGGAAAAGAAGTATTTAACTCTTCATGAACTTCTTTTGTACAATAAACTTGATGAGGGCATCCTTCCCTTAACATCAAAAGTCCAGTTGTATGGTCGATTTGAGCATCAATAAAAATAATAGCTTTTATTTTTGTTTCACGTCTTTGTTGTGGATGTAAAAATGGTGAATTATGAATTTGTTCTAAAATATCAGGACTTGTATTAAATAAAACCCAATTCTCACCGTCTTCACTAATTGTAATAGAACTTTGTGTTCTTCTTTTTATAGATTTTTTTCCTTCTCTATAACCTTTACAATTATCGCAATTACAATTAAATTGAGGAAGTCCACCACCAGCAGATGAACCTAAAACTTCTATTCTCATAACCTACCTTTATTTTCATAACTAAATCTACAAAATTATAGATTTGGATATAAAAATACAAGCTAGAAATTTCTAGCTTGTATCCAAGAACAAAATTTAATTTACAAACAGGATTTTTAATTTATTTATTATTCATGACAAATATACATTGTCACTTCAAAACCAAATCTATTGTCAACAAACATAGGTTTTTCCCATTTCATTTTTATTCCCTCCTTTATAAGATTTTTTATTTGTGTAATTTAAACACGTGAACAGAGCCACCTTGGTTGATGTTTTTAACTGCTTTTGCAACTTCACCACCCCATAAAGGAACAGCTCCACCCCAACCAGAAACAACAGCTACATATTGCTCACCATTTTGTTCCCAAGTAATTGGAGAACCAACGATTCCTGAACCTACGTTAAATGAGTATAAAACTTTTCCATTTTGGTCATCTAAAGCTAATAATTTACCTTCAGGAGTTCCAGTAAATACTAAACCACCAGCTGTACTTAACACTCCTCCCCATAATGGAGCTTTATTTTTGTAAACCCATTTAATTTGTCCAGTTACAGGATCAACCGCTTTTAAAGCACCAATGTGGTCTTCAAAAATTGGTTTAATTGTAAACCCTGCTCCTAAATATGCTGCACCTTTTTTGTACGATACTGGTTGATTCCAAATATCCATTCCCCACTCATTTGTTGGAACATAGAATAATCCAGTGTTTTGAGAATATGAAATTGGCATCCAGTTTTTAGCACCTAAGAATGAAGGAACTGTAAATACTGATGTTCCTTTTCCACCATCAACTGCTGCACCTGGTCTATTATCTTCATTTACAATTGGTCTTCCATTTTCATCAATTCCTTTTGCCCAAGTAATATTCTCAGCAAAAGCAACTGATCTAATATATTTACCAGTTGTTCTATCTAAAACGTAGAAGAATCCATTTTTGTCAGCTGTTGCTCCAGCTTGAACTTTTTTACCATCTTTATCTTTGTAATCAAATGGAATAAACTCTGACATACCATCAAAATCCCATCCATCATGTGGAGTTGTTTGGAAATGCCATACAATTTTTCCAGTATCTGGATTAACTGCAACTCTTGAAGCAGAATATAAGTTATCCCCTTTTCTTAAGTGTGAATTCCATGGTGCTGGATTTCCAGTTGGAACGAAAATTAAATCTGTATCAGGGTCATATGTAACACCATTCCAAGGAGCAGCTCCACCTGATTGCCACATGTCACCTTCCCAAGTAGCGTTTAATGTACCACTAATTCCATTTTCTTTACCATTTAAGTATCCCATATGACCTTCAACCATTGGTCTCATCCATATAAGTTCACCAGTTTTTGGATCTCTAGCTTCTACTTTACCAACAACACCAAACTCACCACCTGAAATACCTGTGATAACTTTGTCTTTTACAATTAGTGGAGCAGCAGTTATAGAATAACCATCTTTATATTCAGAAACTTTTTTCTTCCAAACAACTTTTCCAGTTTTTCTGTCAAGTGCAACTAATTTTGCATCTAAAGTTCCAAAAATAATTAGATTATCATAAATAGCAGCACCTCTATTTATAACGTCACAACATGGTAAAATTGCATCTGGTAAGTTTGCATCATATTGCCAAATTTCTTCACCCGTTGCTATATCAATAGCAAAAACTCTTGAATAAGAAGCTGTAACATACATTACACCATCTTTAACGATTGGTTGAGATTCTTGACCTCTTTGTTTTTCACCACCAAAACTAAAGTTCCAAACAGGAACTAAATCTTTAACACTATCTTTATTAATTTGTGTTAAAGATGAAAATCTTTGTCCTTGTTGTCCTAACCCATAAGTTAAAACATCATTTGTTGTTTTTGCATCATTTGCAATTTCTTTGTAAGTAACTGCATTATATGATGGTTCTGTAACATTAGTTGTGCTATTATTAGTAGCGTTGTTTGAAGCAACACAACCACTAATTAGTGCAGATAGTGTAACGGCAACTGCACTAGTTAGCAATTTATTTTTAATCATATTCTCTCCTTATATAATTTTAATAACAGACCAAATTTGTCTTATTGAAAGTATACATAACAAATATAGCCTAAGTTTAGCTATGGTTTATTTTTTTAGATTTAAATCCAACAAACGCCATAAATAGGCTAATTACCAATGAAATTAGTAAGATAAAAAACACCTCAAAATCATATTTTCCATAAAGTGAAAAACGAATAGCCTCTACTATATAAGTAAAAGGATTAGATGATGAGATATTAAACAATAAAATAGACGAATCTTTTATCTTCCAAAGAGGATATAAAGCACTACTTAAAAAGAACATTGGGAAAATTACAAAGTTCATAACTGTTGCAAAATTCTCTAACTGTTTTATTACAGAAGAGATAAATAAAGCAAAAGCATTTAAGATTATTGATGAAATTATGATTATTGGAACTGTTAGAAAAATATCTAAAACCGATAGTTCAACCCCATACCATTTAGCAATAAATAAAAAAGTTAAAGCTTGAAGAGTTGATACGATTGCAGTTGCAAACATCTTACAAAAAAGTAGATAATTTCTATTTATATATGATGTTAAAAGTATTTTCATACTTCCCATCTCTCTATCAAAAATCATAGTTAAACTACTTTGCATTCCATTAAAAAGTAAAACCATTCCAACAAGCCCTGGAACTATATATGTTTCATAAGTAATATATGTTTCATAAGGTGGAATAATTGCCAATCCAAGTGCTGTTTTAAATCCAACTGAAAAAATAAATAACCATAAAAGTGGTCTAACAAGTGCAGAAAAAAATCTACTTTTTTGTTTTAAAAATCGTATTAACTCTTTATATACAATTCCATTCATGCAATAGATATATTTTTTCATTTTTTCATCCTACAATTTGCTTGAATGTATCAACCAAATTCTCTTTTTCATATTTTTTAACAATATTTTTTACAATTCCAGTTTCTATTATTTCACCATTTTTTATTATTGAAATATTGTCATTTTCTTTTACCTCATCAAAAAGATGTGTAATCCATAAAACAGAAATTTGTTTCTCTTCTACTAATTTTCTTACATAATCCAAAATATCAAATCTACTTTTTAAATCCAAACCAACAGTTGCTTCATCTAATAATAAAAGTTTTGGTTTATTTATCAATGCTCTTAAAATCTCTACTCGTCTTCTGTGTCCACCATTTAGTTTTCGCACTTGTGTATCCATAACATCTAAAAGTTCAAGTTTTTCTATTTCATCTTTTATTGAAAGAAGTGTCTCTTTAAAATTTAAACCTTTTAAAGAGCCATAGTAATAAAGATTTTGTTTTACAGTTAAATCTAAATCCAAAGTTGGTTCTTGAAAAACAATCCCAATATCTTTTAAAGCATTTGAATAATCTTTTATTGAGTAGTTATTTATGAAGATTTCTCCAATTTGAAGAGATTGAAGTCTTGTAATCAAAGAAAAAATTGTAGATTTTCCTGCACCATTAAGTCCTAATAAAACAGAAAAAGCTCCCTCTTTTATGGAAAAAGAGACATTATTTAATACTCTCTTTTTTCCATAATAAAAATCTATATCATTTAGTTCTAAAATATTTTTCATTTTATTTATTTGGAATAACAGCTAATCCCCAAGGATATCTTCCTACAGGAATTGTTTTTTCAACTTTTAATGACTCAACATCAATTATTGAAACATCACCACTTACACCATTTGTTGTATAAAGTTTTTTCTCTCCATCTACAAAATGTAACTGCCAAACTCTTTTTCCTACAAGTAAATATTTAATTACTTTATATGTTTTTGCATCAATTACAGCAACATGATTTGCAGGTCCTAAAGCAACAAAAGCATATTTTCCATCACTTGTAAGTTTAATTCCAACTGGTTGAATTAAATCTTTAAAAATTCCAGGAATTTTAAATCCAATTTTTGCAACAGATGTTTTAGTTTTTGCATCAACTACCATAACTGTTCCACCAATTTCACTTGAAGCCCAAACCATACTTCCATCATGTGAAAACTCAATATGTCTTGGTCTTTGATCAACCAATGTGTTATGAATAATCTTTTTTGTTTTTGTATCAATCCAGTGTAAAAAATTTGAAGTTTCTGTTGTATTAATAGCAACACTTCCATCAGGACTTACAGCCATACCTTCTGGTTCAACACCTACATCGATTTGAGCTAATACAGATTTGTTTTGTGTATCAACAACAGTTACAATTGCATCATCTTCATTTGAAATATATAACTCTTTTCCATCAGGAGTTAAAGCAAATTGTTCAGGGTCTTCACCTGAAGGTAAATCATATAAAATCTCATTTGTTTTTGTATCCATTACTTGAACTGTATCATCATCACTTGCACAAATATAAAGTTTGCTATAGTCATTACTTAATAAAATTCCTCTTGGTCTTTGACCTACTTTTACAGTTTTTACAACTTTATTTGTATCTGAATCTATTATGCTTAAAGTATTATCTTTTTCATTTGAAACATAAACTGTATCAGCCATAAGCATACTTGTTAAAATTGATATTGATAAAAAAGTCTTTTTCATATTTTTATTCTCCATTTATTTTATGATGAATTTTATATCATCTTTATAGCCTAAGTTTAGCGATTGTTTTATTGCTAAACTAAAGCTATAAATATCCATTATAATCAATGAACTAAAAAGGAGAAAAAATGAAAATAATTTTATTTTTACTACTGCTATTAAATTTTATTTATGCAGATATCTTAAATACAAAAATTTTATATTTAGAACAAAAAATTGAAAAACCACCTGTTTTATCAAATATCATAGAAGAACCTGATGATTTAGGTTTAAAAGGTGCCCAAATTGCTGTAATTGATAGTAATAAAAGTGCTAAATTTTTAAATCAAAACTTTGAACTTGAAACAAAAATATCTTATGATGAAAATGAGTTAATAACTGCTTTTGAAGATTTTATAAAAGCAAATAACAGTTATGTGATTTTAAATGTTGAAACAACTCTTTTTGAAAAAATCGTTAAAAATCCACTTTCAAAAAATGCTTTATTAATAAACGCAAGCAATGAAAGCACACAAATTAGAAAAAATTATTGTGTTAAAAATCTAATCCACACAAGTGCAAGTAACGCAATGCTTTATGATGGATTAGTTCAATTTTTAGTAAAAAGAAATTTTAAAAATATTCTTTTAATAAGTGGAAAAAATCCAAAAGATATAGAAATAGCAGATGATATAAAAAGAGCTGTTAAAAAATTTGGAGCAAAAATCGTTGCTGAAAAAACTTGGGAGAACAATAGTGATATCAGAAGAAAAGCTTCTGATGAAATTCCTGTATTTACACAAGCAAAAGATTATGATGTAGTTTTAGTAGCAGATTATTATGGAGATTTTGGAGAGTTAATCTATTTTAACTCTTGGCTTCCAAGACCAGTTGCAGGAACTCAAGGATTAACTCCTGTTTTATGGCATAAAGTTATCGAAGCTTGGGGAGCTGCTCAAATGCAAAGTAGATTTGAAAAGTTCTCTTCAAGATGGATGCAATCGCGTGATTATTCAAATTGGCTTGCAGTTAGAACAATCATCACATCTATAGCAAAAACAAATACAAATGATTTAAAAACCAATCTTGATTTTATTTACTCTGATGAGTTTGATGTTGGTGCATATATGGGAAGAAAACTCTCTTTTAGAGATTATAATGGACAAGTTAGAATTCCTATTTCACTTGTTCAACCAAGAGCTTTGATTTCAACTTCACCACAAGTTGGTTTCTTACATCCAACAACAGATTTAGATACACTTGGAATTGCACCTTTTGAAATGGAATGTAAAAATGAATAAAATCTTTTTATTCATTTTTCTTTTCTCTTCTTTTTTACACGCAAATTATGAAATCATAGAAAATGAAAACTTTTTTGTTGTAAAAACAGCAAACACAAATTTTCAAGAAAATCTTTTAAAACTAAAAGATGAGATAAACTTTCAAGGTTTTGTGATAGTTTATGAATTAAATCTAGCAAAATCAACAAATGAAGTAGCAACTTTACTTGAAAAAAAATCTTATCTAAAAAATGGTACAAATCTAGGAATTTGTAAAGCAAGTTTTACGTATGAAATGGTAGAAGAAAATTTTAATAATATAAATTATTGCCCTCTTGGATTATCAATATATGAAGATTTTGATGGTTCTTTTTATATTTCATTTAAAAAATATAAACCCTTTAAAAATGAAGAAAAAATAGCAAATAAGATAAATGAAAAACTGAAAGATTTGATTTTTAAAAGTTTAGAGTAAAAATTCAAACTTCTTTTAAGTACTCTAAAATTTTTAGATTTTTTATCTCAAACTTTGAAAAAGCGAACCATTTTTTCCCTAAATCTTTCAAACTTGCTCCTATATGAAAAACTTCTTTTTTATCGATTATTAGAAATCTATCGTGAGAGCTTTTAAACTCATAAAGTTCTATATTTTTGTATTGTTTTTGGTACTTTTCAAAATCTAGTTTTAATGATTTTGAAATAGTATGAATATAAATTCTGGTTTTTATATTTGGATATTTAGAAAAAAGAGTAAAAACTGTTTCATCTATATAGTTATCGATTAAAGTTATTTCATTTGTTGCATTTTTTAATAAATCATTTATAAAAACATACGCATCAAAAATCTCTCCATTATAAAATATCCCTTGTTTTGGTTTTAGTTTTTTGTCTTCAAGCGAGTTTGAGATATTTTCTACTTTTGATTTTAGGATTATTACTTCTTTTTCCAGTTCTTTAAATCTTTGATTAGTAATTTTTTCACCATTAATAGCATAACCATTTTGAATATAATTTTTTAATATAGAAGTTGCCCATTGTCTAAATTTAACACCTTTTTGCGATTTCACACGATAACCAACAGAGATAATTACATCTAAATTATAGTATTCAATATCTCTTCTTACTTCTCTTTCTCCTTCCTTTTGAAGTGTCGCAAATTTTGCGACAGTTGAATATATTTCTAATTCTTTATCTTTGAAAACATTACTAATATGTTTACCAATTGTTTTTATATCTCTACCAAAAAGTTCTGATATTTGGTTTCTATTTAGCCATACAGTTTCATTTTCAACCGAAACATTTAGTTCTAATTCACCATCATTATAAACTACTATATTTGATTTATTTTCTTCCATTTTTAGCCTTTTGGATTTATAGAAGTAATTATATGGATTTTGCTGATTAATAATAAAAAATATTACAATTTGTTATTTTTTATTTCTTCAATTTTTTTAGGAAAAACAGCCATCTTAAAAAAGATGGCATATCTTTTAGTGAGTTAAAATATAATGAATTTGATAGAACATATTGATATAAATACCAATAAGTCCTATCATTCCTATCATACCCGCGCCATGTTCTTTTAGGAGTTTCATTTTATTTTAAAATTCGATATTAACTGCACCAACAACAGTATGCATATCTTCTAAACTGTTTTTATCAAAATCACCAAATGCATATCTTAAACCAAGAGTTGCACTTTTATTTAAAGCATAAGATAAACCTAAATCATATTCGTTGATTTTTAAATCTTCATTTAAACTTGAAAAAGTTGTATCTTTGATTTTATGTTGAGCTATATTTGACTCTAATGTTAAAGCTTGTGTTAAATCATATTCAAAATTTAAAGCAAAGATAGTTGTATCACCATATTTTCCAACTCTATTAAATGAATCCGTCCCTAAATCAGCATTTGTAAAATATGTTACAGGTAGATTTTCCCCTGATACATAACCATCTTTTGTATGAACTGCTGCTGCACCAATTTTAAAATCATTGATTTGTTTAGCAACTTTTAAATATGCTCCAAACATTTTTTCATCAACTTGTCCTGCTGTCGAATTACTTCTATCACCAGTTCTTTTTTCAACTTGTGTTTGTAATTCTAATCCAGCAACTTCACCCATTGCAAAGGCATTGAACATATGACTTGTTGCATCATTATAAATTGCAGAATTTGTAGCTGTTTCAGTATTGTTTTGTAAGTAAACATATCTTCCACCAACAAGTAATTTATCAAGAATAACTTGTCCACCTAAACCATATGCATCAAAATCTCCAGTTCCAGTTCCTGATGAATTAGCACCTAAGAATGTATTTTGGTCATTATTTTTACCTTCAACTGCTTTAAAATCAAATGCATATAATAAAGTATTTTCAACTGGTGTATAACCTAAAAGAGCTAAATCAATTTTATCTCCATTAGAACCATAAAAAGGTGTTCCATATGTATCATTTATTCTTCCAGCAATTAGTAATTTATCTTGATTAAATGGAACTGTTACATAAGCTTCTTCCCACTCAAAAGTATCGTTTGAGTTATCACCCCAAGCATCATTTTGTAATTTTATAGCTGTGTGAACTTTTATACCTTCAAGTGTAGTAAAGTCTAAATTTAGATTAACTTCTGAATCAATAATTTGTTTATCTTTTTTAACTGTTGCTGTATCACCTTTTACAGAAATTCCCCTAACTTCTGCATCACCAGAGATTTTTAAATCTGATGCTATTTCTATAGTACCTGCCATTAATGAACTTACTACAACTGATGTTGCAAAACTGATTAATCCTAACTTTTTCAAACTATTTCCTTTATAATTTTTTTTACATAAATTTATATGAAAATAAATTTTGTATTCGTTATTATATCAAGGAGTTATAGCCTCAGAATAGCCCATAAATAGCCTATCTATAGCGTTTATATAGCTTAATTATAGCATTAATAAAAAATTATTTTTTTGTAATTTTAAGTACATTTTTTTTATTTGTATTTACCGTATTCCTTAAAAGTTTTATCTTCAAAAATAACAAAAACTGTTTTAGTTTCTTTATCATTTTCATAAGCTGGAAGAGATAATCCTATAGAATTTTTTACAGGATTTTTTAAAAAATCATTTATTGCTAGACTTGGAACATTTCCTTCAAATACAAAATCTTTATATATTGAAGTATTACAAGATTGTATCTCTTTTGGTATTCCAACATTTCTTTTTAATGCTTTCATATCAATCATTGATACAACATCCACACTTTCATTTACATCACTCTTGATTTTGTCTAACCAATCTTGGGGACAAGTGCTACTAACTGGCTTAAATATTTGAATCTTTTCATCAAATGCAAATAGACTCAAAGCCAAAAACAAAATAAATACTAACTTTTTCATATTTCTCCTTCTAATATTTTGGGATAAGTTTTAAATAATCTATTTTTTATTTCATCAATTTTTTCCATATCAAACTCTTGATTATTTTCATTTTTATATTCATAGATTATTTTGGCTGGATTTTTACCAAAAAACAAAATCCTATTTGAAAGATATATCGCTTCACTTAAATCATGAGTAACTAAAATCACACTACTTTTAAACTCTTTGCAAAGATTTAAAAAAAATCTTTTTAGATTTAGTGCAGTTGGAAAATCCAAAGATAAAAATGGTTCATCAAGAAGTACGATTTTTGGTTCATTGATAAAAGTTCTAATCAAAGCAATTCGTCTTGCCATTCCACCAGAGATTTCATTTGGGTATTTTTCTAAAATATCTTTTTTTAATTCAACAAAAGATAAAAACTTTTCAATCTTTTTTATATCTTTATTTTTAGAAAATAAAAGCAAATTCTCTTTTATTGTAAGCCAAGGTAATAATAGATTTTCTTGAAACATATATCCGATATTTGAAGATTTTAAGTTTACATTTCCTATAAACTCTTTATCCAAAGAAGCAACTATTTTTAATAAAGTTGTTTTACCACAACCAGATGGTCCAATAATTGATAAAAATTCTGAATCTTTTATATTGATTTTTATATCTTCTAAAATTTTGTTTTTTTCATAATATTTTGTTTTGATTTCTATATTTATCATTTTAAATCCATCTTCTATATTTTTTTTCCATAGGAGTTAAAAACAATCTTTCAAACAAAAATATAATAAAAATAAAACAAAAAGTATAAGCAAATATTGATGTTATATCAAAGTATTGGAAAAACATAGAGATTTGAAAACCAACTCCATCACTTCTTCCTAAAAGTTCAACAACCAAAACCAATTTCCAAATCAAAGATATAGCAATTCTACTACTTGAAATCAAAGATGGATACAAATAAGGAATATAGATTTTAAATAGCGTCTCTTTAAAATTTAGGTTATATACTTTTACTAATTGTAAATATTTTTTATCCAAAGAACTAACTGCCTCTTTTATATTTACAATGATAATTGGAACTTTGTTTATAACAACAGCTAAAATCAAAGAAAAATCAGTTAATCCAAACCAAATATAACAAATAACTATTGTTACAAGAGCTGGAATATTTAAAGCAATTAACAAAAAGATAGAAAAAAAGTTTTCAATTTTTGTTGAAATTCCCATCAAAAATCCCAAAAATATTCCAATAATCATAGTAATAACAAAAGCTAAAACAACTCGATATAAAGTAATACTAATATTTTCAATCAAATCTTTGTTTTTAAAATGTTCAACAATAGAATAAAAAATATCAATCAAAGATGGAAAAAGTTCTGAATTTACTAAAAGTGAAATTGCTTGCCAAACAATACAAAAAAGAATTATTGAAAATATTTTTGTTTCATTAAACATTTATTGAACCTTATAAAAAATATCTTTTTCTAAAACTCTGCTCTCTTGTGATAAATCATCTTTTCCTTCATTTAATAAAAGTGAAAATATTTTTTCTATGTCTTTAATATTTTCATTTGTAAAATCTTTTATAATTGATTTTTTATATCCCTCTTTTAATGCTTCAAAATCATTTTCATTATCAACTTTCATTATATCTTTTAATCTATCCCACTCTTTTTCGCTACTATTTAAAATATCTTTTGCTTCAAAACTAGCCTTTAAAAAAGAGTTTATTAAATCATGATTTTCAATTGAAAAATCTTTATAAAATGTCCAACCAACAAAAGGAATATCACTATTTACTCCAAATTCACTAAAAACATTTTCCATTAGAACTAAAGGTTTCATACCAAATTTTTCTAATTTTGCATTAAAATGCCAATAATTTATACTTGCATTCAAAGACTCATCTTCCATTTTTTTATATAAAATTGGTGCTGTTGCAAAAACTGGTTTTACTATATTTTTTAAATCTAAATTATATTTTTTCTTTGCATAAGCTCTTAAAATAATCCAAGTTTTATCATCAACTCCACCTGCAATTCCCAATTCTTTATCTTTTAAATTTTCAAAAGTTTTTATTTCACTTTTAGGATTTATATAAAGAGTTCCTGTAGCTTTTGAATAAGGATAAAAAACAAATTGTTTATTTTTATCTCTTTGTGTATTTACCCAAATCCAATCATTTACAATCATATCTACACTTTTTGATTGAAGTGCGATTAATTGGGCATTTTTTGAAGCTAATTGAGTAAGTTGTAAGTCAAATCCATACTTTTTATCAAGTTCATAATGTTTAATTACATCTAATTCCCAGTTTACTGTTCCATAATTTAAAACACCTATTTTCAAAACATTTTGTGCATACAAATTTGATATTATTAAAGCTACTATAAATAGGACTTTTTTACTCATAATTACTCCCAATTTTTATTAATTTTGCAATTGTATATAAATTTTATAGCGTGAATTTAGCAATGAAAAGAATTTTTCCATCGCTATAATTAGGCTATAAAGAGGGTTTATAATTCCACTAATCAAAAAAAATTGAAAAGGAAAATTATGAAAAAAATAAGTTTAGCGGTTTTAGCAACTGCAGTTTTTGCTTTTGGACATGGAAGTGTTACACCTCAAGCAATTGATACAAAATCATTAAAACAACTTGGAAAAGAGTGGTTAGGTGAGAATCCTTATAAAGGTGACAAAAAAGCTGAAGAGTTAGGAAAATATGCATATAGCGAAAACTGTGCTAGATGTCATGGTTTAGATGCAATTTCTGGTGGGGTTGCTCCTGATTTAAGAGCATTAGATGAAGGGATTGATGGTGATGAGTGGTTCTTAGAAAGAATCAGAGGTGGTGCTGTTAGAAATGGAAATGTTTATATGCCTCCATTTGAAGGTGTATTAACACAAGAAGCTATGTGGGCTATTAGAGCTTACTTAATTACATTACCAAAGCCTGAATAATGTTTTTCAAACTTTTTGTAATTCTATTCTTATCTGTTCTAGCAATTGCAAGAAGCATTGACCAAATAAAAGAGAGTGGAGAAATCATCATAGCAGTTTATGAGGATTTTCCTCCTTACTCTTTTAAAGAAAATGGTGTTGCAAAAGGTATAGATGTAGAAGTTGGAAAACTAATCGCTAAATCTTTAAATGTAAAACCAGTATGGTATTTTACGGGTTTTGATGAAAATTTATCTGCAGATTTAAGAAATACAATTTGGAGAGGAAATCTTATTCACAAAACAAAAGCTGATGTAATGCTTAGAATTCCTTATGATTACGATTATCTAAGAATGACTGATAAATACACTGGTGAATTAGAAAATGAAAAAGTATCAATAAAAGCTCCATATCAAAGTGATAAATGGATTATTGCAACACATAAAAAAGTAATTCCAGAGATAAAAACACTTGGTATTTTTGCATATAACACTATTGGTGTTGAAGTAGATACGCTTCCTGATTTTCATCTAATGAGTATTAGAACTATTGGTAAAAATGTAAAACACTACACAAAATTTGAAGATGCTTTTAAAGATTTTAAAGATGGGAAAATTGATGCAATTGCAGGTTTAAAAACTCAACTTCAATATCTTTTAAATTATAAAAAGAATAAAGATTTATACTATCTTACAGATGGTATTCCTATGCTTCCAACTAATCATTGGGATTTAGCAACTGCTGTTTCTAGTAGTTATAAAGACCTTAGTTATCATATTGATAATGTTGTAGAAGATGCTTACAAAGATGGAAAAATTAAAAAAATCTTTGAAAAATTTAATGTGGAGTATCAAGAGCCGATTTCAAAAACACAAAAATAGGAGATTTATATGAAAAAAATATTTTTACTGGTTTTATCTTTTTTGATAATTCAAAATTTATACGCCAATAATCCAGTAGCTTCTCCTACTTTTGACTCACTATTAAGTGAATTTATCAAAAATGACAAATATATTTTTGATGATAAAAATATAACTATCAAAGTACCAAGTTTTGCTGACAATCCAATCCAAGTGCCAATCTTCGTAGATGCTAAAAAAATAAAAAATGCAAAAAGAGTTATTGTTTTTGCAGATTTAAATCCAATCCCAAAAATCATTGATATGAATTTAGAAAATGGTCTTTTACCTATTATTTCTGTAAATATAAAAGTAGCACAAGAGACACCTCTACGAGCATTAGTTTTAGATGATAAAAATATTTGGCATATTGGAAGTAAAAATATAAAAAGTTTTGGTGGAGGTTGTTCTGTTTCAAGTGCAGCTTCAGGAGATTCTGATTATGACAAACTTTTAGGTAAAGGTAAAGCTGAAATTTTTAAAAATGAAAATAGTTTTAGAATAAAAAGTTCAATATTTCATCCTATGGAAACAGGTTTAATATTTGGAAATACTGAATTTTATATAAATAAAATAGTTCTAAAAGCTAACAATAAAGAGTTTGGAGAAGTTTTAGTTTATTCTGCTGTTAGTGAAAATCCAAGATTTATTTTTGAAACAAATATAGATGAAAAAGAGTACAAACTTGAATTTATGGATACAGATTCAAATAAATTTATTCAAACAATAACTAAGGAATAAAAATGAGATTTTTAATTCTTTTTTATTGTACATTTTTATTTTCTGCCCAGTTTGATTATAAGTTAAAACCTATAAAATTAAATGAAAATAGCTACTATTTTTATGGAAAAGAAGAATACTTTTCAACAAAAAATGGTGGAGATATAGCAAACACTTCATTTATAATCACAAAAAACAGTGTTATTTTAATAGATACCGGAAGTTCAGAACTTTATGGTGAGCAGATTAAAAAGGCTATTTCTAAAATCACTTCAAAACCTATAAAATATATCATAAACACGCACCATCATCCTGACCATTTTTTAGGAAATAGTGCTTTTATAAATAGCAATATTTATGCTTCAAAATTTACAAAAGAAGAGATAGAAAACAATGGAGAATTGTATATTACAAATCTAACAAATTTAGTTAATGAAGCAATATCAAATACTAAAGTAAAAGCTCCAAATCAAATATTAAATTCAAAAGAATTAGATTTTGATGGTTACAAGTTGAAAGTTTTATATTTTGATGGACATACAAAAAGTGATGTTGCTATTTATGATGAAAAAACAAAAATTCTTTATGCCTCTGATTTAATTTTTAATAAAAGAACAATGGCTACACCACATGCAAATATAAATAAGTGGATAGCCTCTTTAAAAGAGTTAAAAAATATAGATTTTAAACTCACAGTGCCAGGACATGGAATTGCTTTTGAAAATAAAAGTGTAATTGATGAAAATATTAATTATTTAAAATATTTGGATAATACTCTAAAAAATAGTGCAAAAAAAGGACTTGATATATTTGAAATTTTAAATCTTCCTATTCCAAAAGAGTTCAATAACTTTACAATGTTTAAAGAAGAGTTTGAAAGAAGTGTTATAAATCTTTATCCAACTTATGAAAAAGAGTTAAATTAAAATTAATTTAACTCTTTTTCTTTGAAACTTTTTCCATAAATCTAAAAAGTAATCTAACACCTGCACCAGTTGCTCCATAAGGATTACAATCCCACTCTTCTTGTCTATACGAAGGTCCAGCCAAATCAAAATGTAGCCATTTATTTTTATTTTCTTCTTTGATAAATTTACTTAAAAATATCGCTGCTGTTATTGCTCCACCATTTTTGTTTGAACTTGTATTTATCATATCTGCAACTTCACTTTTTAATCTTTTTTCTAAAAATTGATTAAAAGGTAAGAAACCTACTAATTCACCTGATTTCATTGAAGCTTTTTGGATTTTTGATTTTAACTTATCATTATAACCCATAATTGCATGAGTATAACCACCAAATGCCATAATACTAGCTCCCGTTAAAGTTGCTAAATCAAAAATATAATCTATCTCTTTTATTTCATCTTGTGCGTAACATAAACAATCAGCAAGTACTAGTCTTCCTTCAGCATCAGTGTTTGTAACTTCTATTGATTTTCCATTTTTTGCAATCAAAACATCATCTGGTTTATATGCATCTCCACCTATCATATTTTCAACTGCACCAATTATTCCATGAACTTCTAAAGGCAAATTATATTTTGATAAAACATCAAATATTCCCAAAATTGCACTTGCTCCTGCTTTATCACATTTCATTGATACCATTCCATCACCTCTTTTAAGGCTTAATCCACCAGTATCATAAGTTACGCCTTTTCCAACAATTACAATCTTTGCTTTAGCTTCTTTTGCTTTATATGATAGATGTACTAATTGACTCTCATTTACAGAAGCTTTTCCAACACTAAACATTGCATTCATACCATTTTTTAAAAGATAATCTTCTCCAAAAACTTTACATTTTATATTTTTATTTTTTGCAAGTTCTAAAGCTTTTTGAGAAAAACTTTTTGGAACAAATTCAAATGGAGGAGTATTAACTATATCTCTTGTATAGTTTACTCCTTGTGTTAATAATAGAGTTTTATTTAACTCATCTTCTAACTTTTCTTTACTTTTAGAACTTGATTTGATTGAAATCTTTATCTCATTTATATTTAAAATATTTTTTGAATTTTTATATCTATCAAAACTATAACTTCCAAGCATTAAACCTTCAACAATATCTTTTATTTTTAATTCTAATCCATTTTGATTTATGTCTAATTTGATAGTTTCAATTTTTTTATTTTTTAAAAAATTTATAGTTTTAAATATTGCTATTTTTATATTTTCAGATTTAAAATCCAAACAAGAGATATAAAGTATTTTTGATTCATAATCCAAATGGATATTATAAGAATCTTTAAAAAAATTTATTTTTTCTAATGTTTCAATAAGTTTTGTAGATAATTTTTCACTTTTTTGAATAATTTTCAGTTCAAAAAAAGCATCAATTTTATTTATATTTTTTTCATAAAGATTTATTTGCATAATTATTCCTTTGGTTTTAATTATATATTTTTAATACCAAAAAAAGGATTTTATTTAGAAGAAAGAGTAGATATTTTAGAGGAATTTCCTCTAAAATATTAGTTTTTATTTAAAGCACAAAGATCAGAGAAAGCAACTTCAAGTCTAGCTATCATTGTTTCTTGACCAGCTCTTAAGAATTTTCTTGGGTCATAGTAGTTTTTATTTGGTTTATCTTCACCTTCTGGGTTACCGATTTGTCCTTGTAAATAATCATGGTATTTAGCTTCGTAAGCTCTTACACCATCCCACATTGCCCATTGAGTATCAGTATCAATGTTCATTTTAATAACACCATAAGAGATAGCTTCTCTAATTTCACTTAAAAGTGAACCTGAACCACCATGGAAAACAAAGTCAACTGGTTTATCAGAAGTTTTTAATTTATCTTGAATATATTTTTGTGAATTATCTAAGATTTTTGGACTTAAAACAACATTTCCTGGTTTATATACACCATGAACATTTCCAAAAGATGCAGCAATTGTAAAATTCTCTCCAACTTCTTTTAATTTTTCATAAGCATAACAAACTTCTTCTGGTTGTGTATAAAGTAAAGCATTATCAACATCACTGTTATCAACACCATCTTCTTCACCACCAGTAATTCCAAGTTCAATTTCAATCATCATATCTAATGCATTCATTTTTTTGAAATACTCAACACAAATTTCAATATTTTCTTCTAAACTCTCTTCACTTAAATCAAGCATATGAGAAGTAAATAAAGGTCTTCCTGTTTGTTCAAAATGTTTTTTACCTGCATCTAATAATCCATCAATCCAAGGTAAAAGTTTTTTTGCTGCATGGTCAGTATGTAAAATAACTGGAATACCATAAGCTTTTGCCATTGTATGAACATGGTTTGCACCACTAATTCCACCAAGAACTGCTGCATCTGAAGTTTTTAAACCTTTTCCAGCATAAAACCCAGCTCCACCATTTGAAAATTGGATAATAACTGGCGAATTAACTTTTGCCGCTGCTTCTAAAACAGCATTAACTGAATCAGTTCCTACAACATTAACTGCAGGAATTGCAAAATTGTTCTCTTTTGCATAATTAAAAAGTTTTTTTGCTTCACTACCAGTTAAAACACCTGGTTTTACTACATCTAATACACCCAATTTAATCTCCTTATTTAATTACTATTTTTGCGTCTTTTCTTAATTCGTCTGTTAATTCTTTTACTTTTTTATTATACGTATTTCCTAATAAAATTTGAGAAATATTTCCTTCTACTTCATTGAAAGTTAAAGATTTTGCAGGAATTTTATCTTTTAAATAAATAATATGATAACCAAATTGTGTTTTTGTTGGAACTTTAGAATATGCACCTTTTGCTAATGCTTTTGCTGCAGTTGAAAATTCTGGAACCATTTGATCTGCTGCAAATTTACCTAAATATCCACCATTTTTTTTACCAGTTGGGTCTTCAGTTTTAGCTAAAGCTAATTCTTTAAATTTTTCTTCTTTGTTTGTAGCTTTATCTAATTGTTTGATGATATCAAAAGCTTCTTTTTCAGTTTTTACTAAAATGTGACTAGCTTCTAAAGTTTCTGGCATAACAAATTTTTCTTTGTTTTTTTCATAGAAATCTTTTTTTTCTGCATCTGTAAATTTGATTTTTTCAATTTGATTTTTTTGCCATACTTGGAAAGCTAAATCTTCTTTGATTTTTGTAATTGTTTCAACATATTGAGGATCTTTTTCAATTCCTTCTTCAATTGCTTTTTTAGCTAATAATTTTCTATTGATTATTTGCTCTAAAACTTGTTTTTTTGCATTCTCTGGTAATTTATCAAAATCGATTCTTGGATCTTGTAAAGCCATTGAGATATCTTGTTTAGTGATTTGCTCACCATCAACTGTAGCATAAAAATCAGCTGCATTTAAAGTTGTAATTAAAGCAACTGAAGCAACGAAACTAGACACTATTTTTTTCATTTTATTCCTTGAAATTATATTTGGCGTATTTTATCTTTTCATAGTTAATAAATAGTTGAAAAAATTACTTTTTCTTTGTAATTATTTTGTATTCAAATTATAGATAAATTCGCACTTTCTACACATTTTCTAAAAAGCCTTACATATCTTTTAAATATAAAGATTATGTAAATATTTTTCACAAAAATTGCACACCTATTTTATCTTTTCTTCTAGAAGTTTTATTTTTTCTTCTAAAGCTTTAATTGTTGGAATCATTTTACCAACTACTTCATCTAAATTCGTATATCCTTCTAGATTACCTTTGATTTCATTTTCTTTTTGTAAGCCCAATTCAATCAATTTAATTAATTCAGGTTTTGTATCTATCCAGTTATAAATTGTTCCAACAGATATATTAATTCTATCTGCAATTAATTCTTTTTCTTTTCTCGTTAGTTCTTTAATATACATTTTTCTCTCCTTTCCGTACAAATATTAAATTATATACAAATATTAAGCTTAATTTAATTATTAAACTATTACAATTCATTAATTTAAATATTGAATTTTATTCAACTATTGAATTACTGTTTATAATTTAGATTAAAAGATTTAAATGCAAACTACATGCAAATTCTATCAAAAATCTAATTATTGTACAAATTCTAATTATTTTAATATTGAATTTACTCCCTCTGTAAGTTCAGTTAGTCAAATGAGGGGAAAGACATTTTAGTCGTAGCCGATTGGTATTAAATCGATTAAATAATAAAAGGAAAAAATATGTCAACTGAAAAAACTACAAACAACTTAGTAAAACCAATTCAATTAACTGAACATGGTTGTTATTTATATGGTACTTTAGATGGTATCGACTTTACTGCTTCTGGTGTATTCCCTGAAACTAAAAAACCTTATGGTGCTAGTGTTAAACTTAAATTTATTATGAAAACATTAAGTCATAAAGAATTAAATGGTGTAAAAATTCCAGTTCAAAATGCTAGGTCTGTAATTGTTAAATTAAATACAACAGATGACAAATTACCTGCTTTAGTTCAAAAATATAATGAATTAGTAAGTAAAAACTTATTTGTAAATTATATTCCTAAAGATGGAGATGTTTTAAATATTGATGATGAAAATGAGATTATTGAAATAAAGTAATTTCTTAATGTTGGGGCATTGAGTTTTAATTCCGTACACTCTTGTAAGTCCCCCTCCATTATATAAGACTCGATTTTTAAAAATACAGAAGATATCTCGGCTCGTTAGATATGTAAGACTGTAATTTTTAAAAATGAGTAAACAAACGAAGTGCGTTAGGCTTCAAATGATGACTATGAAAAGTCTAGCTATTTGCTACTAGATGGCTCTTTGCACGAATAGAAAAAAATATAAATATTGTTGAGTACATATTTTTTGTGTATTCAATTTTCTTTATATATGTGTTTGTAGCACATAACTTTAATTTTACGGAGTCACGTTATGGATTTAACAGGTTTAGTTTTTAATACTTCTGATGCTATGGAAGTTGGGGTTTTAGTTTTAATTGGTACTGGAGTAATCTGGGGTATTAGAAAAGCTATTGGTATGGCTAAGTAAGGGGGATTTTCTCCCTTATTTCTATTTCTAAATTTTTTTATAAAGGTTTACAAGTGGAAATATTACAAACTTTTACTATCTCTTTCTCTAACTTATCAATTCTTGGAACTGCTCTAATTTTATATCTAGCTGTTCTTTGGTCTGTAAAAAAAACAATTGAAATAATCTGGGCTTAATATGTATTCATCTACTGATATCGCAACTTATTTAAATCTTTCTTTACAAGATTATAGTTTTTTAATGGCTTTAACTGGTTCTTTGTGTGGTTTTACTTTTTTGTTCTTTGCTTGTTATTTAGCTATTGAAATTGGGAGAAAATAATATGAAATTAGTTCTATTACTTTTAGTTTTTATTGTTCCATCTTTTGCAAATGATTTAATTATTGTTGCAATAACTCCAGATGATACTTTTAATTTTTTCTTTTCAATTTATGTAAATATATCTTTAGTTCTAGCTACTCTTTTTGGTGCTATGGCTCTTATTAGGTCTTAATTATGAAAAAAATATTTTTATTCTTATTCTTTATATTTACTGTTAATTCTTTTGCATATACTTGGGAATTAACTTCTTTGGCTGATTATACAAACCGTAAATCTGGTTTAACTTGTTCAAGTAGTACTTCTGTTTATTCTTCTGCTTCAACAACTTTCGACACAACTTATTATTATGATAAATATGATGGTAAATGGTTTAGAAAAATTAAAATTTTAAGTACACAAAAAATTGATAGTGATAATAATGTCGTAATGGGTTCAGCTGTTGAAATTAAGTCTTATTGTTCATACAAACCTGACTCTCCCTCTTGTATTAATGAAACAACTTCGGACGGTAAGTTTGTTTGTAGTTCTGACACCGACCCTGACCCTGAATTTATTCCTAATCCTAAAAATGGTTCTTTTGATGATAATGGAACTCTTACATGTAGTACTGGTTTTGAGAATGTAAACGGAAAATGTTTTCAATCTATGGAAAATGGATATCTAAATGATAATGGTAATTTAGAATGTCATGAGGGTTTTTTTAATAATGGAGATTATTGTGTTCCTAATGAAGAACCTCAAGGGAATGATTGTAGTAGTTTACAATCTCAATGTGAAAGTACTTGTGGTGGTTTATCTAATGTTTTGTCTTTTGGTTGTTCTGAAGGTGTTATAACAACTCCTTGCTCTTGTTCTAATTCTGGAAGTTCAGGTTCTGGAGATACTGGTTCAACTGATTCAGGTTCTACTGGAGATAGTGGTTCAACTGGTGGAAGTGGGTCAAATGGTGGAACTGGAGATACTGGTTCGGGTTCTACTGGAGATAGTGGCTCAACTGGTGGAACTGGCTCAACTGATTCAGGTTCAGGAAGTACTGATACTAGTTCAGGCTCTACTGGTGGAACTGGTACAAGTGGAGGAACTTCTGGCTCAACTGATGGAACTTCTGGAGGAACTGGTTCAACTGGAGGAACTGGAACAAGTGATGGAACTGGTTCTACTGATTCAGGTTCTGGAGTTGATTTATCTAAATTAGAAAACTTATCAGCTTCAATAAAAACTAATACACAAAATACAAGCGATACTTTAACAAAAATTTTAGACCTTTTCTCAAAAGATGGAGATTCTTCAAAAACTGATTCTATATCTAATGATTATAATAGTTCTAATTCTGATTTTACTAATTTTTATAATGATATGAAATCTTCATATAATAATTTTCTAGCACAATTTGATAATGCTAAATCAATATTTGAAGAAGGTTTTAACTTCAATCCTTTACAAACTTATTCAAATCAAAATTTAAAAGAATGTCTAACTATTCAAGTCTTTGGAAATCATGATGTAACACTAGATTTTATAACACCTTTAAACTATTTAAAACCTATCTTTTCAATTATCTTTCAAATATTTATGCTTGTTGAAGTTGTAAGAATGTGTTTCAAAATTCTTAAAGATACAAGGAGTCTATTTTGATTAATTTAATTTATGCTATTGGTACATATTTAATTACTAAGTTTGGAAAGACTGTTGCTCTTTCTATTATGTTTGCAACTAATAAAGCTTTGTTGTTTTCTTTAATAGTTTTGTTTATAACAACTCTTTTTAACCTTTTAATGACTACTTATGAAACTGTACAATCAATCTTCACTAAAATTGAATCTCTTGCTAATGGTTCTTCTATATCTGGATTATCTGATTGTTTTAATATTATTGTTTCATCAACAATCAATGCAACTGGTTTCTTTGAAGCTTTTAATGTTGTGGGTCCTACATTGTTTTTAGTTTACTTTACTTACTTCAATGTTTTTCTACTAGGTTTTTCTATTGATATCTATAGATTTATAGATAAATCTGTTACAGAATTTGCTCTTATTGTGAAGTAGTTTAACATGATTCAATTTTGTACGGGAATACCAGGAAGTGGAAAAAGCTATTATGGAATTTTTAATATAGCTATTCACTTTGCTAAAGATTTAAAAGATAATAAAAAATTTAAATCTTTTGCTCTTAGTGATACTAAATATAAAACTTGTTTAACTAACTTGAATGAGTTTAAATTTGAAAAATTTGATAATGTTAAAGAATTAGATTTTACTCAATTCAAAGTTATATTAACTAGATTACATAATCTTTATAAAATAGGTAAATCAGATACAGAATTACAAGAATATGTAAAAGATGAAGATTTCTTTAATACTTTGATTGTTTTTGATGAATGTCAAAATTTCTTAAATAAAGATGATGAAGTTCTAGTGTGGTGGCTTTCATATCATAGACATTTCCATCAAGATATTATATTAATTACTCAAGATTTACCTTTAGTTCATAAAAAATATAAATCTTTTACAGAGTTTTATTATAAAGCAATTCCAAGCTCTAGAAAACTTTTTAATTCTCACATGATTTACCATCAATTTACAGGACACCAATTATTCCAAACTCAAAAAGCTAATACTAAAAAATTACCTATTGTAAAAGAAATGTTTTCTTTATATGGTTCTGGAGAAAACAATAAACAAAAATCTCTTGTAGTTCACTTCTTAGTTTTTTCATTCTTCTTATTAATTCTTTTATTTATTTTTGCATATTTTTTTGTTTCTTCAATGACTAAAGATGAACCTAAAAAAGATAATAAACCTTTACCAGTTCAAACACATAATATTAATTCTATTCCAACACCAGTAAAAAAAATTGATGAATTTGAAAGTGCAACTTACTATGAAATATTTTGTAATAAAAATCTTTGTTTTGTAAATAACAATGTTTTTACTAGAGAATATTTATTAAATATCTTGAGTAAAGAATATAAAACAAGATTTATTCAAATTACTAAAAATAAATATTATCTAGTGACTACCGATAAATATAACCTATTTGAAAAAAAGGAGAAAATTAAAGATGAAAATAGTATTAATTCTGGGTTTGATTTTAAGTTGTTTAATAGCCAACCCCAACCAACAACAGAACCTAAATCAAAATAATTTAGAGTATGTAGAAACTGATTTAAAATCTTTTTCTATTGAAGTATTATCTAGTTTAGATAAAACATTCATCATTCAAGATGATTTGCTAAAAGATATAGTTGTTTACTATAAACCAGAACAAAATAATCTTAACTTCTTAATTCAAGTTTTAAATAACAATGATTATGAAATTAAGATATCTAATAATGTTTACTATATTTTAAAAAAGAAAGAGTTAGAAGTTCTAAAAGAGGATTTAGTTGTTAATACTATCCAACTTCATAAAATAGATTTTGAATATATAAAAACTCTTTTTGCAGTTTATAAAGATATAGAATATACTTTTATTCCATCTTCTAAACTTTTAATTTTAAAATCTACTCAAGCTGATTATGAAAATATTAAAAAGATTGTTTCTTATGTTGATAACACTCCAAAACAATTAAAAGTTAAAATCACTATTCTTGATACAAACCTAAACAAAATAAAAGAGTATGGAACAGAATTAACTCAAAATATAAATCAATCATCTAATTTTTTCTTTAATCTTTTAGCATATCCTTTTCAAGTATCTAGTAATATAAACTCTACTCAAAAAGATAATTTTACTTCATTTGTTAAACTTCTTAATCAAAATAAAATTACTGAACTTGTTGCAAGTCCAACTTTAACACTTTCAGATAATGAAGCAGTTGCTTTTAATCTTGTAAAAAATATTCCTTATCTTTCAGGCTCTACAACTGTTGATGATAATAACACTAAAACAACAAATACATACACTTACAAAGATATAGGTTTAAAAATCTCAATTACACCTAAAATTTATAATGATGAAGTTCAAATTAACTTAGAACTTACAAGTGAGTCAATCTTGGATAGTTCAAACACTCCTAAAACTTCAAAATCATTTATTAAACAAGTTTTTTCATTAGCTAAAAATAGATTATTTGTTTTAACTGGTATCAATCAAACTCAAAAATATGAAGATACTCAAAAGACTACTTTTTTAGGAGATATTCCTTTTTTAGGTTGGTTATTTAAAACAGATACAAATGATACAACTTCTTCAAATTTAACTATTTTACTTGAACTAATAAATGAAGATGATTACTCAACAAATGACTTTAATGTGATAGTTCCAAATAAAAAAATTCAATCTTTGGAACATGAAAAAAGAGTTAATGAAATCTTAGGTTTGAAAAATTAATTTAAAGGTTAAAAAATGAAACAATCAAGAATACTAAAAATGAAAATTCTTATTTTAAAAACAAATATTTTTAAAACTATTAAAGATTATGATTTAAAACCTTCTTTTATTTATCATCCTTTTACAAAACAGTTTATTGGAAAGTGTATTTTAGATTGCAAATTATTAGAATTAAAAAAATTAGAAAATGAATTAAAAAATTTAGCCACGACTTTTTAAATCATAAAATTTAAAAAGTGTGGGAACTATTGGAAGATATCTAACCTATTAATGAATATTTACCCAATAGTTTAACGAGCAAATGGTTTACCTTTTATAGGTTTTAAATTGAGTGGAGTAACAAAAACAACTTTCTCACAAGTGGCAGCTTGTCTGCCACTGTGAGGAAGTCTTGATTACTTTTAAAAAAGTTACTACACCTAAATAGGAGAAATAGAAATGTACGGAATTACTAAAGAAGATATCCAAGTTATTGATATAAAACTAGAAGAACAAAGAAAATATATTACAAGTAGATTTTTTGATTTTGGGGACGAGTCAAAGTCAGCTTTAGAGTTCACATACTCTGCAAACTTAAATCCTAAAAAGTATTTCGCAGAAATGAATAACAGAATTAACAGTATCTTTGATTATGCAAGGGAATTAAATTTAAAACCAGTATTTTGCACAATTACAGCACCCTCAAAATATCACAAATGTAATGTAAATGGAGAGTTAAAAATCAATCCAAATGAAACAGCAAAAGAACTAACACAAATATTTAATAAATTTACAAATCTAAGGATTTTCCAAAAGATGAAAAAACAATTAGGACATGGGCTTATTTACTTTAGAGTTTATGAACCTCATAAATCAGGAGTTCCACATTTACACGCTATGTTATTTGTTCCAACTGATTATATACTAGATATAAAAAAGAAATTCTATGAATATTTTACAAATAAAGTAAAATGGGGAAATAATAGAAAATCTTTAGATTTTAAATATACTTGGTATAACTCTGCAGGTGGTGCAATAGCTTATATTATGAAGTATGTAACTAAGACTTTTAAAAATGAAAGTGATAAATCAACTCAATATGCTTCATATTGGTATATTAAACATAACATTAGAAGATTTCTTTGTTCAAGGACTTTAGCACCTCTTACAATTTATAGAAAAATTAGATACTTCTTTAAAAACCAAAAAAACGATTATCTAAAAGTTACTGAACTAATTAAGAATAATCAAATACATAGATTATTTGAAAATACAACTTACTCATATATGCGATTTAACTATGAAACTGGAGAAATTGAAGATATCACAGTTTGGCAAAAAAATACAGATTTAATTCTAAGAAGTAGAATAAAACTAAATGAAACTTTCAAACTAGAATATAAGAAAAAAGAACATAAAAAGGCTCTTTCTGTATTTGTAAATGACTTTGTAAAATATGTACATAGTGAAACTTTAAATAAATTTGTTTTACTTCCAGTAATACCAAGTAAACTAAAAGATTACCAACTAAATAACTATTACCATATTTTAGAAAATACAGATATTGATTCCCTTGATTTAGTACATTTTGAATTAGTTAAAAATGAAATGATTAAAAGAGGATTCCTAAATCAAACACCAACCAATATGAATGAATTTATAAAAGATTTTAATTTTAATCCCTTTATGAGTTCAATCGAAAAAGTTAAATTTTCTAGAGTATTTGAACATGATTTAAACATTCCGTTTGTATCACATCAAAATTTATTTTAAGGATTAAAAAAAGACAAAAAAGAGTTATTTTCTTGTTATTTTATTTTCAATAGTTATTTACTATTATAAATTAATATAAAGGAAAATTTATGTCGTATGATTCTTTTAAAAATTTGGATTTAATTCCAACTTTGTTAGAGAAACTTTTTTTTTAGAGGAAAAAATAAAATTATTGGAAAATAATCTTATTCAAACTCCTGATTTAACAAAAAGAAAAAATGTGAGAGAATATCTTGATATCTCTGAATCAACTTTAAATAATATGTTTAAAGATGGAAGATTAAAACAAGGTTATCACTATCATAAATCTTTTAAGAATAATAGGATTAAGATTGTATTTGTAGAAAGTGCGATTAAGGAGTTGAAAAAATGACTTTTTCTAATCGTAATGGAAAATTATATGTTTCGATAAATGGTGTAAGAAAATCAACTAAATTAAAATATTCAAAAGAGAATATTAAAAAGTTTAAATCTTATTATCAAGATGAAGAGTTCTTTAACAAATTTAATATTAATAAATCTGTTCCAACTATTGTAGATTTATGTTATGAAGTTCTTGAGATAAAAGAAAAGCATTTAAAACGAAATTCTTATAGGTGTTATCTTGCTTTAATTGAAAGTAGAATAGTTCCATATTTTAAAAAAATGTATGTTACTGAATTAAAACCTATAGATGTTTATAACTGGTTTAATACTTTTAGTTCTTCTCAAACTTTAAATATCTGCTATACAATCCTAAAAAGTGCTTTTGAAAGAGCTATTATAAAAAACTATATTTCTTCAAGTCCTTTTATAATTAAAAGACCTAAAATAAAAACAAATTATAAAATTAATCCTTTCACTTTTGATGAAGCTAAAAAAATTATTGAATTTGCTCCACATAATTTAAAAAACTTTTTTGGTTTTGCTTTCTTTACTGGGGCAAGAACTGGAGAAATATTTGGTTTAAAGTGGAATAATGTAGATTTTGAAAACTTCAATATAAAAATTGATTCTCAAATTACAATGGGTTGTATAGATACTCCTAAAACTTTATCTAGTGAAAGAGTTATTGATATGCTGCCACAATGTGAATATTACTTAAAAGAACAATTTAAAATTACTGGAGCTTATGAATTTGTTTTTTTAAATGAGCATAATAATTACTATACTTCGACTTCTGTTTTTAAACATATTTGGGTTCAGCTCCTTAAAGATTTAAAATTAGAATATAGAAGTGTTTATCAAACAAGACACACTTTTGCTAGTAATATGATTTCAGGTGGAGAGAATCCTCTTTGGGTTTCACAAATGTTAGGACATAAATCTCTAAATACTACTTTAACTAAGTATTCAAGATATATAAAAAGAAATGAAATAAGAAAATATACATTTTTAGATTCTTAAATCCAATTTTTTAACAGTTTAAAATTAGGGATTGTTTTTTGGGGATTTTGTAGTTAATAAATAGTTGATTTTTTGTAAATAAATTGCAAGTTTGTAAAATAATTTTTAGAAAATTTTTTTATATTTTATAAATTTAAAAATTTAGCTTAAAAAAGCTTTAAATTTTCTATTTTTTATGATACAATTCCGACCAAATTTAAATTTAACTTAAATTTAAGGAAAAATATGAGAATTTTGATTATTGAAGACGAAATTACACTAAACAGAACATTACAAGAAGGTCTAACTGACTTTGGATATCAAGTTGATACTGCAGAAAACTATAAAGATGCAGAATATTTCATTGATATTAGAAACTATGACTTAGTATTAACAGATTGGATGTTACCAGATGGTGATGGTATTGAACTTTGCAAAATTGTAAAAAATAGAAGTTCAAGAACAGCTGTTGTTATAATCTCAGCTAGAGACGATAAAGAATCAGAAATTGAAGCATTAAAATCTGGTGCAGATGATTTTATTAAAAAACCATTTGATTTTGACATTTTACTTGCAAGAATTGAAGCAAGATTAAGATTTGGTGGAACAAACGTAATCGAAATTGATGATTTAGTAATTAATCCTGATGAAGAAAAAATTGAATATGCTGGTGAAGAGATTGAATTAAAAGGTAAACCTTTTGAAGTTTTAACTCACTTAGCAAGACACAGAGACCAAATTGTTTCTAAAGAGCAATTATTAGATGCAATCTGGGAAGAACCAGAATTAGTTACTCCAAACGTTATTGAAGTTGCGATTAACCAAATTAGACAAAAAATGGATAAACCATTAAATATCTCTACTATTGAAACTATCAGAAGAAGAGGATATAGATTCTGTTATCCAAATGCTGCGGAAGAAACTAAATTAAAATAATTTCTCTGTACGGTATTTAAAAATGGAAAGCAAAAGTATTTATAGACAATTTTATAATAAATTGATTATAGCTACTTCGCTTTTTATTATTGCTCTCTCTTTTATTTTTTATGAATACGCAAGAAGCACTGTTTATGATGACATCCAAGAAAATATGATTGGACAAGCAAAACAAATCCAAAAAAACTACATTTCTCCTGATAAATTTACTTCTGTAAAAACACAATTTCAAAGTATTGATATAGTTAAAAATGTTGAACTTCAAGATATTAAATTTTTTAATTATCAAATGGGTGGAAAATATTATATAAAACTACTATATCCATTTAATCTAGAAAATGGAGAATTTTTACAAATTATAAAAAATATCAGTTTAGAAAGAGAACTTTTATACTCTGTTATTTTTAAAAATCTTTTTATTTTGGCAATTCCTGGTTTTATTTTAATGCTTTTATACTCTTTAGTGGTTTCTAAATCACTTTTAAAACCAATTATGCAAATAAATAAAAAACTTGCAAATATGGATGAACACTCTTTATCTCAAATTGATACAAAAGATTTACCTATTGAATTTCACTCTTTAGCAAACTCTATTAACTCTTTAACAAATAGAATAGGTACTTATGTAAAATTTAAAAAAGAGTTATTTATAGGTGCTGCACATGAGCTTAAAACACCACTTGCAGTTATGAAATTAAAAAATGAAGTTACATTAAAGAAAAAAAGAGAAATTGAACAATACGAAGAGACTTTAAGACTTACGATAAAATCAATTGATGATATGAATATTATGATTTCATCTATTTTAGATATAGGAAGAACAGAAGGTGCTCAGTTTGAACAAACGACAGAAATAGACTTAGTTGAGTATATCAAGAAAAAAGCAAATGACTATAGAATGTTAAGTGCTCAAAAAAATATTATAATCACATTTTTTTCAAATATAAACCATCTAAATACTTCTATTCAAGTAACACTATTTAATCAAATATTACAAAATTTTGTACAAAATGCTATTAAGTTTACTCCAAATGAAAAAACAATAGATATTAGACTTAGAAAAACAAAAAAAGAAATTATCATTACTGTAACTGATGAAGGTATTGGAATTGATGAGAATATTGATTTGTTTGCACCATTTAAAAGAGTTGGAAATCAAAGTGGTGTTGGATTAGGATTATTTCTTGCTAAAAATGCAGCTGATGCATTAAGAGCAAATATTAGTATAAAAAATAGAGAAGATGGAAAATCAGGATGTGTTGCTAAACTTGTACTTAACAACACATCAAAAAATGATTAACTAAAATAACTCTCTATGTTCTATCTTTGTACATTTATTTTGTACAACTTTTAAACCAGCCTCTTTTGCTTTTAAAGCTGCTTCATTATTCACAAGTCCCAATTGGAACCAAACTGTATCAACATCACCTCTTTTTATTGCTTCATCAACGATTTCTGCAATTGCATCTGGTTTTCTAAAAATATCAACCATATCAATTTTAAAAGGTATTTCACTAATTGTTCTATAAACTTTTTCACCTAAAATAGTATCTTCTTTAGGATAAACTGGAACTATTTTAAATCCAGCATTTTGTAAATAAACTGCAACCATATTTGATGCTTTTGTTGAATCTGGTGAAAGTCCAGCTATTGCGATTGTTTTTGTATTTTTAAAAATTTCTAATATTTCTTCATTTTTTGAATTTACAGTTGGGAATTCACATTCCATTTTATATCCTTTATAATAAATTGTTCTATTATAAAGAAAATATATTTAAAAGAATGCTAAAAAGATAAATTAGATATTATCTAATTTATTTTGAATGTAGTTTCTTACTTCTTGGAAATCTATTGTTTCTTTGAAATCTTCAAATTTACCACCACTTGCATTTACGTGTCCACCACCATTTGCAAGCTTAGTTGCTAACATAGAAACATCAAGTTTTCCATCTGCTCTAAAAGAGGCATTTCCTTTTTTATTTATATCAATAAAAAAATCATAATCAGGATTTGCTTTTAAAAATGCATTTGCAGGAATTGAAATTGAACCTAAACAGTATGTTAATAATCCTTTTTGATTATTATAAACAACAGTTAACTCTTCTTTTATATCATCTAGAGTCTTAACTAAATATGTTGCACTTAAATTATCTAAAGTATCATCTTTATCATGTAGTTTTAAAAACTCTTTTTTAATAAAATGAACTTCATTGTCAAGTTTTATATAACCATCAATTTCATCTAAAAATTTTGAAGCTTCTTTTAAAAGATAAAATTTAAATTCTCTATTTAAATCTGCAAACAAAATATTATTAATCTCTTTTACTTTTGTTATCATTGACATTAAAACTTTTCCAAATTCAAAGTTTTTAATCTCATTTTCAAGCCAAATATCAACAGCATTGATAGCATCAACTAAAGGTTTTAGCCAAGTACTTGTTTGACAATCAAAACCTTCATACTCTTCAAACATATAATCATAAACTATTTTTGTAGCACATCTTTTATCATCTAAAAAATACCAATAAAACTTTTCAGCACTTTTCTTTCCACTTATATGATGGTCTAATAATTGAAGTTTGATTTTATATCCATCTTCTATCATTTTATTGATATCATTATCTAAATCTACAGATTCTTGGAAAGTTAGATTTAAATCACTAATTAAAAAAACTATCTCTTCGTCTTTATATTTTGATATATCTTCTAAAGCTTTTTTAATAGTTAACTTTACTTCTAATCCATAGTTTGCATTATAAAAAAATCCTTCTTTAAAGAACTCTTTTGTAATTAATTGACATCCATATCCATCTAAATCAGTATGGGAAATATGAAAAAGTTTCATTAAGCAATATCTTTTAAAGTTAATTTAGCTAAAAAATCATTCACTTTGAATTGAAGATTATTTAATAATGGCCAAATTGTACAAGACATAGCTTTATGGTTTGGACAACTTTGAAGTGAAGGAGCACACTCAAATACCATAGGCATTCTCTCTTCTGCTGCTTCAACAATTTCAAGTATTGTTATCTCTTCCCAAGATTTTTTTAGTGCAAATCCACCATTTACACCTCTATGAGAAACTACTAATTCATGTTTTGCTAAATTTTGCATGATTTTTGCTAAAAATGATTTTGATATATCTAACTCTTTTGATAAAACATCTACATTCATTGGTTCATCACTTTTAGCAATGCAAATTAATGAAAGTAATGCATATTCACTTTTTTTTGTTAATAACATATTATAATTTTCCAATTTTTTTATATTTTGTATATATTTTACAAGAAGTATTATTAAGATTCGTTATTAAAATCAATTAAATGAAATTTTTAATTAAAAAAAAAGGGTTGCAGTTAAAAACTACAACCCTTCCAAACTTAATAATTTGAACAAATTATTTAGCTCTGATTCCTAAAGAAGCTACTAATTCTACGAATCCAGCGTAGTTTGTTCTTCTTAAATATGTTAATAATCTTTTTCTTTTACCAACCATTTTTAAAAGACCTAATCTTGAAGAGTGATCTTTTTTGAAAACTTTTAAGTGTTCAGTTAAAATTTTAATTTGCTCTGTTAATAAAGCAATTTGAACTTCTGATGAACCAGTATCACCATCTTTTTTTCCGTATTTTGCAATTATAGCTGCTTTTACTTCCTGATCTAAAGCCATGTTGACCTCCTAATAGGTATATGTTAATTTTTTCATTTTCAAAATGAGTCGCAATTTTATATAAAAAATACTTTAACTTTACTTTAACTAAAATATTTCTTAACCACCAGTTTGATAAAAAGCTCTTGATGAAATTTCATTATCATCTTTTACTGACCATTTATTTTTTTCTGGTTTGTTTTGTAAAACTTTTTTTAATATCTCAACAGCTTCATCAATTCTATTATTTTGCACTGCATCTTTTATGCTCATTGCATCTTCAAAATATAAACAAGGTATTAAATACCCTTCTGCTGTTAATCTAATTCTATTACATGCAGCACAAAAGTCATCTTTATGTGGTTCAATTATTCCGAATTCATATCCATCTTCAAATCTATAATATTGTGCAGGAGAGCTTGTATCTCTTGGAACCATTTCAAAATCTGGATATTTTGAAGAAATAATTGCTTTTAATTCATCCGAGTTTAATCCCTTGATACTCTCTTTTGCATGATGGTTTTCCATAAATTCAATAAATCTTACAACATAACCTTTTTGCCTACAAAATTCTAAAACATCAAGAACATCACTATCATTTATTCCTTTTACAGGAACACAATTTATTTTTATTTTTAAGCCTGCATCATCAGCTGCTTGAATTCCTTCTAAAACTGTTGCTAAAACATCTTTTTGAGCCATTTTAGCAGCTGTTGCATGATTTAAAGTATCAAGTGAAATATTTATTCTTTTTAATCCAGCATCTTTTAGTTTTTGAGCAACTCTTGGAAGTAAAAATCCATTTGTTGTTAGAGCTAAATCAATATCATTTTTATAATCAAATACCATTTTTATAAAAATATCTAAACCTTCTCTTAAAAGTGGTTCTCCACCAGTTATTCTTACTTTTTTTATTCCTTCATCTATTGAAACTTTGATAAATTTAAATAAATCTTCATAAGAAAGAAGATTTTCTCTAGGAACCCAAGAAAAAGGTTTTTCTGGCATACAGTATTGACATCTAAAATTACATCTTTCTGTTACAGAAACCCTTAGATAATCAACCTTTCTTCCAAATCCGTCTATTAACATTTTTTACCTTTTTATATCTATTAATTTAATCTTTGCCATGCTTCATCTAATGAAGTAACTCTGTTAGAAAATAAAAGATATAAAGCCACATTAAATTTTGCAAGTTTTAAAATCTCATCATCAGGATTTTTTACAATATTTAAAGCTTCTTCAAGAGTTATATTTTCAAACTCTTTAGAGTAATTAACTCCAAAATCTTTTAAAGAGAAGCTCTCTTCTACTATTTGCTCATCTTTCATTTTCCAATATTTACCATCTTTAAATACCTCAGGACTTCCTTCACTTGCCTTTACAACAACAACTTCTTTAAAATATGGTGCAAAAATTTCTAAATATTTTTGTACATAAGGTTTATGGAATGCTGTTGTTACACCAAATTCACTTAAAGCAGGATTTAAAAGTTTTTCAACTGTGTTAAATGCTGTTCTTAAACCTAATTCATGTCGTAAAGGAGTAAGGTCACTTAATTCCTTCAAGTATTCTACCCTATCAAAAAAATGTATGTATTGACCTTTGTCAATATTTTGATAAATCTCTTTTGTTGTAAGTCCAGCTTTTGCAGGTTGTAAATAATCTCCTGAAATTACTAAATTCAATCTTTTTACATCTGTATTCTTTTTATAAAACTCTTCTAAAATATTTTCAAATAAAGGAAATAAAAAAGGATTTTCACATCTTCCATCAAATGAATATCCAAGTTCAATTGAATCTTCTACTTTTTTAAATTTTATATATTTTCTTAAAGCTTCAATTGCTCCGCTTAATTCTTCATTTGTTTCAAGTTTAGTTCTCCAACCAATAAGAAAAGCTCCTATTTGGGCTGGTGTGGCTTTATTTAATAAAATGTGTTCAGTTGCATCAAAAATTTCATCTTTTGATAAATCTCTATTACCTTTTAAACCTGTTCCAACAGCTTTTATATATTTTTTAAAATTCATTAATTTGCCTAATTTTTTATTTTTTAATTTATATTTTTACAAGGATAATATACAATTGCTTAAATAAAACAATCAGCAAAGGTTAGTGTGAATTTACTTGAAACCATCAGAAAAATAAGTTTTTTTAATAGTTTAACGGAAGAACAAATAGGAATGATTTCTTCCATATCAACTGTTTCTAAATTTGAAAGTAACTCTATATTATTTTATGAAAGTGATAGAAAAAACAACCTTCTTTTTTTAGTTGATGGTTTAATTAAAATTTACAAATATGATAAATTTGGGAATGAAATCTTTTTATATCATATTTATAAAAACTCAATGATTAGTGAACTCTCTTCTTTAAAATCTACTGATATTTATTGTTTTTCAAATGCAGAATTTATTGAAGATTCTGTTATTTTATCTGTAAATTTTGAAAAACTTCATGAATACTTTTTATCTAAAAATATTTTACTAACTGAATTAATGGAAATACTTCTTGATAAAACTCATCAATTACAATGTATTGTAAATAGAGAATTGGTATTTGATGCTACGGCAAAAGTTGCGTTTATGTTAAAAAATGATTTAAAAATGTTTAATAAATTAAAAAGGCAAGAAGTCTCTTTTATGTTACATATTCAGCCAGAAACTCTATCTAGAGTTTTAAAAAGATTATCAAGAGATAATATAATTTCTGTTGAAAATGGTGATATTGTAATAAATGATGAAGAGAGTTTAATTTCAATCTTCAAAGGAGTTGGAGTATGAATAAAAATAAAATTAGTACAAAAATAAAATCTTTAGGAATTTTGTTTTTTGTTCTTATGATAAGTGTAATTGCAACTACTATTTATCTAAATAATAAAAGTAAAAAAGATGCTTTAATTATAAATATTGCGGGAAAACAAAGAATGTTAACTCAAAATATTTCTAAAAATGTCTTTTATTTATCTCAACATAAAGATTCATCTTTCGTTGAACTTGAAAATTCAATTACTGAATTTATTTATAATCTAAATTCTTTAAGAGATGGAAATCAATTATCAGGTATACAAAAAGCTCCAACGACAGAAATCGCAAATCAACTTGTAAAAATAGAAATTTTATGGAAAAGTTTTTTTCAAAATATTGTTAATTTTAAAGAATTAATAAATAAAAATGATTTTGCATCTGAAAACTCATTAAAAAATATTATTGATTTAATTTATACGACAAATCCTGTTTTATTAGAAGAAGTTGATAAATTAGTTTCAATGTATACTCTTTACAGTGAAGAAAAAAGTAATGATGTTAGATATATGCAATATTTCTTTGCCCTTTTGATTTTATTATTAATTATTTATAGTTTTTCACAATTAAAATCTATGGAAGAAAATGCCAAAAAATTTTTAGAAGAATCTAAAAAAATAGTAGAACAAAATCCAACAAAACCTCTAACTCCAATAAAAATAGAGGGAGAAAATGAGATTATTGAAGCAACGCAAACAATAAACTGTTTTATTGAAAAAATAAATTCAGTTATGAATTATTCAGCAAGTGCCATTGAACAATCAAAAAATGCTTCTTTAAAACTTGAAGAATTAACTGATGAATTTGACAAAATCATTTATGATTTAACTAATTCAGCTGATATTTCAAAGCAACTAAATAGAAGTGAAGATATTGCCATTCAATCTCAAGAATATTTAATTAACTCGACAAAAAGACTTCAAGAATTAAAAAAAGAGTTAGATAAAATCTTAAAATCTTGTAATAATTCAGTATCTTCTGAAGCTTAAAAAAGTTTTAGATATAATTTATCTAAATAATATATATAAGGGATATTAATTATTATGCCAAAAGTTTATCTAACTGGAGCAGGTCCAGGAGATGTAGAACTACTTACATTAAAAGCTGTAAGAGTTATTGAAAATGCTGATGTTTTAATTTATGATAGATTAGTTAATCCAGAAATTCTTAAAATGGTAAAAAGTTCTTGTGAATTAATTTATGTGGGAAAAGAAGATAAAAAACATACTCTTCCTCAAGAAGATATAAATGAATTAATTTATCAAGCTTCTCTTAAATATGAAAATGTTGTAAGATTAAAAGGTGGTGACCCTTTTGTTTTCGGTCGAGGTGCAGAAGAAGCTCTTTACTTACAAGAAAGAGGAATTAAATTTGAAATAATTCCTGGAATCACTTCAGCTATTGCAGTTCCAGCATATGCTGGAATTCCTGTAACTCATAGAGGAATTACAACTTCATTTAGAGTTGTAACTGGTCATGAAAATCCAAAGAAAAAAATCTCTCAAATAGAATGGGAAACTTTTTTAAATGATGAAACAATAGTTTTTTTGATGGGATATCATAATATTGAATTAATCTCTTCAAAATTAATAACTTTAGGAAAAAGAAAAGATTACCCATGTGCAGTAATATCAAAAGGAACAACTAAAGAACAAAAAGTAGTTGTTGGAACTTTAGAGAATATTGTTGAAAAATCAAAAGGTTTAGAAACTCCTGCCATGATTGTTATTGGTGAAGTTGTAAATTTGAAAGAAAAAATCAATTGGTTTAATATTTAGTCAAAATCTTTGATAGAATAATAAAATAATTTTTTTAGGCAAGGAAACAGTTATGAATAATTCTCTTCAAACAGAAAATTTTCTTAAATTAATCTCAAAACATCTACCTGATATGTTATGGGCAAAAGATTTAGAGGGGAATTACTTATATGCAAATGAATCTATTTGCAAAAATCTATTAATGGCCACACCCGAAGAGGTTCCTGGAAAAAATGATATCTACTTTGCAAAAAGAGAAAGAGAAAGACATCCTCAAAATAAACAATGGCATACTTTTGGAGAATTATGTGCAAACTCTGATTTATTAGTTCTTGAAAGTATGAAACCTATGATATTCCAAGAGTATGGAAATATCAAAGGAAAACTTGTTTATTTAGAAGTTAATAAAGCTCCTTTACATGATGAGAAAGGAAAACTAATTGGTACAATTGGAAGTGGAAGAGATATTACTGAACAAGTAAAACTTGAAGAAAAAGCAGAAAAACTTGCATATTATGACCAATTAACAGCTTTACCAAATAGACAAAAAATTCTTTTAGATATCTCAGAAAAATCCCCAACTGCTTGTGCTATTTTTAATATAGATGAATTTAAAGAGATAAATGATTTTTTTGGAACAGATAATGGAGATAAAATTCTTCAAGAAATTGCGAATTGGTTTTTAGAACTAGATTTTACAACTTATAGAATTGACGGGGATGAATTTGCAATTTTATTTTATGATGAACATCCAATAGAAGTTTTAAAACATAATGTTGAAAATATTTTATCTCTATTTGAAGAAGAGATGTTTCATATTGAAGAAGAACATATTCATATTAGATTTTCTGTAGGTATTGCAAAAGAAAAACAAAACTTACTAACAAAAGCAGATATTGCTGTTCATTATGCAAAAGAAAACAAAGAAAAAGTTGCAATTTATGAAGAAAAAGCAAATATCGAACAAACTTACAAAAAGAATATTGCAATAGCATCTTCTATTAGAGAAGCCTTACTAGATAATAGAATCGTTTGTTATTATCAACCAATTATGGATTTAGCTACAGGAGAAATTAAAAAATATGAAACCTTAGTTAGAATGGTTGATACGGAGAATAAAATTATTCTTCCTTTAGATTTTTTAAATATTGCAAAAAAGACAAAACTATATTCTCATTTAACAAAAGAGATTATCCATCAAGCGTGCAATACTTTCAAAGATAGAGATGAAACTTTTTCAATAAATTTATCAATAGATGACATCAAAGATTTAACTACACTTCAAGAAATTATTCAAACAATAATAAAAACAAAAACTTCAGATAGAATCATTTTTGAAATTTTAGAATCAGAAGGAATTGAGAATTATGATGAAATTACAAATTTTATCACTCAAGTAAAAGCTCTTGGTGCAAAAATTGCAATTGATGATTTTGGTACAGGATATTCTAACTTTGAACATATTTTACGGTTACATGTTGATTACATAAAAATTGATGGTTCATTAATAAAAAATATTGACAAAAATGATAGACATAAAATTATTGTTGAAACAATTGTAGAGTTTTCAAAAAAAATTGGAGCTAAAACTATCGCTGAATTCGTTGCTGATGAAAATGTTTTTAATATTATAAAAAACATTGGTGTTGATTTTTCACAGGGATATTACACAGGAAAACCAACAACTCTTATATAATTAAGACTATTTTAGTCTTAATTTATTCTTAAACAAATTGATATAAGTCAATTCTATTTCATTATTTTATAGTTACAATTCATTGTTAAGAATTTATTTCATAAAGGAGAAATCATGTCGCTTTCAAGAAGAGACTTCCTAAAAAGCTCAGCAGCAGCAAGTGCAGCAGCAGCTATTGGTATGACTGTACCAGCTGATTTAAAAGCACAGGCTAATGTAGCAGAAGGTGGATGGAGATGGGACAAGGCAGCTTGTAGATTCTGTGGAACTGGTTGTGGAATTATGCTTGCAACAAAAGAGGGAAAAATTGTTGCAGTAAAAGGAGATCCAGCAGCGCCAGTTAATAGAGGACTTAACTGTATCAAAGGTTATTTTAATGCTAAAATCATGTATGGTGCAGATAGATTAAAACAACCTTTACTTAGAGTAAATGCAAAAGGTGAATTTGACAAGAAAGGTGATTTTGCACCAGTTTCTTGGAAAAGAGCATTTGATGAGATGGAAAAACATATCAGAATTGCATTGAAAGAAAAAGGTCCAGAAGGTGTAGGAATTTTTGCTTCAGGGCAATATACAATCATGGAAGGTTATGCTGCTCAAAAATTGATGAAAGCTGGATTTAGATCAAATGCAATTGATCCAAATGCAAGACATTGTATGGCATCAGCGGTTGTTGGTTTTTATCAAACTTTTGGAATTGATGAACCTTCAGGTTGTTATGATGATATTGAACTTACAGATACAGTTGTAACTTGGGGTTCAAATATGGCAGAAATGCACCCTATTTTATGGTCAAGGGTAACGGATAGAAAATTAAGTGCACCAGATAAAGTAAAAGTTGTAAATATTTCTACATACAGACATAGAACTTCTGATTTAGCTGATATTGAAATTATCTTTACTCCAAATACAGATTTAGCTTTATGGAATTATATTGCAAGAGAAATTGTATACAACCATCCAGAAGCAATTGATTGGGATTTCGTAAAAGAACATATTGTATTTGCTGCAAGTCCAGTAAATATGGGTTATGGTATGAGACGATCTGATGAAAAATCAATAAAAGATGGAAAATATTCTGAAAAAGAGATGGAAACAATCTCTAAAGAGATGGAAAAAATAGTTTCTGAAACGGAAGCTCCGGCACTTGCTCCTTATGGATATAAAGCTGGTGATAAAATGGTAAATAAAAATGCGGGATTAGACCACTGGGAAATCTCTTTTGAAGAGTATAAAAAATTCCTAGAACCTTATACTTTAGATTATGTTGCAAAAATTTCTAAAGGAAATCCTGATGAAAGTATAGAAGAGTTTAAAAACAAACTTCAAGCTTTAGCAGATTTATATATTGAAAAAGAAAGAAAAGTTGTATCTTTCTGGACAATGGGTATGAATCAACACACAAGAGGAACATGGGTTAATACTTTAGCTTATAACGTTCACTTCTTATTAAATAAACAAGCAAAACCAGGTTCTGGAGCATTCTCATTAACAGGACAACCAAGTGCTTGTGGAACAGCAAGAGAAGTTGGAACTTTCGCACATAGATTACCTGCTGATATGATGGTTGCAAATCCAAAACATAGAGAAATCACTGAAAAAGCTTGGAAAGTACCTGCTGGAACATTAAATCCAAAAGGTCATCAACATATTATGAAAATTCATAGAGATATTGAAGATGGAAATATTAAATTTGCTTGGGTAAATGTTTGTAATCCATATCAAGATACAGCAAGTGCAACACACTGGATTAAAGCAGCAAGAGAGATGGATAACTTCATCGTAACTTCAGATGGATATCCTGGAATTTCTGCAAAAGTATCTGACTTAATCTTACCATCTGCTATGATTTATGAAAAATGGGGTGGTTATGGAAATGCTGAGAGAAGAACTCAACTTTGGAGACAACAAGTAGTTCCAGTTGGTGATTCAATGAGTGATACATGGCAATGGGTTGAACTTTCAAAAAGATTTACTGTAAAAGATTTATGGGGTGAACAAACACTTGCAAGTACAAAAGGAGAAACTAAACTTCCTGATATAATTGAAGCTGCAAAAGCACTAGGATATAATGAAAATACAACAATGTATGAAATTTTATTCGCAAATGAAAGAGCAAAATCTTATAAATTAGACCCTAAAGACCCTGTTCAAGCTGGTTTTGATAATACAGACGGTTTTGGAGATTCAAGAAATGTTATAGGAAGTGATGGAAAACCATGGAAAGGTTATGGATTCTTCATCCAAAAATATCTATTTGAAGAGTACGCAGATTTTGGAAGAGGTCATGGACACGATTTAGCTGATTTTGACACTTATCACAAAGTAAGAGGATTAAAATGGCCAGTTGTTGATGGTAAAGAGACTCAATGGAGATTTAATACAAAATATGACCCTTATGCAAAAAAAGCAAATCCAGATAGTGATTTTGCATTCTATGGAACATTAGCAAAAGAGTTAGCACAAGGTGATTTACTTGGAGTTAAAGACCAAACAAAAAAATCATTAAAAAATAAAGCAAAAATCTTTGCAAGACCTTATATGGATCCACCAGAAGTTCCAAATGAAGAGTATCCAGTTTGGTTATCAACAGGAAGGGTTTTAGAACATTGGCATAGTGGAACTATGACGATGAGAGTTCCAGAACTTTATAGAGCAGTTCCAGAAGCACTTTGTTATATGCACCCAGAAGATGCTAAAAAATATGGTGTTCAACAAGGTGGATTATGCTGGGTTGAAAGTAGAAGAGGAAAAGTAAAAGCTAGAGTTGAAACAAGAGGAAGAAATAGACCTAGTCGTGGTTTAGTATTTGTTCCATGGTTTGATGAAAAAGTATTTATTAATAAAGTTTGTTTAGATGCAACTTGTCCACAATCAGCGCAAACAGATTTCAAAAAATGTGCAGTTAAAATCTATCAAGCATAAAGTTAAAAAAAAGAGAAAAAAATGAATTTAAAGCAAAACCAACCCATAACAGAAAGAAGAAGATTTTTTCTTACAGTTGCAAGGGCTGCTGGATTAGCAATTCTTGGTGGGTTAACTTGGAGTGCCTATGTAGATGAAGTAAAAGCTACTTCATTAATATTAAGACCTCCTGCTGCTTTAGATGAAGAAGATTTTTTAGCTACTTGTATCAAATGTGGTATGTGTGTAGAAGCGTGTCCTTTTGATACATTAAAATTGGCAAAACCAGGGGATAATAAACCATTAGGGACACCTTTTTTTGAACCAAGAAAGATTCCTTGTCATATGTGTATAGATATTCCTTGTGTTCCAGTTTGTCCAACTGATGCTTTAAATATTAGATTAGTTCAAGATTCACAAAAAAATCTTGATATAAATAAAGCCCAAATGGGAGTTGCTGTTATTGATGATAGTTCATGTATAGCATTTTGGGGTATTCAATGTGATGCTTGTTATAGAGCTTGTCCTCTTTTAGGAAAAGCAATTTCTATTGAATATTCAAAAAATGAAAGAACAGGAAAACATGCATTTTTAAAACCTATTGTAAATCCTGATATTTGTACAGGTTGTGGATTATGTGAAAAAGCATGTGTTACAGAAAAAGCAGCAATTTTTATTCTTCCTAGAAAAGTAGCTTTAGGAAAAGTTGGTGATTATTATGTTAGAGGTTGGGATAAACAAGACGAACAAAGAGTTCAAAATGCAACAAGTGAAATTAATAAAACACAAATAAACAAAAAAAGTGCAATTGATTCTTTAAATAGTGGAATGGAGGATTTATTAAAATGATAAAAAAATATAGATTTTTAATATCAAGAAGAATCACTCAAATTTCACTAATGGTTTTATATATCATTGCAAATATATATGGAATTGAAATATTAATGGGAAATTTAAGTTCATCACTTATTTTTAAAACTGTTCCCTTAAGTGACCCATATGCTGTTAGTCAAATGCTGTTTGCTGGTGCAATTTTATCTTTTGATGTTGTACTTGGAGCGTTGATTATCACACTATTTTATATGTTTATTGGTGGACGTTCATTTTGTTCTTGGGTTTGTCCTGTAAATATCATAACTGATTTTGCAAATTATTTGAGAAGAAAATTAGGATTTAACCAAATAGAAAAAAAACAACCTGCATCTAGAAAAATTAGATATGTAGTAATTATTCTTAGTTTTATAATCTCTTTTTTTATGGGAGTAACAGCTTTTGAATTAATTTCACCAGTATCTATGGTTCAAAGGGGAATTATCTTTGGTCTTGGATTTGGTTGGGCAACAATTCTTGTAATTTTTCTTTTTGATTTGTTTGTTTTAAAAAATGGTTGGTGTGGACATATTTGTCCCCTTGGTGGATTTTATTCACTAATTGGAAGATTTAGTTTAATTAGAGTTCATCATAATGCACAAAAATGTACAGCTTGTATGAAATGTAAAGAAGTTTGCCCTGAGAATCAAGTTCTTCATATGGTAACAAAAACTTCTATGCCTGTTTTAAATGGTGAATGTACAAATTGTGGAAGATGTATTGAAGTGTGTGAAGATGATGCACTTAATTTTTCAATAAAAAATTTAAAAAAGGAAAAAGAAAATGAAGTTAGATAAATTAACTTTAGGAATAATAGCTTCAGCTGTACTTTTTGCTGCTAGTACATTTGCAGCAAATAGTACTGTAAAAGAAGAATCTTTAGGTCTTAGAAAAACTTCAGTATATTCTGAAGACAAAACGACAGGTGATAAAACTCAGTATGGAACTGATGCAGCAGGAACAAGTAAAAAGTTTGATAGAGCTTTTGAAAATGCTCCACCTATGATTCCTCATGATGTTGAAGGAATGCTTCCTATTACAATTGATAATAATCAATGTATTATGTGTCATGATCCAGCTGTTGCTGAATCAATGGGTGCTATTCCATTCCCAAAATCTCATCTTACAAACTTTAGACCAGAAACTAAGTTAGATAAAGATGGAAATATTGAGAAAGAAGGAAAAGTTATAACAAATACAAGTGATATAAAAGTTGTTGAGAAACCTCTTGAAAAACTTGCAGGAGCTAGATTTAATTGTTCTCAATGTCATGCGCCACAATCAAATGCAACAGAAGCTCCAAAAAACAACTTCAAACCTGATTTTAGAGGAGTAGGATTAAATAGTAAATCAAACTTAATTGATAATATCGATGAGGGTGTAAAATAAAGATGGAAAGAAGAGAAC
Source organism: uncultured Aliarcobacter sp. (assembly GCA_963664305.2). Lineage (GTDB taxonomy): Bacteria > Campylobacterota > Campylobacteria > Campylobacterales > Arcobacteraceae > Aliarcobacter. The sequence goes on from CAXXLV010000002.1 coordinate 1,591,967, forward strand.
TTTTTAGTTCTCTTGCTTCATCTTTTTCAAAAAAAGAGAAACAAGAGAAAATCCTAAGACCTCCTTATTTTAATGAAAAAGATGAATCTCTTTTTTTTACAAACTGTATCAATTGTGAAGGTTTATGCAGTACAGTTTGTGGAGAAAATATAATTATTATTCAAGAAGATTTAACACCTAAACTTGATTTTTCAAATAGTGGTTGCACTTACTGTGACAAATGTGCAGAAGTTTGTCCAACAAATGTTTTACAAATTGAGAATAAAAGATATATTGATGCTAAAATAGAAATAGATGTTCTATCTTGTTTATCATGGAATCAAACAATGTGTTTTTCATGTAAAGACCCTTGCTTTTATGATGCAATAGATTTTTTAGCAATGTTTAGACCAAGTATAAATGATAAGTGTGTTTCATGTGGACTTTGTGTTAGAACTTGTCCAACAAATGCTATAAAAATAATCAGTTAAAAGGAAAAAGTATGAAAATATTAAAAAGTTTTATTATTTTAATGATATTTTTTTTAAATATAAATGCTAAAGAATTAACTCCCAACTTTTTTTTAACAGCAAGTGGTGGAGTAACTGATTTAATTTTAAAAGACAATAAACTTTATGCCTCAACAACAGCCTCTTTTATTGATATTTTTGATGTAAATTCTAAAGAAAAAATTGAATCTATTAAAATTCCAAAAATAAAAGATTTTTTAGGAGATATAATTGATTCAAAGATTTATAGTATTGATGCACTTGAAAATAAACTTCTTATTCTTTCTCAAGGAGAAAAAGGTGGAAGAAATATTTTTTTATATGAAAACAATCAATTAACAAATCTAATAGAAGATAAAGAAAGACTATTTATTGGACGAGCTAAATTTTTAGATGAAAATCACATAATTTATGCCTTACTTTCAAATCAAATATTTTTATATGATATTAAAAATAAGAAAATTATAAATGAAATACAAATCTCTCAATCTAAATTTTCAAATTTTAGATTATCAGCTGATAAAAGTAAACTTATTGTTTGTGATGAAAGTGGTGTTCTAACCATGATTGATTCAAAAACTTTTAAAGTAATCAAAACTTTTAGAAATCAAAATTTAGATAATGTTTTCCAAGTTGATTATAAAAATAATATTATTCTAACAGCAGGACAAGATAGAAGAAGTGCAGTTTATAGTGATGATGGAAGAATTTCTTATTATAAAGAATTTAGTTTTTTAATATATAGTGCAGGATTAAGTCCAAACGGTAATTTAGCAGCAGTTGCTAGTGATGAAGAGAATAATGTAACAGTTTTTAATACAACTAGTAAAGAAGAACTATTTTTATTAACACAAAATAAAACAACTTTAACAAATATATTATTTAAAAATGAAAATGAGATTTTTATCTCAAGTGATGATAATAAAATTAACTATTATAAACTTAACTCAAAGGATTAAAATGAATATTTCAAGTATCGTAGTACAAACTACTCCAAAATATCTAGATGAAGTTGTTGAAACTTTAAAAAAATCAGATGTTTGTGACTATCATATGCATGATGAATTAGGAAGAATAATTATTACAATTGAAGGTGATGGAGTACAAGAAGAGTTAAAAAAACTAAAAGTAATTGAAGCTATTCCCCATGTAATTAGTGCAGATATGCAAATGGCATATAGTGAAGAAGAATTAAGTTCACATATGGATGTTTTAGAAAATTCTGATGTTGTTCCTAAAGTTTTAAATGATAATGATATTAAACCTTATGAAATTGTTTATAATGGTGATTTAAAGAAAAAAGATTTAGAAGGTTTTGCAAAACAATTTGATAATACAGGAAAATAACATGGAATATTTATCAGGAAATTTTTTATGTGAAACGATTGTCCCAAATGGAGAACTAATCGTTTCAAGAACTGACTTAAAAGGTATAATTACTTATGCAAATGAAACTTTTGCAGAAATTTCTGGTTATAGTGTTGAAGAGTTAGTTGGAAAACCTCATAATATTGTAAGACATCCTGATATGCCCAAAGAGATATTTTCAGATTTATGGAAGAAATTGGAAACAAGAGGTCATTGGAGTGGCTATATAAAAAATCTTAGAAAAGATGAAGGCTTTTATTGGGTTTATGCAGAGATATCAGGTGTGTTTAAAGATGGGAATTTGGTTGAATATAAATCATTAAGAACACCTATCTCTTTTGAAAATAAAGTAAAATATCAGTTATACTACGACCAATTAAAAAAAGAAAATAATGAACCAATAAGAAAAGTAATTTATCAATAAAAATGTTTTTAAAAAAATTTATCTTAGTTTTACATTTATTTATTTCATCTGTTTTTGCATTTGACTCCGATATTCAAGCTTCATATGCAATTGGAGTTTTCCATGAAAATGGAATGGGTGAAAATGTTCAACATAAAAAAATCACTGACCAAGACTATAATGGAACTTGTTTCTCAAAAATTGTAATATTTGGAAATTATAGCAATCACTCAAAAATTGAAGTTAAGATTGGAAACTCATTAGGATATTACAAAAGTAAAATACCTATATTTAATGATTTTAAAATAAAAATTGGAGATGAACTAACTTTTGAACATTATAATGTTTCAAAGGGTTATTTTCAAGTTAAAATCAACAATAAACTTTATGATACAAAAGTTTTTGTAAAATAATTTTTCTAATTTTTCATTATTTATTATTTTTTTTACATATAAGCAAGCCTTATCTTTTTAGTAAAAGCAATCCTCCTAAAACACCTATTTTATGGTAAAATTTATTTTACTAAAAAATCGGATACTTTTTATCTGATTCCTAAATATCGTAATAACTTCAAATAATACAAGATGAACAGTTATTCATTTTTCTTGACTTAGGTCAATTAAATTAAACTTTTAACTACCTATACTTTCACTATGTCTTACAAGGATATACAATGGAAAAAAATAAGAAAATAATCGTTTATGGAACATTTCTTAGTATTCTAATTGCTGCTGGATTATTTATTTACACTGTGTATGCATCTCAAATGTTGTCTTATCTTTCTAGTGACCCTAAAGCTTGTATTAACTGCCATGTTATGGATTCAGCTTATTCAACTTGGGAAAAAAGTTCACATAAAAATGTGGCAACATGTATAGAATGTCATCTTCCTGTTGGAGATGAAATCGCAAAATATGAAGCAAAAGCAAGAGATGGATGGAACCATTCTGTTGCCTTTACTTTAAACACTTATAAAAATAATATTCGTATAAGTGAAGATGGTGCTAATCGTGTTCAAGCAAATTGTATTAGATGTCACTCAAGTATAAATGAGACATTAAAAGCAAATGCAGATAAATATCACAACGCACACAATGGAAATATTGATAATGAGCGTAAATGTTGGGAGTGTCACAAATATGTGCCACATGGAAAAGTTAGAAGTTTAACTTCAACCCCATATAATTTGGGAATAAAAGAAAACTTAAAATAGAGGTTCATCATGGGAAAATATAAATTATTGTTTGCAATTTCAATCATTGCAATAGGATTAATGACTGCGTTATTAGCTTCAATAAATGAAAAAAAAGAAGAAAAAGAACAACTACAACAAGTTCCTCATATTGAAAGATGGGAAACTAAAAATGAAGAGTTTAGAAAATTTTATCCAAGGGAGTATGATTCTTGGAAACAAACAAAAAACTCTGATAATATAGAAGATATGTTAAAAAAATATCCTGAATTAGTAGTACTTTGGGCTGGATATGGTTTTGCAAAAGATTATAATGCACCAAGAGGTCACTTCTATGCAGTTGAAGATAATAGAAATACTTTAAGAACTGGTGGACCAACTGATGATAAAACAGGTCCTATGCCAACTGCATGTTGGACTTGTAAATCTCCTGATGTACCAAGAATAATGAAAAAAGATGGAGATGATGAATACTATACAGGAAAATGGGCTAAATATGGTTCAGATATAATTAATCCTATTGGTTGTGTTGATTGTCATAATCCAGAAACGATGGAACTTCAAGTTAATAGAAACTATTTAAATGAAGCTTTAAAAGCTGAAGGTAATAGTGTTACACTTGAAAATGCGACTCAACAAGATATGAGAACAATGGTTTGTGCTCAATGTCACGTTGAATACTATTTCAAAAAAACACCTTTAACAAATGGTAAAACAGCTGCTGTTGTAACTCTTCCTTGGGCAGAAGGTACAAAAGTTGAAGATATGGAAAAATATTATGACAACATAAATTTTAACGATTGGGTACATCCAATTTCTAAAACTCCTATGTTAAAAGCTCAACACCCAGGTTATGAAATGTGGAAAACAGGGGCTCATGGTAAAAACAATGTATCTTGTGTAGATTGTCACATGCCATATACGCAAGAAGGTGGGGTTAAATATACAGACCATAAAATTGGTAATCCATTAGAAAGTATGGATAAAACTTGTATGAATTGTCATAGAGTTAGTGAAAAATCTCTACTTGATAATATAAATGAGAAAAAAGCTAGAAGAGATGAACTTCAAACTAAAGCTATTAAACAACTTGCAGCTGCGCATTTTGAAGCTGGAAAAGCTTGGGAAGTTGGAGCAACTGAAGAAGAAATGAAAGCAATTTTAACAGATATTAGACATGCTCAATGGAGATGGGATTATGCTGTTGCATCACATCCTGCATTCTTCCATGCACCAGAAGAGACATTAAGAATTTTAGGAACAGCTTTAGAAAAAGCTGGAAATGCAAGAATTGCTCTTGCTAAAGTTTTAGCTAAACATGGAGCAGGAGATTATAAAGCACCTGAAATAACTGATAAAAAACAAGCTCAAGAGTTAACAGGATTACCTTTTGAAAAAATTGTTGAAGAGAAAAAGAAATTCCAAAATGGTTTAATGCAAGATTGGAAAAAAGAGGCTCAAGAAAAAGGATTATACAATCCTGAATCTACAAAAGGTATTGAAACTAAAACTTCATACTAATATTTTAAGAAGAGATTTTCTCTTCTTAAAAATTCTAACATTTCTAAATAACACTCCTTTAATTTATATTTTTTATTTCGATTTGATATAGTGTTATTTATAAATTTTATAAAAGAGTAAATATGAATAAATTATTAAAAAATATTTTCAGTATGGAAGTAATGACTGTTTTTTTGATATTTTTAGCTTTATCATGTGCAGTTGCAACATTTATTGAAAATGATTTTGGACCACTTGGTTCTAAATCTTTTGTATATGGACAAACTTGGTTTGAAGCAATTATGTTAATCCTTACAATTGGAATATCTTTTAATATTTTATGGTTCAAAATGTACAAAAAAGAAAAATTCTTTATTTTTATGATTCATATCTCTTTAATTTTTATTTTCGTAGGTTCAGCACTTACTAGATATTTAGGTTACGAAGCTATTATGACTATTCCTGAAGGTGCTATGGAAAATCGAATTTATTCAACTGATGAATACATTCAAATAAAAATAGATGATAAAATTTTTGATAAAAAAGTTTTAATGACACCATTAAATCAAACATATTTTGAATATCAAACAACATTAAATAATAAACCACTAACTATAAAATTTGATAATTTTATTCAAAATGGTGTTGAAAAAGTTGTTCCTAGTTCAAATGGAAAAATTATTATGGATATTTTAGTTTCTGAAATGATGGGAGCTAAAAATATAAATTTAGAAAACAATCAAGAGATAGAAACAAACTTTTTAGTATTTACACTAAATAAAAAAATAGATACAAATAAACCAACTGTAAATTTTGAAACAATAAATGGTGATTTTTTTATTAGTTCAAATATTCAACTTACTTTATATTCAAATGATTTACAAAAAGAGTTATCAATTGATGCAAATACAAAAACAAAAATAGAACAAAATAAAATCTATAAAATTGGACAAACTCAATTTAAAATTTCAACTGCTTTATTAAATGGAGAATTAAAAGTTGTGAGTGTTAATCCATCAGAAATTCCAAAAGAACAACAACTGAATGTTGTGATGGTAAATTTAAACTATGACAATAAAAATATAAAAATTCCGCTTTATGGGAAAGGTGGTTCAAATAAAGGAATTATAAAAAAAGTAACACTTGAAAATAGTGAAATTGAACTACAATGGGGAAGTAAAGAGTTTTTATTACCTTTTTCAATTTTATTAAATGATTTTGTACTTGAAAGATATCCTGGGTCTAATGCTCCATCAGCTTATTCAAGTGATGTAAAAGTTTATGATAAACAAAACAATAATTCATTTGAGTATAAAATTTTTATGAACAATGTTTTGGATTATAAAGGATATAGATTTTTCCAATCATCTTATAAAATGGACGAAAGTGCAACTATTTTATCTGTAAATAAAGACCCAGGGAAAATCCCAACATATATTGGATATTTTTTACTTTTTAGTGGACTTTTTTTAACTTTTTTTGTAAAAAATAGTAGATTCAAAAAACTTAGCTCTAAAAAATATACTATTGAAGATATTAAAAAAAGCTATTATCTAAAAAAATCATTAGCTACTCTTTTATTTATTTCATTATTTCTATTTGCTCCTCAAAAAGCTATTTGTGAAGATAATGATTTTATCTTTAATATAAATAAACAACATAGTGAAAAATTAGGAAGTTTGATAATTCAAGATTATCAAGGAAGATTAAAACCATTAAATTCCCTTGCTATTGAAATCATAAATAAGATTTCTAGAAAAAATGAGATAAAAGGTTTAGATGCAAATCAATTTTTTATTAGTATGATGTTATATCCTGAAATTTGGAAAACTCTACCAATTTATAATGTAAAAGATGAAAATATTAAAGAATTACTAAAAATAAAATCTTCAGAATCATTTTTTAAATTCAATGACATCTACTCAATTTATGGCGGAGGATATAAACTTGAAAATTCTTTGGAAATTTCAAACAATAAACCAAGTTCAACTAGAGACAATTTCGATAAAGAATTAATCAAAATTGATGAGAGATTAAATATCTCTTACTCATTATTTAATGGAGATTTTTTTAAAGTTTTTCCTTTAAAAGATGATTTAAATAACAAATGGTTAAATATAAATGAAGCCTCTTCTTTACAAAACGAACAATCAAAAATCATAAAAGAATTAATCAAAAACTACTATTTTGCACTTTTAGAGGCAACAAAATCAAATGATTGGGAAAAAGCAGATATCTATTTAGAACAAATCAAAACTTATCAACATAGTTTTAATTTAGATATTATGCCTAGTGAATTAAAAGTAAATATTGAACTTTTATTTAATAAATTTAATATCTTTGAAAGACTTACACCTTTTTACTTAATCTTAGGTTTTATACTAATTATTTTAGTATTTATAAATATCTTTAATCCAAATATCAAAATTGAAAAAGTTAAAAAAATCACTTTATATTTGTTGATTATTGGTTTCTTCTTTCATACATTTGGATTAGGTTTAAGATGGTATATTTCAGGTCACGCACCTTGGTCAAATGGATATGAATCTATGATTTATATTGCTTGGGCAATTGTACTTTCGGGAATATATTTTTCAAAACAATCACATCTAGCACTTGCTGTTACTTCAATTTTAAGTGGAATTACACTTTTTGTAGCACACTTAAGTTGGATGGAACCACAAATAACAACATTAACTCCTGTTCTAAAATCATATTGGCTTACTATTCATGTAAGTGTTATTACTGCTAGTTATGGTTTTTTAGCACTTAGTTGTTTACTTGGATTTATTTCTCTTTGCTTATTTATATTCCTTAATCCAAAAAAAGAAGATGAAAAGTTTTTTAGAATACTACTAAGTATAAAAGAATCAAATAGAATAAATGAAATGTCTATTTTAATAGGTTTAGTTTTTCTTGTTATTGGAAATTTCTTAGGTGGAATTTGGGCAAATGAATCATGGGGAAGATATTGGGGTTGGGATCCTAAAGAGACATGGACACTAATTTCAATAATTATTTATGCAATTATTATTCATTTAAAATATATAAAAGGCGTTTTAAATGACTATTTATTTAGTTTACTTTCACTAATAAGTTATTTTAGTATTATTATGACCTATTTTGGAGTAAATTATTTTCTTAGTGGAAAACACTCTTACGCTGCAGGTGACCCTATACAAATCCCAAGTTTTGTATATATTTCTTTAATTGTCATTATTTTAGTGATTCTTTTATCATATAAAAATAGGAAAATTATATAAATTTATAAATTTAATAAAAAATATTAAGATTTTTTTTATAAACGTAGCATTAAAATAGCATTCTTTAAGTTTAGAGGGAGTATAATTTCATAAATTAAGAGGTTTTATCTACACTTATCTCTCCTTAGTTAAAAAATCGTAGCAATTGTGACTATTTTTTAGGATGAAACTTCTTTATTTTAAATTTGGATTTAACCAATCAAAAAAGTCGTTCTGTTTAAGTAACTTAAGTTTTATTTTGCATTTAATTTATACTTTTTTAATAAAACTTAAAAAAAAAGGGAAGTCTAACCAGCTTCCCTTTTTTTATTTTTCGTTTAAAATTTATTTACATATATTTCTTTAAAACATCTGGAATTCTAACGCTTCCATCTTCATTTTGATAATTTTCCATAATAGCAACAAGTGTTCTTCCAACTGCTAAACTTGAACCATTTAAAGTATGAGCTAAGATATTTTTCTTATCTTCTTTATATCTAATTTTTGCCCTTCTTGCTTGGAAATCTCTTGTATTTGAAATTGATGAAATTTCTCTATATTTATTTTGTCCAGGTAACCAAACTTCTAAGTCTATAGTAACAGCTGCACTAAATCCTAAATCTCCCGTACATAATTGTACTTTTTGATGAGCAAGTCCTAAAGAAGTTAATAAATCACTTGCGCAATTTACCATTTTTTGGAAAATTTCATCTGATTGTTCTTGTGAAGTAATAGCAACCATTTCTACTTTATCAAATTGATGTTGTCTGATTAATCCTCTTGTATCTCTACCTGCACTTCCAGCCTCTTTTCTAAAACAAGGAGTATAAGATGTAAGTAATAAAGGTAATTCAGTAACATCAATAATTTCATCATTATAAAGGTTTGTTAAACTAACCTCAGCTGTTGGGATTAAATATAAATCTTCACCTTCAATTTTAAATAAATCATCAGCAAATTTTGGAAGTTGCCCAGTTCCTTGAAGAGTATTTGAATTTGCCATAAATGGAACATACCACTCATGAAATCCTCTCTCTCTATTAAAATCAAGCATATAGTTGATTAAAGCTCGCTCTAATCTTGCACCCTCACCTCTAATTGCAGAAAATCTTGATTTAGCAAGTTTTACACCTCTTTCAAAATCTAACCAACCATTGTTTAAATCCCAATGTTCTTTTGGTTCAAAATTAAAAGTTGGTTTTTCACCAATTACTTCTAAAATCACATTTTCATTCTCATCTGCACCAACTGGAACATTCTCATCTGGAATATTTGGAACACCAAGAATAATAGAAGTTAATTGCTCTTCTAAATCTTTTACTTTTTCTTCAAGTTCTTGTTTTTTGATTTTTAAATTGTTAATATCTTCTTGAATTATTACAATATCATCAAGCTTACCTGCTTTTCTAAGCATTCCATATTCTTGAGACCTTTTATTTTGTAAAGCTGTAACATCTTCCATCTCTTGTCTTTTTTGTTTTGCAGCAGATGCTAAGTTTTTAAGGTTATTTAAAAGTTCGTTATCAACTCCCTTTCTCTCTAGGGCAGTTGCAACATATTCAAAATCTTTTTGTAGTAGTTTAATATCTATCATCTTTGCTCTTTGTGTTATTTTTTGCGTGAATTATAGCTAAAAAAAACTACAAAGAGATTAGATGATAGCCTAAATTTATCCGTTCATTTCCATTTTAATAATAACATTTCCATCAACGTATTCTGTTTTAAATTTGTGTTTGTGACAGAAATCTTCATTCATAATTATACACATTTCATTTGCTTTTTCTAATGCTTCTTCAATTGTATCAAAATGTGTTTCTTGTTCGAAATCAGAATTTCTAAAACAACCACATGCTTTTTCAACTATAACTGATGCCATAATTCAATCCTTTATAAAATTTTTTGCAATTTTATCATAAAGAGATTAGAACTATCTTTTAAAATTTTTCTACCATTCAAACTGAAAAGTTGTATGAACTATTCTAAACTTCTCTTTTAAATCATGATTTATTTGATGTAAAATCTCTTCATAATGCTCTAAATCTTTTTTATCTATTTTTACATGTGCTGTCATATTATACATATCTTGTGTAATCTCCCAAATATGAATATCATGAAGTTCAAGCACTTTTTCTTTTTTTTCTATGAACTCTTTAACTATTGTTATATCTAAAGGTGAACTTTCAAGTAAAGTATTTGTTGAATTTTTCAAAATATCAACTGCCCATTTTCCAATAACAATTGCAACAATAACAGCTAAAATAACATCTATAAAATACCAAGATGTAAAATGAATTACTATATATCCTATAATAATTGCAACAATAACAGCTAAAATAACATCTATAAAATACCAAGATGTAAAATGAATTACTATATATCCTATAATAATTGCAACTGAAGATAAAGCATCACTTAACATATGAACAAAAGCTGATTTTAAATTGATATTGTTTTTATCACCTTGCATCAAAATAACACCAGTTATAATATTTACAACAAGTCCAATAATTGCCACTATCATTGCAGTTTTTATATCTATTGTTTGAGGATTTAAAAATCTCATCATGGCTTCATATAAAATCCAAATAATTGATAAAACTATTGTTATTCCATTTATAAAAGCTGCCAGTACTTCTGTTCTATAATAACCAAATGTTTTAGCTATTGGTGCTTTTTTACTTGCTATTATTATTGCAATTAATGAAATAATCAATGCAAATGAGTGAGTAAACATATGAATTGCATCTGAAATTAGAGCTAAAGAGTTTGACATAAATCCATAAAAAAACTCTAAAAACATCGTAACTAGAGTAATACTCAAAGCCCATTTTAAAACTTTTTTATCTGTTCCTCTATGGTCATGAGAGTGCCCATGTTCATGATGTTCATCATGGTGATGACCAGAACAATGGTGTCCATCATGATGATGTTCATGTTCTTCATGGTCATGATGGTGATGATGATGTTTTTGTTCTAGATATGGTTTATGGTCATTCAGACCAAATCTACAATTTTCCATTTTATTCCCAATAATTCAAAATTTTTTCTTATCTTACAATGAATATACTATATTTATTCCCCAAAATAAACAACTACTAAAAATTAATTTTAGTAACTTTCGATATAATCTGACCAAAAAAAGAAGGATTTTGATTTGAGAATTTTATCAGGTATTCAACCATCAGGAACAATACATATAGGAAACTATTTTGGTATGATAAAAAAGATGATAGAGTCACAAGATGAAGGTGAACTTTTCGCTTTTTTAGCATCATATCATGCTTTAACATCGGTAAAAGATAAAGAGGCTTTAGAAAAAAATACTTATGAAGCTGCAATTAACTTTTTAGCACTTGGAATGGACCCAGAGAAATCTACATTTTGGGTTCAACACGATGTAAAAGAGGTTCTTGAACTATATTGGATACTATCAAATCATACTTCTATGGGATTATTAGAAAGAGCTCACTCTTATAAAGATAAAACAGCACGTGGAATTCAAGCAAATCACGGTCTGTTTTCATATCCAGTTTTAATGGCAGCTGATATTTTACTATTTGATTCAAATATTGTACCAGTTGGGAAAGACCAAATTCAACACGTTGAAATGACAAGAGATATTGCAACTTCATTTAATTTTGCTTATGGAAAAGAAGTTTTTATACTTCCTGAATCAAGAGTAGATGAAGTAGTTGCAACAGTTCCTGGAACAGATGGAGCAAAAATGTCTAAATCATACAACAATACAATTGATATGTTTACAACACCAAAACAAAGAAAAAAACAAGTTATGGGAATAGTAACTGATTCAAAAGAGCTTGATGAACCAAAAGAGTGGGAAAATTGTAATATTTATGCTTTATCTAAACTATTTATGAATGAAGATGAGTTAAAAGATTTACAAAAAAGATATGCAACACCTGGTGAAGGTTATGGGCATTTTAAAATGACACTACTTGATAAAATAAATGAATATTTTGCACCTTATGAAGAAAAAAGAGCATACTATTCAAATAATATAAAAGAAGTAAGAGAAATATTAGATTTTGGAGCAAGTAAAGCTAAAAAAATTGCATCTGCTAAAATGGAAATTATTAGAGATGCAGTTGGTTTAATCTAAAAGTTTTCAAATGTTACCTACAATTGAAGACATCGCTGTTAAAACTATAATTTCAATAGAAATTGATAAACCTTTGAAAGAAGCCATAAAAAAAATGGTTTCTTCAAATCATAGAAATATTGTAGTTATTGAAACTCTTCTAGATAATCATAAAAAATTTTATCTTCTAACTATTACTGATTTAATTGAATATAAGTTAGGAAATATAAATGAAGATGTTTTATTAAAAGATTTAACTCTCTCACCAGCAAAAATTTTACAAAGAGATTTAAATATATTAAATGTTTTAAATGAAGTAGATGCAACTGACAAATATATGGTTATAGTAGAAAAAGATGAATTGATTGGTATTTTATCTTACTCAGATATTATAAATAACATTGACCCAAAAATTCTGATGAAAAAGCAAACTATTGCAACTTTGATTTTACAATACAAAGCTACAACTACTTATGAAAATACTTCAACTATTCAAGCCATAAGACTTATGAAAGATAACAACAGTGATTCAATTATCATAATTGATGATGAACATAAAGCTCTTGGTATTTTTACAACAAAAGATTTTATAAATCTAATTCATTTAAATGCTGATTTACACAAACCAATAAGTTGTTATATGACAAAACCTGTTTGTACTTTAAGTGAAGATTCTACAATTTCTGAAGCAATTGACTTTATTAGAGATAAACACTTTAAAAGAATAGTTGTAACAAATGAAAATAATGAAATTACAGGAATTTTAACACAAAAAGAACTCTTGCGAATAATCTATAATAAATGGATAGATTTCATTAAAGAAGAAGGGAATAGAATCTCTAAAATAAATGAAGAGTTACTTTCAAAAGCTAATAAACTTGAAGAAAAAGCCTCTTTTGATTTTTTAACAAAACTTTATAATAGAAGAAAATTTAACTCTTTTTTAGAGTATGAAATTTCAAAAGCAAACAGATATAAAGAACAACATCTATCTTTATTACTTGTAGATATTGATTATTTTAAAAATGTAAATGATACCTTTGGTCATTTAGTGGGTGATAATATTTTACAAGAAGTTAGTAAGATTTTAACTATCTGTTCAAGAGATACTGATATTGTTGCTCGTTGGGGAGGAGAAGAGTTTATTTTAATGCTTCCACAAACAAATATTGAACAAGCTATTTTAGTAGCTGAAAAATTAAGAGCAACAGTAGAAAAACACAAATTTGACGAAATAAAACATATTACTTGTTCAATTGGTGTTGCACAATTTCATAGAAACGAAGATAAAGACACCTTATTTAAAAGAGTTGATTCTGCTTTATATAAAGCAAAAAAAACTGGAAGAAATAAAGTTGAGATTGAACAAAATGATTTTTAACTAAAAAGTTATAAAAGTTTCACTTTTATAACTTTTTCAACATTCAAAGAAATATCTTCAACTCTTTTTTGCCAAAGTTTACCAAACTCAATCTTTTCATCTTTTAAAGCAGTTCCTTGAATACATTTTTGCATCAAAAAATTCATATTTTCATGTGGTTTTATTTCATTTGGATTATAAAAAACATCTACACTTTTTAAAGTATCTTTTCTTGTAAATCTTACACTTGCACCATTTATATTTTGTTCAAATTTCATTAAATGGTTTCTATCAAATTTTCCATTTAATCCTTTAAAACCATTTGTTGTAGTAGCTCCCGTGATATTCATTATTACATTTCCAATAACTCCAGCAACTCCTTCATTTTGATTTTCTTTAAATTCAACAATAATTTCTCCACGTTTTGCTATTTCATTTTCAAATAAAGCTTTTAAACCTTCAAAAGTCATAAGATAAGCACTTAAAACTGTAGGACAAGAGTGACCTGCACTTTTTACTATATCTAAATATGAAAATTCTATTATTCCATCTTCAAATGCACCTAAAAAACCAGCTAGTTCATCTTTTAAAATTATGTTTGGGATTTTGTCAAAAAATTGTGGGTAAGTCATTTTAAACCTTTGTGCTAATTACTAACACAAAAGTAAAATTTTTGTGTTAGATTATTTCTTTTTACAAATAAAAATTAATTTATCTGCAATTTCTTCCGTGTGAAGATTAAACTCTTTTATTTCAATTAGTTCAAATCCAGTTTCATCTAAAACTTTTGTTAAAAACTCTTTTGAGTGATACTCTTGAATAATTGAATCTTGTTCTTTTGAAAAAAGTCCATTTTCTTGCTTTTCAAATAAAGTTATATCTGTTTGAAGTTTTTCATCTTCAAAGTTTGCATCAATTGCAATAAATTTATCTTCAACATCAATTGTGATACAACCTTGTGCTATCTCATCGAAACCGAAATATGAGTTTACATCAAAAATAAAAGATGCACCTTGATTTAAAACAAGATTAGTCTCTTTTAAAAATGTTTTTAATTCTTTTTTAGGAATATAATTTAGAACATCAAATATTGCAGTTGCACAATCAAATTTTTCTTTTACATCTTTTAAAGCAATTGCTTGTGTATTTAAACCTTTTGCTTGGCAAACTTTTATTTGTTCAACACTTAAATCAATTCCAAAATATTTCTTTTTATTTACTTTTAAATTCTCTAAAAAATATCCTTGACCACAACCAATATCAATAATATTGTCTAAATCATTAGTCATAACAAATCGTAAAAACTCTTTGTGTAAAGTATAAACCTCTTCTTCAAAATCTAAAAAAGGTTCTATCTTAGCGTATAAATCTAATCCCATTATAAGTGTACTTCTATTTTTTCTTTTAAATCTAAGATTAAATCTTTTTTAGCATAAAATGAGTTTTTATTTGCAATTAAGTGTGCGCTACTTTCCATAATAGTTGGTCCTACTTCTAGACCATTTTGTTTCATTGTTTCACCAGTTTCAACAATATCAACAATACAATCACAAAGTCCAACTAAAGGTGCAAGTTCAATAGAACCATAAAGTTTAATAATCTCAACTGCCATTGCTTTTTGTTCAAAGAATTTTTTTGCAATTTTTTCATGTTTTGTAGCAATTGTGATTTTACTTTTGTCAAAATTTAGTTTTTCACCTTTTCTTAAACCAAAAGCAACTTTACATTTTCCTAACTCTAAATCCAAAAGTTTGATTAGGTCGTACTCTTTTTCTTCTAATACATCAAGTCCAACAACCCCTAAATCTGCTGCTCCATGCATTACATAAGTTGGTACATCTTGATTTCTTACATTTAAAAAAGTAAATCCACTTTTTTTTAGTATTAATTTTCTATCTTCAAAAACAAACTTTTCACCAAAAGCTTTTTCAAATTTATCAAGAGTCTCCTCAGCAATTCTTCCCTTAGGCAATGCAATTGTTAGCATCAATTATCCTTTTCATATTCTCAAATATTAAATCTTTTTTATATGTACTATTTTCAAAATATTTACTTAAAAGCTCTCCATCACCACCAGTAAATATTATATTTTTATTTAAACTTACTTCTTTGATAGGTAAAATGATAGATTTTAGCATAGCATATTGTATAGCATCATGTGTACGAAGCGGTATTTTATCTAAATTTATATTTTTTTCAAAATCAAACTTTAATTTTTTTGAAATTTTTGGATAACTTTTCATAAATCTTCTTAAACCTAAAAGAATAAATCCACCTTGATGTTGTCCATTTTCCATAACATCAACTGTTATTGCACTTCCTGCATCAACAATCACACAGTTATCTTGAAAGCTACAAGCTACTGCTCTATCTATTCCTAAACCTTGATAAGCTGTAGAAAATTTCAAAAATTTATTTATGTTTTTTGCATGTGGATTTTTTTTAAGTAATCTCTTTGTAGCTTTTTCATTTACAGATACAAAATAAATTTCATCATCAAACTTTGGAACTTTTTCATCTAAAAAATATTTTTTGTGTTTATCACGTATTAAAAAATGATAAGTTGTATTTCCAATATCACATAAAATCAACTCTAACACTCCAATCATTTTGTTTTAAATACTCTTTTGCTTTTGAGCAAAGAGGACTTGAAATTAACAACTCTTTTTTCTTAAAATTGTGTCCTAAAAAAGTTGCTAATTTCTCACATAATTCCATCAAATCATCTGCATTTTTTCTAATAAATCTACTTTTTGAATCAACTATAAATATAGCATAAAATTTTGAATCAATTGAAGTTGCACTATAAATATCTATTTTTTTTCTACTATCTAATTCTTTTGGTAAAATCTGTTTAATCTCTTTAAAAAGTATATTTTTATTTGTATAATACGTTGTTAGTTCTTTCAATATCTTTCCTTTATGGTATAGATTATATCCAATAAACTCTTTTAAATTATCACAATTTTGACATATCAATTAGGTATAATAATAACAAAATCACTAATTAAAAAAGGGAATATGGATACTTTAAGTTATCAAGACCAAACAATTATCACAAGAGGGATTATAAAAGCTGCTGTTTTAATGTCAGAATTTGGAGCAGAATCTATTTTGATTGAACAAACAGCTCAAAGATTAGGGAAAGCTTTAGGAGTTGATTCAGTTGAAATTTCTCTTATTCCATCAGCAATTGTTTTAACAACTTTATACAATAATCAATCAGTTACAACAACAAGAAGAGTTCATCATAAACCAATAAATATGTCTATTGTTTGTGAAATCCAAAAAATTGTTATTGATATAGAAAAATATGAACATGATGTTGAATATTTAGATGAAATTTTAAAAAATTTAAAACCAAATTATTACAATAGATGGGCTGTAGTTTTTATGGTTGGAATTGCTTGTGCATCATTTGCCTATTTACAAGGAAGTGATTCAAGTGCATTTTTTATAACTTTTTTAGCAGCTGCAACGGCAATGTTTGTAAGACAAGAATTAGCAAAAAGAAAATTTGTTTTAATTATCACTTTTGGAGTTACAGCATTTGTAGCAACGATGATTGCAAGTATTTCTCAAATAGCAGGAGTTAGTGCAACTCCAAATATAGCACTAGCATCAAGTGTATTATTACTTGCTCCTGGATTTGCCTTTGTAAACTCATTTTTAGACTCTTTAAAAGGTTATTTGATGATGGGTTGGGGACGTTGGATGGATGGAGTATTACTAACTATTGCAACTTCAATTGGAATTATTATAGCTATGGCTATTTTAAATATGAAAGGTTGGTAAGATGACAGAAATAATAGTAAAAATGCTTATAGAATCTATCTTTGCGAGTATTGCATCTGTTGGTTTTGCCATGGTTTTTAATGTGCCTAGACATACTTTGGTTTATTGTGCATTTGGTGGAGCAATTACTTATATAGCTAGAACTATGTTTTTACACTTAGGATTAGGAATTGAAATATCAACTTTTTTAGCTTCAACTTTTATAGGAATTGTTGCTCTTAGATGGTCAAGAAAATATTTAATACCAAGACCAGTTTATACAGTTGCTTCAATTATTCCAATGATTCCTGGAACTTATGCATTTGCAGCCATGATTAGTTTAGTTGATATGAATAGTCATGGTGTTACAACTGAATTAATAGATATTTTTATTCACAATGGATTAAAAGCAGTTTCTATTTTGGGAGCTATTAGTTTTGGTTTAGCGTTACCTTCACTATATTTTATGAGATTAAATAGACCAATTATTTAACAATTTAATTTTAAACAATTCTCAAAAACAAGAGTTTACACACAATGAAACTTTGAAGCTAAAGCTTCTTTTCATTGGGTAAAATTGTTTATTTGAACTGTCTAAAATTATAAATTTATAAATAGAATTTTTTAATAAACTCATCACTTACATCAATAATTTTTCTCTCTCTTAAAGACTTAATTACATCTTTTGTACAATCAACATCATCAGGCCATCTTCTTTTAAAGTTATCATGAGCATTTTTGTCAGTTGCATCTAAACACATTGTATGCCCATCAATAAATAAATCTCTATTTGAATCGATATTATTACAAACTCTCCAAACTAACATATAAGAATTAGTTACATCATTTTTTGCACTATCAACTATTATTAAAATTTTGATATGTTCAAATAGTGGTTTTAACTCTTCAAAAAGATATTTTTGATTTCTAGTTTTTTCTACACTAATTACACAAATTGGATTTTTAGTATCTTTGAAATATTGTTTTAAAGCTTTTACTTCATTTGAAATATTTTGCATTTTTGCTAATAATTCATCATCTTCTAAAAGTGTAATTCCAAGTTCAGCAACTTCATCACCAGTACAATCAAGTCCTAGTTTTCCACCAACTGCAAATTTTGGAGATGAATGGTCAAGTGCATCTACAACTCCCTTTGAAATTAACATATCTTCAACATTTATTCTATTTAAAATATATTTTGAAATCTCTTCATGTGAAGTCAGTTCAGGTGCATCTTCATTTACAAAAATCGCATGTTTAACAAAACTCATTTGCCCTACTCCCCAAAATGCATGCATCATTTGACTTGCATGTCCAGGATAAAGTGTTTTAATTTTTGCAACAATTAGATTATGGAAAACCCCATTTTCAGGCATATAATAATCTATTAAATCAGGAGCCGTTGTTTTTAATAATGGTAAGAAGATTCTTTCAGTTGCAAATCCCATGTATTTGTCTTCAAGTGGTGGTTTACCAACAACAGTTGCTAAATATGTAGGATTTTTCTTACTTGTAATTGCAGTAACTTCTAAGAATGGATACTCTTCTTCAAGTGTATAGTATCCAGTATGGTCTCCAAATGGTCCTTCAATTCTCATTTTTGAAGGGTCAACAAAACCTTCAATAATAAAATCGTTATCTTTTGGAACATAAATATCATTTGTAATTGATTTAACTAGTTCTGCATTTTTATTTTTTACAAAACCATAAAGCATAAGTTCAAAAATTCCTATTGGAAGTGGAGCTTGCCCACACCAAATATACATAGGATCACCTCCTATTCCAATTGATACTGGCATTTTTTTACCAGCTTTTTTATACTCATGGAAGAAATGATTTGAGTCTTTATGAATTTGCCAGTGCATTCCTAAAGTTTGGTCATCATAAACTTGAAGTCTATACATTCCAAGGTTTTTTAATTCACCATTTAAAGAAGTTGTGTACACTTGCCCCATTGTAATAAAAGGACCTCCATCTTGTTCCCAAGTTGTAAGTATTGGTAAATCAGAAAGTTTTGCATCACTTCCTAATTTTATAACTTGTTGGCACTCACCTTTTCCTTTTAATTTTTTAGGAATAGTATTTTTTAGAGCAAATAATTTTCCAAAAGTAGATAATTTTTCGCTAAAAGTTGTTGGTGGCTTCATTTTTAAAAGCCCTTCAATTTCAGCTCCAATTTTATCCCCATCTCCAATAAAAAGTCTTACTGCTTCTTCATTACAAAAAACATTCATTAAAACTGGTATATCAAATTTTTTATTATTTTTTTTATCTACAACATTTGTAAATAATAAAGCTTTAGAGTCCTCTTTTTTTACTTCAATATAAGCAATATGTGGAATTTCTAAATATATATCTAATTCATCATCAATAACTCTTAGCAAATTATTTTTTCTTAATAGTTCAATAGCTTCTTTCATTTTTCCCTCAAATCTAATTCATCAGTTAATTAAGTTGAAATCTTATATCATTTTATCCATAAAATATAGTTTATAATAGAGGTTTTAAGTATGCTTAATAATATTGAATATAATTTTGATGAAGAGATAAATAGAAAAAATACAAATTGTGCAAAATATGATGGATTAAAAAAATATTTTGGTTATGAAGATTTAAATCCACTTTGGGTAGCTGATATGGATTTTAAAACTCCATCATTTATAAATGATGCAATTATAAAAGCAGCTTCTAACTCTTTATATGGTTATAGTATTGATACTCCTGAACTTTATGCTTCAATTATCAATTGGCAAAAAAATGAACATGATTGGCAAATTGAGCAACAAGATATTTTTATGATAAATGGAGTTGTTCCAGCTTATAGTGCTTGTATTGAAGCTTTTAGTGAAATCGGTGATGAAGTTATAGTTCAAACTCCAATTTATCCACCACTTTTTAAATGTGTTACTGCAAATGAAAGAAAAGTAGTTGTAAATGAATTAAAAAAAGATGAAAATGGTTATTACACTATGGATTTGGAAGATTTAGAAAAAAAGATAACTTCTAAAACAAAGATTCTAGCACTTTGTTCACCACACAATCCAGTTGGTCGTGTTTGGAGTAAAGAGGAACTTGAAAAATTAGCAAACATTTGTATAAAACACAATATCATAATAGTTTCAGATGAAATTCATAGTGATATCACTTTTAAAAAGTTTACTCCACTTGCTTCTATTTCAAAAGAGATTGCAAATCAAACAATTACACTCAATAGTGCTGGAAAAACTTTTAATATAGCAGGGTTAAATTGTGCATATGCAATAAGTAAAAATGAAGAAATTTTAAATAAATTTAAAAAAATCGCAATTAAAAGAGAGATAAATTCAATTAATTTTTTTGGTTATGTTTCAACAAAAGCAGCATATGAAAATGGTTCATTATTTGTTAAAGAATTAAAAAAATATATCATGAATAATATTTTATTTACAAAAGATTTTATAAATAAAAATGAACTAAAAATCAATTTTTTTGTACCTGAAGCAACTTATTTATTATGGTTAGATTTTTCAAAAACAAATTTATCTCATAATGAAATAAAAGATAAGCTACTTACAAAGTCTAAAATAGCCCTAAATGATGGTGTTTCTTTTGGTAGCAATGGAAATAAATATTTTAGATTAAATACAGCATTAAGTCAGAATGCCCTAAAAATAGCCTTAGAACAATTATCTAAAGAGTTTAAATAAAGACAAATAAGTAAAGTATTACATTTTTTCTCACTATTTCTATAATACTTTAGAAATAGGGAAAAAACTTTATTATGTATTCTAAAATAGTGTACAATCATTTAATAATATTAATAAATAGGGAAATAAAATGTCAACTGAATTAATATTGGCTTCTGTAATTTTTGTTTCTATCGGACTTATTCTTTCTGGTGTATTTGTTTTAACTAGATTTATTGGTCCTAAAAATGAAAAATCAGAAATAAAAAATAGTGTTTACGAAAGTGGTATTACTAATCCTGTTGGAAATACAAATATCAGATTTTCTGTAAAATTTTATTTAGTTGCCATTTCCTTTTTATTATTTGATGTGGAAATCGTTTTTATGTTTCCTTGGGCTGTAAATGTTGCTGAATTAGGATATTATGGACTATTCAAAATGTTTATATTTATGGGATTGTTATTCGCAGGTTTAATTTATATCTATAAGAAAAAGGCGCTATCATGGGATTAGGAGTTGAGTCGAAACTTGGTGATTCTATTGTTACAACTAGACTTGATCACGCTATAAACTGGGGAAGATCATATTCTTTATGGCCAATGGCATTTGGTACTGCTTGTTGTGGTATTGAATTTATGGCAGTTGCGGGTTCTAAATATGATTTATCTAGATTTGGGGCAGAAGTTGTAAGATTTTCTCCAAGACAAGCGGATTTATTAATAGTTGCGGGAACAATTTCATATAAACAAGCACCTATTTTAAAAAAAATCTATGAACAAATGTGCGAACCTAAATGGGTTATCTCAATGGGAGCTTGTGCTTGTAGTGGCGGATTTTATGATAATTATACAACTGTTCAAGGAATTGATCAAATCATTCCAGTAGATGAATATATTGCAGGTTGTCCTCCTCGTCCAGAAGCAGTACTTGATGCTATTATGAGAATTCAAGAAAAAGCAAAAGATGAATCAATTTTAAAAGATAGAGTCAAAGATTATAAAGGATTTTTAGATGTTTAATTGTGATATGTTAATCGATTCTAAAGATTTAAAATCGACTATTTCTAAACTTAAAAATGATGAAAATTACACAATATTACTTGATATTACTGCTGTAGATTATTCAAAATATCCAGATGTTACACCTTCTAGATTTGCTGTAGTTTATATTTTAAGAGATTCAACTTTTAAAAAACAAATTTCTATCAAATCTTTTGTAAATGATGAAACTTTAGAAATAGATTCCCTTTGTGATTTATATGAATCTGCAAATTGGGGAGAAAGAGAAACTTATGACCAATATGGAATAAAATTTGTTGGTCATCCTAATTTAAAAAGAGTTTTAAACCATCATCAATTTGTTGGTCATCCTCTAAGAAAAGATTATGAAACTACAAAAGGTCAAATCTGTACTAATACTGAAGATTTGATGGATGAAATGTTACCTTTACTAAAATCTAAAGGTTATGATGATGAAGAGATAAAAGATTTAATGCTTTTAAATGTTGGACCTTCTCATCCAGCATCACATGGAACAATTAGAAATTTTGTTGCTATGGAAGGTGAAACAATTACAGCTTGTATAACTGAAATTGGATATTTACATAGAGGTTTTGAAAAATCTTGTGAAAATCATACATATTCTCAAATCATTCCATATACAGATAGATTAAACTATTGTAGTGCAATTTTAAACAATATTGGTTATTCAAAAGCTGTTGAAGAGATGCTTGGAATTGATATAACTCCAAGAGCCAAAATGATTAGAATAGTTATTGGGGAACTAAGTAGAATTATCGACCACCTTGTTTGTAATGCAGCAAATATGGTTGACCTTGGTGGACTAACAAACTTTTGGTATCTATTTGCACCAAGAGATAAAGCTTATGAATTATTATCAAAATTAACAGGTGCAAGACTTACAAATACTTACACTAGAATTGGTGGTTTAGAATTTGATTTATATGATGGATTTAGTGAAGATTTATTCGAAGTCTTAAAAGATGTTGAAACTGCAATAGATGATGCATTATCACTAATCGCTCATAATAAAATCTTTTTAGATAGAACTCAAGATGTAGGTGTTATAAAAGCAGATTTTGCACTAAGAAATGGAATATCAGGACCAAATTTAAGAGCTGCTGGTGTTGCTCATGATTTAAGAAAAGACAAACCATATTATGGTTATGAAAACTTTGATTTTGATATGGTAATTGGAAGCCATGGTGATGTTTATGACAGAATGATGTGTAGATTTGAAGAGATGAAACAATCTATTAGAATTATTAAACAAGCTATGAAAAATCTTCCTGATGGTGATATAAATGTTAATGCTCCAGGAGTATTACTTCCTTCAAAAAAAGATGTTTATGGAAATATTGAAGGTTTAATGAATCAATTTAAACTTACATTTGAAGGAATTCATGTACCAAAAGGTGAATACTATTCTTCAACAGAAGCTGCAAATGGAGAGTTAGGATTTTTTATAGTTAGTGATGGAAGTGGAAAACCTTATAAAGTAAAATGTAGACCACCATGTTTTTATTCATTAGCTGCTTATTCAAAAATTGTTGAAGGTGGAATGCTTGCTGATGCAGTTGTAACAATGGCAAGTATGAATTTTATTGCAGGGGAGTTTGATAGATAATGAATACATTTGAATACACACCTGAAAATGAAATAAAATTTCAAGAATATGTATCAAGATATCCAAAAATTGATTCTTGTATGTTACCTGCACTTTGGTTAGTTCAAGAGCAAATTGGATGGATAAGTCCTGAAGCTATGATTTATGTGGCAGAAAAACTTGGTAAAACTCCTATTCAAGTATATGAAGTTGCAACTTTTTATACAATGTTTAACTTAAAACCAATAGGAAAGTATCATATTGAACTTTGTAAAACTGTCTCTTGTATGTTATGTGGTAGCCGTGAATTAAAAAAACATATAAAAGAAACTATAGGAATAGATGCTGGTCAAACAAGTGACGATGGATTATTCACACTAACTGAAGTTGAATGTCTTGGAGCTTGTGGTGGGGCGCCTATGTTTGCATTAAATGGAGAGTATCACGAAAAATTAACTAAAGAAAAAGTTGATGAGCTTATAAAGGAGTGTAGAAATGATAACTAAAATTGTAAGTAAAAATTTTGACATTCCAAATTCACATAAGCTTGAAGTAGCTCTTGCAAATGGTAGATACTCTTCTATAGATAAATTATTTTCAATGACTCCTGATGAAGTTACTGCTGAAGTGACAAAATCAGGCCTTAGAGGAAAAGGTGGTGGTGGAGCTCCATGTGGACCTAAATGGGAGCTAATGCCTCCAGTTGATGAACGTCCTAGATATTTAATAGTAAATGGTGATGAAAGTGAGCCTGGAACTTTTAAAGATAGACAAATTTTTCAATATGACCCTCATCTTTTAATTGAGGGTATTATTTGTACATGTTATGCAATTAGTGCACACCATGCTTATATCTATATAAGAGGTGAATATAAATTCTTTATTGATAGAGTAAATGCAGCTATAAAAGAAGCCTATGAAGCTGGAATAATTGGGGATAAAATCATGAATAAATATGATTTTAAACTTGATATTACTGTTCATAGAGGAGGAGGTGCATATATTTGTGGTGAAAAATCTGCACTAATTGAATCACTTGAAGGAAAACGTGGACATCCAAGACTTAAACCACATGGAAAAGAGTGTGAATGGTTCTTTGATAATCCTGCAACTGTTAATAATGTAGAAACTATATCTTCTGTTCCAAATATTGTAGAAAATGGAGCACAAGGTTACACAAAATATGGAACAGAAAAATCACCAGGAACAATGCTATTTGCTATTTCAGGACCAGTTAATAATCCTGGTGTTTATGAAATGGCATATGGTAATAAAATGATAGATTTTCTTAACATTCTAGGTGGTGGAATGAAAGAAGGAAAAAAATTAAAAGCAATTATCCCAGGAGGTTCATCTTGTCCTATACTAACCGCTTCTGAAGTAGAAAAGGCAGTATTAGACTATGAATCAATGTGGGATATTGGTTCAACTTTAGGTACAGGAGGAATGATAGTAATTGATGAAGATACATCTATGGTTGATGTAGCAAAAAATATTATAGAATTTTATCACCATGAGTCTTGCGGTCAATGTACACCTTGTAGAGAGGGTACAGGATGGATAGATAAGATTTTGAAAAAAATCTTAAGTGGCGATGCTTCAAATGAAGATTTAAAAACTATACTTGATGTTTGTAATACTATGAATGGAAAAACAATTTGTGTTTTTGCACCAGCAGTAAAAGATATCATTTCAAGTATTATTAAAAAATTCCCAGACGAATTTAAAACATATTTAAAAAACTAAAATTTAATTTATTTATAGGAGAAAAGAAATAATGGCAAAAAATACAATGACGTTGACAGACAATAGAAATGGTAAATCATATGAGTATAATATTATTGATGGTACAAGAGGACCAAGCGTAGTAGATATCTCTACTTTTTATAAAGATTCAGGTATGTTCACTTATGACCCAGGTTATACTTCAACTGCATCTTGTGAATCAAAAATCACATTTATTGATGGTGAAAATTCAGAGTTAAGATATAGAGGATATGACATTGCTGATTTAGCTGGAAAACACTCTTTCTTAGATGTTTCTTATTTATTAATGAGAGGAAAACTTCCAACTCCAGAAGCTTCTAAAAACTTTGATTTAGAAATTAGACATAGATCTTTCTTAAATGAAGGTATCATTAGATTATTTGATGCATTACCAGATGGTGCACACCCAATGGCAACTATGGGAGCAGCAACTATGGCACTTGCAGCATTCTATAAAGATCACTTACATTTAGAAGATGAAGAACAATTCAAAATGATGAGAAGAAGAATCTTAGCTAAAATGCCAGTAATTGCTGCTATGGCTTATAGAAATTCAATTGGTACTCCACTAATTTACCCAGATGTAAATAGATATTTCACTGAAAACTTCTTATATATGTTAAGAGCATATCCAGGTGGAAGAATGAAATATTTAGGTGATGGAAAAAATGATGAAATCAAACAAGTTGAAATTGATGCATTAGATGCAATCTTAACTTTACATGCTGACCACGAACAAAATGCTTCTACAACAACGGTAAGAAACGTTGGTTCAACAGAAGCTCACCCTTATGTTGCTATCGCATCTGGTATTTCTGCATTATGGGGATCAGCTCACGGTGGTGCTAATGAAAAAGTTATGGATCAATTAAAATTAATTGGTGATGTTAAAAATGTTCCTACTTATATTGCAAAAGCAAAAGATAAGAATGATCCATTTAGATTAATGGGATTCGGACACAGAGTTTATAAAAACAGAGATCCAAGAGCTGAAACATTAAAAGGATTACAAGATAAATTAAGAGAAGAATTAAAACTTGACTCTAAATTACTTGATATTGCTGCTGCTGTTGAAGAAGCTGCGTTAAATGATGATTACTTCAAACAAAGAGGTTTATATCCAAATATTGACTTCTATTCTGGTGTAATTTTAACTGCACTTAAAATTCCTGTTGAAATGTTTACTCCAATCTTCGTTATTGGTAGAACTCCAGGATGGTTAGCACAATGGTCTGAATTAAAACAAGATCCTAAACATAAAATTGCTAGACCAAGACAATTATATACAGGGAACTAAGAAAAACAAAAAACTCAAAAGTTTAAGGGGATATTTATGGCTGAGATGGTTAATATTACAATCAATGGCATACAAATGCAAGCTACAAAAGGTAGCTTGTTGATTGATAAATTACTGGATGAGAATGTTCATATCCCTCACTTTTGCTATCATCAAGCATTAGGTAAAGATGGAAACTGTAGAATGTGTATGGTTGAAATCGAAGGTCAAAAAAGACCACAAATTGCCTGTGACACTCCTATAAAAGATGGGATGATTGTAAGAACAAAAGGTGAGAATATCGAGAAAGTAAGACGAGAAATTCTTGAACTTGAACTTATAAATCATCCTATTGATTGTCCAACTTGTGACCAAGCTGGAGAATGTAAACTACAAGATTACTACATGGAATCTGGATTTTATGAATCAAGAATAAATGTAAATTCTAAAAATCATGCAAGAAAAAGAGTTGATATTGGCTCTAATGTAATGTTAGACCAAGAAAGATGTGTACTTTGTACAAGATGTGTTAGATTTTGTTCAGATATAACAAAAACAAATGAATTAGGTGTTATAAGTCGTGCTGATCATTCAGTTATTGGAATTTTTCCAGGGCGACCTCTAAATAATCCATATGCCATGAATGTTATTGATTTATGTCCTGTTGGTGCTTTAACAAATAAAGATTTTAGATTTAAACAAAGAGTTTGGTTCTTAGAAACTTTTGATGCAATTTGTAATGGGTGTTCAAAAGGTTGTAATATTTTTGTTGACCATAGAAAAGAAAAATATAAAGATGACCAAATTTTTAGATTTAGACCAAGAGTAAATAGAGCAATAAATGGTTGGTTTATATGTGACGAAGGAAGATTATCTTACTCAAAAGAAAACGATAAAAGATTTGAAACTCCTTTAGTTAATAAAAATATATCTGATATAAATTCAACTATTGCAAATATTTTTAAAGAATTAACTACAAATAAAAATATCCTAATGGTATTAAGTGCAAATCTTTCTTATGAAGAAATGTTAAATTTAAAAAATTTAGCAACAAAATTAAATATAAATTTATCAGGATATTCACCAAATACATTTGATGAAAATTTTGGTGATGATTATTTAAGACAAAAAGACAAAACATCAAATAGAGCTTCTTTTAAAGAACTAGAAATTGATGAAACAAAAGAATTTTTTGAAAATAGTTTAAACAATGCTACTTTAGTAGTTATAATAGAAAATGATTTTTTTGAGAATAATACAAAATTATTAGAAAATAAAAAAGTTATCTCTTTTTTTAGTCATTTATGTATGACTATTGGTTATTCAAATATTGCTGTTCCTCTTGCTTCATTTTATGAAAAATCTGGAACTTATATAAATTGTGATGGGATTAAACAAAAAGTTATTTCAAAAATGAATAAAAATAATCCAATGCAAACTATAACTACAATTATAGAAAATTTGAAATCTATGATTGAAAAAGGAACTCTATGAGTAGCACAATTATAATTATAGTAAATATTGTAATAGCTGCATTATTAGCAGTTGGATTGACACCTTTGTTTGTTTGGTGGGAAAGAAGAGTTTCAGGATTTATGCAAGATAGAAGTGGACCAAATAGATGTAATATCGGTCCTTTTAGATTAGGTGGATTAATTCAAAGTTTTGCAGATATGCTAAAGCTTGTTTTTAAAGAAGATTTTACCCCTTCTCATATTAGATATAAATTTTTCTTTACAGTTGCTCCAGTAATTGTATTTTTATGTTCTTTTTTAACTTTTGCAGTTATTCCATTTGCTGATGTTTTGGTTATTGATGGAAAAGAAAATATTATGCAAGCAATTCCAAATGAACTTGGAATTATGTGGTTTATAGCATTTGCTGGACTTAGTGTTTATGGAATAATTCTTGGAGGTTACTCATCAGGAAGTAAATATGGACTTTTAGGTTCAATAAGAGCTAGTGCACAAGTTATTTCATATGAAGCAGCTATGGGACTTGCAATTATTTCTATGATTATTTCTTATGGTTCAATTCATTTAACTGATATGGTAAATGCTCAAAGTGGAACATATTTAGGATTTATTCCAATGTGGGGAATTTTTATTCAACCACTAGCAGCAGTTATTTTTATAGTTTGTGCATTTGCAGAAACAAATAGAGCACCTTTTGACTTAGCAGAGGGAGAATCAGAATTAGTTGCAGGTTATCATACAGAATATAGTGCAATGAAATTTGGTCTTTTCCAAGTTGGTGAATATGCTGCAATGAGTGCTTCAAGTGCATTAATTGTAACTCTGTTTTTCGGAGGATATCAAGTCCCTTGGTTAGATACTCACCAAATACAAAGTAATATAAATTATGTCATTTTAGCAATTATTATAATTCTTCCTTTAAAAATTTTCTTCTTTACAAGATGGATGAAAAAAAACAATAAAGCAATAGGTGAAAATAAAAGTAGAGAAAAAGAGACTAAAATCTTAACTATTTCATTTTGGTTTATTTGTGTAATTATAGTTGCTCTTTTAATTTCATTTTTACTTACAGGATTAGGTTCAAATGGAGTAAATATTACAACTGCAGTAATTCAAGTAGGAACTTTTTTAATCAAGTTTTTTATGATGGCATTTGTTTATATTTGGGTAAGATGGACTGTTTTAAGATTTAGATATGACCAATTACAGATGTTGGGTTGGAAAGTTTTAATTCCATTAGCTCTTTTAAATATCGTAGTTACTGCGATTATAGTTGTAGTAGGAAAATAAGATGGCAATAAAAGTAGTACCAAGATATGGAAAATCATTTAAAGATAAATTATACTTACCTGCAATTGCAGGAGGAATGAAAACAACTTTCAAACATTTCATAAAAAATCTAAGTGATATTGATAATTTAAAAACTATGCAATATCCAGAAGTTCAACCAACTGATTTAAATGAAAGATATAGAGGTGTTCATAGGCTCACAAAATTTGATGATGGAACAGAAAAATGTGTTGCTTGTTATATGTGTGCAACGGCATGTCCTGCTGAATGTATTTTTATTGAAGCAGAAGAGAGATTTGATGAACATAATGAAAAAAGACCAAAAGAGTTTAAAATTGATTTATTAGAGTGTGTATTTTGTGGATATTGTGTTGAAGCTTGTCCATGTGATGCAATTAGAATGGATACAGGAATTTTTTCATTTACAGGTTCTAAAAGAGAAGATTTTGTTTTAGATAAAAAAGCTTTAATGGCTAATGAAAGAGCAAAGGATTTGGAATAATGGCTGATTTAATTTTTATTGCCTTAGCATTTTTTGCTATAACTGGGGCTATTGCTATGATTGTTTACCAAAGCCCAATGTATAGTGCACTTGGTGTTCTAGTTACAATGATGAGTGTAGCTGGAATGTTCGCTCTTTTAAATGCAACTTTTTTATTTTTAGTTCAAATAATAGTTTATGCTGGAGCTATTATGACTTTAATTCTTTTTATTTTAATGTTTTTGAATATTAAAGATGAAGATTTACCAAATGAACCAAATAAATATAAATTAATTGCTCTTGGTGTTGCAATAATGATACCTTTAAACATTCTAGTTTTAAAAGCTATTTCAAATCTTCCTTCAAAAGATTTATCAATAAGCAATAGTGATTTTGGGGCTATAAAACCTGTTGGATTAGAACTTTATAATAATTGGATTATCTCTTTTGAATTAATCTCTATTTTACTTCTAATAGCTCTTGTAGGGTCAGTAGTTCTTGCAAAAAAAAGAAAATCTAAATTAGGTAAGGAGGATTGAACATGATTTCACTTACATCTTATGCCTTTGTTTCAATGATGCTATTTTCAATTGGAGCAATTGGTGTAATATCAAGAAAAAATATCTTTGTTATTTATATGTCAATTGAAATGATGCTAAATGGAATTAACCTATTTTTAGTTACATTTGCAAGATATCATTTTAATTTAGATCCTCAAATAATTACAGTTATGGTTATATCTATTGCTGCTGCTGAAGCCGCTATATTTTTATCTGTAATAATTTTATTATACAGATCAAGAAAATCTCTTGATACAGATATTTTCACAACTCTGTCACAAGGGGAAAAATCATGACTACCTCTTTATTAGTTTGGATAATTTTAGCTCCATTATTAGGAGCAATAGCAAATGCTTTTTTATATTTTTACCATATAAAAAAGCATAAAGTATCAGAAATTTATTTTGCATTAATAGGAACAATAACTCCTTTAATTTCATTTTTAATAACACTAAATTTATTTCTAAAAATGCTTGAAGAAAAGATTATATTTAAACAACATATTTTTACTTGGTTAAATGTAGAGAAATTAAATATTGAAATGAGTTTTTTAGGAGACAATCTTTCTATATTTATGTCTATGTTTGTAACTTTTGTCGGTTGGTTAATCCATATTTATGCAATTGGTTATATGAAAAATGATGAAGGTTTTGGTAAATTTTTTGCTTATTTCAACCTATTTTTAGCTTCAATGTTGATATTAGTTCTTGCTGATAATCCAATAATTTTATTTATTGGTTGGGAAGGTGTTGGAGTTTGTTCATATCTTTTAATCAAATTTTATTATGGTAAAAAAGAGAATGTACTTGCAGCAAATAAAGCATTTATTGTAAATAGAGTTGGAGATTTTGGTTTTTTACTTGGTGTTGTAACTCTATTTTTTGCATTAGGTCAAGTTGATTTATCATTTGGAACAATCGAAGCAAATATATCAAATGTTTCAAATGAATTACTAATAATCTCAGGATTTTTACTTTTTGTAGGAGCAATGGGAAAATCAGCACAAATTCCACTTTATGTTTGGCTTCCTGATGCAATGGCCGGACCAACTCCTATTTCAGCTCTAATTCACGCAGCAACAATGGTAACAGCCGGTGTATATATGGTTGCAAGATTTCATTTCTTATATGAAGGAATTGAAGAAATTGGATTATTTATAGCTTATATTGGAGCATTTTCAGCTTTACTTGCAGCAATTATAGCTACACGTCAAACTGATATCAAAAAAATCCTTGCATATTCAACTATGAGTCAATTAGGTTATATGTTTATTGCTGTTGGACTTGGTTTTTATTCAACTGGATTATTTCATGTTTTCACACATGCTTTCTTTAAAGCTATGTTATTCATGGGAGCGGGAGGAATTATAATCGCCCTTCACCATGAACAAAATATTTTCAAAATTGCACAACATAGAGCAAATCTTCCAATTATTGGTTTTACATTTTTAATAGGTGTAATTGCAATTTCTGGAATTCCTCCTTTTTCTGGATTTTTCTCAAAAGATGCAATTTTAGCAGCAGCATTCCAAGAAGGACAATATTTAATTTGGGCTATTGCACTGTTTACTGCATTTTTAACAGCATATTATATGTTTAGAATGTATTTTATTGTTTTTGTTGCACCAAATCATCATAATGAATCTTATGTTTATACATCAAAAACAATTACTATTCCTCTACTAATTCTAGCTATTGGTGCTATAGGAGCTGGATTTTTAAATCTTCCTGCAATTTTTGGAGGAAATCATTTTGTTGATACTTGGCTTTCTCAACTTCATTCTAAACACATTCACATGGACCATATAACTGAATATGTATTAATGGCTTTATCTGTTATTGTTGCAGCTACAGGTATTATGGCAGCATACGTTAAATATGCAAATTTTGATTTATCTAAACCTGAAAATGAAACTGGATTTATTGGTAATAAATTTTATATTGATGAAATTTATGATTCACTATTTGTTCAACCAACAAAAGCAATATCAACATTTATAGATAAAATTATTGATGATAAAATCATTGATGCAATTATCATGAACTCTTCAACAACATTTGTAAATATTGGTAAAAAAGTTGCAATGATGCAAAATGCAAATGTTAGATTTTATGCTGCATTTATGTTAGTTGGTATGACTTGCATTTTTGTATATTTATATATTACACTAGGATTATAGTATGAGTCCAGATATACTTTCATTTATTATATTTTTACCTGCAGTTGTTGCTTTTGGTTTGATGATAACAACAAGAGATATTAATACAATTAGAAATATAGCTTTTTTAACTACAACTGTTATTCTAGCACTTGTTCTAAAAATTTATATAGAATTTGAACCAAGTTCAGGTATGCAATTTTTAACAAACGTACCTTGGATTGAAAGTTATGGAATCAATTATTATGTTGGATTAGATGGGTTTTCTCTTACAATTTTAATGATGATTGCTATTTTAATACCAACTTCTTATTTACTTTTATGGGAAGGAAAAACTAAAGGTTATTGGATAAATATGCTTTTAGTTCAAACGGGTGTAACTGGTGCTGTTCTAGCTTTAGATGTTGTTCTATTTTACTTCTTTTGGGAAGTTATGCTTTTACCAGTTTTTTTACTAATTGGACAATATGGTTTTGGTAATAGAGTTTTTACAACTATTAAAGTAACTGTTTACACAATGGTTGGTTCACTTTTAATGTTTATTGCTATTTTATATCTTGGAGTTTCATATCACAATGAATTTGGAACTTGGTCTTTTGCATATGATAAATTAATGACAATTACAACTATTGAATATAATACTAAAGTATGGTTATTTTTGGCCTTTTTAGCGGCTTTTGCAATCAAAATTCCAATTTTCCCTCTTCATACTTGGATTATGGAAACATATAAAAATGCCCCTACTGGTGCAGTATTTTTACTATCTTCGATTATGGCAAAACTTGGAGTTTATGCAATAGTAAGATTTATGATTCCAATATTTCCAGATATTTATGTTGAATTTTCAACTTGGTTTGTTGCAGTTGGTTTATTTGGATTGATTTATTTTGGAATAGCTGCACTTATGCAAGATGACATAAAAAGAATGTTTGCATACTCATCAGCTTCACATCTTAGTTTTATATCTGCTGGTATTTTTTCCTTAAATTCTTATGGTATAAATGGAGCTTTATATCTAATAATTGCCCATGCTATTGCGACGGGAGCCCTATTTTTATTAGTTGGATTATTACAAGAACAAACAGGATTTAAAACAATCAAAGACTTAGGTGGAATTGCAAAAAAAGCTCCAATATTTACTTTTATTTTTGCTGTTATGTTATTTGCAAATGTAGGACTTCCAGGAACAAATGGTTTTGTTTCAGAACTACTTATAATTTTTGGAATTTATGAATTTAACACATCTTTAGGATATGTAGCTGCACTTACAGTTATAATTGGAGCTTCTTATATGTTATGGATGTTTCAAAGAGCAATTTTACAAGATAGACCAGAAGGTTCAAAAGAACTTGTAATGAGAGATTTAAAAATTAAAGAAATCATAGGTTTAATTCCATGGGTTATTCTTGTATTTTTAATGGGTCTTTATCCAGAAATTTTTATGAATAAATTTGAACCAACAGTAACTCACTACTTAAATGACATCTTACATATTGGAGTAGCAAAATGAATCAATTTTTCTATTTAATTCCAAGTTTAACTATCTTACTTGGTGCTATGGTTCTTATGTTTATGAGTATGTATGAAAAATTTAGTGTAAAAAATTTTATTGTTGTTTCATCAGCTTTTTTAATTGTTGCATTAGGATTTACATTAGTAAATATAAATAGTTCATATTCTGTTCAACCTTATCCAGAATTTTTAAATAATGTTTTAACATTTGATACTTTTTCAAACTTTTTTAACATTTTATTAATTGCAGGTACATTACTTACTTTACTAATTGGTGAACACTATTTCCAACATAGAAGTTATTTTAAGGGTGAATTCTTCTCTTTATTACTTTTTGCTTTATTTGGAATGATGCTTTTAGCTCACTCAAACGAATTAGTTACTGCATATATTGCACTAGAAATTGCTTCTTTTTCTGTTTATATCATGGTTGGATATAACTCTGATGACACAAAAAGAGTTGAAGCTATTTTTAAATATTTAGTTTTAGGTTCATTTATTGGAGCATTTTATCTTTTAGGTGTAGTTTTAATTTTTGGTGCAACAACAAGCACTAATTTAGCAGATATTTTAGTATTTTTAAATAATGCAGATTCACAAAGTATGGTTTTAGTATATATAGGATTTACTCTTATTTTATTTACATTCCTATTTAAAATTGCAGCTTTCCCTTTCCAATCTTGGTTATTGGATGTTTATAGGGGTGCACCTATGATTATCACTGCTTATATGGCATCTACATTTAAAATTGCTATTTTTTCATTCTTTTTAAGAATGATATTAAGTTATATCTCACCAATCATTGATTTCTGGGATACGATTTTGTCTGTAATTATAATTTTTACTTTAGTATTTGGAACATGGTTAGCAATTACTCAAGAAATTGTAAAAAGAATGTTAGCTGCATCATCAATTGTACATACGGGATATTTACTTTTAGCTTTTATTGCATTAGGATACAAAGAGAATCATCTAATAAATATTGATTCTGCGTATGCAATTATGTTCTACTTAATAGCATATTTATTATCTGCATTAGGTGCATTTGGATTAGCTTCACATATTATTTCAGAAACAAACGTTAAAGTTACATACGATGATTTTAAAGGTTTAGCAAAACAAAGACCTTTTTTAGCTGCAATGATGACAATATTTTTATTTTCACTTGCAGGAATACCTTCAACAATAGGATTTATAGGTAAATTTTATGTATTTACAGAAGCTATAAATGCTGGATATACAGTTCTAACTATCATTGCAATAATTGCAACTATTGTTTCTGTTTATTACTATTTTAAACTTATTGCAATGATGTATTTTTATCCTTCAGTTCACTATATTGAAACAGAAGAATTTAATGATAAAAGAGTTTCAACTTATGCAATTGCATTTGTTGCTATATTAACTGTTTTAGGTGGTATTGGTTCAGCAATTGTATTTTTTATTCCTGCAATGAACATTGATGCAATCATTAATTTAACACAATTATCTGTTCAGTCATTATTTATAAAATAGTTTGTGTTAATTAGTAACATCACTACTTTAAATCTATCAAATAATTTGTCTATCTCTATCCAATAATAAATCCCTTTAAAAGGGATTTTGTAACCAAATTGTAACCATAAAACCTATTAATTTATCAAACAAAATAAAGATATTTGAAGAAGATTTAAGCTATTATTTTGCTATTATTCAAAAAAAATCTAAATCGCAGAAAGGATAGCAAATGAGTGACCTAATAGAAGGTTATTTAGGAAAAACAGTTGAAGGGAAGAAAAGTAGATTACCTGCAAAACTTGATTTTATGCAAAGTTTTACTGGTGGTTTCTTAGCTTTATTTATGTGGGCACATATGTTGTTAGTATCATCGATACTAGTTTCAAAAGATTTTATGTACACAGTAACAAAACTTTTAGAGGGAAGTTTCATATTTGAGGGAGGAAATCCTTTATTAGTTACTCTTGTTGCTGCTGTTATATTTGTAATTTTTATTGTTCATGCTGCACTTGGTATGAGAAAATTACCTGGTAACTTTAAACAGTATCAAGTTATGAAAGCTCATTCTAACAGTATGGGACATGATGATACAAAACTTTGGTTTATTCAAGCATTCACAGGTTTTGCAATGTTCTTCTTAGGTTCAGTTCACTTATATATCATTATGACTAATTCAGCTGATATTGGACCATACGAAAGTTCAGATAGAATCTGGTCTGAGTGGATGTGGCCTTTATACATTCTTTTATTATTAGCAGTTGAATTCCATGGAACAATTGGTCTTTATAGATTATGTGTTAAATGGGGATGGTTTGACGGAGAAAATCCAAAAGCTACAAGAAAAGCACTTAAAAAAGTTAAATGGGCTTTAACTGTATTCTTCTTAGTATTAGGATTCGCTTCATTAGCTGCTTATATGAAAATTGGTATGGAAAATGCTAAAAATGGAACAGTTGGACAAAAATATACTCCTACAGCAAAAGTTATGGAGTTAAATATTTCAAATAAAAATGTTGGGAGAATTGCATAATGAAAATTAATTACTGTGATGCATTAGTTATTGGTGGAGGATTAGCAGGTTTAAGAGCTGCTGTTGCTGCACAAAAAAAGGGATTAAGTACTACAGTTTTATCTTTAGTACCTGTTAAAAGATCACACTCTGCTGCTGCTCAAGGTGGTATGCAAGCTTCATTAGGTAACTCAAAAATGTCTGATGGTGATAATGAGGATTTACACTTTGCTGATACTGTAAAAGGTTCAGACTGGGGATGTGACCAAATTGTTGCTAGAATGTTCGTTCACACTGCACCAAAAGCTATTAGAGAATTAGCATCTTGGGGGGTACCTTGGTCTAGAGTTAAAGCTGGAACAAGAGAAGCAGTTATCAATGCTAAAAAAACAACAATTACAGAAGATGAAGATAGACATGGATTAATTACATCAAGAGACTTTGGTGGAACTAAAAAATGGAGAACTTGTTATACAGCTGATGCAACAGGACATACAATGTTATTTGGTGTTGCAAATGAAGCTTTAAAACACAATGTTGATATTAGAGATAGAAAAGAAGCTTTATCTATTATTCACGAAGGTGGAAGATGTTATGGAGCAGTTGTAAGAGATTTAATTACTGGTGAATTAGAAGCTTACGTTGCTAAAGGTACATGTATCGCTACTGGTGGATATGGAAGAGTATTTAAACAAACTACAAATGCTGTAATTTGTGAAGGTACAGGTGCAGCTATTGCTCTTGAAACTGGAATTGCTACTTTAGGAAATATGGAAGCAGTTCAATTCCACCCAACTCCAATCGTTCCTTCAGGAATTCTTTTAACAGAAGGTTGTAGAGGAGATGGTGGAATCTTAAGAGACGTTGATGGTCACAGATTTATGCCAGATTACGAGCCAGAGAAAAAAGAACTTGCTTCAAGAGACGTTGTTTCTAGAAGAATGATTGAGCATATTAGAAATGGTAAAGGTGTTCCTTCTCCATACGGATATCACGTATGGTTAGATATTTCTATCTTAGGTAGAGAGCATATTGAAAGAAACTTAAGAGACGTTCAAGAAATTTGTATGATTTTCAACGGTATCGATCCAGCTGATGAAGGTAGAAAAGGATGGGCTCCAGTTCTTCCAATGCAACACTACTCAATGGGTGGAATTAGAACTAAACCAACTGGTGAATCACAAAACTTAAATGGTTTATTTGCTTGTGGTGAAGCTGCTTGTTGGGATATGCATGGATTTAACAGACTTGGAGGAAACTCTGTTTCTGAAACAGTTGTTGCTGGTATGATTATTGGTAACTATTTTGCTGATTATTGTTTAGCAAATGATGTAACAATTCCTACTTCAACAGTTCAAAAATTCATTGATAAACAAGACAAATATTTAGATGAAATTTTAGCTTACAATGGAAGCGAAGATATCTTCAAAATTAAAAATAGAATGCAAAACTTAATGGATGAAAAAGTTGGTATCTTTAGAGATGGTGTTAACTTAGAAGCAGCTGTTAATGAATTAGAAGATTTATTAAAGAAAACAAAACAAATTAATGTTAAATCTAAAGAAAGAGCTGGAAACCCAGAATTAGAAGAAGCATATAGAGTTCCAAAAATGTTAAAAGTAGCACTTTGTGTTGCTAAAGGTGCATTACAAAGAACAGAATCTAGAGGTGCTCACTATAGAGAAGATTACTTAAAAAGAGATGATGCTAACTGGTTAAATAGAACATTAACTTCTTGGCCTGATGAAAATCAAACAACTCCAACAGTATCTTATGAGCCATTAGATATTATGACTATGGAATTACCTCCAGCATTTAGAGGATATGGTGCAAAAGGTATGATTATAGAACATCCAGATTCAGAAAAAAGACAAGCAATTGTTGATGAAGTAACAGAAAAAATGCAAGCTGAAGGTAAAGATAGACATGAAATCCAAGATGCATTAATGCCATTTAGCTTACCAATGAATTATAGAGAGAAAAACGAAAGAGCAGGAGATTTATAATGAGTATTGAAAAAGGTAGAGAAATAACTATTTCAGTTCTAAAATTCAATCCAAGAAGTAAGGTTTCTAAACCTCACTTTGTTGAGTACAAATTAGAAGAGACTCCTGGGATGACTCTTTTCATTGCATTAATGAAAATCAGAGAAACTTTAGATCCAGATTTATCTTTTGATTTCGTTTGTAGAGCTGGTATTTGTGGAAGTTGTGGTATGGTTGTAAATGGTAAACCATCTTTAGCTTGTAGAACATTAATTGCTAACTATCCAACAGGAAAATTACAATTAATGCCTATGCCTGCATTTGAATTAATCAAAGATTTATCTGTAAATACAGGTAAATGGATGGATGCAATGTCTAAAAGAGTTCAATCTTGGATTGTAACAAATGAAGAAACAGACATTACAAAAATGGAAGAAAGAATTGATCCAGATGTTGCAAATGATACATTCGAATTAGATAGATGTATTGAGTGTGGTATTTGTGTTGCTTCTTGTGGAACAATGTTAATGAGACCTAACTTCGTTGGACCTGTTGGATTAAATAGAGTTGCAAGATTTGAAGTTGACCCACATGACAAAAGAACTGCTGAAGATTTCTATGAATTAATCGGTGATGATGATGGAATCTTTGGTTGTATGTCTTTAATGGCTTGCGAAGACCATTGTCCAAAACACTTACCATTACAAAACAAAATTGCTTACTTAAGAAGAAAATTAGTAGCACTTAGATAATTATTACGAAGGATTTACTCCTTCGTAAATAAAAAAATATAAAAAGTTAAATATCATTAGTGATATTTAACTTTTTATATTTTTGGGAGATTAAAAATGAGTTTAGTAAATGACTACTTTTTATTATATCACGGTATCACATTTGAACAAAATTTAGATGTAGAGCCAATAGAAGCAACTATAAATGAGGAAACATTTACTATATTTGCTTTAATTATAAGTGCAACGAGAAAAAATTACGATAAATTTTTACCACTTACATCATTTAAAACATTATGTCAACAAATAAAAGTAAAAAGTCCTTCTAACTTAAATGAATTAAACCATTTACAACATAACATTATAGAGACTATCTTACAAAATAAATCTAAACAAAATATAAATGTTTTACACTCTTCTTTTGAATATTTAAAAAATGAAAATATTATAAATAGTGAACATTATAATAAACTATTATCTTTATTTGAATACAAAGAATTAGATTTAATTGAAGAACAAACTCATAATCAAGTTGAAAAAATTGATGATGAAAATAAATCATCATTTAAAGATTTAAAAGCTACTTTAGAAAATTTAATATCTGAACTAAAAAATGACATCTCAAATAAAGAGATACTTGAAGAACTTTCAAATACAAAAAATTATCTAGATAATCAAAAATTCTCAATCGGAATTACTGGTGTTATGAATGCTGGTAAATCTACAATGCTTAACGCTCTAATGGGAAGAGAAATTCTTGGAAGTGCAGTTGTTCCAGAAACTGCAAACTTAACAATTGTAAAACACAATCCAACTGATACAGCAAAAGTTTATTATTGGAATCAACAAGAGTGGGATAGAATTGTAAAATCAGCAGAACAACTTGAATCAATGAAAGATTTTGTTAATGAAACAAATAAAATCTTTGGAGAGAATTTAAAAAACTATATAAGACCTGTTTCGAGATTTGATGAAGTTGATATTAAAGATTTATCTTCATATACTTCAGCAGAAGCTAGCGGAAAAAAATGTAATCTTGTAAAATATGTAGAATTAGGTTCTCAACTTGATTTCTTAAGTGATGGAATTGAAATAGTTGACACACCAGGACTTGATGACCCTGTTATTCAAAGAGAAGAGATAACAAAAGAGTATATCAGTCAATGTGATATGATGTTACACCTAATGAATGTATCTCAAAGTGCAACTCTAAAAGATGTTGATTTTATCATTGATGCTGTTTTATATCAAAATATTTCAAAACTTTTAATTGTAATTACACGTGCAGATACAGTTACAAAAGAACAACTTGATGAAGTTATTAAATATACTAAATCATCAATTGAAAAACAGTTAAAAGCTCAAAATAAAGATTCTCAATTAGATTACATATTAAAAACTATTAAATTCATTCCTATTTCTGGAAGAATGGCTCTATTACATAGAACTGGTCGAGCACAAGAGGCATTAGATGCTGGATTTACTTTAGAGCAAACTGGTATTTTAGAAATTGAAAAATATTTAACTGAAACACTTTTTGGAACAAATTCTCAAAAAGGTGAACTTGTAATTCAATCTTCTAAAAATCAATTACAAAAAATTATTGAGAAACAAACATCTTTTTACAACTATGAATTAAAACTTTTATCAAAATCAAAAGATGAATTAGAAAAAGAGCTAGAAGAGTTTAACAAGAAAAAAGCTGTAAATACAAGAATTTTCCAAGCAATGAGTGAAGATATTAATTTCTATAAAAATGATGCAAAATCATATATTGACTCACTTGAAACTTTTTTACAAAGTGAATTAATTGACTTACAAACAGTTATAAAACAAAGAGTTGTAAGTGATGTTAGATACTCTTTTGAAAAAACTAAAAAAAGACCAGAAAATAGTAGAATCAAAGTTATTGTTGAAACAGCAATAAAAGATGGAATTATTGATGTAATTAGAGATTATAGATATAAATTTATCAAAAAATCTCAAACTATTGGTGAGCAATGTGAACAAAAATACCATGATATGGGATTTACAATTGGTCATAAGAATGAGAACTTTGATGCAAGAGGATTTTTCCAAGATGACTTCAAATCAGGATTTTTAACTTCAAATAATGAAGTTTTAATTTCTCAAATAACTGAAGCTGTTTCAAAATCAAAAGAATCAAAAATAAATGAATTAGATAGAGAAATTGAAGGATTAATTTCAAATCAATTTACTTCTATTGAAGAAGATATAAAATCAAAAGCTAAAAAAGTTAGTACATTACTGATTGATTCTTTCTTCAAAACTTTAAATGCTCCATTAAAATCATTTGAACAAAAACTTAAAAATGATGAAGAAACACTTCAAAATCAAATCAATTCATTTGAAGAAAATGACAAAAATAGAGCTCAATTATCAATTGATATACATAAAAACATTAAAAAACTTGAAAATATTTCAACAACTATTAAAGGATTATACTAATGAGTGCAAATCTAAATATCCTAAAAAGTTTTATTAACGAATACAAAGAAACATATAATATTGAAGAAATTGTTTATGATGAAGGTTTAGTAGGAGATATAAAAAAAGTTCAAGATAAACTTCTTGATGAAAAGTTTTTTCCATCAAACCAACTAAAAAATATTTTAAATAAACAAATTAGACGTGCACGTTATCCTATGGAAGTTGCAATTACTGGACAATTTTCTGCTGGTAAATCAACATTTTTAAATGCCCTTCTTTCAAGAAATATTTTACCAACAGGAATTACACCAGTTACTTCAAAAGTAAACTTTATAAATTATGGTGAAGAGTATAAACTAAAAATCACTTATCATTCAGGAGCTCAAGAGTTTGCTCCAATTGAATCAATAGCTGATTTTACAGACCAAAGAGAACATGAGATGAAAGATATAAAATATCTTACACTTTATGCACCTATGGAAATTTTAAAAGATATCTCTTTTGTAGATACGCCAGGTCTTAACTCTCAATCTCAAAGTGATACAGAAACAACAAGAAAAGTTTTAAGAGATGTGGGTGGTATTATTTGGTTAACGCTTATTGATAATGCAGGAAAACTATCTGAAGCTGAAGTTTTAGAAGAGTATATGCAACACTTTAAAAATAAATCTTTATGTGTTTTAAATCAAAAAGATAAATTAACTCCAGAACAAGTTGAAACTACAACAAAATATGTAAGTGAAAAATTCTCAAAATTCTTTGCTAAGGTTGTTCCAATTTCTGCAAGGATGGCACTTGAATCAAGAGCTCAACACAAAGATATTTTAATTGAAGATGAATATACAAAAATTGTAAGTCAATTTAAAAAAGATTTACTTGAAAAAAATGTTGATGATTTAGATTTCTTTGAAAATAGTTTTAAAGAGTACAAAAATAAAATTCACTCTATTCAAAACTCAGATGCAACAACAAATACAAAACTTTTAGAAGAATCAAATATTCAAGATGTATTAGATTTTATAAATGACACAATTAGACCACAAGCAGCAGAAGCTAAAGAGTTTGCTATTAAAAAAGATTTAAAAGGTATTTGTGAAATTTTAGTAAAAGAGTATGAAACAATAACTAAAGTTTACGATGCATTGATTGAAGTTTTAAAATCATGTGAACCAAAAGTAATTGAACATTTTGAAAATATTCATAAAAGATACTCTAAAGAACTATTTAATATCTATAACTCTTTAGAATCAATCATGGAAAAAATTGCCCATGAAACATATAAAAATATTAAAAAAAGAAAAGCTTTTAGATTTGAAGAATCGAAAGGTTTTTTAGGTGAAAAAATAGAAAAATTTGCTTATGAAACTTTCTGGATTGATTCAGACGCAGTTTATAAATCTTTATTTTATGATGACCAAACTGTAGATAAAATGTTTA
Organism: uncultured Aliarcobacter sp.; assembly: GCA_963664305.2. Lineage (GTDB taxonomy): Bacteria > Campylobacterota > Campylobacteria > Campylobacterales > Arcobacteraceae > Aliarcobacter. The sequence goes on from CAXXLV010000002.1 coordinate 1,635,313, forward strand.
AAAGATCAATAAAACTTCTTAAAAATATCGAATTAAATACAGATGATGCCTTTAGAGAAGGTTATAATCTGATAAAAAATGAGGTTTCAAAATGGCAAGAGCCTTATGAATTAATTAGAAAACACAGAGAAATTGCATCTGATTTTGAATTTTCAAACACAAGACACTTTGCTGCTAAAGTACATGAAAATGTTTTAAAAGCTTATCAAACTGCAATTTTAGAAAATATTTCAGCTTTAAGAAAAAAATTCGCATACTTTAATGGAGCTTTATCATATTCATATATTCAAACAACTCAAGCAACTATTGCTCACTTTGAACAACAAATACATGAATCAGAAGAGTTATATAAAAAAGAGCCTTCAAGATTTTCGATTTCACATCCAAGAGAAGATGAAATTGTTGCAAAATTAAAAGCGAACTTTGGATTTGAGAAAATTGAAGATTTCTTAACTTCAAAAAGAAACTACTTATTTAAAATCATCAAGTATTCAAAAGAGCAATATCTTGAAATAAATGAAGATAGAATCAAATTTGTAACATCAAGAAAAGAACAATATCTTGATAAAATAAAAGATTTAGAGAAAATAAAAGAGGAAATTTAATCCTCTTTTATGAAATATTTAAGCCACTATCCAAAAGATTTACAAGATAAAATTAAAGTCTTAATTGATAAAGAAAAACTATCTTCTTATATAAAAACAAAATATCCTACAGCACATACATATACAAATGACAAAGCTTTATACTCATATGTAATGGATTTTAAAAATGAATATTTTAAAAAATACCAAGTTTCAAAAGTTATGTATGATGGAAAAATAAATGTTATAAACAATGCTTTAGGAATGCACTCTATAGTTTCAAGAGTTCAAGGCTCAAAACTAAAATCAAAAAATGAGATAAGAGTTGCAAGTGTGTTTAAAAATATGCCTGAAGAATTTTTACAAATGATAGTTGTACATGAACTTGCACACTTTAAAGAAAGAGAACATGATAAAGCTTTTTATAATCTTTGTACTTTTGTAATGCCCTCTTATCATCAAGTTGAATTTGATTTAAGAGTCTATTTGACTCACATAGATTTACTAGGAAAACTCTACTAAAAAATTATTTTTTAATGCTTTTTTGTTGCGATACTTTAATGCTAGAATTTTCTAGAAATTTTAAAGGAGTTACAAATGAGTAAATTTTTATATATTACAGATCAAGATGAATACGCTGATCATAGTTTCATAGGTCCACTATTTCAAAAATATTTAACAAAACATTTTGATATAAATACTACATTTTTTTCAAATACAAAAAAAGAGATAGAGTTTGAAGAAAAAGGAAGAATTATTATTCCTAAAAAGTTTCAAAATAATATTTTAGAAGAGTTAGAAAAAGCACAAATAAATCTAAATGAATTTCAGTTTGTTGTAATTAGAAATAATATCGAATTGTTAAAAGAAGTTTTAGATAAAAAACAAAATTACAACTTCAAAGTTGGATTTAGACTCTCTTTTCCAAAACGAATTGCAAAACTTCAAACAGATGAAGCAAATAATAAAAAATCATTATTTGATGCAATTACAAATAAAATAAAAACATATTCAGAAATAAATCTAATAAATAAATGTGATATATTTTTGCCAACTTCTTTTCAAATGAAAAATGACTATTTTAAAGATGTAAAAACAAGAAGTTTTGTAATTCCATCTGCAATTGACCCTGAAAATTTGCATGAAAACATTCATCATTTAGGTGAAGAAAAAAGATTTTTTTATGCAGGAACTCTTGATAAGTTAAGAGAATTTGAAACTATTTTAGAAGCATTTAGTAATATAAATAGTTCAAATTACAAATTAATGATCTCTACAAAAGACCCAGAATATTTAGATGATTTATTAGAAAAATTTGACAATATAAAAGAAAATATTGAAGTATATAATACAAGTAATAGAAATGACCTTCTTGATTTGATTGCAAAGGCAGATATTGGACTTGCAGTTCTTCCAAATATTGCACTATTTAACTCTTCAACTCCAATGAAAGTTTTAGATTACTACTCAAGTGCAATTCCTTGTATTATGAGTAATAATGAAAATAATGCTTCAATTTTTGAAGACAATGTTAGTGCTTGGTTTACAGATTTTGATAAAGAATCTATCAAAAACAAACTTGAATATATTATCTCTTTATCAAAAGATGAAGTAACACAAGTTGGAATTAATGGTCAAAATAGATTATTGTCTGTTAGAAATTATGAAAGAATAGCAGCTGATTTAGCTCACCAACTAAATATTTTATAAGAAGATTTTCTTCTTATAAATCTATCTTGATTCAAATCATTTATATACTTCAAACTTTTAGATAACATCACTTTTATTTTAAATTATAAAGTTTGTAAATGCAAAAATTTTTTAAACAATTCAAAAAAATAAACTCTGAACCTATGGAAAAATCGAACCTTATTTGGTCATGGATTGGTTCATTTATAGGAATTCTAGCTATCTCTTTTTTTCATCGTGATATTTTAGATGATAAAGATTTAACTTTAGTTATTGGCTCTTTTGGTGCAAGTGCTGTTTTGGTTTATGGAGCTGTTAATTCTCCTTTGGCACAACCAAGAAATCTAATAGGTGGACATATTTTATCAGCGATTATTGGAGTAATATCATTTAAACTTTTTTCACAAAATCTATTGTTTGCTTCTGCATTTGCTGTTGCAACTTCTATTTTGATTATGCAATTAACCCTAACATTACATCCACCAGGAGGTGCAACTGCTTTAATTGCAGTTATTGGAAGTGAAAAAATTCATAGTTTGGGATTTTTATATGTTTTATATCCTGTAACAACAGGTGCTTTTCTTTTATTAATTATTGCTCTTGTTGTAAACAATATTCCAAAACATAGATATTATCCTGAATCTTTAAAAGATTACAATAAAAAATGGTTTAGCGATGAATAAAATTCCCAAAGGAATAGAAGATGTATTAAGCATAATATATCTATCAAAAAGGATTTATTATGTTAAATTATTTAAAAAAAGCCCTATCAGGAATTTTTGTTTCAAAATCAAAAAGTATTTATATCTACAACAAAAAGAGTTTTACAAACTAGTTGTAAAATTCTTCTCTATATTTTTTTTAGTTTTAATCTCAAAGAGTTTAATACAACTGTTACAGAAGAAAAACTCATAGCAATTCCAGCGTACATTGGACTTAGCATCACTCCAAATATTGGATAAAATAATCCAGCTGCTAAGGGAATTCCAGCAGCATTATAAATAAATGCCCAAAATAGATTTTGTTTTATGATTTTCATTGATTCAATTGATAAATTAATACTTTTTAAAACAGCACTTAACTCGTTGTTAATAAGTATTATATCTCCTGCATCTTTAGTTATATCCGAACCAGAATTTAGTGTAATTCCAATATCTGCTTGTTTGATTGAAGGTGAATCATTTATTCCATCTCCCACAAACATAACCTTTGCCTCTTTTTGAAGTTCCATAATTACTTTATATTTTTCAGCAGGAAGAACTTGAGCATATACTTTTTCTATTCCTAATTTTTGAGCTACACTATTTGCTGTAGTTTTATTGTCACCTGTTAATAAAATAGGTGTTATCTCTTTTAGTTTTAAATTCTCTATTAACTCTTTAGCACCCTCTTTTATCGTATCTGCCAAGGCAAAAACTGCAACGCATTTTTTATCAAAAGAAGTTAGGATAACTCCACTTCCTTCCTCTAGTGATTTATTGTAAAACTCTAAATATTTATTTTCTAATAAAACTTCATTTTTTTCTAAAAAATCAAGATTCCCAATCAATACTTTTTTATCTTCGAAGTCTGCACTTATTCCTTTTCCTGCTATGATTTGAATATTTGTAAATATTTTGTCACAAGCTAGATTTTTTGCTTTTACAAAATTTACAACTGCTTTTGAAATAGGATGTTCACTTTGTGTTTCAAGTGAAGCTAATACCTCAAGATATTTTTCTTCATACAAAGCATCTTTAACACTTATAATTCCTGTTGTTAAAGTTCCAGTTTTATCAAAAACTGCATATTTTATATCTTTTATAAGTTCAAGTATTTCTGGATTTTTTATCAAAATTCCCTCACGTGCACCTTTTCCAACGGAACTAACTATTGCAATTGGAGTTGCTAAACCTAAAGCACAAGGGCAAGAGATAATCAAAACAGAAATAGAAGCTAAAATAGCATCTAAGGCATCACCTAAAATAAAAAACCAAATCAAAAAAGTAACAATGGAAATAACTATAACAGTTGGCACAAAAATATTTGCAACCTTATCCGCAAATCTACTAATTGGAAGTTTTTTACTTTGAGCTGTACTTAAAAGAGCAACTATTTTAGAAAGAGTTGTATCTTTTGACTCTTTTAAAACTTCAACTTCAATAACACCCGAAGTATTTAAAGTTCCAGCTATTACCTCATCACCTATTGTCTTATATACAGGCATTGATTCACCAGTAAGCATAGAAGTATCAATATCTGCACTTCCTTTTTTTATGATTGCATCTGTTGATATTTTTTCTCCTGATTTTATAAGAACTTTATCTCCAACTTTTAACTGTGTTGCTAAAATAGTTTTATATGTTCCATCTTCACAAATCAAAGTTGCATTCAAAGGAGCTAAATCCATCAATTTTTTTAAAAAATCTGTTGCTTTTGCTTTTGAACGCTCTTCAAGTAATCGCCCTAAAAGTATAAAAGTGATAATCACAACCGCACCATCAAAATATAAAAATCTTAAATGCTCAGGGAATAAAGAGGGAAATAAAACTACAAAAACAGAATAAAAATATGCAGCACTAGTTCCAAGAGCAACTAAAACATTCATATCATAATTTTTATTACTAACTGCCTTGTATGCCAAAATATAAAATCTTGCTCCTGCATAAAATTGAACAATCGAAGCTAAAAAAAACATCAGATATTGATTTGTTTGCATATTTTTTAGAGGAAAAAACATAAAATAAAACATAAGTGCTGCAATACTAACACTAAGAATAAAAACTCTTTTTAGTTCGTTATATGCTTTTAGTTTACTCTTTTCCAAAGCTTCTAAATCTTCTTCGACTGTATAACCTAGCTTTTCTATTTTATTGATTAGACTTTGTTTATCTAAAAAATTTGTGTCTATATAAAATTCGCCTTCATTTGAAGCAAAACTAACTTTTGAAGATTCTAAACCTTTCATCTTTGAAACGGCTCGTTCAATTCCATTTGAACAATTTACACAAGTCATTCCAGAAATATTTAATTTGATTTTTTCTTTTGACATTGTTATTCCTTTGTGATTCTTTTAATCACTAATAAAAAAAAATTATAAATTTTTACTCTTCTATAATTTCAAATCCTAAAGATGCCATCTCTTCTTTAAAAATAAGTTCTTGTTTTTCATCTGAAATTTCTACACTAACTTCTTTTGGATTAGTTTCTAAATTCACATCAATTGTTCCAAAATCATCTTCTAGTGAACCTTTAATCAAATTTGCACAACTATTACAAGATATATTTTTAGCTTTAAATGTCTTTTTCATCTTAACTCCAAATTTTTTATTATTTTAGTAGTTCATTCTAGCACTTATGAGATATATTATCAATTATCTTTCGTTTCATTTGATAAATATTCATACAAATACAAATATTGTCTTAACTCTTTTAGGCTTTCAAGTTTAATTCCCTCTTCTATCCAAGCTTTAATATTTGAAGGAATTTCAAGTGGTTTTAATAACTCCTCTTTCTTCTTTTTTGAAATTTTTTCATGTTCTGCTAATACTGAAATATGACCCAGAATTGAAGTTAATCCTAAATCTCTAATTTGTGCAATTTCTTCTACACTTTTTCCTTCATTTAAAAGTTCATAAGTTTCAAGATATGTTTTTGTGAGTTTCTTTAATGGCTCTTTATTTTGTAATTTTTCTTTGTATTCTTCTTTTATCTCTTTAGATAAATTTAAAAAATCTTCTCCATATTTTTCATACTTTACAAGACCAACACCATTTATATTTAACATATCATCTTTTGTTATTGGAAGTTTTAAAGCAAACTCTTTTAAAGTCTTATCACCAAAAATAACATAAGCTGGAACTTCATGTTCTAATGCAATCTCTTTTCGTAAAGTTCTAAATCTTTCGTAAATCAACTCATCAAAACTCAGTTCTGTTTCTTCCTCTTGGATTTTTGAAGCTACACCTAATTTATCACTATCTATAAAAAGTTTCTCTTTTCCTTTTAATATTTCTAATCCTAAAGAGCTTATTTTCAAAGCTCGAAATTCCCCTAAATTTAAAGCTTCTATATCTATTAATTTATCAGCAATTGCTATCCATTCATTTTTACTTTTATCAATTCCTAGATTATAAACACTTAATTTATCATGTTCTAACTCTAAAAGTTTTTGATTTTTTGAACCCCTTAAAATATCTATGATGTGATTTAGTCCAAATCTTTGTTCACTTCTATAAATAGCACTTAAAAGTTTTTGAGCATCAACACTTACATCTACAAGTTCAACTTCACCTTTTGTACAGTTATCACATAGAGTTTTACAAGCTTCAATCTCATCTTCAAAATAACCTGCAATCATTTTATGACGACAATTATTACTCACACAATACCTATACATAAATTCCAATTTATCAAGGGCAGTTTGTTTGTATTCATCATCAATAGCTTCTTCGATTTGTATTTTTCTTTTTACCTCATCACTTTTTGAATAAAGCATATAAACATAAGACATTTCACCATCACGCCCTGCCCGACCGATTTCTTGATAGTAATTTTCAAGGGTTTTAGGTAAACTTGTATGTATTACAAAACGAATATTTGATTTATCAATTCCCATTCCAAAAGCGATGGTTGCTACTACAATATCTATTTTTTCATATACAAAATCATTAAAAACTTCATTTTTTCTGTCACTACTAAGCCCTGCATGATAGGCTTTTGCACTATATCCATTTTCACTCAAAAACTCTGCTGTTGATTCTGCTTCTTTTCTTGTAAAAGTGTAGATGATTCCACATAAACCTTTGTGAGTTTTTAAGAAGTTTAGTATTTGAGTTTTTCCGTTTGCTATTCGTGGTTCTACTTTTATATCAAGATTATCTCTTACAGTTTTTGCTCTAAAATGTTTTGGATTTTGTAAATTCAAAGATGAAGCAATATCAGCTTCAACTTTTTTTGTAGCAGTTGCAGTAAATGCACAAATTGAAGTATTTGGGAAAAATCTTTTTAGTCTATCAAGATTTCTATACTCAGCTCTAAACTCATGTCCCCAAGCAGATACACAATGGGCTTCATCTATTACAAAATAGTTTATATTTATTCGCTGTAAAACTGCTACGAATTCATTTGAAGTAAATCTTTCAGGTGCAACATAGATAAATTTTAACTCCCCATTTAAAAGCTTTAGAAGAGTAAAACTATTTTCATCATTTGAAGTTGCTGAACTAATCATATCTGCACTAATATTTAAATCATTCAGAGCTTTTATCTGGTCTTGCATAAGTGCAATAAGAGGAGAAATTACAACAGTAGTTCCTTCCATAAGAAGAGTTGGAAGTTGATAACAAAGTGATTTTCCTCCACCTGTTGGCAAAATTGTCAAAACATCTTGTTTTGCAAGAATTGTATCAACAACTTCTTCTTGGAAAGAACGAAAAGTATCGTGTCCGAAAATATCTTTTAGTATTTGGTATTTTTTATTCATTTTGGATGGTAACATAGTTTGAATAAGGGGTTAGTAAAAGGTATTTAGTTATATTTATAACTAATACATTTGAATATCCTTTTCCATTTCTTTAATACTTTTATAAATTAATTTATTAAATATATATTCAATTTCATTAGATTTGACATTTTTCAAATTAAAAATATCAATTAATATCTCTCTTTTTTCATCTTTTGTTAAATCTGAAAAATTTGGTATATATTTTGTATTTGTTCTATTTTTTAAAATCTCAAAATAAGTTCGAATAAATTTTTTAACTTCTTTTTTATCATATTCAATATTGAATTTTTTAAACATATTTAATATAAAAGTATCTAATCTAAATAAAAGAGTGGTGTCATTGATTTGAGAGAAAAAATATAACCAACCATATTTTTTACCTTCAAATTTACAACCAGTAATTTTTAAATTTAATTTCCAATATAAAAAATTTATATTTTGTTCTTTTGAATGTTTATACTGTGTGAAAATATTTATTATTGATGTATGCAAGTTATCGATAGAAGATTTTCTAACTGATATTAAATTATTACTATATGAATAACCTAGGAAATAAAAAGTATCACTTAAACTTCCTATCTCAGTTTTATCTTTACTTTTCCCTATTTCATGTATTTTTAAATCTAAATTATTCATATCATTTTCTAACAATTTAAATACACTAAATGTATCTTGTTTATTACATAGAATTAATATATCATCAACATATCTAAAGTATTCATAGTTTATTTGGGAAGAATGTTTCTTGTCAAATTCTATAAAATAAATTGAAGCAAGTATATTTGATATTGATAGTCCTTGAGGTACACCTTTGTTATTAGAATATTTTTCAATATATCTATTACTTTTATTTACCGTTTCTTGTTTTATTGATTTGATTAATAAATCTGTAAATTGAATTTTTTTAGTTCTTTTATATAGAAATTTAACTAATATTTCATGATTTATAGAGGGATAAAAATTTTCTATATCCGTTTTAATATAGCTATCAAATTTACCACTTTGAATACTTGTTTTTATTTTATTTATTTTTGAATGAATTAATTCATTTGTTAATTCCTCTTCAAATATCTCATTCAATGTATTAAAAATAATTTTTAGTACTATTTTATCTCTTATTGTAGGAATTGAAATTATTCTTGGAAATTTATTTTTACCTTTTGAAATTAATTTTTCTTTATAAAATGAAAAATTATATGTTTTATTCAAAATTTTCCTATTTATTAATTCAAACTCAGAATTTTGTTTTTTTTCATAACTTTTAATATTTATGCCATCAATTCCTATTGATGGCTTATTCTTAATAGTATCATCAAAAACTTTTTTTATATTTTTTATTTTGATATTTTTATTAAATATCCTGAATGGATATTTCATTGAAAAGATATACTTACAATTAAAATAATAACTGGAAGTATGACTAAAAAGAAAAGTGTAACAAAATCTCTAATTTTATACATCCATCTTTTTACACTTTTTTCAAATGTCCATTTTCCATTAATTTCTTCATACTTTTTTTGGTTTCTAACTTCATGCATTACTTGTAAATAATCATTTTCCGAATGATTTTCTGTTAAACTAATTATCATATTATATTGATTTTTCAAATCACTATAATCTTCTTTATTATTTTCTTTTTTGAGAATATCATCATATAATTTTGCCATCAGTACATATGATGTTTGAAGTATCAAGGCTCTTTCTTTATAATTCATTGCAAAAATAAAAATTGATACTATAACTATCAATATAGATAAAATTAATGTTAATATTTCAAAATTTATATTTTCACATTTAATATCAACAATAGTAATTGCAATTATAAAAAAAGAATAATATGCAATCAATATTTGAGAAATTAAATCATTTCTCTTAAATCTTTCAGAAGTATTAATTCTAGATTTTCTTGTTTTCCATACATTATCACTAAAAGCCATATAAAGTCCCTATTAAAGTTAAGAGTAAAGTTCCCAAAAAATTAGTTTAAAATGTCTTAAAATAAGACCTATAAATAAAATGTAAACATTTATTAATTAGTTATGTTTCAAAAGTGAAACCTATCTTTTTGTAGAAAGATAAGGAACTTTACATGATTATTATATTTTAAAACTAATAATAATTAAATAAAAATTATTTTTATATCTAAAGTTTTATTTAATCAATTTTTTAAATAAAGTGAAAATACTAATTTTATTATTTATGATATATATCGAGAATGCAAAAACACCCTCAATATAAAATTATTGTCTTTGTTTCATTTGATGATTTAAGAACTCTTCTTTACTAATATTTCCATCTTTATTAGTATCTATATCTGAAAATGATGGTTGATTATCAATATTTTTCATCATTCTTCCTTCAGATAGTTTTTCTTCCATTCTTTTCTCTCTAGCTTCTTCCATCTCTTTAGTACTAATCATTCCATCATGATTCATGTCATAATTTTCAAAACTTGGCATATTAAAATGTTGTCCCATTCCTTGACCCATCATACCTTGCCCAAAGCCTTTGTTTCCTTGATTAAGTTGCATTTGTTTATTTTGACCTTTTAATAACTCTATTTCAGTCAATTTTCCATCTTTATTTGTATCAAACATACTAAAATCTGGAGCATTATCTATATTTCTCATAGGCATTCCTGCTTCTTGTTTTTGCTCCATTCTTTGTAGTCTAATATCATTGAACTCTTTTTCACTTACAAATCCATCTTTATTTGTATCATAAGTTGAGAATTCTATCGGACCTCGATTTGATATATCTTCTGCATTAACAGTGCTTATCATAATAGATAAAGAACTAGCAACAACTAAACCTAATTTAACTGTTCGTGATAAATTTTTCATTATCTCATCCTTTTTATTTAGATGATTCATTCTACTCTTTATTTAATATAATTACCATAACTTAATTTATTATTTTAAAACGACTTTTACTTTATCTAAACTATTTGTGTTAGCAAAGTCATTTATAAGAGTTGCTAATTGTAAAACATCACTATTTTTCATTCTAATACAACCAGCTGATTCATTTGTACCAATTGTTTTTTCATTTAAAGTTCCATGTATTCTATATGTACTTTTTCCATCAACAATATGCGTAAGATTTATTTTAGCTGCACCCATATAGTTATATTTATCTCCAGGAGGTACAACAGAAGGAAGATTTATTCCTCTTTTTCTAAAACTTTTTATTGTATCAGCTGTTGGATACCAAACTGGGTTTAAAGAAATTTGAGAGATTTTTCCAACACCAAAAGGTTTTTTTACATCATCTTTTCCAGTTGAAACTCTGTAAGTTTTTATCTCTTTTAAATGGTCATCTATTTGAGCTTTTACTGTCATATAATTTGTAACAGAATTTACTTCAATAATAAGTTGTTGATAATCTGAAATATTTGCTTCAATATCTTCTTCAACTTCTTTTAAAGGTGTAGGTTTAATTTCTTCTTTTTTAGGTATCTCTTTTTTGATTACTTTTGGTTTTTCATAACTTTTTGTGATTTTTTGAACTTTTTCTTTTTTTTCAAGTTGCTCATTCGCTCTATCAAATTCATCCATACTGATTTGTCTTAACTCTTCTTCGTATGAAGCAATTTTTTCATCATTTTCTTTTTCTTCTTTAGCACTCTCTTCTTTTGCTAAAGGTACAACCTCCTCTTTTATTTCTGGTTTTTCTTCCACATCTTCATCATCTACAAATCTTTTTCCCTCAGCAAATGGATAAGAACTAACTAATTTAAACTCTTCTGTATTTGGAACAGCAGAAACCAAAGGAAACTCTTCTACTTTTTTTAAAGGAACAGTTACTTCATTTTCTTTTGGTATTACTGTTTCAACTATTTCTTGTTGAATTACTGAATCTTCTAAATCAATATAAACTTTTTTATTGTTCTCTTTTAATTTTAATACTTTTTCTTCTAACTCTTTTACATAAGGTTTTTGTTGTTTTACATAAGTTGAAGAATTTTTTATAGTTTGATTAGCAATTTTTTTATCATCATAAACATTTAAATATGTAAAATATCTATTCTTATCTTTTACAATAAGTACTTCTGCATTCATACTATCTAGTATTCGTTTTTTACAAGTTAATGCATTTTCTAGATTTGAAGTTACACAAACTGAAATAGTATATTTTTGCGTATTTGCAAAAACAAAAGAACTATTAAAAATAATAAATAATAAAGTTAAAATTTTTCTAATCATAATTATATTTTACTCTTTCTATCGATTTGTTGGTATTTTACCTTTTAATTGTTGTAAATTTATTTATATTCTTATGATAAATATACTAAAATTTATCATTTAATATAATAACTATGTTAAACTTCCACTTTCAAAATAATTAACAATATAAGGATGTTCATGTTCACTGATGATGATTTTATTGAACTTAACTCAAAATTTTACACAACTTGTAAACCTCAATCAAGAATTTTTACACTACTTACTGTACCTGCTGCTTTATTTGCAATTGTATTAGTATGTTATTTAGGATTTTTGCCTTTAAAAGTTGAAATTCACAGTGTTGTTTTAATCGGTTTTATATTTTTCATTTACCTATTCTTTGTAAAACACAATGCCTATTTTGTTTCTTGTAAATTTAAAACTCAATATTCAGAATTGGTTTTTTATCTAAAAGAATATATCAATAAAAACTTATTAACAATTGGTGAAACAACTAAAGCAAATGGAAGTGTTGATGACTTTTTAAAAGACTATACAAGTAATATAAGAAATACAAATTTCTCTTCAATCGCTTCTGGAATTTTCCCAACACTAGGAATTTTAGGAACATTTATCTCTATTGCATTTAGTATGCCTGATTTTACTTCTGGAACAACAAGTGCTTTAGAATCTGAAATTTCAAAACTTTTAGGTGGAGTTGGAACTGCCTTTTATGTTTCAATTTATGGTATTTTCTTATCAATTTGGTGGATATTCTTTGAAAAAATTGGAATGAGTAGATTTGACCATGATACTTTTGTAATCAATGAAAATACTAAACATTTTTTCTGGACAAAAGTTGATATTGAATCAATTCACATAAAAAGTAATTTAGATAACTTTACAAAAATGAGTGAAGTATTTAATCAATTAACATCAAGCAATATTTTAGAAAATATTAACTCTTCAATCGAACATAGATTTGAAGTTTTAGAAGAGATATTAAAAAAAGAGCTAATTTTATCTTCTAAAATTGCAGAAAATATTGATAATAATGAAAGATTATCAATGATGTTAAAAGATATGACTTTAAATATGCAAACGACAATAAAAAGCTTTGAAAAACAAAAAGATTTATATGCTTTAAATGCAGAATTATTAAATGCAAATATTGAAAAATTAAATTCTCACATGGGGAACTTAAGTTCAGATAATTTAAAAGCAATTTATACAAATATTGTAAAAAGTATCGAAACTATGAAAAGTGATATGGAAAAAATTGAATGGAAATTTAAACAAGGTCTTGAAGAGTATGATGAAAATATTACTTTTAGATTGAAAAACTCTCTTGAGTTAATAGATGAAGAGACTACAAAAATCATAAAAGATTTTAAAGAATTTAAAGAAATATCAAAGTAGTAAAAAATGTACAATAAAGAACAAAAAAATGATGAAAACTTTTGGATATCTTATGCCGATTTAATGGCAGGATTACTTTTTGTATTCATCTTAGTAATTGGAGCTATTGTAATAAAATATGTTTATACACAAAGTAATTTAGAAAAAGAAAAAGCAGCTTTAAACTCAAGTGAAGAGGCAAAATCAAAACTTTTTTATGAATTAGCAAAAGCAAAAAATCTATACGAAACTACAAAAAGTGATTTAGATAAAGCAGCATCTGAACTAAAAGATAAAGATAATAAAATCTCTTTAAATCTTGCAGAAATTGAAAAATTAAAAGCTTTACTTTTAGAGTATGAATTAAATGTAAAAGATGAAAAAAGTAAAAATGAGAAGTTATCAGCAGAATTAACTGAAAAAACAAATATGATTAGTTTAAAAGATGAAGAGTTAACTATGCTTGCTGATAAGTTATTAGTTCAAACACAAATTCATCAAAAAATGGTTGAAGAGTTTGATATAGCAAAAATCAAAATCAAAAACTTAACAGGTATAAAATTAACTGTTATTGCAAAACTAAAAGAAAAACTTGGAAAATCAATTAATATAGATGAAAAAAGTGGAGCTATAAAATTCTCTTCAAATATTTTATTTGACCAAAACTCTTATATTTTAAAAGAAGATGCAAAAAAAGAACTAAGTAATACTCTAAAAAAATATTTGAATACTTTGCTTGGCGATAAAGAGATGAAAAAATATATTGAAAGTATTACTATTGAAGGACATACAAATAGTGATGGAACTTATCTTTCAAATCTTTCATTATCTCAACAAAGAGCACACGCAGTTATGCAGTTTTTATATGATTCTAATATCATAGATAAAAATCTTTTATCAACTTATGTAAATTCAAGTGGAAGATCTTCTTCTGATTTGATTTTAAATAAAGACGGAGTTGAAGATAAAGATGCTTCAAGAAGAATAGAGATTAAATTTACAATAAAAAATGAAGAAGCTATAAGAGAAATTCAAAATTATTTAGGTGAGAAAAAATAATGGAAATATCAAAAGAGCATCTTTATAAACCTCAAAATTTAGAAGAGTTATCAAAAGAGGTAAAAGAAAAGATTGAAAAAAAGAGATTATCTTTTTTTCAAAAACTTTTCAGATTTTTATTTAGAAAATAAAATCTTCTATATTCTGAGCAACCATTTCTACAAGTCTAGTTCTAGCTTCAATACTTGCCCAACCAATATGTGGAGTTAATAAAAGTCTATCTTTGTTTTTAACTTTTAAAAGAGGATTTGACTCTTCAATTGGTTCTTTATTAACAACATCAATCCCACAATAAATCTCTTTTTCATCTATAAGTTTTGCCAAATCATTTTCATTGATAATTCCACCACGACCAAGATTTAGTAAAATTGCACCTTTTTTCATATTTTTCATGTTTTCATAATTTAATAAATCTTTTGTATTTTCATTTAAAGGTGCGTGAATAGAGATAATATCACTTGTTTTTAATAACTCATCAAGACTTGCTTGTTTATATTCACTATTTGAATTTTTTCCACTTGTTGAAAAATAAACTACTTCACAATCAAAAGCTCGTGCTTTTTTTGCTAAATTTCGACCTATTTCACCAAGACCAATAATTCCTACTCTTTTTTTATCAAGTTCATAAAATGGTTCATCTATATGTGTAAAAATTTTTGATTTTTGCCATTTCCCCTCATCTACATAAGATTTATAATAATTTAATTTTTGAACAAAATAAAAAATCATTGAAAATGCAACTTGAACAACACTTGAAGTTGAATATCCAGCTACATTTTTTACTTCAATATCTTTTTCTTTTGCATAAACTAAATCTACATTATTCGTTCCTGTTGCAGTTATACAAATAAGTTTTACATTTGAATCATCCATTTCATCTTTACCAATAACAACTTTATTAGTAAGAACTATATCTGCATCTTTTATTCTTTCTTTTGTTTTTTCTTTTTTTGTTACATCATAAGAAGTAACTTCTCCATATTTTTCAAAAATAGAAACATCAATATCAAAACCTAAAGTTGCCCTATCTAAAATTACTATTTTCATATTTATCCTTTAATTTCTTCTTTGCCCAGCTTTTGGAGCACTTACATCTTTTTGTAAATCTACACTCAAATTATTATAAAAAAGTTCACCATAATTTGTCTCACGATTTATAGTTTCATAGGCTTGTTTTATGTCATTACTATATTTTAAAGCATCTTGTAAAATCTTTATTATCTTTACAGATTCTAAAAAGTTCACATGAGATGGAGCTTCAATAGGTGAACTATAATATTTATGCATTCTTTCAACTAATGATTTATTTCTAATTTCAATAAAAACTGATTCAATTGGAGATTTAAAAAATAGAATTTTTTGTTTTACATTTATTGAAATATATGTAGTTTCCATTCCATATATTTTTCTTGAGAAAGAATCAAATAAAAATAGTTTTTTATTGTAATTATTATTGAATAGTTCATAAATCAATTCAAGAATTTTTATTTTTTCTTCTTTTGTATAAAAGTTTCCAATACTAGCAAAACAAAATGATAAAATTGATTTTATTGAATACCATTCAGTTGTATCGTAGTCATATCTTAGCATTTGGTCAATTCTTGCTTGCTTTAATTCTTCAATATCTGGACTCGTAGAACTTTTGTACACTTTCTGTACAGCAGAATCTCTATACATAGGTCCTGGAAACTGCGCTTGAATTACAAATCTTCTGTTTTTTTCCATTTCCATTATATATTTTAATCTACCGTAATAGTCTTCATCTATAATTCTTACTTCTTTTTGAGGAATTTGTGTAATAGATTTTAAAAACTCTTCACCATAACATCCCTCTTCCCAAATATAATCAGGATATCTAAAAATCTGACAAATTTTATCTTTAATATCTTTATTTGGTTCAATATCAGTTACATTATCAATCCACGATGTAACAGTTCTTCTATCCTTATTTATCATTGAAGCAAACTTTGAAATACTCAAATTTGATCTTTTAAATATCTCTATAAATTTTTCTATTGAATTTTTATAATTCATAATGCACCTTCAAGTTAATATGTTCAAATATTGTACCATTTTTTATCATAAAAAACAAATATTGTACATTTATTATTTTTTGTAAAATAAATTGCAATTTATCTTCCAAAAATCATACAATCCTTGTATGTATAAATCATGTATAATGACATTCAACTTAAATTTAAAGGATGTGTATGAGCGCAGGAAAAAAATTTAGAGAAGCCTTAAAACAAGAGTCTCCTTTACAAATCGTAGGAACAATTAATGCTTACCAAGCATTACAAGCTACAAAAGTAGGACACAAAGCTATCTACTTATCAGGTGGAGGTATTGCAAATGCTTCTTACGGTTTACCAGACTTAGGTATGACAATGATTGAAGACGTATGTATTGATATTAGAAGAATTACTTCTATTTGTGATACTCCATTAATCGTTGATGCTGATACTGGTTGGGGACATGCATTTAATGTTGCTAGAACAGTTAAAGAATTTATTAGATCTGGTGCTGCTGGTATGCATATTGAAGATCAAGTTGCTGCAAAAAGATGTGGACACAGACCAAATAAAGAATTAGTTTCTACTGAAGAAATGTGTGACAGAATTAGAGCAGCAGTTGATGCTAAAATGCAATTAGACCCAGATTTCTACATCATTGCTAGAACTGATGCACATGCATCTGAAGGTCAAGAAGCTGCAATCGCTAGAGCTAAAGCTTACGTTGAAGCTGGAGCAGACGCAATTTTTGCTGAAGCAGTTCACACTTTAAAAGAATACAAAGAATTTACAGAGCAAATGAGCGTTCCAGTACTTGCAAATATTACTGAGTTTGGTGCTACACCATTATTCACAACTGAAGAATTAGCATCTGTTGGTATTGCAATGGTTTTATATCCATTATCAGCATTTAGAGCAATGAACAAAGCTGCTTTAGCTGTATACCAAGAATTAAAAGATAAAGGTACACAAGAAGGTGTTCTTAATACAATGCAAACAAGAATGGAATTATACGATATGTTAAATTACCATGCTTATGAGCAAAAAATGGATGAATTATTTTCAAAAGGTAAAGCTAAATAATTTTAGCTTTACAAAAAACAAAATTTGAATAAATAAAACTAAGGAGAAAATATGGGTGGATTAGCAGGTGTTACAGCTGGAAGTTCAGCAATTTGTACATGTGGATTAGGAAATGGTTTAAATTATAGAGGATATGCAATTCAAGATTTAGCTTTAAAAGCAAATTTTGAAGAAGTAGCATATTTATTATTAGTTGGTGAATTACCAAATAAAGCTCAATTAAAAGATTTCACTAGAAAAATCATTGCAGGAAGAGAATTACCAATTTCTGTTAAAAATGTTTTAAAATCAATTCCAGCTTCTTCTCATCCAATGGATGTTATGAAAACAGCTACTTCAGCTTTAGGTTGTGTTGAACCAGAAGCAGAAGATTTTTCTGACCAAATGGCTAAAATCATTAGATTATTAGGTGCTTTCCCATCATTTTTAGTTTACTGGCACCACTGGCACAAAAATGGTAAAGAAATCGAATTAAAATCTGAAGAAACTACAATTGCTGGTTATATCTTAGAAAGATTAAAAGAGACTAAACCATTAGCTGTTGAAGTAAAAGCTATGAACGCTATGTTAACTTTATATGCTGAGCACGAATTTAATGCATCTACTTTTGCAAACAGAATTACAGCTTCTACATTATCAGACATCTACTCTTGTATGACAACTGGTATTGGTACTTTAAAAGGTCACTTACATGGTGGAGCTAACGAAGTTGCTATCAAATTCGTATTACAATTCGACAATGTTGAGCATGCATTAAAATCAGTTGATGAATTATTTGCTAAAAAAGAAAAAATCATGGGATTCGGACACAGAGTATACAGAAATGTAGACCCAAGATCTCCAGTTGGATTTGAATTAGCAAACGAATTAAAAGAGTTAGAAACTTCTGACCCTAAATTATTTGATATTGCAAAAGCTATCAGAGACAAAGTAAAAGCTGAAAAAGGTTTACCAGATAATATCGACTTCTTCGGTGGATTAATTTACCACTACATGGAAATCGAAAGATTATACTATACACCATTATTCATTATGTCAAGAGCTGCTGGATGGGCTGCTCACGCATTTGAACAAAGAGCAAACAACAGAATTATCAGACCAAGTTCAGAGTATACTGGACCAGAGCCAAGAGAATTCGTTCCTATGGAAGATAGAAAATAATTCTATTTTTAAATTCAAACTTTCAAGTTAAGCTTTAAAAGCTTACTTGAAAATTGGTGGGCATTTGCCCAAATTCCCATAAAACTATATTAATACGGATATAAAAATATGACAAACGAAAAATATCTTAAAGACCTTCCAGGTGTTGATGGTGTTAAGTATTATGATGTTAAATCTGCAGTAGAAGATATCACTGCTGGTTCATTTGCAAAACTTAACTACACTTCAAGAGTATTAGCAGAAAACTTATTAAGAAAATGTCCTTCTGAAGATTTAAAAGATTCATTAGTACAATTAATTGAAAAAAGAACAGACAAAGATTTCCCTTGGTATCCATCAAGAGTTATTTGTCACGATATCTTAGGTTTAACTGCATTTGTTGACTTAGCAGGATTAAGAGAAGCTGTTGCTTCAAAAGGTGGAGACCCACTAAAAGTAAATCCAGTAGTACCTACTCAATTAATCGTTGACCACTCATTAGCAGTTGAGTGTGGTGGATTTGATCCAGATGCATTCCAAAAAAATAGAGATATCGAAGATAGAAGAAATGCAGATAGATTCCACTTTATTAACTGGACTAAAGAAGCATTTAATAACGTTGATGTTATTCCTCCAGGTAACGGTATTATGCACCAAATCAACCTTGAGAAAATGTCTCCAGTTGTTCACTTAAATGATGGTATTGCATCTCCTGATACATTAGTTGGAACTGACTCACATACTCCTCACGTTGATGCACTTGGTGTTATCGCTGTTGGTGTTGGTGGATTAGAAGCTGAAAACGTAATGCTTGGAAATCCTTCTTATATGAGGGTTCCTGAAATCATTGGTGTTGAAATCGTAGGAACAAGAGCTCCTGGAATTACAGCTACTGATATTGCATTATCATTAACTTCTTTCTTAAGAGAAAACAACGTAATTTCTGCATACTTAGAATTCTATGGTTCAGGAATCAAATACCTTAACTTAGGTGATAGAGCTACTATTGCAAATATGACTCCTGAATATGGTGCAAGTGCAGGTATGTTCGCTATTGATGACCAAACTATTTCTTATTTAAGAGTAACAGGTAGAGAAGAAAAACAATGTCAATTAGTTGAAGCTTATGCTAAAGCTAATGGTTTATGGGCAGATGCTTTTGCAGAAGCTACATATGCTAGAACTTTAAAATTTGATTTAACATCAGTTTCAAGATCTTTAGCTGGACCTTCTAAACCACATAAATTAGTACCAACTTCTACTTTAAAAGCTGAAGGTATTGTAAAAGAGTGGAAACAAGATGGTGATAAAATTCCAGATGGTGGTATTTTAATTGCTGCTATTACTTCTTGTACAAATACTTCAAACCCAAGAAACGTTATTGCTGCTGGTTTAGTAGCTAAAAAAGCTAACGAACTTGGATTAACAAGAAAACCATGGGTTAAATCTTCATTAGCACCAGGTTCAAAAGTAATTGAAGTTTATTTAAAAGAAGCTGGATTATTACCTGAATTAGAAAAATTAGGATTCGGTGTAGTTGGTTTTGCATGTACTACTTGTAACGGTATGTCAGGTGCTTTAGATCCAAAAATCCAACAAGAAGTTATTGATAGAGATATCTATTCAACAGCTGTATTATCTGGAAACAGAAACTTTGATGGAAGAATCCACCCATACGTAAAAGAAGCATTCTTAGCATCTCCTGCATTAGTTGTTGCATACGCATTAGCTGGAACTGTAAGATTTGATATTGAAAATGATTCTTTAGGTAAAGATGCTAATGGTAAAGATATTAAATTAGCTGATTTATGGCCAACAGATGCTGAAATTGATGCAATTGAGAAAGAGTATGTAAGACCAGAGATGTATAAAGCTATTTATGATCCAATGTTTGCAAGAAATGGATTAACTGGAACATCAGCATCTCCATTCTACAAATGGAATACTCAATCAACATATATTAACAAACCTCCTTATTGGGAAGATGAATATATGCAAATGCCAGCATTAAAAAATATGAGACCATTAGGGGTATTCCCAGATAATATCACTACTGACCACTTATCTCCATCTAATGCGATTTTACCAACGTCTGCGTCTGGTGAATATTGTTTAAAAATGGGATTACCAGTAGAAGACTTAAACTCTTATGCAACACATAGAGGGGATCACCATACAGCTTCAAGAGCTACTTTAGCTAACCCTAAATTATTTAACGAAATGGTTAAAAAAGAAGATGGTTCAGTTAAACAAGGTTCTTTAACAAAAATTATGCCTGAAGGTAAAGAATCTAGAATGTGGGAAGCTATAGAAGAGTACACAAATAGAAAACAACCTTTAATCATCATTGCTGGAACTAACTATGGTCAAGGGTCTTCTAGAGACTGGGCTGCAAAAGGTGTAAGACTTGCAGGTGTTGAAGTTTTAATTGCTGAGTCAATTGAAAGAATTCACAGAACTAACTTAGTTGGAATGGGTGTATTACCATTACAATTCAAAGATGGTGACACAAGACATACTTATGCAATCGATGGATCTGAAACTTTTGACATCGAAGGTGAAATCACTCCAAGATGTGACTTAACTGTTGTTATGACAAGAGCAAATGGTGAAGTTGTTAAATTCCCTGTAACTTGTAGATTAGATACTTCTGCTGAAGTTGATGTTTACAAAAATGGTGGAATCTTACAAAAATTCGCTAAAGATGTTATTGCATCTTCAAAATAATTAAATATCTAAAAAGCATCTTATGATGCTTTTTAGTTCTAAAACTTAACTAGAGAAATCAAAGATTTTTTTATTTAATTTTTAAAATTTAAAAAGGAGAAACGAATGGCATATCAACCACAATTTAAAGTTAAAGCTACATATATGAGAGGTGGTACTTCAAAAGGAACATTCTTTAATATTGCAGATTTACCAAAAGAAGCACAAGAAGATTCAAGAAAAAGAGATAAATTATTACAAAGAATCGTAGGTTCTCCAGACGTTTATAAACAACAAATGGATGGAATGGGAGGAGCAACTTCAAGTACATCTAAAGCTATTTTAGTTGGAAAATCAACTGTTCCAAATCATGATGTAGATTACTATTTCTGTCAAGTTGCAATTGATAAAGATTTCGTTGATATGAGTGGAAACTGTGGTAATTTAAGTTCTGCAGTTGGACCTTTTGCTATTAAAGAAGGATTAGTTGATAATGTACCTGAAAATGGTGTTTGTTGTGTAAGAATTTGGCAAGCAAATATCAAAAAAACTATTTTATGTTATGTAAAAATGGAAAATGGAATGGTTAAAGAAATGGGAGATTACTATATTGATGGTGTTGCTTTCCCAGCTGAAGAAATCGTTTTAGAATTTGCTGAGCCTGTTGATCCAAGTGAAGAATTATTCCCAACTGGAAATTTAGTAGATGATTTAGAAGTTCCAGGAATTGGTACATTTAAAGCAACTATGATTACTGCAGGAATTCCAACTTGTTTTGTTAACGCTGCTGATATTGGATATAAAGGAACTGAGCTTCAAGTTGATATCAATAATGATGCTGAAGCACTTGCTAGATTTGAAGTTATTAGATCTTATGCTGCATTAAAAATGGGATTAATTTCTGATTTAAAAGAAGCAGAAACAAGACAACACACTCCAAAAATTGCTTTTGTTGCTCCTAAATCTGATTTTACTACTTCAAGTGGTAAAGAAGTTAAAGCAGATGAAATAGATTTACATGTAAGAGCATTATCTATGCAAAAATTACACCACGCTATGATGGGAACTGCTTCAGTTGCTATTGGTGTTGCTGCTTGTATTCCAGGAACTTTAGTAAACTTAGCTGCTGGTGGTGGAGAAAAAACTGCTGTTGAATTTGGTCACCCATCAGGAACTTTAAAAGTTGGTGCAGTTATTAAAGAAGAAAATGGAAAATTTGTTGTTGATAAAGCAACAATGAGTAGAAGTGCAAGAATAATTATGGAAGGTTATGTTCACGTTCCAGCAGGAACAATGGAATAATAATTATTAATTAGTTATTTTTATTAGAAATAAGGTTTAGAAGTAATTTCTAAACCTTTTTTATTTCCTATTAAACATTTTATGATAACATACCAAAAAAAATTTATGGAGTAAATATTGGATAAACAATTCAAATTCAATCCATATGAAGCCCTTAAATCTATTCTTGAAATCACTTCATATCATACTGGTGATGAGTTTATTGAACATACTGCAATAGAGATAAAAAAACTTTTCCAAGCAGATTTAGTTTATATTACAAAAGCTATTGATTTTAATCCAACAACACAAGTCGAAGTAATATATTCAACAAATAATAAAGTTCCAAAAATTATTGACCTAAATGGTATTCCTGGTAAATTTGTATTTGATAATAAAATTATAAAAATTAAAGAACATGTAAAATACAATTTTTTAGATTTATTAGAAGAAAAGTTTGAAAGTTTTTATGGAATACCAATTACTGATGTGAAACAAAATTGCATAGGACATATTGCGATATATTCTTGTAAAATTAGAGAATTACCAAGTGAATTGGATGATATAGCTTTAATTTATTCAAGAAAAATTGAAAGAGAATTAAGAAGAGTTGCTTTAGAAAATGAAAATTTTCTTATTAGAAAACAATTAGAAGAATTAACTATTACAGATACTCTTACTAATTTATATAATCGAAGATATTTTGGAAAAGTATGTTCTAATGTTTTTGCCCAGATTAAAAGAGATTTTTTACAAGCAACTTTGGCTTATATAGATATTGATAATTTTAAAAGCATAAATGACAAATTTGGACATGATGGTGGAGATTTTGTTCTTAAGTATTTTGCAGATATTTTACTTGAAGAATCAAGAAAAGGTATAGATTTTATTTTCAGACTTGGTGGAGAAGAATTCTGTATTATTAGTATAAATACTCCATTAAATTATGCAACAGAATATTTAGAAAGAATTATGAAAACAACATCAAATAGATTTTCAAAAACAAAATTTGGTGAAATAACTCTAAGTATAGGATTAGTTGAATTTGATAAAAAATTTGACTCTTATGAAGAGATACTTAGTCTTGCAGATAAAAAAATGTATACAGCTAAAAATGAAGGAAAAAACTCTATAGTAAAATAGAAAATTCTATTTTACTAAGTTTGAAATCTCTTTAAAACAAGGATTTTTTGCATTTAAAGTTAATTCAAATAATAAAGATTCATAAGTCGTTGGGATAACTCCTGCTTGAATCAATCTTTGTAGAGCTATATCAGTATCTCTTTGTTTTCTAGAGCTACAACAATCAGTTACTAAAACAACTTCTAATCCAGCTTCTATTAAATCAATACAAGTTTGTAAAACACAAACATGCGTTTCAATTCCTGCAACAATAACTACTTTTTTATCAGCAGCTTTAATTGCCTCCATTGTTGGTTCATTTTGACAACATGAAAAAGTAGTTTTTTCAAATGATGGATAACTATCAACCAATTCTTTTAAAGAAGGAATTGTTTCACCTATTCCTTTTTTATATTGTTCATTTACAATAAATGGAACATTTAAAGCTTTTAAACCTTTTACTAAAATTAGTAAATTTTTTTCTAATTCTTCTTTATTTGAAATGTGTGGAAATAATTTTTCTTGAACATCAACCAAACAAAAAAGTGCATCTTCGACATTTATTCTCATTTTATCTCTCCTTAAAATGGTAAAAAATATTCTACAATTCTTTTATTTAAAAGCTGTTTTTTCTGCTCTTTCTAATAAATCTTTAGCACCTTGGTCTATAAAAGTTTGAGCTAAATTTAGCCCTACTTTTTCGAAATCTTTAATATCAGCAGTTATATCTTCACTTAAATATTCACTACCATCAGGCATTCCAACGATTGCTTGAACTCTAATAGAATTTTCATCAATGATTGTTGCTTTTACACCTATTGGAACTTGACAACCACCTTGTAATGTATCTACAAAACTTCGCTCAATTGTTGATTCAATATGAGCATTTTCATCATTTAATACTTTTACAATTTCTAATACTTTTGGGTCATTTGTTGTTTCAATTCCAAGTGTTGCTTGTCCCATAGAAGGAATCATAACGTCAGTTGAAATTGGATTAAAATATTTAACTTCATTTTCAATTTTTAATTTTTGAATACCAGTTGCTGCTAAGATAATTGCATCATATTCGCCTGCATTTAATTTAGCGATTCTAGTATTTATATTTCCTCTTAAATCTTTAAGTACGATATCTGGTCTTAAGATTTTTAAAGCCATTCTTCTTCTTAAACTTGTAGTTCCTACAACTGCACCTTGAGGTAATTCTTCAATTGAACTATATTTATTACTCAAAATCGCATCTCTTGGGTCAAATCTTTTAGTAACAGCAGCAAGCATCAAACCATCTTCAAATTGTGTTGGTACATCTTTTAACGAATGAACTGCAAGATGTGCACTTCCTTCTAACATTGCAACTTCTAACTCTTTTGTAAATAGTCCTTTACCACCAATTTTAGCTAAAGGAACATCTAATATTTTATCTCCCTTTGTTACAAATTCTTGTAATTCAATTTGCATATCAGGATAGTGTTCTAAAAGTAGTGATTTTACATATTCACTTTGCCAAAGAGCTAATTGACTTCTTCTTGTTGCTATTACTAATTTTTCCATATTACCTTCTTAATAAAATTTATTTTTTCCCTAAAGTTTCATATTTTTGTCTTGAAGAATCTTTCACTCCATTTATAAAAATAGTTGGTGTCCCTTGAACCATAACTTCTTCACCCATTGCAATATCTTTTTGAAGTTTTTCGTTTAATTCTTTTGTATTAATCTCTTCAAGTTTAATATCTGTTTTAAACTCTTTATTAAACGCTTCTAAGATTTTTTTCTCATCAGTTGATTTTGCTGTAAAATATGGTTCCCAATCAATTTTGTAAGTTTTTAACTCAACATCTTTTATTCCTTTATGTTTTGCAACTTCAATAATTTTTGCTAAAGGTGCAGCTGCTGGATGTAATCCAATTAATGGGAAATGATAATAATATAAAGCTACACTATCACTATTTTTATTTACAAAATTTATAACCTCAGGAACATAATCTATACAAAATGGACATAAAGGATCAGAGAAAATTACAATCTTATCTTTTGCATTTGGATTTCCTGCAATTATTTTTGATTTATCATAATATTTATCAGTTAAGTTTGGAGTAACTAAATCTTTTAATGATTTTCCAGTTTTTGCATCAAGTAACTCTAAAGATACATATTTACCATCACTAAAAATTATATCTTTTACGTTTACTTCTTTACCTTGAACATTTGCTTTTACATCTAATATATAACCATTCCAACCACTTAAAGGTAACTCTTTTTTCGTGTTTACTTTTATATCAATAACTTTTACATTTGGATTTTGAGATACTCTTGTTTTTTCGAATTCAACAACAACATCATCATTTGCAAATAATGAAGCTGATAATAAAATACTTAGAGATAATATTTTTGAAAGTTTATTCATTTATTTTTTTCCTTTTTTAAAGCTTTGCGCTAGTCTATCTATTTTATATTAATCAAAAGTTAATATTTTAACTTCTTGTTTTTACTGTAATCTTTTTAATATCAAATAACTCTTTTGCTTTATCTAACATCTTTGAATTTAATAAATCATTTAATTCTAACTCTTTTTGAGATGGCGTTACAACTGAACTTTTTGTCATATCTGCCACACAACCTGCACTCATTTCAATAGATTCTAACATTGAACTTGTTTCTTCAACATCTAAACTATTTTCTTCTAAAGTCTCTTTTTGCTCAACTATTTCTTCTTTTTCATTTGTTGTTTCTAGTACGGAGGGTTCTTCCTTTTTAAAATCTAGTTCAACATCATTTCCAAAGATGTCTTGGGCAAAAGTTTTTATAATTCCAAAATGTTTATATAAAAGCTTTCTATCTTCATCTTGTGCATAAGAGATAATATGAAGTTTATTATTTTCAAATCCATTAAATATAAAATTCTTTTCAAAACATTCACCTAAAGCATAATCTCTATCATATACTTTTGCAGTTAATTGGTCATATAAATCATTTTTTTCATATACTTCTTCCTCTTCTTCAAAAGGAACAACTTCAATTTCTTGAGAACTATTTACAAAAACTTGTTCTTCATAAACTATAGGTTCAATTTCTAGCTCTTTTACTTCTTCAACTTTTTCTTCTTCAACTAAAATTCTAGCTGGTTTTTCCATATCAAGCTCATCAAATGGTGTTGCATAATGAACTGTTTCAATTGAATCAGTTATTCCTAAATCAACAATATTATTTGTTTGAACTAATACTTCATCAAATGGTGTAACTTCTTCTATTCTAGTCTCTTCTTCAATAATAAGAGTTTTTTCTTCAACTTTTTGTATAACTGGTTTTTCCACAACTTTTTCTACAACAGTTCTTTCAACTATCACTTCTTTTTTAGGCTCAATTTTTTCAACTTGATTTATAATATCATCTATTGATCTTAAATTTGTTGCTTCAATCATTTTCATAAATGTTAAAATTAATACAAAAGTTCCATCACTATTAATTGCTAATAGATGTTTTGCATCACTTAAAATTCTAAAAAATCTGTCAAATAAAAGTAAATCAAATCTTCTATCTTTTGAAATCATTTTATCTTTTAAATAAATTGTCATTTCATCACATATTTGAGAGACTTCATAGATTTCTAACTCTTTGATAATATCATTTACATCACCTTTATTTAAAATGATTGAAAAAATATTATCCATAAGTTTTGGGTCAATAAGTCCTAACATATCAACAACACTTGTTGTGTTTACTTTTCCCTTTGAAAAAATTATAGCTTGGTCAAGAAGTGTTAAAGTATCTCTTAAACTTCCTTGTCCACTTCTTGCAAGTATTTCTAATGCATCTTTTTCAAAATCAATATTTTCTTCATTTAAAATATGTGATAAATGGTGAATTACATCACTTTGAGCAATTTTATTAAATCTAAAATGTTGTGTTCTACTTAAAATTGTTGCAGGAAGTTTTAGTGGGTCTGTTGTTGCTAAAATAAATTTTACAAATCCAGGAGGTTCTTCTAAAGTTTTTAATAAAGCATTAAAAGCTTGAGTTGTAAGCATATGAACTTCATCGATGATAAATACTTTAAATCTAGCGCTACTTGGTTTATATTTTGTATGTTCAATTAAATCTTTAATATCATCAATACCTCTATTTGAAGCGGCATCCATTTCAATAATATCAAGATGTCTATTTGAATTTGCACTAATACAATTTGGACAAACTTCACAAGGTTTTGATGTAGGTCCATTTGAACATAAAAGTGCTTTTGCCATAATTCTGGCAGTTGATGTTTTTCCTGAACCTCTAAGTCCTGAAAAAAGATATGCATGTGATAATCTATTTAAATCTAAAGCTAAAGATAAAGTTTGAGAAACTGTACTTTGCCCAACTAAATCCTCAAATCTTTGAGGTCTATATTTTAAAGCTAAAACTTTATCTTCTAAATTTTCTTTATTCATATTTCACATTTCCTAATTTCAATATTGTTATTTTCCAAAATAGTCTCTACCATATTTATATTTATATGACCTGTATGTAAAATCAAGATTTTCAATTCTCCTTGATTTATATGTTCTCTATCTTTACTCAAATTCAAAAGTCTTTTTGCTATTGCATCACCTGTTTCAATTAAAACAACTTCTTCACCCATTATCTTTTTTATAACATTGTCAACTAAAGGATAATGTGTACATCCAAGAACTATTGTATCTACATTTGATGCTTTCATCGGTTTCAACCAATTTTCTAACATTTCATATGTTTTAGAATTATCAATTTCACCTTTTTCAATTTGTTCAACTAAACCAATACATGCTTGTTCATAAAGTTTTACTTTTTTTATAGATGATAAATCGTTTACTAAAAGTTGATATTTATCCCCTTTTAATGTTGCAGGTGTTGCTAGTATTCCTACATTTAAACTTTTTGTATTTAATATTGCAGGTTTAATTCCAGGTTCTGTTCCAATTACAATTAAAAATGGAAATTTTTCTCTCAAATGTTTTATCGCAGCACTTGTTGCAGTATTACAAGCAACAATCAAAGCCTCTATTCCATAATTTTCAAGTAAATATTCAGTTATTTTGTCACATCTATTTAAAATCTCTTCAGATTTTTTCTCTCCGTAAGGAGCATACGCAGTATCAGCTATGTAAAAAATTTCAGCATTTCTAAAAACTTTTAAAATAGATTTTAGAACTGTTAATCCTCCAAGCCCAGAATCAAATACACCAACTTTCAATTTATACCTTT
Organism: uncultured Aliarcobacter sp.; assembly: GCA_963664305.2. Lineage (GTDB taxonomy): Bacteria > Campylobacterota > Campylobacteria > Campylobacterales > Arcobacteraceae > Aliarcobacter. The sequence continues at coordinate 1,664,258 of CAXXLV010000002.1, forward strand.
ATTAGTAATAAGTGATTATTTTAACATAAGTTTTTAAATAAAATTATTAGGAGAAAGAAGAAATAACAATACTCTTTATTAGAGTATTGTTAAAAAAAGAATTATACTAAACCTTGTTCAATCATTGCATCAGCAACTTTTCTGAAACCAGCGATATTTGCCCCTAAAACTAAGTTTGTTGGTTGTCCAAATTCAGCTGCAGTTGAACTTGCTGATTCAAAAATATTTTTCATAATTTGTTCTAATTTTGCATCAACCTCTTCAAAAGTCCATGAAAGCATAGAAGCATTTTGTGCCATTTCTAATTGGCTTGTTGCAACTCCACCTGCATTTGCTGCTTTTCCAGGACCATAAGCTATTTTTGATTCTATAAATAAATCTACTGCTTTAGGAGTTGATGGCATATTTGCACCTTCACTTACACATTTACATCCATTTGCTAATAATGTTTTTGCATCTTCTAAATTTAATTCATTTTGTGTTGCACTTGGGAATGCTGCAAAACATGGTATTGACCAAACCATATTTCTTCCTTCTGGATACTCTTCAACAGGGATATATTTTGCATTTGGTCTATATTTTACATATTCAGTTAATCTAACTCTTTTATTCTCTTTTAAATCTTTTAGTAAAAGTAAATCTATTCCCTCTTCATCTAAAATCATACCTTTTGAATCACTACAAGTAATTGGTAATGCACCTAAATGATATAATTTTTCAATAGTATAAATAGCAACATTTCCAGAACCAGATACAATACATCTTTGTCCTTCTAAAGTCTCTCCCCTTGTAGCAAGCATATTTTTTGCAAAATATACACATCCATAACCTGTTGCTTCAGTTCTAGCTAAAGAACCACCCCATTTTAATGATTTTCCAGTAAATACACCTTCATATCTATTTGCAAGTTTTTTATACATACCAAACATATAACCTATTTCTCTAGCACCAACTCCAATATCACCAGCGGGAACGTCAGTATTTGCACCAATATGTCTATATAATTCACTCATAAATGCTTGGCAAAATCTCATAATTTCATTGTCTGATTTTCCTTTTGGATTAAAATCACTTCCACCTTTTCCTCCACCAATTTGAAGACCAGTTAGTGCATTTTTAAATATCTGTTCAAATCCCAAAAATTTAATCACTCCTGCATTTACGCTTGGATGAAATCTTAATCCACCTTTATATGGTCCAAGTGCTGAATTAAACTCTATTCTAAAACCTTTATTTACTTGAATTTCTCCATTATCATCAAGCCAATTTACTCTAAACATTATTTGTCTTTCAGGCTCAACAATTCTTTCAATAATTTTGTGTTTTCTATATTGAGGATATTTGTCAAGCAATGGTTGTAAAGAATATAAAACTTCTTCTGCAGCTTGATAAAATTCTGTTTGTGCGGGACTTGTTCTTTTAAGATAGTTAAAAACTTCTTCTAAATATGGCATACTTCTTCCTTCATTCAAAAATTAAAAAATTATTTTATCGAAAAATGTTTATATTTTATACAATAATGATAATATTTAATCATTTATATAAAAAATATACTTTATTTGAAAGGTTACAATTGTTTTATCACTATCATCCATATAAACCAATTTTAAATTCTGCAACAAAAAGCTTGATTATTGGAACTCTTCCTCCTCCTAGGTTTTCTATAAAAGAATTAAAACTAAAAGATGTAGATTTCCCTTATGGTTCTTGTGATAATCTTTTATGGCAAATCATTGATAAAATTTATAAATTAGATTTACTTTTTGATAATTCTCCTATTGCTGTTATCCAAAGAGAAAAATTTTTAATAGACAATAATATAGGAATTTGTGATATTGTTGAAAGTTGTCAAAGAGAAAGATTTGATGCTAGTGATTTAGCTATGCAAAATGTAATTCTAAGAGATATTTTATACTACCTAGAAACTTATAAAAATATTGATAAAATCATTTTTACAGGTGGAAGTTCAAAAAACAGCCCTCAATATTTTCTAAAAAAAATACTAAAACAAAATGATATAAAATTTATTGTAAAAGAAAAAAATAATCCAAAAATTCATCAATTTATATTTGATAATAGAGTTTTTACAACTTATTCTTTAATTTCTCCATCAAATGCAGCGAATAAATCTATTGGAGCAAATATTTTATTTAAACAAAAAAAAGAAAAAAATCCAAGATATACAACTTTTGATTTTAGAATTGATGAATATAAAAAAGTTTTTAAAAGTTTAGAATAAAAAAGAAAAATCTTTTTTATTCATTCATTGAGTTAAAGAACTCTTCGTTATCTTTTGTTTTTTGCATTTTTGAGTATAAGAATTTAAGAGCTTCAACTTCATCCATTTGAGAAATTGCATTTCTTAAAATCCAAGTTTTTTGTAAAACATCAGGAGTAAGAAGTAACTCTTCTTTTCTTGTTCCAGATTTTGTAATATCAAGAGCTGGATAAACTCTTTTATTTGCAGCATTTCTACTTAAAACTACTTCACTATTTCCAGTTCCTTTGAACTCTTCAAAAATAACTTCATCCATTTTTGAACCAGTTTCAATAAGTGCTGTAGAAATAATTGTTAAACTACCACCCTCTTCAATATTTCTAGCAGCTCCAAAAAATCTTTTTGGTTTATGTAAAGCATTTGCATCAACCCCACCTGAAAGAACTTTTCCAGAAGATGGTGTTACAGTATTATAAGCACGTGCAAGTCTAGTAATAGAATCAAGTAAAATTACAACATCTTTTCTCATTTCTACAAGTCTTTTTGCTTTTTCAATTACAATTTCAGCAACTCTAACATGATTTTGTGCAGGTAAATCAAAAGTAGAACTATAAACTTCACCTCTTACACTTCTTTGCATATCAGTTACCTCTTCAGGTCTTTCATCAATTAAAAGTACCATTAAAGTTACTTCAGGATGATTTCTACTAATTGCATGTGCTAATTCTTTTAACAATTCAGTTTTACCAGTTTTTGGTGGAGCAACAATAAGTCCTCTTTGACCTTTACCCATTGGTGCAAAAAGGTCTAGCATTCTTCCTGTCATTTTTTGAGAATCATATTCGAAGTTAAATCGTGATGTTGAATAAAGTGGCGTTAAGTTATCAAATAAAGGTCTATTTTTTGATTCTTTAACTGGTAGATAATTTATTGCTTCAATTTTTAATAAAGCATTATATTTTTCACTCTCTTTGTTAGGAGGTCTTACCTGCCCTGTTACGATATCTCCTGTTCTTAATGCAAATTTTCTAATTTGAGTTGCACTTACATAAGAATCATTTGATGTATCAGAGAAATTACCATCAATTGCTCGAAGGAAACCAAATCCCCCTTCTTTAATCTCTAAAATTCCTGTAAATAAAATAAATCCACCAGCATCAATTTGAGATTTAAGAATCATAAACATTAAATCTTGTCGTTTTAATTCTTGAGGATTTTCAACTTCTAATTCATTTGCTATATTGATTAGTTCTTCTAAAGGTAATTCCCTTAGTTGTTCAATTTTATAACCTTCAACAGGAATATGTGTTCTTGTTTTTTTTGAGTTTGTCGTTTTTACTTTCGTTTCTTCTTTAGACTCTTCCATGAGTATGTTTGCCTTTGATTTTACATAATAAGATATGTAGTTTTTGTAGTTTTTTGTAGTTTTTTAAAGTAATGCCGTAATTGTAGTGTTTATTTGAGAATTTGTCAATAAAATCTATTTTTAATAAAAAAAGGTACCAATATATGGTACCTTTAATGCTAAAAAATAAATATTATAATTTACCTTCATTTTTTGCTAAGTACTCAGCAACACCAGCAGTGTTAGCTTTCATACCTTCGTCACCTTTTGCCCAACCAGCTGGACAAACTTCACCATGCTCATTTGTAAATAACATTGCATCTACCATTCTGATCATTTCATCAATATTTCTTCCTAATGGTAAATCATTAACTACTGCATGTCTGATTGTTCCATCTGCATCAATTAAGAAAGAACCTCTTAATGCAACAGATTCTCCAAATAATACATCGTAATCTCTTGAAATTGATTTTGATAAGTCTGCAACTAATGGGAATTTTACTCTTCCGATTCCACCATTTTCAACTGGTGTTTCTCTCCATGCAAAGTGTGAGAATTGAGAATCAACTGAACAACCAATTACAGAAATTCCTCTTGAAGTAAATTCATCAATTCTTTTTGAGAAAGCAATAATTTCAGATGGACAAACGAATGTAAAATCTAATGGGTAAAAGAATAATACTGCACCTTTTTCACCAATGTTTTCATATAAATTAAAGTTTTCAACTATTTGACCATCTGCAAGTACAGCCTTTGCTGTAAAATCTGGAGCTTTTTTTGTAACTAACATTTTTTAATCCTTTTGTAATTTTATTAATTTTTTTTATCGTAGCGAAATTATATAACAAAAAATTTAAAACAAACTGTATTTTAGCTTAAATTTTTAAATTTATGAAAATATTTATTTCTTAATAATAATTATCCTATTTAATCTTTTTAAAAAAGTTACAGTTTAAAAAACTGATATTTTTAATTTAGATTTTTTAAAGATACTTTTATATTTACTGTGATAAAGTTTGTTAAAATTTAATAAGGAGATATACAATGGCAGTAAAAATTACTGATATCTGTATTAGTTGTGATGCTTGTTTAGATGAGTGTCCAGTAGAAGCAATCGTAGATAATGATGAAAATCCAACAGGGCAAGATACATATTATGTATATGCTGACAAATGTGTTGAGTGTGTAGGTCATAATGATTCTCCTGCATGTGCTGATGCATGTCCAACTGAAGGATGTATTGTATGGGATGAAGCTGGTTCTGGTTCAGTAGAAAAAGAAGACAGAGGAACTCCTGGTACTCCTGTAGTTGAATAATTAATTTAATTAATTTTACTATTATTTTAAAGGCAAGTAATATTTTACTTGCCTTTTTTTATTTTTTTCGATATAATCCGCGACTTAAAAAAAATCGAGGAATATAAGCAATGGAACAAACATTATCAATCATCAAACCAGATGCTGTAGCAAAAAATGTAGTTGGAAAAATCTTAGATAGATTTGAAACAGCTGGATTAAGAATTGCAGCAACTAAAAAAATGCAATTAAGCAAAGCTGATGCAGAAGCTTTTTATGCAGTTCACGCAGCTAGACCTTTCTTTAAAGATTTAGTTGAATTTATGATTTCAGGACCAGTTGTAGTTTCAGTTTTAGAAGGTGAAAATGCAATGGCTAAAAATAGAGAATTAATGGGTGCAACTAATCCTAAAGAAGCAGCAGCTGGAACAATCAGAGCAGATTTTGCAGAATCAATTGATGCAAATGCAGTTCATGGTTCAGATTCATTAGAAAATGCAGCAATCGAGATTAATTTCTTCTTTGCACAAAAAGAAATTTGTTAATTAACTATTAATAATTTAGTTTTATAATGAAAATTGAATTTAAGAAAGTACCACAAATTCGTAAAGAATTATTAACTGAACTTAATTCAGTTAAAATTGAAGGTACTTTTTGTAGAATATCGCAATCATTAGTAAAAATTGATGCTGTATTAAAAGGTAATACAGAAATCAATTGTTGTAGATGCGGAACTACTGAAGTTATAGAAGTTGATGAAGAACTTAAATTACTTTTAAGTGATGGTATCTATAAAGGTAATGAAGAGGAATACTTAGTAATTGAAGTAGAAAATAGTTTAATTGACTTTGATGAAATAATTGAAAGTGAATTAAATAGTATAAGAAGTGACTATTATATATGTGATGAATGTTCACAATATGGTGACAATTTTGAAAAAGAATTTTAAGGAGAATTAAAATGGCAGTACCTAAGAGAAGAGTATCTCATACTAGATCAGCAAAAAGAAGAACACACTACAAAATAACATTAAAAAAACCTGTTAAAGATAGCGATGGTTCTTGGAAAATGCCTCACATGGTTAATCCAAATACTGGTGAATATAAAAACTAATGCTAAAAATTGCAATAGATGCTATGGGTGGGGACTTCGGTCCTGAACCTATAATAGAAGGCTTAATAAGCGCACTTAAAAAAAACAATAACTTCAAAGCAATAGCTGTTGGTAAAAAAGACCAACTTTTAGAACTTATCCCACAAAATTTTCTGTCAAGAATTGAAATATTAGATACAAATGATGTAATCAGTATGAGTGATTCAGCAACAGATGCACTAAAAAGAAAAGATTCAACTATTTATAAAGCCATTGAATTAGTAAGAGAAGGAAATGCAGACGCTGTTGTTTCTGCTGGACATTCTGGTGCTTCAATGTCTCTTGCAACATTAAGAATAGGAAGAATTAAAGGTGTAAGTAGACCTGCAATTGCAACATTAATGCCAACAAGCGAAAATCAAAATACTCTAGTATTAGACGTTGGAGCAAATGTTGACAGTGATGCAAAAAACTTATTCGAATTTGCTGTTATGGGACAAGTTTATGCTCAATATGCATTAAGACTTGATGAACCAATAGTTGGTCTTTTAAGTAATGGTGAAGAAGATAGTAAGGGTAATGAAGTAACTAAAGAAGCTTATAAACTTATATCTAAAATCCCAAATTTTGCTGGAAATGTTGAAGGTAGTGATATTTTCAAAGGAACAGTAGACGTTGTTGTTTGTGATGGTTTTGTTGGTAATATATTACTTAAAACAGCTGAAGGTGTTGCAGACACTATTGGTAAAATTATTAAAAAGAATTTAAAAAGATCTCTAATTTCAATTGCTGGTGCAGTTCTTATGAGAAAAGTTTTCAAAAACTTAAAAGTAAGAGTTGATTATGCTGAATACGGTGGAGCACCACTTTTAGGAGTAAAAGCACCTGTTATAATTGCTCATGGAAAATCTAATCCAAAAGCAATTCAAAATGCAATATTCCAAGCAATTAATGCAGCAAGTTCAAATTTAGATAATATAATTGAACAGAGATTAGAGAAATATAGTAGTACACAACAAGAAAATTAATACTACTATATCAAATTAAGGATATGTAAATGACATATGCAGCTTTTAGATCTATTGGAGCTTATATTCCTCCAAAGATTATGACAAATGCAGATTTTGAAAAAATTATTGATACTAGTGATGAATGGATTACTAAAAGAACTGGTATTAAAGAAAGAAGAATTTCAGAAGTTGATGAAGCTTCATCTGATTTAGGAGCAAGAGCAGCGGAAGTTGCTATTGAAAGAGCAGGAATATCTAAAGAAGAGATTGATTTAGTTATTTGTGCTACTGTTACTCCTGATTATTTATGTATGCCATCAACTGCATGTTTAATTGCGTCAAAATTAGGACTTCCACCTGTAATGGCTTATGATATTAGTGCTGCATGTACAGGATTTGTATATGCACTTAGTGTTGCAAAAGCATTTATTGAATCTGGAATGAAAAAAAATGTACTTATTGTTGGTGCAGAAACATACAGTTCAATTTTAGATTATACAGATAGAGGAACTTGTTTTATCTTTGGGGATGGTGCAGGAGCAGCAATTATTTCTGCAACAACAAATAAAGATGAAGCAATTATTGATGTTAATTGTTCAAGTGATGGGAATTATGAAGATTTAATTAAAACTCCTGGTGGTGGAAGTAAACATCCATGTTCACAAGAAGTTTTAGAAAATAAAATGGCATGTATAAAAATGAAAGGTAATGAAACTTTTAAACTTGCTGTTAAAACATTAACTTCTGACGTTCAAGTAATGATGCAAAAACATAATCTTACAAATGAGGATATAAAACACTTTATTCCTCATCAAGCAAACTATAGAATTATAAAAGCTGTAGGTGAAGCTTTAGGATTAAGTGATGAACAAACTGTTGTAACTGTAGATAAATACGGAAATACTTCAGCTGCATCTATTCCTATGGCAATGAACTATGCTTATGAACAAGGTAGAATAAAAGCTGGTGATACAGTACTTTTTGATGCCTTTGGTGGTGGATTAACTTGGGGTTCTGCTCTATTTAAATTCGCACCAAAAAAATAAAATAGGTTTTAACCTATTTTATACTAACTGAACTAATCCCATATAAAAAATCGTTCCTACAAAAATTGAAATCAAATAATTTTTAAATGTTAAATGTAAAATTGCTGTAAATATAATAGCAACTATCTCTTTTAAACCATATGGAAATATTGAAAACTCTACATCTTTTAAAGTAAAAACAATTAAAATTGTCATAATCACTGCAGGGAAATATTTTCCTAAAAATAAAAAATAGTTTGGTAACTCTTTGTTTCTAAAAAATAAAAATGGTAAAGCCCTTACAAAATAACTAATAATTGACATTATTGCAATTGCAATAAAAATTTCACTGTTATTCATTTTCTATCTTTTTTTGAAATAAAAAAATCATTGCTATAGAAATAAAAATAGATACTATTAACATTTTATCACTAGGAACAAATATTAAAGAAAATAGTGAAGAAATAAAAGCAATAATGAATGGTATAGCATTTTTTAAATTTTTGTATTGTTCAATACATAAAACCACAAAAAGTGCTGTTAATGAAAATTCTAAACCTTGTGTTTGAAATTTAATATTCGAACCAAAAACTGCACCTAAAGTTGAACCAATTAACCAATATAATTGACTAAAAAATAGTAAAAAAAAGTAATACCACTTTTTATTTAAACTCTCATCATCTTTTATAGATGTTAATAAAGCATAGTTTTCATCTGTTAGAGCAAAAATCAAATAAGGTTTTAGTTTTCCAGAATTATTAAATCTCTTTAATAAAGATAAACCATAAAAAGCTTGTCTAATATTTATAAAAAAAGAGGCTATTGCTATATCTACATACCCAGCTTTTATATTAAAAAAATTGATTGCAATAAATTGTAAAGCTCCTGTATAAATAAAAAAAGACATAATAGGAGCTAAGTACCAAGAATAATCAAAAGAGACTAACAGTAAGCCAAATGCAAAGCCTAAAACTAGATATCCCATCATTATAGGGATAGAGATTTTAAAAGCTTTTTTTAATTCATTTTCATATTTCAATATTTTATGTCTTTAGTTAAATTTCTTATTATTTGGATTATTTTTAAATACATTAAATGAATTCTTTTTTAAATCTTTATTGAATTTGTCAACTGTCGCTACAGAATTGATATATAAAATTGATTCATCTACAATTATTTGAAAGATTGAATGTAAAGGAATTTTTACAACACTACCAAAATTTTCATTTCCGAAACCAGCTTCAAAACTTAAAAATTCATCATCAACTTGTACAGTTGTATATGTATAATTACTCAAAATAAATAAAGAAAATTTATGCATTTGTTCTTTTATAACTTTTGGTAATTCAGGATTAAATGTAATTGGTTCGATATTTGCTGTTATTGAAAATTCTTGATTTTTTTCTAATAAAAATAAAATAGTTTCTTTTATCTGCTTTTCTACTAAAATTCTATAATTATCATTTTCTACAATATCTCGAATCATAATTTATTCCTATTTTAAAAATTTGATGCTATTATAACTTATGAAACAACTAATTTTCCTTATTCTTATTATTTCAGCACCATTGTTTGCTTATGAATTTAAATTAAATCAAAAAGATATTAATTATATAAATAACCATCCTAAAAAATCTTTTATCCTAAATAGATTAGAAAAATTTCAATCATTAAAAAAACAAGTTAAAGATTATGAACTAATAAGAAAATTATCTCATATAAATACATTTATAAATAGAATTTTTCCAGCTCAAGATATTTCTACAGCTTCTTCACTTGATTATTGGGCAACACCTAAAGAATTTTTACTTCAAGGTCATGGTGATTGTGAAGATTATGTAATTGCAAAATATTTTACACTTTTAGAACTAGGTATAAAAAAAGAAAATTTATACTTTGCAGTTGTAAATGTAAAAGGACAAAAAGATGCTCATATGGTTTTATTATATGTTGAAGATAAAAACTCTTCACCATTGGTTTTAGATAATTTAAGCACAAAGGTTATTCCATTTACAAAAAGACCAAGACTTATCCCAAAATTTGCCTTTAATGAAATAGATGCTTACCTTTTTACTGCAAATAAATTTACTCAAAAAACAAAAATCAATTGGGGTAAAGACAATAAATGGGAAAAACTTTTAAATAGAGTTTATAATTTAAATGAGTAGTCTTTTATCTCATCAAAACCTATCATTGCATTCATCAAAGCAATTTTAGAAGCATTTTTTAACATCTCTAAAGAGATATCTTTTTCTATTAATCTTTTCTCTTCAATCAATCTAGCTCTTGTTGTACCTTCCAATAAACATTTTTTAGAAGTAATCCAACTATTTTCAAAAAGTATTGCTATATTTGCAATAGATGTATCTGTAACTATTCCATTTTTTATGATAATTACCTCATCACATTCTTCTTTTTTTGCAAATAATTCATCTATTTTAGTTCTATCTAAATATTTTTTTGAATATACTATTTCATCATCAAAGATTATTTTAAAACTATGGATTTCTCTTTTTTTATATGGAAAATATAAAACATCAACTATTCCATCTTTATCATAAATAACTTTGCATCTTAGAAGTTCATTTGAGATTGGATAAACATACTCTTGTAAATTTAAATTTAATCCTATCGTGTTTGCTACTCTTTTATTGTGATATTCTAAATTAAAAATTTCAGAATCATCACATTTTATAGTTTCAAAATATTTTGTTGTTTTCATATTTTTCCTTTTAAAATGGCAAATAAATCTTATCTAAAAGTTCTTCATACTCTAAATTAACATCACTATCACAAGTGATTCCTCCACCACTTTTATAAAACTTTTCACCATTTTTTTCTTCAATAAATCTAATCATTACTGAACTATCAAGATTTTTTCCATCAAATACTCCAAAAATTCCTGTATAAAAATCTCTATCATAATCTTCTATATTTTTTAATATTTCAATAGTTTTCTTTTTTGGTGTTCCAGTTATTGAACCTGCTGGTAAAATTGAAGTGATTATATCTCCAATATTTTCACTCCAATTATCTTCTAAAGATGCAGAAATTTTTGAGCTAACTTGCAATAACTCTTTATTTCCCGCATTTATTGTATCAATATATCTAAAACTTTCAACTCTCACATTTGAAGCAATAATCCCTAAATCATTTCTAAGTAAATCAACTACCATGGTATGTTCTGACATCTCTTTTAAATTATTTAGAATCTTTTCTTTAGCATTTGGAATATTGGCATCAATCGTACCTTTCATAGGATATGTAAAAATTTTATTTTCTTTGATTTCTACAAATCTCTCAGGAGAAAAACATACAAAATCTTCATCTTGATTTTTAAATCTTAATTTAAATTTACTTTTTGTATTTTCAAAAATTTCATCTAAAGATAAATCTATTTTAATTTTTGTTTTTGCAGTTAAATTTAAAAGATAACTATTACCTTTTTTTATCTCTTCTTGTAAAATATCAAACTTCTTTTTATATTCGTCAAAAGATATAGGAAATTTTTCAAGGTTTGATTTTTTAGAAGTTGTTGGAGATTCTTCTTTTTGATTTAATTCATATTTAATTGAAGATGGAAGAGAAGATAGCTTTTCTATGTAAAACTTACTTAGGTCGTAAGATATTACAAATAAAAATGGCTCTTTTAAAGAACCAAATTTATTTAGTTTTTCTTTTATTAATTCTTTGCTCAATTTTTACTTTAAAATTAGTTTTTTTAGCACTGCAGCACGAATAGCAACACCATGAGTAACTTGTTGTAAAACTTTACATCTTGGGTCTTTTAACATTTCATCACTAATATCTACATTTCTATTTACTGGACCTGGATGTAAAAGTAAAATATCTCTATCTCCAACTACTTCATTTGTAATACAATAATCTTTTGCGTACTCATTTAATGATTCAAAATATACTTGATTATGTCTTTCAAGTTGAGTTCTTAAACTCATAATTACATCTAGTTCATCAATTACATCTGATAGTTTTGTGTAAGTTTTGAAATCAGTTCCTTCATATCTAAAACATTCAGGACTTACAAAACAAACTTCCATTCCAAAAGTTGGTAATAATCTTTTATTTGACCCAGCAACTCTTGAAGTTCTTACATCTCCAACAATCGCAACTTTTTTACCTTCTGTTTTTCCATCAAAATGCTCATAAATTGTAAATAAATCTAATAAAGCTTGAGTTGGATGTGCATGTTTTCCATCACCTGCGTTTATAATTGGACAATCTACAAATCCCGTTAAACTCTCTGGTAATCCACATTCACTGTGTCTAATAATAATTGCGTCAGGTTTCATCGCATTTATATTTGCAACTGTATCAAAAATTGTTTCACCTTTACTTGTTGAAGACGTACTTACATCTAAAGAAACAACTTCAGCTCCCAATCTTTTAGCTGCAATTTCAAATGAACTTCTTGTTCTTGTAGAATTTTCAAAAAACAGAGTAACAATAATTTTACCTTTTAAAATTTCATTTGGTTCAAATTTTAAAAACTCTCTTGTATCTTCAAATAAACTAAAAATTTCTTCTTTAGAAAAATCAGAAGTTCTAATCAAATGCTGCATTTTTTTCCTTTAATTTTAGTTTGGATTTTAGCAAAAAGGAGTTTAAAAAATAAAACTTTTTGTATAATTCAAAACTTTATTTTTTAAGGCTTTTTTATGAAATTACAATTTATTTTTATTTTTTTGTTTACTCTTTTATTCACAGCTTGTTCAGTAAAACCTTTAGAACCTGTAAATTTTGAAACTGTAAATAAAGAAATTTCTTTTACAAAAGATATAAAACCAATTTTAGATAACAGATGTGTTTCTTGTCACTCATGTTATAACTCTCCTTGTCAATTAAAACTCTCTTCTTATGAAGGATTAGAAAGAGGAGGCTCAAAAGCTAATGTTTATGCAAATAGAATGAATGCTGAAGACCCTACAAGACTATTTGTTGATGCTACAAATGAAAAAGCTTGGAGAGGAAAAGGCTTTTTTTCTATGGTTGATTATTTAGAAAATTCAAATGAATCAATTATGATGCAATATCTTTTTCAAAAAGACAAAAATCCTTTAAACATAGGAACTTATTCACCTGAAACAGATAAAGTATCATGTGTAAAAGATAAAGAAGAGTTAGCAATATTTTTTGATGAAAATCCTCATAAAGGAATGCCTTATGGATTTCCAGCACTTAAAAAAGAAGAATACAATCTTTTAATGACTTGGTTAAAGCAAGGAGCAATAGATGATACAAAAAAAGATGATTTTAATAATTTTGAAAGAGAACAGATAAAAAAATTTGAAGAATTTTTAAATAACAAAGAGACAAAACATCAAGTAACAGCAAGATATATTTATGAACATCTATTTTTAGCTCATATTACTTTTGATGAAAAAAGTGGCAATTTTTTTGAATTAATTCGTTCAAGAACTCCAAGTGGATATAAACCAAAAATCATTGCAACAAGATTTCCTTATGATGAAGTAAAAGAACCTTTTTATTATAGATTTAGAAAAATTGAATCAACAATTGTTCATAAAACACATATGGTTTATGAATTGAATGATAAAAAATTAGCTAGATACAAAGAATTATTTCTTGAACCAAAATGGGAGCAAAAACCATATTTACCCCCTTATGATAGCAAAATTTCTGCAAATGCTTTAAGAACTTTTGAACAAATACCTGCAAGTAGTAGATATCAATTTTTACTTGATGATATTCATTTTATTATTATGAATTTTATTAGAGGTCCAGTTTGTAGAGGACAGATTGCATTAAATGTGATAAATGACCATTTTTGGGTAATGTTTTTGGACCCAAAATATGATTTAAGTTTACAAGATAAATATTTTTTACATGATAATATTCCAAACTTATCAATTCCAAATGAATATGGAGAAGACCCAAGTTTATTTAAAACATTTAAAGCATTGGATAATTATGAATTAGCAAAAAAATATGAAACAAATAAAGCCTTAGTATATAAACAATATTATCCAAAAGGTTTAAATCTTGATGCTATTTGGAAAGGAAATAAACAAGAAGAAAATGATTCAATTTTAACAATATATAGACATTTTGATTCAGCTTCTGTTCATAAAGGAGCTCTTGGTGATATTCCAAAAACTTTATGGGTAATTGATTTTCCTTTACTTGAAAGAATTTATTACTCTTTAGTTGCAGGTTTTGATATATTTGGAAATACTGCTCATCAATTACTTGTTAGAACACATATGGATAGACTTAGAATTGAGGGAGAGAGTAATTTCTTAGAATTTTTACCAAAGGAATCAAGGCAAGATTATTTTAACTCTTGGTATGAAGGTTGGCTTGCTCAATATTTAGCTGTTTATGTTCCTTCAAATAATCCTGTTGATATAAAATATAAAACAAAAGATTTCAAAAAAGAGTTTGTAAATAGAGTCTTAGATTATACAAATACAAAAAGAGATTCTATTAATTTTATAGAAGACAATTATAAAAAAAGTGAAATAAAAAAAGTTTACAATACAAAAGAAGAGATAGAAGAGACATTTAAAACTCTAACTTTACCAAACAGTTCTGAAATAATAAAACATTTTACAGATGGTGAATCAAATCTAGCTCATATTAGAATAAAAATGAATTCGGGTGAAGACTTTGTTTATACACTTGTAATCAATAGATGGCACAAAAATGTAGCTTTACTTTTTGATGAAGAATCAAGACTTGACCCATCAAAAGACAGAATAAATTTTGTAAGAGGACTAATAGGTTCTTATCCTAATGTTTTTGTGGTTGTAAATCAAAATGATTTAAGTGATTTTTTCAATCTTTTACAAAATTATAAAGATACTCCAAATGATGATATTAGAATTGCAAAATATGCTGTAAATAGAGCTGATTCTAATTTTTGGGAAAATTATGATTGGTTTAATGAGGCGCTTAAAAAACAAGACCCCTTACAATCTGGTCTATTTGATTTAAATAGATATTATAGTAAAGCTATAAAACGATAATTATATATATTTTAGATATAATTTTTGCCAAAAATATATCTAATTTTTTTAGGAAAAATAAATGAATGAACAATTAGAACAAATGGATAAAGAGTATGTACTTCATACTTATGCAAGAAATTATGTAAATTTTAAAAAAGGTATAAATGCTACTTTATTTGATGAGAATGATAAAGATTATATAGATTTTACTTCTGGAATTGCAGTTTGTAGTGTAGGTCACGGAAATAAAAGAGTTGCTGATAAAATTTATGAACAAGTTTCAAATATAACTCATATTTCAAATTTATATGCAATTGAACCTCAAGCAAAATTAGCAAAAAGAATAAAAGAGTTAAGTGGTTACGATATTAGAACATTTTTCTCAAATAGTGGTGCAGAAGCAAATGAAGGTGCTATTAAAATTGCTAGAAAATATGGTGAAACAAAATTTGAAAATAAAAGATATAAAGTTATCACTTTAGAGCACTCTTTTCATGGAAGAACAATTACAACTGTAAAAGCGACTGGACAAAGTTCTATGCACACTCCAAACTTTGCTCCATATCCTGATGGTTTTTCATATCACAATAAAATTGATGATATTTATAACTCTATTGATAATGAAACTGTTGCTGTTATGATTGAACTTGTTCAAGGAGAAGGTGGAGTTCAACCTTTTGATAAAAAAGAGATTCAAGAGTTAGCGAAATTCTTAAAAGAGAATGATATTTTACTAATTATTGATGAAGTTCAAACAGGAGTATTTAGAACTGGTGAATTTTTAGCTTCAAATTTATATGAAATTGAACCAGATATTGTTACATTAGCAAAAGGTTTAGGTGGTGGTGTTCCAATTGGTGCAGTATTAACTACACATAAAGATATTTTCAATCCTGGTGACCATGGTTCAACTTTTGGAGGAAATTATTTAGTAACAACTGCTGCTTTAGAAGTTTTAGATATTTTAGAAGAGACTAAAGATAGTGGTGTATTAGATGAAACTATTATATATTTCAATACAAAACTAAATGAAGTATATGAAAAAAACACAGAACTATTTACTGACAATGTAGGTCTTGGACTTATGAGAGGATTAAGAGCAAAAGATGCAGATACTTTAGCACTTATCATAAAAACTGCATTTGAATATGGTGTTTTAGTTTTAAAAGCAGGTAAAAATACTCTAAGACTTCTTCCTGCACTTACTATTTCAAAAGCTGAGATTGACGAAGGTTTCAGAAGGTTAGAAAATGCACTTGATAAAATCAAGCAAGGTTAAACTACTTCTTTGTAGTTTAATCTCATTAAATCTTTTTGCTTCAAATGACAATTTTGATGAAAAAATAATTTCAGAAAAAAGATTAAAAGATATTGAACTTTCACGTGAACAAATAAAAGAAGATAGTTCGAAACTTAGAAAAGATTGGATAAATCCTATTCAATATCAATACACAAAAAATTTAGGTGAAGATGATGAAACTGAACGTTCAGTGATTTCTATAAATCAACCTATTTTTCAAAGTGGTGGAATTTACAAAGCAATAAAATATGCAGATTCAACTTATGATTATGCAGCACTTGAATTGGATAATCAACAAAAAGAATTAGTAAAACAAGCTTTAAATTATTTATACAATATTGAAAAAACAAATTTAAATATTGAAAAAGCAAAATATACTTTGGAAAATGCAAAAATTGATGTAAATAGAAAAAAAGAACAAGTTTTAAATGGCTTTTTAGATGCTTCTTATTTAGATGATGCTTTACTTACTTTAAATACTACAAAACATAATTTAGTAGATTTAAAATATCAAAAACAAGAACTTATAAATAACTTCAATAATATTTCATCAGCTGATTACACAAAATTCGAACTTCCTATATTTAAACTTTTTAGTGAAAAAGAATTTATTGAAAATAATATAGAACTAAAAAAAGCACAAGCAGATATTGAAAAAAAAGGAAATTATTCATATATGACTATGGCAAAATATTTGCCAAGTGTTAATGCATATTATACCTACTCAAAATATCATGATTCAGATAATAATTTTACAAAATATCCAAAAGATGCAACTCAAAATTTTGGACTTACATTAAATATTCCACTTGATACAAGAACGTTCAATGACATCCAAAGTAAAAGAATTGATTATTTAAAATCAAAATTAAATTTTGAGAATAGCATAGATGATGAAAAAACTTTTTTCAAAACAAAACTTGAAAAGATTTCAATGCTTGATGAAAGACTACAAATTACAAGGGAAGATTTAGAAGTTTATGATTCTATTTTAAAAATCATAAATGAAGAAAAACAAGCTCAGATAAAAACTCAAAGTGATGTCGACACTTTACAAAATTCACAAAAAATCAAATCTTTAGATTTAAAAATCTATGAAATTGATAGACAACTTGAACTTTTAGAGTTGTATGCAAAACTTCATTAGAAGTTTTGCAAATATTCAACTATTTAGATTTTTTCTCTTTTTCTTTAGTTTCTTTAAAATTTAAATAATATTCCATTTCTGATGGAGTTAAGATTTTAATAGTATTTGTACTTCCTGGCATTCCAACTGGATAACCAACTGTTGCTACATATAAACCTTTTTTATTTAATAAACCTTTTTCATCTAAAGCTTTTAACATTTTTTGAAACATTTTAGAAGCTTGTGCCTCTTTGATTGTTCCAACTGGTTCAACTCCCCAAATAGCAGTTAGAGAATTTAATATTTTTTTCTTATGTGTAAATGTAAATATAGGAGTTTTAGGTCTATATCTTGACATTTTTGTAGCAGATTTTCCTGAACTTGTTAATGCTAAAATACCATCAGCTTTTAAATCATCTGCAAGTTTTGTAACTGTTGCTTGAATAACATCAAATTCATCTAAATATGGGAATTTATATTGTTTATCATAATTATAAATACCTTCTGTTTTAGCAATAATATTATGCATTGTATCAACTACGTTTACTGGGTCTTCTCCAACTGCACTCTCTTCACTAAGCATTACAACATCTGTCCCATCTAAAACAGCATTTGCAACGTCTGAAATTTCAGCTCTAGTTGCTCTTTCATTTTGAGTCATTGATAAAAGCATTTGAGTTGCAGTAATTACTGGAATTCCTTTTAAATTTGCTTTTTTGATAAGCATTTTTTGAATAGTAGGAACATCATAATATGGAACTTCAATTCCTAAATCTCCCCTAGCAACCATTAATCCATCACTAGCTTCAATAATTTCATCAATATTTTCAACAGCATCAAATTTTTCAATTTTTGCTATTAATTTCCCTTTGTAACCATTTAAAAGATTTCTAGCTTTTCTCATATCTCTTGCATTTTGAACAAATGAAATAGCAAAATAATCTACTTCATTTTCAACACCCCAAGCGATATCTTTTTCATCTTTTTTTGTAATTACATCAATATCAATTACTGTATTTGGAAAATTCACACCTTTTCTTGAAGATAAAGTTCCATGATTTTCAATTTTTGCTTTTACTTCTTTTCCTGTTTCAATAACTTTTGCTCTAATTGTTCCATCATATAAATAGATATATTCATCAATTTTCACTTTATCTAAAATATCTGGATAATTAATTGATACAACATACTCTTTATCAGCTTTTTTATATCCAACTATTTCATCTTTTAAAAAAGTTATAACATCATCTCTATAAAGTGAAAAAGGCTCTTTTAAATCCCCTATTCTTACTTTTGGTCCTGAAATATCTTGTAAAATACCTACTGTTTTCCCTGTATTTTTCATTGCTGTTCTAATATTATTTAATGTTTCTAAATGATATTCATGACTTCCATGTGAGAAATTTAATCTAAACATGTTTGCACCAGCTTTAATCAATCCTTCAATCATTTCTATACTATGGCTTGCTGGGCCTAAAGTTGCTAATATTTTTGTTCTTTTTTCCATAGATTCTCCTTTTAAACTTATGAAAATTATAACATAAAATAATTACAATAAAGTAACGAATCTGTTTCACTATTTTTACATGATTAATATGTTAAAATCAGCTATCAATTAAATTAAAAAGGTTTATTATGAAATTTATTAATATTAAAACTTTATTATCAGGTGCAGTAATTGCTAGTTTACTAACTGGTTGTGCACAAAAAACTGGAAATGAAACTTATGATAATAATCAAAATGCGATTATAGGAACAACTATTGGAGCAATTGCTGGTATTGTTTTAGGAAATAATATTGGTGGTGGTAACAAAGGAAGAAATAAAGTAATTGGTGCAGTTGCTGGTGCAGCTATTGGTGGAGCTATTGGATATAGTATGGATAAACAAGCTCAAGAAGTTGCTCAAAGTTTAAATACTAATGTAAATAATAATCCAAATGCCGTTTTAGACCCAAATCAAGATTTAATCGTTTCAAATACTGACAACTACGTAAAAGTTATGTTCAGAGATGATATGATGTTTGAAACAAACTCTGCAAATCCAACTTACAGTGCTCAAACAAAGATTGCTAAAATAACTTCTGTTTTAGATAAATATCCAAATACTTTAGTTCAAGTTGTTGGTCATACAGATAGTAGGGGTTCACATGCATATAACCAAACATTATCTGACCAAAGAGCTTCAAATGTTGGAAATATTATTTATAATTCAGGTGTAAAAAATCAAATCTTCTCAAGAGGTTGTTCTTTTGATAAACCAGTTGCATTAAACAATAGTGATGCAAATATGGCTCTAAATAGAAGAGTTGAAGTTTATTTATATCCAAATCAACAATCTGTAATTGATGTTTGTAAATAAAAGGTAAAACCTTTTATTTACACCTTTTTTGATACAATCATATATGATTAAATTTAGTACATATTTTAATGATTGGCTTTATGGCGAAAATGGATATTATTCAAACTACAAAGAGATAGGAAAAGATGGTGATTTTTTCACTTCCGTCTCAACTTCTTCTTTTTTTGGTGGTACAATTGCAAAAAAAATCATTAGCTCAATTGAAGATGGATTTCTACCAAAAAATACAACAATTTTAGAAATTGGTGCTCATCATGGATATTTACTTGCAGATATAATTCAATTTATATATACATTAAAACCCAAACTTCTTGATACTCTAAATTTTGCAATAGTTGAAAGATTTGAAAATCTTCAAAATCAACAAAAAAAATATTTACAAGAATCTTTTGGAAATATTATCAAACTAAAACATTTTAATGATATTTCTGAAGTTAAACTTGAAAATGCCTATATTATTGCAAATGAAATTTTCGACGCTTTTTCTTGTGATTTAGTTTATACAAATAATAAAAATATTTTACAAATTGCAATGGTAGAAAATCACAAAATAGAGTTTATTGATTGTGTTGATGAAGAAATTTTAAGTCATTGTAAAAAATACTCTATCACAAAAGGTGAAGTTGCTTTATCTTACAAAGATTTCGTAAATACAATTTGTAAAAATATAACTCATTTTGAATTTTTAACTTTTGATTATGGTGACAGATTTCCAAGAAATGATTTTAGTACAAGAGTTTATGAAAAACATGCTGTTTATCCAATTTTTGAAGAAAATTTAGATTTAGAGAAACTCTATAAAAATTCAGATATTACTTATGATGTTCACTTTAATTATTTAAGTGATTGTTTTAAAGAAAATGGAATAAAAGATATAGTTTTTAATACTCAATTAAAGTCTTTAGTTGAATTTGGAATTTTAGAATTATTAGAAATTTTAAAAGCAAATGTAAACGAAAATAGTTATTTAAAAGAGATTCAAAAAGTAAAAATTTTACTAGAACCAACTGGAATGGGTGATAGATTTAAAACATTGAATATCAGAAAATAAGTTAAGTGTTTGTATAATCAAACTTTATAAAAAATATAAAAAGGTTTAAAATATGACACTGATTGTAAATGGTGAAACAAAAGAGTTTGACAACTCATTTTCACTACAAGATATAATAACAAATTTACAAATTGAAAATAAAGTAATGGCTGCTGCTGTTAATATGAATATTGTAAAAAAAGATGATTGGAAAAATTTTATTCCAAAAAACAACGATAAAATAGAACTTCTTCAATTTGTTGGTGGTGGTTGATTTTATGAGTAGAGAAAAAGGAGAGTTTGCTGAAAAAAAAGCAATCTCTTTTTTAGAAAACTTAAATTTTAAAATTATTGAAAAAAACTTTTACGCTAAAAAGTTAGGTGAAATCGACATCATCGCATTAAAAAATGAAACTTATCATTTTATAGAAGTAAAATCTGCACCTGATTATGAAACCGCAATAAACAATATCACTCCTTCTAAACTTTCAAAAATAAAAAGAAGTATAAATTACTATTTACAAATTAAAAAAATTGATGTTATTTATTCTATTGATGCAATTATTGTAAATGAAGAAAATATTGAATTAATTGAGAATATAACTATGTGATAAAGTAAGGGGTGAAGGTCGCAAAAACACCCCTTACTAGGATTTACTCGTACTTAAAATTAGTAGACTCAAATTATAACAATTCATAATAGCAATAAACTAGCAATAAAAACAAATTTCAAAATTTAACTTTTTCTTAGTAATAATTGGTTACTATTCAAAAATACTTACGGAGAATTTTTTGTACTCAAAAGAACTTGAATCTATTAAAAAGTCTAACCGTTTTAGAACAAGAGATATATTTGATGAAAATCTTATAGACCTTGCATCAAACGATTATTTAGGCCTTTCTACAAATAAAAATCTTTTTCAAAAAGCTTACGAAAATGTTTTAAATCAAAATTTCCATTCCCCACGTGCTTCAATGTTAGTAAATGGTTATAACCAAATCCATAAAAATTTTGAAGATAAATTGTGTGATGTAAATAAATTTGAAGCTGGTATCACTGTTGGTTCTGGTTTCTTAGCAAATATCTCAATGATTGAAGCGCTGGTTAGAAAAAATGATACTTTATTTATAGATGAAGAATATCATGCAAGTGGAATTTTAGCTACAAAACTACTAAAACCTGAACAAGTTATTGTATTTAATCACAATGACTATGAGGATTTAGAAAATAAGATTATAGAAAATAAAAGAACAGGTAGAAACATAATAGCAATTGAAGGTGTTTATTCAATGGGTGGAGATATTGCACCAATTGAAATATTTAAAATTGCAGATAAATATAAATCTCTTTTAATTGTAGATGAAGCTCATAGTTCAGGAGTTATTGGTAAAAATCTTTTAGGTATTTTTGATTATTATGAAATTAAACCAAATAAATATCACATTAAAATGGGAACTTTAGGAAAAGCTTATGGTTCTTATGGAGCTTATATCTTAGCTTCAAAAGAAATTATAGATTTTTTAACAAATAGAGCTAAACCTATTATTTATTCTACTGCTCCCTCATTATTTGATACAGCCCTTGCACTTGAATCTTTGAATTATATAGTTAATAATAAAAAAGATTTAAAGGAACATATAGAAAAAAATTTGAATATTATTTATGAAATTTTAAATATTAAATCTCAAAGCTTGATTATTCCAATTGAAATTGGTGATAATAAAAGAGTAAAAGAGATTCAAGAGATATTAAAACAAAAAGGTTATTTGGTTGGAGCAATTAGACAACCAACAGTAAAAAGTGCAATTATTAGATTAATTGCAAAAATTGATATAGATACAAATAATTTAATTAATGTATGTAACTTATTAAAGGATTTAAAAAATGTTGATAAATGATTTAATAAAAGGTAATAAAAAATTTAGAGAAGCTAGTTTTCCAAAGTATGAAAGTGATTTACAACAATTAGTTGAAACAGGACAAAAACCAGAAATTCTTTTTATTGGTTGTAGTGATAGTAGAGTTACTCCTGATTTAATGCTTGATACAAAACCTGGTGATATGTTTATTTTAAGAAATGTAGGAAATTTTATTCCACCGTATAATCCAGATAATGATTACCATGGAAGTTCTGCTGTTATTGAATATGCAGTAAATGTTTTAGGTGTAAAACATATCATCGTTTGTGGTCACTCTCATTGTGGAGCTTGTAAAAGTTTATATCAAGATTTAGGTGATTCTCCTGATTTAATAAATATTAGAAAATGGTTAGATTTAGGAAAACGTGCAAAAGAATATACACTTTTAGCAATTCAAGATAAATCAGATATGGAACAACTTTATAGAACAACAGAAAAAATCTCTGTAGTTCATCAAATGGAAAACTTACTAACTTTCCCATATATTGAGAAAAAAGTTAAGAATAAAGAGTTACAAATTCATGGTTGGTACTATAAAATTGAAAATGGTAGTATCGAGTATTATGATGGTGAAGAGTGTTCATTTAAACCATTAAAAGAGAATGAACATGCAAAGTGAAATTAGAAGACTTCCTAAAAAAACTATTTTTATTATAGGGGCAATAATTATTATTGCTCTTATAGGTTTTTTATTTTTAAAGAATTTAAAAGAACAAAAATTAGTAGAAATTCTTGAATCAATTGGATATAAAAATATAAAAGATGTAACTGTAATTAATAAATTAAGTGTTGAAGATGCAGAAACAAGATATAGAAGTACAGTTTATAAAGTTATGTTTTTTAATCAAGATTCAAATCAAACTTGTATAGGATTCATTCATAAAGAAAGAGATGAACATTATACAAAAGATTTTGATTGTAAATAAGTAGGAAAAAATGAGTATTATTGAAAAATTAAAAAGAAATGAAAGATTAGAGTATGAAGATGCAATTAAACTATATGATTTAGATTTATTTACATTGGCTTCATTTGCAAATAGAATTAGAACAAATAGACATGGTAAAAAAACATATTTTAATATAAACAGACATATTAATCCAACAAATATTTGTAAAGATGTTTGTCAGTTTTGTGCCTATAGTGCAAGTAGAAAAAATCCACACCAATATACAATGACACATGAAGAGATACTTGATATTGTAAAAAACTCTTCAAAAAACAATATAAAAGAAGTTCATATAGTTTCAGCTCATAATCCACACACAGGATTACAATGGTATATGGATGTATTTAAAAAGATTAAAGAAAATTTCCCATCAATTCATGTAAAAGCTTTAACAGCTGCAGAAATTCATTTTTTAAGTACAGAATATAATCTATCATACGAAGAAATTATAAATATGATGATTGAACATGGAATTGACTCTATGCCTGGTGGTGGAGCTGAAATTTTTGATGAAACAGTTAGAAAAAGAATTTGTGGTGGTAAAGTTACATCTGAACAATGGCTAAATATCCACAAACTTTGGCATCAAAAAGGAAGAAAAAGTAATGCAACTATGCTTTTTGGTCATGTAGAAGATAGAAATCATAGAATTGACCATATGTTAAGATTAAGAAAATTACAAGACGAAACTGGTGGATTTAATGCATTTATTCCTTTAGTTTATCAAACAGAAAACAATTATCTAAAAGTAAAAGAAGCATTAACTGGACAAGAAATTTTAAAGACTTATGCAATTGCTAGAATTTTACTTGATAATATTCCAAATATTAAAGCTTATTGGGCAACTTCAACTGTTAAACTTGCATTAATTGCTCAAGAATTTGGTGCAAATGATGTTGATGGTACAATTGAGAAAGAAGCAATTCAAAGTGCTGCTGGAGCTTCTAGTGCAAATGGTATTGCTCAAATGGAATTTGTTGATTTGATAAAAAATTCAGGATTTATTCCTGTAGAGAGAGATTCTATTTATAATGAACTAAAAACTTGGTAAAAAGTTTTTAGTTTTTTAGCTGATTAAATTCTAAAGTAAATTCTACTTCTATACCAGCTTCTGTTTTCATCATAATTATTGGATATGTAATATTTATAGAATACAATTCATTATTAATTGTATCAATTAAATTAAAAAACTCTTTTGGTTCTTTTACTAATATATTAACAACATAAGTAAATTTACTTATATTCTTATTTGAACTTGACGAAAACCTAATAATTGCATTTTCTGGCATTAAGATTTTTAATTGTTCAGTAACTCTTTCAACAGATATAGTTTCATCTGTAATATACTCTTTTTCAAACTTTTTATAATTTGAATTTATTTCTATACTATCTTTTGAAATCACATTTGTATAGAAATCTGTTTTTTTCTCTGGGTCAACTAAATTAAATTGCGAAGCTTTATACAAAGTATCAAGAGAAGGTTTTAATAAAGCTAAATTTTCTTCCTTTGAAGAAAATACTTTTAGTTCTAAATCATTAGAATTTATTTTCATATATTCAATCATAACACCACTTGGAATTGTGTTAAATACTGCTTTTATTCTCTGTTCGATTTTATCATTCAAATTTACGTGATTAGGTAATGATGTTAAATTTTCTTCAATTTTTTCACTCTTCTCTATTTTTTCTGTAGTAAAAAATTTATCAAAATCAATCATAGTATAAATTTTGTATCCACCTAAAGC
This sequence comes from uncultured Aliarcobacter sp., assembly GCA_963664305.2. Lineage (GTDB taxonomy): Bacteria > Campylobacterota > Campylobacteria > Campylobacterales > Arcobacteraceae > Aliarcobacter. Next base: position 1,689,662 of record CAXXLV010000002.1, read on the forward strand.
TAAAACAACTAATAATAAAACTAAATAAAGATATTTGAAATCTCTTTTTTTCTTTTTCTTTCTTGGTTTTGTAAAACTTTTTTTAAGATGTTTATCTCTTGATAATTCAAAAATCTCTTCATCAATATTAATTGGATGATAATCAACTTTTAACATAAATTCTTGAGCTAATTGTTCTATTTCTTCATTTGTTAGCTGTTTTAAAACATATAAAATTGTAATTTTTTCAACAAATACACCATTTTTCTTTGCATAAAAATCATTTAATGTTTTTTGGATTATCTCATGAAATTCTAAATAATAAATTTCATCAAATAATTTTTGACCTTCTAAATCGTCTTCATAAAAGTGTGTCTTTTTTACTGATTCAAAAGTTGGTAAATCAACTATTTCATTATAAACTACAATACCTGATTGATTTAGTATCAGAATAAATGCTTTGTTATTATATAAAAGTAAAAGAAGCTCATTTCTACAAACATTCTTTTCTATATGTAAACTTAAAATATGAAATGCTGAATAAATATAATCAATTCCTGTTTTGACAAAATAGTTTTTAGTTTCAAAAAGAGTTGTTTTTAATACTGCAATATCATATTCATTGTTAAATCTTGCAATTTCACAATCTGTTAATTTTGAAGATAAAGATTTTGGAACGAGTTTAGTAGTATCACTAATAAGTAATGTAGAAATATATGTAAAATCTGTTTCTTCTTGAGAAGTATTGATTTTTTGTGCAATATCTTGAGGTAAAATATCATTATCAATTAAAAAAACAGAATTATTTGTATCAATTATATCTTCATTATTTAACTTTTTATACTCAAGTTTTAATTGTGTATCGTATTTAATTGCATTGATATATAAAGACTCTTTAGTAAACATTTATCCCTACTTACTTTTATTTTAAGGCATTGAGTGTATCAACATTTTTTCTTTGATAAATTCCCTTGCTTGTTCAAATTCCATATTTTTAACATTTATTGGTTCACTAATATAAAAATCTATTCTACCAAAAGGTTTAGGTAAAATAAATTTATCCCAAGATTTAAATTGCCAATATTTTGTTGGTATTGTATTAAAACATACAATTTTTGCTTCACTTTTTTGTGCTAACGCAATTACACCATCAGCAACTGAATATCTAGGTCCTCTTGGACCATCAGGAGTTATAGCTAAGTCATTTCCTTCTTTTAGTTCTTTTAAAGCACTAATTAAAACTTTAGCTGCTCCTTTTGATGATGATCCACGAACTGAGCCAATTTTAAAATAAGAAGCTAATTTTGCAATAATCTCTCCATCTTTATTATGGCTAATCATTGCTTTTACATTTCCCTTTTTTCTAAATGAAAAATAGTTATATATTTGAGATAGTAAATCTCCATGCCACATACAAATTATAATAGGTTTTCCATCATCTTTTGGAAAATGATAAACCTTTTTATTTGTCAAATAAATAATCCTAACAAACAAATATAACATGTATGGAAGTATATTTAATTTAAAATACTTTTGCATTACGCTACAACTTCACCCTTTAGTGTAGTTCTTGTTGCTTCAGTAATTTTTACATTTACAAATTTTCCAAGTAATTCATCACTACCTTTAGCAAAAACTTGTAAATAATTATCTGTGTAACCTGAAACTTCACCATTAGGTTTTAAACTTTCAACTAAAACATTTAATGTTGTTCCAACGTGATTTACCATAGATTCTTCTAAATATCTTTTATGAAGTTCAATTAACTCAATTAATCTAGCACTTCCTATTTCATCTGGAAGTTCTTGTTCTTTTAAATTTAAAGCCTCTGTTCCAGGTCTTGGAGAGTATTTAAAATTAAAAATTTGATCAAACTTAACTTGATTTACAACATCTAATGTATCTTCAAAATCTTTTTGTGTTTCTCCTGGGAATGCAACAATTATATCTGTTGTAATTCTTAAATCAGGAATTAATTCTCTCATCTTTGCAGCTCTATTTAAGAACCACTCTTTCGTGTATCCTCTTTTCATTGCTTTTAAAACTTCAGTTGAACCACTTTGTAAAGGCATATGAATACATTTTGAAATTTTTTCATTTCTTGCAAATTCTTCAATAAAATCATCATCCATATGTAAAGGATGAGGAGAAGTAAATCTAATTCTTTTTAAACCTTCAACTTTTGAAATATCTTGTAAAAGTTTAGTAAATGTATATTTTTCTCTTCCATCAGAAAATCTTCTACCATAAGAGTTTACATTTTGTCCAAGAAGCATAACTTCAACTGCACCTTGTTCAACTGATTTTTTCACCTGTTCAACAATCATTTCAGGTGGAATAGAAATCTCTTCACCCCTTGTACTTGGAACAATACAATATGTACATTTTTTATCACAACCTATAGAGATATTTACACTAGCTCTATATTTGTTTGTTTTAGCTGTTGAAAATTCATATGTTGATTCATCATTATCAATTGCTACTTCGACTGCGCCTTTTACATCAACAACATCTTTTATTTTTGAGATATTTCTAGCCCCAACAACAAAATCTACATAAGGTGCTCTTTTGATAATATCATGTCCTAAGTGTGAAGCTGTACAGCCACAAACACCAATTTTTGCACCCTCTTTTTTCTTTTTGTTAAATTGACCTATTTCAGAAAAAAGTTTAGAAACAGGTTTTTCTCTAACTGAACAAGTATTAATAATAATTAAGTCTGCATCTTCAATTTTGTCAGTTGCAGTATAGCCTTTATGTTTTTCAAGTTCAGCTTGAATATGCTGGCTATCAGTGTCATTCATTTGACACCCTAATGTTTGTATAAATAATTTTTTGTTTAAACTCATATTTTATATAACACTAAAAAAGATTAAAGTGCATGAACCTCATACATATATTCATCATCTGCTAAACCATATTTTATTTCTCTAAAGTATACATTGTAACCGTCTGCTTCTAATGAATCAACTAAAGACATCATATCTTTGTGAGAATTGTCTCTATCGAAATAAAATATTTTTTGACCATCTTTACTTAAATCTTCTTTTATTTTATCTAATTGCACTTTTTTTGGTTTTTCGTTTAACTCATTTCTTGCAAATAATAATTCCATTTATTAAGCCTTTTTTCTTTGTTTATTAGTTGTATATTTTATCTCAAAATTACTTTAATTTCTATAAAAGGCTATTTTAGATATACTATCCAACTATACTACATTGAAAATCATCCTAATCATTTCAATGTCAACAAATTAAGAGGTTATTTAATGGATAAAATAATAGATATTTTAGATTCAATCGCATATGAGAAAGGTCTCAAAATTGATGATGTTGAAAATGCACTAAAAGAAGCTTTAATTAAAACTGCACAAAAAATGGTAGATGCTACTTTAACTTTTGATGCAAATATTGACAGAGCAAATAAAAGACTTGAACTATTCCAAAAAATTGAAGTAGTTTCAGAAGATGATGAAAGATTACTTGCTAATGCTGTTAATAAATATGGTGAAGCAATTAATTACGAAAATTTTATCACGTTAGAAGAAGCAAAAGAAATTGACCCAGATTTAGAAATTGGTGATTTTATGAATTACGATTTAGAATTTGAAAATATGGGAAGAAATGCTGCGACTATTTTACATAGTAATTTTGAATTTAGACTTCAAAGATTTATTGAAGAAAATATCGTAAATAAATATAAAGACAAAATTGGAAAAACTGTTTCAGGAACAGTTACAAGAGTAGATAAACAAGATAATACATTTATTGAAATTGGTGAAGTAAAAGGAATTTTACAAAGAAAAAGTAGAATAAAAGGTGAATCTTTTAAAGTTGGTGATGTTGTAAAAGCCGTTGTAAAAGGTGTAAATATTGATAAATCAAATGGTTTATTAGTTGATATTTCAAGAACTTCTCCAAAATTTTTAGAAAATCTTTTAACTCTTGAAGTACCTGAATTAAAAGATAAAAAAATCACTATTGAATCAAGTGCTAGAATTCCAGGAACTAGATCAAAAATCGCACTTTCTACTATAGATCCACAAATTGACCCTATTGGTGCAGTTGTTGGAGTAAAAGGTGTTAGAATTGGTTCTGTTTCAAAACAACTTCATGGAGAAAATATTGATTGTGTTGAGTTTTCAACAATTCCTGAAATGTTTATCTCAAGAGCTTTATCACCTGCAATTGTTCATAGTGTAAAAATTGAAAAAGCTCCAAGTCATGGAGAAAAAGGGAAAGCTGTAGTTACAATTCCAAGTGATCAAAAATCAAAAGCTATTGGAAAAGCAGGTTTAAATATCAGATTAGCATCAATGCTAACAAAATATGATATTGAATTAATTGAGATTAATTCAGCGGCAACAAATTCTTCTAATGCTGAAACACAAAACAATTCAGCTAATGAAGAAAAAACAACTGATACTGCATCATTAGAAGCACTATTTAAGTAAAAAAGATGAATAAAATACATATTTTTGATTCAGTACTAAAAGAAAAAGTAGAATTTAACCCTATTGTAGAAGGTAAGGTTAAAATCTACGTTTGTGGACCAACTGTTTATGATGATTCTCATTTAGGACACGCAAGAAGTGCAATTGCTTTTGATTTACTTCATAGGGTTTTAAAAGTAAATAACTATGAAGTTACAATGACAAAAAACTTTACTGATATTGATGATAAAATCATCAAAAAAATGTACGAAACTAACAAATCTCTTGATGAGATTACTTCAACTTACATAAATGCTTATAAAGCTGATATGAGAGCCTTAAATATTCTAGATAATACAATAGAACCAAAAGCAACAGAAAATCTTGAAATTATGAAAGATATGATATCAAATCTAATTTCAAAAGATATTGCTTATAAAACAAGTGATAGTGTATATTTTGACACATCTAAAGATAATGCTTATGGAACATTATCTCATAAAATAAATGATGAAAACTCTCAAGCAAGAGTTGAAATAAATGTTGAAAAAAGAAATCCTTCTGATTTTGCCTTATGGAAATTTGAAAAAGCTAATGATGTTAGTTTTGATTCTCCATTTGGAAAAGGAAGACCTGGATGGCATATTGAATGCTCTGCTATGATTGAAAAACATTTAGCATATAAAGATGGTTCTTATCAAATAGATATTCATGGTGGTGGAGCAGATTTACTTTTCCCACATCATGAAAATGAAGCAGCACAAACTAGATGTTCTTCTGGACAAAATTTAGCAAAATATTGGATGCATAATGGTTTTGTAAATATCAATGGCGAAAAAATGAGTAAATCTTTAGGTAATTCATTTTTCTTAAAAGATGTTCTTAAATCATATAGTGGAGAAGTGATTAGATTTTATTTAATGTCTACACATTACAGAGCTAATTTTAATTTTAATGAAGAAGATTTACTTTCATCTAAAAAAAGACTTGACAAACTTTATAGAGTTAAAAAAAGAGTTTATGGGATGGAAGGTTCAACAGTAAATAAAACATTTAAAGAAGCTATTTTAAATGCTTTAAATGATGATATGAATACATCAATTGCCTTATCAGTTATCGATGAAATGATAAATTCTTCAAATGATAAACTAGATGCAAATCCAAAAGATAAAAATCTTAAAAAAGAGTTGATTTCAAATATAAATTTTATTGAAGAAATTCTTGGAGTTGGAGGTAATGATGCTTATTCTTATTTCCAATTTGGGATTGATGAATTAACAAAACAAAAAATAGAAGATTTAATTTTAAAAAGAAATGAAGCTAAAAAAATCAAAGATTTTGAGACAGCTGATAAAATCAGAAATGAATTAACTTCTATGGAAATATCTTTAATGGATACAGCTAATGGAACGGTTTGGGAAAAATTATAAATTTTCCTCATTCTGTTTTAATAATTTTGGCATCATCTCACCTATTTCTTTAAAATCATAATCAAAGCTTTTTACTACTACACTATACAAGTTGTGTTGATTATATTTCTCATGCCATTTTTCTTCTTTTTTTTCATACAAATTATAATATTCAAATCGTAATCGTAAAGCAGTTTTAAGTGTTTTATTCATTTTTCTCTTTGTATAAACAAAAAAAGGGAAGAAGTAAAAACCTCTTCCCTTTTATTTACTAAAACAATTCTTAGTAGAATGATCTTGCGTAAGCAGAATCTGTAATGTTTTTAGTATCAACAATATATGGTACTAAAGCCATGTGTCTTGCTCTTTTGATTGCTTTTTCAACCATTTCTTGAGCATTTTTAGAGTTACCTGTAAGTCTTCTAGGCATAATTTTACCTCTTTCACTCATAGATAATTTTAATAAATCTGTATTTTTATAATCAATGAAATCAACTTTCATTTCAGTATATTTACAATATTTTTTTCCGTATTTTCTTCTTTCAGCCATTTGATTTTCCTTTTCTAAAACGGTATTTCGTCTTCGTCTATATCAATTTCAGGTATTCTTTGCTCAATCTTTGGTTTAGCAGATTGACCCATACCACCATAGCTATCGTAAGAAGGCTCATCATATTGAACATTAGCTGGTTGATTATAACTTCCTTGCGGACTATAACCTTGGTTATCCCCAGCCATTTCAGGAGCACCTTTTGAATCTAACATTTTCATCGCATCAACTCTTAAAGAGTGTCTACTTCTTGTTGATCCATCTTGTGCAGTCCATTGCTCAAAAACAAGTCTTCCTTCTAATAAAACTTTAGAACCTTTTTTTAAGTATTGATTAGCAACTTCGGCAGATCTTCCAAAAATATTAAAATCTAAAAAACAAACCTCATCTTTTTGTTCTCCAGTTGAAGATTTGTATTTATAAGATGTTGCGATTGCAGATTTAGCAATTGCAGAACCTGAAGGCAAATATCTTAATTCAATATCTCTTGTTAAATTTCCTACCATTATTACTTTATTATACATATAAGGTTCCTAATTATATTTATTTAGCAGCTTTTTTAGCAGCCTCATCACTCATTTTTGTCCAAGAAACAATTTCTTTTTTGCTCTCATATTTAATGAAGATAAATCTAATAACATTTTCGTTATTTCTATAATTTCTTTCAATTTCTGCAATTCCAGATGGATTACCTTTGAAGTAAATTACATAGTAATAACCTCTTTTACATTTTTCGATTTCGTAAGCTAATTCTCTGATTCCTACGTTCTCAACTGCTGCAATTTCTGCACCATTTTTTTCAAGAATTGCTTTAATTCCATCAATTTGCGCTACAGTTTCTTCTTCAGTTAATGTAGGCTTTAAGATAAACATTGTTTCATAATGTTTGATTTTTGACATTAATTCTCCTTATAGATTGTGCCGGTATTCTTTACATTTCCTAATATCAGCAAGGATTTCTTTTTTTGTAAAGTTTGTGATTTTATCTAAATAAAACTGTAAACTTTCTTAGAGCAGCCTGAAGATACAAATTTTGGTCATCAATTTTTGAAGATTTAAAATCTAGCTCTATATTTAAAAGATATTCTAAAATTTTCTGAAAAACTTCAGGTTTTATATTTATTGCAAGTTTAGATTTCTTTTCCCAAATATTTTTTGGAGGAATAAAACCTAATATCTCTTTTGGATTTGGTTGACCTATTGTTCTTGCATATGAACTTATCATAAATAATTGTTGAACAAATGATGTTACTTGATTTAATAAAAAGATTTCATTCATTCCTTCTTCTAAAATCAAAGCCAAATCATCACTAATATCTTTTCCACTTAACAAATCATGTAAAAAATCTTCAAAATTAACAGTTCCTATACCAAAACAATAAGTATCAATAACATTTATTGTAATAAGTTCATTTAATATTGATAACTTTTTTAAATCATTTACACTTAATGCTAAATCATTTTTATGCATGAAATAAAGATGATTTAATGCACTTACTTCATATTGCATTTGAAGCATTTTTGCTTCATATTCCAAAAATTTTGTAGCTTCTAAATCTGTTGGTTGAAAAAATCTAACACAAACAGAATTAGTATTTAAAGAAAAACTACTCTCCATAGTTTTAAAATCACCATCTCCCATACATGCAATTATTAATGTACTATCAGGATTTGTATTACAAGCTTCAATTAAAGAATCTAACTCTTTTTTAGGTATCTTCTTTTCTATTTTTATCAATAATATATTATTTGAGGAAAAAAGTGATGACTGCAATAACTTATCTTTTGCATATTTAAAATCATAATCATCAAAATAGAGTTTTTCAATCTCATCATTTTGACCAAACATTTGTGCAATTGCTAAAGAATATTGCTCAATCAAAAAAGTTGATTGTCCATAAAACATATATGCTTTAAATTTTTTATTTTGTTTTAAATAATTATCAAATTCATTTTTATACATATTAAAATAATATCCTAAGTTTTCTTTCAATATAATTTTTTTATTTCACAAAGGGGTTTAACATGTATAGAATTGCTCTTCCTATTTTAGGTTTCGAAAATTTTGAAAATGTAAAAATTGAAAAAATTGACGATTTCTTTTCTTTTTTAGTTTTTGATGAAAAAACTAAAATTATGGTTGTGAATATTAATGTTTTAGATAAAGTTTCATTTGATTTTACAATTGATCAAAATACTTTAGATAAATTAAAAATAAAATCAAAAGATGATTTTTCTACATATTTTACAGTAGTTTCTCAAAATCCTATTGAATTTTCAATTGTAAATCTTATTTCACCTATATTTATAAATGAAAAAGAAAAAATAGTTGGTCAATATATAATTACTGAAAAAGTTGAACCTTTCTTTGCTTCAATAGATAAGTGTTCTACACTATAGTAGCAACAATTATCTTTGTAGCAATATCGGCAGATTTTATTTTCACTTTCATTTTTGAAAATAACTTCTGTCCTTTATAATTTTCTAAAATCACTTTCATTCCAATAATTTTTTCATAACAAACAGCTTTTGCTTTTTCTGTATCAACAACTTTTACTTTAATATCTTCATCAATATGTGATAATGCCCATCTCGCATATTTTCTATCTTCAAAATCCCAAACTAACTGGTCTACTTTTCTTTCATTTAAAGAGATATGTTCACAAATATCATCTATATTTTTTGGTGTTTGTTTTGTTTTTAGAATTCTATGTAACACTAAATCAGAATATCTTCTAATTGGACTTGTAAAATGAGAATATGAAGAAAAACCTAAACCAAAATGCCCTAAATTTTTTGAACTATATTTAGCTTGTGTTTGAGCTTGAATAATTAGTTCATCAATTTCTGCACTCATCATAGAAGTTTTTGCTTTTTCTTGAATATGTGTAATTGTTTCATGAACATCACTTTGAAGTTTTACATTAACACCTAAAATATTTACATCATCTACAAGTTTTGATATTGCTTTGAATGGTGGTTCTTCATGAATCCTATAAATTCCAACATTGTTTACTTTTTTACTTGCTTCTATATTTGCAAGTAACATACACTCTTCAACTAATTGATGAGAGGCTGTTGAAGTTTCAACATCGATTGATTCTAAATTATCATTTTTCAATTTTAATCTATTTTCAGTAGTTCTAAAGTCATAACCCTTTTCAAGTCTTTTTTTTCTAAACTTTTTAGTGATTTTATATAGAGGAATCAAATAATCAAATATCTCTTTTTCAATTTTTGAATATTGGTCAAGATGTCCTTCTATAACCCTATCAATTCTTCCATAAGAAAAGTTTTTATGAGAATTTATAATTGCTTCAAAAAGTTCAGCTTTTTTCACACTAAAATTTTCTAAATCTAAATACATTTTAAAAACATAAGAATATCTATCAACTCCTTCTTTAAGTGAACACATCTCTTCACTTAAAATTGGAGGAAGCATTGGTAAAACTTTTGTAGGAAGATAAATAGAAGTTGATTTTTTAAATGCTAAAATATCAAGTTCACTACCCTCTTTTACAAAATAAGAAACATCTGCAATTGCTACATACAAAATATTTTCTTTTTTATCAAAATAAATTGCATCATCATGGTCTTTTGCACTATTTGGGTCAATTGTACAAAAAGGAAGTTCCCGTAAATCAACTCTCTCTTTTTTATCATCCATTAAAGCTTTTACATCTAAATGTTTTTCTAGTCTGTAAAGTTCTTCGTATAAATATAAAGAGATAAATTCATCTATTTTTGCATCTTCTAAATTTCCAACATTTTTGATCAAATCAAATAATTTATTATCAACTATTAAAACATCTAATTCTTTATATTTTAAAGCATTTTTATTATCAAGTCTAATATTCTCTTTTAATGTAAAAAAAGCCTTATCTTTTACATAAACTAAAAGTTCAGCTTTCTTACTTTCAAGTATTTTTACTATTTTTGCTTTTGTTTTACTTCTTGGATTAAAAACTCTTTTTGCAATTACTAAATCGCCATTGTAAGCGCCATTTAAATCTTCTAATTCTATTTTTATATTTTTCAATTCACTTACTAAATCTTCTAAAATTACAAAATTTTTTCCGATATTTACAATTGCAATTTTATATTTTGAATTTAACTCAAAATTATCATTTTGATTTTTTATTATAATTTCATCTTTTAAAAACTTCTCTATTTCTACTAACTCTTCAGTTGAATAATCTTTACATTCTGTTTGAATTTTTCTAAATAGTTCTTTTAGCAAAATAAATCCTTTTTAAATAATCATATAATAGTATCCAAACTATCTCTACACTTGCCTTTAATTTTCAAGTTATCTAATATTTAGATAGTTTTTTGTATAATCAGCGAAAATTTTTTTAATTAGAGGAAAGAGTAATGGCATTAAACGTTTACTATGATAAAGATTGTAATATCGAGTTAATTAAATCTAAAAAAGTTGCAATGATTGGATTTGGTTCTCAAGGACACGCTCACGCTGAAAACTTAAGAGATTCAGGTGTTGAAGTTATCGTTGGATTAAGAAAAGATGGTTCATCTTGGAAAAAAGCAGAAGCTAAAGGTTTTAAAGTTTTAACTGTTGCTGAAGCAACTGCTGAATGTGATGTAGTTATGATTTTATTACCAGATGAAAATCAAGCTGATATCTATAAAAATGAAATCGCTCCAAACTTAAAAGATGGTGCAACTGTTGCATTTGGACATGGATTTAATATTCACTATGGAAGAATTGTTCCAGCTAAAAACATCAATGTAATGATGGTTGCTCCTAAAGCTCCAGGTCACACTGTAAGATCTGAGTTTACAAAAGGTGGAGGAATTCCTGACTTAATTGCAATTCACCAAGATGCAACTGGAAACACTAAAGAATTAGCATTATCTTATGCTTCAGCTATTGGTGGAGGAAGAACTGGAATTATTGAAACTACTTTCAAAGATGAAACAGAAACTGACTTATTTGGTGAGCAAGCTGTATTATGTGGAGGAGCTACTGCATTAGTTCAAGCTGGATTTGAAACTTTAACTGAAGCTGGTTATGATCCAATGATGGCATACTTTGAGTGTTTACACGAATTAAAATTAATCGTTGACTTAATGTATGAAGGTGGTATTGCTGATATGAGATATTCTATTTCTAATACTGCTGAGTACGGTGATTATATCGCTGGAAAAAGAGTTATCAATGCTGAGTCTAAAGCTGCTATGAAAGAATTATTAAAAGAGATTCAAGATGGTAGATTTGCTAAAGATTTCATCTTAGAAGGACAAGCAGGATACCCAAGAATGAACGCTGAAAGAAGAAATTCAAGAGCTTCTTTAATTGAGCAAACTGGTGCACAATTAAGATCTATGATGCCTTGGATTGCTGCTAAAAAAATCGTTAACCAAGAAACTAACTAAAAACTTTTTAAGGAAGATTTTCTTCCTTAAAAAACTATTCTTATACTTATGAACCAGAAAAAACCTAAATCAAAAAAAAGACGAATAAAAGCAAGTTTACGTTCGCAAAAAAAATTAATAAAAATTTTTCTAATAATTTTATTTCTTACATCACTAATCTCTATTAGTAGCTATTTTTTAATTGATAACAAAAAAACTGAACCACTAGAAAATAAACAAACAACACAAGTTAAAGAAGAAAAAAGTGTCAAAAATGAAACATTTGATGAAAAGAAACTTTTTGAAACTAAAAAACCAGAAGAATATTTTGATGAAATAATTCCAAAAAATGATACATATGATAAATTTGAAGAATATACACAAGCATTAGAAAAAGATTTTTTAGAAAAAGCTTTTGAAGAAGAACAACAAATAAATGAAAAAATTGTAAAAAAAATTGAAGAGATAAAAGAAGACAAGAAAAAAGAAAAAGCTAAAGAAGAAGAAAAAGCAAAATTAGATAAAAAAGATATTGAAAAACAAACACCAAAAATTGACGAGAAATCAATTATAACTAAAAAAGATACTTTTATTTATGATAAAAAGAATAAACCAAAAATTGCAATAATTATTGATGATGTAAGTACAAGTGCAGAAAAAGAAAAAATATTAAATATTGGTTATCCAATATCTATGGCATTTTTACCACCTACTTCTTCTCATAAAGATTCTGCAAAAATTGCACAAAATTTACCATTTCATATGATACATTTTCCTATGCAAGCATCTAGTGCTTTTAAAAGCCCAGAAGTTGATACACTAAAAGTTACTGATTCTTATGAAACTATTGAAAATAGAGTTAAACAATTAAGAGCTTGGTATCCAAATGCTATTTATACAAACAATCATACAGGTTCTGTTTTCACAGAAAATGAAGAAGCTATGGACAAATTATTTAGAGCATTAAAAAAATATAATTTTATATTTGTTGATAGTAGAACCAGTTCAAAATCTGTTGCAAAACAATTTGCTAGCAAATACAATATGCCTTATATTGTAAGAAATACTTTCATTGATAATGATAGAAATTTTGCTGCTATTCAAAACCAACTAAAAAAAGCTATTGAAGTAGCTAAAAAGCAAGGTTATTCTATAGCAATTGGTCATCCTCACGACATAACTTTAAAAGTGTTAAAAGAGTCAAAACATTTGCTTAAAGATGTTGAACCTATATTTGTAAATAAACTTCCTTATTTATAAAAAAATAGTTATAATAATTTTATTTATTATAACTAGGTTCATATGATTAAACAAATAGAATTTAAAATTGAAGAATTATCTTCAATGAAAAAATATCCCAATGAAATCTTTTATATAGGAAACTTAGAACTATTAAAAAGAAAAAAAATCTCTATTATAGGCACAAGAAGACCTAATTCTTATACTAAAGAATTTACTTATAAATTAGCATCAAAACTATCTCAAAATAATATATGTATTGTTAGTGGAGCAGCTATGGGTGTTGATTCTCTTGCACACCAAGGAGCAAAATCAAATAATACAATAGCTGTTGTTGCAAACGGTTTAGATATTAGATATCCAAGTGTAAATAAAAATCTTATTGTTGATATAGAAAATAATGGCTTAATTCTTTCAACATACAAAGAAAAAGAGAAAGCAAAAAATTATACCTTTGTACAAAGAAATGAACTTGTTGTTGCATTAGGAGATGTTTTAGTAGTAACAGAAGCTGATTTAAATTCAGGAAGTTTAACTTCTATAGAATTTGCTTTGAAAATGAAAAAACAGATTTATACCTTTCCTCATAGATTAAATGAAAGTTTAGGAACACAAGAGTTAATAAAAAAGAATTTAATAAATGTAATTTATGATATAGATGAATTTGTCGAAAAATTTACAAATAAAAAAATAACAACTTTTGAAGATGAAGTTTTACTTTTTTGTAAAAGTAATCCAACTTATGAAAGTGCCATTTTAAAATTTCCAAACGAAATCTTAGAGTATGAACTAGATGGAAAAATTAAAATCAATAATGGCAAGATATATTTGAACTAAGATATATGTTTTGTTCCTGTTTTTAATAAAACTATATAACCTAAAAGTGCAGAAGCTAAAGAACCAAATAAAATTGCTAACTTATCAGTATAAAAAAATATATTTGAATCTTCAAAAGCTAGTGAATTTATAAATAAACTCATCGTAAACCCTATACCTGTTAAAATTGCAACTCCATAAAATTGTCTCCAATTTACACCAACTGGTAACTTTGTAAATCCCAATTTCACAGATAAAAAAACAAATAAAAATACACCAACTTGTTTACCAATAAAAAGCCCAAAAAATATCCCTAAAAATACACTATTATCAATTTGCGCTAAGGAAATATTTCTTAAATCTATTCCAGCATTTACAAATGCAAATAGAGGCAAAATAAAAAAAGCAACCCAACTATGAATATAATGTTCCAAAGTTCTTACAGGAGAAATATGTTTTCTTTTTTCATTAATTAAGTTTAATGGTATTGTAAAAGCTAAAATTATTCCTGTTAATGTAGCATGAACACCTGTTTTTAAAACACATATCCATAATAATACTCCAACTAAAATATAAAGACTTAAATATGAAATTTTTAAACGATTAAAAAGTATCAAAATTACTATACATAATGTTGCTAAGATTAAAGAGTTTAATGACAACTCAGCAGTGTAAAAAAATGCAATTATTAATATCGCCCCTACGTCATCAAAAATAGCTAAAGCCATCAAAAAAATTTTAAGTGAAGTTGGAACTCTTTTTCCAAGTAAAGATAAAATTCCCAAAGCAAATGCAATATCTGTTGCAGTTGGTATTGCCCAACCACGAAGATTAAATTCATCATTTATATTAAAAAAGAAAAATATAAGTGCAGGTACAAACATACCACCTATTGCACCAATTAAAGGTAAAGTAATATTTGAAAAACTAGATAAATGTCCTAAAATCAACTCTCTTTTTATCTCTAAACCTATCATTAAAAAGAAAATTGCCATTAAACCATCATTTACCCAAAGTATTAAGGGTTTTGATATTTCAAGTAAATTTCCTACTTTAAACTCTATTTTTGTATGTAAGAAATCTGTATAAAAAGGAGATAGAAAACTATTACTAAACAATAAAGCTATTATGGTAACAAATATTAAAATTATTCCAGAAGATGCTTCATTTTCTAAAAATTTTCCAACCAATGTTTTCATAAGAAACCTTTCTTATATATATTTTATTACTTTCAAGTTTAAGGAATTATTATGGGTTACCAAAGTTTAAATTTTAATGGCAATGATATTTTAGCCTATATTGATGAACCAAATGATTATCAATTAAAAGAAAATG
Source organism: uncultured Aliarcobacter sp. (assembly GCA_963664305.2). GTDB lineage: Bacteria > Campylobacterota > Campylobacteria > Campylobacterales > Arcobacteraceae > Aliarcobacter. The sequence continues at coordinate 1,704,798 of CAXXLV010000002.1, forward strand.
ACATAATTTTTGTTATGCCACTAAATCAATTTTTTCAAGTAACAAATGATAAGAAAGATACTAGAAAATTAAGAGATGAAGGATTTGAAAAAATTTATAATACTCAATTAAGAAACTATGGTGTTTTAAAATTTAAGTCAGAATTTGAGGAAATTTATATTGAAAGGAAAAGCCACCTTCTTCTTTATAAAGTAAAAGAAGAAAATGGAAAATTTATAAAAATTTAGTGTCTTAATTGATAAGTTATATCTCCAGCTCCAACACCAAGGAATATTCCTGCATCATAACTTTTGATGATTTTTTCATCTTTTATAATATCAATTCTTCCTTTTGTTGTAGAGATTCTATCTGCAAAAATAGGATTATAAGAAGCAAACTCTTTTTCAAAATCTATATCGATTTTTTTCTCACCAGGAATTGTCCAAATTGGTAAAATAATTAATTCATCACATCTTCTAAAACATTTTTTAAAACCTTCTAGATTATCACTTGTTCTAGAATATTTATGTGGTTGCCAAAGAACTATTCTTTTGTTTAGATTTGTAAGATTATCATATAACTCTATTGATTTCATAGTTGCTTCAATCTCTGTTGGATGATGAGCATAATCATCAATTACAACAAATTTTTCATTTGCTTGAACAATATCAAATCTCTTTTTAATCCCTTTATAGTTTAAAAGATTTTTTCTTATTGTTTCAACATCAAGCTCATTTAAAGCTGCAAGTATTGCTAAAGAAGCATTTGTAGCCATATGGAAACCAAATCCCCAAACTTCAAAAGTCCCTAAATCTTTTAAATCAAATTTAGTACAAGGTTGATTATCTTTTAGTGTATAACAAAGATTTTTAATATCTTTTGATGGATAAAGATAAGTTGCATCTTCTATTTTTAATTTTTGAACATCTTTATCTTCACCATTTACAACTCTTTTTTTTGCAAGACTTAAAAATCTTTCATATGACTCATAAAACTTATCATAATCGTAGTGATAATATTCCATATGTTCTGGTTCAGCATTTGTAACTATTGCACAATAAGGACTTGAAAGTAAAAATGATGCATCAGATTCATCAGCTTCAAAAGCAACTAAACCATCAACATATCTAAAGTTTGAACCAAAATCTTTTGAAATTGCTCCAATTAGTGCTGTACTTTGTAGAATTGAAGCTAACATTGCTGTTGTTGTAGATTTTCCATGAGCTCCTGCAACACAATAGTTTTTCTTATCACCTAAAATAATAGGTAATGCTTCTTTTCTTGAAAGTGTTCTAATTTGTTTAAGTCTTGCTTCTATTAACTCTGGATTTTCATCTGTAACTGCTGCTGAATAGATAACTAAATCAATATCGTCTTTTATATTTGATGCATCTTGAGGACAAGAAACTTTAATTCCTTCCTCTTCTAAAGCTTTTGTAATTGGTGAACTTTTCATATCTGAACCACAAACTTCATGACCATCGAAGTTTAAAAATCTAGCTAAGGCAGAAAGACCTATTCCACCAATTCCTATAAAATGTACTTTCAATTAATTTCCTAATAAATGTTTTAAATTTTTATACTCTTGTTCTAAAATATTTTTATTTTCATTTAAAAATTCTTCATTATCAAATCTGAATTTTATTATGAAATATCCATATTTTTCATCATCAACATCTGCTTCTAAATCAACTTTTGTATCATAAAAATCATCTAATTGAATATCTGATGCTAAAAAAACTATCAAAATATTTAAAGCTTTTTCAAGAGTTTCATCTTCAATAATATTTGCTATTACAAAAAACAACTCTTTTGCACCTTTAAAATTTTCATTTGACCACTTCTCAATTGCATGCTCATATAAAGCTCTTACATAAAGAAGATTGTCTCCTTCAAGTTTCAATTTTTCATGTTTTGTTAAAATTTTCTCAACATTTGAAAAAGATGTTTTTAAAATTTGTTCATAAAGTTTATTTATATCTTCTTCATCAAGCCCAAGAACTAACATAGAATCTAACGTTTCATACATTAGTCCTATATCTTCAGCTTTCATTGAATTAACTCTTGTTTCTTCTAAATATTTTAAGAAATCAGGATTTGTTCTTGCTTCAAATAACGCGTCTTTATCCATCTATAAAATCCTTTAATCTTTTTAATGTTTCTCTTGTTTTTTCTTCATTTTCTACAAGAGCTATTCTTACATAACCTTTTCCTAAACCATTTCTTCCTAAAAAACTTCCTGGTAGTACTTTGATATTTTTTTCTTTATATAAATTTTTTGTAAATTCAAGTTCATCTTCAACTTCTAACCAAATATAAAAAGTTGCTTCTGGAATAGTTATCCCTAAAATTTCATGTGCAATTTCAAAATTCTTTTTATAAATTTTTCTAAATTCCATAACATGTTCTTGGTCATTCCAAGCAACAGCTGCTGCTTCTTGTAAAGGAACTGGTGAAGCACATCCAACATAAGTTCTATATTGTAAATACTCTTTTAAAATTTTTGCATCACCTGCTATAAATCCACTTCTTAATCCTGGAGCACTACTTCTTTTTGAAATAGAATTCATTACTAAAACATTTTTAAAATCTTTATTTCCAACAAAAATAGATGCTTCTAATAATGATGCTGGCCTATTTTCTTCATCAAAAAAGATTTCACTATAACACTCATCATTTACTAAAATAAAATCAAATTCTAAAGCTTTTTTAACCCATAATCCTAACTCTTCTTTACTCATTGAAGCTGAAGTTGGATTATTTGGGAAATTTAAAATTACTAAATCACATCTTTTTAATTCATCATCACTAAGCATTGCTTTAAAATGATTTTCTTTAGTTAAATCTATATGAATAACTTCTGCCCTACTTGCGATAGCTGCACCTTCATAAATTTGATAAAAAGGATTAGTAAATGCCATAACTGGATTTTTTTTATCAAAAAGAGCAAATTGAGGAAAGTTAAATAAAACTTCTCTTGTTCCAAATGTTGGAACAATTTGATTCATTTCTAAAGATACATTAAATCTATTTTGTACAAAATTAATCATAGATTCTCTTAAAAATGGTTCTCCAACAGTTGATGGATATTTTCTTAAACTTGAACTTGTTTCTTTTAATTTTTCTTGTATAAAATGTGGTGTTTCAAATTTTGGCTCACCTATTGTTAAAACAGATAATTCATAATTATCATTAGGAAGTATATCTGTTAATAACTCATTCAATTTTTCAAAGGGATATTTTTCAAAATTCATAATATTTATTTCCTTATTTATTCTTCTGATATTGGGATTAATAACTGATTAAATTTATTCATATCAAATGCGATAAAATCGCTATTTGTATAGAAAAATTTAAATGAAAATCTTTTCTTAAACATATCTTGTTTTAAAGGTAAGATTTGTAACATATTTCTTTGTTTTTTAAGTTCTCTTATTGGATTTTCTCCACTTGTAACTACTTCTAGTTTTTCATTAAATATTTTAGCAAGATTTTCAAAGTGGTCAATCAAAGTTGATTTTCCATCTTTTTCACCAATTGGGTCCAAATCAAATATTTTTGTTTTAATTTTTAATTGACTTGAAATATCAAAAACAATTGGAGATATTTGCTCATAAGAGTTTGTGTCATTTAATATAATTACCGTTCGTTTTACTGATTTTAATTTCTCTTTTCCAAATTTAAAAACAGGAATTTTTAGTTCCATTACACTTTTAACTCTATTTTTATCTTTAAACATTTCATGAGTTAATATAATCATACCAATATTATATTTTCTATAATCCTCTTTTATTATTTTTGTAAAACCTTTATTCGCATAATCAATTTGTAAAATAATAGTAGGGAAATGTCTCAATTCATTTTTGATTAAATCCATAATTTCAACAGTTGTAGGTCTTGTAACTCTAACTATCAATAAATTATTTTTTAATTTTTGGTTTAAATATTTTGTTTCATCTAAAGCTTTTTTTACACTATTTTCATCTTCAAGATATAAATCTAAATATAAATAAATATTACTTCCAAATGGCATTGGAAATTGACCTTGTGTTTTTCCAATTACATTGTAAACTTGCATTAAAACATCAGGTTTTCCAATAACTAAAATTATGTCATTTGGTTTTAAAACCAAAGATGGTTTTATATTTATCATCTTTTGATTTCTGTAAAGTCCAAAAATTTTCCACTCTTTTTGTTCAATTGAACCAATATATCTATAAGCATAAGAACTTCCAAATGGAATTCTTATCTCCATAATTTCACCTTGTTTTAGTCCAATATTTTGTGCTAAAACTGGAACATTTGGAAGTTTTTCAACCATTCCATTTGCTAAAACTTCAATTCCTCTATAAATTTGAACTAAAGGGTCATTTACTTTAATTCCCCAATAATCTAATACAGTCATTTGAAGATTTTTTGTATGTTCTCTAATATTTTTAATTACATTTAACATCTCATCTTTTGAGTTAAGTGCAATTAAAACTTCTGTATGAATATTCTTATCTAAAACCATTGAAAGTTTTGATTTTGAAGTTGGATCGAACTTATAAAATGTAAAATTTGAAGGCTTTTGTACTGGTAAAATTACATCGCTCATATATATCACATCATAACTGTTATCGCCTGTATTTGCTTCAACAATTCTTTGCATTAACTTCTTTGCAACAATACCATCTAATATAATTAATATTTTTTTCATGGCTAAAATTATATCCTAAAAAAATTAATTGTAGATTTGAATTACTAGATATAAATCTAACTTTAGATACAATAATGATTATCTAAAAAAAGGTTTTTAAAATTTATGGAATTTAAAATAGACGCAACTTCAAATGGTGCTAGAGCATGTACAATAAAAACTGCCCATAGCACTATTTTAACTCCTGTTTTTATGCCAGTTGGTACTCAAGGAACAGTAAAAGCTCTTGATGCAAATGACATGCTAGAACTTGGAGCAAAAATTATACTTGGAAATACTTATCACTTATATCTAAGACCTGGAAGTAAACTAGTTAAAAAATTTGGTGGACTTCATGGATTTTCAAAATTTCCAAACTCATTTTTAACAGATAGTGGAGGTTTTCAAGCATTTTCACTAAGTGACAATAGTAAACCTGATGAAAATGGAATTATGTTCAAATCTCATATTGATGGAAGTAAACACTACTTTACGCCACAAAGTGTTCTTGATACACAATATGATTTAGGTTCTGATATTATGATGATTTTAGATGATTTAGTAGCTCTTCCAAATACAAAAGAGAGAATTCAAAAATCAATAGAAAGAACGACTAAATGGGCTAAAGAAGCTATTGAATACCATATGGAACAAAAAGAAAAAGGTATTGGAGTAAATCAAAATATCTTTGCAATTATTCAAGGTGGAACAGACAAAGAATTCAGAAAAATGAGTGCTGAACAACTTTGTAGTTTAACTGATTATGATGGTTTTGCAATTGGTGGATTAAGTGTTGGTGAACCAAACCAAGATATGTATGAAACTGTTGAATGGACTACTCAATTTATGCCAAAAGATAAACCAAGATATCTTATGGGTGTGGGAACTCCTGAAGATTTAATAGAAAATATCGAACGTGGTGTTGATATGTTTGACTGTGTAATGCCTACAAGAAATGCAAGAAATGGAACTTTATTTACAACTTTTGGAAGATTAAACATCAAAAAAGCTGAATTTAAAGAAGATACTAATCCAATAGATAACGCATGTGAATGTTATACTTGCAAAAACTTTTCAAGAGCCTATTTAAATCATTTATTTAGAGCTGCTGAAATAACATATTTTAGACTTGCTTCAATTCATAATATTCATTACTATTTACAATTAATGAGAGATGCAAGAGAAGCAATTTTAGCAAATAATTGGACTGAATTTAAAAAAGAGTTTTACGCTAAAAGAAGCAAATAAACTCTTTTTTGATAAAATAAAATATATTAAAAATAAGGATACTTATGACTGTTGATGATAAATTAATTGCAAAATTAGAAAAATTATCAAGTTTACAGGTTGATGATTCAAGAAAAGAGAAATTGAAATCAGAATTAGCTGATATTATTAACTTCGTTGAAAATTTAAATGATATTGATGTAAGTCATATCGAAGCTACATTTACTACAATTGAAGGTGGAACACCTTTAAGAGAAGATGTATCAGTTCAAAATTTAGAATTATCAAATCAAATTTTAAAAAATGCTCCAAAATCTGAAGATGGATACTTTATCGTTCCAAAAATTATTGAATAGGAAAATTTTATGATTACAGTTTACGGTATAAAAACTTGTGGAAGTGTAAGAAATGCTTTAAAATTTTTCAAAGATAATAATATTGAAGTTGAATTTTTTGATTTTAAAAAAGAGACTCCAAGTGCAGATAAAATAAAAACTTGGACTACTAAAGCTGATATAAATATTCTTTTTAATAACAAAGGTACAAAATATAAAACATTAAATCTAAAAGAGTTAAATCTTGATGATAATGGAAAATATGAATGGTTATGTAAAGAACCATTACTTTTTAAAAGACCAGTTATTGAATTTGATGATAAATTAGTTGTAGCTTGGGATGAAGAGCTTTACAAAAAAACTTTTTTATAGAAAGTAGAAACCTACTTTCTATCTATCAAGACTCAATTGTAGTCTTTGTATTTAATTTTAAATCTTCTATTTGTTTTGAAGTTGAAGAAACTTTAATCCAAAATAAAATCATACAAACTAATAATACTAGTGCTCCTAAAATAGGAATCCATGTATAAAGTAAACCTAAAATAACTATCCAACCAATTGTTGCAGGATATTTTATTTCTTTAAAAGGTAATTTAAATTCTGATTCCAATGCTCTTGATGCAGTGTCTGCTTTAATATTAAATACAATTAAAGCAATAAAGCCCCAAAAAGGAATCACTTGACTCCAAACCCAAATTTTACTTATAAAAGTTTGAGGTAAACCATCAACTCTCATTACATTAACTAATTTATTAAGGCTTAATAAAAATCCTAACCAAACTAGAAAAATAAATAAAAAAACAAATAATCCAGCTCCTACTGCTGCCATATTTTCTCCTTGTGTATTAATGAACAAAAATAATACACAAAGAATTACTCATAAATGACTCATTTTTTTATTTTAAAATAATTTTTATGAAATTAATTAAAATTTATAACCTACATTAAAATAGTGTGCATATCCAGAAGTTTTTGTCTCTTTACCATTTAAAACTTCTCCATCTTTCCATTGAGTCATATCTTTATAAACTTTTAAACCATATCCAGCTGTCCATTTTTTGTCATGTACCCAAAGTCCTAAATATGATTGTAATGAATCACTAGTTCTATATTGTCTTTCAAAACTGTTATTATCTAAATCACTTCCAAACTCATAATCTAAATAACCTTGAAAAGATAAAAATCTTGAATCTGTAAAATTATATAAAGGTTTAAACCAATTTATGTGAGCAACATATCCATCAAAACTATTTTCATTACTTGCACCATAATTTTCTTCTACATATCTCGTATAAAAATTCACACCACTTTTTCCAAGCCATGGAATATCTACATCACTTCCTAATCCCATCCAAACTATCTTTAATCCATCTCCATTTGGCTCATCTGCATAATAGATATCAAAAGCTATAAATAACTCTTGTAAAGCACCATAAGATAAATCAGTATTTGTTAAATAATCTATTGAAATTCTTGGTTCTATATCAGCAAAAAAGTTATTTTGTCCATGCTTATCACTTGTTGAAGTATTTAAAGCATCTATAAAATCTATATACCCATATAAATCTAACCATTCATATCTTCCACCAAACTCAAACTCCACATAATTATCATCAAATGCAAAAGGACCTGCTTTTTGATTTTCTCCATGATAAAGGTGTAAAGTTTCCCAATGTGAATTAGTAATCGAATCAATATTTTTCGCAGAAACATTGATAACTAAAACAACAAATAGAAAAAATATTTTTAACATAAAACTTTTCATAATTTTCCTTATTTTTTAATCAAAAAAAAAGAGAAAGCAAAAACTTTCTCTTTCTTATATACATAACACTTTCTACTTTAATATTATGCAAGATTTTTTCTTGCTTCTTTTAAAGTATCAGCAATCATAAATGACAATTCTAAAGCTTGGTCAGCATTTAATCTTGGGTCACATTGAGTATGATATCTACTTGCAAGACTCTCTTGAGTTACAGCTGAAGATGCACTTCCTGTACATTCAGTTACATTTTGTCCTGTCATTTCAAGATGAATTCCACCTGCATAAGTCCCCTCAGCCTTATGAATTTGGAAAAATTGTTTAACTTCACTTAAAATTGCTTCAAAATCTCTTGTTTTATATCCATTGTCAGCTTTTATTGTATTTCCATGCATTGGGTCACTTGACCATAATACATTTTTACCTTCAGCTTTTACTCTTTGTAAAAGTTTTGGGAAGAAATCACCAACTTTGTTTGCACCCATTCTAACAATAAGATTTAATCTTCCTGCTTCATTAGTAGGATTTAAAGTATCAATTAATTGAATTAATTCATCCTCTTTCATAGAAGGTCCTACTTTACATCCAATTGGATTTTTAATACCTCTAAAATATTCAATATGAGCATCTTTTAAATCTCTTGTTCTATCACCAATCCATAACATATGAGCAGCACAGTTAAACCAATCACCAGTGATTGAATCACGTCTAGTTAATGCTTGTTCATAGTTTAATAAAAGTGCTTCATGTGAAGTAAATAGAGTTGTTTGATTTAGTTGTGGAGTATTTTCACTTGTAATTCCACAAGCTTTCATAAATGTTAAACTTTCACTAATTTTATTTGCAAGTTCTTCATATTTTGCACCTAAATAGTTATCTTTTACAAAGTCAAGATTCCATAAATGAACTTGATTTAAATCAGCCATTCCACCTCTTGAAAAAGCTCTTAAAAGGTTCATTGTTGCTGCACTTTGGTTATATGCTTTTAATAATTTTTTAGCTCTTGGATTTCTTGCTTTTTCAGTAAAATCAATATCATTTACAATATCACCTCTATATGAAGGTAAAGAAACTCCATCTATCTCTTCAAAATCAGAACTTCTTGGTTTTGCAAATTGACCTGCAACTCGTCCAACTTTTACAACTGGACAACCACCAGAAAAAGTTAAAACAACTGCCATCTGCATCATTACTTTAAATAAATCTTTTATATTTGCAGCATTAAATGATGTAAATGATTCTGCACAATCTCCACCTTGAAGTAAAAAAGCTTTACCATTAACAACATCTGCTAACTGTTTTTTTAAATTCAGTGCTTCTCCTGCAAAAATTAAAGGAGGGTATGATGCTAATTCAGATTCTACTTTTGCAAGTTTTTCTAAATCATTATATGTTGGTTGTTGTTTTATAGGAAAATCTCTCCAGCTATTTGGAGTCCAAATATTCATTTTTTCTACCTTTTTATATATTTTTATCATTGGAAAAATTTTATCCAATGAAGCTTAAATACTTTTTAATTTATTAGTTTTGAAAGTAAATCTCTAAACGAAACTTTAAATGCTTCTAAACCATCAACTAATAGCTTATCATAAACTGATTGCATTTTGATTCCTTTTGATTTTAAAAGTTCAAAATATTTATCACAATCTACTTCACTCATTAATGGAGTTTCAACTTTAGAACCATCCATCAACCAATCTTCAATAGTTGTAAGAGGTGCAGTATTTACCGAATTTGGATAAATCAAGTTATCAATATAATAACTAGGACTTAATTCATTTCCTTTTACACCTGTACTTGCAAATAATGTTCTGATATTAGGATTTTGGAATTTATTTACTTCATGATAACATTTTGTTGCATTTATAATACCTAGTTTAGAAGGTTGTAAACCTTTTAAAACAAAATCTGCATCCATCATTCTATCAAATCTTGAAACAAATACTGAAATAACAGCTTTTATATCTTTATTTGAATCTTTAATTCCTTCATCCAAAGCTTGTGCACATTTGATAGCTTGTTCAGGTGAGAAAATTAAAGTTGCATTTACATTGATTCCTCTTGAAGTTAACTCTCTCATTGCAATATATCCAGCTTCAGTTGCAGGAACTTTTATCATTACATTTTCTGCATTTATTGAGTTAAAAAGTCTAACACCTTCATCAATAGTTCCAGCTGCATCATCACATAAAAGTGGATCAACTTCAATAGAGATAAATCCATCATCTGCATCATTTTTATGTAATTTATCTAATAAAAAAGCAGCTCTTTTGATATCTGTTAAAGCTAATTCTTCATAAATTGTTTTTGCATTGTTTGCTTGTAACATATCAAGTTGTTGTTTATAAGCAACAGAGTTTGTAATTGATGATTCAAAAATTGCAGGATTTGAAGTAGCACCTTGGATAATCCCTTTTTTAATAATCTCTTTAAATCTATTTTCTAAAAAATCTCTTTCAATAAAATCACACCATAAAGAGTAGTTAATATCTTCTTTTAAACCCATGTTAAGCCTTTACATAATCTAAAATTTTTGTTAAATCTTTTGTGTCAATAATAATACTAGCCTCTTTTTTAAGCACTTCTCTTGCACAAAAAGCAACTCTTGTATCAGCCTCAGCAAACATACTTAAGTCATTTGCTCCATCTCCACAAACTAAAGTTTCAGCTCTTGTTATTCCCATTAATGCTTGAATTCTTTGAAGCATATCCCCTTTTGAATAACCAAACATCATATCTCCTCCAATTAATCCAGTCAATACTCCATTTTTCTCATGTAATACATTTGAAAAATCAGCATCTAAACCTAATTTTTCTCTAGCAGGAGATGTCCCTATTCTAAATCCACCAGAAAAACATACTACTTTATATCCCATTTTTTGAAGTTCTGGAACTAACTCTTTTGCACCTGGCATTAAAGGAAGATTTGCACAAATATCAACAACTTTTTTATAATCCATACCTTTTAAAAGTGCAACTCTTGTAGTTAAAGATTCAAAAAAATCAAGTCTTCCACTCATCGCTTCTTCTGTAATCTTTTTTACTTGTTCACCTATTCCTAACTCATCTGCAAGAAAGTCTATAGTCTCTCCATCCATCAAAGTTGAATCAAAATCAAAAACAGCTAATTTCATTAATTTTCCCTAGTTTTATTCTTTAAAGGGTATAATATTATCTAAATTTAACTAAATATATAAAAGGGATATACTTAAATATGTTTGAAACACTTATACAAAAACTTCAAGAGGACAAATATCTAACTCTTGAAACAACACCTCAACATGAACCTTCTATGCATAATATTATTGAAAGAATTAAAAAATTTAAATTACAAGATAGAGTTGATGGTTTTTCGTGTACAGATAATCCTCTTGCAAAATTAAAATACAATGCTTTATTTGCCTCTTTAAAATTACAAATGGAATTCAATAAACCTGTAATTGCAACAATGAGTATGAGAGATAGAAATAAAATTGCATTACAATCAGATTTAATGGGGGCAAATGATTTTGATGTAAGAGCTATTCTTGCACTTACAGGAGATCCAGCTAAAATGAGTGACCAACCTCATGCCAAAGGAGTTTTTGAAGCAAACTCATTAATGCTTTTAAAAATTATCAAATCATTTAATTATGGTATGGATATGTCTGGTCATCCTTTTAAAATAGAGCCTAAACAGATTTTTCCTTTTGCTGTTACAAACTCTTATGCAAAAAATTTCTCAAGTTTAGAGAAAAAAATGCATTTAAAAATTCAAAATGGAGCAGTGGGAATTATTTCTCAACCAGTATTTGATATAGAAAATGCAAAAAAACTTTTAGAATCATTTAATATAGCAAAAGAAGGAGTTGAAGGAGATAAACAAAAAGCTCAACTTATTTTTGGAATTTTCCCTGTTACAAAACTTAGAACTGCTCTATTTTTATCTGCGCAAGTTCCTGGAATTCATGTACCTCAATTTTGGATTGATGCACTTGAAGCAGCTCACAACATCTCTGAAGAAGAAGAGTACAAAGTTGGAATGCAATTAAGTCAAGATTTATTTAGAGAATTAAATAAACTTCATCCAAAAATCCATCTTATGACAGCAAATAGATTTGATGTTGCAAATGAGATTATCTCTTGAGATTAGCTTCAATTGATATTGGACTAAAAAGAATAGGAGTTGCTATTTGTTTAACTTCAAATATTGTAACTCCTCAAACTGCCATTTTAAGAAAAAATAGAGACCAAGCTGCAAATGATGTAAACTCTTTTTTAAAAGAGTGGGAAATCGAAAAACTAATAGTTGGATTTCCAAGTGCAAGTCTTGATATGCAAAAAAGAATTAAACATTTTGTTTCTCTTTTAGAATTACAAATCCCTTATGAATTTTGCGAAGAAAATATGAGTTCTATTGAAGCAGAAGAATTAATCAAAGGTGAAATTAAATATAAAAGAGATGGAAGAGTTGATTCACTTGCTGCTAAAATCATACTAGAGCGATATTTAGCTAAAAAATAGTTATTTTAAAACATTAACAACAACTGCTATTGCAAAACCTGAATCATGGGTTATTGATAAATGAGATTTTTTTATACCAAAAGCTTTTCTAACCTCTTTTTTGTATTTGATTTTAGGTGCTCCTATTTCACTTTTAGAAATTTTTATATCATGAAAACCACAAGCTGCACCAATTCCTGTACCAAGTGCTTTTGAAGCCGCTTCTTTTGCAGCCCAAAATCCAGCTGCTGTTTCAGGTTTTTTAATCAATTCAATCTCTTTCGGATTTAAAAACTTTTCATAAGCCTTTATTCCAAACTTTTCATACATTTTTGTAATTCTTTCAACTGATGTTATATCTATTCCTATCATTTAAACCTATCTTTTGTATAATTTGCACCATGAAACTATTTATAAAAAAGTTATTATACATTATTGTTATGTTATTTATTATTAGCCTTATTTCATTTATTGCAATAAATGCTGCACCAAACTCTTTTTTTGCAAGTGGAGAACTAAATCCTAATATTACACCAGAATCAATTGCTGAATTAAAAGCTATTTATGGTTTAGATAAACCTTTACATATACAGTTTTTTTCTTGGGTTACTTCGATTTTACAACTTGATTTTGGAATCTCTTTTTCTAGTGGAGAAATGGTAAAAGACGAAATATTAAGTAGAATTCCTATTACATTAATTATTAACATAGTTTCTATGATATTGATTTTTATAATATCTTTATATTTTGGAATAAAATCAGCTTTAAATAAAAACTCATTTTTTGATAAATTTACAGGCCAATTATCACTTCTAAGTTTTGCAATGCCTTCATTTTATTTGGCACTTGTTTTAGTTTTAGTTTTTGCAATTAACTTTGAGATTTTACCAATTGCAGGACTTCATAGTGTTCCAAATGATGGAAGTTTAACTTACTATTTAGATTATGCTTGGCATTTAATTCTTCCTATTTTTATCATAGTTTTTGGTGGAATTGGAAGTTTGATTTTATATATTAGAGGTTTAACTATTGAGATACTTAAGTCTGATTATATCTTTTTTGCAAAATCTCGTGGTTTAACTCAAAAACAAATACTTAGATTTTATATCTTACCAAATCTGTATCCACCAGTAATTACTTTACTTGGTCTTTCTCTTCCTGGAATTATTGGAGGTTCAGTGATTCTTGAAACTATATTTTCAATAGATGGAATGGGATTACTTTTTTATCAAAGTGCATTAAGTCATGATTATCCTGTAATTATGGGGATTTTAATAATTGGAGCCTTTTTGACACTAATTGGTAATATGATTGCTGATTTAGTTTTACTAAAACTAAACCCAAATTATGAAGAAAAATAAATTTATTAAAGGATAGATATTGCAAGTTTTAAAAACAATTGAAGAATTGCAAGAAGTTAGAAAAAATTTAACTGGTAGTGTTGGTTTTGTTCCAACAATGGGAGCTTTACATAATGGACATATTTCACTTATTAAACAAGCAAGAAGTGAAAATGATATAGTAATTGTATCTATTTTTGTAAATCCAACACAATTTTTACCAGGTGAAGATTTAGATGCATATCCTCGACGTGATGAAGCTGATAAAAAGATTTGTCAAATGTGTAAAGTTGATTATGTTTTTATGCCTGAAATTTCAACTATGTACACAAAAGAAGAGGTTTTAGTAAAAGCTCCAAATAAAAGTTATATTTTAGAAGGAAAAACAAGACCTGGACATTTTGATGGAGTGTTACAAGTTGTTTTAAAACTATTTAATTTAACACAACCAACAAATGCTTATTTTGGGAAAAAAGATGCTCAACAATTATCACTAATACAACAAATGGTAAAAAATTTCTTTTTGCCAATAAATATTGTTCCATGTGATATTGTAAGAGAAGAAGATGGATTAGCACTTAGTTCTAGAAATGTTTATTTAGATGCAATTCAAAGAAAAGATGCCCTTTTAATTTCAAAATCACTTTATATGGCTGGTTCAATTATTTCAAAAGGTGAAAGAAGTGTTAAAGTAGTAAAAGATAAAATTTATGAAATAATGAATACTTTAGATGTTGAATATGTTGCAGTTGTAGATAGAGAATTTAATGAACTTGAAATAATTGAACCAAAAAATACAATCATTTTAGTTGTTGCAAGATTTGGAAATACAAGATTACTTGATAATATTTGGCTTTAACAAAAGATTATGTTAAAATCACGAAAAAAATTAAGGTAAATAAATAATATATATGAAATTTTCAACTCAAAAACCTAAAAAAACTCTACATATGGTAAGTCTTGGCTGTACAAAAAACTTAGTTGATAGTGAAGTAATGCTTGGACGGTTAAGTGAATATGAATTAACTGATGATGCACAAAATGCTGATGTTATTATTGTTAACACATGTGGATTTATTGATAGTGCAAAACAAGAAAGTATTAATACAATTTTAAATCTACATGATGATAGAAAAGAAGAATCTGTTTTAGTTATGGCTGGATGTTTAAGTGAAAGATATAAAGAAGAATTACAAAAAGAACTTCCAGAAATCGATGTTTTCACAGGAGTTGGTGATTATGACAAAATTGATGCACTTGTAAATGAAAAAAGAAGTAATTTTACTTCAGAAGTATTTTTAGCAAGTGATAATAATGAAAGAGTAATCACAGGTTCTTCTTATCATGCTTATGTAAAACTAAGTGAAGGATGTAATCAAGCTTGTTCATTTTGTGCAATTCCTTCATTTAAAGGGAAACTTCACTCAAGAACTTTAGAATCTCTAGTTAAAGAAGTAAAATCATTAGTAGCAAAAGGTTATGTTGATTTCTCTTTTGTATCTCAAGATTCATCATCATTTTTAAGAGATTTAGATGAAAAAAATGGTCTTGAACTTTTAATAGATGAAGTTGAAAAAATTGAAGGTATCAAAACAGCAAGAATTTTATACCTTTATCCATCAACAACAACTTTGAGTTTAATAGACAAAATTGCTGATTCAAAAGTTTTTGTAAACTATTTTGATATGCCTTTACAACATATAACTCCTTCAATGTTAAAAATCATGAAAAGAGGGAAAGGTGTTGAGCAATTAAATGAATTAATGAATCATATGAAATCAAAACCAAACTCTTTTGTAAGAACAACATTTATTGCTGGGCATCCAGGAGAAACTGAAGAAGATTTTGAAACACTTTGTAACTATGTAGAAAACTTTAAATTTGATAGAGCAAATGTATTCTCATACTCTGATGAAGAAGGTACAACAGCAGCAACAAGAAATGATAAAGTTGAACAAGAACTAATTGATGAAAGAGCTGAAGTTTTAGGAGAAATTATTTCTCAAACGACACAAGAATCACTTGAAAATGAAGTTGGAAAAACTTTTGAAGTTTATATTGATGGAGAAAGTGATGAACATGAGTATCTATTAAGTGCTAGAAAAACTATTTGGGCACCAAATATTGATGGTGAAATTTATATCAATGACAATGAATTAGATGAACAAATTAAATTTGGACAAATCTATACTGTAAAAGTAACTGAACTTGTTGGTGATAAACTTTTAGCAACTGTAATCAAATAATTATGAACCTAGATTTTAGTGCTGTAAAAGAGTCAAAAAACCTTCTTGCATTTTCTGCTGGTATTGACTCTACTGCACTATTCTTTTTACTTTTAAAACAAAATATTCCCTTTGATATTGCAATTGTTAATTATAATGTAAGAGTTCAATCAAAAGATGAAGTCTCTTATACAAAAGAATTAGCTTTAAAATACAATAAAAAAATCTTTATAAAAGAAGTAAAATTAGAAGCAACTTCAAACTTTGAAAAAACTGCAAGAGAAATAAGGTACTCTTTCTTTGAAGAGATTATCACTCAAAATTCCTATGATACTTTAATCACTGCTCATCAATTAAATGATAAATTAGAGTGGTTTTTGATGCAATTTACAAAAGGTGCAGGATTAATTGAATTAATTGGATTTAATGAATTTGAAGAAAAAGAAAACTACAAAATCTATAAACCTCTACTAAAAATTACAAAAAATGAATTGGAAAACTTTTTAAAACTAGAAAATATAAAATACTTTATAGATAAATCTAATTTTGATGAAAAATATAAAAGAAACTATTTTCGACATAATTTCTCAGATAAATTATTAAATGAATTTAAAAATGGAATAAAAAACTCTTTTGAATATTTAGAAAATGATTTAAACTCTTTAAATATCAATCTAAATCCTATAAAAAAAATAAATGAATTAGAAATTTTTGAAAATCAAAATGATGATAATTTAAATATAAGAATCATTGATTTATCACTGAAAAAGAGAGGTTTTTTATTAAGCTCAGCGCAAAGGCAAGAAATCTTAAAACAAAAAGAAATAACAATTTCACATAAAATTAATATTTCAATTTCAAATAATTTTATTTGGATTGCACCTTTTGAAAATCTTATAATGGATAAAAAATTTAAAGAGTTTTGTAGAATAAATAAGATACCCAAAAATATTAGAGCTTATATTTACTCTAATAATTTAGATTTAAATAAACTAGTTTTTTAAGAATTTTTTCATTTTTTGTATTTTGATTAACTCTAGTCTAGTATCTTCTTTGTGTTTTTTCAGAAAATTGATATTTTTGAAAAAAAGTTCTTCAAGTTTTTTCAAATCACTTAATTCTAAGTCAAAATCTTCTATTGAACTTTCAGTCAAATAATCTTTGTACCATCTTACTAAAGCATCTGCTTTTTCAAATGATTCAAGTGAATCAATATAAATTAATTCACTTAATGCTTTTAAAGACCTGTCTCTTCTTTCCATGCGTCAATCAATCCTTGAGTAACTTTCATAACTTGATTAACAGCATTGATATTATCATCAATTCCTGCAGCAAAAAGAGTTTCAATTTGATATAAGTATAAACCATCTAAATAGTATGCAACTTCCCCACCATCAAAATCTAATACATTTCTTAATTCATCAAAAATTGCGATAGTCTTATTAATATAAGTAAATTTTTGTTCTACTTCACCATCTTCCATTGCACTTTTAACAAAAGACAAATATTTAATTATTCCCTCATATAGTTTTAGAACTAAAACATAAGGATCATCTGATATTGCATTTTGTTGATTGTATACTTCTATTCCCATAAATTTAACTCCAAAATCGTTATTTTTAATAAGACAGTATATAACATATTTACTAAAATTGAAGTAAATATGTTATTTTTTAATTCTTTTAAATAGAATTAATTACCACTTGTAGATTGTTGAATTAACATTTTTAAACCAGAGAAAGCTGTATCCATTTGTGTAATTATTGAGCTATATGTACTAAATTGTAAAGCTAACTGCTCATATTTTGCATCTAATGCTGCTTGAGCTTTATCTTTATCTTTATTTAATGCTGTTTCTCTATCCGTCATAGAAGTTTCATATAACTTCAAAGTTCCATCTGTAAAATTTAAATTATCAATAGTTTCTTTTAATGTTGTTCCTAAACCTTTTTTTTCTGCAGAACCTAAAAATAAATCTTTTAAACCTGCCATATCATTTTGCACTGCTTCATTAAATTTTTTACTATCTAATGATAATAATCCATATTCATCTAACCCTAAACCATAATTAAATCCAGATTTATCATTATTTGCTCCATATGTTCCAAATAATTTTGATTTTATTTGATTTAAAGTATCTTTTAAAGCTCCTTTATCAGCTATTTTTGAATCTGGATTATATACTTCACCATCAATTGTTGCAAGTAAATCATTATAAGCTGTAATAAAACTATTCATCTGTGTTTCTAGTTGAGTTATATCTTCAACAACATTTATCGAAGAAGTCCCTTCTTTATTTGCTGTAATTTTTAATCCATCTACTGTAATACTATTTGAAGCAACATCATAAGCAACACCATCTACTGTTGCATTTAAATTTTTTGCTTCTAAAATATGATTCGTTGCATTAACTGCTGTTCCATCTGTTGTATATCCTAAAGCTTGACTCGCCGCTCCACTTATAGTTAAAGCATTATCAAGTCCAGTATCTTCACTTTTAATTACTAATCTATACGAATCTGTTCCAACTTGTTCAACTGCTGCATTCATTCCAGATTTTGCAGTTATATCTGTTGCTAATTGTTCATACGTTTTATTTGTAGTATCAAAATCTATACCATTAATTGTCAATATACCTTGATTGATAGCCGTATCTTTTGTTGCTGCATTAACGCTTTCTGATTGATAAACATCTTTTTGAGCTAATTGAGTAACAGTTATACTTGTAAAACCTTTATTTAAAACTTTTACATCCGCTGCATCAAAAGTAGCTGAATCACCTGATGTTGTAGCTGATTTTTGATCAAAGGCACTAACTCCACCAGAGACAAATAAATCAAAAGGTTTTATTGCATCTAGTAATGCACTTATTTTTGATTGTGTTGTTGAGAATACTTCTCTTTCAGCTGCTAAATTTGTTATTTTTGTTTCATATGGCTCAACAGTAGCTTTTCTTTCAGCTGTTTTTAGTTTTTCAATTAAATCACTATTTAAAGAAGCTGCTTGACCTGAACCTAATCCTAATATACCTTCAGCCATGATTTATCCTTTAATATTTTATCTTTTCATTCCCAATAATGTTTGTATCATTTCATCTATTGCTGTAACTATTTTTGCATTTGCTGTATATGCAGCTTGAAACTTCATTAAATCAAGCATTTCATCATCTTTATCTACTTTTACAATATTGTCATAAGAACTCTTAACAGATTGCGTAATATTGTCTTGAGTTTCTAATAAAAAATTAGAATTTTCTTTATCTGCTGAAACACCTACTCTTAACTCTCTATAAAATTCAAGTAATGAAGTATCATTGCTTGAAGTAGTTCCTTGTCCTTTACCTTCAAATGATAAATCCGTTTTCCATTGAATTGTAGCTAAATAATCTAATTCAAGTTGTTTTAAATCATTTACTGCATTTTTATTAAACTTCAATGTCATAACACTAGATCCACTAAACAAACCTAATGAATTTATAACACCTAAAGATTCATCAGTAGCCGCTTCACCATAAACATAAGTATCCGTTCCAGTTTTAATATACTTATCTGTAATATCCGCTAATGTTTGTGCAAATGCATCTAATCTATCAAAATATGTTTGAAATTTATTATTTTCAGATGTTGAAGACAAGTTATCAACTTGAGCTTTTACTATTCCTGATTTTAAATTTACTTCTCTATCATATATTCCTATAGCAACATCACTAATTGCTTCTTTACTTTCATCTTCATTTTTATATACAGCTTCTCTACTATCAACGATTGTAGGATCTATATTATCTCTTTTTTCAATACTTACTCTTGCATCAAATGTATTTTCAATTCCAGGGAACTTTGACTCAACTCTTAAAAAATTATCTTTAGCATCATTTGTAACTTTATTTCCATTTGGGTCAATTGAATAATCTCCATTATATGCAACAATCAAACCATTAAAATCAGGATTACTATTGATTTTATGAACTAAAGCCCTCGTAAGATTTGTATCATCAACTACTTCAGTAGTTGATGTTCCATCTCCATTCCAATCCATCGTAATTGATTCGCCTATAGTAACAGAAACTTCAAATTCATTATTTAATTTATAAGTTACAATATCATTTAAATCAAGATTTTTAGGAGTAAAATCTTCATTATATTTTAGTGAATCATAAGTTGTAAATGTTTTTGTTGCACTATCGTAGCTAATGTGATTAAATTTATCTATCTGAGGAGTATCATCATTCATTACATTAACTGTTCTTACTATTGTATTATTACTAATTGCAACAGCATCACCAATTTTTAATTCATAAAACTCTTCATCTCTATTAACATTTATATCTACATACTTTGATAACTCTAATTCTAATTGGTCTCTTTTATCATATAAATCATTTGTTGCAACTGCATATTTAACAATTTTATCATTGACATCACCAATTTCTTTTAAAAGTGAATTTATCTTATCAACATTAGCACTTAATTCAGTTTTTTCTGCTTCTTGCTGTTTTTTAATTGTTGAATACATATTTTGTAATGTTTCAACTAAAATTCCACCCGTATTTTTTAATTCACTTTTATAAATTTCTGAATTTGGATTTGTTCTTAAATTTTCGACAGATTGAAAATATCTATTTAAATCAACTGAAAAACCACTATCATCAGTTTCTTTAAAAATTGACTCAACATTCCCTAACATACCAGATAGTTTGTCATAATAATTTGATTTACTATTTTCGCTAATAACTTTGTCATACATATATTGTGATGTTACTCTATAAATACCATCAACACCTACACCACGACCTGCAAACAGTGAATCCATTTGCCCAAGTTCACTAACACCAACTACTCTTTTTTTATAGCCAGGAGTATTTTCATTAGCTATGTTGTTAGATACATTTTCCACTGCTGTCTTTGCAGCACTAAGTCCAGTATACGATACATTTAATGTACTCAACATAGCGACTCCTTTGTATAATTTATAAAATTATTGCATTACATTTCTTAAAATTAGATTAAAATGGCCAGATTGCCCTCATTAACCTTAAACCCCACGGTGTTTCCAATATTTCTGACTCTGTTCCATCTTTTTCATATAAAAGTTTTAAATTTGCAATTTGTGAAGAGTTTATTGAATTATCAGAAGTTATATCATATGGTCTTATTACTCCACTAATAATAATATTTTGCTTTTGACCTTCAATTAACATCTCTTTCTTACCTTTAATGTAGTAATTTCCATTTTGATAAGTTTCTTCAATTATTGCAGATATTGTTGTTTCAAAAGTTTCATCAACTTGAGTTTTAACAGAACCTTTATCAGAAGATGAACTATTAGTTCCAAAATCAACACCAAGATTTCTATTTAATTTATTTGCTATTCCACCTGCAGTTGCTCCTAAAGTATTTGTACCAGTTGCAGCTAATACTCCACCACCTAAACTATTATCTCTTGTACTTGATAATTCTCTTTTATTATTACTTTTTGACGTTAAATCTTCACTAATTACAATTTGAATAATATCTCCAACTTGTAAATCTTTTTTATCAGCAAATAAAGATGTTCCTTGCATTGAATATAAAGAACCTTTGTTCTTTTTTGCTTCAGGAGCTTTTTTTGGAATTTGTATTTCTGGTTTTTCAAACTCTAATTCAGGGTCAGATGTACTACATCCAGAAAAAAGAGCAACAATAATAATTATAAAAATACTATTTTTTTTCATTTAGCTTACTTTTTAAAATGAAATTTACATCAACAGCAATCACAATTTCATTTAATGTTCTTTTTATCAAAGCCATAACCCCATACCTAACTACTAATGCATCCAAGTTAGTATCTGGTTCACAAACTATTACAATTTTATTTTCTATTAATTTAACATGTTTTATATGTTCTTGCCCAACTAAATCAACAGCTTTTTCTACTTCTGAAAGAATAGCTCTTTCAACATCTTTTTTTGCTTTTTCTTTTTTCTCTTCTTCTATTTTTAAAGCTTGTTTTTCTGCTAACTCTTTTTTCTGTTTTTCTTCAAATGTTTTATTCATGTGGTAATAATAGCCACCAAACATTGCTATTAATACCACCAATGATATTAATTTAATAACTTTAGATTTTCTATTTCTTTTTACAGCTACTATCATTATTTAATTACAAATGTTGTAAATAGTATAGTTTGTACACTATTTCTTGCGATTTTACTATCAGATGAAGTAACATTATTAATAACGTTATTTATATCTTGAATCAACTCATCTTTTAATAAATTTTTACCACCAACAGTTAATAATTCTTCTGAACTTCTTGCACTTATTTGAGAAATTACTACATCAATAATTTCAGCTTTATATTGTTCAACAACAGCTGCAATTGTTGGCTCTGTACTTTTAATTGAAAAAGATAATTTCATTAATTTCTCTTTTCCCCTTGAATCAGTTAAATTAAGTACTAAATCATTAATATCAGCTTTATAAGAATCACCTTTATCAGATGCTTCAGGTTTAACTTCTTCTTGTGTTGCTTGATTATTACCATTTAAAACACCTTGTGAATATAAGAAATATCCTCCACCCACAACAGCTAATAATAAAACTACAACTAGAGCAATTAATACAATAATTAAACCTTTTCCTCCACCAGAACTTTTAACTTCTTGATTCTCTTCTGCCATACTAATCCTTTTTTTCACTTTCTACATTATAATTTTCAAGTTTTTGAGTAATTATAGATGCATTTGTAACACTTAAAAATTTCAATATTTGCGTTACATTACTTTCTTTTAATTTTAAAAGTATATCAAAAACATCATCAATTTTGCCTTCATTTATCATCTGATCAAAAATATCAGCTGCATTTTTTGGCTTCATCGCATTATAAATTTTAGAAGTTTTACTTTCAACTTCAGCTTTAATATCTTGCAAAATTTGAAGATTATCATCATGTAATTTTTTTATTTGATTTTTCTCTTTTTCAATTTGAGCAAGAATATTTTCTAACTCTTTTTTTCTATCTTGATACTCTTTTTCTTTTTCATTATAAAAATTATTTAATTCTTTTTTTAATTCCATAACTTCAATTTTTTGTCTTGTTAAAGAACTACTAGTTTCTTCTGCATTTAAAAAAACTCCTAATAAAAGTAATATTATAATTTTTTTCATTAAATTCAATTTTTATCCTTTTATATATTTACTTTGCATATATTCATTTGCAGCTTCTTCTTCTGCAAGTAATACCTTTTTAAACGCTTCTTTTTTTTCTTCATCAAGAATATATTTAAATTGTTCAGCTTCTTTTTGAAGTTCTAATATCTCTTTTACTAAAATTTGAACTTGTTTAATTAGAATTTCTTCTTCTTTTCTTAATTTTTGTATGTGCATCTTCATCGTATTTTTATGTATAGTTAATATCATAAAATCTGAAATTGCACCATGTTTTTCAACACTAGCAGTATCTATTTTATTTTGAGTAAATGCAATTTCTAAATTAATTTGCTCAATTTTAGATTCTAACTGTGCTTTTTGTACTAATTTTTGATCTGTTTGATTTTTTTTTAGATTATATAGTTTTTGAATCAATTTAATTTCCAAATACTAATATCAAATTCCATAAATCTTTTGTATATGTTTCAATATGATCTCCAATCCAAGGAAGAGATATCAAAATAAAAGCTGAAACAAATATCATTTTTGGAACAAATGTTAAAGAAGCATCACTTACTTGTGTAACAGCTTGAAAAATAGAAATTATAAGTCCAATTATCATACTTACAATTAATGAAGGCAATCCTAAAATTAGAATTATTTTTACTGTATTTTCAGAAATTGCTATTAAATCCATACCTAATCTTTAAGTTTTATAGTTATCTCTAACGTTTTATTATTTAATAGTTTTGAAATTAATAATGACAATTCATCGATATTAGAACTAGAAACATTTAGTGTTTCATTATTGATTTTTTGTATTTCCGTTTTTGTCTCTATTTTTTCATTACTAATACTATTATCACTTGTAGTAATATTTAAAGCTTCTAACAAATCTTTTTCATTTAAAGAGTCTAATTCAAAAAATTCATCATCACCCATTTTTTCTCCTTTTAGAGGCTCTTTTTTCTCTATCTTAATTTCATCTTCATCTTTTTGAGAGAAGTCAAAATCTTCAAACTTTTCTTCTATTTCTTCTTCAATATCGTCTTCTATAGTATTTTTTTCTTCATCTTTTTTTGAAAAGATTTCATCTAAAAAATTCACATCATCAAATATTTCTTCAACATTATCTTCATTTTCAATATTTTCTTCATCTAGATTTTCATCAAGAAAATTTGATAAGAAATCTTCATCACTGACAACTTCTCCCTTATCATTTAAAATATCTTCGTCATCATAGTCAAATGATATATTATTTAATCCAAAATTATCATTAAAATCAACTAGGTCACTATCTGAATTATTTTTTTCTTCTGTACCAATAAGATTTTCTAATTCATCAAGATTTACTCCACCATTCATTGAACCAAATATATCATCTAAATTATCATCGTTATTTATCTCTGGCTCTTTTGTTTCTATATTATTTTCTTGATATTCAAAGCTTTCTAAAGGTTCTTCTTTAGCCAAAAGCATAGCTAATTCATCATCTAATTCAATTTTTTCTTTGTTTTCTTCTTCTTTAACTTCTACTTTTTCTTCTTTTTCGACTTCTAATGCCCTATCTTCTTCGTATTTTTTTAATATATATTTTGGGATTTCTTTTAGTGAATTAATTGATAAGTCAGCGATTCCACTATCAAGTAAAAACTCTTCCTCAATTGCATCTTTAGGAGTTAAAAATTTTATTTTTTTATTTAATGAATTCTTTTTAATAATTTTTTCATCATCAATTAAATATATTTCTTTAGGGTTATTTGTAATAGTTTCTTTCAATTCTCTTAAAGAATTTATCTCTTTTATATGAGAATTTCCATCAAGTTTAAATTTAATATTTGAATGTTCTAATGTTTCTATAATCTCTTTTTTAAAACTTTGATTACCATAAATATAAATATTCAATATATAAACCCTACAAAATAATTTTATTATGATTGATTATACCTTTTTTTATTAAATTTTCGATAAAATAAATCTAACTAATAATGGAGGATGATATTGAAATATTTTTTCATCGTAACACTTTTTTTATCATCTTTGTATTCGCAAACTATCAAAGATATTTCAAATGTAATAGGAATAAGAGAAAATCAGCTTATTGGTTATGGCTTAATTGTTGGACTTCCAGGTACTGGAGACAAATCAAAATTTACTATGCAATCATTACAAAATCTTTTAAGAAATTCTTATATAAAAATTCCAGCCGGGTCTATTAACTCTAAAAATATTGCTGCTGTTATGGTTACAGCTGATTTACCACCATTTTCTAGACAAGGTGATAAAATAAAAGTTAAAGTATCAACTATTGGAGATGCAAAATCTATCGATAATGGAGAACTTTTAATTACTCAATTAAAAGGTGTTGATGGAAATGTTTATGCATTAGCACAAGGTACTATTTTGGCTAATGAAAACAATAAAACAACAGGTTTTATCTATGATGGAGCAACTGTTGAGAATGAAATAGATTTTAATCTAAGAGATGAAACTTCTTTACAATTAAGTTTATTAAAAAATTCTGCTAAAAATGCAGATTTAATTGAAACAAAAATAAATGAAAAATTTGGTAAAAAATTAGCTACTGCACTTGATACAAGAACAATTGAAGTAAAAAAACCTACAGATATTTCAATGGTGAAATTTTTAGCACTTGTTCAAAATATTGAGTTAGACTCTACATTTAAAAAGAAACTTATTATTGATGTTAGTAGAGAATCTGTTATAACTGGTGGTGATATTCCAATTGATCCAGTTACAATCGTAAGAGATAAATTTACAATTAAAATTGCAAAAACGGATTTAGATAACAATCAATGGAATGACCAAAAAGAGAATCCAGGAGTTAGTGTTGATAAAAATATTAAAATTGCAGATAAACCTATAATTAATATAGACAATGCAATGATTAATACAAAAGGAACACCAACTATTTCAGATTTAGTTCGTTCTATGAAAGTAATGAAGCTTCCAATGACAGAAATAATTGACACTATAAAAATGATAAAAGAAATGGGTGCAATTGATGTTGATATTGAGGTAAGAGGATAATATGGCTGAATTTTTAAGTCAAGATGAAATTGATGCACTTTTAGATATTGCAGAACAAGGGGAAGATATTGATGGTAGTAATCCTCTTGATAAAGTTGTTTCAAAAGAAAAAAATTACTCAATCTATGACTTTAAAAAACCAAATAGGATTACTGTTGAACAACTAAAAGCATTTTCAACAATGCATGATAAGATGTTGAGAGATTTTATCAACGATTTATCATCAATGCTTAGAAAACTTGTAGATGTAAAATTATATTCAATTGAACAGATGACTTATGGTGAATTTATTTTATCTATTCCTCAAATTACATCTTTAAATACTTTATCTATCAAACCACTTGATGGAAGAATTGTAATTGAGTGTAACCCTGCCATTTCACATAAAATTATTGCTGATTTATTAGGTTCTGGAGCTGTAAATACTACAGACAATATTGATAGAGAATTAACAGAGATTGAAGTTGAAATTCTTGAACATTTTTATAAAATGTTTATTAGAATTTTATATAAAACTTGGAGTGATATTTCAAGTCTTAATTTTAAAATTGAGTCAAGAGATACAAATGCAAATGCAATTCAAATTGTATCTGACCATGAAATTGTTCTACTTGTTGTTTTAGAAATTACAATTGATGAAGAATCTGGGTTTTTATCTATTTGTTATCCTATCTCATATTTTGAACCATTATTAAATAAAATTGTTGAAAAGATTTTTACTGAAGGAAAAAATAGAAAAACAAGTAGAAAAAGAGATATTAAAACCTTGATTTCTGGTGCTAGAATGAGAATAGAATCAATTATGGCAGAAACAGAACTTACAACACAAGAAATTTTAAATTTAAAAGAAGACGATGTTATCGTATTTAATAAAAATGCTACATCATCATCAGCTACAATTTATATTAATAAAAAAGAAAAATTCTCTGCAGTATCAGGAATATCAAATAATAGAAAAGCTATTCAAATAAAAGCTAATTTAGATAGAGAAAAACAAGAAACTTTAGATACATTAAGAGCAATGAGAGAAGAAAGAGAAATAAAAGCAAAAGAGACTGCTGAAAATATTAGAAAACTTTTAAACCAAAGAAATAGTTAATTTATAACTATTTCCTTTTTTAATTGATACTTTCAATACTCCATGAAATTGTTTCTCCTGCATACATAGGAACTACATTTTCATTTTTATATTCATAAATTGCTGGAACTACAAAATCTTTTTTAACTAGCTTAATAGTTTTTTTCTCTAAAGATAAATTATAGATTCTTTTTGCGTTTAATGATACAAAAGCATTTAATTTATCAAGTGCATTGTGTTTTTCAAAAAGTTCTGTTAAGACTTGTAAAGCAATTGGTGAAGTAAATACACCTGCTGCACAACCACAACACTCTTTTTTATGTTTTGGATGAGGTGCAGAATCGCTTCCAAACATAAGTTTTGGATGAGCTTTTAATGCTGCATTTAATAATGCACTTCTATCTTCAGGTCTTTTTGCAATTGGTTTACAGAATAGATGAGGATTTAACATTCCTCCTGCAACATCATCAAGTGTAATTATTAAATGATGAAGAGTAACTGTTGCAAATAGATTGTCGTATTTATCCAATAATTCAATAGCATCTTTTGTTGTAATATGTTCCATAATGATTTTTAAATCAGGAAATGCTTTTGCAATTGATTCATAAATTGGCATAAATTCTTTTTCTCTATCCATTACAAATCCATTTGTTTCACCATGAATACATAATGGAATACCTAACTTACTCATAGATTCTAAAGTTGGTCTTAAAACTTCAACATCCATTGAAGCAACACCTGTTTCTGAATTAGTAGTAATTCCAGCAGGATAAAGTTTAATTCCAATAATATCATTTTTTACATCTGATAAAAATTCATATGAATAATCATTTTTAAAAAATAATGTTACAAAAGGCTCAAATTTATCATCTTTACAAGCTTCTTTAATTCTATCTTTATAAGCTAATAATGCCTCTTTTGTAGTAACTGGTGGTACTAAATTTGGCATAATTAATGCACCACTAAATGTTTTAGAAGTTAATGGACCTACTAGTTTTAACATATCTGCATCTCTTAAATGCAAATGCATATCTAATGGTTCATTAATTTCAAATGTCAATTCAGCCATTAAATAGCTTCCTCGTCTTGCTCACCAGTTCTGATTCTTACGATTTTTTCTACTGGAGAAACAAAAATTTTACCATCTCCAATTTTTCCAGTTTTTGCAGCTTCAATGATTACAGATATAATAGAATCAACACTCTCATCTGCAACAATTAAATCAATTTTAATTTTTGGTAAAAAATCAACTACATACTCTGCACCTCTGTAAAGTTCACTGTGCCCTTGTTGTCTTCCATAACCTTTTACATCTGATACAGTCATACCTGTTACACCAGCTTGAGCTAATGCATCCTTAACATCTTCTAGTTTAAATGGTTTAATTACAGCTTCAATTTTTTTCACTATTAATCCTTTTTTTAGTTAATATATTTTAACAAAAATTTATTAAATTAATATTATCTAGCAAATTGTTAGATAATATTAACTATTTTAAAATGCACGTTTAAATTCTGGATAAGCTTCAATTCCACACTCATCAACATCTAATCCTTGCATCTCTTCATCATTACCTGCTCTTAAAGGTATAATTTTATTAATAATAAATAAAACTATATATGAACTCACAAATGCAAATATTGCTACTATTGCTATTCCTTTTAATTGACCTAGTAATGTTATATCATCTCCATTTGATGCAAAAATTCCAACAGCAATTGTTCCCCAAATTCCATTTACAAGGTGAACAGACAATGCTCCAACTGGATCATCAATTCTTAATTTATCAAATGTTGAAACTCCAATTACAACTAATACTCCACCTATTGCACCTATTAAAATTGGTGTATAAATATCATAAAGGTCTGGACCAGCTGTTATTGCAACTAAACCACCTAATGCTCCATTTAAAATCATAGTTAAATCTAGTTTTTTATACATTATTTGCATAATTATTGCAACAATAATTGCTCCACTTAAACCAGCTGTATTTGTATTCATTATTGTAAGTGCAACTAAATCTGCATTTTCTTTTGATGCAATAGAACCTACACTTCCACCATTAAATCCAAACCAACCAATCCATAATAAAAATGCACCTAAAGTAACTAAAGGAATATTTGAAGCAGGAATAACTCTGATTCCACCTTCAGGAGTATATCTTCCACGTCTAGCACCAATAATTAATATTGCAGCTAATAGTGCCCATCCACCAGTACTATGAATTACAGTTGAACCAGCTAAGTCATACATAGATAATTCTAAAATTGTTCCTTCTAGAAAATTTGCTCCCCAAGTAACATTTACAACTAATGGATATAAAACAGCAGCCATTACAATTGTAAATATAGCTAATGGTACTACTTTTGCTCTTTCACTTACTCCACCACTCATAATGTTTATAACTTTACCAACAAATGCCATTTGGAATAAAAAAGCAGCATATTTACTCATTGTATCACTTCCTAATTCACCAAATGCAAGTGAATAACCAAACAATAAAAAAGATAGTGATGCGATTGCATAAATAAGTGTATTTATAGTTAATACTGCTGTAACATTTTTTGTTCGAACAATTCCTGCTTCTAACATTGCAAAACCAGGTACCATGAAAATGATTAATGTCATTGCAAAGATTGCATACAGAGTATCAATAACGTAAGATAATGATTCTATACCCATAATATTCCTTCTTGTTTTTCGAATATTATAACAGTATATTTTTTATAATTAGAGTTTAAATTGTTTAAATTTTATACAATATAGTAAGGAAAGGTTATTTCCTTACTATAAGTAGAAAAACTAAACTGCTTCACTTCCTCTTTCTTCAGTTCTAATT
The DNA here is from genome assembly GCA_963664305.2 of uncultured Aliarcobacter sp. Classification (GTDB taxonomy): domain Bacteria; phylum Campylobacterota; class Campylobacteria; order Campylobacterales; family Arcobacteraceae; genus Aliarcobacter. The sequence continues at coordinate 1,734,918 of CAXXLV010000002.1, forward strand.
CTTACTACTTCATCTAAAGATGATACGAAGATTTTACCATCTCCAATTTTTCCAGTTTTAGCTGAATTAACAACTGCGTTGATAACAGTTTCTACCATCTCATCTTTTACCACAACATCAATTTTGATTTTTGGTAAAAAATCAACTACATACTCAGCACCTCTATAAAGTTCGCTGTGTCCTTGTTGTCTTCCGTAACCTTTTACATCATAAACACTCATACCTGTAATTCCAGCTTCAACTAAAGCATCCTTTACATCTTCTAATTTAAAAGGTTTAATTATAATTTCAATTTTTTTCATTATTTATCCTTAATTATGCTCTTTTAAATTCTGGATAAGCTTCTAATCCAGTTTCATGAATGTCAAGACCATTTACTTCAGTTTCTTCATCAACTCTTAATCCAATAATTAGGTCTAAGATTTTCCATACAATGAACGATGAGATGAATACAAACGCACCAATAACAACTATACCTTTAACTTGTGCTAATAAAGCAACTTCTGGATTGAAAATACCAACCGCTAATGTTCCCCAAATACCTGCAACTAAGTGAACAGATAATGCTCCAACTGGATCATCAATTCTAATTTTATCAAAGAATGGTACTGCAAATACAACTAATGCTCCACCAATTAAACCTTCAATAAACGCAATGTTCATACCTAAATCAGGACCTGCTGTACAAGAAACAAGACCAGCTAATGCACCATTTAAAACCATAGTTAAATCAACTTTTTTATAGATAAGTTGAGTTAAAATAGCAGCCATAATAGCACCTGCACAAGCAGCCATATTTGTACTTGCAACTACTGAAGCAATTCCATCAATATCTTCTTTTGAACCTAATGCTAATTGAGAACCACCATTAAATCCGAACCATCCCATCCATAAAATAAATGTACCTAAAGTAGCTAATGGTAAATTAGAACCAGGCATTGGTTTTACTTGACCATCTTTAGTATATTTACCTTTTCTAGCACCTAGAATTAATACACCAGCTAAAGCAGCCCATCCACCAACAGAGTGAACAATTGTTGAACCAGCAAAGTCAGAGAATCCAGCGATTAAACCACCTAATTCTGTTCCTCCCCATGTCCAGTGACCTTGAATTGGGTAAATTAAACCAGATAATACTACTGTAAATATTAAGAAAGGCCATAATTTCATTCTTTCAGCAATTGTTCCTGAAACAACTGATGCAGCTGTTGCAACAAACACTACTTGGAAGAAGAAATCCGCCATTACTGGATATCCTAATGCTTCACTTGTTTTACCAGAAAGCATTGCACCACTTCCAATGAATGCACTTCCTTCACCATACATGAAGTTGTATCCTACAAAGTAGAACATAATACAAGAAATTGCAAATAACACAACATTTTTAGTTAAAACTGTTGCAGTATTTTTTGTTCTTGTTAATCCTGATTCTAACATTGCAAAACCAGCTGCCATCCACATTACAAGGATTCCTGCGAACACAAACAGAAAACCATCTAAAATATATTTTACATCAGTAAAATTTTCCATAAGACTCCTTTGTCAATTTATCTAATCAAATTATAGGAATTTTTAAACAATATGTAAACATATAGTTGTATAAATTTTATACATTATGCTTGTTTTTTATTTTTATACTTTACTAATTGAAAAATTTAAATTTTTTATTATATAATATCTATAAATTAAAATTGCGAAAAAATGGGAAAAATAATGTTCAGCAAACTTCTTAAGAAGACCAAAATTACCGAAGATGAATTTATAAAAGAGCTATTAAGTTCATCTTTTAATTTAGAAAAAATAACGGAAATATATAATGAATTAAATATTGATTTAAATTCATATTATTATAAAGATGAACATATTTTACATTATTGCTGTAAAAAAGAATTATATCAATCAGTTCAATGGCTACTTGAAAAAGGAGTAAGCCCTGAAATTGAGAACGAACAAAAAGAGACCGCAATTTTTTATTCTATTCATTCGAAAAGTAGTGCAATTATTCAACTATTAGTAGAATATAAAGCTGATATTAATCACTTAAATATGTATAGAAGAACTGCTTTACAAGACGCTGTAATAAGTGCAAATAATAGAATTGTAAACTATTTAATTGAAGTTACAAAGAATTTAGGTAATTGTGATATTCATGGGAATAATCTAATTTTTGATGCAATTGCAAATGGAAATCTTGAAATTATAAAAAGAGTCGCTTCGTTACAAGAAGTTAATATAAATCAAGTAAATGAAGAGGGAAGTACAATTTTACATAAAGAAATTGTATTAAAAAATAATAGCTTAGCTCTTTTATTAATGGATTTAGGAGCAGATCCTACAATATTAGATAAAAATGGTAAAAATTTTCTTTTCTATGCAATTACAAAAGGGATTGAAAATATTAGTATTCTTGAAAAAGCTGTTAGCCTTGGATGTAATATAAACAGTAAAAGTTCACAAAATACAACTTTATTAATGGAATCTATTAACTATTTTTTAGATACTCCAAAAGAAAATGTTGAACAAAGAAATAGTCATTTTGAAATGATAAAAGAACTAATAAATCTTGGTATAAATGTTGAAGCAGTAGATAATAAAAGTGAAAATGCTTTATTTTATGCAACAAAAAGTGAAGATAGAGATTTAATAAATATATTTTTAGAAATACCTAGCTTACATCTTGACCATGAAAATATCAATGGAGAAACTGTCTTATTGATTTTAGTTTTAAATGGTATTAGAAATGGTGATTTAATTAAACTTTATTTAGAAAAAGGTGCAAATCCAACATTAGTAAACAAATTTGGAAAATCAATTATTGAAATTCTAATTGATATTATTTTACATATTCAAAATAGAAAAGATTTAGATTTTGAATATAAAATATTATTAAATGAAGATGCAGAATATCCTACAGTTTTAGAAAATCTTTTAAGAAATTGTAAAATAGACTTAAATCAACTAAACTCAATGGGTGAACCTATGTTCTTCCAATCAATTTTACATTTTAATTTCAAATTATTTAAAATTCTTAGAGTAAAAAACATCAATCTTAATCAAAAAGATAAAGATGGAAACAATATCATTTTTAAATTGATGGAATATAATTATCAAGGAAGAATAAAAGATAAAAAACTATATTTAAACACATTAAAAAGTCTTATAAACTCTGGTGTTGATATAAATGCAAAAAATAATGAAGGTTTAACTGCATTACATGTAGCTGTTACAGAAAAATGTGAATATACTATTAGATTATTATTAGAATTAAGAGCTGATTGTTATATAACTGATACAAAAGGTCGAAGTATTATTCACAATTGTATTTGGAAAAACACAACTAAATATTTTAAATTGATTCATAACTATAATAAGGAAATAGTAAATATTCCTGATATGTTTGGAGTTAGACCTATAAATTATGCAGCTTTTATGGGTAAAAAAGATTTAGTTATTGAAATGCTTGATGAAGGTGCTTTAGTAAATAATCCTATGAAAAAAGACCCTAAAATACTTAAATTTTTAGAAAAATATCATGCTAATATAATAAATCTTACAAAAGGTGTTGAAAAAGAAGTTGATAAAGCTAATCTAAAACTTCTTGCAGACAATATGATTAAAGAGTTTGGCATTAAAATATAGAGTTGTAACTGATTAGTTAATAAACAATCAATTCTCTTTCATAAGGTAAATTTTTTATATAATTACATAAAAAATATACAATTAGGAATATATTATGAAAGAATTTTTTGAAACCTATATACAACACCAAGAAGATATTGAATATTTTTTACAAGAGAGTTTAAAAAATATTGGGAGTTTATCATCTCATAAAAAAAATGATTTTAAACAACTTTATAAAATATTCCCTTCTTTAGAATTAGTTTATATCATCAATAAAGATACAAAAATCCAAACATCAAACAATTTTTATAGATACAAGATTGATGAAAATGCGAAAAATAAAGATAGATCACACTTAATTTCAAAACTACACTTTAAAGAATCAAATATGGCTTTTTCAAAACCATATATAAGTAGTGCAACAAGAAGTACATGTGTAACTGTTACAATAAAAGAAGGAGAAGAAATCTTTTTTCTAGATTTTCAGATTGATGTTTTATTACAAAAATTAAATTTAATTGAACTAAATAAACCATTTCATAGTGTAACAAAAAGCTTTTACATTTTAGCTGGTTTTTCAATGATGATTTTAGCACTAGCTACTATAATCTTCTCATTATATGATTTTGTTATTTACATCTTTTCTAAACATGATATCGTTTTAGAAATGATATTTAAACCAATAATTGCATTAACACTTAGTATTGCTATATTTGACTTGGCAAAAACCATTTTGGAACAAGAAGTATTTTTTAAATCATATTCAAAAAATTCAAAAGTCGAAACAAAACTTTTAACAAAATTTTTGACAACAATTATTATTGCATTATCTATTGAAGCATTGATTGTTGTATTTAAAATTGCAATTAATGACTACGACCAAATGATTAACGCATTTTATCTAATCGCTGGAATTGCTTTAATTTTAATTTCATTAACAGTATTTATCTATTTTTCATCAAAAAGATATAAACAAACTACTGATTCTCAAAATTTATAATTCTCATTTTTAGCAATGGCTTTTGAATAAAACCATTGCTACTTTTAGCTTTATTAAATCTTTAAAATTACAATTTCATTAATTATTACAATTGTTTATTTTTTATACATTTTTTTAGTTTTTTTTCATTTTTATACAGTATAATATTTTAATAACGGATTTTCTATTCAAAATTTTCAGATTCAGTAGAGGTAATATAGTATGCAAGAATATATCGCAAAAGATAGTATTTCCAAAGAAATTTTAAACTCAGCAAAACTTTTACAAGCAGTAGAAGTAAATGCTTTAATTCTTGGAGAAAATGGTGTTGGGAAAAAATCTTTAGCTAAATATATTTTACCCCAGTCTGAAATTTATGATGCAAAAAGTCTTCAAAAAGATATCATGGATGATGTATTAACTTTACAAAATGAAGCTATTATTATTGATAAAATAAATGAAATCACAAATATAGACTTATTTTTAAAATGGATAGAAGAAAATTCAATAAGAATTATTGCTATTTCACCTACTGAAAATCTAAATCAAAAATTAAAAGATATTTTCTCTATTAATTTAGAAATTCCAATTTTAAGTAAAAGAGAAGAAGATACAAAAGCTTTAGTAAATAAATTTTCTCAAGAAGCTAGTTCTATTTTAGATATGCCATTAATTCCACAATCAAAATTAATTATAAATATCTCAAATAACTCTCATAGTTTAAGAAAATCTATCTATTTTTCATATTTATTTGAAACAATTGGGGAACATGAAATTTTAATGTTTTTAGAAAAATATATAAGTGAAAATTTATATGGAGAAAATTCATATAAAGATTTATCTTATATTTTTGAAGTTCCTTTATTAAAAGCTGCAACAAAAAAATATAAATCTCAAGTTCAAGTAGCAAAACATTTAGGTTTAAATAGAATTACATTAAGAAAAAAATTGGAAATTTATAAAGATTTATTATGACAGAACTTAATATACAAATTGAAGAGTTAATTTCAAATAATGCAACAGACTTTCAAATCTCAAAAGTTTTTAAAACTTATTATAAAAATTATTTAGAATCTATTGATACAACTGTTGAAACAACTGGCGGAAAAGATTTTTTCATCAAACACACAAAACACACTGACAAATTTTTAATCCTTTTATACAAATATATCTTAAGAAAAAACTTTGGTTCTCATCAACCAATGAGTACATCAATTCCTATTAGTTTAGTTGCTCTTGGATCTTACGGTAGAGAGCAATTATGTATCTATTCAGATATTGATATTATGATTTTATATGAGGATATTAAAGGTTATAATCTAAAAGATATTATGGAAGAGTTTATTACTCTTGCATGGGATTGTGGACTAAAACTTGGTTCTCGTGTTCATGAATTAAAAGAAATTACAGAAGTTGTAAAAGAAGATATAACTATAAAAAGTTCTATTTTAGAATCAAGAATGATTTATGGTTCAAAAATTTTATGGTTTAGATATGAAAATGTTTTAAAAATCGTAAGAAAAACTGGACAAAAAGAGTTTATACTAGAAAAACTTGAAGAACATAAACAAAGATTACTAAAATATCCACTAAAAATGGAACCAAATATTAAAGAAGGTTATGGTGGACTTAGAGAAACAAATCTAATGTATTGGATGGCAAATGTCTTATATGGTGTTACAAATACTAAAGATTTAATTGGGACTCAATTTACGGAAGAAGAGTATAGAAAATATAGACAAGCTTTAGAATTTATTTTTCAAGTAAGAAATGCTTTACATAATATTGCTAGAAAAAAATTAGACCAAGTAACTTTTGATATTTTACCTGATTTAAGTTCTAAACTAGGATTTAAAAATAGTTCAAGATATACAAAAGATAGACTTTGTATGTCAAAAATCATCTCTTGTTTACACATAATTCATAACTTTACTGCAACAATGGTAAAAAAATTTACAAGAATTGCTTTTTTTGAAGCATCAAATATCTCAAAATTAAAAAAACAAAGATATAAAAAGAATCTTTATATTATTGATAATGAACTTTATTGTTCATTTAGTGCAAAACCTCAATCTTTAAATTATATGCTTAAAGAACTTATTGAATTACCAACAAACGTAGAAAAATTTGATAGGTCATATATTTACTATTTAAGTAAAGCTAAACTTCCAAAAGTTCAAACAAAAGAGTTGAAAAAAACTGTAAAAACACTTTTATGTAAACCTAATTTGTATCCATTAATAAAACTTATTTACAATGCAGGACTGTTTAGAGCTGTTCTTCCTAGTACTAAAACTATGATTGATTTACCGCAATTTGATGGATATCATAAACATCCTGTTGATATTCACTCTATAAAAACATTAAAATTTTCACAAAATATTGAAAATGAACATGTAAAATCAATCTATAATGAATTAACAAATGAACAAAAAATTCTTGTAAGATTGGTATCTTTTTTCCATGATATTGGAAAAGGAAGAAAAGAGGATCATCATATTGTAGGAGAAAAACTATTTAAAAGTATGATGAAGTCATTTGATTTTGATGAAGAATTTATTAAAATTGGTGCAAATTTAGTTAGATATCACAATATGATGTCATACATGGCAACGCATGAAGATATTTATTCTGAAAAAACTATTTTAAACTTTACAGGGCTTATTAAAACAAAAGAGTCTTTAAATATGCTATATGTGATAACTTATTGTGATATTTCAGCTGTTGCAAAAAATATTTTCAATAGCTCTATTTCATCACTATTAAGACAGTTATATTATCAATCATTACCAGCATTTGAAGATGAAGAATTTTTAAATGAAAGTAAAAGAAGAATTGCTAAACAAAATACAATTAAAAATCTTGAAAGATACAAAGAACTACCTACAATTTTACAAAAGAAAATTATGTATATAGCTTCAAACCAAATCTTTTTAAGATTAAAAGCAGAAGATATTTTAGATATTGCGATTAAAGCAAAAGATGTTGATACGTATATTTATAAAATTACAAATGAGCCTCAATTAACTATTAGAATTATTAGAAAATCTCCTCTAAATCTTGGTTATTTATTGGGTAAATTAGAGTTTTTAAATATTGCATATATGAATATTTTTAAATTGTATGATAATAAAAAAGCTTTTGAAATTTCTTTTTCAGAAAAAGTTGACAATGAAGATATTTATTTTATTGAAGAGATTATAAAAGACTCTTTTGATATGAATAAAACAACAAATTTATTAACTCCAATTATTAAAAAAGAGAACATAAAAATAGATTGTAACCATACAGCATATCTAGCTTCTATGCATATTGTGGCAAAAGACCAAAAAGGTTTATTTGCTTATATTGCTAAAATTTTTGATGATTTTAATGTTGAAATAGAGAGTGCAAAACTTCACACACTTAAAGGTTATGCAAGAGATTTAATTTTGATTGAGAAAAATGGAAATTTCTGTTCAAATCAAGATGAAATTGTAAATCTTATGTGTAGAGGTGATAAAACAGAATAAAAACTGTTTTATTATGCGCCTCTTCCGAAACAAAATCCTCCACCTAAACTACTTTTTTCACCTAAACCAACAGCAAGTGATAAAAAAGCTAGTTTTTGTGATATTTCATCTTTATTAGGTACTATTCTTAATTTATTCCCTATTAATCTTACAATTCTTTCTTTACTATTTTTAGTAGTTTTAAAATATATTGATTGAGGTTTTTCATTTTTTAATTCAATTTCTTGAATAAAATTATTTGAATCATTAACCTCTTCTTTATAAAATTGTTTTAACTTCTTTTCTAAATTATTTTGAAGTCTTTTTTGTAAAGATAAAATATCACCATTATAATATAGTGACCAAAATAGTTGTCTACCTTCAGAATCTCTTCTATCAGAAACAATAACAGGTGATGCACTATATAACTCTTTGATAAAATATTGTTCTATCTCTTTTTTTTCTACATTTATTACTTGTAAAAAGTTATTATTTACATTTTGATAAAGTAAAATTTCTAATTCGTTTATTAATTCTTTATCAATACTTCTGATTACAAATTTATAAACTTTGTCTTTTTTATAAATTCTATCACTCTCTGTTGGATAGAAGTTCCCAAAACAGTAATTATTCATAGATTTATCTTTATTTTCTAAATCTAATTTTTTACTTTGGTATATAGAAAAATTTATATATTTTGATAAAACATCAAAACTCTCTTTTAATTCTATAAAATCTTTTAAATATGCTTCGCATTTTAGTTCAAATAAAGTCATTTACAACTCTTTGTTACAATTTATTTACAAAGTAAAAATTCTAACAAACAAATGACTCGCAAATGACTCTTTTTTAAATTTTGAAAATTATTACTCTCTAGCTTTTAATTTTGCTGCATTAAAATCTTTTTTCCCACTACCAAGTTTTGGTATTTCATTAACAATTTTTATATCAGTTGGAATCATTAATTTATTTTCAAAATTCTTCAAAATTTTGTCTTTTAATATTAAAAGATACTCTTCATTTACATGAGAGATTAACAATACTATTTTTTCACCTTTTTTTTCATCTTCAACACTTGTAACAATAAAATCAACTAAACTATCATCTTTCAAATCTAATAATCTTGAAATCTTCTCTTCAATAGCACCAAGACTTATCATCTCTCCACCAAGTTTAGCGAATCGTGAATATCTATCAACTATAGTTAAAAAACCATCTTCATCTATTTTTCCCTTATCTCCAGTTATATAATAAGTTTTTCCTTTTATAGTTTTTAAAACTTCTTTTGTTTTTTCTTCATTTTTTAGGTATCCCTTCATTACTTGAATACCTGAAATTAAAATCATTCCTTCTTCATTTGGTTCTAATTCTTTATATGTTTCTGGATTTACAATTTTAATTGTTGTTCCTGGAATTGCCATACCAACTGTTCCAGTTTTCTGCCCAACTTGAACAGTAAAATCTGAAGCTAAAACATCAGGAAGATTACAACTTGCAACCGGTGAAGTTTCAGTTGCACCAAAACCTTCAAGAATATCTTTTCCAAATCTTTTTTTGAATTCAAATTTTACATCTTCTCTTAATTTTTCAGCACCTGCAACTACAAGTCTTAAACTCTCAAACATTAAAGGATGAATTTTTTGATTTTTTGCATATAATCTAAAGAAAGTTGAAGTTCCGCACATAATTGTTGCTTTATACGAACTAACTAATTTTGCTATTCCCAGACCATCTGTTGGGTCTGGATGTGCAACACATTTTATACCTTCAATTAACGGTAAATATGTTGTAACTACTATTCCAAAAGCATGAAATAATGGTAAAGAACCAACTATTGTATCTTCATTACTTACATTTATAATATTTGCAATTTGTTGTGCATTTCCTAAAATATTATCTCCACTTAGTTCTACACCTTTTGGTTTCCCTTCACTTCCAGAAGAGAACAATATCATCACCGTGTCATCTTTATTTGTTTTTGTTAAATGTATCAATTTTAAAATACAATTTGGTAAGAACTTAACACTTAAATATGTAAATAAGCCTTTATTTTTAGAAATCTTAGTTTTTAATTCCTCTAAATAAATTACCTCAACCAATTCTAAAATCTCTTTTATATTTATACCTTTTGATTCAAGTTTTTCAACAAACTTTTTTGAAGCTATTATTGTTTTTATTTCTGCTAATTCTATAGAAGATTTTAAAGAGTTTATCTCACTTGTATAGTTTAGATTTATTGCTGTTTTTCCCATCATTAATACTGTGTAATTTATAAATGCACCACTTGCAGTCGAAGGAACTAACAGACCTATATTTTGACCTTTTATCTCTTTTTTTAATAAATCTTTAAAAAGTATTGAAGCAGTTAAAAACTTACTTCCTGTCATCTCTAAGCCTGTTGAGTCAGCAAAAACAATCTCTGAAGAAACTTCTTTTAATCTATCAAATATAGTTTCATTTAAAGGTTTTAGATTTCTTATATGCTCTTTCCAAGATTTTGAAGAAAGTTCGAAAACTTCTTTTTTTATACTAACAATATTTGCTCTTTCTTTCGTCATACTTCTTGCAAAAGATACCGTAACACTATTAGTTTTCTTTGATTTTTTGAACTTTTTATTAGCTCTACTAAACATAGATTCCCAAAGTCCTCTAATATAAAAAGGTATTACTTTTATCTCTGTTTGTGTTAATTCTAATACTTTTTCAAAACCTTTTTTAAACTCACCTAAATGCCCATTTCTTGTAATACTTCCTTCAGGGAAAAGTACAACAACACTACCATTGTCCAACTCATTTGCAATAAGTTGAATAGTTGATTTACTTGAAGCATTTGATATAGGAATTGCTTTAAACATTTTTAATATCCAATTAATATACCATTTACTATAAATTGTTTTATCCATAACAAACTTAACTTCTCTTGGAACAGCCATTAATATAATTGCCCAATCAAGCCAAGAAATGTGATTTCCTAAAAGTAAAACTCCTCCTGATGAAGGTATATTTTTTATTCCATCAACTTCTAATTTATATTTTAATCCCACAATACTTTTTAAGAATAGCAAAATCAAAGATTGAGGTAATTTATAAATTGTATATGCTGTTCCTATTACAATTATTAGCAATATTAAATATATAGTTTTTAATGGATCTAAATCAAAATAAGATACGATTGTTGTCATACAAAGCATCAAAAACATTGATAAAGAGTGAAACCAATTATTACCTGCTAATATTGTTCCTAAAACTTTTTTCTTTGCATTAAATTGAATTAGAGCATTTAAAGGAACAACAAACATTCCACCAAAAACTCCAAACATCAAAAATGAAATTGCCAATAAAAATGGAGTTTGAACAACTGTTGAAACATATAAAGAAAATGCCATACCAAAAGATGCTAAAGGAATAGTTCCTACTTCAATATAATGTTTTGATATTCTTGAATATAATACTGAACCTATAGCTATTCCAATTCCAGAAGCTGCAATTACACCATTTATTAAAAATACATCTGTAATATTTAAATATTGTTTTACAAAAGATGGAAAAACTGCCATTGTAGCTTGAGAAACTCCCCAAAATACAGATAAACCTATAACTGATAAAAAAATCACATCATGTGAAAAAATCGTTCTTATATTTTTAACTAATAACTTACCTTTAAAAAATTCATCTTTGTCTAAAGTCAAATTTTCATCTTTTACATAAACTGTATTTATTCTTCTTAAAAATAAAAATGAAACAACCATTTCTAAAAAAGCAACTGGTAATATATAGTAAGTCAATGGCAAAATTGCAGTTAATAGTTCTTCTTTTGAAGTTAAATTTTGAAGATTATTTATATTGTAAAAGTTTTCAAAAACAAAAGAGGCAACTCCAATTGAAAATAATATAGCAATTATTGAAATTGCTTGTAAAGCTGCATTTCCTCGTGAAAGATTTTTTTTGCCATAAATATCAAGAATAAGACCAAATTTTGCAGGACTATAAATAGCACTTTGAACAGCTAATAAAACTAAAGAAAACATTGCAAAATAGAAATTCTCACTCATATATGAAATTATCATCAAAACTGATAATAAAAAAGATGATAAAGCCCCATAAACCATAATATTCTTTTTATTATATTTATCAGACAAATATCCACTTAGAGTAAATAGAAGTAAAAAAGGAATTATAATCATTGCATTGATTATTGAAATCCAAATTACTTGTGTTGTTCCATCAAAAACTTTAAAAGCTATATTTTGTAATAAAACTTTGTGAGCAACATCAACAACAGCATTACAAAAAACTACAAATAAAAATGCAATTTTTATTGATAAAAGATTATTTATTTTTGTCATTAGTTATCCTTTTTAATTAAATTGATTTAAATTTGTTTCAAAAAATTCTTTTAAATTTTCATTTAATATTTGAGAATTTTCTGGAATACTGATTTGCTCACCTATAAATACTTGACAATTAAAAGGAACAAATAAAGCTTCTCCTTTTGGTAAAGAATTACCTAAACCTTGCATTGCTATAGGAGTAATAGGTATATCTTTTTTATCTTTTAATAAATAATATAACCCTTTTTTTAATCTTGTCATTTGTTCTGGTTTTCCCCTACTTCCTTCTGGAAATAATATTAAAATATCTCCATTATCTAAAGCTTCATGTGGCTTTTTAAATAACTCTTCTTGAGAACTCGCACCCGTTCTATCTAAAGGAATTATTCCTATACAATAAGTTGAAATCCAAGATATAAATTTATTTCTCATAAAATAATCTGCTGCTGCAACTGGACGAATTTTATCTATCATAGACAAAGGATATAGACTCATAATTACTAAAGTATCTAAATGACTATTATGATTAGGAGTAATAACAGCACCACCCTTTAAAGGTAGATTTTCTCTTCCTCTAATATTTAATCCTAAAATAACAAATACAATAGGTTTTACTATAAAAGCAAAAAATAAAATTTTAATAACTCTTTTCATATTAATAACTCACATAATATAAGAAATGGAAAAATGCTGGTGCTGTATACATTAAACTATCTATTCTATCTAAAATTCCACCATGACCAGGGATAAATGTACCTGTATCTTTTATTCCGATATCTCTTTTTACACTTGAGATTACAACATCTCCAAAAAATCCGATACAAGATATAATAAATCCTGCCATAAATCCATAAGACATATCTAAAGGTGTTAAATAAGGAGCTATTATTCCAGAGATTAAAGTAACACTAAAAACTCCACCTAAAAAACCTTCCCATGTTTTATTTGGACTAACTTTTGGAATAATCTTATGTTTTCCAAATAATTTTCCAAAAACATATTGAGAAACGTCATTAAACTGTGTCATTATCAATAAAAATAAAACTGGACCAATATTCCCAGCTAAACTATTATGAACTGGCAATGCCATAAGATAAGCTATATGACTTATACTAAAAACTGTTAACATTGTTGCCCATTGAATTATACTTGCTGATTTTATAAAACCACTTGTTTCTCCAATCAAAACTAATCTTATAGGTATAAATAAAAACAGATAAACAGGAATGAAAATTATAAACATTCCATACCAACCAATACTAATCCAATAATATTGTAAAGGTATAGATAAATAAGCCCAAAAAATAGCTCTTCTATCTACATATCTAACAGAAACAATTGATAAAAACTCTTTTAAAGCTAAAAATGATAAAAAAGCAAAAAATATTAAAGCCGATTTTAGACTAATACTTAATGCTAAAAAAACAATAGCAATCATCCACCACCAAGATTTTATTCTTAATCCTAATTCATTAAAATCCTTATTTGGATTTTTAACTTTTTTGTATTGATATATCAAAGTTGATATAACTAAAACAACAATGGTAAAAGCCATTGCATACAATGAATTTTGTGCAATATCAAACATTATTTTCCTTCTAAAGTGTTGTAAATAGTTTTTATTCTATTGATTATTGTTAAAAATGAACCAATTGTTATGATAAATAAAGTAACAGTCAAAATATAATCTGAATTTAAATATGAAAATTCAAATGGAGTTAATATTAAAGCTGTTGTTAAAATTGCCATTCTATGTTGTTTTGCCATTGGTCCTTTAAAACAACTTCCAGCTTGCATACTTGTACCTAAAACTCTTACATAAGCTGTTAAAGCTGCAAAAAGTGCTGCTAAATATCCAAGTTCTATTCCAAAAGAAATATTTGTTATTGAATATCCCAAAGCTATAAAAAGTAAACTATCAGAAACTCTATCTGGAATATCATTAAATAACTCCCCTGATTTTGTACTCTTACCACCTTCAAGTGCAACCATTCCATCAAATAAATTACATAATAACCTCATTTGTATAAATAATGCAGCTAATATTGGAGAAATCCAAATAGTAAAAAAATTATCATTTGAAATTAACAATATAAAAATTGAAGCTATAAAAGAAGCAGCTATACTACCTATTGATATTTGATTTGGAGTAATATCTTTTTTGCTTAAATAACTTGCAAACTTTTGGCTCCAAACACTTCCTCTAACTTTTAATGGTCTTCTATTATCATTCATATTCTTTCCTTCTTTAACTAATTTTAGATACTTTTTTTGCCATAAAAACAGAAAATAATAAAGATACTACAACTGTTGGAGCAATAGTATAAAAAATATTTTGTGTATTTATCAACAAATGTCCAATAAAAACTATACTTGAAGTAATTATTACAGTTAATATTGCAACAATATAAGATGAACTATTTATAAATAATCTATTAAAAACTATTATCAAACGAACCATAAAAATAGTTATCAAAAAACTTGCAGAAGCTTGAAAAAAAGATGATATAAATCTATTTTCATCTTTTATATTTATAAAATACGACCAAGTTCCCCATAAAATAAAAGCAAAAATTGCTGATATATATTTCTCTTTTTTCATTATTTAGCCTTTTTAAACTCAATGATTGTGTGTCGATTGAAAATATATGGTTTAAATGAATTAAGTATATCAAGTACTAAAACTTCAGGTAAAAATCCATTTTTTTCTAAAACTTTACTTGTTAACTCTTTCTCAAGTAATGCAAGTTTTTTACTTGTATTTACATATTCACTTATAAGTTCAGTTGAGATGTCATATTTTCTTAACTCATTAAAAGTGTTTAAAACTTCTATTTCTGTTTTAAAAAATACTTCTTTATCATCTAGTAAATCAAGTTTTATAGCTTCATCTATATTTTGATTTATTAAATCTTTTTTTAAAATTGGATTTTTAATCTCACTACTTAACATTTGAATTGATTGTAAAATTAAATCTGATCTATCATCAAAATTTATTTTGTAATAATCAAAAAGTTCTTTTATATAATCAATTGAAAAGTTTAGGTTATCTTTGAAGTATTTAATTAGATTTAAAACAGTGATTGTAATTTCAGGATAATATTTCATATTTTTTGATGTGCTTAAAGTGTTTGGTAATAAACCTTTTTTATCATAAAATGAAATCGTATGATTACTTAGATTTGATAATTCTACTAACTCTGACATTTTATAATAGTTTTTATTCTCTATTATTTTCATTATTTTCCTTTAAAGTATAAAGTACAACTCTTTACTTTTGAAAGTTTATAAAAATTAATTTAAAAAGTCAAGAGTTTAACTCTTTACTTTTTATTTATCAACTATTAACCACTTATTGGATAAAATCTGATTATCTATCAAAATAAAAAATAATCATTATTAAGGAATTATATGTACCAAACCATGAAAAAAGAGTGGTTTTCAAATATTAGAGCTGATTTTTTATCAGGTCTTGTAGTTGCACTTGCACTTATCCCTGAAGCAATTGCTTTTTCAATTATTGCAGGAGTTGACCCAAAAGTTGGACTTTATGCTTCATTTTCTATGGCAGTTGTAATTGCATTTGTTGGAGGACGACCTGCAATGATTAGTGCAGCTACTGGTGCTATGGCTCTTGTGATGGTGACATTAGTAAAAGAACATGGTTTACAATATCTACTAGCTGCTACACTTTTAACTGGTGTTATTCAAATATTTTTATCATATATTGGTATTCATAAACTTATGAGTTTTGTTGCACGTGCTGTTGTTGTTGGATTTGTAAATGCACTAGCAATTTTAATCTTTATGGCTCAATTACCTGAACTAACTAACGTAACATGGCATGTTTATGCTTTAACTGCGGTTGGTCTTGGTATTATTTATCTATTTCCTTATGTGCCAAAAATTGGAAAACTTTTGCCCTCACCTCTTGTAACAATTGTAGTTCTTACTATATTTGTATATTTTGTTGGTTGGGATGTAAGAAATGTTGGAGATATGGGTGAATTACCAAACACTTTACCAATATTTTTATTTCCAGAAATTCCTCTAAATTTTGAAACTTTACAAATCATTTTTCCATACTCTTTTGCTTTGGCAATTGTTGGACTTTTAGAATCATTTATGACAGCAACTATAATTGATGATTTAACAGATACTAAAAGTAATAAACAAACGGAAGCCAGAGGTCAAGGTATTGCAAATATAGCAACAGGTTGTATTGGTGGAATGGCAGGTTGTGCTATGATTGGTCAATCAATTATCAACTTTAAATCAGGTGGAAGAGGAAGATTATCTACTTTTATTGCTGGTTTTTTACTTTTGATAATGGTTGTATTTTTAAGTGATATTATCTCTATAATTCCTATGGCAGCATTGGTTGCAGTTATGATAATGGTTTCTATTAGTACATTTAACTGGGCTTCAATTGGTGAATTAAAAACTCTTCCATTTTCAACAAATCTTGTGATGTTATCAACTGTTTGTGTTACAGTTTATACACACAATCTTGCGATGGGAGTAATCACAGGAGTATTACTTGCTTCTTTATTTTTTGCAAATAAGATTTCACACTTTATGTACAATGAAACTTTTTATAATGAAAATAAAACTATAAAAACTTATAAATTCGTAGGGCAAGTCTTTTTTAATAGTGCTGATAAATTTTATGAAATGATTGATTTTAAAGAAGACATTAAAAAAGTTATTATTGATGTATCAAGGGCTCATTTTTGGGATATTTCTGCTGTTTATGCTTTAGATAAATCAGTAATAAAACTTAGACGTGAAGGTAAAGAAGTTGAAGTTATCGGACAAAATGAAGCAAGTAAAACTATCATAGATAGATTTGGAATTCATGATAAACCTGAAGAAATAGAAAAAGTGATGGGTGGTCATTAAGACTACCTAATAAACCATATATTAACTTTTCGCTAACATACCAAGAAAAAAAGGATTAAAATGGAATTAGATTTATACGTAGGATTTATAAGTTTCTTTTTTACGGCCGTTGCTTTAGTTGTAGTTTTTCTTTATTTATATGCGATTGTTACACCTTATGATGACTATAAACTTATCTTTGAAGATAATAACATTGCAGCATCTTTAGGTTTTGGAGGAGCAATTATTGGAGTTGCAATTCCACTTTACAGCGCTTTAGTTAACTCTATATCATATAATGATTTTGTAATTTGGGGAGGAGTTGCAATATTTATTCAATTAATTTTTGCATTTATCGTAACTAGACTTGGGGGAAAATACTCTTTTAAAACAAAAATCTCTCAAGGTGTTATTCCAGTTGGAATTCTAATGGCATTTTTATCAATTGCAATTGGTTTATTAAATGCAGGGTCAATGAGTTATTAAAAACTCATTGATTTTAAACTTTCTGATTTCCAAATAAAATTACAAAAACTCCAAAAATACATAAACTAGAACCTAGTAAGTCCCATCTATTAAACTCTTGTTTTTCTACAAAATATAACCAAAGTAGAGATGAAACAATATAAATCCCACCATAAACAGCATAAGCTCGTCCAGCAAACTCTAAATTTACTTTGGTTAAAGCATAAGCAAAAGCAATCAAAGAAAAAACTCCAAGAATTAAGAACCAATAACTTTTGCCAACTTTAAAATAAACCCAAAAACTATAACAACCAAGTATCTCAAAAAAGGCTGCTAAAAAATATAAACTAAACTCTTTTATCAAAACTCTTCCTAACAATTTAAAACTAATTATCTATTTTAAAAACTTTCCATGCAGAAATAAGAAGAATGATACCTAAGATTATAGAGATAAACTCTGAATTTACAAAATCTAATAACAATGAACCTACAAATACACCAACAAAAGAGCCAAAAATCATATATATTAAAAATTTTTTCTCTTTAATAATTTGTTTATATTGCTGACTTTTAGAATATCTATAAAATGCCATAAGCATTGTTGGTAAACTTATACACAAAGATATACTCCCTGCTATTTTTGGTTCTATTCCAAAAAGTAAAATTAGAGTTGGAATAATAAACTCTCCACCAGCAACTCCTAAAATAGCTGAAATAACACCTATTAAAACACCAGACATTACACCAACTATAAAAAGAATTATTTTATTTGAAAAAAAAGCTTCTCCATAACTCAAATAATTATACCCAATTAACATACTTAAGGCTAGGATTATTAATAATACAAATATAATTTTATTTAAGATGCTTTCTCTTAGATTCATTGCATAATTAGCACCTATATATGCACCAATTAAACTACCAATTAAAATATTTATTATGATGGAAGAATAAGGGATAATTTCTTCAAAACCTATAGTATGACTTCTAAAAAAGAGTGAAAAAATCACTACGGCCAAAGAAACTATTTTATTTATGATTATTGCACTTAAAGTTGCAAAACCAAAAAACTTAACCAAAATAGGAAGTCTAAATTCAGCACCACCTAAGCCTATTAATCCACCTAACGTTGCTACACTTCCACCTGTCAAAAAGGAAAAGAAATTTTTATTTTTGTACATAAATCCCTCCAATAATGGATTTGTATATACAGTTATTATTCCTTTGAAAGATTTTAGTTATTTTTTTCTGTAAGTAAATTTACTACTTCATCAACATTTAACTGTTTTCCAGTACTTTTTACTATTCCATCAACAACAAGTGCAGGTGTACTCATCACTCCATAATTCATTATTTCTACAATATCTTCAACTTTTTTAACTTCATGAAAACCACCAATTTTTGCAACTGCTTGTTTTACAGCTTCTTCTAAAGCTTTACATTTTAAACATCCAGTTCCTAAAACTTCTATCTTCATTTTTAATCCTTTTAAAATGTCCCATTTCAAAAGGGACCAAAATTTATAACTACTTTTATCACAATTTATAAAAATTGTTAAAGTAGCAAACACTGAAGAGAACAACGAGTTGTTCTTTTTTATAAAATAGTATTAAATAAATAACCTGTCATTAAAATTGAAACACCAACTATTCCAAAGAATATTGAAATAAGTTTTAAGCTTAATACTCTTTTTAAAATCATAGCTTCAGGAAGACTTAGAGCAACAACTGCCATCATAAATGATAATGCTGTTCCTAAAAGCATTCCTTTTTGTGTTAAAACTTCAACAAGTGGTAAAATTCCTGCTGCGTTTGAATACATTGGTATTCCCATAATAACAGCAACTATTGGAGCATACCAAACATCACCACCTGCATAAAGACTTATAAAATCAGCTGGTATATATCCATGAATAAATGCACCTATTCCAACTCCAATTATCACATAAAGATAAATCTTCTTAAAAATATCTGCTGTATTATCCCAAGACTCTTTTAATCTTTGATTAAATAAAGTTTCATCACTATTTGAACCATTGCAACAACTATTTACAGGTTTTACTTCTATTAAAACCTCTTTTTCTAAATTCATACTTCCAATAACAAGTCCCGCAATAATAGCTATTAATAAACCTATTCCTACATATAATAAAGCTATTTTCCAACCAAAAAGTGAAAACAACATAGCAATTACAACAGCATCACTTAGTGGTGCAGAAATCAAATATGAAAAGGTTACTCCTAATGGAATTCTAGCTTGTAAGAAACCTAAAAAAAGTGGAATTGCACTACATGAACAAAATGGTGTTATAACTCCAAAAATAGCAGCCATTACATGACCTACAAGTTTATGTTTACCACTTATATAATCTCTTGCTTTTTCTATTGGGAAATAACTTCTTAAAAATGTAACTATATAAATAATTGTAATTAATAGAATAAATATTTTAATCGTATCATAAATAAAAAAATGTAAAGCATCACCTAAATGACTACCTTTAATCAATCCTAAAATATCAAATACAAATATCGAAGTTAAATTTACAAGCCAATCAAACATCTATTTTAATACCTCAACAATTTTTGGAAGAAGTTTTTCTTCTATCTCTTTATATGTTTCTTCAAAAGCCTCAAAACCTTTTCCGGCTGGGTCTTCAAATCCCACATGAATAACTTTTACAGCTTTTGGAAACATTGGACAAGTTTCATTTGCATGGTCACAAACTGTTACTACTAAATCATACTCATTATCTATTACTTTATCAATTGTTTTTGAATGATATTCTTCTTTCCAAATTCCTTTTTCTTCAAGAAGTTTTTTTGCATTTGGATTTACTTTTCCACTAGCTCTTACTCCTGAACTATCTGCTTGAATTCCTTCTAACTTTGCATTTATAAGTGCTTCAGCAATAATACTTCTACAAGAATTCCCAGTGCATAAAATCAAAACTCTTTTTTCTAAAATACTCATTTTTTATCCTTTAATTATTCACATGCCAAGCTTCTGGAAAACCTGCTTTTATATGTTGATTTTTTACTAATTCAATAAATTTTAAAATATTAGTTTTTATCTCTTCTTTTGATACTCTAATTTTTGCTTTTTTCTCTTCATCACTTCCATTACTTGCTGGACTTGTAATATTCCAATGTAAAACTCCATCAAGACTTGGAAAAATAGGACAAGGTTCTTTTGCAGCTTCATCACACACTGTTATCACATAATGATAATGTCGTCCTTCTTTAAAATAGTCCAAAACTTTGTTTGTTGAGTAAGAAGAGATATCCTTATTTTCATCTTCTTTTAGCACTTCAACTGCAAGTGGATTTAATACACCTGGATTTATTCCAGCACTATCCACTTCAAAATCTTCCCCACCAAACTTTCTTAATAATGCTTGTGCTATTTGACTTCTTGTTGTGTTAGCACTACAAACAAATAAAACTTTTGTTTTCAATCATCTCTCCTAAATAAAATTTAAACTGCTAAAAGTACTATAAATAGTACTGGTGGTGTTATTATTAAACCAAATTTACTATATTGCCAAAAGCTAATTTTCACACCTTTTTTTGCTAAAACGTGTAGCCATAATAACGTAGCAAGGCTACCAAATGGTGTCATTTTTGGTCCAAGATTACATCCGATAATATTTGCATAAGCTAAAGCTTGATTTGGTATATCAGTTAAAGCAATATCCATAATCATAACTGTTGGCATGTTGTTCATTATTGCACTTAAAAATGCTGATATAAATCCTGTACCAATTATTGCTATACTGTCACCTCTTGATGCCAAATCTTTTAATATTATTGTTAAATAGTCAGTTAATCCTGCATTTTTTAATCCGTAAACAACTATATAAAGTCCTATACTAAACCATACAACTTGCCATGGTGCCTCTTTTATAATATGTTTTGGTTCAACTGTTTTAGTAATACTTGCAATAATCAAAAAAATAATTCCTCCACCTAAAGCAAAAACAGATATTGGTAAATCAAAAGCATCACCTATAAAATATCCAACTAAAAGCAATCCTAAAAATATCCAAGAAAAATAGAATAAATTCATATTTTTTATTACACTTTTTGGCTCTTTTAAAAGTGTTACATCAACTGTAGTTGGAATATCTTTTTTTAAAAGTAACCACAAAAAAACTATCGAAGTAATTACACTTACAATAAATGGAACAATCATATTAAAAAAGTATTCCACAAATCCAATACTAAAATAGTTTGCCGTTACGATATTTGTTAGATTTGAAAATACAAATGGTAAAGAAGCACTATCACTTATAAATCCACCTGCAAGTAAAAAGGCAACTATTGTTTTTGTATTTAGTTTTAGTATTCTCATCTTTGCTAATAAAATTGGAGTCAAAATAAGTGCTGCCCCATCATTTGCAAAAAGTGCAGATACAAAAGCCCCTAATAAAATAGAATAGATAAACATTTTCAAACCACTTCCATTTGAAAACTTTGCCATTTTAAGTGCAGCCCATTCAAAAAATCCAATTTCATCTAAAACCATAGATAAAATTATAATTCCAATAAAAGCCAAAGTTGCATCCCAAACTATATTTGTTACAGCAAGTACATCATCAAAATTTACAACTTGAAAAATCAAAGCAACAATTGCACCTAAGATTGCAGTTGTTCCTATTTGTAAACCTCGTGGTTGCCAAATTACAAATATCAAAGTGATTAAAAAAATCAAACTAGCAATTAACATCTACTTTTCCTCATGCATATCTAATATTTCTGATTTTAAAGTATAAATATAAGTATCAACTTCAATTTCATCAAATCTTTCTACTGTTACAGGTGTTCTTTCAAACTCGGCACCTTCAAACTCATCTAAACTATCCCAATGGTTTATTAAATTATCTGAATAAAATAAAAATCCATGAATAGTATCATTTCCTGCATCAAGCCTAATTCCAGGATAACCCATACTTGCACTCCAACCGGCATCGATTAATTTTCCTTTTACAGTTGCAGGTACAAATTTTCCAACTATATTTTCTAATACATATGCATTTGGACAATTTGGCATAAGCGTTCCATATACAAAAAGTGTCTCTTTCAATTCTATTCCTTAGTTTCACAAGCTTTTTTTAGAGTTGGTAACTCTATTTGAAGCGTCATTATCTCTTTTATACAACTTTGTCTAAATTCATCAAGAGGTGAACGAATACTATAATAAGCCCATCTTCCATCTCGTTCTAATTTTAAAAATCCAGCTTCTTTTAAAATCTTTAAATGACGTGAAAGTCTTGATTGAATCATTTCAAATGAGTTTTCCAAATCACAAACACAACATTTTCCATAAATATTTATAAACTTAATTATCTTTACTCTTGTCTCATCATTTAAAGCACTAACTGTTTTTAAAAATATATCCATACTTGCTCCTCAATGATTTTTGAAAGTTTAACATAAAAATATTAATATATCAACATATCTTGATATATTAATTATAAAAATAGTAATTACTTAAAAAAAGTAATTACTATTGGAAGAAAAATTGCAGTAAATATTCCACTTAAACCCATTGCAAGTGCTGCAAATGCTGCTGCTTTTTCACTTATTTCTATTGCCCTTGCTGTTCCAATTCCATGTGATACAAGTCCAAGAGCAAAACCTTTTGAAGTTTCATATTTTACTTTAAAAATTTTAAACACTATTGTTCCAAATAAAGCTCCTACAATTCCAGTAATTAAAACAAATCCAACAGCAAGTGAAGGAATAGCTCCAATTTGTTCTGACGTAATAATTGCAATTGGGGCAGTTATAGATTTTGTAGTCATAGATAAAATTGTTGGAAGATGTGCTCCAAAAATATAAAGTAAACTAACTGCAATTACTATTGAAAAAACTCCAGCTATAAATAGAGTTAAAACTATTGGTAAGAAAAGTGATTTTATATATTTCAAATTTTTATAAAGTGGAAGGGCAAGTGCAACAGTTGCAGGTCCAAGGAAAAAATGAATTATTTCAACACTTTTAAAATACTTTTCAAATGATGTATTTGTATAAACAATCAAAGATAAGATAATCACATAAGCTATAATAATTGGTTGTAATAAAGTATGTTTATTAAACTTTTCATAAATTATTATCCCTAATTTAAATGCTGCTAATGTGATAATTAGCCAAGTAAGTGGTGTTGAACTAATATAATTTGTTAATGCTTCATAATTCATCTTTATTCACCTTTGAAGTTAAAAAATCCATAAATTTAGCTGCAAAAACCAAAGCTATTAAAGTTCCAAAAAATAGAGCTATAAATATAGCCCAAAACTCTTTTGTAATAATATCTATTTGAGTAATTATTCCCATTGCTGCTGGAATAAAAAGTAGTGGAAGATATCTTAAATGAAGTGCAACTGCATTATCAAGACTTGCAAAACTTCCTTTTTTAATAAGTAAAAAAACTAAAAGCAAAATCATTCCAATTACAGGTCCAGGAACCAATAAAGTAAAAAGTTTTGCTATACACTCACCTAAAAATTGAAAAAACAATAAAATAATTATTCCTCTTAACATATAAACGCCTTTTTGTAAAAGCTGTACTATACTAAAATTTTTCTTAGGAGAAAAAGTAAAATATTAAAAAGATTGTTATATAATCAAATACAAACTAGAAGGATACAGGATGTATAACTTTTTATTTAAACTTTCAATATTAATTTTATTGGCATTAAATCTAAATGCATCCAAAACTGAAGTATTAAATAATAACATCAGTACAAATCTAGAACAACTATCTAATCAGTTGAAATATCTTCTTCCAAATTATAAAGATTCTTCAAATGATATTTCTAATCTTTTAAATATTTATTATCAACACTATGAAAAAATCCAAGCTTTTGAAATAGTATTTAATAATAAAACAATTTACAGTTCTTATAAAAATGATTCAAATATTTTTATTTTAAAGGATGAATCTTTACCTATTGAGATAAAAAAAACTCCTGAAATCTATGAAAAAAATATTTTAGATGAAGATAAATCTTTAGGAAAATTAATTGTTTATTTTATAAATGAAATTGACTTTACGCAAGAAGAGTTAGATTATTTAAAAAATAAAAAAATCTTAAAAATACAAAATGATTCAAATCTTACTCCATATAACTTCAATGAAAATGGGATTGCAAAAGGTTATTCTATTGATTATATGAATTTAATTGCTAATAAATTAGCTTTAAGAGTTGAGTATATTCCTGGTATTTGGGATGATTTTTTAAATATGTTAGAAAATAATCAATTGGATTTGATGCTAAATGTTTTAAAATCAAAAGAGAGAGAAGAGAGATTTTTATTTTCTGATCTTCCATATCTTTTACTAAGTCCTGCCATGATTACAAGAATTGGAGAAAGAGATTATCACTCTTTTAGTGAAATTGATGGGAAGACTATTGCTCTTGTAAAAGGTTATCATAGTTATGATAGGGTAAAAAGAGATTATCCAAATGTAAAAATTTTTCCAACAGATAACACACTTGAAATGATAAAAGCGGTAGCAAATAAAGATGCTGATTTAGCTTATGGATTAAAAGATGTTTTAGAATACAACATAAATAAGCACCTAATCTCAAATTTAAAAATTTCAAATAATATTGATGATGAAAAATTTGGATTTTATATCACATTTAATAAAGAGAATAAAATTTTAAAAAGCATCATACATAAAGCTGAAAAATTGATATCAAATAGTGAATTAGAAGAGTTAAATCAAAAATGGTTTAATAAAATAGTTCAGACTCAATTTAATGGAAAAAATTTCTTATTTTCAAAAGATGAAGTTGATTATTTAGATAAAAAGAAAAATATCTCAATTTGTGTTGACCCAAACTTTTTACCATATGAAAAGATAACAAAAGAAGGAAAATATGTTGGAATTATTTCAGATATTATAAAACAATTATCTCAAAACACTAATATAAAATTTGAATTAAATGTAACAAAATCATGGAATGAATCATTTGAAATGGTAAAAAATAAAGAGTGTGATATTTTACCTTTTGCTGTTCAAACAAATAGTAGAGAAGCTTTTTTTAACTTTACCCAACCATATTTAAAATTTCCAATAGTTGTTGCTACAAAAGATAGCGAATTTTTCATAAATTCATTAAAAGATATAGAAAATGAGAAAATTGGTTTGATTAAAGACTATGCACTTGTTGAAATTTTAAAATATAAATATCCAAATATTAATATTGTTGAAGTTGAAAATACTAAAGAAGGTTTAGATAAAGTAAATAAAAAAGAGATATATGCCTTTGTAGATTCTTTACCAAGTATTACCTATGCTAGACAAAAAAACAATATTCAAGATATCAGAATTGCTGGAAAAATATCTGAGGATTTATTAGCAAGAATAGCTGTTAGAAATGATGAACAAATTTTATTAAATATTTTAAATAAATCTATAAATTCATTAAAAGATGAAGAAAAAGATAGAATTACAGCAAAATGGATTACAATTGTAAAAGAAAAACAGTTTAATTCTGAACTACTTATTCAAATTATTTCATCAATAGTTTTTATCTTTGTTGTTATTGTAATATTCCTAGTATATCGTTCTAATTTGAAATTAAATTCACTCAATAAAAAACTAGAAAAACTATCACAAACTGATAAACTTACTTCAATATTCAATAGAACTAAACTTGATTCTATTTTAGAAAAAGAGTTAAATGTTTTCAAAAGATATAAAGAACCTCTTAGCCTAATAATTGCTGATATTGATTTCTTTAAAAATATAAATGATACATATGGACATACAACAGGTGATATTATTTTAAAAGAATTTTCACAAATCTTATCAAAAAATATTAGAGAAACTGACTATATAGGAAGATGGGGTGGTGAAGAATTTTTAATTATTCTTCCTAAAGCAAAAGAAAACAATGCACTAATTACAGCTGAAAATCTAAGAGTCGCTGTTGAAAATTTTCATTTCCATCACAACATAAGAATAACTGCAAGTTTTGGGGTTTATGAATGTAAAGAAGTAGATCCTACAAAATGTATTTCAAAAGCAGATAAAGCACTTTATAAAGCTAAAAATTCAAATAGAAATTGTGTTAAAGCTTATTCAGAGATATAAAATAGACTTTAAAAAGTCTATTTTATTTTCTTATGCAAGAGGATCTTCCCCACTTTCCCACGAAGCCAAATATTTTTCAACTAAATGAAAATCTTCACCTTTGTGCTCTGTAAAAGTTATATATTGATTTTTTTGAGATATACCAAAATTTTCTTTTACAATTTCCATATAACGAAGAGCTAATTCTCTTCTTTTTTCAATAGTTCTACCTTCTCTAATATCTAAATTCATTAGACAGATGTCATCATTTATTTCTGCTCTACCTATTGTCAAAGAGTATTTATCATACTCTCTTATACTAATAGCTATATGATCAGTTCCTGTATCCATAATATTTGAAAAACTCTCTCTTATTTGAGTTATAAACTCTTCTTTTGATTCGTTAGATACTTTTTTGTTTAATTCAAATTGTAAATGTGGCATAACTAATCCTTTATGATTTTTTCAAGCAATACATGATTATATGAAAAATAGTCTAATAAAGCAAATTAATTATTTTGTGATTATATCAAGGCTTTTGCCTTGATATTTAGTTAAAAAGTTTTTTTAATATTTAGTGTAACTTTTCTTGGTTCAGCTGAAAAAATTCTATAATCTTCAGTTCCTGATTCATAATATTTTTTATCAGTAAGATTTTCAACATTTAAAGAAACTTCTAAATCTTTTAAAGTATAGTGAATACCTGTATCGTATCTAGTATATGAAGGTAATTCAACTCTTTTAGTTGAAGATGAACTTGTATATACACTATCTTTATATACAACTCCTCCTGTAATACCAACTGTTCCATCATAAATTTTTGTTGGAATATTATATCTTGTAAATAAATATCCTGTTAATTTTGGACTATTTGCAGCTTCATTACCCACATCTTCACCCTCAAGATATTCTGACTTATTATACGCATATCCCGTTTTAAACTGCCAATTTGCTGTTGGTAACCATTGTATCTCAGCTTCAATTCCTTTTGTTTCTACTTCACCTTTTAATTCATAATAACCAGAAGAATTTTGCTCAGAAACATTGTATTTATTTATTTTATAAGCTGACAATATTGTATTTAATTCTTCTGATATATTTAATTTTGTTCCAACTTCAAATTGGTCTGATTTTTCTGAATCTAGTCCCTTTCCTGATTCATCAACTCTTTCTGCTGTACTTGGATTATAACTTTGTGCAAAACTTGTATAAACTGAAACTACATCATTTATATTATAAATTGTTCCAATAGAACCTACAAAATCTGTTGAAAATTTAGTATTATCTTCTACACAATTTCCTCTTAAACAAGTATAATCAATCTTTGTTCTATCAACCCTTGTTGAACCAACCAATGTAAGCTTATCTGTTACACTTATTTTATCTTGAATATATGTTCCAGCACTAAAATATTCTGTTTTTCTTCTATTATCAACAATATCTGTTGCAGTTCCTCCAAGGACTGGATTATAAATACTTACATTAGGAGTTACATTACTTCCATAAGCTATTCTTTCATAATCTGTTCTTCTATAATTCCCAGCTAGACCTAATACAATATTGTTTTTCATATTTGCTATATCTGTATCAATATTTAAATTTGTATCAAAACTATGCCAATCTCTTTCATTATATTGATGTCTATTTCTTCTTGTTAATGTTGTTAAGGATACATCACTTGCTTGATTTACTTTTCTATTTTCATATAATTTTCTATCATCAGTATGAAAAACACTTCTCCAATCAAATTTGTATTCAAGGTTATCATTTATGAAATGATCTAACTTTAAATCTACAGCTGTTCCTTCATCATTATCATAGTCATCAGATTCTTGGTAAACTGTATCAATAGGAGCAGCTGTTGAAATATCATGGTTTGCTACAAATAATCCATCATCAGCACTACCTTTTTCTTTTCCATATTCAAGAGCAACCAATAATGATGTTTGATCACTTACATTCCATAATAAACTAGGATAGATATATATATTTTCAAAATCTACATCTTCTCTATATGAATTTAGTTTTTCACCTACAGCTATAAATCTATAAAATAAATTATTAGTTATTGGTCCTGTTGTATCTATTGTTGTTGTAATTCCATTATCTTCACCAAATTTCGATACATTTGACATATATGTTTGAAGTGAAGTTTCTACTGTAGTTTTTTGTACTGATTGAGGAAGTTTTGTCTGCATGTTTACCAGTCCACCTGGTTCCATTGCTCCATATAAAACTGAAGCTGGACCTTTTACAACTTCAATTTTTTCTATATTTGCTGTTGATGGAGATCCCATTCTACTAATTAGACCTGACATTCCATTTACTTTCAGATTTTCTAAATCTGTTTGAAATCCACGAATCATAATTGCATCTGCATTTTTTCCAACTTTTGTTACACCAGTTGTGTAATCATAAGTATCTTCTATTCTTTGAGCTTGTAAGTCATTTATTAATGAATTTTTTGTTACTGAAATTGAATAAGGTGTCTCTTTATCTTTGAATTCGCCTTTCATACTTGTTGAAGAATATTCTTCAAAATATGATTCTTGTACTCCTTCAATTACGATTTCATTTAATTCATCTGCAAAAACAAAATTTCCTAATATTAGTAGAGAAAGTGTTAAAAGTGATATTTTTTTCATATTAATCCTTGTAGTCAAAACAAATTTAAATTTGTTTTTAAAAACAGAATAATATGAAAAAAAAGATTAATACAATATTAATATAGATTATCAATATTGTTATTATTTAAATAACTGATAGATCGAACTAAAATCTTCTTCACCTTTTCCTAACATTTTCATTTTAGAGAATAATTCTTTTGGAATTGCTGCACTATAAAGTGGTTTTTTTAATTCATAAGCTAAATTTTGTAATAGATGTAAATCTTTATTAATTGCATTATTTGAAAAATGAGCAGTAAAATCTTCATCTATTAATTTCTGAGTTTTTGCTTTAAGCACAAGTGATTGTCCACCACCTACTCCTAAAATTTCTAATGCTTTTGATTTATCAATTTCACAACTTTCAGCCATTGCAGTACACTCAGCAATTGTTGCCATAAATGAACCTAAACATAAATTATTTATTAATTTCATTTTTGTTGCACTTGATGGTTTTTCTAAAAAGAATATCTCTTTTCCTATTTTTTCTAAAAGAGGTTTTACTTTTTCAAATACTTCTTTTTTTCCAGAACTCACTAATGTTAATTCACCTTTAAGTGCAGGTGCAACACTTCCAAATACTGGATTTTCTAAATAGTTTCCATCTAAAGAATTAACTGCATCATGAAACTTTAATACATCATCATAATGATTTGTTGTTAAATCAATAATTGTTTTTCCAACTAATTCATCACTTAGAAGTCCATTTTCTGCAGATAAAATATGACTTACAGCTTCGCTATCAAATAAACATAAAAAAATAACATCACACTTTAATAATACTTCTCTTGGTGTTTCAGCTTTTGCATAAGGTAAATCTTTTATTTTTTCTTTATTTCTATTATAAACTATTAAAGACTCACCAACTTCACTCAATCTTTTACAAATTGCTTGTCCTAAATTTCCTAATCCTATAAATCCTATTGACATATATACTCCTCTTATCTTTCTTCATGATTATATTAAAAATTCATTAAAATTACTTTTGTATACTTCTCTTTTATAAAAGGGGAAAAATGAATAAATTTTTAAAAAGAGATATTGCTACATCATTTACAGTATTTCTATTTTTAGTTATGGGTATAACTGGTATTTTTATGTATTTTCATATTTTGGATAATTACACTAAGCAAATGCATGAGATTTTAGGTTTAGTTTTTGTTTTAGTAATTTTCTTTCATGTCTTTTTCAACTGGAAAGCTATGAAAAGTTATTTTAGCAAAAAAGTTTTTTTTACTTCAGGAATTATTACAGCATTAATTGCTCTATTTTTTATTTTAAATGCAAAAACGGGAGAAAATCCAAAAGCAATTTTAATAAATAAAACTTTATCTGCACCTATTGAAACTTCTTTTTTAATTTTTAGTAAAAGTATTGAAAATGCAAATGAGAAACTACAAAAAGCAGGAATAAAAGTAGAAAATGCAAATTCATTAAATGAACTTGCAAAACTAAATAAAACTTCACCATTTGAGATAATAACTATTTTATCTCAAGAAAAATAGATAAGAGAAGAACTCTTATCTATTTTTTAAAATCTGCAATTATTTTTGCTTTTAATTTATCTTTAGTAAATCCAAACTCTTCAAATAAATCATTTGCAGGACCTGAAGCTCCAAATGTTTCCATACCAAATACAACATCAGCATATTTGTAGTACTCTAAACCTCGAGCTGCTTCAACAGCATATACTTTTGTTTTTGGATCAATGATTTTTTCTACATACTCTTTTGATTGTTCCATTAATAAATCAAAACAAGGAACTGAAACAACATTTGCAATAATTCCTTCTTCTTCTAATGAACAAGCAGTTTGTAAAGCAAGCATTAATTCACTTCCAGATGCCATGATAGTGATGTTTGCATTTTCTCTTTGTTTTAATAAATAAGCTCCATTTGAAACATTTCCATAAGCTCTTTCATCTTTTAATACTTTTAAACCTTGTCTTGAGCAAACAAATGCTGTTGGTGCTTTCATTTTAAGTGCTACTTTCCAAGCTTCAATATTTTCACTAGCATCTGCTGGTCTAAATGTATAGAAATTTGGTAATGCTCTAAATTGTGATAAATGCTCAATTGGTTGGTGTGTTGGTCCATCTTCACCTACTCCAATAGAGTCATGTGTCCAAATAAAGTGTTGTGGAATACCTGCAAGTGCCGCTATTCTTGCAGCTGGTTTTAAATAATCACTAAATACAAAGAATGTTGCAGAATAAACTCTAAATAATCCATATAAATTCATCGCGTTTGTAATTGCAGCCATTGCATGTTCTTTAATACCAAAGTGAATATTTCTTCCATTTGGAAAATCACCCATATCTTTTAATTCAGTTTTATTTGATGGAGCTAAGTCAGCACTTCCACCTAAAAATCCTGGAATTGCTTTAGCAATTGCATTTAAGATTTTGTGATTTGAATCTCTTGTTGCAACACTTGAATCAACTTCAAAAGTTGGGTAAACAACAGAATCAAAATCTGGATTTTGTAACTCAGCAATTTTTGCTTTTGTTTCAGCTGATAAAGATTCTGTCCAAGTATTTTGTGCAGTAGAACCCACTATTAATTTATCAAAAGCACCTTTTACATCAGCAGGTACAAAGAATTTCTCTTTTGGATCAAATCCAGCTTTTTCTTTTGATTTAGCAATTTCATCTTCACCTAATGGAGCTCCATGTGAATGGTGACTTCCTTCCATTGTAACTGCACCTTTTGCAATTGCCGTTTTTGCAATAATTAACACAGGTTGAGTTGCCTCTTTAGCTGCAACTAATGCTTTATCAATTTGCTCAAAATTATGTCCATCAATTTCAATTACTTCAAAATCAATAGCTTGAAATCTCTTTTTAACATTCTCATCCCATGCAATTGTAGCTTCACCTTCAATTGTAATATTATTTGAATCATAAATTATTACAAGATTGTCAAGTTTTTGGTGACCAGCTGTTGAAGTTGCTTCATAAGAGATACCTTCTTGTAAATCTCCATCTCCACATAAACAATAAACTTTATGATTAATTACATCTTTTCCTAAAAGATTTTGTGCATATTTTCCAGCCATCGCGAAACCAACTGCATTTGCAATTCCTTGTCCTAAAGGTCCAGTTGTAATTTCAATTCCATGAGTATGACCATATTCTGGATGTCCTGGAGTTTTAGAGTGAGTTTGTCTGAAGTTTTTCATATCATTTACTGATACATCAAATCCCCATAAATGTAATAATGAATATACTAAACCTGTAGCATGACCACCACTAAATACTAATCTATCTCTATTTAGCCATTTTTCATCAGCTGGGTTTACATTTAAGTGTTTACTTAACACAGTTGCAATATCAGCTAATCCCATAGGAGCACCTGGATGTCCTGAGTTTGCTTGTTGCACCATATCAGCTGCTAAAAATCTTATTGTATCTGCTTGTTTTTGTAATAATTGTTTTGACATGATTTTCCTAATTTTGAGTGAAGTTTCTAAAATTTTTGTGTATTGTATCTAATTTTGATTGAATAGAAAATGAAGTGATTTACTTTAGTTTTTTGGAATAGAAATCTTAAAAAAAGCACCTTTTGATGAATTCATAACACTTAATTTTCCATTCATGTTATTTTCTATGATTAATTTTGACATAAAAAGTCCAATTCCAGAACCATTTGCTTTTTGATAAGTAAAAAAAGGTTCAAATATTTTTTCTATTGGCTCAACTCTTATCCCACCAGCATTATCTTCAACTGTTGTAATAATATTTTCATCTTCTTGAAATATTGAAATTTTTATATGTGGATTTTCTATTTTTCGCTCAACTAACGCATCTTTTGCATTATTAATTATATTTATTAAAACTTGTGAATAATCATTTTTATATCCAATTAATTCAGGATTTTTGTTCATTATAATATCAAGATTAATATTATTTGCTTTTAATCCACCACTAATAATATTTATTGTTGAATTTATTTGTTCTAATAATTTGAATTTTATTTTTTCTTTATCTGTTGCAAAAAAGTTTTTAAAATCATCAATAGTATTTGACATATATCTTGTGATGTGATTTAATTTATCTATTGCTTCCAAAACTTCTTCTTTCTCTAAAGTTCCACCTAAAGATAACTTTGCTTCAATTGGTAAGAATAAAGAATTTATTTCCATTAAAGGTTGTCGCCATTGATGGGAAATGTTACCTAACATTTCTCCTAAAGATGCCAATTTTGCTTGTTGAAACATTAGCTTATCTTTTTCTCTATTTTTAGCTACTTCTTCTTTTATTCTTTTTTCAAGCTCTTTATTATGGTGTTCTAATTCTAAAAATTCATCTATTTTTGTTTGTCTCATTTAACTACTTTACTAAATAGAAAGGTAAAAACCTTTCTATTTTAAATATCTGGATTTACATCAATATCATCTTCAATTAATAATTTAACTGTAGAATTTGTTCCTGTTCCTGTATATACATTATAATTTACACCATTTAGTTGTTCTTTACCTGCATTTGCCCAGTCACTTGGAGTATCTAATTCAATAACATCTCCTAAATCACCTTTAACAACAAGTTGTTTATCATCTTGAACTAACACATCATTTAGTTCAATTTTGATTTTATCGTTAGTAGAATTTTCCATGTTAATTACATCTACTGATTTATTTGCAGAGATAATTGAAGTTAAATCAATATCTTCACCTGAGATATTTAATGTATTAACTACTTCTGTATTTCCTACATCAACTTTTATATTAACATCAAATGTTGTTTTATCTCCATCTTCATCACTTGCATTTACACTAAATGTTTTTGTCATATCTGTTGTGAATTCTGATGATTTAGCATTATAATTATATTTTCCTGTATCAAAATCAAATGATAATTTTCCATCTCCATCAAGGGCAATTCCATCTGTTGGGAAATTAGATTTTGTATATTCAATACCATCAACAGTAATACTATTTATTGTAATTTTACCATCTCCACCATAGAAGTTATCCATTACATCACCAGTTAAAGTTGCAGTCACTGTAGCTAATAAAATATCTCCTAATGTTGAATCATCCGTAACCATAATTACTTTATCACTATCTTCAACTTGAATTATTTTCAATGGTGCTTCTTTTGCACCTTCTCCAACTCCAATTACATTTAATGTATCAATATTATTTTCAACATAAGTTTTCCAAGTTTTAATTATGTAATCATTGTCACTATCAGTGTAAGATGTATTTTTATTTGGTGCACCATCTGATAAGAAATATGATACAGTATTATCTGCTTCATGTCCTGTAAAATCAACATTCATTGTTTTAGCTAATGCATTATAATAGTCTGTTCCACCTGTACTAATTCCACTAATTGAAGTTCCATTATATTTAATTGAATTTGATGTCAATGTTAATTTATTTAAATAATCTATTGCACTATCTGCATTCATCCAACCAATATTTTTAGCTCCATCTCCAAATAGTGTTAAATTAACTTGTGTTGTACCATTTGCTTTATAAGCTTTAATTGTTTCTATCATAGAATCAACTGCTATATCAAATCTTTTTACATCATTTCCATCACTATCTTTAACTGTATTTGCCATAGATCCAGAAACATCTAAAGTAATAACTAAATTAGTTGTTGATTTTCCAAAAACAAAATTATTTGTTTCATCTATTCCATAAACTAATGCATCAGTATCAACTGTTTCTGCATAATTTAAACCATCTGCATTATCATTTGTTTCTGTTGCTCTTGCTGTTATTCCTAAATTTATATTATCTGTTTTTGTTTCAGGTACAGACATTGTAATTGTATCTGTAATTGATTTTGTTCCGGCAGGAATTGTTACACTCCAAGTATTATTTCCATTATCAGTTAATGTATAAGTATCACTTGAAAGTGTTGCACCTGTTGGAACATTTGTAATTGTAACAGTTAATGTTTCACTTCCATCTAAATCAACCAATGCTGCACTTATATCTACTTCATAATCTACTGTTGTTGATGGAGTTGAAATAACTTCAACACTTCCTACAGTGTGTCCATCTGCAAATATAATTCCATCTATATTATTTATATATAATGTTCCAACTATTTGAGTATGTGCTTCATCAGCATATTGTGTGATTGTGCCATCCATTCCTGTATCACCACTATGTGCGTTTACTGTCCAACTATAGTAGCTTGAAGATTTACCTAAATATAGTGTATCAATCCCTGAACTATCATTAATTGTACCATTAATTAAATCACCTAAAATTGCGATAAAATCATTACCTCCCATAGGTTCAATTTTAGCACCACCTGAAATATCACCATCAATTACAATTATATTATTTGCAGATGAAGTTTTTAAGAAATCATTACTATCTAAATTCTCATTAACTACAATATTTTGAGCTGATGTTTCTGTGTTATTACCAATATTTTTTACTTCAACATATGAACCTTTATTTACTAAAATATCAGTTATATCATATGTAGTTGAACCTACTTTTACAATCAATTCTCCAGATGTTGAAGAAGATTCTATTTTAGTTACATTTATAGTTGCTGTTGGAGCATCTGCTACTGCAATTATTTCTATAGCTGTTGTATATTCATCACTAAAGTTTCCATTGCCATCTCCAACCTCAAATTTAAGGTTTCCATCAATATCACTATTAGAAGTTGGTTCAAATATTAACTTTTCAGCTCCTATATCAGCTAAACTAATAATTTGATCTTTATAAACTTCAATTTTTGTATCTTGAGTTATTGTAATTAAATTACCTTCTTTATCAATTATTGTTTCACCTTGTTTAACTAATAAATAAAGTTTACCACTTTCTAAATTTGGTAATTCTGTAATTTTAAATTCTTTTGTATTAACTGAAACATCACCAAAATCACTTATTTTTAATATATAAGGAGTATCTTCATTTGTAGTAATGCTATCATCAGAAGATTCTAGTACAGGTGTGAAATCAAATGTTTCTTCAACTTGATTTACTTTTTCATAATTTCCACCATTAATTGCAATCACTTTTATTACAACTTTAGATAAATCTCCTAAATCTTTGCTATCAACAGTTATTGTTGCTCTTCCCGTTGCATTTAAAGTTACATTTTCATATCTTACGCCATTTATTTCTACTGTTGCTGTTGCAGTTCCCTGTGGTGGATAATTTTCGTCCAATTGAATATCAAATGTAACTTTTCCTCCATCTGTCGTAATATCCGTTACGTCAGAATCTACTACTTCTTTATATACAATTTTATTAATTAAATAATCATCATCATAACTTGGAGCAGTAAATTCAACTTTATCAAATGCTACTAAACCTCCATTTGAATCAGGCAATTCAAATGTATATGATAAATCAACTCTATCTGTTCCACCTTGTGCTTCTACTGATTTTATCAATTCACCATCTGGAGTATAATAATTTACTTTTGCTTTTGTATTATTTCCTCCACCTGTTACTTCTGCATATCCTACAACTTGATTATCATTTACAAATGTTACTCTTGCTGTTTCAGTATTATTTCTCCAAGCAAATGCAATATCTAAAGAATTTACTTCTTTATCAAAATCAACAATTATTTTTTCACTTTTTCCATTTCCTAGGTTTCCTAATTCAGCAGTTGCTCCGCCTCCAGTAGTTTTACCATAAACACCAAATCCATCATGATCTGTACCTTTTATCACTGCAATTTCTTTACTATTCCCATCTGTGTCAGTAGCTGAAATAGAAATACCAGTTAAATCATCAAATTCAGTATTAACATCTATTATTTTAGGAGTAGTTACCGTTGCAGTAATAGTTATATTTATTGGATCAACATCATCATTAATTATAATTTCTGTTTTTTTATTAGTTATATCAATTTCTTTATTTGATATATCTAATATAGATACATCATATGTTGTTGTACCTTGTTTATAATAATCATCTGTTCTATTTGTTTCAACATAAACTGTTTCTCTAGGTGTATGTTCTCCAGCATAAATAGTAACTTCTTGACCATCACTTAAAGTTATTTTTAAATCTTCTTGCAATAATGTATCAATACTTATACTAACAGTACCTACTACTTTATCTCCAGTTGCTATACCACTTTCTTTTTCAGATACTGAACTTCCAACAATTGTAATTACTGGAATAGTATCATTATCTGTGATTGTTGTTGTTACTGATGATTTTGTAGAGTCTACTCTTACATCTTCTAATCCACCATTTGTGATAGTATTAATTGTAACTGTAAAGTCCTCAGCACCCTCTGCTATGTTATCATCTATTGTTGCAATATTGAATGTTGCTGATGTTTCACCTTTTGGAATTACTACACTTGCTACTCCTGTGAAGTCTGTTCCATCAATTGCTTTACCACTATATGTAAATGTTACTGTTAAATCAGATTCTGGAGCTTGAGTTACACTTACAGTGTATGGAGTTGTTGTATTACCTTCAACTACAGATGTTGGTCCTTCGATACTTACATATGCTGTTTGTGTATCTGGGTCTGTTGGTACTGTTTCATCTGTGATTGTTGTTGTTACTGATGATTTTGTAGAGTCTACTCTTACATCTTCTAATCCACCATTTGTGATAGTATTAATTGTAACTGTAAAGTCCTCAGCACCCTCTGCTATGTTATCATCTATTGTTGCAATATTGAATGTTGCTGATGTTTCACCTTTTGGAATTACTACACTTGCTACTCCTGTGAAGTCTGTTCCATCAATTGCTTTACCACTATATGTAAATGTTACTGTTAAATCAGATTCTGGAGCTTGAGTTACACTTACAGTGTATGGAGTTGTTGTATTACCTTCAACTACAGATGTTGGTCCTTCGATACTTACATATGCTGTTTGTGTATCTGGGTCTGTTGGTACTGTTTCATCTGTGATTGTTGTTGTTACTGATGATTTTGTAGAGTCTACTCTTACATCTTCTAATCCACCATTTGTGATAGTATTAATTGTAACTGTAAAGTCCTCAGCACCCTCTGCTATGTTATCATCTATTGTTGCAATATTGAATGTTGCTGATGTTTCACCTTTTGGAATTACTACACTTGCTACTCCTGTGAAGTCTGTTCCATCAATTGCTTTACCACTATATGTAAATGTTACTGTTAAATCAGATTCTGGAGCTTGAGTTACACTTACAGTGTATGGAGTTGTTGTATTACCTTCAACTACAGATGTTGGTCCTTCGATACTTACATATGCTGTTTGTGTATCTGAGGACTTTACAGTTACAATTAATACTATCACAAATGGTGGATTAGAAGATGTAAGAGTAGACTCTACAAAATCATCAGTAACAACAACAATCACAGATGAAACAGTACCAACAGACCCAGATACACAAACAGCATATGTAAGTATCGAAGGACCAACATCTGTAGTTGAAGGTAATACAACAACTCCATACACTGTAAGTGTAACTCAAGCTCCAGAATCTGATTTAACAGTAACATTTACATATAGTGGTAAAGCAATTGATGGAACAGACTTCACAGGAGTAGCAAGTGTAGTAATTCCAAAAGGTGAAACATCAGCAACTTCAATATTGCAACAATAGATGATAACATAGCAGAGGGTGCTGAGGACTTTACAGTTACAATTAATACTATCACAAATGGTGGATTAGAAGATGTAAGAGTAGACTCTACAAAATCATCAGTAACAACAACAATCACAGATGAAACAGTACCAACAGACCCAGATACACAAACAGCATATGTAAGTATCGAAGGACCAACATCTGTAGTTGAAGGTAATACAACAACTCCATACACTGTAAGTGTAACTCAAGCTCCAGAATCTGATTTAACAGTAACATTTACATATAGTGGTAAAGCAATTGATGGAACAGACTTCACAGGAGTAGCAAGTGTAGTAATTCCAAAAGGTGAAACATCAGCAACATTCAATATTGCAACAATAGATGATAACATAGCAGAGGGTGCTGAGGACTTTACAGTTACAATTAATACTATCACAAATGGTGGATTAGAAGATGTAAGAGTAGACTCTACAAAATCATCAGTAACAACAACATTTGTCACAGATGAAACAGTACCAACAGACCCAGATACACAAACAGCATATGTAAGTATCGAAGGACCAACATCTGTAGTTGAAGGTAATACAACAACTCCATACACTGTAAGTGTAACTCAAGCTCCAGAATCTGATTTAACAGTAACATTTACATATAGTGGTAAAGCAATTGATGGAACAGACTTCACAGGAGTAGCAAGTGTAGTAATTCCAAAAGGTGAAACATCAGCAACATTCAATATTGCAACAATAGATGATAACATAGCAGAGGGTGCTGAGGACTTTACAGTTACAATTAATACTATCACAAATGGTGGATTAGAAGATGTAAGAGTAGACTCTACAAAATCATCAGTAACAACAACAATCACAGATGAAACAGTACCAACAGACCCAGATACACAAACAGCATATGTAAGTATCGAAGGACCAACATCTGTAGTTGAAGGTAATACAACAACTCCATACACTGTAAGTGTAACTCAAGCTCCAGAATCTGATTTAACAGTAACATTTACATATAGTGGTAAAGCAATTGATGGAACAGACTTCACAGGAGTAGCAAGTGTAGTAATTCCAAAAGGTGAAACATCAGCAACATTCAATATTGCAACAATAGATGATAACATAGCAGAGGGTGCTGAGGACTTTACAGTTACAATTAATACTATCACAAATGGTGGATTAGAAGATGTAAGAGTAGACTCTACAAAATCATCAGTAACAACAACAATCACAGATGAAACAGTACCAACAGACCCAGATACACAAACAGCATATGTAAGTATCGAAGGACCAACATCTGTAGTTGAAGGTAATACAACAACTCCATACACTGTAAGTGTAACTCAAGCTCCAGAATCTGATTTAACAGTAACATTTACATATAGTGGTAAAGCAATTGATGGAACAGACTTCACAGGAGTAGCAAGTGTAGTAATTCCAAAAGGTGAAACATCAGCAACATTCAATATTGCAACAATAGATGATAACATAGCAGAGGGTGCTGAGGACTTTACAGTTACAATTAATACTATCACAAATGGTGGATTAGAAGATGTAAGAGTAGACTCTACAAAATCATCAGTAACAACAACAATCACAGATGAAACAGTACCAACAGACCCAGATACACAAACAGCATATGTAAGTATCGAAGGACCAACATCTGTAGTTGAAGGTAATACAACAACTCCATACACTGTAAGTGTAACTCAAGCTCCAGAATCTGATTTAACAGTAACATTTACATATAGTGGTAAAGCAATTGATGGAACAGACTTCACAGGAGTAGCAAGTGTAGTAATTCCAAAAGGTGAAACATCAGCAACATTCAATATTGCAACAATAGATGATAACATAGCAGAGGGTGCTGAGGACTTTACAGTTACAATTAATACTATCACAAATGGTGGATTAGAAGATGTAAGAGTAGACTCTACAAAATCATCAGTAACAACAACAATCACAGATGAAACAGTACCAACAGACCCAGATACACAAACAGCATATGTAAGTATCGAAGGACCAACATCTGTAGTTGAAGGTAATACAACAACTCCATACACTGTAAGTGTAACTCAAGCTCCAGAATCTGATTTAACAGTAACATTTACATATAGTGGTAAAGCAATTGATGGAACAGACTTCACAGGAGTAGCAAGTGTAGTAATTCCAAAAGGTGAAACATCAGCAACATTCAATATTGCAACAATAGATGATAACATAGCAGAGGGTGCTGAGGACTTTACAGTTACAATTAATACTATCACAAATGGTGGATTAGAAGATGTAAGAGTAGACTCTACAAAATCATCAGTAACAACAACAATCACAGATGAAACAGTACCAACAGACCCAGATACACAAACAGCATATGTAAGTATCGAAGGACCAACATCTGTAGTTGAAGGTAATACAACAACTCCATACACTGTAAGTGTAACTCAAGCTCCAGAATCTGATTTAACAGTAACATTTACATATAGTGGTAAAGCAATTGATGGAACAGACTTCACAGGAGTAGCAAGTGTAGTAATTCCAAAAGGTGAAACATCAGCAACATTCAATATTGCAACAATAGATGATAACATAGCAGAGGGTGCTGAGGACTTTACAGTTACAATTAATACTATCACAAATGGTGGATTAGAAGATGTAAGAGTAGACTCTACAAAATCATCAGTAACAACAACAATCACAGATGAAACAGTACCAACAGACCCAGATACACAAACAGCATATGTAAGTATCGAAGGACCAACATCTGTAGTTGAAGGTAATACAACAACTCCATACACTGTAAGTGTAACTCAAGCTCCAGAATCTGATTTAACAGTAACATTTACATATAGTGGTAAAGCAATTGATGGAACAGACTTCACAGGAGTAGCAAGTGTAGTAATTCCAAAAGGTGAAACATCAGCAACATTCAATATTGCAACAATAGATGATAACATAGCAGAGGGTGCTGAGGACTTTACAGTTACAATTAATACTATCACAAATGGTGGATTAGAAGATGTAAGAGTAGACTCTACAAAATCATCAGTAACAACAACAATCACAGATGAAACAGTACCAACAGACCCAGAT
The DNA here is from genome assembly GCA_963664305.2 of uncultured Aliarcobacter sp. Classification (GTDB taxonomy): domain Bacteria; phylum Campylobacterota; class Campylobacteria; order Campylobacterales; family Arcobacteraceae; genus Aliarcobacter. The sequence continues at coordinate 1,777,062 of CAXXLV010000002.1, forward strand.
ACACAAACAGCATATGTAAGTATCGAAGGACCAACATCTGTAGTTGAAGGTAATACAACAACTCCATACACTGTAAGTGTAACTCAAGCTCCAGAATCTGATTTAACAGTAACATTTACATATAGTGGTAAAGCAATTGATGGAACAGACTTCACAGGAGTAGCAAGTGTAGTAATTCCAAAAGGTGAAACATCAGCAACATTCAATATTGCAACAATAGATGATAACATAGCAGAGGGTGCTGAGGACTTTACAGTTACAATTAATACTATCACAAATGGTGGATTAGAAGATGTAAGAGTAGACTCTACAAAATCATCAGTAACAACAACAATCACAGATGAAACAGTACCAACAGACCCAGATACACAAACAGCATATGTAAGTATCGAAGGACCAACATCTGTAGTTGAAGGTAATACAACAACTCCATACACTGTAAGTGTAACTCAAGCTCCAGAATCTGATTTAACAGTAACATTTACATATAGTGGTAAAGCAATTGATGGAACAGACTTCACAGGAGTAGCAAGTGTAGTAATTCCAAAAGGTGAAACATCAGCAACATTCAATATTGCAACAATAGATGATAACATAGCAGAGGGTGCTGAGGACTTTACAGTTACAATTAATACTATCACAAATGGTGGATTAGAAGATGTAAGAGTAGACTCTACAAAATCATCAGTAACAACAACAATCACAGATGAAACAGTACCAACAGACCCAGATACACAAACAGCATATGTAAGTATCGAAGGACCAACATCTGTAGTTGAAGGTAATACAACAACTCCATACACTGTAAGTGTAACTCAAGCTCCAGAATCTGATTTAACAGTAACATTTACATATAGTGGTAAAGCAATTGATGGAACAGACTTCACAGGAGTAGCAAGTGTAGTAATTCCAAAAGGTGAAACATCAGCAACATTCAATATTGCAACAATAGATGATAACATAGCAGAGGGTGCTGAGGACTTTACAGTTACAATTAATACTATCACAAATGGTGGATTAGAAGATGTAAGAGTAGACTCTACAAAATCATCAGTAACAACAACAATCACAGATGAAACAGTACCAACAGACCCAGATACACAAACAGCATATGTAAGTATCGAAGGACCAACATCTGTAGTTGAAGGTAATACAACAACTCCATACACTGTAAGTGTAACTCAAGCTCCAGAATCTGATTTAACAGTAACATTTACATATAGTGGTAAAGCAATTGATGGAACAGACTTCACAGGAGTAGCAAGTGTAGTAATTCCAAAAGGTGAAACATCAGCAACATTCAATATTGCAACAATAGATGATAACATAGCAGAGGGTGCTGAGGACTTTACAGTTACAATTAATACTATCACAAATGGTGGATTAGAAGATGTAAGAGTAGACTCTACAAAATCATCAGTAACAACAACAATCACAGATGAAACAGTACCAACAGACCCAGATACACAAACAGCATATGTAAGTATCGAAGGACCAACATCTGTAGTTGAAGGTAATACAACAACTCCATACACTGTAAGTGTAACTCAAGCTCCAGAATCTGATTTAACAGTAACATTTACATATAGTGGTAAAGCAATTGATGGAACAGACTTCACAGGAGTAGCAAGTGTAGTAATTCCAAAAGGTGAAACATCAGCAACATTCAATATTGCAACAATAGATGATAACATAGCAGAGGGTGCTGAGGACTTTACAGTTACAATTAATACTATCACAAATGGTGGATTAGAAGATGTAAGAGTAGACTCTACAAAATCATCAGTAACAACAACAATCACAGATGAAACAGTACCAACAGACCCAGATACACAAACAGCATATGTAAGTATCGAAGGACCAACATCTGTAGTTGAAGGTAATACAACAACTCCATACACTGTAAGTGTAACTCAAGCTCCAGAATCTGATTTAACAGTAACATTTACATATAGTGGTAAAGCAATTGATGGAACAGACTTCACAGGAGTAGCAAGTGTAGTAATTCCAAAAGGTGAAACATCAGCAACATTCAATATTGCAACAATAGATGATAACATAGCAGAGGGTGCTGAGGACTTTACAGTTACAATTAATACTATCACAAATGGTGGATTAGAAGATGTAAGAGTAGACTCTACAAAATCATCAGTAACAACAACAATCACAGATGAAACAGTACCAACAGACCCAGATACACAAACAGCATATGTAAGTATCGAAGGACCAACATCTGTAGTTGAAGGTAATACAACAACTCCATACACTGTAAGTGTAACTCAAGCTCCAGAATCTGATTTAACAGTAACATTTACATATAGTGGTAAAGCAATTGATGGAACAGACTTCACAGGAGTAGCAAGTGTAGTAATTCCAAAAGGTGAAACATCAGCAACATTCAATATTGCAACAATAGATGATAACATAGCAGAGGGTGCTGAGGACTTTACAGTTACAATTAATACTATCACAAATGGTGGATTAGAAGATGTAAGAGTAGACTCTACAAAATCATCAGTAACAACAACAATCACAGATGAAACAGTACCAACAGACCCAGATACACAAACAGCATATGTAAGTATCGAAGGACCAACATCTGTAGTTGAAGGTAATACAACAACTCCATACACTGTAAGTGTAACTCAAGCTCCAGAATCTGATTTAACAGTAACATTTACATATAGTGGTAAAGCAATTGATGGAACAGACTTCACAGGAGTAGCAAGTGTAGTAATTCCAAAAGGTGAAACATCAGCAACATTCAGATATTGCAACAATAGATGACTAACATAGCAGAGGGTGCTGAGGACTTTACAGTTACAATTAATACTATCACAAATGGTGGATTAGAAGATGTAAGAGTAGACTCTACAAAATCATCAGTAACAACAACAATCACAGATGAAACAGTACCAACAGACCCAGATACACAAACAGCATATGTAAGTATCGAAGGACCAACATCTGTAGTTGAAGGTAATACAACAACTCCATACACTGTAAGTGTAACTCAAGCTCCAGAATCTGATTTAACAGTAACATTTACATATAGTGGTAAAGCAATTGATGGAACAGACTTCACAGGAGTAGCAAGTGTAGTAATTCCAAAAGGTGAAACATCAGCAACATTCAATATTGCAACAATAGATGATAACATAGCAGAGGGTGCTGAGGACTTTACAGTTACAATTAATACTATCACAAATGGTGGATTAGAAGATGTAAGAGTAGACTCTACAAAATCATCAGTAACAACAACAATCACAGATGAAACAGTACCAACAGACCCAGATACACAAACAGCATATGTAAGTATCGAAGGACCAACATCTGTAATTTACATATAGTGGTAAAGCAATTGAT